>CANKYO010000005.1 GCA_947488175.1 uncultured Paracoccaceae bacterium
GTCTGGGTCCGGGATGTCGTCGCACGCAACTGATGCGACAGCCAACCAAACACACCCAAATCAACACGGATCTGACACAGACGTGTCAAGACGGTCCGTCAGTATCCGTCGTATGAGGACACATTTATGAACACGCTAAGAAACCTGATGGCCGCAGCCATACTCGCCATGCCCGCGCCGCTGATGGCGCAGACGCTGGACGAGATCAACAAACTGAACCAGATGGCCCCGGAAGAGCTGCTGCCGCTCGCCTTGGCGGAGGGCACGGTGACAGTCTATTCCTTCACCAGCCGAATCGGCAAAGTCGAGGCCGCGTTTGAGGCGGCCTATCCCGGCATAGATATGAAGGGCTTCGACATATCATCGACGGAACAAATTGAACTTCTCATTGAAGAGAGCGAAGACTTCATCACAAACGCCGACGTGATTTATATCTCGGACACACCTGTGGTTCTGGTGAAAATCTTCGACGGCGGCATCATCCAGCCCTACATTCCGCCGCGTATTATCGACCGTGTACCGCCCGCGTTGCGCGATCCGATCCTCACCCAGCGATTGTCGACCAAAGTGTTGATGTATAATGAAGAAGCCCACCCAGACGGCCCACCTGTGGACAGCCTTTGGGACCTCACCCGTGATGAATGGCGCGGCCGTGTTTTTATGGTCGATCCGCTCAAGCGCGGAGACTACCTTGACCTAATGACCCAGATTTTCCTGCACGCGGACGAGATGGCTGCCGCCTACGAAGAGGAGTTCGGCAGACCCATCGTGCTGGATGGTGTGGAAAACGCAGGCCAGCAATTCATTGCGGACTTCTTTGCCAATGACCCTGTTCTGGTTGATTCAACCGATGACGTGAACGCAGCCGTAGGCGCCATTGGTCAGGAAAACCCACCGCTTGGTTTCACCAGCTATTCCGACCGGCGTGACAACGAGGAAGAAGGCTGGGCACTGCAAGTCGCCAACGATGTAAAGCCGTCCCCGGGCATCATCTTTCCTGCGATCCTGGCGATTGCTGACAAGCCCAACAACCCTGCTGCCGCGCGTCTGGCGATTGATTTCATGATGGGTGATGAAACCGAATTCGGCGGCCCCGGCCTTGCGCCGTTTTATGTACCCGGTGACTATCTGTCGCGCACCGATATCCCACAGCACCCGGATGCGATCCCTCTGGACGAATTCAACGCCTGGCTCCTGACAGCATCTGAAGCCGCAACCGCCGTGCGTGACGAAGTCGCTGATTTCATAGTGACATTAAGATGAGCGGTTAATTGTGATGGGGCGGTCCAACAATTGGCTGCCCCAGCCAAGCACCCGCCATCGCCATCCAGAGCAGTGGAGGCTGTTCTCACTTTTTGAAGAGCTTGACCAAATCGCAGTCGGACTCTCATGCCAATTCCAGTAGCGACATCCGATCAGGCTGCGGCGTTTGATCCGTGGGCTCAGTCCGGATCTAAGCTGCAAGCGGTCCCGACGTCCGCAAAGCGGTCATTCGTTCAGACCGCAGCATTGGTCAATGTGGGCTCGCTGCTGACATCTGATGGTTTTGGTCAGATGACTTGTGCCAGCCCGAACCAGACATTCGATCTCCGGGCAGGACTGGCCGGTCAGCGGGACTTTTCAGACATTGACTGAATTGGCACGAATGGCCGGATGCGGAATTTCGTGCCATGGACGTCTTAGGTCTGCTTAGAAACTGCAATAGTCATAGCGATTTCCAGTATGTCTTTGCCTCGTCCGGGCGAAATATGCCCAACTGGAAGCACTCGCTCTCTTCGGAGCCGATCAACTCACCACATTTACACCGACGGTTAGGTCCCTCCATTCCATCCGGGCCACAGCAGTTGGTCGAATAATCGTCTGTCAACTTCACGTGTTCGGCAAGGTCCTCTGGGTTCATCCAAACGTCGGATTCCTCCATATCCCACTTATTTTGCAGATTGATTGCAAGTCTGACCTCATCGTTCACAAAAACCACAAATCCATGCTTCATGACAGACCAAGTCTTCAGCATGTTTTGATTGACAGAAACCTTTACCAATTCGGCCGTCATCACTGGAACTAACCTCTTGGATAAATCACTTTGACATGCAATGCAGGCCAAAACTAACTCGCTCACAATTCGTCATCCCCCCATACGTTTTTGCCAAGGCGTGGCCATCATCACCTTACTGGTAAATTCGAACAGGAATCCGAATGCAAGTGACGTCGGGAGAAAACTCGCCGTTTGTACATTTTGCAGCATCGGTCATTCTGGACTCCCTCCGGTCATCGGATGCGGCGCAGCATCGGCTACATCACCACCTCGAACCTAGTTACGCACATCGGCCCAAAGCCGACATCCTGCGCATTGCCACGATTCTGCAACTGCAGTCCAATTTCCGGACTTTCGCTGCGTGTGCAAGAAATCCGGATCGAAGTGCCTGGTGACAAGGTCATCTCCAGAGATTGGACGATCCGTCAATCTGGTACGGGCTTTGGCAGATCGGCCATTTCGGGCGGAAGATGGACTACAAGCCCTGCTTTCTTCCATCCGTCAAACGCCTTTCGCACTAGTGGACCGGTGAAGTAGTTGAACACCATTTCCTTTGGGATATCTGCCTCGAAGTTGGGAAGGATTTCGAGGAGTGCGACTCGCGCCTGTTCCGCGGCCTCGAGGTTTCCCAACTCCGCGTGAAACCAGACCTGATGCGCGTGGTACCAGGGGAACCCCGGCATCGGGATTTTTTCGATCTCCAGTAGTGCTGCCTGCCAGAAATCACCAAGCGCGAACCGCCAGGCGTGGGCGTAGTGATACCAGCCCGGGTGAATAGGGCTGAGGTCTATGGCCTTTTCCAGAAGTGGTATCGCATGATCAAACTCGCCCAGAAAAGCATGACAATGGCCGATCTCGGACAGAACATCGGCATGGCCCGGATTGAGTTGCAGCGCAACTTTCGCGGTTTCCCGAAACCCGGGAAGGTCACTTGTGTGGAATTGACAAAGAGCGAGCGCCATGCGGGCAAATCCGCTTTGAGGATCGCACTCTACGCCGCGCCGTGCTGCATCCAACCCAAGTTGTGGAGCATTCACGCCGGGACGCTCGTTCAGGTGATGGCGCTTCTCCTCCAAAAGAACGAGAGCGTAGGCTGCCCACCCATCTGAGGCTTCGGGGTCGGCTTCCAGCAGGACGGGCAAACGCTCTCGCAATTCAAAATGGAGCTTGGGGTCGTAGGTCTTGTAAAACTCGTAGAACTGCGCGACTGCGGCGTAAACATCCCAGGTTTGGGTCTGTCCGCTGGCAGCGCGCCGTCGGACGCGCGACCCGATATCGCCATGCTGGGAGGCGATGCGCCCGGCGGTCAGGAGACCAATCTCATTCTGGATATCGAAGATCTCTTGAAGATCGCCGGACCGGTCGAATTGTTCCATCAACGCGATCTCGCCTGTCGAAACCTCACTGACCTGCACCGTAACGCGCAAGCGTTCGGGTGAGCGGCGCAAACTGCCTTCTATTAGAAAATCTACGCCGTAGGTCTTCGCAATCTCGGCCTGGTCGATGCCATTTGTCTGAATGTGCAGAGCCGTCATGTGAGATAGGACCCGCAGGTTTCGGAAACGCGTGAGGTGCGACGTGATCTCTTCGCTGAAACCGTCTGCGATCCAGCTGTCGTCCGCCGAACTGAGGCTGCGGAAGGGCAGAACCAGAATGACCGGGGGTTTCCTTTGTGCGCCTGCGACGGTCGATCCGTGGTTAACAGGTACCGCCAAACGAAACCCGACGCCATGAACCGTTTCAATGATGCGTTGCTCTGATCCTGTATCGCCCACCGCGCGACGGGCTTCCTTCAGGGCCGTCGAAAGTGTTGCATCCGTGATGATCCGCCCCTCCCAGACATCGGTGATCAGATCGTCTTTTGTGACAACATCCCCATCGGCTGAAACCAGTGCTTTCAGGATGCCTGCCGACTGACGCGTCAGTCGCCGGGTCTCGTCCCCATGGACGGCGATCATTCGGTCGAAGTCGACCGTGATATCAGAAAGCAAAACGTGCATGGCCCAAAGCTACCTTTTTCCGGCTCTTGGTGAAAGCTCGGCAAAATCTCAGATTCTTCTCATACCATCCTCAAGCTCGGCGTCCCATTACCGCATAGGTCCTTGTCCAACAGAAAGGACAGACCATGAAATACCGCAACGCACTGCCGCAGCTGGCAGGAAAGAAAATGATCACAGATGGCGGGTTGGAGACGACCCTGATCTTCCACGACGGGATCGACCTGCCGCTCTTTGCCGCCTTCAAGGCGCTCGAAACCGATGCGGGGATCGCCGCGATGGACGCCTATATGGAGCGTTTCGCCCGGATCGCTGTCGAGGCCAAGCGCGGTTTCATCATGGATACGCCTACATGGCGGGCAAGCGCCCGGTGGGCGGCGGAAATCGGTCTGTCGCAGGATGCATTGCGCGCCGTCCATCGCGAGGCCATTTGCACATTGAACCGCTTGCGAGATCGTTTCGAAACCGGCGAAAGCCCCTTTGTCGTGAACGGAGTGATCGGCCCACAGGATGACGGCTATGCGCCGGCACGGGTTCTGACGGCAGAGGCGGCCGAGACCTATCACGCCGCACAGGTTGGTTGGTTCAGTGAATTTGGCGCAGACATGGCGTCAGCGATCACAATGACCTACGCGGATGAGGCCATTGGAATTGCCAGCGCTGCCAAGACGTTTGGGCTTCCGGTTGCCATTGCTTTCACGGTCGAGACCGACGGGCGCTTGCCTTCCGGCGAAACTCTTGGTGACGCGGTCCGCGCGGTGGATGAGGCGACAGACACCTATCCGGCGTACTTCATGATCAACTGCGCGCATCCGGATCATTTTGCCCATGTCCTGCACGGCGACTGGACGCGGAGGATCATGGGACTGCGAGCTAATGCCTCGCGCATGAGCCATGCGGAGCTCGACGCCGCTGACACGCTTGATGATGGCGATCCCGTTGAGCTCGGACAACTCTATGCGGGCCTCTCGGTCCTTTTGCCGAACCTGACCGTGATGGGCGGTTGTTGCGGCACAGATCACCGCCACGTCGCTGCGATCTGCGAGGCGACCAAAACCTGAACTACCGAAATACCGGGCGCTCCTGCGTCCGCATCCCAACAGCCGCCTGCAGAACCCCTGCAAGCGTTCTGTGACTTTGACTGAACAAAGCTGAACACCTGAAAGGAAAAGACATGTTCAAATCAACTCTCTCCACCCTGGCCTTTCTGGCCTCCGCCGGCTTTGCGATGGCCGAGGGCGCGCCGATGTCCTTCGACGTCGCCGAAGATCTCACCCGCTTTGTTTTCGCATCGGAACCGGTCTTCGACGACGGGATGCCCGCCTACGGCAATGCTTTCGTGACCCAGGGCTACATCTACGAAGATGGCACCCTCGATGGTGGCGCTGAAGGCACCCTTGCCGATGGCAGCCCTGCCTTCCCCGACAAGGTTATCGGTCGCTGGACATGCGATGGATTCTTTGTAGGCGACGGTGTGCGCACGCTGACCGGCGCCTGGGTCATCTCGCGCCAGGTCTTTGAGTTCGACAGCGGCGAGATCCTGATCAACCAGGGTGCTGAACTGGCGGATGTCGATGTGGCCGGACCCCGCGCCATCGCCGGAGGAACCGGCGCATACGCCCATGTTGGCGCTGAGATGACGCAAACCTTGCTAGGGATGACCGATGGCTTCGGTGTGCGTCTTTCCATTGAAATCCCGGGAGAAGAGCACGCTTCAATCGCGCCGGAGGATCAAGCTGAAAGCTGGCATAGCAGCTACTTCGGGCACATCGACGAAACCGACCACACCGAATGGGACTCGGGTGTGCCGGTGGGGCCGATCGATCAGGTCGCCTTGCCTGCCTCCTGATGAAAATCGAGAAACCCCTGTCCGCCGCTAGGCGGATGGGGACAGGTAAACGGAGAGAGAGACCATGAAAGACACTACCGACTATGCACTGCGCCCGGCGAGACACGAGGATGGTGAGGACCTCGCCCGCCTTATCGACATCGCCGGTGAAGGCATCCCCTCATGGCTGTGGGCACAGAGTGCCGAAGGCGACCGAACCCCGCTAGATGTCGGCACGGCGCGTGCGCGCCGCGAACAAGGTGGATTTTCTTACAAGAATGCCATTGTAGCTGAACGCGAAGGCCACGTTCTGGGAATGGTGCTTAGCTACCCGATTACGTCAGCAGAGGAGAGCGCGTCAGTCGATCTGCCAGCACCCATTGTGCCGTTTGTTACGCTTGAGGCGAAGTCGGTTGGCACTTGGTACGTGAATGCGCTTGCGGTGCGTGCCGGGTCGCGGGCATGTGGGATTGGCACGACTTTGATGGCCAATGCCGAGAAACAAGCCCTCGATGCAGGCTTCACTGAAGTCAGCATTCAGGTCTACGCACAAAATACTGGCGCGGTCCGGCTCTATCGGCGGCTGGGGTATAAGGTTGTCGAAAGCGCACCGGTCCTGAGCCACCCCTGCCAGCCCTACTACACAGGCGATGTCTTGCTGCTGCTCAAACACGTCGTGTCGATCACACAGTCTTGACCAGTTCCAAAGAAAGATCAGTCCATGTTTGCTCGCAAGTCTCTCCTGCAGTCCGTATTGCTCGCCATTGCGGGCATTACGACCATCGCAACATCAGGCGGAGATGCACCAAAACTGCCCGCGCCATTGTCTGATGGCAGCTTTCTCTACGGTAGCGCACCCAGCGATCAGCTTGTCGAACTCGGACGCAATCTCTTCTTCGATCCGATCCTGTCGGGCAACCGCAATATCTCTTGCGGGACCTGTCACGATCCAAGATTGGGATCAGGCGATGGTGTGGCACTTGGCATCGGCGAGGGTGGCACAGGGGCCGGTCTGGACCGCCGAACCGAAACTGCCGTGACGGGCCGCGTACCGCGCAACGCGCAACCGTTGTGGAACATCGGCGCTCGCGAGTACGTATCGCTGTTCCACGACGGCCGGGTGGAATGGATCGAAGACGGTATGCGCATCCGGAACCCTGCAGATGAGGAACTGCCGGAAGGCGTATCGGACGTTTTGGTCGCACAGGCTTTTTTTCCTGTAACTTCCCCCATCGAAATGGCTGGGCAGTTCGGCGAAAACCCGGTCGCAGACGCCGCCTTCACCGAAGATCGAGCGGAGGCCTGGCGTATCCTCGCGGCACGTGTCGCTGCGGTGCCAGGCTATCTGGACATGCTGCGCGCAGCCTTTCCTGACGTCGCAGGCGCAGATGACGTGGCCTATACCCACCTGGCCGAAGCCCTCGCGGCCTTTCAGACAATCGCTTTCCGGTCCGATGAAAGTCCTTTCGACGAGTTGCTGCGTACCGGTGACATTTCGATCCTGTCAAAGGATGCAAGAGCGGGATTATCGTTGTTCTATGGGAGTGCGAATTGCGCGTCGTGTCATAGCGGGCCTTTGCTGACCGACCACGCCTTCCATGCCATCGCGATGCCGCAGATCGGCCCCGGCAAAGGTCATGGCAGGGATTTCAGTTACATTGCCGAGACAGGTCTCGCTGGCCGAACCGAGGACGAGGGACGGTATCAGGTCAGCCGAGACGCTGATGACCTGTTCGCGTTCCGGACGCCATCCTTACGGAACGTTGCTCTCACCGGTCCGTGGGGCCACAGCGGGTCGTTTGCTGATCTGGAGGGGATGGTTCGCCATCATCTGAACCCTTTGGAAAGCCTAAAAAGCTATGAACTTCCCAGGTTTGTCTTGCCTTCCCTGGACCATGTCATGCGACTTTCCGGTCGCGGGTCGGATTTCGGATATGCACCGCTGGACCCTGGTCAGCAAGCGGCGTTTGATCTTCGGGACATTTGGGTGATGCGATCCCCCGCACTCAGATCACGCATCGCGGCAGAAAACGACCTTCCCACAATCCATCTGACCGACGAGGAAATAAAACAACTCATCGTCTTTCTGGAAGCTCTGACAGACCCCTCGGCCGTAGACAGGTCCCATATCGTTCCCACGGCGGTCCCGTCGGGACTGGCACCGCAATCGGCCAGATAAAAGAGATTACAAGAAAAGTAGCCATCCGCTACTTCGCTTGCGGACGAATAAACACACTTCGTGTCCTGCGACGCAGTCTCGATAGGAACGACTGCAAGCCGAACGGCTGTGGTATCAAACCGTGTCAACGCTTGGTTGTCGTTGTGGAGGGCATGGCGGATCGGAGGATCAGTCATGGATACACCAAACCTACCAGCCATTCGCGCGCTTCGCCCCGCTTGGAACAAAGGCCGGATCGTTGGTCAGAAACGGCCTTTGAAGCCCAAACACGTTTGGGCAATCCGAGTTCGGCTTGAACTGGCCGAGAACCATCGAGACCTCGCGCTGTTTAATATGGCGATAGACAGCAAACTGCGTGGCTGTGATCTCGTGAAAATGAAAGTCGTCGACGTCATGGCGTTTGGTCAGATCAAGGAACGGGCATCGGTGCTACAAAGCAAGACACAAAAACCTGTGCGATTTGAGATATCCGAAGGCACACGCGCTTCGGTCGAAAAGTGGATGGAAGATGAACTTATGGTTGGGTCGGAGCACCTTTGGCCGGGTCGGTTCCATGAACGCCTGCACATCTCGACGCGCCAGTATGCGCGGATCGTCCGCGATTGGGTCACGTCGATCGGTCTAGAAGCGAGCGCATATGGCACGCATTCGATGAGGCGAACAAAGGTGACCCAGATCTATAAATACCGGCAACTTGCGGGCGGTTCAGCTTCTGCTTGGTCACACCAAGATGGACAGCACAGTCCGGTATTTGGGCGTCGAACTTGAGGACGCGCTAGCCATCGCCGAGGCGATTGAAATCTAGCATCTTCGGACCGTCTGAAGGGGCGGCCCATTGCTGCCGTTGGCCACCACGTGTCGATGCTGCGGTGCGGCCCGTCAGAGGAGACATTCGCTGCAACTGCAAATTCCAAGCCATGGTGAACTCACACATGCGGACAATCTGGACTTGTGCAGTGGCAATCAATGCGAGCGCAGAAAACATTTGCATGCGCGGCATCAATTTTCGACGGTGCAGCGGCCCTCTCCAGACCGGTCGTTTGACGATGCTGACATTCGCAGCATTCAGACCGACCTTTCGCTGCGTTCTGTCGCAACTATCGTGATGCGGATCAGGTGAGTTTTCACTTCGGTAAATGGCATGATCGAAAGCTTAGGCATGCCTCGAGCCATACGCCCTCGTTTCAGAAGAATTCCATTTCTTGCAATCACGAATTGATATTCGTCAATTGGAATATGTTGATCTGCCCTAATCAGAGATTTGTATCACCACGAATTGAGTATCGGTCCGAAGTAGTTGGCCGGATGTGGAGGCGGTGATCCATCTGATCCACGCCAAACAACAAATCAGGAGAGAACCAATGAATATTCTTACAAATTCAGGTGTCTTTACAAAAACGATCACTCTGTGCGGTGTTGCGGCACTGATGCTGACTACCGCACCGATCATGCTGGATGATTTTGTGCCCTCCTCGGCACAGGCCCAAGGCCAAGGCGGTGGCGGGAATAGCGGCGGCGGTGGAAACGACAGTGGCGGCGGGAGTGACCGCGGGAGTGACCGCGGCGGCGGAAATAGCAATCAAAACCAGGGCGAGAATTCCGGGGGGACCGATAATAATGCGGACTCGACGTCATCAACGACACCAAGCACGCAGTCGTCGGGGGGGGCTGCCCACGGCGGAACAAATTCGGCATCCGGATCACAAAGCGGCAATTCTGGCTCTGGCAACGCTGCGGTATCGGCTGATCCACAAGTGCCATCTGACAGTGGTCAATCTGGCGGCAGCGGCAGTGGTCCGACGTTCTCTGACATCATTCTTGATATGGCCGGGGAAAGCGTAGATGAGGACTCTGACCGGCCAGACTGGGCGGGCGAACCTGGCGGCAAAGATGGTGCCGGCGGTGGTCAGCCAGATACGTCAGGCACCACGAAGGGCGATTTGTATGGCGACCTCTTTATTATTGCACGTGATGCCAACGGTATTCCGATCCTGACTGCAGAAGGCTGGGTGCAACCCTTGGATGCCGACGGCAATCCCATCGCGCTGGACGAAGATGGCCATCCGCTGGATGAAAGCCTGACACAGGAGGTCGAACTTGGTCGACTGAACGTCAGCCGCGCGCCGGTGTCGGTTCTTGATAACCGGGCTCATGAAGTCATGGACCTGATGTTGAATGCCACAGATCTTACCACGGACGCTGCAGGCCGTCTGGTCTTTACCCTTGATGGAGTGACCAAAACAATCGACTCGCCACTCGAGAATTTGGCGATTTATACGGCGATTATCACAACCGGCACGATCCCCGGCGTGGACGATCTGCCCGGAACAGAGTTTGATTTTCTCGTTGATGGACAAATGACCGATGAGGATTTGGCAGCGTCAGCCGTGTTCCTTGCTGCTGCAACCGACAAGACCGGTGTTTTCACGTCGGATGAAATCGCCTACCTCAATGCGTTCCTTGGCGTGAACACGCAGACAGTCGGATCGGTGATCTATTCGGATATCGATTACTCCGACTTTACCTATAGCCGCGAGGACACCTATCAGAACGTCACAGCCGAAGTTCTGGTCTTGCAAGAAGATGGCAGCTGGGTGCCAACGGTTGTGAATGTCTACGATACCGTGTTTGAAAGCGAAGAGGCAAATGCGGCGGGATCATTGGACGCCTATACCGTAGCTGCTGATGACGCGCGAAGCATCGTGAATTATATCCACGAGTACGAAATACCCGCGGTTGATCTGGATTCAGTGACGCACTAGCCGTTTCCTATTCCTGCCCGAAGGTGACGGCCTATACCCCCGCGTTTCAAAGACGCGGGGGTTTTGTTGACGAATGCACCTCAGTTTGAGTCTCTCAGGCTATCCAATAGAAATGGTGTCCGTGGCTCTTCGTCATTAAAGGATGGCTTTGCCCGCGCTGCGGTGCAGCCCGTCAGGCCGGGCTTTCGACGCAACCGCAAAATCATTTGGTAGGCGAATTCAGAGTGTGCAAGGCAGAGCGGCCTTTTGCCGGTGCAGCTTTCGCTCTTGCAGTGTCGTTCAATTGGCAGCGCGCGTTACAGAAGCGATCATTCAAACGAGCCGAACCTGACTAACTGCAAACCGATTTTTCGCGGCGGACTTGCCCAACAATCGAGAAGCCGGGACAAATCAACACTTTGCTACGGCTCCTCCAACGACCGGTGCAGAGAAGCGCGGCAAAACGCAGGTTCCTCGCTGACGTCAAATAGATGACATCGACGTAATCGCCGCCCAACGGTTCTCATGCTGCCCTCCGCAATTCAAAACCACTCGCGTGGCGCCTTCGCGTACTTTTACCGTAGATTTCTTCTTTGTCTTGTTCATGATGCTCCATCCTATTCAAGAGCAAGAGCTTCCGGCAAAACCGGCGTGGTTCATTTTTGGGGATGTTCGCAGGAGTTACGATTTTGCACACTTGGCTTTTGTATGGCACGCCGCCGCTGAAACAGCGGCGGCGTTCCTGTTTCTGGTCAAGCGGTGTGCTACCGCTCGGCTGCAAAGACACCGCCAAGGAAGACGTCCGTGCCAACGTTTCCGTCTGCCGTTCCTGCCACGGCCCCATACGGATCGGCGCCGTTCGCAACGATATCACCGGCAAGAGCTAAGCTTGTCGTGTAGTCGGTTCCACCATTTGACAAAGGCCCATCAAGAGCTGTTGATACCTGCGGCACACCCGGAGGCGCGTCTTGGACCAATGCACCCGTGCCAGTGAGCGTACCGGTGTAGGCACCATTGTTTTCGTGAAAGAAACCGGTTGCCGAACTGTCAATGCTTCCGGCGGCAGCACTGAAACTTGCAACCATCGTCAGCTCTCCAATCAGGTCACCATCGGACAAAGGCAGATTGACAAAACCTTTATAAGTCGCGCCTCCGGTGTCAGGAATTTGCGCTTCCGTCGCACGGGTGATCCCCATCAAAAGCGTGCCGTTGGGGTCGGTGTATGTGCTTTGCATCGTGGCTGCATCTGGCTGGATTTCGGCGAAGGATGTGTAGTTTTGCGTCGTCGTTGTGCCATCGTCGCTGCTGTTATTGCTGCATCCTGCCAATAAGGCTGCTGATGCAGAAAAAGCAACTAAGGTGTATATTTTCAACAAGGTCTTTCCTTTCTAAGAGCGCGATCCGGCCATTAGGCCAGCAACAAAGCATCATCCGGGATGAAGTCGCTTTCGGTGATTGCGGTGAAATCGACATTGCGAAGGATCATGACGTCCATGCCGGATTGGATTGCGGCACCAGTACCGCGGTAATCCGAAATCGTCAGGTCGCTGAACAGCAGGCCATCGAGTTGGATCTGGTCAACACCGTCTTCATAGTCATAGACAATGTCGAACCCATTGCCGGCTGCGAAGACAAAATCATCCGCGCCCGCGCCACCGTGAATCCAGTCGGTTCCAGCGCCACCGTCAAGCACGTCATCGCCCGCCAGGCCGTAAAGGTAGTCGTTCCCACCAAGACCCGAGATCAGATCGACCCCTAGGGTGCCAGTCAGACTATCGGCCATTTCAGTCCCGGTAATGATGTTTTGATCTGGTGCACCGGCTGTGCCATCGCCGGGGTTTGTAATCAGGAAGCTGTCGGCAATATCCAAACCTTCACCCGCCTCGATGCTGTCACCAACGCCGAGATCAGCGGCGACCCCTTCCAGCGTGGCCACAAGCGAAAAACCGGTGCCATCGGCGACTGAGATCGTCAGATCATCGCCCGAGACGCCTTGCTGGATCAACTGGCGATCTTCGAGTAAATCGACATTGAACCCGGCCAAAGCGTCAAAGCCGATGAGGCTAAGCTTGTCGCTGCCGACCTCAAAATCGGTGATCACGCTTGCTGTGACAACATCGCTGACGCTGGTACCGTAGGACAGCACAAACAGGTCATCACCGCCGCCACCTGTGAAGGTGTTTTCGCCAATCCCGACAAGGAAGTCAGATTCAGCCGTGCCAGCAATGGATGTGCCAACGTCGAACAGATCGACCTCTTCATAGTCCAGCAGAATTTCGGTGCTATAGATCGTCGCTGGTTTCACATCGCCTTTGATATAGAAGGCCACGTTCAGATCGTTGGTCATATTGACGCCATTGACCGACACTTGGCCGGCGTTGTTCTGCCAGCCTGCGCTGATCTCAAGCGGTGAAATCGGGGTGGCCCAATCCAGCAGGTTCAGAACGGTTTGGGTTTCGGCCCCAACCTCGTACTTTTCCTCGTCTTTGGTGACCGGCAACGGATCACCCGGATCGATCGGGATCACGACACCGGGCAAGTCTTGGCCGTACTTGTCAGGCAGCAAGCGCCAGCGCGGACCAGTGATGTATTCTGTGCCATCGGCGTTCAACACAGGCTCGAACGGTTCGCGGTCCATGGTGGTGTACCATGCATTGGTAAAGCCCATCTCTAGGTCTTCGGAGGCCGCACCGATCTCAACAATGGTGGAGCCGGCAACCGCATCAACCAGTGCTGTGTCGCGCAGGATTGTGCCAGCCTCGTAGAGATCACCGTTCCCGGCATAGTAATCATCGGTGGTGCGCCAGATGATCCGATCACCGATGATCTCTTCCTCATAGGTGGGCAACTTACCAATCGCGGATTCGTTTTCGAAATCCTCGGGACGGACCTGATCATTGGGGTTGTTGGTAATCGTGTGGTGGATCACCAGTTCCGCCGCCATGATCCTGAAGAGTGGCTTCAGCGAGCTGAAGTTATCAACCTCTTCCCATTCATCCGGAAGCGGCAGTTCCACATCTAGACGCACGTCATTAGGCCTTTTGACCGCATTGCCCCAACGATAAAGCAGCTTGCCGTCATCCTTCATCGTGACCGAGTAGTCGTCACCATAGGCGATGTCGTATTCAATCGTGGATTCGTTGGGGTTCAGCAGATCCTTAAGGTCTATAACGCCATCTTGGTTGGCGTCCGTGACCTGGTCCTCCACCGCAAGTGCGACTTCCATGCCATCGGCGTCTATTCTGACATTATTCAACAGGTCCGACACATACTGTCCATCGTACAATTCATTCTGGCTAAGCAGGATCAGATCATCGTCCAGCTGATATTCCGCGTCTGGATCGCCGGGAAACATCTGATCGGACAGGATGTTCTGCATTGTCACGTAGTGCTCAGTCGAAGCTTTGACCTTGTTGTCGCCCAATCCAGTCAACCAAGTGCCAAGGACAGCGGGGGTCTTGAACGTGTCTGTCGGGGCGTCCGAGACCACCAGGCCGATTTGTTCGCCACCTTCGACCAGGTCGCCGACCCAGCCTTCGGTATATGAGCCATCAATTACTTTTTCTTCCGCACCGACAAAATCGGTCACGTTAAACCCGAACTCGCTGTCAATCGGGTAAAGTGTGACGCCTTCTTTGGTGACTCTAGTCCCGTTGGCACCGCTGAAATCAACGTAATTTGCGCCCTCGTCACCTTGTTTGTCGCCATCAAATGTCGCGGTCACATCAGCGGTACTGAACACATGCACCGCTGTATAATCAGGATCTGTGTTCAGCGGTTGATCAAAGTCCAGAACTTCGCTTGGATTAATTGGAATGGCCATCTTTCGTTTCTCCTCCGACTCGCGCTTAATTACGCGGGTGAGGGCATCGTTGCCCCAACATATTCACTAATTGTGATTTGTATTGAGAGACGCGGATTGACGAAAATCAATCCTGACATTCAATAGTCGAGGGCGTGGCTATCTGACAGTAAGCACACCGCCAAGCACCAGCATTCCCCCTGCAAGTAACATTGGAAGTGCGATGCCAAACAGGACCACGGGTGTGGTCCATGCATTGAAGAAGATTACCGAGGCCACCCCAAGCAAGATGATCAAACAGCCTCCAATGCGCGGCCATTTGAATGTAATCCAAACCACGCTAGCAAGTGCGACCCATGGGGCGGCGTTCGTAAGGTTTTGCCACCATGGAAGGCCCCGGTCGGGATCAATTCCCGAAAGCAGCGCAAACCCTCCCCAAAACAGCGTGATCAGCACCAACAGCCCGCGCGCTGTCGTCAACGTTGCGCGGGCCAACCTTTGCTTGCTGATCATAGCAAAGGGGCGCGCATATCAGCCACCAACTTGGTTTTGATTGTTGTTTTGGTTCTGGTTCTGATTGTTGTTCTGGTTCTGGTTCTGGTTCTGGTTCTGGTTCTGGTTGCCCCCGTTTGGATCAGTTGGATCAACGATCACGACACCATTGCTATCATCCACAGTGTCAACACCGGCCACCACATCAACAGGCGCACCTCCAATTACAGAGCATAGCGGCAAGTCCGCGGTATAGGGCCCACCGATGGGCACATCGCCCGGACGGCAAGACGGATTGCCGAATTTGTCAAATGTTGGTTCAGCATAGATGACGCCAATTCTAGGTTCCGGCGCTGGGGCACAAGCCCACAAAAGCGCCATGGTTCCTGCGCCCAAGGCGGCGAGCCATTTTGAATGTGTCATGTCGTATCCTCTCAATTACAGTATTCTTCACTTGCCGCGACAATGGCGCAGTTGTGATCTTGCAATTCTAGCAATGCGAAATGCGCCGTGATTGATATCGCTCAAGCATGCCTCAACGACTGCTGTTGCCGCTGCATACCAATCATTTCTCAGCCCGCGCCTGCCTTAGAACCGAGTTTCCAGCACCAATGCGCAATATGTCGCGTCACTGTCAAAGCGTTCAATGTTTGAGACGGTTTGGTTATAGGCACATGAAAAACGCGGCGATGCGGACATGATGTTCAGGCGGCTGTCCTGAAGCGAAAAACCAAGCTCGCCAAAACTGTCAGACCGGGCTTCGCCTTCGGTTGGATCATCTGCCTTGTAAGACCGGATGCCCAACTCGCCAAACAGTCCAAGCGTTGTTGTCGGGGTGATCGGGCGCGTCATCGAGGCATAGACGGAGGGGCTGTCATAGCGATTGCGTTCCCGCCTGGCATTGTTGCGGGTCACGAAGGCGACGCCAAACTCTTCGCTGCTCAGGTCAGGCCCAATGTGCCGCAAGCCAAGAGCCGAGCTGAACTCGCCTTTGCGCGGGTCGTCTTCGCCATCATAGTCGCGCTGACGGACGTGCAGGGCGCCCACCAATGTCGCACCACTGGCCAGATCGCGGTTGTAGTCCGCCTTAAACCCAAGCGCTACAAAGTCATCGTTGAGGTCATCGGCATCGCCGTCAAAGGTAGTTTGCTGGAAATAGGTTGTCAGTCGCAGCATCTGCCCGTCATATCTTTGGCGCCATCCGACGCTCAGGCGGGCGTTCAGGCGATGGAAGTCTTCATCGATGAAATCATCACGGAACACGCGCGCGCCAAAGGTGAGGGAAGACCTGTTGCCCAGCCCGACCTGATAGTTCGCGAGCGCCCCCAGATGCAGCCGGTTTCCCGCCTCCGGATCGGTGTCTTCATTTTCCCCGCCACCCTCTGCACCGGGTTGGAAGAAGGAGGCCTCGGTTGACCCGTGAAAGATGGAGTTAGACCGATGTTGCTCAATGTCCGTGCTGGACAAGAACCCAACGGTCAGTCCGAACGACAATGGATCTCTATGCGCATTCCGTCCTGTGTGCCCCGGCTGTTGCAACGGAGTTGCCGCAACTGGTCTGGTTTCGGCGGGGGTAGTCGGCGTGCTTGCTGGTTGCGCAACCTGGGTCTGGGGTACCTGTGGCGATGGTTTTGGCAGGATTTGCGTATTTTCGTCGGTCACAGCGTCTTCCGTTGTCTCCCAAAGCGGGGGCACGCGTACTTCGGGCACCGGCGTAGGCGCGATGGCAGTGCTTGTGGCGGGAGCGGGGCCAGTGCTGGTTTCGTGGCAGGCAATGCATTCGCTACCAAACCGGGGCAAGGCCTGTGCGACGCCCGCATGCACCGACAAAGCCAGTGTCAATGACGCCAAAAACAACTGGCCGTAGTTGCGAAGATTTGTCTGTTTCATTGGCTTGCCTTCCTTGCTGCACATCACTCGCTAAGCGGTGGAAATCGTCGCGTCAGACACACCAAATGGCGCGTTGACCTCGCTGACCAGTCTAAGTGCCAAGTGTGCTGCATGATTGATAATGCTCAATGGGTTGTGTGCCAGATCGATCATGAATCGAGGATAGGCAATTGCGTGCAGCGAAGGCCTCGCACGACGCCTTTGGATCAGCGTTTCGTGTTGATGAGGCCAAGGCACCGCACTCAAGATTGAAGGAGACCATCATGACACATCACGCAAAAACAAAGTCCCAATCAAGCACCACTCGCCGGGATGTCATTAAAGGAGCAGGCGTCGGCATAGCCGTAGTCGCAGCGTCCGGAACACCCGCGCTCGCGTCACCACTTCCAGTGCCTGAAAGCTGGGATGCTGAAACGGATGTCCTGGTCATCGGGTATGGCGGGGCAGGAGCTGTCACAGCCGTGACCGCCCATGACGCCGGTGCCCGGGTGATGGTCATTGAAAAACAAGCCGAAGACGCTCACACATCAAACACGCAGATGTGCCTTGGCGTCTTTTTGTCGCCCGACACGGTCGAGGATACGCTCGCTTATATGAGCGTAGCATCACTGGTGAATGTCGATATGCCGGAATCCAAGGACATCGATGATGATACCATTCGGGTCTGGGCCGAAGAAAGCGTCAAGAACCGCGACTGGTTGACCGCGATGGGTGCCACGGGTTTTGAGATGTTTTCCAACGCTGGTCGGGACTCTGACTGGCCGGGCAACGACGCCATTAAAGCCTACCAGATGAAAAAACCGGATGGCACAGCGGGTGTTGGTGTTGACCTCTTTGCATTCCTTGATGGTCTGGTTCAAGAGCGCGGCATTGAGGTGCGCTGGAACACCCCTGCAAACCGGCTGATTGCTGATCCGTCCGGGGCGATTGTGGGTGTGCGGGTCCTGGAAGACGGTGTCGAAAAATCTATTCGTGCCGCGCGTGCAGTTGTCTTAACGACTGGCGGGTATGAATTCGATCAGGCCGCGCATCGCACTTATTTGCCTTCTTATCCCATGGTGTTCTACGGCAACCCTGACAATACCGGTGACGGGTTGCGCATGGCACAGGATGTGGGTGCAGACCTCTGGCACATGACCGTGCTTGGCGGTGGCTTCAAATTCAAATTTGATGACTTTCCAACGGCCTTCGCACCCAGCTTTGGGACCGGTAGCTATGTGATCGTCGATCGCCGCGGCAGGCGCTTCAATTCCGAAACCAAGCTCGGCGGGTATTCCGGCTATTGGAACGCTTTGGTTTACGACACTGTCAACTACACGTGGCCGCGCATCCCGACATGGTTCGTGTTTGATGAAAAGCGTCGTCAGGCAGGCCCGATTGTGTGGACTGCCTTTGGCGCGGCGGGACCCATCGGTATGTACGACTGGAGCGACGACAACAGCGCCGAGGTTGAAAGTGGCTGGATTACCAGCAGCGACACTCTGGAAGGTCTCGCAGCCAAGATCGGCGTAGCCCCTGATGCCCTCACCGATGAAGTTCGAGGCTTCAATGCTGGGCATGGTCGGGGTCGTGACAGGGCGTTTGATCGTCCGATGAACACGATCGCACCACTTGATACGCCGCCTTATTACGCCGTTCCCTTGTGGCCGGGTTTGAACAACACCTTTGGCGGACCACGCCGCAATGCCAAATCTCAGATACTTGATACCTTTGGCGCACCGATTGAGCGGCTTTACAGTGCCGGTGAACTTGGGTCGATCTTTGTGCAATACCCGCAAGGAGGCGCGAACATTGGTGAGTGTCTGGCGTTCGGGCGGATTGCTGGCGCAAATGCAGCCGCCGAGCCGCCACGGGACGCATAAGTCATGGTCCGCAACAGGTCACTCTGCACGTGCGCGGCGACCTTGCTGGTCGCCGCTACAATGTGGATTTGCATTGGATCTGCGGGTGCGGCGGATGACAACACATTGGCAACAACCCATGCCGATGCCGGATTGCCCTGCATGGCTTGTCATGTGGAAAACCCGCCAGCCCAACCTGTTGCGACGGAGACTTGTACGGTCTGTCATGGTCTGGGCCAGGGCCTTGCCGAAACAACGGCCGAAATAGAACCCAACCCCCATGCCTCCCACAAGGGTGATTTGCCCTGTGCCAGCTGTCACCGCATGCATAGCGCCTCGGTTGAAGCCTGCGCGGGCTGTCACAGTTGGGGATACACCGTACCCTAAGACAGTCGCTGACTGTGACCCTGCCACATGGCTAAGCCACCCGCGCAAACGCGGGTGGCTTTTAGCTGGCAGATTGAGCATCATTCAGCCGTTGCGCGGTGTATCGAACACGGTCACCGCAGGTGGGGTGCCGACGAACTTTTCCACCTCAGCGTTGGCCGTGTGCCCGCAGTTGCCCTGCGCCAGTTTGGACGTCCCAAGATCAGGCGTCAGGATGTTCACGTTACCATAGGCGCAAACGGTGCCGGGGGTACCCGGCTCAGCCGGGCTATACCAACCGCCTTCGCTGACTTTCAGCACACCGCGCCGGATATCGTCGGTCACGACTGCGCCGGCCAACAGTGCCCCGCGATCATTGTAGACCCGGACAACGTCGCCATCCGCAATACCGCGCGCCGCAGCATCTGCAGTGTTGATCAGGCACGGTTCACGCCCCGCAACTGCATAGGTTTCGCGGAATGACGTGCCGCAAAGCTGCGAATGCAACCGCCCGATGGAGTGCTGGCTGGACACATGCAACGGATATTTGGCATCCGGGCCATCGAGCCGCTCAATCGGTTCCATCCAGGTGGGGTGCGGCGGGCAATCGTCATAGCCCATCTTTTCGATATTACGCGAATAGATCTCGATCAGGCCGGACGGTGTGCCCAAGGGCTCCAGCACCGGATCGTCGCGGAACGCCGCATAGCGGACAAAGCTGCGTCCTTCATCGGTTACCGGATACATGACATAGCCTTGATCCCAGAACGTGTCGAAGTCCGGCATTGTGATGCCTGTCGCCTCTTGCTGATCAAAGGTCGTCTCGTAGAACTGCCTGATCCACGTCATCTCGTCCTTGCCTTCGTCGAAATACGCGCGGGTGCCAAAGCGGTCGGACAGGTCGGCGAAGATATCAAAGTCGGATCGCGCCTCGTACATCGGCTCGATCACTTTTTTCATCGCAAGAACGCCTTTTTGCGAATAGTCGCCGTACATTTCGATGTCATTGCGTTCAAACGCGCTGGTGGCGGGCAGGACGATGTCGGCGTGCCGTGCCGTTGGGGTCCATTGGAAATCCTGCACGATGAAGGTATCGACTTTCTGCAGCGCGCGCAGCAGGCGGTTCTGGTCCTGGTGGTGGGCAAAGGGGTTGCCGCCGACCCAATAGACCAGATTGATATCGGGGTAGATGCCTGCTTCACCATTGAAGTCGAAGGCACCACCGGGATTTTCCAGCATATCGGTGATCCGTGCCACCGGAATACGGTCTGATGCATCGGGCTGCGTGTCTGTACGCGTAAGCTGTACGGACCCTGCGTTCATCCCCGATGGCCTTGGCCCTTTGGCCGAAGGCGACCCACCACTGGAGTAATGATAGCTGAGCCCAAAGCCCCCACCGGGCAAACCGATCTGCCCCAGCATCGCTGCCAATGTCACAAGCATCCAATGCGCCTGTTCACCGTGATGCATCCGCTGCATCGACCAGCCACTGGCCAGCATCGTGCGATTGGCCGCGAAGTCGCGGGCCAACTGGCGGATGACGTCAGCCTCTACCCCACAGACACCGGCGGCCCAATCTGCGTCCTTAGGTTGGCCGTCGCTTTCGCCCGTCAGATAGGGCAGGAACCGATCAAATCCGGTTGTGTAGGTATCCATGAACGCCTGATCATGTAGGCCTTCCTCAAGCAGCGTATGTGCGATGCCCATCATCATGGTGACATCCGTCTGCGGCTTGGGCGCGATCCACTCGGCGTTCATATACGCGGCTGTGTCGCTGCGGATCGGATCAATGCAGATCACGCGTTTGCCGGTGGCCTTGAAGTCCTCCATCCCCTCATAGGCATCGTGATCGGGCACGACCCAGCCAATCTTGTTGGTCACAACCGGGTTGGCGCCCCATAAAACCATCAGGTCCGTATTCTCGACCACAACAGGCCATGCTGTTTGCTGTTCATAGACTTCGATTGTGCCCAGCACATGCCGCATAATGACCTGAGACGCCCCCGTTGAATAATCCCCTACATGGCTGACAAATCCGCCTGTGCCATTCAGGAACCGCCGCAACAGGTTGCGCGCGTTGTTGAACTTGCCGGGGCTTTTCCAACCGTAGGAGCCACCAAAGATGCCCTTTGGACCGCTCTCTTCCTGCACCCGTGCGACCTCATCCGCGACAAGCTGCAGGGCCTGATCCCAACTGACGCGGACGAAATCATCGCGGCCACGCGTGTCTGATGCTGTCCCCGGGCCGCCTTCCAGATAGGCGCGGCGCACCATGGGGTATTTGATCCGCGTCGGGGAATAGACGCTGTCCATCACACCTTCCAGCATCTTGGCGGGAAAGCGATCTTCTTCCCAGCCACGCACGGCGGTCCACCTGCCGTCCGTCACGGTGGCATGAAACGCACCCCAATGTGATCCAGTCAGCACCTCGCCGTTTTGCGCGGCCTGTGCCATGCCAGCGCCCAGCACAGATGGCCCCAGCACAGCGGCGACACCCGCCAGCGATGTAGTTTCCAGAAAGCCCCTGCGGGTCAGTCCCCGGTGTGGTGATTGGTCAGACATTTTCTTCTTCCTCCTTGACCCGGACCGGACGGGTCCAGAGCCATTTCAAATCCTCTGCAACGAAATCTTCGGCAGTGCGCGCAAGCAGGGCGTAGAAACCATGCTGATCACTGCGGGCGCAGGCCGTGCCAAATTCCGGCAGCCATGCGGCCAGATGATCCTCCAGAAATTCAATTTGCTGGGCCGTCGGCCTACCCGACGCAATCAGTTGCGCCGCCACAGCAAGAATGACCGCGATGTGATCGGCAGGTTCACGATAGGTGCCCGCGACATGCATGTTCAGGTCTTTGAGGTGCTGCGCCATGGCCGCCGTCGGCGCCTGACAAACACGCCCACGGGGATCAACAAAAGAGCTTTGGGATGACGGCACGCTCTGCGACCCCCCGGCACCCAGAAAGAGGAAGGCATAGGCCCCAGCGAGGTCGCTTTCCGAAAGGGTGGGGTCTTTGTCAAACACCTGAAAGCGGGCCAGCAGCGGGCCGATACAGGGGTCGTCGTTCAAATCCTCTTGCACTGCCACCGCCGCCAGTTGGCTGATCTTTGCAGCGGTTGCAGGTTGCGCAAACAAGTCCGATAGCAGCCGATAGACCACAATGCGCGATGCCGATGTGTCCTGTTTAATCTGCATGGGCGTTCTCCATTGAGAGCGGAGGATCCATGTCGCTGGCATGCAGTTGCAGGTACTTTTGCAAGAACCGATAGTCGGGTTTGTCGAGCGTGATGTAGCGTTCCATGGATTTCATCAGCCCGATCCACTGGTTCGACAGGTAATCATTGGGACGCATCGAACTGTGGCAATTTGCGCAGGCCGTTTGAAACATCGTCACCCCTTGGTCCCAAAGCAGATTTGGATCAGGGGTCAGCCGATCAGGGCTGACCCACACATCGAGGCTGATAGGGTGCCAGATCAGATCGGTTTCAGGATCAACAACCGGATCGCCCAGGATCGTTCGCTCTTGCGCACCGACCCTGAGGCTAGCCGCCAGAATACGTTGGCCCATTTGTTCATAGATGGCGCGATCCGCACCCTGTTCCCGCCAGCCGGTCAAACGGACGTGCAGCGCGTCTTGGGTTTGTTCCAGCAGGGTCACTTCTGTCGCAGCAAAGATGATGCCAGCGATTTGGGTGCGCCCAACGTGGTGTGGTTGCAAATACAGATTTTTTTCCGCGTTTGTATAAAGGCGATGTTCTTCAGCGAGAGCCTGATCAGCAACCAACAGGCCGCTCAACAGCAGAAAACCAATGGATTGTAGACAGATTTTGCATGCTGAAGCGACTGCCATAAGAAATGAACTCTCCTGCGAGGTTTCGCACCAAGGCACCTTGTGTGATGAGAATGCGCCAATTCGTCATGGCACGATTGACAATAGTCAATCTGCAGAAGCCCACTTTGTCCCGCAGCGTGCTAATTGGTGGTTCCAGATTTGCTGCATACTGCCTGAATGGCTGCTTTTGCCTCTGCGAGGCAGCAGCGTTTTCGCTACAGCGCGGCAAGTTCTTGCGCGGTGAGCGCACGCAGCAAAATGTTGGCACTTCCGCAATGGCTCGCCGCCGACATCTGACGTTTTTGGTCGGATGACTAGTGCCAGCCCGAACCGGACATCGGATTGGCAGGTCAGCGGACAAAGCAGAACTTGGATTTTCCACGGTTGCTCACGCAGCATTACTTTGCATTGGCGGCGGGTTCTACGCTGCAGCGCAGCCCAAGTCGCGGAAGCGGTCATTGCCGAGCGGCTTTGGTGGCCTCAGCGTGCGGCGTTGCAGGCGCTTTGGACTCAGCCGTGACAAAAAAGACGGCGCCCGGTGAAGGGCGCCGTCTTATTGCCGTTTAGAACTGGATGTTCAGGCCAATCTGAAGTCCGTGACGTTCGTAATCTTCGCCAAACGCGCCACCATAGGCTCGTATTGATTGGAGCCCTACCTGATCAAGTAGCAGTGGATCGCTTCACTGCCGCCCATTGAGACATCTCAATAGGTTCATCCCAATTGAACGCATAATCCACGCCAGAATGCTCTGTTGCGCATTACATGGAGACCAGAATGGCCGACGACGAGACCGAAGCAAAAGCAAGCAAAACGACTTACATCAACATTCCCGAAGCTGTCGGGGTGTTTGATACGCTCGAAGCCCAACAGGCTGCATTTTATGATTTGCGTTCCGTGGGGTTTCACCACTCGGACATAAGTCTTTTGGGAAGCCAGGAAGCCTTGGAAGAAAAGCTAGGCAAAGCCTATTGACGAGCGTCCGAGCTTGAGGACGACCCAAGAGCGCCAAGAGCGAATTTTGTGTCCGAGGAGGCAATCGGGGAGCTTGAAGGCGCTATCGCGGGTGGGTTCTTCTTTGTGGGATCCGCCATTGCCATGACGGCCTTGTTGACACCCGCGAGCACAGCGGCCGCATCGATTGCCGCGGTAGCCATCGGCGGCAGCCCGGCTGCGGTCATCGGGACGCTTCTGGCAAGGCGTGTCGGAAAGCACCACAAGGAATACTACGAAAGCCAGATCGGGCACGGCGGGATCCTGATGTGGGTCCGAACGCGCGACAAGGAACGGGAAGACCTCGCTGTTAAGATCATGAAAGCGCACTCGGGACGCGACGTTCATGTCCACGGCTGGAGCGAATAACGGTCTTTCGGTTTCTGATCGCACGCTAAACATTTCGATAACGAGGATGTAACGCATGGAACATCAACGCGCCGACAGTTTGCAGACCCCCACCGGATTTGCTGTGAAACAGTGGCGACGACGGCTGTACGCGACTGGTCTTGCCATGATCGTTCTCGGCACTTTGGCAATCGTCATGCCGATTGTGAGTTCTTACACAGTAATCTTTCTGATCGGTACCGTTCTTACATTTAGCGGTCTGCTTGCAGTGCTGTTGGCACTACCTTTTAGGGGGACACCAGCCTTTGTCTGGATGTTGTTCGCTGGCATGTTTCCACTTTGCGCCGGACTATACTTTTTGGTCTTTCCGGCGTCAGGGCTGACAACGCTCACATTCGTTATTGCTGCAATCCTGCTCCTCACCGGTGTTTCTCAGAGCGTATCCGCGTTCAACATGCGCGGTATCAAAGGGTCAGTCTGGGTCTTTATGTCGGGTCTGATCAGTATCGGGCTGAGTGTTCTGATTTTTGCGGTGCTGCCCGAGGCGTCCACTGTCTCGTTGGGCATTCTGTTGGGCCTTGACCTGATAACCACCGGTGTGTCCCTGGTATTATTAACCTCTGCCATGCCTCACGTTGCTAAACACAGTTAATGCATTGTGATCAGCTTTTGTGTGGTTCGTTGATTTGAACAAGTACGGAGCCCTTCTGCGACATTGGAGCAGTCGCAGCGAAGGTCCGGTTTTAAGAATAAGCGGCATCAGCGGCGTTCCCG
The DNA here is from genome assembly GCA_947488175.1 of uncultured Paracoccaceae bacterium. Classification (GTDB taxonomy): domain Bacteria; phylum Pseudomonadota; class Alphaproteobacteria; order Rhodobacterales; family Rhodobacteraceae; genus Yoonia. Next base: position 25,112 of record CANKYO010000005.1, read on the forward strand.
TCCCACGTTGCCGTTGTCATTGCGGAGGGCAGACGGAAGTAGTTGTCGGCCATGGCGCTCAATCACCCGAACTTCGACCCACTTGCTTTGATATCCAAGTTTGTCAGTTCAATCCAACCGTTGACGAAGCAGCTGAGATAGTTCCTGAAGCCGATATGGTTTACGCAACCACAAAGTGCCGTCGTTGGGCAAGGTGCCCTTTTCCGCATAGCCTGAGGTAATGATGCATTTGATATGTGGGTATAATCTCTGCACTTCTAAAATCAGATCGGCACCGGACATGCCGCCGGGCATCACCATGTCTGTGAAAACAAGATCAACATCAGTGGTCTCGGCTAAGACTTCTAGTGCTTGATGCCCGGTTTCAGCTTCCCGTACGGTGTATCCCAGACTATCTAGCCGGTTGATTGTCAACTTTCGGACGCGTGGGTCGTCTTCCACCACCAAAATGGTCTCACCGCCCTTTTCAACAGGCGGAGCACCCCGAGCATGTTCGGCAGTACCATCTTTCAGTTTGGCCGCATCAGGAAGATACAGGCTTACGGACGTGCCGTGACCAAGTTCACTGTAGATTTCTAGGTGACCTTCGGACTGCTTGGCAAAGCCATGCACCATGCTCAGTCCCAAACCTGTACCCTTGCCTACTTCTTTGGTGGTGAAGAATGGCTCAAGAACGCGGGACTGGACTTCCTGAGGCATACCAATGCCGGTGTCGCTGACGGACAATCGAGTATATCGTCCGGGTGCAAGTTCATCACGTTCGCGCGCCGTTTCCGCATCAAAATCCATAGTGCTGGTTTCGATTGTGAGGTCGCCGCCATCAGGCATGGCATCACGCGCGTTTATCGCAAGATTGAGCAACGCGTTGTGGACTTGCGCCGGATCAGCGAAGGATTTCCCAAGCTCATCTGCTAGCTTGATATTCAAGGTGATTGTCTCACCAAGCGTACGGTCAAGCATATCTCGAAGGTTGTGTACGAGCTCATTGAGATCGATTTCTTCCGATGCAAGCGGCTGTTGGCGGGCGAACGATAGGAGCTGACCTGTTAGCTGCGCCCCGCTTTCAGCGGCGCTTGTGGCGTCTTCCAGCAAGGACGCGGCAAACTCATCATCGCTGAGACGGTCAGCAAGCAGTTCATTATTGCCGATGACCACTGTGAGCAAATTGTTGAAATCATGCGCAATACCGCCCGTTAGTTGACCAATCGCATCCATCTTTTGCGATTGGCGAAGTCGCTCTTCCATGTCTAATTTCGCAGTGACGTCGGATTGAACGCCTATGAAATGCGTTACCTCGCCTGCATCATCGCGGATCGGCGATATCGTGACCTCAACGTAAAAGAGAGAACCGTCTTTGCGGTAGTTGCGCAGTGTCTCATGTACCGGCACTGCCTGTGAAATGGCCGAACGGATATTGTCCAACGCTCGCTGATCACGGTCGTCACCTTGCAGAAAACGAGGGTTTCGGCCAAGCAACTCTTCGGCCTCATACCCTGTCATTTTTGCCATAGCGGCATTTGCGTATATGATGGCGTTTTCGCCGCGCCTGGCATCGGTAATGAGAACCCCGGTGTCGATTTCTGCAATTGCCCGTTCGCGTAGTCGTAAGTCCTCGGTCAACTTGAGCTGTTCGGTCACATCCCGGATGATCGCCACAAACAGGGAGTGTTCATCAAAACGCATCAGCTGAAGCGTTACATCTACAGGGTAGGTGGTGCCGTCTTTCCGCTGATGGATGGTGCTGAACGTAAGCAGGTTTTTGCTTCCATCCCTGAGAGGGGCAATTACTTGTTCAAACTGGTCTTTTGACATCTCCGGTTTGATGTCGACTGGTGTGATATCCAGCAATTCTTCACTGGAGTAACCGATGTTTTTTCGCGCTCCAAAGTTCGCCTGTACAAATCTCAGGCTATCAGCGTCAAACATGTAAATCTCGTTGAGTGAGCGATCCAATATTGCGCCCAACTGATCGCTACGTGAGCGCTCCGCTCTTAGTTCGGTCAAGTCTTGAACAACGGCAACAAAAACAGGTTGATGTTTCGTCTTCAGTAGCTGCAATTGTGTTCGGACGGGATAAGTAGAGCCATCCTTTCGAACTTGATCTGTCTCGAATTCCTGCCATTCTTTACTCCCGTCTCTTAATGGATCGAGCAGGGTTTCGATGTTTTCCCGGTCGAGTCCCCGGACAAAATCCCAAGGCTTCAAATTAGACACTTCGTCGGTCGCGTACCCAAGATTAAGTCGTGCCGCGCGGTTGGCGTGTTCGATCTGATAGGTTTCGGCGTCCGAGATATAGATTTCGTTGACGGAGTCTTCGACAATTTGAGCAAACTGACGGGTTCTGCTTTCCGCCTGCTTAAGCTTGCTTTGGTCTCGTATGACGCCCGTGAACATGCGACGACCCTGCACAAACATCTCGCTAACGGCCAGATGAATTGGGAACACTGTTCCGTCTTTGCGCTGCGCCTCTACCTCTCGCCCGATACCAATGATCTTCTTCTGATGCGTGGCTTTGTAGTGGTCCATATAGCCGTCATGTTCATCGCGATATGGAGCAGGCATCAGCATCTTGACGTTCTGGCCAATGACCTCGCTGGCCGCATATCCAAGCATGCGCTCGGCTGCATGGCTGTATGACGCTATCAGACCTTCTTCGGTGATTGTGATAACGGCGTCAGGTAGAGCGTCCAGGACGGAGTTTAGAAGGGCTTCTGCATCGATAGTGTTGGGCAAATTGTCGACCTTTCAAGAGATCGGAGCAGTCTGCGCACCTTGCCCGCATTTTAATGCCCAGACAAGTTAGCCCTTGCTCTGCGTTTGTTTGTGGAGGCGTGTCTCGTCTTGACAGGCGCAACCGCGTTACTTCGGCCTCGCTCCATCCAAACGTTTCCGCGATATGACGGTCAGTAAGAGTAGCCAATAGCAGATCGATATCACGTTTATCGATTTCACGGCGTTTGTCCGAAGCTGTCTTGCCGTCATACCGGCTTCATCAAACGGTCATCGTTGTCTTGGGTTTCTATCTGGTTTAGCTACCAACTGGCGCAACATGGAAATACCTTGCTATCTGTATGACGTCACTGGTGGCGATTTGCGCGGCATGCTCAGCCTCCAAAACCACAACCTCCCCAAGATCCCCGATTAATGCAACAGTCCCCTCTGGACAGGTCAGCGATTTCATTGGAACGCGGGCGTTGCTGAGCAGCTTGCCAAACTTCGAATGGTTGCTCAGGGATCGTGGTTACGACGCCGATTGGTTCAGAGAAGCCCTACAAGACAGTGGCTTGCGACCATGCATCCCGCCCCAATAAGGGCGCAAGGTTCCAATCGCTCTTGACGAAGCGCGATTACGCAAACGTCAAAGGATCGAATGAGGGCGTTCGAACCGGACGCGGTGAATAGGTGGTCTTGATCTTCGTCAATTTGTTCGACGTGCATGGGGATAGGCTGAACCGGTATTCATTCAAAGGTCTTGTCTCAATGCAAAGGTGAAGTGCGCCTGGCAGAGATACAGTACTGGAGGGTTGGAATGGCCGGATCGGTCCGATCGAGCCCACCAGGTCTTTGATCCCCAGGAGCCGAAAGCGATGACAACAACATCCCGCGATCCAAAGCAAAGTATGAACACCAAGAAACAAAGGCCGGAGGGAAGTGGCCCCAACTGCAACGTAATCGTTTTCCTTGAAGAGGCACAAAAAAATCTGGAGCCGGTAAAACACGCCGATAGGGTCGCTGCTGCCTTGGGTGGACACGTGACGTTGTGCCACGTCATGGTGCCCCCGCATGACGGGTCCAAACCGGTTGATCCGGTCGATTGGGACATCAGGAAACAGAAAACCCGAAATTGGCTGTCGGGGGTCGCGCGTGCGCATAGCTCAAAGGGAAGCAAGACCGAGGCGCTGCTTCTCGAAGGGCAATACATCAAACAGATTGCGTCCCATATGGCCGTCAGGCAAGGCGATATTGCCGCCGCCCTGCGAGTGCGTGGCGAGGAAGGTAAACGGCTAAGTGACACGGTATTGGGCGTCTTGGCATCGCGCAGTGCCGCGCTTTTGATGATCCCCGTAACGGCACGAGAGCCGAAAAACGGCACCTACCAGAAAATCCTTGTTCCGCTTGATGGTTCGTCTCGTGCAGAAAGCGCGCTCCCGACCGCGGCCAAGCTGGCGCTCGCAGAAGACGCCGAACTATTGCTGTGCCATGTGGCACCCCAGCCCGGAGTGACCGAGTTTGGCGTGATGGATCAGGAGGCTGCCAGGCTCAGCTCTCAGGTAACAAAGCGGAACACGCAGCTAGGGCAAACCCATCTGACGAAGGTCAAGAACAGCCTCGCACATCACAAACTGAACATTTCGACACTGATTTTGCCCGGCGGCGATGCGCGGCGCGCTCTGATTGACACTATTGAAAAAGAAGCAGTCGACTTTGTGGTGATGGCCACACATGGGCAAAGCGGTCATCGCGATGTGCCTGCAGGTGATGTCGCCAGTTTCATTCTGGATCGTGCTGACATCCCGGTTCTGATGGTGCGTAGCAAGATGAACCAATCCAGAGACCACGCGTTTGGTCGCGTCGTTTCCAAGGGTATCAGACAACCCGCCGGGACCGATAAATGACCGCCGACCCCGAAAAGGATGCAATCATCCAAGGGGACCCAGCCGCATTGGCCGTGGGCCATAACATCGCTCAGGGCCGGCCAGCCATTATTGACATCTATCGAGCTTTGCCGGTGCTAGACGACTGGCTCGCGGATGTGCGCAAATACTGCGCCCATCCGGCATCTGAACATGCCCGCGCGGCGGATTGGCTGCTGGATAACGACTATCACATCGCACGCGCCTTGCGCCGTGTCCGCGAGGATCTGCCACCAGACTTTTACCGCCAACTTGCCGCTCTTGACGCAGCACAGGGACGGGTTCCCCGTATTTACGCTTTGGCGGAGGCGATCTTTGATGACGTGCGCCCGCAGATCACTCTGCCCAGCCTGATCGCGTTCATCCGCACCTACCAAGAGCATGCCGATCTTACCAATGCCGAGCTTTGGGCATTGCCGTCAATGCTCAGGCTTGTCTGCATTGAACGACTGATCGATGCGTTTGGATCCATGAATGATAAACTGCTGCCGAAAGCGGCGCATCGGCCTGAACAGCAACGCATCAGTGACGAAGTTCAGACGGAGCTAATTGCACAGGCCATCACCAACCTTATCGCGATCCATGGCATCAAGTGGACCGACTTCGTTGATCTAGCAAGCCGGATAGAGGCCGTCCTGGCCAGTGATCCCGTAGGCGTGTATGCCGATATGACATTCGAAACCCGCGACAGGTATCGATCAGCAGTCGAGCGGCTGGCACGCCGATGTGATTTTTCAGAAGTCGCCGTTGCGCGCAAGGCTGTAGCGTCCTGTCATCCGACAAGCGGCGATATTTCCAGATCGCATGTCGGATACTGGCTAATCGGCGACGGTCTTGCCGCCTTTGAAACTGAATTGGGCTACCGGGCGCCACGCGCGCTTGCCTTGCGTCGTCGGTTGGCGCGATATGCTGGTACCCTTTATGCAGCCGGTTTGGTCGCCGGTGTCTTGATTGCCCTGATCGTACCGCTGGCCTACCTGTGGATGCAGAACGCCAACTTTCTTCAATGGTTGCTAGGAACCACTATTTCGGTCCTACCCGCGACCATTCTGAGCGTCTGGGTCGTGCATTGGATCATTACCAAGATCACTCGCCCAGAGACACTACCAGAACTCGATTTTTCGAAATCCATTCCGGGCAACTGCGCGACGGCAATTATCGTGCCAGTGATTGTCGGATCTGAGGTCGATGTTGAAGGGATCATTAAAAAGCTTGAGATCTTGCATCTGGCCAATCCCGATCCCGCCTTGCGGTTTGTGCTTTTATCCGATCCGGTAGATGCTCCGACGCAGACGGTGCCAGAGGATGAGCTGATCCAATCCGGTTTCAAAAACGGAATTGCCTCACTGAATGCGCGGTACGGCAAAGGCGGGAATGCACCCTTTATCGTGCTGCACCGTGGTCGTCAGTTCAACGCCGCCGAAGGTTGCTGGATGGCGTGGGAACGCAAGCGCGGCAAGCTGGAAGAGTTCAACCAACTGATTTTGGGCGAGAAGACTGATGCCTTTCCGTTAGTGGAGGGTGACATCAAGGATCTGTCCAATCTGCGATATGCGATCACGCTGGACGTCGATACCCAACTGCCACCTGATGTGGCCACCCGATTGATCGGGATCATGGCGCACCCAATGAACCAGGCCGTTTTTGATCCCGAAAGTGGTCGGGTCGTTGCAGGGTATGCAATCCTGCAGCCACGTATCGAAACCCTGCCGAAACTTGGCAAAGACACGCATTTCTCCCATCTCTATGGTGGCGACACTGCGGTTGATATCTACAGTCGGGCGGTCTCGGACGTTTATCAGGATCTGTTTGGCACCGGTATTTTTGTCGGCAAAGGTATCTATGACATTGCTGCCCTGCATCGTAGCATGGCTGGCCGAGTTCCTGAAAACCGCATTCTCAGCCATGATCTGTTCGAGGGGCTACATGGGCGGTCTGCGCTGGCCAGCAACTTGGTTCTGTACGAAGACCTTCCTGCCAACTACCCGGAATTCGCTTTGCGTCAGCATCGGTGGATCCGCGGCGACTGGCAATTGGTCCCGTGGTTGTGGCGCCGTGTACCCTCTGCTGATGGAGGAAAGGTCCCAAACCCCCTTTCAGCACTGGATCGTTGGAAAATTCTGGACAACCTGCGCCGCAGCCTCGTGCCGCCGACGCTGCTGCTTTTCTTTGTTGGTGCATGGATGGCCTTGCCGGGCAGCGCCTGGGTCTGGACGTTATTGGCCGTCGCGGCACCCGGCAGCTATCTGGCGGGCGAGGTGTTTGCCATCGCGACCGGGGGCATTCGTCGTGGGGCGCTGGGCACTGCAATTCATCAGATCAAGACGAAGGGCGGACGCTGGTTTTTCTCAGTTGTCTTTTTGGTAAGCGACACGGTCATCGCCACTGACGCAATTACGCGCACGCTTTGGCGTCAGCGCATCAGCGGCAGAAACCTTTTGAAGTGGACCTCGGCGGCGAGCGCGGCCGCAGAATTCCGGGGCGGCAGCATCCGTAGCGCGTCATGGCGGTTGATGTGGCCATCATCAGCGTTGGCGCTTCTGTTGTCAGCTGAGCTCGCATTCTATGAGGCCCACGGGTTCTTGTCGGCACTGCCTGTTCTATTGCTTTGGTTCCTTGCACCTGAAATCGCGGTGTGGAGCGCGCGATCGCGCCTGTTCAGCAGCCAATCGCTGGATGATGGGCAACGTCGCTTTCTGATCCAAGTCGCCCGGCGGACGTGGCATTTCTTTGAGACCTTTGTCGGCCCGGACGATAATTGGCTGCCACCCGACAACTATCAACACAACCACCACGAAGAGATCGCGCACCGCACCTCACCGACCAATATAGGAATGTTCCTGGTCTCTGCCCTTGCTGCAAGGGATATGGGCTTCATTACCACTAACGACTTTCTGACCCGAAGCCGCAACGCCGTCGACACGCTTGGTCGAATGACGATGTATCGCGGGCACATTCTGAACTGGTACGAAACCCGGACGCTTGAGCCGTTGGAGCCGCAATATGTTTCGACCGTTGATAGCGGCAATCTCGCAGTGTCGCTGATCGCACTTAAACATGGTTGTCTGGAACTGGCCGATCAGCCAGCAATCGGGGGCGCATGTTTTGGCTGTCTGAGCACCACATTTGACCTGCTGGTGATCGCGATTCACGAGCTGCAGGACTTTGATGAAGGCGAGTTGAATCGTATTGAATGGGCGATCCGTACTTTGATCGATCAGGCAAAGGGTGCACCTCTTGCGTGGAAATCGATTATTGCCGAACTCAATGGCAGCTGCTGGCTTGATCTCGAAACGCTGGTGCGCGATGCAATCCAGAATACGCCGGACGCGCTCGACAGCCAGATTGCCGAAATTACTACCTGGCTGGACCGCTATCAACACGACCTGCACGCGATTGGACGCGATATCGACGGCTTCATGCCGTGGCTATCGGTTATTGCCGCCGCGCCGCCTGAAAGAATACCTCTGGCCGAGGATATTCTCAAAGAGCTCCAACCCGCAAATCCCAAGTCGAAAACGGCTGTTTTTGAAAAGATCACGGCGCGACTCGAAAGCTGCGATGTTAATGACGAAACATTGAAGGCATTTCTGACCGAGATGCAGCAGGCCTTGCAAGATGGTTTCGCAAGGCAAGCCGCGCTGCGTGACGGGCTGATCGCGCTTGCCGATCAGGCCGAGACGATCGCCTATGGCATGGATTTTGCGTTTCTCTATGACCCCACGGTGCGCCTGTTTACGATCGGCTATAACCATAGCCTCGGTCAGATGGACAACAGCCACTACGACCTTCTCGCGACAGAGGCCCGGTTGGCCAGCTATTTTGCAATCGCCAAACACGATGTACCGGCGGAACACTGGTTTTCTTTAAGTCGTCCCATCACGCGCTTGCAAGGCAAGCCGTCAATCCTGTCTTGGAACGGGTCGATGTTCGAATACCTCATGCCGCCGCTATTTCTGCCCAGCTACCGCGACACATTGCTGGGTGAGAGCGAGCTGACAGCGGTCGAGTTCCAGCGTGCCTATGCCCGTGAACGCGGTGTACCATGGGGCATATCGGAATCCGCATTTGGTGTCACCGATGCGCAAGGCACGTACCAATACCGCGCTTTCGGAGTACCCGGGCTGGGCATCCGCCGCGGATTGACCGAGGATATCGTGATCGCTCCTTACGGATCGGCACTGGCCCTTTGTGGCTGGCCTGAAGCCGCGGTTGAAAACCTGAAAAAGCTCGCCGGCCTTGGCGCGATGACCCGCTATGGATTCTTCGACGCGCTTGATTTCACGCCGGACCGCCTGGCGCCTAATCGCGATTTCATCCCAGTTCAGAATTACATGGCGCACCATCAAGGCATGATCATGGCCGCCATTGTTAACGCCACTGCTGACGATGTAATGGTGCGCCGCTTTCTGCGCGAAAAATCCGTGCATGCCATGGATCTGCTTCTGCAGGAGCGGGTTCCGTGGGATGTGCCGCTGGAACGCGGCCGTGCCGACGAAGCGTGGGAGCATCATGCCCCAGCGCCCGCCTCCGCTTTGGCGCCATGGGCCCCATCATCCGATCTCGCGGTGCCGCAGGTCCATCTGCTGGGCAATGGTCGCATGTCTTCACTGATCACTGAAACCGGCGGCGGTGGACTGAAAAAGCGGCAGAGCGCGCTGACGCGGTGGCAGCCGGACCCAACACGCACCGCCCATGGTTTATGGCTTTACCTGCGCGATACCCAAAGCGGTGAAATATGGTCGCTTGGCGCTGCACCAACCGGGCGCGATCCCGGTCAAAGCAGTTGTGTTTTTCACCAGCACATGGTCGAACTGCTGCGCCGAAATGCCGGTATTGTCGCGCGGATGGACATCACTGTTGCCCCGTTCGACGATGTTGAAATTCGTCGTGTGACGCTGGTCAATGAAAGTGATGAGGAGCGAACCATTGACCTGACCAGCTATGCCGAAGTCGTGCTGGCCCCGCCGCTGGATGATGAGCGCCACCCGGCCTTCAGCAAGCTCTTTGTGCAAAGCAGCTATCTGGAGCAGCATCAGGCCCTGCTATATCAACGCCGTCCTCGCAGGCCAGAAATCCGCCCACCGGTTCTGTTGCACAAAGTCGCGGCACAAGACCCCACGATCCAGATACGCGCTTGGGACACCGATCGCGGGTGCTTTATGGGGCGCAACCGAAGTGACCGGTCACCCAAGGCCCTGTTTGATGGGCTGACGGAAACCGCAGGATGGACACTTGATCCTGTCATGGCGCTGCAGGTCAAGGTGCACCTGAAACCGATGGAGACCAAGGAACTGACTTTCCTGACCGTCGCTGGCAATTCGCGCGAGGACGTTGTTGGTGCCGCAAATCGCTATCCCGCTCTTAGGATCGACCGCGCGTTCCGCGATGCCCATTTTGAAAGCGGTCGGGTCATACAGCAGCTTGAAATCGATCCCGTTCATTTGCCGGAACTGCAGGTGCTTTCATCGCTTCTGATCCACTTTAACCACACACTTCGCGGGGCGCCGTCAGATGATCCAAGCGCGCGCATCGGCCAGCCTGACCTGTGGCGGTTTGGTATTTCGGGCGATTTGCCCATTCTGTTGCTCAAGGTAGCAAAGGTTGGCGATCCTTCCCTGCTGGACGTGCTGGTGCGCGCGCAACGATTGTGGCATCGATCAGGGCTTGATGTGGATCTGGTCGTGCTGCGCGATGCAGTGTCGGGTTACGAAGAACCCTTGCGCGAACAGGTGCTTTCGATCCTGCGTGACACCCAATCCGACAGTGTTCTCGGCAAGCGTGGCGGGATCCATTTACTGGCCGCTGATCAGATGGACGCACGATTGCGGCGCGGGATCGAGGCGGCGGCGCATGTGGTCCTTAGCGACGATCACCTGACCTTGCGCGAGATGCTTGATCAGGCGCTCGAAACCCGTCTGCCGCCGCCTCGATTTGATCCGGGCTCGGCTCCTGCTTACGATCCCGCTCCGGAACTGGATCGGCCATCGGATCTGCTGTTTGACAATGGCTATGGCGGCTTTGATCAGCAGACTGGCGACTATCTGATCCATCTAGCACCCGGCATACATACGCCCGCCCCATGGTGCAATGTGCTGGCCAATGATGATTTCGGGTGTCTGGTCAGCGAAGCCGGGTTTGGCACAAGCTGGTCCATCAACGCTGGCGAACACCGTCTGACCCCCTGGTCCAATGATCCGGTCGCCAATGCGCCCGGAGAGGCCGTGTATCTGCGTGATGAGGCCAGTGGCGATATCTGGACCACTACGCCCGCGCCCATTGGCGATGATGCGACCTGTCAGGTCCGTCACGGCGCAGGAGAAACATCATGGCGGCAGAACAGCTATGGGCTCGAGCAGGAAATCCTGACGTTTGTGCCCGTAGATGCGTCGGTCAAGCTTGTGCGGCTAAGAGTGACAAACCGGTCCGGGCTGCACAGGCGTATATCGGCCACCTATTATGCCGAATGGTTACTGGGCGCGTTGGGCAGCGTTGCACGCCCGCATGTCACATCGCACTACGATGATTTTCTGAAGGCAATCATCGCGCGCAACAAATGGAACCCCGAGTTTGGGGACGGAGTTGCGTTTCTGACCGCCTCGGCAGAGCCGCACAGTGTGACGGGTGACAGGCACGACTTCCTCGGGCGGGATGGAAGCGTGCATGACCCGGATGGGCTGCGGCGCTGGGACCTTGGCGGACGCTTCACTTCCGGCGGCGATACTTGTGCGGCGTACCAGGTCCATCTCGACATTGCGGCAGACGAAACTGTCGAGGTGATCTTTGCACTGGGTGAGGCCGCGAATGAAAGTAGTCTGGCAACGGATATCCGGAAATGGAAAGACCCCGCAGAGGCAGACCGCGCCCTTCACGCGTTGCGCAAGACGTGGCAAAAGCGGCTTGGCGCGGTGCAGGTCCAAACCCCCGATCCGGCCTTTGATTTGATGGTCAATCGGTGGCTGCCCTATCAGAACCGGTCATGTCGGATCATGGCGCGCGCAGGGTTCTATCAGGCTGGCGGTGCTTACGGATTCCGGGATCAACTGCAGGACGTTCTGGCCCTGCTTCACACTGATCCTGAAAGGGCGCGTGAACACATCCTTCTTGCCGCATGCTATCAGTTCGAAGCAGGCGATGTTCTCCACTGGTGGCATCCGCCTGCAGGGCGGGGCGTTCGCACCCATTGCTCGGACGATTATCTGTGGCTTGCTTTCGTGACGGCCCGCTATATCGCTGCGACAGGCGAAAGCGGAATACTTGATGTGAGGCTGCCATTCTTGACCGCCCCCGAACTTCGCCCCGACGAACATGATCGCTATGCCTTGTTTGACGGGGGCGAGATCTTACCGCTCTATGACCACTGCGCGCGGGCCCTTGACCGGATGATGGCAACAGGGGCACATGGCCTTCCGCTTATGGGTGCGGGCGATTGGAACGATGGTATGGACCGCATTGGCGAAAAGGGGCGCGGCGAAAGCGTATGGCTCGCTTGGTTTCAAATCGCAACAGTGTCACTATTTGCACCGCTAGCCCGCAGCACCGGCCATTCAGAGGATGCGACGCGCTGGGAAAGCTATGCCGCTGATCTGCGCCGCGCGGTATCAGAACATGCATGGGACGGCGATTGGTATGTCCGCGCCTTTGATGACGAGGGATTGCCATGGGGAGTCAAGGCGAATGATGAATGCCAGATCGACCTGATCGCGCAGGCATGGTCGGTGCTGTCCGACCCCAACCCCAGTGATCGTGCGCGCAAGGCATTGCAGTCGGCCCGTGAACGGCTGGTGGATACGGATGCCCGCCTGATCCGTCTGCTGACCCCGCCCTTTGATCAGACAGATCGCGATCCGGGCTATATTCAGGCCTACCCGCCTGAGATACGTGAAAACGGAGCGCAGTATACCCATGCCGCGACTTGGCTAGGTGTGGCTTATGTTGCATTGGGCGATGGTGATCGGGCGTACGAGGTCTTTGACATCATCAACCCGATCCGACGCGCTGCCGACACGCAAGGTGCCGACCACTACAAAAGAGAACCCTTTGTCCTGGCTGGTGATGTTTCCGGTGCAAGTGACCGGGTCGGCCAGGGTGGCTGGTCTTGGTACACTGGGGCGGCTGGTTGGGCTTGGCAGCTTGGGCTTGAAGGAATCTTGGGGATTAAGCCACAGGCTGGAGGAATTCGCATCGCGCCATGCCTACCGACTGCATGGAGATGCGCGCAGATCACACTTGATGGCTATCGCGGGCGCATCGACATAACGATCGAGCGTGATGATAGTGTAGGCGAGCCCAACGCGCATGTGACAGTTGATGGCCAACCGGTGTCGGACGACACAGTGCAATATCCCGGTAAGGGGAAGACACGTCAGGTCGTCGTTAAGCTGGCAGCAGTATCCGAAGTAGCGCAGGTATAGGCCGAACCGGCTGCTGATCTACCCCACAGGCACGATATCCTCTGGTGCCAGATACTCTTCGAAAACCTCCGCATAGGCAGGATCATCACGGGCCAGAAACAACGTTGCCGCTAACATCCCCTGTTTTGAGCCGCAGTCGAACCGGCGTCCGGAGAACCGAAAACCCGCTACCCCGGTCTTTACCGAGCTGATCGTGATCGCATCTGTCAGCTGGACCTCGCCACCGGCACCCGGGGCTTGCTGCGCAAGGGCATCAAAAACCACAGGATCAAGAATATAACGGCCCACAACAGCCATCTGTGATAGCGCCTTGTCTGGTTCAGGCTTTTCAACGATACTGCTGGCCTGCACAAAGCGGCCGTCCTCCGCGGTTACGGAAAGAATACCGTACCGGCCGGTCAGCGCCTTTGGCACTTCCATCACGGCCACCAGATGCCCCGCCTTGCCACGGTCATACGCATCGACCATTTCGCGCAGGCAACCCGGCGTTCCAAGTATCAGATCGTCAGGCAGAATAACGGCAACGGGGCCGTCCAACACATGCGGCCGCGCGCAAGCCACGGCGTCACCCAAGCCGCGCGGCTCTGGCTGCGTGACAAAGATGACCTCGCAGTCGCGGGTGTCCAGTGCGGCCTCTTCCAACTCATGCGCTAGCTCCGATTTGCCATGGTCCACAAGCGTGGCGCGCAGTCGTGCATCGTCCATCACGTAGTGTTCAATGGCGGCCTTTGACGGATGGCTGACAAAGATCATCCGCTCCACGCCAACCTCGCGCGCCTCGTCTATCGCGTATTGGATCAGCGGTGTGTCGATCACAGGAAGCAATTCCTTTGGTGTTCCTTTTGTTGCAGGCAAGAACCGTGTGCCAAGCCCGGCCACGGGAAAAATCGCGGTACGGACACGTTTATGGGTCATTGCCGAACTCCCTTTCTGCTAGAATTCACGCTGCAATCTGAAAAGGCTCGGGCTTGGAGCCCAACCGGGTATACATCGCATCACGGCTGAAAGGCGGTCGATTGTCTCCTTCCCCCCCTTTCTCATTGGCCTAAGAAGAAGGCATGCGCGTTGATTTTTCTCAATGCGGCCCCATCAGACGCCTGCCATGTAACGCCGGCCGGTCGCCACCACAAATCGGCTTCTGGATCACTGCGCCGTCGAATGAGTCCAAATTAGCTCCGCCAAGTGCTAGCGCCGTCCTCAAGCCAACTCTTTGAGCAAGGTACTACCCGAGAAGTTTGTCGTTCGTTGTGACGTAAACCGATGAACCTAACGATGGGATACCCGCTCGACGCCCGGAACACATAGGAGCTCCGAAGTACACCGGTGATACCAAACCGGGAAATTCCTCCGGGATCTACTTTGGTACTACGTTCGGCTCCTGGCACTGGTACCCGGACGGGACTGCTCCAGCCGACAATGACTTTGCAGGAGATAGGTATTCGAATTCTAACATCTCAGATGTTGGCAAACTGTGCCACTTAGACCGGCGCATGAAATCATCGTTGATCACGACCTGCGGGTTCACGCCTTCGACGATCGCACCAAGAGCGACCTCGGGGTGCCGGGCGCTTCGATCTTGCGCATCAGCACCAGATCCAGCGGTGCGTTCAGCCTCGCGGCTAGCTCAACCGCAACAGGAACGCCACCGCGCGGCAGGGCAAAGACAAGCGGTTGCATCAACCCCATGGCAGCAAGCCGATCAGCCAATAGCCGCCCGGCTTCTTCACGCCCCACAAATCTCTGCATGATGTCTGCCATGGAGATGAGCGTAACGGGCCGACACCCTGCCGGGATTGATCAATCTCAACGCCTGCGCCCCGTCCGGCTCAAGGTGCCCGGACACGCGCCAAGACCTCCTTGATGAGCCGATCTGCATCGTCCTGTTGTTGCGCAATGGCCAGAAGGTTCAGTGACGCGCCGCGCGGCGCATCGGGCGGGGACAGGATGACGAGACCGCTGCGCCGATGGCCCAAGCGTGGGCGTAAGCCATGAGCGGCATGGCGTTGATCTGGGCCGCGAACGTCAAAGGATTGAAGCCAGGTGCCAAGATCGTGCTGATCCAACTGGCAGACTTCCACAACAAGGAAACTGGCCAGTGCAATCCAAGCGCCCAGCGTTTGGCAGACGAATGCGAGATGGGCCGCGCTACACTCTTTCGACACATGACGACCTTAGAGGAATGCGGCCTTATCACCCGCCATGCCAGAGGGGACGGCGATGGCGGGCGCGGGTCCAACCAGTACGAACTGCACCTCGATATCAGCCTTGGCCCAAGCGCTCGCCCGAAGGGTGGCACTGGCAGTCCCAACGGGGTTGAGTCTCAAAATGAGACGGGGGAAAACGTCTCAAAAAAGCGGGGGAAAAGTCTCAAGGGTGAGACGGGGGTAGTCTCAAAACGAGACAGGAAGCCTTCGACAGTCTGCGCGACGTGATGAACCAGCGCCACGGTTGGGCCGATCCGATGGAGTTGGAGCGCACTCAAGAGGTCCGCGACACCATCGAGACCCCAACCCGCGCCCAAGGCCGCGACGAGCTGCATGCATGGCTGCAAGACCAGATCAGCGTCGGCTTCGTCACCGACCGAGCAAGCATGCTCGACGCGCTCGTCAATGCAGGCTTCGACATCCCGCGCGCGGGCAAAGCCTACCTCACCGCCCAAGACCCTGACACCGGCGAGCGCTGGCGTTTGAAAGGAGAGATTTTCCATGAAAACTGGCAAGCCGACCCGGCTGAGCGAGAAGCTGAACGCCGAACTGGACACGATCCGGCCGGACTACGCCGCCTCGATGGCATCGCAACTGGAGAGCTTCAGGACCGATTTGAACAGCATTGCGACCAACGCGCAGCGTACAATCGAGAGCGATACCCGCACCTTTCTGCGACAGAACAAGAGCTGGCTAACGATCTCGCCCTGGCTGATCACGGGGACACTCTTGGTGGGGATCGTCTCGATGATGGCCGCGAGCTTGCTTTGGACGCTGATGCTGGAGAGCTCGGAACTGACAGATTTGGGCCTAACGCGGATCGACAGGGAGGACGCGACATGGCTGGTACTGGACCCGACCAAGACGCGCCTGAGGACCTGCACACTGGGCGGCAGGTCAGTGACATGCATCAAGATCGAGGAGGATTAGATGATGACGCCCCTGACAGCCTTGGAGCGCGACTTACTCGCCTGCGTCGAGCGATTGGTGACGGCCTGCGAGGTCTCAGCAAAGGAATTGAGCGGCTTGGAAGCACGCTCGACGAAGGGGATGCAGAGCCAGATGGATGGATTGGCCGCCTGCGTGTCAGTGCTCATTCAATCGCAAACGGCGTCCGTGGCTGCGTTGCACGGCTTGTTGAGCGAGGGCTCGAACTACGGGAAGCTGCGCACGCAACTAGAGACCAGCTTGAAATTAGTGAAGGCCGCCGAAGAGAGGTTGAGACAGAGCTAGAAGAGCGCGAGGTCGAGATGGACAGGGGGATGACGCAGTGACGTGGCAAGACCGATTGACAAATGGTAACGTATATGTCACCAATGGCCGCAATGAATAAGCTTGTTGTCTATGTCACCGAGGCGGGGAAAACACCGTTCGACAATTGGTTCAATGGTCTGGATACGGCGGCAGCATTGAAGGTGCGAACGGCGCTTGCACGGATCGAGACCGGAAACCTTGGCGACGTGAAGCCAGTCGGGCAAGGCGTGTCAGAGCGGCGCATCACCTTCGGCCCCGGCTATCGCGTCTATTTTGGCAAGGACGGTGATACGCTTGTGATCCTGCTCTGTGGCGGTACGAAAAAGCGCCAGTCAAAAGACATCGAGCAGGCCAAAGCTTATTGGGACGACTACAAGGCTCGCAAAGAGAAAGGCGACTGACATGCCACTTACCAAAGACTTCAAAGATACGATCAAAGCGCGCGCCGAGCGCGATCCTGAGTTTCGGGCGGGGCTGTTCCGCGAAGCCATCGAAGCGATGCTAAGTGACGATTTGGAGACCGGCAAGGTGCTGCTACGCGACTACGTCAACGCCACGGTGGGGTTTGAGGCCTTGGCGCAAGATATGGACAAGGACCCCAAGAGCCTGATGCGCATGCTTAGCGCCAAAGGAAATCCACGCGCGGACAATTTATTGGCGATGGTTTCGCGATTGAAGCAGCGCGAAGGCGTGTCTTTTTCGCTGACTCAAGACAATGGAGCTCACGCTTAGAACTTGGTTCAACGCTCTGACTTCCCATCCCTCCTGTTGATACGAAACAAGTGGCTTGGTCCGCAGAGGGCAGCGCACAATTGCAGCAGTATTCTTCAACTCGACAGAAAGTCATAGATGCTTATCAAATTTTTTGAGATCGCAAATTTCCGTAAGCTTCTATCGGTCCGAGTTGACCTTTCAGAAAAACAGACCCTCTTTGTAGGGGCGAACAACAGCGATAAGAGCTCAGCGATGCTGGCGCTCAGACCTTTTCTTGTGCCCAAACGATGCCTTTTCGAAATCCATGATTTAACCCTATGCCACTGGCCGGAAATTGACCGCATCGGTCAATCATGGATAGAGGCCGTGAAGGCCGAAAAAGCAAGCGACCTGTCACTCGATAAATGGCTACCATTTCTTCCGACGCTTGATCTCAGGCTTGATGTGGATTCGGGTGAGATGCACCATGTGCGAGACTTGATTCCGACACTGGATTGGGAAGGAGGCCTGCTTGGCGTGCGTCTCCGTTACGAGCCGGTAAATGTAGAGGAGTTGTTTAAGGATTTCATCCTTGCAGCAAAGGACGCAGAGGAGCTTAAAGCAGCTGCCTCAAAGCAACACGATGAGAATGTGAAAGGGGCTGGCGTGGATCAACCGCGTCAGAAATTGACCCTGTGGCCAACGACATTGACCGACTTCCTGAGAAAGCGATTGTCTCAACATTTTAAGGTCTGTGCTTACACGCTTGATCCAAACGAAGTAGAGTCACCGAAAAACGGGCAAGCTAATCTACAAGCTTTGCCATCGACATCTCGATCCCTAGGGTCAGGACCCATTGATTTCCTTTGAGCGGCATGATTCATCGGTCGAAAATCGAGTTGTGATATGAGCAATCTATATTGGCTGGATGATGCGCAAATGGCGCGTCTGGAACCCTACTTTCCGAAGTCTCATGGCAAGCCACGCGTTGATGACAGACGGGTTCTGAGTGGCATTATCTTCATCAATCGCAATGGCTTGCGCTGGCGAGATGCACCCAAGGAATATGGGCCACACAAGACCCTGTACAACCGCTGGAAACGGTGGAGTGAAAAAGGTGTTTTTGCTCAGATCATGATGGGTCTTGCTGCCGAGCACAGCGAAGAGAAGACAGTCATGATTGATGCCACGTACGCCAGAACAAGACTGACACAGCCCTTTCATTGCCCTGCACCATAGCGCTCAAGGCGGCGCTGGACGGGGCGAAAGCTGATCTGGGGTTCGCGCCGCATCCATCGCGCCACATTCTGACCCGCGCTGACGGGTCGAAGATGGACTACCATGCGATGGCCCGCGTCATGGTACGAGAGCGCAAGCGCTTGGGCCTAATGGCATATGACCAACACGCGCTGCGCTACCGTGGGGTGATGGAATTGGCGTGGGCGGGCTGCACGGACGATGAAATCGCCAGCTACAGCGGCCATACGTCAAAGGCGATGATCATCAAATATGCGGGGGAGGCGCGGCAAATCATGCGGGCGCGGCAGGCAGCAGCAAAGCGCAAATGAACCCGAACAGAACAGGCACAGAACGTGAAACTGATACCAGAGGTGATACCCAATGAGCAGAAAAATTCGTAACCCATTGATTTTATTGGAGGCGAGTACCGGAATCGAACCGGTGTACACGGATTTGCAATCCGCTGCGTCACCACTCCGCCAACTCGCCGCCGTGCTGGCAGATATACCATGGTTTGGACTTGCGCAAGAGATCGCGCGCCGCCGATCTACCGTTGCTGCAGCGCGGCTTCTGTGGCATGAACGCACGAAACTTCTGAACGAAAGAGTTTAGTCCCGTGAGCAACTATGCAGCCCGCCGCACGATGATGGTTGATACGCAAGTCCGGCCCTCTGATGTGACCAAATTTCCGATCATCGACGCCATGCTGGCCGTGCCGCGCGAGGTTTTTGTTCCGGCCAACCTGCGCGAAGCTGCCTATGTTGGTGAAAACCTTGATATTGGCGGCGGCCGCACCCTGCTGGAGCCGCGGACGCTGGCCAAGATGCTGGATGCGCTGGATATTCAGCGTCATCACGTTGTTTTGGATGTGGGTTGCGGCCAGGGTTATTCCACCGCGATCCTGGCCCGGATGTCCGAATTTGTTATCGGGCTTGAAGATGATGAGGCGCGCGCAGAAGAGGCGCAGAGCCTGCTGTCGGAACATGGCGTGGACAATGCCGCGGTCATGACTGGCGCTTTGACGGACGGATCGGCAAAGTCGGGTCCTTATGATATCATCCTCGTGCAGGGTGCCGTGGAAGAGGTGCCCGAGGCATTACTGGAACAGCTACGCGAAGGTGGGCGCATTGCCTGTGTCTTTGCTGAAAGTGCGCTTGGGGTCGTGCGTATTGGGCACAAAATCGATGGTCAGGTGAATTGGCGCTTCACCTTTAATGCCGGTGCGCCTGTGTTGCCCGGCTTCCACAAGCCGGCGGCCTTCACACTTTAGCATTGGTGCGGGGCATCAGATGCGGTATCACTTGGAAAAAAATGATAACATTGAGGCGCAGCGCAATGATTAAACAGGTAAAACTGACTGCTTTGGCCGTCTTGGTGTCGGTGGGTATCGCGGGTATGGCCAAGGCGGAAACCCTCGCTGACGCGCTGACCGCTGCTTACAATAACTCTGGCCTTTTGGAGCAGAACCGCGCGTTGCTGCGCGCCGCAGATGAGGATCTTGCCCAATCTGTCGCGTCTACCCTGCCAGTGATCGGCTGGTCCTTTAATGCCACGAACACCCGCCCGAATACCCCGGGCGCAGACCTGCTGCAGGCCTCGGCCCGTATCACCGGATCGCTGACACTTTATGACGGTGGCGCGAACCAGCTGGCTGTTGAGTCCCAGAAAGAAACGATCCTTGGCACCCGTCAATCGCTGCGTTCTGTTGAGCAGAGCGTGCTTTTGCGTGCCGTGCAGGCTTATATGAGCGTGCGTCGCGACAGTGAATTTGTATCACTGCGTCAGAACAATGTCCGCCTCATTACCGAGGAGTTGCGTGCTGCAGAGGATCGGTTTGAGGTGGGTGAAGTGACCCGCACCGATGTCGCGCTAGCAGAGGCACGTTTGGCCTCAGCGCGAAGCCTTTTGGCTGCTGCGCAAGGAACACTGGCCCGGTCGATCGAGGAGTTCCGGGCCGCAGTAGGACGAGCTCCGCAACAGCCACGACCGGTGTCACCAGCGCCTGTATCTCGCGGGATTGAAGAAGCCAAAAGCTTTGCTGTACGCAACCACCCCAGCATTCTGGAGGCCCAGCATGCGGTAAGTGCGGCAGAATTGAACATCCGCCGGGCAGAGGCCGCGTTGAACCCGAACATCACGCTTGAAGGATTTGTGGCAACCGACCCCGACGGAGACGATTCCCGCCAGATCGGCATTCAGGCGACCGGCCCAATCTACAATGGTGGCCGCCTGTCCAGCCAGGTCCGCCAATTCATGTCGCGCCGTGATGCCACCCGCGCCGGGCTGTATGTGACCGTTGAGCAAATTCAGCAGGAAGTAGGCAACGCCTATTCGTTCCTGCTTGTGGCCCGTGCATCGCGTGTCGCATCGGACGAACAGATCAGGGCGGCGCGCGTTGCCTTTCAGGGGGTCCGGGAAGAGGCCACGCTGGGCTCGCGGACGACCCTTGATGTGCTGAACGCAGAACAGGAGTTGCTTGATGCGCAGGCCAACTCGATTTCTGCGCAGGCGGATGAGGTGATTGCATCTTACCAGGTTCTGGCTGCCATGGGCCTGCTGAATGCGGCCCATTTGAACCTGCCGGTGCAGCAATATGATCCATCAGAGTACTATAACCTGGCCAAGCAGGCTCCGGTTGCCATTTCCCCGCAGGGGCAGGCGCTGGATCGTGTTCTGCGCGCCATCGGCGACTGATCTTAGGTACCCAATGGCAAAAGGTCGGATTCTCGCCGATCGGGAAATTGCGCCTGTTGTTTGACTATGGGTATTCGGTTAATATCGTTGAGGGCGGGCGATACATCAGGATGAACGATGTCGAACTCTGCGAATTCAGACGAAATTGATGAGGTCATGTCCTCGGTGCGCAAGCTGGTCACCAAGGGTGAAGGAAAGGTGTTGCGCGACGATGATGCGGACAGTGTCAAAGAGGCGCCGTCTGAGCGCTTGATCCTGACCCCGGCATTGCGTGTGGACGAGGTGGAAACCGCCGAACCAAAGGGCGCGGCTGATGCAGACAATGTTCTTATGCTTGATCCCGGCAACCGGACAGAGCTGGAAGGGCTGGAAGCCACGATCGCGGAGCTTGAGGCAGCAGTGACAACCCAGCCCGATGACTGGGAACCTGATGAAGGTGAAACATTCGACGAAGCGGCCTGGGCGGTGAGCGCGTTTGCGACCCCGGAGGCCGAGGCAGAGCCGGAAGCCGACGAGCCATCAGACAGTGCGGAGCCAGAGGCAGACAATGCCGAACCTCAAGAGCCTGCCAGCGCTGAACCGGAGGCCGAGTTCAGCGGCGGGCTGAGCGATTTTCTGGACCCTTCAGCTACAATTGATCAGGACATTCTACGCGATATGATCGCGCAGATCGTGCGCGAGGAATTGAGCGGGGAAACCGGTGAACGGATTACCCGAAACGTGCGCAAACTGGTCCGGCGCGAGATCAATCAGATTCTGGCGACCCGCGACATTCGTTAGATATCGCCGGCAAGCCCAATCAGTTCGTCGATGTTCAAATGTGACTCCATATGCAGGGCAAGTGAGTCCAGGGTCGCGTCAACACCAGCCTGGTAGTTGTGGCTGGCGACCGGAATACCCAGTTTGCTAAAAAAGGCGACCCGGAACGCGTCTTCGGAAAACAGGCCATGCAGGTAGCATCCCAGAACGCGCCCATCGTGGGACGCGGCACCGTCACCACGTCCCTCAAGCGACAGCCAGTGCCGATCGCAGTCGGGTCCGGTCGTGTCCCCGATATGAATCTCGTAGCCTGAGACCGTGTCACCTGTTGGCAGGTAGGTTGCGGTCGAGCGTGCCAGGCGCTTTTCGGGTTTCATCACGGTGCGCACATTCAACAGGCCCAGACCTCTGACCTTTGATGGCGGTCCTTCGATGCCGTCCTCGTCGATGATGTCCTGCCCCAGCATCTGATAGCCGCCGCAAATGCCCAAGACATGCCCGCCACGCCGGACATGCGCAGCCAGGTCGATATCCCATCCTTGCGCCCGGAAATGGGCCAGATCCGCAATGGTGGATTTTGAACCGGGAATAATCACCAGATCGGCATCGCCCGGCAGTGGGCGACCAGCCTCGATCACCTCGACGCTGATGCCGGGTGTGGTGGATAACGGATCAAGATCATCGAAATTGGCGATCCTGTTCAGGCGGGTGACGGCCACCTTGATGCTGCCGCCTTTCCGGCTGGTGACGTCCATCACATCCTCGGCGGGCAGCTTCCACGCATCGGCAAACCACGGCACGATCCCCAAAGGGGCCCAACCGGTCTGTTCAACGATGATATCCATGCCATCGGAAAACAGCGTCGGGTCACCCCGGAACTTGTTGATTGCAAATCCTTTGATCAGTGCCCGGTCATCGGGGGGGAGAACGGCGTGCGTCCCGACCAGTTGGGCAATCACGCCGCCCCGGTCGATATCGCCGATCAGAACCACCGGCACGTTGGCGGCGGCGGCAAAGCCCATATTGGCAATATCACCGGCGCGCAGATTGACCTCTGCCGGGCTGCCGGCACCTTCGACAATGACCAGATCGCGACCCTTTGCGATGCGATGAAAGCTTTCCAGTACGGCGGGTAACAGCTGTGATTTCTGCTTGCCATAATCGCGTGCTTTCATGGTGGCAAAGCGTTGGCCGTGAACGATGACCTGCGCCCCGGTATCCGTTTCCGGTTTCAGCAGGACCGGGTTCATGTCGATCAGCGGTTCCAGCCCACACGCCATGGCTTGCAGGGCCTGGGCGCGCCCGATCTCTCCTCCGTCCGCAGTGACGGCGGCGTTGTTGGACATGTTCTGGGGTTTGAACGGGGCCACGCGCGTCCCGCGCTTGACGCAAGCCCGCGCGATCCCGGCCACAAGCATGGACTTGCCAACGTTCGAGCCGGCCCCTTGTATCATGATTGCTCTGGTCATCGCGCCTCCGTCGTCTAGGTTCATAGGGGCGCGAGAGGCGCGGGGGAAGAGCATGAACACACCGGCGCATCTGATTTTCGGCCTGACCGCCTTTGCCAAACCCGGACAAGCCAAGATCACGGCCGCAGCACTGGCTGGCGCGCTCATCCCCGATCTGTCGCTATATCTGATGGCGGGCTGGCATTTGCAGGTGCTGGGCACGTCACCTGATGTGGTGTTCGGGCGGCTTTACTTTTCGGACGCGTGGCAAAGCATATTCCGGATCGACAATTCCATGATCTTATGGGGAATGGGGCTGGCCTATGGGCTGATGTTTCGCGCGCCGGTTGTGATTGCCCTATGCGGCGCGGCGATGCTGCACCTGGGTCTGGATTTTCTGTTTCACCATGACGACGGGCGTGCGCATTTCTGGCCGCTCACCAACTGGATATTTCAAAGTCCGGTCAGTTATTGGGATCCACGGCATTTTGGCAATATGATTGGCCCGCTAGAGGTCGCGGCGTCGCTGTTATGCTGCGCGGTCTTGTGGCGCCGGTTCGAAGGGGTGGGTATGCGTGTTCTGATTGCCGTTTTGGGGCTGACGGAATTTGCCCCTTTCATCATATTCGCCATCATGTTTGCGGGGAACTGAACCAAAAAATGCGGCCCACTTGGACCGCATTTTTTGAAACCAACAGGCTGTGACAGGTTAAGCGGCGCGCGCTTCCTGTTCAGCAGCATTGCGACGCTCACTCTCTTCACGCGATAGCGCCACAGATGTACGTACACCTTTGCCAACAAATTCCATCAGGCCGGCCACAACACGTTCGTTCGGGTCGATCCCGGCGCAGGACAGCACCTCGCGACCATCGCGCGAACGCGCCCACCGGGCGATCTGTTCGGGGCCATTGCCATATTTCTTGTCGTCAGCAATCGCATCATCCAGCGCAGCCAACACGACCGCGGCGAACAATTTGCGGGCACGGTTCCCTTGTTCATTGTTGAACGCTGTACCGTCGACGAAATCTCTCATCATTGTTCCCTTGTTTTTGTTCTTGCAGTTCCGCGTGAGCGCCAATATGCCCTTTTGAGTCCGATTCGGGCGGTCTCTTTTGGAATGGCAGCCATGCAAAAAATGCATAGCTTATCCAGTCAAAACAGCATATTTCGTGATCTTGTCAGTCACCCACCGCCCAGATATAGCGTGTGGCGAAGAACTTTCAACCTTCCGACACAATTCTGACATGAAGTGACCCATGCCCAAAATCAATGGTAACGAAATTCGCCCCGGCAATGTTCTCGAACACGATAGTGGCCTTTGGGCCGCAGTCAAAGTGGACCACGTGAAGCCGGGAAAAGGTGGTGCATTTGCGCAGGTCGAGCTGAAGAACCTGCGTGACGGTCGCAAATTGAACGAACGGTTCCGGTCCGCGGATAAGGTCGAACGTGTGCGTTTGGACCAAAAGGATCAGCAGTTCCTGTTTGAAGCTGACGACATGCTGACCTTCATGGATAGCGAGACATACGACCAGATTGCGCTGCCCGCTGATATCCTTGGCGACCGCCGCCCATTCTTGCAGGACGGCATGGTGGTGCAGATCGAGTATTACGGCGAAGAGGCACTGAATGTCAGCCTGCCGCAAAAGGTGGTCTGCAAGGTGGTGGAGACCGAGCCTGTTGTGAAAGGCCAGACCGCTGCCAACAGCTTTAAACCTGCCATACTGGACAACGGATTGCGCGTGATGATCCCGCCATTCGTCGCGCAGGACGAAGACATTGTCGTCAACACCGAGACATTTGAATACGCCGAACGCGCCTAGTCAATCCGTCTGAGCGTGGCGTCACCGGCCTGCATCTGGCCTGTGGCCCGATCAAAGCGCAGATAGGCAATGGCCTGATCGCCGGCAATCGTGTGCAAAGTCCCGACCGGCTTTTCACCCGCTGTGATTGCATTGCCGGGCGATGCTGACCCGTGAAGGCTGACCTTGGCCAGTCCCTTTTTCAACTCGGTTTTGTGTTTCATGCGGGCGACGATTTCCTGTCCGACGAAACAACCCTTTTTAAAATCAACGCCATTGAGTTGCTCGAACCCCGCTTCGAGGATGTAGGTGTCGGGCGTCAGTTCGATGCCTGTTTCAGGGATCAAATGCGCAACACGGATCGCGTCCCAATCCGTGTCATCGCTGATCTGCGCGTCGCCATAGCTACGCCAGCCAAGGGCGGGGTGACGGGGATCGCCATAGGCACCCTCCGGTGCCGGACTGGTTCCGCGTGAGACGATCAGTTCCGTTTCGGCAATCCCGACATCAGCCCGAAGCCGGTACATGCTCAGGCGCTGCGCAAGGCTGGGTGCCAGCGATGTGGCAACGTCGATCAGCAACTGATCGGGTTCCACGATGACAAAGAAGTCGGCGATATATTTCCCCTGCGGTGTCAGCAAGGCGGTGTAGATGATGCTGCCCTCTGGCTGAAGGATGATGTTTGTCACCAACCCATCCAGAAAGGTGACGCGATCACTGCCGGTCAACGCGATCACCGTGCGGTCAGTCATTCTGGCCATCCTCGTCGCTCTTGAACTGCATGTTATAGAGATCGGCATAGATGCCGCCCCTTTCAAGCAGTTCATCATGGCTGCCCTGATCGACCACGCGGCCATGATCCATCACCACGATGGAATGCGCGTTGCGGACGGTCGAAAGTCGGTGAGCGATCACAAGGGTCGTGCGCCCGACCGAGAGTTGTTCCAGCGCGCTCTGCACAATCGCCTCTGATTTGGTATCAAGTGCGCTAGTCGCCTCGTCCAGCAGCAATATGGGCGTGTCCCTTAGCAGGGCACGGGCAATGGCGACCCGTTGTCGTTGACCGCCAGACAGGTTCGATCCGCGTGGCCCTGCCTGTCCGTCAAGCCCGTTATCAAGGTTGGGCAGAAAGTCGGCGATATGGGCCGCCTTCAACACCTCATCAAGTTTGCTGTCGTCCACATCGTTACGCCCCAGCAGGATGTTGTCGCGCAAGGTTTCATCAAAAAGCGCGGCGTCTTGGGACACCACCGAAAAGAGGCTGCGTAAATCCTGCAGATCCATGGCGTTGATGGGTAGATCATTGATCATGACCTTGCCGCTGCTGGGTTCCACCAAACGGGTCAGCACGTTGAACACCGTGCTTTTGCCTGCACCTGATGCGCCAACGAGCGCTGTCGTCTTGCCGGCCTCCGCGACAAAGTTCGCGCCCCGCAAGACCGGAAGTTCGCCATAATTCATATGCACATCGTCAAGCGTGATTTGCGGCGATCCACTGGGCGCGCCCTTGGGCTGGGCCGGCGACAGGATCGTCGGCTTGAGGTTGAGAATGTATTGCAGCCTTTCGACGCTGGCCGCCGCCATCTGCCATTTCCCACTTACTGCGCCTAGGCGGCGCAGGGGATCAAAGGCAACACCCATCGCCGTAAAGAACCCCATAAAGTCTGCAAGGTTCTTCTCGCCTGCGATGATTTGTGAGCCGCCGTAAAGCAAGACGCCAAGGAAGCCGATACCCGTCATGATGTCGATCAAAGATGGAACTGCTGCCTGGCCGGTTGCGGTTTTTACGTTTGCGTCGATCCCTTCCTTGATCAGCCCGTCATACCGGCTGGCCTGATAGTTTTCGAGAGAGTTCAGTTTGATCGGATTGATGCCGTGAAATACCTCATCAAGGCGGGTTGAGATACGCCCCGCGATCTCGCGCGCATGGCGGGACCGTCGGCGAATGTAGGACTGAACAAGCAGCGATGGGAGTACCAACAATGGGATGCCCACAACCGCCATCAACGTCCACTGCCAATCGAGCCAAAGTGCAACAGCCGTTAGACCAATGAGCGAGACCAGATCCCGCCCTAATGCGGTAATTATGGAACTCCAAACAGAATTGATCGCGCCCACATCACCTTGCACACGCTCGATCAACTGCCCGGGGGGATGTGTCTGATAAAAGGCGCTGTCTAACGACATCAGATGCCCCAAAAGCTGCCGGCGCATTGCCGCCGAAACCAATTCACGTATGTAGGCCATCAGAATTTTTTGCGCGGCCGATGTGACAGCTCTGACGAAAAAGATGCCCATTACCGCAAAGCCAACCCAATAAAGGGCGCTTTGATCACGCGCCGCGAAGACGTCCTCGAACAATGGTACGACCATGCGGGCGAGCAAAGGCAGCATTAAACCTTCGACCATCAGCAGGAGGACCGCTATGGCCAATAACCGCTTATGCGGTCGCAGATAGTCCCGCCACAACCACCGAAACAGCGTGAATGCCGATTGCGACGTCTCTTTGCCGGCTTTGGGTATTGGTGGTGGCATGAGCAACCTTTTGGGGCGGGGTCAGAACGGTCTAATCCCAAATGGGGCATCAGGGCAAGTGAGGCAAGCTTGACGCCAGAAAGCGCTGCGTTAACTTGCGCCAATACCACTCTCGAAAGCTCATTTTATGTCTCTGTCTCAAGGTCGTTCTTACCTCGCCATTCCCGGTCCCTCTGTCATTCCAGATGCTGTTTTGCGGGCCATGCATATCGCGTCGCCCAATATTTACGAGGGCGAGCTGCACGATGTGACGCATAGCCTGATCCCCGATCTCAAGGCCATTGCCATGACCGCGCACAATGTTGCGATCTACGTTGGCAACGGGCACGCCGCATGGGAGGCCGCGTTGTCCAACGTGCTGTCGCCCGGTGATGGTGTGCTGGTGCTGGCCACGGGGCGCTTCTGCATTGGCTGGGGCGAAATGGCCGAAGGCATTGGTGCGGATGTGCAGACGATTGATTACGGTCCGCGTGCCGCCATTGATCTGACCCAGGTTGAGGCGACATTGGCTGCAGATAAAACAGGCCATATCAAGGCGATCCTTGCTGTCCATGTGGACACCTCGACCGGCGTCAAGAATGACATTGCCGGTCTGCGTGCCGTGATGGACCAGGTGGGTCATGGCGCGCTTTTGATGGTGGATTGTATCGCATCATTGGGTTGCGACCGGTACGAGATGGACAATTGGGGCGTCGATGTGACCGTTGCAGCCTGTCAGAAAGGGCTGATGACGCCGACAGGGATCAGCTTTGTCTGGTATAATGATAAAGCGGATGCGCAGCGGGGCAAATCCGTGACCAGCTATTGGGATTGGCGCACGCGCACGAACCCCGACATGTACTACCAGTATTTCGACGGCACGGCGCCCACACATCATATCTACGGTCTGCGGGCGGCGCTGGACATGATCAAGGATGAGGGGTTGGATCACGTCTTTGCCCGTCACGAAACACTGGCCCGGGCCGTCTGGGCCGCTTTTGAGTGCTGGTCCGAGGGCAGTGATATCTTCCTGAATATCGCAGACGCAGCAGAGCGGTCATTCGCTGTGACATCCGTGGGGATGGCATCGCCCGATGCGGACCGCCTGCAAAAATGGTGCGAAACGGAATGCGGGCTGACGCTTGGAATTGGTCTGGGCCGTGATCCGGCCGACGCTTTTTTTCGCCTTGGCCATATGGGTCACATCAATGCGCATATGATCATGGGGGCTCTGGGTACGATCCAGGCGGGGCTGATTGCGCTGGGCATTACCCATGGTGGCGGCGCGCTGGATGCCGCAGCGGCGGTGATTGCGCACGGTTAGATCAAGCCTGGCGTCGTGGTGGATCACAGAGGCGGTGTGGCGCCAGCACCACCTTTTCCTGGGCAATGCCTTATCGCTGCATCGACAATAGTTAGCCGGATCCGTCACGTGCGGCGGAGAGGGCTGCTGGCAGCGCTGCAGCGAAGGCGGCGATTTGTGCGTCGGTGCCGCAACTGACGCGGATGCAGCGGTCTTGCGGCGCGACAAAAGGCATACGCACAAATATGCCGCGCGTGATCAGGGCGTCCAAAACCGCGCGGGCAAACGCGCCATCTGCGCCGCAGTCGATGGTGACGAAATTCGTGGCAGATGACAGGGGAAAGAGCCCGTTTGCCCGCGCGATATCGTTGATCTTTTCGCGGGCGTCAGTGACGTTGGTGCGCACAGTATCAAGCCAGCCCGTGTCCTGAATGGCGGCGAGCGCGCCCGCCTGGCTGATCCGTGACATCCCGAAATGATTGCGTACCTTGTTGAAAGCGCTGATGATTTCGGCCTGTCCGATGGCATAGCCAACCCGCGCGCCCGCCATGCCATGGGCCTTGGAAAAGGTGCGCATCCTAATGACCTGCGGCGCGTTAATGTCGATATCCGCCGCGGTCCCCGACGGGGCGAGGTCGATATAGGCTTCGTCCAGAATAAGTAAGCAGCCATCAGGCACGTTGTCGATCATGTGCGCGATCGTCTGCGCGTCATGCCAACTGCCCATGGGGTTGTCGGGATTGGCGATATAGATCAGTTTTGCGTTTGTTTCCTGTGCCTTGGCGATCAGGGCGTCCGGGTCTTCGTGGTCGTTCTTGTAGGGAACGGTGTGCAGTGTGCCGCCGAAACCAGCCACGTGATAGTTGAAGGTGGGGTACGCCCCGGCAGAGGTGACTACCGCATCACCGGAGGTGACGAACAGGCGCACAACAAGGCCGAGCAGGGTGTCGATCCCTTCCCCGATCTGGATATTTTCTGCTGGAATATCATGATGTTGTGCCAATGCTTGCCGTAGATCATGGCTTTCGGGATCGGCATACATCCAGACCTCGCCAGCCGCCTTTTGCATGGCAGCGATCGCCTTGGGTGATGGGCCAAAAGCGGATTCGTTGGCGCCCAGTCGGGCGATGAACGGGCGACCGGTGGCGCGTTCCTGCGCCTCTGGCCCGACGAACGGGACCGACGCTGGCAGGGTCGCGGCGAGCGGGGTAAGTTGCGGCGTTTTCATGGGCGCAGATAAGCGCGGGGTTGAATTGCGCGCAACCGTTCATATATGAGAATCGTTCGCAACTATGCGTTTCGAGCACGGTGAAACGCGGATGGAGGCCCCGATGAAGATCAGTCGACGCGGATTTTTAGCCAGTTCCGGGGCCGCCCTGACGGCACGCAGCCTGCCGCAGATCGCGGCAAAAACCGGTGGTCGCCGCATTCTGACACTGGTTTATGACAAGGCGGCCGGTGCGATGCGCGCGGTTGAGCGTGTTGTCCGCTGAATTGGTAAAGGGCGGCTTAATCTGCCGCCCCGGTATCAGCCGATTTCCTGCAACCGTGTGATTGCGGCCTTCAACTCAGCCTCTTCATTCTCACGCAGTGCCAGGTTTTCACGGGCTTCTGCCACAACCTCATCAGGCGCGGACTCCACGAATTTTGGATTGTTCAGACGCCCCCGCAACCCGCCAATTTCCTTGCCCAGCTTCTGCAGTGTCTTTTCCAGACGCGCGATTTCTTCTTTGACATCAATAAGATCAGCCAAAGGTATACCAAAGGTACCGCCGTCCATCGGGACGGTGACGCAGCCTTTGGGGAAGCTGTCGACATGGGTCAGGCTTTCCACACGGGCGAGTTTCTGGATCATTGCCTGATTGTTGTCCCAGGCGGCTTGCCCCTTCGCATCCAGCCCGGTGACCAGCAACGCAACCTTCGCCCCGGCGGGGACGTGGACCTGCGCGCGGGCAGAGCGGATATTGTCGATCAGGTCGATCACCCAGTTCATTTCGTGATCGGCGTTTTCGTCAACAAGATCAGCGGCTTGATAGGTGGGCCAATCAGTGTGGACCAGCATTTTTTCGCGGCTTCCCAGCGTCTGCCACAGCTCTTCGGTGATGAAGGGCATGATGGGGTGCAGCATGATCATGCATTGGTCGAGAACCCATGCCATGGTCGCCCGTGTATCGGATTTTTCCGTTTCGTTTCCGTCCAGTAGCATCGGTTTGGACAGTTCCACATACCAGTCGCAGACCTTGCCCCAGACAAAGGCGTAAAGCGCATTGGCGGCGTCGTTGAAACGGTAGGTTTCCATGGCCGCATTGACGGTTTCGAGGGTCTTGGCCGTCTCGCCCACGATCCATTTGTTGACCGTAAATTGGGCGTCGGATTTGCGTCGGACTTGCGTCGGCAAAACGTCGGACCCCAACGCGCGGTTTGCGAAGACTTCGTTCATTTCAGCAAAGCGGCAGGCATTCCAGAGTTTCGTGCCGAAATTGCGGTAGCCTTTGATCCGGTCTTCGCTGATTTTCAGCACGCCCCCGAGGGCGGCCATGGCGGCGTTGGACATGCGCAGCGCGTCGGCCCCGTATTCATCGATCATGTCGAGCGGGTCGATGACATTGCCGCGCGTCTTGGACATCTTCTGCCCTTTTTCGTCGCGCAGAAGCTGGTGGAGGTAGACGGTGTGGAACGGCTCCTTTTCGAGGATCGCCTCGGACATCATCATCATACGGGCGACCCAGAAGAACAGAATGTCCTGCCCGGTGATCAGCACGTCGCCGGGGAAGTATTTCATCGCCGGATCGTCAGCGGGCCAGCCAAGCGTGCCGAAGGGCCAGAGGCCGGAGGAGAACCATGTGTCGAGGACGTCGGGGTCGCGCCAAACGGGGAACTCCAGCACCGTTGGGTCCTGCGTGACGTTGTATTCGGCGAGGCTGGCCGAGAAACGATCAATGGCTTCCGCCTTGTCCGCGACTTCGATGATGCTAGCGTGACTGATCGGGCTGGGCACATCGGCATTGTCCAGTACAAACAGCGGTTTCACAGCATCGAAGTCGTGGGCGCTGTGCATGATCAATCCGCGATGCACCAAACCTTCCAGCAAAAGCCCGAGAATTTGGACCTCATCCAACTCCCCTGATGGGTTGTGTTCGTCTTTGACGCCAAGATCAAGGCCATACCAAACAGGGATCTGGTGCCCCCACCAGAGTTGGCGCGAGATGCACCAAGGTTCGATGTTTTCCAGCCAGTGGTAAAAGACCTTTTCGCCGCTCTCGGGCATGATCTTGACCCGGCCTTCGCGGACCGACTCCAGCGCGGGGCCGACGATTTTGGCGCTGTCGACGAACCATTGATCGGTCAGCATAGGCTCGATCACGACCTTGGAACGATCGCCGAAAGGCTGCATGATTTTCTTAGCTTCGACAAAGGGGATCGTTTCCGGCACCTCCGTCTGGTCGCCGTCCCGATCAAACGCGGCATCGTAGGCTGGGTTCGCAATCATGACCGCGTTGCCTTCGGCCGTAATATCCGCCACGACCTGTTTGCGTGCTTCGAAGCGGTCTAGTCCACGATATGCGTCGGGGACGAGGTTCATCGCGGCGATCTTGCCTTCGTCAAAACCTTCCTCACCACGCGCAATACGCTGTGCGGTCATGGCTTCATCGGCATAAGGCTCACCGTCGTCGCGCATATGCCCCTTGGTGTCCATCAGGTTGTACATCGGGATATTGCCGCGTTTGGCGACCTCATAGTCGTTGAAGTCATGCGCGCCGGTGATCTTAACGGCACCGGACCCGAAATCGGGGTCGGGGTAGGGGTCGGTGATGATCGGGATCAGGCGGCGGTGCTCCTTGGGCCCCACCGGGATTTCGCACAGCTTGCCAACGATGGGGGCGTAGCGCGCGTCTTTGGGGTTCACGGCAACGGCGCCATCGCCCAGCATGGTCTCGGGCCGGGTTGTGGCGATGGAGATGTAGTCACGCGTTTCGCGTAAGGTGACGTTGCCGTCTTCGTCTTTCTCGATATATTCGTAGGTCTCGCCACCGGCGAGCGGATATTTGAAGTGCCACATGTGGCCGTCGACTTCGATATTCTCGACTTCAAGATCGGAAATCGCGGTTTCAAAATGCGGGTCCCAGTTGACCAGACGCTTGCCGCGATAGATCAGCCCGTCATTATACATCTGCACAAAGACCTTGAGTACGGCATCGTGGAAGTTGCCGGGCTTCTCAGACGCGGGCGCGCTTTCGGCGCCGGACATGGTGAAGGCGGAACGTTCCCAATCCATGCTGTCGCCCAGACGCCGGGCCTGCTGTTCGATCACGCCGCCCTTTTCGGCCTTCCACGCCCAGACCTTGGCGATGAATTCATCGCGGGGCATTTCGGACCGTTTGCGGTTTTCACCATCCTCGGCCATCTGTTTTTCAACCATCAGCTGGGTTGCTATGCCCGCGTGATCCAGCCCCGGCTGCCAGAGCGTGTCGTAGCCCTGCATCCGTTTCCAGCGGATCAGCATGTCCATCAGCGTGTGGTTGAAGGCGTGGCCGACATGCAGATGACCTGTGACATTGGGGGGCGGTAGCTGGATGCAGAAGGTTTCATTGCGCGTCGCATTTGCGCCCGCTTTAAACGCGCCTGCGTATTCCCACATCTTGTAGATGCGGGCTTCTGCCTCGGCTGCGTTGAATGTCTTTTCCATGGCCATGGTCACGTTCCCAATCCGGTTTGGGGTCAGATAGCCGAGGGGGGCGGCAAGGAAAAGGGTTTGTGATACGGCAAAGGGGGTTCTAGTTTGTTTGAGAGGGACGCAAAGGAATTTGAAACATGGCGGGCGTGCCACCTGAGCATGATTTGACTGAGCCGCGTTCTTGGTTTTCGCTGTTTCGTGCCAAAGGCGGGGTGCTGGTGATCATCGCGGGGGCGTTTTGCCTTCTCATGACCCTGATCAGTGTGAATGGCTACCGCAACGCGATCCAGTTTGAACGGACGGGCGTGACGATCGTGGCTGAGGCTGTGGATCGTCGGATCAGAAGCGACTCCGACGGGGCTGATGACTACTATGTCACCTACCGCTACATCGTCGATGACGTCACCTACCAGAAGAACCGTAAGGTTTCGCACAGCCAGTATAATCTTGCCCGACCCGGCAGCACGCACACGATCCGCTACCTGCCGCATCGCCCCGAGAAATTCGAAACCTATGTCGGTGAGGCCCGCGATGATGCGCGTGGCTTTCAGATGATTGCCGGTTTTGCGGGCGTTGGGGGTTTGATCGGCCTGTGGTTTTACGGCAACCGGACCAATCGATCTGTGCTGACCCGAAAATACGGCTATCGGAGCGTTGCAACGATCGAAGCGATTACCGAAACCAAGAATTCCGGTCGCCCCTCGGGTCGGGGCTATCTGGTATGGCGCACGGAGGGCGGCATGCGCGGCGAGAGCCTGATGCACCCAATTGGCAAGCTGCGCGCGATTGGTATTGGTTCCCGGATCAATGTCCATATCCGCAAAGATCATAGCGTATGGGAGGGGGATGTTGGCCCGCAGAAGCTGTCGGACAGTCAGCTTCCAAAGGTGGGAAGGGGAGCCCCGAATTGAGCGCTAAGCCTGCGTCATCGCTGACGCAGGCTTGTACTTGTGGCGATTGATGTCTCGCTTCGAACGTCTTTTTTGAAATATGCCGTCGTTTCATGGCCGCGCGAGGTGCCAGTTGCCGCCGACGCCGTCACCGGTTGTGTCGCCGGGCGCACGGTCGTTGACCCACAGGTAGAGCGGCTGACCGTCATAGGCCCATTGCTTGGCCCCGTCCTGACGGGTGATTGTGGTGAATTTGCCCGCCTCGTCGGCGTCTGCAGCCGCGTAGAGAGGTGGCCAGTTCTGCGCACAGCCACCGTTGCAGGCCGAGGATGTCGCGGTGTCAGGATCGAAGGTATAAAGGCTCATCCCGTTGGCATCGGTCAGGATGCCGTTAGTTTCGGCTGCCGGTGCCGTCGCATGGCCGCCAGCATAGGCGTCACAGGCGCTCAGGCCGACAACGAGGGATAGGGCGATAAGTGAGAGTTTCATAATGGTGGCTCCGTCATTCTGTTTGGTTTGCTGCCGGTTTACTTGCCGGTCATAAGGGTTACGGCTGGCACCGGAATCTTATTCTCATCTTTTTTGATTTTTTCGGGTCGGGTCGCATATGGACAAACCTGACTGTCGGTCTAGGGTGATGTCTGGCAGTAAATCAGGGAGCCAGCGCATGGAAAAATTCGGCAAGAGCCAGTCCGTCAAACGGGTTGAGGATGTGCGGCTTTTGACAGGGCATGGGCGCTATGTGGACGACATTGCGCCTGTGGACGCGTTGCATGCCTATTTCTTGCGGTCGTCGGTTGCGCATGGTGAGATTACAAGTCTCGATCTTGAGGATGCGCGCGAGATG
Source organism: uncultured Paracoccaceae bacterium (assembly GCA_947488175.1). Lineage (GTDB taxonomy): Bacteria > Pseudomonadota > Alphaproteobacteria > Rhodobacterales > Rhodobacteraceae > Yoonia. The sequence continues at coordinate 60,479 of CANKYO010000005.1, forward strand.
CCGGGTGTGCATCTGATCATGACGGTCGCGGATCTTGAGGCCGCTGGCGTTGATATTGTGCTGGCTGGGTCCACGGTCAAGAACCGTGACGGGTCGCGCGGTGCTGCCCCTTTGCGTCCGATGCTGGCCAAGCACCGGGTTCGCCATGTGGGTGAGGCTGTCGCCATGATCGTGGCTGACAGCGTAGCGGCCGCCAAGGATGCCGCTGAGGTGATCGGGCTGGAGATCGACGATCTGCCCGTTCATGTCGATCTTGCTGTCGGCGGTGATGCGATCCATGCCGAGGCGCCCGATAACCTCGCCTTTGACTGGGGCATGGGGGATGAAGCGGGAACCGAGGCTGCGATTGCAGCCGCTGCCCATGTGGTCAAGGTCGATGTGTTTGATAACCGGGTGATCGTGAACTCCATGGAGGCCCGGGGTTGTTTTGCAGAGGTGGTTGATGGCCGTCTGCATGTGTCCTTTGGTGGGCAGGGTGTGTGGGGTATGAAGGCCGATCTGGCCCGGCAATTTCAGATTGACCCCGACGATGTGCGTGTGACCAACCCCGATGTGGGTGGTGGTTTCGGCATGAAGGCCATGCGCTATCCCGAGTATTTCTGCGTTGCCCATGCGGCCCGTGTGCTGGGTCGCCCGGTCCGCTGGATGTCTGAACGGACCGAGGCGATGCTGACGGATAATGCGGGCCGTGATCTGACCACAACCGCGACACTTGCCTTTGATGCGAACTATCGCATCACGGCATATCACCTTGATACGATTGCAAATATGGGTGCCTACAATTCGCAATTTGCCCAGGCCATCCAGACCGATCTGTTTTCGAAGGTGCTGATGGGGACCTATGATGTGCAGACCGCCTATATGCGCACGCGCGGCATCTTTACCAATACCACACCTGTTGATGCTTATCGTGGGGCCGGGCGGCCGGAGGCGATTCTTGTGCTGGAACGTGTGATGGATGAAGCGGCGCGGCAGCTGGATGTCGATGCCTGGACGCTGCGCGAAAAGAACTTCATTGCGCCCGCCAAATTCCCCTACACCACCGTTTCGGGTGTCACCTACGACGTGGGCGATTTCATGCAGGTGTTAAACAGCGTGGCCCGCGAGGCGGATCGCGATGGATTTGCGGCGCGCAAGGCGGCCTCGGTCGCGGCAGGTAAGCTGCGCGGCCAAGGTCTGTGCTATTATATCGAGAGTATTCTGGGCGATCCGGCGGAAACGACGAAAGTTGATTTTGTTGAAGGTGGCGCGAAAATTTATGTCGGCACCCAGTCGAACGGACAGGGGCACGAGACGGTTTACGCCCAGTTTCTGGCGGATCAGACGGGTATCCCCGCAGATCAGATCGAGGTGATTCAGGGTGACAGCGACCAGATCGCGACCGGTGGTGGCACCGGCGGATCCCGGTCCGTCACGGTGCAGAACACGGCCACACTGGCCACGGTCGATGTCATTCTGGAAAGCTTTGGCGCGTTTCTGGCGGAGTGTGAGGGTGTTGATGCCGCAGCCGTCGGTTTTGACGATGAACGTTTCCGGATCGCCGGATCGAACCTGACGCCCACCATGCTGGAGGTTGCCGATATGGCCCGTGAGGCTGGCCGCGATGATTTGCTAAGCCAGTCTGCCAGTATCCGGCTGGACAATCGCAGCTTTCCGAACGGCGCCCATGTGGCCGAGGTCGAAATTGACCCCGATACCGGCGTTGTCACCGTTGACCGCTATACGGTGGTTGATGATTTCGGCAATTTGATCAATCCGATGCTGGCAGAGGGGCAGGTGCATGGTGGCGTCGCCCAGGGGATTGGGCAGGCGCTGACCGAGCGGGTGGTGTTTGACGAGGATGGTCAGCTGCTCACGGCGAGTTTTATGGACTATAGCATGCCCCGCGCCGATGATATTCCCATGATCGGATTTTCGACAGAATGCACCCCATCGCTGTATAATCCGATGGGGATGAAAGGCTGCGGCGAGGCGGGCACCGTGGGTGCGCTGGCTGCCGTCAGCAATGCGGTGATCGATGCCCTGTGGGATGTCGGCGTGCGCCATATGGATATGCCGTTCACCCCGCACAGGGTCTGGCAGGCGATCGAAACAGCGAAGGGTGACAGTGCAGCTGCGTGACTGGTTCTTTGGTCTTTTCGGGCGCCGGGCGCGTACCGAAGAAGGCGGATTACGCCACCGGGGCAAAGCGACCCATGTGGTTATTCTGGATGGAACCATGTCATCGCTGGCACCAGGGCGCGAGACCAATGCCGGCATTACCTTCAAACTGCTGCGTGAAGTCAGCCAAAGAGCAAACCTGACGGTTCATTACGAAGCAGGGATTCAGTGGCGTGACTGGTCGGGCACATGGGGTGTGATGACCGGGAAAGGCATCAACCGCCAGATCGAACGCGCCTACGGCGTTGTCGCGTCGCGGTATCGCCTGGGCGATGAGATTATCCTGATCGGCTATTCCCGTGGTGCCTATGCGGTGCGGTCGCTGGCGGGTGTCATTGACCTGGTTGGGTTGGTCAAGGCGGACTGCGCCACCGTACGCGCGGTCAGGCAGGCGTATCGCCATTATCGGACGGGTGCGCGCGGGCCAGTTGCCCAGAAGTTCCGTGAACTTTATTGCCATGATGATGTGCAGATCGAGGCTGTGGCGGTCTGGGACACGGTCAAGGCGCTGGGGCTGCGCCTGCCGATTGTCTGGCGCTGGGCGCAAGCGCAGCATGATTTTCACAACCATTCGCTCGGCGGTCACGTCCGCCACGGCTTTCACGCTTTGGGCATGGATGAACGCCGCGAGGCGTATGCGCCTGTGATGTGGGCCTGCCCGCCGGGTTGGAAAGGCCATATGGAGCAGGTCTGGTTCAAGGGAAACCATGGTGACGTGGGTGGACAGGTGGGGGATTACCCTTGGGCGCGCCCGCTGGCCAATATCCCGTTGGTCTGGATGCTGGAAAAGCTTGAGGCGTGCAATGTGCCCTTGCCAGACGGATGGCGCGACCGGTTCGAACAGGATGTGGAGGCGCGGTCTATGGGCAACTGGCGAGGCTGGTCGAAGATATTTCTCTCACGGCGCCGCCGGATCATCGGGCGTGACATGTCCGAGAGTATTCATGAAAGCCTGAGGGGCGAGACAGACGAAACTCCTGTGAAAGAGGGTCTGGTTGAAGGGGTCAGAGGCTAGGCGAATTTCGGATGTCCGAACCGAAGCGGCAATCTGATGATCGCCGCTTCGCTGTGACCGTCGGACCACTATCTGGCGAATGACCGCAGCACGGTGCAGAGTTCTACCCTAGGATCCGCATTCTCGGGATCGACATGGATGTGGCTAAAATATGCGCCAGCGGCATCCGAGGACTTTGCCTGTTCGAAGACGGCATCTGCATGGGCGCGGCTTTGCCAGAGGATCACATCGACAAATGTTCCGTCGTCTTTGCGAACAAAGTCGCGCCGGATGAAGCCATCCTGCTTGTCGAGAAACGCTTTCTGAAAGGTGTCGGAAGCGGCGAGCAAGTCAGATTCTGCGCTCGTCGGCTTTATTTTGAAGGGGGCGAGTTCAAGTACTGTGTCATTCATTTTTCATGTCTCCTGAATGGTTGGTTAAGTCGTCTTCGAATCTCGAGGATAAAATATGTCGTTTTCTGGCATATTTTATGCGAAGGTCGTCTGATGCAGATATTGACCCGTCTGGAGCGCCTTGATCGGCTGGAGAGTTGGCTGAAATCCGATGACCCACTTATCTTGCGTGATGCGGCGACAGAATTGGGCGTGTCGCTGCGCACGATCCATCGCGATCTGGAGCTTTTGCGAGATCGTGGTGTGCCCGTGGAAAGTGAGCGCGGCCGTGGCGGTGGCGTGCGCGTGTCGTCAGGTTGGGGGATTGGGCGCATTAGCTTGTCCCGTCACGAGGCGCTTGATCTTTTGGTTGGCCTTGCGATTGGCGAGGTCACGCATGGGGCCCTGCAGATGGGGCATGCTGACGCGGTACGCCGCAAGCTGATGGGGACGTTTTCGCATATTGAACAGCGCCGGATTGCCGCAATGCGCAAGCGGATCAGGGTGGGCGCGCGTGCATCAACCGCGATGTTTGCCAGTTTGGCTGAGATGCCGCGTCAGGTCGGCGATGAAATCAAGGAAGCGTTCGCACTGAACCGTTTGCTGAGCGTTCAGTATTGTGATCAGCAAGGCAGGCGGACAAAACGCCGGATCGAGCTGCACTTTCTCGTTCTGAATCCACCTGTTTGGTATGCGGTTTGTTGGGACCATCTGCGCGCTGATATGCGCGCGTTTCGGTGTGACAGAATTGAGAATGCGACCGTTACAGAGACAGCGTTTACGCCCCGCCCCTGGGCCAATTTTGCGCATACGATGGATGGTAATCCGACCCGTGCAGTCTAGCGAGGTTATCCGGCCACCTTCATGATCAGACAAGTGGTGGAACCTGTTGCAAAAAGCTTTTCATCAGCAACGCCACGGATTTCCCCGTGGGCGACGCCCGTGGTTCGACCTGCATGGTCTGTGGTGCCGACTGCCACGATTTCGGTGCCAAGTGGGATCGAGCGGGTCAGGTTCACCTTGTATTCGAGGGTCGTGTAGACCGATCCTTTTGGTACTGCGGTCATGATCGCGCAGGCCATGCAACTGTCCAGCAGTGTGCCGTACCAGCCGCCGTGTACCCCGCCCATGGGGTTGGTGTGTTCGAAAGTGGGTGTACCGCGGAAAATGACCTTGCCGGGTTCGACGGTATCAAGGGTGTAGTTCAGCTGCGTCGCGATAGGCGGCCCTGCAATCTCGCCCCGCAGGATGGCGCGCATGAAATCTAGACCCGAAAGCGACAGGATCGTCTCGCGGTCTGGCAGTTGATCGAGGGAGGTGGCGGTGAACATGGGGTGCTCCGGGTCCTTGAATTGGCCCGAAGCTGGGGTTTTAGGCGACGTTTTGCAACCGGACTTTTGGCGTCACGCCGAGCGCATGGCAGACATCACGGGTCAGTTCAGGACGGTTGAGCGTGTAGAAATGCAGGTGGTCAACTCCGCCTTGCAGCAATTCATCGCACAGTTCGGTTGCGATGGCCGTTGCCAGCAGTTCCGTCGTGCCGTCGCGTGTGGCGTGATGAAAGGCGTCTTCGATCACTTGCGGGATGTGGGTGCCACATTGCGCCGCGAATTTGCGTGTGCCGTTCCAGTTTTCAATAGGCAGGATGCCGGGAATGATCGGCGCGTCGATGCCCGCCTTCGCGCAGGCATCGCGGAAGCGGAAAAAGGTGTCGGCCTCAAAAAAGAATTGTGTAATGGCAGAGGTCGCACCGGCGTCGATCTTGCGTTTGAGGAAGGCGATATCAGCGGCCTGATCGGTGGCTTCAGGGTGCTTCTCAGGATAGGCGCCAACGCGGATGTTGAATTTGCCGTTGTCTGACAGCGCCTCGATCAGTTCGATAGAGCTGGCGAAACCGTCAGGGTGGGGCGTGAACTTGTCCGACCCTTTGGGCGCATCGCCACGCAGGGCGACAATATCTGTCACGCCTTCGTCAGCGTAGCCATTTGCGATCTCCAGCGTTTCAGCCCGGGTTGCGTCCACGCAGGTGAGGTGCGCGGCCACATTCAGCCCGCTGGTGCGGTGGATTGTGCCCACGGCCTCGTGCGTGAGTTTGCGGGTTGTTCCGCCTGCGCCGTAGGTGACGGACACGAAAGATGGATCAAGCGGCGCCAATGTGTTCACGCAATCCCACAGCCGGAATGAGCCTTCGAGTGACTTGGGCGGAAAGAATTCGAAAGAAACGGATGGGACGGGCATGGCAGACCTCTCTCTTGATTTGCTTTTGTCGCACCTCTATTGAGTTGAGGCAATTTCATAAACTTCAGCACGATCATGAGGGAAACTCACATATGCATATTGAGTTCCGACATCTGCGGACGATCAAGGCGATCCATGACACAGGTGGGTTGGCCCGTGCGGCCGATCAGTTGAACATCACGCAATCGGCTTTGAGCCATCAGATCAAGGGGATCGAGGATCAGGCGGGCGTTGAGCTCTTTGTGCGCCGGTCCAAACCACTGAAACTGTCGGCGGCGGGGATGAAGATGCTGGCGGCGGCGGAAGAGATTTTGCCGCGTGTTACCGCCCTCGAAACCGAGTTTTCAGGGCTGATCGCGGGCAGTGCGGGGCGGCTGCATATCGCCATTGAGTGTCACGCCTGTTTTGAGTGGTTGTTCCCGGTGCTGGAGCAGTTCCGCAAAGCCTGGCCCGAGGTCGATGTGGATATCCGCCCCGGGTTGGCCTTTGACGCCTTGCCTGCCTTGCGTAAGGAAGAGGTTGATCTGGTTGTCTCTTCTGATCCCGAGGAGTTGCCGGAAACCGATTTCACCCCGCTTTTCGATTATGAGCCGGTGTTTGTGGCCGCGGCCTCACATCCGCTGGCGGCCAAAGAGGTGATCGAGGCCGAGGATTTTCGGGGTGAGACGCTGATCACCTATCCGGTAGATCGCGCTCGGCTTGATGTGTTTTCGCAATTGCTGACCCCGGCCAAGGTCGAACCGGCGGCCATCAGGCAGGTGGAATTGACGGCTGTGATCCTGTTGCTGGTCGCGTCAAACCGCGGTGTTGCCGTGTTGCCGGATTGGGTCGTGCGGCAGGTTCGGTACAACTCCGATTATGTGACCCGGCCGCTGACCGCGAAGGGGATCACCCGCAGGCTTTATGCTGCGACCCGTGCTGAAGATACCGCGCGCCCATTCATGGCACATCTGATCCGCCTTGCCCGGCAGGAAGCGGTCAAGTTACAGCGCGGTTAGGCCACGCCGCGCCGTTTGGCGGCCTCGATTGTGTGCATGGCATTGCCGACCGTTAGCCGCAGCTGCGTTTCGGAAAATGGCATGGCGGCCCCGAAATAATGGCCTTGAATGTATTTGCACCCCATGTCGCGTAAAAGGTCGAGCTGCTTTCTGCGTTCGACACCTTCGGCGATGACCTGCACGCCCAGACCGTCGCCGATGGTCAGAAACCCGTTGATCAGAACCGTGGCCGAGGGATCAACACCCAGGTCACTGACAAAGGCTGTATCCAGTTTGAGTTCATCAAATTCCAGTTCCCGCAGGTGCTGAAACGACGCAAAACCGGTACCAAAATCATCAAGCGAGATCCGGACACCGGCGCGCCGGAATGCGGCGATGGATTTCTGAATGATCTCGGCCGATCGGGCGATAAAAATGTCTTCGGTAATCTCAAAGGTCAGGTGGTGGCGCAAATGCGGGTAGCGGTCGATCAGGTCGAATAGTTCTTGTCGCCCTGACAAGGTGGCCAGTGTCACCTCGGGCAGGTTGATGGACACCTGACCAGGGTCCAGCCCATCGCGCACAAGCGCGTCGATATCGTCAAGCACCCGCGTGGCAGTATGGATCATGAATTCGCCCTGCAGCGCGAGTTCATTGATCATCGGAATGAAATTGCCAGGAAAGAGCAGACCCCGTTGCGGATGCTGCCAGCGCGACAACGCCTCAAACCCCATGATGCGCCCGGTTTCGATACAGACCTTGGGTTGGTAATAGGGCATGATTTCGCCCCTTTGCATGGCGGCCAGCAGAATGTTGCGATCTTCCAATGTTGCGCGCACCGGAAATGCATCCTTGTCGAAAATGACAGCGTTGTTGTCGGGTTCGTCCTTGGCCAGATACATGGCCTGATCGGCACCCGACAACAGGTCAGCCGGTGTGGTGATATCGCGACCCTGCTGGGCAATACCGACGCTGGCCCCGACGGTCAGTGTCTTTTGCTCAAACGGGATCGGTCGACCGACGATCTGCGCGATCCGGTTACCGAATGCCAGTGCATCGTCAATATTGCCGATATCGTTGCGTGCGACGGCAAATTCATCCCCACCAAGACGGGCCGCCTTGCCGCCGCAACTGCGCGCCAGATCGCGCAGCCTTTCTGCGATTGCGCGCAAGACTGCATCCCCCGCCTTATGGCTGTAGCTGTCATTGATCGGTTTGAAACCATCCAGATCAATCAGGAATACGGTGACCCCGCGTTTGAATTTTGAGTCGGTCATCTGCCGGTTGAGAAATTCATCGAACGCGCGTCTGTTCATCAGGTCGGTCAGGCTGTCGTTGCGCGACAGGTGTTCCAGTTCGGCCAGTCTGGTGTTCGCCTCTTTCCGGGCACGGGTCAGCGCATCATGCGTGTCTTTCTGACGGACCATGGTTGTGAAGGTGTTCACGATGTAGACCACCATCAGGCCGACAGCGACCAGCCAGTGCGTTTGCGTCGCAGCGAATGCCGGGTTTTGCGACAGGATCCAGAGCATCAGAAAGACCGTGGCGAAGGCCGGGGTCATCTGCGTCCAATTGTAGAAGGGGAGTAGCCCGAATGTATTGGTGACGTGAACGAAAATCCCAAATGCCCAAAGATAACCCGCCAGCACCATGGGCAAGCTGTCGCTTTGCGAAAGAATGATGGAAAATGATAGGAATGGCAGCATTGACCCCCAGTTGACGAGGAATACAGCGACCGCCGTTTTCATGCCAAGGGGCTTGTCAAATTGCCCGGCACGCTTGTTCAGCGGATAGGCGAGGATTTCGAGCACGACAATACAGGCACCGGCAATCAGCGCTTGTTCAAGAAAGCCAGCATACATGCACACGCAAACGATCAACGCCGCCGTGGCCACACGTTTCGACACATCACGGCCTGAGATATGCCCGGTGATCTGTGTCTGGTGCAGAAACTGTTCGGTCAGGTTGCGGCGCATGCTGGTTTGGAAGCCTCCTGGCGATCTTATCGCCAAATCCCCCCAATAACTCGTTAAGTCCGGCGCCCATCGCAGTGTATGGTTAAAAGGGTGTTGCCCCTTGTTCCGCCCCGGTCTTGCGCCTATACGCCCGGCTTGTCCGAATAGTGGAGACCAAGATGGCTGGCAGCGCGAACCTGAATGTGATGATGAAGACCGCCCGCAAGGCCGGGCGCGCGCTGCTCAAGGATTTCGGCGAGGTCGAGAACCTGCAGGTCAGCACCAAAGGGCCGGGTGATTTTGTCAGCCGGGCCGACAAGGCCGCGGAGGCGCTGATCAAGGAAGAGCTGATGCGTGCCCGCCCGACCTATGGGTTTCTGGGTGAGGAAGGTGCCGAGATTGATGGCGATGACCCCACCCGCCGCTGGATCGTTGACCCCCTGGATGGCACGACGAATTTTCTGCATGGCCTGCCCCATTGGGCGGTATCCATCGCCCTTGAACACAAAGGGCAGGTGGTTGCCGGCGTGATTTATGACCCCACCAAGGATGAGATGTTTTATGCCGAAAAAGGTGGCGGTGCCTGGATGAATGAAAGCCGCCTGCGCGTGTCGGGTCGCCACCGGCTGATCGAGAGCATTTTTGCGACCGGGCTGCCCTTTGCCGGCCGGGCCGATCTGCCCGAAACCCTGCAGGACCTTGCCCGCATCCTGCCCGCCTGCGCCGGTGTGCGCCGGTTCGGGGCGGCCGCCCTTGATCTGGCCTATGTTGCAGCCGGTCGGTATGACGGGTTTTGGGAGCGGGGCCTGCATGCCTGGGACATCGCGGCTGGTGTCGTGATCGTCCGTGAGGCGGGTGGCATTATCGAACCACTCCAGCCAGGCGCTGACCTGCTGGCTGACGGTCATCTGATTTGCGCCAACGAACCTGTGTTTGAAAGCTTTGCGAAGGTGATCCGTAAGGCCTAGCGCCGCCGCACCCGGGGGATGCTGCTGCGGCTATACCGCGCCTCCGGATGGTCCGGGTGCCCGTCGGTCCGTTCCCAGAATGCTGTACCGCCCAGCTGCAACCAAAGCGGCAGCGCTGCGATCGCGCCGATGACAAACCCGCCTGCATGCGCCCAATAGGCAACGCCGCCGCCGGACACGTCGGTGTTGAACCCGTTGAATAACTGCAGGGCAAACCACAACCCCAGCATGATCCAGGCCGGGATCGGGAAGATGCGAAAGAAGACCACGAAGAAGAGAAAGACATCGACCCGCGCTTTTGGGAACAGCAAGAGATAACCGCCCATCACCCCCGCAATCGCCCCGGAGGCACCGACTGTCGGCACCGGCGACAGCGGCTCGGTTGCAAACTGCGCCAGGCTGGCCCCCACGCCGCAGAGCAGGTAGAAGGCGAGAAACGGGACATGGCCCATCTTGTCTTCCAGATTATCCCCGAAAATCCACAAAAACAGCATGTTACCGGCCAGATGCATAATGCCGGCGTGCAGGAAGATGGATGTCACGAGCGATGAATAATTTTCGCCCTGCGACAAGAGCAGAGGGATCATCGCATAATCGAAATAGAGTTGATTGAGCGCCTGATCGGTCTGGTAAAGGACCAGGCCGATCAGATAGACGCCCACATTCAGCACGATCAGGGCGTAGGTGACATAGGGCACCCGTTCGGATGGGTTATGGTCGCGGATGGGAAACATGCCGCGACCGTCACCGATGCGGCCCGCGGCGTCAAGCGCCGGCGTTTGCGACCTCTGCCAGCAGGGCGGCGTTGCCACCTGCCGCTGTGGTGTCGATGCAGACATGCCGTTCATGCAGCACATGGGCGGCATCGGGCATCCCCGTGGTCAGGGCGATGATTGGGCCATCCCGCCCTGACAGGGCGGTTTCGATCGCCCGCCCGGTATCGGTATCGCCCCACCAGATCACGCTGCCCAAGGGGGCAAGTGTTTTCAGGTCATCCGGCCTGACCTCTCCCTCGGGGCTGATGCCGATCCCGCCAAGAGCGGCGACCGCGGCGATCTGATCCTGTGCTGCTTCGGCACCGGGTCCCATGCACAGGATCGGCCCGCGCGGGTGTGCGCTGTGACGGTTGGATTCGCCCGTGGGGCCGGGCAGGTCGGTCGGCGACTGATGGTTGGTCACCTTGGTGTCCGCGAGGCGTTTCTGCAGTGATTTGAGATTGGCGGCACTGGCCCAGAAACCTGATGCCTCACGTGCCGGGTGGGCGACAAAGCGGGGCAGATAATGCGGGCCGCCCGCCTTTGGCCCGGTCCCCGAAAGTCCTTCACCGCCAAAGGGTTGGCTGCCCACAACCGCGCCGATCTGGTCGCGGTTGACATAGATATTTCCGGCCTCGATCCGTTCGACAACCGATTGCACCCGATCATCAATCCGGGTGTGCAACCCAAAGGTCAGCCCATAGCCGGTGGCGTTGATCGCATTGATCACGTCATCAAGCTGGTGCGATTTGAACGTTGCCACATGCAAGACCGGGCCAAAGATTTCCCGTGTCATGTCGGCAATCCCACTGATCCGGATCGCCGTTGGTGCAATGAAATGCCCGTCGGTTGGCGCCTTGATCTGGTGGATGATCCGCCCGTCAGACCGGGCTGTGGCGATGTGGTCGGCGATGGTTTTGTGTGCTGCGGCGTCAATCACCGGGCCAAGGTCCGTGGACAGGTGCCACGGGTCGCCCACGGTCAGTTCATCCATCGCCCCCTTGAGCATTTTCAACAGTTTGTCGGCGATGTCTTCCTGTACGTAAAGGCAACGCAGCGCCGAACAACGTTGCCCGGCAGAGCGGAACGCCCCGTTGATGATATCGCGCACGGCATGTTCGGGCAGGGCGGTGCTGTCCACGATCATCGCGTTCAGCCCGCCGGTTTCAGCGATCAGCGGGGTGCCCGGTGCGCAGTTCGCGGCCATGCTGGCCCGGATTTTCAAGGCTGTGGCGGTGGACCCGGTGAAGGCCACACCATTGATCCGCGCATCAGCGGTCAAGGCGGCGCCGACACCACCACCGCCGGGCAGCAGTTGCAGGGCGGATGGGGGCACACCGGCTGCATGCAACAGCGCGACCGCACGAGTGGCGATCAGGGGTGTCTGTTCTGCCGGTTTGGCCAGAACTGCGTTGCCCGCAGCCAGTGCCGCAGCGATCTGTCCGGTAAAGATGGCAAGTGGAAAGTTCCATGGGCTGATGCAGGTCCAGATGCCGCGCGGGGATGCGCCCTCTTTCGCCTGAGCTGCGTAGTAACGCAGAAAATCGACAGCCTCGCGCAATTCGGCGACCGCATCGGGCATCCCCTTGCCTGCCTCGCGCGACAGGATCGCGAATAGCTCGGCGGCGTTGGCCTCATACGCATCAGCCGCTGCGTTCAGTACGGCTGCCCGTGTTGCGACGTCAGATTGCCAGGGCATTGCGCCCTGCAACGCGGTTGCAATATCGGTCGGTTTTGCCGTTTGGGCTGTGCCAACCGTGTCATCTGGTCGGGCCGGGTTGATCACGTCATGGGTTGGCCCGTCGCTGAGGTCGCCTGCCAATAACGGGGTTCCGTTCCAGCTATGCGTGAGGAACGGGCCCCTGCCTTCGTCGATCTGTTGGAGCGTCGGTGTGTGGGTCAGGTCCCAACCTTTTGAATTGATCCGTTCCGGCTGAAAAATGTCAGGCCCCTTGGGCAGATCAGGCCCGTGTCCGATATCATCGAACGGGCAGGCTGCCACGACCTCGGGTGGCACATCCTCGTCCACGATCTGGTTGACGAAGCTGGAATTGGCCCCGTTTTCCAGTAGGCGCCGGACAAGATAGGCCAACAGGTCCTCATGCGCACCAACGGGCGCGTAAATGCGGCAGCGCGTCTTTTCGGATTGCAGGATCATTGTGTGCAATGTCTCGCCCATGCCGTGCAGGCGCTGGAATTCGAAATCCTGTGCGCTGCGGTCCATGGTATTTGCCATATCCAGCACGGCGGCAACCGTATGGGCGTTGTGCGTGGCGAATTGTGGGTAAATGCGGTCGGTCAGCCCGAGCAGTTTGCGGCCATTGGCGATGTAGCTGATATCTGTGTGCTGTTTGGCGGTGAAGACAGGGAAGCCGTTGATGCCCTGGACCTGCGCGCGCTTGATCTCGGCGTCCCAATAGGCGCCTTTGACAAGCCGGACCATGATCTTGCGGTCCAGCCGCGTGGCCAGATCATGCAGGTGATCAATTACCAGCGGCGCGCGCTGGCCATAGGCCTGCACGACGATGCCGAACCCGTCCCACCCGGCAAGAGCCGGTTCGGAAAGTACGGCCTCGATCACATCGAGAGAGAGTGAAAGACGGTCTGCTTCCTCAGCGTCGATGTTGAACCCCATACCGGCGGACTTCGCGAGCAGCGCCAGCGAACGGACGCGCGGTACCAGCTCGTTCATGACCCGTGCGCGTTGCGCTTCCTCATAGCGGGCATGCAAGGCTGAGAGTTTGACCGAAATACCGGGGTTTTCGGCGACGCTGTCATGGGTGCAGTGTTCGGCGATGGCGCTGATGGCGCGGGAATAGGACAGGTGGTAGCCGCGCGCGTCTACATCAGTGCGGGCAGCCTCGCCCAGCATGTCGTAGCTATATGTGAAACCCTTGGCCTGCATCCCCTCGGCGCGTTTCATGGCTTTCTGGATCGTTTCGCCCAAGACAAACTGGCGACCCATTTCCCGCATGGCGCGGGCGACAGCAGTTCGGATCACCGGCTCACCCAGCCGTTTGACAGCACTGCGCAGATGGCGCGTGATACCGGGCTTTTCATCATCCAGAACGCGGCCGGTCAGCATCAACGCCCATGTCGAGGCGTTGACCAGCGATGACGCGGAATGGCCCAGATGCTTGCCCCAGTCGGAAGGGGCGATCTTGTCTTCGATCAATTCGTCCATCGTGTCGGCATCGGGCACGCGCAGCAGTGCCTCAGCCAGACACATCAGCGCGATGCCTTCATCGGTGGACAGACCGTATTCTGCCAGAAACACCTCCATCAGGCCCGGTTCGGCGCTGGAGCGGATCTGGCGTACCAGATCGGCCGCGCGGGCGCTGATGCGGTCGCGATCATCATCCGACAGGGACGCCATTTTCGCCAATGCGGCAACCGCAACGGCCTCATCACTATACATGGCCTGATCGATCTGGTCGGGCAACTTGCTGGTATCATCGCGCGGCATGGCGGCATCCTTTCGTTGATGGCCCATCATACCCTCTTGATTGCAGTCGTTTCGCCTCGTATTAAAGCAAAGTGCAGCCGATTGATCTAAAGAACGGGCAAAGACATGGCCGAAACGCTTTCCGATTTGGACACATTTGATCGCAAGATTCTCAACGTATTGTCGGTGGAGGGGCGTATCAGTGTCACGGAACTGGCCAGAAGGATCGGACTGTCCAAATCACCCACGCAGGCGCGGCTGAAAAGGCTTGAGGAAAGCGGTGTGATCCGGGGCTATCGCGCCTTGTGCGACCCAATCCGGCTGGGCCGCGATCATATTGCCTTTGTCGAGGTGAAATTGTCGGATACGCGCGAGGCCGCACTGGCGGCTTTTGCAACAGCGGTGATGCGGGTGCCGGAGGTTGAACAATGCCATCTGATCGCCGGTGCGTTTGACTACCTTTTGAAGGTGCGCACATCCGGCATGACCGGCTACCGCGCTGTTTTGGCAGAGAGAATTTCGACGTTGCCACATGTGGCGAATACATCCACCTATGTGGCGATGCAGGCCATCAAGGAAGAAGGGCTGTCACCAATTCCCCCAACCACGCCCTCTTGACTTGACCCAAGCGGCGCGTGCCGCAGATAGTGAGGCATGAAATGGATGCTGCCGCTTTGTCTGATTGCCCCGCCTGTTTTCGCAGAGACCTGTCCGCCAGCCCCTGACCACAGTGTCAGACTGGCCGAAATTGTCGTCGGCTTGCAGGCCGCGCGTGGCGAAGGCGACGCCCGTGTTTTGACCCAAGAGCTTTGGACGTTATGGACGGACGCCCCCGACGCACAGGCGCAGGCGCTGCTGGACGAGGGGATGCGCAAACGATCGAACCGCGATTTTCTGGGCGCGCGTGAAACCCTGGACCGTCTGGTGGAATACTGCCCCGACTATGCCGAGGGTTACAATCAGCGCGCCTTTGCCAGCTATCTGCGATACGATTTTGACGCAGCACTGGGTGATCTTGAACGCGTACTCCAGATCAACCCCACACATATCGCGGCCTTGTCCGGCAAGGGCCTGACCCTGATGGGTCTGGGACGCCATGAGGAAGCGCAAGAGGCATTGCGTGCAGCGGTTGAAATGAACCCATGGCTTCAGGAACGGTCATTGCTGCTGGAACCCATAGGCCAAGACATCTGATCACATCTTGCCCAGCAGCATTTGGCATCTTAGGAAGGGTACGTGCCCGCGTGGTGGAATGGTAGACACTGGAGACTTCAAAACCCATTGTTTAAAAAAATAGGGGTCTTTGGGCCAGAAATTACAATGCGGTTTCAATCAGATCGCGAAGAAGATGAAGCGGAGTGACTCATAAGTTTGATCTGGGTGACATGCAGGAGCCAAGGGAGGCATGTTTGAGAACAGCGGTAGCCTTTCGCGCCTTTGTATGTGATATCCTGAAACGAAGAATGCGGACGTGGTGGAATCGGTAGACACAAGAGACTTAAGCCATGTTTTGAGTGCCTCGGAGGAAACTCCGGGAGTAGAACTGCTCAAATTCGGGGAAAGCTAACGGCCATGATCATGGCTCATGCCGATCCCGAGCCAAGCCGCTCGAGACCTGAGCTCGAATGGAAGGTGTAGAGACTAGACGGGCAGCACCTAAGACCGGGTAGCCGGTGATGGTGAAGGGATAGTCCAGACCACAAACGGCGCTGTTGCGTCGGCGGTGAAAACCGTAGCAGGTAAGAAAATCTCTCGATCGTATGATCGTGCGGGTTCAAGTCCCGCCGTCCGCACCATTCCCATCTTTCTTAACTCTATTTGAGAGCGTTGTTCTCCGACGACAGAGTCGAAAGGTTCGAATCCTCTCGGGTGCACCGTTTCAAATTCTCCAGTATTGCCGAGATGCCTATGCGGTCAATCGTTTAGCAAGTCTGACAGCTTGTGTTTGAGTATCTTGCCGGTCGCGGCGGCGGGCAGCCGTTCGGTCAGGACAATCCTTGACGGGCGTTTGTAGCCTGTCAGGCGGGTGGCGGCGAATTGGTGGAGCGCGTCTTCGTCCGGCCAGTCGTTGCGCGCGACCTCGACAAAGGCATAGACCTTTTCGTCGCCCTGTTCGACATGCCCGATCACGGCGCATTGAATGACTTGTGGGTGATCGTTTAAGGCCGCCTCGACCTCTGGCGGGTAGACGTTGAAACCGCCGTGGATGATCAGTTCCTTCGACCGGCCCTTGATATGAAGATGGCCCACATCATCGATCATCCCCAGATCGCCGGTGCGTAGCCAGCCGTCATTGGTGAAGACCTGCGCGGTGTCATCGGGATTGCGGAAATAGCCCTGCATCACGCCGCCGCCAGCCACCAGGATTTCGCCAACGCCGCCTTCCGCACCCGGCGCCTCCAGATCCAGTTTGACCTTCACCCCGGGCGAGGGTGGGCCGACCGAGATGTCGTCATTGCTGTCGGTATGCCGGGTGACGCAAACGCCGGCGCTGGTTTCGGTCATGCCATAGCCGTTTTGCAGTGGGATGCCATAAAATGCCTCCGCCCGGCGTTTCCAGTCCGGGTCAAGCGGGGCGGCCCCGGATGAAACATAGCGCAGCGTGTCAGAGGGCAGCCGGTCATGCCCCTGTTCCTTGGTGTATTGCATCAGAAGCGCGTGCATCTGCGGGACCGCAAAAAGGATGGTCAGACCGGATGTCAGCGCCTGATACAGCGTGGCGGGCGCAAAGCGTGGTTCAAGCCTGATCGAGGCGCCTGACACGGTCGCCCCCATCAGAACCGACACGAGCCCAAAGACGTGGCTGATGGGTAGCACACCATAGAGGATATCGCTGTTTTGCAGCTGACGGGTTTCGCGTGTGGCCTGACCGCCGAAAACCAGGTTGGCATGGGTCAGCATGACGCCTTTTGGCGTGCCGGTTGTGCCGGTTGTGTAGAGAATGGTGGCGACTTCCTCCAACACATCGTCGGGATTTGATGCTCTGGCCAGCGCGTGCAGACCAAGGTGGAGGGGTGTTGCGCCAAGCTCGTCAGCATGCGCGCGCGCCTCGCCTGAGACTTCCGCCGTGAACAGGATCGCTGCGGGATCGGCGTGGGCGATGACCCGTGCGATTTCTGCCGCACTCTGGCGAGCATTTATGGGTATAAAGGCGGCACCGATCCGCGATGCCGCAAAGATGGCTGCAAGTGCGGCGGCACAGTTTTCCATCAGGATCATGATCCGGTCGTTTTTGCGCACGCCCAGTTGGGTCAGCTTGTCAGCGAGGTCGTTGCTGGCTAACGCCAGTTCATCGTAATTCCAGATATGCCCCAGCGTATCGGTCAGCGCAGGAGCGTCACGCTGCGCGGCGACCCGTCGATCGAGAATGGTATGAATACGGTCGCTCACGCCCGTATCCTGATTGTGTCGAGTCTGGCCATCGCCGTTTCCGCTTCTTTTTCGATCTGGTTGATGATTTCGGCCATTGGCGCGACCGCGTTGGTCAGGCCGAGTGCGTGGCCTGCAGACAACAAACCGTGGGAGACATCACCCGTCTGGTAGGCCTTGCGCCCGATCTTGCCGGCCACGAGCGGCATCAGTTCGGCGATGGTGATATCGGGGTTTTCGGCCTCCATCCGGGCGACGGCTTTTGTGGTTTCGTTGGCCAGTGACCGCACGGTATTGCGCACCGATTGCATCGTCAGGGCCGTGTCCCGTTCGGTTGCTTGTGCGATGGCCGCCTTGTAGTCGGGATGCGTGTTCAACTCCTCTGACACCAGCAGTCGCGTTCCCAACAAGACACCTGATGCGCCCATGGACAGTGCCGCCACCAGTTGCGACCCGTGGCCGACGCCACCACCGATCAGGAACGGGATCTTGAGGCTCTCGCCAGCCATGGCGGCATTGACGAAAGACCCGATCATATCCATGCCCGGATGTCCGCCACATTCGGCCCCGACGATGCTGACCATATCCACACCGACTGCCTCGGCCTTTTGCGCGTAGCGCACGGCAGGCACCTTGTGGATGACGGTCAGCCCGAGGTCTTTGAGCAACGGGATGTAGGGTTCGGGGTTGCGACCGGAGGTTTCGATTACAGTGATGCCTTCATCCGCGATCAGCCGGAACAGATCTTCTGTCCGTTCGCCGGGCACCAGTTTCGGCAGCATCGACACATTGACGCCAAACGGCCTGTCACCACACAGGCTGCGGGCACGGGCGATTTCAGCCTTCAGATCAGCGTCGTCAGGAAAACTGGCCGCAGTGATAAACCCAAGGATCCCGGCATGGGCGGCAGCCGCCACATAATCCGCATCGCCCAGCCACATCAGCCCGCCCGCCAGCATCGGCAGCCTGATGCCCAGCCGGTCGGTCAGCGCCGTCCGGAACAGGGTCATGACCGGAACACCGGGGGGCGTTTTTCGAAGAAGGCGGCCATGCCTTCGGCCGCTTCGGGTGATGCGACGGCCCTCGCCATGCTTTCGACCTCGCGATCCATCTGGGCGTGCTGTGGAAGGTCGCCCGCGTTTCGCATCAATGCGCATATCTGCGATTGCGCCTGCCGGGGGCCTTCGGAGATTTGGCGGGCCAGCGTTTCAGCTTCTGGCAGCGTCTGCCCCTTGGGGCAAAGCCGTGTGATGACGCCCAGACCGTTCAGCGTTTCCGCGCTGATCGGTGTGCCAAACAGACAGGCCTCCATCGCCAACTGGCGCGGGAGCAGTCGGGAGAGCGCGGATGTCAGCCCGCCATCGGGGGTCAGGCCAACCTTGACATAAGCGGCTGTAAAGGTGGCGTTCTCGGCGGCGACGATCAGGTCGCAGGCAAGTGCGAACGACAGCCCAGCACCGGCAGCGCCGCCTTCAATGGCCGCAATCAGGGGGACAGGACAGGCATGCATGGCCCGGATCACATCATGCAACTGTTCGATCCGCGCGCGACGCTCATCCTCTGGCAGGCTGGCACGCTCTTTAAGTTGGGTGAGGTCACCGCCCGCGCAAAAGAATGGCCCGCCGGTCAGGATGACGGTGCGAATGGCTGGATCCTTGGCCCTTTGAATGGCAGTTTTGATTGCGTCGTAGAGTTCGGGTTGTATGGCCCCGCGCCTTGCCTCCTGATTATGAATGATCAGGGCGGCGTCCTTTTGTTCCAGTCTGATGCTCATGACGCTGACACTTGTTTGTAGGTCCCGGTCGAGGTCGCAATCAGGCGCCCGTCATCATCGCGCAGTTCCGCACTGACGAATTTCAGCTTGCGCCCGCCGCCCGTGACCTCACCAATCGCCTCGACCGGGCCAGAGCGAGCGGGGGCGATGAAATTGACGTTCAGCGAAATGCTCAGAAACGGCTGGCGACCACCCGGGTCCACCTGCAT
This sequence comes from uncultured Paracoccaceae bacterium, assembly GCA_947488175.1. GTDB lineage: Bacteria > Pseudomonadota > Alphaproteobacteria > Rhodobacterales > Rhodobacteraceae > Yoonia. Next base: position 79,715 of record CANKYO010000005.1, read on the forward strand.
CGAGGCCGTGGCACCGGCGGCGCTGTCCAGCAGGCAACTGATGATGCCGCCATGCAAAACGTTGTGGCGGTTCAGATGGTCGTCACGCACATCCAGCCGACACCGGGCCCGACTGTCTGTGCCGGACACATCCAGCACATACCCGATCAGGCGCTGCGTCCCGGTTTCGCCGGTAATGATCAACGGATCAGGCGCGCAGGGCAATGAACCGCTCCAGATGATGATCGGTGTCGCCAAACCGGTGATCGGCCATGATGATGCGTTTGGCAAACCGGCCCAGCGCATATTCCTCAGTCATGCCGATGCCGCCATGCATTTGAATCGCCTCTTCCGCAATCATCCGCCCGGCGCGACCGATCAGGTTCTTGGCGGCCGAGATATGCAGATCACGCTGCACCGGCGCATCATGCAAATGCCCGGCGGCCAAATTCACGGCAGAGCGGGCCTGTTCCACCTCAAGCATCATATCGGCCAGCCGGTGTGCCAGAACCTGAAAGCTGCCGATGGGCCGCCCGAACTGCTTGCGGGTTTTCAGGTAATCCTGCGTCATGGCCGCCACAGTTTCCATGGCACCCAGCGTTTCGGCCATCTGCGCCAGCGTGGCGGCGGCCACGGCAAGCGACAACGCATCAAAGGCTTCGGGCGACAGCGGCTCACCCGGCGTGTTCTCCAGCGTAAGCTCTGCCGCGCGACCCCCCTGGGCAATATCGTAGCCATGCAGCGACAGACCTGCGGCATCGCTGGCGACGCGCCACAGTCCGATACCCGCCTGATCATTCGCAGCGCCTGCATGACGCGCTGTGACAAGGATGCTGTCGGCATCCTCTGCCCCCACCACAACGGTTTTCTGCCCGCTGATCGCATCGCCAACCGCGCGGGTTTCAACCCAGTCAAGATCGTAGCGCGCGCCCAATTCGCCATGCGCCCAGGCCAGTTTTTCAGTCCCCGCGATGACATCGGCTATGTCGTGCCCCGCCGCTGTCAGCAGCAGACCGGGCACCAACGCGCGGTCGATCATCGACAGGAATACATCAGCGCGCCCCAGCTCCTCAAAAACCAGCGCAATGTCAAACCCGGTGCCGCCGAACCCGCCAGTTTCTTCGTCAAAAAGCGCGCCGATCACACCCAGTTCGGCCAATGCCGCCCACGGATCGCTTGCTGTCGCCAGCGCCTTGCGCAGCGTGTCCTGCAGCATGCGCTGTTCATCTGTCAGATCGAAATTCATGTCGCGTCCCGCATCATGTGTTTGGCAAAAATCTCGCGCTGGATCTCGTTCGAGCCGCCAAAGATCGACAGTTTGCGGTTGTTGAAATAGGCACCCGTCACATTGCCCGCGTCAAACGGATCGGGCAGCGTCATGTTGGTCCCTTCGATCGCTTCGGACGCAAACGGCATCGCATGCGGCCCCACCGCGCGGCGGGCCAGATCGGTGATTTCCTGCCGGATCTGCGTGCCCTTGATCTTCAAAAGCGAGCTTTCCAGTCCCGGTGCCTGCCCGGCCGCGGCTTTGGACACAATGCGCAGATTGGTCGTGGCCATCGCCATCAGATCGATTTCGACCTGCGCGACACGGGCCGCGAAATGCGAGTTTTCGATCAGGGGACGCCCGCGCATCTGCACGCGCTGGGCGATCCGTTTGACCGCATCCAGACCGGCCCGCGAAAACCCGACACCCGCGATATTGGTCCGTTCATGCGTCAGCAGATATTTGGCATAGGTCCAGCCCTTGTTTTCTTCACCCACAAGGTTTTCGACCGGCACACGCACATCCGTCAGCCAGACCTCGTTCACCTCGACCGATCCATCAATCAGGGTGATCGGGCGCACCTCGACCCCCGGCGCTGTCATGTCGATCAGAAGGAATGAAATGCCTTCCTGCTTCTTGGCGTCAGGATCAGTGCGGACAAGGCAGAACATCATGTTGGCGTATTGGCCCAGCGTGGTCCACGTCTTTTGCCCGTTGACGATATAGTGGTCGCCGTCGCGCACCGCCCGGGTGCGCAGAGCAGCCAGATCGCTGCCCGCCCCCGGTTCGGAATAGCCTTGCGCCCACCAGTCCTCACCGCTCAGCACACGGGGCAACCAATGCGCCTGCTGCGCCTCTGACCCGAATTTCTGCAAGACCGGCCCAAGCATCGACAGCCCGAAGGGTACGATCCGCGGGGCGTTCGCCATCGCGCATTCTTCCTCGAAAATATACCGCCGGACAGCCCCCCATTCCGCCCCGCCAAAGCGTTTGGGCCAGTTCGGGGCCAGCCAGCCACGCGCATTCAATTTCGCATGCCAACCATCGTAATCGGCCTTTTTCAGCGGCTGCGACAGCCGCACCTTCTCGGCCAGCTCCCTCGGCAGCGCCTCGGCCAGAAAGTCGCGCAATTCGGCGCGGAACGCTTCGTCTTCTTCGGCGAATGTCAGATCCATTTGCAGCCTCTCAATAAATCTCGAACAGGCCAGCAGCACCCATGCCGCCAGCAATGCACATGGTCACGACGCCCAGCTTTGCACCCCGCCGCCGCCCTTCATGCAGCAGATGCCCGGTCAGACGGGCACCTGTCATGCCAAACGGATGGCCCACCGCAATCGACCCGCCATCGACGTTCAGCTTGTCAGGATCGATGCCCAGTTGCTGCTGACAATAAAGCGCCTGACTGGCGAACGCCTCGTTCAGTTCCCACATGTCGATATCATCGACCGTCAGTCCGTGGCGTTCCAGCAGGCGGGGCACAGCAAAAACCGGGCCGATGCCCATCTCCTCCGGCCCGCAGCCCGCCACTGCAAACCCCTTGAACGCGCCCAGCGGCTCCAGCCCGCGCCGCTCAGCCTCGCCCGCGTCCATCATGATCAGGGCCGCAGCACCGTCCGACAACTGGCTGGCATTGCCCGCCGTGACAAAGCCGCTATCCCGCACCGGTGCCAAGCCCGCCAAACCGTCAAGCGTCGTGCCCGGCCGGTTGCATTCATCGCGGTCAAGGGTGACCTCGTGCTCCGCAACCTCTCCGGTCTGCTTGTCCTTGACCGCCATCACGGTCGTCATCGGCAGGATTTCCCTGTCAAAGCGTCCTGCGTCCTGCGCGGCCGCCACCCGTTCCTGACTGACCAGGGCAAAGGCATCCTGCGCCTCGCGCGCGATATCATAACGCGCGGCCACCAGATCGGCGGTTTCGATCATGGTCATGTAAAGCTGCGGTATCGTCTGCGCCAGCTTGGGTTCCGGCACACGCCGCACATTCGGGATCACCAGCGAAATACTTTCGACACCCCCCGCAATCTGCGGGCCGGCACCATCCATGATCGCCTGTGCTGCGGTGGCCACCGCCTGCAAACCACTGGCGCAGAACCGGCTGACGGTCTGCCCGGCACTGGTCACCGGCAACCCGGCGCGCAGCGCGCTTTGCCGCGCGATGTTGCCGCCGGTCTCGCCCTCAGGATAACCGCAGCCGATCACCACATCCTCGATCATATCGGGCGACAGCCCGGTCCGTTCCAGCAACCCGGCAATCACATGGCCGGTCATGGTCGCACCATGGGTGCGGTTCAGCGACCCCCGATGCGATTTGGCAAGGCCGGTGCGGCCCGCATCCACGATCACCGCTTGTCTCATGCGCCGGTCTCCTTGTTCAGATCGTCAAATTCGCGGCCATCGGCCACCAGTTGTTCCAGCAACGGGGCGGGTTGCCAGAAATGGGCATCCTCCTGCGCAAACACATTGATATCGGCAAGGATCGTGTCCAGCCCCTGCAAATCCGCCCAATTCATCGGCCCGCCATGATAGCGCGGAAACCCGTAACCCAGCAGCAGCGTGACATCGACATCCAGCGGACGGCGGGCAATGCCTTCGCCAACAACCTTCGCCGCCTCATTGACCATCGCGGCCATGTAGCGGCGCAGTATCTCGGCGTCATCAAATGCACGTGGGGTGATCCCCAATGCGGCCCGTTCCGCATCAATCAAACCCACCACATCCGGATTTTCGACCTTGTTGCGCCCGTCATAGACATAATAGCCACGGTCCGTTTTCTGACCGAAATGCCCCTGTTCGCACAGACGATCCGGATAGGTCGGCACCCGGTCCTTTGGATGCCGGGTCGGTGCAAGCCGCTTGCGATTGGCCCAGCCGATATCCAGCCCGGCCAGGTCGGCCACGGCAAACGGACCCATGGCAAAACCGAACTCTTCCATCACCCGGTCAATCTGAAACGGTGACGCGCCATCAAGGACCATGTGATCGGCCGACGTCCGATAGCAGGACAGGATGCGGTTGCCGATAAACCCGTCACAGACCCCGGCGCGCACCGCCGTCTTGCCCAGCCGCTTGGCCAGCGCAAAGCCCGTCCCGACCACATCCGGCGCGGTCTTTTCACCAACAACAACCTCCAGCAGACGCATCACATGAGCAGGCGAAAAGAAATGCAACCCGATCACATCCCCGGGCCGGCCAGTGACATTTGCAATGGCATCCAGATCAAGATATGACGTGTTGCTGGCCAGTATCGCGCCGGGGCGGGCAACCTGATCCAGCCGGGTGAAGATCTCGCGCTTGACCGCGAAATCCTCGAACGCGGCCTCGACAATCACGTCGGCACTGGCAAGCGCATCGTAATCCGTCCCAACCTGCAGCGACTCAGCCATCAGCCGGTCATACGCGTCCTGACTGATCTTGCCGCGTTTGACCGCGCCTGACAGGTTGCCTGCAATCCGCGTGCGCGCCGCCGTCGCGGCATCGTCAGACTGTTCGATCAGCGTCACCTGCAGCCCCGCCAACAGCGCGGCAGTCGCAATGCCCGCACCCATCGTGCCGCCACCGATCACGCCGATCGGGTCAAAGGCGCGTGGGCCGACACCCTCAAGCTCCGGCAATTTGGACACCTGACGTTCGGCAAAAAACGCGTGGATCAGCCCCTTGCGCTGATCGGTCTGCATCAGGGTCTGAAACAACCGCCGCTCCTCGGCCAGACCTTCATCAAAGGTCATGCGCGCCGATGCAGCGATGGCATCGACCGCCGTCACCGGCGCCAACTGACCGCGTGCGGCCTTGACCACCCCGGCCTTGGCGGCGGCAAAATCCACCGGTTCAGGCGGGGCAATGTCGCGCACGGGGCGCGGCGCGGCACCTTCGCTGATCAGCGCGCGGGCATAGGCAAGGCCAAGCGCGCGTGGCGCGCCGTCTTCCACCCGGTCGATGATCCCCATAGTCAGCGCCTCGTCTGCCATCACCGGCTTGCCGCTTGTGATCATCGCAATCGCCTTGGAATAACCGGTCAGACGCGGCAGGCGCTGCGTGCCGCCAGCACCCGGAATGATTCCAAGCGTCACCTCTGGCAGGCCGAGTCGCGTACCGGGCACAGCCAGCCGGTAGTGGCAGGCCAGCGCCACCTCCAACCCGCCACCCAGAACGGTGCCATGCATGGCGGCGACAACCGGGATCGGACAGGCCTCGATCTGGTCGCAGACAGCAGGCAGGATCGGATCAACCGGTTGCTTGCCGAACTCGCGGATATCGGCACCGGCAAACCATGTCGTGCCTTCACCATAGATCACGACCGCCTGCGCGCCATCGGCCACCGCACGGGCGATCCCGTCGCGCAAACCCTGCCGCACGGCGGCTCCCAGCGCGTTCACCGGGGGATTATCCGCCGCCAGAACGGCAACGCCGTCATCCAGTTCGTACTGCACCATCATGTTGCACCTGCCACAGCTTCATCCAGCAGACGGGCGCTGCCGGTTTTCATTTCCAGATCACGGATGATATCGCGCAGGGCCGGGCCGACCTCTGTGATGATCCGCTCATCCGTCAGGGTCTCTGGCACGGCGCCGCATGTAAAGACGACGGGTTCGCCCAGATCGCTGGCGAAATAAGGGCGGGCCACGGCGTTGATCGTGTTGGCAAAGCGTTTGTCCCGGTTCACGAATGTGAAGCCTTGCCGTGCCAATTGTGCCCGCCCGGTCGCGCGCTGTTCGATCAGCAAATCATCCGGTCCCATCGCGTCGAACTTTCCCTGGTTGAGTGCCGCGACAAAGGCCTGTCCCGTAGAGGACCCGACCAGCGGCACGCGATTGCCTTCCTCCAGCCAGATCGATGATACGCCTTGCGGGCGCCAAGTGCGGACCAGCGTCATGCTGGATCCGTCACGGACGGCCATCAGCACCAGCGTTTGGGTGCGGTCGGCAAGGTTCTGGCAGGCCCCGCCCACCATATCAAGAAACGAAGTTGTCGCATTTGCCACGCTCGCCATGGAAAGTGCTGCCGGACCGAACCGCAAAAGATTGCCGTTCTGGCTCAGATACCCCAATTCGCGCAGCGTATAGGTCAGCCGGGTCACAGTGGCGGGCGACAGCCCGGTGCGCTGGACGATCTGCGCATGTGTCAGCCCGTCATCGCTGACCCGAAAGGCGCGCAGCACCGACATTCCCCGCGCCAGCGTATTGGCGAATTTGCGGTCACTCATCACATACCCCCCGGGATCAAAAGCGAGATGATGGGAAAGCACATGATCAGAAGCAGTACAATGAAATCGACCGATAGGAACCGGGCGATCCCAGCAAAGATACGTTCCAGCGGGGCATCTTTGCCCACGACACTGGCAATCACGAACACGTTCAGGCCGACCGGCGGGGTGATCAGCCCAATCTCCAGCAGTTTGATGACGACGACACCGAACCAGATCAGGTCGAGCCCATAACCTTCGACCAGCGGGATCACCAGCGGCAGGGTCAAGACCATGATCCCGATAGGATCGAGGAACATGCCCAGCAGCAGATAGATCACCGCAATGGCGGCCATCAGGGCAAAGACCGAAAGATCAGCCGATGACACCAGCGCGACCAGTTGCGGTGCCACTCCGGTCAGCGCGATGAATGCTACAAAGATCTTGGCCGCGGCTGCGATGATGAAGATGCTGGCGGTCTGGATGCAGGTTTCTTTCATCGACGCCCACAGATCTGCGAAGGTCAGACGGCGCTGCGCAAACCCGATGGTGACAGCGGCCGCCACGGAAACCGCTGCGGCTTCCGTCGCTGTGAAAATGCCACCGTAGATGCCGCCGACGATGGTGACAAACAGCAGGACGGCGGGCCATGCGGCGATGGCTGCCTTCCGGCGGTCTATTGCGGAAAATTTGATGTCAGTCATCGGCGCGATGGATGGGTCGCGCCGCACCCAGACGGCCACAACCAGCACGAAACCGGCAAGCGTCAGCAACCCCGGCAGAATGCCCGCCAGAAACAGCTTCGACACTGATGTTTCGGTGAAAATCCCGTAGATAATGAACAGCACCGATGGCGGGATTAGCGACCCCAGCGTGCCACCCGCCGCCACCGACGCCGTCGCAAGGCGATTGTCATACCCCATGCGCAGCATCTCTGGCGTGCAGATACGGCCCATGGTCGACGCACAGGCGATCGAACTGCCGGTGATCGCCGAAAACCCGCCGCAGCCCACGATTGACGCCATGGCGACACCACCGCGCAAATTGGTCATCCAGACCTTGGCCGCCTCGTAGATATTCGTCGTGATCTGGGCACGATAGGCGATATGGCCAAGAGCCACGAAAAGCGGGATCATGGACAGATTGTAGTTGTGGATCAGATCGAAGGCGTTCGAGAAGATCATCGACGTTGTCGGTCGAATGGCCCGGTCAGGCGCAAAATTCCCTGTGCGCAGAGCAAAGACAAAGAAGGTGCCAATGATCGCCGCGCTGGCCATGGCGAAGGCGATCGGCACCCGCAGGGCCAGCATCAACAAAACAGCCGAAAACGCGATCAGCCCGATTTGGGAGGGGTCCATTTATCCCGCCTCCGCGCCGCGCAGGAACGCGCGCGTATCTTCGACCAGCACGACCACCAGACGCAACCAGCACACGGCCAGTCCGATGAAAAACGCCAGTCTGCCGGGCCATTTAGGCAAGGACAGATCGCCGAAAAAGAAACTGCCATTGGTGGCCGTCGTGGCCAATTCGCGCCAAGCGGCATAGACCAGCGGTGTCAGGGCGATCAGCCCGACTACCCAGCCGAACAGGATCAACCCCTCCTTGACCCGCACCGGCAGCTGGTTGACCAGTACCTCGACACAGACATGGGCACGCGCCGCAGTGACCGCTGCCAAAGGCAGTACGATTGCTGCCACCATCAATTCGCGGACGATGACCACGCTGTCGGGCAATGACGTTCCGAACAGGCGCAGGATAACGTTGACCGTGATCATGGCCCCCATCAGCAGCACCGCCAGGGCCGCAAGCCCCAGCAGAAATGTCTCAACCCGCCTCAGCATCGGGGGTCAGCTATCGTCCCACGGATATCCGTTGGCATCCCGCTCTGCCGCGTATTTCGTGATCAACGCCTTGTATTCCTCAAGGATCGCCGGGCCATCCAGCCCGGTCGCCGTCGCGGTCGCCGCCCATTCATCCAGATAGGGTGCGCCCATCGCCAGCAGCTTAGCACGCTCCTCCGCAGGCAGTTCGATCACCTCAAGGCCCTGCGCGCGCATATCCGCGACCGCCTGATCATTCGCACCGGTCAGAATACGGGCGAAATAATCGACCGTATCCGATCCGACCTCTAGCAGCACCGCCTGCTGCTCAGGCGTCAGCGCATCAAACGCATCCTTGTTCATGAAGGTGCCGACACCGCCGACCTGACCCCAGTTCAGCAACGTATAGCTGTCCATCACTTCGGCCTGTTTCAGCGCCGACACCGCATAGGAATAGCCCTGCGAACAATCGATCAGCCCGCTATCCAGCCCCTGATAGGCGTCATAGATCGACATGCGGACCATGTTTGCCCCCATCTCGCCGAACACTTTTCCATAGGCCCCGACGCCGCGCACCTTCAGCCCGTCGATATCGTCCGCTGTGCGGATGGCAGCGCCATTGCAGCCGATATTAACCTGACTGGTGGTGAATGTGCCAAGGTAGACAAGGTTCTTGTCGGCGACCGCAGCTTCTACCGCCGCATTGTTGCGAAACAACTCATCGGTTGCGCGCATGCCGACCCAGGCGTCAGGGTTGTCTAGCGGCAGGTCAGCGACACCGTAGGCCACGAATTCCTGCGGATAATAGACGGCGATTACGGTTCCCATGTCGGCCACGCCATCGCCAATAGATTGCAGCGCCGCGTTCGCCTTGAATAGCGCACCACCCCACTGGATATCGATCCGCAGATCCCCGCCAGAGCGTTCAGCGACCTGATCGGCAAACCACTGGATTGCGTTGGCACGCGCGCCGCGATTTGGGCCAGCCTCACCATGGATCAGCACTGTTTCTGCAATGGCGGAACCGGCCAATAGCCCCATCGACACGGCAAGCGCCGTGGCTTTGAATAGTTTCATGTTTTCCTCCCTGAATTTCACTATGTAAAACAGTGTTTCATTTTATATCTTAGCGAGATTCTGAATCAATCCTCAAGCCCCATTTGGTCTGAAGCGCTGGCCAAGCGGTTCAGCAGACGTGCTGCGTGAATGAAGTTTGAGTGATTTGAGGCGGTTAGCCTCATTCGCCCGCTTCGCGCATTCCGGCGTTGAATTCCACCTTCAGGGCGGCGAAACGTGCGGAGAGATGATCATGCATTGCCTGTCGCGCGGCACTTGGGCTGCGGGCGGCGATGGCTTCGATCAGGACCTCGTGTTCGCTTTGCGGCACGGAGAGTGACGCGCGGCTGCGGGCGCGGGCGCGCACGGCGACCCAGTCTGGGTTAGAACGGATGCGATCCAGCAGCGCAAATGCGGTAAGCAGTGGCCTGTTGCGTGCGCATTGCGCAATCAGCCGGTGGATCGCCCCATCCCACAGCTCGATCGTTTGCGCATCAGCGACCACTTGGCGCGAGGCAAGGGTGCGCAGGCGTGAAATCTCTTCATCCGTCATTCGGGTGGCACAAAGGGCGGCCAGTTCCGGTTCGATGCACAGGCGCGCCTCCATCACCTGGAGGGGGTCGGTTTCACCGGCAATGCGTGCGGCCAGATCACCTGTCGGGTCTGAGGGTTGGCCGGCATATGTACCGGACCCCTGTTTGCGCCAGACCAACCCTTCGACCTCCAGTTGGTCAAGCGCCTGCCGCACCAGCCGGCGTGATGTGCCAAACCTGTCAGCCAAAGCCCGTTCCGTTGGCAGGCGGCCATCGGGGGGCAGCTCGGATTCGATCAGTGCCATCAGGCGGGATTTGAGTGGTTCGGTCATTTTTCCACGGCTTGCGACAGGCTTGGGCGTCCTTCCGATAGCCTACGTGCCTCTGCCTCGGCAATAGCCGCATCAATGTGGTCGCGCGTGGGGCTGCCGGAAAATGCCTTGGCCGTGGGCACGCCGAGTGTGAAATGCACATACCGTTCCTGGGCCACCTGCCAGAGACGGTCGAGTTCTGCCAGCGGATCGGCGTGGTCATCCGCCCGGAGCGATAGCCACGGATAATCCTCGCCACGGTGGATCGTCAGCCCGGCGGCCTGCCGCCCCCGTTTATCGCCGCCTGCGGCCTCACCCGCGTGAATGGCTTCAATCAGGCGTTCGGCCAAGGGGCCGGTGCTGGCCTGAAAGGCGGTGGAGGTTGCTTCGATCACGTCGGGACCGGCGAGCATGTTGCCCGCGACAGAGTGATCGTCACGGATTAGATGCCCGGCCCAATCGACGCAATCAGCGCCGGTATGGGCGGCAAAGGCCCCTGTCGCGTCCATCATGTGGGCCTGCCGGATCGCCTGACCGGCATCGCGCGCGACCAGATCGGCGAGTACCGTTTCTGCGGATTCAGTTTCCAGCCTTGTGCGCCCCTCGGTTCCCCAGAGCGGGTTGCAGAAGGCCTGGCTGGCCACCGCCGTGTGGGGGCCGACATAGGGTACCAAGGCGCCGCAGGCAAAAAATTTGGAGGCGACGATCAGGCCGATGTCGTTCCCGTCGCGGGCAATCAGGCTCCAGGTCATCGGCCCACCGCATAGGCTTGCATCAGACGCGGGGTTGCGGCGGCGCGCAACACCCCGTCAGGGTCGCGCAAAGCGGCCGTCAGACGCCCGACGGACCAGGGTTCGGCCACATGGACGACATGGCCACGCGCCCGCAGATCATTGATGACGGCATCGCCAAAGGCGGGTTCCAGCATCATTTCGCCGGGTTTGGCCTCACGCGGATAGAAGGACCCCTGAAAGTGCATCGAATGGAACAGTGGCGCATCCATGCAGGCCTGCAATTCCATGCCCCAATGGACGAACCGCAGGAACCAGACCAGTTGCCACTGATCCTGCTGATCGCCGCCAGGTGTGCCGAAGACCATGCGCCGCCCGTCTTCATGCACGGCCAGCGAGGGTGTCAGCGTCGTGCGCGGTCGTCGTCCCGGGGCCAGCGAGGTCGGTAATCCTGCTTCCAGCCAGAACATTTGCGCGCGGGAGTTCAGTGGAAAGCCAAGGCCGGGTATCACCGGGTTCGATTGCAGCCAGCCGCCTGATGGGGTGGCCGCGACCATATTCCCCCAGCGGTCGATGATATCGAGATGCACCGTATCGCCGCGCTTTTCGGTGAGATGCGCCATTGTGGGTTCTTGCGGGGCAGCATCGGCGGCCCCGAAATCGCGGGCGGCGCGGGTGACGTAGGAGTCGGCCAGATGGCCGAACCCGGGCACATGACCGGGGCGTTGTTCGAGGCTGGCCTTTGGCCCGATCAGCCGCGCGCGTTCGGCATTGTAGGCATCTGATAGCAGGTGATCCATCGGGATCTCGCTATGCGCGGGGTCGCCGTAATACGCCTCGCGATCTGCGTAGGAGAGTTTGATGGCCTCGATGATCGTGTGGACGAATTCCGCGCCCAGCGGGTCCAACGCCGCCAGATCGTGATGTTTCAGGATGGCCAGCGCCTGCAGCAGGACCGGCCCTTGCGACCACGGCCCGGTCTTGTGCACGGTCCAGCCGTGATAGGTATAGGACAGCGATGGTTCCGTCGTGGCGGACCAGCCTGCCATATCCGATTTGCGCAGCACACCCTTATGCGGTTTGCCGGACACATCCATGATGTTGGCATCCTGCAGATATGTGTCGATGGCGTCGGCCACGAACCCGTTTGCCCATTCCTTGCGGGCAGCGTCGATCTGGTCTGTGCGGTCATCGCCTGCGGCCTCGCCCGCGGCGACCAGACGGTCATAGGTGCGGGCCAGATCGGGGTTCTTGAAGATCGTGTTGGGGGCAGGGGCCGTGCGGCCGGGTGTCCAGACTGCGGCGCTGCTGGGCCAGTGTTCGGCGAAATACTCCGTCAGCCCGTCAATCGTGTTTGCCACCCGTGGCAATACAGGATGGCCGTCGCGGGCGTATCCGATAGCGGGTTCCAGAACATCGCGCAGGGTCATCGTGCCGTGGTCGCGCAGCATCAGCATCCAGCCGTCAAATGCGCCGGGGATCACGGTTGCCAGCAAACCCGACCCGGGAACCAGTGTCAGATCCTGTTCCCGATAGTGCGCGATGGTGGCAGCTGCAGGGGCAGGCCCCTGCGCACATATGACCTGCACGTCCTCGCCAGCCTTCTGAAAGATGGCGGGCATGTCGCCGGCGGGGCCGTTCAAATGCGGCTCCACAACCTGCAACGTCAGACCGGTTGCGACCGCGGCGTCGAAGGCGTTACCGCCTTTTTCGAGGATCGACATGCCAACGGCAGAAGCGATCCAATGGGTCGAGGTTGCAACGCCGAAGGTGCCTCGGATTTCAGGACGCGTGGTAAAAGTCATGCGATGCCTTTCAGTGTTCGCGCGGGTCAAGCGCGTCGCGCAGCCCGTCGCCCAGAAGGTTGAACCCCAACACGACAAGGAAAATCGAAATGCCGGGATAAAGCGCCATCCAAGGCGCCTGGTTGAGGAAGTTCTTGGCCGTATTCAGCATCGATCCCCAGCTTGGCGACGGGGGTTGCTGGCCCAGGCCGAGGAATGAAAGCGACGCCTCCGCAATGATCGCCGTCGCGATGGTCAGGGTTGCCTGCACAAGGATTGGCGGCAAGGCATTCGGCAGGATGTAGCGCGACAGGATCAGCCGTGTCGGCAAGCCTATGGCATGCGCGGACTCCACGTAATCTTCGACCTTGATATTGATCACCTGGCCGCGGGTCAGGCGGATGAATATCGGTGTGGCGGAGATGCCAATGGCGATCATTGCGTTAGTCAGGCTCGGCCCCAGAAAGGCCGCCAGCGCGATGGCAAGGATCAGGAAGGGAGCGGCTAATAGCGCTTCAGTACAGCGCGAAATGATGGCGTCAATCCAGCCACCAAAATAACCGGCCACTATGCCGAGCGGCACCCCGATGGCCACCGCGATCCCGACCGAGATGACCCCCGCAAGGAGTGACGCCTGCGCCCCCCAGATCATCCGCGACAGCACATCGCGCCCGATCTCATCGGTTCCCATCCAATGGGCCGCAGACGGTGCCTGACGCACCGCACCCCAGTCTGTCGCGGCCGGGTCGGGGATTGGCAGGACGGGCGCGAGCAGGGCGATGGCGATAAAGAAGGTCACCAGAATGCCGCCCAACATCGCCGATTTGTGGCTGCGAAACTTCTTCCAGACCCGGTTTTCGGGTTTGGGGAGTGCTGTGGTGGTCGTTTCAGCAACGGACATCAGGCGCTCCTCAGACGAGGGTTGAGCAGGAAGTAGGCCATATCCGCCAATAGGTTCATGATGATGAAACCAACCGCAGTCACCAGAACAATGCCCTGCACAACGGCATAGTCGCGGTTGAAGACGGCATCGACGACCAGTTTACCAAATCCAGGGATGGTAAATATCTGTTCGGTCAAAACGGCACCCGCGATCAACTCTCCGAACAGCAGGGCCGTTAGGGTAACGATGGGCGTTAACGCGTTGCGAAAGGCGTGCTTCAGCACAACCTTGCGCTCTGACAACCCCTTGGCGCGTGCGGTTCGAACATAGTCAGAGGTCAGAACCCCCAGCATCGCGGAACGGGTATGGCGCATCAGCGTGGCTGCTAATGCTGTGCCCAGGACAAAGGCGGGCATCAGCATTGTCTTGATCGACAACCAGAAATCCTCGCTTAGCGGGACATAGCCCGACGCCGGCAGCAATTGCCATTTCACGGATACCAGCAGGATCAACATGATCCCCAGCCAGAAATTCGGGATAGACAGTCCTGAAAGTGCAACAATATTGGCGATGTAATCAGTCAGCGTGCCTTTTTTATAGGCCGACAGGATACCTGCCGGAATTCCGATCAGCACCGCGAAAATCAAAGACATCACTGCCAGCTGAATCGTCACGGGCAGCTTTTGCCCGATAAGCTCGGTCACCGGTTGGTTGGTGCGGAACGAGGTGCCCAGATCACCCTGCAGCGCGTTGCCCACCCAAGTGATGTACTGCACCGGGATCGGATCATTCAGACGGTATTTCTCGCGCAGGAATTCCAGCACCTCTGGGTCACGCTCTTCCCCGGCCAGAACCAGCAGCGGGTCGCCCGGCAGAAGTTTTTGCAATGCGAAAACGAAGATCGAGATCAGCAGGATCGTCGGGATCGCGATGGCGACGCGGCGCAGGAAGTATGACAGCATGGAATGCCTCTTGTTGGGTGGCCCGACCTCAATCAAGGTCGGGCCGGCTCCACATCACTCAGACAGTGACACGCCTTCCAGACGGATCATGCCATCGGGGTAGGGGGTGAAGCCCTCGATCCCGGCATCAAGCGCCGTGATCCAGCTTTGATGATAGAGATAGACCAGCGGTGCTTCGTCGATCAGGACGGCGCGGGCCTTGTCATACTCGATCTTGCGGGCCTCCATATCAGCCTGTGTGCGGGCGGCATTCAACGCCGCATCCACATCTGGGTGCGAAAATCCACTGTCATTGATGCCGCCATCGGTGGTTACGAACTGGTGGATATTGCCATCAGGATCGACGCGACCGGACCAGCCGATCTGGCTTGCCTGATAGTCACCGGCAGACTGGTCGGCCAGCAGGGTCGCAAACTCCTTCGACACAATCTCAACCCGGATGCCCGCCTCTGCCGCCATCGACTGGACAACCTGCATCAATTGCAGCGGGATCGTGGTGTTGGGGACCTGTACCGTCAGGTCGACACCGTCGGGATAGCCCGCCTCTGCCAGCAAGGCCTTGGCTTTTTCCACATCGCGTTCTTCGATCGGGAAATTGGTGTTGTACCAAGGCGAGGTGGGCGGGAAGGACTGGTTGCCCGGGGCATAAGCGCCTTCAAATACCACCTGATTGATCGCGTTGCGGTCCATGGCATAGCTGAACGCTTGCCGTAGCCGTTTGTCGTTGCCAAAGGGGTTGTCGGCCTTCTCGCCGTTGCCAGTGTTAAAGGTGACGCCCTGATAGCCGAGCGATACGGCAGAGACCACATTGATATCTGGGTCCGCTTCGGCCTGCGCCAGATCGGTGGGGGCGAGACGTTCCAGAATATGGATATCGCCCGACTGCAGGTTCGCCAGACGCACGGTGGTATCGGGGATCGGGAGGAAGGTCACACTGTCGAAATTGATCGCATCGGCGTTCCAGTAGTCGTCAAACTTGTTCAGTACAATCCGGTCCTGCGCCACACGTTCGCCAAAGCTAAATGGGCCGGAGCACACCGGCGCGAGCCCGAAATCGACACCCGTTTCGGCGGCAGCGGTAGGCGAGATCATCATACCGGCCCGGTCTGCCAGTTGCGCCATCACAGTCGCATCAGGCGCGCTAAGGTTCAGTGTCAGGGTGTAATCGCCAGTGACATCAACGGAGGTGATTGACGACAATTCAGATTTGCGGCGGCTTTCCTCAAGCGTTTGGGATCGTTCGATATTATCGGCGACGGCCTGTGCATTGAAAGCGGTCCCATCGTGGAACACCACACCCTCGCGCACGGTCATGTCGATGGACATGCCATCCTCGGCCACGGTCCATTCGGTGGCGAGTTGCGGAATGATTTCAAGGTCCGGGGTGATATCGACCAGTTTGTCGCATAGCGACGCATAAACGATGCGGCCTACGAATGTGCGCGACTGGTCGGGGTCCAGAATGTCGGCATCTGATTGCAGCGCGATGCGCAGGTCTTGCGCCATGGCACCGGTCGCCATCAGCGCCAGTGCGGCAGTTGTCAGTGTCAGGGATTTCATCATGTTTCCTCTCTGTCGGGATGATGTGCGACCGGGGTGATCTTCGCCCCCTCGGTCGCTTTTCGGTAAAGGGCGAGCCGCGCTTCGGTGGCAGGGCTTCGTTTGGGAGGGGGGTTGCGGCCGGCCGTTACACCAATGTCCTGCCAGTGGTGACAGGCCGTCATATGGCCATCCGGTGTTTCTTCGGGCATTGGCGCTGTGCTGCGGCACAGGTCGGTGACAAACAGGCAGCGCGTGTGAAAGGCGCAGCCGGACGGTGGTGCGGACGGGCTTGGCATTTCGCCTTCGATCCGGGCACGATCAGTGCGATTGCGGTCATCCGGATCGGGAATGGCATCAAGCAAGGCGCGCGTATAGGGGTGGCGAGGTGTGTCGAAAAGGGCATCGGTCGTGCCTTGCTCGACGATTTTGCCTAAATACATGACCGCGACCCTGTCCGACATGTGTCTGATGACGGCAAGGTCGTGCGCAATCAGGATCAGGGTCAGACCAAGATCGCGGCCTAGGTCGCTGAGCAGGTTCACCACCTGCGCCTGAACTGACACATCCAGCGCAGACACGGGCTCGTCCCCAATGATCAGTCGCGGACCTGACGCCAAAGCGCGGGCGATGCCGATCCGCTGGCGCTGCCCGCCTGAAAACTCGTGCGGGTAGCGGTCTGCATGTTCGGGCTGCAAGCCGACCTGTTTCAGCAGTTCGGATACTTTGGCGCGGCGGTCCTGTTTGGACAGGTCTGGCGCGTGAACCTCCAGTGGTTCTGCCACCAGCCGGCCCACCGACATGCGCGGATTCAGCGACGAAAAAGGGTCCTGAAAGATGAACTGCACATCCCGACGCAGGTCTGACAGTGCATGGCCCCGCGCTTGGGTCACTGCCTTGCCGTCAAAGATGACGTCGCCTGCCGTCGGGTCCAGCAGACGTGCCAGCAACCGGGCGAGGGTAGATTTCCCGCAGCCGGATTCGCCCACGATGGCAAAGGTTTCGCCGGACGTGATCGATAGCGACACACCATCCACTGCGCGCACCGATCCCTTCTTGGCAAACAGGCCGCCGCCCGTCTGGAAGTGCTTTTTCAACCCTTGCGCTTCGAGGATGGGTTTCATCCGGCCACCTGCAAGGTTTGTTCGAGTGGTGCAAAATGACAGGCGGTCTGGTGATTGGGCCCTACATCGGACAAGGACGGCTGAGTGCTGCAAACGCCAGTCGCAAACGGACAACGGCTGCGAAAGCGGCATCCTTGGGGCATGTTGTTCATTGTCGGCACGGTGCCCTTGATCGTGGTCAGTCTTGCGCGGGGACCTGACAGGCGCGGCACCGAGGCCATCAAACCAATCGTGTAGGGGTGCTGCGGATTGCCGAATATCTCGGCCATGGGCCCGTATTCCACCATCTGCCCGCCATACATGACCGCCACGGTATCGGCGATTTCGGCCACGACCCCCAGATCATGGGTGATCATGATCGTGCCCATGCCTGTGTCGCGCTGCAGATCGCGGATCAGGTCGAGGATCTGCGCTTGAATGGTGACATCCAGTGCTGTCGTCGGCTCATCCGCGATTAGAAGGCTGGGGTCATTGGCCAGCGCCATGGCGATCATGACGCGTTGGCGCTGACCACCTGACAATTGGTGCGGGTGCCGATCCAGTTGCAGTTCCGGTGATGGCAGGCCGACGCGGCGCAGCATCTCCAATGCGCGTTCCAGCCCCTTGGTGCGGGAACAGCCGGTGTGACGTTGCACTGATTCTGCAATCTGGTCGCCGATACGGAAGGCGGGATTAAGAGATGTCATCGGTTCTTGAAAAATCATCGCCATGCGACCACCGCGCAGGTCTGCGGGGATGCGTTCCTTTGTTAAATCAAAGGCTTGCCCGTCAAACACCATCTTTCCCGAAGGAATATGCGCCGCACCCGGCGGCAAAAGCCCCATCATGGCCATGGCGGTCACGCTTTTTCCGCATCCAGATTCGCCCACGACACAGAGGATTTCACCAGACGCCACCGACAGGCTGACATTCTCCACCGCACAACTTGCTTGCCCCTTAAATCGAAGGCTCAACGCAGTTAGCGACAGCAAGGAGGCGGTTTTGGTCAGCGTCTTCATCCCAATGGTGAACCAATTACACATTGGTTCAGCAATTTTCGACATGAGTCAATGATGATGACGACGTGACAGCCAGAAGTTTTGAGGCCTTGGCGGTCTGTAAAGGATTTGCCGGGTATTTGGGCGCTTCCTCTCATTTATGTGCACACAGGACTCCCGTTGGCGAAAATGGCTAGGCGATTTGGCTTGCAAATTGTACCGGCGTGTTCTAAGTTTCTGTCATGACAGAAATATCACAAATAACCAAATCAGCGGCCGTTGAGCAATTCATTCTGTATTGGGGTGACATGGGCGGGCAGTGGGGCGTCAACCGCTCGGTCGCGCAGATCCATGCATTGCTATATCTTTCGGTCAGTCCGATGAATGCAGAGCAGATATCCGAGACGCTGGGGATTGCCCGGTCAAACGTATCGAACTCGCTCAAGGAACTGGTCGGCTGGAAACTGATCCGTCGCGTTCCCATCGTGGGCGACAGGCGCGAGCATTTCGAGGCAGAGGTTGATGTCTGGGAGATGGCGATGCGCATCGCCCAGGGCCGCAAAGAGCGCGAGATTGATCCAGCAGCCGCAGCGCTGCGTGATTGCGTAACCAAAGCAGAGACCGAGAAGGGGTTGAACCCCGAGGTGCTGCACCGGCTGCGCGAGATGCAGGAGTTCCTGAACACGACGACCCGTTGGTACGACCAGATGCTGGGTGTGCCCAAGGCCCAGCTGACGCGGCTGATCGGCATGGGTGACAAGGTACTGAAGGTTTTGAAGTTTACGGGGCGCAAGGCCAAATAGGCCGCCCCCTTTTTTTGGCGATTAATTTCTGTTCCTACAGAAATATATGATGATACGAAACGGAGGAAATGATGGAGGTTCAGGGACATAAGCAAGAGGTCACACCGTTTGTGCCTGCCAATGATGCCAAGGCACCGCAGCCTTTGCCAGACAGCCGGTTTCGCAACCTGCTGGGTGATGGCTGGAACCGGCTGCCAGCAGCGATCCGCAAACGATTTGGTAAGCGGCTCAAGGGTGGGGATAGTGTGACCTATCAGGGTGTTGTGACATCCATGCGCATGAACCGGGCGGGGCATGTTCTGGCGCAACTGGCGCGCCTTGTGGGCGCGCCATTGCCCTATGATATGACTTCAGTGGATCGTCCAGCTGTTGTGATTGTGACCGAAGACAGTATGACAAATGGCCAGTTCTGGATCAGGCAATACGGTAGGGCCAAGGGTTTCCCCCAAACCGTGCACAGCTCCAAACGTTTTGCAGGTCCCACCGGCCTGGAGGAATACATCGGCTATGGCATTGGCATGGCTCTGCGGGTCGAGGCGACCGCCCATGCCCTGCTCTTCAAAAGCGATCATTTCTTTTTGCAGCTATGGGGCCGCCGCATCAGGCTGCCACGTTTGCTCAGCCCGGGCGCGTTGGTGATTGGTCACAATGATCTGGGCGACGGCCAGTTCGCCTTCACACTTTCGCTCAAACACCGCGTCTTTGGCGAGATGATTGCCCAAGACGCCGTTTTCCAGGACGCAAAGGAATAGATAATGGATGATCCGATCCTCTGGACCCTTATTGCCATTCAGGTTGTGATGGGCGCGTTTGACACGCTTGTCCATCATGAAGGCACTGAACGTCTGGCGTGGCGCCCGTCGCAGCGGCAGGAACTGCGCCTGCACGGGGTGCGCAACTTCTTCTACATGGTGATTTTCCTGTGCTTTGCCTGGCTGGAGCCGCGCGGTGTTTTCACGATGATCCTGACCGGCATTCTGGTGATCGAGGTGCTGATCACCCTGTGGGATTTCGTGGAGGAGGGCCTGACACGAAAACTGCCAGCGACCGAACGGGTGAACCATACCCTCCTTGCCCTCAACTACGGTGCAATCCTTGCACTTGCGGCACCCTACCTGTTGGAGTGGGCAAGGATGGAAACGGCCCTGATCCCGACCAGCTATGGCTGGTGGAGCGTCATGGCGACCCTGTCTGCCCTGGGTGTCGGCCTGTTCAGTGCACGTGATCTGCTGGCGGCGGGGCGTAGCGACAGGTTGGCACGCCCGGACCCTGCAAAGCTGGTGACTGATCTGCCGGGTCGTCAGAATGTTCTGATCACCGGCGCGACCGGGTTCATTGGCGCGCGCCTTACTGCCGCCCTGGTGGCTGGCGGGCACCGTGTCACCGTATTGACGCGGACCAGGGCCAATGCAGATGATCTGGCCCATCCAATCCGGATTGTCACTGATCTGGGGCAGATTCCGGATGACGAACCTATCGACAGCATCATCAATTTGGCCGGTGACCCGGTTGCCAGCGCCCCTTGGACCGCACGCAAACGCGCCCGGATTATCGGATCGCGTGTGGACATGACTCGCGAAATCGTAGCCTTGATTGACCGGCTTGCCGTAAAACCAAAGGTGTTGGTCAATGGCTCTGCCATCGGATGGTATGGTTTGCGTGGTGGCGAAAAACTGACCGAGGATGCAGCCCCGCAGGATTGCTTTACCCATCAGGTTTGCGCCCGCTGGGAAGAGACAGCAGAGGCGGCGCAGGCCCATGGGGTCCGTGTTGTCGCGCTGCGCATCGGGCTGGTTTTGGGTATTGAAGGCGGGATGCTGGCCAAGTTCCTGACCCCGTTCGAATTCGGCCTTGGCGGCGTTATGGGCGATGGAAAACAATGGATGTCCTGGATCGATCTGGATGATGTTGTGCGAATGATCATCTTTGCCATGGCGACGGATATAGAGGGGCCGCTGAACGCCACTGCGCCGAACCCAGTAACAAGCGCGGATTTCACCAAGGCCGTGGCAGGCGCGCTGCACAGACCGGCGGTTCTGCGCTTTCCTGCCGCGATCCTGCGTGCGGGTTTGGGCGATCTGGCGGAAGAGACGATGTTATCCGGTCAACGGGTCGTACCCGCCCGGGCACAGGCCGCAGGCTTTACCTTCTGGCATCCCGATCTGGACCACGCATTACAGCAAATGACGGGCGCACGCGACACACGCGCAACGGTCGTATCGCAGCCGCAGAATGCGTCTTGAACTTGTGATGTGGTTTTGCTCTGACTTCAGACATGAGCCTGACCACATCCGCCATTGAAAACGCTGCCCCCGATCAGGCATCGCTTAAGGCTGCGAGCAAATTGCTGTCACCCAACAAATGGCCGGAGCGGCTGATTTCGGGTGACAGCCGGCTGATCTGGGGGGCTTGTCAGGGATCTGGGGCGAACCCCTATCGGGTGGTTGTGGACCTGAGCGATCTGGGGGCGAAATGCAGCTGCCCATCGCGTAAGTTCCCTTGCAAACATGCCTTGGCTCTGATGCTGCAATATAGCAGCGCACCGTCTGATTTTGGACCCGGTGATGTCCCCGATTGGGTGACCGAATGGCTGGGGCGACGGCGCAAGACTGCGTCGACACCGACCGCAAGTGGCGAGAAGAAAAGCCTCGCCGCCGCGCAAGCTGACACGCCTGAAAAACCCGATGACCCGAAAACAATCGCCCGCCGTGAAGCCGCCGCGGCGAAGCGGGCTGCGGCCACGCAAAAGGCAATTACCGATGGTCTGGCAGAGATGGAGGCGTGGATCGCCGACCAGTTGCGCACCGGGTTGACGGAACTGCTGTCCGATCTGACCGGACGATGCCGCCGGATCGCGTCGCGCCTTGTGGATGCCAAGGCAGGATCACTGGCGGGCCGGATTGACGGCATACCGGCGCGCGTTCTAGCGCTGCCGCAAAAAGATCGGCCAGACGCGTTGATCGCGGAACTTGGCAAGCTTGTCATCATCGCGCGGGCGTGGGGCAATGGTGACAACCCTGATCCCGCTTTGCGCCGCATTATCGCGGGCGCTGAAAATCGCGATGTGCTTTTGGAAGATGACACAGCCCTACGCCACAAGGGCTGCTGGGAGGTATTGGCAAGCCGCGACGAAACCCGCCGTGACGGGCTGATTGCCCGTTCAACATGGTTGCTGGGCCTTGATCCGACCGGACCACGATTCGCGCTGTTGCAGGATTTCTTTCCGGCCAGTCTGGGCAAGCAAGGGGCGGCCTTCACCGCCGGGGATCAGTTTCAGGCTGAGTTGGTTTTTTACCCCGCGCCTGTGCCGCTGCGGGCGCAAATAGTCGAGCGGACAAATGCGGATGAGCATCGGGACTGGCCCGCAGTTTCGGCGGATGCCGACATCCTACGGTCGTTTTCCGATGCGTTGGGGCAGGAACCCTGGCTGACCGAACTGCCGGTCCTTCTACCTGCCGGGCGGCTGGCCACGGCGAAGGAGGCACATTACTGGCGTGGGAGCGAGGCCGTTTTGCCCCTGACCACCACCGGCCTTGCCGATCCGGTTCTTGGCGCGGAACTGCACCAATCGGTCGTTTTGTGGAATGGCTACGCCGCAGATCTGCTGGCGGCGGACACCAATATGGGGAGGTTTCATGCCGATGCTTGATGAAACCTTGGGCCGGCTTGAGGCGGCAAAACTGCGCTGGATGATGGGCGGCGCGGCAGATGCGGCAGAAGACGGGTTTGCCGATGGGGCGGACGCCACCGAAACCCAATTGCGGTTGCTCGCCCAGGCGGCGCTGTTCCGGCAGACCTGTCTGCGCCCCGCCGCACCGGGCAATCTGACCTCCATGCCGCCGCTGCCCGCGACACCTCTACCGCTTCTGCCTGAACCATTGCGCCCGGCCTTCCGGCAGATGATGCAGCAACAGGACCGCAGCATCTGGCAGGCGCTGACCGGCCTGATGGCCGCGCGCGGCGTAATGGCCCACCCATTCGACTGGCTGCCGCCGCAGGACATGTCAGGCTACCCCGACGCCTATATCCCGCTGGCGAAATGGAAGGCCGGGCTTGGCCACAACTCCACCGCTTTGACTGCTGACACATGGGATGACATGTACCCGGCCGAGCGCCGCAAGGCCTTTGCTGACCTGCGCGCGTCTGACCCCACCGCCGCACGAGAATTGATGCAGGATCACGGCGGTGGATTGCCCGCCGAAGATCGGCTGGGTCTCGTCGACGGCTTCGCCATAGGCCTCAGCATGGATGATGCTGAGTATCTGGCGGCACTGACCCAAAACGACCGTTCATCCAAAGTGAAATCGCGTGCGCAAAGCCTCTTGGCGCGCCTTGGTGTCGTCACCGGCGGTGATGATGCACAAGAACTGGCCGATTTCATGGAGAAATCGACGACCGGCCTGATCCGGCGGCGCAACGTGATCAAACTGCGCAGCAAACTGAACGAGGCGCAAAAGAAGCGGGCGAATAGCCTTTTCGAAAACGTATCCTTCGCTCAATTGGCCTCTGCCCTTGCGGTAACACCTGACACGCTTGCCGCCAGCTACGTCACCGAACCGCGCCCGATGATGTCACCCTTCCTGCAGATGTGCATCCGCACAGCACCCGATGATGCGTTGATGATCTATTGGGACCGTTTGCGTGCCGATGGTGTGGCCCAGTTTGCTATGCTCGCAGATATGGCCCAACGATTGTCAAAGGATCAGGTACTTGCAGAGGCGCAGGCGTTGTTGCGCGCAAACATCCTGACCGATTTGCGTGATATGCTGGCCGTGACCGGCCCTGATGTTGGCCCAACCCTTTCGGATGCGCTGCTGGCCGCGCCGTTCTACGCAAACAAGCTGAAAGATGTCAAAGCCGCCCTGGCCAAGCGGGCGAAAGGCGAGGGCGACTATCAGGGCAGCCACACGATTTCGCAGTTTGAAAACTTTGTTACGCTATTGGCTTTTCTGATCACGGCGTCGCATGCCACGCGTGTTATGGCCGATCTTGAAGCGCTGGGTTTTCATAGCGCTGATCCGGTTTTGCACCCTCTGAAATTCAACATAGCCCTGCAAGGACCCACCCCATGACCGATGTGCTCCGCCAACCTGCCGAAATCGTCTGGAAAGCCGAAATCGACGCCCTGCGCGGCGATGATAACGGCCCCAAACCCGCTGGCTGGGCGATGTCGCCACGGGCGGTTGTGACCTACCTTTTGGGTGGCAAGGCGGCGGATGGCACAGAAATTACCCCGAAATATGTCGGGCAGAAACGGCTGATCGAAACAGCCGTGGCAACCCTGGCCACGGACCGGGCGTTATTGCTGCTGGGCGTGCCGGGGACGGCGAAATCATGGGTATCGGAACATCTGGCCGCCGCCGTGGCGGGCGATTCAACCCTTGTGGTGCAATGCACGGCCGGTACAGATGAAAACCAGATCCGCTATGGCTGGAACTATGCGCAGTTGCTGGCCAAGGGACCGAGTGAAGAAGCACTGGTTCCCACACCGCTTTACCGCGCGATGGAAGCGGGCAAACTCTGCCGGATGGAGGAACTGACCCGCATGGGATCAGACGTGCAGGACACGCTGATCACCGTCCTGTCGGAAAAGATGATGCCGATCCCCGAACTGAACTCATCAGTCTACGCCACGCGCGGCTTCAACATCATCGCCACCGCAAACAATCGCGACAAAGGGGTCAACGAATTGTCCTCGGCCCTCAAACGTCGGTTCAACGTGGTCGTCCTGCCGCTGCCGGACACCATCGACGAAGAGGTGTCGATTGTCACCAAACGGGTCGGCGAAATGGCAGCCGGGCTTGACCTGCCCTTGCCCAAGAACGTCGCGGCAGAGGTCGGACGCGTCGTCACCATGTTCCGCGAATTGCGCGACGGGCAAACCATGGACGGCAAAACCGCGCTCAAGGCGCCCAGCGGCACCCTGTCCACGGCAGAGGCGATTGCGGTCATGGTGGGCGGTCTGTCGCAGGCCGCGTTCTTTTCCGATGGAACCCTGAATGTGGATGGGCTTGCCCCCAATGTGCTCGGCGCGGTGGTCAAGGATCCGGTCCAGGACAAGACGGTGCTGGCAGAATACCTCGAAACCGTCGTGAAAAAACGGCGCGACTATGCCGACTACTATTCGGTCCTGACCGAACTGCTCTGATCCGATGGGCGACATCCACTATCTTGGCATCAGGCACCACGGGCCGGGCTCGGCCCGGCAGGTCGTGGCGTCACTGGATGATCTGCAACCGGCCATCATCCTGATCGAAGGGCCGGCAGACTTGACTGACCAGATCGCCCATGTGGCCGACGCCGCCATGGTGCCGCCCGTGGCCTTGCTCGCCTACGCCAAGGATTCGCCGGAACGCGCGATATTCTGGCCTTTCGCCCGGTTTTCCCCAGAATATCAGGCCATGCGCTGGGCGCTGGCCCGCAATATCCCGGTCGCGTTCATCGACCTGCCTGCATCCGCCACCCTGTCAGAGGATGCCGAAGACCGGCTATCGCCCGAAAACCCCGTGGCCCGCGACCCCATCGGCGCGCTGGCGGGGGCTGCCGGGTATGAAGACGGCGAAAGCTGGTGGTCCGACGTGATCGAGGAAAACCCAGACCCCGGCACGCTCTTTGACGCCATTGGCGACGCCATGGGCACCCTGCGCGAAGGCCACGATCCAGACAGCCGCGAGGCTATGCGCGAGGCGCATATGCGCCGCGCCATCGGCAAGGCCGCCAAAGATGCGGACGGCCCGGTCGCCGTAATCTGCGGTGCTTGGCACGTGCCCGCCCTGCGCCAAAAGGTCAAAGCGTCAGACGACAACGCCGTGCTGCGCGACCTGCCCAAGGTCAAGGTACAGGCGACATGGGCGCCCTGGACATCACCCCGGCTGGCTCGCGCGACCGGCTACGGGGCAGGGGTGGCGGCCCCGCTCTGGTATGATCACATCTGGGAAAACGGCACCGGGCCGAAGGCCGACGCGCTTTGGGTGGCGCGGATGGCGCAGGTCCTGCGGGACGAAGGGTTTGACGCCTCGACCGCCAGTCTGATCGAAACGGTCCGGCTCACGCGCAATCTGGCGGCGGTGCGCGACCGGCCCGCCCCGGGCTTCGAGGAAATGCGCGATGCGGCGATTTCCACGCTGATGATGGGCGAACCGCTGCAATGGCGGATCATCGAAACCCGCCTGCTTCTGGGCGCGCAGGTCGGACAGATCCCCGGCAACCTGCCACTGGCCCCGCTGCTGGAAGACCTGCAGCAACAGCAAAAGAAACTCCGGCTCAAGCCAGAGGCGTTGGAGCGCGAGCTTTCGCTTGACCTGCGTACCGACAGCGGGCTGGCCCGGTCCACCCTGCTGCACCGGCTGACTGCACTTGACGTACCATGGGGCAAACTGATTGATCCGGGCCGCAGCCGGGGCACGTTCCGCGAAAAATGGATGCTGCAATGGGATGCGGAATTCGCCGTCCGCCTTGTGGAACATCTGGTCTATGGCCCCACAATCGCCGCCGCCGCCTCAGGACGCCTGACCGAGGCGATGCAGGGCGAGGCGCGGCTGGCCGATGTGGCCGAACGAGTGCGCGACGCGCTGGTGGCGCAATTACCAGAGGTCGCCAGCATCGGCATCGACCGGCTTGATGCGCTGGCCGCCGAAACGGATGACTGCGCGCTGATGCTGACCGCGCTGCAACCCATCGTCGACACGCTGCGCTATGGCACGGCCCGCGACATGGCGCTCGACCGGATGGAGGCTTTGCTGGACCGGCTGATCGTGCAGGCCGCACTGGCCCTGCCACGCGCCGCACGCGGTCTGGACGCGGAAGAGACGGAACGCCTGCGCAGCTTGATCGCCGCCGCCGACCGGTCCATCGCGCTTGCCGAACGGTCGGATGCCGTCCTCGACCTGTGGCTGTCCGCCCTGCACGACACCGGCACTTCCGACAACACCGTGCCGCTGGTCGGCGGCCTGACAGCACGGCTCGCCTACGAGGCCGGGCTGATGAATGCCGACCAGATCGCAACCATCATGTCGCTGCGGCTGTCACGCGCCAAACCAACCAGCGAGGCCGCCGCCTTTTTCGAAGGGTTCTTTACAGGGGCGGGCCTCAAACTCGTCCACGATGCCGACCTGCGCGGTGCGGTGGATGCCTGGGTCATGTCACTCGACGATGAGGCATTCACCGAAAAGCTGCCGCTGTTCCGGCGGGTGTTCTCCACGCTCGACGCCAATGAACGCAAGGTGTTGCTCGAACATCTGCTGGGCAAGGTCAGCGGCGGCACCAGCGCGGATTTCGCCCCCGATGCCGACCGGATATGGGCGGCCCAGATGTCCAAGCTGACACGCATTTTCGGGGGCGGCACATGACCGATGAGCACGAACGCCGCTGGCGCATGGCGCTGGGCGAAACCGAAGATGCCGGGGCACTGTCCGACCGCGACATGGCGATCAGCGCGGCGCTTGATGCACTCTATCAGGACAGCGGCGGCAAGGGCGCGGGGCTCGGCAAATCCGCACCCAAGGTGTCACGCTGGCTGGGCGATATCCGCGAATACTTTCCCGGCACGGTCGTGCAGGTCATCCAGAAAGACGCGTTCGACCGGCTTGGCCTGAAACAGATGCTGTTGCAGCCCGAATTCCTCGAAGCGCTCGAGGCTGACGTGCATCTGGTCGCCGACCTCGTCTCGCTCCGCTCTGCCATGCCCGCCAAAACCATCGAGACCGCCCGGATCGTGATCCAGAAGGTCGTGGATGAACTGATGGAACGGCTTGAGAAAAAGACAACAGAGGCGATCCGCGGCGCCATCAACCGCTCCGCCCGCACCAACCGACCCCGGTTCAACGACATCCATTGGCCGCGTACCATTCAGGCCAATCTGCGGCACTATCAGGCCGAATATCAAACCATCGTGCCGGAAAAGCTGATCGGCTTCCTGCGCCAGCAACGCCGGATCACCGATCTGGACGAGGTGACTCTGTGTGTTGACCAATCCGGGTCAATGGCAACGTCCGTGGTCTACTCCTCGATCTTCGCGGCGGTCATGGCGTCGATCCCGTCGGTCCAGACCAAACTGGTCTGCTTCGACACCGCCATCATCGACCTGACCGAAGAATTGGAAGACCCGGTGCAGGTCCTGTTCGGGGTCCAACTGGGCGGTGGCACCGATATCAACCGGGCGGTGGCCTATTGCGAAGAACGGATCGAACGGCCCACCAAATCGCACCTGATCCTGATCACCGACCTGATGGAAGGGGGCGACGCCAAGGCGCTGATCGCGCGGTTGATGGCGCTCAAGGCATCCGGGGTCAACGTAATCGTGCTGCTCGCACTCACCGATACCGGCCAGCCCTATTACGACAAGGATATGGCCGGCAAGGTTGCCAGCCTCGGCATCCCGGTTTTTGCCTGCACCCCCGATCAGTTCCCTGATCTGATGGCCACCGCCCTGCGGCGCGAAGATGTGCAAAGCTGGGCTGCGACCGAGGATATCAAGACGGTCAGACCGGGCGAACAATCACACGAATGATCGCGATTATTGCGGCTTGTAGCTGGCAAATGATCCAAGGGCATCATCAATATCGGCCTGCGACAACAACACCGGTGTGCCGCTGGACAGCGCCAGAATGTAGACGCGGGCCAGATTTTCCAGCTCTTCCATGCGCCACAACGCGCGGTCCAGCGTGGGGCCGACCGTTGTGGCACCGTGATTGGCCATCAGGCAGCCGTCACGATCCTTCAGCGCGTCGGCGACCATCGCCGCCAGTTTCGGGCTGCCGAACAATGCATAGCCTGTGATCGGCACATCACTGCCGCCGAACGCTGCAATCATATAGTGCACCGGGGGAATGCCCCGACGCTGGGTCGCAATCGCCGTGGCATGGGCGGGATGCGCGTGCACCACGGCACCGACATCAGGGCGGGCCTGCATGATGGATTGGTGAAACCGCCATTCGGTTGATGGCTTGCGGTCCGCCGGGTCCGGGTCACCGTGCAAGGGCAACTTGCAGATCATATCCGGGGTCATTTCGGCATAGGGCACCGCCGAGGGGGTGATCAGCAGGCCATCCGCCACTCGGGCCGACACATTGCCAGCGGTTCCCTGATTAATTCCAGATGCCTCCATCCGCAGGCAGGTATCGATGATCGCCTGTCGGGTCTCTGTCGTGTCGGGCAGGCAGGTCGTCATTCCGCCGCCTGCGCCATTTCAGGGAAAAGACCGGCCAGCCCTTCGGCTGTGGCAGAGCAAATCCCGCGTTCGGTGATCAGGCCGGTGACAAGCCGATTTGGGGTCACATCAAAGGCGGGGTTGCCGCCCGGCGTTCCCATTGGCGTGACCTGCACCTCACCAATCTGACCATCAGGAGCGAGGCCCTGAATGTGGGTCGTTTCACGGGCGTTGCGTTCTTCAATCGGGATATCTGCGACGCCATCATCGACCGTCCAGTCGATCGTGGGTGAGGGCAGGGCGACATAGAACGGCACACCATTATCTTTTGCGGCCAAAGCTTTTAGATAAGTGCCGATCTTGTTGCACACGTCGCCCCGCCGCGTCGTGCGGTCGGTGCCGGTGATGACCATGTCGACCTGACCATGCTGCATCAGATGCCCACCGGCATTATCGGTGATATAGGTGTGGGGGATCCCGTGGCTGCCCAGTTCCCACGAAGTCAACGCGCCCTGATTGCGCGGGCGGGTTTCATCGACCCAGATGTGCAGCGCAATGCCCTCATCGTGGGCGTGATACATGGGGCTGGTCGCGGTCCCCCAATCGACGGTGGCAATCCATCCTGCGTTGCAATGGGTCAGTAGGCGCACGGGTTCGCCCGCGGGTTTTTTCGCGGCGATGTCACGTATCAATTCCAGCCCGTTCAGACCGATGTTGCGGTTGATTTCGACATCTTCATCCGCGATCTCATGCGCCAGTCTCAGCGCCGCCGCCGCTCGATCCGCTTCCGCCATCGGCAGCAGCGCTGCTTGGCACCGGTTCAGCGCCCATCGCAGATTAATGGCAGTCGGGCGGGTGGCGTTGAGATACTCCCAGACCTTGTTCATATGGGCGTCGCTTGGGTCCAGCTTCATCGCTAGGGCCATGCCATAGGCGGCGGTTGCGCCGATCAGTGGCGCGCCACGTACCCGCATTTCCACGATTGCGGCGGCGAAATCCTCAAGCGTTTCGACGGATTGAACGCGGAAGTCATGTGGTAACCAGCGCTGGTCAATGATCTGAAGCGCGCCTTTGGCATCGTCCCACCAGAGCGAACGGTAATGCGTCCCGTTGACCTTCATGAATGCTCCCACCTTTGCTTCATTCGCGCTTAGCTTGCGCCTTTCAGGCCCGGCCTGCAACTGCCGAGCTGGCATCAAGGTTCAAATATGGTGACAGTGACGGTTAACCTGTCGATTGCAGGGTGGTGCGCAAAAGCTGATCGGCGTCTGCCTCTGCATGGCGACGGTGCAACAGACGGCAGAAACGCGCTGGTGTCATGGGCCGATAAAATGCAAAACCCTGACCCATCTCAATCCCGGCCGCATTCAGTTCCCGCGTGATGTTCTGGGTCTCAACCCCCTCTGCGACCAATTGGAAGCCATTGGTCTGTGCAAGCTCGCGCATGGCCTTGACGATGATCTGACTGCTTTCGTCAGTGTCCAGATCCTCGATCAAGGATTTGTCGATCTTCAGGATATCGGTCGGATACCGGCCCAGATAGCCAAGTGAGGAATAGCCGGTGCCGAAATCGTCAATGGCAATCCGGATCCCTTGCGCGCGCAGGTCGCGCAAGTTCGCCTGCACGGCGTCGCTGTCCAGTAACAATCCGGTCTCGGTCACTTCGAGCCAGAGCCGCTGCGGGGCAAAGCCGGTATTGCGCAGGATATCGGCGACCCTGCTTGCCAGATTAGTCTGCTGCAGATCGGCAGAGTTCATATTGACGGACAAAAATCGGGCGCCGGGCCAGGCCTTGGCGTTTGTAGCGGCGACCTGCAGAATATAGTCAAGAAAGGCTGGCCCCAACCCCTCAGCCTGAGCCACGGCGACAACTTTTTCAGGGTTGATCGCACCGAGGATCGGATGATCCCAGCGCGCCAAGGCCTCTGCCCCGACGATGGCGTCGGTTTTCAGATCAACGATGGCCTGAAACTCCAGGGTCAGGTGCCTTTTCAGCATTGCATCTTGAATGTCATTGGCGAGCAGACGGTCGCGGTGAATTTCGATACCGATCGCGGCGTCGTAGACGCTGACCTCACCCTTGCCGCGGGATTTTGCCCGATAAAGGGCGCGGTCAGCCTCAACCTCAAGCGCGCGCAGCGATGCACTGACATCATCAGCAACGCTGATCCCGATACAGCAGGATAGGGGGATTTCTGCCTCGCCAAAGTGGAAACGTCCATTAATGCGGGCGACCAGATCGCGCCCCCAGGCGGTCTCATTCGTATCTGGCGGGACAAAGGCCAGCGCCACAAATTCATCGCCGCCTTTCCGGCCGATCAGGCTGGGCAGGTGGAACTGTGCTTCAAACCTGGAGGCCAGGGTTCGGATCAGGACATCACCTGCTGCATGGCCGAAATTGTCATTCACGGGCTTTAGATTATCGGCATCAATAAAGACAAAGAGAGCCTTCTGATCAGTGTTGGCCGGATCGGTGAGTGCGTTGCGCGCCCGCTCGTTGAAGGTCGAATAGTTCAGAAGCCCCGTCATCGTATCGCGAGTGGCAAGCTGATAGATCTTGGCCTTGGCCTGGGTTTCGGCGGTCACATCCTTGATATAGCCGTGATAGCCGGCTGTGGGCCCGCTTTCTCCGGGGTCGGGGCGACTTGCCAGCCGGATCACACGGTCATGATGGATTTTCAGTGTGGTTTCGAAATTGCCGGACAAGGTGTTGTCGGGGGACTGCAGATGCGACACTTGCATGCTGAAATCGGGATTGTGATCTGTCGCTTTCGCCTGATCCAGAATTGTCAGCAGATTGGGCTCGGCCATCTTGGGCGCAGGCAGGCCGAGCATCTGGCACAGTGGCTCGGGGTCGGTCTTCAGGGTCAGGTCCTTATCGGCACGCCATATATATTGGCCGCCTTCCCCCTGAAATGTGTCCAGCAACAGGGCCACCACATCGCGCTGACGTTCGGCTTCCATCTTGCCCAGTAGTTCGGACAGAAACATGCTGGTATGACGCCGGACCGAAAAATAGACGATAAAGCAGAACGCAGCGATCACGATTCCGAAGGGCAGGATCGGCAGGATGCCATTGAAGATGATCATGACAAAAGCAACGCATGACAGTGTCGATGTATAAAGCAGCCCTGCCAGCGGCACCGGATAAAGCGCTAATGCGCCACCTGCGATCATACCCGCAACCAGCGCGCTGAGAAACGCAACCTCCAGCAATTCCCCATGGGGCAGCAGCACGATCAATGGGTAGCACCAGACCAACGCAAGCAGTGCGGACGAGATCACGACCTTGCCCGGTGCGCGCGGACTGGCCGTGGGGCGCCGGGGTGCTTTTTTGAAACGATGGGCGCTGCGCAGCCCGTAAATGGCAAAGGCAACAACGATGGCCGACCAGGCGAGCGTCCAGCCCGAAAGACTGCCAACATGATGTTCAAGCGCGATGAGGGCTGCGATGTTCAGGATGTTGGCGATCATCATGGGCTGGGACGTGGCCATGATGGCCGAGATTTGCGCCTTTCGCACGACGCCCTGACGATCACGCACCAGATCAGCAGATGCGTCCGTTCGATGTTGAGATAACATCCTGGTCGTCAGGTAATCTGATAATTGGCCAAGATACGTGGCGGCACTCATCTTCAATCCAACTGCTTTTGAGTCTGCCGCTTACCTTACGTTAACGAACCTTTCCAAAAGGTTAATGAACCAGAGGTAGAATGCCGGGTTCAACTTCAACCCCTGCAAGGTTTGACGAAAGCCACCAGATGAATTAGAACAAATGCAGAACATTAGTTGGGATTCGGTGTGTCGTGTATGGGTTCGCTTCGGGTGCAGAAACGTCTTGCAGGTCAGGTTCGCCAGCCCGATCCGCTGACACATACCCTGTCCGAAGCCTTTCCCGAAACTGCCACCGATGCGGCGGCTGTCGGCTTTGTCCTGGCCCGCTTGCCCCGCACGACCGCGCCAATCCTGTGGGTGCAGGACCGACTTTCGCGCAAAGAAGCGGGGCGCCCTTACCTGGCGGGGATCGGTACGGACAGGCCTTTGATCATGGTCAGTCTGTCCCGCGCTGCGGATGTGCTCTGGGCGATGGAGGATGGATTGCGATGCAAGGCGTTGGGTGGCGTGATTGGCGAGGTGTGGGGCGATCCGCCCGTGCTCGACTTTACCGCCACCAAAAGGCTGGCGATGCGGTCCGAGGCAGCGGATGTGCCCTGCTGGCTGATCCGGCGCGCCGCCAGCCCCGATCTGAGCGCGGCACGCGACCGCTGGCGTATCGCCTCGCTGCCTTCCGCCCCCCATCCACACGATGCCCAAGCACCAGGCCTACCGCGCTGGTCGCTCGATCTGTTTCGCTCGCGCCGCTCCAAACCGGGGCAATGGGTGGCCACCTATGACCGGACGGCGGATCGTCTCGATCTGTCTGCCGCAATTCGCGATGGAACGCTGGCAACGGGTCATGGAACGGCAGGGCAACGCGCCGCCGGATGACATCCCTATCGTTCTGGCGCGCGAGGGGCATCATGGCCCGGTGATCCACGCCGCCAACCGGACCGCACGGCTTTCGGGGATCAACCCGGGGTCTCGTGTGGTCGATATGCGGGCAATCTGCCCTGAATTGCAGGTCGAATATGCCGATCCGGCAGGGGACCGGGCCGCCCTGGAGCGGCTGGTGATCTGGACGCGGCGCTGGTGCCCCTGGACAGTGCGCGACGGTGATGACGGACTGATCCTTGACACCACCGGGGCTGACCATCTGCTGGGTGGCGAGGCCGCAATGTTGGTGGAGATGGAAACGCAGCTTTCCCTGCTGGGGTTGAGCGCCCAGTTGGCCATTGCTCCCACATGGGGGGCGGCTTGGGCGCTGGCGCGGTTCGGGCCGGTACGGTCAATTTGCGGGCCGGATGAGATGGGGTTCAAGCTGGGCGCACTTCCCGTCACGGGGCTACGGCTGGATGATGACACTGTGCTGCTCCTGCGCCGCTTGGGGCTGAAAACCATTGGTGCGGTCATTGATGTCCCCCGCCTGTCGCTGACCCGGCGGTTCGTCAAGGCGGGTCTGGAGTCCAACCCGCTTTTGCGGCTTGATCAGGCGCTGGGCAAACTGGCCGAACCGGTCGCCAGCGTCGATGCCAAACCGCGGTTTCGGGTGCAAAGTCGGCTGGCCGAACCAATCTTTGACCCGACACCCTATCTGCCGGAGTTGTGTGAAAACCTTTGCGAGGCACTCAAACAGGCCGGTCAGGGCTGCCGCCGCCTGCACCTGATGGTTTATCGCACCGACGGGGATGTCAGCCATGTGGATGTGGCGACCTCTGCCACGACCCGGGATCCAAACCACCTGCATGGGCTGTTCCGGGATAAGGTCGAGCGGATCAACCCCGGTTTCGGTTTTGATCTGATCACGCTTGAGGCGGGTGGTGTGGAGGATATGCAGGTGGTCCAGAACCGCCTTGATGGCGGATCGGACGATGATCTGCATCTGACCCGGCTGGTGGACAGGCTTAGCGCGAAATTCGGGGCGCGCACCGTGACGCGGCCTGTCTTGCGTGAAAGCCACGTGCCCGAACGGGCCGAAACGCAAGTGGCCGCCTTGGTCAAACTGGCCGATGTCCCTGCATCTGTGGCCAAGGACCGGCCCATCCGCCTGCTTGATCACCCCGAGGAAGTGCGCGTGCTTTATGCCGTCCCTGAAGGTCCGCCCGCCCAATTCATCTGGCGCAGACAGACGCATCGGGTGGCCCGCTATGCCGGCCCTGAACGGATCGCACCCGAATGGTGGCATGACCGGCCGGGCACCCGGCTGCGGGATTATTTCAAGGTCGAGGATCAGGCGGGGCGACGCATCTGGCTTTACCGCGAGGGCCTGCACGAAGACGGGCGCGGCGGCGACCCGCGCTGGTTTGTGCACGGGTGTTTTGCGTAATGGGTACCCTGGTGCAACAGAGGGCGGCGCCCGACCCTGGGTGGGCGCTGAGAGGGGTCCTGTGGCGACCAAAGTCGCAACAGACGCGGCGGTATTTCTGTAGGCTGAGTTTGCAATGCGCCCTCCCGGGGGGAGGGTCGGGCGCCGCCCGGGCAAGCCGGGCGAAAGCAGAAAGCAACCGCCATGCCTGAAATGGACAACCAGCGCCCGCGGCGCACGATTGAAGATGACGGGTTTTGCCAAAACCCGCGTGCTGCTTATGTTGAACTCGGCATCAGCACATGTTTTTCTTTTCTACGCGGGGCCTCGGACGCGGTGGACCTTGCTACGACGGCCAACGCTTTGGGCTATGACAAACTGGGCTGCGCCGACCTCAACACAATGGCAGGCGTCGTCCGGCTGCATGCGGAAACGCTGAAGGCGCAAATTACTCCGGTCATTGGGTGCCGGCTGCAACTTGTCACGGGCGAGCAATTCTTGGCCTACCCCCGCAACCGGGCGGCCTATGGGCGGCTTTGCATGCTGCTGTCCAAGGGAAAAATGCACGACACCAACGGCGACTGGCAGGCTAAGGGGGTCTGCGACATCACGCTCGACGATCTTGCGCAGTATAGCGAGGGCGTGCAACTGATTGCCGTTCCTGGTGCGCAGCTTGATCATTTCAAGGCGGGGTTTCGTCGCCTCAAACGCGCTTTGCCGATGCTGAAATACATCGCGGCGAGCTATCTTTATCAGGGCGACGACCGGGCCCGTATCAACTGTCTGGATAAGCTCGCCAAGATGCATGGGCTGTCGATCCTCGCCACTAATGACGTGCGCTATCATGTGCCTGACCGGCGGCCTTTGCAGGATGTGATGACCTGCATCCTGCATAAGACGACAATTCAAAAGGCAGGGTTCCTGCTGGATGCTAATGCCGAACGCTACCTGAAATCGCCTGCGCAAATGGTGCAGCTTTTCAGCAACTGGCCGCACGCGATCCGGGCAACGCGGGACGTGGCGGATGCCTGCGATTTCGAC
The DNA here is from genome assembly GCA_947488175.1 of uncultured Paracoccaceae bacterium. Taxonomy (GTDB): domain Bacteria; phylum Pseudomonadota; class Alphaproteobacteria; order Rhodobacterales; family Rhodobacteraceae; genus Yoonia. Next base: position 115,753 of record CANKYO010000005.1, read on the forward strand.
CTGCGCGAACTGGCCTATGAATATCCGCGCGAAACTGTGCCGGAGGGGCGGACGCCACAGGAATATCTGGAGGAACTGACATGTAAAGGGGCCGCCTGGCGCTATCCTGACGGTGTGCCAGAGACTTTGAAAGACACGTTGCGCAAGGAACTGGCCCTGATCAAAAAGCTGGAAATTGCCCAATATTTCCTGACAATACAACAGGTTGTGAACTACGCGCGTTACGACTGCAAACCCCCGATCCTGTGCCAAGGCAGAGGATCAGCCGCCAACTCTGCCGTGTGTTATGTACTGGGGATCACCGCCGTGGACCCTGACAAGAATGACCTTCTCTTCGAACGTTTCATCAGCGAGGAACGCAAGGAGCCCCCCGATATCGACGTCGATTTTGAACATGAACGACGCGAGGAGGTGATCCAGCATATCTATGACAAATATGGGCGTGATCGGGCGGCGCTGTGCGCCACCGTGATCCATTACCGCCCCCGCATGGCCGTGCGCGAGGTGGGTAAGGTCATGGGGCTGTCGGAGGATATCACCAGCGCGTTAGCCAAGACAATCTGGGGGTCATGGGGGCGCGAGGTCGGCGCGCGCGAGGCGGCAGAGGCGGGAATTGACCTGAACGACCCGCTGATGGCGCGCACGATCAGGCTGGCGGACCAGATGATCGGCATGCCCCGCCATCTGGGCCAGCATGTGGGTGGGTTTATTCTGACCGAAAAAAAGCTGATCGAAACCGTACCCGTAGGTAACGGGGCGATGCCCGACCGGACCTTCATCGAATGGGACAAAGACGATATCGACGAATTGCGCATCCTCAAGGTCGATGTGCTGGCACTTGGGATGCTGACCTGTATCCGCAAGGCCTTCGATCTGATCGAAGCGCATTACGGAATAAAACACACGCTTGCGAGTATCAAAGAAGGCGACGAAGCCACCTATGACATGCTCTGCAAGGGCGACAGCCTTGGTGTGTTTCAAGTCGAAAGCCGCGCGCAGATGAACATGCTGCCCCGGCTGAAACCGCGCGAGTTCTACGATCTGGTCATTCAGGTCGCCATTGTCCGGCCCGGCCCGATCCAGGGCGACATGGTGCATCCCTACCTGCGTAGGCGTGCCGGGAAAGAGCCAGAAGATTACCCGTCACCCGCCCCGCCGCATGATCCGAACGAATTGCGTAAGGTGCTCTCGCGGACGAAGGGCGTGCCGATCTTCCAGGAGCAGGCGATGAAGCTGGCCATGGTCGCGGCAGAGTTTTCCCCGGACGAGGCGAACCAGCTACGCAAGGCCATGGCGACGTTCCGGTCCAAAGGCACTATCGGTGAGTTGGAAGACAAGATGGTCAGCCGCATGATCCGCCGCGGCTACGACCCGGAATTTGCGCATCGCTGTTTCAACCAGATCAAGGGGTTCGGCGATTATGGCTTTCCGGAAAGCCATGCGGCAAGCTTTGCGCATCTGGTCTATGTGTCCAGCTGGATCAAATGCCACTATCCGGATGTATTCTGCGCGGCGCTGCTGAACGCGCAGCCTATGGGGTTCTATGCCCCGGCCCAGATCGTACGAGATGCTCGCGAACACAAGGTGATCGTGCGCTCTCCTGATGTGAACTACTCCGATTGGGACAATACGTTAGAGCCGATCAGACACGGTGTTTTTGCGGTCCGCCTCGGGTTGCGGCAAGTCGATGGCGTGCGCGAGGAAATGGCCGAGCGGATGATGCGCGCGCGCCAGCAGCCCTTTACCGATCTCGCCGATCTGAAAAAACGCGCAAGGCTGGATGCGGGCACCATGCGTAAACTGGCGGCAGCGGATGCGGTGCGATCGATGGCGCTGGACCGGCGGCAGGCGCTGTGGGATGCGCGGGCGCTGCGAGACGCGCCAGATCTGCCGCTTTTCACCGACAAACGGGACGAAGGCGAGGAGGTGCGTTTTGATCTACCACAGATGCCGATCTGCGAACATGTGGTGGCCGACTATCAGACCACGCGCCTGTCGCTGAAGGCGCATCCGATGTCATTCCTGCGCAAAAGCATGGGCAAGCAGGGGTATCGCACGACGGCTGCGCTGAATGACATGCGCAACGGGCAGTCGGTGAAGCTGGCGGGGATCGTGCTGATCCGGCAACGACCGGGCAGCGCAAAAGGTGTTTGCTTCATTACACTTGAGGATGAAACAGGCGTGGCAAATCTGGTCGTCTGGCCAAAGGTGATGGAGGCATTTCGCAAGGTGATCATGCGTGCCCGCATCATTGATGTGCGCGGCTATGTGCAGCGGGACGAGGATGTGATCCACGTCGTTGCCACGCATTTGACGGACCGCAGCGATGCGCTGGAGCGGCTGTCAAACGACGTGATGGAACCCCCGCTTGCGCGCGCCGATGAGGTCAAGAAGGCCCTGCCCAACAGCACCCATGGCCACCCACGCAACGTGCGGGTGATCCCAAAATCGCGCGATTTTCATTAACGGTCAGGATGCCAAATCTTGATGTCCTGTTGGATTAGAACCGATTAGAACTCCGCACATGGCATAAGGATGGCGAAAGCCCATGAAACAAAGAAGAATCCGTTGCCATATCCCGCAGGGACCCAATAGCCATTCCGCTGCTCAATAGCACAATTGGTGAACAGCGACTTTCAACACATTACCCGGCGGCGGCGCGGGATGTGCCCACGTTCTGATCCAGTGCAATCGATAATGCCTCATCGGCGGGCAGGGGGCGGCCGAAGTAATAGCCCTGCGCATTGCCCGCGCCCATCTCGCTGACGATGCGGGCCTGCTGGGCGGTTTCGATCCCTTCGACGGTCACCGCGAACTTCAGGTTATGTGCAATGTCCAGCACCGAATCCAACAGGAACCGCGATGTGTCAGAGCTTTCGATATCTTCGATCAGTGACCTGTCGATCTTGATCTCATCGGCTACGGTTTTGCGCAGATAAGCCAGCGAAGAGAAACCGGCGCCAAAATCATCAATGGCAATCTTGGCCCCCAGATTGTGAATGCCGGCGATGATCTGCTTGGCCTTGTCCCAGTCGCGCATTTCCACCGATTCCGTGATTTCGATGGTCAAAAGATCAGGGCGCAATCCGGAATATTCCAACGCCTCGGCAATCACACCGACGAGTTTGTCGGAATTGAAATGCAAGGCTGAAAAATTGATGCTGACCGAAAATTCGGTGCCATGCCGGGCATTGAACTGTGCCAGTTTGCGGCTCGCCTGGCGCAGCACATGACAATCCAGATCGGTGATCACACCGCTTTCCTCGGCCGTGGCGATAAAGATCTGCGGCGGTACGATTTCCCCGTTGCGGCGCCACCGCACCAATGCCTCAAACCCGTATGTTTCTTCGGTGTTCAGCAGAACCTTCGGCTGCAGAAAGAACTCCATGCTGCCATCCGTGATCGCACGTGGTAGTTCATCGACCATGGCGCGACGGTCAAGAAACTGCTGTTCAAGCTCTTTATCATAGATGGTGAAAATCTTGCGACCATTGGATTTTGACGCATAAAGCGCGAAATCGGCGACGCGAAACAGGCTGTCCACGTTAACGTCGATTTCCGCCCCGATCTGGGTGTTGGTGGCCAGGCCGATACTGGCATTCACCGCCAGCGCCTCGCCCTCGAATTGGATCGTTTCGCCCACGTCGTTGATGATCCGCTCGCATAGCGGAATCAAGCGATCCAGATCATCCGACTGGATCAGAACCGAAAATTCATCGCCACCCAGGCGCGCGCAGAATGCGTCCTGATCCTGCACGATCCGGCTGAGCGTCTTTGACACATGACGCAGGATCGCATCACCGGCTGCATGCCCGTGCGTGTCATTGACCAGTTTGAAATCGTCCAGATCGACAAGCAGCAGGGTGACCGCCGCATTCCCGTTCAAAAGCGCGCTCATCCTGTCCTGAAACTGCACCCGGTTGGGCAGCCCGGTCAGTGAATCAAAAAAGGCCAGATGATGCACCCGTTCTTCCGCAACTTGCCGGGCGCGCCTGGACATGACCTCGCGCCGCAGAAGAACGATCGCGGCAATGCCCAGCACCGTCAATCCGCCCAGCGTGGTCCAGAGCAGCGACAGCTGCCTTTCCACCGCCAGTGATTGCTTGAGCAGAAGCGCATCCTGCAGGCGACGCATTTCGTCCATATAGATGACAAGCGCCTGCCGCGCCTGTTGCGATTGTTCGGTCAGATCAATCCAAAGCTGGTCAAGATCATCGAAATCTGCCGCAATGGCATCATCAGCGATGGCACCGATGACCTCAAGCTGTGCAATGGCCTGACGGGCGGTCTGCTGATCCGTCCTTGTGCCCAGCACCCGGCGAAAATTATCGGTACGTACATAAAGAAAATCCGCCGCCGCCTGAAAATCGGCCGCAGCTTCCGGGGTCATCCTGCCAGCGCTCAGCGCTTCCTGCAGGACCAGAACAAGGCGTTGGATATCGCTCATCGCGACATAGCCGTTGCGCAACTGGCGATCGTTGAACACCTGGTGGGTGCTTTTGAGTTGGTTAACAGTGGCCTGCACGTAATTGCCCGCAACCAGACACACGGCCAGAATGGCCAGCACACAAGCGCCGGCCAGAATGCGCCCCCAGAACGCACCGCGCGTCTGGTAGGCGGTCATGTGTTTGTTGATCCGGGTGGGCAATATTCGTGCCTATTCCGCTTCGATCCGGGCGGCCATCCAGACCAGATGCGCCTCGGTCGCCAGTCCGGAGGAGGTATAGTCATCCGCGCTGATCACAAACTGGATCGGCCCGCGTTCCCGGCGCGAGTGGGGTTGCCCGTTAACCCGGGTCGCCACCAGAACCGGCACGTTTTCCCACAAAGCGCGCTGCAGGGTCGAGCCAAAGTCGTTTTCGGCGGTCACCCGGATGGCTGCGACATCATGCAGCCCGCTTTCCTTCAGGATGTCTGACAAAAGTACGCCGTCAAAATCCGCCGGTTCCGGCCGCCAGGGCGTGGTCGTGCGCAGCCGGTAGGTGGTCAGGGTTTCAAGCTGTTCGGGGGTATAGCGTTTTTCGGTCCCGTCAGCGCCGATCACGATCAGTTCCGCGTCAAGCAGATCCATGGGTTCCAGTGTCACCGGTTCAGGCGTCTGGGCCAGGGCCGGGGTCGCGATGAGAAACGCGAAAATCAGGTGCAATAGGGCTTTGATAGACATGCGCAATTTCCTTGATCAGTTCGTGATTGCGCACCGTCCTAACCCGCCGCTGGTTAAATGCTGGTATCAATGCAAGGGTCTCGCCAGCCGCACACCCGGAAAACTGGATAAAACTTTAGCGATCTGCCGGTTCGGGGCGTTTTCCACCCTGGGCGACCCACATGCCCGCCAGGATCAGGGCGACTCCGATGCTGCGTGCCCAAATGCTGCCAGGCGCGCCCATGATGATATCCAGCGCGACACCTGAAATCATCTGCCCGGCAATGATCAGCAATGCGGTCTGTGCTGCCCCGATCCGCGCAATCAGCCAACTGCCCGCTGCAATGAAGATCACCCCGATCGGACCGCCCAGATAGGCCCACCACGGCGATGCCTGCGGCGCGCCCGCAAAGAGCCCGCCCAACAACAGGGCGACCGAAGTGATAAAGACCAGCCCGACGATATGGTTCCAGAACGACGATTCCATGGCAGAGGTCGACAGCGCCAGCCGCCCGTTGATCTGCCGCGACAGGCCCACCAGCACGCCCGCCAGCACCGCAAGACCCGCAAAGACAATCATGCGGCGCCCCCGTAGAAAATCAGGATCAGGCTCCCCGCGATGATCAGGGTCAGCGACAGGTAATCGCGCGCGCCGGGCATCCGTTGCGGCAGCCCGAACAGCCCGCGCATGTCCGCAAACAGACTGAACATCACTTGCCCCGCCAGCCCAAGGGCGATGGTCCCGGACAAGGCCAGGGCCGTGTTCATCGTGGCCGAGGTCAGCATGACCGTCAGCGCCCCGGACACGCCGCCCAGATAAGTCCAGAGCGGGGGGCGAACCGCCGCAACCCGTTTCGGTCGCAGGATGATGAGCAGAGCCAGCGCGGCCACCGTGCCGGTCAGATGCGGCACCCAGGATGCGAAATAAAGCGATCCGTAAATCGCTAGCGTGCCGTTGAACAGGATCATCAGCGTTAGTAGTCCGCCCGCACCAAAGGCGGCGGCGAAATGGTAAAAGCGCGGGGTCGGGGCCATGTCGGACATGGCCAATGCATCTAGCTTTCGGAGGCGGAACGCAATCGTTGTTGCGCCCGGATCGCCCCGAAATGGATGGGCTTGTGGTCTGGGCGTGATGTCTTGATGAATTGCAGCTGGTTGACGACCGTCCGTTCAGTGCTGCGCAACCGCCGCTTCGCGATATTGACCACCCAGCGTGGCAGTTGCTCGACCGCATAGGCGTGCAAGGCGATGCGTTGTTCGGCGGGGCTCAGCGCGTCATAGGGCAGCGTGCAATGTTCCTTGCGGATCAGGTCAATTGCCAGCGGAATCAACCGTGGCGCATCGTCCTCGGCAGGTGGGGCAGCAATTGCAGATTGATAGGCCGCGGGTAAGAATTTGTGCAGGTTGTGCAGCTTGCGCCGCACAACCTGGTGAATGGACAGCCACGCTGCCGCCACACCTACTAACAAAATACTAACAAACACGGGCGATATCGTTCCTTATTGCTGCCCCAACGTCAGGAATAGCGGGCTGGTATGGTTACAATTTGACGCAAACGGCACCTTATTTCGTCAACTTCAAGTGCGGGCCGCCATCTTCGTTGACATGGCCCGAATCCTGTCTATAAGCCCTGCATTCATTGGTGTTGATGGCCCCCGCAAGGGGATGCCTGTCGCCCCGGCCAAATCCGGGGAAAGGACAACGCCCTTCACAACAGTAGAAGGAGATCAGCGTATGACAAAGCGTACCGCTGCCAAGTACAAAATTGACCGCCGGATGGGCGAAAACATCTGGGGTCGCCCAAAATCACCCGTCAACCGCCGTGAATATGGCCCCGGCCAGCACGGTCAGCGCCGCAAGGGCAAACTGTCCGACTTCGGCCTGCAGCTGCGCGCCAAGCAAAAGCTGAAGGGTTATTACGGCGACCTGACCGAAAAGCAGTTCCGCCGCATCTATGCAGAGGCCGAGCGGGTCAAGGGCGACACCGGTGAAAACCTCATCGGTCTGCTGGAACGCCGGCTGGACGCTGTGGTCTACCGCGCCAAATTCGTGCCAACCATCTTTGCCGCCCGCCAGTTCGTGAACCACGGCCACGTGACCGTGAACGGCAACCGTGTGAACATCCCGTCCTACCGGGTCAAAGAAGGCGACGTGATCGCCGTGCGCGACAAGTCCAAGCAGCTCGAACTGGTTCTGGTCGCCGCGCAACTGCCCGAACGCGACGTGCCCGACTACATGGATGTTGACCACAACAAGATGAGCGCAATCTTCACCCGGACCCCCGGCCTGGGCGACGTGCCATACCCGGTCTCGATGGAACCGAACCTGGTCGTCGAATTCTACGCCAAGAACTGATTTCTGCATCTTTTCAGAAATCATCCGGGAAATAAAAAATGCCGCGCCCAAATGGCGCGGCATTTTCATTTGTGGGTCTCAAGATTGACGAATTGATCGCGCACTGATCCGCCATTATCGGTCGCCGCCGTCGCTTTTTCGTGTCGGAACCTGTCCTAAAGTAATAACGGGAAAAGAAACAATTGGTTTCTCGCCCGACGTGCATTACTGGCCTTCAGTTGGAATTATTCACTAGGGAGAATCATGGTGCTGTCCCCGTTAAAGAGCGTCGCTATTTTTGTTGCCGTCACAGTAACCGCAATTCAGCCAACGGTCGCGCAAACCAATTCCGAAGACTCTGAATCCTTCGCCGAAGGTCTTGCGATCTACAACGAAAATTGCGCCATTTGCCATGGGCCCAACGGGGATGGCGGCGGCAGTCTGGCACCGCAATTCACACCACGGCCACGCGATTTCACGCAGGGCAGTTTCAAGTTCCGCTCAACCGGTTTTGGCGAACCACCGGCAGCGGTCGATCTGCTGACAACCATCACCAGAGGGGTAGAAGGCTCTTACGGGCGGTCCATGCCGTCCTTTGAACATCTGAGCTTCGATCAACAGGTGAAATTGCTGAAAGTCATTCAGGAATTCGCGGGTATCGCCAACTATGGCGTGTCGCGGGGCATACAACCGCGACCTGACAGCGCCAATGCGGAAAAAGGGCGCCAGCTCTATGTCGAGCAAGGATGTATCGAATGTCACGGTGCAAATGGCGATGGCCTCGGCGTGCTTGCACAGGACTTGCGCGACGCAGACGGCCTGCCGATCCGGCCGACCGATTTTCGGACCGGGTTATTCAAAGGCGGCAACAATCCCGAACAGATTTGGATGAGAATACAAACCGGCCTGGACGGCACACCAATGCCTTCTTTTAGTCGAAATCTGACGCTAGATGAATCGTGGTCGCTGGTCGAATATGTTCTGGAGTTCAGTGACGAAGAGTAGTGAGTAAACAGGTTGTGGAGTTGAGTTGGTGACGAGTTTGAATAGGCGGGAATTGCTGCTGGGCGCCGCATCCGGTGCCGCTGGGTTATCTTTCGGATCGAGCCTTTTTGCCCAAAGCGGCCCGGCTTATCAGGAAATCGGTGTTCCGCGAAACGCTGGCCGGCTGACGGGCAGCATCAAATACGACGGTCCATCGTTTGATATTCCGAAAGTCCGGGTGACCAAGGACACGACGATCTGCGGTGAAGGCCTCAGAGAGCCGCAAACAATCCGGGTGAGAGATGACGGTGCCTTGGCGGATACTGTCGTTCAAATACGCAACATCACGCAGGGAAAAGCGTGGGAGCCGATCTTTGATGAAGCACGCATTTATCAGATCGGGTGCAGCTTTCAGCCTTATGTTCAGATCATCAAGAATACGGCAGACGTCTATGTCGTGAATTTTGATCCAATTCTGCACAACATACATGCGTATGAATTCTATCGCGGCACCCGCCGGTCCATGTTTAATTTCTCGCAGCCAAATGCGGGTATGGAAGACCGGATTCCATTACGCCTGCGTCGCGGGCATCTTTTGACCATTGATTGCAATGCGCATAACTGGATGGCGGCATGGCTGTATACGTCGCCAAATCCATATATCGCGGTCACAAGTGTCGATGGGCAATTTGAATTGCCCGACATCCCGCCAGGAGACTACGAACTGGCCATCTGGCATCCCATGCTTGGTGAGAAACTGATCAATCTGAGTGTCACAGAAGGAGCTGATCTGCGGTTCGATTTGGTTTGGACATAATCGGTTCAGGAGAAGAGTAATGTTTTATCGAGTACTTGCGCTGTCATCAGCTGTTTTCGCGACCAGTCTTGCTGCACAGGATTTCCCTGTGATCAGCCCCTTGCCGCCTTTGGAACAGGCCAATACAGGCTTTGACGAAGAGGCGATGTCCGACTTGGGCCGGCTGTTGTTTTTTGACACGCGGCTGTCCGGCGATGCCTCAACATCCTGCGCCAGCTGCCACGATCCCGCTTATGGCTGGGGTGATGGATCTGACCTTGCGCGTGGCTATCCCGGCACGATGCACTGGCGCAATTCGCAAACATTGGTCAACGCCGCTTATATGACAGACGGGATGCATTGGGACGGCACGGTGCCGTCACTGACGGAACAGGTTCCCGGTGCCATGGGCACATCGGTTGTCTCCAATATCAACGCAGTTCTGGCCGAGGAACGCCTGCGCCAAATCCCCGAATATGTCGCACAGTTCGAACAGATTTGGGATGCCGAACCCAGCATCGAAACGATCAGTCAGGCGATTGCCGCCTACGAGCGGACCTTGATTTCCGATGACAGCCCGTTCGACCGTTTTGCACGGGGCGAGGCCGATGCGCTGAGCCTGCAGGCGGTGCGGGGTTTGGTTGTCTTTCAAGGCAAAGGCAACTGCTTGTCCTGCCACAATGGGCCACTTGCAACAGACATGCAGTTCTACAACACCAGTGTGCCCCCCAATCCGGGCTTTACCGAAGAGCCGCTGCGTCAGGTGACATTCCGCACCATGATGCGTGGATTTGGCATCGAGAAAGAGGTCTACGATTCCTTCGACCGCGATCCGGGCCGTTTTCTGGCAACGCGCAATCCCGCCGACCTCGGGACCATGCGGACGCCACCGCTGCGTTATCTGAAATACACAGCGCCCTACATGCATAACGGTGTATTCTATACGCTGGAAGAAGTGGTTGATTTCTACAATGACGGTGGCACGCAAGACGTCTTTGGCACCAAGTCAACGCTGATCCAGCCGCTGGGGCTGACCAATGAGGAAAAGGCCGATCTGGTCGCGTTTCTGGAAAGCCTGTCGGGGTCCGAAGTGACAGAAGACTATCCCGAATTGCCGGACTACGAGATTGCGCAGTTCCCAATGACAACCGGCTCAGGTGTCTATGCCATTGCGCAAGCGCCTCAGTCGCAGGTCATGACGATCAATCTGGAAGCGGATATTCAGATGATTTCGCCCGGTCTGACGGTAGCACCCACCGAACCGGTCACAGCCACACCCGCTGCCGCGACGGTTGTGGTCGAAAATGGGGAACGCTTGGTGATTGTCAAAGCCGGTGACACATTGGGTACTTTGGCTGAAGAGATCTATGGCGACGTGCTGCAATATCAGAAGATATACAACGCCAACCGTGACCGCATTCCTGATCCGAACGCGCTGGAGGTCGGGGTACGCTTGCGGTTGCCGGAATAGTCGACCCTGAGCGGCATTGGACACTGACGACCGAGACTTGATCGCACCATCGTACCCGCAATGGACGCATGGTGCGGTCCTTATATATATCCGATGTGTTTGTTAGCGGATCACCTTGGACCAAGGGTAAACCACCTCAAATAAATGCCATATCGCCACCGGTTCGTGCTTAAGCACCATCGAACCTGTCCTTAAGTCATGTTTCGACCGGCTTTCATCAAATCGCTACAAAAATGACAAACTCCGTTCACAGGCTGCGGTGGCAGTACATGTAAAGAGTGGAGTAAGTAACATGACAATTCGAAATCGTCTGGCCATATCGGCCTTGGCGCTGGCCGCGTCCGCAGGGGTCGCCAGCGCGAACCCCCTTATTGTGACAAGTGTAAATGATGCGGGCGACGGATCGCTGCGTGCAGCCTTACAAATAGCCGCGGAAACGCTGACGGCCAGCCAGATATTCGTCGCTACCGACGACGACATCACCATCGAAAGCGCCTTGGTCTACAGCGGCACCGCGCCGCTGACTTTGGTGGGCAACGGCCAGTCGATCATCACCAGCGCCAATGTCGACGTGCTGGCAGTCACCAACGGGGCCGATCTGACGGTGTCGTCTTTGACATTTGCGGGGCCCGGTGGTTTTGACATTCAAAACCGGGGCGATTTGGCCAGTGCGGCGGGGAAGGGTATTTTTGTCGATGTACGCGACGATCAGACCGGAACGGTGACCGTGCATCTGTCAGATGTGACGGTGGCAGATGTGGCCGGACACGGCATCCACATTTCCGACTGTACGCTGGCCGATGATTGCGGCGGCGGCAGTGGCGGTGCGGGTCAAGGCTCTGCTGCGTCGATTGCGGTTACCCTGACCAATGTCACGGTGTCCAATGTGGGCAATGGCCGCTTTGACGCTGACGGGCTTCGCGTGGACGAGCGGGGCGATGGAAGCATCATATTTGCCTCGACCGGATCACTGTTCGAACGGGTCGGTGCGGACGGTGTTGAACTGGATGAAGGACAGGCTGGCGACGTGCAACTGATCAGCCGCAACGACGTTTTCCGTGACAATGGCGGCTATTGTGATCCCGCTGTTCTGACGGCGTCATTGCCCGATATGGTCGAAGCTGAATTTGAAGATGGGGCCGTGACCGATGCCTTCATTCCCGACCCTGTCACCGGATCCGCCGATGATCGCTGCGTTGAACGCGAAGTCAGCTACTATGACAGCGGCAGCGTGGCCGAATTCGCGCTCGGTCTGGACCTTGATGACGGGTTCGATGTGGACGAAGCGGGCCCCGGCAGCATCGAAGGGATCATGATCGGCGGGACAATCGCCGGTAATCTCGACGAGGGGCTTGATTTTGATGAAGAGGATGGCGGCAACATTGCAATGGCGGTCTGGACCACAACTGCCGACGGCAACACAGATGACGGGTTCAAATATACCGAACAGGGCAATGGTGATGTCCATGTGACGCTGCAGGGCGTCACCGCGTCCGACAATGGTGGCAAAGGGGCCGTCTTTGAAGAAGAGGATGGAGGTAATATCCTGATTGACGCCAGTGGAGTGATCACCGGCAACAATGATGACAGCGACGATACCGGGATCGAGGTCTATCAGGACGGTTCCGGATCAGGCGTGCTACGGCTTGACGCGTCCGACATAACAGACGGCGTAGACAGCAGCGGAGTCCAGGTCGTGTCGGGCTAATCCATTTCGCCCACCCGCTGCGAGCTGCGGTGGGTGGGCTACTTTCCGACCCACGAAGCTATTTGCTTAATCAAAGCCCTGAGAAACCCATATTCAAATGACACTTTATTCAAATCGGGCGCCATGACCTGATCTATTTTGGTTGATGCCGATGCTTCTGGCAGATCATGTGCAAAAGTCAGTCTTGCCGTGGCATCGCATGTGTCAGAAAACGCGCGGTAAAGAGAAAAAAACTATTTCTGGGGCGGAACGGTAAAAAGTTTGCACTGACGATTGCGAGAGGCGGGGCACTGACCCTTTCGGCACCACTGCTATCCTCAGTTGCACAGTAAACCGGGGCGGCACCGGCCCAAAGCATTGATGGCGGCGGGCGGGTCAGAATGAACCTGGCAGGCCGATTGACCGTCCTGGGTCAGACGGTGGCAGCCGCAGACTGCATGCTCGATTCAGGCTACGATATCACACATGAACGGGAAGTGCTGGAAGAGGCGCATGATGATTTCACGCGCCTGCTCTGGGCGCTGGAACACGGGGGATATGACGGTCGGCATCCCGACACCGGAACGCAACCGCTCCGCCGTGGTGGCAATCCGCGAGACCCACGCAATCTGGGAACCGATGGATGCCTCTGCAATTGCCCTGCTCAAAGGGGGCGACCCGCATGATCACGCCATGGCCATCGCCGGGGCCAATCAGACGCTACTGGAAAAGACAGAGCTTCTGGCATCGATCATCGTCAATGAATACGCCGACCCGTTCGAGGTGCTGCTGACCGACGCGCTGGCAATCCCGCTCGCTGGCCGCCCTGCATGTTGGGTACGAGGCGGCGGGGATGGCACCATGCCCCTCCCCTTTGTTAGTATCAGAAGGTCAGATTTAGGGCGTTCGGTGTATCTCGCATTGACCTAAATCAACGTGATCTAGCCCCTTGCGCACATATCCTGAACTTGCACCAATAAGGAGATCGGCAATGGCGATGAGCGGCATTGAGCAGGATGCAATTGTCGAAAGGCTTGATGAGATCATCCTTCGATCAGCGCCAAAAGCGCAAAAGGTTCCGAAATATGGCGGGACGCTCTACACACTGAAACCGGATGAAAAGGAAGCACAGTTCTGCGGCGTTTTTCCGTACAAAGATCATGTCCAGCTTGCCTTTAGCAATGGCACTGCACTCAAGGACCCCAATCAGGTTCTTGTCGGAACTGGAAAGTTTCGCCGCCACGTCAACTTCTCAGGTCTTCAAGAGATTGATCCCGCGATACTCGGGGAGTTGCTCGATAACGCTGTTGAGTATTCGCTTTCTCAAGACGCAGACTAGTTGACGCGTGCGCAAATACCCAACTCGTGATGTCAGACTTGGGCGCAACGCCCTCTTCTCTCACGACCAAAATGGAGACGTTCGGTGACAACAGCAAAACGCGTAACCATCAAGGACACTGACAATTCGAAAAACATTCCAGTCGAAATCGGAAGCGATATGACCTTGGATGAGATGGAGGAGGTTCTGACCAACGTCGGAACTGACCTTGGTTTGGTTATTTCACACATTACAACACTTGGTAGCAAGAAGTACCCCGGCAACCGACATTGGCACTTTAAGCAAGACTTGAAATCCAAAGGCTGCCTGGATGTTACCTATTGGCCAAATGGTCCTTTATTCTGGATCACCATCAGAAACTATGAACCCGACTGGGTTCACAGAGCGGGTCGCGACTTGGCTCTTACACTCGAAAAAGAGTTGGCGGCCGACTGATGAGACGCCGCTCCTCATGTTTGCTCCCACACGACTAAGTCGCACAGCTTTGTTCAATGACACCAAAAATTGGAGAGAGGAGGTCTCTTTGCTCCGGCAGAGCCCAATAATAGCAGACGTTAGCTGCAGTGTAGAAGATTGGTAAGATGGTCTCCTAACCGACCAAAGATACCCCGCAGCATGTTCGCCTGACGACAAAATATGCTGTTGCCGATTGCGCCAATTGTTCCCAATCGTGCTTCGGCCCGCCACACGTCTAAAATGGTACCCGCTGCGTGATCGTCTACCTCACCGTCGGTGCTGACAACATCGCGCAGACGAGGCAGTCTTACCCGACGTTCCTGCCACCTTGCGTTCAGGTCTTGAGGAGCGGCTAAATGTCCCGAGCGACGCGCAGTCCCGACGAAACCGGACCGGACCGATAACGCGGGTTTCCCGCCGCCACCATGCGTGCGGTACACCCAATCCCTTCCTCATCCGCCAATGCCCACCAATATTGAAACCGGTTGGAGGCCAAGCACCGGCATTGCCAAATTCTTAACAAACATCACCGTTCGCACCCTTAACCCACCCCCACCGTGCGTTGGGGTCCGACGTTTTGCCGACGCAACGCCGACGCGATGCCGACAGGGCGATTTGGGCTGAAATAACAGTGTTAACACTTGATTCGCGCGACCGGGCCGTCACATCCGCCCGCATGCACCGTTCGTTGCCATAAGCATTTTCATCGCAACGGTTTTGCCCTATCAAAATCATCAGCTTTGAAACGCAAAGGGCGCAGCGCATGACCTCTCATCCCAATTACGGCCGCATCGACGGGCCGATTGTCATCATCGGTTTCGGTTCCATCGGCAAGGGGACACTGCCCCTGATCCAGCGCCATTTCGATTTCGATGCCGATAAGCTCAGCGTGATCGACCCGAACCCGGACAGCGCGGAATTCCTTACAGAACAAGGGATTACCCGTCATCAGGTCGCCCTGACCCCTGACAATTATCGCGATGTTCTGGGGGATCTGTTCGCTGAAGGCAACGGGTTCTGCGTGAACCTGTCGGTGGATACATCATCACTCGATATCATGAAGTTCTGCCGCGAGATTGGCGTGCTTTATATCGACACCGTGGTCGAACCCTGGGCCGGTTTCTATTTCGACACGACCGACAACGCCGAGCGGACAAATTATGCCCTGCGCCAGACCGTGCGCGATGAAAAGGCGGCCAATCCCGGCGGGACCACGGCGGTCAGCTGCTGCGGCGCCAATCCGGGCATGGTCAGCTGGTTCGTCAAGGAAGGTCTGATGACTTTGGTGCATGATCTGGGCCGCGATGATCCGATGCCCACAGACCGGGCAGGATGGGGAAAACTGATGCAAAATCTAGGGGTTAAGGGTGTCCACATCGCCGAGCGCGACACCCAGGCCCGGGCCAAACCCCGCCCCCGCGATGTGTTTGTGAACACCTGGTCGGTTGAGGGTTTCATCGCCGAGGGGTTCCAACCGGCAGAGCTCGGCTGGGGCACCCATGAAAAATGGATGCCCGAAACCGCCCACAAATTTGACACCGGCTGCCAGTCCGCGATCTGGTTCGAACGACCCGGTGCGATCACCCGCGTCCACACCTGGTGCCCGACGCCGGGGCCGCAATTCGGGTTTCTGGTGACGCATAATGAATCCGTCTCAATCGCCGATTATTTCACCGTTGGCGATGCGGCCAATCCTGAGTTCCGCCCGACCTGTCACTACGCTTATCACCCCTGCGACGATGCGGTGCTGTCGTTGCATGAAATGTTCGGGGCGGGGGTTCAGCAGAAGGTGCATGAAATCCTCGATGTCGATGAAATCATTACCGGAATCGATGAATTGGGCGCGTTGATTTATGGCCACGAAAAGAACGCGCTCTGGTTCGGATCGCGCCTGTCGAACGAAGAAACCAAGACACTCGCCCCCTATCAGAACGCGACCGGGTTGCAGGTGACATCGGCCGTGCTAGCAGGCATGGTCTGGGCGCTGGAAAACCCGCAAGCGGGCATTGTTGAGACCGATGAAATGGACCACGTGCGCTGCCTCGAAGTGCAGCGCCCCTATCTTGGCCCGGTCGAGGCGCATTACACCGACTGGACGCCCTTGCAGGACCGGTGGGAGCATTTCCCCGAAGACATCGACGAAAGCGATCCATGGCAATTCAGGAACGTGCTGGCGACGTGAGGGTGGGCGGCGGCCGAGCGGACAAAGCGCAAATTCGCTGCAGTTGCACAAACGTCTGGTTCAAGGCCATTCTCTTTCAATGCTCAGTGCGGTTACAACACCGTCACCATTCAATAGAATAACGAAAAGGGTCGCGGTCCAGATTTCAGGCGGCAGATTTTGGTCGCAAACTGGGATTTCGTAGGCGACTGGGTCATCATACCGGTCTGTTGCCCTTGGAACGCGCCCCAGAATGCGGATCAACTCTTCATCAGTCAGCCCCACCCGTAAACCTGATGGTGTCTCCCACATACTGTCTGTTGCGTATAGTTCCGCGACTTTTTCGTTGAAATGATAGACAATAAGGCCTGGGTAGACAAAACCGCTTACTGGAATATCGGATTCAGGCGCAACGGGCAGTCTTTTTTCTGGTTCCCCCAACAGATCAACGACTGCGGACAAGGGTGCTTCAGTCGCCACCTTACTCAGATTGAATTCGCGGTATGGAATGCAAGCTTCGCCTAAAGAGTCAGTGGAGCTCAATAAGTGCATGCGGGCAACTGGCGGCGCCGCTTCCGTCCCGCAATTTGCTAGAAGAACGGACGCCAATGTGAAGATTAGCCATCTTGGAGCAATACCATTCATTTGGAAAAACGCTTTCTACACCGTCAGTTTCGGCTCTATCAATGCTGAGGTTGGATGGTGAGTAGATAGAATGCAATTTGGGCTCGATGCGGCCATTCTTGTTTTTTGCCTTGCCGCTTATTTGGGCATTAAGAGTATCGCTGATCCGTCGCGGTATTTCTGAAACTCGCGCGCATTAAAGTTCTGTCCGAAATGTGCTCGGTGTCTGGCCCGTAAACTCAAGAAACGCGCTGTTGAACGCGCTGGAGGAGCTGTAGCCGACATCCATCGCGATCTGCGTGATTTGTCTGTTTGGGTCCGCCAGTGCCTCGACGGCGCGGATCATCCGCAGCCGCCGCAGGCAGTCCCGCCATGGCATTCCGACCTCGTCCTGAAAGCGCCGGGCGAGGGTTCTTTCGGTCAGTCCTACGGCGGTGGCGATGTCGCCGAATGTGACCGGCTCGTCCATGCGTGCCTCTGTCAGGGTCAGCGCCATTTGCACGGGCGCGGATTGCCCCACCGGCATCCACATTGCGTTGGGCATTGCGGCAGCGCGCGTCGCCAGCATGTAGAGCGTGTCGAAAAGCATCTTGCCATCGGCATCAGGCGCTGCTGCGTCTGGCCCATGGGCCCGGCAGGCCAGGATCAGTTCGCGGGCCAGCGGTGACATATCGAGGACGCGCAGCGGTTCTGCCGGGGCGTCGTAATGGGCCGGGGCGAAGAGAGCCGAGCAGCAGGTGATCGTCGTGGCGATATCAAGCGTGATGGGCGCGCCGGCCGCAATCAGCGCCGCGCGTGCGGGTGGCAATGTCCATGCGCGTCCCGCCGCTTGCAGGCGCATCGTACCCTTGGCCGCATAGAGCAGGTAATGCCGGTCGAACTGCACGGTCTTGCCCGCCTCTGGCGGGAAGTCGCGGTAGACGCAAAAGGCGGGCAGGTCGGACATGACCTCAGATTAGCCGATGGGCCGGGCATCATAAACCATTGTGCGGGGCGCACCGATCATCATCGGACGCAGGATGCTACCGACTGCGGCGAAAAGCGGGCCAGCGCGATAGGCGTCAAGGCTGGCCAGATCATCCCATTGGTGCAGTAGGGTGATCGCGCCTTCATCGCACGGGTCAGTCAGGACGCGAACCGCGCGGTTGCGGGGCAGGGCGCGCATTTGCGGCGCCTCATCGGTCAGGCAGGTGATGGCGGC
The DNA here is from genome assembly GCA_947488175.1 of uncultured Paracoccaceae bacterium. Classification (GTDB taxonomy): domain Bacteria; phylum Pseudomonadota; class Alphaproteobacteria; order Rhodobacterales; family Rhodobacteraceae; genus Yoonia. The sequence continues at coordinate 133,949 of CANKYO010000005.1, forward strand.
GGCGCGGTCAGCGGGGGCGACGGTGAAATTGACTTCGACATAAATCATGATGGGTCTTTCATATGTTGGATCAGATAGGCGTGGCTGGAGCGGCTGGGTGGCCCAGCGGGAAAGCCTGCATCCCAAAGACAGGTCAGTCCGACCGGATTCAGATACTGGAGCATGTCTCGGGGCCTGATCATCCGGTGTCGCCAGCGCACCCAGATGATCCAGTTGCACCAATGGGGTTTGCTGACCACGAGGAGCATTTTGCCACCCGGCGCGAGCTGGGATTTGAGAAGTTGCAAAGCCGCAACCGGATCTGAAAAATGTTCGATCACATGGGCGCACAACACGATGTCGTATGTATCGGGCGGAACATCGTCGAGACCGGCGGTGACAGTGCGCACTGTTGGCGCGATATGGATCAGCGAACGCTGCGCGGTCGCCACCATTTCCGCCGCGGGATCGAGCAGGGTCACGCGTTTGGGAATGCCTGCAACCTCGATCAGTGCCCGGGTGAAATCGCCGGTGCCGCAGCCTGCGTCCAGCACGCTTGCATCTTGCGTCTGCAGCCCGGTCTGGTCGATCAGCCAGCGATAGGCGGCGGCGTAACCCAAGCCTTCGACCTTGCTGCGCCAGCGCGCGGCAATCGCGTCATAGGATCGGGTGAGGTGCATCTGATTGGTCATGATGCCGGTCTATGCCGTCATCGGCTGGCAGGCTTTCGCGGGTTTGCCAAAAATACGCGGTGATCGGACAATTTGCGCTGCTGTGCCTTGGTACTGGTCACCGCCCGGACAGGGCGATAGAACGGGCCAAACGAGACGAGGCATTGGTACATGGCTGACGGCATTCAACCGCAACCCGGCATCATGGAGATTGCGCTATACCAGGGTGGTGCGTCCCATCTGGATGGGGTGCGCAATGTGCTCAAGCTGTCATCAAATGAAAACCCGCTGGGCCCCAGCGATGCAGCCAAAGAAGCCGTCGTGCGGGCCAGCCATGATCTGCACCGCTATCCACCCACCGATCACGCGGCCCTGCGGCAGGCAATCGGCGAGGTCTGGGGCGTCGATTCGGATCGCGTGTTTTGCGGGGTGGGGTCTGGTGAGGTACTCAAGCTTCTGTCAGAGGCCTATGCCGGGCCGGGCACCGAGATTGTGTTCACCGAGCATGGATTTTCGATGTACCCAATCTATGCCCATGCCTGTGGCGCCACCCCTGTGGTCGTTGCCGAACATGAGCGTGTTGTGGATGTGGATGCCATTCTGGCCGCCTGCACTGACACAACCCGGCTGGTATTCATCGCCAACCCCGCCAATCCGACAGGTACGATGGTTGGCGCGGCCGAGATTGCGCGTTTGGCCGACGGGTTACCGCCGCAGGCGTTGCTGGTGCTGGATGGGGCCTATGCCGAATATGTCGACGGGTTTGACGCGGGCAAAACGCTGGTCGAGACCCGTGAGAATGTCGTCATGACCCGGACATTTTCCAAGATCTACGGGTTGGGGGGGATGCGTGTTGGCTGGGGCTATGGCCCGCAGCCGGTGATTGATGTGCTCAACCGGATCAGGGGGCCTTTTAACCTGTCGGGGGCTGCCTTGGCCGCCGCCGAAGCCGCTGTGCGCGACACCGACCATACTGAGAAATGCCGGATCGAGAATGCCAAGTGGCGCGAATGGATGGCGACGGCACTGGCCGAACTGGGCGTGCCATCCGATACCTCGACCGCGAATTTTGTCCTGGCCCGCTTTACTGACGAGGCCGAAGCAAAGGCGTGCGATGCGCATTTGCGCAGTGAAGGGATCATTGTCCGGCAGGTGGCCGGTTACGGGTTGCCCCATTGCCTGCGCATCACCGTGGGCGATGAAAGCGCCTGCCGCCGGGTGGTACATGCCGTGGCTCAGTTCAAAGGGGCCGTTTGATGGCGGTGATCTATGAACGTGTGGCGCTGATCGGGCTGGGCCTGATCGCGGGGTCCATGGCGCTGGCGATGCGCCGCGCAGGGCTGGCCGGTGAGGTCGTGGGCTATGCGAAATCCGCAGAAACGCGCGCGATCGCCCGCGAGATCGACCTGTGTGATCGCGTGGCTGAAAGCGCCGTCGACGCAGTAGACGGCGCTGATCTGGTTGTGCTTTGCGTGCCCGTTGGTGCGATGGAAGCTGTCGCGCGCGAAATCGGTCCGCGCTTGAAACCCGGTGCGACGGTGAGTGATGTCGGGTCGGTCAAGCGCACGGTGATTGATGCGGTCGGGCCTTACATACCTGATGGCGTTCACTTTATTCCCGCACACCCGCTGGCCGGGACCGAGCATTCGGGGCCGCGATCAGGCTTTGCCGAATTGTTCGAGCAGCGCTACACCATTATCGTGCCGGTGGAGGGCAGCGACCCCGCCGCGATTGATCGTCTGACATCCTTGTGGAAGGGCATGGGGGCGCTGGTTGAGGAAATGGACCCTGAGCATCATGATCTGGTGCTCGCCGTCACAAGCCATACGCCGCACCTGATCGCTTACACGATGGTTGGTGTGGCGGATGATCTGCGCCGCGTGACAGACAGTGAGGTCATCAAGTATTCCGCTGCCGGTTTCCGGGATTTCACCCGGATCGCGGCCTCTGATCCGGTGATGTGGCGGGATGTGTTTTTGAACAACAAGGACGCCACGCTGGAGATTCTGGGGCGGTTCACCGAAGAACTGTTCGCGCTGCAGCGCGCCATCCGGCAAGAGGACGGCGATCATCTGCATGAGTATTTCACCCGGACGCGCGCCATCCGCCGGGGGATTATCGAGGCGGGGCAGGATACCGATGCCCCGGATTTCGGCCGCATCAAGGCGAAGGGCGATTGATCCGGGCGGTCGCGTTTGTGCTGGCCTTGTTGGCAGGCACGGCTGTGGCCCAGGAGCTTGATGGATCGGTTCGACCAGTGGCAAGGGGGACGCCGGACGCGCTAGCGCCCTTGATCCGCCCGGTGGCGCGTGGGTCGCAGGACGCCGGGCCGGTGATGCGGCCCGCGGCACGCCCGGCCCCGCGCCCCGATCTGGCCCATGACGCGCGGACCCGCGCGATCAACCGGGCCGAACAGGGCCTATTCGCTTTCAGCCCCTACGCTCTTGCAACATCCATGCGGCCTGTGCGCCGCACGGCAGCCATTGAGGCGGCAGCAGAGGAGCGGCGTCTGGCGCGTCTGCGCGGTCAGGTCTGTGGTGATGTTGCCATTCAGGGGCAGTCCATTGGTCGTGTAGATGGTGCAGGCGCTTGCGGGATTGATCAGGCCGTCCGGGTCCGTTCGGTCGCGGGGATCACGCTGACGCCTCAGGCCACCATGGATTGCCGGACTGCCGCAGCGCTGAAACGCTGGGTCGAACGCGGTGCCATCCCGGCGGTTGGCGGCGAAGGTGGCGGCGTGGCTGGCCTGCGCGTGGTGTCCCATTATGCCTGCCGTAATCGCAATAATGCGGCCAGTGGGCGGTTGTCTGAACACGCCAAGGGCCGCGCGATTGACATTGCGGGGATCCGGCTGCGCAGCGGGCGCGAGATTACGGTGCTGACCGATTGGGGCACGGCGCGTGACGGGGGGCGGCTGCGCCAGATGTGGCGCGCTGCCTGCGGCCCGTTTGGTACCGTGCTCGGCCCGGAGGCGAACCGGTTTCACCGCGATCATTTCCATTTCGACACGGCCCGCTACCGTAACGGGCCTTACTGCCGTTAACATTTCCGATTTCAGCCCTATCTGAACTGTTCAATAACAGGAGACATTGATGGAAAGCCTTGCCCAAGACCTTGCCACCATGGTGCGCACCCCTTTGCATGACAGTCACGTCGCAGCACTACGCGAAATCGGGGTCGAACGGGACTGGGAGGCTGGCGAGACGCTGCAGGAATATGGCAAACCTGCGCAGACATTTCATTACGTGGTGGATGGCGGGGTCGAGGCCGTCGATCCCCGCACCGGCGGGCGCTATGGCGATGCGTATCTGGGCCCGACCCAGTTTTTCGGTGAAATCAGCTTTCTGTCGGCAGGCAAGGCCATGATGGGCGCACGCTGTATCGAGAAATCCCGGATTATCACGGTAGAGCGCGAGCCGATGCTGGAGCTGATGGGCCGCATCCCTGAAATGTCGGACATTGTTATCACGGTCTTTGCGGCCCGGCGCCGGCGGCTGTTGGAAAGCGGCGAGGCGAGCCTGACCCTGATCGGCGCCGAAGAAGACCGCAAGATCCGTCAGATCGCCGCCTTTGCGGGGCGCAACCGCATTCCGTTCCGGAGCCTGACACTGGGCGAACACGAGGCAGAGGCGGTGGCCCATTCCTGCAATATCGGCGCGGCCAAACCTGCTGTAATCTTTGGGAAATACGATGTCGTTTCAGATCCGACCCCATCCAAGATTGCGGCCTTGCTGGGCCTCGATATGGCGGTGCGCGATGACCGTGTCTTTGACGTCCTGATCGTTGGTGGTGGCCCTGCGGGAGTGGCGGCCGGGGTCTATGCGGGGACAGAGGGCCTGTGCGCCTTGGTGGTCGAAGATCTGACCATTGGCGGGCAGGCCGGTACGTCCTCCCGGATCGAGAATTACATGGGCTTCCCGACGGGCATTTCCGGGGCTGATCTTGTGTGGCGCGGTGAGGTGCAGGCGATGAAATTCGGCACACAGTTTGCTGTGCCCCGCCGGGTACGGGCGCTGGAACGGCGCGATGATGGTGTGTTCTGCGCCACGCTGGATGATGGTGAGGAGGTCTGCGCCAAGGCCGTCGTCGTGGCGACCGGCGTGCAATATCGCCGTCTGCCCATCGACCGGCTGGAAGATTTCGAAGGCGTCGGCATTTATTACGCGGCCACGGATGTAGAGGCGCGCTATTGCCGCGATACCGATGCGATCGTGGTCGGTGGTGGCAACTCGGCCGGGCAGGCGGCGATGTATCTGTCGCGCACGGCCCGCCATGTGCATGTGCTGGTGCGGGGTGAAAGCCTGGCGTCGTCCATGTCGGACTACCTTCTCTCGCGGTTGGAGGCCGACCCGGCGATCACCATCCATTATCAGACCGAAATCGCGGCCTTGCATGGGGAGGATCATCTGGAACGTGTGACCGTGCATGACAAGGCGACAGATGAAAAGCGGGATATTGATGCGCGTGCGGCGTTCATTATGGTCGGCGCGGCGCCGAATACCGGTTGGCTGTCGGGACTTGTGAAGCTCGACAACAAAGGGTTTGTGCTGACCGGGCAGGCGGTCGGACGGGAGACACCTTATGAAACGTCGCATGACGGTATCTTTGCGGTGGGCGATGTGCGTGCCGGGTCGGTGAAACGCGTGGCCTCTGCCGTCGGCGAAGGGTCGGTCGTGATCTCCAAGGTCTGGGATTTCGTGCAGGACTGACACAGGAGCGCGCCCGGCATCGTCAAGGCGCTGTGCGGGCGGACCTGTCGGAGCCTCCGGCGGGAGTATTTTTGGAAGAAAGAAGTCGAAAGCGAAGGCTTTACCCTTTTGGGTCGTGGCCCTATAAGCGCGCTCATGTTGAGCCTGATGATCATACGCATTAGTTGCCCGGCGGTCTGAACCACGGACCAGCCGGGAAAAGGTGTCTGCGTTTGCGCACCGCTCCGCTTTCCCTTTTTGATATGATTGCCTGAAGGACGCCCGAGATGAGCGCCGAAACACCCGACTATAAAGATACCCTGAACCTGCCCCGCACCGATTTCCCGATGCGCGCTGGATTGCCCAAGCGCGAGCCCGATTGGCTGGCCCGCTGGGCGCAGATCGGGGTTTATGAGAAGCTGCGCGAGAAGGCCGCAGGGCGCAAACCGTTCACCCTGCATGATGGCCCGCCCTATGCCAACGGCCATCTGCATATCGGCCACGCGCTGAACAAGATCCTCAAGGACATGGTTGTCCGCTCTCAGCAGATGATGGGCCGCGATGCCCGCTATGTGCCGGGCTGGGATTGTCACGGACTGCCCATTGAATGGAAGATCGAGGAACAGTACCGCGCCAAGGGCCGCAACAAGGACGACGTGAATGTCGTCGATTTCCGGCAGGAATGCCGCAAATTCGCCGAAGGCTGGGTCGATATCCAGCGCGAGGAATTCAAGCGGCTGGGTGTAACCGGTAACTGGGACGATCCGTATCTGACGATGAATTTCCACGCCGAACGGGTGATCGCCGAAGAGTTCCAGAAGTTCCTGATGAACGGCACGCTTTATCAGGGGTCGAAGCCCGTGATGTGGTCACCGGTGGAGAAGACCGCGCTGGCCGAGGCGGAGGTGGAGTATGCGGATAAGGAGAGCTTTACCATTTGGGTGAAGTTTCAGATTTCGCGCTTTTTTGGTGCTCTTGGCACCTTTGATGAGGATACCGGCTCTGTGGTTGATTTGCCGCAAGAACGTGTTGCGGAGATCAATGCTGACTACGAAGCGATGCAAGGTGCAAGTGTTGTTATCTGGACAACGACGCCTTGGACTATTCCGTCTAACAAGGCCGTCGTTTTTGGCGCGGGCATTGAATACGGTGTTTATCGCGTAACGGCAGATGTGCCTGATGAGAATTGGGTCAAAAAGGATGAAAAATTCATTCTCGCGACGTCATTAGCCAAGGATGTGTTTGCTAAGGCGCGTATTCCCGAAGATGGGTTTGAGCTTGTGAAGGTGGTGGACGTTTCTGGCATTCAAGGCCTATATCACCCGCTTCGTGGCGCTGATGACGCTGATGGTGAATGGGACGACGAACGCGATTTTCGCTCTGCGGATTTCGTCACCGATGACGAAGGCACCGGCTTTGTCCACTGTGCTCCGTCGCACGGTATGGAGGAGTTCGAGCTCTATCGCGATCTGGGCATGTTGCAGCAGGTGATCACCTACAACGTGCTCGAAGACGGGTCTTTCCGCCCTGACCTGCCGTTTTTCGGCGGCACGAAAATCATGCGCGAAAAGCCGAACAAGAAGAATAAGACCAATCCTTGGGAGGGTGATGCCAACACCGCGGTCATCGCCAAACTTGCCGAAGTGGGCGGGCTGTTTGCCCGCGGTGTGATCAAACACAGCTATCCGCATTCATGGCGCTCCAAAGCGCCGGTGATCTATCGCAACACGCCGCAATGGTTCGCCGCCGTTGATAAAGCTGTCGGCGATGGGCAGGACGCTTATGGTACGACCATCCGCGAACGGGCCTTGCGCTCTATCGACGAGCTCGTGACCTGGACGCCGAAGACGGGCCGCAACCGTCTTTATTCCATGATCGAGGCGCGGCCGGATTGGGTCTTGTCCCGCCAGCGCGCCTGGGGTGTACCGCTGACCTGTTTTGTCAAGAAAGGGGCGCAGCCGACGGACCCGGATTACCTGCTGCGCAACGAAGCCGTGAATGCCCGCATCCTCGCCGCGTTCGAAGAGGAAGGCGCGGATGCCTGGTACAAGGACGGGGCCAAGGAACGGTTCCTCGGGAACGATGTGAACCACGACGATTATGATCAGGTGTTCGACATTCTGGATGTGTGGTTCGACAGCGGCTCCACCCATGCGTTCGTGCTGCGCGACCGCGACGACGGGTCCGAGGACGGGATGGCGGATGTCTATCTTGAAGGCACCGATCAGCATCGTGGCTGGTTCCATTCCTCGATGTTGCAGGCCTGCGGCACGATCGGCCATGCGCCCTATCGCGCCGTGGTGACCCATGCGTTCACGCTGGATGCCAAGGGCGAGAAAATGTCGAAATCGCTTGGCAACACCATCGAGCCCGCGCAGGTGGTGCAGCAATACGGGGCCGATATCCTGCGGCTTTGGGTGGCGACGACCGATTATAAGCACGACCACCGGATCGGTGACGAAATCCTGAAAGGGGTCGCCGACAGCTATCGCCGGTTGCGCAACACGCTGCGATTCATGCTGGGGTCGCTGGCAGATTTCAGCGAGGCAGACCGGGTCGAACCCGTAGAGATGCCGGAACTGGAGCGTTGGGTGCTGCATCGGTTGGCCGAACTGGATGCGCAGGTGCGGGAAGGCTACGCCAAGTATGATTTCCAAGGCGTATTCCAGGCGATCTTTACCTTTGCCACGGTAGACCTGTCGGCCTTCTACTTCGATATCCGCAAGGATGCGCTCTATTGCGATGGCGATACCGAGCGACGCCGTGCGGCGCGGACGGTGTTGGATATCCTGTTCCATCGGCTGACGAAATGGTTAGCGCCCATGCTTACTTTCACCATGGAAGAGGTCTGGCTGGAACGGTTCCCGGGCGATGACAGCTCTATCCATCTGGAGGATTTCGCAGAGACGCCAGCGGATTGGTCTGACGCAGAACTTGCGGCAAAATGGGCCACCGTGCGCAAGGTTCGTCGTGTGGTGACAGGTGCCTTGGAAGTGGAGCGGACCAATAAAGTCATCGGTGCGTCGCTAGAGGCGGCACCGACCGTCTATGTGACACCCGAGGCGGCGGAAGTTTTGCAAACCGTCAGCTTTGATGATCTGTGCATCACGTCGGACATCACAGTGTCCACCGATACGGCACCAGCGGATGCTTTCCGGCTGGATGACGTGGCCGATGTGGCCGTGGTCTTTGCCCGCGCGGATGGCGAGAAATGCCAGCGCTGCTGGAAGATCCTGCGGGATGTGGGCACGCATACCCATGCGGGCGTGTGCGCGCGATGTGATGAAGCGTTGAGCTAAGCGATCTGAGCGAGCGGCCCGGTATCAATGCCGGGCCGTTCTCAGGCTGCGGCTGACCGGGTTTGCAGCCGTGTCAAAATATCCGCAGCAATCTCGAACGACCGTAATCGCGCGGCGCTGTCATGGATCATGCCTGTGATGATCAGTTCATCCGGTTGGTAGGTGTCCAGAAGCGATTTCAACTGCGATTTGACGGTGTCTGGTCCGCCGGTGGCCGAATAGCTGAGGGCGGCGTTGACCTGCGCGAGGACCTGCGGTGGGATCTCTTGCGAAAGGTCATGCGTGGGTTTTGGCAGTTTGCCGGGCTTGCCTGTGCGCAACCGTGCAAATGCCAGTTGTTGTGAGGTTCGCAAATAGGCGGCTTCGTCGTCCGTGTCTGCCGCGCAGACACCTGCCGCCATCATGACATAGGGTTGCGCCAGCCATTGCGAGGGCTGGAAGCGGTGGCGATAGATCGCAATTGCCTCTTCCAATGCCGCCGGCGCGAAATGCGAAGCAAAGGCGTAGGGGAGGCCCAGTTGGGCTGCCAATTGCGCGCCATAAAGGCTGGAGCCGAGGATCCAGACGGGAACATGTGTGCCTTGCCCGGGGATGGCCTGAACCCGGCCCGGTGCATCACCGAAATAGCCAAGCAATTCGGCTACATCCTGTGGAAAGCTGTCTTCTGGTGCCATGTGCCGCCGCAGCGCGCGGGCTGTCGCCATATCAGTACCGGGCGCGCGACCAAGGCCAAGATCAATCCGGTCAGGATAAAGCGTGGCCAGCGTGCCGAATTGTTCGGCCACGACCAGCGGTGCGTGATTGGGCAGCATGATGCCACCGGCGCCGATCCGCATGGTTTTCGTCGCCGCGGCTACATGGCCGATCACCACCGCCGTGGCAGCGCTGGCGATGCCGGGCATGTTGTGATGTTCGGCCAGCCAGTAACGGTGATATCCTTGGGCTTCTGCCGCGCGTGCCAGCTGAACGGAATTGGCAAGCGCATCAGCGGCGGTGTGGCCTTCAGGGATGGGGGACAGGTCGAGCAGTGAGAAGTGGTACATGTGGCAAGGCTCCTACCCATTGATCTAAGGGGTGGGCAGGCCAAAACCAAGGGGCTTGGCGGCCATCACCCCGTCAGTCTAGGTTGCGCAGGAGTTTGATGGGAAGATCCGACATGACAGAGTTTCGCAATCCAGATGCCGTGGCCCGGATGCGGGCCGATTTCGCCAGCCAGGGCGCCATGTCGGCGATGGGGATTACGGTGGCGAATGTCGCCCCGGGGTGGGTGGTGCTGGAGATGCCGTTCAACGCGGATTTCAGCCAGCACCATGGGTTTATGCACGCCGGGGTGATCACGTCAGGGATGGATAGCGCCTGTGGCTTTGCCGCCTTCACGCTGATGGAGGCGGACGCCGAGGTGCTGACGGTTGAGTTCAAATGCAACTTCATGGCCCCGGCCAAAGGTGCGCAGTTCCGGTTTGAAGGTGAGGTGGTCAAATCGGGCCGGACGCTCACCTTTACCGAAGGCCGTGCCATTGCGCTGGATGGCGACGCGGCTGTGACCGTTGCGACAATGACCGCGACGATGATGGCCGTGCGCGGCTTGAAGCCGTGATTTGTGAGGCGTCGCCGGTTGGTCCGTTGGGGGCCGATGCCGAGGACGGTGCCATTACGCGGTTGATCTGGGGGCGTGGTGGGACGCTGACCCAAGGGGCGTTGCACGACCAGTTGCGCGATGAGATGGCTGCCTATTTTGCGGGCCATTTGAAGAAATTCACCGTGCCGCTGGCGCCACGTGGCGGCGCCTTTCAGCAGGAATTCTACACCGCCCTTTGTGCCATTCCCTATGGCGAAACCCGGACCTATGGCGATCTGGCGGCGGATTTGGGTGTGTCGGCGCAGGCCATCGGGCAGGCCTGTGGGGCCAACCCGATTGCGATCCTGATCCCGTGCCACCGGGTTTTGGCAGCGAACGGATTGGGCGGGTATTCCGGCGCCGGCGGAATCGAGGCGAAGGTGACCCTGTTGCGGCTGGAAGGGGCGGCAGGGTTGTTGATCTGACGGTAGGGTCAATTGTGGGCGAGCCGAGAGAGCCAATCGACAAACAAGATGACTTCTGGCGTCGCGCGCGGTTGCGTCAACGCGTGATAGATATGCCCGTTTGGCGCAAAGCCGTGCGGTGCAATCAGTTTTCCAGCCGCCAGATCGTCGCGCACCAGCACCTCGGGCGCGATGGTCATGCCAAGGCCGGATGTGACCGCCTGCAGCAGAAAGTAGAAATGTTCGTACCAGGTCACGTCGTCATCAGGCGGCCCAAGACCCTGTGCTGCGCACCAATCTGTCCATGCTTCCGGTCGGGTCCGGGTCGCTAATCGCGGGATGCCGGGTGGGATCAGTGACGGCACGTCGAACAGCCATGCATGTTGTGGGGCGGCAACAAGGCCTGTCGCGTCAGGTATCAGCGGTGTGACGGTCAGGCCGCTGTCCGCAGGCAGCGACCCGACGCGGATGGCCACATCTGATGGTCCGCTCAGGCGGGCGATCGGCGCGTCATCGGTGGTCAGGCGCACTTTGAGTTGGGGGTGCCGATGCTGGAAATCCTGCAGACGCGGGATCAGCCAGCGCATCGCCAGTGTCCCAAGGCAGGACAGGTCGATAATACCCGGTGTGGGGGCCAGCGCGCGCAGCCCATCCTCGATCAGATCCAGCGCTTCGCCGGTGCGGCGGGCCAGCGTCATACCGTCTGGCGACACTGAACGCAGGTTGCGTGGCCCCGAAAGCAGCCGCGTATCCAGCAGATGTTCAAGCTGTGCGATCTGGCGGCTGATGGCGCTATGGGTTACGCCCAGTTCCCGGGCTGCGGCGGCCATCGTGCCCAGCCGCGCAAAGCTTTCGAATGCCCGCAGCGCGTTCAAGGGCAAGGTGCGGCGTTCAATGTTCATGAAACTCACAACGGGTATGAGAATTGGGCGCTTTGAAAAGCTATTGCGCCGATGCATTGTGTGTCAAACGAAAGCAGGCCGGTAGGGCGGGTATCATGACAATCGGGGTATTTCTGGCCGTGCTGGGGGCTGCATTTCTGCATGCGTCATGGAACGCCCTGATCAAGCTGGGCGCGTCGAAAATGACCGGCATGCTGATCCTGACGCTGGTGCAGGGGGGCGCGGGCCTGATCATCGCGCTGAGCCGTCCGTGGCCGGACGCCCAGGTCTGGTTGTGGCTTTTGGCCTCTGGCGTGTTTCATTCGGCCTATAAATTGTTTCTGGCTTATGCCTATGAACAGGGTGATCTGAGCCGGGTCTATCCAATCGCGCGCGGGGCGGCGCCACTGATGGTCGTCGTGATTTCGGCCCTATTTCTGGCGGATGTGATCCTGCCGTGGGAATATGTGGGCGTGTTCGTGCTAGGTCTTGGCATTTTGGCGATGGCGCAAGGGGTGTTTTCGTCAGGCGAAAGCCGCCGGTTGGTCCCCCTTGCCATCGGGTCGGCCATGGCAACGGCGGGTTATTCATTGGTGGATGGATTGGGCGCGCGGGTGTCAGGGGACGCAACCGCCTATGTGGGCTGGCTTTTTGCGCTAGATGCCTTGTTTTTCACACCGATCTGCCTGGCCCTCCGTGGCCGCGCAGTGCTGGTGGCGGATCGCCGGGCGTGGGTCATGGGCAGTCTGGCGGCAGGGGCATCCTATGGCGCCTATGCGATCGCCGTCTGGGCAATGACGGTTGCCCCGATTGCGCTGGTTGCCGCCTTGCGCGAAACCTCGATCCTGTTTGCGGTGCTGATCGGCTGGGTCTGGTTTGGCGAAAGGTTGGGGGTGACCAAGGCGATTGCCGCAGCCCTTATCGTGGGCGGTGTCGTCCTGACCCGGCTCTAGCCATCGCTGCCATACATCAGCTGCTGCGCGGCCCCTGCAAAAAGCAGATAAACGGATGTCACCACCAGGCCCCAATGGGCCCAGCTATCGGGATAGAAGTCGACCCAGGCGGCCCAACCGGCAAAGAATGTCCACGCGAGTGCTGTCGGCAGCGTCAGCATCCGCCAGCGTTCGGTGCGGACGGGATGGACGAATTTGACGGGAACGAACATCGCAATGGCAAGGATGCTGACCAAGGCGAGGGAGACCCAGAAATTCGGCTCCAGCGCAAAGATGACCAGTACCAGCATGTTCCAGCAGCCGGGAAAGCCGGAGAATGAGTTATCCTTGGTCTTCATCCGTGTATCGGCGAAATAAAGCGCCGAGGTGAAGGTGATGATGATGATCGCCAGCCACCCGGTCCAGCCTGGCAGCAGCCCGGATTTGAACAGCGCATAGGCGGGTACAAAAACGTAGGTGAGGTAGTCGATTATCAGATCCAGCAGGACGCCATCGAAAGCGGGCGCGTTGGATTTGACATCGTATTTGCGTGCCAGCGGCCCGTCGATGCCATCCACGGCAAAGGCCACGACCAGCCACAGGAACATCAGGCTCCATTCTTCTTCGACGGCGGCCAGCATGGCGAGCATCGCAAAAACGGCGCCGCTGGCAGTGAGCAGGTGAACGAAAAGGGCTTTGGCACGCAATGTCATCGGATTGTCATGACCCATGACCGCGCCGGATGCAAAAAGAAAACCCGCCAGCATGGCTGACGGGTTTTCAACCGTGGCGGTGATGCGTCTATTGCCCGATGCGGACTTCTTCCAGCGGGTAGGCCAGCATGTCGCGGTAGTCCCATGCGATGTGGCAATCATGGCAGAACGATTGCTGGACATTCATGACTTTGCCATTGGGCTGCACACCCGCATAAAGCCAATCATTGGTGTCGGGGGCGGCGCCAGGATCAAGCTTGGTCATGATAAAGAGCGGCCCCGGCCGCGCAGCCCCGCGTTGTGAACTAAGCGTGATGCTTTCCTTGGCCAGAACCGAACCGGCGGGCATGACGAACCCTTCTTCCGCGAACTGAAGGTATTGATCGGCGGCGATATCATTGGCGAAGGTTTGCAACAGACGTTCACCATGCGGTCCGGCGACGGCGGGGCGTGTGGATGTCACTGCCCAGTCACGGTAGACACTGCCCACCGGGTCGCCTTCTGCAGCATAGCCTTCGGCCATCTGATCTTTCAGGCAGTCATAAAAGGCGAGGATATCCGGCTCTTCCAGATCGAAAGAGCTTTCGGCGGTATATGCGGTGCAGTCCTGCGCCGCAGCAGCACCAGCGGTTACTGTGGCAAGGGCGGCAATTGTCAAACGAAGTTTCATGGCTGATCCTATGCGCGATGTATTGGTATGCAAATGGATACTGACACCGATGCGCCGGTCCACCTAGTCACAAGGCGACACATTGGCGTGACGGTTTGTGTCAGTCAGGCCTTTGGATGGGCCTTGTCGTAAACCTCCATCAGGCGGGCCGCATCAACCGCGGTATAGGCCTGTGTGGTCGACAGGGATGCGTGCCCGAGCAGTTCCTGGATCGCGCGCAGATCGCCCCCGGCTGATAGAAGATGCGTGGCAAAGGAGTGGCGCATCGCATGTGGGGTGGCGGTGGCTGGCAGACCAAGTTGCATCCGGGCCTGTTCCATCACTTTCTGGATCGCCCGGGGGCGCAGTGGTCCGCTGCGGATGGCCCGGAACAAGGGGGCGTCCGCCTCGACCGGGTAGGGGCAAAGCCGGACATAGGTCGCAACCGCGTCGCGCGCTACATCAATGACTGGCACGATGCGCTCCTTGCCGCCTTTGCCGGTGATCCGCAGCACCTCTGGCAAGGGGAAGTCGCGGCCCATCAATCCCAGTGCCTCTGATATCCGCAGCCCACAGCCGTAAAGCAGGGTAACGACGGCTGCGTCACGGGCGGCGACCCAGGGATCGCGGGCCTGCAATTCGACCGTGTCGATCATGGCGCTGGCCGCACTGACCTCAAGCGGGCGGGGCAGTTTTTTCTGGAACTTCGGCGCGCGGGTGGACAGGACGGCGGTGGGTTCGAACCCTTCACGCTCTGCCAGCCAGCGATAGAATGATTTCACAGCCGATAGCGACCGGGCCAGCGACCGCGCGCCAACGCCGCGCGCCCGTTCATGAGCCATCCAAGATCGCATATCGCGCACACCGATTTTGGCGATCGGGCCAAGGCCCTGTGTGTCGCCATGATGCTGGGTCATGAAGGACAGAAAGCCCAGCACATCGGTCTGATACGCCTTGATCGTGTTTTCCGCAGCACCCGCCAGTGCCCGCTGATGGTCGAGCCATTTGGCAAGCGCGTCAGTGAGCGCCGGGGCGATCACCGGTTAGCGGTCAGCCAGCGGCGCATGGCCCGTTCAAACACGCCGGCAAAAAATGTAAGCAGATCGGTGCCTTGCTGCGGTGTGAACTGCGCCGCGTCCTCGGCCCCCATGACCAGCATGCCGGGCAGGTGATCAGGCCCCAGATCAAGATGCAGGCAGGCCTCTGACAGGATGTCCTTGCCTTGCCCATTGTAAAGCGCGCTGCTGATCTTTTGCGTGGCCCGCAAGGTCACTGGGCGGACGGGTACATTGCGACCAAGGGTGACGTAGCCATCAACAAAACCTTCGGGCATGACCACGACGGCTTGGCCCAAATCGGCGAAGTCTTCCCCGGTTTCGCTTTCCAGCACCAGACGAATGGTATCGACGCGCAGGATGTCAGCTACATCGCCGGTTAGTGCGGACAGAAACGCGGGAAGCGTGTCGGCCTCAAGCATCCGAAGGATCGCACGATGGACCTGATTGGTGCCCGCAAGGTTGTCATAGGCCGCGGCGATGACGTTGCGATGGGTGTCCTCGAGCCGGTCGAACCGCGCTTCAAGCCGTTCCATGGCGATGGAGCGCAGATCAACGATATTGACGCCCATATTATCGTCATTGGCGCCAACGAGGGCGCGCATGACGTCTGCGTCTTCCAACAGCACATTGGGGTTCGCGATGATCTTTTCCCGCAGATCATTCGCCATCAGTGTTTTGTTCATTTTGCCTGCTCTGTTTTTGGTTTTTTTGCAGATTAGCAGAGGGATGCGGGCATTTCTTCATTTATTTTTCCCAAACCGGCCGAGGGTGTTTTTTCGGTGTCACCCCGGCTGCTGGCGGGTGTTGCGTGATGGGAGCTCCGCCCGCTCGCGGCTGAAACGGTCCACTGGACCGTTTCCGAGACGCCGCTCAACCCCCACCGTACGGTGGTTTTTTCCGATTTCGAGCGAATCGAGGGTTAATGCCTTATTTTGCTAGGAAATGTGCGGTCGGCATCGCGTCGGCAAAACGTCGGACCTTTTGGCGGCGTTTGATGGTGTTAACGGTGTGCGCGTTGGGTTTGTTAACGGGCTTTAGGGTTTGAGGCAGGATGAGTGCCAGCACCCAACCTATGGGACGATGAACGTCACGTCGTGTCCTTCCAGGCTGGTTGGCGGTTCCAGTTTGCGTGCCAGATCGCTGATGACGCTGCTTGGAACGGGTGCAGAGCGGTTAGCGTTTTGCCGGGTGAGTTGGTCTGGTGGCACCTCGAGATAGATCAGGTGAATGCGTGCGCTGTAGTCGCGCAGGAGCCGCAGCACCTTGGCCCGTGTCTGGGCAGTTATGTTGGTGGCGTTCCAGACGAAATCCTGCCCCGCCCGCAGATGCACGCGTGCCTGTTCATAGGCGGCCTGAATGACTGCGCCCTGATTGTCGGTGGGGGCGGTGCCTGTCGCGGCGCGGATGGCGTCGAGGCTGACAACGGGCAGGTCGGGCAGATTGGCGGCGATCCATGTGTCCTTGCCGGTGCCGGGCAGGGCGGACATGACATGCACGGTGCAGCGGAAATCCTCTTGCGCGGCATAATGCGGGTCCCGGTCGTCGCGTTCGAGAAAGGCAAGGCGGCTTTCGGCATTGGCGAAGGGGAAGGGGAAGGGGCCTGCAGGGCACCCGGCCTCGGCAAAGCAGGTCTGCGCCAGTGCGACGTTATCCAGCACCGCCTGCTGGTCAGCGCAAACACGCCCGAGCGCATCCGCACGCGCGTGCAGGCACAGAAGATCGGGCCGACAGGTGAGCGATGTGGCGATGGCGAGCCGTTCCGGTGTGGGCCGTTCGATCAGCCAGAAGGGCAGTTGGTGCTTGGCGATGATCCCGCAGACCGCTTCGCGCCAATGGAAATCCACCTGTGCCTCTCGCAAAAGCCCGCGCGCGATGGACGCCCCCAGACGTGAATGTCCGCGCGAAGTGATCCGGCCGTCCTGTTCGTGTTTGGTTGTGCCCGGCTTGCCGATGTCATGCAGACAGGCCGCCCAGAACAACATGCTGCGGTCTGGATCCGGCAGGGCGCGCCAGGCGGGTTGCGTGACCAATGCCTCGACCACCATGCGGGTGTGGGTGCCTGCATCGCCTTCGGCATGGTGGATCGGGTCCTGCGGGCAGGTGTCGAGGGCGGCGAACTCTGGCCAGAGGCCCCAGATGGCAGGCCAGTCGATCTGCCAGCCCGGGGCCTGTGGGACAAGGGATAGCATGTGGGCAAAGTCAGGCCGTTTCATCATAGGCCCCCTTCACCCCAAGCACGGGCGCAAAAATATCCACCCCTTCTGCCAATTGGTTTGGCAGTATGGGCCGGTCCTGCCAATGGCCTTCGGATGCTTCGATCGCTTGCAGGAAATCGTTGCGCACATATTTGAAGCGCTCCGTCACGCTGCCCGCTGGTTCGACCTTGATATAAAGCCCCTCGGCCAGATCGCTGTCTTCGGTCTGTTTGGCGACAAAATCGGCGCGGCTGCCAGAGGCGATGGCCGCCTTGTCCAGCGCATCCCGCCAGCTGGCTGATTTATAAAGCGAGGGTTTGATCAGGTTGGTAATGTCTGCGGCGGTCCGGATGGCCCAGTGATGCACAACCGGCACCGGCATGATGGGCAGGCCTGTCAGCAGCTCGCGCCGGGCGGCGGTGGACAGGAACAAGCAGCTTTCCCGGTCATAAACGTCGAATTCCATGAAGTAATGCGGCAGCTGGTCGTAAAAGACCGTGTGCTTGGCATACATCCATTCGCCATACATCACATAGCGCGCGCCCAGCACGGCCTGCAGCCTTGTCAGATGCACATTGGCCCATGTCTTGAGCATGTCGAAATGCCGTTCGCGGTAACCGCCGGTCAGGTAGTGCCCCCGGCTTTGCAGCATCAACTGCCCGTCGGTGAATGAGATGGCGCAATTCGCTCCGTCCACCTTTTCTTCGATGGTGAGGGGAGCATCGGCCAGTTCGGCGATGGGTTTGTCATCGTTCAGGTCACCGGTTTGCAGCCGCGATCCTTCGATATGCCGCGTGCGCGGGTATTTCAGCAGTGTCATTGGTATCTCACGAGAGGTTGGGGCGATTGGGTCGCCCGAATTGGACATAACAAACAGCCCATCCCGTCAGGGTTGGGTTGAAGGTTCAGGTTATGTCGCGGCGCGTTACATGGCTCTCTCACGGGGCAAAGGGTTTGCGTTGGAGCGGGTTAAACGGGGCTTTGTTCAAAATCAAGTGTTGTGATTGGGAGCTGCGGACCACGGTTGGGGCAATGCGCTGGAAACCGGCGGTTATCATTGTGTTGGACCCTTGTATGGCTAGGACCGTTCAACGGCCCGCGCGGCTGGTGCTACCACCAGTTGTCACGCCGCTGTCAGCGTGAACCGGATGCGGTCGAACCGCATGGCGGCCAGATCGGCGGGTGCGATGAAGACGCAGATCGTTCGCCCGCCGGGCCAGTGCATGTCCATGCTTTCGTCGCTGGCCAGTTGAAACAAGAGCAGATCGGACGCGTTGTCGCCTTCGGGTGCTGTGCTGTCCCCGTCGGGCCGGTGGCCCATCCGGTGCGCGTGTCCGTGGGTCAGGTGGCGCCATCGCGCCTCCAGCCTCGCGCGCAGATCGGGCGGGATTTTTGCGGCGGCTTCGGCGGATGACGTGAACAGATCGGCGGCCACAACCCTTTGGCCATCGTCAAGCGCCTGCTGCACGGTTGCCTCGGGCAATCCTATGCGCATCTGCTGCGGAACGATCAGACCGTCGGGGGTTTCAAGCGGGTGCTTTTTCCAGACAACAGCGTAACCATCCAGCAGCCGGGTCAGGATCGGGCGGAAATCGTC
Organism: uncultured Paracoccaceae bacterium; assembly: GCA_947488175.1. GTDB lineage: Bacteria > Pseudomonadota > Alphaproteobacteria > Rhodobacterales > Rhodobacteraceae > Yoonia. Next base: position 152,633 of record CANKYO010000005.1, read on the forward strand.
CTCGGACATGGGCCGGTCAAGGTCATGTTCAAGAACATCATCCCTGATGCGTTGCAGATAGCTGGGCAGATTGTGCAGCCAGCGTGATTGCTTGGAAATAGCCGCATCAAGGGCGGTGTTCAACTGCTCCAGCCTATCGAACTGTTCCACGAAGGCGATAGAGGCCTTGAGCCGCGCGATCTCTGTCTCGAGCGGGGCAATTCGTTTCCTGTCAGCCTCATCATCCGATGCGCTTGCGGTTTCGTAGGTTTGGACAAGCCCTGCCAGCCGTCCCTTCATTGTCGGCAAAAGCTGTTCGAACCAGGTCAGATCGCCACGCCATTCGTCGGGTTGAACAGTCGTTGATTTGTCCAGGATGTCATGCGCTGACCGGATAAGGCGATCCACGGCAAAAAGCGCACCGCGCCATGTGAATGGCCAGTTTGCGGGGTCCATGATGCCGTCCGCGTCAGTGAAAGTGGCCGCATCGTGATCGACCGGGGCGTCGGGATAGAGTGTTTCCGACGTGATATCCGTGTCCGAAGACGCCGCTTCATCGCTGGAGCCGCGATCAAAACGGACCAGATCAACCGGCCATTTGCGCCAGTGGTTCGGGGTTTCGGCGGATGACCGGTAGAACCGCATGTTGTCCTCGCCCGCCCTGATCCCGTGCAGACCCTTTGGCGGGTCGGGCTGCGGCCGGCGTTCACCGACATGCAACACCTGTACCGGTCGCCCGCCTACGCGGGTCTTGTCCAGATTATCCTCGCCCGCATCAATGAACAAAAGCAGCCAGCCCTTGCGCGGGCCGAGCCCGCCCCACAGGTTGTCCGGCAGTGCCGCGCAGTCGATCTGTGCCACGAAATGCAAGGGGACAGTGCCGCGCATCCGATCATTCGGGTAGAGATTGGCGGGCCACCTGACATATGTCGGCATCCGGGGCCATCCGCCCAGCCATGACGTGGCCGGTGTTTCATGATCAACCGGGATCTGGCGCCGCAGTGCCACGGTCACGGTTTCCGCGACCTGCGGTGTGTCAGGTGCTGCGGGTGTGGGCGCGACCGGTTTACCCTTATAGGCCCATCCGGGGTCGTCGGTATTGTCCTTGGACCGGTCCGGCCGGCGCATCAGCAGCATCGCGGCGGCGATGCCCATGACAAGAAGCAGAAATAGAAACGGCACTGTGTTCGCAACCCCAATATCCGGGCAACACTACCACGGGTTGCCGGCCTGACAAGTCATGTCCTGTTAGGCGTGTCCGGACAAGGCACCGGATGGCCTAAGCGCATGATCCGGGTCGCCCGGGCAGTGCTGTCGTGAGAGGGTGAAGAAGGAGCAGAAGGAGTGCCAATCATGTTCGAAACCATTGCCGCCCTTGTCATTTTCCTGTTCCCGCTGGCCTATAGCCCCGGTCCCGGCAACCTGTTCTTTGCCGCCAATGGTGCCAGGTTCGGGTTTCGGGCGACGGTGCCTGCCAATGCGGGTTATCATCTGGCGACATGGGTGGTGACCGTGGGGATCGGCTTTGGCTTTCTGGCGGTGATGGAGCGGTTTCCGCAGGTGTTCGATATGCTCAAGATTGCCGGGTCGCTTTATGTGCTGTGGATTGCGTGGAAGATGTTCCGGTCCAGCGTATTGGAGGATGAAGGCGCTGCCCGCCCGGCGCGGTTTGTCGACGGGGCGCTCCTGTTGGTGCTGAACCCCAAGGCCTACGTGATCATGGCGCTGATGTTCACGCAGTTTCTGGAGGGCTCGCAGGCGGGACAGTTGGCGGCAGTGCTGGTTATCGCCACGATCTTTACCCTGAACAATCTGCTGGCGTTTTCGCTGTGGGCGCTGATGGGCGATGCGATTGCGGCGGGGTTTCGGAGTGCGGACAGCGCGCGGCGGCTGAACGCGGTGTTTGGTATCGTGCTGGCGGGTGTGGCGGTCTGGATGCTGCTGTCTTGACGGCGGCGGTCACGGATGAAGTCCGGGACGGCTTGGCTCGCTGAATTGACGGGCACGCACGCCATCAGCCGTCAAAGTCGGAGATTGCCACGATATCGCGGAGCACTTGTAGCCGTTTGGCCGTGTATTCTGCGCTGCATTTGGCAAAACCGCCATCGCCCGCAAAGGGCAGAACAGATAGCAAGCGGCAGTCAAGGTTACGTGTCTCATTCCAACTGTCTTGGGAAGGCTGCAAGCTTTGCCTGTTATGGTCGTAGCTTATGCGCGCGACATCTGCCTGTGCGGTAGTGAATGTCCGGTCCATGATGCGTTCCCAAGCGGCGGCCTCGGCGGCCCAGCAATCGGTTAGGTCCTGTCCCGGGACACAGCCGTTGCCCGCGACCTCGGCGGCTTGCACAGTGCCAAGGCATAAAGTTGCATCATCTGTTTGATCCAGACAGCTGCGCAGGATCAGGTCGTTCCCGTCTGTGACCAAGGGGGTCAATTGTCCGATCCCTTCGGGCGGTCGTTGTGGCTCAACACTGCCGTAATGACAGCGGATTTCGGTCTGCGAAAGATCCGGGTTTGTGATAATGATCCCGCCCTGTGTTGTGTCGCGCTCGGACGGCTCGCGTGGGAGCGTCATATAGAGTTCGTAGGTCGTATCAACGTTACGAAGCAACACGCTTTCCCAATGCGCATAGCCGGACCAGCGGTATGGCGCATCGTCCAGATCGGTAAGGAGCGATGTCAGGGTCAGTTCGGGAGCATTGAAATCCGCTCCAAATCTGTAGGTGATGCTGTCATCAGACAGGCACAGGCCGACCTGTTTTGCGCCTCGGTCGAAGGAGCAATACATCAGCAAAACCTCTTCAGGGGCGCAGGCTTCCGCCGATTGCGCTACTGCTGGGGCGGGCGAAAGCAGGGACAAGACGGTGCATGCTTTGAGGATGCCGTGCAACATGGACGGTGTCCTGATTTAGACGATCTTGATACCGGCCTTTTTCGCGTCGGCCATGAACGCATCAAGCCCCTTGTCGGTCAGGACATGGTTCGCCATCGCCTTGATCACGTTCGGTGGGGCCGTGGCCACATCCGCTCCGATCTTGGCGCATTCGCTCATGTGGTTGGCCGACCGGATGGAGGCGGCGAGGATGTTCGTCTCGAACCCGTAATTGTCATAGATCGTCCGGATATCCGCGATCAGGTCCAGCCCGTCCATGTTGATGTCGTCCAGCCGCCCGATGAAGGGGCTGATGAAGGTCGCCCCGGCCTTGGCGGCCAGCAGCGCCTGATTGGCCGAGAAGCAGAGGGTGACATTGACCATGATCCCGTCATCGGTCAGCGTCTTGCAGGTTTTCAGACCAGCCCATGTCAGCGGCACTTTCACCGCGATATTGTCAGCAATCTTGGCCAGCTTGCGCCCCTCGGCCAGCATGTCGTCGGCCTCGAGTGCCACCACTTCGGCTGACACCGGCCCGTCGACCATCGCGCAGATCTCCTTGGTCACTTCGAGGATGTCGCGCCCGGATTTCATGATCAGCGACGGGTTTGTGGTGACCCCGTCAACCATCCCGAGGTCGTTGAGTTCCTTGATCTGGTCGATCTCGGCGGTGTCTACGAAAAACTTCATGTCGGTGCTCCGGGGAAGGGGTTGGCGTTTGCTTGAGCCTCGTTTACCTCATGGGGGTCGGAGGGAAAAGCCCTTCGGGTCTGCAAGGGGTGCACGTGATGGATTTTCAGCTTTGGATTGCGTTTGTGTCGGCCTCGATCGCGCTGCTGCTGATCCCCGGGCCGACGGTCATTCTGGTGCTCAGCTATGCGCTGAGCCAGGGGCGCAAGGTCGCTGTCGCGTCTGCGGCGGGCGTGGCGCTGGGCGATCTGATCGCGATGACTGCGTCGCTGGCCGGGTTGGGCGCACTGGTGCTGACATCGGCCGCGTTGTTCACGGTGATCAAATGGTTGGGTGCTGCTTATCTGGTCTGGATGGGGTGGGGGATGCTGCGTGCTTCTGGCCAACAGAGCGGGTTACGCGTTGTGGATGCCCCGGCGCTGCCTGCGGGCCGCATCTTTCGCCATGCAACTGTCGTGACGGCACTGAACCCCAAGTCGATTGTGTTTTTCATTGCTTTCGTTCCGCAATTTATCCGGCCCGATGCGCCGCTTGTCCCGCAATTTGCGATCCTGATTGGTACATTTGTCGGCCTCGCGGCCATGAATGCACTGGCTTACGCCTTGTTGGCGGACCGGCTGCGGGCGACCATCCGCCGCCCTGCGATCCTGACCTGGCTGACCCGTGCCGGTGGCGGTGCCCTGATCGCGATGGGTGCGCTGACGGCCACATTGCGCCGTGCCGCCTGAGTTCTTTCATGAAGGCGATCTGGTCGGGGTACTGACGACCCAGCCATTGGACCGCCTGCTGGATTATAAGGCGCCCGAAGGGGGCTGCCATCTGGGCGCGTTTGTCGAGGTGCCGCTGGGTCCGCGCAAGGTGCTGGGCGTCGTTTGGGGGCCGGGCAAGGGCGATTATGATCGCGCCAAGATCCGGTCGGTGATCCGCGTGCTGGATGTGGCCCCGATGCGTGATGAGATGCGGACGTTTCTGGGGCGGGCTGCGGACTATACGCTGACCCCGATGCCAGCGATGCTGCGGCTGGGCACCCGCGCGCCGGGGCTGGGCGACCCGCAGTCGATGCGCAAGGTGTACCGGCTGGGCGATCGGGAGCCGGACCGCATGACCGGGGCGCGTGAAAAGGTGCTGGGCGTTTTGCGCGACTATGGCGGCTTGTCATTCACTCTGCGCGAACTGGCCGAGATGGCGGGGGTGGGGACCTCTGTGGTTAAGGGGCTTGTCAAGCAAGGGGCGGTGTCGGAGGAAGAAGCACCGCGCGATACCCCCTATCCGCGGCTGGACCCGGATTATGGCGGCAAGGACCTGAGCCCGGATCAGGCCGCCGGGGCCGACGCGCTGCGTGCCGCCCTGCGTAGCGATGCTTATGGCACGACGCTGCTGAAAGGCGTCACCGGGTCAGGTAAGACCGAGGTGTACCTGGAGGCTGTGGCCGAATGTCTGCGCATGGGACGGCAGGCGCTGGTGTTGCTGCCGGAGATTGCCTTGTCCGGCGAGTTCATCAACCGGGTCGAGGCCCGGTTCGGGATGAAGCCCGCCGAATGGCATTCCGGCGTGACCATGACCGAACGCCGCCGCTGCTGGCGCATGGTCGGGCAGGGGGACGCGCAACTGGTTGTGGGTGCCCGTTCGGCGCTGTTTCTGCCCTATCAGAACCTTGGCTTGATCGTGGTCGATGAGGAACACGATACCTCCTACAAGCAGGAGGATGGCGTGCTGTATAACGCCCGCGATATGGCTGTGCTGCGGGCAGCGATCAATGACGCGCAGGTGGTGCTCGCCTCGGCCACGCCGAGCCTTGAAAGCTGGGCCAATGTCGAGGCGGGGAAATATGCCAAGCTGGAGCTAACGTCGCGGTTCGGGGCCGCTGTCATGCCGAAGATGGCGGCGATTGATATGCGGGTGGAGGACGTGCCTGGCGGCAAGTGGGTTTCGCCCACCTTGCGGGCCGCGATCCAGAGCCGTCTTGAGAAGGGCGAGCAATCGCTGGTCTTTTTAAATCGCCGGGGCTACGCCCCGATTACACTCTGCCGTGCTTGTGGCCACCAGATTGGCTGTGATCAGTGCGATGCGCGTATGGTGGAGCATCGGTTTCTCAAGCGGCTGATGTGCCACCAATGCGGCGAGACCAAGCCGATGCCGACGGTCTGTCCGAGTTGTGAGGCCGAGGATCGGTTGAGCGCTGTTGGCCCCGGCGTCGAGCGGATGGGGGAGGAGATTGCGGGGCTGTTCCCGGATGCGCGGATCGCGGTGTTGTCGTCGGATCTGTACGGGTCTGCGCGGGCCATGAAAGCGCATATCGAGGAGATTGCGGAAGGTGGCACCGATATCATCATCGGCACGCAACTGGTGGCGAAGGGCCATAACTTTCCCCTGCTGACGCTGGTGGGGGTGATTGATGCCGATCTGGGCTTGCAGGGGTCCGATTTGCGGGCTGCAGAACGGACGTTTCAGCTGATGCGCCAAGTCGCGGGGCGTGCCGGGCGCAGCGACATGCCGGGCGAGGCGCTGTTGCAAACCTATCAGCCGGAACATGGTGTGATCCGGGCTATTCTTGCGGGCGATGAAGAGGCGTTCTGGGCCGCTGAGGCCGCCGAGCGCAAGGCGGCGGGCGTGCCGCCATATGGGCGCATGGCAGGCATCATCCTGAGCAGTCCGAATGTGCAGGAGGTGTTTGATCTGGGTGCTGAAATGGCGCGCATGGATCAGCCCCTGCGCCAGATCGGGGCGCAGTTGTTTGGACCTGCGCCGGCGCCTATTGCAAGGGTGCGCGGGCGGCACCGGGTGCGGCTGCTGATCAAGGCTGATAAGACCGCGCCGTTGCAAAAAGCGCTGTCGCAATGGGTGTCGCAGTTCCGGCTACCAGCGAATCTGCGCCTGTCGATTGATATCGATCCGCAGAGTTTTTATTAAAAAACAAAAGGTTATGGTGATAACGCTATCTTAAATCCTGTTGTGCAATTCTGGCCGCGGACCCCCTTGACGGGGATGTGTATTTGACGACAGGACCAACGGATCGCAATGACAACGCATTCTGACAACCATGCCCCCCACAATATGGAAGGGGTTCAACTGGCCCTGTGGAACCTTGCCGTTCTTACGCCGATACCGGCAATTGCGGCCTGGATGATTGGAAATGCGGTGCTGGGCATTGCGGTTGTGTCCTTTGTCCTATGCGCCGTGACCTTTGCTGTGGCGCTGAAACTGCCTGCATTGGCCAAGCCAGCGGTGGCTTTTGCCTTGTTGATCCAGACGATGGTGCTGACGGCGGCGTTTCAGGGGCATCCCTGGCAAATCGACACACATATGATGTATTTTGCCGTGCTGGCGGTGATCGCCGTGATGTACGATATCAGGGTGCTGATCGGGTCGGCGGCGTTTATTGCCCTGCATCATCTGGGGATGAGTGTTGCGATGCCGGTGATGCTGTATCCTGATATGGCCGACGGGTTCATCGCGCGCACATTGCTACATGCGGCGGTTGTTGTGATGGAAACGGTTATCCTGACACTGGGACTGTTGCAGCGACGCGAAATGGACAAGGCCATGGCCACGCAACGCGAGGCAATTGAAGCCTCGAGCGAGGCGAGCCGCGCCGCAGAAGAGGCAGCAGAGAGTGAGCGCCGGTCGGCGGATACCGCTGTGGAAGTGCTGAGCATGCATTTGCAGGCGCTGTCGCAGCAGGATTTTTCGCGGATGATCGAAGAAAGACTGAATGGGCAATATGACCGCGCGCGCCAGAGCTTCAACAACCTTGTGATCAGCCTGCGGGATGTGTTGCGGACCGCTGCTGAGACATCGAGCGATTACAATATCAGCGCGCGTGAATTGTCAGATGTGGCGGATGAACTGGCCAAGCGGACCATGCGCCAATCCGATACATTGTCGCAGACGGCCGGCGGGCTGCAGGATCTGACCCGCGCGTTGCAGGACACCGCTGAGGGCGCCAAGAAGGCCAATGAAACCGCATCGCAGGCCCGCGACAGTGCCGCGCGCAACGGCGATATTGTCCGGAACGCTGTTGAGGCCATGAAACGGATTGAAGGTTCATCCGGTGAGATTTCCAATATTATCAGCATGATCGAGGATATCTCTTTCCAGACCAATCTTCTGGCGCTGAATGCCGGTGTCGAAGCGGCCCGTGCGGGGGAAAGCGGGCGCGGCTTTGCCGTTGTCGCCTCGGAAGTGCGCGCATTGGCACAGCGGACATCGGAAGCCGCGCAAAGCGTGAAACAACTGATCTTCAAAAGCTCGCAAGAGGTCGAAGCCGGGTCCGATCTGGTGAATGCGGCGGGCGAGGCATTGTCGGTCATTGTCGAACAGGTCTCGCAAACCAGCGAAATGATTGGCGAGATCACGCAATCGGTCAGCGGCCAGGCCGGCGTGTCGCGTGATCTGAATGATGCGGTGCAATCGCTGGACCGGGCAACACAGGAAAACGCGCAGATGTGTGACCGGATGAAGTCCATGGGTCACCAGTTGAATGCAGGTGCGGCGGAACTGTCAGGCGCGCTGTCAGGCTTCCGGTTTGGTGATCGGGACGATATCCGGCTGGCGGGTTAGGACGGCGCGGCCGGTCCGACATTTTCGCCCATCTCCTCGCGCCAGTGCCTGCGGCAGAGCGAGACATAGCGGTCATTGCCGCCGATGGCGATCTGATCGCCCTTGGTCAGGACCTGACCATATTCATCCTTACGCACGACCATGGTTGCCTTGCGGCCGCAATGGCAGATTGTGCGCACCTCGCGCATTTCATCCGAGAGTGCAAGAAGGGCAGCCGAGCCGGGGAAAAGCTTGCCCAGAAAATCGACCCGCAATCCATAGGCCATGACCGGCACATTCAGATCATCGACCGCCCGGGCCAGTTGCCAGACTTGTTGGCGTTCCAGAAACTGGGCCTCGTCCACAAAAACACAGGCACAAGGACCTTCCTCCAGCCGTGCCTCGATTTTCGCGAACAGGTCTTCGCCGGGTGCAAATGTATCGGCATCCGCCCCGATGCCGATGCGACTGCCGACCCGGCCTTCACCTGCCCGATTATCAAGCTGGGCAATCATCAGATAGGTCTTCATGCCGCGTTCGATGTAATTATGTGAGGCCTGCAACAGAACGGTCGATTTGCCCGCATTCATTGTCGAATAATGGAAATAAAGCTTTGCCATGGGGAATAATTATCGTCCCTGCGTTCAGTCGTTGCAAATCAATCAGAACCAGCATCCCGGTCATCATCGCCGCCCGAGAATAGGGCGAAAATCCCATGACGCAAGCCCCCGATCAGGTGATCTGCCCGGATGGATTTATCAATGACAAACAGGTACTTGATCGCTAGCTTGCTGATCAGGGGGCCGGCCCCGTATCGACGCGGTGTCGCCAAATTGGTGGAGAGTGATGATGGAAGAACGGGGCAGTTACCTCAAAAAGCACACCGAAGCCTTGGTCAAGGACGTCGGCATCGAAAATGCCTGCACGCTGACCGGGCGGTCCAAGGCAACGCTGGGGCGCTACTATTCAATGTCAGAGGAGCATGCCGACCGGTTTATCCCCGTCGACGCGGTCAGCGCGCTGGAAGCGCAATCATCCTACCCCCATGTGACCGGCGCATTGGCTGAAATGCTAGGCATTACATTGTCGTTCGATCCGCAACGGGCGAACCGGGAAGGCGGGGTCAATTCCGATGTGATCAAGCTGAGCCAGAGATTTGCCCTGCTGATGGCCGAATATAACCGATCCATGGAGGATGGGGTGATTTCGGTGAATGAGGCGAAGCGCCTTTTGCAGGAGACGACGGCCCTGCAGAAGGTATTGATTGATATGAAGATGCACCTTGAAGCCAGTGACTAACGCCGATCCCGCCACCGAAGACATGCCGCACATCGCTGACGGCATGTTGCAACCCTTGGAAGTCGCGGCACTTGCCGGACCGGATGATCCGGGCCATCCACCACGGATCCTGTTGCGTTACGGTTCATTGCGCGAGGTGAGCTATGCGCGCCACTGCCCAGAAGAAGGGGCGGGGAGCAAGGTGTTGCACCGGTCCTGAAATCAAAGAACCCGATTCAGGTTGTTTGATTTCGCTTCAGATCAGCGGGACCAGCGGCACGTCGCAGGCGGCCACGGTAAGACAGATCATGAAGATCATCAATTTTTTCATGCCTCAGCCCTTTTCCACAATGACCGACCCAACCGAATAACCCGCGCCGAATGAGCAGATCAGGCCCTTATCGCCATTTTCCAGATCGCTGGAGTGTTTGGAGAATGCGATGATCGACCCGGCGGAGGATGTATTGGCATAGTCCTGCAGGATATTGGGCTGTTCGCCGGGTTCAGGCGTGCGCCCCAGGACCTTCTTGCCGATGTAATCGTTCATGGTCTTGTTGGCCTGATGCAACCAGAGACGGCGCAGGTCGCCCGCAGCGACGCCGGCATCGGCCAGGTGATCGGCGATATGTTGGCTGACCAGCGGCAGCACCTCTTTGAACACCTTGCGCCCGTTTTGCATGAACTGCATGTCGCGCCGGTCTTCCATCTGGTCATGGGTACGGCGCAGATAGCCGTTATTGTTGCGGATGTTATTGCTGAACTGGGTCGCACACCGGGTGGACAGGACTTTGAAGTGATCGCCCTTCACCGCCTGATCCCGCTGCAAGAATGTGGCCGTGGCCACATCGCCAAAGATGAAATGGCAATCGCGGTCGCGCCATTCCAGATGGGCCGAACATATCTCGGGGTTCACGACCAAAGCGCTTTGAATCGAGCCCGAACGGATCATGTCGGCGGCCGTCTGAATGCCGAAGGTCGCGCTGGAACAGGCGACGTTCATGTCAAAGGCGAATCCGCCCGCACCCAGAAGCTGCTGAATTTCCACACCAATCGCCGGATAGGCGCGCTCCATATTGGACGCCGCACAGATCACCAGATCGACATCTGCGGCAGAACATCCCGCCGCCGACAGCGCCTTTTGCGCGGCGTCGCAGCCGATCTCGGCCATATATCCCGGCTCATCATCGGCGCGGGAGGGCAGGCTGGGAAACATGCGGGACGGGTCTAATACCCCTTCTTTATCAAGCACATAGCGGTTTTCGATGCCAGAGGCGGCGATGATGAATTCGCTTGACGAATGCTCTTTGGGTTCGGCCACACTCGCCTCGATCGCAGCGGCGTTTTCGGCGTTCCACAGATCGGCATATTTGTTGAATGCGGCCACAAGCTCATCATTGGTGATGATCTGGCTGGGTGTGAAAACCCCGGTTCCGGTGATGGCAACGTCGTGCATGTCTGATCCCCCCGGGGTTTACTATGGCGCGTGGAAAACGAATGTCCACAGCCCAGACGTGCAGGCAAGCTTGACCCGAGGGCAACCTGTGGGGATTGCGGGCATCTGTTGTAAATACAATGTATGTAAGCCAGTCGTGCCGCTCGTTTTACCTTTGCCACCTGATTTCGCCATCCAGACTTACTCTCGAGCAGCTTCCTTCACAGACCGAGCGGGTGACCAAGGCTGAAATCAACCCTGCAACGCCCGCACCCCGACATCCCCCTCTTCCCGTGCCTGCATGGCCAGCACGGCTGCGTGGGCCGCTGCGGCGGTCGTGAAGTAGGGGATTTTGTCGTAAAGGGCGACGGCGCGGATTTCCCGGCTGTCTTCGACAGCCTGCGCGCCTTCGGTTGTGTTGAAGACCAGGGCGATGTGCCCGTCTTTGAGTCGGTCGACGATGGTCAGCCCGCCTTCATAGACTTTGTTTACCGTTTCGCAGGCAATTTCGTTTTCAGTAAGCCAGGCGGCGGTGCCGCGTGTGGCCACGATATCGAAACCAAGTTGCAGGAGGGTTCTGGACGCATCAATCATGTCAGCCGTTTTGTCGGCATCCTTGATCGAAATGAAGACGGTGCCGGATCTGGGCAGGTCGGTGCCCGCGCCCATCTGCGCCTTGAGGAAAGCGCGGGGGAAGGACCGGTCCCAGCCCATGACCTCACCTGTTGACCGCATTTCGGGGCCGAGGATCGTGTCGACGCCGGGGAAACGGGCGAAGGGCAGAACCGCCTCTTTCACTGAAAACCACGGGGTTTTCGGATCGGCGAGGGTGAAGGCATCGCCCAAAGGCAGGACGGTCATCGGGTCTTCGGCGGGGGGATAGGGTTCGCGCAGGGGGAAGTTCGACAGCGGCTCCCCCGCCATCAGTCGCGCGGCGATGGAAGCGATGGCGCTATCGGTCGCCTTGGCCACGAAGGGCACGGTGCGTGAAGCGCGGGGGTTCACCTCGATCAGGTAGACCTCTTCGTTTTTGACGGCGAACTGGATGTTCATCAGGCCGACGACGTTGAGCGCCTTAGCCAGTTTTTCCGTCTGCGCGCGGATTTCGGTGATCACCGCGTCCGACAGCGAATGCGGCGGGAGCGAGCAGGCGCTGTCACCGGAATGCACGCCGGCCTCTTCGATATGCTGCATGATGCCGGCGACATGGGTGTTTTGGCCGTCCGAGAGGCAATCCACGTCAACCTCGACCGCGCTCGACAGGTAGCTGTCGAGCAGGACGGGGCTGTCGCCTGACACGACCACGGCGTCAGAGATGTAGCGCCGCAGCTGGTCCATATCGCGCACGATTTCCATTGCGCGTCCGCCCAGCACGAAAGAGGGGCGGATGACGAGGGGGAAGCCGATGCCTTCGGCGATGTCGAGTGCCTCGGCGTCGGTTGACGCGATGCCGTTATGCGGCTGTTTCAGGCCGAGTTTCTGGACAAGCTGCTGGAAACGCTCGCGATCTTCGGCCAGATCAATGCTGTCGGGCGAGGTGCCGAGGATCGGGATGCCTGCATCGTGCAGGGCGTTGGCGAGTTTCAGCGGTGTCTGCCCACCGAACTGCACGATGACCCCGTGCAGCGTGCCGTTTTCCTGTTCGACCCGCAGGATTTCCATCACATGTTCAAAGGTCAGCGGTTCGAAATAAAGCCGGTCGGAGGTGTCATAATCGGTGCTGACCGTTTCGGGGTTGCAGTTGATCATGATCGTCTCGTAGCCCTGATCGGTCAGGGCGAAACAGGCGTGACAGCAGCAATAGTCGAACTCAATCCCCTGGCCGATCCGGTTGGGGCCGCCGCCGAGGATGACGACCTTTTTGCGGTCCGATGGCCGCGCCTCGCACTCCGCCTCACCCATGACGGGGGTTTCGTAGGTGGAATACATATAGGGCGTCTGCGCTTCGAATTCCGCCGCACAGGTGTCGATCCGTTTGAAGACCGCGGTGACGCCAAGGTTGTGGCGGGCACGGCGGATCTGGTCCTCATCCCGCCCGGTGAGTTTGGCAAGGCGGGCGTCGGTGAAGCCGAGCACCTTGATGGCCCGCAGGCCCGTTTCGTCAACGGGGAGGCCGTTTTTGCGGATATCGGCCTCGGCCGCGATGATCTCGCGGATGCGGGCGAGAAACCACGGGTCGAATTTGGTGACGGCGTGGATGTCATCATCCGACAGCCCGTGCCGCATGGCCTGCGCGATGACGCGGAGGCGGTCGGGGGTTTGTTTGGCAAGCGCCTTGGTGATCGCGGCGCTGTCCGGGGCGCCGGGAATGTCGATGTCGTCAAAGCCGGTGAGGCCGGTTTCCATGGAGGCGAGGGCCTTTTGCAAGGACTCGTGGATGGTGCGGCCGATGGCCATCGCCTCGCCCACTGATTTCATGGCGGTAGTCAGGTAGGGTTCTGAGCCTGCGAATTTTTCGAAGGCGAAGCGGGGGATTTTCGTGACGACGTAGTCGATGGTCGGCTCGAACGAAGCCGGGGTGACGCCGGTGATGTCGTTATCCAACTCGTCGAGCGTGTAGCCAACCGCCAGCTTCGCCGCGATTTTCGCGATGGGGAAACCGGTGGCTTTTGAGGCGAGGGCGGAGGAGCGGGAGACGCGCGGGTTCATTTCGATCACGACCATGCGCCCGTCATCAGGGTTGACCGCCCATTGCACGTTGGACCCGCCGGTTTCGACCCCGATTTCGCGCAGCACGTTGATGCTGTGCGAGCGCATGATCTGGTATTCCTTGTCGGTCAGGGTCAGGGCCGGGGCGACGGTGATGCTGTCGCCGGTATGAACCCCCATCGGGTCCACGTTTTCGATGGCGCAGACGATGATGGCGTTGTCGGCCTTGTCGCGCACGACCTCCATCTCGAACTCTTTCCAGCCGAGCAGGGATTCGTCGACAAGGATCTGACCGACAGGCGATGCCTCCATCCCGGACCGGCAGTAATGCTCGTATTCCTGCCGGTTATAGGCGACGCCGCCGCCGGTGCCGCCAAGGGTGAATGCCGGGCGGATGATCGCGGGCAGGCCGACATATTCGATGGCGTCGATGGCCAATTGCAGGCCTGCCTTGATGTCGAACTTGCCGTCCTTCTTGGGTGCCGTGATGATCGTGGCCTTCGGGTTTTCGATGCCCAGCCGGTCCATCGCCTCGCGAAACAGCTTGCGGTCTTCGGCCATTTCGATGGCCTCGCGCTTGGCGCCGATCATTTCGACTCCGAACTTGTCCAGCACTCCCATATCGGCCAGCGCCAGCGATGTGTTCAGGCCGGTTTGCCCGCCCATGGTGGGCAGCAGCGCGTCGGGCCGTTCCTTTTCAATGATTTTAGCCACAATTTCGGGGGTGATCGGCTCGATATAGGTGGCATCGGCCAGTCCAGGATCGGTCATGATTGTTGCCGGGTTGGAGTTGACGAGGATGACGCGGTAGCCTTCCTCTTTCAACGCCTTGCAGGCCTGGGCCCCGGAGTAGTCGAATTCGCAGGCCTGACCAATAATAATGGGACCCGCGCCAATGATCATGATCGACTGGATGTCGGTGCGCTTTGGCATGAGCCTGCCCCTGAATGATGCAAATTGTTGCGGGTTATAGGGATGGTGCGGGCAGGTGCAAGGGGGGGATCAAAATTCTGGAATTTTGATGCAGCGGGCGGGTGTATTTTGGGCAAAATGATGGGGATGGTTGACTTCGCCGGGGCAAAGGGGTGTATCGGGCCGACAATATGAGCCCTTGAGGATGAAATCATGCACGCCTACCGTTCGCATAACTGCGCCGAATTGACTGCCGCCAATGTTGGTGAGACCGTCCGCTTGTCGGGCTGGGTCAATCGGGTGCGCGATCATGGCGGCATCCTGTTTATCGATCTGCGCGACCATTACGGGATCACGCAGGTGCTGTGCGATCCAGATTCGGCGGCCTTTGCCGATGTCGAAAAGGTGCGCAGCGAGTGGTGCATCCGCATCGATGGTGAGGTCAAGGCGCGTGATCCGGAACTGGTCAACCCCAAACTGCCGACTGGTGAGGTCGAGGTTTTTGTGCGCGGGATTGAGGTGCTTGGGGCGGCAAAAGAACTGCCCCTGATGGTGTTCGGCGATCAGGAATATCCTGAGGAAACGCGGCTGAAATACCGCTATCTGGACCTGCGCCGCGAGGCGATGCAGGAGAATATGAAGCTGCGGTCTGATGTTGTCGCATCCATGCGCAAGCGGATGTGGGACACCGGGTTCCGCGAATATCAGACGCCGATCATCACGGCCTCATCACCTGAGGGCGCGCGCGATTTCCTTGTCCCGTCCCGTTTGCATCCGGGCAAATTCTACGCCCTGCCGCAGGCGCCACAGCAGTTCAAGCAGCTGATCATGGTGTCTGGCTACGACAAGTATTTTCAGATCGCCCCGTGTTTCCGCGATGAGGACCCCCGCGCGGACCGGTCACCGACCGATTTCTACCAGTTGGATATGGAGATGTCGTTTGTCGAGCAACAGGATGTGTTCGACACGATCCAGCCGGTGCTGATCGGGATTTTCGAGGAATTCGGCAATGGGCGGAAGGTGGACAAGGTCTGGCCGCAGATTTCCTATCGTGATGCGGCGCTGTGGTACGGCACCGACAAGCCCGACCTGCGCAACCCGATCAAGATGCAGGATGCATCCGACCATTTCCGCGGGTCCGGCTTTGCGATCTTTGCCAAGCTGTTGGAGCAGGAGGGCACGCAGGTGCGCGCCATTCCGGCGCCCAGGAAGAAGGGTGGCGATCCGGTGGGGCGCAAGTTCTGCGACCGGATGAATGCCTTTGCGCAGAAGGAAGGGTTGCCCGGGATGGGGTATATCTTCTGGCGGGAGGGCGAGAACGGCATGGAGGCTGCAGGGCCGCTTGCCAAGAATATCGGGCCGGAACGGACCGAGGCCATTCGCACTCAGCTGGGTCTGGGCCTTGGTGATGCGGCGTTTTTCCTGGGCGGCAAACCGCATGCGTTTGAGGCGGTCGCGGGCAAGGCGCGCAATGTGATCGGGGAAGAGTTGGGACTGACCGATCTGAACCGCTTTGCCTTTGCCTGGGTTGTCGATTTTCCCATTTACGAGAAGGACGATGAAACGGGCCGCATCGATTTCGAACATAACCCGTTTTCGATGCCGCAAGGCGGGATGGATGCACTGAACGGTGATCCGCTGGACGTGCTGGGCTATCAGTATGACCTGGCCTGTAACGGCTATGAACTGGTGTCTGGCGCGATCCGGAACCACAAGCCCGAGATCATGTTCAAGGCGTTCGAGATTGCCGGTTATGGTGAAGACGAGGTGAAAAAGCGTTTTGGCGGCATGGTCAATGCGTTCCAATACGGTGCGCCGCCGCATGGTGGCTGTGCTGCCGGGATCGACCGGATCGTGATGTTGCTGGCGGATGAGGCCAATATCCGCGAGGTCATCATGTTCCCGATGAACCAGCGCGCCGAGGATCTGATGATGGACGCCCCGTCCGAGCCGCAAAATGAGCAATTGCGCGAATTGCGCCTGCGGGTGCTGCCGCCGGAAAGCTGATGTTTGGCGCGTCGGTTTCGGTTGCCTTGCAGGCCTTGGATCAGGCGCTGGTCCTGCTGGACAAGGCGACGCCTGCGATGCTGACAGCGCGGCTCGCCCCCGGCATGTTCACGTGTGCCGAACAGTTTCTGACCGTGGCGGGTTTCGCGCTGCGCGCGACCTATCCGCTGGCGGGCAAAGATGTGCCGGAACTGGATTACCCTGCCGATATGGAGGGGCTGCCCGCGGCATTGAGTTCGGCGCAGTCACTGGTCGGCGAATTGACCGTGGCGGATTTTGATGGTTCTGCCCAAAGGCAGATCACGCATCAGGCCGGATTTGCCGACCTGACGCAATCCGCCCCGGACTATCTGCAGCATTTCGCCCTGCCGAACCTATGGTTCCACCTGTCCATGGCCTACGCGATCCTGCGCCAGCAGGGGGCACCAGTCGGCAAGGCCGATTTCGACGGGTTGCATGCCTACCCCGCAGGCTTCGCGTTCGACGATTAGATCGGACCGCTGGCCGCCAGCCGCGATTGCACCAGTTGCGACAATTCCTGCACGCCCTTGTCCAGATTGCCCCCCGATGAGCGGAGCGAGGCAAGGTCGCGCACCGCGCGGTCAAGGTCATGGTCCTTCGCACTGCGGGCCACGCCGCCCAGAAACTGGGTGACATAATCGATATGCGCATCCTCATCCGCGGATTTAAGGACCTGTGCGATATGGCTGAGGTCGTCCTGATAGGCGACCGGATCGGGATTGACGACCTCATTGCTCAGCTCTCGCGGGCTGGGCGGTTGCCTGTCAGCGGGCAGGTGTTCCAGAATGGCTGATTGAAAGGCGGCCAGATTGGCGATGGGTTTCTCGATGAACCCGTCGGCCCCAGCGGCCAGCACGGCGGCGCGCGCCACACTATCGCCGCTGACGCCAAGGATCACGTCGATCCGCGGTGTCGCCTCTGCCAGTGACTGGATCAGCGCGATCCCTGATCCATCTGGCAGGCCGACATCCACGATCAGCACCGAAGGCCGGTAGACCGCCAGATGCCGCCGCGCGGTTTCGAGACTATCGGCCCGCCTGATCCGGGCACCGGATCGCAGACATAGCAGGCGCACGGCCTCACTGGCGTATCGGCTGTCTTCGACGACCAGCACCGTCAGTCCCAGCAGGGGCCGCCGGGCTGTCGGCGCGCGTGTCAGCATCATGTCAGTCAGGCCATCCATAGCGATTCTTCCCTTCGGTTGTGGCAGGCCTTATTCAAAGCAGGACAAGGTGAACAGTTTCTTAATCGCATCGCGCGTTGCGAAATATTCTGCGCTGCGGCATAATGTCGAAAACGGAGAATTCACATGATCGGTCGCCTCAACCACGTCGCCATTGCTGTCCCTGATCTGGAGGCCGCAAGTGCCCAATATCGCAACATGCTAGGGGCGGATGTGGGTGCCCCGCAGGACGAACCGGACCATGGTGTGACGGTCGTTTTTATCAACCTGCCCAATACAAAGATCGAACTGCTTTACCCCCTTGGCGATGCCTCACCCATTCAGGGGTTTCTGGACAAGAACCCGTCAGGCGGCATCCATCACGTCTGTTACGAGGTCGATGATATCCTGGCCGCCCGCGATCATCTGCTGGCCGAAGGGGCCCGCGTCCTTGGCGGGGGCGAACCCAAGATCGGGGCGCATGGCAAGCCGGTCCTGTTTCTGCATCCCAAGGATTTCAACGGGTGCCTGGTGGAACTGGAAGAGGTCTAGGGGTGACCGATTTTCAGGACAGGTTGCGGCGGATCG
The DNA here is from genome assembly GCA_947488175.1 of uncultured Paracoccaceae bacterium. Classification (GTDB taxonomy): domain Bacteria; phylum Pseudomonadota; class Alphaproteobacteria; order Rhodobacterales; family Rhodobacteraceae; genus Yoonia. The sequence continues at coordinate 170,762 of CANKYO010000005.1, forward strand.
AGGGGGCGAAGGGTGCGCATGAGACGGCGCGATCGGCCGATCCCGCGCTTCTGCGGCTGAAGCGGGATGCACTCAAGAAACGACGCAAAGCAACGGCGACCAAGCTAGCTTATATCATAATGACCCCGCTGTTGATCATGTTTTTCGTGTTTTGGAGAGAGCCCACGATGGCGTGGCTTTATGCCAATGGCATCCTGCCGGATTACGGTGTCATGCAATTCATGGATGGGCGCACAATGGTGGATTGGGACCGGACACTTGTTGCTGCGGCGGCAGGTGCCGCATCCGGTCTTGTCGGATATCTGATTGCAACACCGGTTGTTCGCATTTTCATGCGCTGAGTTCATCGCGCCGTCTGTCATCGGCGTTTTGCCGCAATGCTCTTGTCAGGTCTGTTTTGCGCAGTATGTGAGCAGTATTGAAAGAAAGGAACAATTATGGGCCCTGTATCCGCCATCGTACTGTTTGCCGTGGTCTGGGCCATGGTATTCTTCATCGTGCTGCCCTTGCGCTTGCAAACTCAAGGCGAGGCAGGTGAGATTGTGCCGGGCACCCATGCTTCCGCCCCGGCGGATGCTCAGATTGGCCGCAAGGCAAAGATCACAACCCTATGGGCGCTGCCCATCTGGGCGGTGATTGCGGGGACGATCCTGTCGGGTGTCATCTCGGTCCGGGATATCGACTGGTTTGACCGGATGTCGACGCCGGAGGTCAGCCGGGACTGAGCCTGTGATAGAGATGGGTGAATGTGGCCGCCCCGAGGATCGGGATGAAAAGATTGATCAGCGGGATGGTCAACGGCACGGCCATCAGACAACCGGCCAGCCAGATTGCCCCCAGATGCTTGCTGCGTAACTCCTTTGCGCCAGCCCGTCCAACCCTGCGCATGGCGGCCAGTTGAAAATACTCGCGGCCCAGCAGAAACCCGTTGAGCGCGTAGAAGATGAAGAACGCGGCAAAGGGGAAGATCACGTACAGGATGATCGCAAATAGGTTGGCGGCGACCAGCACGCCTAGGAAATTCACCGTGTCGCGCATGCCTTCGGCAAAGGTCACTTTGGTGGCAGGGGGCAGGGTGGGATAGTGCTTCTCCTCAACCGCCTGCGCCACCTCGTCGAGAAAGAGCGATGTGATCGCCGAGGCGACGGGCACCATCAGGAAGATCGAGAGAATAAAAACCAACCCCAATGATCCCCAACTCAACAGATCGCCGAGCCACGTAATTTCGCCCACGCCTGGCAGGCTGATCGGTTCCGCGGTCAACCATTCGACCAGTTGCAGCAGGATCGCATAAAGCCCGATCAGCAGGGCGATGGTGATCCCGATCCCCCGCCACAGCACACTTTGAAATCGGCCATCCGGCAATTGCCCGATCGCTTTGAAAAAATCGCTGAAAATCATGCGTCTATCCAGGTGGTAATCTGTGCCAGATCAGGGCGGGGGCGTTCGGGCGGGGCGTGGGTTTCGGTGCCCAGATGGATAAAACCCGCAACCGTTTCATGATCGGCCAATCCCAGCCCGTCGCGGATGAAATCGCGGTCATGGCTGGCCCAGCCGGACAGCCAATTCGCGCCCCATCCGGCGGCAAGCGCCGCGTTCAACAAGGCTAGACAGACCGCCCCTGCAGAATAGACCTGTTCGATCTGCGGGATCTTTTCGGAGGGTTTGGGCGCGCTGATCACCGCGATGGCCAGATCCGCATCGGCATATTGCGCTTGCGCCTTGGCGATCTTGTCCGGGTCGACCTCCAAGACTGCACCCCGGTCGGGAACCATGGCGGCCAGCCGGGCCAGCGCCGGTTTCGCCAGCACGATAAAGCGCCACGGTTCCAGCTTGCCGTGATCCGGCGTGCGCGCGGCGGCGGTCAGCAGAGTCTCTACCGTTGCGCGGTCGGGCACCGGAGTTGTCAGCGTTTTGGCAGGGCGGGACCGGCGGGTCAGCAGGAAGTCGAGGGCGGCTGGGTTGGGGTCGGGCACAAAAAGCTCCTGTCTGCGATTGGTGCAGAGATATGCAGTGGGTCAGGTCGCTGCAACCACTAAGCCCTGTGGAGTCACTGTGCGGCTGCGCGCAGTGGCGCCGGACGACCCGTTCAGTCACTAGCGACGGCTGTGGGCGACAAATCCTCGAGGAGGATTTGTGATCAGACTTTCGGTGAAAGTCTGTCAGGGGCGACGCTCTCGGATCGGCTCTGCAAGTTCAAATTAGCCACAATGTGTTTACACCATTTTTCAGGTCGGACATATCAGGGGACATGACTGGATATCTGACGTGACGGACGGCCGACAATCCTCTCTGGCTGCCGAGAAACTTGGCTCTGACAGGTTGCTGGCACTTGGGTTTTTGCTGGGTGATCACCTGGGCGGGGCGACGGAAGGGGCGTGGCGCGCAACTGCACCCCATGGCGGGCAAGTCGTGCTGAAATGGTCCGCCAATCCGGGTATGGTGGCCGATTATGCCAAGCTTTGCCCCAGTTTGAATACGTTGCGCGGGCGCGGCGTTCCGGTGGCCAGATATCTTGAGGTGATCCCGTTTGAAGGTGGCACGCTGTCGGTGCAGCAGTTCTTGCCTGGCCGGTCACAAGATCGCCTGCCACCAGCGGTGGTCGCGGCGATAGTCGGATTTATCGGAGCGAAAGCCGGGATCGGCGGCCCTGGCCCGGCGGATGCACATAACTGGGGTGGCTTTGTCGTGCAGGCCCTGCGCAAAGGGCAGGATGTGTGGTGTGCGCATGCACCGCTGCGGGATTGGGGGCCAGCGAGTGCTGCCTTTCTTGACCGCATTGAAGCTCTGGGTGCGGCCGCCGACCCAGACTGGTTCCTGGATGACGGGCTTGTGCATCTGGACCTACATACCGACAATATCCTGATCGAGGGTGACAGAGTGACTGGCATCATCGACTGGGAAGGGGCCTGTACTGGTGACCATCTGTATGACCTTGTGCAATTCGCCTTTGACCTTGATGGGCATGACCAGTCCATTTGGGAGATTGTCGATGCCGCCGGTCTGCGTCCAGAGGTGATCCGGGCCTATGTGGCTCTGCTTGTTCTGCAATCCATGTCTGCGGCGATCCTTGATCGGCCTTCGGATATGGAACGCCAGCTTGCCCGCGCCGAACGGGTGTTTGACCGTTACGGGGTTTAGCGCTGTCTAAAGTGCGGTGACCATATCCCCGATCACGCCGTCCAGATAGGCATCGAAACGGGCATCGGGTTGGCGCAGGGGGAATACCTCGGCAAAGGGGTCCGGCGCGGTAATGGCGCTGCCCGACATCACCTCAAGCACGCGGTGTCCGCAGAAGGGGACATAGGTTTCGGAATAGCCGCCCTCATGCACCATCAAAAGCTTTCCATCGCAAATCTCAGCGGCAAGGTCCATGACCTGCCGCGTCATGGCACCAAAGGTTTCTGCAGTCGCCAGCATCCGCCCCAGCGGGTCGTTCGCGGCCGCATCGAAACCACAGGCGATGATCAGCACATCGGGTCTGAAAGATCGGATGGCAGGCAGAGCCAGCCGCTCCATTGCCGCCAGATACCCAGTGTGGCCGGTGCCGGGAGGCAGCGGAATGTTGAGGTTGAAGCCCATGCCATCACCCACCCCCCGGTCAGCGAACGCACCCGTATCCATCGGGTAATTCCGGTCCTGATGCAGTGAGATGGTCAGTACATCGGCCCGGTCGTAGAAGACGGCTTCAGTCCCGTTGCCGTGATGCACATCCCAGTCGAGCACGGCAAAACGCTGGGCGAGCCCGGCGGCGCGCGCGGCCTCGATCGCGATGCCGATATTGTTGAGCAGGCAGAAGCCGTTGGGATAGTCCGGCAGGCAGTGATGGCCGGGCGGGCGCGACAGGGAATAGGCGTTATGCACGTCACCCTGAAGCACTGCGGCAAGGGCTGCCTTGGCCAAGCCGGCGGACAGGGCGGCCAGCTCATAACCCCCGGGACCAAAAGGCGTGCGGCGACCCAGCTCACCCCCGCCTGCATCGGAAAGCCGTTTGAATTCATCCAGATAGCTGGCCGGATGGATGCGCAAAAGATCATCGCGCGTTGCCACCTCGGCCCCGCGCATGTCAAGCGCACGGGCCAGGCCGGTGACTTCGATCAGGTTTTTCAGGCGGCGTTTGGTTTCGGGGTTTTCGGGCAGCCCGCCATCCAGCGGCTGCACCAGACCACCGACGGGCAACATACCTGCGTAGTTGCCGCCGCCATGCCAAAAGCACCGTTCATCCCAGAAAAACCCTGTGGTCATTGCATGATCCCCGCCCGCCTGTACGGCAGAGTTGCGCAGACGGGGCGCAGGTGCAAGCGGACAGCCCACTTCATCTGCATTGGGCGTCGCGAAAAATGGCGCTAGTCTCAGTCTGACAAAGATGGGCGAAATCGAAGGCACGGAATGTTGTGGACGATCATGAAAGTTTTTGTGGGCGTGCTGCTGATCGCGGCGCTGACAGCCTGTGTGCAGATCTATCGCAATTCGGGTCAGCAAGCCTTGCCGCCGCGCGATGACGGGGTGTTGCGGCTGGCCACCTATAATGTGCACTACATCATCCTTGGCCGTGAAACCGGCCCATGGTCGGTCGGCGATTGGGAACGGCGCAAGGAACCACTTGATCAGGCCTTCAAGGCGCTTGATGCCGATCTGGTCGCATTTCAGGAGATGGAGAGTTTCCAGCGGGGCAGCGATGGCAGCGTCAATCTGGCGCGCGACTGGCTGCTGGAGCGTAATCCCGGCTACCTGGCGGCGGCCAGTGGCGATTGGCGCAGCTTTCCCTCGACCCAGCCGATCCTGTATCGGGCCGACCGGCTGACACTGCGCGATCAGGGCTGGTTTTTCTTTTCCGACACGCCTGATGTGATCTATTCGCGGACCTTCAACGGCTCCTTTCCCGCCTTTGCATCATGGGCGCAGTTCGAGACACCGGGCGGCGATGCGTTCCGCATGGTGAATGTGCATTTCGAATATAGCAGCCGGTCCAACCGGTTGCTGTCTGCCGCGCTTGTCCGTGACCGGATCGCCCCGTGGATCAATGCGGGTGAGACGGTATTTGTCGTCGGCGATCTGAATGCGCGGATAGGTGCCCCGACAATGCGCAATATTGAGGAAGCGGGGGTCAGTTTCATGCCTGTGCAGGGCGCCACCTATCATTTCAATCAAGGGCTGCATCTGTTCGGGGCGATTGACCATATCGGGGCGACGGCGGATGTGCAGCCCGTCACCGATCCGGTTGTGTTGCGTCAGAGGTTTGGCGGTGAATGGCCCACCGATCATTATCCGGTTGTTGTGGACGTGGCCTTGCCGTGAAGAAGCGCCTGCAGAGCTCTCAGATGCGTATCGGGGGCCTCCAACTGGGGCAGGTGGCCCGCGTCTGATAGCGTGTCAAAGGTCGCGTGACCAATGGCATGATGCAGGGCCTTGCCTCGGTCGAGAGGGATCCACGGATCATCCGCGCCCCAGAGGATATGTGTCGGGCAGCGGATCGTGGGGTAGAGCGGTTCGACCTCTGCCGTGAACCGTTCATCAGCCTGGGCAAACTGACGGTAGAAGCTGGCGCCGCCATCATCCGCTAGCCATGGGCCAATGAGCGCTTGAAGGTCATCGACGTCGATATCACGGGCCAAGGCGCCCTTGATGTAAGCCTCAACAATGGCGGCATGGATATGCGGGGGCAGTCCGCTGAACGCGTCGATGTAGCGCCCGACATGATCGAAGAACGCCGATCCCCAAGGCCGCATCGCGACCACATTCATCAGGATATAGCGTACGTAATCGCGGCCATGCAGCAAATGGGCGCGCAGGGTGGTCGCACCCCCAAAGTCATGCGCGATGACCGTCGGTTGTGTCAGGCCCCAGTGATCAAGCATTTCGGCGAAAATCGTCCCCTGCACATCCAGACCAGTCGGCTGTTCCGGCGATTTGTCCGACTGGCCGTAACCAGGCATGTCGTACCAATAGACGGTATGGTCTTGGGCGAGGGTGGGGATGATCCGGTGCCAGGCGTAGGACGACCAGGGCCAGCCATGGGCAAGGACCAGAGCTGGGCCAGTGCCAGCATGACCCGCCGCTACTGTCCCGGCGCTGGTTCTGACACGATCGCTCAGATGCCAGCCCAAGTTCAGGTCTTTTTCAACTGATACACCCCTTCGGGCAGGTCGAGTGCCGCGCGCAGATCGTTGAGCTGGTTGATCGACAGGGTGATATGCATCACCTCATCATTGCGCGGGTCGAGTTGTTGCAGGGTCACGCAATCATCAAACGCGTTGATGGTGACATCCTCGGTCAGGGGGGCCTTGCCTTCATCCACAAGGGTGATGACGGTCGCGTCATAGTCGTGTTCGATCGTAAACATGGCGTTGAGCGTAGTCTGACCTATCGGTGATGCAAGGGCTTATTGGGGTCTGGAAGACGAGGGCGGACCTGACTAATCTGCCAACAACTTGAGATTGGGAGATGATGATGATGCGCTTTTTGCCGATTGTTCTGATTGCCGCGCTGGCGGCGTGCGAACCTGTGGACGTGACGGCCCCCACAGCAGAGACGCCTGTGCTGCAACAGGCCCCGGCGGGGCCGCGCCTGTCGCAACGGGCAGCCTTGCGGAACTTTTCAAGCGTTGTTGCCACGGTGGAGCCTGTGGCCGAACGGTACTGCCGACAGCGGTCGCCGAATTTGAACTGCGATTTCCGCATTGTGGTCGATGACCGTCCGGGTCAGCCGGCCAATGCCTATCAGACGCTTGACCGCAATGGCCGGCCGATCATCGCCTTTACTGTGCCCCTGATTGCCGAGGCGCGGAACCGGGATGAACTGGCCTTTGTGATGGCGCATGAGGCCGCACACCACATCCGCGGCCATATTGCGCGTCAGCAGCAAAACGCGACCGTGGGTGCGTTGGTCTTTGGTCAATTGGCCGGTGCGCTTGGGGCATCAAATTCGGTTGACACCGCACAGCAACTTGGGGCGACGGTCGGCGCGCGTACATATTCCAAGAATTTTGAACTTGAAGCGGACGCGCTGGGCACCGAAATCACCGCCGCTGCAGGATATGACCCGCTCAAGGGCGCCCAGTTCTTTTTCCGTATTCCTGATCCGGGCAACCGGTTCCTTGGGACGCATCCGGCCAATGCCGACCGGTTGCGCACGGTGCAGGAGGTCGCATCGCGGCTGTAACACGCAATACAGCAAGGACGGTCAAGCCCGGCTCAGCGGGATCAGGCAGGGTGCCTGGGTGAATGTTGAGAAAGAACCCATGGCACTGGTCGCGAAAATCATCTGGCAGGTGGAAATGCGGATGCAGGACCCGCTGTCGCTGGACACTCTGGCTGATCTGTGTGCTGTCAGCCCCTATCACATGGCGCGGGTGTTCCGTGGGGCGACGGGGTTTGGCCCGATGAGCTATCTGCGGGCGCGGCGGTTGTCGTGTGCCGCTGCGGCGCTGGCGCAGGGCGATGCGGATATCCTCCAGATCGCGCTGGATGCGCAATATGGGTCTCATCCTGCGTTCACCCGGGCGTTTGTGGGATATTTCGGGGTCAGTCCCAGCACAATCCGCGCGACCCGGTCAACGCAATCGCTGACCCTGATGGAGCCTTTCAGGATGGATAAGGAAAAACTGGTCGATGTGGCCGCACCGCGTATCGCGGACCACAAGGCCATGCGCATCGTGGGCGTCAGTGCCCAATGCACATTTGAAAACAACGCCGCGATCCCCGGTCTGTGGCAGCAGTTCAACGCGCGCGAGGAAGAAGTGGCCGATGCGCCCGGTCCGGCCTACGGCGTCTGTTGCGATGCCGATGAGGCGGGGAACTTTCGCTATTTGGCCGGTATGGCCGCCGATAGCAGCGTTTCATTGCCCAAGGGCATGGATGATGTGACGATTCCCGCGGGCCGCTATGCGATCTTCACCCATGAAGGGCATATCAGCGACCTGCCAAAGACGGTCTATTCCATCTGGAATAAGGCCCTGCCTGACAGCGGGCTGACATTGCGCCAGGCACCGGATCTGGAACGCTATGACGCCCGGTTCGACCCGCAGACCGGGCGTGGTCTGGTCGAGATTTGGATACCGGTTTCGTAGAAAAAGGATCATCCGCCTGCGCGGGACGACGCAGGCGGATGAAGATGGCTATAGCCGAAATGCCAATCCAGAAAATCTGGATCATTGCAGCGGCGAGGTTGAAGGAGGACAACAATCCAACCAGCACCATTGATGCAGCGGCACCATTTGTCGCGAAATATGCGACGGATTCCGACCGAACCCGCTGAAACGTCAGGAGCGTATAGTTCAGGACATAAAGCCCGAAACCCCCCACCCCCACAGCGTCCAGAACGCCAGGCGGAAACATTTGAAAAAACGTACTCATCAAAAACAACACTTGGTACTTATTAAAATCGTCATGGGCGAAATACAGTTGCCCTAACGTCACTTGTAAACAGTGATGGGGTGATCGTATGTGTCGAGGGACACAATGTCAGGTCAGGCATTCCTTACCTGACGTCATTTTCTTGAGATATGTGGCCTGTTGCCCGTTTGTTGCGCGCGGCGTATCGTGACGAGGGACCAGCAAATAAAGGGGAATGCCATGTCGATCACGGGTGTATGCCATTGCGGCGCGGTCACTTACGAATTTCGCCATACCCCTCGCCGGACGACATCCTGCAACTGCTCGATGTGCCGCCGATTGGCGGCCTTGTGGATCTATGCCCCGATTCCACAGATCACGGTGACCGGCCCGACACGCAGCTATGCCCATGGGGAAAAATCGCTTGCGTTTCATACCTGTGCTGTCTGCGGCTGCACCACCCATTGGGAAAACCTGAAGATGGATGGGGACAACCCATATATGGCCGTCAATCTGCGCCTCGCCGATCCGGCCGTGATCGCATCGGTGCCCGTCCGTCATTTCGACGGGGCGGATACGTGGGAATTTCTGGATTAGGAGATGTGGGTCACCCCAATCGCGATGGCCGCGAAAAAACAGGCAGATGCGGCAACAACAAAGCCATGCCAGATCGCATTGGAAAACTTCATCCGTTCAGCCGCGTAAAAAACCACGCCGGTTGTGTAAAGCAGACCACCGATGGCGATCAGCACCATTGTGGACCCCGGCACAATCGGCCAAAGCGACCAGATCAATGCAACGCTCAGCCAGCCCATGATCAGGTAAAGCGCGGGCCCGAACCGCCCCGGCGTGCGCCAGAAAAACAGCTTCAGCACCATGCCGATCACCGCCAACCCCCAGACGATCCCAAGCACAACATAGGCAAACGCACTGCCGATCATGACCACCAGCGGCGTGTAGGTGCCAGCAATCTTCAAATAGATCGCCGCGTGATCGAACCGGCGCAGAGCCGGGCGGATGCTTTCCCACGGGGTCATGTGATACATGGCTGAAGCGACGAAAGTGGCGATCAGTGTGGCCCCATAGACCGAGATCGCGGCGATCTGACCGGGCGTGGACATCCCCGCTGCCCAGACAATCAACACGACTGCACCACTAATGGCCCCAATCACACCGATCGCATGCATGGTGCCATCGGCAATCCGTTCTGACCGGGCATAGGTGGGGTACATCGGCCACTCCTTCAACAACCTGCTTTAAGGGTATGCACCATGCTCTACCGGTCAATTGTTCCGTTAGGTCACTTCACGGCCTTGGCATTACAGATAGGATCGCACAGTTTGATGACGATTGCGTATAGATCGAAGGAAATGGTGACATGTGGCAGCAAATGATGCGGGTACGGCAGCGGGCGATCTGGTCATGGGAGGGGTTCGTGCATGTCTGGCGCACCGAAGGATCGCTGGCGCAATGGATCGTGGCCAATGTTGTCTTTGGCATCCTCGCCTTCGTGCTGCCTTTGTCGGCAGGGGAACGGGGGATGCTGCTGATGGGCGGGATTATCATCCTCGGTGTCGAGTGCATGAACACCGCGATTGAACGAGTGGTGGACGATATCGGGACCGAACGGCGCGATGCGGCCAAACAAGCCAAGGATTGCGGGTCGGCCGCTGTCGCGGTCACGGCCATCGGGGTCGGGGTGGCCTGGGTCTGCGTGCTGATCGGGCTTGCGGCCTAGTCGGGCACCACCGACCAGCGCCCGTCGCCCCAGCTGAACAGCACGCCCGTCAGGGTATAGGCCCCGTCGCGCAGCACATCGTCGCGGATGTCGCGCATGATTTCGATGGCCTCTGCGTTGTCCGCGGTGGCGATCAGCACCAGATCGCGGGCAGGGACGGACACCACCACCGGCCCGATCTGGTCTGTGACACTGTCCCAAAGCCCCGCATTCAGCATCATCGCATTTTCGTAATAGCCATCGAGGGTCAGGAAATAGACACCGACCTCGCTGCCTTCGATGCTGAGGTCGGCGGATCTGGTCTGCAGGTTCTGCAGGGCAAGCTGATGCAGGCTCTCGGCGTTATATCCGGCGGCGGCCATGCTATCGGGTGAAATACTGGTCGTATGGGTCGGGAAATCAGCCACATAGGCAATCATCAGATCACCGGCAAAAGGTCGGGTTTCGATTTCCGCGTCATCGCCAAGATCGTCCAGATAGTCCAAGGGGCGCAGGACCGGCATCACTTGTTCGGGGGCAAAGCCGTCACTGTCATCGGCAGAGGTGACGGTCAGAACAGCAACAAAATCATCAAGAATCTGCTGGCGCTCGGCGTCATCGGCTGCATTGCGCAGATTGCGGTGCAGATTGTCGGGATAGGTGACAGTGCTGTCTTCTGAGTTGCTATCGCTGACAACCGCCTGTTGTTCAAGATCAATCACCGCATTGGGGAAACCGGCGCCCCTCACGGCATCCAGCAGCAACTCCAGCGTGTCCGATACAGTATCGGGCCGCGGCACATCGGCAAGGGCAGGGGTGGCAAGGCACAGGGCGGTGGAGAGGATGAAAAAACGCATACTGCTATCATTTCATGGGGCATTCTTGGGGAGAAGACTGTTTTTGCAAACCTGTTGGTCTATGTTGCTTCCCAACACCGGATGGAGAGACCTGATGCGCCTGACCATTTTCGCCCTTGCCCTTTGCCCCTTTGCAGCCTTTGCCGCCGGCAGCGATGACCCGGCCCCGCCCAAGCCGACAGAAACGACAGAGGTCTGCGCCGAAGGGCTGATCTGGGATCTCGCGACCCAAAGCTGCATGGCACCAGAAGACAGCACCAATGATGACAGTGCCCGTCTGAACGATGTGCGCGAACTGGCCTACGCAGGCCTGTATCAGGCGGCGCTCGATGTGCTTGACACGCTGGACAATCCCGATGCGCCACTGGCGTTGACCTATTACGGTTTTGCCCATCGCAAGGCAGGCCGGGTCGATCTCGGCATGGCCTATTACGATGCCGCGCTGGCGGCTGACCCCAACAACCTGCTGGCACGGTCCTATGCCGGGCAGGGGCATGTGGCATCCGGCCAGATGGTCCTGGCGCAGGCGCAACTGACCGAAATCCGTATGCGCGGCGGACGCGGCACCTGGGCCGAGACATCGCTCGCGCAGGCCATCGCGACCGGCGCGGGCACCAATTACTGACAGAAGTGACGCGCCGACTAGCTGCCTTTGTTGCGGCTGAACAGACCTTTGAGCCAGATGAAGGGCAGCAAAAGCACAAACCACGCCTTTTTCAGGATCAACAGTGCTGTCGCCATCAAGGCGGCGAGTGGGCCTTTGCCATACTGCACCCCGGCCAGCGCCGCCAGCACACCAACAGCGCCGACGGCGGCGACCTTGTCTCCTTCGGCAAAGGCCGTGTATTCTTGGCCCTGCGCCGGTTCATAGCGAGACAGCACTTTGGTGATCATCGCCTCAGTTTCTTCGGGCGTGATCTGGGTTGCCGAAGGGATGATCAGGAATTCCACATAGCCGCGCCTGTCGAACACCGTGGCCGTGATATTGATGCTCTTTTCGCCATCCCAGATCGCATCAGTGGCATAATACATCATCTGCTTTTCATGGTTCAGCGTGGGATAAACGCTCCAACCCGCAAACCGGATATCGATTCCGAGCGCTTGCCCTTGTGCCGCCATGCCCTGCCGTTCGCTGTCTTCAATATCGGCGATAACGGCGTTTTTTTCGTCACCTTCCCAATCGTCAAAAGCGACAAAGCCGGAACTGTCAGGTTTGAGTATCAGCGTCGTGTCGACTCCCGGGAATTGCCCGAGGATCATCGTGTCGACCTCGTTACAACTGCTCCAGCCCCAGATCTGGATGGTCACGGTGCAGATGTCGCCGTCAGTCAGGTACGTTGCGTTGTTCAATGTTGGCGTGACACTTCCGCGTGACGCGTTCAGGGGTTCGGTAAAAGGGAGTGGGTTGATCTCCTGCGCCCAGACGATCGCGGGCTGGGCCGAGAATGAGACAAATGCGACAGTCAAAAAGATGACCTGTTCGCGCAAGAATTGCTTGAGTTTGGACATAATGGTTTGTTTCCGTCAGAATCGGGCGTCGTCCCAACGAGCGTGCGGCCGCCGAACTAACGTGACAAGCATGGCACCAATCGGCCCCCTATTTCGAGGCCGAATGATGCGCTTGGGTGACACGCCAGATGCCCTAGCTCCCGCGTTTGATCCGCGTGTCCGGGTGCAGGGCGGTGCCGAGGATATGGTCGGCCTTGTGGATCACTTTTTTGGCGCTACCGACGATTTCCGGGTCAGGTGCGCGGGCAACCTCTGGGTCTTTGCCGGGGTAGTCCAGCGTTGACAGGAAATGGCGCATGCAATTCAGCCGCGCGCGTTTTTTGTCGTTGGATTTGACCACTGTCCACGGCGCGTCAGCAGTGTCGGTGTAGAAAAACATCGCCTCTTTCGCTTCGGTATAGTCGTCCCATTTATCAAGCGAAGCCTTGTCGATGGGTGACAGTTTCCATTGCTTCAGCGGGTCGGTTTCGCGGCTGTCAAAGCGCTGCTTTTGTTCGCCCTGCGTGACCGAGAACCAGTATTTGTATAACCGGATGCCAGAGCGGGTCAGCATCCGTTCCAACTCGGGCGTCTGGCGCATGAACTCCAGGTATTCCTCGGGTTCACAAAACCCCATGACCCGTTCGACCCCGGCTCGGTTATACCAGCTGCGGTCATACAGGACCATTTCACCCGATGTGGGTAAATGATCGATATAACGCTGGAAATACCACTGGCCGCGTTCCTCATCGGTGGGCTTATTCAGGGCCACAACGCGGGCCGCGCGGGGGTTGAGGTGTTCGGTAAACCGTTTGATCGTGCCGCCCTTGCCAGCCGCATCGCGCCCTTCAAACAAGAGCACAAACCGCTGCCCCGTCTCTTGACCCCAAAGCTGCACCTTCAGCAGTTCGGCCTGCAATTGCGCCTTCTCAGCCTCATAAGGACGGCGGGCCATTTTCGGCGGGCGCGCCGGCGCACGGCGACGGGGTTTTGGTTTGACGGGGGCGGTGGTGGCGGCGTCTTTCATGTCCCTCTCCTTCTTCTGGATGCCGGGCTGCATATCAGGGCAACGCCTTTTGCGCCTTGATGTGCATCAAAGGGTGCGACAGCACGGTCCTTTGATTTTCGGCGATGTCGCGCTACCCTGACGTCACACGCATTCAGCAGGAGGACCATCATGCGTCTTACGATACTTGCCGTTGCCTTGTTCCCGATGGCGGCGATTGGCCAGGAGGCCACGTTGCCAGCCCCAACAGAACCCATCGCCCAAAGTCAAAGCTGTGCCACCGGCATGTCATGGGACGCGGCCGCGCAGGCTTGCGTTGAAGTGGCGGAGACCGCGTCACCGATGAAGGGTCTGTCCGGCGGAAGCGGCTGCAACTATGGTGCCGCGCGCGAGGTGACCTCTTAAAGCTCCAAGCGCCTGAAAGTTATCGAAAATGTGCTGAGCGACCGCGGATCAAAATACGCGGTTGCGGGTGGATCGGTGGCTTCGGCAGACGAGGCGCGGGCATTTGTTAAGACGCTCTGCCGTCGCAAGAAATTCGCCAAGGCGACCCATAATACATGGGCGGTTTTGCTGCCCGACGGCCCCCTGAAAAATGACGACGGCGAAAGCGGCGCAGGTCTGGTGATCCTGCGGATGCTGGAGCGTGAGGGGCTCACCAACCATATTATCGTCGTGACCCGCTGGTTTGGCGGGGTCAAGCTGGGCGGAGACCGGTTTCGCCGGGTGCAGGACGCTGTGCGGGCCTATCTGGAGGCGATGGATTAACGCGTCGGGCGGCGGTTCCTGGGCCGCGCAACGGGCAGATGTGCGAATCGTCAGTTAACGCGAGGTTTTGCTGCGATTTGGCCGGTCGGCATCGCGTCGGCGAAGCGTCGGACTTGCGTATGGCACTTTTGCGGCCCGGACCGGGGTTAAGGCAGCGCACGGTGGTCAGGCGTTAACGAAGTCTGAAACGCGATCCCGGATCGGGTCCGGAACGTCAGCGGCTCAGAGCGTTTGATGCGTTCCGTCGCAGGTCATCGGAGTGGAAATTTCGAGACGTGTTGGAAACGGGCGCAGCCCCCGGGGGCGAAATATTTGGTTGATGTAGTGCACGACACAAGGGGAGCGTCTGGACCTCGGGGTGGGTGCGAAGCGCCCTCCCCATGGGGGAGGTCCGGGCGCTGCCCGGCGAGGCCGGGCGGGATTTTGATCTAGTTTGTTTTTTTCTTCAAATAGGTTTCCGTAGCAAAGTCAACAAATGCTATTGCGGCGGATGCGGCCAATCTCGCATGCCGTGGTTCTAAACCTACATGTTTTCCATCACGACCATGGCCAGAGCCGTAAAGACCGCGAAGTTCTGCTATGCCTTTTGTGATCGCAGTTAGATTACTGAGGATCACCTTTATTGTATCGGCACCTCTTGCCGCGCTTGGAATTCCGTCTGGTACAAGCCCGAGTTCTTTGCAAAGTTTCTTGGTTAATGTCGGTAAGTCATCTGTCTTACCCACGCTAACCCCAATTTGTTCAAGGATCGCCTTGCAGCACGACTCAACAAGATCTTTTGCGGTTCCGATTGCAAGAGCGGGATCTCGATCAACCGCGTCTTGTATTCGACTGATCTCGGTTTGCATCCAATTTGACGAAAGAACGTCCGCTGCAGAATACGCTCGGGTGATCTTGCTATGAAATCTACCGATTTGTTGTGGTATGTATTTTGCGCGACCTGCAATTTTCTCTGCTTCTACCAATTCCCAGCCAACAAGTCGAAGTTGGTCATTCATGTGGGCTGCCAGCTTTTCTTGATCTTCTCGATCAGGGCGGACAAGTGGGTGAAGCATTTCGCTGAGAAAAGCCAAAAAACTGCTATCCGGGCAATCAAGCAGTCGGAAACGGGCATCTGAAAACACCCAGTTCCGGTCCCAGTCGTCGTTGTTGAGGCAATGCTGCCAAATATCCTCGGCCGCGTTTGAATATCGATTGTCGTAGGATGGCATACTTGTCAGATCATACAGCCGAGCCAAAAAAGCCACATCGTCGAGGCGCCCGCCAAAGTATGCTTCCTCCAGTTCGATACCGTCGAAAATATTCTGGCGAATCTGGCGCTTAATCGCAGTTTCTTTGTTCATTCACGAGTGCTCCCCACAAATCATACTCCCCCGCTTCCTCAACCTCGACCTTCACGACATCCCCGACGGCCAGCCCTTCAGCCCCCTCGTCAATAAACAAATTTCCGTCGATCTCGGGCGCATCCGCCCATGTCCGGCAGGTGGCGATGCCGTCTTCGTCGATGTCGTCCACGATGACCTCCAGCACGCGGCCGACCTTGGCGGCCAGTTTTGCCTCGGAGATGGCTTGCGACTTGGCCATGAAACGCGCCCAACGGTCTTGTTTGACCTCTGACGCCACGTGGTCAGGCAAGGCGTTTGACCGCGCCCCGGCGACGTTTTCGTATTGGAAGCAGCCGACCCGGTCGAGTTGCGCTTCGTCCAGCCAGTCGAGGAGGTGCTGGAATTCGGCCTCCGTCTCGCCCGGGTAGCCGACGATGAAGGTGGAGCGCAGGGTGATGTCGGGGCATATCGACCGCCAGCGGGCGATTTCGTCCAGCGTTTTGGCCCCTGCCGCAGGCCGCGCCATGCGCCGCAGCACGTCAGGGTGGCTGTGCTGGAACGGGATGTCGAGATAGGGGAGGACGCCGTTATCGGGGTCCGCCATCAGCGGGATCAGGTCGCGCACATGGGGGTAAGGATAGACGTAGTGCAGGCGCACCCAGGCCCCCAGTTGCCCCAGCTCGCGGGTCAGGTCGGTGATGTGGCTGCGCACCTCGCCATCCTTCCAGGGGTTCGTATCGTATTTCCGGTCAAGCCCGTAGGCGGAGGTGTCCTGGCTGATGACCAGCAGTTCCTTGACCCCAGCCTGCACCAGTTTTTCCGCCTCGCGCAGGACCGCGTGTGCAGGCCGGGAGGCGAGTTTGCCGCGCATGTCCGGGATGATGCAGAATTTGCATTTGTGGTTACAGCCTTCGGAAATCTTCAGATAGCTGTAGTGGCGGGGGGTGAGCGACACGCCGGTGCCGGGCAGAAGGTCGATGAACGGGTCGGGCGACGGGGGTACAACCTCATGCACCGCGTCCAGCACCTGTTCGTATTGGTGCGGCCCCGTGACGGCGAGGATTTGCGGGTGGTGTTCGCGGATATAGTCGGGTTCGGCCCCAAGGCAGCCGGTGACGATGACCTTACCGTTTTCCTGCAGCGCCTCGCCGATCGCGTCGAGGGATTCCGCCTTGGCACTGTCAAGGAAGCCGCAGGTGTTGACGATCACCGCCTCGGCCCCGGCGTAGTCGGGCGAGATCGAGTAGCCTTCGGCGCGCAGCCGCGTCAGGATGCGTTCGCTGTCGACCAGCGCCTTGGGGCAGCCGAGAGAGACCATGCCGATGGTGGGCTGGCCGGGGCGACGGGTGTCAGCGACGCGCGCATTGGCGAGGTCGGGGCGAAGGTTGGGCGGGTTCTGAGTCATGGGCGGCGTATAGCGCGAGGGGTGGGCGTTGGGAATGGGTTGTCGGGTGCGGCCTATTCCTTTGCGACGAGGTTCAAGTTTTTCGGGTGTCAGCGGACATTCTTGCTCAAGGGAACGGGTAAGCTTGATGCGATCCCGTGGATGGAGACCTTTGCTGCCGGACAGACGGTTCTTGGGTTCATTCTGCTGTTTTTTCTTGGCCTTGGTCTGCGCACACGGTTTCGCCTGCGTTGACGGTTTGCGCCGGCAGCAGCGATTGTTGCGCAACGGGGGAAAATGGGTGATCTGTATCGCATAAATTGCATGCAGAATGGCAGGTTTGGCCGGGTCAACATCTGTTAATACTTGATTAACCATTGCCATGCGGTAAGCTACCAGCATCCAATTTTTGGTTGTTCTTAAGCGTAGTGGTGGGGTTCTTTATGACAAAAATGCTTTTGATTTCGGCGATTGCAGCATTGGGTCTGGCGGTGCAAGCGCCTGCGGCGACCCTGACATTCGACGAGTTTTCTCATGGTGATGTGATCACCTCTCTCAATCTCGAAGGTGGCGTGACGGCAACGGTGTCGGCCAATGGCCGGTCCTCATCCTCGCCTGATCAGGCTTGGATTTTCGACACGACGCTGAGCAACACGCGCGACCGTGATCTTGAGGGGCCGTTTACCAATGATGGCGTCAACTACGACATCTATGCGGGCCGCGCCCTGATTATTCAGGAAAACAACATTGGCCCCGATGACGACGGCAATGGCGGGATCATCACCTTTGTCTTCTCACAGGCGATCACATTCCTTGGTTTTGATTTTCTGGATGATGAGACAGTGCGCGCCAGTGACAATAACGGCAACCTGACGCGGGTCGGGCGCCCGACCGGATCTGCCTTTGACAATTATCACACCTCGTCCGGTCTGCTGAACTGGGCCAATGTGACCCAGCTGACATTTGATTTCGGCCGCAATTCCGGTGCGATCGACAATCTGCGTTATGAAGTGTCGCAGATCCCTGTGCCCGCATCCCTGCCGCTGATGCTGGCGGCACTGGGTGGTCTGGGCTTTGTGGCGCGGCGCAGAAAAACCGCCTGACACCGCAAACGAAGTTTCCGGGAAAGGCCAGCACATGCTGGCCTTTTTTGTTGCGTCCTATTTCGTCTGCATCTTGCGGACCATGCCCAGCAGCATCTTGCGCGGCAGGAATGGCATGACCCAGCCGGTCAGAAACCGCAGCTTGGTGTCATTGATCACCAGCAACTCGCCCCGCCGCATGGCGTCATACCCGAATTTTGCCACCGCTGCAGGTGTGGCCCCGCCGGAACTGGTCAGGGGGATCCCTTCCAGATCGGCCACAGCGGCAAATTCGGTTTCGACAAAGCCCGGTTCAAGGACGGTGACCGTGACCTTCTTGTCCTTCAACTCTTCCGCCAGAGCCAATGAGAAGCTTGAGACATAGGCCTTGGTCGCGAAATAGGTCGCCTGCAGCGGCCCCGGCATACTGGCCGCGGTCGAGCTGATATTGAGGATCTTGCCGCCACCTTGTGCCGCCATATCACGTCCGATCATATGGCAGAGCGAGACCAGCGCCTTGACGTTGAGATCAATCATGGCGAGGTCTGTGTCCAGATCGCGTTCGATAAAGTTGCCATGCCCGCCAAAGCCGGCATTGTTGATCAGGATGTCGATGCGCTGGCCGTTGATCGCATCATAGAGTTTCTGCGCGCCCCCGGTTGCCCCCAGATCAAGCGGGACCGTGGTGACGCTGACCTCATGGTCCTTTTCCAGTTCCGCTTTCAGCGCGTCCAGTTCATCCGCCCGGCGGGCGGTGATGATCAGATCGCCCCCCTTGCGGGCGTGGTAGGTGGCAAAGGCGCGCCCGATCCCTGCGGATGCGCCTGTGATAAGGGCAGTGTTGGGCATGGTGTTCTCCTGATAAGTCAACGGGCAGGTACGACATGAGCCTGCGCTGACCGTGCCTGTCAGGCATTGGCAGGTGGCAGCACAAGACCAGTCTAACGGCTTTCCACTGCTGATTGTATAGATGTCGTAGACGGCTGTTACGCTGACGTTGCGGAAAGTCAGGGTTGTATCGGTGTACAGGGCATTCTGTGCGGCGCGGGCCATGGTTGGGGCCGGGCCAATACGACGCGGGCATCTCTGACGTCCATGTGACGCAGGTGGAGGTTGACCCCACCCGACAGATGATCTTGCGTAAGATGGGTTTTGACCCATCCCCCTAGCCGGGCATCTGCGCCAATTCGCTCAGTTGCATCGCGCTGTTATCCATCTCAAGAAACGGGCAGGACTGGGCAATCGCGCGGGCCGCGTCCATATCGGCGGCGTTGATGATCGTATAGCCCATCATCGTCGTGATCTCCTTGTCGCCCAGCACCTCGGTTCCTTTGAGCGGTTGTTGCGGCACAACGGCGTCAAGCCCGCCGATCCATTGCATGTATTTTTCCATATGGGCCTTGCCGTCTTCGGGTGTCTTGGGCTGGCTGCCGCCGTGATAGGTCATGATGAATTGAGGCATAGGGTGTCCTTTCTAGGCTGCCGTGACGAGGGTTTCGAGCCGAGCCAGAGCAGAAGCCCAGCCCTTGTCGCGCATATCGGCGATGTGTTCGGGGTTCAGTCCGGACTGGGTGAGTTGCAGTTTGGTATCGCCAGTCGGCGTGGTGGACAGGGTAAAGCGGATCACGGATTCCGGACCGCGCGTGTCATCCTCCAGCGCGAATCCCAGGGTCAGTTCAACCATATTGGGTGGTTCGACGACCCGGACCTCCCCGCCGACGGTCGCTCCGTGCCCTTGTGGGCCGACCATGGTGGCAGACCAAGGCCCGGGGGCAGCAAAGCTGAGATTATGATCGGCGATCCGGGTCCCTTCGGGCCCCCACCAGTTCAACAGAAATGCGGTTTCGGTCAGGTGCCGGAACACCTTGTCCTGCGAGGCGGCGAAGATGCGGGTCATTTCCAAGGTACTCATTAACGGTCCTCCTTCAGGGCGGCATCCAGGCGGTCAAGGCTCTTGGCCCAGAATTTAGGATAGCTCATCGCCCAATCGTTGATGGCCTGCATGGCGTTCGGATCGATGGAATAAAGGCGACGCTGCTTGTCGACACGCTGGCGGACCACGCCTGCGCTGCGCAACACCTTCAGGTGGCGCGACATGGCCGGGGCAGAAAGGTCGGACACACTATGCAGCGTGCCCGCAGGCAGTTCGCCGTCCTGCAGCAGCCGTTCGACAATGGCAAAGCGGGTCGGGTCACCGAGGGCTGCAAATGTATTGGACAGGGTGGTCATTAATCTTTAATTCCACTTTTCGTTAATTAATGCAAGGGCGAATTTCCGGATCAGATTGCACAAAAAGAAAAGGCCGCCCGTGAAGGGCAGCCTTGCAAACAGTAAGATGGGTTTAAACCCATCTTACGTTGTCGCGTCTGTTAGCGTCTGCGGTCCCGCCGTGATGACATGGGCTGGAACGCCACGCCGACATGCGCCTCGCAATAGGGTTTGCCCTGCTGCACGGCCAAGCCGCAGAACCAGAAATCATCCGTCGCCGGATCACCCACGGGCCATTTGCAGGTCTTTTCGGTCAGTTCCATCAGGCTGATCTTCTTGGCGGTCTTTTCCACCTCATTGACCTTGGCCAGCGCCTCTGGGCTGATCTCATTGGCCGATGGCTGTGGCGGCAAGGGCTGACCGGCAGGGATGATGGCCCGGCGCGCAGCAGAGATCGGGATCCCGTTCTCGTCCAGTTCCGGCTCTTCCTTGGGCGGGGTCGAGGCGGGCTTGGCCTTGGTTGCAGGCTTGGGTGCCGGTTTCGCCGCCGCTGCCGGCTTTTCCTTGGGGGCCGCCTTGGTCGCCGCCGCACCACCGGACCCGGCCCGGTTCGACAGGCCCAGCCGGTGCACCTTGCCAATGACGGCATTGCGGGTCACGCCGCCCAGTTCCTTGGCGATCTGGCTGGCCGACTGGCCTTCGCCCCACATCTTTTTGAGCGTCTCGACGCGCTCGTCTGTCCAGGACATATGTATTCCTTTGGTTCGGGAAGGCGTGATGGATCACATCAGGCCTTGTCTATTCCAACAATCCCCTATTCTAAGCATGGCTGAGGCGGATGTGAAGGACCAGCGCCGCAATTAGGCAGAGGTGTCGCGATGAAAGAACAGGCTATGATGGGCGTGCGCCGGTTTGGCCGGGTGAACTGGCTGGGCACATGGACATTGATGCGCCGCGAAGTGCGCCGGTTCATGAATGTCTGGTCACAAACGGTCATGGCGCCGCTGATCAATGCAGGCCTGTTTCTGATGATCTTTACCATCGCTATCGGCCCGCAGCGGGGCGATGTGATGGGCGTGCCCTTCATGACCTTCCTGGCCCCCGGCATCCTGACCATGACCGTGATCCAGAACGCCTTTGCCAATACATCCTCCAGCCTCGCCTCGGCCAAGGTGCAGGGCAATATCGTGGATACGCTGATGCCGCCCCTGTCCGCGGCAGAGCTTGTTACGGGCTATATCGGCGGGGCGGTGGCACGGGGTGCGCTGGTGGCCATTGTGATTGCGGCAGGATCGGCACTGTTTCTGGGTGTCGGTCTGCAATATCCGGTCTGGGTCATGGTGTTTGTCTTGCTGGGATCCATCCTGATGGGGGGGTTGGGCCTGATTGCAGGGATTTTTGCCAATAAGTTCGATCAGCTTTCGGCGATTTCCAACTTTCTGATCACCCCGCTCGCGTTTTTGTCGGGGACCTTCTATTCCATCGACGCCTTGCCGCCCTTCCTGCAGATGCTGAGCCATGCAAACCCGTTTTTCTACATCATCGACGGGGTGCGCTATGGCATGATTGGGGTCAGCGACAGCAGCCCGTGGATCGGGCTGGGCGTTGTGGGGCTGGCCTGTGTGGTCGTGCTGAGCATCTGCTGGCGCTGGATGCATACCGGGTATCGGCTGAAATCCTAGAAAATGTCCCGCAGCGGAATGCCCCGCTCGGCCAGCACCTCTGACAGGGTCTCGATCTCGGGCAGGTCACCGGCGAACGTGCCTTCCTCGCGCCCGTCCTTGTAGACAATCGTCACAGAGGTTTCGGCGCTGACCTCGGTCACCCGCAGATAGGCGATATCGTCCAAAGGGATGGCACGCGGTTTGCGCCAGGCCCCCAGCACCAGGTTTTCCCGGTCGATCCGGATCCCCAGCACAGGCTTGGGCATCATCATCCAGCAATAGGTGGCCGCCGCCAGCCCCCAGACCACCACCATCAGATGGCCCGCCTCGGTGATAATCACGAATGTCGTCAGCAGTATCAGGGCCATCGCCGACAGCCTAATCACCCATGGATTGGGTGCCCTGCGATACTCGTAAACATCGTTCATGGCGGAGCACCTAGCCCAACATCATGGCTGCATTTTGACAGAACGCCTATGCTCTATGGCTGAAAAGGGTTCAAGCACGCATCCGGTTTTCCCGCCAGGCCAGCAAAGTTGCGCCGGTCAGAATGATGGCTGCCCCCAGCATGCTGACAGCGTCTGGTATCACATCGAAAATAAGCAAATCGTAAAGCGTCGCAAAGATCAGGGTGACATAGGCGAATGGCGTGACAAAACTGGCATCCGCCCGCGCCATGGCGTTCACAAAACAGGCCTGTGCAGTGGCCATCAGCACGCCAAGCGCGGCCAGCGCGGCCCATTGTGCCCCACTAGGCGGCACCCAGACCGGCAGAACCGCCAGCGTGGCAATGACCAGCCCCAGCGCATTATTGACCAGCAAGATCTGAAAGGACGGTTCGCGGTCGGCCAGTTTCTTGATGAAAATCAACTCCATCCCCATCAGCGCCGCGGCCCCCAGCGCCAGCAGGGCCGCCACCTGAAACGTCTCCGGCCCCGGGCGCAACAGCACCAGCGCACCGCATAGCGCCATCAGCGCCGCAAACCAGCGCCACCGACCGACACGTTCGCCCAAGAGCGGGATCGCCAGCAACATCCCGAAAACCGGGTTCAGAAAACTGATCGCGGTGGCATCAGACAGCGGGATAAACGCAACCGCCGCAAACATGCATGTCACCCCGCCCCAGCCGAACACCGTCCGCCCGATATGCAGGCGCAGATCTGGCCGCGTCAGCCGGGGCCGCATGACAGCCGCCGCCGTCCCAATCGCCAGAAACGCAAACAAAAACCGCCCATGGCTGATCTGCAGGGGATGCAAAGGATCGCCCAGCAAATCGGCCCCCAGCGTCTTGGCCATCAGCATCGTCCCTGCAATGAACGCCGTGGCCGTCAGCATGAACGCGATGGCAAGGGGCGGGTTGGAGGCACGTAGTGTCATTGGGGTGTTGTGATGCCGGTTTTGGCCAGTTGCAATTGCAAAACGCCCTTGCAGCACCTTGCCACGGAAACGTCAGAATCCTGCGTTAACCCATGTGCAATCATCCATCACATCAGACCCTTCCCCTGATCCAGGTACGACATATCACCAGCCATCGCCCCAATCTGGCGCAGCCGACAAAAACCTTGCGGCTCCCCGATCTGGTCGCGCCCTTCCTCGAACACGGGATCATCGGTGCGGCGTGGTTTCTGTGCGGTCGCTGGGTGCTGCACAGCTTCAACGACAGCGCGCTGGGCTTTGTTGGCGCGGCAATGATGCTCTGGGCGGGGGTAAAGGCGCTGATCCTGCTCGCCACCTATGGCATCGCCCTCTACGCCCTCCTGTTCCGGCGCCAGTGGTTTGGGCATGTGGCCGAACGCCACCATATCGCGCGGGTCAACACCCGGATCACCCGCGATCTTGAGGCGGGGGATGTTGCCCGCGCGATGGACCGGATGCGCGGCCTTCTCTGCGCCTATCCCGACAATATGGGTCTGCGCCGCAGGCTGGCCATTTACCTGATGGACGCAGGGCAGATGGCCGTGGCAGGCCGCTATATCATGCTGCATCCTGCCCAGACCGCGCAGGAGCGTGAGGCGATCCGCGCATTCTACAAGGCGAACGGGCATGATCCCTTCCAGATCCTGCGCAAGACCGTGCGCGGGATCCGCGGACCTGGCCTGTCGCGCGGCAGTCAGCGGGTGTTGCTGCAGCTTTTTCGCAGCATCGACCGCCCGGCAGACCGGCAATCCTGGCTTTACCGGGCGGTGGGTCGTTATCTGGCCTATATGCTACGCCCCCGCGCGCAGGTCATTTGGGAGGATCATCGGGCGACTGTCATCGAAACCGCCCTGCTTGCGTCCCTGATGACCGCCTTCGTGATGCTGAAAGGATAGGTATGCCATGCCCACTCCTGTCATCCTGCTCAACATTGTCTGGATCGGCGGTCTGATCGTCTGGGCGGTCTGGTATTACCGGCGGGAACAGGCACGCGAAAAGGCGGAGGATGAGGCCAAGACCGCCGCGATCTCGGCCAAGCTGCAAAAACAGATGAAAAGCTATGAAAAGCAGTACATCCCGCTGCCCGCCGACCAAAGCGCCTTTCCCGACTACGATGGCGACGGTTTCATCCTGATCGATATGGCTGAGGCGGCGATGTACCACCCGCCCAATGACCCACTGCCGGTATTGGGGGCGAAACGGGCGCTGGCGGCTGGCGATCTGGTGCGTGTCCTGATGAGCGACGGACACCTGTCCGAAGACCTGTGGGTCGAAATCATCGACAAGCGCCCCGAAGACTGCTTCGCGGGCCGCATTCACGCGGTGGAGTTTGTGCGGCTCAACCGCCTTCTGGGCCGCGAAATTGTCTTTCACGCCAACCACATCCGCGAAATCGTACAGTCCCCGCCGGATGGCGCGCCGCACTGATCCTACGCCCGGTCCAGCACCTCGACCGCCAGCACGGTCGGCAGGTGGCGGGCGATTTCGTGCCAGCTGTCGCCTTCGTCGAAACTGCCAAACACCGACCCGCTATTGGTGCCGAAATAAACACCTGCGGGGTCCTGCCTGTCCCCGCCCATCGCCTGGCGCAGCACGGTAAAGAAACAGCTTTCCTGCGGCAGCCCCTTCCGCATGTCCTGCCAGCTTTGCCCGCCATCGCATGACCGCCAGACAGCGGCAGCGGCGTCGGGTGGATAGCGGCCCGCACTGTCGCCATTCAGCGGCAAGGTCCAGATCGTGTCGGGATCGCGCGGATGCACCCGGATCGGAAACCCGAAGGTCGATGGCAGACCGGCATTGATATCATCCCAACTGCGCCCGCCATCCGACGACCGCCAGACACCATGATGGTTCTGCTGATAAAGGACGTCACCATCCCCCGGCGCGCGCATCATATTATGCACGCAATGGCCGGTTTCGCCATTGGCCGGGGCGGCAGGGTGATCGTGATGCCCGCAGGCCTCTGCATTCGACAAGCGGTTGCGCCGGTCCCAGGTTTCGCCGCCATCTTCGGTGGCAAAAACCCCCGCAGCCGAAATCCCGATCCACAATTTCTTGGGATCTTTCGGATCAGACACAATCGTATGCAGCACCAGCCCGGCCGCACCGGGGTTCCAGCTATCGGCAGATGGGTGATTGGTCAGCCCCTCCACCTTTTCCCATGTCTTGCCGTGATCCGTGCTTTTCAGCAGGCCCGCCGGTTTCGTGCCCGCATAAAGCGTGCCATGGGCGTAACCCAGCGACCAGATTTGCGAAAACCCCTCAAACGGCAGCGGGTCGTCTGTCCAGCCGATCATCGCGGCAAAATCGGGATCATTCGCCGCCCAGTCATCCATCTGGCCTTTGGTCAGCTTGGCCAGCTCCCAGGTTTTACCGCCATCCTCCGACCGCCAGACACCGGCGCCGTTCCAATCGCCGCCGCCACCGGCCCAAAGCCGCCCGGTTTCAGGATCGCCCACAATATGATTGATCGGCCAGCCGTCGCAGAGGGGACCTTGCACCGCCCAGTTGTCGCGCTGGGCATCGCCGGACACCAGGAATCCGCCCTTTGTCGTGCCCACAAGGACTGTCACATTATCAGAAGCCATGAAATTTCCTCCACAAATGCGCGGACAACGTTAGCACAAAGCAAGAAATTGACCTAGGGGCAGGCGACAAGCAATAAATGTGCTTTCGCACTGCGGCAAACCGCGCTATCACGCCAGCATGATGAACCGTATGACGGCACAGAACCGACGCCGACGCTAACCGCGCCGCCTGTTGTCATACCCGCTCATAACCCCTTAACATCGTTGACTCTCCCCCCTTGGTCCTGCACCAATCGGGCTTAATTGCAAGGATGATCGCCATGATCACGTCTATTCTGCCGACCTATTCACGCGCCCCCCTGACTTTCGTATCAGGTGAGGGGTCGTGGTTGACGGAAGCCGACGGGCGACGCTTTCTGGACCTTGGCGCCGGGATCGCGGTGAATGCGCTGGGCCACGCGAACCCCGCCCTTGTCGCCGCACTGACCGAACAGGCCGGCGCGCTCTGGCATGTGTCCAACCTCTACAACATCCCCGCCCAGCAGAAGCTGGCCGATATGCTGGTGGAAAAAACCTTTGCCGATACGGTGTTTTTCACCAATTCAGGCACCGAAGCCTGTGAACTGGCCGTCAAAATGGCCCGCAAATACTGGTATGACAAAGGCGAGGACCGGACCGAGATCATCACCTTCACCGGGTCCTTCCACGGCCGGTCCAGCGCAGGCATTGCCGCCGCCGGGTCCGAGAAAATGACAAAAGGGTTCGGGCCGCTGCTGCCCGGCTTCACCCATCTGGAATTCGGCGATCACGACGCGCTGAACGCCGCCGCGAACGATAAGATCGCCGCGATCATGGTCGAACCGGTACAGGGCGAAGGCGGGATCAGGCCATTGCCCGATGCCTGCCTGAAGGGCCTGCGCGATCTGTGTGACCAGCACGGGATCCTGATGATCCTGGACGAGGTGCAGTGCGGGATGGGGCGGACAGGGAAACTCTTTGCCCATGAATGGGCAGGGGTGACGCCCGATATCATGATGGTCGCCAAGGGGATCGGCGGTGGCTTTCCGCTGGGCGCTGTGCTGGCGACTGAAAACGCGGCGTCCGGTATGACGACGGGCACGCATGGGTCCACATATGGGGGCAACCCGCTGGCCTGTGCAGTCGGCGCCAAGGTGATGGAGATCGTCGCCGATGACGCCTTTCTGGCTGACGTGAACCGCAAGGCCGGCCTATTGCGCCAGAAGCTCGAAGGGCTGGTCGCCGCCCATCCGGATGTGTTCGAGGCTGTACGCGGGTCAGGCCTGATGCTGGGGCTGAAATGCAAGGTCCCCAACAGCGATGTGGTCAGCGCCGGTTTTGCGCAAGGTGTGTTGACCGTGCCAGCCGCCGACAACGTGGTCCGCCTGCTGCCCGCCCTGAACATCGCAGACGAGGATATTGGCACCGCCGTCGACAGGATCGACGCCGCGGCGCGCCAGTTGCAAGGGGCCGATGCGTAATTACAACTTTCGCCGCGTGACCCACGATGACCTGCTGCAACTGCGCGGCTGGCTTGAGATGCCGCATGTCAAGGTCTGGTGGGGAAACGCGGAACGGCAGATTGCGCTGATCAAACAGGATATGGAAAGTCAGAAAATTGATATGCATGTCGTGGAACTGGTCGGGCAGCCCTTTGCCTATATTCACAACCACGACGCCCACGTCTTTCCCATGCCGGAATATTCGGACCTGCCCCGGTCCACCCGGGTGATCGATACGTTTGTGGGGGATGCCAACTATCTCGGGCAGGGTCATGCGGCTGGCTATATCGATGCCTATCTGCGTGACTTGCGCCTGCATTATCCGATGGTGGCGGTGTCGGCGAATACAACCGACACCCGGACCCTTGGCATTTATACCCAGGCCGGTTTCCGGAAACGACGATTGGCCTCGACCCGTGATGGCAAACTTGTTCAGGTGATGACCCACCTTTGATTTTCCGGTCCTCGGTGACCCAACAAAAGCGACGCTTATGAAACATTTTCTTGATATTGATGTCACCCCGGCAGGTGACCTGCACAACATTATCGCCAATGCGCAATCCATGAAGAATGCGCGCGACGGCCTGCCCAAGGGCACGCCGGATGCCGAACAACCCCTGGCGGGCCACATGGTCGCCCTGATCTTCGAAAAACCATCAACCCGGACGCGGGTGTCATTCGATGTGGGCGTGCGCCAGATGGGCGGACAGACCATGGTTCTGTCGGGGGCCGACATGCAGTTGGGCCATGGCGAAACCATCGCCGATACCGCTCGGGTCCTGTCGCGCTATGTCGACCTGATCATGATCCGCACGTTCGAGGAACAGACGCTGCTGGAAATGGCCGAATATGCGACCGTGCCGGTGATCAACGGGCTGACCAACCGGTCACATCCCTGCCAGATCATGGCGGATGTGATGACCTTCGAAGAACACAGCGGTCCGATCAAAGGCAAAAAGGTCGTGTGGTCCGGCGATGGCAACAACGTCTTTGCCAGTTTTGCCCATGCCGCCAAGCAGTTCGATTTTGATCTGGTCTTTACCGGCCCGCCGCCCCTTGACCCGGAACCGGCGCTGGATGGTCTCTACACCACCGTGCGCAACCCGGATGAGGCCGTGCAAGGGGCTGATCTGGTGGTGACTGATACATGGGTGTCGATGCATGACCCGCAATCGGCCCGCGAACGGCGGCACAACCAGTTGCGCGGCTATCAGGTCAACGACGCGCTGATGGCCAAGGCCAAGGATGACGCGCTTTTCATGCACTGCCTGCCCGCCCACCGCGATGACGAGGCGACAAGCAGCGTAATGGACGGGCCGCATTCGGTGATCTTTGACGAGGCCGAAAACCGGCTGCACGCGCAAAAGGCGATCATGCGCTATTGCCTTGGCGTCTGATCGGCAGACCAAAAACTTCGACAGAAATTTTTGCCGACAAATGAATTTTCGTCACGAAAATTCTTAGCCCACAAACGCCGCCTGCAGCCCAAGGAAGATCAGACCGGACATGATGGCGGCTGCCGGTACGGTCACCACCCAGGCTGCGATGATGGTCATGAAATGCGACCGGCGCACCAGTTTCCGGCGGCGCCGTTCTTCGGGTGCGATCCGTTTTGCCGCGGGTCGTTGCGCTGATGACAGGCGTGCCCGCCGCTCCGCATCCCATTCGCGGAAAAACCCGACGCCGAAAACCCCGCCCACGGCGATATGGGTCGAGGACACCGGCAGTCCCAGCCAGCTGGCCACGATCACGGTAATCGCCGCTGACAAGGCCACGCAATAGGCGCGCATCGGGTTCAGTTTGGTGATCTGGCTGCCCACCATGCGGATCAGTTTGGGCCCGAACAGGATCAGCCCGAACGATATCCCAAACGCCCCGATTACCATGACCCAGGTTGGGATGCTGACTTTGCCTGCGAATGTGCCGAATTCCTCGGCATGCACAATTGCCGCGAGCGGTCCGACCGCGTTGGCCACATCATTGGCCCCATGCGCGAATGACAGCAGTGCCGCTGACAGGATCAGCGGGATGTTGAACAGCACTTTCAGCGACCGGTTACGGTTTTCCAGCCCTTCGGACTGGCGGCGGATCATCGGCGCGGATACCGCATAGATCGCGGCCCCGATGGCCAGACCGATCAAGCAGGCTGTGATCAGATCGACCGTGACGATTTTCTTCAGCCCCTTCATCGCCAGATACATCGCAAAGACACCACCCATGATCCCGATCAGCACCGGCACCCAGCGGCGGGCGGCAGCGATTTTATCATCCTGATAGATGATGGCGGTCTTGATGAAAGCCAGAAACAGCGCCGCAATCACCCCACCCAGCACTGGAGAGATCACCCAGCTTGCGGCAATCGCACTCATCGTGGGCCAGTTGACGGCGGCGAAACCTGCTGCGGCAATGCCCGCGCCCATGACCCCGCCCACAACCGAATGGGTGGTTGATACCGGTGCGCCCACCCAGGTGGCCAGGTTCACCCACAAGGCGGATGAGATCAGTGCCGCCATCATCGCCCAGATGAAAACCGTGCTGCTGGCGACACTTTCGGGGTCGATAATTCCCTTTGAGATGGTTGAAACCACATCGCCCCCGGCCAGCAGGGCACCGGCACTTTCGCACAAGGCGGCAATCACGATGGCGCCGCCCATCGTCAGAGCGTTCGCCCCAACCGCCGGGCCCATGTTATTGGCCACATCATTGGCCCCGATATTGACGGCCATATAGGCGCCGAACGCGGCAGCGGCGATCACCACATAGGACCGTGAATCGCCACCGAAAAACAGGGTACTGGCCAGTGCGGCAACCACGATGAATGTCATCGCAATGCCAAGGCCCACAAGGGGCTGGGCGACATATTGGGTCGCAAATTCAACTGCCCCGATCCGTCCCAGATCACGGTCGAGCGTTTTCCACTGATTTGTGGGTCCTGAATTGGCCACTTCTGTCCCTCCCCCCGGCTAGGCGGAAGGGGTAACGTCAGCGTGGCGCGCTGGCAACCGTTTACGCGGCGGCGAAGTTTTCGAGCATATCGCGCAGGCCCGGTTCATCCACCAGATTGGCCGCTTCAGCGACGGGCACCCATTTACGGTCGCGCTTGTGGGCTTCGGGGAAGTCATCAACGACGGATTTGGCAGTCACGGAATAGACCCGAATTTCACAAGGGATAACCGACCCGTTGTCGAACCGTTTTTCCGTCAGAAAACTGCCAAGCGCGGTATCGAGCGTCTTGCCCTTTTTCACGCCGCCTTCTTCCCAGGCTTCCTGTTTCGCGGCCTCTGCTGCGGACAACCCGTCAATCGGCCAGCCTTTTGGCAGGATCCAGCGACCACTGGAACTGGTCACCAGCAACACCTCAACACCCTCGTCACCGTCACGATGGCAAAGGGCCGCCACCTGCAGCGCAGGGGGGCGTTTCAGCAACGGGCGTAAGGCACCCGTCCAAAGGGACTGGATCATCGAGTTCATGTTAACCTGCCAATAGGTTTATTTTATTGCATTTTTATTAACACGACCCGACTCATTTGGCAAATCACGCTCACGTGCCGCGCGGTTTTGCGCGTAACGTAGGGTCAGCCTGTGTCGGATCTTCGGGCCAGGGATGGCGCGGATAACGTCCGCGCATGTCGCGCCGCACATCGGCATAGGACGTGGCCCAGAACCCCACGATATCCTGTGTCACCTGCACCGGCTTCTGCCCGGGCGACAGCAGCGTGACCCGCAGCGGTGTGCGCCCGACGGTCGGATGCTGCGTCACCCCGAACATTTCCTGCAGGCGCAGGGTGATACCCGGAGCCTCGCCTTCATAATCAATCGGTATCCTGCGCCCCAGCGGCGTTTCGAAATGGGCCGGGGCGGCCTTGTCCAGCCTTTGCATCTGGTCCCAGTCCAGCATCGCCCGCAACGCAGGCAGGATATCGAACCGTTTCCAGTCCGCCGCATTCCGCACCTCGTGCAGATGCGGCAGCAACCAATTCTCCAGCGTGTCCATCAGCGTCGCGTCATCCATCGCGGGCAACCCGTCCACCAACGCGACCCGCGCCCGGAACCGGTCAGCAGCGGGCGACGGGCGCAAGCCCAACTGCCGCACCCCGTGCAGCATGGCGCGCGCCACGGCTTCATCCGGGGCATCCGGCCAGACCCGGTCATCCAACACCAGTGCGCCGAACCGTTCCTGTTTGCGGGTCAGAACCTGCGCATCTCGGCGCGACCATGCGCAAACATCGACCCAGGCAATCTGGTCGGCAAAGACCGCGCGCAGGTCCCTTTCGCTGATCGGGAGGGCCTGCCTGATCCGCGCCTCGCGCGTGTCCCCATCCAGATCGCTGGCGATAATCAGGCGCTGCCCTGCCAGCGGATCGTCATCGGCCAGAAACGCGCCCTTGCCCCCCGACAGGACATAGCGCGGCGCATCACCCTTGCGGCGCAAGCCCACCCTATCCGGATAGGCCAGCGCCAGTTGCTGGGCCAGCGGCATGGGCGGGCGTTTCGGCAAGCCCTTGGACAGGCGGGGGATTTCGGCCTTGATCTGGGCCAAGGCCGCATGATGCGGCTGGCCCGGCCCGTCATACCGGCCTTTCAAGGCAGCGATGCGCAGACCCAGATCGGCAGGCGCACCCTGCAACGGGTCACGGCCCGCAAGCAACGCGGCCAGCGGGGCGGCCTGCGCGCCCGCAATCTGCAACATATGGCCCAGACGCGGATGCAAGGGCAGGGCGGCCAGCGCGCGCCCGTGATCCGTAATTCGCATATCGCGGTCCAACGCGCCCAACCCCTGCAGCAGCGCGCGTGCCTCGGCCAAGGCACCGGGCGGCGGTGGGGTCAGGAACGCCAGATCATCACTGCCCCAAACCACCATTTCAAGGGCCAGGTTGGCCAGATCCGCCACCTCGATCTCTGCCGGAGCAAAGGCGGGCAGGGCGCCCTGTTCGCCCTTGGTCCACAGACAATAGGCATCGCCGGGCGCAACCCGACCTGCACGGCCTGCACGCTGCGTCGCCTCCGCCCGGCTGACCCGTTCAGTGACAAGGCGCGACATCCCCGATCCGGGATCAAACCGGGCGCGCCGGGCGCGACCGGCATCGACAACCACGCGAATATCCTCGATCGTCAGGGACGTTTCGGCAATGGATGTTGACAGGACAATCTTGCGACCCGACAGAACCGGAGCGATGGCGGCCCGCTGATCCTTGAACGGCATCGCACCATAAAGCGGCCTGATCTGGCAATCGGCGGGCAACCGGCCCTGCAATGCGGCAGCGGTACGCCGGATCTCACCTTCGCCGGGCAGAAACACCAGCATACCGCCTTTGGTCCGGGCAGCGGCCTCTGTCACCAGATCCGCTGTGGCGACCTCCAGCCGGGTGCCCTTGGGCAAGGCGCGGTCCAGATGATGGGTGGTCACTGGAAATGACCGGCCTTCGGATGTGATCACCGGCGCGTCATCCAGCAGCGCGGCAACCGGATCGGCATCCAGCGTGGCGGACATCACAAGGATCTGCAGATCGGGGCGCAGCACAGCGCGGATTTCCCAGGCCAGCGCCAACCCCAGGTCGGCATTCAGGGACCGTTCGTGAAACTCGTCAAAGATGATGGCCCCAATACCGGTCAGATCCGGATCGGACTGGATCATGCGTGTCAGGATACCCTCGGTGACCACCTCGATCCGGGTGCCGGGCTTGCTGTCGCCGCGCATACGGTAACCGACAGTCTTGCCCGGGGCCTCGCCCAACCCTTCGGCCAATCGCTCGGCAGCGGCACGGGTGGCCAGACGGCGGGGTTCCAGCATGATGATCCTGCCAGAGGTAACTCCGGCCTCAAGCATGGCCAGCGGGACACGGGTGGTTTTCCCCGCACCCGGTGGCGCCTGCAACACCGCGCGGCCATGGCTGCGCAAGGCGGCAACTAGGTCTGGCAGGACAGGATCAATCGGTAGCGCAGTCATCGCTGCGATCTTTGGCACAAGGCGGGTCAAGACACCACCTTACCGTGCGGGTCTGTCGCGGCAGAGCGTCACCGTAAGATGGGTTTCAACCCATCTTCGCCTTAGGCGGCGTCGGCACTTACCACGCGCCACCGGCGAGAGACACATTTTGCCGCTGACAAGCTGATTTGGCCGCAGCGATGTGGTTCATCGGCAGGGCAAATCCGCGATGGCAGAGGCAAAATGCGCCGCGCCCCGCAGGGGTTTCGCCAAAATTGCCCATTTCTGCGTCAATAGAGCTTGAATTAACCCGTTAGTCCTGCGCTTTGTTTCCTGGAACTGAGTTTCCTGGAACTGAGCAATTTTGCCTGAAACCGGTGGTGCGTGGTAAATGCAGACGCCGCCTAACGCAGGGGGGCAAATCCGATCGGCGCACCCACATCCGCGTTCCAGATATGCAGTTCATTGAAATCAGAGATATCGATGGATGCCGGGGCCTCGAACACCTGCAAGCCTCTGATCTTGGCCAGACGGCCCAGATTGGCAGCAGGATTGGCGACACCATCCTTGCCCAGATGCAGGCGCAGATCGGCATCGACATCCGGACCAAGGGCGGTTTCCAGCACGATCAGGGCCGGACCATTGCCGGTATTGATCACCGAAACCCCGTGCTCGGCAATGTAGTTGATTTGTTCCGACCAGCGACCGGCATCGGTCTGGTCGGCCTGCGTGGCAACCGGAGCGAGCAGTGACAGTGCAAATGCGGTTGCAACAA
This sequence comes from uncultured Paracoccaceae bacterium, assembly GCA_947488175.1. GTDB lineage: Bacteria > Pseudomonadota > Alphaproteobacteria > Rhodobacterales > Rhodobacteraceae > Yoonia. The sequence continues at coordinate 204,759 of CANKYO010000005.1, forward strand.
AACCGCGTGTAAATGGATTACTCATGATGGACCCTTTCGAAGAATGGCAGCGGGCCGCCGTGCGATATTTCCTAAATCTTAGCTATGAACGAATATTGATCTTTCAAAACACAACAGCGTGACGATGAACGGAAAGTTAACAGATTCCGTCATGATCACCAAGTAAGTAAAACCCCACCGGGATGCAATGAAAAACCCGGCAGCACGCGGCAACCGGGTTCAGGAAATTAGCGATGTGATGAAAGATCAGGCAGCGGTGGCCTTGGCGATTTCTTTCTTCACTTTCAGCGCGTCTGCAGACAGTTCGGCATCCTTGGCTTTGGCCATGAACGCATCCAGACCGCCGCGGTGATCAACCGTGCGCAGCGCTGCGTTGGAGATGCGGAAGCGGAACGACCGGCCCAGCACGTCAGACTGCAGCGTCACATCCTGCAGGTTCGGCAGGAACCGGCGCTTGGTTTTGTTGTTGGCGTGGCTGACATTGTTGCCAGACATCGGGCCTTTTCCGGTCAGTTCGCAACGGCGCGACATGGGCGTTTTCCTTGTCCTGCGGACGTCACCAGCCCCTATGGCCGGACATCCTTTCAAACGGGTTGGGCCCTGCGACAGCAAGGCCATGAATAAGATCAGCGCCAGATAGGAGGATTCCGCCCGCCCGTCAACCCGGTTTGCCGCCTCTGCACCGATCAATCGGCCCAGGCAAGCGGCGCGGGCAAATCAAACGCTGCGTAATCAATCCGCATCACCCGCCGGGCCGCCGTTCTGGTCGCGGCCAGCGACCGGTGAAGCGTCAGCATGGGCAGGACCAGGACATCGCCCCTCTGGGCCACGCAGACCTCCGCTGGATAGGTCTTCGCCATCCTCTCCGCCTGATCAGCGGCAACCAGCCCGGCCGCATGGCTGCCTAGTGCAATTTCCATGGCCCCTTCATCTGCCCCTGCATCATCAAGATGCACACGCACGAACAGCATCTGCGTCAGAAGCGCCTCTGGCGGTTCGCAATGCCAGACCCCGTGTTTGCGCGACCAATTGGCAAATCCGGGCACATCATGCCGGTCCTTCACCGCAATCACCCGGTCCTGATGCCACGGGAGCGCCCAGTTGGCAGCGGCGGTCTTGTCAAAAGCCACGGCACGCACAGCAACCATCCTCGGATGCGCCCGCCGAATAACCGCGTCAACAGGCCGAAGGGCTGCGCGCAGATCATCGCTCAATGCCAGCCGCGCGCCGGGTTTGCCGCCCGTCGCGAACACCGCGTCGAGTGGCGCAAGCGCCGCCTTATCCAGCGCATTCCGTTCCCAGATCACGCGCGTAGGATGGCTGGCCTCATCCATCTGACCCATCCCAGCCAGGGATTGCGCCGTCAACCGGCGCATGACCAAAGCCCTTCACCAGGTCGCCGCCGCATAGATGAAGGCGATCCCGAACCCACCACATCCCAAAAAGAGCAGACCAGTCAGACCGGGATACCCAACAAGGACATATTTGGCGTCATCATCCCTGGAATACACCGTCAGGGTCGCGCCGACTTCAAAGGGACCATTGGAATCTTCCACCTGCTTGCTGCGCAATATGCCATCGGCGTCGGTATACCTGACAGTTGTAAGGTATCGTTCGCTGTCGCCCCAGTCCTCGCGGGTCACACTGTCAACCACCGCGATGACGCGTCTGCCACCATGTCTGAGACGGATATGTCGTATCACCTGGGCAAATGCGGCGGCTAGCAAGCCTGTACCAAGCAATGAAAGTGCCGCTACCTGCAGGTACCAAATCATGACGATAAATAAGATCGCTGTCTCATCCTATTTCCAAGCCTAGGATTGGATTGTGACAGCTGCGTGACAATCGCCTTACTCACCGGGAAAGGCCGGCATAACCGCCGCCATGGCCGGGCGGTTGGGTTGCGTGATTTCACCCATCTACCCCTTCGCCTCGCGCAAGGGGGCCAGCACTGCAGCCGCTGCCGCCGCCGGGGACAGCGTGCCGTCGCGCACCTGTGCCTCGGCCGCCTGCATCCGCGCTTTTGTGTCGATATCATCCTGCAGCCAGCGCAGAAGGCCTTGGCGCACATCTTCGGCAAACCAATAGCTTGCCTGCGCTTTGCGTGTCGCCGCCCAGATACCCTGATCCTTGCGCCAATCGGCCAGCGCCTGCATTTCGGCCCAGGCCGCCTCCAACCCGGCATCCTCCAGCGCGGACACGGTCAGCGCCTTTGGAAACCCCTCAGGGTCCTGTTCACGCTTGCGCAACAGGCGCAGGGCACCGGCATAATCAGCACAGGTGCGCAGCGCCTGTTCCTTCAGCGCGCCATCGGCCTTGTTCACAAGGATCAGATCGGCCATTTCCATGATGCCGCGCTTGACCCCCTGCAACTCATCACCCCCCGCAGGCGCCAGCAGCAAGACAAACAGATCGGCCATCTGGGCGACGACAGTTTCAGACTGGCCCACACCCACGGTTTCAATCAGCACCACATCAAACCCCGCCGCTTCACACAGGGCCACTGCCTCGCGAGACCGGCGGGCGACGCCGCCCAATTGAGTCTGACTGGGGGAGGGGCGGATAAACGCATTCGGATCACGGGCCAACTGTTCCATCCGGGTCTTGTCACCCAGAATGGACCCGCCCGACCGGGCCGAGGACGGATCAACCGCCAGCACTGCAACGCGCAGCCCCTGGCCGGTCAGCATCAGACCAAAGCGTTCAATAAAAGTCGATTTGCCCACACCGGGCGTTCCCGACAGACCAATCCGCAGCGCCTGCCGGTCCGTTCCCAACGCCTCCAGCAGCGCCAAAGCATCCGCCCGATGATCCGCCCGCCCACTTTCCACCAGCGTAATCGCACGCGCCAACGCACGGCGGTCACCGGCACAGACCTGTTCAGCCAAAGCTGCAATATCAAGCGTCTTCATGCGCCCTTTCTTATAGGGCACACCGGAAAGGTCCAGTCATAGAAGGCATTCACTCCGCTCAGGGTAACCAGCCGTCAAACCGTTGCTGATCGCTGGACCATGCTCCGGAACGCGATGCGGACTTTGCGACCATTTGCTGCGCCGGTTCGAACGGCGGCTTTGTTTTGCGAAAACCGTTACGGCTCACCCGAGGTATTGTGCACGTCGACACCAACGACGATGCTGCAAGGATGGTCACCGAAATCGAGTTCTCTTTCGCGGCACTGAACCCAACAGCGCGACGGCACATTCGCGTGTTTCAGATACACCAGTTCCTTGACCGTTTTGCGATGGGACTGACAGTCGCCGTTGTTGCTCTGGCATTGACTGACCGTGGCATGGACCTCCTTCAAATCTCGCTTCTCTTCGGGGTCTACTCGCTCACGACGATGGCGATGGAGCTGCCGTTTGGTGGCCTTGCCGATAGTATTGGTCGCAAGCCAGTCTTTTTGACGGCCGTCGTCGCCAGCTTGATTTCGCTCGCGCTCTTTCTCTCGACGCGCGATTTCCATGTTCTGGCGCTTTCATTTGCATTCATCGGTTTTGGACGCGCGCTCAGGTCAGGCACGCTTGATGCGTGGTTTGTCGAAACTTTCAAGGCCGCAGCACCCAATGTGGATGTCCAGCCCGCACTGGCCAAAGCGCAATGGGCCAATGCCGTAGGCTTGGCCATTGGCGCCGTTTTCGGAGGCCTTCTGCCCGATATCTTGGGCGAGGTCGCGAAAAGCCTTGGGTTCAGCATCTATGATGTGTCCTACGTGGCAAGCTTCGGTGTGATGTTGGGCGTGCTTGTTTTCACGATGTTGGCCATTGTCGAAAAACCGCGTCCGAGAGACGTCACTGCTCTCATGCAGGGCTTCGCGAATGTCTCAACGGTGATAAAGGACGCGAGCGTTTTGGCTCTGAAACATCCCGCTCTGTCGGTACTTCTGGCAGCGTTGGCATTCTTTCTGATGGCAACCAACCCTGTCGAGGTATTCTGGCCGACCCATGCAAAACCCATGTTGGACGAGGGTTATGCAAACACCGTCATAGGTGTCGTCACTGCGACCTATTTCTTCTCCATCGCTTTCGGCGCATCTCTGTCTCCGCACATCAGCCGGATCTTCAAGCGGCGGCACGCCGTGACGCTGGCAGCGAGTTTTGCTTGCCTGGCGGTCGTTCAGATCGCATTGGCCTTGCAAGGCAGCATCACCGGCTTTGTGACAGTATTCGTTCTGTATTCTGTGATCCTTGGTGTCAGCGAAACGCCGGCCAGTAGCATTCTGCATCGCTGTGTAGAAGACCGTCAGCGGTCGACCATGCTATCTCTCAGATCGCTGATACAACAGTTGGGGGGCGCATTGGGTCTGGTTTTGGCCGGAACTGTCGCTGAAATGTACTCTACACCTATCGCCTGGATTGTCGGTGCGGTGTTTCTGTTCATTGCAGTGATACTGATCTTCGTGTTGGTCAGACGACTGGCCGTAGAAGCTGAATAGCTGACTTTCATGCGCCGTGAAGCATCTGTCATTTTGGACTCGTTCCTGACATTTGATCCAACGTCGCTCAAACCTTACCGTCTTGTTTACACTTGCACCGCGCGGTTCGTTAGTGCGGGCATTTGCCGCAAAAGGGTCCGACGCAAGTCCGACGTTTTGCCGACGCGATGCCGACCGGTGATTTTGGTCAAAACCCTTATGTTAACTGATGATTCGCTCGTTCACCCCAATGAGGGTGTTGCACCGCCCTGTCAGACCCACCGCGCGTTGCGTCACCCGGTCAGTTCGGCCACCCAGGCGGGCACGATTTCAGTGGCAGGGCCGAACCGGCGGGCGTCAAAGGCGTTCGTCCGGGCCGAAGGTTCAAGGTTCAGTTCCAGTGTCGCGCCCCGCGCCAGTTCGACCAGACCGGCGGCCGGGTAGACCTCTGCACTGGTGCCGATGGCGACAAACAGATCGGATGCGGCCACCAGATCGGCGATCCGGTCCATGTGATAGGGGATTTCCCCGAACCAGACCACATCGGGCCGCGTGGCCCGGGCCGCACAGGACGGGCAGGGGTCGTCCGGCAGCATCGTGGCGGGCGCATCCCAGCGGGCATCGCAGGCGGCACACAGGCCGCGCATCAGCTCGCCATGCATATGGATCACTTGGGTGGCCCCCGCCCGTTCATGCAGGTTGTCAACATTTTGGGTCACGATGGTCAGGTCATGCTGTGTGCTGCGTTCCAGCGTCGCCAGCGCCTCATGCGCGGGATTCGGAAAGGATTCCAGGCAGTTGGCGCGGCGGGCGTTGTAGAATTCATGCACCAGCGCAGGGTTGCGGACAAAGCCTTCGGGCGTTGCGACCTCCTCCAGATCATATTTGGTCCAGAGCCCATCCTGATCGCGAAACGTGCCCAGCCCGCTTTCCGCTGAAATGCCTGCGCCGGTCAAAACAACAATCTTCATGGCCGCCTCCTTGCCCGTGGCGGATGATTGGCAGGGCAGGGGCGAAGTGCAAGTTGCAATCGAGGGCAGGCCGGTGCATTGGACGGAAAAACGAGGGCGGAGCATGACGGAAAAACGCGGATCAAAGATCCTCTCGATCATCTTTTTCATTCTGGCAGGGCTGTCAGCCATCGGCTGGGTTCTGTTTTACGGCTATGTCAGCGCGATGGCCTGTGCTTTTGGCTCGCCCAATGGCAATTGTCGGACGCGGATGCCGTGGGAGCTGCAGGGGGAGGATTTCACTTTCCTCGTGGTTACGCCGGGGCTGATCTTTCTGGTTTTTCTCGGGCTTGGGTTGCTGACCCGACCCCGGTAATCAGCCCGGCCATTGCCATACTTGTGCCGCAACTGCGGGTCATGTTGTGGTCGTATATCGCAAGTCAGACGCGGAAATTTATTATATGCTACAAGACGATAACGTGATTTTCAGTTTCACCGGACCGATGGGCGTGCGGGTGGATGTCGGGCAAACACTGGGTCTTTTGGTGGCGCTGCTGGTGATCCTGTCAGGTGGCCAGCTAGTGCATAGTCTGATGTTTGCCGCACTTCTGGTGCTGGCCATTTTCCTGCATGAGTTGGGCCATGCCTGGGGCTCTCTGGTGCAGGGCATACCGGTGCGGCGGATCATGCTGCATGGGGGTGGCGGGTTCTGTGAACGGGCGCGGTCGGCATCGGCGCGCGAGGATGAACTGATTGTAGCCATGGGCCCGATCGTGAACCTGGCGCTCTGGGCGCTGGCATCGCTGGCGCAATGGATGATGTGGCAGAACCCCAGCCTGCTCCTGTCACCGCTCATGTCGCAAATCTATGGGTATCTGGGGCTTTTTGCCTTTCTCAACCTTGCATTGTTCATATTTAACCTGATCCCCGTGCAACCGCTGGACGGCGGCAAGCTCTTTCATCTGGCGATGCTGCGGGTGCTGCCGCAGGACGCAGCACAGCGGGTCACCGGGCTGATCGGGCTGGCGTTGTCGATCCTGTGGATCCCGGCAGCGGTGGTGGCTTATGTCAATCTGGGCTGGATCCTGTTCTTCATCCCCTCGATCCCCGCCCATTACCGGATGGCGCGAGGGCAACTGGCCTGAGCGGCCGCCCTTTGTTAACCTCTCTGTAAGAAGAGGAGGGGGACTTATGACCAAAACACCAGTGCATCTGTGGATCGTCGGGATACTGAGCCTGCTGTGGAACGCCGGCGGTGCGATGGATTACATCATGACACAAACCGCAAACGCGGAGTATCTGGCGCAAGCCCCGGCAGAGCGGCTTGAGATGCTGACCAATGCACCCCTTTGGTTCAACGCGACTTGGGCAATCGGGGTATGGTTTTCGGTGCTTGGCTCGCTTTTGCTGTTGCTGCGGTCGCGTTATGCCGGGTCGGCCTTTGCGTTGTCCCTGTTGGGGCTGATCGGCTCTTCGATCTACACCTATGGGATCGCGGATGGTGGCAGCATGCTGGCCGTCGCCGGAATAGGCGCCATCATCTTTAGCATCGCCATTCCTGTGGTCTTGATCCTCCTCTGGGTCTATGCCCGCGCGATGACGAAACGGGGCGTGCTGCGGTGAGGGTGCTGTTTGTCTGTCTGGGCAATATCTGCCGGTCGCCTGCCGCCGAAGGGGTCATGCGCGGACTGGCACCGGACCTGACGCTGGACAGCGCAGGGACGGGCGGCTGGCATGTGGGCGATCCGCCTTACGGGCCGATGCAGGCCGCCGCCCGGGGGCGGGGGATCGACCTGAGCGGTTTACGCGCGCGGCAGTTCAGCGCGGCGGATTTCGACGCGTTCGACCTGATCGTGGCTATGGACGCGCAAAACCTGCAGGATATCGAAGACCTGCGGCCTGCCGGTCACCCCACGCCGGTGCGAATGCTGGATGCGGCTGACGTGCCAGACCCCTACTACACGAGAGATTTCGAGGGGTGTCTGGATATCGTTGAGGCAGCCTGTGTCAGGCTACGGGCTGACATATCTGCCGCGCCTGCTCCGTAAACAGTTTGTAGCGGTCCCAGAACGCCTCGTCGCCGCGACGATCAGACTGGCGGGTGTCCTGCGCCAGTTGCGGGTTCTCGAAAAATGCAGCCGCGCGGGACTGATCACGACCCGACAGGCTCCGGTCTGCGACCTGCTGCACGCAGGAACATAACGCGGGCGTCGCATTGCGGCGGTCCGCATCAATGCAAGCCTCACCAATCGTGCCAGATACCCCGCCGCCGCCACATGCGGCAACCGAGGCGAAAGCCCCCAAAATCAATAAACTGCGCATCACAATGCCTCTGCTCGGCCCCTGATTATTCCAGGTGGTCCATGGTGTCGTGCCCCACATGACGCAGTATGGCCGGGGAGGGACGTGGATGCAATTGGGGAATAAGGGTCGGAGCATGGCAACGGACCGTTGTGGGCATGATCCGGACCCTATTGTTCGGGCAGCGCACCTTAGTGGGTGAGCGTAGTCGAAAACTAAGCTCAACACTAAAACAACCAAGCACCAATTGTTATTATCGCAGCCAATAGCTGGAGAAGCTTACTAGTTGCGCTTGCTTCCATGTTCTTGATCAGCGTTGGATTTGACTTCAGCAACATCATGATCTTCGCTGCTCGGCTGAACACCCTCACCTTCTCATTATAACCAGCCAGAACTTCATTCCGCACGACCGGTCCCATCATGGGTGGCCCGACGCGGTGACGGTTCTGCAACAAAAAAGGAATATCCTCTTGCCAGTCCTCGCGCAATTGGCCCTCTGAAATCTCTTCCAACATGGGATGTGCAGCAGCAAGGGTTTCTTTATCGGAGTCAGACAGTTCAGCGAGGGCTTGCCCTGCGAGAATTTCTCTATTTTTTGCAATCTCTGGATGAGTCGCACGAATTCCTTGGGCGCCTTCTTGAAGCGCCTTCTGAAGAGCAAGGTTTTCTTCGGAGGCAGGGAGTTCATCACTGACAATCTGCCGTGCAATCCCTCCATAGACACTAGTCAAATCCATCTCGACACGCTGGGGATCATTGCCGTATTTGGTGATAGTGCGGTTTAGGACGATGTATTCCCTAGATCTTTCATTCATCCCATTGGAAGGCGACGCAATCACGTCATCCAGCGTATCTGCAATCTGCGAAAGCGTTGCGCCGAGTAAATCGGGTTTTGCGACAGGCTGTGGGATTGCCAACAGCCTACCGGTATCCGAGCTGTAAGAGATTGTCTCTGCAAGCGGCAGCCGTCTGCCCAGAAAATTGGCCTCAATTTCTGAAATCTTATCCGCAATCCAATCCGGCCCCTGATCCCAGTCTTCGCTTGGTAAATCGGCAACGGCATATTGAAGATCCCAGTCGAGATGTTTGCCTGATAGAAACCCGTCATACCATCTCTGCCAAAAGCCCCACGTTTTTGGGTTATTGTCCCAAAAGCTGTCTAGTCTGCTTGCATCTTCCAGAATGTCTGATGGCGGCCCTTCATTTCCCCACAAGCGTCCACTAAAAATAGTGGAAAGATCATCTGCGCGTTCTATACGCTGCGCATCCAGATTCGCCATCGAAAACCCTCTCTCACCCGAAGCACCGGCAGATGAGTCGCCCGGGAGTCTTTCTCGACCTCCTATCATTCCCAACACCCTCGTCGCACTCGTCGCCAATGAGAAAACAGAAGGACCGAATTGAGGGTAATGCAATACTTCGACATTCCTTTGTTGAAGGGCAGCATTTCTTAAGTTGTCTCCTGAGAACTTCACTGCGCAAGTCGAAATAATGGTCGCTCTCAGAATTGGCAGAGCGAGTTCTGTCAATCGGGGTGGATCAATCGCGCCTAATCTGGGGATCGCTCTAAGAATACATCTGCTCAAAAAGCAATAGGCTGCCTCTCCGTTACGGGCGTCCAGCCAGTCACCGCTCGTTTCACGATCAATAATTTTAGCCATCACAAACCCAAGCCATCCGTTGCGAGCATGGCCAATCAATCGCGCGTGCGCAAGACAAGCAGCTCTTGCAAAATCAAACCGTCCGCGCCATTGACAGACACCAACCTCGCATAGGCCTCTTGAACCGCATGACAGACCTTTCGCACATCCGCAATTTCTCCATCGTCGCCCATATCGACCATGGGAAATCGACGCTCGCTGACCGCCTGATCCAGTCCACCAATACGGTGGCCGACCGGGATATGAAGGCGCAGCTTTTGGACTCCATGGATATCGAACGCGAGCGCGGGATCACCATCAAGGCCAACACGGTCCGCATCGACTATCTCGCTGATAATGGTGAGAAATACGTGCTCAACCTGATCGACACGCCCGGCCACGTCGATTTCGCCTACGAGGTGTCGCGGTCCATGCGCGCCGTCGAAGGGTCCCTGCTGGTCGTCGACAGCACCCAAGGGGTGGAGGCGCAGACCCTCGCCAATGTCTATCACGCGCTCGACGCCGACCACGAAATCGTGCCCGTCCTGAACAAGATCGACCTGCCTGCCAGCGAATGCGATCAGGTCGCGGCCCAGATCGAGGATGTGATCGGGCTCGACGCCTCCGACGCGATCCGGGTCTCTGCCAAGACCGGCGTCGGGATCAAGGACACGCTTGAAGCGATCGTGCACCGGCTGCCCGCGCCCAAGGGCAATCGCGACGCGCCGCTCAAGGCGATGCTGGTCGATAGCTGGTACGACAGCTATCTCGGCGTCATCGTTCTGGTGCGCATCATCGACGGGGTGATGAAGAAAAACGACCGGGTCAAATTCATGTCCAACGGGACCATCCACCAGATCGACAAGATCGGGGTGTTCCGGCCCAAGATGCAGGATGTGGGCGAACTGGGGCCGGGCGAAATCGGCTTCATCACCGCGTCGATCAAACAGGTGCGCGACACGCGGGTCGGTGACACGATCACGTCCGAGAAGAAGGGGGCGGAAACCCCGCTCCCCGGTTTCAAACCGTCCCAGCCTGTCGTCTTCTGCGGGCTCTTCCCCGTGGACAGCTCCGAATTCGAAGACCTGCGCGACGCCATCGAAAAACTCGCCCTGAACGACGCCTCCTTCAGTCACGAGATGGAAACATCCGCCGCCCTCGGCTTCGGCTTCCGCTGCGGGTTCCTGGGGCTTCTCCACCTCGAAGTCATCCGCGACCGGATCGAACGCGAATATGACATCGAATTGATCACCACCGCACCCTCCGTCGTCTACCACATCTACATGCGCGACGGCACGATGATCGACCTGCACAACCCCGCCGACATGCCCGACCTGACCCATGTGGACCATCTGGAGGAGCCGCGGATCAAGGCGACCATCCTTGTCCCCGACGATTATCTGGGCGACGTGCTGAAACTGTGCCAGGATCGGCGCGGCGTGCAGCTGGACCTGACCTATGCAGGCTCCCGCGCGATGGTTGTCTACGACCTGCCGCTGAATGAAGTGGTGTTCGATTTCTACGACCGGCTGAAATCGGTGACCAAGGGCTATGCGTCATTCGATTACCAGATGACCGGTTACCAAACCGATAACCTCGTCAAGATGTCGGTGCTGGTGAATGACGAACCCGTCGATGCGCTGTCGATGATGGTCCACCGGGACCGGGCGGAGATGCGCGGGCGGGCCATGGTCGAAAAGCTCAAGGACCTGATCCCCCGCCACATGTTCAAGATCCCGATCCAGGCGGCCATCGGCGGCAAGGTCATCGCGCGCGAGACGTTGTCAGCTTTGCGCAAGGACGTGACGGCCAAATGCTACGGCGGCGACGCCACGCGGAAACGCAAACTGCTGGACAAGCAGAAGGCGGGGAAAAAGAAGATGCGGCAGTTCGGGAAAGTTGATATACCACAGGAGGCGTTTATTTCAGCACTAAAGATGGATGGTTAATTATTTCTATGAGTCCAGAATCGCTTTCAAACTTCTTTACGATAATACTCGGCTTTGTGGGGATTGGAGCCGTGCTGGATCAAGTTACTAAGGGTCTACGGGCTGATGAGATACGGGCCCGAGAGGATCTGAACTATAGGCGCATTGTTGGCATCTTCTACCGCTCCACCTTTGGGCGATATCTACCTACATCACCGTTTTCCAGTTCTTATATTATTAGGGTCTCATTTTTAGCAACGATCATACTTATTTTAACTACTAGTATTATTTTCTGGAAGAATAGCACCTCAGTTGGCGAACACATCCTTCCATGGAAGCTTTCGTGCATCATTTTTATAACTTTTTTATTCTCTTTTTGGTTAACTATCTTTCAAACTAGTCACTTCATAAGATCTTCCTTTGAAGGGGATACCCGAAGTGCTCGATTAATGTACGTTATTGCCGACCTTCTAACATCGTCTAATCTCTTTATATTTATTTATAGTTTAGGAGTCTGTTTGGGCATCCAAGCCTTGACTGTATTTGATCTGAATGCAGAACTGTCAAACTCAAAGGTAATGTTGGTCACCGAGATTGAAAATAGCGCTCTGATCACAGATCGAATCGCGCCTAACGGAGAGCGATACGATCGACAGTACACGATACGTCGTTATACTACGGTTGACGATGTGGCAACGAACCAACAGTTCCTTACCTACCTTAGAGTTTTATCGATTAGTCAGGAATTCCCTGTCGATACGCTGGTTACGACCAGTCAATTTTCCAGCTTTAACTTAGATGAACCTTCCTTTTTCGCAGACAGTTTCGATAACCCCGTGGAGAAGGACAATGTGGTCTCGATGATGGCACAAGGAGATCTGAACAAGCTGATAATGACACAGACTATTCATGGACACCTAACTGCGCAATTTTCCCCAATCTATGCAAGTTCTTTCGGCTTCGTTGATCGAGTAGAAGATGGTTTTCTAGCACTTTTTAATCCCCTGATTGTGAGTGGAAAAATCGAAGATATAGTTAATTTAAATCGGGGATATGATCCGTTTTCTGACGTTCAGTACTGCACCGTCTCGGGAACTCCAGTGCCGGAATTTGAACTTCCCGAGACTGTTCGTGATGAATACTGTTCCGATGGTTTATTGATTGCAACAGGTCGCGCAGAGCATAGTTTGCAATTTTTTGCCGCTCCGTTGCATGAGACCCTTAATAAGTCCATTGTCGTTGTGCCGGCATATGTTGCAGCCATGTTGCCATCACTATTATTCTATTTTGTTGCATTTTCAGCGGTTTTACTCAACACGGCGAGAGGTGTGTTTGCGAGCAGCTTAGTTGGCCGCAACGTTATTCAGACAGCTCCCTTTTCCCTGTTTGGGCTAATTTTTGGCATCTGTTTTTGGTTTTTTATTGTTGGGTGAAATCATCAGGATTTCCATTTCGATTGGCGATAATTCTCAAACATACGAGTTTGGTCAACGCGATGAAATACAAGCTCAACCGACGAGCACCCCACTAGGAATGCTCGCTCGCATCGAATTCAACCGCTACACCTACAGGTCCGACTGGACCTCGCGGCTCTCTTCGGCAATCGCGTCACCCGCGTTTGAGATATCCTGACCGGCCCCTTGCACCGTTTCACAGGCGGCGAGGGTAAAGCTGGACAGGGCCAGAACGACGATAGACATGATACGCATGGGTTGAGCCTTTCTTTTGGTTGCGATTGCAGTCTCAACGCATCAGCCCCCTGCCGGTTCCCCTGCCTGCCGCTTAATCGGCGATAAATGGCCTTGACCCAAATCAAAGCACCGCCATCCGCGCTGCGCCATCCTTTGATCCAAAGGAGGCACCGCAATGGACACCCAAACCCAAAAACAGAAACTGCTCGCCCGCCGCGCCGAGATTGTGGGGGACCTGCAGGAGATCGAGGATCAGCTTGACGAAACCCCATCCCAGGATTGGGAGGACCGCTCGGCCGAGCGGCAGGGGGATGAGGTGCTGGAGGCGTTGGGTCAGGCCGAACTGACCGAGCTCAAACGCATCGACGCCGCACTGGCCCGGATCAAGGCGGGCACCTATGGCATCTGCGCCCAGTGTGGCGATCCGATTTCGGATGCCCGGTTGGACCTGCTGCCAGACGCCGCCCTGTGCAAGAATTGCGCCGTCTGACCTTACCAAAGTGTTAACGGCCTGCCCGTTGGGGTCCGACGCTTTGCCGACGCAAGTCCGACGCAAATCCGACCGGGGTTTTTGCCCCTAAAGCGCGTTATCGACCGCCTGGCCAGCGTTCGAGATATCGCGCCCCACGCCCTTGACGGTTTCGCAGGCGGACAGGCCGAGGACGGCAATGATAAGGGCAGCGCGGATCATGGGAACCTCTTTAGATTTGAATGGCTTGGGTCAGGTTAGCGGGCGATGCGTGATCGGGCAAGACGGCTTAGGTCATGGCCAGAAACGCCGCCACCGCCGCCTCGAACTCGCGCGGCTTTTCCGCGTGCAGCCAATGGCCCGCGCCGGGGATTTTCGCAAATTTGGCGTTGGGGAAAAGCTTTTTTATTTCAGTGCGATAGTCGGTTTTCACATAGTCGGAATTGCCCCCTGACAGGAACAATGTGGGCCCGTCGAACGCGCCTGAAACATCCGGAAACCCGATGATCGCGTCCATCTCCGCCGCCAGCACATCCAGGTTCAGCCGCCAACGTTTCTCTTTCATATCAAGGCTTTGCAGCAGAAACTCCGGCACCCCCGGTTCCAGATTGCCCAGCTGTGCGCGGGCATCCGCCCGGCTTTCGATCGCATCCAGATCAACCCGCCGCATCGCCTCAATCGGCCCCATCTGCGTATGGGAATAGGCGACAGGGGCAATGTCGGCGACGACCAACTTGTTGACTTTGCTGGGATTTTCCATCGCCAAAACCATCGCGGCCTTCCCCCCCATCGAATGGCCCAACACATCCATCGGCCCATCCATGGCCGCCGCCAGATCCGCGGCCATACCGCCATAAGAATGCGTTTCATACCAAGGACTTGCGCCATGATTACGCATGTCCACAGCGATCACCGGCCGCGTCGCCGCCAGCCGTTTCGCAATCACGCCCCAATTGCGCGCCGACCCGAAAAGCCCGTGCGCAATCAACAGCGGCACCCCGTCGGGCCCATCATAGGAAACCGTGTTCAACATGCATCTGTTCTAACCCTTGAACGCCACGGATTGCCAGAACGATTGAGCCTTTTGGCAAAGCGCACTAATCGGGCTGATATGGCCCAGCAACTGCCCACATATATTGAAGAAATCCGCACGCTGATGGAGACGCAGATGTGGGTCAAGGGGCGCGATCTGCGCGCACAGACCCGTCGTGCCGGGCGTCGGCTACCGCGCCGGATTCGCCGTGATCTGAAGTTCCTAATTGATGCGGAAAAGATCAATGCCAACCCCAAACTGGGCAGGATGGTGGATGACAAACGGGCCGCGCGGGCCCATGCCAATATCGTGGCGCACTTGAAGGCGATGAACCCGCGTGCGGCGCTTTGGACGCTGGTCCTGAATATCGCGGCCTCTGTAGCGCTGGCGCTGATCGTGATCTTTGTCGTGGTTCTCTACGTGCTCGTGCAGCGGGGCTTTGTCTGATCGGTCCCGCAGCAGAGCCGCCGGTAAGATGGGTTTAAACCCATCTTACGTTGTTCAAAGGTTGGGGTAGATCGGGAATTTGTCGCAGAGCGCTTCGACTTCGGCCTTCACTTTGGCCTCGACCGCGCTGTTGCCGTCTTCGCCATTGGCCGCCAGTCCTTCGGTGACCTCAACGATCCAGTCGGCGATTTGGCGGAATTCCGGTTCGCCAAACCCACGCGTCGTTCCGGCGGGTGAGCCGAGGCGGATACCGGAGGTCACGGTTGGCTTTTCAGGATCGAAAGGAATGCCGTTCTTGTTGCAAGTGATATGCGCGCGCCCCAATGATACCTCGGTCGCGTTACCTTTCACACCTTTGGGCCGCAGATCGACCAGCATCAGGTGGCTGTCGGTTCCGCCAGAGACGATGTCCAGCCCGCCTTTCATCAACTGGTCTGCCAAGGCTTGTGCGTTTTTAACAACCTGCTCTTGGTAGGTTTTGAATTCCGGGCGCAGCGCTTCGCCAAACGCCACCGCCTTGCCGGCGATCACATGCATCAGTGGGCCACCCTGAATGCCGGGGAATATGGCTGAGTTGAATTTCTTCGCCAGCGCCTCGTCATTGGTCAGGATCATGCCACCGCGCGGGCCGCGCAGGGTTTTATGCGTTGTCGTCGTGGCCGCATGGGCATGCGGGAAGGGGGAGGGGTAGAGACCTGCGGCAACTAGCCCCGCGAAATGGGCCATGTCCACCAACAGATAGGCACCGACGCTATCCGCAATTTCGCGCATTTTCGCAAAGTCGATGATGCGCGGGATAGCCGATCCGCCGGCGATGATCATCTTTGGCTTATGTTCGTCGGTCAGGCGCGCGACTTCATCATAATCAAGCAGGCTGTCCTGACGGCGTACACCGTATTGGACGGCATTGAACCACTTACCAGACTGGTTCGGCTTGGCCCCGTGGGTCAGGTGACCGCCTGCATCCAGCGACATCCCAAGGATCGTGTCGCCGGGCTGCAGAAGGGCCTGAAACACACCTTGGTTCGCCTGAGAACCGGAGTTCGGCTGCACGTTGGCAAAATCACATCCGAACAACTGTTTGGCGCGGTCAATGGCGAGGTTCTCAGCCACATCCACATGCTGGCAGCCACCGTAGTAACGGCGCCCGGGATAACCTTCGGCATATTTATTGGTCATCACGCCACCCTGCGCTTCCATTACGGCGGCAGAGACGATGTTTTCGGACGCGATCAACTCAATCTCTTTGCGCTGGCGTTTCAACTCGGCCTGCATGGCCGCGTGGATTTCCGGGTCGCGGGTTTCCAGTGTTTCGGTGAAAAAACCGTCGTCGCGCACGGTGACATTCATGGGTGCATCCCCCTTGGAAGCGGTACATTTGCGCCCTCATACCCCAAGCATTGTGGGTTCTAAAGCATCAAAACGACCAAGATGTTTATGAGGACGTCATCCACGTTTCGTATCGGCGACTTGCGTTTCGGGTGCGATCGCCGCACAACTTATCGGAACTTAAGGGAAATTCGTCCATGCCACGCCCCAAGATCGCCTTTACGGCCAGCCCGGTGCCGATTGCGCAAACCGCGCAGCGTGAATTGGCCGCAGTTTATGGCGATGTGGAGGCGCATGATGCGGATGTCATAGTGGCGCTGGGTGGTGATGGCTTCATGCTGCAGACCCTGCATGCGACCCAAGGTCTGGATGTCCCGGTTTACGGGATGAACCGCGGCACTGTTGGTTTTCTGATGAACGAATTTGGTGATGACGATCTGCGTGCCCGGCTGGATGCGGCCGAGGAAGAGATCATCAACCCGCTGGTCATGACTGCCCTGACCGCCGATGGGGAAATGCATGAGGCGCTGGCAATCAACGAGGTCAGCCTGCTGCGCGCCGGCCCGCAGGCGGCCAAGCTGCGGATCACGGTGGATGGCAAGCTGCGCATGAACGAACTGGTCTGTGACGGGGCGCTGGTGGCGACACCTGCTGGTTCGACCGCGTATAACTACTCGGCCCATGGTCCGATCCTGCCGATCGGGTCTGATGTTTTGGCCCTTACGGCAGTGTCGGCTTTTCGCCCCCGCCGCTGGCGCGGGGCGTTGTTACCCAAAGGGGCGGTGGTGCGGCTGGATGTGATTGACCCGAACAAGCGCCCGGTGATGGCAGAGGCTGACGGCAAGTCAGTGCGCAACGTTGTCAGCGTCGAAATCCGGTCAGAGCCCACAGTGCGCCACCGTATCCTGTTTGATCCCGGTCATGGGTTGGAAGAACGCCTGATCCGCGAACAATTCGCCTAACGCATCGGGTCGAGTTGCGCATCGTCCAGCGTGCAGTCCCGTACCACATCATCACCGCAGAGCATGGCGTTCAGATCGCGATCCAGGCAGAGGCGCGCCTCCTGAATATACCCCTGTTTACAGGTGATGGTGATGTGGTCGGGCATCAGGGTGGGATTGTCGCGCAAGAATGCCTCTTCCACCACTTTCGCGGGCAGGGTGACGGGATTTTCCAGCTGGCGAAACACCTCTGGCCGGGTGAATTTTTCGTAAGCCTGACGCGACAGTTCGTAGTAATCGTCAGGGGACAGCCCGGAACAGACCCCATGTTTGCGCCATTGATGCCAGGCGAGACCGGATGTGCCCATGATATCGGCCATCGCGCGTGTATCGCTGCGTGACGGCGGGCTGAAACCGCTGCGGCAGTATTCAGGATAGCCCGAGCGGTATTGCGGCCAAAGCCCGTGCAGGATCCAGCCATGGTCGCGGTCTGCGTCACATTGCGGCGATTGCCGCGCGTCGCCTTCCAGCGCGCACCAATTGGCCGACCATGACAGCGACAGCACGTAATAGTCGAACTCTCCGGCTACATCCTCGGCCCATGCAGGTGGGGCAAGTAGGGCAAGAAGGGCGAGAAGTCGGCGCATTTTTGATCTTTCCTAACGGGATTGCCGCCCTTATATAGGCTTCAAGTTCCCCGACAATGCGAACCCGGCCCAATCAGCGGTCTGCCCAATTCAAGGGTGCGGGATAGCTTTGTCCGATGATGAGGAGAAGACAGATGTCTGACAAACCGATTATGGCCAAGGCAACCGCCGTCTGGCTTTGCGACAACACGACGATTACCTTCAAGCAGATTGCCGATTTCTGTGGCCTGCATGAACTTGAGGTGCAGGGCATTGCCGATGGCGACGTAGCCATGGGCGTCAAGGGCTTCGACCCGATTGCCAACAAGCAGTTGACCCAGGAAGAGATCGACAAGGCCGAAGCGAACCCCACGCACAAGCTGAAGCTGCTGCATAACCCCGCCGCTGTGGGCGAGGAAAAGCGCCGCGGCCCGCGCTATACACCCCTGTCCAAGCGTCAGGATCGTCCCGCGTCGATCTATTGGCTGGTCAAGTTCCACCCTGAATTGTCGGACGGTCAGATTTCAAAGCTGGTGGGTACTACCAAGCCGACCATTCAGGCGATCCGCGACCGGACGCATTGGAACATCAACAATATCGACCCGATTGATCCGGTGGCTCTTGGCCTTTGCAAGCAGTCCGAACTGGACGCCGCCGTGCAAAAGGCCAATGCAAAGAAGGCCAAGGAAGGCACTGTGATGTCGGATGATGAACGGCGCAAGCTGGTCAGCACCGAACAGTCGCTGGGTATGGCGCCAGAGCCCAAGATGCCAAGCGCCATCGAGGGGCTGGAAACCTTCAGCCTGTCTGATCCACGTGGTGAAGAGGACGAGGAGGAGGATAACCGCGATGTGTCTGACGCCGACAGCTTCTTCAATCTGCCGGATGATGACGGCAAAGACGACGATTGATCAGAAAACGGCCCGGGTCATCGCCCGGGCCTTTTCTTTCAGGGTCGCCGTGCGACGATGAACCTGTTGCTGGTGTGGGTGGTGAAGTGCCCGGTTTCGACCAGATCAAAGCCCGCCTTTTTGAATGCGGCCTCCAGTTCCTTGATTGTGAAGCTGTTAACATAAGGGGCCTTGCCCACCAGCTGCATCAGCCGGACGATCACGCGCAGCCCGATATTCATCTCGCCCAGACAGGGCGTTTTGGTGATGACAAATCCGCCCGGCTTGACGGATGATTTCAGATGGGCCAGCACCCGTGGCAGATCGCCCAGCAGGTGCAGGATATTGAACCCACAGATCGCGTCATAGGGGGCACCGGCTAGCGGCGACAGGGCTGTGGCCTGCTGGAATGTGATGTTGTCCGGTCCGTCGGCCAGCTTGTCTTGTGCAATGGCGATCATCTGTGGTGAGATATCGGTCGCCGTCACATGCTGCACACTGGGGCTAAGCAAAAGGGCGGTGCTGCCGGTGCCGCAACCGATTTCAAGGATGCGGTCATTCTGGTGCAGAAAGCTGCGGGTACGGTCCAGCGTCTCCTCGTAGGCGGGCACGTCATCGACGGGGCGCTTGGCGTATTTCGGGGCGATTTTGTCCCAGAAGGCTGCGGCGGTCATATCGTCATTTCCTTTGTGTATTGGTGGCATCGTCAAGTGCGTTAAGTTTCGCCAGCACAATATCCATGCGGAAATATAATATGAATTGCCTAATATCGTCGTTTCGATATACAGAAATGTATGAATTGGCAGGCTGTTTCATTCGACTGGAATCAAGTGCGCGCTTTCCTCGCGACCGCTGAGGAAGGATCGTTGAGTGCAGCCGCTCGCGCTTTGAAATCCACGCAACCCACATTGGGTCGGCAAGTGGCAGCGCTTGAGGAATCACTGGGCGTCACCCTGTTCGAGCGAGCCGGGCGAACCCTAACGATCACCGGCGCGGGTCAGGATCTGCTGGAACATGTGCAGGCGATGGGCGACGCGGCAAGTCGGATTTCCATGGTAGCCTCCGGCCAGTCGCAGGATGTGGCCGGTACTGTGTCGGTCACCGCAAGCGATCTGTTTTCGGCCAGGATGATGCCGTCGATTATCGCCAAGCTGCGCGATGTTGCACCTGGCATCAATATCAATCTTGTCGCGTCCAACAAGGTTGAGAACCTGACGAAACGCGATGCCGATATCGCGATAAGGCATGTGCAGCCGGATCAGCCGGACCTGATTGCCCGCCGGGTGGCGGATTTTACCGGAAACATTTATGCATCAAAGGCTTATCTGGATGCCAAGGGGCGGCCCGAGAGTGTCGATGATCTGGCAATACATGATTTTATCGGTGCCGAAGATATCCCGCGGTTGATCATGGCCTTGGCTGAATTCGGTTTTCCCGTCGCACCGCATCAGTTCAGGGCCGCAAGCAACAGCGGCGTCGCCATGTGGGAGATGATGAAAGCTGATCTTGGTATCGCAGTTTTGCCGGTGATCCTTTGCGCACCTGATCCACTGGTCGAAAAGGTTCTGCCTGATCATCCCGATATCTCATTCCCGGTCTGGCTGGCGACACATCGCGAACTGCGCACCAGCCGCCGGATCCGGATCGTGTTCGATACCCTGGCAGAGGCCCTGCAGGAGATGCAGTAGCGGCCTACAGCGCCTTGCGGGCGTTGAGTGCTGCGGTAATCGTCCCGTCATCCAGATAATCCAGTTCGCCACCAACAGGCACACCCTGGGCCAGTGAGGTGACGGTGACATCAGGCAACTGATCGGCGATGTAATGCGCCGTGGTCTGCCCGTCGATCGTGGCGCCGAGGGCAAGGATGACCTCGGTGATCTGTTCGGTCGTGATCCGGTCGATCAGTTTCGGAATGCGCAATTCGTCCGGTCCGACCGCGTCGAGCGCGGATAGCGTGCCACCCAGCACATGATAGCGTCCCTTGAAGACGCCACTGCGTTCCATCGCCCAAAGATCAGCCACATCTTCGACGATGCAGATTTGTCCGATAGCCCGCTTTTCCGACTGGCAGATGTCGCAGATATCGCTGGTGCAGACATTACCGCAATTGAGACATTCACGCACGGTTGTGCCGACCCGGTGCATCGCCTCGGCCAGCGGGATCAGTTGCAGGCTGCGTTTCTTGATCAGGTGCAGAACAGCGCGGCGGGCCGAGCGTGGACCAAGGCCAGGCAATTTGGCCATTAGTGCGATCAGGTTTTCAAGGTCTTCGGTGCTGTTGCTCATGTCGGTCCGGTGGCGGCGAACAAATTTTATAAATTTGTTCTGTGACATGAATTTTCGAGAAAATTCATTTGCGCTTAGAAAGGTAACTTTACGCCCGGCGGCAGCCCGAGCCCCTCGGTCATTTTCGCCATTTCTTCCTGCGCCCGTTCATTTGCCTTGGACTGGGCGTCCTTGATCGCGGCCAGGATCAGATCCTCGACAACTTCCTTGTCATCGCCGTTAAAGATCGATGGATCGATATCCAGACCCTTCAATTCACCCTTGGCGGTTGCCGTCGCTTTGACCAGCCCGGCCCCGCTTTCGCCCGTGACCATCACGTTTTCCAGGTCTTCCTGCATCTGGGCCATCTTGCCCTGCATCTCCTGCGCCTGTTTCATCATCTTGGCCATATCGCCAAGCCCGCCAAGTCCTTTGAGCATCGCATCTCTCCTACATGAAGTTGCGTCAGAGATAGGCGTTTGGCCGCGTGCCCGCAAGCGCCGCATTGTCATCGTGCGAGACTTGGCTATTATTTCTGATAGAATCACTCAGGTATTGAAAGGACCTCTTATGTCTCGATTCTCTTCCGTTATTCTGGTGTCTCTTGGGCTCGCCCTGCCAACTGCATCGGCGGCTGCCGACATGCCGCTAGAGGACCTGATCGCCGCGCTGCAAGAGGGCGGCCATGTGATCTATCTGCGCCACGCCCAGACCGAACGGGACTATGCCGATCAGGTCGGGGCGGTATTGGGTGATTGCGGCACGCAAAGGGTGCTGAGTGCTGCCGGTTGGGCACAGGCGAAATCTATCGGTGACGCGATCACAGCGCTCGAGATCCCCGTGGGTGATGTCATTTCGTCAGAATACTGCCGGGCCTGGCAGACGGCAGATCTGGCCTTTGGCCGGTTCGAGATGACTGACAAGCTGAACTTTGCCCCGGCGGAAGACTACACCGATGCGGACATTGCCATGATGCGCGATAGGGTTACGCCGCTGATATCACAAGTGCCGGAGGCCGGTAATCTGGTCATTGTCGGCCACGATGATCCGTTTGAGGCGACCACCGGGATTTACCCTGAACCACAAGGCGTGGCCTATGTGATTGCGCCCGATGGCGATGGCGAGTTCGAAGTGATGGGCCGGATCGGACCGGATGACTGGGCAGGTGCGATGTAAATCGCGCCTCAATCCTCGTCGAACGGGTCCCATTCTTCATCCACTTCGGGCAGGGCGTCTTCAAGGGCGTCCTGGGCCTTTTCCGCCTCGGTCCGGATCTCTGTGATCTTGGCCTTGGGGAAAGCGGCAATCACTGCCTGTACCAGCGGATGTTGCTCGGCCTCCGACCGGATGGCGTTTTCGGCGGCGTCGCGGACCTCGGCAATTGTGGGGGCGCCGCCATCGGCGACGCTGATGGCCCAGCGATTGCCGGTCCAGGCTTGCAGCCGTGATCCCAGCCGCCCGATCAGATCAGGGGCGGCGTCAGGTGTCGGATTCACCTCGACCCGGCCGGGCTGGTAGCTGACAAGTCGCAGCCCGGTTTCGACCTCGACCAGCAGTTTGACGTCGCGGTGGGCGCGGATCAGTTCGACCACATCCTCGAACCGCGCATAATGATGCAGGGCGTCGGTTGCCAAAGCCACGGCTGTTTGCGCGCCGGATGCAGTTGGACCGGCTGGCGCGGAATGGGTCGGGGCAGGGGTGGCAGAGACTGCGCTGGTGCCATTCCCGGACGGGGCCGTGCGTGGTGCTGCGGGTGCGGTTGGTGGCGGTGTCGCGTCCTGCAATTTGCGCACCAACTCGTCCGGGCTGGGCAGGTCGGCCACATGGGTCAGGCGGATCACGGCCATTTCGGCGGCCATCATGGCATTGGGGGCCATCGCGACCTCTTCCAGCGCCTTGAGCAGCATTTGCCACATGCGTGACAGCACCCGCATGGGCAATTCACCCGCCATGGCCTGACCGCGGGTGCGTTCATCGGGGCTGATCGTCGGGTCCTCGGCCGCCTCTGGCGTGATTTTCACGACACTGACCCAATGACAGACCTCCGCCAGATCACGCAGGACCGCCATCGGATCGGCCCCGTCAGCATATTGCGCGCTGAGTTCGGTGAGCGCGTCGGCCGCCTGACCCCGCAGGATCATATCGAACAGGTCGAGCACACGGCCACGGTCGGCCAGCCCGAGCATGGCGCGCACCTGTTCGGCTGACGTCTCGCCGGCCCCGTGGCTGATCGCCTGATCCAGCAGCGATTGCGCGTCACGGGCGGACCCTTCGGCGGCGCGGGTGATCAGTGCGAGCGCTTCGTCGGTGATCGCCGCGCCTTCGGCATCCGCGATCTTGCGTAACAGGCCGATCTGCGCCTCCGGTTCGATCCGGCGCAAATCAAAGCGCTGGCAGCGGGACAGGACCGTCACCGGGACCTGCCGTATTTCGGTTGTGGCGAAGATGAACTTGACGTGCTCGGGCGGCTCTTCCAGCGTCTTCAACAGGGCGTTGAAGGCGTTCTTCGACAGCATGTGCACTTCGTCGATGATATAAATCTTGTAGCGGGCAGAAGCGGCGCGGTAATGGACGCTGTCGATAATCTCGCGGATGTCGCCCACACCGGTCCGGGATGCGGCATCCATTTCCATCACGTCCACATGGCGGCCTTCCATGATCGCCACACAATGTTCGCATTGCCCGCAAGGGTCGGTGGTTGGGCCGCCTTGGCCGTCAGGGCCGATGCAGTTCATGCCCTTGGAGATGATGCGGGCTGTCGTGGTTTTCCCGGTGCCGCGGATGCCCGTCATGATAAAGGCCTGTGCGATCCGATCCGCTTCAAACGCGTTTTTCAGCGTGCGCACCATCGCATCCTGCCCCACCAGATCGGCAAAGGTTTCGGGCCGGTATTTCCGGGCGAGCACTTGATAGCGGGGTTGGTCGGACATGACGGCCTTTGGCGGATTCGTATCGGGGGCAGCCTAAGGCCGTGCCGTGCCAAGGTCCACCGGGATCAGAGCCACCAGAGAATGGCGCCTGTTGCGATGGCGCCGACGGTCATGACGACGGCGATCAGTGTCATGTTGGTGGTTGGTTGCGGGGTGGTTGCATGGTCTTGCATCCGCCTGAGCGTCTGGCAGGATTTGTTACGCGCCGACCAGAAGATGAAGATGGCGACGATGACGAACACATTGGCCACCAGTTTCGGGACCCATGTGGGCGAGAACCCCGAGAACACCGCCTTGAGCCCCAGCGCCACGCCCAGACAGGCCATACCTGTCCGCATCCACCCCGCGAATGTGCGTTCATTGGCCAGAATGGTGCGGTCTTCGGCCCAATCGGTGCGTGTTTCGGCAAGTTCGTTGCTGTCACTCATGATCCTGACAATAGCCGGATACTTGCATAAGGCGAGGGTCTGGTTTACGAAATGCGGGCCGTGTTGGGCGGCACCCAGGTTCGCGGACAGCGTGATGCACCCAATGACGACCTTTGGATGACCAATCATGGTCTTTCTCATTTTCCCGGATCAGCGAACCGGCGGGAGACATGGTGAGGAAGCCAATGACAGACCCACTTGATGCCTTGCGCAGGCAGGCCAAAACCCTTCATAGACTCTACGAATCCGGCGATAAACCCGCCATTGCCCGTGTTGATATGGTCAATCCCCGCAAGGGTGAACTGAAACACGCCGATTTTCTGCATGTCATTGCCCGCGAACAGAATTTTCCCAGCTGGCCCCAGATGAAGATCGCGGTTGAGACCCAGGGGATGGACCGTGCGGCCAAGCAGCAACGGCTGAAGATCGCGATTTTTCACGGGCAGGTGCAGGTTGTCCAGCAGATGATCTGGGACACACCCGATCTGGCAGAGGGCGCCTTTGGCCTGCAGGTGGCACTTTTTGATCTGGCTGCCGTGCGCCGCGTTCTGGCCGATGATCCGAAGGTCGCGACCCGGGCGATCGGGCCGCGGCGCTCGATCCTGCATCTGGCCTTTTCAAAGATGCTGACGGCCTGGCCCGAGAAGGAGGCGGACATGCTGGCGATTGCTGAATTGCTTGTCGCCCATGGGGCGGATGTGAATGACGGCTTTCCGCATGAACCGGGCAGTGATCATAAGCTTTCGGCGCTTTATGGTGCGATTGGCCATGCGAGGAATATGCCGCTGGGCCGCTGGCTCTTGGAGCATGGGGCGGACCCGAATGATGGCGAAAGCCTTTATCACGCGACGGAGCTAGGTCATCGCGAGGGGTTGAAACTGCTGCTGGAGCATGGGGCTGATCCCAAAGGCACAAATGCGCTGCTGCGGGCGATGGATTTTCACGATGTGGCGGCGGTGCGCATGTTGCTGGAGGCCGGGGCTGATCCCAATGAATTTACCCCCGACGAGGTGGGTGGCGAGGCCCCTTTCGTTGTGCCTGCACTTTTTCAGGCGGCGCGTCGGCATGCGCGGGCGGATATGGTCGAACTGTTGGTGGATGCGGGGGCCGATCCGGGGCTGAGCTGGCAGGGCAGCAGCGCCTACGCCGCGGCTTGCGTTTTTGGCAATGACAGCCTGCGCGACCTTTTGCAGAAGCGAGGCAATGTGCCGCGCCTTACGCAGACCGAGCAAATTATGGCTGATTGTGCGCAAGGAAAAGTGGTGTCAGGACGCTGGATTGATATCGCACAGGTTCCGCCGGCCTTCACCAATATCATCACCGAGATATTGTCGCTGCCAAACCCTTTGCGACATGTCGAGGCGCTGGTTGCGGTCGGCGTACCGTGGGACGCACCTGATGCGCAGGGCATGACGCCTGTTCAGATGGCCGGTTGGCTGGGTCTGCCAGATATGGTGGCCTGTTTCCTACGGCTTGGTCCTGATCTGGGCCATATTAACGGGTATGGCGGCACATTGCTTAGCACCATCATCCATGGATCGGAAAACTGTCCCGCTCGGGCTGAACGGGATCACATTGCCTGTCTGAGGCTCGCGTTGGAGCATAGCGTGGCCTTGCCGAAACGGGCGATTGATTTGGCCGGTGAACCGGACGTGGCCGCGTTTCTGGCCGATTGGGCAGAGGCGCATCCGGGACAAATGGTGGAGCATGGGATTGCTTGAGTTTGTGATCCATAGCCTGCCCGTGGGGGGTGGTGAACTGGCCATCACCCCCATGCCCGGGCGCACGCGGCATTACTATACCGACTGGCTGCGGCTGATGGAGTGGCGACCGTCGCTGGTGATTTCCATGACGTCGCAGGCGGAGCTGGACCGGAAAGGTTCCGGCAGTCTGGGCAGCGATCTGGCGAATGCGGGGATCGGCTGGCTGCATCTGCCGGTGCCTGATTTCGGCGTGCCCGGCGATGATCTGGACTGGCCCATCGTGCGGGATCAGGCGCTGGGCGCACTGGGGCAGGGGAACCGCGTGCTGGTCCATTGTTTTGGCGGTTGCGGGCGGTCGGGCATGATGTGTCTGCGGCTGATGATTGCTGCCGGTGAAGATCCCGACGCAGCCTTGGCAAGGCTGCGCCGGGTGCGCCCATGCGCGGTGGAGACAGCACCGCAAATGGCATGGGCAAGCGGCGGTGCCACGGCGTAAGATGGGTCTTGACCCATCCTACCGGGCGCGGGCCGCAAGCTCTGACAGCATCGTTTCGATATCCGGCACCAGCGCTTCGGCCACTTTCAGGGTGGCTTGCGCGCGCAATTCATTGCTGCGCCGGTCGGCTTGAAAGGTGCGGGCAAAGCCTGACAGATCGGCGGCGACCTGCGTGGTGCCATAGGGGTAGCCGTTGCGCACATCAACAAAGGCCGCGGCACCGATGCCCGCGACGCTGATATTCCGGGTCGGCAACAGCATTCCGCCCACCAGCGTGACATCGGCCAGCGCAAAGGGGGTGTTGCCGGTGCGGCTGCGGGCGCCGATCTCGTAAATAATCACATAATCAAGATGTTGGCGGGCGGAGGCTAGCCGTATCTGCTGGATCGCCGCCGCCGCTGCCGTGCCGGACTGGTTCCGGTTGATGCCGGTCGCATTACTGCCGGTCATCGCCATGATCAGCGGGCTGACAGGGACAAATTCACCATAGCGGCTGTTACGTTCGGCGATATCGGCGAAGAGCGCCGTTTCCTCTGCCGGTGGCAGGGTCAGACTGCCATTAACGATCCGTGCGATCCCGATGCGGGCCGGGAAGCGCAGGTTGGGTTCGACAGCGGCAGCCTTGGCGATGTCTTCGTCGATAAAGCTGGGCGGTGTGGCGGCGATGAAATCGGCGCCGGATGTTGTCTGGATGCTGGGGCCGCAGGCGGCAAGCGCCAGAAGGACAACGACGATCAGGGGGCGGGTCATAGGGTTCTCCAAAAAATGTGCAAATTACACATATTTTGAATCTGCTTGTGCTGTCAACTTAAAATGTGCAATTTGCACATATGAAAACCGTTCTAGATGCCTTGCTTGCCCCGATTTCACGCCTTTGCGTCGCGCGTGGCGTCTTGTTTGCAGAAGCGGCCGAGCGGCTGAAGGCACAGTTTGTCCGCGCCGCGATTGGCCAGATCGACGGCAAGGTCACTGATAGCCGCCTGAGCGTCATGACAGGCCTGCAACGCCGTGACATCGCGCGGCTGCGGGCAGAGCCGGATAATGCGCAACCACCCGTCAATCACCTGTCCCGCCTTGTTGCGCAATGGGTCGCACAGGGCGGGGATGCATTCACGCGCAAATCCTTTGATTCGCTCGCGCAGGAGATTCGCCGCGATGTGCATCCGGCCACGATGCTGGCGCAGTTACGGGATGCGGGTACTGTCGCAGTCACAGATGAAGATATGGTTGAGCTACTGGCCCGGTCCTATCAGCCCCTTCCAGGGACCGGCGCCCAACTGGATTATCTGGCGCGCAATGGGGGCGATTTTCTGACGGCCGCGACCGCGAACGTGATGCAGGATCCGGCCCCGTTTTTTGAACGTGCCGTGCATTACAACCAACTGTCCGCAGACGCCGTGGCAGTACTGGAGGCCGAGTATCGCGCCGCGCAAATGCAGGTTCTGCAGCAGATCAACGCCCACGCAGCCGCATTGCAGGCCACCAAGCCGGGCCATATGCGGTTCCGCGCAGGCGGGTATTTCTACAAAGAGGATGAGGCATGATGCTGCGACTGGTTTTGATTGTTCTGTTGCTGGGCCTTGCAGCCTGCGCCGCTCCGAGCGAACAGGATGGCGGGATCGGTGGCACCGGCGCACCGGTGATGCAGGAGATGGCTGTTTAGGATATTCAGCAAATGTCTTGTTGATACGGATGTATTGGCAGACTGTTGGTGAAGTCGGTCTGATTTCGATGGTCTGGTCATTGCGCTACCAATTGACGGGTCATCATCTTATACGAACGCAGTGTCATCCGATTGAGGGTCTTATGGATCACCCGCTTATTTCATTGATTGATCAGAAGATCGCCGAAGCCGAGAAACAAGGCCAGTTCGACAATCTGCCAGGGGCGGGCAAGCCGTTGGAGCATCTTGGCGATCCGAAGGATGCGCTGCTGGACCGGATGGCGAAAGAGGCCGATGTCAAATCCCCGATGGTGGTTCTGAAGGAACAGATCGCGGCGTCAAAGACCCGGCTGCGAGGCTTGACCGATCAGGACGCACGCAAGGCGGAAATGAAGACCCTTGCGGATCTGCAAACGCGCCTTGCGCTGGAGATTGAGGCGGTCAAGCGGTTCGGTTGAGGTGGGGTAAACCCCCACCCTACCGCTTTTTCTTGTTCTGGGCGTTTTTGACCATTTTCCCGAATTTGCGATACCGGTCCCGCGCCTGGGCGATGGTTTCGGTCGCGTATTGGTTTTCCCGCTTGAGTTTCTGGAATCGCCTGAGCCGGTCAGGGTCCACATCACCGGCGGCAATGGCGGCCTGCACTGCGCAGCCCGGTTCGCTGTCATGTTCGCAATCCCGGAATTTGCACTGTTCGGCCAGTTCCGAGATTTCGGGGAATGTGGCGTCGATCCCGTATGCGACCTCGGCCACGCCCAGCCCGCGCATACCTGGCGTGTCGATCAGCCAGCCACCTGTGGGGATCTGATGCAGGGAGCGGCCCGTGGTGGTGTGACGCCCACGCGCGTCATCCTCGCGGATGTCCTGCGTGGCCGCCTGCTCGCCAGTGAGCGCGTTGGCGATGGTGGTTTTACCGACGCCGGAGGATCCGGCGAAGGCAACCGTTTGCCCTTTGCCGCACCAGGGGGCGAGGGTTTCGCCCACCGTGTCGGATTTGGCGTTGATCGCAAGTACCTCCAGATCCCGGCCAAGCCTGCGGGCCTGATCGACGTAAGCCTCTGGATCGTCGGTCTGGTCGGCCTTGGTAATCAGGATCACCGGCGTGATCAGCGCATCATGAGCGAGGGCGAGATAGCGTTCCAGCCGGGCCGGATTGAAATCATTATTGCAGGATGTGGTGATGAAAAGTGTGTCGATATTGGCGGCGATCAGTTGCTTTTCACCGGTGTGGTATTCGGTCCCCCGGCTAAGCTCGGTCTTGCGATCCAGCACGCGGGTCAGCCGGTGTTGGGCCGGGTTGCAAAGCACCCAATCGCCGACCGCGACCGCGCCGGTGGTGATGCCAGGATCGAGCGTGAGTTCCAGCGGGCCGATTTCGGAAAGCGCCACGACCCGGTCGCGATGGACCGTGCTGATGCGGGCAGGGGTGAGGTTTTCCAGCTCTTCGATTTCGAGCTGGGACATGTAGAAAGGCGACCAGCCAAGGGCGTCGCGTGTGAGGGTATTCAATGGGTTATCCTCGTCAAAGGAGATGCGTTTGCTGGCGCGGATGCGTCAGCGGGGGCCGGACGAGGGGACGGAAATAGCTTCAGCGCACCCGGGCCGGGAGGATGGATCGCACAATCATTTTTGTCCTCCTTTTTCGAAGTTGCTGGGGGCAGAATGCCATCTTTGCGAGGGCGGTGCAACAAGGGGTGTGCGCAACGTTCGGTGATGCGGCGAGGTGCGCGCAACACCCTTGCCGACGCGAATCGGATCAAAGCCCGTTAGCGCGAGGGTTCTTGGCCAAATCGCCGGTCGGCGATGCGTCGGCAAAACGTCGGACTTGCGTCGGACACTTTGGGCGGGTTTGGCGGGGTTAACGGGGCGAGCGGTGTGAGTGTGAACGCGGTGTTAAGGATTGGGGGCGAAGGGGTGGTGGGTGAAATCACCTACCCTAAGCTTGCTAAATTTACTGTTCCCAAACGGTGAGAGAGTCGAAATCACTCTTGGCGAGGTCTTCTTTGTTGATCCAAAAAGCAAGATTTAATTCACCAACGTATTGGAAACCGATCATTTCGTCCTCGCTGTGTAACGTCAGCAGCAAGACATCATCGCTTGACAAGCTTGGCACATCAGGCCGGACGCCGAGCCGGTCGAAGTATGCTTGATCAGGGAATGGCTGAAGGTTGTGCCACCCAAAAAGCTGATGAGGTGTCTTGCATGAGTATTCATTTCCTTGAACGTAATCGTGGGCACGAAAGTTTCGAATGCCTTCACGGAGTGCTTCGGAATACGCATCAATCTTGACAAGAGTAACGTCAGAAGCATCGAAGTCTAAAGACGCCTCGGTTGTTGGATATGTGTCCACCAATAGGAAATGTATCGGCCACTTGCCAAGCCCGTCGGCGGACCTTACCTCGGCAGAGGTTTCGACCATGCCATAATTATTTCGCATGTTATCGTAGGAATAACAAACATAGTCCTGTACCGACTTTCCGTTGGGGAGTTCCTGATCGACATCAGGGATAAAAGGAGCTTCTCTTGGGTCACAATTACTGACGTCATCTGCAACATAAATGATCGTCGCTGCGTCACTTTGGAGTAAAGATGGACCCTGCTTAACCCCCTTCGGTGCAAACATTGGCTCGACAAATACAAAAATGGTTCCACGGTTCGGCACTTCGGGGAAATTAAGCGCACACGGAACATATTTCAGATTGATTTGCAAAATGAAATGCAGGGGTACCGGATCCAGCCCAGGTACCTCGGATTTGAAAGTAGGCCATTCGATATCGGGTGGTAGTGTTGGTTTCCCGCCAAACCAACAGCCAGGCATGCCGTCATCAGTCTGTTGAGGTGTCCGGAGCACAATTGCCGCCTGTTTTTTGGCGTGCAACAATTTTCCGTCTACTTCCAGATCACTCATTTCTTTGCTGCTCATGTCACTACCCATCAATTTGTTCACAATGTTCCATGCCTAGCCGACCTCGATCAAATTGAATAGAAAAAGGCTCACTTTCCGTAATCCCCAACGTATCCCCATCTTCCAGAACTGACCCATGCCAGAACAGATAGGTCACCGTGGCCGCCAGCCCCGTGGCGACGGTTGCCATCGGTCAATCACTGCCGTCAGGTCCAATTCGCAGCCCAAGAATGGCTGTAGTGTTTATGTTTCGCACTGACCCGCCCGATGCCAGTCGCACCGAGGCCGACGTGGTGGAAATCACCCATCCTGCGCTGGACTCCTTCAGGATCGCCGGTGGCAGTAAAAACCCCAGTTGGTGTTACATTGTGCGCCTGCCCATTCGCTCAGTATGAGTTGTGTAGGCCCTCAAATTTGCCCCGCGTGAAGCTCGCGCCCATTCCTAGTACTCCGGCCAAACACGTATGTCTTCAAACTTCCCTTCGGCAAGGTTGGATCGGTCAATCCAAAATCCGAGTGAGTGACAATTGGGTGTGCAAAAGCCAAGTTCACTATCATGCACGACACTCATGAATTGAATATGATTGTCGGGCATTGGTACAAGCCCCTCTGCAGCGTCAGTTTCGTCAAAATTGTCATGTGTTGGTACGCTATTCAGTCGGTTGACCCCAAACATCTGGTGCGGATCACCTCTCCGTTCTTCGCCATCCGGACTGCCAAATGCCCACAGCGCGGTTTCGATTGATCTGCTGACCTTCCCGAACCGTCGCTGGGCGACATTTTGATCCAGTGACAGAACGTCGTCTGGTGCTTTGTAGGTGTCGTAGGCCAGAAGCTTGAATGGGCAACGACGCAAACCACTGGCCGACTTAATGCCGAGTATCTTCCTTGTCCCCTCCCAATAATTCTCCGCGACGATATCCTCGAAATTCATGTAAGGTAGTTTCCTCCGGTTCTTTTTATACAACGCCTTGAGGTCCGGCATCGGCTGTGCCTGACGTGGCGCAAATTGGTTGACATCGCCCGGCACATAGATCACCCGCGCACCTTTCCCGCGTTCCAATGGGCCTTTCCACGCCGCGGCGACGGCTTGGTCAATAAAGAGGAAAATTGTGCCTGACCGGGGCATGTCCGGCAGATCCAGAATATTGGGAACGGCATTCAGATTCATTTGCAGAATGAAATGCATCGGGATTTCAGCGCCGAGTTCTTTAGAATAGTAAGTCGGCCAGTCGATATTCGTTGGCAAATTCGGTTCACCACCAAACCAACATCCCGGCGCACCAATTGCGTTTGCATCGAGTGAATAGAGCAAGGCCAACGCCACCTTTCTGGACCGAAACAGCAGTCCGTCGGCCTCTAATTCGGTGTAAGGCATGTCGTCGCTCCTATCGTATCGCGTGTTCCAGCGTCATGTTCATCCGGCTTCCGTCAAGGGTGAGACGAAACCACTCATCCTCGCTGACCCCCAACATATCGCCATCGTTCAGCACCGGTCCGTGCCGGAACAGACAGGTTACTGGGCCCACCAGCCGTTCAGCCACGTCTGCGAGTGGCCATGCCACGGGTTCCAAATCCAGCTCATATCCCATGAAAGGCCTAAGACCCTGTGTCTCGCCCCCGAACTGTCTGTGGACTTGCATCAGTTGCGCCTACACCCAGTGGTGGATGAAATGACCCACCCTGAGCTTGCTTTTCCAAATTCAAACTTTGGCATGTTCATAAAGCCGCTTCAGACACACATGCTTCTGAGAAATCTAAATTTTTAAGACCACTTCTTGAAATCCAAAACGTTATACTGTCGTAGCCGTCTTGCCGGTAATCGAGATCGTCATCCACTACCATTGTAAGCAATGGCAATGTGTTCTTGGGCCAATCTGAATTGCTTACTCCACAAAACATGTTGTGAGGGACGAAGTTGTCGGCGGCTTTTTCGGAAGTCGCAAAATCTCGATCTTGATAGATCTGCGCATCAATAGCCAATACTTGCCTGTCCAGATCCATATTGGCCTTTTTTGTAAGCTGTTCACCACGAACAATTTCTCCATTGTATATAGAGTAACTTGCTAATCTGACAGACCGTTGTACGTATGATGCTGACGGCCGCTCCTTGTACCAATTACAGCAGTCATAGTTCTTGTCAGGCTGCGGCATGTCTGGTGTCTGACGTTTCGAATAATGTGACACATCATCTGGCACATATATGACTTTTGATGCGCCCTCGTAATCATACAACTGACCATGGATGGTATCGCAGAAAAAGAAAAGCGTTCCAAATGTCGGCAACTCCGAGAAATTGGGAAGCAGTGGAAGGTATCGCAGATCGATTTGCCCCATAAAGTGCATTGGCGAAGTACGGCGCCCATCCAGGATGGACCATGGCCATTCGATACTATCCGGGAGTGTCGGTTCGCCCCCAAGCCAACACCCCGGAAGTCGGCGAGGATCATCCGGTGCGAGCTTAAGCAACAAAAGTCCGGGACGTTGCGCCAAGGATAGCACGAGCCGTACCTCGCTTTCGCTGAGTTGCTCGTCTGCCTTTACTCTGGCCCAAAGCGTATCCAGGTCCCCTGGTAAATCAGCCTTGTTTATCATGATGCCCTACTTTCCCGAACGTCCAATTCCAATGTCAGATTGAACAAGTCATTTGATGATGTCATCCGAACACTGAAGCGCTCATCTGCGCTGACCCCCAGCGTATCCCCATCGTTCAGCTCTGACCCGTCCAGTGCAATCTATCGGTCAGTTAGTGGGTGTATACAACCAAGGAGAGAGGCCGCTTTCGCTTGCCGCTCTTCAAAGGGGGAGGATTTGCCGGGTGAGATCGGGACACTGCCAAACGGCCTTGCCGTTTCGCTTTGTCCCTGTTTGCCGATCTTGCCTTTGGCACATTCGCCTGAGGTGAGAGGTTGGACAACGACCCAAGCGGGGCTCGTTATGGCTGCTTCCTTCCGGACCTGACCAGGTTGGCGAGGCGCTCGCCCGCGCCAACCTCTCAAGTTTCCATATAAGGGGCCGCCGGCATCAGTGCAAGCGGTCAGAAGGTGAACCGGTATTGGTCAAAGCCGCCTGTGCCGGGGCCCACATGGCTGACGCCCGGTGCTGTGTATTTGCTTGCGGCGGGGGCGGATTGGAAAATGGCGCTGGTGTCGGGCAGATGGGTGAAATACCACGTGTGGCTGGCCGGTTGCGTCACAACTTCGTTGTTGCGCAGATAGTCGATCAGCACGTCCCGGGCGGATTTGGTTGATTGGTAGAGAATGTCGGCCTCGACCGCGCCCCGAAATCCGCCGCCGCCATGGGTCCGGTAGCTGTTGGCGGCGACGATGAAGCTGTCATTGTCTGCCACAGGCTGCCCCTGATATTTCAGCGCCCGCACCCGCCCGGCCTGCGCGTTGATCACGCTGCCATCAGGGGCGAAATGTGCGGGCTGTGAGAGGTCGAATTCATAGCTGAGCCCGAAAATCGTGTCGCTGTTATAGGCCGGGCTATGCGAGTTGATCATGGGCTGGTCATGCTGGCCGGGGATGACTTGGGCAAAATGCGAGGCTGCCCGTTCCAGCCACTGCCTGATCTGCGCCCCGCTGCGCCTGATCCCGCAGAGCGTATTGGCAAAAGGATAGATCGCCGCTGCATCACGCAGCGCAATCGCGCCTGGGCTGATGTCGATGTAATGGCTTGGCCCGGCCCGCCCGCCCGCCCGGAAGGGTGAGGTCGATGACAGGACAGGGAGCGCATGATACTGGCTACCGGCCATGACGCGCCGGATGAAATCCTGTTGCGCCCGCGCCAGAAGCTGCTGGGTGAGGTCAGGGACGATATTGGCGTAGTAGCTGTGGATCGGCACCTCGGTCAGGGCGATGGGCTGCCGGATATGCCTGATCGTCGCGCTGTGGGCGGTTTGCAGATGTGTGCTGAGCTGTTTTTGCAAAGGGCTTGGGCCGTTGTCGCGGGCTGAACACGGTTCCAGCCGCGACTGATGGCTTCGGATGGTCCATGATCCGTCGTGCCAGCCAAGTTGCAGATCAATCACCCCCAGCCAGTTGCCGTAGAACCCGGCCATGACGGCGGGTTTGCCATGCAGGGTGCCGTTCACCGGATCAACGAAGTTGGTCCTGGGCTGATCATCACCAGGAAACATCTCGTGTGTGTGACCGGTCAGCACGACATCAATGCCGGGAATGGCGGCCAGTGGGACGGCGGCGTTTTCCATGGTTTCGCAATGATCAGCGGCGCCGATGCCGGAATGGCAGAGCGCGATGATAATGTCCGCCCCGTCGGCCTTGATCTGCGGGACCACCCGCTCTGCCGCAAAGACAATGTCTTCGGTTTCAAGCTCACCCTTCAGGGCGACCCGGTCCCAGACCGTGATTTGTGGCGTCACGAAGCCCGTGACGCCGATCCGCAAGGTGCGGGTCTTGCCGTCGTCGCAGGGCATATCCCGGTCGAGAATGACATATGGCAGGGCCAGCGCATTCCCTTTGATCTGGTGGATATTGGCGCAGGTCACGGGAAATCTGGCATCGGCGAGCGCCGCGCGCAGCATATCGAGCCCATAGTTGAATTCGTGGTTGCCCAACGTGATCGCGTCGTATTGCAGGGTGTTGAAGGCGGCGATCATTGGGTGGGGCTGACCGTCCGTGCCGTTGCTGGCCACGTAATCGGCCAGCGGATTGCCCTGAATGAAATCACCATTGTCAAAAAGTACGCTGGTACAGGACGTGTCGGATCGGAGTGTTTCGATCCTGTCGGCCAGTTGGATCAGCCCGGTGTCGCTGTCGCTGTGATCGGCGAAGTAATCATAAGCCAGCAGCTGCATGTGCAGGTCAGTCGTTTCGAGAATACGCAGACGCGCTTTCGGGTCACTCCCTTGAACTTCAACGGCCTCATCTTCAGGCGAACTCATGATCATTTTTCAACTATAAGGTGAATCGATGTGATTGCCACGGCCCAACGACGGAAAAGTTTGAACTCGGTTGGCTGACATGTCATTGCGGCGTAATGAAAATTGCTGAAACAGTTACATTTGGTGGCTCCGGCCTTGATCGTGCGGCAGAATGGCGCAGCCAGGCACAGGATTTGGCCAAACGTCCTGACAGTCAATCCATTGTGTTGTGGCGGGGCAAACCGATGATCGCGGACGATGGCCTTTTCCATGTCCCTATGGACCACCCTATCCTAAAGGATGCAAGCGAAGGTCTGGTCCTTTTGGGCCGTGACGGTGGGTCAGCTGTTTTTGCGGCTGACATATCGGGTTGGGAACCGCCTGATCTGGATGCATCGGCGATGGACAGTTTTCTGGACCGGACCAAACAGCACCACCCGTCGATGCCGGATGACGTGGTTTTTGCCGAATTGCGCGGCGTGATGACCCGGCTGAGCCCGCGTGATGCAGAATTGGCCGCCACGGCGAAGGCCGTTTTTGGCTGGCACCGGACCCACCGGTTCTGCGCGCTTTGCGGTGCCGAAAGCGTGCTGGCCATGGCGGGCTGGCAGCGTGACTGCCCGGCCTGTGGCGGGCACCATTATCCACGCACCGATCCGGTCGTGATCATGTTGATCACCCATGGCAACGCGACATTGGTGGGTCGGTCGCCCGGTTGGCCGGAAGGCATGTATTCCTGTCTGGCGGGGTTTGTCGAACCCGGCGAGACGATGGAGGCGGCCGTGCGCCGCGAAGTGTTTGAAGAGGTTGGGGTGCGTGTCGGTCCTGTGACCTATCTGGCAAGCCAGCCCTGGCCGTTTCCGGCGTCACTGATGTTTGGCTGTATGGGTGAGGCATTGGGCACAGAGCTGACCCTTGATCCGGCGGAGATCGAGGATGCCCGCTGGGTCAGTCGGGAGGAGATGGCGCAGGCCTTTGCCGGGCAGCATCCTGACATCCTGCCGGCCCGGAAGGGGGCGATTGCCCATTTTCTGCTGCAAAATTGGCTGGCAGACAGGCTTGATTAACCGTTTGGCTTGTTAGACTGTTGGTGTTCGAACTGGGGCAGATGACATGAAATTCAGCACGCGCGAAGATATCGAGGCCCCGGTCGATCACGTCTTCGCGCAGGTCAGCGATTTTGCCGGGTTTGAGCGGCGCGCGCTGCGTCACGGGGCCGATATCACCCGCATTGATAGCGGACCCTATCAGGTTGGATCGTCCTGGGACATTGTCTTTACCTTCCGCCAGCGGGAGCGCCGGATGCGTGCGACGGTGAGTGAGCTTGACCCGCCCCATCATTATCGGATCGATACGGTGTCGGATGGGCTGAGCGTGGCGACTACAGTTGAACTTGTCCCCTTGTCCCGTGGGCGCACCCGTGTTGCAGTGGCGATGGATCTGCGGGCGAAATCGCTGACCGCCCGGCTGCTGTTGCAATCCATGAAGCTGGCCAAGGTGAAACTGACCAAGCGGTTCAAAGCGCGCGTGGTGGAATTTGCCGAAGATATCGAGGACGCTTACCGCAAGGCGAGCTGAGGCAAAAAAATTCCAGAATTTTTTTGTGCAAAGGAATTTCGAGAAGCTCCTTTGCCCCGTGCTCAGTCTTTTGCGGGTTCGCGTCGTCTGGCGGCGGCGGGGTAGACCCCCATCACATGCAGAAGATCGGTGAAATACTGCAGTTCTTCCAGTGCCAGTTGCACGTTGCGGTCATCAGGATGCCCTTCGATTTCGGCATAGAACTGCGTCGCCGTGAAGGCGCCGCCGACCATGTAGCTTTCCAGCTTGGTCATGTTCACCCCGTTGGTGGCAAACCCACCCATGGCCTTGTAAAGCGCTGCGGGGATGTTGCGCACCCGAAACACAAAGCTGGTCATCATCCCGTGTTCACCGCGTCTGCGGTAATCGGGTTCACGGGCCATGACCAGAAACCGGGTGGTGTTGTTATCGGTGTCTTCGATATTGCGGGCCAGCACATCAAGCCCGTAAATATCCGCCGCCAGTTCCGAGGCCAGCGCGCCGATTGTCATGTCGTCACCTTCGGCGACATCGCGGGCGGCCTTGGCATTGTCGGATTTCACCCGGCCCGTGATCCCATGCTCACGCAGGAAGCCCGCGCATTGCGGCAGGATCACCACATGCCCGAATGCGGTTTTGATATCGTCCAGGCTGGCCCCTTTGCGCGCCAGCAGATTGATATGCACCCGCACAAAGCTCTCATCGACGATATGCAGCCCGCTTTTGGGCAAAAGGGAGTGCACGTCTGCGACGCGTCCATAGGTCGAGTTTTCAACCGCGATCATGCCCAGATCGGCGTCGCCATTGCGCACGGCCTCGATCGATGCGGTGAAGGTAGGGCAGGGCAGGGGCTCATAATCCGGATAATTCGCGGCACAGGCTTCGTGCCCGTAAGCCCCCAGTTCACCCTGGAACGCGATTTTTTGCGACATGATCGTGTCCTCCCCGTCAGATACGACAAAAATGGGCGTTTCGTCGCGCCAGTACACCTTGCAACCCGGCGTGGGAAGCGGATAGATACCGCAAAACTTTGAACGGAATGGAACGCGACATGTTCGACACAATGACGATGACCAAGACGGTTGGGGCGCTTTGCGGCACATTGCTGATCTATCTGCTGGGTGCCTGGGTCGCGGAGTTGATCTATCACAGCGGTGACGGGCATGGCGACCATGCGCAGGCATATGTGATCGAAGTCGAGAGCGAAGATGGCGAAGTTGAGGTCGTTGAAGAGGTTGATTTCGCGGTTGTGATGGCCTCGGCCAGTGCCGCCGATGGTGAAGGCTTGTGGCGCAACTGCCGGTCCTGCCATGCGCTTGAGGCGGGTGTCCATGGCACAGGCCCTGCGCTTTACGGTGTTGTTGGTCGTGAGGTCGCTTTTTATGACGATTTCAACTATTCCGGCGCTTTGGTCGAGGTGGCCGATGTATGGACACCGGAGAACCTGAACGGGTTCCTGGAGAATCCCCGCAGCTGGGCGCCCGGCACCGCAATGGGTTACAACGGGATGCGCAGTGTCGAGGACCGGGCGAACCTGATTGCCTATCTTGACAGTCTGGATGATTGAGTTCCGATATCGCTGAAAAACCAAAGCCGCCCCGGTACGGGCGGCTTTTTTATGCGCGGTATCGTGTGGTCACTTGGTGATCACGTAAACTCAACTTGAAACTCGGTGAAACAATCCATTTACTTTATGTAAGCACGATCAGATGTTTTTCAATCCGGAGACAGTAATGCAGTATCGCCCCCGATCCAGAGCCATCGCCGCGGCACAGCACCAAACGGTGGCGCGGTTGAAATACTGGTTGATGGGATCGGTGATCGGCGTGGGCGCGGCCATCGCTGCCAATGGCGCTTGGGCAGATGGCCATGAGACGATTATCGAGAGCCACGCCTATTCGAATTTTGGCGAGGTGAAATACGGCCCGAACGAGGTCCTTGATTATGTCAACCCTGATGCCCCCAAGGGGGGTGAGATTGCCCTCTGGGCGCAAGGCACGTTTGACAGCTTCAACAACTACTCGCGCAAGGGTGTCGCGGCATCGTTGCCCGGTTTGCCGTATGAGGGGATATTGGCCAGTACGGCAGATGATCCCTATGGCTCCTACTGCTATATGTGTACGACCATGGAATATCCTGAAAGCCGCGATTGGGTCATCTTTAATCTGCGCGACGATGTGACGTTTTCCGATGGACGACCGCTGACCGCCGAGGATGTCAAGTTCACCCATGAACTGTTCATGGAGCAGGGCATTGCCGAATATCGTAATGTCGTCAGCACCTATGTCGACAGTGTCGAGGTTCTTGGCCCCTATGAGGTCAAGTTCAATTTCAACCCCGAGGCCCCGCGCCGTGACGTGATCGGTATTGCCGGCGGTGGCAGCACGATCTTTTCCAAGTCATGGTTCGAGGAGACCGGTGCCCGGCTTGATGAACCCCGTGTCGAACCCTTCCTTGGGACGGGTCCTTATGTGCTTGGTGATGTCGATATTGGTCGCCAGATCATTTATGAACGCAACCCCAACTGGTGGGCCAAGGATTTGCCGATCAATACGGGCCGTATCAATTTCGACAGTATCCGGATCGAGTATTTTGCCGATGCGGCCGCTGCCCTGGAAGGGTTTAAATCGGGCGCTTACACCTTCCGCATCGAGAATTCGTCCAAGGAGTGGGCGACCGGCTATGATTTCCCCGCAATCGATAACGGGCAGGCCGTGCAGAAAGAATTTGCCGATGGCACGATCGGCTACGCCCAGGCCTTTGTGTTTAATCTAGATCGCGCGAAGTGGCAGGATCTGAGGGTGCGTCAGGCCATTGGCCTGATGTTTAATTTTGAGTGGTCCAATGAAACCTTGTTTTATGGGCTCTATGAGCGGGTCAATTCGTTCTGGGAGAACTCAGATCTGGAAGCCACAGGTGTGCCAACGCCAGAGGAAGTGGCCATTCTACAGCCCTTGGTCGATGACGGATTGCTGGATGAAAGCATCCTGACAAGCGAGCCTGTCATGGCGCCGACCTCAAGCGCCGCCGACCGCCCCCTTGACCGTCGCAACCTTCGTGCCGCCTCGGCCTTGCTGGATGAGGCGGGGTGGGTTGCCGGTGACGATGGTGTCCGCATGAAGGATGGTCAACCGCTGAGCCTTGAGATCCTGTCTTTCAGTCCCGCATTCGACAGGATCATCAACCCCTATATCGAAAACCTGACACGGCTGGGCGTTGATGCCAAACTGGATCGCGTGGACCGGTCACAATATGTCGACCGCCGACGCAGCGGCGATTTTGATATGGTGGGGCATGGTTTCAGCATGACCTTCGAGCCGAGCAGTGGCTTGCGCCAGTGGTACGGGTCTGAAACGGCAGATGACAGTTCACGCAATCTGATGCGTTTGCGCAGCGAGGCGATTGACAGGCTAATGAAGGTTGCCATTGAGGCCAAGACGCTGGACGAGTTGACACCGGCGGTTCACGCCCTTGACCGGGCCTTGCGGGCTGAAGGGTTCTGGGTTCAGCAATGGTTCAAGGACAAGCACACAGTGGCCTATTATGACATGTTCCGGCATCCCGAAAACATGCCTCCCTACGCGTTGGGCCAGTTGGATTTCTGGTGGTATGACGAAGAAGCAGGCGAGGCCCTGCGTGCAGCAGGCGCATTCCAGTAAGGATCGTTAGCTTTGGGCGCCTATATCCTCCGACGACTGTTGCTGGTGATCCCGACCTTGCTGGGCATCATGATTGTCAACTTCGCCCTGATCCAGTTTGTGCCGGGCGGCCCCATTGAACAGATCATTGCCCAGCTTGAGGGCAGCGGCGATGTGTTTGAGGGCATTGCTGGCGGAGGCAGCGAAGTGGGGTCTGGCGACGATAGCGCCTACCTGGGTGCACAAGGCCTGCCGAAGGAATTCATTGAGGAGTTGGAGCGTGAATTTGGCTTTGACAGGCCGCCGCTTGAACGGTTCCTGAACATGATGTGGAACTACATACGCTTTGATTTTGGCGAAAGTTGGTTTCGCAAGATCAGCGTTTTTGATCTGGTCGTGGAAAAGATGCCGGTGTCGATCACGCTGGGCCTGTGGTCCACCCTGATTGCCTATCTGGTGTCGATCCCCTTGGGCATCCGCAAGGCCGTGCGCGATGGCAGCCCCTTTGACACCTGGACATCCGGCGCAATTATTATGGGTTATGCGATACCCGGCTTTCTGTTTGCCATCCTGCTGATCGTGTTGTTCGCTGGCGGGTCCTATTGGCGCATCTTTCCGCTGCGCGGGTTGACCTCTGCCAATTGGGAGGATCTGAGCCTGATCGGCAAGGTGCTGGATTATTTCTGGCATATCACATTGCCGGTGATTGCCTCGACCATCTCCGCCTTTGCGACCCTGACCCTGCTGACCAAGAACAGTTTTCTCGACGAGATCAAGAAGCAGTATGTGATTACTGCCAAGGCCAAGGGCTTGTCGGAAAGCCGGGTGCTGTACGGTCATGTTTTCCGCAACGCCATGCTGATTGTGATCTCTGGCTTTCCGGCGTTGTTTATCGGGGTTTTCTTTGGCGGCTCGCTGATTATCGAAACCCTGTTCTCGCTTGATGGGTTGGGCCGTTTGGGGTTCGAAGCCGTGGTTTCGCGCGACTATCCAGTTGTGTTTGGCACCCTGTTCGCGTTTTCGCTGATCGGACTTGTGGTCGGTATCCTGACCGACCTGACCTATGTTTTCATCGATCCGCGTATTGATTTTGAGGCGCGGGGCTGATGGCGAAACGATCCTTCCTGTCCCCGCTGAACCAGCGCCGCTGGCGCAATTTCCGCCGCAACCGCCGGGCGTGGTGGTCGCTGGTCATCTTCGGCATCCTGTTCGGGCTGTCGCTGTTTGCGGAGTTCATCGCCAATGACAAACCGATCCTTGTCAGCTACCGCGATGAGCTGCGCATGCCGATCTTTAGCTTTTATTCCGAGCAGGATTTCGGCGGCGATTTCCCGACCGAGGCGGGTTACAAGGACATCGAGGTTGAATGCCTGATCATGACCGGTGGATTGGTGGATTGCTTTGATACGCCCGAGGAATTGATCGCTGCTGTCGATGTGGGCGAGACACTTGATATCGAAGGGTTTGAACCGGGTTGGGTGATCTGGCCGCTGATCCCGTTTTCCTATAATACCATTGTGGATGTTCCCGGCGTGGCCCCGTCGCCCCCAAGTGATGAGAACTGGCTGGGCACTGATGATACCAAGCGCGATGTGGCTGCACGCGTTATCTACGGTTTCCGTCTCTCGGTGACTTTTGCATTGATTGTGACCTTGCTGTCATCGGCCATTGGCATCATTGCAGGGGCTGTACAGGGCTATCGCGGTGGCTGGACCGACCTTTTGTTCCAGCGCTTTATCGAAATCTGGACGGGCATCCCGTCGCTTTATGTCATCATCATCATGATTGCCATTTTCGGGCGAAGTTTCTGGCTATTGGTCTTTGTCACCGTTCTGTTCGGCTGGCCCGCGCTGACGGGATTGGTGCGCGCCGAGTTCCTGCGCGCCCGCAATCTGGAATATGTACGGGCCGCCAAGGCGCTGGGTGTCAGGGACCGCACCATCATGTTCCGCCATATGCTGCCCAACGCGATGGTGGCCACGGTGACCATGCTGCCGTTCCTTGTGACAGGGGCCATTGGCGGGCTCGCGATCCTTGATTTTCTGGGCTTCGGTTTGCCAACTTCGGCCCCGTCGCTGGGCGAGATGACATTGCAGGCCAAACAGAACCTGCAGGCCCCGTGGTTGGGCTTTACCGCCTTTTTCACCTTCGCGATCATGTTGTCGCTCTTGGTGTTCATCTTTGAAGGCGTGCGTGATGCCTTTGATCCCCGCAAGACCTTTGTGGCCGACGGCAAGGTCGAAACCGACGATCTGCCGTTTGCCAAAGAGGTGACCTTGGCCAAGACAGGGACGGATCAACGATGAGTACGCCACTGCTGGATGTGCGTGACCTGCGCGTGGCCTTTCGCCAGGATGGTGAGACGACACATGCCGTGCGCGGCGTGTCGTTTCAGGTGCAGAAAGGCGAAACCGTCGCCATCGTCGGCGAGAGCGGGTCGGGGAAATCAGTGACGGCACTGTCGACCGTGCAGTTGTTGGGCGACAGCGCCGTGATGGCCGGGTCCATCACCTATGACGCCGCGCAGATGGTCGGCGCGGATGAGGCTGAGCTGCGCCGGGTGCGGGGCAACGATATCAGCTTTATCTTTCAGGAGCCGATGACATCGCTGAACCCGCTGCACACGCTGGAAAAACAGTTGGCGGAAAGCATTGAGTTGCATCAGGGCATTCGCGGTCCTGAGGTGCGCAAGCGGATCATTCAATTGCTGGATCGTGTCGGGATTAGGGATGCGGAAAGCCGCCTGAACGCGTACCCGCACCAGTTGTCCGGCGGGCAGCGCCAGCGGGTGATGATTGCCATGGCGCTGGCGAATGGCCCTGACCTCTTGATCGCGGATGAGCCGACGACTGCGCTGGATGTCACCATTCAGGCGCAGATCCTCGACCTGCTGGCCGATCTGAAACGCGATGAGGGCATGTCGATGCTGTTCATCACCCATGATCTGACCATCGTGCGCAAGATTGCGGATCGGGTCTGTGTCATGAAGGATGGTGAGATTGTCGAAACCGGCCCTACGGAAGAGATTTTTGCCAATCCGCAGCATCCCTATACCCAGATGCTGCTGGCCGCTGAGTCGACCGGTGTGCCAGCCGCCGTTCCGGCAGCGGCGCCTGTCGTACTGGAAACGGACAATACCAAGATCTGGTTTCCCATCCATCGCGGGCTGCTGAAGCGGACGGTGGGGCATATCAAGGCAGTGAACGCCGCCACCCTGACACTGCGCGCGGGTGAGACGCTGGGCGTGGTGGGTGAAAGCGGGTCAGGTAAGACCACTTTGGCGCTGGCGGTGATGCGTCTGATCGGGTCGGAGGGCCGGATCGCGTTTCAGGGCACCGATATTCACCATCTGAACCAGCGCCAGATGCGCCCGCTTCGCAGTGAAATGCAGATCGTGTTTCAGGACCCTTACGGATCGTTGTCGCCCCGCATGACTGTGGCCGAGATTATCTCGGAAGGGTTGGGTGTGCATGGGGTGGAACCCGGGCGCAACCGGCGCGAGATGGTGGCGGAGATCATGGGCGAGGTGGGGCTGAACCCTGACTTGATGGACCGGTATCCGCACGAGTTTTCGGGCGGGCAGCGCCAGCGGATTGCCATCGCCCGTGCGATGATCCTGCGCCCCAAGCTCTTGATCC
Organism: uncultured Paracoccaceae bacterium; assembly: GCA_947488175.1. Lineage (GTDB taxonomy): Bacteria > Pseudomonadota > Alphaproteobacteria > Rhodobacterales > Rhodobacteraceae > Yoonia. Next base: position 249,523 of record CANKYO010000005.1, read on the forward strand.
TGGACGAACCCACATCGGCGCTGGATATGACAGTGCAGGTGCAGATCGTGCAATTGCTGCGTGATCTGCAGCAGAAATACGCGCTGGCCTATCTCTTTATAAGTCACGACCTGAAGGTGGTGCGCGCGCTGTCCCACAAGGTGATGGTGATGAAGCAGGGCGATGTGGTTGAGGCCGGGGACGCGGATGCGATTTTTGATGCGCCAAGGACCGAATACACACGCGCACTGATGGCTGCGGCGTTTGAAGGCAAGGTGGCCTGAGGACCGCGCGCTAATGCGAGGACACATCTCCTTTCGCCATGCAATCTCGAGAAGCCTGCCTATATGAAAATAGAGCGCAGGATGTTGCTGCACCTTGCGCCGAATGGGGAGACCTGACTTGATGACCAAACCGATTGCCCGCCGCATAAGAATGGCAGCCTTATCGTTGGGTGTATCACTCTGTGCGGTGACGGCCCTTGCCGATTCAGCTCTGATCGAGGTCATGGAGGCCTGCGGCGGGCAGTTTGAAACACGCGGGGACATTGCCAGCTTTCTGTCCAGCGCAGGTTGGGTGCCCGCCGCCGAAGATCAACGCCCGCTTTTGGAAGATCTGGCGACCCTTGATAACGCGCATGGCTCTCTTCCCCAATACGAACTGGGGCCGATGCAACCGGTGCGCCAGCAATTGATCGTGAATTATTGGATCGACACGCAGACCGGCACAAGGTCGGGACCTTTCGCAATCATGGCGAGGCCGACAGAGCCGCCTGCCATTGTGGTTGTAAGTGATTGGACCAGCGCCCAACCTGTTCGGCAGATATGCCTGTTGGGCATTGGTGCCGAAATGGGGCTCCGCGATGCAGCATCATTGCTGCCCGGCCAGCCAACGCCAGCGGTGCGGTTGGGTCGTTGGTCAACAGTGATCGGTCAATATGGCGAGACCGGCACGCTCGCAACTTTCGATATGCTGACAGTTGATCGCGACCATCTGACGGACCGGCTGGGCCGGACGCCGCAATTGTTTAGCGTGCTCGAAATCAGCGTGCCTTGGCAGTAATTGTGGCCGGGACGGATCACTGACTGTCTAACCATCCGACCCGATCATGAAGCATGTCGTGCCGCGTGCTTGCAGCCTGCGACAGGCCATATCGGCCCCTTCGCGGGTCAGGCCCATGAAGTTGGCGTCGAACCCGCCAGAGCGTTGCACGACCCGGCGAAGTGAGCCGTCAAGCGTGCTCATCTCGTTCAGGGCGACGCGCAGTAGCACCCGTTCAGCGTCATAGCGTGTGTTGTAGCGCCCGACATTGACCCCCCAATGCCGCCCGCCCGAGGTCGAGATGCGGGTGACGACCTCTGGTCCGGTTTCCACGGGGGCCGTTGCCAGATCAGGTGCGGCGGCGGCCATCATGACGGTTTCGGTGGAAGGGGCCGGACGTGGTTGCGGGGTGACCGCAGGTGTGGCGCTGGCCACTTGCGTTGTTTCCGGTGCCGGTTCCCCAAGCACATCGGCGAGCGCCTCTGCCACGGCTGCATCGACCGCGCTGGCCACAACTTCATCGATCACGCTTTGGTCGATGGCTGCGACAAGCAGTTCAGGCTCTGGTGCTTGTGGAAGGGGCCGCGCAAGGGGGCGTATGCTGGTGGAGACGAGCCCGTTGACGCGCACTGTCTTGCCAGCGCTGCCGCGCACGGCGGCACCCTGATTACTGGGTGTTCCGGATAACATGGCTGCCGGCGGATTGGGCTGGCGGATACGTGCACGCGACGGCGCGCGGTTGAAACCCATATCCATGAGTTCGGTGATCCGGGCATTGCGCGCGGCAGTGGAGGACCCGCCAAACACGGTGGCAATGATCCGTTCCTGACCGCGCTGGGCGGAGGCAACAAGGTTGAAGCCAGCGGCGCGCGTATAGCCCGTTTTGATTCCATCGCCGCCCTGGTAGCTGTTCAGCCAGCGCCGATTGGTATGGCGCACGGTGGCGATCCCTGCATCGGCGGTGCGGCGCGAAAACAGGTTATAGTATTGCGGGAAATCATAGATCACGTGACGCCCGAGCACCGACATATCGCGGGCGGTCGACATATGCCCGTTCTGGGTCAGCCCGTGGGCGTTGCGGAAGGTGGTGTTGCGCATGCCCATGGCGATGGCGGTCCGGTTCATGCGTGTGGCAAACGCAGCTTCGGACCCCGAAATCGCCTCGGCAATTGCGGTTGAGGCATCATTGGCGGATTTCACGGCCGCCGCGCGCAGCAGATAGCGCAGTCGGATGCGTTGCCCGGCGCGCAGGCCCAGTTTGGAGGGCGGTTCGCTGGCGGCCAAGCGGCTGACCGTGACCTCGGTATCCAGCGTAATCTCGCCCCGTTCGATCGCCTGAAAGGCAATGTAGAGCGTCATCATCTTGGTCAGCGATGCCGGATGCAGCCGGGTATCGGCATTGCGCGAATGCAAAACCTCGCCTGTGCGCGCGTCCATCACCATTGCTGCGTAGGGTGCTGCCGTGCCGCGCAGGGGCGCCACAAGCAAAGATATCATCAATACGAATAGAAATAGCCCGTTGAGGGCCAATTGTCCCGGACGACTTGCCACGTCGCTTGCCTCTTTTTATCTGCCTCTGACCCCGGATTTTTCCGGTGGTCTTGTTATTATGAGGCAAGGTTAACACAGCTTGGATTTTCAGAAAATACCCTAAATTCAAAGACTTTGCAGGCGATGATCAGGTTGATATAGCAACATGTGGTGGGCGGGGTGGATCAGGCCCCAAGATGGGTGACTTGCGGCCTGCTGTCGCCTCTTTTGTGGTTTGCGACAGCTTGGCCTTTTCACTGGGGGCGTGTGCCTTATATATAACGCCTATCACACGGGACATATTGATGCTGGCTGACCTGATCATGATGGCTGACAAAAAGGATGATGACGACGGCGACGTCGGTGTTGTGCTTGAGACAAAGCCCAAGACCAAGCGCCCGCCGCTTTATAAAGTTTTGATATTGAACGATGATTTCACGCCGATGGAATTTGTCGTGCATGTTCTCGAGCGGTTTTTTGGCCTGTCCCACGCGCAGGCGTTTGAACTGATGCTGACCGTTCACAAGAAGGGCGTGGCCGTCGTCGGCGTCTTCAGCCACGAGATTGCCGAGACCAAGGTTGCGCAGGTCATGGACTTTGCCCAGCGTCATCAGCACCCGCTGCAATGCACAATGGAGAAGGAATAGCGCAGCAGCGCTGTTCCCCGCTACATGTCCCAATCCCGCCTCAGCACGGCCCTGGATGACGGTCTTTTGGCGTTGCCTGATGGCAACATTTCCGTAATGCGCCCACCGGCGGGCTATGATGTGTCAGCGCTGCCAAGGGATGCGACAGAGATCGTGCATGGGTTCTACCCTGACTACATAGCGTGGCAGAATGCGGGATACGGCATGGCGCAGTCGGTGGCAGACACCAAGACCGCCATCGTGGTTCTGCCGCGCGCGAAACTGCTGGCGCGGGCGATGATCGCGGACGCCTGCGACAATGCTGATTTCGTTATAGTTGACGGTCAAAAGACTGACGGTATCGACAGTATCTTCAAGGCATGTCGCAAACGGCTGGGCGATTTACCCTCGATCACCAAATCGCATGGCCGGATATTCTGGTTTGCGGCGACGGATGCGTTTGCTGATTGGGCCGCACCTCCGCCCCAGAAGGGCGCGCATGGCTTCTACACGACCGCAGGTGTGTTTTCGGACGGGGTGGTTGATGCGGGCTCTGCCCTGCTGGCCGATGCGTTGCCTGCCAAGCTTCCCGCCCGCATGGCCGATCTGGGGGCCGGGTGGGGGTATCTGGCGGCCCCGGTTCTGGCCCGTGCCGGTGTCACATCTCTGGATCTGATTGAGGCCGAGGCGCTGTCGGTTGCCTGCGCCCGTTTGAATGTCACCGACCCGAAGGTCCGGTTTCACTGGGCGGACGCAACCCGGTTCAAGCCGGACAGCCCGTTTGACGGGATCGTCATGAACCCGCCCTTTCACGCCGGTCGCGCGTCTGACCCGGGGCTGGGCCGCGCCTTTATTCAGGCGGCGTCACGCCTGCTGGCCCCGCATGGCAAGCTGTGGATGGTCGCCAACCGGCATTTGCCGTATGAAACAACCTTGACCGAAAGTTTCCGTAATGTGGACATGATTGGCGGTAACGGTGCGTTCAAACTGTTCCACGCCAACCGGCCTGTCCGCTAAGGCGCGCTGAGGGAGACCCACATGTCCTTTTCCATCGCTGGCAAGACGGCCATCGTCACCGGAGCGGCCAACGGCGTTGGCCTGGCCATCGGGCGGCATTTTGTTGAACAGGGTGCCAATGTGGTTTTCGCCGATATGGATGAAAAGAAACTGTGTCACGAGATCGGCGAAGAGGCGGAGAAGGAAGAGAATATTCGTATCTTTGCCGGCGATCTGCGCAAGAAGCTGACGGTCACCAACCTTCTGTCATCGACCGTGGATGCGTTTGAACGGGTGGATATCCTGGTCAACGCATCGCGACAGGTGATGACAACCGACCCGCTGAACCCCGATGACAATTCGGTCGATGAACTGCTGAACCAGAACCTGCTGACGGCTCTAAGGCTCAGCCAGGCCACCGCGCGGCGCATGATCAAACAGGCCGATGGTGATGATGACAGCCCGATTGGCGCGATTGTAAATATCAGTTCGATTGCCGCCCGCCGCACCCATGCTGATCTGCTGGCCTATTCGGTCAGCTGTGCGGCATTGGACCAGATGACTCGGTCGATGGCCGTGGCCATGGCCCCCCACCGCATCCGAGTAAACGCTGTGGCGTTTGGCAGCGTAATGAGCGCCAGTCTGAAAGGATCGCTGAAGGATCACGATGAGACGCGTGAGGCGATTGTGGAAAACACGCCGCTACACCGCATCGCCAGCCCAGGTGAGGTGTCGGATGCGGTGCAGTATTTGGCGTCAGATGCGGCCGGCTTTGTCACCGGCCAGATCATTACTGTCGATGGTGGGCGTACGCTAATCGACCCTGCAGACGTGTCTGCGCACTGATCATTCAGGGTGAATGGCGATGCATTGTTGCACTGCAGTATTCGTCGCCGCCTGAAGTGGAGCCAGTTGACGCTTGAATTCAGCAAGTTTTCTGCGTTCGTCAGCGATGTCGATTTGCACCGGATCCGATGTTGTAAACGTCTCGGTACGATCACAGGGATACCGTTCGACCGTGCCGTCGGGCAGTGTGTTTGTGCAAGTGGCTTCAACAGTCCGAGTGTTTCTGCTCGTGCTGATAGCGAAGCCGCGGTCGACATTGCCCTGCGCCGTTTTGATCTTGCTTTCCAATGTGCGTAGCTGATCATTGGCGTTGTAGATGCAGTCTTCGCGGGGCGTGGAACATGCCGCTAAGGCAAGGGCGGGAAGCAAGAGTAAGATCGAGTGGCGCATGGTTTCTCCAGGGTTTTGCGAATACGTAGGGTTCAAGTATGCCGCATTTTATGTATGCGATGCGTTGTACGTATCGATCTTTTCGGTGGCAACCGTGGTCGCGCAACTCACTTTTTGAAATGGTGGGCGCTGTTGTATGTTTGCACCATCCGAAGCGTCGGAAGATAGAGTAAGCCACGCACAAATGGCCTAACCGGATGAAAATCTTGATTGGCGCAGAGGTCTATTCAGGATGGATCGCAATGCATTGGGCGACGGCGGCGTTAGTTCCGGTTTGAACTTGCGCAAGCCGTTCTTCCAAAGAGGCAAGTTTGGCGGTTTCTGCATTCAGGTCGATGGCGACAGGTTCCGTCACAGTAATCGTGTCCGTCTTACTGCAGGGAAAGCGGAATGTCGTGCCGTCGGAGTTTTCACCTCTGCACATGCGGGTGAATGAGCGGACCTCCTGGCGTTCCTCCAGCGCATAGCCCCGTGCCAGATTGGCCCGTGTTTCATTGACCAGCGCACTGAGTACCCGCGCCTCACGACTTGCCTCGTTGATGCATTGTTCGCGAGGTGTTGCGCAGGCGGTCAGTGCAAGCAGTGGCAGAATCAGAAGGGCGGGGCGCATGGCTGTCTCCGAAGGGTGAAACGAATGGGTTTGGTCTGGATCATCTATACGTGATTGATATGGTGCAAGGAAAGTAACACGAGAGTGTTATGCAATATCAGGGGACAGGGGCAGTCATGTCAGAGGGGTTTGCAGCCGAAAAGGCGAAAGCATCGGCGTGGTTTCGCACATTGCGGGACGATATCGTCGCCGCATTCGAAGGGCTTGAGGATACAGACAAGTCTGACGGGCCAGCCGGCCGGTTCGAAGTGACCGAAACCAAGCGGCATGCTGATGACGGAACGGATGCGGGCGGTGGGCTGATGTCGGTGATGCGCGGCGGTCGTGTGTTTGAGAAAGTGGGCGTCAACGTCTCGACCGTTTATGGTGCGCTTGGCGAAGCGGCGCAAAAGGCGATGGCCGCCCGTGGCGTGCCGGGTATGGCGGATGATCCGCGCTTCTGGGCCTCAGGCATTTCACTGGTCGCGCATATGCAGAACCCGCACGCACCGGCAGTGCATATGAACACGCGCATGTTCTGGACGCCCCATGCATGGTGGTTTGGCGGTGGGTCCGACCTGAACCCTTGTATCGAATATGATGAGGACACGGCCCATTTTCATGGCGTTCAGAAGGCCAATTTGGATCCGCATGGCGCGGCGCATTACCCCAAGCTCAAGGCCTGGGCGGATGAGTATTTCTATGTCCCGCATCGCAAGCGGGCGCGGGGTGTCGGCGGTATCTTCATGGATGATTACTGCACCGGCGATTGGGAGGCTGATTTCGCCCTGACGCAGGATATTGGCCGCGCCTTTCTGCCAGCCTATGTGCCGCTGGTCGAAAAACGGCGGAATACGCCCTGGACCGATGCCGACAAGGACACGCAACTGGTCCATCGCGGACTTTATGCCGAATACAACCTTGTCTACGACCGTGGCACCAAGTTCGGGCTGGCCACTGGCCATGACGCCAATGCGGTGCTGATGAGCCTGCCGCCATTGGCAAAATGGATCTGATGATGGCTGATTTCAGTTTCCCGGGCGGATGAATTTTGCCCCATCCGGCCGCTGCGGTGATCCATCCGAGGCTGGCATCGACATTTCATCAAAGGCGGCCTGTCCTGCCACCGGTCCTTTCGCCATATCGCGCAGCAGCATGCCAGCCAGTTCCGGTGAAATCTCGCCTTTGCTGGCGTCGCTGACCATCTGTGCGGCACGGTCGGGCGCAAAGTGAACCATCGCACGGGCGATGCGCATCTGGACCAGCCCGGTGGGCCGTTCACTGCCAACTTGAGCGCCCAATGCGGACCGCTCCTCTGGTGTGGCGCTGGCAAGGCCAACCCACGCCGTCAGCGCGATGAGTGCCGCGACCCAGGCGCTGCGGACGCTGTGAAAGATCAGGCGTAGCGTGAGTGGCATGGCAGGCTCCGAAAATGCCCATACTGTCTGCCGGATCAATGCGGCAAAACTAGGACCCGCGCACCGTGTCGATCATCAGTTGCACATTGTCGGGGTTGGCGTCGGGTGTGATCCCGTGGCCCAGATTGAAGATATGCGGCCCTTTGGAGAAGGCGCTGCAGATCGCACGTGTTTCGTCGATCAGGGCCTGCCCCCCCGTGACCATATGAGACGAGGCGAGGTTGCCCTGCACGCAGCCGTCGATTTGAACATGTTCGGCGGCCCATGCCGGATCGACACCATCGTCAAGCGCCACACAATCGGCCCCCGTGGCCTTGTGAACGCCCGCAAAGCGGTGATCGGCGCCGCGTGGGAACACGATGACCGGCACGCCAGGGTGCCGGTCGTTGATTGCATGCGTGATCTTTTGCATCGGGTGGATTGAGAATTCGGTAAAATCGTCGCCCTGCAATGACCCCGCCCAGCTGTCGAACAGCTTGACCACCTCGGCCCCGGCCTGAATCTGCATTGACAGGTATTCAATCGTCGCCTCGGTCAGCCGGTGAATGATCCCTTCGAACACAGGCCGGTTTTCGGCCTTAAGTGCATGGGCCGGCCCCTGATCAGGCGTGCCCTGACCTGCGATCATGTAGGTCGCGACGGTCCATGGCGCACCGGCGAAACCGATCAGGGTCGTTTCTGCAGGCAATTCGCGGGACAGGATTTGCACCGTTTCATAAATCGGGCGTAGCGTCTCGTGAATATCGTCAACGATCCTGAGCTTGGCGAAATCATCGGCAGTGGTGATCGTCGACAGGCGCGGCCCTTCGCCGGTGACGAACCACAGATCCGCCCCTAGTGCCTGCGGGACCAGCAGGATATCGGCAAAGAGGATCGCCGCGTCAAAACCATAACGTCGGATCGGTTGCAGTGTTACTTCTGCCGCAAGCTCTGGATTGTAGCAGAGCGACAGGAAATCCCCGGCTTGCGCTCGCGTCGCCTTGTATTCGGGCAGGTAGCGGCCCGCCTGGCGCATCATCCAGATCGGGGGAGTCGGCAATGTCTCACCCCGAAGGGCCCGAAGGATGGTTTTGTTCTGCGTCATGGGGTGTCCTTTGCTACCCTCCCTTGGTCCCAATTGCGGTTGGTGTTGTCAAGCTAGGTTGACAGGTCTAACAATCCAAACATGACGTTTGAAAAGCCTTCCCGCACCGCCCCGTTCAACATCGGAACCCGTGGTTCGCCGCTCGCGCTGGCACAAGCGCATGAGACCCGCGACCGGCTGATGGCGGCGTTTGATTTGCCGCAAGAGGCGTTTGCCATTTGCGTGATCAAGGTGACTGGGGATGCCATTCAGGACCGGCCTTTGAAAGAGATCGGGGGTAAGGGACTTTTTACGCGCGAGATTGAAGAGGCGCTGCTGGACGGCTCCATCGATATTGCCGTGCATTCGATGAAGGATATGCCTGTCGAACAACCGGGTGGGCTGGTGTTGGACACCTATCTGCCGCGCGAGGATGTGCGCGACGCCTTCGTGTCATTACACGCCAAAGGGCTGGATGATCTGGCCGAAGGGGCGACCGTTGGCACCTCGTCCCTGCGCCGCCGTTCGCAGCTGCTGGCGCGCCGTCCGGACCTGAACGTGGTGGAGTTTCGCGGCAATGTGCAGACCCGGTTGAAGAAACTGGGTGATGGTGTGGCAGAGGCCACGTTTCTGGCGATGGCCGGGCTGAACCGGTTGGGTCTGGCGGATGTGCCGCGGTTTGCGGTTGAACCGGAAGATATGCTGCCTGCAGTAGCGCAAGGGGCGATCGGGATCGAACGCAGGGGTGATGATACCCGCGCAGCCGAGATGCTGGCCGCGATCCATGACGGGCCGACCGGCCAGAGGCTGGCGGCAGAACGGGCATTTCTGGCGGCGCTTGACGGGTCGTGTGAGACGCCGATTGGCGGGCTGGCCGAGCTGGATGGTGGCAATCTGCGCTTGCGCGGTGAGATTTTGCGCACAGATGGCACGGCGGTGTTCAGCGATGATGTGACCGGTCCGATTGAGGATGGTGCGGAGATGGGGCGCGCCATGGCCGCAAAGCTGTTGGCGGAGGCGGGTCCAGGTTTTTTCTAAAGTGAAAACCGAGGAATTTTGTTACGAAATTCCTCACGCCACGCAGAATTCTCGTGACGAAAATTCTGCGCTGTTACGGCGCGGGAATAACCTTGCCGGGATTCAGGATGTTGTTGGGGTCAAGGGCGGCCTTGATTGCCCGCATCGCATCAAGCGCGACCGGGTCCTTGCGCCGCCGCATCGTTTCCAGCTTTGACAGACCGATGCCGTGTTCGGCGCTGAACGTACCGCCCAGATCCTGCACCACATCTTCGACCGCTTCGACCATGGCGGCCATGACATCGGGGTCATTACGTTTGAGGAACGTGGTGTGGTGGATATTCCCGTCGCCCAGATGCGAGACGATGCATTCGTGGCAATCAGGGTCGATCGCCTTGAGCTTGGGGGTGATCTGCGCCTCGAACGCGCCGACCTTGTCGAGCGGCACGGCGATATCGGTGTTTACGAAAACGCCGCCCTGCACCATGACCTCTCCCGCAGCTTCCCGGCGCGCCCACATGGCACCGCGCTGCGCCTCGTTCTGAGCGATGACAGCATCCAGCACGCGGCCGTCTTCCATCATCCTGCCCAGAATGGTTTCAAGCGTGTTTACAATAGGTACTTGCCCGTCAGGGCCAGGCGTGGCGTCACGGGGGGCGGTCGCACCGACCTCAACCAGTATGTTGACGTCATAGGGTGTATCAAAGGGTTCTTGTGCGCCGTCGATCAGTTCCATGTGGCGGGCAATGTAATTGCGCGGCATGTATTCGAATGCCTCGACCGCGCTGCCGGTTTCATCCTGTAACGTGTTGAGGAGGCGCAGCGCATCATCAAGGTTGGGTACGGCGACCATGGCCGTGGCATAGGCGCGGGGCTTGGGTTTCAGCTTCATCACAGCGGCGGTGATGATACCCAACGTGCCTTCGGCACCGATCACCAGTTCGCGCAGGTTGAGGCCTGAGTTATCCTTGTGAAGTGCCGTCATCAGATTCATGATGCGCCCGTCCGCCATCACGACCTCAACCCCCAGACAGAGTTCGCGGGTATTGCCGTAGCGGACCACATTGGACCCGCCTGCGTTGGTCGACAGCACCCCGCCGATCATGGCCGAGCCGCGGGCACCGAATGTCAGCGGAAAGATCAGGTTGTGGGCGTCGGCGGCGGCGTGCAGGTTGCTCAGGATCACGCCAGCGCCAACAGTGGCAGTGCGCCCGCGCGGGTCGATGTCAACAATGGTGTTCAGCCGATCAACGGACAGCATGAGCGCGTCCTGGCCCATAGTGGCCCCGGTCAGCCCGGTATGGCCGGACACCGGAACAACGGGTGTGCCAGTGTCATTGGCGATTTTGAGGATCGCTGACACCTCCTGTGTGTTGCCTGGGCGCAAGACCGCAAGCGGCTGACCCACATAGGCGCCGGTCCAGTCGGTGACATAAGGCGTGGCATCCTTGCCTGTCAGTACACGATCCTTGCCGATGACCGCTGCAATATCGTCCAGAATAGCCATGATACCTCCCGTCGCCTCGCTCAGAAGCTAAAGCGAAAATACGAGGGGCGAAAGGCCGAAGCTCTGAGCGCTAGAGAGGAGGGAGAGGCAAATGGTGGCGCGGGGGAGACTTGAACTCCCGACTCTGGGTGGCTTGCGTAGCAAACGCCCACAAGTCGGGCCATCCGTAAGGCGGTACATCGAAACCAAGAGCGGAGAGAGGAAAATGGTGGCGCGGGGGAGACTTGAACTCCCGACCTCGCGATTATGAGTCGCGCGCTCTAACCAGCTGAGCTACCGCGCCGCACCACGTGCGCCCGATTACGCAAAGGGCGCAACACTGTCAAACCGATTCTGGACAATCACAACGTTCCAACGACGTAAGATGGGTTTAAACCCATCTTACGGTGCGGCATCTGTCAGTCATAACGCAGCTCGGTCGCTTTGCCGCGAAAGATCGTATAGGCCAGAATGGTGTAGCCCATGATCGTCGGCAGCACGATGCAGGTTCCGATCAGGATGATAAACAGGCTTTCAGGCGCGCTCGCAGCCTCGTAAATTGTCAGCTGTTCGGGCACCACGTAAGGGTAGAAACTATACGCCATTCCGCCAAAGGCCATCACCCAAAGCGCCGTGGCCGCAGCAAAGGGCAGCCATGATCGGCGGTCCTGATAAAACGGCATCCGCCGCAGCATCCACCAAAGCCACACAACCAACAGGCCCGAGATGATGGGCAGTGGCGACAGGTAAAGGAATGACGGCCAGCTGAACCATTTGTCAAAAATCCGCTCGCTTACAAACGGGGTGGCTAGAGAGATTGCGCCGATCCCCAACACCAGTCCCCAAATGCCGCCTTTAGCCCAGTCCACCGCCTTACGCTGCAGATGTTCATCGGTCTTGTGGATCACCCATGTGGCTCCGATAAAGCTATAGCCGACGGTCAGAAAGATTGCCGTCAATACGCCAAAACCTGCATTCATCCAGCTCCATTCCAGACCCATGATATACATGCCCAGCATGAACCCTTGGCTGAGCGAGGTCATCAGCGAACCCGCAAAGAAAGCGTTGTTCCACGCATCCTTGTGCGGGGCCGGGGCCTTGGCTCGAAACTCGAACGCGACGCCGCGCAGGATCAACCCGATCAGCATGATCGCAACCGGCAGGTACAGCGCCGTCAGGATATCGCCATGCGCCGCCGGGAAGGCGACCAGCAACAGGCCCACCGCCAGGACAAGCCAGGTTTCGTTGGCATCCCAGAACGGCCCGATCGATGCAATCATCCGATCTTTTTCTTCATCATTGGCGAAAGGAAACAACACGCCGACACCCAGATCGAACCCATCCAGCACAACATAAATCAGGATCGAAACCCCCATCAGGGCTGCAAAAACGAAAGGCAGCCAGATGGTCGGGTCACCAAAGGTATTCATAGTCTCTACTCCGCTGGAACGGCTTTGGGTTGGGCCGCCGGTGACGGGGCCACCCGCGTGTCGATATGTTCACCCCGCGACATTTTCCGGGCCAGATAGAAGATGACCGCGATATAGGCGACAAGCAACACGGCATAGACAACCAGATAGGCAATCAGCGTGGACAGGACCATCGGGGCGGGCACATCAGCGACCGCTTCCTTTGTGGTCATCACGCTTTGCACCAGCCAGGGCTGCCGCCCGATTTCGGTTGTGTACCAACCGGCAAGGGTCGCGACCCAGCCGCTAAAGCTCATGCCGACCAGGGCATAGAGCATTGGCTTCGGCAGCCCCTCGATCCCGCGCCGCTTGCGTATCATCATGACAGAGGCCGTCCAGCTGATCAGCAGCATCAGCAGGCCCGTTCCGACCATCACGCGAAACGACCAGAAGACCGGATTGACCGGCGGGTGCTGCACCTCACCGTCAGCGGTGACAAAGTCGTTCAGCCCCTGCACTTCACCGTTCCAGTCATGTGTCAGGATGAAAGAGGCGAGGTTGGGAATGCCGATTTCAAACCGGTTCTCGCGGGCCTCTTCATCCGGCAGGGCGAACAGGATCAGGGGCACGCCGGTATCGGTTTCCCAGTTCCCTTCCATCGCGGCGACTTTGGCTGGCTGATATTCTTTTGTGTTCAGGCCGTGCAGGTCACCCAGCAGTATTTGCAGCGGGATCAGCAGTGCGGCAGCATAGACAGCCGTCTTCAGTGCTACCCGCACGCCTGCGGTTCGCCCGCCGATCAGCCAGCGGAATGCGCTGACACCAGCGATCAGAAAGCTGACGGTCAGGAAGCTGGCCAGTACCATATGGGCAAAGCGATACGGCATCGACGGATTAAATATGATGGCTGACCAATCGGTCGCATGTGCCACACCGTCAATCATTTCAAAGCCTTGCGGGGTGTGCATCCACGAGTTCAGCACGATGATCCAGAAGGCCGACATCATCGTCCCGAAGGCCACAAGGAAGGTGGCCAGCGTGTGCAACCAGTTGGGCACGCGGGAGAAGCCGAATAGCATGATGCCGAGGAATACAGCCTCCAAAAAGAAGGCCGTCATAATCTCATAGGCCAGCAATGGCCCCGCGATATTGCCGACTTTTTCCATGAAACCGGGCCAGTTGGTCCCGAATTGGAAGGACATCGTGATGCCGGATACGACACCCAGCGCAAATGAAAGGGCAAAGATCTTGACCCAGAAGCGATAGGCTTCCATCCAGCGTTCTTGACCGGTGCTATTGTAGCGCAGTTTGAAAAACACCAGCACCCATCCCAACGCAATGGTGATCGTCGGGAACAGGATGTGGAACGAAATGTTTGCCGCAAACTGGATGCGGGAAAGAAGGAGCGTTTCCATTTGGCCCTCGTGTTACATACGGTCTGATCCGCTTGTCCGACATATAGCCCGGTTTTGGAATAGTTCACGGGGGTGCGACAGCAGGGCGCGCATCGTTAGAATTGTTCTAAAGGTGGGCGAAATTTTGTGATTTTTGCGTGACTTATCACGCAACTTTCGAAAGGGTCAGGACGGCAAGATAGGAGGACAGGATGACCGGATTTTTGACGACACATGTGCTGGATACGGCCAGCGGTCTGCCTGCAAAGGGCATGAAGGTCGACCTCTATCGGCTGGAAGGTGACAGCCGCGCACATATCGTCACGATGGTCACCAATGACGACGGGCGCACCGACAGCCCGATCCTGCCCGCCGCTGATTTTGCTGTGGGACGCTATGAACTGGTGTTTCAGGCGGGCGCCTATTTCGGGCGAGATGAAGACCCCGCCTTTCTTGATGACATCCCGATCCGGTTCGGCATCAACGACCCGACATCGCATTATCACGTCCCGCTCTTGGTTTCGCCCTTCAGCTTTTCGACATATCGGGGAAGCTGATAGCATCGACACGGTTCACTTGCCAAACCGCCAGCGCGTGATCTGCCAATAAGGCGCATCAGGTGTCAGCATGATTGACGGAAAACCGCGGTGGTTTGGCGCGTCTGGCCAGCTTTGCGCCTCGATCGCCAGCCCTTCGTAAATGCCGCGCTCCGGTCGTTGTGCCTGCCGCCCGTCATAGACCTGAATTCCGGTTTCTGTGGTGGCCATGGTCATTTGCACACCTGACTGACCGGTCAGCCAGAGGACATCGCGTAAACCTGTGCGCGCGTCAGACAGGCAGAAATTGTTGTCGAGCGGCGGTTTGCCCGGTGCGATCTTGCGGGCCGTACGGAAATCCATCTCTGTTCCGTTCACATCCGCAATCTCGCCGGTGGGGTATGCATTGTCGGTGCCGGGCAGATAGCGCTCGGCCCCGATGCAAAGCTGATGACCCGCCCATGTGTCGGTTCCATCAAGGTTCCAATAGCTGTGATTGGCGAAATTCATCAGCGTTTTGGTATCTGTCTGACCGGTAACACTCATGGTCAGGTTTGCAGGGGCTGTCACTGCGAATGTCACTGTCACCTGCCGGTTTCCCGGCAGCCCGCACATGCCATCGGGCAGGGTGATTGACAGTGTTGCGCTGTTTTCGGTTACCTCAGCAACATCCCAGACTTGCAGATGCGTGCCTTGCGCCCCCGAATGCAGATGGATGTAGCCCTTCTCGTTCCGCTCCAGTTCATACACCATCCCCTCCAACCGCACGCGCGCGGTACTGATCCGATTGACCACCGGGCCGATCAGGCTGCCGTGGTAGCGCATGTCGCCTTCATAGTCGGATAGGCTGTCCGAGCCGAGCGTCAGCGACCGGTCAACGCCCGCCAGCCGCACATCCTGCAGGACCGCGCCCCAAGTCAGCAGGCTGACGGTCAGGTCGCCAGCGGACAGCGTGATCTTATGGACATCCCGGCCATCCGCAGTCGTTCCAAAAAAGATCACAGCGGTTCCCAATGCACACCGGCGGGCGGGATGCTCACATTGTTCCACTGCTGGGCTTTGGGCGCATAATTGAAAACAAATCGATGCGTGTCCGTTTCACGAATGCGCAGCCCCTGCGGCAACGAATGGCGCGGCAGGTCCAGCGCATCGCACAAATCGCGGATGATCGTGTCAAAGGTCGCATCATCCGGCCAGCCGGCCAGATAGCGGATATGGTCGCCGCCCATGATGGCCGGCTGGCCTGCCTTGGTGCTCAGATGCACCGGCGCGGATCCTTCCAAATGTTCGAACCAATGCCAGAACCGTCCGCCGCCCTGTAGTTTGACCATCGCATCTGGGGGCATACTCTCGGTCAGCGTCACGGCGATATCGGTGCCGGGCAAATCGGGGCCAAGAGGCGTCGGGATGCTCAGCTCATCGGTCTTGGTATCCGTGCGCGGCCCGACGAGGGCGATACCGTCGAAGCGTGCCAGCGCCGCACGAAGCGGGTCGGACAATGTCATGATACCGGGGGCGAGTACGAGCCTGTAAGCCGAAAGGTCGTTGGTATCCGGCGGCAGGATATCAATGTTCAAACCCGCCCGGCGCAGCGCGCGATAGGCATAGAAGGCCAGCCGGAACATGTCGAAATCCGAACCTTGTGGCTGAGCATCCCAGGCCCAGGCGCTTTCGTAATCGAAGATCAGCGCGGCTTGCGCCTGCGCTGTTCCAACATCTGGCAGAGCCGCGATTTCGTCGGCGACCTGTCGCGCCTCGGCCAGTGCCGGGGCTGCTTCGCTATCAGGGCGCAACAGTCCCGCATGCATCTGCTCCTGCGCAAACGGCGCCTGCCGCCAGCGGAAATAGCAGACCGTCTCGGCCCCATGGGCAAACGCCTCCCACGCCCAAAGCCGGGCCATGCCGGGCAGGGGGGCGGGGTTGTAGGGCGCCCAGTTCACCGGGCCGGGCTGCTGTTCCATGACCCAAAGGCGACCCTTGCCCACCGCCCGGTAGAGGTCATGATGAAACGCCTGCATGTCCGGATGCCCCTGCCGCAGGAATTTTTTCTTTTCTTTTGAAGTGCCTTCGAGCCGATCTGAAAGAAAGCCAATCGGGTAACTATCCCAAGACGCGATATCCAGATCCGCCCCGACCTTCCAATGATCGAACGTCGTGATCCGGCCCATATAGTTGTGGATCAGGGGTGCATCGGTATGGCGGCGCAACTCGTCCGCCTGCACCTTGTTGAAGGCCACGACCTGATCGGAACTGTAGCGGCGAAAGGCCAGCTGATGCGGATGGTTGGGCTCGGTCACCGTCAGATTGGGCAGGTCGATCTGGTCGAAATGATCATATTCCATCGACCAGAACACGTTGCCCCACGCGCGGTTCAGCGCCTCGGTCGACTGGTATTTCTGCGCCAGCCAGTCCTGAAAACCGCGCCTTGCGGCATCGGAATAGGACAGGGTGGTGTCGTGGCAGTCATATTCATTGTCGATCTGCCAGGCCGCGATATGGGGGTTCTTGCCATAGCGTTCACCCATCAACCGGGCGATGCGACGGCATTCCTCGCGATAGCCCAGATGGCTGAAATCATAATGCCGGCGCGAGCCGAATTTGCGCGGTCGTCCTTCCGCATCAACGGCGAGCATGTCAGGGTGTTTATCCACCATCCAGCGCGGCGGGGTCGCCGTTGGGGTGCCAAGGATGATCTTCAGGCCGGCAGACCCCAGCACATCAATCGCGCGGTCCAGCCAGTCCCACGTGAACGTGCCGGGGGTCGGCTCCATTCGGCTCCAGGCAAATTCGCCGATCCGCACCCATGACAGGCCGGTGTCGACCATGCGCGCGGCATCCTCGGCCCATTGATCCTCGGGCCAGTGTTCGGGGTAATAACAGACGCCAAGCGTGCGTTTCATGTCGGAACCTATGGGTGCGGGCGCTTACAGGATGACCTGATGTTCGCGCTGGCCTGTGATATCGGTTGGGATGGCGAATGTCTTGCCTTCGTCGGCCCCACTAAGACCGACCGCGGCAGAGGTGCAATAGAGTGTCTGCAGATCCGGCCCGCCAAATGCGGGGCAAGACGTTTGCCGGGCAGGGAATGCATGCGCCGTGATGAATTCCCCATCAGGCCTGTATCCGGCCACCCGCGCGGTGCCCCATTGCGCATTCCACAGATTGCTCGCCGCATCGACGACCGCACCATCAGGTCGGAAATCGGTGCCGGTCAGATCGATATGCAAAACCGGGTTGCCTTCAGGCCAGCCATCAGCATCCAGCGCTACGCGCTTGATCTGCTGGGTCGGCGTGTCGGTGAAATAGGCGGTCTTGCCATCGGGCGCAAAGCAGATTGCATTGCTGATCGTGATCGGCGCGAAAAGCTGACGCAGCGCGCCCTTATAGTAGCGATAGATCGCCCCTGCACCGTCTTCGGCCTCAATCCCCATTGTCCCAATCCAGAATCCACCCTGCGGGTCTGCGCGGCCATCGTTAGAGCGTGTGACAGGATTGTCGGCTTCAAGTGGGCAGATTTCTTCGTGATCCCCGGTCGTGATTTCAAACCGATGCAGCGCGCGGGCCGACGCGACCAGCAGCGTATCACGGTCAACCCAGCCCGCTGCGCTGACATAGGTGTCGAACTGCCAGTGCGTGCCCTTGGTGTGCAGGCGCTGACCGAGGATATCGAACCAGAACAGCTGTTCACGTTCCGGATGCCAAAGCGGGCCTTCGCCCAGCTGGCATTGGGTATCGTCAAAGATCATCCGGCAGCCTCATCAAAGGCGGCCACCATGTCTTTCGCTCGGGCGGTGACTTCGGCCACCGTCAGGCCGGGTTTGTAAAGGGCGGAGCCGATGCCAAAACCATCCGCGCTCGCCGCCATCCATTCGGCGAAATTGTCGGCGCCGGCGCCGCCAACCGCATAAACCTGCGTACCCGGCGGCAGGACCGCGCGGATCGCCTTGATCCCGTCAGGGCCAAGCAAGCTCGCCGGAAAAATTTTCAGCCCATCCGCGCCCCACTTCAGCGCCTCGAAACACTCGGTCGGGGTCATCACCCCCGGCCAGCTTTGCATACCCGCATTCTTGGTCGCCACAATCACCCGCTGATCGCAATTGGGCGAAACGATCAGCTTGCCACCCATCTGCGCGACGCGGCCGACATCGTCGGTGGACAGAACCGTGCCAGCCCCGATGAGGGCGTCATTCCCATGGGCATCGACCATCGCCTTGATACTGTCGAACGGATCGGGCGAATTCAGTGGCACCTCGATCTTGGTGATCCCGGCGTCGATCAGGGCTGCGGCCATAGGCACAGCCTCAGGCGGAGTAATACCACGCAATATGGCGATCAGAGGGCGTGACATGGGCTATCCTTTCAGACGGCGATAAGCGGCGGTAAGACCCGCAATGGTGATAGCGTCGCCCTGCACTTGCGTGGCGGGCGCATGTTGCGCGGCAAGGGCATCGACATAGAGTTTCGACAGGCCGCCAGCCCCGATCACGGCGATCTGCTGACCCAGCCAATAGGGTTTCGCGGCGGCCAGTTCTGCCCCGATCAACAGTCCCGACAGGCGGGCGCGGGCGGCAGCACCGGACAGGTCATTCAACAGCCCGTCGGCGCGGAGCGAGAAGAGGCGCGCGGCCAACCGTTCGGGGCGGGCCATCGCATCGGCCACGGCGTTGGTGAAGGCGTCATCATTCCAGCCTTCGGCAGCGATGGAATGGCGCAGCACAGTGTGCTCGCTGATCGTCGCAAACAACTCTCCCGTCATGAAGGTCTGGAAACTGACAACTTCATTGGTGCTGACATGCACCCATTTGGTATGGGTGCCGGGCAGGCAGATCACGCCGTCCCAACCCTTGTTGCGCGCCAGAAAGCCCGCGATCTGGGTCTCTTCGCCCCGCATCACATCCGCCGGGCTGGCCTGCTTGATCCCAGGAATAACAAACACCTGCAGGTCAGGATGCTGCGCCGAGGCGCGAGCAAACCCTTCGGGCAAGGCAGGGCAGGGAACCGCGCTATAAGGCGCCTCGACCCAGCCTTGGCGCGATCCGACCATGCCACAGGTAATCACCGTCGTGGGCCCGTTGATCCAGTCGCCCACAATACGCAGCAACTCCGGCTCGAACGCATCACGCGCCAACTCACCCATGCCTTTGTCAGACCGGGCTTCAGCAAGCACCGTGCCAGAGGCGGACATCGCCCAGGCCCGCATATTCGACGTGCCCCAATCCACCGCGATCCAGTCTGGTTTGATATCGCTCATCCTGCGTGCACCACCCCTGCGTCAATCACCATGACTTGTCCTGTCATCATGGCCGATGCGTCGGAGGCAAGAAAGAGGGTTCCGCCGACCATATCCGCAGGCTGGATGAATTCCTTGAGACATTGTTTTTCAAGAAATGCCACTTTCGCCTCTGGCGTGGCCCACAGGGTTTCCTGTTTCTCGGTGAACACCCAGCCGGGGGCGATAGCGTTGACCCGGATGCCGTTCGGCCCCCATTCGCGGGCCAGCGCGCGGGTCATGCCGGTGATGCCTGCATTCGCGCTGACATAAGGGACCATGCCGGCAGCCCCCATCATGTAAGTGATGGAGGAGAAGTTGATGATCGATCCCTTGTTGGCCATCAATTCCGCCGCTTTCTGGCAGGCAAAGAAATAGGCCTTGAAGTTGACCGCTTGGCTGTCGTCCCAGACCTCCGGCGTGATCTCCATCGCGTCATAACGCATATCATTGGCGGCGTTATTCACCAGCACATGCAGCGAGCCATGCGCTGCGACGGCTTCTTCCATCGCCGCCTGCAAAGCAGCGGTATCCGTGATATCGCACTGGATGAACAGCGGGCGGTTGCCATAGGCCTTGTCCATCGCCTCCACAAATGCGCCGGCGTCGGACCGCCCGACAAAGGCGACCTTGGCCCCCTGTGCCAGAAACCCTTCGGTCAGGGCCGCCCCAATGCCATTCCCGCCGCCGGTGATGAACACCGACGCGCCCTTCAAGTCATGAAACGTCGCGCTCATAGCCGCTCCCCCTCCAACACCCACATCCGTTCGGGGAACGACCACGGCAAGGTCACACCATGGCGCATCAGATAGGTGCCGGTGACCTCGATCGCGCTCGATTTCAGGATCAGGTTGCCGCGCGACAGACGCGGGGCGCTTTCACGGTTGATCAGACGGACGCGGTAGGTGGCATCAGGCTCCAACCCGGTCAAGCGTAAGGGCCGGGGCGCGATCTGGGCGCTGGTCGCGGCCTTGCCTGAAAACACGACAAACCGGTCCTTGTCGCGCGCCAGTTGCTGTTCGGCCATCACCGCAGGATCGGCACTGTCCAACCGCAGGATATCGGCGGTCTGCATCCAGTGGCGATGGTGTTTCCACCAGCTTGTGACCTCTTTCAGCACGGCGGTTTCGCGTTCGTCCAGCTCGCGCGGGTCCATCTCGAACCCCATATGGCGCTGGGCGGCGACCCAGGCGCGGAAAGAGATATCTAGCGTGCGGCCCGATGTGTGGCACACGCGCGGCCCGACATGAGACCCCGTAACAGCAAGTGGCAGGAACAGCGCCGCATCATGCTGAATCCGCAACCGTTCCAGCGCGTCATTGCTATCCGACAGCCAGACCCGCTGCGTGCGCTGCATGATCCCGAAATCGATCCGGCCCCCGCCGGAGGCACAGCTTTCAATCTCTACATCCGGGAAATCGGCGCGCAGCCGGTCGATCAGGGCGTATGACCCGCGAGTCTGCGCCGCATCCGGCATCGGCAGCACCCGGTTATGATCCCACTTGATATAGTCGATATGATGATCACGCAGGATCGCCGACATCCGGTCATAAAGGAAATCGCGCACCTCTGGTAGCGCCATGTTCAGCGCCTTTTGCTGGCGGCCAAGGGTTTGATCCTCTGCCCCGAACACCCAATGCGGGTTGGCGCGGTGGATGTCGCTGTCTTCGTTGATCATCTCGGGCTCGAACCACAGGCCGAACGTCATGCCCAATGAATGCACATGGTCGATCAGTGGGTGCAGCCCGTCAGGGTATTTGCGCGGGTCCACCGTCCAGTCCGATAGGCTGCGCGTGTCGTCATCGCGATTCCCGAACCAGCCGTCATCCAGCACAAACCGTTCCGCCCCCAGTTCCGCCGCTCGATCCGCGATGTCCTGCAGCACAGGCAGCTTGTGGTCGAAGTAGACAGCTTCCCAACAATTGTAATGCACCGGGCGCGGCGCGCTGGGTTTCGGCCATGTCACGATCCGGTCGCGCAAATGGCGCTGGAACGCAACGGCGCAGCCATTCAGCCCCCGGTCTGAATAGGCGATGTAAAGGGGCGCGGTTTTGAACTGCGTTGCCGGTTCCGTCTCCATCCGCGCGGCATGGCCCCATTGGATCTGGCGGCGACCATCCTGCAATTCCTCGGCGATCATCTTGTGCCCGCCGGACCACCCATAGTGAAAGGCGTAAGCTTCGCCTTCGGTATTGGTCGCCCCGCGACAGGGCACGATCAGGCCAGGAAAATGCTCATGCCCGGTACGGCCCGTGCGGTTCTCGCGATAGCGCATGCCGGGCGACCATGCGGTGCGGGACAGCTGAAACTCACCACACCAGCGGCCTGACACATCGATCATTTCATCCGATTGCTGCGGGCCGGGCAGAACCGGGGCGGCTAGCCAGTGCAGATGCACAGGCCGGGTTGCGTCCAGCGTGGTCTGGCAGGTGATGATATGAGTCTCGGGGTCGGACGCGAAACTGACGGTCAGCGTCAGGCCATTGGCCTTGTCGGCGTAGGTCAGCTCCAGAGTGCCGTTCTGTTCGACACTTTCGAAACAGAACTTGGGCAAGAGCGGCGTGCCGTCCGTATCGCGCACGATCAGCCCTGGCTGGCCGGGGAAACTGCGCGTCGCCTCGGGACAGATCGACAGATCTGGGTTTTCGTCCAGCATCCCGCCGGTGACATCAATCGCGTGGGCGGCATGCAGCGTGTTCAGGTCTTCGCCATCCGGCAGGACAGCGCCCCAATATACCACCTCGGGCAGGCGGTCGTTGGTGGCCGCCAAGACAAGCGTCTGGCGGCCATCGTCAATACGATAGGTCCGGTTCATGGTGATCTTACTTTACGGCCCCAAGGGTCAGACCCGCGATGAAGTGCTTCTGCATCAGAAAGAACATCGCGACAGGGGGAAGGGCGGCGACAATGGAACCCGCGCTCATCAAATGATAGGCGGCGCGGAACTGTGAATTGAACTCGGTAATCCCGGCGGTGACCGGTTGGGCGTCAGGCCCCTGGGTCAGCACGACCGCCCAGAAATAATCGTTCCAGATGAAGGTAAAGATCAGGACGGCGAGGGCAGCCAGTGCGGGTTTCATCAATGGCAGCACGACAAACAGGAAGATGCGCCATTCTGCGACCCCTTCAACCCGCGCGGCCTCGATCAGTGGGAAGGGCAGGGCGCGGATAAAGTTACGCATGAACAGCGTGCAGAACCCGGTCTGGAAGGCGACATGGAACAGCACCAGCCCCAGTTTGGTATCGTAGAGGTTCATGCTGACCGTCAAGTCGCGGACCGGCACCATCAGGATCTGGAAGGGGACAAAGTTACCCGCAATGAAGATGAAAAAGATCAGAAGGTTGCCCTTGAACTTGTAAACACCCAGCGCAAACCCGGCCATGCAGGACAGCGCCACCGCACCGATCACGGTGGGAATGGTGATCAGAAGCGAATTCATCAGATAGCGCGGCATGTTCGATTCAAAGAACACTTTGCCGTAGTTGTTGAACGCCTCAAAACTGCTGGGAATGCCCCAGTAATTGCCGTTGGTGAAATCGGCATCAGGCTTGATCGAGAAGAGGGCGACAGCCAGAAGCGGCAGAAGCCAGACGATCAGGGCAACAGGCAGGAACGCCTGATAGGTGATCTGCGCGGAGCGGGGGCGTTTTTCAATCGGTGTCGGAAACATCAGCGGGCTCCCTTTTCATCTTGGTACATGGACCACAGGAAGTAGACGATAAAGCCCAGCATGATGAAGAACAGGACAACGGCAATGGCCGCGCCGTATCCCATGCGGAACCCGAATTCGGATAGCGATTCCTCGAACATGTAGAATGACAGAACCCGGGTGGAGCCGAAGGGCCCGCCATTGGTCATCACGCTGATCAGATCGAACGACCGCAGCGCGCCGATGATCGTCACCACAAAGGCGATGAACGTGGCGGGCTTGAGCTGCGGCAGGATCACGTACCACAGCATCTTGCGGCCCTTGGCGCCATCAAGGCGCGCGGCCTCCACCTGTTCGGGGTCAACGGCATTCAGGCCGGTCAGATACAGGATCATGCAATAGGCCGTCTGCGGCCAAAGGCCAGCAGCGATGATGCCATAGGTGGCCGTGTTCGGATTGCCCAGAACACCACCGCGAATGTCGACACCAAAGAAGCCAGTGATCACGTCGAACAGGCCATCGTTTGGCAGGTAGAACCACGAGAAAACCAGACCGACGACAACCTGAGAAATCACGAAGGGAAAGAAGAACAGCGATTTATATAGGCGGATACCCGTCACCGTCTGGTTCAGGAACAGGGCGATGAACAGACCTGCCGGAATGGCCAGCAAATACAACACCAGCCAGCGCAAGTTGTTCCAGAACGACACCTCGAACTTGCGGTCGATATTCTGATCACCAATCCCCAGCAGACGTTCATAATTCGCCGTGCCAACCCATGTCTTATCACCCAGCCCGTCCCAATCATGAAGGGAAATCCAGAAGGACTGACCGATGGGGATGATGACGTAGACCGCAAAAAACAGCATTGCGGGTAGCAGGAATAGCCACGGCGTGATGGCAATTTCGTTGCGTTTGTACCAGCTGCGTTGTGGCTGCGTGGCATCCGTTCTGGGAACGGCCGGTGATACCGACATGGCGTTTCTCCTGATGGGTCAACACATGCGAAAAGCCAGCGGGCCTTGCGGATGGGTTGAGAAGAAAAGGGCGGGCCGCGTTGGCCCGCCCCAAATCGTGATTACTGATAGATCCGCTGACGGGTCTCTTCCAGACGCTCAAGGATGTCGTCCAGATTGTCGGGGAACACCATGAACTCCTGCAGGCCTTCCATGCCGACCGATGCCATTTCAGCGTCAAAGTCGCGGTCAAAGAACTGCATGATACCGCCACCAGCATTGTTCGACAGCATGTCAAAACCCTGCTCGAGGAACTTGTCCGCGTCGATGGATGAATTCGCATTCACCGGCAGCTGACCCAAGGCGTCACCGCCATTGATTTTGGTCTGGACGTCGGCAGATGTGACGAAGCGCAGGAATTCCTTTGCTGCATCCATGTTCTGCGCACCGGATGCGATGTGGAACGTGTCCGTTGGCGCATCTTCGGCATAATCGACATCAGCGTTGATGACGGGGAACTGGTAGAAATCCAGTTGATCATCAGTCAGACCGCCATCACGCATCGCCGCCACAGCAAAGTTACCCATCAGGTAAGCAGCGGCGTCGCCATTCAGCATGAAGGGCAGGGCTTCCTGCCAGCTGAAGTTCTGGTGATCGTCAATAAATGCCCCCATGTCGATCAGCTGACGCCAGTTGGCGAATGTCTGACGCACGCGGTCATCTGTCCACGGCACTTCACCACGGGCCAGTTCCATGTGGAAATCATAGCCGTTGGTGCGGCTGTTGATGTAGTCAAACCAGCCGCCAGCGGTCCACAGGAATTTGGTGCCGATGGTGTAGCACTTCACGCCATTGTCGAGCAGGGTCTGGCAGTTGGCCATCTCTTCTTCCCAGGTGGTCGGCTCTGACAGGCCGTACTGGTCGAAGATGTCTTTGCGATAATAGACGCCCCACTGGTAGTAGGTGTAAGGTACACCCCACTGTTTGTCGTCGAGGGTCATCGCCCCTTTGGTGGATGCCAGTGCCTCGAACTCAGGCTCGGCCCAAAGGTCAGAGATATCGGCGAACAGACCGGCATCCACATAAGGACGCATGCGGTTTGCAGCGTACCAGTTCACCACGTCGGGCGGGTTGGCACCCAGCGCGTTGCGGATCTGGGTTTTCCACGCTTCGCGGTCAACGATGGTCAGCTCGACATTCAGATCGGGGTGCAGTGCGCCAAAATCGGCAACCATGCCCTCCATCACCGCACGCGGGGCCGGATTTGACATGTCAGAGATAATGCGCAGATCGCCTGACAGCGATGCGTGTGCATCGGCAAAGGCGGCAGTCGCCGACACGCCAGCAGCAACGAACGCCGCAAGCGACGTCTTTAGAATGGAATGCATGGTATCCTCCCTAGGTGCTTCCATAGTGTTACCCTGTCTCATTATTTGAAACTTGGTTTTGGATATTGATACTAAACCGCGACTCGGCTAGCCTTGTCAACAGTCCAAGGCTGCACCGGAGAGGAGAACGGTGTCAAAGGCCGCAAAGGACGGGGAGGGATCATGGGACATGTGACCGGTGACGGCACAGTC
Organism: uncultured Paracoccaceae bacterium; assembly: GCA_947488175.1. Classification (GTDB taxonomy): domain Bacteria; phylum Pseudomonadota; class Alphaproteobacteria; order Rhodobacterales; family Rhodobacteraceae; genus Yoonia. The sequence goes on from CANKYO010000005.1 coordinate 275,298, forward strand.
GGCAAAGCACTACATGTGCTGGATCAGGTGGCGGCCTTCGGTCGGCCTGTTCGGTTCGCCGAATTGCTGGCCCAGTCTGACTATCCCAAACCCACGCTTTACCGGTTCGTGCAGACGCTCACAAACCAGCAGATGTTGGCCTATGACCCGGATCGGCAGACCTATGCCCCCGGTATTCGGCTGGTACGGCTGGCCCACGCCGCCTGGGAACAATCAACGCTTGCGCCAATCGCGCGGCCACACATCGACGCGCTCAGCGCGGCGGTGGGCGAAACGGTGCATCTGGCGCAACTTGACAATGCGCAGGTGCTTTACGTCGATAAACGCAATGCGGGCAAGCCGGTGCAAATGTATAGCCAAGCAGGCAAGGTTGGCCCGGCCTATTGCACAGGTGTAGGCAAGGTGATGTTGGCCTTTACCGACACCGACAGCATGGATCGGATCATCGCGCAACAAAGCTTTCACAAATTTACCTTGCACACGCTGACAGATGCAGAGGCCCTGCGCGAAGAACTCGCCGATATCCGCAGCAACGGCTATGGCTTTGACCGCGAAGAACACGAACCGGGGATCATCTGCATCGCCATGCCGATCCTGTCAGAAGGGGGCCGGGTGCTAGGGGCCTTGTCAGTCACCAGCACGACAGGGCGCACTAATCTGGCCGGGCTCGAAGGCTATGTGCCGATTTTGAAAGAGACTGCCGAAAAGATCGCAAGGGACGCCCAGAACTGGAGCTTCCCGGACTATGAAACAAAAGAAGCAACGAGGATTTAGACCATGTCAGGTGTTACGCTGAACAAAGTGATCAAGCGCTACGGCGATGTGCAGGTGATCCACGGGATTGATCTGGAAATCAATGACGGCGAATTCTGCGTCTTCGTGGGCCCGTCGGGCTGCGGCAAGTCCACGCTCTTGCGGATGGTGGCGGGGTTGGAGGAAACCACCGAAGGCCAGATCAATATCGGCACCCGTGACGTGACCCGCATGGATCCGTCCGAACGTGGTGTCGCGATGGTGTTCCAGACCTACGCGCTTTACCCGCATATGACGGTCAAGGACAACATGGGCTTCGGGTTGAAGATGAACGGTCACCCCAAACCCGAGATCGACAAGAAAGTGGCCGAGGCCACCCGTATTCTGAAACTGGAACAATTTCTGGATCGCAAACCTTCGGCCCTGTCCGGTGGTCAGCGCCAGCGTGTGTCCATCGGCCGCGCGATTGTGCGCGGGCCGGAGGTGTTCCTGTTCGATGAACCGCTCTCGAACCTTGACGCGGAACTACGGGTGGAAATGCGCGTCGAAATCGCCCGCCTGCACAAGGAAATCGGGGCGACCATGATCTACGTCACCCATGATCAGGTCGAGGCGATGACACTGGCCGACAAGATCGTGGTGCTGCGCCTTGGTAAAATCGAACAGGTGGGCGCGCCGATGGATCTTTATCGCGATCCCGACAACAAATTTGTGGCTGGCTTTATCGGGTCACCCGCGATGAACTTTGTGAACGGCGTCGCCAATGGCGGCAGCGTCAGCGCGCCGGGCCTTGGCGCCAGCTTTGATGGTTTGATCAGCACCGCCTATGACGGCAAAGCGGTCAGTGTCGGTGCCCGGCCGGAACATATCCTGATTGATCCCGCTGGTGACACCCACATTGTCGAGCTGACAGAAAGCCTGGGCGGCGTATCATTCGCCTATCTGACCAGCGACACCGGCGAGCGTGTGATCGTCGAGGAACGGGGCGATGACCGCTCTGCCGAAGGGGCGAAAGTAGGTATTCACATCGATCCCAAGCGCATCTATCTGTTCGACGCAGAAACAGAGGCGCGCATTCGCAGCTAGGGCACCAGAATTTTCGAAAATTCTGGACAAAATTCTTACCAAGAATTTTGGCACAGGCCGCGCCGGCGCGCACCAGGGGGAGGTGCCGGTGACATTGCACGTTGACGATATTCGTGCCGCTTATGAGGCGATCCAATCCGCCACCATCCGCACGCCCACCGTTCCCGCCACCCGGCTGTCGCACCATCTGGGCATCGACCTTTATCTCAAGCTTGAAAACCTGCAGCACACGAATGCCTTCAAGGCGCGCGGTGCGCTGGCCAAGCTGCTGACCCTGTCCGAAGACGCGCGCAAACATGGCGTCATCGCCTGCAGCGCGGGCAACCACGCGCAAGGCGTCGCCTTTCACGCCACGCAACTGGGCATTCCGTCCACCATCGTGATGCCCGAAGGCACGCCCTTCAACAAAATCCAGCGTACCAGCGATCTGGGGGCTGAGGTGGTGATCCATGGGGCTGGCTTTGACGACAGCGTGCAATTCACGCTCAATCTGGCGGCGGCGCGGGGGATGACCTTCATCCACCCCTTTGATGATCCTGTTGTGGCCGCCGGGCAGGGCACCGTCGCGCTTGAGATGCTCGAACAGCAACCCGATCTGGATTGCATCGTCGTGCCCATTGGCGGTGGCGGGCTGATCGCGGGGATCGCCGTGGCGGCGAAGGCCATCAAACCCGAGATCGAAATCATCGGCGCGCAGGCCCATGTCTTTGACGCGGCCAAGGCCCATTTCGACGACACCAGGCCCAATTTCGCCGGGTCCACGCTGGCCGAGGGCATCGCCGTGCGTAAACCCAGCCCCGAAAACCTTGCCATTATCCGCAAGCTGGTCGACCGGGTGGACAGCGCCACTGAGCCGGAAATCGAACAGGCGGTATTCGATCTGTTATCCTATGAAAAACTTGTCGCCGAAGGGGCCGCCGGTGCGGGGCTGGCCGTCATCAAGAAACATCTCGACCATTTTTCGGGTAAGAAAGTCGGGCTGGTCGTCTGCGGCGGCAATATCGACTCCCGGTTGCTGTCGACCCTGATCGTGCGGGGCCTGATGCGCGACGGGCGGATCACCCGGCTGGTGTTCGAGATTGACGATACACCCGGGCAACTCTCCAAGATTTCAACGATCATCGGGGATGCGGGGGCGAATGTTATCGAGGTCATCCACCAGCGGATGATGCAAAGCGTTTCGCTGAAACAGGCGGAACTGGAAATCGTGATCGAAGCCCGCGATCAGACCCATGTGGACAGTATTCTAGAAGTTCTGCGCGACGCTGGGCTGAAGGTGCGGGTGCCGCAGGATTTGTGATGCGTAACACCGTCCCGGAGCTGATCCGGGACCTCACCGTTTGCCGTAATACAGCCCCACCACATGTTCGGCCTGCGCAAAGAACAGCCAGCGCAGGGTCAGAACCCCCGCGATATGGGCCAGCACGGCCAGCGCTGCAAAGACGTGCAAAAACGGCAGCAGCAGCAAAACCACCGGCAGCACGAATGCCAGTCCAATCGTGATGATCCGCAACTGATCGGCATGTTTGCGCCCCACCACATGAATGAACTCGCGCATCAGGTAATTGGTGCCAGTATGCGGCGGCTCAAACGCGCGAACCTTGCCGATATGGCCCAACCCGGTGGCGGTTGCCATCGTCGTGCCAGCCTCGGCAAATCGCCGGTCGCCCATGCCCCATGCGAACATCTGCAAAATGCCCCCGATGATCAGCAGAACCGCAGCGATGCGGACCTGCCCGGCGAGCAAGGCACCACCGCCAAGCGACAACAGCAGATACATCGCCGGGGTGGTCCAGTGCCGCCAGCGGGGCACGGTTTTCATCTGGGCATAGATCATCGACGTTGTGAACACGACGCCCAGCGATGCCAGCCCGCCGATGATACCGACGAACTCCAGCCGGGTGCCCGCAAAAACCAGCCCCGCCCCGTAGATTGCCATCACGATCAGGGCAAAGACGGCGCAGACACCTTCACGGCTCAGCCAGCTTGTCTTCCACTGGCTGAACGCCTTGATCGCCCGTTCGGGATGGCCGAGGTGAAACGTAGACGCAATCAATCCGCCGACCGCAAAGAGATAGGCAATGGTAAACCAGATAAAAGCACTCCAACCCGTCGGGACCAGCACACCCATGCCAAGCCAGAACAACAGACCGAACCCAAGACCCGAAAACGTATTGAAAATGATAACTGATGCTGCGGGATGCATTACTTCGCGCCTCCGGGTAGGGCGGACAGTGCCTTGTCCAGCCAATGGGCAAAGCCCGCGCCGTCCTGTGCCACAGGCTCAAGATAGGGTGCCAGAATATCGATCTGTGGCTCAACATCCTTGGGCCGCGGCGGCAGGTATTTGTTGACCGGTTTCGTGCCCTGCTCGGGCATCAGGTCGAACCCGCCACGTTCCGCGACCAGCTGCGACACATCACTGTCCGGGTCGCCAAGATCGCCAAAATGCCGGGCACCGGCTGGGCAGGTGCGCACGCAGGCAGGCTGGCGGTCTTCCTCGGGCAGGTTTTCGTTGTAAATCCGGTCAACGCAAAGGGTGCATTTCTTCATCACCCCTTCCTTGGCGTCCAACTCGCGCGCGCCATAAGGGCAGGCCCAGGCGCACAGACCACATCCGATACAGTCACTTTCATTGACCAGCACGATACCATCCTCGGCCCGCTTGTAACTGGCCCCGGTGGGGCAGACGGTCACGCAAGGGGCATCCTCGCAATGCAGACAGGATTTGGGGAAATGGATCAGCTGTGCGGTGCCCTGTTCCGGCTGCACCTCATAGGAATGCACGCGGTTCAGGAACGTCCCCGACGCGGCCCCGGAATAGGCGTTCTGGTCTGACAACGGCGCGCCATAGTTTTCGGTGTTCCAGCCCTTGCAGGACACCACACAGGCATGACAACCGACGCAAGTGTCCAGATCAATCACAAGGCCCAGCTTCTTGGCGGAGGGCGGGGGGAGTTGGGTCATACAAAGGCCCTTTCGGATTGGGGCGGCATGGTCAGGCCGGAGGGTGCACAGGCACATGGGTCCCAAGTGACAATGAACCAGATGAAGCTACCAAATGTCAGGGTGACAAATGCAGCGATAAGGAGAAGGATTTGGCGGTTGGTCATACTACTAACCCTCGACTGGCACTGCGGCGGCCCGGCAAATTTCGCGCAGTGCAGCTAGCACCTTCACGCGATCTGGTGACTGCGGAGGGATTTCGATGCGTAAGGCATCGATTGCATCAGAGCACACTGTCTTGTCGACGGTAAGTGTAACGGCCGACGGCTCTATCTTGATCCAGCGCACCAGATCGTAGCCACTGTTCGACTGATCATTGACTTCGATGTGAAGCCCCCCAAGGCCGAGGGCCTTGTCTTGCGGATCTGACCCATCAGCCAAGGAAAGCGTTACATACTCTGCGCCCGCGCTGTCAGTTGCGAAGCCTACATAGGTTGCACCGTCTTCCTCGAATGCGGACAAAATGTTGGCGATCATTCCCCAACCTTCCATTCCAGTGCGCTCGGCCCCTTGCCCACCGGCGACTTGATCGGGGGCAGCGCCGGTTGTGCCTCGTTCGGCACCGCGGATTTCTCGATCTTCACGCGCAGATCGAACCACGCCGCCTGACCAGTGATCGGGTCGGAATTGGCCCATCGCAACCCGTCCCCCTTGGGTGGCAGCAATTCATGGATCAGGTGGTTCAGCAGGAACCCCTTGGTCGCCTCGCTCGCATCCTCACCCAGCGCCCAGGCGCCCTTGCGCTTGCCGATGGCGTTCCAGGTCCAGACGGTGTTTTCGTTCAGCGAGGCCTGATGCGCCACGGGCACCACGATGGACCCATGCGCCGATGTCACCTTGGCCCAATCACCCTCCGCAAACCCGTTCGCCTCCCACACTTTGGTCGGGACATAAAGCGGGTTATGCCCGTGGATCTGGCGCAGCCAGGCGTTCTGTGTGCCCCAGGAATGATACATCGCCATAGGCCGCTGGGTCAGGGCGTGGATCGGGTATTCCACCGGGTCCACATGCCCATCCTCGAAAGGCAGATACCAGATCGGCAGTGGGTCCATCGTGACCTTGATACGGCCACGCAGATGCTCTGGTGGCTGGCGGGTGCCGATCCCTTCGGCGGCCGCCTGAAACTTGCGCAGGGGTTCGACGTAAAGCTGAAAGATATAGGGCTGTTCCACATCGTAGAACCCCATCTTCACCGCCCAGTCCTGATAATCCTTGCTGAACGGTTTATAATAGGCGGCATTTTCGGGAACATGCTCGATCCAGAACCCGCCATTGTCGATATAGGCCTGTAACTGGTCGGGGTTCACATCGCCACGGCCTTTGCCGGATCCGTCCGCGTTGCGGAAACCGGCCAGCGGACCGATGCCGGGGCGGCGGATATGGTTGGTGATGTAATCGGCATAATCGGCGTATTTCTGGCTGCCATCGTCATTGACAAATCCAGGCAGACCCAGCCGCCCACCCAGATCGCACAGGACCGACTGGAACCCGCGCACATCGCGGTCCGGCTCCACCACCGGCCAGCGGATCGCATCGGCCACGCCGTCAGCCTCGCAGATCGGGCGATCCAGCAGCGAAATGCAATCATGCCGCTCCAGATAGGTCGTGTCGGGCAGGATCAGATCGGCATAGGCCACCATTTCTGACGAATAGGCATCCGAATAGATGATGTGCGGGATGACATATTCGCCATCCTCGCCCTTGTCCGTCAGCATCTTCATCACACCGCCGACATTCATCGACGAATTCCAGGACATGTTCGCCATATACATGAACAGCGTGTCGATCCTGTAGGGATCGCCCGCATGGGCGTTCGAAATCACCATATGCATCAGCCCATGGGCCGACATCGGGTTTTCCCAACTATACGCCTTGTCGATCCGGGTCGGCTTGCCGTCCGCATCGATCAGCAGGTCTTCGGGCCCATGGGTATAGCCCAGATGCGGACCATCCAGCGCCGCACCCGGCGTGACCTTGCCATGCGGTTTCGGGTGTGCCGTCGCAGGCTTGGGGTAGGGCGGTTTGAACCGCATCCCCCCCGGCACCTCGACGGACCCAAGGATGATTTGCAGCACGTGAAGCGCGCGGCAGGTCTGGAACCCGTTGGAATGCGCCGAAATACCGCGCATCGCGTGGAATGACACTGGTCGCCCCACCATCTTTTCGTGTTTCTTGCCCCGGAAATCCGTCCACTCCCGATCAAGCTCAATCGCCTCGTCAAAGGCGACGCGGGCCAGATCAGCCGCAATCGCGCGAATACGTTTCGCCGAAATACCGCAGCTTTCCGCAACTGCCTCTGGCGCATAATCATCCGACAGATAGCGATCCGCCATCAGGTGAAACACCGGACGGTGGGTCACACCCTTGGCGCGGTGGGTTGCGGCCAGATCAGGCTCCACCCCTTGTCCGTTCCACGGGGCCAGTGCCCCGGTGCGCCGGTCGATAACCTGCGGCTGACCATCGGCATCGCGCAAAAACAGGCCAAACTGATCCGATTTGGAGTCTTCATTCACCAGCACAGACGCATTGGTGAATCGCGCCAGATAATCCAGATCAACCTTACCCGCCTTCATCAGACAATGGATCAGCGCGAGGATGAACTGACCATCGGTGCCCGGTGTAATGCCCACCCAATCATCGGCCACAGCATTATAGCCGGTCCTGATCGGGTTCACCCCGATCATCCGCGCCCCACGCGCCTTGATCTTGCCGATGCCCATCTTAATGGGGTTGCTGTCATGGTCCTCGGCCACGCCGAACAGCATGAACAGCTTCGTATGGTCCCAATCCGGCTGACCAAATTCCCAGAACGCACCGCCCATGGTGTAGATGCCAGCGGCGGCCATATTCACCGAACAGAACCCCCCATGGGCGGCATAATTCGGGGTGCCAAACCCTTGTGCCCAGAAGGATGTGAACGATTGCGACTGATCGCGACCCGTGAAGAACGCCAGCTTCTCCGGGGCTTCGGCACGAATGGGCGCCAGCCAATCCGTCGCAATCGTCAGCGCCTCTTCCCAGGAAATCTCCTCAAACTCGCCCGACCCGCGGGGGCCGACCCGTTTCAGCGGCGCCCGCAGCCGCGACGGCGCGTTGTGCTGCATGATGCCCGCGCTGCCCTTGGCACACAGCACACCCCGGTTCACCGGATGATCCTTGTTGCCCTCGATATAGGCGACCTTGCCCCCCTTCATATGCACATTGATCCCGCAGCGGCAGGCGCACATGTAGCAGGTCGTCTTGCGCACCTCGTCCGACACTTTGGGTGATGTATCCAGTTGCGGCTGATCAAGGGACATGGGGCAAACCTTTCAAGCGAATTGTGTGCGGACAAGGGCCGCACCTGCCAGCGCGCACAAAAGCGACAGGCAGAAGGGGCGATAATAGGCGGCGAAGTGGGGGGTGAACAGCCATTGGCCGATAAACACCCCTGCGGCGGTTGGTAGCGCAAAAGCCAAGCCACGCCAGACGGCCTGCATATCCATGACATCAGCGAGCACGTAATAGATCAGTGACGTGAACATGCTGATGAACAAAAACAGCACAAGCGCCGCGCGCATCTTGGCCGCCGTGGCATCCTGCGACAGCACATAAAGGGCAACAACCATGCCACCGACATGGGCGACCCCGGTTACGATCCCGGCCACAAGGCCCGACAGGTAAAGGCCTGCGCGCGTCGCCAGAAATGCCAGCCTGATCCGAGCCAGCTGGGTGACCGCCAGCACGATGATGACCAGCAGCACGATCAGCTTGGATGTCTCCACCGGCAGCGATGTCAGCAAGGCCAGACCAATCGGCACGCCGACGGCAGACCCGATGACCAGACCCATGACAATGCTCCGGTCCGCCTCCCGCCAGCCGGACCGCGCCATCATTAGCGATGCGACCATCTCCAGACACCAGCAGATCGGGATCAGCTGGATCGGGGGCAGGATCAGAACACCTGTCGCCATCACCATCGCCGACAGGGCAAAACCCGAGAAGCCGCGCACGATGCCCGCGACCACCACGATCACCGTCAGGATCACAAACTCCTGTCCGGTCAGATCGGTAAGGGTCAGCAGGGCATCCATCCGTCAGCGCCCTTCGGCCACCAGGGCCAGCGCATCGCGGGCGATCTGTTTCTCTTCGTCGGCTTCAATGACATGCACCGGCACGTCGCCAAACAGCGACAGATGCTGCATGATGCGATCACGGACAGGGGCCGCATTCTCACCAATCCCCCCGGTAAATGCCACAGCATCCAAGCCGCCCATCGCGACAATGGCCGATCCGGCATGGCGGGCGGCCCAATAGCAGAAATGCTCGACCGCGAATTTGGCGGCATCGTCCTCGCGCTCCAACAGATGTTTCATGTTCCAGTCACCCGCCAGTGCCCGCAGACCGGAGTTGTTGTTGAGCATGCGGTCGGTCTCATCCTCGCCCAGCGACTTCGACATACGCAGCACTGCAGCGCCGTCGATATCACCGGCGCGTGTCCCCATCGTCAGACCCGATAGCGGGGAATACCCCATCGAGGTCGCGATGGATTTGCCGTGATGAATGGCACACAGGCTGGTGCCGTTGCCCAAATGGAATGCGAGCAGACGCTCCGGCAATGCATCGCCGAAATCGGAGACCATGTTGTCGTAGCTCAACCCGTGAAACCCGTACCGACGTATGCCCGCATCATGATGGGTCTGCGGGATGGCGTAGCGTACCGCAACCGGCGGGTTCGTGGCATGAAACGCGGTGCCGAAGCTGCAATATTGCGGCATGTCGGGTGCTGTTTTCTGCAGCGCGTAGATACCAGCGAGGTTATTGGGGTTATGCAGCGGGGCCAGCGGAATGACGCTTTCAATCGCGGCAATCGCTGTCGGCGTCAGACGGGCCGGCTGAGTTAGGATCGTGCCACCATGGACCACACGATGCGCGGCTGTTTTGAACGCGGTCAGCGGATATCCCGCGGCGGCCAGTGCGTTCAGCATCAGATCAAGCGCCTCGGCGTGATCGCGGGTTTCGACCTCTTTCACGTCATCGCCCAGCCGCAGCTGCCCGGATGTGCCAAGGTTGGTCACTCGTCCCTTGATGATGCTGTTTAGTTCCTCGTCGAAGACCTTGATTTTCAATGAGGACGATCCGGCGTTTAGAACTAGGATCATTTCGCCAACCCGCATTTGATCGATGCCAAAGCCGCCGAAGCAATTCGCGCCGCCGGAGGATCGGCTCGCGAGGTCAACAGAATGGGCACCTTCGCCCCCGTCACGACCCCAGCCGCACAACCGCCGGTCAGATAGACAAACGCCTTGAACAGCGCATTGCCCGACACGATATCCGGCACGATGATCGCATCGGCTTGCCCCGCCACCGGATCAGCGGTCAGCTTCTTGGTGGCCACCGCCTTTGGCGACATGATCAGATCGAACGCCAGAGGCCCCGATACATCCACACCATCCACATTCTCCCGCGCCCACGCGGCCAGCGCCTGCCCGTCCATCGAAGACGGCACCGACGGAATTGCGCTCTCAGTCGCCGACAGGATCGCGATCTTCGGGCGGTCATTGCCCAACCGGTTCAGCAGATCCTTGACCTCGATAATCGACGACTGGCGCGTCGCCAGATCGGGGGCCACGTTCACGGCGGCATCCGAAATCAGGATCGGACGACCGCCATCCGGATGGGTGATATGAAAGATATGCACAAACCGCTGGCCAGTACGCAGGCCCGCATCACGGGACACGGCGGCCTTCATGAATACATCCGTGTGCAGCTGCCCCTTCATCAGTACATCCGCCTCACCCGCACCACACAGGGCGGCGGCCACGCGGCCTGCTTCCTCCTCACCCGTGGTGTCGTGCAGGGCATAGCCCGCGATATCCCAGCCCAGCTTATCCGCTTCGGCGCGGATCATATCCGCCTCGCCCACGAACACAGGCACCATGATGCCGGCCTTGGTCGCGTCCTCTGCGGCCTCCATCGGCAAGGGCGCTCCGGCGCGGGCGATGGCCACCCGTGGCGCGCCGAACCGTTTGGCCCGGTCAATCAGGTCTTGCGGGGCCTGTGCCTCGCGGGTGGAAAGAAACGGTGATGTCATGTCAGATCCCTATCATGGCGCGCAGCAGTCCAAGCACGGACAGCGTCAACAGCAACATCACCGCAAATCGCCGGAATGTGGAGGGGGAAGCAGCCAGAAACTGACGCCCCCCCAGCCAGACACCCAGACCCAGCAGTGGAAAGGCCAGGCCGACACCCAACGCGGTTTCCCATGTGACCAACCCACCGGCCCAAAGAAGAGGCATGGTGATCAGGTCGAGGCCCGTCAGGTAGACGATCATTGTGGCGCGAAATCGGGCGGCTTCCATTGGCTGGGCCGTCATGAATGCGGCAACGGGCAGACCGCCGATCCCCGCGCTGTTGCACAGGCCCGACACCATGCCGACGCCAATATGACCGGGGCTGCGGATGGTGCGCTGCAACGTCCAGCCCGAGAGCAGGACCAAGGACATCACCAGAACGATCAGCGATACCGCCAGCCGCACGGTCCCTTCGCCCAGCGACAGGATGAACCAGACCGACGCGGGCAAAACCACCGCCGCCCCCGCGAGCAACGCAAACACCCGCCGCCAGTCCACAGCCCCTTGAATGCCGCGGGCCTGAAAGACTGTCATGAGCATTTCGCATGAAAACACCACCGGTATCAGCGGGAGCGGGTTGGTCAGCAAAGCCGCGAAGGCAATGAAGATCGCCGAAAACCCGAAACCCGAATAGCCCCGGACGAACGCGGCCCCCAGCAGTGCAATAGCCAGGGCCGCCGTCGTGCCGGGGCCAAGATCGAATGGCACCGATTACTCGGCCGCCATATCCGCTTTGTCGATGCCAGCAACACGCACAGGTTTCTTCATGGCATCACGGCGGAACGGCTCGCCCAGTTCCTGGTTCAGGATAACCTCGATCAGCGTGGTCTTGTTGTTGTCCATCTGATCCCTGATCGCCTGTTTCAGCACGTGAGTCAGTTCATCCATCGTCTTGGCCTGCACCCCGATCAGACCACAGGCCTGCGCGATGCCCGCATAAGACACCTTCATGTCCAACTCGGTGCCGACGAAATTGTCATCGAACCACAGGGTCGAATTGCGCTTTTCCGCGCCCCACTGATAGTTGCGGAACACGATCTGTGTGATGGCAGGCCATTCATCGCGGCCAATGGCGGTCAATTCGTTCACGGCAATACCAAACGCACCGTCACCGGCAAAACCGATCACCGGCACATCCGGGCAACCGATCTTGGCACCTACGATGGACGGCAGACCATAACCACAAGGGCCAAAGAGGCCGGGGGCCAGATATTTGCGGCCTGTCGGGAAGGACGGATAAGCATTCCCGATCGCGCAGTTGTTCCCGATATCGGAGGAAATGATCGCGTTCTCCGGCATTGCCGCCTGAATGGCACGCCATGCTTGACGGGGTGACATCCAGTCGGGGCGGGCGGCCCGCGCACGCTCGTTCCATGTGGTGCCGGGATCGTCATCTTCGTGATCGAGCGATGACAGTTCCTGCGCCCAGGCCGATTTCGTCTGCGCAATCATCGCCTTGCGCTCATCGCGGCCTGCATCGCCTGCGGTGTCAGCCAGTGCAGCGGTGATACCCTTGGCCACCTTCGCCGCATCCCCCACGATACCAACGGTGACCTTCTTGGTCAGACCAATGCGGTCAGGGTTGATATCGACCTGAATGACCTTCGCATCTTTGGGCCAGTAATCGATGCCATAGCCCGGCAGGGTCGAAAACGGGTTCAACCGGGTGCCAAGCGCCAGCACGACATCGGCCTTGCTGATCAGCTCCATGCCTGCCTTTGAGCCATTATAGCCCAACGGCCCCGCAAACAGCGGGTGGTTGCCGGGAAAGGCATCGTTGTGCTGGTAGCCCACGCAAACTGGGGCGTCCAACTGCTCGGCCAGAACCTTCGATGCCTCAATGCCACCCTCGGCCAGCACCACACCGGCACCGTTCAGGATCACGGGGAACTTGGCGTTCGACAGCAGTTCGGCCGCCTTGGCAATCGACGTCTCGCCACCGGGGCTGACCTCGAACATCACCGGCTCAGGGATTTCGATATCAATGACCTGGGTCCAGAAGTCACGCGGGATATTGATCTGGGCGGGGCCGGACAAACGATGTGCCTTGGCAATCACGCGGGCCAGCACCTCACAGATGCGGGACGGGTCGCGGACTTCTTCCTGATAGGCCACACAATCGGCGAACAGGTTCATCTGCTCCATTTCCTGGAAACCACCCTGACCGATGGTCTTGTTGGCGGCCTGCGGGGTGACCAGCAGGCAAGGGGTGTGGTTCCAGTAGGCGGTTTTCACGGCAGTGACGAAGTTGGTTATGCCGGGGCCGTTCTGGGCGATCATCATCGACATCTCACCGGTCGCACGGGTGTAGCCATCAGCCATCATGCCGGCAGAGCCTTCATGGGCGCAGTCCCAGAACGTGATGCCAGCGGCGGGGAAGATATCCGAAATCGGCATCATGGCCGATCCGATGATGCCAAAGGCGTGGCGGATGCCGTGGGCCTGCAGCGTTTTGACGAATGCTTCTTCGGTGGTCATCTTCATTGGAATGGTCCCTTCCCCGTGGATCGGTCAATGACGGTGCCAAATGCCCCGTTTTGCTGAGCGGACACTAGGTTTTCCCACAGAGTCGCGTTAGGTCCAAACGGTGATGGCTATTAAGTCCAGAGCGATATTTTTTGAGAATACAGGTCTCAATAATCGTCAATCTCGAATGGCGTGGGCAATCCTGGCAATACCCTCGGGGATACGCCCTGTATCAATCGATGAATAGGCCAGCCGGAAGTATGTGCGCGGTGGGTCTTCGCCTGCAAAGAACGGCGCACCGGGTTCGATCAACACGCCATCGGCGCGCAATCTTTCGGCCAGCAGCGTCGTATCCACCCCATCCGGGGCGCGCAGCCAAACCGAGGACCCGCCATAAGTGCCTTGCCCCGCGACGGTCAGATCATGCGCCTTCAGCGCCTCGTCCAGTACCTTGCGGCGCTCGTGATAGGCGCGGCTCATCCGGCGGACCAGCGCGTCGTAATGGCCCAGCGACAGGTAATAGCTGACCGTGCGCTGGATATGACCCGGGGGGTGACGCAGCACGGTGGCACGCAGCGCGCGCGCCTCGCGGATGAACGGGGCAGGGCCAACCAGATAGCCCAGCCGCAACCCCGGAAACAGCGATTTGGAGAAGGACCCCACATAGATCACCCGCCCGTTCTGATCGAGCGATTTCAGCGAGGGGGAGGGCGATTTCAGAAACGACATCTCGAATTCATAATCATCCTCGACAATTACGAAATCCTCGGCTTCGGCCTTGTCCAGGAGCGCCTTGCGCCGGGCGATGGGCATGGTGGCCGTGGTCGGGCATTGGTGGCTGGGCGTGGTAAACACCACATCCGTGCCTTCTGGCAACGCATCGGGCGGTAGCCCGTCGGCATCCACCGGCACCGTGCTCAGCTGACAGCGCGACTGCATCAGGATCGTGCGCAGGGCAGGGTAACACGGATCCTCGATCGCCGCCCGTCTGCGGCTGTTCAGCAGCACTTGTGCGGCGAGCCACAGCGCATTCTGCGCGCCCATGGTCACCAGCACCTCATCACGGCTGGCCAGAATGCCACGCCGGGGCAGGGTCTGACGGGTGATGAATTCGACCAGTTTCGGATCGTCGCCGTCGAAGTAATCCGATGTCAGCGCCACAAAATCCCGCATCCCCAGCGCCTGCAATGCGCAAAGGCGCCAATTGGCGGAATCGAACAGGGTCTTGTCCGCCTGCCCATAGATAAACGGATAACGATAACTGGCCCAATCGGCAGGCTTGTCCATGCTCAGACCCGGCGTGAATTGCCGCCCGATGGCGCGGGTCCAGTCAACCGTGCCCGTGCCAAAGCGCTGGGCGGGAAAGGCTGGCGGTTCCGGGGCATTTTCCGACACGAAATAGCCCGACCGACCCCGCGATGTCAGATAATCATCGGCCACCAGTTCGGTATAGGCCAGCGTGACTGTGATGCGGCTGACGCCGAGATGCTGGGCCATCTTGCGGGACGATGGCAGGCGTTCACCGGGGCGAAAACGGCCCTCCAGAATGCCCTGAGCAACCATCTGCTGGATGCGCGACTGCAACGTGCCTTCGGCGGCAGGATCAAGAAAAAAGGTCTCGACGGATATCGACATGGACTGGCCTTAGTGTTGGGCCACACTGGACGTATCGACACCAGAGAGCAAGCCTTTACAAGACAGTGCTTGTAGGGTATGAACAAAGTTCATTATTTTGAAAATGCCGATGCCAAGACGATTTCTCATCTGCGCACTACTCGGTCTTTCGGGCTGCACATCCGGTCCGCAGACATATACTGCCATGCCGACTGCCACGCCCTTTGCCCAGGCAGCACCCGGTTATCAAGGTATGCTGCCGGTCAACGTCACCACCCAGATCAGAGGGCCAGAGGTCTGGGACACCATCGCCGGGCGTGGCCTGGTCGAGGGCGCGCAATGCGTCGCGCAGATGAGCGTATTCCAGATGACCTTCACGACGCCTACCAAGATAACGGTGCCGGATTACGGGCGTTCTTCGCCGCCGATCCAGGTGACCTGCACGCGCGGCGATCTGGCAGGGCAGGCGCAGATCGTTCCACAGGATGTGTCCCATCAGGTTCGCAACCTCAATGCACTGATCAAACCGCAGCCCCGCTGGATCCGACCGCTGCTGGAAAATCATCGCACCGGTGGTCCACGGGTATGGACTTATCGGACGGTCGCGGTCGTCTTGCTCGACCCTGCCTGATGTCGGCGTTAACCAACCCGTAAGATTCACAGCGCCAGAGGCGTCGGGATTAAGGTTCCCTTAACCCGCTGATGCGACCGATTGGGTCAGTGAAGTACGAATGGAAATCTCGTCATGTTGACAGACAGTATGGCCGACAGCCGCGCCGCTGCGGCGATGATGCCCACCGGGCCAACGGCCACCCAGATCAGGGACCGCGCCACCACCGCTGGCACCGAAGGGCCACCACCAACCGCCACGACCCGCACCGATCGTGCCGATGCCGCGCGCGATGCGGATGCCCGACCCATTCCCCTTGATGCAGGCCCCAGCAGCGCCGGCCCCGAGATCGCGCGCAGCGTGATCGAAAATCGCATGCTGCCGCTTCCCGATACCGACGCCCCGCAGCAGGCCGCCCCGCGCGATGATATCGCGGCGCAAGCGGACCAGCGCCAAACCGATCTGGCCAAAGCCGCCTTTGCCGCCACGCAGGACATCATCCGCCAGACCCAGGATGACCGGGCGGCCACCATGCGGATCGCCATGTGACGGCAAATCTTCGACATCTTCGACGGAAAGCCGGGGCTGACACGTATCAGCCTCATGCACCGGTCGGAGATCGCCATGAGACTATCTGCCTACGCCTTTATCCTGATCGCAGGCGCGCTCAGCCTTGCGACCTTTCTGACATCACAAACCCTGCACGCCGACGGACCGCCAGCAACCTGTTCGGCGCCTGAAGTGACCATCGCAAATTCGGTTTGCGTTTCGCCTGTGCCGCAGCCCTAACCCCGCGACTGTGCGAGCGCTGCGGCCAATGCCGCGCCATCCGGTCCGGCACTGCGCAACCCGGCCTCGGTCCCGATCTGATCGGCATCTGATTTATGCTGGTTGATTTTCCAGCTGCCCTCCAGCCGGTCAATAACCAGACGCAGGCCCACAATGCCGCGTGACAGGGACCCGATAAAGCGGTCCGGCGCATCGCTGACCTGCCAGGGGGCATCGCGGTCGCGCTCATTGGCATCTGTCAGGGCATTCAAATGCTGCTGCAGCCAATCGTCATCCTGACAGGTTTCCAGCGTGCCATGGGCATGGACCGCGATATAGGCCCATGTCGGCACGACCTTGCCGTGCTTTTGCTTTGAGGGATACCAGGACGGCGACACATAGGATTGCGGGCCTTGAAAGATCGCGGCACTCGGCCCGACCGGTTCTGCCCGCCAATGCGGATTGGCCCGGGCGACATGGGTTTCCAGCACGATCTGGTCGGCCAGATGCCGAACGACCATCGGCACATGGGTAATCACCAGCCCGTCCGCCGATGGGGTGACAAGGGCGGCAAGCTGAATATCCGCCATGGCCCGCGCCAACACATCGGGGCGGTCTTCGGCGAAGGCAGCAGGTTTGTACATCAGCACTCCTTTCCAGCGTGCAAACGCGGCGCCCGCTACATTAATCCGGGGGCACCGTACGGTGGGGTCCGACGTTTTGCCGACGCAAATCCGACGCGATGCCGACTGCAAAAATCGACGCTGATTTGCCCATTAATCTTTGACTCGCAGGGGTTTCGTCAAAACGCCCCTGCGCGAGCAAAAGGTTAACCCAAAACCCGCCCAATCGCCTGATCAACCGCATCCGTGACCTGATCCAGATCGTCCTTAGTCGCAATCAGCGGCGGGGCGAAAAGCAGCGTGTTGTTGAACCCCGGCAGCGACCGATTGGTGGCCCCGATGATGATACCTTGCGCCATGCAATCGGCCACAATCGCCGCCACCTGCTTCTCCGGAACAGGCTCCTTGGTGTTGCGGTCCAGCACCATCTCTGCGCCCGCAAACAGGCCCATGCCGCGTACATCGCCGATCCATTTATGCTTTTCCATCAAGGCATTGAGGTTGCCCTTCAAATGCTCGCCCATCCGGGTGGAATTGCCGCGCAGGTCTTCTTCCTCGATGATCTTCATGTTTTCGATGGCGGCAGCGGGGCCCGCCGTACAGCCGCCAAAGGTCGAGATATCGCGGAAATAGCTCAGGTGATCGGTGTCGTCCTTGAACTGCTCGAACACTGCATTTGTGGTCACGCAGCACGAAATCGCGGCATAGCCCGAGGCCACGCCCTTGGCCATGGTCACGATGTCCGGCTGGACGCCAAACTGTTGATATCCAAACCATGTTCCGGTCCGGCCCACGCCGCAGACAACCTCGTCAATATGCAGCAGGATGTCGTATTTCTTGCAGATTTCCTGCACCCGATCCCAATAGCCCTTGGGCGGGACAATAATGCCGCCGCCAGCGGTGATCGGCTCAAGGCACAGCGCGCCAACGGTATCGGGCCCCTCGCGCAGGATCACATCCTCGATCGCCTGCGCGGCCTTGACGCCATATTCCTCACCGGCCATGCCGTCCTGCGCGCGGTATTCCAGGCAATGCGGCACCTGCACAAAGCCGGGGGTGAATGGACCGTACTGTGCGTTGCGTTCTTCCTGACCGCCGGCTGATAGGGATGTGATCGTGGTGCCGTGATAGTCCCGCTCGCGGTACAAAATCTTGTACTTCTTGCCGCCATGGTGCTTGTGACTGATCTGGCGCACCATCTTGAACGCCTTCTCATTCGCCTCAGAGCCTGAGTTGGCATAGTAAACCCGGTCCAGCCCCGGCATCTTGTCGGTCAGCATTTCGGAAAACTGTGCGCCCGGAATGGTCCCCGCCATACCACCGAAAAAGCACATCTTGGTCAGTTGGTCGGCCACGGCCTTGCTGATCCGCTCGCGGCCGTAGCCCACATTGACGGTCCAGACACCACCGGACACCGCATCGATATGCTCCTTGCCCTTGATGTCCCAGACGCGCAGGCCCTTGCCCTCGACGATGATGCGCGGATCAATCGTCTCGTAAGGCTTGTGCTGGGACAGGTGGTGCCACACATGGGCGCGGTCCGCCTCGACAACGTGTCCGGGATCGTTTGCGAATGATTGCGTATCCATGTGGCTTCTCCAAAAGCATGTGGAAGGGCGGACAGTTCGAATCCGGTTCGCAAGCTGCCGCGTTCTGTTGCATTTTGCCTGCAGCGGGCGCTTTACCAATAGGGCCAGTTGGGGTGCATGCGTATAGCCAAAACGGGATGGGACGGGTTCGTTCAATCAGTCAAATTGCTTACTAACTATCTGAATTAAATATAAAAAACAGGAAATCAGCATCAGTTTCACGTCACCTTTTCGGATTTTCCGAAGGTTTCTTATGATTGACGCGGGGTCGGGAATTACCTTCGCTCTCCGGTAACTTGTCGCGCATCGCCTTTGTTTTTGCGCCGACAGGGACGCGTCGGCCATTGTTTTGGCCATTGATCACGCTGAATGCGATGGGGGCTATGAAGCCAGCCAGAATCGTGGTCAGCTAACACCATAAAGACGGGGAAACTCCGTTCACGAACCGGCCCGATACAAGGGTCAGCAACACGGGAGAAAACGAATGAAATTCACCAAAACACTGATGAGCGCAGTTGCAGGTGTCGCCCTGATGGCGGGTACCACACAAGCGTTTGCAGATGGCCATGAAGAGATCACGGTGGCGTACTTCCTCGAATGGCCGATGCCGTTCCAGTTCGCCAAGGTCAACGGGACATATGACGAGGCGATGGGCGTCAAGGTCAACTGGGTCAGCTTCGATGCAGGCACGGCGATGTCGGCTGCTATGGCATCGGGCGATGTGCAGATTTCCGTCAGCCAGGGTGTGCCGCCGTTCGTGGTTGCGGCCTCTGCCGGGCAGGATTTGCAGATCCTTGATGTTGCCGTGTCCTATGCCGAAAACGACAACTGCGTTGTGTCCTCCGGCCTTGAAATCGACAAGGACAGCGCGGACGAACTGGCCGGCAAGAAGGTCGCCGTGCCACTTGGTACAGCGGCCCATTATGGCTTCCTGCGCCAGATGGATCACTTCGGTGTTGATCTGGCCTCGCTCGAAGTTGTGGACATGGCCCCTGCCGAAGGTGCAGCGGCGCTGGCACAAGGCCAGGTCGATATGTCCTGCGGCTGGGGTGGCGCGCTGCGCCGCATGAAAGAGCATGGCAATGTGCTGCTGACCGGTGCGGAGAAAGAAGAGCTGGGCATTCTGGTCTTTGACGTGACATCGGCACCAGCATCCTTTGTCGCCGAAAACCCTGAACTGGTTGCCAAATTCCTGGAAGTGACTGCAGCCGCCAATGCCTCCTGGAATGACGGATCAGGCGTCGAGGAAATGCTCCCCGTGATCGCACAGGATGCCGGTATGGACGAGGACGCCACCCGCGAGACGATGGCAACATTTGTCTTCCCCAGCGTAGAAGACCAATTGTCAGAACGTTGGCTTGGCGGTGCGGCACCTGCCTTTATGAAAGGCGTCGCAGACGTGTTTGTTGAGTCCGGTTCAATTGATGGCGCGCTGGACAGCTACACCGGCAACGTCAATACCGGTCCGCTGGCCACGATCAGCGCACAATAACGACCTTTTGACTGGCGCGGGCGCGGGCCTGCGCCAGTCATCCCATCTTGTTCCCGAAAATCCCTGCCAGCCGCCGCGCGGCGCGACGATAACGGCGCAGGTATTTTCCGGAACAACAAGGGACGGGATATGTCGGGACTTCAATTAGACAAGGTGTCCATGCGGTTCGATCTGCCGAATGGGTCATCCGTGCAGGCTCTCAAGGATGTCTCGCTTGACCTCAAGGCGGGCGAGCTTTTGTCGGTACTGGGACCATCGGGTTGCGGCAAGACGACATTGCTGAACATCGTGGCCGGGTTTCTGGCACCCACCGAAGGGCAGATCATCCTCAACGGTCACACAGTCACCGGCCCCGCGGCGGAACGGGGCATGGTGTTCCAGCAGGGTGCCCTTTTTGAATGGATGAGCGTGCGTGAAAACGTGGGCTTTGGGCCTTCAATGAAAGGCATGCCGAAGGCGGAGAAAGCCAAGATTGTTGATCATCTGCTGGATGTCGTTGGCTTGCAGGATTTCAAGGAAAAGGCGGTTTATGAACTGTCTGGCGGGATGCAGCAGCGCGTGGCCCTGGCCCGTTGTCTGGCCAATGAACCCGATGTGATCCTGATGGACGAACCGCTGGGCGCGCTTGACGCGCTGACCCGCGAAAAGATGCAAGGCCTGGTGCTGAAGCTGTGGAAGGAAACCGGCAAGACCATCATCCTGATCACCCACTCGGTCGAAGAGGCGCTGCTGCTGGGTGAGCGACTGATCGTGATGGCCCCGCGTCCGGGGCGTATCCACAAGGAATACCGCCTGCCATTTGCCGAAATGGGCGTTGGGCAGGATCTGCGTGAGGTTAAGAAACATCCGCAATTCGGTGAAACCCGCGAGGAAATTCTGGGCATGATCTGGGATATGGAAGAAGAAATCATGGGCCGGACGGAGACCGCATAATGGAACTTCTGGGAAATCTTGGCGCTGAACTCTGGGCCGTCCTGCAAACGCTTTTTGCCGCAGCGCCTTATATTATTGGCTACATTCTGCTGATCCTGCTGATGATGGTCATCTGGAGTGGGATTAAACGGCTCCTGACCCCGAAACACGACTATAGCTCATTGAAAACCGTGACCTTCGGCGACGAAAGCGCGGTGACGTCGAACACTGTCGCGTCGGTTGTTTCCGTCGTCCTGATCTTTGTGCTTTGGGGCGCATTCACCGGGTCGAAACTGCTTCCCGGTTTCCTGCATGTGCCGGGGCCGTTTACGGGTGATGCGTCGTTTACCTACACGATCACAACCCCTGACGGGCGGACCGATGATGCGACTGTTGCGGTTATCGTGCATCCCGCCACGGTCGAAACCGCAGCACCCGAGATTGAGCCGGGGGATGGCATTGCCAAGAACGACAGCACGGCCATTGGCGCTTATCGCAGCCAGCTTTTGCGCGTCGACCGTAACGATGACATGGGCCGGGACGAGGAGACCTTTATCACCGCCGTCAATGGTGAACCGATTGCACCCGGCGACGAAGTCAGGGTCGATTTCGGCACCGTGGCCATGTCTGACAAGGGGACGCTGAATATCATCCCGGCAACTGGCATCCAGATGGAGCCGATCTGGCTGCCTGCGCCCGAAGCCGTCTGGGTCCGCATGACCGAGATCGCGACAGCCGGTTACCGCAACTCGACCTTGGCCGAACATCTGGGGTATTCGCTGTTCCGGGTTATCGTCGGTTTCTTGCTGGGGGCCTTGGTCGGCATTCCCTTGGGCTATGCGATGGGCCTGTCCAACTGGTTCCGCGGCTGGTTTGATCCGATCGTGGAATTCATGCGGCCGGTGCCGCCACTGGCCCTGATCCCGCTGGTGATCATCTGGGCGGGCATCGGTGAGGTCGGCAAGATCATCTTGCTGTTCCTGGCAGCACTTTGGATCATGGCGATTGCGGCGCGGTCGGGTGTGTCTGGGGTCCGCATTTCCAAGGTCCATGCGGCCTATTCGCTGGGCGCGTCCAAATGGCAGATTATGCGTCATGTGATCATCCCGAACTCTCTGCCCGAAATCTTCACCGGCGCCCGTGTCGCCATGGGGGTTTGCTGGGGTACAGTTGTGGCCGCCGAACTGGTTGCGGCGGAAAAGGGTGCGGGCATGATGATCATGGTGGCCTCGAAATTCCAGAGCACCGATATCGTGCTGATGGGGATTATCCTGATCGGTATCATCGGGTTCAGTATCGACATGCTGATGCGCTGGGCCGAGCGGATTCTGGTGCCGTGGAAAGGCAAGGGCTGACGCCCAACCCTCAAAAATACATCACGAGAAGCGGGCAGGGGTCACCTCTGCCCGTTCTTTTTTGCCAAGGTATTGACCTTCCCGTGACTGGAACCCTTATGTGAGGGGCACAACTCAGAAATAGGTGCATCATGGCCGCGGCCGCTGAAATCAGATTTGGAATTGAAGGCATGTCCTGCGGGTCCTGTGTGGGACGCGCCGAACGCGCACTGACAGCTGTGCCGGGGGTGGCTGCCGCGCATGTCAATCTGGCCGATGCGTCTGCGACGGTGACCTTGGCCACGGACGGCACCGGGCGCGGGGTGGCTGACGCCCTGAAGGCGGCAGGTTATCCCGCGCGTGCGCAGGACATCTCCTTGACCATCGACGGGATGAGCTGCGCCTCCTGCGTCGGCCGGGTCGAAACGGCGTTGCTTGCGGTGCCCGGCGTGCTGACAGCGCAGGTCAATCTGGTCAACGGAACCGCACAGGTCAGCACCTTGGGCGACACCCAACCGTTGATCGATGCTGTCGCCAGTGTGGGGTATCACGCCGCGCCCACCCGTACCGACCAGCCCGCCGATACACGTCAAGCGGATGAGGCCGCCGCCTGGTTCCGGCGTTTTCTGATCGCTGCCGCGCTGACGCTGCCGGTCTTTGTGATGGAGATGGGCGGGCATCTTTTTCCGTCGTTCCATCACTGGATCGCCCGCACCATCGGCACACCGGCCAGCTGGACGATCCAGTTCATCCTGACCACGCTGGTGCTGGCGGGGCCGGGGCGGGAATTCTTCGTCAAGGGCATTCCGGCCCTGCGGCGCATGGCCCCTGACATGAACGCGCTTGTCGTGCTTGGCACCGGCGCAGCCTGGCTGTTCTCGACTGTGGCCCTGTTTGCCCCCGCACTTTTGCCCGAAGGCACCCGTGTTGTTTATTTTGAAGCCGCGGCAGTGATCGTCACCCTCATCCTTCTGGGTCGCTGGCTTGAAGCGCGGGCCAAAAGCCAGACAGGAGCGGCCATCAAGCATCTGATCGGGTTGCAGCCGACCACCGCCCGCGTGATCCGCGACGGCGCGCCCATGGATGTGCCATTGGCCGAAGTGCTGCGCGACGATCTGCTCCTGATCCGCCCCGGTGACAAGATCCCGACGGACGGGCAGGTCACCGAAGGGGCCAGCTACGTTGATGAAAGCATGATCACCGGCGAACCGATCCCCGTGGAAAAAGGCGTCGGCGACGCGCTGGTCGGCGGGACGATCAACGGCAACGGTGCACTGACAATGCGGGCGACGGCGGTGGGTGCGGATACCGTCCTCGCCCGGATCGTGGCCATGGTGCAGGACGCACAAGGCGCACGCCTGCCGGTGCAGGATCTGGTCAACCGGGTGACGCTCTGGTTCGTTCCGGTTGTGATCGCCATCGCGGCGCTGGCCGTTATCGGCTGGCTGATCTTCGGGCCAGCGCCGGTCCTGTCCTACGCGCTGGTGGCGGGGGTTTCGGTGTTGATCGTTGCTTGCCCTTGCGCGATGGGCCTTGCCACGCCAACCGCGATCATGGTCGGTACCGGGCGGGCCGCGGGCTTGGGCGTGTTGTTCCGGCAAGGTGATGCGCTTCAGGCGCTCAGCGGGATTGACACCGTCGCCTTTGACAAGACCGGCACGCTGACGATGGGCGAACCGTCATTGACGGATGTGATCCCGATTGTGGGTGAAAAGGACGATTTGCTGCGCCTTGTCGCCGCGGTCGAGGCGAAATCGGAACATCCGGTGGCCCGCGCTATCGTGGCGGCGGTCGACGGGCTTGCGGCTACAGTGTCGGATTTCACTGCGATCCCGGGGCAGGGGCTGCGTGGGACGGTGGACGGCAAGGCCGTCATCGTCGGCAATGCCCGGCTGATGAGCGAAAGCGGTGTCGCAACGGACGTTCTGGTGCCCATGGCCGATGAATTGGCCGAGGCGGGCAAGACGCCGGTCGTTGTGGCCATCGACGGCACACCCGCCGGCGTGATTGGCGTGGCCGACACCCTACGCCTGACGGCGAAAGACACCGTGCAACGCCTGCAGGATCAGGGCCTGCGGGTTGCGCTGGTCACCGGTGACGCTGTGCAGACGGGCATGGCAATCGGCAAGGCGCTGGGGATTTCGCATGTGGTCGCTGGCGTCCTGCCGGACGGCAAGGTCGACGCGATCCGGGACTTGCAGGCCGATGGTGGCAAGGTCGCCTTTGTCGGTGACGGGATCAACGACGCCCCCGCGCTGGCCGCGGCCGAGGTTGGGATCGCCATCGGGACCGGCACGGATGTTGCCGTGGAAAGCGCCGATGTGGTGTTGATGTCCGGCGACCCTTTGGGTGTGCTCAACGCCCTCACGATCAGCCGCGCCACGATGCGCAATGTCAAACAGAACCTTGTCTGGGCCTTTGGCTACAACGTGCTGCTAATCCCGGTTGCGGCGGGGCTGCTGTTCCCGCTTTGGGGGATCCTTCTGTCGCCTGCGCTGGCGGCAGGGGCGATGGCGCTGTCCAGCGTTCTGGTGGTGACAAACGCGCTGCGCCTGCGGCGTGTGAGGGGGGTCGCATGAATATCGGTGACGTGGCAGAGCGGACAGGTTTGCCGGCAAAAACAATCCGTTACTACGAGGATATCGGGCTTGTGACACCGCAGCGTGGCAGCAACGGCTACCGCGTTTTCCGCGATACGGATGCGCATAAACTGACCTTTCTGGGTCGGGCCCGACAGCTGGGATTCTCGATCGACGAATGTCGCGATCTGCTGGCCCTGTGGGAGGATCGGAACCGCGCCAGCGCCGATGTCCGCGCCATCGCCAAGGGGCATCTGGACGATATCGAAAGCAAAATCAAAGGCTTGGTGGCCATGCGCGACACGCTGGCCGAACTCGTGCGCGACTGCGCTGGCGATCACCGGCCCGATTGTCCGATCCTCAAAGGGCTCGAGGGGCCATGAAATCACCCTGATCCTGCCTTGAGACTGCAGTTTTTACGTGTGATGCAAGCATCTTGAGCAGATTTGGGTGATGCCGTGCGGTTTCTGGAATGGCTTGTGGTTGGCATGCTGGCGCTGATGGTCATCTGCGCTGTGATCCTGCCTGAGGATGCCGAAAAGGCCCGGATCATTGACGGGATCGGTAAAGGGGTCTTTGCTAGTTTTGGGCTGCTGATTCTGGGTTATTTGTGGCGCTGGAGGCGACGAAGTCGATTTGATTCCAGTTACGTTGCTCCGGCATTCGAAGTTATTGGCAAACCTGTTATTGTTGATGGTTCAAACGTGATGCATTGGGGTGGCGAACCAAGTTTAGAGGTGCTGACTAAAGTATTGAAAGAGCTCCAAAATCGAGGCTATCAACCGTTTGTCTACTTTGACGCCAACGTTGGTTACAAGCTGTTTGACCAATATGCGAACGCAACTGCGATGGCCTACCGTTTGGGTTTGCCAGAAAGCCATGTCTTTCATGCGCCCAGGCGAACAACGGCTGATGAGGTCCTGCTAAAACATGCGTCGGACGAAGGGCTGCGGGTGGTGACCAATGACCGTTTCCTGGATTGGAAACAGCGCTTTCCAAAAGTGGCCGAGAAGGGGTTCCTGATCAAGGGAATCTGGAAAGAAGGCAGCGTCATTCTGCTGGGTCTGGGCCGTGCCTGAGCAACGTTCGGTGGGGTGCGCACGCTGACGGGCGGGGCGGAGGCGCCGAATCATGTGTTAACGCCGCAAAACAACGGATTTCGCTCTGTCGGCGTCGCGTCGGATTTGCGTCGGCAAAGCGTCGGACCCCTAATTGCGAAACCACTGGTTTAACGCCCCGCACGGCGCAAGCGTAAACACGCCGTTAAGATTTGAAACCGCCACGCGCATCCCCATATCAAATGCAAGCAACCCACAGGAGAGTGCGCCGATGAAATGCCCGATTGACGGATCAACCCTTGTCATTTCCGACCGGAACGGGATCGAGATTGATTATTGCCCGCAATGTCGTGGCGTCTGGCTGGACCGGGGCGAGTTGGACAAGATCATCGAACGGTCACAATCCGTGATGCCACCGACGCCGCCGCAACAGGGCCATGGTGATCGCGACGACTATCGCGGCAAACCGCGCAAGAAAGACAGCTTTCTGTCGGAAATGTTCGATTTCTTCTGATCAGAGATCGCTGGGTGTCAGCCGACACGCCTTGCCGAAGCCGCCGTTCAGATGGATGTCTGTCGGGGTGAGCCGGAACATCAGGAAATCGGTGAAATCGTAGTAGAGTTGCGCCTTTGGTATGGCGTTCAGCCATTTTTCTTTCTGGGCGGTTTTGTCGGCTTCGGTCGCGGTGCACATGAGCGTCATGCGCGGGTGGGTGAGCGGGTCGCCTTTTGCGCCGGGTTCACCGATCAAGGCGGCGCAGGCGGGGTTGGCCTGCAGCGCTGTCGTGTGGGTTGACAGGGTGGAGATGAGCGTCAGCAGGCTTCCCTGGTCGGCCAGCATGGCGACGCGGGCGACGTAAGGGGCGCCGCTTGGCAGCGAGACGGCAAGGGCGCCGAAGCGGGTTTGGGTCAGCAGGTCACGGGCGAGATTGCGCGCTTCGTCATCGGTGGGGTTTACGGGATCGCGCTTGGCCATATCAGGACAGTTGATCTGCCGGGCAGTCGCGGAAGGCCTTGATCGCGGGGCCGATGCCCGCCAACGGCATGGCGAGGAACGTGTCGCCGGAGGCTCCCATCGCTATGGTGTTGAACTCCAACCCGTTGAGAACATTGCCGAAGCCGCGATCCTTGACCGTCAGGCTGCGGCCATCGGGGCTGAGGATATGCTGGTCGGTTTGAATGGCGATGGAGCGCCCGCCGTCGAAGGCCATACCGAAGACGGGGGCGTCGGGCCACTGGCCGTCCGCGAGGGTCAGGGTGATGGTGTATTCGGGCAGGGACGCGTCATAGGTGACGGTGATTTCGCCTGCGTCGCTTGTGTTGGTCAGCGTGCAGATCGGGGCGGAGGAAAACTCCCACGCGGCGGCGGGAGAGGCGATGAGGGTGAGGACGAGAGCGAGGCGCATGCTGGGAAGGTAGCTGGTTTGTGGGGATAGCAAGGGGCACGTCACCCTATGCGTCGATCCGCATCATCAGCGCCATGGCCGCCAGTGCGCAGGCGACCCCCAGATATTCCCGGGCCGCCATCTGTTCGTCGAACCACACTACACCCATGCCGCAGAGCGCCAGCAAGGTCAGCATGGAATAGGCGACACTGGCCTGCGCCAGCGTGACGTGCCGCATCGCATAAAACCAGAAGATGGCGGAGATGCCGTAGATCAGGCAACCGGCGAGGACATAACCCGACCAGAAGGGCTTGCCGTCATCGGCGGCCAGTTTGATCAGATAGTCGCCGACAATCACGATAGTGGCCGTGAGAAATGCGAATGAGAAACCAAATAAAATATGCACCATGTATCCGCCCATTCTGGAAAGCTCCGCTATAGTCTGCGGGGCGGGTTAATGGGCGTGAGGGTGGCAGATGGAGGTGGATGTGGCGAGTAGGGAAAGGCTTACTTTTTTGAAGGGCTGAGGGCAACGGCCGACCTAGAGGACGCTCGGGGCAGGTTGTGTGATGCGGAGTGTGTGCCAATAGACCGACGGTGGTTTTGGAGGGTGACGTTGTAAAAGAGGCCTCCGGGGGAGGTCGCCCGCTGCCCGGTCTATCGACCGGGCGGAATGGATACCGGTGAAGGTTACCCCAACTTCTCCCAAACAAATATTGCAACGTTGATGCAGGTTGCAATCGTGACCACAAGTGTCATCCAAAAAATGCCAGCGGTAAGTCGGTCCATCTTTTGGGCGTAGCTCTCCATCTTACGTGCCCGTAATTCTTCCAAATAATAGCTAACGCCGACCGCAGTGTTTTGAGCAGCATTGTCATGACGTTTGATAATTTCATCATCGGTCTGCTCTTTGAGATCTTTGATTGAATGAGCCATCATCTACCGCTTCCCGCCATACCGCGATTTTCCACCGCGCATTCCGCCGCGTCCGCCGGTGCTCCGCCCCGAAGATTTCTGCGCATCTCCAACTGCTTTATCCACGGCTTGTTGCCGTGCCATCGGGTCGTCGTGGATCACCAGATCGACGGTTTCAAGCCGTTTGACCTCGTCTCGCAGTCGCGCGGCCTCTTCGAATTCGAGGTTCTCGGCCGCTTTGCGCATATCCGTCCGTAGTCCGTCGAGCACGGCTTGCAGGTTCGCCCCGGCCATGGGTTTGTCGACCTTTGCGGTGACGCGGTTCATATCCACGTCGCCCTTGTAGAGGCCGGCGAGGATATCCTCGACATTTTTCTTGACCGTTTGCGGGGTGATCCCGTGTTCTTCGTTATAGGCCAGTTGCTTGACCCGGCGGCGTTCGGTTTCCTTCATCGCCCGTTCCATGGAGCCGGTGATGCGGTCGGCATACATGATGACGCGACCATCGGCGTTGCGCGCGGCGCGGCCCACGGTTTGGACGAGGGAGGTTTCTGACCGCAGGAACCCTTCCTTGTCAGCATCAAGGATCGCGACCAGCCCGCATTCGGGAATATCCAAACCTTCGCGCAGCAGGTTGATCCCGATCAGCACGTCGAAGGCCCCAAGGCGCAGGTCGCGCAGGATCTCGATCCGCTCGATCGTGTCGATGTCGGAGTGCATATAGCGGACGCGGATGCCCTGTTCGTGCATGTATTCGGTCAGGTCTTCGGCCATGCGTTTGGTGAGCGTCGTGACCAGTGTGCGGTAGCCGTCGGCGGCGACCTTGCGGACCTCATCCAGCAGGTCGTCGACTTGCATTTCGACAGGCCGGATTTCAATCTCCGGGTCGATCAGGCCGGTGGGGCGGATGATCTGTTCGGTGAAGACGCCGCCTGCCTGTTCCAGTTCCCATGCGGCGGGGGTGGCGCTGACGAAGACGGATTGCGGGCGCATGGCGTCCCATTCTTCGAATTTCAGCGGCCGGTTGTCCATGCAGGACGGCAGCCGGAACCCGTGTTCAGCCAGCGTGAATTTGCGCCGGTAGTCGCCTTTGTACATGCCGCCGATTTGCGGGACGGAGACGTGGGATTCATCCGCAAAAACAATGGCATGGTCGGGGATGAATTCGAACAGCGTGGGGGGCGGTTCGCCGGGGGCGCGGCCTGTGAGGTAGCGCGAATAGTTTTCGATGCCGTTGCAAACGCCGGTCGCCTCCAGCATCTCAAGGTCGAAATTTGTGCGCTGTTCCAGCCGCTGGGCTTCGAGCAGTTTGCCATCGGCGACCAGTTGGTCGAGCCTGATGCGCAACTCCTTTTTGATGCCCTGGATTGCCTGCTGCATCGTGGGGCGAGGGGTCACATAGTGGGAATTCGCGTAGATGCGGATTTTCTCGAACGTGTCGGTTTTTTCGCCGGTGAGCGGGTCGAATTCGGTGATGTTTTCGAGCTCCTCGCCGAAGAAGGACAGTTTCCAGGCGCGATCGTCAAGGTGGGCGGGCCAAACCTCTAGGCTGTCGCCGCGGACCCGGAAGCTGCCGCGCTGGAAGGCCTGATCGTTACGCTTGTATTGTTGGGCGATGAGGTCGGCCATGATCTTGCGCTGGTCATAATCGTGGCCTACATGCAGGTCCTGCGTCATGGCGCCGTAGGTTTCGACCGAGCCGATGCCGTAGATGCAGGAGACGGAGGCGACGATGATCACATCGTCCCGTTCGAGCAGCGCGCGGGTGGCCGAATGGCGCATCCGGTCGATCTGTTCGTTGATCTGGGATTCCTTTTCGATATAGGTGTCCGACCGCGCGACATAGGCCTCTGGCTGGTAATAGTCGTAGTAGCTGACGAAATATTCGACGGCGTTTTCCGGAAAGAACCCTTTGAATTCGCCGTATAATTGCGCCGCCAGGGTCTTGTTCGGGGCCAGGATGATGGCAGGCCGCTGGGTTTCCTCGATCACCTTGGCCATGGTGAAGGTTTTGCCCGTGCCGGTGGCGCCGAGCAGGACCTGATTGCGTTCACCGTCCATGACCCCCTGCGCCAGTTCACGGATCGCCGTCGGCTGGTCGCCTGCCGGGTCGAAATCGGTGGACAGGACAAACGGCCTGCCGCCTTCCAGCTTTTCGCGGGTTTTGACATCGGGGGCGGGGTTGGACAGGTAGACTTCGGCTTCGGACATGAAACTGTTCCTTGAGGCAGAGGTCTATAATTGTTCTTCTTTTGGTCCGGTTCAACCCCGCATGCTGACAGGTGGTGTCAGGAGGGTGCATTGGTTGACGCGGCGCAGTGGCGGCGGGTTGGGCATTGCGGCGCTTGACGGGGCGGGCTTGGGCGGCCACTGATTGTTTTCAGTTTCCATTCCACACTTTTTGGGCGGGTTGATATGCCGACATATCTGGAGGGGATCGCAGTCCAGTTCTACCGGGGCATCGGACCAGAAACCCAATACATCGCGCCGTTTTCGGAGATGAATTTCTTTGTGGGGGCGAATAACGCCGGGAAGTCGGTTGTTCTGAATTTGATCAAGGATCGGTTGCCCTTTGATGCCGTTAGGAACACATCGCGACATACGCCTACTTCGGTCGATGCATATCGCGGTGCAGAGACTGGTGAATTTTTGGTATCAATTGGTATTGCTACAACAACATTCAAAGAAAATGCCCTCAATAATATGGGAACGGTCGATACGCGATTTGGGATCGATCCGGAAGAAGTATTTGGCCGTCTGACCGAGGCGATGCAGAAGAATGGCTGCATCTGGACAAAGCGTGAGAACGCAACAGAGCGATTAGGATATCTCGAGGAATTGGACTATGAGCGGTTGATGCGATTGTTCGATGATCGAACATGGCGAGATATCAACAAAGCAATACTTAAATCCGGCATGACACATACAAAGCATTTGGCTAAGTCAGCCACTGCTCGGCTATTTAGCGGGCAAGTCGTGACGATACCTCAGCGGCTTGTTATACCGGCAAAAAGAGAACTTGATGCAACCTCCAATTCATTTAGTGATTTATCTGGTAGGGGCCTGATTTCGCATTTGGCTGAGATTCAAAATCCAGACCACGACGAACGCCACCGCAGAGATGAGTTTGATCAAGTCAACGAGTTCGTCAGAGTAGTTACAGGCAAACCCGACGCAAAACTTGAGGTGCCGAACCACCGTGAGCATTTGCTGGTGCATATGGACAACAAAGTATTGCCGTTGTCCTCTCTCGGCACAGGCATTCACGAGGTGATCTTGATCGCCGCTTTCTGCACAATTCACCAGAAGAAGATCATGTGTATCGAGGAGCCGGAAATTCACTTGCATCCGGTGTTGCAGCGCAAGTTGATCCAGTACCTGCAACAACATACCAAAAACCAGTATTTCATCGCCACCCATTCCGCAGCTTTCATCGACACGCCCGGCGCCTCTGTTTTTCACGTGCGCAATGACGGGGTGCAGACCTATGTCACTTCTGCCGTCCGTGCGGGGGACAAGCGCAAGATTTGCGATGATCTGGGTTGTCGTGCGTCTGACATACTGCAGTCAAATGCCGTGATCTGGGTCGAGGGACCCTCGGACCGGATTTATGTCAGGCATTGGTTGAACTCTGTGAACCCTGGTTTGAGAGAGGGCGTTCACTACACGATCATGTTTTACGGCGGTGGCCTCATCAGCCATTTGAGCGCTGACGAGGATGCATTGGAGCAGTTCATTCGGTTGCGCCAGTTGAATAGGAATGTGGCGATGATTGTAGACAGCGACAAACACGCACCGCGAGCGAAGCTGAAACCGGCGGTGACGCGGCTAAAGACAGAGATGGCGGATGGTGCTGGCCTGATCTGGATCACCAAGGGCCGCGAGATCGAGAATTACGTTGATCCTGAGCAGTTGCATGCAGCGTTAAAACAGATTCATCCAAGGGTGTACGGCGGACAGGTGGGAATCGGCCCTTATGAGCACGCCTTTCACTTTCGCAAGAAGGGATCGGATGCGATTTATGCTGACGCCGACAAGGTTGGCGCGGCTGGGATTGTTTGCAGCAAGGAGGCCCAATTGGACATACTTGACCTGAGGGCCCGGGTACACGCGTTGACGAGAATGATCGAGAGGGCAAATGGGCTGGACAGATCGAAATAGCCGAGGCTGCCCCGCCCCTACATCATTTTCGCAAATGTCTGCCTCAGCGCCACGTCCAGATCCGTCATTGTTACCGGCAGGCCGAGGTCCACGAGGCTGGTCACACCGTGCTGGCTGATCCCGCAGGGGACGATCCCGTCGAAATGGCTCAGGTCCGGGTCAACGTTGATCGACAGCCCGTGGAATGACACCCATTTGCGCAGGCGGATGCCGATGGCCGCGATCTTGTCTTCGGCTGGGCTGCCATCGGCCTGCAATGGCTTGTCGGGCCGTTCGACCCAGACGCCAACCCGGCCCTCCCGGATTTCACCCTTCACATTGAACGTGTCCAGCATCGCAATGACCCAGTTTTCCAGGTCCTCGACGAACTTGCGTACATCCCGTCCGCGCTTGCCCACATCCAGCATCACATAAACCACCCGCTGCCCCGGCCCATGATAGGTGTATTCACCGCCGCGCCTTGCGTCGAAGACAGGAAACCGGTCAGGGTCGATCAGGTCGGCGGGTTTCGCCGAGGTTCCGGCAGTATAAAGCGGAGGGTGTTCGAGCAGCCAGATACATTCATCCGCCGTGCCTTGCGCGATGGCGTTAACGCGCGTTTCCATCACCGTTAGCGCATGCGCGTAATCGGTCAATCCGTCGCTGATGATCCAGTCTACCATGGGGTTTGGGTAACGCTGCGTGTGCCGCTTGCCAAGGGTGCGATTTCCCTATTGGAAAAGCAAACGCCCTCGTCTATGTACGCCGCACTTACCAGCCTGTGGACATGCGGTCGTGGCGGAATTGGTAGACGCGCAGCGTTGAGGTCGCTGTGAGGTAACACTCGTGGGGGTTCGAGTCCCCCCGACCGCACCAGCGCCGTGGAGCGCTTAGCATGGCTGGAGTGGGGTGCTGTTTTCGGACTTTGTCGTGACCGCTTGCCAAGCCTGTTGCTTTGCATCGGTGAAAAGATGATGGCGGTAACATGTGCACGCTGCTCGATCTATCTCTTCTGTAAGGAATCAAAAAAGGGCGGGATGACCCGCCCTTTTGTATTCTTATCGCCGGAAGTCCGGTTATTCCTGTCCCATGAAGTAGAGCAGGAACTGGAACATGTTCAAGAACGAGATGTAGAGGCTGAGCGCGCCGTCGAAGGCGGCTTTGTCCATCCACTCCTGATCTGCGGCAGCTGCATGCTCCACATAGGTGTTTTTGATCTGCTGCGTGTAAGCAGCGGTCAAGCCGGCGAACAGCACGATACCGATCGAGGCGATCGCGAACATCATCGCGTCAGACTGCAGGAACAGGTTCACGATGATTGCAGCCAGAAGACCGATCACACCCATGATCAGGAACGTCCGCATCGGCGCCAGATCCTTTTTGGTCACATAGCCGTAGAGGCTAAGACCGGCAAAGGCGATTGCGGTGACCAGGAAGGTCTGCGTGATCGAGTATGGCGTGTAGACCAGAAAGATTGAGCTGAACGATACACCGATGACCGCAGCGAAGGCAAAGAAGCCAAGCTGTACAGCCGCCGCTGACCCACGCTGCAGCAATGCGCCCCAGCCAAAAAGGATAAAGGCCAGAGGTGCAAAGAAGATAACCCAGCGCAGCGGGCTGGCATAAAGCGCCACGCCAAGCCCGGTCAGGTACTGGCCATCACGCAGAGCGTAAGTCGCATTTGTCGGATCGCTTGTGACCGCAAGACCGGCAATTGCCCATGCCGCCACGGCAGTGATCAGCATGCCCACGGACATTGTGCCGTAGACCTTGTTCATATGAGCGCGCAAGCCCTCATCAATAGCGGCCGCGCGGACCCCGCCGACCGTTTTCATTGTCTCGTATTGAGCCATTTAGACCTCCAGATATAACAGTGGCGCCGCGAGCCGGCATCCTTGCGCGTGATATTGGCACAAACCCGCACGTTTTCAAGGGCGCGCGGCACCAAGATCATTAAATCTGATTGTTTTGGGCGGGAATGTCGCAGGTCCGCTTGTTTCGTGATCAGTCCCGCCAACTAGCGGGCACGTCCCAAACCCGTTTTTGTGCTTCTGTATAGGCCTGATGACGGGTCAGTCCGATGTCCTTGAGCATGTGGTCGTCAAGCCGGGCGAGCGCGCGGCGCTGCCGGGACAGGGCCAGTAAGCGGCCAATACGTCGCCAAAGCCCGGGCCGCGCCACACCGCACCGCGCATTAACGGATTCCTGAGTCGTGACAGTGATCATATCCTGTCCTTTCGTGATGGTTTGTGTGGTTATCATTAGAATGCTTGATATATAGCGGCAGACCTCATATGATAAAAATGAATGTTTGATGGGTCTTGTATCAGCTATGGTGATGAAATGAGAAATCTGGATATGACTGCTTTGCGATCCTTTGTAGCCGTTGCTGACACGGGCGGTGTGACCAAGGCGGCAGGGCTTTTGAACCTGACGCAGTCTGCTGTTTCCATGCAGCTGAAACGATTGGAAGAGTCCTTGAATGTGTCTTTGCTCGACCGCTCCGCACGATCTATCGGCCTGACAACACAAGGTGAACAGATGCTCAGTTATGCCCGGCGGATGCTGGCCTTGAACGACGAAATCTATGGCAAACTGACCGCGATCGAATTTGAAGGCGAGGTCACGCTGGGCGTGCCGCATGACATTATATACCCGGTCATTCCCAAGGTGCTCCGCCGGTTCGCGGCGGCCTATCCAAGGGTCCGGGTGCAGCTTGTTTCATCTTTTACAAGAAAACTTGTTGAGCAATTCAATCGGGGGGAGATTGACGTCATCCTGACGACCGAAGACAGCGTCGGGACTGGCGGCGAAACACTGGCCAAGGTGCCGCTG
Source organism: uncultured Paracoccaceae bacterium (assembly GCA_947488175.1). Classification (GTDB taxonomy): domain Bacteria; phylum Pseudomonadota; class Alphaproteobacteria; order Rhodobacterales; family Rhodobacteraceae; genus Yoonia. Next base: position 310,576 of record CANKYO010000005.1, read on the forward strand.
ATCTGGGTTGGCGCGCCGGGCGGGCAGGCGTGGAAACAGCGCCCTTTGCGGCTTGCCTTTGAACAGCGCTGCATCTTTCGGCAATACGTGCAACGGCGGCTGGATGCTGTCGGAATCCCATGGGAAATGGCCGTCGAGAGCGAGTCAACACGCACAATCGAGGCCACAGTCAGCGCTGATCTGGCAGTTCACACCATTCTGGAAGGCACCGCGTCGCACCATTTTGAAGCGGTCAATCATGGTGGCAGCCTGCCGCGTCTGCTGGAGGTTAATGTGAATATGTATAGCGCATCGATCAATGACGGGCCGGTTGTCGCCGACCTGTCACAGTTCGTGCGGGACGGGTTTTACACCATGCGGGTGCCGGTCACGGCGTGATAACCACCTTGCCGGTGGACTGCCTGCTCCGCATCAGTTCGAGCGCCTGAGCGGCGTCATCCAATTGTAAAACATGGCTAATATGCGGCTGCAGGCGCCCCTGATCGTACCATTCCATCAATTCGCCCAAGCTCTCGATCAGCGCGTTGGGCTGAAAGCCAAGGTAGCCGCCCCAATAGAACCCGATGACCGTGATGTTCTTGACCAGAATGATGTTGGCCGGGATCGGGGGAACCTTGCCGCTGGCAAATCCGATGACGATGATCCGAGCCTCGCGGTTGCAGGCCCCTAGCGCTGCCTTGAATGCGTCACCCCCGACGGGATCGTAAACCACATTGGCCCCGCCCAACTCCTTGACCGCTTCCTTGATGTCGTCGGTTGTGCTGTCGATCAGGTGATCCGCGCCCGCATTCTTTGCGACGGCCAGCTTGTCCGCGCCGCGCGCGACGGCGATGACGGTGGCCCCCATCGCCTTGCCGATCTCAACCGCGGTCAGCCCGACGCCACCCGCTGCGCCCAGCACCAGCAACGTTTCACCGTTCTGCAATTGCGCCCGCCGTTTCAAAGCCAAGTGAGAGGTGCCGTAAGCCACCATGAAACCTGCCGCGACCTCTGACGGCATTTTGTCCGGCACCGGTCGGCAAAGCGCCGCCGGGAACGCACCCTGTTCGGCCATGCCGCCGCTGCCCCCAAAGACGGCCACACGGGTCCCGATCGGCGGCGTGGACACATCCGGGCCGTGTGCGACCACAGTGCCACAAACCTCCATCCCGAGTGTGAAGGGTGGGGTCGGCGTGTCCTGATACGTGCCATTGGCCATCAGCAGGTCCGCGAAGTTCAAACCGCACGCTTCGATATCCAAAATGACCTCGCCCTTTTTTGCGGTCGGAGCGGGAACATTTGTAACCTCTGGTGCGTTATTGAACGATGAAACCTGAAATGTGCGCATAAACGAATCCTTCTTAGTATGGCTTTATTAACCCTTATCGCCCAATCATTGCAGCAGATGAAAGGATGCCGGCTTTGACCGGTCGCGTAAAAAGTGTCATCATGAACCTGTCTTTAAGGTCAGGTCTGCTGCTGCAACCGTTGCGTGTTACGCTTGAATGGTGTCATGCACATCATCAAGCAGGACGCGCTTGCAGATTCAACCAAGCGCTAAACGCTGCATCGGGCACTGGCAACATGTTGCCGCGTGCTTTCTAACTAAGGAAATAAACGAATGAAACATCCGGTAGATGTACATGTAGGTAAGCGCATCCGTCACCGCCGCTGGATGAGCGGCACAACCCAACAGCAGTTGGCGGAAAAAGTTGGTATCAAGTTTCAGCAGATCCAGAAGTACGAAACAGGTATGAACCGCGTCAGTGCATCGCGGCTTTGGGACATCGCAAAGGTGTTGAACGTGCCTGTCTCATTCTTCTTTGAAGGCCTCGATACTCAACCTCCGGCAGACAGCAACAACAGTGATATGCCGGGTGATATCCTGACCGACAAGGAAGCGTTGGAGCTTCTGCGGTCTTACTATGCAATTCCAGAAAACCAGCGTCGCCGCCTTTTTGACCTGGCGCGGGTGCTGAGCGAAGCAGCCTGACACGGGCTTGACCATCCCATCTGCCCCGCGCTACCGCAAACGGTGACAGCCGGTGTGGATGGGAATGGCACAGTGTTCAAAGACAAAGCGTTCAATGACGACCTGATACGGGTTGCCCATCTGCTGGCAGATGCGGCGCGTCCTGAGACTCTGCACCACTTTCGCACGGCCGATCTGGTGACCGATAACAAGTTGGGCGAAGGCTTTGATCCGGTGACCGAAGCGGATCGCGCCGCCGAGCAGGCCATGCGGGACGTTCTTGGCCGGGAACGACCGGACGATTCCATTCTTGGCGAGGAATTTGGCCATTTTCAGGGTAGCAGCGATCTGACATGGGTGCTTGACCCGATTGACGGGACCCGTGGCTATATCAGTGGTACGCCGACCTGGGGCGTTCTGATTTCAGTGGCGGACAAGGACAGCCCGATCTTCGGCCTGATTGATCAGCCCTATATCGGTGAGCGATTTGCCGGTGGGCTGGGTGTGGCCGAATTGGTGGGGCCATTGGGCCTATTGCCGCTGCGGACGCGAGCAACGCGCGATCTGGCCGATGCGACGGTGCTGACCACCTTTCCCGAAGTTGGAACGCCCGATGAGATGCGGGCCTTTCAGGCCGTATCTGCGCAGGTCCGGCTGACCCGGTATGGCATGGATTGCTATGGCTATGCGTTGCTGGCGGCGGGGCAGGTCGATCTGGTGATTGAGGCCGGGTTGAATGCTTATGATATTCAGGCCCCCATCGCCGTGATAGAGGCAGCGGGCGGGGTCGTGACCGATTGGGATGGTGGTCCGGCCCATGAAGGTGGTCGTGCGCTGGCCGCGGCAAACGCCCAGATACATGCCGCCGCTTTGGCGGTGCTGCGTGATGCGATAAATGCCTGACCTGCTGATCCGCAATGCATCCGTCATCCTGACGATGGATGACGCGCGATCCGAGTCGGCGGACGCGGACATTTTGATCAGCGACGGCGTGATCGCCGCCATCGGGACTGATCTGCCTGCTGAAAATGCAGATGTTTTTGACGCCACCGGGGCCATCATCACACCGGGTCTCGTCAATACCCATCATCATCTCTATCAAACCCTGACCCGCGCGGTGCCGGGTGCGCAGGACGCGCTCTTGTTTGGGTGGTTGCAGCGTCTTTACCCGATTTGGGCGCGGTTTGGCCCGGAAGAGATGTTCGTGTCAGCCCAGATCGGATTGGCGGAACTGGCGCTGTCCGGCTGCACGCTGACCTCGGATCATCTGTATCTGTTTCCCAATGGGGCGCGGCTGGATGACACGATTGCTGCCGCCGCTGAGATTGGTTTGCGATTTCATGCCACCCGCGGCGCGATGAGCATTGGGGAAAGTGATGGGGGCCTGCCGCCGGACAGTCTGGTCGAAGCGGAGGCCGTCATTCTGGAAGACTGCATTCGGGTGATCGATGCGTTTCATGATCCGCGCCCCGGGGCGATGACCCGTGTTGGCGTGGCACCGTGCAGTCCGTTTTCCGTCAGTCGTGATCTGATGCGCGATGCAGCAGTTCTGGCCCGTGACAAGGGTGTGATGCTGCATACACATCTGGCCGAGAATGATGAGGACATTGCCTATTCACTGGAGAAATTCGGTTGCCGTCCCGGACAATATGCCGAAGATCTGGGCTGGGTCGGCGATGACGTTTGGCATGCGCATTGTGTGAAACTGAATGGGCAAGAGATTGATCTGTTCGCCCGCACGCAGACAGGTGTTGCCCATTGCCCCTGTTCCAATTGCCGCCTTGGATCGGGCATCGCGCCGCTGCGGCAGATGCGCGATGCGGGCGTGTCCGTCGGCCTGGGCGTGGATGGATCGGCCAGCAATGATATGGGCAATCTAGTGGCCGAGGCCCGGCAAGCGATGTTGTTGCAGCGGGTTGCCAATGGGGCCGATGCCATGTCTGCCCGCGAAGCACTGGAGATCGCCACGCGCGGCGGGGCTGCCGTGCTGGGGCGCGATGATTGTGGTCAGATTGCAGTCGGCAAACGGGCGGATATCGCGGTGTGGGATGCGAGGGCGGTTGAGAATGCAGGGTCGTGGGACCCGGCCGCGCTGGTTCTGGCCGGTCCGGCGAAGGTTCGTGATTTGTTTGTGGAAGGTCGTCAGGTGGTTGCCAATGGCCAAATGCAGACAATTGATTTGGACAAGGTGATTAACCGCCAGAACACCTTGGCCGCGCGGCTGGCGGAATAGGTCGCGCCCTTGGCGCATTATCGTGGTTGATAGCTGGCCAATACGTCCCAGGCGAATGCAAAGTTGGGCGTGCCGATTTCCAACTGATCCTGCGCGATCATCACCACGGTCTGACCGGTGTTATCCGTTCCAACTGCCGTCAGCCTATATTCCGTTCCGCCTGACCCGGCGCCAAGCGGCTCAATTGCAAAAAGAAATGGGCGATCAAAGCCTGCCACATCGCGCAGGGTGAATTGTCGCGTGGCTGTCTGAAATGGCTGATCCTGCGTGAAAATCTCTAACCGCTGAACGGTACGTCGCATGCCGGTCTGCGCCAACTGCACCCCGCCATCCTTTTGCGTCGCAGCAAATCCATCCGGCAGCAATATGCTAAAACCGTAAGCATCAATTCGTGTACTTTCTGCTTCGACTACAAAAGGCCACGTCAGCAACAGCGTGGATATCAGTATTGATCTTACCCGCCTCATCGGTTTTCACCGCGCTGATACCGCTGCCCGGCGATCCACACATCTGCAATGGATCGGTCATCGCCCATCATGATCGTGGGAAAAAGTGCATCCCAGATATCCTGTGCCTGCTGGCTGCGTTGGGCGATGGCCGGGGTCGCGGCAAGGTTGAGAACCGTGATATCCGCCATGGCCCCGGCGCCAAGATGGCCAATCTGGCCATTCATGTGCAGCGCCTGCGCCGACCCTTCGGTGGCCAGCCACATCAGTTGCGCCGGATGTAATGCTATCCCGCGCAGTTGCCCAATTTCATAGGCGGCTGCCATCGTGCGGAGCATGGAAAATGACGATCCACCGCCTGTATCGGTTGCCAGACCGACCTGCAGGCCAGCCTTGGCCAGCCCCATCAGGTCAAACAGGCCCGAGCCGATGAAGGTGTTTGACGTCGGACAATGGATGACCGCCGCGCCAACCTCACGCAATCGCGCCACCTCCCGGTCCTCCAGATGGATGGCATGGCCGTAAAGCCCCCTTGCACCAAGCAATCCAAAGCTTTCGTAAGTGTCGAGATAGTCGCGCGCGTCTGGAAACAGGTCTTTCACCCAGGCGATTTCCGGGAGTTGCTCGCTGAGATGGGTCTGCATCAGGCAATCAGGATATTCCGCCCAAAGTGCGCCCAACGCGGTGAGTTGATCCGGCGTTGAGGTTGGCGAAAATCGAGGGGTGATGGCGTATTGCGCGCGGCCCTTGCCGTGCCAGGCGTTCAACAGGCGTTTGCTGTCGTCATAGGCGCCTTGCGCAGTATCGCGCAGATCGTTAGGCGCGTTGCGGTCCATGCAGGTCTTGCCAGCCGCCACAGCCATGTTGCGGGCGGCAGCCGCACCAAAGAACGCATCGACACTTGTCGGATGGATGGTGCAAAAACTGGTCAGGGTGGTGGTGCCATGATCCAAGGCGAGATCCAGCGTTCGGTTTGCGATCTGATCCGCATAGGCAGGATCGTTGAAACGCGCCTCTTCAGGGAAGGTATAAGTGTTGAGCCAGTCAATCAGCTGCTTGCCCCAGCTCGCGATGATCCCTGTCTGCGGATAGTGCATATGGGCATCGACGAAGCCTGCGCTGATCAGGGCATCGCCATAATCGGTGATGGCTGCGTCCGCGTACTTCGCTCGCAATGCCGCACCATTCCCCGTCTCCGCGATTCTGTCGCCATCAATCAATACACCGCCAGCACTGTCAAAATCGGTGACATCACCCCAGTTTTCCGTCAGCGGATTGCCGGAAAAGCTTAAGGTCTGGCCAAGGAGAAGATGCTTGCTCATCCCGGCACCATATGGCGAGGCAGCGGGGGCGTAAATCGCTCAATGGCCGTTGTGCGCGGCGCGCGAGAAGCTATGGTGCAGGTGCAACGAGGGGCGGTATGACAGACCAATCGGACAACAACGAAGACGAAGCCTTTGGCATCACGGATCGGTTGATCAATGATGTGATGGAGGCGGTACGCACCGGTGGCGCCGAATGGGTCGATGCGCTGCTTGACCCGTTGCACCCTGCCGACATCGCCCACCTGCTGGAGCAGCTTGATCCGCGCAGCCGTCGCGACCTGCTAACGGTTTGGAAAGGTGGCGTGGACGGTGACACGCTGTCCGAACTGGACGAGCAGCTGCGCGAAGAGGTGATCGGGCAGTTGGCCCCAGCTGAGCTGGCCGAGGCTGTGCGCGACCTGGAAAGCGACGATGTCGTCGATCTGGTCGAGTATCTGGGCGAGGACCAACAAGAGGCGGTTCTTGACGCGCTCGATGCGGGCGACCGGGTGGTTGTCGAACAGGCGCTGACCTATCCTGAAGAATCTGCCGGCCGCCACATGCAGTCCGAGCTGGTTCGCGCGCCGGAACACTGGACGGTGGGCGAGGCGATTGATTACCTGCGCTCTGACGTTGTTCTGCCGGATCAGTTTTATCACATCATCCTGGTCGATCCGCGGCTGAAGGCGGTGGGATATGTCACGCTGGGCCGGATTCTGAGCCATCCGCGCGACATGCTGTTGCGTGACCTGATGGAGGATACATTCCGCACCTTCCATGTCGCGCAGGATGTGGAAGAGGTGGCGCAGGCGATCAACCACTATCACATGATCACGGCACCGGTGGTTGACGATGACGACCGGATCGTCGGTGTGATCACCATCGACGACGCCATGGCGTTTCTGGAAGAAGAAGCGGAAGAGGATATTCTGCGCCTCGCCGGTGTGGGTGAGGGCAGCCTGTCCGACCGGGTGATTGCCACAACGCGCCGCCGCTTTCCCTGGCTGGCCGTTAATCTGGTGACGGCGATCTTCGCCTCGATGGTGATCGCGCTGTTTGAGGAAACGATTGCGGGGCTGGTCGCCCTCGCGGTGTTGATGCCCATTGTCGCGTCGATGGGGGGCAATGCCGGGACACAATCCCTGACCGTGGCTGTGCGTGCGATCGCAACCCGCGATTTGACCACGGCAAATGTCTGGCGGGTCATCCGCCGCGAGGTGTTGGTTGGCCTGATTAATGGTCTGTTGTTTGCAGTCGTCATGGGTATCGTTGGTGTGATCTGGTTTGGATCACCGATGCTGGGTGTTGTGATCGGGGTGGCGATGGTCATCAATCTGGCGGTGGCGGGTCTGGCCGGGACGGTCATTCCCGTTCTGCTCGAACGGTTTGGAATTGACCCGGCGCTCGCCTCTGGCGCGTTTGTCACGACGGTGACGGATGTGGTTGGTTTCTTTGCCTTCCTTGGCCTTGCAGCACTTTGGCTGCTGTGATGGATAAATCCGCCGCGCGCAAAGCCGCCTTTGCCCGGCGCAAGGTCGCGCATGAGGCGGGGTGCGGGACAGCGGGTTATCTGAGCGAGGTTCTGGCGGGCTATCGCGGTGTGCCGTTGGCCGGTTACATGGCGATGCGAACCGAAATTGATCCGGCGGCGGCCATGGCTGAGGCTACGGCACATGGACCCGTTGGTGTCCCGGTGATCATGGGTGAAGGGCTACCCCTGCAGTTTCGAATATGGGAGCCGGACTGCCCGATGGTGCCCGGCACATTTGGTGCAATGATTCCCGAAAGCGGCGAGTGGATAACACCGGAAATCGTGATTGTGCCCCTTGTTGCGTTTGACAGGCGCGGGGGGCGCTTGGGTTATGGTGGCGGTTTTTATGATCGCACGCTGGAAGGGTTGCGTAAGCGCGGCTCTGTGTTGGCCATCGGTTTTGCCTATGCAGCACAGGAGGATGATAACCTGCCGCTCGAACAGACCGATCAGGTGTTGGATATGATCGTGACCGAACAGGATGTCGTCTCCCTACGGTGAACGAAACGATTTTTTGCAAAGAATCGTTGTCCTAAAAATCCTCTAGAAGATTTTTGGAACAGCGCCTAACAGTAGGCCATGAAAATACTTTTTCTTGGCGATGTGATGGGCCGTGCGGGCCGTGCTGCGGTAACGGCATATCTGCCGCAGTTGCGCGATGCTTGGCGGCTCGACTTTGTTGTGGTCAATGGCGAAAACGCGACCTCGGGTATGGGGTTGTCGGGGGATCATGCCAAGCTGCTTCTGGATGCTGGCGCCGATGTTGTCACACTTGGCGATCATGCCTTTGATCAGAAGGATATGCTAACCTTTATCGAAAGTGAGCCGCGTGTCATCCGCCCGATCAACTATTCCAAAGCTGCACCCGGCAGCGGCGCGCGCGTCTTTTCCGCACCGGGTGGCCGCAAGGTACTTGTCGCGCAGGTTCTGGGGCAGGTGTTCATGAAACGGCCCTTTGACGATCCGTTTTCGGCCCTCGACGCGGTGCTGCGCCAATACCCGATGGGCGGACAGGTGCAGGCGAGCCTGATTGACATCCATTGCGAGGCGACGTCGGAAAAGATGGCGACCGGTCATTTCTGTGATGGGCGGGCCAGCATTGTGGTCGGCACGCACACACATGTCCCGACCAGTGATGCGATGATACTGACTGGCGGGACTGCTTACCTGACTGATGCGGGGATGTGTGGCGACTACAACTCGGTCATCGGTATGGAAAAAACAGAGCCGATGCGCCGGTTTGTCACCGGTATGCCCAAAGCACGGTTCACACCCGCCACTGCGGAGGCCACATTGTCCGGCATCTATGTCGAAACCGATGACCGCACGGGTAAGGCCACGAGGATCGAGATGGTGCGCAGGGGTGGCTTGCTGCCGCAGGCAGGTCCAAGCTGAATGATCGACGCAGCGTCCGCGGTCCAGATGCCGCTTGCCGAGCGGCCCACAAGTGGCGACAGTACAGCCCATGGGTGAGTTCTTTGCATTGACGCAAACGCAGGCGGCGTTTCTGACCATGGCCGTGGTAGTGGGCATGTTCATCCTGTTCCTGCGCGAGGTTTTCCCCACCGAAGTCGTTGCCATGATTGGAGTTTCGGTCCTGCTGATCACCGGAGTTCTGCCTTATGAGGCAGCGGTGCTGGCACTGTCCAACCCGGCCCCATGGACTATCGCAGCCATGTTCATCATTGTCGGTGCGCTGGTGCGGACCGGCGCGCTCAACACGATGACACAGCTGGTGGAACGGCAGGCCAAGATCAGCCCGGCACGGGCCATTGGCGGCAGCCTTGTATTTGTCGCCTTCGCCAGCGCGATTATGAACAACACGCCGTTGGTCGTGGTCATGATTCCGGTCTTTGTCCAACTGGCCCGTACGCTGGACACGTCGGCCTCCAAGCTGCTGATCCCGCTGAGCTATGCGGCGATTGTCGGGGGCACAATGACCCTGCTTGGCACGTCCACGAACCTGCTGGTGGATGGGGTAGCGCGGGCGTCGGGCCTTGAACCCTTTGGCATTCTGGAGATTCTGCCAGTTGGCGTTGTCGTGGTCGCGTGGACGTTCATCTATCTGTATTTCATGGCACCGCGCCTGCTGCCGGACCGGCAAAGCATGGCGACGATGCTGTCTGACCGGTCCAAGATGCGGTTCTTTTCCGAGGCGGTCATACCGCCTGACAGCAACCTGATTGGCCGGCAGGTGACAGGTGTCCAGCTGTTCAAACGCGATGGCGTGCGCCTGATCGACGTTGTGCGCGGCGATACCTCGTTGCGGCGCAATCTGGACAGCGTCAATCTGCAGGTCGGCGATCGTGTGGTGTTGCGCACGGAAATGACAGAACTGTTGTCGCTGCAGGCGACCAAGGACCTGCGCCGGGTTGATCAGGTGTCGGCGGTTGAGACCACGACGGTCGAGGTGCTGATCACCCCGAACTGCAAGATGGTGGGGCGACGCCTAGGCTCCATGCGGTTGCGCCGGCGCTATGCGGTTTATACGCTGGCGGTGCATCGGCGGGACACGAATATCGGTCGCCAGATGGACGATCTGGTCGTCCGCGTGGGTGACACGCTGCTGCTGGAAGGCGCGCCTGAGGATATTCAGCGCCTGGGCGAGGATATGAACCTGGGCGATGTATCGGTCCCGTCGCAACGGGCCTACCGCCGCGGTCACGCGCCTGTGGCCATTGCGGTGCTGCTGGGGGTTGTTGTTCTTGCCGCACTGGGTATTGCCCCGATCCTGCTGCTGGCCATGCTGGGCGTGACGGCAGTGCTGATGACCGGCTGTATCGACGCGGATGAGGCGTTTTCCTATGTCGATGGACGCCTGTTGGCGCTGATCTTTGCGATGCTGGGCGTCGGGTCTGCGCTGCAATCATCCGGCGCTGTGGGCATTATTGCCGATACGCTGTCGCCTTTCATGCTTGTGCTACCCGGCTTTTTCATCGTCCTGGCGGTGTATCTGTTGTCGAGTATCCTGACTGAACTGGTGTCGAACAACGCTGTTGCGGTTGTCATGACACCCATTGCCATCGGATTGGCCAGCGCGTTGGGTGTTGATGCGCGCCCACTGGTGGTCGCCGTCATGATCGCAGCAAGTGCGAGTTTTGCCACCCCGATCGGGTATCAGACTAACACGCTTGTCTACGGCCCCGGCGGCTACAAATTCGCGGATTTCTTGAAATTCGGCATTCCGCTGAACCTTTCGTTGGCCCCCATCGCATCCTTTGTCATTCCCTATATCTGGCCGCTCTAGCACAGGGTTGCGGGGCTGTACTGCCATGCCTTATAGAGGCGCAGATTTACACCACATCTGACGAGGTTTCCGATGGCTGGCCACTCAAAATGGGCAAATATTCAGCACCGTAAGGGACGGCAGGACAAGCTGCGGTCCAAGCTGTTTTCCAAGCTTGCCAAGGAAATCACGGTGGCAGCCAAGATGGGTGACCCGGATCCGGACAAGAACCCGCGCTTGCGTCTGGCGGTGAAGGAAGCCAAGTCGAACTCCGTACCCAAGGATGTCATCGACCGGGCGATCAAGAAGTCGCAGGGTGGCGACGCTGAAAACTACGACGAAATCCGGTACGAGGGCTACGGCCCCGGCGGTGTTGCCGTCATTGTCGAGACGATGACTGACAACCGCAACCGGACGGCATCAACGGTGCGTTCGACCTTTTCCAAGAATGGCGGCAATCTGGGCGAGACCGGTTCGGTCGGTTTCATGTTCGACCGCAAGGGGGAGGTGGTCTACCCGGCCTCTGTCGCCGATGCTGACACTGTGATGATGGCCGCGATCGAAGCCGGGGCAGAGGATGTGCAAAGTGATGACGACAATCATGTGATCATCTGCGCCGATACCGACCTGAACGAGGTTTCAAACGCGCTGGAGGCTGAGCTGGGCGAATCTGAATCGACCAAGCTGATCTGGAAACCCAACATGACGACCGAGGTTGATCTGGAGGGGCTGACCAAGCTGATGAAGCTGCTCGACACGCTGGAAGAGGATGATGATATCCAGCGGGTCACGGCCAATTTCGAAGCGTCCGACGAGGTGATGGCGGCTTTTGCGGAAAGCTGACTTGCCTTTGGGTGGGCTTGCTGCCACGCCTGATCTATGACCCAGTTGCCGGCCTCGCACCCTTTGAAGGGTATATTCTGGATGGTGGTGACCGGGTTCAATTTCGTTGCCGTCACAGCCATTGTGAAACATGTCGGTGACGATCTGCCCGCAGCGCAGGCAGCTTTCCTGCGCTACATTCTGGGCCTTGTTTTTCTGATCCCGATGATACGGCCCATACTGGCGGCACGGCTGACACCTCGCCAGTTGCGGCTGTTTGGTTTGCGCGGTCTCGTTCACACGGTTGCGGTGATCCTGTGGTTTTTTGCCATGACCCGCATTCCCATCGCCGAGGTGACGGCGATGAACTATCTTTCGCCGATCTATATCACGCTGGGGGCCGCCCTCTTTTTGGGGGAAAAGCTGCCGCCGCGCCGGTTGGCCGCGGTCATTGTCGCCCTGATTGGTGCGCTGATTATCCTGCGTCCGGGCATGAAGGTGATTGATCCCGGCCATATTGCGATGCTGGGAACGGCCATTGGATTTGCGGCGGGGTATCTGATCGCCAAACAATTGTCGGGCGAGGTGTCGGCGGTAGTGGTGGTGGGCATGTTGTCGATCACCGTGACGATTGGTCTTGCCCCCTTTGCCCTTGCCGTCTGGGTAACGCCGACGCTGGGTCAGTTGGGTTGGATGTTTCTGGTCGCATGTTTTGCGACGGCGGGACATTACACGATGACGCTGGCCTTTGCCGCCGCCCCGCTGACGGTCACCCAGCCCGTGACCTTCCTGCAATTGGTCTGGGCAGTCCTGCTGGGTTATCTCGCCTTTAATGAAGCGGTTGATGGCTGGGTTATCCTAGGCGGCGCGATCATCATGGCATCGGTCAGCTTTATCACCTGGCGCGAGGCCCTGGCCAGCCGCGCGATCACGCCAGTGGTCAACGCCACCAAGGTCTAGCTGCCGGGTGGGGCCAGGCGCGCAAGCAGCGAGCTTTGGGTAATTTTGCCGACGGCGACACCGTTTTCGGTGACTTGCAGCGCCTCAGCCTCAATCTGCTGAATGATGTCATGGACAGGGGTTTCCACGTCGATGGCGGGGCCTTCCGCCGTACCGCTGGTCATCACATCGCGTGCGGTCAGAACACCAAGCGGGTTCATATGTGCCACAAATTCCGCCACGTAATCGTTCACCGGATTGGTGAAGATATCGCGCGGGGTGCCGCATTGTACGATACGCCCCCCTTCCATGATGGCGATGCGGTTGCCGATCTTGAATGCCTCATCAAGGTCATGGCTGACGAAAATGATGGTCCGGTTGCGTTGCTTCTGCAGGTCAAGGAGTTCGTCCTGCAGTTTGGTGCGGATCAATGGATCAAGCGCCGAGAACGGTTCATCCATCAGCAGGATTGGAGCATCGGTTGCGAATGCACGCGCAAGGCCCACGCGTTGCTGCATCCCGCCGGACAACTCGCCGACAAGCGCGTCGGCCCGGTCATCAAGGCCCACCATATGCAGTTCCTCATCAACACGCTTGTTGCGGGCTGCCTTGGACATGCCGCCAAGCTCCAAACCAAGGCCTACATTGTCGCGGACGGTTCGCCATGGCAGCAGGCCGAATTGCTGAAAGACCATCGACACGCATTCGCGTCGCACCCGGCGCAGATCCTGCGCCGACGCGCTGCCGACGCTGCAGGACCAATCGCCGTCAAAGATACGCACCTCGCCCCGGACAACGGGGTTGAGGCCGTTCACCGCGCGTATGAGTGTTGATTTACCAGAGCCGGAGAGACCCATGAGCACAAGGATCTCGCCGACTTCGACGTCGAGCGAACAGTTATGCACGCCAAGGATCTGATCGGTTTTTTCGCGAAGTTCCGCCCGCTCCATCCCCTGATCCATCAGGGGCAGCGCGCTTTCAGGCTTGGCCCCGAACACGATCGAGACATTATCAAATTCGACGGCGTTCATTTGTTCACCCGCAACATACGGTCCAGCATGATCGCGACGGCGACAATGGCAAAACCGGATTCAAACCCAAGCCCCGGATCGTTGCGCCCCAGCGCCTGCACCACCGGTTTACCCAGCCCGTTGGCCCCCACATAGGCCGAGATGACCACCATCGACAGCGACAGCATGATGACCTGATTGAGCCCCGCCATGATCTGCGGGAATGCGTAGGGCAGTTCCACTTTCCACAGGCGCTGGGCGGGGGTGGCACCAAAGGATTCAGCCGCCTCAAGCAGCGGGGTAGGGGTGTTCGACACCCCCAGATAGGTCAGCCGGATCGGCGCGGGCAGCACAAAGATGACGGTCGCAAACAGACCCGGCACCATGCCAAGGCCAAAGAACACGATGGCCGGGATAAGGTAGACGAAGGCGGGCAGCGTCTGCATGAGGTCAAGCACCGGGCTAAGCGCCTGATAGGCGCGAGGCCGGTGGGCAAGGAAGATGCCGATGGGCACACCCAGCCCCATGCAGACCACGCAGGATGACAGCACCAGCGCGAGGCTATCAGTGGTTTCGTCCCAGTAGCCCTGATTGATGACGAAGAGCAGGCAGGCAAGCACCAGCAGGCAGACCTTCCAAGACCGCTGCAATACCCAGGTCAGCGCCACAAACAGGATGACAACCACGAATTCCGGCGGTGTTTGCAGACACCAGACGATCCCGTCGATCATCCAGTCCAACCCATCGCTGAGCGCGTCAAAGGCCGGGCGCCCGTTATCCTTGAGCCAGTCAACGGCTGTCTCAGACCAGTCGCCGACCGGAATTTTATTGTCTGTCAGCCAGTTCATCAGTGTCCCCGTCACCAAAAAAAGGGGAGTGGACGACCACTCCCCTTTTCAATTTTACTCGGCCAGCGCGGCGCTTACAGCTTCTACCGCATCACCACCGTCCTTGGTGGTGACACCGTCCAGCCATGGGGTCCATGCGTCGGGGTTGGCAGCCAGCCATGCCTTGGCCGCATCCTCTGGGTCCACGTCGTCATTCAGGATCGCGCCCATGATCTCGTTCTCCATGGCGAGTGAGAATTCGAGGTTCTGCAGCAGTTTGCCTGTATTGGGGCATTCATCGACATAGCCTGCGCGGGTATTGGTGGCGACGGTCGCACCCCCCAGATCAGGACCGAAATAATCATCGCCGCCCGGCAGATATGTCATGTCATAATTGGCGTTCATCGGATGCGGTTCCCAGCCGAGGAACACAACAGGTTCATCCCGGTCATCGGCGCGTTCGACCTGTGCCAGCATCCCCTGTTCCGAGCTTTCGACAACTTCGAATCCGTCCAGTCCAAAGGCATTGGCGTCGATCATGTCCTGGATCAGGCGGTTGCCGTCATTGCCGGCTTCGATGCCGTAAATCTTGCTGTCCAGCGACTCTGCAGCTTGCGCGATTGAGGCGAAATCAGTGATCCCGGCGGCGACGCCTGCGGCATTGGTGGCCAATGTGTATTTGGCCCCTTCAAGGTTAGTGCGCACTGTGTCGACTGTCCCCGCCTCGCGGTAGCTAGCGATGTCGCCTTCCATGGTGGGCATCCAGTTGCCAAGGAACACATCGATATCTCCCTGCGCCATGGAGGCATAGGTGACAGGGACCGACAAGATATCGGTCGATGTCTCATAGCCCAGAGCCTCAAGCACGATGGACGTGGCGGCAGTTGTGGCAGTGATGTCAGTCCAGCCGACATCGGAAAACCGTACTTGGTCGCAATCAGCAAGGGCAGGTGCCGCAGCGCAGATGGCCAGTGCGGACAGGGTGGATTTCAGTTTCATTTCAGTCTCCCGGTTTTACGTCATCTTTTTATTGATTGACGAGTCAATAAAGAACAATTTACTGCAGTGGCAACAACAAATCCGAGGATCAGATGCCAAAGCTTGGGATGGAACCTATCCGCCGCGCCGCATTAGTGAAAGCCACGATTGATGAAATCGGTGCGGCGGGGAATCTGGACGTGACGGTCAGCAGCATTGCAAAGCGGGCGGGTATGTCCTCGGCGCTGGCGCATCACTATTTTGGCGGAAAAGAACAGATTTTTCTGGCAGCGATGCGTCATACGTTGGCGATCTATGCAGCAGAGGTTCGGTTGGCGCTGGGCCAGGCGCAAGGACATCGCGCGCGGCTTGAGGCGATTGTTCGCGCCGGTTTCACCTCATCGAACTTTCAGCCGGATGTCATTGCGGCATGGCTGAATTTCTATGTTTTGGCGCAGACATCCGAAGACGCGCACCGGCTGTTGCAGCTCTATCAGCGCCGACTGCACAGTAATCTGGTCCATGATCTACGCCCACTGATTGGGACTGGTGCCGACCAGGCGGCGGCCCGTATCGCTGCGTTGATTGACGGCTATTACCTGCGTCAGGGTCTGGCGCGCGACGCCGCGGAACGGTCTGATGCGACCCGGCAAGTTCTGGCGTTTCTTGAAATTGAACTGAAAGGCAGGGTGCAATGACCAAGCCGAACATACTGATTATCATGGTGGATCAGTTGAATGGGACGCTGTTTCCTGATGGTCCGGCAGACTGGTTGCATGCCCCAAACCTCAAGGCGCTGGCGGCACGATCCACTCGGTTTGCCAATGCCTATACCGCGTCGCCGCTTTGCGCGCCTGCCCGTGCATCATTCATGTCGGGTCAATTGCCATCGCGCACGGGCGTCTATGACAACGCGGCTGAGTTTACATCCTCCATCCCCACCTACGCCCATCACCTGCGCCGTGCGGGCTATCAGACCTGCCTGTCAGGCAAGATGCATTTCGTGGGTCCCGACCAGATGCACGGGTTCGAGGAACGGTTGACTACCGACATCTACCCGGCTGATTTTGGCTGGACCCCGGATTACCGCAAACCCGGTGAGCGGATCGACTGGTGGTATCACAATATGGGCAGCGTCACCGGTGCTGGTGTGGCCGAGATTTCCAACCAGATGGAGTATGATGACGAGGTCGCCTATCACGCGACCCGCAAGCTCTATGATCTATCACGCGGTCACGATGATCGCCCGTGGTGCCTGACCGTCAGCTTTACCCACCCGCATGACCCTTACGTAGCGCGCAAGAAATACTGGGACCTTTACGAGGATTGCAAACATCTGATGCCGGACGTTGGCCCGATCCCCTATGCGGATCAGGACGCCCATAGCCGCCGCATTCTGGATGCGAATGATCGGGACAATTTCAACATCACCGATGATCATATCCGTCGCGCCCGGCGGGCCTATTTCGCCAATATCTCATATATCGACGACAAGGTTGGTGAGGTGCTGCAAACGCTGAAGGATACGCGGCAGGAGGCCACGATCCTCTTTGTTTCGGACCATGGTGACATGCTGGGCGAACGCGGTCTTTGGTTCAAGATGTCGTTCTACGAAGGGTCCGCGCGCGTCCCGCTGATGATTGCGGCCCCCGATATGGCGCCTGGTCTGAACCCGACACCTGTCAGCACGATCGATATAACACCGACCCTGTGCGATCTGGCTGGTGTCGATATGTCCGAGGTGATGCCATGGACCGAAGGTGAGAGCCTTGTGCATCTGGGCCAGGGCGGCACCCGCGATACACCTGTTGCAATGGAATACGCGGCAGAAGCCAGCTATGCCCCGCTGGTTTCACTGCGCTATGGTAAGTGGAAATACAATCTCTGCGCGCTGGACCCTGATCAACTGTTTGATCTGAACGCTGATCCCCATGAGCTGACCAATCTGGCCGACGAACCGGCGCATCAGGGCACACTTACCCAGTTGCGCGCAAAATCCGAGGCACGCTGGGACCTTGCCAAATACGACGCAGAGGTGCGCCATAGTCAGGCCTGCCGCTGGGTCGTCTACGAGGCGCTGCGCAACGGCAACTATTATCCGTGGGACTATCAGCCGCTGCAAAAAGCATCAGAGCGATACATGCGCAACCACATGGATCTGAACGTCGTCGAAGAAAACCAGCGTTTTCCCCGTGGCGAATAGCATCTTCTTTCTTCCCCAAATACTCCCGCCGGAGGCATCCCGACCATGAACACACAACCCAAGGCCAGCCATTTCATCGACGGCCAATACATCGAAGACAAAGCCGGTGACGTCATCGAGGTGATCTATCCGGCAACGGGCGAGATCATCGCCAAGCTGCATGCGGCTACCCCTGCGATTGTTGATCAGGCGCTGGCGTCAGCGAAACGCGCGCAAAAGGAATGGGCAGGCTGGACCGCAACGGATCGTGGCCGCGTGCTGCGCCGGGCGGCTGATATCATGCGCGACCGCAATCACGATCTGTCGGTCCTGGAAACCTATGACACCGGCAAACCCTATCAGGAAACTAGCGTTGTCGATGCCACGTCTGGGGCTGACGCACTGGAATATTTCGGCGGGCTGGCCGCCAGCATCACCGGCGAACATATCCAGTTGGGCGATGATTTCGTCTATACCCGCCGTGAACCGCTGGGCGTTTGCGTGGGCATCGGCGCGTGGAACTATCCAACGCAAATCGCCTGCTGGAAGGGCGCGCCCGCGCTGGCCTGTGGCAACGCGATGGTGTTCAAACCGTCCGAAACCACACCGCTTTGCGCGCTCAAGGTGGCAGAGATCCTGCACGAGGCTGGCGCACCGGCAGGCGTTTATAACGTCATTCAGGGGTACGGTGCTGTCGGGGCGTCACTGGTCACGGACCCGCGCGTCGACAAGGTCTCCTTGACCGGATCGGTGCCAACAGGGCGTAAGGTTTACGCCGCAGCCGCCGAGGGCATTCGTCATGTGACGATGGAGCTGGGGGGCAAATCGCCACTGGTGATCTTTGATGATGCTGATCTGGAAAATGCTGTGTCAGGGGCGATCCTCGGGAATTTCTATTCCTCGGGTCAGGTCTGTTCGAACGGCACCCGTGTGTTCGTGCAGAAGGGCATCAAACAGGCATTCCTCAAGCGACTGACTGAACGTCTGGCAGATGTCAAAATGGGTGACCCACGGGACCCGGATACGAATTTCGGACCAATGGTGTCAGAGCGTCAGCGCGATATCGTTGAGGGGTTTTTCGCCAAGGGCGTCGAAGAGGGGGCAACTCTCATCACAGGTGGCAAGCGTGTTGACCGCGATGGGTTCTTTCTGGAACCCACGGTTTTCGCCGATGTCACTGATGATATGACCATCGCGCGGGACGAGATTTTTGGACCGGTCATGTCCGTGCTGGATTTCGAGACCGAGGATGAGGTGCTGGCACGCGCCAATGACACAGCATTCGGGCTCGCCGCCGGT
Organism: uncultured Paracoccaceae bacterium; assembly: GCA_947488175.1. Taxonomy (GTDB): domain Bacteria; phylum Pseudomonadota; class Alphaproteobacteria; order Rhodobacterales; family Rhodobacteraceae; genus Yoonia. The sequence continues at coordinate 329,324 of CANKYO010000005.1, forward strand.
GTGTTCACCGCCGATCTGACCCGCGCGCATCGTATGGCCGCCGGGTTTGAGGCAGGCACCTGCTATATCAACACCTATAACGATGCCCCGGTCGAGGCCCCGTTTGGCGGGTCCAAACTGTCGGGTGTGGGCCGCGAGAATTCAAAGGCGGCTATCGAACACTACAGCCAGATCAAGGGGGTCTATGTCCGCATGGGTGATCTGGAGGCGCCGTTCTGACGATGCGCGCGGATTACGTTATTGTGGGGGCCGGTTCGGCAGGCTGCGCTCTCGCCTATCGGCTGGCCGAAGCGGGCAAGCAGGTTCTGGTGATCGAGGCGGGGGGCACGGATGCCGGGCCGTTTATCCAGATGCCTGCGGCCTTGTCATACCCGATGAACATGAAACGTTACGACTGGGGGCTGAAGACGGAGCCGGAGCCGCATCTGGGTGGGCGTCAACTGGTGACGCCGCGCGGCAAGGTGATCGGGGGGTCGTCCTCGATCAACGGAATGATCTATGTGCGCGGCCACGCCCATGATTTCGATCACTGGGCCGAAAGCGGCGCACAGGGTTGGTCCTATGCCGACGTGCTGCCCTATTTCAAACGGATGGAACACTGGCATGACGGTGGTCATGGGGGCGACCCGGCCTGGCGTGGCACGGACGGCCCGCTGCATGTGACGCGCGGCCCCCGCAAGAACCCGTTGACACGGGCGTTTGTCGAAGCGGGCGAGCAGGCGGGCTATCCGATCACCGGCGACTATAATGGGGAGCAGCAGGAAGGTTTTGGCCCGTTTGATGCGACCATTTACAAAGGGCGACGCTGGTCGGCGGCCAATGCCTATATGAGGCCGGCGCTGAAACGGCCCAACTGCACAATCACGCGGGTGCTGGCCCGCCGTATCGTTATTGAAGATGGTCGGGCGACCGGTGTGGAAGTCAGCCGCGGCCGCAAGGTCGAGGTCATCCATGCCAACACAGAGGTGATCATTGCGGCCTCCTCCCTGAACTCGCCCAAACTGCTGATGTTGTCAGGGATCGGCCCCGCTGCGCATCTGGCCGAACACGGGATCACACTGGTCGCTGACAGGCCCGGCGTAGGCCAGAACCTGCAGGACCATCTGGAGCTTTATATCCAGCAGGCCGCGACGAAGCCTGTGACGCTGTTTTCCTATTGGAATCTGCGGGGCAAGGCGAAGATCGGGTTGGAATGGTTGCTTTGGAAAACCGGGCTGGGCAGTTCAAACCAGTTTGAAAGTGCGGGTTTCATACGGTCCGACAAAGGCATTGCCTATCCCGATATCCAGTTCCATTTCCTGCCTATCGCTGTCAGTTACGATGGTAAGGTCGCGCCTGAAGGGCATGGGTTTCAGGCCCATGTGGGGCCCATGCGGTCGGTGTCGCGCGGGCAGGTCACGCTGCGTTCAGCCGATCCCGATGAGAACCCGCGCATTGAATTCAATTACATGTCCGATCCACAGGACTGGGATGAATTCCGCAAATGCATCCGGCTAACGCGCGAGATTTTTGCCCAGCCTGCCTTTGATGAATTCCGGGGGCACGAAATTCAACCTGGTGCCGCCGCGCAGACAGATGAGCAGCTTGATGCGTTTATCCGCGACCATGCCGAAAGCGCCTATCACCCGTGCGGTACCTGCAAGATGGGCGCAGTGGAAGACCCGATGGCGGTGGTTGACCCGCAAGCGCGGGTGATTGGTGTGGACCGGCTGCGCGTTGCCGACAGCTCAATCTTTCCACGTATCACCAATGGGAACCTGAATGCGCCGTCAATCATGGTGGGGGAAAAGGTGTCGGATCATATCCTGCAGCGGCACCCGTTGCCGCCGGCCAATGACAAACCCTGGGTACATCCCAACTGGGAAACGGCACAGCGGTAAGACATTATTAACCCTTCGTTAAGATTTTGATTGATCGGGTCTGGCCCGCCGACTACGGCAAGGCATGTTTGCCCGAATGATACTATTGCTGGCGCTTTGCGCAGGGACGACCGCCATGGCTGAGCCAAGCGGGACGGTGCGTGTGATCGACGCCGACACGCTGGATGTCGGTGATGTGCGGGTGCGGTTGCACGGGATTGATGCTCCCGAAATCGGGCAGCCTTGCACCGTCAATGCTCAGACGCGCGATTGTGGCCGATGGGCGCGCGATGCTGTGTTGTTGCAGTTTGAAGGGCGGCAGGCCACGTGCGAACAGGTTGATACCGACCGATATGGTCGGGTGGTGGCGTCCTGCGTTGTTGAAGGGCGGGATATGGGGGCGGTCATCGTCAGTGAAGGATGGGCCTGGGCCTATCGCCGCTATTCGGATGCCTATGATCTGGATGAGAAGGGCGCTGCGGTTGCCGGGCGCGGCCTTTGGGCGTTCGAGATTGATCGCCCGTCAGACTACAGGGCAGCGCGAATCCAGACGACAGCGGCCCCTGATCCGGACTGCGCGATCAAAGGCAATATTTCGGCCAACGGACGCATTTACCATCTGCCCGGTGGCGATGGATATGACCGCACGCGCATCAATCTAAGCAATGGGGAACGCTGGTTCTGTACAGAAGCTGAAGCGCACGCTGCCGGGTGGCGTGCGTCGCGGCGATAATGCGCTTTGACCTACGTCAAGGTTGATCTTGACTTGATGTGATAAACTTATGGGCGAGTAGCGAATCATGGAGGTTGATTCCATGAAAAACATTGGACTGGTTCTTACAAAACGCGAAGCCGACGCTTTGCATGAGGTCGATTCCGAATTTGCGCGATTGCTGCAGCACTATCATGCAAGTCTGCATGCCTTGGAAATGTCCGAGCGGGTCGGAACAGACGAATTGAGCCTCTTTCGGCTGCACAAGGATTACGATCACGCGAAAGAGGCCATGGAGCGGTTTTTCCGCGAGCTTGACTGACGCGACACGCGGCTTAGTCCAGCTGATAGGGCAGGACCCCCCGGCGGTTGGGATCGACGCGCAGATGTCGTTCCAGCGGTGGAACTGACCGTTGATGACAATTCCGGCGTTCGCAAATTCGGCAGGAAATGCCGATAGGCGCGTATGCCGCAGCCGATCCTGTATCCAGATGATCAGCATAAACAAGGGCAGGGGCATGGCGCACCTCGCACCCTAATCCAATCGCATAGCGACGGGTGGGTTGGTGATACGCCCCGCCAGATTTGCTGACATCACGGGCCAGGCAGAAATACCGCGCGCCATCGGGTGTTTCGGCCAATTGGCGCAGGAACTGCCCCGGCAGTTCAAAGGCCTGATGCACATTCCATAGCGGGCAGGCCCCGCCGTAGCGGGCGAACTGCAATGTGGTGGCAGAGTGGCGTTTGGTGATCGTGCCCGCCTGATCGACCCGGACAAAGAAGAACGGGATGCCCTTGGCACCAGGCCGCTGCAGCGTGGAGAGACGATGCGCCACCTGTTCCAGCGAGGCACCGAACCGGGCGCCGAGGACTTCCAGATCATGCCGCGTCTCTTGCGCGGCGGCCAGAAATTGGCTGTAGGGCATCAACGCGGCACCGGCAAAATAGTTAGCCAGCCCGACCTTTGCGATGCCGCGCGCCTCGTCCGACTGAAACCGGGCCAGATCAAGCGTGGCATTCAGCAGGGGTTCCTGCGTGATCAGGGCCAATTGCAGCAGAAGCTGGAATGTCTGCGTGGCGGGATGGGCATTGCGTGCGATGGTCAGCGTCTTGGTCTGCGCGTCGTAATGCCTGACCGTATCCGCGTCGGTGATCACCGTTGTCACCTGACGCGCGGCAAGGGTGCGGATCACCGCCTCGGCCACGGTTTCTTCTGGTTTGCGCTGAGCTGCGAACCGTTCCGCGCTGCGATCAACGGCGTCGATATAGTTATCGCAATAGTGGAAGAAATCGCGGACCTCTTCCCACGGGCTGGGCTGCAGACGGGCGTCTTCGCGACCCAGCGCCTCATCCAATGAGGCGAGCCGTTCATGGGTCTGGCGATAGGCAGCGTGCAGGTCAAGAAAGGCGCGCGCCAGGGCGGGGGCGTTGGACGCCGCAAGGCGCAGATCAGCGAGGGCAGGGGCAGGGCCGGTAAATACCGGGTCGGCCAAGGCTTCGCGCATGTCCCCAACCAGCCGCGCCTCATCACCCGACTGCAGCTCTGTCACGTCAAAGCCGAATTCCTGCGCCAGCCCCAGCACGACCGATGTCGACACCGGCCGGTTATTGTTTTCCATCTGGTTCAGATAAGGCAGCGAAACACCCAGCTTTTCCGCAAAGACCTTTTGTGTCAGCGAAAGGCGGCCCCGCAATTCACGCAGCTTTGCACCGGCATAGAGTTTTTGAACGGCCATCGGGCACCTTTGCAACTTTGCTTGTCAGGTTTAGCTGGTGCAAATGTGCCGTCAAGCGATCCGTTTTTCCCGCCAGATGACAAACAGAACCGATAACATGGCCAGAATAGAGACGGACAGCATCACCAGTTGCAAAGGCAGCGTGCCCGTCTCAAGCGTCAACAACCCGCCAGCAAACTGGGACAGTGCCGCCCCGCCGCCAATCATGATCGCGCCGCCCAGCCCACTGGCTGTACCCGCCAGATGGGGGCGGACCGAAATTGACCCGGCCATGACATTGGGCAGCGTCATCCCATTGCCAAGGCCCAGAAAAACGCAGAACCCAAAGAAATTAAGCGGATGCGCCACCCCTGCCAGTGTCAGGATCAGCGAAATGCCCAACCCTGCAATCGTCACGCCGGTGCCGCAAAGCGCCATCCAGTTGATGCCCATCCGCACAGAAAACCGGCCTGATAGAAAGTTGCCCGCGGCATATCCGATGGCAGGCGCGCCCAATGCGATCCCGCTCCACAATGGTGACAGGCCAAAGATGCTACTGGCCACGAATGAGGCCCCGCCCAGCAATGCAAAGAACGCACCGGAGCTGAAGGCAGAGCATAGAACATAGCCCCAGAAACGGAGCGAACGGAACAATTCGGGATAGCCTTTAATCTGGTCGGCAAAGCTGACGCCTTTGCCCGCAACGGTTTCGCCCAAATCCAGGTAGCACAACACCAGCACGGCTGTTCCTGCCAGTGCAAGGAAAATGAAGGTGGCGTGCCAGCCAAATGCCTCGTCCAGTGCGCCGCCGATCATCGGGCCGACCATCGGCACGATGGCCATGCCCATGGTGACATAGCCGATCATTGATGCGGCCTCGGCCTGTGGGACCATATCGCGGACGATGGCGCGGCTGAGCGCCATGGATGTGGCGACCGCGGCCTGCATGATGCGAAAGAACAGGAATGCCTCGACCGTTGTGGCGAAATAGGTGCCTATCGTGGCAAAGACAAAGATCACCAGCGAGCCTATGACGATCTTGCGTCGACCGTATCGATCCGAGAACGGACCGATAAAGGTTTGCAGGACCGCCGTGGCGGCAAGATATCCTGACAGGGCGATCTGCATGATTGCATAATCGGTCTGGAAATAGTCGGTCATCGCCGCCAGTGAGGGCAAAAAGATCGACATGTTCAGCGCCGACATGCCCGTGATCAGGATCAGTGTCAGGATATGCGGCGGTGTCGTGCGATCCAGAAATCGTATGATGGGCAGGGCGGACATCCGTCAGACTTAGGGTGTGTCGGTGGTGCTGTCCATCGCCGGATTTGCACAGCAGGGTTGCGCTCAGCCAGGTTTGCTAGTTTGCAAAAATTGCTCCGTGCAAATCCCATAGTTTGCAAATCTTCTCATTCACACTTCTGCTTTCCCGGCAAACCGGTTAATGAACCACCAATCAACGGGGGAGAACGCGCATGGATGTTTTGCAAGAACTTGAGACACGGCGCGATGCGGCAAGGCTGGGTGGTGGCGAACGCCGGATTGTCGCCCAACATAGCAAGGGCAAGCTGACAGCGCGTGAACGCATCGAACTGTTGCTGGATGACGGGTCGTTTGAAGAATTCGACATGTTTGTCGCTCACCGCTGCACTGACTTTGGCATGGAAAAGGACCGGCCCGCCGGTGATGGTGTCGTTACCGGCTGGGGGACGATCAATGGGCGTATGGTCTATGTCTTCAGCCAGGATTTTACCGTCTTTGGCGGATCGCTCTCTGAAACCCATGCCCAGAAAATCTGCAAGATCATGGATATGGCTGTTCAGAACGGCGCGCCGGTGATCGGGATCAACGATTCCGGTGGCGCGCGGATTCAGGAAGGTGTCGCATCGCTTGCAGGCTATGCCGAGGTGTTTCAACGCAACATCATGGCCTCTGGCGTCGTGCCACAAATCAGCGTGATCATGGGGCCCTGTGCCGGTGGCGCGGTGTATAGCCCCGCTATGACCGACTTCATCTTCATGGTGAAAGATTCCAGCTACATGTTTGTGACGGGACCGGATGTGGTGAAAACCGTCACCAACGAGGTAGTAACCGCCGAAGAATTGGGTGGTGCGTCCACCCACACCAAGAAATCCTCTGTCGCGGATGGTGCCTTTGAAAACGATGTTGAGGCATTGGCCGAAGTAAGACGTCTGGTGGATTTCCTGCCGCTGAACAACCGCCAAAAGCCGCCTGTGCGTCCGTTCTTTGATGATGTGAACCGGATCGAAGACAGCCTTGATACGCTGATCCCGGACAATCCGAACACGCCCTACGATATGAAAGAGCTGATCACAAAGCTGGCCGACGAGGGTGATTTTTACGAAATTCAGGAGGATTTCGCCAAGAACATTCTTACCGGCTTTATCCGGTTGGAGGGATCGACAGTGGGCGTTGTCGCAAATCAGCCGATGGTGCTGGCCGGATGTCTGGATATCGACAGCAGCCGCAAGGCCGCGCGTTTCGTCCGCTTCTGCGATGCGTTCGAAATCCCGATCCTGACGCTTGTGGACGTGCCCGGCTTTCTGCCCGGCACCAGTCAGGAATATGGCGGGGTGATCAAGCACGGGGCCAAACTGCTTTTCGCTTATGGTGAGGCGACGGTGCCCAAGGTCACGGTAATCACGCGCAAGGCTTATGGCGGGGCCTATGACGTGATGGCGTCCAAACATCTGCGCGGCGATTTCAACTATGCCTGGCCATCAGCCGAGATTGCGGTGATGGGCGCCAAGGGTGCGACAGAGATCATTCATCGGGCTGATCTGAATGATGCCGACAAGATCGCCAAGCATACCAAGGATTACGAGGATCGTTTCGCGAACCCGTTTGTGGCTGCCGAACGGGGATTCATTGACGAGGTGATCATGCCGCACTCCACTCGGAAACGGGTTTGCCGGGCATTTGCGTCGCTTCGCGGCAAGCAGTTGCAGAACCCGTGGAAAAAGCACGACAACATCCCGCTATGACCGGTCTTTGCCAAAGCAGACGATTGGGCGGTCTTTGGCCGATCGGCAAATCCGCGCCAAATTATGCCGCCGTGTCGGCATTGCTTGGAATCGTCTCGATGTGCCGTATCTCGTGGGTGGCCTCGGGTCGTCCGCAAAATGCTGGGGTCGGCGCTAGGCACGTTCTTGCGCATGATGCCCCTACGTCACATATGCGCAGCTTCGGTCTGGACGCATGTGAAAACAAACACTTTTTGCTTACTCTTAGGAAATGCGGACATGGTATCGCACCCTCGCAGGGATGTCGGGATTGGGACAGCCGACAGCCCCGCAAAGACAGAGGCAGGCAAGAAGAATGGTACAAGGACTTATGGCTTTTGCAGTGGCGGCGCTTATGGCGCTTGTGGCTGTATCGGGCAGCCAGGACCGCGGTTCGTTACGGGTCACGTCGGACGCGGCTGTTCTCCAAGCGGCTGAAATCGGCCGCGACATTCACTAGTCGATCATGGTGCGGGCGGACCTTCGGGTTCGTCCGGTCCGCCCCCTTCGCGATGCGGGGCACCTGACATGGAAAAGCATCGCGGCTTTCCGGGGCGTCTGCCCGGCACAGATTTTCAGTTCATCATCCGGCGCGCGAACAAGGCAGGGGCCACCCCGCTGACAGAGCGGGTGCGCTATCCTGACCGTCGCCCGCCGGACAAACGCGCCGATGCGGGGTTCATGCATGCCCTGTGGGATCACTTTGGCGACCAGCCTTTTGTGCGCGGAAATCTCGATGCAGGGCGGCTGAGCTGGCTTTTCGGTCGCGAGGTGATTCCCGCCGAAGATCCGTTTGATCCGGCCAGCTATGACGCACTGTTGCAGATCAATGTCGATTTGGCCCGCGTCAGCTTTCCTGAAATCGAGGGTATGTAGATGCGGATATCTGGCGGGAATGGACTGAGCGCACCGCAATCTAAGCGGGAATTTGCCCATTTCTGGGGGAGGCAATCCCGCCACTGTTCAACTGCCATTTATTCATCCAGTGTCGATATTGCAGCAAGGCGTTCCAGCAAGCGCAGTGTTGCAAGTTGTCAACACCGTTACCCTTCCCTTTGCCGGTCTGCCCTTACCCAGGGCAGGCCGGTTTCCGTTTTCCGCCGATTAATCGGCAAAAAGCGGATTGTTATTGGATATCACAGTGCCGAGGCTATTGAGTTCAATGCAGTAGGCGCCGATTCTCGGGCTACCTTAAAAAACAAGTTAGGCAGAAGACTATGCAGAAAAAATCAATCATCCTTGCCGCAGTTGCCGTATTCGGCCTTGCCGGTTGTCTTGAAGGCGACGTTGAACGTGGCGTCGCAGGTGCAGGTGCAGGCCTGGTCGCATCAGAAGTGCTGGGCACAGACCGCACCGGCACAATCCTCGCAGGTGCTGCCGCTGGCGTGCTGTGCGACGACGCAGGCATCAACGGCTGCCGCTAATCTGAATACCCGCGCGCCTCTCGCGCGGACTTATCAATGGAACCGTCGTCGCAGCGTGCCTGCGGCGGCGGTTTTGCGTTTTGGGGACGGAATATAATGTTCAAGAAAATACTCATCGCCAATCGCGGCGAAATCGCCTGCCGCGTGATCAAGACCGCCCGCAAGATGGGCATCCAGACGGTCGCGATATATTCCGATGCGGACCGCAACGCGCTGCATGTGAAAATGGCGGATGAGGCGGTGCATATCGGCCCGCCCCCGGCCAATCAGTCCTATATCGTCATCGATAAGGTGATGGATGCGATCAAACAGACGGGGGCGGAGGCCGTGCATCCCGGTTACGGCTTTTTGTCCGAAAACCCGAAATTCGCCGAGGCGCTGGCGGAAGCAGGCGTTGCCTTTATCGGCCCGCCCAAAGGCGCGATTGAGGCGATGGGGGACAAGATCACCTCGAAAAAGCTGGCGCAGGAGGCGAATGTGTCGACCGTGCCCGGCTATATGGGCCTGATCGAAGACGCCGATGAGGCGGTGAAGATCAGCAATGAAATTGGCTATCCCGTGATGATCAAGGCGAGTGCCGGGGGCGGCGGCAAGGGGATGCGTATCGCTTGGAACGATGATGAAGCACGTGAAGGCTTTCAGTCGTCCAAGAACGAGGCGGCCAGCAGTTTTGGCGATGACCGGATTTTCATCGAGAAATTCGTGACCCAGCCCCGCCATATCGAAATTCAGGTGCTGGCCGACAGTCACGGCAACGCCGTTTACCTGCATGAACGCGAATGTTCGATCCAACGCCGGAACCAAAAGGTCATCGAAGAAGCGCCAAGCCCGTTTCTGGATGAGGCGACGCGCAATGCCATGGGCGAGCAATCGGTCGCGCTGGCGCAGGCGGTGGGCTACACCAGTGCGGGCACGGTCGAGTTTATCGTGGATGGCAACCGCAACTTTTACTTCCTTGAAATGAACACCCGGCTTCAGGTCGAACACCCCGTTACCGAACTGATCACCGGTGTTGATCTGGTCGAACAGATGATCCGGGTCGCTGCGGGTGAAAAGCTGCCATTCGAACAGAAGGACCTGAAAATCAACGGCTGGGCGATGGAAAGCCGGCTTTACGCCGAAGACCCTTATCGCGGCTTTCTGCCGTCCATCGGCCGTTTGACCCGCTACCGGCCGCCGGTCGAGGAAGCAACGCCAACCCGCGCTGTGCGCAATGATACTGGCGTATTCGAAGGCGGCGAGATCAGCATGTATTACGACCCGATGATCGCCAAACTGTGCACATGGGCGCCCGACCGGGCCACCGCGATTGAGGAGATGCGCTTGGCGCTGGATGGGTTTGAGTTGGAAGGCATCGGGCATAACCTGCCGTTCCTCGCGGCCGTTTATGATCATCCGAAATTCACGTCTGGCAACATGACGACGGCGTTCATCGAGGAGGAATACCCCGAAGGATTTGATGGCGTGACCCTGCCGGATGAAGCTTGCATCCGCGTTGCCGCCGCCGCTGCTGCCATGCACCGGGTCGCCGAAATTCGGCGCGCGCGCATCTCTGGCCGGATGGATAATCATGAACGGCATGTGGGCGAAGATTGGGTGGTGAGCCTGCAGGGCCAATCCCACGAGGTGGTGATCACCGCCGACCGTGCGGGGGCCGATGTGCAGATCAATGGGCGCACGCTGCGGGTCGAAAGTGACTGGACCCCGGGTGATCCGCTGGCGCGTCTGACGGTCGATGTTGACCCGCTGGTGCTGAAGGTAGGCAAAATCTCTGGCGGGTTCCGTGTGCGCTATCGCGGTGCCGATCTGAAGGTGCATGTGCGCACACCACGACAGGCCGAACTGGCTGCTCTGATGCCCGAGAAGCTGCCCCCCGATACATCAAAATTCTTGCTTTGCCCGATGCCCGGCCTGATCGTGAAGGTCAATGTGGCCTCAGGTGACGAAATCCAGGAAGGTCAGGCGCTTTGCACCGTTGAAGCCATGAAGATGGAGAACATTCTGCGCGCCGAACGCAAAGGCGTGGTCAAGAAGGTGAACGCGGATGCAGGCGATAGCCTGGCCGTTGATGATGTGATTATGGAATTCGAATGACGACTGTGGCGATCAAAGCCTATTGCCCTAATGCGCGCCGGTCCTCGATTTCCTGTTGGCGCAACGGCATCTTGTCGATGGAGCGCGAGATCTCGCGGATGCTCCATGGTGAGGGTTTGCGGAAGGCCACGCTGCCATCCTTGGCCACCAGCGCCATCATGTATCCGCGCGGACGCAGCTCCAGCCGCAGGTCTGACCGGGCCTCAGGGTCGGTGTCGGTGAAGACGATCACGTCACGTTCGGCCAGTTCATCCAGGCCCCCCAGCAGCAGATCCATCTGCTGGCGAAACCGCGGATCGTTGGGCGTGTCGGCAAAGACGACGAGGGGACGGGCGATCCATTGCAGGTCGGCCAATGTGACGTCTGCCGCGTCGAAAACCTGCGCATGGTCTTCTTCCCAGCGTTCCAACACAGTTGCGTCCTGGGCAAACAGGCCGGTGGCCCCAAAAAAGACCGCCGCGGCGGCCACGAGCATATTCAACAATTTCATCATCCACTCTGATATAGAGGCGGGTTCGGGAAAAGCTAAGGGCCAAGTGCCTTTGGTCACAAATAATTTTTCCACCCCAGACCGGAGGTTTCCATGAGCGACAAGAAAATCTGGGAAGATATTGCAGCCAGGGAGTTGCGGGGCAAGCCGCTGGATGCGCTGACCTGGGACACGCTGGAGGGTATCAAGGTCAAGCCGCTATATACCGCCGAGGATATCGCGGACCTGCCCCATATGGGCGGCGTGCCCGGTGCGGCCCCCTTTACCCGTGGCGTGAAGGCCACGATGTATGCAGGCCGCCCCTGGACGATCCGGCAATATGCGGGGTTTTCGACGGCCGAGGAATCGAACGCGTTTTACCGCAAGGCACTGGATGCGGGCCAGCAGGGTGTTTCCGTCGCCTTCGATCTGGCAACGCATCGCGGTTATGACAGCGACCACCCACGGGTGGAGGGCGATGTGGGCAAGGCCGGTGTGGCCATCGACAGTGTCGAGGATATGAAGATCCTGTTTGATGGGATCCCGCTCGATAAGGTCAGTGTGTCGATGACGATGAACGGTGCGGTCATTCCGATCCTCGCCAATTTCATCGTGGCCGGGGAAGAGCAGGGGCATCCGCGCAACGTCCTGTCCGGCACGATTCAGAACGATATTCTGAAGGAATTCATGGTGCGCAACACCTATGTCTATCCGCCAGAACCGTCGATGCGGATCATTGCGGATATCATCGAATACACCACAAATGAGATGCCGAAGTTCAATTCGATCAGCATTAGTGGCTACCACATGCAAGAGGCCGGGGCGAACCTGGTGCAGGAACTGGCCTATACGCTGGCCGATGGCCGCGAATATGTGCGCACGGCCATCGCGCGCGGCATGGATGTAGATCAGTTTGCCGGACGGCTCAGTTTCTTTTTTGCCATCGGGATGAACTTTTTCATGGAGGCCGCGAAGCTGCGCGCGGCCCGTCTGCTCTGGTCGCGGATCATGGCGGAGTTTGAACCGAAGAACCCGAAATCGTCGATGCTGCGGACACACTGCCAGACATCTGGCGTGTCTTTGCAGGAACAGGACCCCTACAACAATGTCATCCGCACCGCCTACGAGGCGATGAGCGCGGTTCTGGGCGGTACGCAGTCGCTGCACACCAACGCGCTGGACGAGGCGATTGCGTTGCCAACCGAATTCAGTGCACGCATTGCACGCAATACCCAGTTGATTTTGCAGGAAGAAACGGGGGTGACCAATGTGGTCGATCCTTTGGCTGGGTCATACTACGTCGAAAACCTGACCCATGAATTGGCTGTGGCCGCGTGGGCCTTGATCGAAGAAGTTGAGGAGATGGGCGGGATGACCAAAGCGGTCGCATCCGGCATGCCCAAGCTGCGGATCGAGGAAACTGCCGCCCGCCGTCAGGCGGAAATCGACCGTGGGATCGAGGTGATCGTCGGGGTTAACAAGTATCGCAAGGACAAGGAAGACCCGATTGATATCCTTGATATCGACAATGATGCGGTGCGCGAAGCGCAGGTCGCGCGGATTGAACGGACCAAGGCGACCCGCGATCAGGCAGCCTGTGACACAGCGCTGGCCGATCTGACGCGCCGCGCAAACGAAGGCGGCAACCTGTTGGAAGCAGCGATTGAGGCCGCACGCGCCCGCGCCACCGTAGGAGAAATCAGCATGGCTATGGAAAAAGCATTTGGTCGGCACCGGGCCGAGGTCAAGACGCTCGCCGGGGTGTATGGTGCGGCTTATGAGGGCGATGAAGGTTTTGCCGCCATTCAGGACAGCATCAATACCTTTGCCGAGGAAGAAGGGCGGCGTCCACGCATGCTGGTCGTCAAGATGGGGCAGGACGGGCATGACCGGGGGGCCAAGGTCATTGCCACGGCGTTCGCCGATATCGGGTTTGACGTGGACGTGGGTCCTCTGTTTCAGACCCCGGATGAGGCGGCACAAGATGCCATCGACAATGATGTGCATGTCATCGGGATCAGCAGCCAGGCAGCGGGGCACAAGACGCTGGCGCCAAAACTGGTGCAGGCCCTGAAAGACGCCGATGCGGACGATATCATCGTGATCTGCGGGGGCGTTATTCCGCAACAGGATTACCAATTCCTTTACGACGCGGGCGTGAAGGCGATCTTTGGCCCTGGTACCAACATTCCCAAGGCTGCGCAGGATATTTTGGGGTTGATCCGCCAGGCGCGCGGGTAGATCAAAATTCTAGAATTTTGATCGCTGCCGGGAGCAGACCATGCTGAAACTGGATCATCTTGCCGTGGCTGCCCAAACGCTGGCAGACGGTGTCGCCTGGGTCGAACGGACATTAGGCGTGACCATGCAACCGGGCGGCCAGCATGCCCGCTATGGCACGCATAACAAGCTGTTGGGGCTGGGTGATATCTATCTGGAAGTGATTGCGCCGGACCCGGATGCAGAGCCGTTTGATGGGCCGCGTTGGTTTGGCCTTGATCAATTCAGCGGCCCGCCCCGTTTGGCGAACTGGATTTGCCAGACCGACAGTTTCGATGAAACGATGGCAATCACCGGCCCGCCCATTGATCTGGCACGGGGTGACTTGCGCTGGCAGTTGACTGTACCCGAAGATGGCAGCCTGCCGTTCGGCGGGGCCTTTCCCACGCTTATCCGCTGGGCCGAGGGCACCACGCATCCTGCCACGCGCCTGCCCGATAGCGGTTGCCGGTTGCGCAGGTTCGAGGTTAGCCATCCCGATGCGGCCTTGCCGGGTATGGTTGATATTGCTGATCCACGGGTGCTTTTCCTGCGCGGCCCCAGTGGTTTTCGCGCCATAATCGACACGCCCAAAGGCGAGCGTGTTCTGAGCTAGCGGTCAGAAAACATGGCTCAAATCGGTGGCAAGCCTTTGAAAGCTTGCACATCGCGCCGATAATGGTTTTGGTGCCGCCGCAAGCCTCATCCGGACAAAGGGACCCTATGTCGATCTGGACCCGCATTGCTGACGCTATTTCAGCCCTCGCCACTGGTGAGGGGCTGTCGGCTGTGTTTGAAAAGCTGCGCACGCCGCCGGAGCGGACTGTTGCCTTTACAATCGCCGTTATCGCTTTGGGGGCCAAAATGGCCAAGGCTGATGGCGTGGTGACGCGCGACGAGGTGATCGCCTTTCGCGAGGTGTTTGTCATACCGGCGGCGGAAGAGGAGAACGCCGCCCGCGTGTTCAACATGGCCCGGCAGGATGTGGCGGGATTTGACACTTATGCCCGCCGGATCAAGGCGATGTATGGCGCGGATGACGCGCCGCTTTGTGATCTGCTGGAGGGGCTGTTTCATATCGCCATGGCCGACGGGATCTATCATCCGAAAGAGGATGCGTTTTTGCGGGAAGTGGCAGAGATTTTCGGATTTGATGAGCGCCGTTTTCGCAGCATCCGTGCGCAATTTGTCGAGGATGCAGAGCGTGATCCCTATGATGTTTTGCGGGTTGAACCTGACGCGCCGCTGAATGAAATCCGTGCGTCCTGGCGCAAGCTTGTGCGCGAAACCCATCCTGATCAGATGATGGCAAGGGGTGTGCCGGAAGAGGCCATCAAACTGGCCGAGCGCCGCATGGTGGCGATCAACCGGGCCTGGGAACAGATACAGGATACAAGGGTGTGAGGATCGCGACCTATAACATCGAGTGGTTCAATAATCTGTTTGATGACAACGGCTTATTGATCGCCGATGGCAGTTGGTCGGGCCGGTGGGATGTCACCCGCGCCCAGCAGACCGATGCGCTGGGTGCTGTTTTTACCGCGATGGATGCCGATGCCGTGATGATTATCGAGGCCCCGGACAGCAGCCGCAAACGCGACGGGACATTGGCATTGGTCGAATTTGCCAGGTATTTCGGGTTGCGGACCACTGCGGCGATTGTCGGGTTTAAGAACGATACCCAACAGGAAATCGCGCTGCTGTATGATCCGACGGTGATGCAGGCGGTCCATGACCCGAAGGGTGATGATGACTGTCCGCCATTCGACAACAAGTTCCGCATGGATGTGAATGTGGACGCGGCCCCCGACATTATCCGCTGGTCGAAACCCCCTTTGGAGATTGCCGTGACGACGCCGAATGGGCCGCTGCGGTTGATTGGTGTTCATGCCAAATCCAAGGCGCCGCATGGCGCGCGGAATGCGGCGGCGGCGACCAGATTATCCATTGAAAACAGGCGCAAGCAGTTGGCCCAATGCATCTGGCTGCGCAAGCGGGTCGAGGCGCATCTGGCAGCAGGCGATGACCTGATCGTGCTGGGTGATTTCAATGATGGTCCGGGACTGGACGAGTATGAAAAGCTGTTTGGCAGGTCCGGCGTGGAGATTGTTCTGGGCGAAGGCAATGGCATGCAGTTGTTCGATCCGCATGCCCGCATGGCGCTTGGTCGCAGGCTGGGTGCGATGCCGGTCACGGCGCGTTTCAAGCGGAAGGGAGAGCCTTATTTGCAGGCGCTTCTGGACTACATCATGGTGTCGCCCGGGTTGCGGTCGAAGGACCCGCGCTGGCAGATCTGGCATCCGTTTGATCACCCGCAATGTTATGCCAATGCCGATCTGCGCGAGGCGCTTTTGCTGGCCTCTGACCACTTTCCGGTCGTGCTGGACATTGCTTTGTGATTTGAGGGTTATCCCTTATTTTGTTATAGTTTCGGCATGAAACAGATAGCTGCATTAACACTGGCCCTTGGCCTGACCGTCACCCCTGTTTTGGCGGAGGATGGCGAGGTTCAAGAGGGCTTTAATCTGATGGAAGAGGGCGCGCGGATGCTGATGCGCGGCCTCATGTCCGAGATGGAACCGGCGATTTCGGAACTGCGCGGATCGCTGGAAGACATGGCCCCGGTGATCGGAGAGTTCGCCCGAGAGATGGGTCCTGCGTTCACTGAATTGTTGAGCCAGGTGGATGATTTCCGGCATTATCAGGCGCCGGAGTTTCTGCCCAATGGTGATATCATTATCCGACGCGATCCGGATGCGCCGGTCTGGATGCCGGACAGCGAAACGGGTGAAATTGAGCTTTAGATTGGGTGTTGCGTGACCCCCCACCGAACGGTGGCAACGCCCGGTGCAGGCGAATCGTAGGTTAACGCCTGTTTTTCATGGCCAAACCGCTGTCGGCATCGCGTCGGATTTGCGTCGGCAAAACGTCGGACCTTTTGTCGGCTTTGACCCCCATTAAGACTGCGAACGTTGCGCGACGCGGCTATTTCGTGAACGTGACCGTGCCCGTTGCATCAAGGGCTGAGACCAGCGCGCCGAACCGCGCTTCGGCCACTTCGCCAAAAAGCGGGCGGGCCTGCTGCGTCAGTTTGAGGGTGAGTTCGCGTGACTTGCTGTTCCATTTCAGGACACCCGGTTGTTCGTCGGTATTGATCCAGAGCATCGCGCCCAGACGCATGGCCTTGCCCAGTATCTCGGCCTCTTTGATCTGGTCGGGGGTCAACATCGCGAAAAGATCGCTATAGCGGGGGTTGTCGGGCTTGTTGGTGTAGCGGTTCATCAGGGCCAGCCCAAGCAGCACACGTTCATAGTGCTTTAGCCCGCCCAGATTGGCGCGTGTGGCGTTGTCGAATGTCACCTCGGCCCGGTAATCGGGATGCGCACGCCAGCTGACATCATGCAGCAGACACGCGGCCTTGATGATCCGCTTGCGCTGCCAGTTGGCGCGCGGAAAGAGGGGTTTGACAAAATCAAACAGCACGCGGCCAAAGCCGGGCAGGCGGGCATCCTTGGCTTCGGCAAAGCGACAGGCCTCGATCAGGGGGTCGCGTTCGCGCAGCGCGCGGGGCATCTGTTCAAACAGCATCCCCTCGCGGATTCCATAGGATGAGACGGCGACATCCTTGGGTTTGAAGGTGCGCATCAGTTCCTGCAGCACGATCGTGGCCAGCGGCACCAGCGACATTCGACTGTCGGAAATGCCACACCGCGCGCGTAATTCCTGCAGATCAGAGCTGCGGATATATTCGGCGGTCTTGCTGATCTTGCGCGATGTCATGCGGTATTCGTGCAGAACGGTCAACGGATAGCCCCGCCGTTCCATATCGACCCGCGCGATGGCACGCCATGATCCGCCCACCAGAAACAGGCGCATGCCGGTTTCATTGCCCATCTCGTCATGCAGGTTTTGCATCGTCTCGCGCACGTAAGCCTTGACCGCCTTCTTGCCGCCCTTGATTTCGCGCAGTTTCAACGGGCCAAGCGCGGATGTGACCCGCCGCCCGACGCGCCCTTCTGCCAGATCGGCCAGTTCCATGGATGACCCGCCGATATCGCAGACGAGCCCGTAACTGCCCGGCCAGCCCAACAATACGCCTTGCGCCGACAATCGCGCCTCTTCCTTGCCGTCGATGACCCAAAGCTTGATGCCGGTTTCGCGCAGGATTTCATCTTGAAATTCTTTGCCGTCGCTGGCCTCGCGCATCGCGGCGGTGGCCACAGCGGTCAGCGGGCTGATCCCCATGCCTTCGGCCAGCGCGGCGAAACGCCGGATTGCCGACAGCGCCCGCACTCGGCCTTCGGGGTTGAGATGTCCGGTTTCCGATAATCCGGCACCCAAGGCACACATGATCTTTTCGTTGTAGAAATAGGCTGGCGAACGGCCCGCACCGTCAAACACGACCAACCGGACAGAGTTGGAACCGACATCAATGACACCGACCCGGCGCAGGTTTTGTGCCGCCTCGTCCTCGAACAGAGGGCGGCCGAACGGCCCCCAATCAATGGTGTCCGGTTGTTGCGTCATGTGGTCCCGTCCCCGCAGATGCCCCACGATCAGGTATCGGTCAATCGTCGGTGTGGGTCAATTGCGGAACGTCGGATGCCCCGGCCGAGCCGCGCCCCGACAGTGACGGGTTTTCCATGAAGAACCGGTGGCAATTAAAGGCAAATTCGCCTTCTTCGATAACCGCGCGGGTAAAGCTGCCATCGGCGGACATGACCCAGCTTTGCGCCACGTCAGCCATGTTGGCCGCCATGATCTGGCTGACGATCTGCGCCTTGACGGTGGGGTTCTTGATTTCGATCAGGGTTTCGACCCGTCTGTTCAGGTTGCGCCCCATCCAGTCGGCTGAACTGATATAGACCTTGGCTTTTTTGCTGGGCAGCACGCTTCCATTGCCAAAGCAGACAATGCGCGAATGTTCCAGAAACCGCCCTACGATGGATTTGACCCGGATGTTTTCGGACAGCCCTGTGACGCCGGGCCGCAGACCGCAGATGCCCCGCACCACAAGGCTGATTTTGACCCCCGCCTGACTGGCGGCATAGAGCGCGTCGATCACGTCGCTTTCGATCAGTGAGTTCATCTTGGCCCAGATGACGGCAGGCTTGCCCGCCTTTGCATTCTCGGCCTCTGCCGCGATCCGGTCGAGCAGGGTTTGCTTGAGCGTCAGCGGTGAGATGGCGAGGTGTTTGAGGTCTTCAGGCTGGGCGTAACCAGAGATGTAGTTGAACACCTTGGTCGCGTCCTGCCCCAGCTTGGCGTCGCAGGTGAAGAGGCTGAGATCGGTGTAGATGCGCGCCGTGATCGGGTGATAGTTGCCGGTGCCGAAATGGGTATAGGTGACCAGTTTGTCGCCTTCGCGCCTTACCACCGTGCTGATCTTGGCATGGGTTTTGTATTGCAGGAAGCCATAGACCACATGCGCCCCCGCCCGTTCGAGGCGGCGGGATTGCCGGATATTGGCGGCCTCGTCGAACCGTGCCTTGAGTTCGACCAGTGCGGTGACCGATTTGCCGTCTTCGGCGGCCTCGCACAGCGCTTCGACAATCGGGGACTTCTTGGATGTGCGGTAGAGCGTTTGCTTGATTGCCACAACGTTGGGATCGCGGGCCGCCTGTTTGAGGAAACGGACCACCATATCGAAGGTTTCATAAGGGTGGTGCAGCAGCATGTCCTTTTGCCGGATGGCGGCGAACATATCGCCGTCATGGTCCTGCACCCGTTCGGGCACGCGGGGGCTGAAAGGCGGCCAGAGCAGGTCGGGCCGGTTGTCGAGCACC
The DNA here is from genome assembly GCA_947488175.1 of uncultured Paracoccaceae bacterium. GTDB lineage: Bacteria > Pseudomonadota > Alphaproteobacteria > Rhodobacterales > Rhodobacteraceae > Yoonia. The sequence continues at coordinate 348,665 of CANKYO010000005.1, forward strand.
AATTCGCCAAGGTCGGCGATGCCGATCAGCCCGTCCACCTCGATCACGGTGTCTTCGGTCACATGGAGTTCGGACATGATCAATGTTTTCAGGGCAGAGGGAGCCCCGGCGGACATTTTCAGGCGCACAACCTCGCCCCGACGGCGCCGTTTCAGCGCGACCTCGAATTCGCGCACGAGGTCCTCGGCCTCATCCTCGACCTCCAAGTCGCTGTCGCGCAGGACCTTGAAGGCGCAATGCCCCTTGATCTGATAGCCGGGGAAGAGCCGCGCGATTTGCACCAGCAGCAGTTCTTCCAGCGGTAGGAAACGTTGGCCGCTGTCAGAGGGCAGGGGCACGAACCGGTCGATCTGCGCCGGGACCGGCAAAAGCGAACGCAGTTGCCGTTTGTCGCTGGGCCGTTCGAGTTGCAGCGCCAGAGCAAACCCTTCGTTTGGCAGGAACGGGAACGGGTGTGCCGGGTCGATGGCAAGGGGTGAGAGGACCGGGAACACCTGTTCGATGAACACGTCCTCGAGATATGCGATATCATCTTTGGTGAGGTTTGCCTGGCTGAGGATATGGATATCCTGATCGGCCATTTCGGCCTGCAGGATATTGAACACCTCTTGTTGCCGCGCCATCAGGCGGCGCGCATCAGTGTCGATGACGACCAGTTGCTCGGCAGGGGTCAGCCCGTCAAGGCCGGGGGTGCTGTTGCCCTCGTGAACCAGTTCGCGCAGGCCCGCGACGCGGACGGTGTAGAATTCATCCAGATTGGTGGCCGAGATCGACAAGAAGCGTAGCCGTTCGAGCAAGGGCACGCGAGGGTTTTCCGCCTCTTCCAGCACACGCCAGTTGAACCCGAGCCAGCTGAGTTCGCGGTTGAAGAACCGCGCAGGCGTGCTGTGGTCGATATCGAGCGTCGTCGGGGCCGGATAGTCCCCTTCAAGAAAATTCGCTTTGGTCATGGGGCCTTGTCTGCTGAAACTGTTGCAGGCGTATGACAAGTATCGCGGGCTTAGCCGGGGTTGTCCAGCAGCCGCTTGGCGAGTTTGCGGTTGATCTTGTCGCTCGAGGCCAGCGCGGTTGCGTCCAGCCGTGCCACGATATCGGCAGCAGCAGCGAATGACCGTTCGATGCGGGAGGCCAGATAGGCCACCAGATTGGGCTTTGGTGCGATCTGCCGGTCGGCAAAGAGTTTCATGATCAGCGCCTGCAGCAGCGCATCATCGGGGTTGCTGATCTGGGTCAGGGTTGTCGCCTGCATCCGGCTGGCGAGGTCGGGCAGGGTGATGGGCCAGCGGCTGGGCGGTGTTTGGGCGGTCATCAGCAAGGTGCCGCCGGTGTTGCGCAGGTGGTTGTGCAGGTGGAACATCGCCTCTTCCGCCGCCTTTGGCAGCGTTTCCATGTCTTCGACGATCACGGTCTGCGCATCGGTCTGATAATCGGCGGGCAGGGTGCCCGCGTCGATGATCACGCCGCCCTGCTGGTTTTGGAAGATGCGTGCCAGATGGCTTTTGCCGCAGCCTGTCGGCCCTGCGATCACCAGCTTACGTTCCGGCCAGCCATCGGGGGCTTCGAGCATCGCAAAGGCTTGCGCGTTCGCCTCGGACACAAAGAAGTCATCAGGCCCCAGCGCAACACCCGTTGGCCAGTCGAATGACAATTGGTTGTTCATCCTAGTCGCCGGTCGATTTGCCGCGATAAAGCAGGCTGTCTTTGTATTGCTCCAGCGCGTATCGGACGACGACCCCCAGCACGGCGGCCACGGGAACGGCGACAAGCATGCCCACAAAGCCGAAAAGCGAGCCGAAGACGGACAGCGCAAAAAGTAGCCAAACAGGGTGCAAGCCGACAGAACCGCCGACCAGCTTGGGGGTCAGAATGTTTCCTTCCAGAAACTGCCCGAAGCCAAAGATGCCAGCGACAATCCCGATGCGCACCCAGTTGGTGGCGTAGGTGACAGTTTCGCCGTCTGTCACCTCAACCGAGCCCCAGAACTGGAACAGGGCCAACCCAACGGCCAGCACACCGCCGACAAGCGCGCCAACATAGGGAATAAAGGTGATCAGCCCGGCGATGAAGCCCACGATCAGCCCGAAATTCAGCCCCGCCGCCATCAGCCCGACCGCGTAATAGGTGCCGAGCACCAGACAGACCGTGCCCTGACCGCGAATGAAAGAGGCCAAGGTCCGGTCGATATCGCGGGCCAGTTGCCGGATCGTGTCAACGTGGTCGCGGGGCAGCATGCTGTCGATCTTGGCTGTCATGTTGTCCCAGTCCAGCAGCATGTAGAAGGCAACGACCGGCACAATGATCAGCAGGACCAGCACGTTGATCAGTCCAAGCGCAGAACTGACCAGCCCATTGACCAGCTCCCCGCCTTTTGACTGGATCGTTTCGCCAATCGCCAGAAGTTGCTGGCGAACGGTGCTGTCAGCGTCGAGTATCTGGGGGAACCGTTCGGTCAGTCCCGCCTGCAGACGTTCGAAAAGTTCAGGTGCCGTGTCGATCAGGGCGGCGGTCTGCTGGATCAGGGTCGGGATCACCAGCAGGATCAGAAGAACAAAAACAAGGGCTGCGACAATGGTGATAATCGTCACCGCAATCACCCGTGTGCATCCTGCCTTTTCCAGCCGGTCAGCGATCGGATCAAGGCAGTAGGCGATGGCTCCACCCAGCACAAATGGCAGGATCACATCCCCCAGAAACCACAAGACGACCAGAAAAACAGCTGTGACGATGCCCCAGTATTTGGCTTGTTGAGAAACCGGAAGTGCCATGCATGATCCATAATTACCTTTCCGATAGATGCGTTATGGATCATGGCTGTGCAAGGGGCGATGCAAATTAGGGTGCCGCAATCACCCGTGCGGCGATGTCGATATTGATCGTGTCGGCAACGATGTCACTGTACCCGGTGGCCCCGAAATCGGACCGCTTCACAGCGCCAGAGATGCGAAAGCTAAGCTGGCTCAGGTCGCCTTCGGGCGCGCCGCGCTGCCGGAAAACGGCGGCGTTGAGCGTGACAGGCCGGGTCACACCTTTGATCGTCAAAAGCCCGTCGATCTGACCACCTTCGGACAGGTTACGCGGGTTGTTGGCGCGCACGGCGGTGGATTGAAACCGGATCGTCGGGTGACCGCGCGCATCCAGCACGCTTGCGGCTTTGAGCGCCTCGGTCGCGAAGATCAGCCCGGTGCGGGCCCGGCTGACATCCAGCGTGACATCGGCGCTGGAATTGGCGAATTGCTGCAGGTCGATGACGATATTGGCAGACCGTACAGGCATGGACCCGCGGTTATTGGCCCCGCTGAGGGTATATACAAACCCGACCTCTGACCGGTCGGCCTGCAGGGCATAGTTGATGGGCGCGGCAAAGCTGCCCAGCGGCAGGAGTATGAATAGAATGGCAATAAGGCGGATCATGGGGACGCTCCTTGATATGGTGAATGTATAAGGGCTACGCCCGTGGCGACCCAATTATTCGCGCCTTTCACAGAAATTTCATGTTGTGGCACCCATGCCCGGTCGCCCGGACATGGGTTTTGCTTAAATATCGCGCATCACAAGGTCCGATCCTTTCCAGTCCAGATCGAACAGGTCCCGGATTTCGTGTACCCGGTTTTCCGACCCGGTGGACCGTTTGAGCAGCTTCAGGATCGCCGCCCGCGCGTCGCGCCCATCGGCGATGGCAAAGGCCACCGGTTGCAGGCGCCGGTCGATCTTGTCCTTCACGGCCATGGCGTAGGTCCGCCTGTCGGCATCTTCGAACGCAGCGGCAAAGCCTGTCAGCTCTGCCAAGCGGGCGTTGATCGCGGCTGTCAGGCGTGCCTGATAGGTTTGCACCCGTTCGGCCACGTCGCCGTGCAGGAGCGGCAGCACGTCGTCTAACGCGTCCTCCACGATCCAGGCGAGCACGTTCTTTTCGTAGGCCACGCCGGCCAGCGCCTTGTGCCGCAGCACATAGGCGTCGGCCTTGAGTTTCAGCCTGTGCCCGTCTTCGAATGCGACAACGTAGCCTTCGACCCCGGCCAGTGCCCGACCGGTCGTGATGAACGCATCCGCATGGGTCACTTGCCCGAAGGTATCAGCCACCGGCACACCGTGTCGGGCCGCAAGCGCCGTCAGATCCGCGTGGCCCATGTACGCCCCGCTGATGATGTCCCTGACGGCCAGCAGTGTCAGCCCCGTATCCGCATAGTCGACCACGATCCGGTTGTCCGGCCCGGTGAATTCGAACATCGGCGTTTGCCCGGCGGCCATCACGTCCACGCAGAGCCGTTTGACCGCGTCAGAGGCGACGGACAGCGCCGCCTTTGCCTGATCGGTGATCCCCATCCGGGTCATGAAGACCAGTTCACCGTTCAGCATGACCGGATGCACCATGGATCCGTCGAGCTTGTCCATGATCACGTGAGGCCGGGTCCAGTCGATGTCGTACGGTTGTTCCTTTTCCCCGATGTTGAAGAACTTGTGGAAGGGCCGGGCGATGAGCCGTTCATCGGCGCCGAATTTCAGACCCCGGCATTGCTGGGCCACTGGGTTGGCAAACGTATTCGGCGTGACGAACACATAATCCACCACGGTATAGCCCGCGCGCTCTGACACCACGATCCCGTCATCATACGAGATATGGGGCAGCACATCGTCCAGGGTCTTGATTTCGACTTTCATTGTCCTTCTCCAAAAATAAAAAAAGCCGCTTCGGGATGAAGCGGCTTGCCGTCAGGTTGTCATGTCGGGTGGGTTTACCCGGATGATCCCCTTTCAAGCAGCCGCAGAATGCCATCATTGGCCTGCGCATAGCCAAACCGGCCCTTGCCTGTGGCAACGGCTGGCAGTTGGTTTGAAATCTGGCGCAGGCTGGTCATTTCGTGCTCCTTGAAGGTGCGGGGCGTAGGGCAGGCGGGGTGCCTGCGTCAATTGCTGATTTGGAAACAATCGGGTGACGGTTGTTGCTTGTCAGCCTGTCGCTTGCGCCCTACACCGATGCGAAATGATCATGCCGAGGGGACATCCATGCGCCTGAGCCGCTATTTCCTGCCTGTACTGAAAGAAACGCCGCGCGAGGCGCAGATCGTCAGCCACCGCTATATGTTGCAGGCGGGGATGATCAAGCAGGCGAGTGCCGGGATTTATTCGTGGCTGCCGTTGGGGTTCAAGATGCTGCGCAAGCTGGAAAACATCGTGCACGAGGAACAGGCCAAGGCCGGGCATATCGCGATGCTGATGCCGACGCTGCAATCTGCGGACCTGTGGCGCGAAAGCGGGCGCTATGATGGTTATGGCGAGGAAATGCTGCGGATGCAGGACCGGCATGGCCGCGACATGCTGTTTTCGCCGACAGCGGAAGAGATGTTTACGGATGTGTTCCGGGCGAATGTCGGGTCCTACAAGGACCTGCCGCTGACGCTTTATCAGATCCAGTGGAAGTTCCGGGACGAGGTGCGCCCGCGTTTCGGGGTGATGCGCGGCCGAGAGTTTCTGATGAAGGACGGATACAATTTCGACCTGACCAAGGAAGACGCGCTGCACGCCTATAACCGCCATCTAGTCACTTATCTGCGCACCTATGAACGCATGGGCCTGCAGGCGATCCCGATGCGCGCAGATAGCGGCCCGATTGGCGGCGATTATACCCACGAGTTCCTCGTGCTGGCCGACACCGGCGAAAGCGAAGTGTTCTATGACAGTGCCGTCACCGATATCCGCATGGGCGAACGGGATGTGGATTTTGACAATCATGAACAGTGTCAGGCGATCATGGACGAGTTTACGTCACTTTATGCCCGCACGGATGAGACCCATGATGCGGACCTGTTCGCCAAGGTCCCGGCGGACCGGCAACGCACGGCCCGGGGGATCGAGGTCGGCCAGATATTCTATTTCGGCACCCTTTATTCCGAAAAGCTGGGTGCGGTCGTCGATGACGGCAAGGGTGGCAAGGAAGCGGTGCATATGGGCAGCCACGGCATCGGGGTGTCCCGTCTGTTGGGCGCGATCATCGAGGCCAGCCATGACGACAAAGGCATCATCTGGCCCGAAGGTGTGACCCCGTTCCATTGCGGGATCGTGAACCTCAAGCAAGGTGACGACGAGGCCGACGCCGCCTGCCAGTCGCTTTATGACAGCCTGACCGCGCTGGGTCTGGAGCCGCTTTACGATGACCGCGACGAACGGGCCGGGGCCAAGTTCGGCACGATGGACATGATCGGGCTGCCATGGCGGATCACCGTCGGGCCGCGCGGGCTGAAAAACGGGGTGGTCGAGCTGACCAGCCGCCGCACCGGCGACAGCGAGGAATTGCCGCCAGAGCAGGCCGTTGCACGGATTGCCGAGATCTATCGGGGTATCTCATGAGCCTGAACGATGTGGACTGGTCACTGATCCCGGCGCCGTCTGACGATGGCGGCGCAGATCATTTGGAAGGCAAGGAATTGCCGGATGTCCGCTTGCCCGGAACGCATGGCAAATCGGTCAACCTCGGGGCCCAGCGCGGGCTGACGGTGATTTACATCTATCCGATGACGGGCCGTCCAGATCAGGATTTGCCCGAGGATTGGGATGACATCCCCGGTGCCCGCGGCTGCACCCCGCAATCCTGCGCCTTCCGCGATCATTTCAAAGAACTGCGGGGTTATGGTGTGGACAATCTGTTCGGCGTCTCGACCCAAGCCACTGACTATCAACAAGAGGCGGCAGAACGGCTGCATCTGCCCTTTCCCCTGCTGTCGGACAAGGACGGTGCATTACGCGCGGCCCTTGATCTGCCCAGCATGGAGGTTGCGGGGCAAACCCTGCTCAAGCGCCTGACCATGATCGTGCGTGACGGTAAGATTGCGCATGTCTTTTATCCGGTCTTTCCCCCGGATCAGGATGCGGACAACGTGATCGGCTGGCTGACCGCAAACGCCTGAGATCAGGCGAAAACCTCTGCCTTGTCTTCCAGAATGCCCATGGCGGCTTTGACCTCGATCGGGGCGACCCGCTGATAGGCGCGTGTGAGCGCGACGGCGGTCAGCAGCAGGTGAAGCAGCGTGCCGAGATTGATCACAAACGCGATCAGTAATTGTACAGGATGGAAGATGCCCAACGCGCTGGTATTGAAGCCAATGATACGCGCGCCACTTTCTGCAGCAACGACAAGACCCATTGCGACAGCCCCGAATATGCCCGGCCCTGCCACCAAACCGGTGAAGATGGGCCACAAGGTGCGGGGCGCACGCTGCAGTGAAATGCTCGGCCCCCAGCGGTCAGCTGCTGCGGCGGCGGGAAGGCTGGTTCCGAAAAGCGTCAAAAGCCCGAATGACCCCAGATAAAGCAGCAGTGCAGCGACACCGGGTGCGGATTGCGGTCCGGGGTAGCCGTCAAGGATCGAGCCAAAGATCATGGAAAACACAAAGACGCCAAACGTGATGGACCCGATCAGGAGCAAAAGTGCGGCAATAAGAAAGCCAGCCAGACCTGAGGGGCGCGTTTGTGTTCTTGCCGTTGCCCAGAATGCAAGCTCGTCAAACATTATCGCCCGGAACAGCACATAAAACGCATAGATCCATAACACCAGAACACCAGACTCACCGATCCCGAACGGGGCGAGAATGAGCTGTGCTCCGAGTATTACAAGGGTGAGTGTCGCCAGAAATACCGGGTTCTGCCTAACAAAGGCAAAAGCGATTTTGTGGATGGTGAACATAGGTTCCTCTGACGACGCGTCGCGCGTTTATTGCGGTATCGGGCCGCAGATGTGTTGAAACGGTTGCACTCGCAGGCAAGAGAATGCTGCCACAGCGCAGTTGCATTCGCTCCGTTTGATTTCTCTGCTATAACGACAAAAAAACAAGATGCATTGAGGTCGCAGATGAAGAATTTGGTTCGTCAGAGGGTCCGGGCATGATCCGCGCGCTGTGTTTGGTCGGTGGGCTGGCCGGGGCGGCGGGTCTGTCGCAATTTCCCGAGTTTTCGCAGCAGTATATCCAGCGCCTTGCAGGGCAGGTGGATGCTCTGACGGTCGTGGTCAAGGAATTCGATGCCTCGGCCCTGGCCGAAGGCATGGGCCGTGAAGAGGCGTTGCAGGATCTGTCCGGTTCGGATTTCCAGCTGCGCCATCAGGCGGATATGCGCGCCCTTTTTGCCCGCCATGCCCGTCTGGCTGACAATCTGACGGTGTTGCAGGCTGCGTCGCCTTTGCAGCGTCTGATCTTGCCACACCGCATGGCCGATGGCCCCACCGTGCAGGAGGTCTGGTCGGATTTCACACCCGCCGTGCCGGTCAGTACGGCCGGGGCTGCCGCTGCCGGCGCAGGGTTTGTCGGCGGCTGGGCCGTCTTGGCCGCCCTGTTGGGCGCATTGGCGATGCCGTTTCGCAGGCGCAAGACCGTGGCCAAGGCCGCACCCAAGCGGCATGAGCCGGGGGTGCGTCCCGATCCGCCGCTGGCCCGCCCGACGCTGGTGGCACAGACGCCCCACAGCAGGCCGCGTCTGACGGGTGTGCAGCGCTGATGCATGCCCTGATTGTCTGGGGCGGCTGGGACGGGCATGGGCCTGAGAAGGTCGCAGGCCTCTTTCGGGACATGCTTGAGGCGGCGGGCGGTCATGTCACGCTGGCCGATACTCTTGACCCGTTTGACGATGCTGAGGGTTTGCAGCGTTATGACCTGATCGTGCCGGTCTGGACCGATGGCGTGCTGAGCCGTGAGGCCGCCACCAATGTGTCAGAGGCCGTGGCGCGGGGCACCGGCCTTGCTGGTTGCCACGGCGGCATGTGCGATGCGTTTCGCAGCAGTCCCCTGTGGCAGTTCATGACCGGGGCCAATTGGGTGGCCCATCCGGGGGGTGATGGTGTGACCTATCGCGTCAGGATCACCTCTGATGATCCGCTGGTGGCGGGCATTCCCGATTTCGATGTGGTGTCAGAGCAATATTATCTGCATGTCGATCCGGCCAATCGGGTTCTGGCCACGACGCGCACGGATGTGGTGACGTGGTATCACAGCCCGAATGGTCCTGTGGATATGCCGCTCGCCTGGACGAGGGACTGGGGATTGGGCCGCGTCTATTACAACGCGCTGGGCCATCAGCCTGATGTGATTGCTGAGGGGTCCGCGCGGGAAATGCTGCGGCGCGGGTTGCTTTGGGCGGCGGCGGGCAAGGCTGCGGCCACGGGTCGGGACCTGACGCCGATGATGACGCCAGGCAATCATTGGTAGGCTTTATAGCGGGGCAGGTGCGGTGCCGGACTTTGATCCGCTCAGCCACCTGATCTGGCGGAAAGACGCTTGACCGTGGGCGGTGAACGCACCACGTTGCGCCGAAACGCAGGCAGGAGCAGTCATGGCCACGGTGAAACACACCCGTCCCTTTGCCAAATTCGAGTGGATGATCGCCTGGCGCTATATCCGCGCCAAGCGCGCCGAGGGCGGGGTCAGTGTGATGACCTGGATCAGCCTGATCGGTGTGACCTTGGCGGTTTTTGCCCTGATTGCGGTCTTGGCTGTCCGATCCGGCTTTCGGGCGGAGTTCATTGACACGATTGTAGGGGCAAATGCCCATATCTCGGTCGTGCAGCCGGGCGAGGTCATCACGGAATTCGAAGACATGGCCGAGCGGATCATGACCGTGGAGGGCGTGGAAAGTGTGGCCCCGTTGGTGCGTGGCCAATCCATGGCCGAAGGGGTGACCGGGCGGATCGCGCTGGCCGACATCTATGGCATCGGGCTGGAGGACCTCAAACAATCCGATGCCATCGTACAAAGTGAACGCACCATCGGCAATATCGATGATCTGCCGAATGGGATCGCGCTGGGCTCTGCCCTCGCCGAAACGCTGGGCCTGACATTAGGCGACCGGGTTGTCGTCACGACGCGCGGCGGGGCGGCCACGCCGATGGGCCAATCGACCCGGCGCAACGCTTATGAGGTCGTGTATATCTTTTCCACCGGGCGTTATCAGATTGATCAGGTGCGCGCCTATCTGCCCTTTGACGTGGCCCAGCTGGTGTTTAACCGCGATGGTGTGGCGGACGAGCTGGAGGTGCGACTGGACGATATCAACCGGTCGGAAGAGTTGAAACAGATCGTGGCCAATGCGGCCGGGCCGGGCATGTGGGCCTATAGCTGGCAGGACCGGGTGGGTCGGTTTCTGCGGGCGCTGACGATCGAGGATAATGTGATGTTCATCATCCTGTCGATCCTTGTGCTGGTGGCATCCATGAACATCATCAGCGGCTTGATCATGCTGGTCAAAAACAAGGGCCGCGATGTGGGGATTTTGCGCACGATGGGCCTGACCGAAGGGTCGATCCTGCGGGTGTTCTTTATCTGTGGCGCCGGGATCGGAACGATTGGGACGTTCTTTGGCGTCGTGCTGGGGTGTCTGTTTGCGATCTATATCGACCAGATCTTCAGTCTGGTGAATTACGTGGCCGGGGGCGGGGTCTGGGACCCGTCGATCAGGGGCATCTACAATGTGCCGGCCCAGTTGCACCTGTCGGATGTGATCAAGGCGATGTCGCTGTCGTTGAGCCTGTCATGGATCATCACGATCTTTCCCGCGCGCCGTGCCGCCCGGATGAACCCGGTTGAGGCGCTGCGCTATGAGTGATCCGACATTGCAGGTGGCCGATTTGGTCAAAGGCTACAACCACGGCAAACCGAACGAGGTGAAGGTGCTGCAAGGCGCCACGCTGACCGTGGAGCCGGGCGAGGTTGTGGCCCTTGTCGCCCCGTCGGGTGCTGGCAAATCGACCCTTCTGCATATCGCGGGGCTGCTCGATACGCCGGATGCAGGGACCGTCGCGATTGAGGGCGAGGATATGACCCGCCTGTCGGATCGCAGGCGCACAGCGGTGCGCCGGTCGACGGTCGGGTTCATCTATCAGTTTCACCATCTGCTGCCAGAGTTCACGGCGCTGGAAAATATCATCCTGCCGCAGCTTGCCAATGGGGTGGCCGACAAGGCGGCCCATGATCGTGCGATGTCGTTGCTGGACCGGGTCGGGATTGCGGAACGCGCGTCGCACCGCCCTGCTGCCCTGTCGGGGGGCGAACAGCAGCGGGTTGCGTTCTGCCGGGCGCTGGCCAATGAACCGGCCCTGTTGCTGGCGGATGAACCGACGGGCAATCTTGACCCCGACACGTCCGACAGGGTGTTTGATGCCTTGATGACATTGGTGCGTGATACCGGGCTTGCCGCCGTCATAGCGACCCATAATCTGGAACTGGCGGCCCGGATGGACCGGCAGGTGCGGATGACAGGCGGTGTATTGGAGGCGTTATGAGAGTTGATGTTACCGAGATTGAAGAGCGCAGTTTTGCCGCACTGACAGGCCATGGTGCAGGCAAGCGGCAGGCCCGGTCAGTCGCCAAGGCCGTGGCCCGGGCAGAGGCGCTGGGCAATGTGATCTGCGGGCTTTACTATCTGGAAAGCTATTGTGTGCAGCTGAAATCTGGTCGGGTGAAGGGCACGGTTGATCCTGTGGTCAGCCGCCCGCGCCCCGGCGCGGTTCTGTCCGATGCCCGCTTTGGCTTTGCCCAATATGCGTTCGAGGTGGCGTTGACGAGTGCCGTAAAGGCCGCCCGCGAAAACGGTGTGGCGACGCTCGCTGTGGCCCATGCGCATACCTGCACGTCGCTGGGGTATTTCAGCGAACAGATTGCAGGCGAAGGGTTGATCGGGATCGGGTTTACCAATGCCTCGCCCGTCGTCGCTCCACCCAGTGGCAACAAGGCGGTGATCGGCACCAACCCGATTGCGATGAGCGTGCCGGGCGATGGCGCACTGGCGATGCATTTCGATTTCTCGACCTCTGCTGTGGCGCTGGGCAAGATCACCATGGCCAAGGCTGCCGGAGAGAGCATTCCGCTGGGCTGGGCGGTTGATGCCGAGGGCCAGCCGACGACCGACCCAGAGGCTGCGCTGAAAGGCGCGCTGGTCAGTGCGGGTGGCTACAAAGGCTGGGGGTTCGGGCTGATGGCGGAACTGCTGGCCGCTGGCATGACCGGATCGGTCAATTCGCTGGATGTTGGCGGGCTGAAGCTGTCCGACGGGCCGCCGCATGGGTTGGGGCAGTTCTATATTTTGCTGGATCCGGGCACTTATCATTCTGATTTTGCCGATCGTTTTGCGTGTGTGGCTGAGGCTGTGGCTGCGCAGGAGGGCACACGCATTCCCGGTGCCAACCGTCATGTGATGCAGGATGTCGATGTTCCAGACGCGCTGTGGGAACAGGTGATCAGACTTTCTGCGTGACGAAAACGCCTGCCGCCATCAGGGCGATCCCGGCGGTACGGGTCAAGGTCAGCGGGGAGGTTTGCGCGCTGAACAGCCCGAAATGGTCGATGGCCGCCGCTGAAATGAGTTGCCCCAGCAGGACGAAAAACACCGCGTTGCCGACACCCATCGTGGGTGCAATCCACGTGATCGACAGCACATAGAACGCAACCAATGTGCCGCCCAAGAAAAGGTGCTTTGGCGCGGCGGGCAGTTTGCTGACCGCTGCCGGGTTGGTGAGAAGCGCGGTGACAGCGGCCACGCTGAAGGCCACGACAAACAGCACCGTCGCCGCCACTGCAGGTGACCCGATATGGCGGCCCAATGCGGCGTTCAGGGCGGCCAGAACCGGGATACCTATTCCGGCGGCCAGCATGATCAGAATGTGGTGGGGCATGGGCGGTCCTTTGCTGAGATTTCGTGCAGCTTAGGGGCCGGATGATCCAGATCATAGTGGCGGGCGGCCTCGATTTGTTACAGTCTGATCAAAACAGGAGGCAGAACATGCGGTATTTCATCATTCTGGCGGTGCTGGGTCTGGCGGCCTGCGTCGAGGAGCCTGTGGACGGGCGCACGGCCTTCATGGCTGATTGCGTCAGTTGCCATGGTGCTAATGGCAAGGGCGGTGGCCCGGCGGCGCGCGCGCTGGCTGTGGCCCCGCCGGATCTGACGCAGATTGCCGCCCGGAATGGCGGTGTTTTCCCTAGAAATCAGGTGATGAGCACGATTGACGGCCTTGATCGCGGCGCGCATTTCAGCACCGCCATGCCGGAGTTTGGCGCGGGCGATATGGGGGATGTGGTGATTGTCGAAGAGGACGGTCTGGGTACGCCGGTGCCGATGCGGCTGCTGGTTCTGGCCGAGTATCTGGAAAGCATCCAGGAATGACGCATTGCTGACAATCATGTGAGAATTGGAATATATTGGTGTCCGATGACCTTTGGTGGGCTAGCTGATTTGTCAGGTCCACGAAAAGGAATGTCTGATGCGCCTTGCTCTTTCCGCCGCACTTGTTTTGACCACGACCCTGACGGTCAATGCCGGTCCGATCAGCTTTGCCACTGGCTGGCAGGAGCAGCGCCTGTCGCTCTTTAGTTCGAATGACTATTCCTTTGGCCAGAGCCTGAGCATGGTGTCGAACGGGTCAGTGTCCATCGCCTGGACACGGGTCAGCCCCGCCGATTGGGGGAGCCGTGGCGCATCTTGGTCCTGGACGGTAGAACAATCGGTCCCACCCACCAATCTGGCCCAGAAAGGCGGCGATGATCGGAACGTGTCGCTTTATTTCGTGTTTGTGCCCGAAAGCGTGGCGCCGAGCCTGCAAGGGGCCAATATCCGCAGCCTTCTGGGCAATGAAGACGTGCGGATCATGCAATATGCTTGGGGCGGAAACCATAGCCGGGGGCAGGTGATCCGGTCGCCCTATGGCCCGCCGGGGCAGGGTGTGACGATTGCGCTGCGTCAGGCGGGAACGGGATCGCATAGCGAAAGTGTTGATCTTGCTGCGGATTATGCGCGTGCGTTCGGTAGTGAACCCGGTGCGCTGGTGGGGCTGGCGGTGTCTGGCGACAGCGATGATACTGACAGCATGATCCGGGCGGCGATTGGCAATCTGACACTGCGCTAGGCGTATTGACCTGCATCAACGCGGGCCGGTTGATGGCCCGCTAGGCTTCTCTTGATCGTAATGACGGAGGATCCGATGCGCTGGCTTTCACTGACCCTAATGATGACGTTTGCCGTCCCTGCCGTGGCACAGGATGCGCAGGAAGGTGAGGCGCTTTATCAGTTTTATTGCGCCACATGTCACGGCACGGCTGCTGTTGGAAATGGCCCGATGTCGCCTTCGCTGGTAGTGCGTCCCGCGGATTTGACGACACTAAGTACAAGAAATGATGGCGTTTTTCCGGTGATCCGGGTCGTCATGCGGATTGATGGGCGTGATCCGTTGGTCAGCCATGGCAGTGCGATGCCGGTTTATGGTGACTTTTTTGAAGGCAATGATGTCGCCACCAAGGCCGAGACTGGGCAGCCCATCATGACGTCGCAGCCGATTGTGGATTTATTGGCTTATCTGCAGACCTTGCAGCAATAGGCTGGCGAATTCTGTCTGGGGCGTCGTGCCTGCGATTTCGAGGATCAGCTTGCGCCGCACCGCGTCGGTAAACTCCGGCCCGGAGCGGGCAGGCATGACAAAGGCGTTGGGCCCGCCGATGATATTTGCCTCATACGCGGCGGGCAGATCGTCGGTTTGCCATTGTGTATTCCGCAGGATGGGGAGCGCGTTGATCGTGATGCCTGCGGCCACGACCTGATCCCGCGCGACGGTGATTGGCGGGCCGAATGAATTGGCCATCGTGTCGCCGGAAAAGTCGATCACGCGGCGGAAACCATTGATATCATTGGCTTCGATCTGGTCCTTGCCGTAAAGCAGGGCGGCGCCGATGGCGTTGCGTCCGCTGGCCTGACGCGGCGGGCCGATGAGGGCTTCGGCAAAGGTGGTGGCGCTTTCCATGTCGGCAATGAGGGTCCAGTCGACGACGGTTGCCTGCGTGGCGGCCCATTCGACGTAAGTGACGGCGATGGAGCCGTAGAGCGTGTTTTCTATGGCCGAAACGACCGCCGGGTCGGTGATGGCGGTGGCGTAGGATTGGCGCTGGAACAGCAACTCGTCGGCGTCGATGGAGCCGGAGGCATCGGCGAGCAGGACAAGTTCGAGGTCGGTTTCGATCTCCTGGGCGGAGACAGGCGCGGCGAGGAGGAGGGCGAGGATGAAATGGCGCATGTCTGGATGGTAGCGCATCGGGGGGGTGAAGCAACGTTCGGTGGGGGTGCGTACGGTGGGTTGCGCCCGAATGGGCCGAATCATGCGTTAATGCGTGTTTTTGTGGCGTTTTGGCGTGTCGGCATCGCGTCGGCGATGCGTCGGCAAAGCGTCGGACCCCTGTCGGGAAAATGCCGGGATTAAGGGGGCGTGCGGTGGGAGTATGAAGGCTGCGTTAAGGTTTGAGATGATACCCGTCCCGGGCTTGACCCGGGACCTCATGGTGAGGGCGAGGCCCCGGATCAAGTCCGGGGCGGGTCGGTCTGTCGTGTAGGGCAAGATGGGTGCAAGCACTCATCCTACGGAGTGTGGCGGGCGGTGCATGGCCTCACAACCCTCCCGCCCGGCTTGCTGGGCAGCGCTCGGTCCGGGGCTGTGTGCCGCCTCTCAACCCTCCCGCCCGGCTTGCCGGGCAGCGCCCGGACCTCCCCCACGGGGAGGGCGCTTTTGCGGCGTTTCAGATTATGGTGGCGTCAGTTTTGGTGGCTATGTTCCGCAAAGCAGCCCCGTCGGTGCGCCCACCCCGAGGTCCGGGCGCTGCCCTTGGGGTGGGCGTTGGTTTTGATGTAGGGTACGCGTTTTTGCGCACCGTTGCGTAAGGTTGTTGGTGGGGTGGTGCGCATAAACGCGCACCCTACGGCTTGCTATTTCTTTGGTGTCGTGGGTTTTGGCGGTTGTGGTCTGGTTTCGAGTTTGTTTGGAGGAGGATTTTGTCCACCCTTCACTACCTTACCTGGTTGGATTCTTTTTGTATCTTTCCTAGACATCTTCTGGCTCCTTCCAAGGAAATTCGACCCATAACTTATCTCGAGGCATCGAAATGTACAAATGGGGGGCCTCCGTGATGATCTCGCCTTCCGAGCTATAAACTATCGCGTTTACTAGAAGGAGTTCACGGAAATTTTCGGTTTCAGAGTAAGCGTTGACATACCCACTATAAATTACATCGCGATCAGTATCCCTGACATCGACATATTCGACGTGCTTTTGGCTGCTATTAAATGTGAAGCTCCACACATCTTCTGAACCAAAACGCCTTGTAGCGCCGATAAAATTCAAGAACTTCATCACCACACGAAAACGGATCGCATAGAGCCATATAACTGCTAGCAGCAGTCCTGTTGGGATAGAAATCAGTATTTCGTCCGCAATTTTGCCAAGCAGATATTCATCTGAGTTTGAGACTTCACTCAAAGAAAAGTCTGCTTCAAACCACCGATACAATACGTAAACAGCGGCGTATGTTGTAACGCCAAATAAGAATGAATTCAGCGCGAGGGTCGTGTTGTCGACTCTTGGGCCCGTGCCGTATGTGGCATCAAGCCTCGCCCACAAAATCCCAGGAAGAAAAACCAATGCCAACTGTGCTAACGCAATATCCATGTTCGGCAATTTCCTAATATTGTTCCCTCAAACATCCAACTCCTCCACAAACCGCGCATTCTCTTGAATATACTGGAACCGCAATTCCGGCTTTTTGCCCATCAGGCGCTCGACCAGATCGGCGGTGTCGCCCGGCTCCTCATCATGCACCGTCACGCGGATCAGTTTGCGGGTTTTGGGGTCCATTGTGGTCTCTTTGAGGTCCTTGGCGTCCATTTCGCCAAGGCCCTTGAACCGTTGCACGTCGATTTTGCCTTTGCCGCCGAGGCCTTTGGCCAGGACGGCCTCTTTTTCCGCATCATCCGCCACATAGACCCGTTTGGCCCCTTGCGTCAGCCGGTAGAGCGGCGGGCAGGCCAAATACAGATGGCCGTGGTCGATCAGGGGCCGCATTTGCGTGAAGAAGAAGGTCATCAGGAGCGAGGCGATATGGGCGCCGTCCACATCCGCGTCGGTCATGATGATGATCTTGTCATAGCGCAGGTCATCGACGTTGAACCGCGTGCCCATGCCGACGCCGAGCGCCTCGCAGAGGTCGTTGATTTCGGCGTTGGTGGTCAGCTTGTTCGAGGCCGCCCCGAGGACGTTCAGGATCTTGCCCTTGAGCGGCAGGAGCGCCTGATTTTCGCGGTTGCGCGCGCCTTTGCCGGAGCCGCCCGCTGAATCACCCTCGACGATGAACAGCTCGGTTCCCGCCCGGTCCTTTGAGGTGCAATCGGTTAGCTTGCCGGGCAGGCGCAGTTTCTTGGTGGCGGATTTGCGGGCGGTTTCCTTTTCCTGTTTGCGGCGCAAGCGTTCTTCGGCCCGTAACACAAGGAAATCGAGGATCGCTCCTGCGGATTTCGTGTCAGCCGCCAGCCAGTTGTCGAAATGGTCGCGCACGGCGCCTTCGACCATTTTTTGCGCACTTTCGTTGGACAGCCGGTCTTTGGTCTGGCCGACATATTGCGGATCGCGGATGAAGATCGACACAAGTGCCGAGCCGCCGGTCATCAGATCGTCGCGGGTGATCTGTTTGGCCTTTTTGTTGGCGACCCGTTCGCCATAATCGCGGATGCCTTTGAGGACAGCCGACCAGAAGCCGGATTCGTGGGTGCCGCCTTCGGGTGTGGGCACGGTGTTGCAGTAGGATTGGATGAAGCCGTCGCGTGCTGGTGTCCAGTTGATGGCCCAATCGACCTTGCCTGCCTCGCCGAATTTTTCGCTGAAGGCGACGCTGCCTGCGAAAGGTTTGTCGGCGTATGTGGTCGCCCCTTCGAGCCTTTCGTGCAGATAATCCGACAGGCCGCCGGGGAATTTGAAGGTCGCTTCGGTGGGCGTTTCGCCGTCGTCTTTGCCGGATTTCCAGCGAATCTCGACGCCCGAAAACAGATAGGCCTTGGACCGCGCCATGCGGAACAATGTGCGCGGTTTGAGGGTGAGCGCGCCAAAGATTTCCGGATCGGGGTGAAAGGTGACCGCCGTGCCCCGCCGGTTAGGGGCCGCACCAAGCGATTCCAGTTTCGTTTGCGGGACACCCCGCGCGAAGGTCATGCCGACCAGTTGCTTGTTCCGCGCCACTTCGACGTGCAGATAGTCTGACAGCGCATTGACGACCGATGAGCCGACCCCGTTCAGACCACCGGAGGTTTCGTAGTTTTCGCCTGAGAATTTGCCGCCTGCATTGAGCGTGCAAAAGATAATCTCAAGCGCGGATTTTCCAGGGTGTTTGGGGTGTTCGTCTGTGGGGATGCCGCGCCCGTTATCGCGGATGGTGACTTTTCCGGTATCGTGCAGTTCAACCTCGATCCATGTGGCATGGCCTGCCACGGCTTCGTCCATAGAGTTGTCGATGATTTCCGCGACCATGTGGTGCAGTGCGCGTTCGTCCTTACCGCCGATGTACATGCCGGGGCGCAGGCGCACGTGCTCCATATCCTCAAGCACTTCGATCGAGGATGCGTTGTAGTCGTCGGGTGTGCCCCCGGAGAGGAGATCGTCGGCCATTGTGTGCTGCTCATTTCTTTTGATTGCGCCCATAATGGCAGGCGGGCGGGGCCGGGGCAATTGGGGAATTGGGCGTTGTCAGGGCTGAGACGCGTTGTTTTGCAGCGCGTGCAGGGTTGCTTCCCATTGCCTGGCTGCAACGCTGATGGTTTGCAGGCCGTTGCTGCCGGCGGTGACGGCGGATAGGATCCCGATAATCCGGGGTGTGCCTGCGGCCATGGAAAGAAGCGGCGCGCCGGAATCACCGTTCATGGCGGCACAGGCGTTGCGCAGGAGCGTCGCGCTGGCGTCCTGCCGGATCGGGCCGCAGTCGCGGGCGATGGAGGCGACATGGGGGCGGATGGCCGGATAACCGATGAGTACGGGTGTTTCATCCATGTTCGGGTGACCGGTCGCCAGCGCCCCCACTTGCGCCCCGATGGAGGTTTCGAGCACCAGTAGCGCCCAGTCGCTGGATGGATTGCGGCGGAAGCTGTTGCTGGTCGGGTCTTGGTTGTCGTCAAGGATGTAGCGGGCCACGGGTGAGGCCGCGATATGCTCGCCGCGCTGATAGCCTGCAACGAAGGTGATGCTTTGCGCCGGGATCCAGGATTTGCGCGCGCTGTTGTAGAGGCAATGGGCAGCGGTCAACACGATGTTGTCGCCGACAAGCGTGCCGGTGCAATGCGATCTGATCTGGATGCTGGCGAAATTGACCCGACCAATGCCGCGCCACGGGGCCTGGGTGACATCAACGATCTCGCGGGCGCGGATGGCGGGGCAGCCCTGGGTCTGGCTGGCCCGGCACAGCCCGTCGGGTCCGGATTGGGCAGGCGCTGCTGTGGGGGCCATTAGCAGCAATGTCAGGAGGGCGGCCCGGATCATTCCTGTTCCAGAAACTGATCGCCGATCAGGATGCCGTCGCCGGTTTCAAAGATGATTTCTGCTGTTGTGCTGCCGGTCTGGTCGGTCATTATCAGAAGCCCGTCTTTCACCTCGTAGCGGCCGCGCTGGTTGCTTGTATTGCTGCTGGTCAACCCGCCGCCGGAGAAGGCGGCAGAGACTGAGCCGAAGCTTTCGCCAGTGAAGGTCCCGTCGGGAAAGAAGGTGGTGCTGGAGGCGCTGGCCGCCCCGCCCTTGATCCCGCTGCCGGGGGTGAAGCCGGTATAGCTGAAATCGGACACGCCGCCGTCAAGCGGCGATCCGTCAGAGAGCGGTGTGACTTCTTCATAAAGGATATCACCATCAGTCCATTTGCGTTCAGATCTGTCCCAATCCAGCGTTTCGCGCCGCCCGTCCAGATAGGTGATGTTGATTTGCCGCGCCCCCAGATGGGTGTAGACGCCGAGGTTCTTGTCGAATGTGGCTGCGACCGTGTCCCGATCCATCGTGACGACCCCGGTTGGGGGTGTCCCGCGATAGACGTGGCCATCGGCATAGAAGGTGAGGACCTGGTGGTCGATGCTGAGGTTGAGTGTGCCGTCAATGGCGGGCATCATCCGCTGCCGCCACCCCCACCAGACGCCGGACATGTTGCCGGGGGTCGCCGCAGGCAGGAGCAGATCGTCAGGGTTTGTGACAAATTCCAGCGTGTTGAAGAATGGGGCGATCTGGCTGGCGAAGACATCGCCTACCTCGCGCAGGTCGTCATCATCGTAGAAATTCCCCCGAAAGCCGAGCAGCGATTTTCGGTCGCCGAGGTCGACAGCAATCAGGATGTAAAGCGCGCGTCGCCCGAACCGGTAGCCTTGCATCCGGGCAGGATGTCCGGCGATGCTGATGTCTGAATGCGGGCCCATCGCGGTGAACCGGTCGCGGTCGCCCGGGTCTTCGAACCGGGTCAGATTGGCGTCGAGAAAGCTGGCCAGACTGCCCTGATGGGATTGAGAGCCGCCGAGGTAGAACCGGCAGATGTCGCAGCGATCATCGGGGAGGTCAGAGAGGAAGACCTTGGTGCCATCCCTTTCCCTGCCGCCGTCCCACCCGCTGAGTGGTGTGTAGATAATGTCGGCGAACTGGCGTTCCTCGGCCTGAAGCGGTGTGCCTAGCAGAATGAGCAACAGTGCCACGTTTCTGAAAACCATTGGCCCCAGCCCCCGAATGCCCAAATTGAATGGTGTCAGCTTGGGCGTGGCAGGTTGCGCGCGCAAGGCCATGCCGTGTCCGGTGCCGGGACAGGCAGACTTTCGCAGAAAGTCTGGTGCCAAATCCTGTGCCAGGATTTGGTGTGGCGCGCCGAGCGGGTTATTCCTCCGCCTGTTTTGTTTCGAACATCAGCCCGAAGGCGCTGCGCGGGCGGAAGCCTTTCCAATAGGTGTGGTCATCCTGAAGATCGCCGTTGTCATCAACGGACCAGACGGCATCGGTCCCGGATGGGACAAGGTCGAAATAATCGGCCTTGCTGTCATCCCCTTTCAGGTGCAGGTCCAGATAGCCCGTGATGAAGTGCTGGCTGACATTGTTCATTTTTGTGGTGTCCCAGACCGCATCGGAATAATGGCCGAAGGGGAACCAGCCGTCGTCATTGGCGGGTAGATCATAGGTTTCCACCGGTGCGGGCATGGGGGCGCCTGCATTGTGGTTGGCGTTTTCGAATGTCAGCAGATGCCGGGTGGTGTTGACTGTGTCGTCAAAGATGCCCCGGATATCATCGTAAATCGAGACGTCATCCACGCTGCCTGCGATCAGCATCAGGGGCTTGTCGATGCCTGCCCAGCCATCCGCGTCCCAGAAGCCTGTGTTGTTGCCCCAAGGGCCGAAGGCGACGAAGGCTTTTACGCGGGGGTCTTCCAGCCCGGCATGGTTTTCGGTGCCCATCATGTTGCGTTCGAGCAGTCCCTGCGGTGCGCCCCATGTGTATTCGGTGGAGGCGTTGGTGACCCCGGCGCCTGCATAGATCAGCGCCCCGTAGCCGCCCATGGAATAGCCGATGATGGCCACGTTATCGTCCTGTACGATCTGGCCGAGATCACCGCCCAGCCCGGTGATGCTGTCAATCACGAAACGCTGGTCCCAGGGCCGGTTGACGAGGGTGGACCCAAAGGCGGTCTGATCGTCATAGGTGCTGTCGCGGTGGTCGATGGAGGCGACCACGTAGCCTTTGGAAGCGAGGTTTTCACCCAGAGGCGACATCAGGAACCGGTTGCCCGGATAGCCGTGCGAGATGATGACGAGCGGGAAGGTCTGGCTGGTGTCGGGGACGGCGTCACGGGCGGCCTGACCTGTCAGCGTTGCCTCGGTCATGCCGTCGCGCACCAATGCGGTCAGCGTGCCGCCGGGGATGGTGTCATCGGTTGCGGGATACCAGATTTCGACGGTCAGGCTGCGGTCATAGCGGGCGATATCACCGTTGGACCCGGTATTGACCACATCGATCTGGTCGGGATTGGTGAAGGTCATTGTGGTAACCCCGATCTTGTGATCGCCATAGGCTGCCAGTTCCGGCGCGTCAGGCCGCACGATGTCGATGCGGTTTTCGGCATGGGCGGCGGTGGCGGCGATAATGCCAAGAGCGGCGGTCATGGTGCGCATCGGTGTCTCCTGCGTGTTTGAGTCGTGGTTAACCTAGCCGCCGGGTTCCGGGATGAATACCGTTGAATTTGGCGATGGGCGGTCTAGGCTGGCGTGTGAGCGGGAGGCGGAATATGCGCGTATTCTTTACAGGCGGCAGCGGCAAGGCGGGCAAATGGGCGATCCGGTATCTGCTGGAACAGGGGCATCGGGTCTTGAATGTGGACCGGGTGCCATCGGGTCTCGACTGTTCGGAATTGCTGATTGATCTGTGCGATGCGGGGCAGGTGATTGGCGCGATGTCGCAGTTCACCGATTTTCATGAATTGGATGAAGGGACGGGGGTGCCTCGCTATGATGCCGTGGTGCATTTTGCCGCCGTGCCGCGCGTCATGATCGGCACCGATGGGGAGTGTTTTCGCCAGAATACGTTGAGCACATATAACGTCATTGAGGCGGCAGTGAAGCTGGGTATCCCCAAGGTGATCTTTGCCAGTTCCGAGACCACCTATGGTGTGTGTTTTGCCGATGGTGAGGTGAAGCCGGATTATGTCCCGGTGGATGAGGAGCATCCGACCGTGCCCCATGATAGCTATGCGATGTCCAAGGTTTGTAATGAGGCTACGGGGCGGTCGTTTCAGGCGCGCAGTGGCGCGGATATCTATGGGTTGCGCATCAATAACGTGATAGAACCGCATGAATATGCTGAGAATTTTCCCACCTTTATGGCGGATCCCGCAACCCGCCGCCGCAATATCTTTGCCTATATCGACGCCCGCGATCTGGGTCATATGGTGGATTGCTGCCTGAAGACCGATGGGCTGGGGTATGAGGTGTTCAACGTCTCGAATGACGATCTGTCGGTGGGGATTACCAGCGCCGAGGTGATTGACCGGTTTTATCAGGGGGTGGAGCTGCGCCGCGAGATGCGCCCGGATGATACAATGTATGCCAATGACAAGGCCAAGCGCATGGTGGGGTTTGCGCCGAAGCATTCGTGGCGGGATGTGTTGGGGTGAGTTTTCCGGTTTTCGATCTGGCGGCGTTTGAGGCCGCGCGTCAAGACGCACGCCACGACATGGCCTCTGATCTGGATCGGATCTGCCGGGACACCGGGTTTCTGGTGTTGCAGGGGCATGGTGTTGATCCGTCGGTGATTGACGCGGTTTGGATCGCAGCCAGGAGTTTCTTTGCGCAAGACGCTGCGGCGAAGCAGGCGGTCGCGCCGCCCTATCAGGGTTACCCTTATGGGTATCTGGGCCCGGATGCCGAGGCGCTGGCTCGATCGAAGGGAGAGGACACACCGCCTGATCTGAAAGAAAGCTTTAACGGCGGGCCTTTACGGGTGCCTGTTGATGCGTCGGATGAGGCGATGGCGTTCTGCTATCAGCCCACATTATGGCCGCATCTGCCGGGATTCCGTGCCGCTTGGGAAGCCTATTATGCGGCGATGGAGGCGCTGGCCGCGCGGATCATGCGTGCCTTTGCGGTGGCGTTGAAACTGCCGGAGGATCATTTTGACCGCTTCATCGGCGACCCGATTTCGGCACTGCGGGCGCTGCATTATCCGGCCACGGTGGATGCGCCATTGGATAGACAACAACGCGCCGGGGCGCATACGGATTATGGATCGCTGACCATCCTTTTGCCGCAGCCGGGCCGTCAGGGCCTGCAGGTCAAGCAAGGTGACACATGGGTGGATGTGCCTGCGCCAGAGGGGGCGTTTGTGATCAACATCGGGGATCTGATGGCGCGGTGGACGGCGGACCGTTGGGTCAGCACATTGCATCGTGTCGTGGCCGTACCGGGCCAGCCAGCACGCCAGTCGCTGGCGTTTTTCCATCAGCCGGACTGGGATGCCGAGATCGTGCCGCTTGACGGGTCGGATGCCTATCCGCCGGTGCGCTCCGGCCCCTATCTGATGCAGAAATTCCAGGCGACCGGCGTTTGAATTGTATGTTGCGCGGATTGGGGTTAGGGCGCTTGCCATGACTGATGCCCAGCCGATTGCCGTGATGGACGGGACCTGTGCCTTGTGTTCGTGGGGTGCGCGTATGCTCCACCGGTTGGACGGGTCTGGTGAGATCCGCATCGCCACGATCCAGGGTGAGACCGGTGCGCAACTGATGCGCGCACATGGGCTGGATGCGCTGGACCCCGACAGTTGGCTGTTTATCGAAGGTGATACCGTCTGGCGCGATTTTGACGCGGTGATCCGGGTGGGCGAACGGTCCGGTGGCTGGGGCAGGCTCTGTTCGATTTTGCGCATTATTCCCAAGCGTTTACGCGACTGGCTTTATGCCCGTGTGGCCCGGAACCGCTATGCCATGTTTGGCCGGGGCGATTTGTGCGCGTTGCCTGATCCGGCGTTTCGTGCGCGGCTTTTGCCATGAAGGTTGTTGTGCTGGGTGGATATGGCGTGTTTGGCGCCCGGCTGGTCCGGTTATTGGTCCGTGATGGGCATGATGTGGTCGTCGCGGGCCGGTCAGGGGACAAGGCCGCGAAGCTGGCGGCGGAGCTGGGCGCGCAGCCGCTGATTGTCGATCGGCAGGGCGATCTGGCAGGGCTTTGGGCGCTTGGCCCAGATGCTGTGGTCGATGCTGCCGGGCCGTTTCATGCCTATGGCGATGATCCTTATGCCTTTGCCCGCGCCTGCGTGGCGCAGGGTGTGCATTACCTCGATCTGGCGGATGATCCTGTCTTTTGTGCGGGCATTGGTGTGCTGGATGACGCCGCGAATGCGGCGGGTGTTTTTGTGTTATCGGGAGTGTCCAGCGTGCCAGCGATATCCTCAGCCGCTGTGGCGGCGCTGGCGGAGGGTGCGCTTGAGGTCGACACGATCAGTAGTGCCATTTTGCCCGGAAACCGTGCTCCGCGTGGGAAGGCGGTGGTGGAAAGCATCCTGCATCAATGCGGGTGCCCTGTTGATGTAACGATTGATGGGGCGAAGGTGCCTGTGCGCAGTTGGTCGCAGCCAGACCGGTTTGATCTGGGGCAGGGGATGATCCGCAAAGGCTGGATGATCGAGGTGCCGGATCATCGGTTGTTTGTTTCGGTCTTTGGTGCGCGGACGGTGCTGTTTCGGGCGGGGCTGGAACTGTCCATCATGAATTACGGATTGGCGGCGTTTTCGTGGTTGCGGGGCAAGCTGGGCTTTGGGATACCCGACTGGTTTGTCCGCCTAATGCTGTTCCTGGCCAAGCTGCTATGGCCCTTTGGCACGGATGAGGGCGGGATGTCGGTTGCGGTGATCGCGCGCTATCCGGAAGGATGGCAGCGGCGCGTCTGGCGCCTGATCGCGCGGGCGGGTGAGGGGCCGTTCATCCCGGCTGTTGCGGCCCGCGTTGTTTTGCGACAGCCTGATGCGATTGGACCCGGCGCGCGGCCTGCGGTGGCGGTGGTGAGCCTTGCGGCGATTGAGGCGGGGATGGTAGATCTGGCGGTTGAGACGGAGCGGGTGGAAGAGAGGCTGACACCCTTGTTTGTCCGCCAGCTGGGCGCCGATTTCGATCAACTGCCGGGACCGGTGCAGCAGGCTCATCAGGTCTATGGCCCGCGCCGCCTGACCGGGCGGGCGACAGTGGCGCGTGGCACATCGCTGTTGTCGCGGCTGATCGGGGCGCTGTTCGGGTTTCCCAAGGCGACGGATGATATTGCGGTGACGGTGACCATGACGCCCGATGGGGCGGGCGAGGTCTGGGAGCGGCAGTTCGGCGACAAGGTGTTTCGGTCCGTTCTACGGCAGCAGGGTGGCCAGATGACCGAGCGGTTTGGTCCTTTCACCTTTGTGCTGGGCCTGCATGTCAAGGATGGCACGCTTCAGTTTCCGGTGTTGTCAGGCAGGGTTGGCCCGGTCCCGCTGCCGCGCATCCTGCTACCCCAGAGTATCGCCCATGAACATGCCGAAGATGGAACGTTTCATTTTGATGTGGCGCTGAAGGCCCCGTTGACCGGGGCGCTTATCGTGCATTACCGGGGGACGCTGTCGGGAAAGAAGGACAGAGCCGCGGCGTAAGATGGGTCTTGACCCATCCCCGCTCAGGCCTCGGCAATGGAGATCAGCAGGTTGTTGAACGGCCATGCGGTTTTGAAGGCGGTGATGATGTCGTCCGGCAGTTTGGCCTTGGGCCCCAGTTCCTTGCCCGCCACGGCCCCTTTCATCCGCAGCAGACGCCCCGCCGTGTGGTCCTGATCATAAGGTGAAGGCACCCGTTTCAGCGCAGGTTCACGCAAGTTGAAACCGGCGGATTCGACATCCGCCACGATCCCCATGATCCGGTCGGTGTCGAGGTCGAGCATCTTGCGCCAATTGGCCAGCACGGGTTTGTCGAACCCCATCATGCCGACACCTGCTGTCACGTAGTCCAACCCGATCCCGAAGAAAAACACCGGGTTCTGGGGCGCGTCGCCGTCGATGGCCCACATCATGTGGAGATGCGTGTTATAGGGCGTCTTGTCCTTGGAAAACCGGACATCTCGATGGGGCCGGAACAGTTTGGATGTGATTGGCGCATCGGCGATGTCGGACAGGGGCGGCGTCAGTGCCGTCAGCAGGTCCAGCGCGGGCGCTTTGAGTTTGGTGTCATAGGTCGCCTTGTTCTCTTGCCACCAATCCCGCGTATTGTTGGCGTCGAGTGCTTTGTAGAAGCTGCGCGCGTCCTTGATCAGGGTGTTGTATCCGGTCATTGCATTCTCCTTGGCGGATTGGTGCCAGAATGGCGCGGGTGTGATGTGGATGTCCATTGTGATGACGCCTGATCACCGTTACCTAGGTGACATGCTACGGACATTTTCACTGATCGCCGGACTGATGCTGCCTTTGCCTGTGGTGGCCCATCCGCATGTGTTTGTGCAGACCGAGATGGTCATCGTTTTTGATGGTGATGGGGGCGTCGCCGTGCGGCTGGATTGGACTTATGATGAGTTCTTTTCGCTTCTGGTCAGCACGGATCTGGGCATCGGTTTGGATGGTGATACGGTTCTGACGGCGGCGGAGCAGACCCTGCTGGACGAGCAGATCACGGCCTGGCCGCCGGACTATACCGGTGATCTGGAGGTGATGCAGGGAGAGGCGGTGTTGCCACTGGCCGAAAAGCATGACCACCGCATGACCTTTGAGGAAGGTATCTTTGTTGAGACGCATCTGCGTCCGGTGGCCAGCCTTGCTGATCGCAATGCCCCGCTGATCGTGCGTGCCTATGATCCCTTCTACTATGTCGCCTATGATCTGGTGCGCCCTGTGCGCATCGAGGGTCGTGATGATTGCGAGGTCACGATCATTCCCGCCAATCTGGATGCGGCCTATACAATGGTCGAGGAACTTCTTTATGGGCGTCCGGCGTCTGATGTCGGCCCGGATGAGGACTTTCCCGAAGTGGGACAAGCCTTTGCCGATACGGTCACGGTGACATGCGCAGCGCCGCTTTAGGATTGCTGGCGGCCTTGATCGCGGCTGCGGTCTGGTTGTGGGGCTTTGGTGGGGCCGATCAGATCAGCCGTATGGCGGCGGCGGCGCAACGTGATGTGCAGAACGCGATGGCGGCGGCCCTGCGGGCCCTGCGCGCCGGTGACATGGCGGCCCTTTTGACCCTGTGGGGTCTTTGTTTTGCCTATGGTTTTGTGCATGCCGCTGGTCCGGGCCACGGCAAGCTGGTGATTGGTGGTTACGGTGTCGGGGCGCGTGTGCCGGCCGGGCGGCTGGCGGGGCTGGCGCTCGCCTCGTCCCTTGCGCAGGCCGCGACCGCTGTGCTGCTGGTCTATGCCGGGGTGTTTGTGCTGGGCTGGGGCCGCGAACAGATGACAGGGGCGGCGGACCGGATCATGGCCCCGCTGAGTTACGGTTTGATCGGGTTGGTTGGCTTGTGGCTGGTGTGGCGGGGCGTCCGCCATTTGCGGGCCGCGTCGCAGGTGCATGACCACGCCCATCATGGCGAGGACGCGGTCTGTGGTCATTGCGGTCATACCCATGGTCCAACTCTTGAACAGGCCGAAAGCGTGCGGTCCTGGCGTGATGCCGCGATTGTTGTGGGGACCATTGCCATCCGTCCCTGCACGGGTGCTTTGTTTTTGTTGATCCTGACTTGGCGTCTGGATCTGGATTGGGCCGGGATTATCGGGGCGTTTGTGATGGGTCTGGGAACCGCATCCATCACGATTACCGTGGCGGTGCTGGCGGTCGGGTTTCGTGAAAGTGCCTTGCGTCTGGTCAGCGGCGCGGGTGTTGCGCGCACGCTTGCGCTGGCCGAACTGGTGGCTGGTGGGATTGTGGCGATCCTGGCCGGGCAACTGGTGCTACGCAGCCTTTGATAGCGCTTTACCATGCGTCAAATCGCGCCTAAGGCTGGGCGCATGACCCAACCTGCGCAGACATATCAGGACCACTCCAAGGCGATCTGGGTGCTGGGGATGCCCCTGATCCTGAGCAATCTGGCCCAGTTTGCGATCCATATCACCGATACGATTATGCTGGGCTGGTATGATGTGACAGCACTTGCCGCGTCGACCATTGCGGGTACGATGTTCTTTGTCATTTTCATCGTCGGCGCCGGTTTTGCACAGGCCGTTACGCCGATGGTGGCCGCCGCTGCTGAAGAGCGCGATGACACACAGGTCCGCCGGGTGACCCGCATGGGGTTGTGGTTGTCGATCATGTACGGGCTGGCCGTGACGATCCCGTTTTTCTGGGCTGAGGAGATCCTGATTGCCATCGGGCAGGAGCCCGAAGTCGCGGCATTGGCGCATATCTATCTTCAGATTGTCATCTGGCAGATGATCCCGGCGCTGATCGTCATGACGATGAAGTCGTTTCTTGCGGCTTTGGAGCATACGGCGATTATTCTATGGGCCACGATTGGTGCGGCGCTGATGAATGTGGTGGTCAACTATGCCCTGATTTTCGGCAATTGGGGCGCGCCGGAACTGGGTATTCAGGGGGCGGCGATTGCATCGCTGTCGGTCACGGCTGTGACCGTGCTGATCCTGTTGATCTATACTTTGCGGGTACTGCCGCAGTTTGAACTGTTCAAGAATTTCTGGCGCAGCGATTCACAGATCATGGCCCGTGTGTTCAAGCTGGGCTGGCCGATTGGTCTGACCTCACTGGCTGAAGGTGGGCTGTTCAGCGCCTCTGCCGTGATGATGGGCTGGATTGGTGCAATCGAACTGGCCGCCCATGGCATCGCCATTCAATTGGCGAGTATGGCGTTTATGGTCCATATTGGTTTCAGTCAGGCCGCGACCGTGCGGGCGGGCCGTGCGCTGGGTCGTCGGGACGAGCTGTTGTTGCGCCGGGGCGGTGTGACGGCGATTGGCATGTCGGCGCTGTTTGCGATCCTGACCTCGGCTGTTTTCATGATGATCCCGGAGGTTCTGGTGTCTCTCTTTATTGACCCTGATGAGGCGGAGCGGGTGACCCTGCTGCGTATCGGCGCCAGTCTGGTGATCGTCGCCGCCCTGTTTCAGATCGTGGATGCAGCGCAAGTCATGGCGCTGGGGCTATTGCGGGGGGTGCAGGACACGACCGTACCGATGGTCATGGCGACGATCAGCTATTGGGTGATCGGGCTGCCCGCCAGCTATGTGTTGGCGTTCACGTTGGGCTATGGGCCTGTGGGCCTGTGGCTGGGCCTTGTCATCGGCCTTGCCGTAGCGGCGCTGCTGCTGATGTGGCGGTTCTGGGGGCGGTCGGTCCGTATCGGAGCGAAGGCCGTCACTGCACCGGCTATTTGAGGTCGAACAGGTCCAGATCGCGCAAGCGGAGCCGCGGATATTGTAGGGTGCCGAAATCTTCGAGGCTGTGTTTATGCGGGAAGAGCGACAGGAACTGCGCCAGCCGGTCGCCGCGCAGGCCGAGGGCAAAGGCGGTTCCAGGGTGCAGGCTTTCGATTTCGATCCCGTTGACCGAGAGCCGTCTGTGGCTGGCAAAGCCGAGCTGATAAACCGCAACCGGGGTGGCGGGCCGCAATTCTACGAATGCGTTACCGTCGATGAAATCACGCACCGGAATATAGGCCGCGCGGCTGCCTGTCAGGGTCCGCACATTGCTGGCCCTGTGATAGAGCCGGGCGGTGGGCCCCAGCACCAGATCGGGTGATGGTCGGTCGAGCCCCAGCGCATCGGCTGTGATCCGGATCAGGCTGGAGGCATCGGGGCTGGTCGCCTCATCCCCCGGTTTGATGGTCATGGAGCCGCGCCAGAGCAACTTTTCGAAATCACCGCAGGCGAGCCGGATCTGATCACCGGGCAGCAGATCCTCGACCGCCATCGGGCCGTTGGCGGTTTGCAGGATGGCCCCGTGGCCGAGCGCGCCGAACGCATCCTCGAACGCAGGGGCTGCCGGTGCGATGCGGGTGAAATCCTCAATCTCGGAGGCGTTGTTGAGGTACGTGACCTGATATTTGCGGGCTTGCATCATCTTGCGTGGTGACGGCCCGGTTATGCTAGCGGCGCGGTCCATGCTGACCGGCCCCCTGAATATAGTTTGTGCCCCACAGGGCAGTGCCCAGACAAGCAAGATATGCGTGATGGAAATGGTCCGTCAAATTGATCTCGCTTTGTTGTTCGCATCATCATCGTGATGATAGGCCCGTTTTCTGCGGTCGCAGGTTCAGACCAGGATACTGTCAACGCGCCGGGACAGCGCGCCGATATCCGGCCCATGCGGGATTACGCCTGACGGCGTTCCTCTGCCCGCTCCCTGAGGATCTCATCGATCCGCAGCTTGCGCCGTGTGATCAGCGCCTGACGCTGCGTGCCACGTTCCCAGGGCATTGGGGTGTCATATGCGGCTACTGCAGCCTCGAGAGATTTTTGCCAACGATCGTTCATGGATCCGCCTTCTTCTTTTGTCGTCATCCCCTAACCCTTGTCCCCAGAAGGTGACCAACCAAACGGGCAACAGTTTGGCAGAGACATGAAAAGTTATGGAACGGGCGGGAATTAGCTGGATATTTGGCTAAGTCATTGAAATATATGGTATCAAAGGTTGACTTGGGGTCATTCAGGATGAACAGGAGTTGAACCCGTTATCTAAAAGCCCCATTCGCGCCGCTTTTAGAGCCGGATTGCAGCGATGAGCCGCCCATAATCCGCTTCCTTCTTGTGGACCGACCGGCGGTAGCTGAAAAACCGGTCGGGGTCGGCATAGGTGCAGTGCCGCGTCCACGTGGCGGAGCGCACCCCGATCTGCCGTAATCGGTAGAGCCCAAAGGCGGGCAGATCGAAATGCATCCGGTCCCCTGATCCGCCGGCGAAGAAGCGGCTATAGGTCGGATCGGTCTGCAGGAACTGGTCGAGGAATTCCGGCCCGACCTCATAATTGCGTTGGCTGATGGACGGCCCGATGACAGCGGCGATGTTGGCGCGCGCCGCCCCCAGCGTTTCCATCTGTTTGATCGTGGCTTCCAGCACGCCGTCAAGCGCGCCTTTCCATCCGGCGTGGGCTGCCCCGATCACCCCCGCCTTTTGATCGGCAAACAGGACCGGCTGGCAGTCCGCTGTCAGCACCGACAGTGCAACCCCTGGTGTTGCCGTGGCCAGCCCGTCAGCCTTGATCGTGGTGCCAAGGGGGCCGGTCACGCTGATCGCATCGGCGGAATGGATTTGGTGGACCCCCACCAACCTGTCAGGCTGAACGTTCAGCGCCTTGGCCACACGTTCGCGGTTGATGCTGACGATATCGTGCTGGTCCGAGCTTCCGTAGCCGCAGTTCAACCCCTTGAACACGCCCGAGGACGCCCCACCGGCCCGCGTGAAAAACCCGTGGGTTGTGCCCTTGAGGGCAGGGTCGGTGATGATTTCCAGCGTCATGGTTCCAGTCCGGGTGGCGGAGTCGCCGTTGCGGGATAGAGGCCGATCACTTTGAAAAGGTCACCCATTTCGTCGGGGTGGGTCAAGCGCCGATGTGCCTTGATATGGGATTGAAGTGTGTCGCCTGTCAGTTTCTGGGCCAGCGCTTGAGCACGGTTTGTGATCCCAAGGCGTTCTAGGAACACGCCTTGCGTCGTCAGCCGGGTGTGTTTGGCTGGATTCGCGTTGGCGGCAACGGCGGCGAAATCTACATGGGCGGTCAGGTCGGCCGCGCCGGGTTGGTCCAGCGGGTCGCAGGGGCTGTGATCTGTGACGGCCTGCAGCGTGTCGCCCAGCGATTGCCAGTCGCCATAATCGATGATCAGGGCGACCCCGCCATGGCTGTCGATCCGGTTGCCGATTGTCTCGACGATACCGGGCAGGGCGGGGCAGGTCTCGACCACGTCGCCGTCCTGCGTGTCGTCCAGCCGGTGGGCCAGCAGGGTCAGTGGCGTGGCATCTGACAGCCCGAGATGCAGTTTATCACCTTTGAGCCCGACCATTCGTTCGCGCCAGCCGGACCCGTCCCTGACGAATTGCCGGATTGGTAGCGCGTCAAAGAATTCATTGGCAATCAGGAACAGCGGGCCATTAGGCAGCGTGTCAGGGCTGTCGTGCCATTGCGCATCTGGCACGGCTTCGGCCTGCGCGCTGCGCAAAACTGGCGAGCTTTCGACGAAATGTACCTGTGCGGCGTCGTGGAACCCGGGTATGGAGCGGGTCGCCCGCAGCGCGTCGGCCATCAGTGTGCCGCGCCCGGGGCCGAGTTCGGCCAGTGTGAAGGGGCTGGGTGCCCCCTGATCCAGCCACGCCTGTGCCAGTGACAGCCCGATCAGTTCGCCGAACATCTGGCTGATTTCCGGGGATGTGATGAAATCGCCCTTGGCCCCCAGTGGGTCGCGGGTGGCGTAATAGCCATGCTCGGGATGCATCAGGCAGTCGGCCATATAGTCGGCCAGGGTGATCGGCCCGGTCCGCCAGATGCGGGCGATCAGGAGGTCGCCCAAAGGGGTCATCGGCGGCGGGCGATCAGGATGACGGTGATCCCGGCAATGATCATCGGCAGGCTGAGCAATTGGCCCATGGTCAGCCCGTAACCGTCGATATGCAGCCGCAGGCCCAGTTCGTTGCCGACACTGACGAATTGCGCGTCAGGCTGGCGGACGAATTCCACGATGAACCGGGCGAGCCCGTAGCCCATGAAGAAAACCGCGGTGAGCAGCCAGGGTTTCCTGAGCACGCCAAAACGGAAGGCAAGGAAAAGGAGAAGGGTGCCGAGCAGCAGCCCTTCGAGCCCGGCCTCGTAAAGCTGGGACGGGTGGCGCACGCAGGGTTCTGTGACGGTGGCACAGGCCTGTGCGCTGGCACCGGGAAAGATAACGCCCCATGGCAGATCAGTTGGGCGCCCCCATAATTCTGCATTGACGAAATTGGCGATCCGCACCAACAGGATGGCCGGTGTGGCGGAGACGGCGATAATATCGGACAGATCCGGCAGGGAGACATTGTGGCGCCTACTGAAGAGGTAGACCCCAAGCACCACGCCGAGGAACCCGCCGTGGAACGACAACCCGCCATCCCAGATGCGGATGATATCAACGGGGTTGGCCAGAAACTCTGCCGGTTTGTAGAAAAAGACATAGCCCAGCCGCCCGCCGCCGATGACGCCGATGACGATATAGGTCAGCAGGTCTTCGAGTTTTTCCACCCTCATCGGCGGCCCATTCCGCCACAGATGCGGCCGCCGCAGCGCGGCCCGGATGATGAACCAGCCGATGGCGATGCCCACGATATAGGCCATCGCGTACCAGCGCAGGGCAAGGTTGAAGCCGAAAACCTCGATCGCGAAGATTTCGGGTGAGATATCGGGGAAGGGGATAGCAGCCAACATGGGCCATGTGTTTCCCGGAGGTGCGGCGAAGTCAACCAGCCTTGTCGGGTTGTGCGATGCTTTGCTTGGGCCCATATAGAAGGGAACAGATTGGAGAATATGATGCAGACCAAGAACAAGATTTTCGATGACCTGAGCCAGTTGATGACCAACGCAATGGGCGTGGCACAGGGCGCCAAGGACGAAGCGCAGACTGCCATGTCATCCCTGATGGACCGCTGGCTGGCGGAGCGCGATTTCGTCACGCGTGAGGAATTCGACGCGGTACGCGCCATGGCCCAGAAAGCCCGTGAAGAGAACGAGGCGTTGAAGGCACGAATCGAGGCGCTGGAAGGCAAGAAGTGATCTGAGTCAGATCACGCCTTTCTTGGCTTTCGACGGCAGAGGCTGAGCCGCGCGCGTGGTGATGGCCGTTCGGCGGGGCCAACCTGACAATTCCGAAGGTGTCCTGCCAATTGGCGCGGGGTCCTATCGCATTAGGCCAATATATCCCCTGTTCCGCCGATCAGGCGGCGCAACATGGCGGCGAACTGGACAATCTCTTCGTCTTCCCAACGGTCGTTGAACAGATAGCCTGCCCGCTTTGAGAAGGTCGCAAGCGTTTCGGTCAGCTTTTTCCGCCCGGCATCCGTGGCCACCACATAGACGAGCCGCGCATCCCGCCCATCGACTTCCCGATCAACGAGGCCGAGTTTCTCCATCGGGGCGGCCATGCGCGTGATCGTGGATGCGCTGACATGCATCCGCTTGGCCAAATCGACACGGGACAGTCGGTTCGCCGCAGACCGCTCAAGATGCAGCATCATCATGAATTCGTTCACGGATATGCCGTGGACAGCCGCAAATTCGCCAGCGAGCCCGGCCCGAAAATCGTCAGCGGCCTGAAGAAGCCGCAGCGCGTTGGTTGTGTGTTGATCCGTCATGCGGAGTATCTATTGCGAATCGCTTGCGTTTGCAAGCAGTTTGCACGATATGTGCTTGACACTTTGTCTTGAAAGGTTCCCTTCACCATGAACTTCGAAATTTTTTTCTCAATTGCGGGGATCGTTGCAATGATGGGGTGGCTGTTATTGCTGGCCTCACCGCTCATTCCCACATGGTCAGACCGGATCGCCGGGACGATCCCGCCGATTGTCCTGTCGCTTGGCTATGTTGCGTTGCTGGTTATGCCGTCCGTCGGTGGTGGCGGCTTTGGCACACTGGCAGATGTGATGGAACTGTTCTCTTCCCAGCAGGCGGCCCTTGCGGGCTGGGTTCATTTTCTTGCTTTTGATCTGTTTATTGGCGCGTGGGTCTGCCGTACCGCACGCGCCGAAGGTGTGAGGTTCTGGTTCGTTGCGCCATGTCTGCCGCTGATCTTTCTATTCGGGCCTGCTGGGTTCCTCGCCTTCCAGGTAATGCGGGCTGTCCGTATTCGACAGGCGTAGTGGGCGGCCCAAAGCCGCATTTGATCGTGACCCGAATGACCAGAAACGCCTCGAATACCTACCACTCTTCCAGATACGCCACCAGAATATCCAGCGCCGCCTGCAGATCGCGTTTGTCGATCATTTCGGTGACGGTGTGGATATAGCGTGTGCCGACGGTGATCCCGACCGCCCGTGCCCCGGCGGCGGCCTGCTGGGCGGCGGCGCCGTCCTGTCCGCCTGCGGCGAGCATCGTCCGCTGGTAAGGGATTTTCTTTTTCTTCGCGAGGGTTTCGATATCGCTTACCAGCGCCTTGTCGGCGATGAAGGAACTGTCGCGGACATGCAACCCGAAGCCTTTGCCTTGCTGTGTCGTGGCGTCCTTGTCCGGCACACCCGGCGTGTCGCAGGCAAGGGTCACGTCGATCCCCAACCCGATATCGGGCTTGATGCCATAAGATGCAGTGCGGGCGCCACGCAAACCGACCTCTTCCTGGCAGGTGAAGGCCACGTGGATTTCGGCCCCTTTGCCTTTCTTGCCCAGCTTGCGCATCGCCTCGATCCCCAGCCAGCAGGCGATGCGATTGTCCAGCGCCTTTGAGACGTATTTGTCACCCATTTCCAAGAAGGGTTCGTCCATCACGACGAAATCGCCGACCTTGACCAGATCGCGGGTCTTTTTACCCATGCCCAGATCAACAAAGAAGTCACCGACAGGCGGGATTTTCTTGCGATCTTCGGGGGTCGATATGTGGACGGGTTTCCCGCCGGGGTTCATTACGCCCTTGAAGTCGCCATCATCCGTGCAGACCAGCACACGGCGCGAAAACAGGTTGCGCGCATCAAAGCCGCCGACAGGCTGCAGATAAATGAACCCGTCCTTGCTGATATGGCTGACCAGAAAGCCGATTTCATCCATGTGGCAAAGCAACATGACCTTGGGGGAGTCCTTGGCATTGGCATTGCGGCGGCAGAGGAGCGAGCCCATGGGATCGGTTGTGACCTCATCAAACATACCCTCGATCTCATCCATGATCAGATCGCGCACCCGCTGTTCGTGGCCCGGCACGCCCGGGGTTTCGCACAGACGTTTGAGAAGATCGGTGTTCATGGCGCTGGCTCCTGTTTTGTTAACACTTTGTTCATCAAGTTGGCCCGAACGCAATTCTCGGGCAGAAAAATTCGTGACGGATCACTTATCCCCAAGAAATTGCTTTACAGGAGGGGGTGATTGCCTCCACCATATCTCGTAGGGGATAAACGTGAACAACACCGCCCCTAGAGCAGGCACCTAGCGCTTGGGGCGCTGCCATGACCCGAGCGCCAAAGCAGTGAGGCCGCGTATTATGGCATTATCTGAACACTACCTTGAGGCAGAGGACCTTCACCCGATTGATCTGGTGGAGCACATCGCAGAACACCACGAATGGGAATTTGACCGTATCCATGATGACCAGATCGCCATGGCCGTTGAAGGCCAATGGCGCACCTATTCGATCACATTGGCCTGGTCGGCTTATGATGAGACGCTGCGTCTGATCTGCACCTACGAGATGGAGCCACCCGCAGAGCGGATGCCGGCCCTTTTCGAGACGCTCAACACCATCAATGACCGCTGCTGGGCCGGATCGTTCACATGGTGGGGTGAGCAGAAACTGATGGTGTACCGCTATGGTCTGGTGTTGACCGGTGACCAGATGGCCGGACCCGATCAGGTCGATACGATGATCAATGCGGCAGTATCGGCGTGCGAGCAGTATTACCCGGCCATTCAACTGGTCACCTGGGCCGACCGCACCCCTGAAGAGGCCGTTCAGGTTGCCATTGGCGGGGCTTACGGGCGCGCCTGATTTTTTATGTAGGATGGGTTTAAACCCATCTTACGTTTGGCGAGGGCCTGTTGCCATTCAACATGCGCCACCAGCGCGAGACACATTTTGCCTCTGACAAGCTGATTTGACCGCAGCGATGTGGTTCATCGGCAGGGCAAATCCGCGATGGCAGAGGCAAAAGGCGCCGCGTCCAGCAAGGATTTCGTCAAAATTGCCCATTTCTGCGTCAAAAGAGCTTGAATTAACCCGTTAGTCCTGCGCTCTTTTTCCTAGAACTGAGCAATTTTGCCTGAAACCGGTGGCACATGTTGAATGGCAACAGGCCCTGACCTCCGGGCAACGGATGGGGGAATTTCCATGATTGATGGTGATCTGAAGCGGCGCGGTCTTGCCTTGCTGGGCTGCGGCAAGATGGGATCGGCCATGCTGGCGGGCTGGCTTGACCGTGGCCTGCCGCCCGCGTCTGTCTGGGTGATCGATCCGCATCCGTCAGACTGGGTGAAGGCGCAGGGGTTGCATCTGAACACGGCCTTGCCTGCCGGCCCGGCGATTGTCCTGATCGCGGTCAAGCCGCAGATGATGGGTGATGCCTTGCCTGCCATGCAGGGCCTCGGCAATGGCGATACCTTGTTCGTTTCGGTGGCCGCAGGCACCCCGATTGCCAAATTCGCTGAGGTGCTGGGGGCTGACACCCCGATTATCCGCGCAATGCCCAATACCCCCGCTGCGGTGGGGCAGGGGATCACGGCGTTGATTGGCAATGCGCGGGCGACGGAGACGCATATGGCGCTGGCCGAGGCATTGTTGCAGGCGGTGGGGCAGACGGTGCGATTGGAGAACGAAGCACAGATGGACGCGGTCACCGGTCTGTCCGGGTCCGGCCCGGCCTATGTATTTCATATGATCGAAGCGATGGCCGCCGCAGGCGAAGCGCAAGGGCTGGCCCCCGATCTGGCGATGCAACTGGCCAAGGCGACCGTTGCCGGGGCAGGGGCGCTTGCCATGGCGGCGGATGAGGATCCTGCGCAATTGCGTGTCAATGTGACCTCGCCCAATGGCACCACCCAGGCCGGGCTGGAGGTGCTGATGGATGAGGCCACGGGGCTGAAACCATTGATGCACAAAACGGTCGCCGCCGCGACCCGCCGGTCAGAGGAGTTGGCCCGTGGCTGAGATTTCGTTTGATGACTTTTTGAAGGTTGATGTGCGGGTCGGTACCGTGACCCGGGCAGAACCCTATCCGGAGGCGCGCAAGCCGGCCATTAAGCTGTGGATCGATTTCGGGGGTGAGCTGGGGGAAAAGAAAACCTCGGCCCAGATCACGGCCCACTATGCGCCTGATACGCTTGTGGGTAAGCAGGTTCTGGCGGTGGTCAATTTTCCGCCCCGCCAGATTGGCAAGTTCATGTCAGAGGTGCTGGTGCTGGGGATGCCGGATGAAGCGGGTGAGGTTGTACTTGTCGGCCCGGACCAGAATGTGCCGAATGGAGGGCGTTTGCATTGAAAAAGCTGCTGATCACCCGGGCCTTGCCCGATGCCAATATTGCTGCCGCCCGCGCCCGGTTTGACGTCACCTTGCGCGAGGCCGATATTGGGCTGACACCTGCCGAAGCGGCGGAGGCGCTGCGCAACTATGACGCGATCCTGCCGACGTTGGGGGATCAGTTTGTCGCCGATGCCTTTGCCGGTGATCTGCGCTGTGGTGTGCTGGCGAATTTCGGGGTGGGGTATAACCATATTGACGCAGCTGCGGCCAAGGCAGCAGGCGTGCAGGTGTCCAATACCCCGGATGTCGTCACCGATGCCACCGCCGATATCGGGTTGACCCTGATCCTGTCCACCTGTCGCCGCGCTGGCGAAGGAGAGCGGATCGTGCGCGCCGGGCGATGGGAGGGCTGGACGCCGATCCAGATGCTGGGCACCCATGTGACAGGCAAGACCGTGGGCATCGTGGGGATGGGCCGGATCGGGCAGGCGGTGGCGCGGCGCTGCCACTATGGCTTTGATATGCCAGTGATTTTTTATAATCGTTCGCGCAAGGATGTTGATCTTCCCGCCCGTCAGGTGGATCGGCTGACCGATCTGATGGGCCAGGCTGATATCATCGTGGTCACCGTGCCGGGGGGTGGCGACAATACCCATCTGATCAATGCCGCAGCGCTGGCCGCGATGAAACCGACCGGCGTTTTTGTGAATATTGCGCGTGGTGACGTGGTGGATGAGGCTGCCCTGATTGCCGCGTTGCAGGCCGGACAGATCGCCGGGGCGGGCCTGGATGTGTATGAAAAGGAACCGCTGGTGCCGGAGGCGTTGCGTGCCTTGAAAAATGTCGTTCTGCTGCCGCATCTGGGCACGGCGGCGCTGGAAGTGCGCGAGGCGATGGGGCAAATGGCACTGGATAACATCATTGCCTGGGACGAAGGCCGCCCGTTGCCACAGGCGGTCTGACGCCGCTTTTGCGTCTCTTGTGCCGCGCTGCTGGCCTGAACTGAATTCCGTTGATATGCCGTAATGGCTTGGTTTTGCTGCGAAATGCCATGTCGGCATTGGCGTAGGTTTAGCGTCGGCCATTGGGGGATGGTGCGCATATTTTGTCAGTGATCGTTGGTTTTGGCTTTCCGGGGTGGTCGGCCCTCTTGATGGTGGCAAGGAACGGCAAGGATGCACGAATATCAGGCAAGCGTGATCTGGGTCCGCGAGAGCGGTCCGTTCGCGGATGGCAGATACAGCCGCAACCACCAGTGGCAATTGGGGGGTGGGGCTGTCTGCCGCGCCTCTGCCTCACCACAGGTGGTGCCGGTGCCCTATTCGGACCCGGGCGCCATTGATCCTGAAGAGGCATTTGTGGCTTCGATTTCGTCCTGCCATATGCTGTGGTTTCTTGATCTGGCCCGGCAGGCGGGGCATGAGGCAGAAGCCTATCATGATCCCGCAGTGGGCCAAATGTCACTGGCGGCAGACGGCGGGATGTGGATGGCGAAGGTCACCCTGTTTCCGACGACCCGGTGGGCCGGTCCCGGGCCCGACGACCGGGAATTGCAGGCGCTGCATGAGACGGCCCATGAGAAATGCTACATTGCGCAATCGGTCAAGACCGAGGTTGAGATCCGGTTGACGTAGCGAGGTTGCGCCCATTGCCGGGGCCCGCCGCCTGCGCGTTTTTGCCGTCCATCGCTGTACGGGCTGGTCAATTCCGGCATCTTGCGGTTGTCTTGGCCCCAGACCCATCACAAGGAGGTATCGTCGATGATCACACTTGTTTTTTCAGGAGACATGTCAGCCGCCCGTCGCGACGTCTTTGAGCGTTCGGCTGCGATGTGGGATCGGGTGATTGATAGTTCCTTTGATCCGATTGATGTGGATGGTGAGACTCTGCGCGGTCTTCAGATCGACGCGAGTATCGAACCGATTGACGGCGAACAGGGCGTCCTGGGGCAGGCGGGGCCAACCGCATTGCGCAGCGATACCGGCCTGCCGGTCACCGGGGTGATGCAGTTTGATGAGGCCGATATCGCCCGGCTGGAGGCCGAGGGCAGTTTTGCTGATGTGATCCTGCATGAGATGGCCCATGTGCTGGGGTTCGGCACGCTGTGGTCGGCCAAGCGCCTGATCGCCGGGGCCGGAACGGCCGACCCACGGTTTGTCGGGCCTGCGGCTTCACGCGAATATGTAGCACTTGATCCCGGTGGCGGATCTGCTGTGCCCGTGGCGAATACCGGCGGCGGTGGCACGCGCGAGGCCCATTGGCGCGAACTGATCTTTGGAGATGAGTTGCTGACCGGATTTCTGTCCGGTGCCGACCGCCCGCTGAGCCGGATGTCGATCGGGTCGTTTGAAGATATCGGTTACGAGGTGGATTATTCCGCCGCCGATCCGTTTGAACTGCCCAGTTTCCGCCAACTGGCATTGATGGGTGTGACAGAGGCGGTGCGCACCTGCGATCTGTGCCGTGTCGACCGGCCAGAGCCGATCGTGATCGCGTGCTAGTAGGGTTACCTCAAACTATGCTGGTGACCTTCGTGTCACCGAAGAGCAAATCATCAGCGGGCTGAAACAGAGTGAGGCCCCCGCAGCAGGCTCCTTTGAAGAAGAGCCTTTCTGCAGAAGCCATGGTTGGGTCAGGGGCTGAGGGGAAATCTGCGCCCCTCAGCACGGTTGGATGTGGTCAGGCCGCTGCTGCAGTCAAAGCCTTGAGCGCGTAATAGTCCTGACCGTTCTTCTCAACACGATCCTGGGCAAGAGCCGGGAAGTTCAGGCTCAGCGTTCCAGTCATGTCGTAGACATTGGCAAACAGCGCCGGGCTGCTGGCCACCGGTG
Source organism: uncultured Paracoccaceae bacterium (assembly GCA_947488175.1). Taxonomy (GTDB): domain Bacteria; phylum Pseudomonadota; class Alphaproteobacteria; order Rhodobacterales; family Rhodobacteraceae; genus Yoonia. The sequence goes on from CANKYO010000005.1 coordinate 389,891, forward strand.
TGGAGACAATCGACGGCTCCGACACGGGGAACTGCCAGATTGTGCCATCACTTGCCTTGAAGACGTCGATCTGGATAACCTCAAGCCCGACATGACCTGCCGGCGGGGCGTAAGTGATCTTCTCGCTTTCGAAGGTTTCGGTCTCGATCTCTTCGCGGAATTCACTTGACGTGGTGACCGACAGCCCAAACGTTGAGCTGGCTTTGGCGGTAAATTCACCAACGGCACCACCGGTCTCGCTTGAGGTCTCAACGGTTGAGACAATCTCGAGAAAGAGGCTCGACGCTGATAGTTTCGACACCCGGCTGGAGACGAATGTTTCCGTCGTCTGCCCTTGCGGGATCACGCCGATCACGGCCAAAGCGCCTTGTTCGATAATGTCCGACGGCGTGTAGTTTTCGATGTAGCGCACCCGAAGTTTGTCGAGTTCTGCGCCGCTCTTACCGCCAAGACCAAGAATGCGCACGCCCGACAGGGTTGTCTTGGTGCCGGACGCCTTGCCCACCGACAGGGTGCGGCCGCGGCTCGTGCGCAGGAAAATTTTATGGATGCGCCGGGACCGGTTCCTGTGTTTATTGGCCCAGATTTCCATATGCTCGATATACTCGTCGCCCTGAAGTTCCAGGACCTGGCTCTCACGGCCACCGCCGCCGCCTTTGCGCGACCCGTTCAGGACAAGCGCGTCCACCCGGTTGCCTGAGCGGAATCCGATGGTCCGAACGGCCTCAATCTCAAAAGATTTTCCGCCGTCTCCACCAATTGGTTTGGTTACAATAGACATTATCTTATCTCCATCTAGCTATGCGTTGAACTTAACCAAGGCCTCATAATCTTTGCCTTGTGATGGAGTTACGCGGCAACGTCTGAGTTTATTCTCGCTCAGGTGGAAAAAAGTTTCTTCGCTCGCAATTAACGTGCGTAAGTGCCAAGGTTTATTGTCTGTTTTCTCAGCTTCGCCGGGGTATTTTCCAAACCCGGCGAAGTTCGGCTTTCCTGTGAAGGTGTTTTTCGACGCGGTCGCACATCGAACGTAAGGGGTCAAAGTTTGATGGCTTTCGAACACCAAGGACACCACACGCGACAAAAAAAGGGCACCCGCATTGGGTGCCCTTCGATTCATCGCTGCCGGGCAGCTTATTCGGCTTCGGCTTCTTCTTCGGTTGTTGTCGGTACTTCGTCCGCTGCGACCTCTTCGGTGTCGTCATCATCTTCGGCAACCAAGGCGCGTGGCGCGGAGATGTTGGCGATGACGAAATCGCGGTCGATGACCGGCTTTGCACCTTCAGGCAGTGTGACTTCGCTGATGTGGATCACGTCGCCCATCTCGGCATCGGCCAGATCGACGGTGATGTGATCAGGGATGTCACCGGCCAGCACGTCCATTTCGACTTCGTTCCGCACAACGGTCAGAACGCCGCCTTTTTTCACGCCAGGGCAGGTGTCTGCGTTTGCAAACTCGACCGGGATGAAGATTTTCACACGGCTGGTGCGCTTCAGACGCAGCAGGTCGATATGGGTTGGCAGGTCTTTGACCACGTCACGCTGCACGTTCCGGCAGATTACCCGCACGTCTTCCTGACCGTCGATTTTCAGGTTGAACAGCGTCGACATGAAGCGCCCTTTGCGCAGCATGGTCAGCAGATAGTTGAATGGGATGTTAATCGCCTGTGGGTCTGCCCCACCGCCATAAACAATGCCAGGTACGTCGCCATCGCGGCGAGCTTGGCGGGCGGCCCCCTTGCCTGTCCCCGCGCGTACCGTGGCGTTCAGATCTGGGATCTTTCCAGCCATAGTATAGTCCTTTAATGTAGGGGCCCGCCTCCAAGGGTGTCCGAGCCCGATGAAGCCTGCGCTATAGGCGGGATTCGGGCGTTTGGAAAGAGGTTTTTGGCGAATTTGCTGAAACCTGGCCAGCCCTGCTTTTGCAGACAGTTTGAACCGACGCAACGTTGCTGATTGAAGATCGCGCAAGGATGGGTGACGCTGATCGCGCAATATCTTTCCAATAATGATCAGGCAGATAATGACCACCCACGGACAAACCCCGGAGCACGCCCCGATATTGTTCAGCCCGTTTGATCCGCAGGGCCGGATCGCGGCGCCGAACCGCATTCTGAAATCAGCAATGAGCGAGGTGATGGCGGTGCAGGGGGTGTTTCTGCCCACGGACGCCCATTACCGCGTCTATGAACGCTGGGCTGCCGGTGGCACGGGGATCATCGTGACCGGCAATGTGATGATTGATCGCACCGCATTGGGTGAGCCGGGGAATGTGGTTCTTGAGGATGACATCCATCTGGATCGGTTTACCGCCTGGGCCGATGCTGTGCATCGTGCGAATCCCGATACCCGGTTCTGGATGCAGATCAACCATCCTGGCAAGCAAAGCCCGAAATTTCTGACCCCAGCGCCGGTCGCCCCGAGTGCTGTTGCGCTGGGTGCGGGGCTGGAGGCGTCATTTGCCACGCCGCGTGCGCTTGAACCTGAGGAGATCAAGGCCTTGATCCAGCGCTATGCCACAACGGCGGCCCTTGCGCAGCGTGCCGGTTTTGATGGTGTCCAGATACACGGCGCACATGGCTATCTGGTCAGCCAGTTCCTGTCGCCGCATCACAACCGCCGTACCGATGACTGGGGCGGGACCGCCGAAAACCGCCGTCGTTTCGTGATGGAGGTTTATCGCGCCGTCAGGCAGGCGGTTGGCCCGGATTTTCCTGTTTCTATCAAGATGAATAGCGCGGATTTCCAGAAAGGCGGGTTTGAAGGCGAAGAAGCCTATGATCTGATCACAGCCCTATCGGATGAGGGCATTGACCTGATCGAGATTTCCGGCGGCAATTACGAAAGCCCGGCAATGACCGGGGCAAGGCAGTCGAGCGGTGAGAGGGAGGCCTATTTCCTCGATTTTGCGACCGAGGCGCGAAAGCGGACCGACGTGCCCCTTGCTGTCACCGGCGGTTTTCGGTCTGTCGCGGCGATGGAGGCCGCGCTGACGTCAGGCGCCACTGATTTTGTGGGTATCGCGCGGGCGCTGACGCTTGATCCTGAACTGCCACGACATGCCGCTGCCGATCCGAACTATAGTCGCGATGTGGGTCGCCCGAGTACGGGTATTCGCAAGCTGGATATCATGTTCATGCTCGCGATCACTTACTACGAAACCCAAATCAGGCGGATGGGGCAGGGCAAGGACCCCGATCCCGGCATGTCGGCATGGCGTACGGTGCTGGCAAACGCTTGGGCGCTGGGCAAGGCCGCGTTCAGCAAGCGCCGGGCCTGACGGCTGGGTCCGCCGGTTACCGCGCCACGAGCAGATCGCAGGGCGGGTTGCGGATCAGCCCTGCGGTCAGACCGCCCAGCATAAGGCGGCTGAGGTTGGAGCGGGTATGCGCGCCGAGGGCCAAAAGATCGTATTTGCCCGTTTTCATCAGATCATGGACGGCATCCGCCGGGGATGCTTCGACAAAGATCGGGTCGGGGATGTTGTCGGGCAGTGATGCGACGGCTTTCCAGGTCGCGAAATCGCGTTGCGATTCTTTGAGGAATGACACCTCATGCGCGTGGAACAATGTCAGCGTCGCATCGGGGGCGATGCGACGGAGGTGCCGCAGGGCGGATTCGCAGGCGCGGGACAGGTCGATCGCCCCGAGCACATTGGCGTATTCCTGATCGGCCGAGCCTGCGACCAGCAGAACGGGCTGGCGGCTGGCACGGATCAGACGCTCCATCGTGGTTTCCTTGATCTGGTCCAGAAACAGCCGTCTGCGGTGAACGCCGACCACCAGAAGGCTGGGGTTGATCTGCCGGACGGCCTGCGTGATTTCATCCACTACATCGCCAATGTCCACGCTGATGTTGTAGGTCAGATCGCCGTCTTTCGCATGAGCCTGCATCGCGGTTTCGAGCGCGGTTTGTGCCTGAAACTTCACATCCTCGGCGATGGCCAGCGGCATCGCGCTGTCTACAACGTAATGCACGCTGAGCTTTGCGCCCAGGCGTCGTGCGAGGTTCACACCGCGCAGCAATGCCTGTTCTGAGCGGTCCGACAGGTCGCTGGCGACGATGATATGTTCCATGTGTGTGATCCCCTGTTATTCCCACCCTCGATGTAAGAATTGGCGGGCGCCGCACAAGAACCTGCGACCGGATGTCCAGGCGGAAATCCGGTGCCTCATTTGAAACTTGCTTTGGGAAAAAATCGCGGGCAGGGATGGGCGCATGTCTGTTCTGAATGCCTTGTCCGTGTCCCGTCGCCCCGCCGCTGCCTTTGTTGTGGTTGGCGTATTCTGGGGCTGTTTTGCGGCCCATGTGCCGGTCATCAAGGCGCAATTGGGCGCCAATGATGCGGTGTTCGGCCTGCTGCTATTGGGGTCTGCTACGGGCCTTGTCTCGGCAATGTGGCTGGCCCCCCGCGCCGACCGGGTGCTTGGCGGGCGCGGCATGCAGGTGGGCGTTGTGTTTTTGTCGCTGGCCTGGTTGCTGCCCGGGTGGATGACGCTGCCCCTGCTTTTTGCGGCGACGATGGCGCTGGTCGGTCTGGCCTCTGGCCTGTTGGATGTGGTGATGAATGCCCGTGTGAGCGAGTTGGAGGCCAAGCATGACCGCCCTTTGATGAACGCTAATCATGCGATGTTTTCGGTGGCTTATGCCGCTGCTGCAATTGTTGTCAGTGTCACCCGAGAGATGGGGCTGCCCCCGACCCCTGTATTTGCGGCGTTCAGCGTGCTTTGTATTTTGATGGTCCCCTTCATGCGGATGGATGTCACCTATGTCGCCGCCGAGGACGGTTATGCCGGACGCTATCCGCTGTGGCCGATTGTGCTGTGCGGCGCGATCGTGCTGGTGGCGTTCATGTCAGAGGCCACGGTCGAGGCGTGGTCGGCGCTGCATGTGGAGCGCACCCTTGGCGGTGGGGCTGCTGAGGGCGCACTGGGTCCGGCCATGCTGGGCCTGACCATGGCCGTTGGCCGGTTTTCCGGCCAGGCCATCGCCGAGCGTTATCGCGAAGTGGTGGTTGTGGTCGTCGCATCGCTGATTTCCGCATCCGGTGCCGTGATTGCGGCGGTCGCACCGACCCCGCTGATCGCCTATCTGGGTTTTGGGATTCTGGGGTTGGGCGTGTCGGTCATCGGCCCCATGGGGCTGGCGCTGGTCGGCAAGCTGGTCGCACCTCATCTGCGGACCGAGGCCATCAGTCGGGTGGCCGTGATCGGCTTTTCCGGGTTCTTTTTCGCGCCGATGCTGATGGGGCTGATGTCAGAGGCGTTTGGGTTGCGGGTCGCATTTGCGGCGGTGGCGCTGTTGCTGATCAGCGCGGTGCCGCTGGCGATGGCTGTTGCGCGGTTGGCCCCGGCTGGTCGGGCCAAGATGGCCGCCTAACGAAAAAAGGGCCGGCGGTGGCCGACCCTTGGGTATGTTCGGCAATCAGTTTGCCAGTTCATGCATCAGGTGTGGGTTCCGGATCGTCGTCATCATCATTGGCGTTGATAGCCGCTGCAATCAGCAGCGCGGCAAGAATGCCCAGAATGACATAGGTGGAATTGATCGAGGACCCTGCGGGCTCCATCTGGTCGTCCATCGGCGGTGGTGTTTCCATGATTTCGGGGGACAGGCCGCCCGCATTGGCCGTTGCTGCCGAAAACGTCAGCGCAGCGGCTGCAATCAGATGTGTTGAATAGCGCATGTGAGAAACTCCTTGTTATTTGTTCACACTCGGAAAACCGACCCGGAAAACTGGCCGGATTAGTGATCACATTGTGTTCAAATTTACGTTGAGTCAATGGATTGACGTTCTGGAGCCGGTCGGAAAGCGCTGGGAAGCGGTTTCAACCGGCCTCCTCTCGCGTGCCCCAGCGGTTATGTTCGGCCCATAGTTTGCGCAGGGCCTCGGCCTGATCGGCAAAGGTATCGGCCAGCATTTCACAGGCATAGATCCGGTCGGTCCGGAAATGCCGGAACCCGCCGCGCAATTCGCACCAGCCCGCTATGATCACGCATTCCACATGATAGACCAGCGCCAGAGGCCGGATGGTGCGGCATGTGCTTTTCCCCTGCCCATCGCAATAGGTCAGCCGCAGTTTTTGCGCGTCGCGGATCGCCTGCCGCAGATGCGCGACCGAAACGCAGCCCTGTGATGGATCGTCAGGTGCGGCACCCCAAGGAGAGACCTGCAGCCAGTCCGCGGCCCCATGCAAGGCGTCGATCTTGGCGTGGATGCGGTAGGCGGCACTTTGCAGCGCGCCGTCGCCGGTGCGCGACAACATGGCCAGACCCACGCGCAGCGCCTCGATTTCTTCAGTGTCGAAGTTCAGCGGTGGCAGATCATAGCCGCGCCGCATGACATAACCGATGCCTGCCGCCCCCTCGATCGGCGTTTGCATCGCCTGAAGGGCCGCGATGTCGCGATAGATCGTGCGGGTCGAGACCTCTAGCTTTGTGGCCAGATCCTCGGCCCGCATGGGGTGATTGGCCGCCCGCAGCAACTGGATGATCTCGAAGAGCCGGTTGGATTTTGGCATGTCTGCACCCTTTCGCTGCTGACACTAACACAGGCCCTGCTGACATCAGCCTGTCAGCAGCCTTGTGGTCATGTGGTCAAAAGCGAGGATGTTAGATGAGCCACTATGATCATGCGGTGATGATGCACTACAAGTTGGGTCCGTGGGATGCCAAAGCGGTCGAGCGTCGGGTGGCCCGAGACAGGGCACGGCAGGCCCGCCTGATCGCGTGGTTGATTGCGGTCTTGCGGCGGGGTTAGGCCCATTCCCCTTCAAAGTTTTTCGGCACCAGCAGCACGTCGCGGTCCAATGTCTCCATGTCCCTGCGACCGCAAAGGGCCATTGTGATGTCCAGTTCCTTATGGATCACCTCCAGTGCTTTGGTCACGCCTTCTTCGCCCATGGCCCCAAGCCCATAGATGAAGGCGCGCCCGATATAGGTGCCTTTCGCCCCGAGCGCCAAAGCCTTCAGCACGTCCTGTCCGGACCTGATGCCGCTATCCATATGCACCTCGATCTTATCGCCGACGGCGGCGACGACGGATGGCAGCATGCGGATGGCTGACAACGCCCCGTCCAGTTGCCGACCGCCATGGTTGCTGACGATGATGGCGTCGGCACCGACTTCAACTGCCTTCTTTGCGTCCTCGACGTCCAGAATGCCCTTGAGGATCAGCTTGCCGCCCCATTTCTCCTTCAGCTTGGCGATTTTGTCCCAGTCCAGTTGCAGATCGAACTGTTCGGCGGTCCAGGACGACAGGCTGCTGGTGTCGCCGACGCCCTTGGCGTGGCCGACGATATTGCCGAAAGACCGGCGTTTGGTCTGCAGCATCCCCAGCCCCCAGCGCCATTTGGTCGCCAGATTGATCATGGTCGGGATGGTCAGTTTCGGGGGGGCTGTCAGCCCGTTTTTGAGATCCTTGTGCCGCTGACCGAGGATTTGCAGATCAAGGGTCAGCACCAGTGCGGAACAGCCTGCATTCTTGGCCCGGGCGATGATGTTATCGACGAATTCCTCGTCCTGCATGACGTAAAGCTGGAACCAGAAGGGGGTGCTGGTGTGTTCGGCCACATCCTCGATCGAGCAGATAGACATGGTGGACAAGGTGAAGGGCACGCCGAATTTCTCGGCGGCCTTGGCGGCCTTGATTTCACCATCGGCGCATTGCATGCCGGTCAGGCCGACAGGGGCGAGGGCTACGGGCATCGCCACGTCCTGCCCGATCATCTGTGATTTTGTGGTCCGGTTGGACATGTTCACCGCCACCCGCTGGCGCAGGCGAATCAGGTCGAAATCCGAGGTATTCTCGCGAAAGGTCTGTTCCGTCCAGCTGCCGCTTTCAGCGTAGTCATAGAACATCTTGGGCGCGCGGCGCTTGTGCATGCGCCTGAGGTCGTCGATTGTGGTGATCACCGGCATGGTATTTTCCCGAAATTGGTAATTAAACCTTACCGGTTTGGCGGAAAAGTTCAACCAGTTTTGGGTCGCAAGGGCCGTTATCGAACATTCGTTAACGATTTCTTGTTCTTTGCCTTGATATTGTCGGCAAAGTTGCTGTGGGTGAGCATCATGAAACCGTTTTACAAAGACTGGGTTGTCTGGGTTGTTGTCGGTCTGGCCGTGACGACCTTTTTTATCGCGGCTGAGATCGAACTGTTCGAGGCCGTTTACCAATACACGCGGGCGCATGAAGACTGGCAACTGGATGAGTATTTCTCGCTCGCCTTTATCTTGCCGGTGGTCTTACCGTTGCTGATGTACCGCGCAAACCGGCGCCTGCGCGCGGTGATCACGGAAAAAGAGGAAGCAGAGGCCCATGCCACCCATCTGGCGCTGCATGATGTGCTGACCGGTCTTGGCAATCGCCGGAAATTCACGCAGCACATGGATGCCAAGCTGAAACGTGAACCGTCGCCGAAGGCGGCCCTGATCCTGGTCGATCTTGATGGATTCAAGGCGGTGAATGACAAACACGGCCACCGTGTTGGTGATGGGCTGCTGCAGGTGATCGCGGCGCGGATCAACCTTTTGACCGATGATCGGGGCCTGTGTGTCAGACTGGGTGGCGATGAATTTGCCGTTGTGATGGATGCGGTAAATCCCAAAACCCTGCGCCAGGAGGCCGAGGTCTTGGCCGAGGCGATCTGCGAAACCGTGGGTGACAAGGTGTCGCTGCGTGAATTGCCCAGTGTACCGCTGCGCGTGACCGCGTCGGTGGGGGTCGCGTTCCTGCCGCCGTCAACGGACCCGTCCGATCTGCTGCGCGAAGCCGACAGGGCGATGTACAAGGCAAAACAGGCGGGCAAGAACCGCTGGCATATGGCGGCCTTGCCCACAGCCGGGCCGGTTGCCCGCGCCTCTTAAACCCGATGGGTTCAATCGGGCAGGCTGTGCCGCAGAAAGGCAAAGCCAAGCGCCTCTTCCCGCGCGATCCCCTTGCTTTGACCGCCGCCGCCATGCCCGCCAGTGCGGCTGTGAAACCAACCCGGTTGCCCGGCGGCCTGCAAGGCTGCGGCAAAGCGGCGTGAATGGGAAGGATCCACCCGGTCATCGCTTTCGTTGGTGTCGATCAAGGCAGGCGGATAGGGCTGTTCGCTGTGTCGCGCCACGTTGTGTAGCGGCGAGTAGTCAAGCAGCCATTGGCCTGCGTCCGGATCATCGGGGTCGCCATATTCGTCGATCCAGCCGGCCCCTGCGGGAAACAGATGAAACCGCAGCATGTCCAGCACGCCTACGCTGGCCCAGGCCGCGCCGAACCGTTCTGGATAGCGGGTCAGCATCACCCCGCAGAGCAATCCGCCATTGCTACCGCCATGGCAGGCGATGCGGTTGGGTGTGGTGTAACCGCGCGTGACCAGATCAGTCGCCACGGCGGCGAAATCCTGAAATGCGCGGGTGCGGTTTTTGCCCTTGGCGGCCAGATGCCAGCCTTTGCCAAACTCGGCCCCGCCCCGAATGTAGGCCTGCACATAGGCCCCACCCCGTTCCAGCCAAAGCGGGCCGCTGACCCGCTGATAGCCGGGCGAGAGTGCGACGCCAAACCCGCCATAACCATATTGCAGAACGGGCAATTTGCCCTGTTTTTCGGCATGATCCTTGGGCAGTACGATGTGATAAGGGATTTCAGTACTATCGTCCGAGGTTGCCATATGCAGCCGTACTTCCATCCCGGCGCTGTCAAACGTCTCGGTCCCGGATGTGAGCAATGTGTAGTCCGGCACCGCGTCATCAGGCGCGAAGGTCCAGACCTGTGACACCGACAGAAACCCCGATGGCAGGATTTGCAGTGGGCCGGTTCCGGTGGGTTCTGCATCGAATGGCATGATCCAGATGGATTGCGCTTCCACCGGAAGGGGCAGCGCTGTCGCGGTGGCAGACGGATCTGTCAGGTCCAGCCGCATCAGCGTCGGTTCCAGCGTGTCCTGCTCCACCCAGAACAGATGATCGCGCGTGAACAGAATGGTATCGGCATCAACGGCCCGTCGCAGTGAGGGTTCAAACAGGATGCGCCTGTCGCTGCCGTCAATCCCGGCGAGGATCAGCGTGCCGGCAGGATCGGGCCCCTCATCAGCGGCGACATAGGCGAAATGCGTGTCGTTGTGGCTGCACATGGTATGCGCGGGGGCGTCCAGCAGGTAGTCCTGATCATTCAGATGAAGGGTGGTCACCATATCGCCAATGTTGCGAATGCGCCCGAATGCGATCCCCCGCCCGCCACCTTGCATTGGAAAAGTATAGGCGGTGGCCAGCAGATCGTTGTGGTCGACTTCGAACACCACCGGCGCGTCGGCCAGGGCCATGCCCCGTTGCAACCTGATGACCCGACCCTGCCAGCCGGACCGGGTTGCGGCGCCGGGCAGATCTGCGGTGGCAAGAAGGATCGTGTCGGCGTCCAGCCATGCGGCACCACAGCGGGCCGGTGCGATGTCAAAACCATCGGGGGCCGGGGCTGCTGCGTTGCAATCCCATTCCAGCAGCCTGTCGCGGTCGGACCCCTCAAAGGAAAGGATAATCAATACCCGGTCGGGACTGGAATACAGTGTTTCGGCCCCACCCCAATGCCAATCCTCGCCCGTGTCCGCACAGAATGCATCCAGATCAAAAACCGGTTGCCAGTCGGCATCTGGCGCGGGCTTTGTGGATTCGGGCAACCGCCGCCACAACCCGCGCGGATGGGTTGCGCTGCGGTGGAAGTTGTAGATCCAGGTGCTGCGCCGAATCAGGCCGCCCAGATTATCCGGGTCCTCGATAATGTCGGTGACGCGTGCCACATCTGCGTCAAACTGCGCGTCGCAGAATGCCGCCTCTGTGCGGGCGACCTGGGTTTTGGTGAAACGCGCAATGGCATCGGCGTTGGCTTCAAGCTCTGGGAAGATATCTGTCATAGGCCAAGGCTGGCACGCCGTTTGGCGATGTTCCAGCCCAAACTGACAGCCGCGCGGATCAGGCCCTGTGGGTGCCGTCGGCGAGCGATTTCACGAATGCCAACACATCATCCACGCTGTCGCCCGCGCCGATTTTCGCAACGATAGCAGAGCCGACAACGGCGCCATCCGCGATCTCGGCAATGGCCTGTGCGGCCTCGGGCGTTTTGATGCCGAAGCCCACGATTACGGGCAGATCGGTCTGCGCCTTGATCCGGGCGACTTCGGGGGCGACATCGGCGGTCTGCGCCTCTGCCGTGCCGGTGATGCCAGTGACGGAAACGTAGTAGACAAAGCCGGATGTGTTTTCGAGCACCTTGGGCAGGCGTTTGTCATCTGTGGTCGGGGTTGCCAGCCGGATGAAGTTGATGCCTGCCTTCTGGGCCGGAATGCAGAGTTCATCGTCTTCTTCGGGGGGCAGATCAACGATGATCAGCCCGTCAATCCCGGCAGCAACCGCATCGGCCAGAAACGCATCGACGCCGCGCGAATAGATCGGGTTGTAATAGCCCATCATCACAATCGGGGTCACGTCATCGGTCTGCCGCAGCGCGCGGGCGTATTCGAGCGTCTTTTCAAGGGTCTGCCCGCCTTCCAGCGCCCGCTGACCGGCAAGCTGAATGGTGGTGCCATCGGCCATCGGGTCGGTGAAGGGCATGCCGAGTTCGATGATATCGACGCCCGCGCCGGGCAGACCATTGACCACCTCTAGCCCGGTTTCATAGTCGGGATCGCCCGCCATGACATAGGCGACAAAGGCCTTTTTCCCTTGGCTGCGCAACTGCGCAAATTTCGCGTCTATTCTGCTCATTGTCGTCCCCGGCTTGGTCCGCATCAGGGTTTGCGCGAAACCCCGGCGAAAGGCAATGGGGTAGGGGGTTATTGCACCGGACGCTGCAACCCCCTAGAAGCGCGCGAATAGATCAGGAGAACGCAAATGGGTTTCAAAATGGGTATCGTCGGATTGCCGAATGTGGGCAAATCGACCCTGTTCAATGCGCTGACGAAAACGGCTGCCGCGCAGGCCGCGAATTTCCCGTTTTGCACTATCGAACCCAATGTGGGCGATGTCGCCGTGCCTGATGCCCGGCTGGACAAGCTGGCCGCTATTGCCAAGTCCAAGCAGATCATTCCGACCCGCATGACATTTGTCGATATCGCGGGGCTGGTTAAAGGCGCGTCCAAAGGCGAGGGGCTGGGCAACCAGTTCCTGGCCAATATCCGTGAATGCGATGCCATTGCCCATGTGCTGCGCTGCTTTGAAGATGATGACATAAGCCATGTGGATGGCCGGGTTGATCCGGTCGCCGATGCCGAAGTGATCGAGACCGAGCTGATGCTGGCCGATCTGGAAAGCATCGAAAAGCGGATGCAGAATATCGTGCGCAAGGTGCGCGGCGGCGACAAGGAGGCGGTGCAGCAGGAACGCCTTTTGAAGATGGCCCAGGCCGCGCTGGAAGAGGGTAAACCGGCCCGCACTGTTGCGGTGGATGCCGAAGACGCCAAGGCCTGGAAGATGTTGCAGCTGCTGACGACTAAGCCGGTTCTTTACGTCTGCAATGTCGAGGAAGACAGCGCTGGGTCAGGCAATAGCCAGTCGGTCAAGGTGGCCGAGATGGCTGCTGCCCAAGGCAATTCCCATGTCGTGATCAGCGCCCGGATTGAAGAGGAAATCAGCCAGCTTGACGCCGAAGAGGCCGAGATGTTCCTGACCGAAATGGGGTTGGAAGAGGCCGGTCTGGATCGGTTGATCCGCGCGGGGTACGAATTGCTGCATCTGCAGACCTATTTCACCGTCGGCCCGAAAGAGGCGCGCGCCTGGACCATCAAGCAAGGCACGTCCGCCCCGCAGGCCGCAGGTGTCATCCATGGCGATTTTGAACGGGGTTTCATCCGGGCAGAAACGATCAGCTATGATGATTTTGTGACCTTGGGGGGTGAGCAGCCAGCCAAGGAAGCAGGCAAGATGCGGGCCGAAGGTAAGGGTTACATCGTCAAGGATGGCGATGTGATGCATTTCCTTTTCAATACCTAAGATAAGTTCAAACGCACTTACTGGTCGTTCTGTCGCTTTCTGAGTTGATCCTTGATCTTCTGAACCCGCTCGGGCGGTATTGTCGGCCCGGCCTCTTGCATCTTTCGCACCTTGGCCTCGGCCCCGGCGATCAGGTCGTGGATATGCTGCGCCTCTGGCAGATTTTTCCAGTATTTCTTGGGCATTTCTGATGTCATCGCCTGTATCTTGACCCGTGCCGGGTTGAAGATGTTGCAGAAATAGGTGCCCCACAGCGCCTCCGCCGCGTCTTCGGGCAGATCGGGTTTCGGCTGACCGGGATGGAATGACAGATTGCCATCGACAAATTGCGCGGTGACATCGGGGGTGGCGATCATCCAGTCCATATCGGCAAAGCGGCGGGCAAAGAATGGCGCAGTGGGTTCGACCGTGTGATGCGTCGGTTCAAACCAGGCGGCAAAGCTGCGCCTGTCGCCGCCCTGGCGCAGGTCACGAAACCGGACAAAGGCTTTCATCTTGTGCTGGCAGCGGCGCACTGCCTTTTCCATCTGTCGCAGTTTGGCCAGTTCCGGATCGGCCCGGTCCTGCATGACGCCGGGCTGATGCCGCAGCCGCCATAACAGGCCGTATAACCGGGCAAAGCGTTGCGGATCCTTGTGCCAGACCACCACGTCAGCCATCTGCACAAAGCTTTTGGGGGCCTTGACCTTGCGGCTGGGTGGGGGGAGGGGCGTTGCGGTGGCGAAAAGCTCACCCATCCCGGTCCCATAATCCCAAAGAATGTCAGCCGGGCGCACACCGGCGCCGGTCAACCGCTTGGCCGCATCCCGCCAGGCCATATCGGTTCCGATGATAGGCAGTGGGACGGTATACATCAAAACAGGCTCAACTGTTCAGGGGGTGGTGCAAAACGGGCGCGCAAATCGGTGCTGTCGGTCAGTTTGCCCGGTGTCCAGCCGCGGGCGGTGATGAACGCCTTTGCCTTCTTTAGCGACGCGCCCATCCGCAACAGATCGTCGTAGCGCAATGCCCGATGCCGCCGTGTCTGCAGGATCCGGCCTACCGTTCGCGTGCCGAAGCCGGGGACGCGCAACAGCATTTCCTTGCTGGCGCGGTTGACATCGACGGGGAACAGCGCCCGGTTCTGCAGGGCCCAGGCGAGTTTCGGCTCAATGTCGAGATCGAGGTTCCCGTCGGTCCGTGCCGCCGTGATTTCACCCACATCGAACCCGTAGAACCGCAGTAGCCAATCGGCCTGATAGAGCCGGTGTTCCCGGATCAGCGGCGGTTTGATCAGCGGCAAGGCGGCCGAGGAATCCGGGATTGGTGAAAAGGCGGAGTAATAAACCCGGCGCAGCCCGTAATCGCCATAGAGTCGGGTGGATTGCCCAAGGATAGTGGCATCGGTCGATCCATCCGCCCCCACGATCATCTGGGTCGACTGGCCAGCCGGGGCAAAGCGTTTCGGGCGCTTGCCGGTATAGCTGCGCTCGCCCGCCACGGCCGACCGCGTTTTGACATCGCCCATCGCCTTGCGAATTGTGGTCGGGTTTTTTTCGGGCGCATAGGCCTTGACCCCCCGATCGGTCGGCAGTTCGACATTAATCGATAGCCGGTCGGCATAAAGCCCGGCTTCCGCGATCAGTTCGGGGGCGGCATCCGGAATGGATTTGAGGTGGATATAGCCCCGAAACCCCTCATCCTGACGCAGCCGCTTGGCGATCCGCACCATGTCGGACATCGTCGCGTCCGGCGACCGGATGATACCGGAGGACAGAAACAACCCCTCGATATAGTTGCGCCGGTAGAATTCGATGGTCAGCTGCACCACCTCATCCACGGTGAACCGCGCCCGGCGCACATTGGACGACACCCGGTTCACGCAATAGGCGCAATCATAGATGCAGAAATTCGTCATCAGGATCTTCAGCAGGCTGATGCAGCGCCCATCGGGTGCGTAGGAATGGCAGATGCCCGACCCTTCGGTCGACCCCAACCCCTTGCCATCACGGCTATCGCGCCGGGTCGTCCCGCTGGACGCGCAAGAGGCGTCATAACGGGCGGCATCGGACAGAATGGCAAGCTTTTCGGAGAGGGCGAGTTGGGTCATATGTTCATGTTATGTTCTCATTCGCTCATGGGCAAGCCCGGCGTCAGGACAAAGCGTCGCGGCGGTTGGTGATTTCGGCTAAAACGTTGTCTGCCACGTCAAGATAATGATCGGCGCCATCCTTGGCAAAAACCTCTCGCGCGGCTTCGGCATGGGCCTGCGCCCGATCCAGATGCGTGGCATCGCCGGTCTTACTGAAAAAAGCGACATCGATGCCGCCCAGATTGCTCTGTATTATGGCCCATTGCAGCGGTACCCCGTCTGCGTGCGTTCCTGCAAGGCGGCACTACAGGCTGCGACGGCCTGTTCAAGCCGGTCAGTACCGCTTTCACGCTCGCCAAGGGTTTCTAGCGCATTGCCCAGATCATTCAATGCCGCCCCGTGCTGATCCGTGCCGCTGGCAATCTGAACCGAGGCCTGTGCCAGATGATTGGCGACAGTTGAGTCAGAGTTTGGCCCACCATCGCGTCCTCGTTCATACCATTCAATCTGCAAGCTGCGCAGTCGATCAAACAATGCCTCTTCGGTCACCTCTATCCGCAGTTTTGCAATCAGCTTTGCCGCCGCCTGTTCGGGCTGGTTGTCCAGCCACGCAATCTTGATCCCGCTGTCCAGCAGCCGGGTCTCGCGGGCGGCTTCTTCTTCAGCCAATGCTGTGTCAATGGTGGCGCTTGCATCGGGATAGGCGCCGGTGGCCGCCAAATCCGCAACCCGTTTCAGCACCGTATCGACAAAATCGCCCTGATTTGATGTGATCCGCCCCTCCTGCTGAACGCGCACCGCCACATCCATTGCATTCTGCAACTCCAGCCAAGCCTGGCCTACATTGTCGATCCCTTCGGAATGGCGCTGGGCCAGCCGGATGATGGCTTTTTCCGTGATCCCTTCGTCGCGCAACCGGTCCGCCTGGCCCGATTTTTGCGTGCGCTCCAGCAAAGCCTTGAAGATGGCGGGCTGAAGCCGCTGTGTTACAGCAGGATCCTCCAGGACAGGTGTCAGCGTTGCGATGATGACGGTGGTAAAATCCCGCAGTGCAATGTCAGTTTTATGTGCGGGGTCTTTGGCTGTTGTCGTGATCTGGTGGCAGAGGCTGTCGGCGATGGCCGCCGCATTCAGGTCGTGCCGGACAAACGTGGTCTCATCGGGCTGATACTGGCCCAGCATCTGCGCCACGATCCGTTTGCGTTGGTCGGTCATCTGGGCGCTGGTCAATGCAGCTTCCATCAGCCGCGCCATTCTTTCGGCCAGCACCTCAACCGGCTTGTTCGCGGATTTGTGGATCGCGACGCCCGACAATGCGGCGGTTATCGTGGTCGCTGTATCAGCCGCGATAGTCAGATCTGCGGTTGTCGCAGCCACTGCAAAGGCCGCTGCGATATTACCGCCATGAAGGGCCCTTTCGAACATGCCACATCTTGTCTGGTCGATTGTTTGTTGTTCAACGGAACACAAACCTGAGCGTCAGACCAGCCGCAATCACAGATTGATCGGTTTGACGGGTGTCAGTTGTTGGCGCCCAGAAAGCCGAAAATGCGGGTTGAACTGGTAGGTGCGCCGTAGGCCGTCGGCCCGGTTGGTTTGAACCGCTATCATCTGGTCAAGGAAAGTGGAGCTTAATACACGTGCAGATATTTTGCGTGATCCGCACCGTTCCACCGGGTCGAGAAATAAAGGTCCTTGGTTATTTCGCCCCTTGCCCCGGTCAGGCGGCATGGATAAACGGGTCAGCGGAGACGTGGCCGAGTGGTCGAAGGCGCTCCCCTGCTAAGGGAGTAGGCGGGAAACCGTCTCGAGGGTTCGAATCCCTTCGTCTCCGCCATTTTCCCCAAGATCTCTATCTCATAACTGCCTGATAGTAGGGCGGAATTCGGTGTTTTCGTGCTGAAGATGGCTTTCGGTCCGCTTGATTTGCTGCACATTTGCTGCACAAACGCGGAGGATTTCCGTCATGAGCATTGCCAAGCCGGGTAGCACCCTTCACCTGAGACGTCGCGTTCCGCGCCGGTATCGCTGACCTGACCGGCTGTGATGAAGAAGCGGATCGGGCGGCCGCTGGTGTCCGTGACGGCATGCAACTTGGTATTCATGCCACCCTTGGTCTGCCCAATCAGACGTCCACGCCCCCCTTTTTCAACCGCAGGCTGGATG
>CANKYO010000006.1 GCA_947488175.1 uncultured Paracoccaceae bacterium
CGGATACCCACGATCTCGATCTCGTCGCCGACATTGATCACGCCACGCTCGACACGACCGGTCACAACCGTACCACGACCGGAGATCGAGAACACGTCCTCGATCGGCATCAGGAACGGCAGGTCAACCGCACGGGCCGGGGTCGGGATGTAGGTGTCGACCGCTTCCATCAGCGCCTTGATCGAGTTCTCGCCGATCTCTTCATCACGGCCTTCCATCGCGGCCAAGGCAGAGCCTTTGATGATCGGAATATCGTCACCGGGGTACTCGTAAGAGGACAGCAGCTCGCGGATTTCCATTTCCACCAGTTCCAGCAGTTCCTCATCGTCGACCTGATCGACCTTGTTCATGTAGACGACCATATAGGGGATGCCCACCTGGCGGCCGAGCAGGATGTGCTCGCGCGTTTGTGGCATCGGGCCGTCAGCGGCGTTCACAACCAGGATCGCGCCGTCCATCTGAGCGGCACCGGTGATCATGTTCTTGACGTAGTCGGCGTGGCCGGGGCAGTCCACATGGGCGTAGTGACGCGCTTCGGTTTCGTATTCCACGTGGGCGGTCGAGATCGTGATGCCGCGGGCCTTCTCCTCGGGCGCGCCGTCGATCTGGTCATATGCCTGGAAATCACCAAAATACTTCGTGATCGCCGCCGTCAGCGTCGTCTTGCCGTGGTCAACGTGACCAATCGTGCCAATGTTCACGTGCGGCTTATTCCGTTCAAACTTTGCCTTTGCCATTTTACTAGCGCCCTTAATTCTGAGGGGCCATCACGGCCCGTTCCAACATCGCGGGCGATGTATTTGGAAATGGACGGGAAATCAAGCACCCGCGTTGTCGTTACGAAGCCTTGCAAAACTTTTTTCATCAGCAATGTCGATTTCGCCAATTCCCGGACGTCTGGTAAGTACAAAGGCAATGACGCCTGACCTACCAACAGGAGATGAAACCATGCAATATATGTGCCTCATTTACTCGGCTGAAGGATCCGGCCCGCAGCCCGGCACACCCGAATTCGGACCATTCATGCAAAGCTATCACGACTTCACAAACGAGATGCGCGAAAACGGCGCCTTGGTAAGTGGAGAGGCGCTGCAGCCTATCGCAACGGCCACGACGGTGGCGGTCCGCAACGGCAAGACGATCACGACCGACGGTCCGTTTGCGGAAACCAAGGAACAGTTGGGCGGATTCTACCTGCTGGAATGCAAAGATCTTGATGAGGCGATCGCCCATGCTGCCAAAATCCCAACCTCAGCCTATGGTCGGATCGAGGTTCGCCCCCTGATCGTCTGGGACGATTGATTGCCGATGCTGCCCCCACACACACTGCACCAGGCCGTTGAGCGGACGGTGCGGGAAGAGTGGGGGCGCATCCTTGCCGCGCTGGTGAAATCACTGGGCGACATCCAACTGGCAGAGGATTGTTTGCAGGATGCGATTGCCCGCGCCATGGAGTTCTGGCCCGAAACTGGCCTGCCACGATCCCCCGCCGCTTGGCTGATCACGACCGCCCGCAGACGCGCCATTGATACGCTGCGCCGCGATGCACGCTTTGCGCAAAAAGTGCCCGAGCTTTCGCATCTGGCCGATCTGGAAAACGACGGACAGGACGCGGAGGGATGTGAAGTAATCCCCGACAAGCGGCTGGAGATGATGTTCACCTGCTGCCATCCGGCCTTGGAACAAAAAACCCAGATCGCGCTGACATTACGGACTTTGGGTGGCCTCAAAACCGAAGCTATCGCGGCGGCCTTTCTGGACAAGCCAGAGGCGATGGCACAGCGCCTTGTCCGGGCCAAACATAAAATTGCTGCGGCACGTATTCCCTACGAAATCCCGGAACGCGCGATGCTGCCCGACCGTCTGGCGGGCGTTCTGGCCGTCATCTATCTGATCTTCAATGCGGGCTACACCGACGCCAGTGCGACGCAACGCAGCCTGAGTGATGAAGCGATCCGGCTGGCCCGTATTGTCCATCACCTGATGCCGGATGATGCCGAGGTTGCGGGATTGCTGGCACTGATGCTGCTGCACGATGCGCGCCGCCCGGCACGCATTGATGCACAAGGGCAGATGGTCGCCCTGGAGGATCAGAACCGCAAGCGCTGGGATCGGGGCAAGATCGCGCAAGGTGATCGGCTATTGCGGGAAACATTGTCGCGCGGACAGGTTGGCCCCTATCAGTTGCAGGCCGCCATCAGCGCGCTGCACGCTCAAAGCCCATCCTGGGATCAGACCGATTGGCCGCAGATCGCAGCGCTTTATGAACTGCTTTATCAGGTGCAGCCATCGCCGGTTGTACGGATCAACCATGCCATGGCGGTCTCCTACACGCGCTCAGTCGCAGACGCTCTGGCCCTCTTGGGCAGTGTTGCTGACGATCCCCAACTACTGACCTATCAACCCTTTCATGTCGCCTATGCTGATCTGCTGCGGCGATCAGGTGACATTGCGGCAGCAAGAGAGAGCCTGGACCGCGCCGTCAGTCTGACCGAACACGATACGGAACGCAGCTTCCTGCAGCGAAAACGCGATAATCTGTCCACATAGCCCCGCTTTGGGCTAACCTGCATGCGCATTGAACAAGGAGATTGCGATGAAACTCGGTGCATTTTCGATCAGTCTGAACGTGAAAGACATTGCCGCGTCAAAAGACTTCTATGGAAAGCTCGGCTTTGAAGCCTTTGGGGGCGATGAGGCACAGGGCTGGCTTATGTTGCGCAATGGCGAGACGGTGATTGGACTGTTTGGTGGCTTCCTCAAAGCCAATACGCTCACGTTCAATCCGGGCTGGGATCAGCACGCCCAGAATGTCGATGATTTCGAAGACGTGCGCGATATCCAGAAAAAGCTGAAGGCGCAGGGGGTCGAATTCTTCAGTGAGGCCGATGAAAGCACCACAGGCCCCGCCAGCTTTGTGGTGATGGACCCGGACGGCAACCCGATCCTTGTGGATCAGCACCGTTAGTATTCGGCGCAATTCGGCCAACAGTCATTTCTTGCCGAGGGTCACACGGCATGGCGGCTGATCATTGCTGGAAACAATAATCCGACTCTGCGCGGATTGAACACGCAAACCGCAGACTCTTAGGGTCCGGCTTGCGACTCATCCAGGAATGGGTGCGTCGCTTGCGGCCCTTTCCCAATAAACCAAGGGCTTTTCACCGGTCAGACACATGTCTGACTGAACCACTCACTGCGTTCAAACGCAATCGGGAGATCCCGAGGCAGAAAAGGACAAGACATGAGCCAAGCAAGTGAAGTCGAACTGTTGATGCTGGAACTGATCAACGAAGAACGCACCTCGCGCGGACTTGATCCGCTATCCATAAATAATGCGCTGAACGACGCCAGCGAGGATCACAGCCAATGGATGCTGGACACTGACACGTTTTCGCATATCGGTGATGGCGGCTCGACCGCGACACAGCGGATTGATGCAAGCGATTACGCGCTTGAGGGGAGTTGGCGCACCGCTGAAAACATCGGCTGGCAAAGCGAACGTGGCGAACCGGGCATTGCCGATGATGTGCGCAGTATCCATGAGAGGTTGATGAACAGCGACGGGCACCGCGCCAATATCCTGAACCCTGACTTGCGGGATATCGGTATTGGCATCGAAACCGGTGACTTGAGCGGATATGACGCCGTGATGGTGACCCAGAACTTCGGTCGCACAGACGCCATCAGCGATGAACCCCCGCAAGATCAGGCACCGCTGCCGCCTGTGGCCGATGTCGATGACACGCCTGATCCGATCCTGACGCAGGCTCCTGACCCTGATGCCCCAACATCGGACGTGCCGGATAACGATACGCCAGCGCCTGAAGAAGAACCTGATGTCGCAGAAACACCAACTGATGACGAAACGGACGATACGTCAGCGCCTGATGGTGACAACATGTCTGATGAGTGCCCGGATGATGATGACGAAGACACCGATGACGCCATCACTATCAACACGCAAACGGTGACGAACACAGTGACCACGAGCACCATCGCGCAGGACGGTCGGGACCCCATCACGGTCATGACCGAAGAAACGGTCGCATCCGATATGGCATCGCCATCGGATGATTTCTTTGACTTCTGCGACTTTGATGGTGACGATTTCTCAGACGATGTGGTGACGATGACCGGCTTTGCAGGCACGATCACCACGACTGACGGCACGTTCGAAACCGATGATCAGGCAGAGTTCGACGTGATGCTCGCCGACTTGTTGGAGTCTCTGAGCGGCTTCACCTGTGGCGTCGATATGGAGTTTGTCTAAGGACTTTTAGTAGGTGGCGGGCCGCATGGGCCCGCCACCTCACGAACCTAGCCGACCGGTGCGTTATCGGCACGCTTAATGGCGACTATAGTGGATCGGGGCAGCACGCCTTCGCCATCGGGGAACGGTGCGTCCGGATGCTGAATGCCCACGAACATGGTCCGGCGATCAGCGGACCATGTCAGACCGGTCACCTCGGACCCCTGGGGGCCCGTCAGGAACCGTTCGATCTGACCGGTCGCAGGGTCACCTGCCAACATCTGGTTGTTGCCCATACCGGCAAAGCCATCTGCGTTGCTGTCATTACCATCTGTCTGGATCCAAAGCAGGCCAGTGCTGTCAAACATCATCCCGTCGGGCGAGTTGAACAGATTGCCTTCGTTGATATTGGGCGAACCGCCGTACTTGTCGTCATGGACGGTAGGATTGCCAGCCATGACATAAAGGTCCCAGGTGAAGGTATCGCTGCCATGGTCATCATTGCTGGGGTACCAGCGGACGATCTGACCATAATTGTTTTCGGCGCGCGGGTTGGGCCCGTTCAACGGTGTCGGATCACCGCCCGCGTTTGATTTGATGCCCCGGTTACGATTATTGGTCAGACAACAGTAGCCCTCTGCGGCAACAGGGTTTACCGCCACCCATTCCGGACGATCCATCGTGGTCGCACCCACCTTCGATGCCGCTACGCGGGAAAAGATAGCGATTTCAGCTTCGTCCATGCCAGTCGCCTCGGGTGTCAGGGCAATCCATTTGCCTGTCAGATCATTGTCGAACTTGGCAACATAAAGCTGGCCATCATCCAAAAGCTCTGATGTTGGACCACCGGGTGTATAGACACCATTAGAGACGTATTTATACATGAACTCGCCGCGCTCATCGTCACCCATATAAACGACCACACGGCCATCGGGCGCGATCACGGTCGCGGCATTCTCGTGCTTGAAGCGACCAAGCGCGGTGTGTTTGATTGGTGTCGAATTGGGATCGCTCGGATCAATCTCGACAATGTAACCAAAGCGACGCGGCTCGTTCGGGTTTTGGCTGATATCAAAACGCTCATCATATTTCTCGTAGGCATAGCGCCCTTCGAGACCGATACCGTAGCGGGCATAATCCTCCGGCCGTTCAAATTCGGGATCGGTCGAG
Source organism: uncultured Paracoccaceae bacterium (assembly GCA_947488175.1). Lineage (GTDB taxonomy): Bacteria > Pseudomonadota > Alphaproteobacteria > Rhodobacterales > Rhodobacteraceae > Yoonia. Next base: position 5,423 of record CANKYO010000006.1, read on the forward strand.
CCGAAGTAGCCGTTGAAGTTTTCCTCGCAAGTCAGATAGGTGCCCCACGGCGTCTTGCCTGCCCCGCAATTATTCATCGTGCCCAGCGCTGTGGTCCCCGCCGGGTCAGCGGCAGTTTGTACCAACGGATGACCAGCAGCAGGTCCAGCCAGCGTCATTGGTGTGTTATGTGTGATCCGGCGGTTCAGATCACTATCGACAACGATGTCCCAGCCATCCGGCCCTTCAGCCACCTCCATCACGGTTACGCCCTGCATGTTCTGTAGGGTCAGTACGTCATCAGCGCTGGTTGGAACGCCATCGATATTCTGTGGCAGATTGATCTTGGTGTTCACATATTCATGGTTCACCGCGATGACCTGCCGCCCATCGACAACAAACGCCTCCATCCCGTCAGTGTTTTCTCCGAACACACGGTCAGAGCTTGCGACGCCAACGGCATTCTGCGGATCGAATGGCTCTGCATCCGAAAACAGCGGCTGACCCCATTTTGCGACGGATTGCCATGAATAACCCTCTGGCACATGAACCGTCCCATCGGTGGCAATCGGGATCGGCGTAAATCCAAAACGGCTGACCGTCTGGGCATCTACGGATGTGCCGTAAAGCAGACCGGATCCCATCACGGCAGCGCCAGACCCGTAGGCAACAACCCCGCGCAAGAAACCCCGCCGCGAAATTGCGGATTCAACCACCTCATCAAAGTCAGTTGTTGCGGCGGCAGGTCTTTGCAGTTCATCCCACTCGTCCCAAGAGAGATCGTAAGTATCGTTATCTTTCATCATACTAGCCCCTAGCTGGCGTTAAAATCAGCGCGACCCTAGCGACGGTTCTTTGCAGGTTTGTGACACTTGTTGCGGTGCATCATTCTTTCTGCGCAGGATGGCAAAGTAGCTTTGCCGTCCACCATATCTCAGGTCGCAGGGCGGTCCTGAAACCACCCCAACCTGCGGAAAATCAGCCAATCCAAAACCAGGGCCACGATCAATGACGCGCCCACAAGCGGCAGCAGAATACCCAGCCCGATCACAAGAACGATTACCCCCGCCCCCAATGACGCCTCCGGTGCCGCAGGAACCCCAAGGGACCCCACAGGCCGTCGCATCCACCACGCCACAAAACCAGATACCGACAGAACAACAGCTAAAACCGCAGCAAGGGTATTCTGTGCCAGATTTAACCATCCGTAAAGCTCGCCCTGATGGAACGAAATCCCTTGTGACACGACGCGCGCCAGCGCAGGGTTATCTGCAAAGTGGTGCCGTTTCAGAACAGCACCAGTATATTGGTCCACAATCAGCTCTGTCTGTTCGGTCCGATTTGTGCTCGCAGACCGTATCCAATAGGCAGCTTCGGCATTGCGCGGCGGCGTTGCTTCATAAGGCGCAACCAGCCCTTCGGCCTTCGCAACGCCAAATACCAGTTCGTAGCCAATCGGACTACCTTCGGACGCGGTGGAGTTTGGCGCGTCACCGCCAAAACGCAGACTGCGGGAATTCGTGCCGGTCTGTTCCTGTACGTAACCAAGCCCACCACCCCACACATCTGTCCAAGGCAGCCCTGAAATGAGGATCGGAACAACCAGCGCAGCCGCGAGGATGCCGGTGAACAAATGCGTCTCGCGCCAGAAACTGCGGCCCTTGCAAGTGGGTAAAGAAAATGCCTGTTTTACCGTCCGCTGACCACGTGGCCACCATAAGTAAAGCCCGGTGATAAACATCACGATGGCCCAATGCGCGGCGAGTTCGACGAACTTGGTTCCGAAATCGCCCAGCAGCAATTCTCCATGGAGTTTGCGCAGTATCTGCATCGCCATTTCATCACGGGGCTGGATTGCCAGAACCTTGGATGTGTAAGGATCAATCCAGGCTAAGGTTCTGATCTTATCGCCATCGTCGAATTCGATCAGCGTGGAGCGTCCGGGCTGGCCTTCGATCTGGACGCCACGGATCCGGCTGATCTCTGTCGTCGCGGCAAGTGCTGCAATCTGCGCCTCGTAGCTTTGCCGCTCTATCCCGATTTCGATGTTCAGCCGATCAGCATAGATGACTTCTTCGATCTGAGGTTTGTAGAGGTATATACCACCCGTGATGGCCAGCATGGCCATGAATGGAAGAACATAAAGTGCTGCGAGGAAATGCCATTTCCACACCAGACGGTAAAAGGCACCACCGGTCGGCTGCGACCGGGCGAGTGCCGACGCTGCTGCATCGGTCATAAGGATAGTCCTGTTTTCTGATTTGATTTGAGGGTTTTACATCAAATCAATACAGGCGGTCCCCGGGTTGGAGAACGGCGGCGTAGCGGGTTCCCAGGCATCCGCTCGCTTTCCATGACAGCAAAGCGAAGGCGGTGGTCCCACGCCAGCCTTTCCCAGAATTGCGGAGCCATTTCAGCGACCATGGTGCTATCGGAAAGGACGCAATCGTGCTGTTCGGTCTGGGGCGTCTCGACCGGGATACCATCCGCCCCGATCGTCAATGTGACCAGACCCTGACCGGTACAAATAACCATTGTTTGCATGCCGGGGACGATTTCCGCGACCGCTGCCGACATGCGCGGGGCGAGCAGACCGACGATCAGCAAAACAACAAAAAGGGTGCGTATGAATGCCGTACAGACAGCGTATATCTGCAGTACGTATTGCGCATGTACACGCGCCATCATTTATGTGAACCGGTTATTCTTGGGAAAGCCGTAGGGCGGCCTTTTCCCGACCCCGGCCCGCGCGCCTTTCCAGTCGGTCATGTCGGGCTCGGTGCGGGTCTTGCCGCCGCCCATGGGCCATGACAGACCATCGTCCCAGTTGAACGTCGTCAGGTCCGACAGACCACCGTCGAGTTCAAGCATACCCTGCCGCCCGGTGGCCTTTTTGTATTTCTGGATCCGCACGCCTTTGCCTCGGTTCATCTCGGGCAATTCTTCGACAGGGAAAACAAGGAACTTGGCGTTCTCTGACACAACGGCGATATGATCGCCGGCCACCCGGCGGCATACCTTGGCGACCGTATCCTTGACGTTCAGCACCTGTTTGCCCGCGCGGGTCTGTGCGACGACCTCTTCTTCCGGGACAACAAAGCCGTTGCCTTCGGCAGAAGCGACGATCAGCTTTTCGCCAGGCTTGTGGATCAGGAAATCGACGATTTCGACGTCGTTCGGCAAGTCGATCATCAGGCGCAGCGGTTCGCCCATACCCCGCCCGCCGGGCAGGTTGGCGGCAGAGACGGTGTAGAAGCGCCCGTTGGCCCCAAAGACCAGCAGCTTGTCGGTGGTCTCCGCATGGAAGATGAAGCGGGGGGCGTCGCCATCCTTGAACTTCAACTCGCGGGTCAGATCGATATGGCCGGTCATGGCGCGGACCCAACCCATCTGCGAACAGACCACGGTGATCGGTTCGCGGTCGATCATGGCTTCCAGCGGGACCTCGACCACCTCGGCGGCTTCGGCGAATTGGGTCCGGCGCGCCCCACCTTCGCTGGTTTTACCGAAAAGCTTGCGTGTTTCGCGCAACTGTTCCGCGATCTTGGTCCATTGCAGATCGTCGCTTTCCAGCAGGTCCTCGATCTCGGCGCGCTCTTTCATCAGAGCATCACGCTCGGCGATCAGTTCCAGCTCTTCCAGGCGGCGCAGGCTGCGCAGGCGCATGTTCAGAATCGCTTCGGCCTGCACCTCTGACAGCGACACTTCGGGATCGTCATCGACGGGTGAAACGTAGTCCTTTTCGGACGTCGCGCGCACATGATCCTTGGCCCAGTCCTCGACCATCAGCGCCTGTTTGGGGTCGTCATCGTAGCGGATGATGTCGATCACGCGGTCCAGATGCAGGAAGGCGATGATGAAGCCTTCCAAAACCTCAAGCCGGTGGTCGATCTTTTCGAGCCTGTACTTGCTGCGTCGGATCAGCACATCGCGGCGGTGATCAAGGAACGCGCGCAGTACTTCCTTGAGCGAACAGACCTTGGGGGTCAGGCCGTCGATCAGCACGTTCATGTTCAGGCTGAACCGCGTTTCCAGATCGGAATTGCGGAAGAGCATGCCCATCATGACCTCTGGGTCGACGGTCTTGGCGCGGGGTTCGAGGATCACGCGGATGTCTTCGGCAGATTCGTCGCGCACATCGGCGAGCAGTGGGACCTTCTTGGTCTGGATCACCTCGGCCAGTTTTTCGATCAGCTTGGATTTCTGAACCTGATAAGGGATTTCGGTTACGACGATCTGCCATTGGCCACGGCCCAGATCCTCCACCTCCCACTTAGCGCGCAGCCGGAACGCCCCGCGCCCGGTGCGGTAGGCATCGGCGATGTTTTCAGAAGGTTCGACGATCACGCCACCGGTCGGGAAATCAGGGCCGGGGATATACTCCAGAAGCGTATCATCGCGCGCATTCGGTGCCTTGATCAGATGCAGGCAGGCGTCGATCAATTCGTGCAGGTTATGAGGCGGAATGTTGGTCGCCATACCCACAGCAATCCCGCTGGAGCCGTTAGCGAGCAGGTTCGGGAAGGTGGCGGGCAGAACGGAGGGTTCGGTCAGGCGGCCATCGTAATTGTCGCGGAAATCGACAGCATCTTCGGATAGCCCTTCGAGTAGCGCTTCCGCTGCGGCGGTCATCCGAGCCTCTGTATAGCGTGAGGCGGCGGGGTTATCGCCGTCGATATTGCCGAAATTCCCCTGCCCGTCCACCAGCGGGTAGCGTACGTTGAAATCCTGCGCGAGGCGCGCCATCGCGTCATAGATCGCGGCGTCCCCATGCGGGTGGAAATCACCCATCGTGTCGCCGCTGATCTTGGCGGATTTCAGGAAGCCGCCCGTCGGTGACAGCCGCAGACGCGACATGGCGTAGAGAATACGCCGGTGCACTGGCTTCAGCCCATCGCGCGCATCAGGCAGCGCGCGGTGCATGATCGTGGAGAGCGCATAGGTCAGGTAGCGGTCGCCAATGGCGCGCCGCAGCGTTTCGGTGATGTCGTTGGGGCCCAGTTCGGGCTCACTGCTCGTGTCGCTCATTTGGTTGGTTTAGCGAGGGGATATGTGGCCGTAAAGCAGCTTTGGAACCAAATTGGTGATGCTGCGTTATAGGTGCAGACGCGGAAACGTGATAATATCGATTCTTAACAACGAGTTGGGGACACTGCCATGTCCAAGTTTATCATTACGACCTGCCTGCTGCTGTTCTGGGCGTTTTACGAAATGTCCGGCGGTGCCGATTTTGAGCCGCTTGAACGCAAGGTGGTTGCAAAGGCCCCGGTGACCGATTTGCCGGAACCGCCGGTTGTGGTTGCGCAAGCGCCAAGGCCAGCGCCGATCACTGCGCCGGTGGCAGAAGTGACCACGGCATCCTATACGCCAGAACTGGTGATCATTCCCGCGCCGGAACCAGTGGTTGAAGGCGTTACACTTGCGTCGGCTGAAACGACAGTGGTTGAGGATCCCCTGATTATTCACCAAGTTGCAGGCGAGTGGGTAAACATGCGCGATGGGCCCAGTACATCGTTTTCTGTGCTCGACACGCTACCCCGTGGCACCAAGGCGGAAATCCTTGAAGTCAATGTTGACGGCTGGGCGCAAATCCGCCTGATTGACAGTGGAAAGACCGGTTGGATGGCCGAACGGCTGCTGTCGGAAGGCTAACGCTGGCTTGTCAGCCGATGCCGCGCCGGGCACAAAGCTGGCATGACACAGAAAACAATCCTGATTACCGGTTCTTCGTCGGGCATTGGTCTTGATGCTGCACGTGGTCTGCGCGATGCGGGCTGGCGTGTTTTTGCAAGTTGTCGCCAAGCTGAGGATTGCGAGAAGCTGAAGGCCGAAGGATTTGACAGCCCGCTGATCGACTACACGGATCCCGACAGTATCGTGAATGGTCTGGCCGAAACGCTGGAGGCGACAGGCGGGACTCTGGATGCGCTTTATAATAATGGGGCCTATGCCTGTCCCGGCGCGATTGAAGATCTGCCTGTTGACGGGTTGCGCGCCATTTTCGAAGCCAACCTGTTTGGCTGGCACGAATTGACCCGGCTGGTCATTCCGGTGATGCGGGCGCAAGGGCATGGACGAATTATCAATTGTTCTTCGGTACTTGGCCTGGTCGGGATCAAATGGCGGGGCGCCTATGTCGCAACCAAGTTCGCGCTGGAAGGCCTGACGGATGTGTTGCGGATCGAGATGAGCAATACGCCGATCAAGGTGATCCTGATTGAGCCGGGGCCGGTCACGTCGAAAATCCGCGAGAATGCGATCCCGCATTTCGAAAAATGGATCGATTGGGAAAACTCGGCGCGGGTCCACGAATACAAGGATGTGCTGGCACGTCTTTATACGAAGAGCGAGCCGGACAAGTTTGAATTGCCGCCTTCTGCCGTGACGAAAAAACTGCTGCACGCGCTGACGTCGCCACGGCCAAAGGCGCGATACTACGTGACAACGCCCACCTATCTGATGGGCTTTCTGCGGCGCATTCTGCCGACGCGCCTGCTGGATGCGGTGATTTTGAAGGGCTGAGGGTTTCCTTCGCCCGTGGGCCTGCTACATCGCGAGGGACAATGTTGAGGGGACCTGACCATGGCTGACGATCCGCTGTTCTGGCTTGTTGCCGCTGCTGTACTTATCGTGCTGTTCATCCTGCTTTTAGGGATTGGCGGTTTCGGGCGCGGTGGTGATTTCAACAAGAAATACGCCAACAAGATCATGCGCTGGCGGATCGGAGCGCAGTTTGTGGCCGTGCTGCTGATCCTGTTGTTTGTTTATTTGCGAAGAGGTGCCTAAGCTCATGGTTGTACTGAATAAAATATATACCAAAACAGGCGATGCCGGTGAGACGGCGCTGGGCAATGGCAGCCGCGTGGCGAAGCATTCCATGCGCGTCACCTCGTACGGCACAGTCGATGAAACCAACGCCACGGTCGGCCTGGCGCGCCTGCATGCGACGGGCGAGATGGATACGCAACTGGCGATGATCCAGAATGATCTGTTCGATCTCGGCGCTGATCTGTGCCGTCCGGATATGGAAAAGGATGGCGAGGCGGAGTATCCGCCGCTGCGCATGTCTGATGCCCAGGTCGAGCGGCTGGAGGCCGAAATCGACGCGATGACCAAAAAGGTTGAGCCGTTGCGCAGTTTTATCCTGCCGGGTGGGTCGGCGCTGGCGGCGCATCTGCATCTGTGCCGGACCGTGTCGCGCCGGGCGGAACGGTTAACGGTCGAACTGGCCACAATGGAATCGGTGAACCCTGCGGCGGTGAAGTATCTGAACCGTCTTTCGGACTGGTTTTTCCAGGCCTCCCGCATTGCCAATGACGACGGCAAGAACGACGTGCTGTGGATTCCGGGGGCGAACCGCTGAAAACCGCCATAAAGGGTGTTGCGTGACCCCCACCGTGCGGTGGTTTTGAGCCAAACGCGCGAATCATAGGTTAATCCCTTATTTCACAGGCAAATGTGCTGTCGGCGATGCGTCGGATTTGCGTCGGCAAAGCGTCGGACATTTTGGCGGCAATTGGCGGGATTAATCGCGCGTACGGTGGGTTTCACGTCGCCCTGACGAATTGACCGGTTCAGACGCGGCCGATAGGCTGCGGCGATGGCAAAGGACTATTCCCTGACCGGCGAGACGGGACGCGCCGCGGCGGCGCAAGGGATCGCGAACCCCAAATGGTTTCGGCCTGACGTCGACCCGCAGGCCATTCGCAAGCTGATGGAGAAATCAGACGCCATCGCCTTGCGCGACACCCTCATCTGGATTGGTGCGATGATCATGTCGGCCGCCATCGCCACCATGTTGTGGCCGTCATGGTGGTCGGCCCCTTTCTGGCTGATCTACGGCGTTCTTTATGGGTCAGCATCGGATTCGCGCTGGCATGAATGTGGGCACAAGACCGCGTTCAAGACTGCCTGGATGAACGAGGTCGTCTATCAGATCGCGAGCTTCATGCTGATGCGGAACCCGGTTGTCTGGCGTGCGAGCCATGTGCGCCATCATACCGATACGATTATCGTGGGCCGCGATCCTGAGATTGTGGCCATGCGCCCGCCCGATCTGCGCCGCATCCTGCTGAACCTGTTCGGGATCGTGGATGTCTCTGTGCTGGTCCGGCGGATGATGCTGCATGCCAGCGGACGCATCCACCCTGACGAGGCGATGTATGTGCGCGATGCCGACCGGCCCCGCGTCTTTCGCGTCGCCCGTATCTGGCTGGTGATTTATGGCTGCGTGATTGGTCTGGCGATCTGGATGGGGTCTGTGTTGCCGCTAATGTTGGTTGGTCTGCCCCGGCTTTACGGGGCGTGGCATCATGTGATGACCGGTGTGCTGCAGCATCTGGGGCTGGCCGAGAATGTATCGGACCACAGGCTGAATACCCGCACCGTGCTGATGAACCCGGTCAGCCGCTTTATCTATCTGAACATGAACTACCATCTGGAACATCACATGTTCACGATGGTTCCTTATTATCATCTGCCGCGCCTGCATGAGTTGATCAAACAAGACCTGCCCGCGCCGGAGCCGTCGATTACTGCCGCAATTCGGCGTCTGATCCCGGTGCTGGTACGGCAGTTGAAATACGAAGATGCGGTGATCATTCCCGATCTACCGCCCGGCGCGATCCCCTTTCGGGCAGAGGTGGAGCGGCTGCGCCCTCACGCGATCTGATGACAAGCGTGATGTTCATAGAGATGACGCCCCGCGAATAACGTATCTGGCGCAGGGTCGCGATTGACGCGCGCGTCAAGAACGTGGCGTCCGCGACCGCTCCCGCGTCGATTTTGCACTGTTTTTGCCCGGCTACGCACGATAACAACGCAGCGAGAACGCGAAATGTCAGATTCTTTGGGAGAGAAACGCAGATGAAGGTCCTTGTACCCGTCAAGCGCGTGATCGACTACAACGTGAAGGTCCGTGTCAAAGCGGATGGCTCCGGTGTCGATCTTGCCAACGTCAAAATGTCCATGAACCCGTTCGACGAAATTGCCGTCGAAGAGGCCATTCGCCTTCGCGAAGCCGGCAAGGTCGAGGAGGTCGTGGCGGTATCCATTGGCGTCAAGCAGGCGCAGGAAACCCTGCGCACGGCGCTGGCCATGGGCGCAGACCGCGCCATTCTGGTTGTGGCCACCGATGATGTGCACACGGATATCGAACCGCTGGCGGTTGCCAAGATCCTTGCCGCCATCGTCAAGGAAGAAGATCCCGGTCTGGTGCTATGCGGCAAGCAGGCGATCGACAATGACATGAATGCCACCGGTCAGATGCTGTCGGCGTTGCTGGGTTGGTCCCAAGCGACCTTTGCGTCCGAGGTGAACCTGGACGGCGACAGTGCCGTAGTCACCCGCGAGGTTGATGGCGGTCTGCAGACTATCAAGGTCAAGATGCCGACCATTGTGACCGTTGATCTGCGCCTGAACGAGCCGCGCTATGCGTCGCTGCCCAACATCATGAAGGCCAAGAAAAAGCCGCTGGATGAAAAGACACCCGCCGATTACGGCGTTGATGTTGCCCCGCGTCTGACCATTGTCAGCACGACCGAACCAGAGGCCCGCAAGGCCGGTATCATGGTGGGGTCTGTTGATGAGCTTGTCGAGAAACTCAAAGAAGCGGGGGCTGTGTAATGGCTGTTCTTCTGATTGGTGAAGTGACTGACGGCGCTTTGGCCGTTGATGCAACCGCAAAGGCCGTGACTGCGGCGCAAGCCTTGGGCGATGTGACCGTGCTGTGCGCTGGCGCGTCTGCCAAGGCTGCCGCTGAAGAGGCCGCCAAGATCGACGGTGTGTCCAAGGTGCTGTGCGCCGAGGATCCTGCGTTGGGCCACCGGTTGGCCGAACCCACGGCGGATCTGATCGTGTCGCTCGCGGGCGATTATTCCCATATCGCCGCCCCCGGCACGACCGACGCCAAGAACGTGATGCCCCGTGTGGCGGCTTTGCTGGATGCGATGGTGATTTCCGAAGTGACCGGCATCGTGGATGCCGACACATTCGAGCGCCCGATCTATGCCGGTAACGCGATCCAGACCGTGAAATCGTCGGATGAAAAGAAGGTCATGACGATCAGGACCGCCGGTTTTGATGCCGCTGGCATGGGTGGATCGGCTGCCGTTGAAAGCATCGGTGCTGCCGGCAACCCCGGCCTGTCCGAATGGGTTGAGGATAAGGTTGCCGCCAGCGACCGGCCAGAGCTGACATCGGCTGGTGTCGTGGTTTCTGGTGGTCGTGGTGTCGGGTCTGAAGATGACTTTGCCCTGATCGAAAAGCTGGCTGACAAGCTGGGCGCGGCTGTGGGTGCATCCCGTGCTGCCGTCGACAGCGGCTATGCCCCCAATGACTGGCAGGTCGGTCAGACGGGTAAGGTTGTTGCCCCTGATCTTTATGTTGCTGTCGGTATTTCCGGTGCGATCCAGCACCTTGCGGGGATGAAAGACAGCAAGATCATCGTGGCCATCAACAAGGATGAAGAAGCCCCGATCTTCCAGGTGGCCGATTATGGTCTGGTGGCTGATCTGTTTGATGCCGTGCCGGAACTGACTGAAAAGCTCTGATTGCCTGAAAGCACATGGATTTGGGGGCCCGTGGCAGATACCGCGGGCCCCCTTTCTCATGAAACGGCGTAAAGATGTTCGCGTAAGGCCGGGATGACGAATGCGCTGGCCTCGGAGTGGCAGGCGGGCCCCAGCATTTCAGAGGCGGCGGCACTTTGTGATGCGGGGAATTGCATGCCTGTCGTGCCCTTGGCCAAAGCCCCGTCGGATGGATTGACGACCACGATGTCCTGTACCAACGGCCGCAATTCTTCCAACATGGATCTGGTGATGAAAAGCGGGTCGGCCTGTAGCTGATCCTCGCGTTCTGACCAATGCTTGTCGCTCAACTCTTCTTCGGAGAACCACAGAAGCATGCTGCGCGGGCCGATCTGATGCAGCATGTTTTTCATCCGTGCGGTCCATGCCTCGCGCAGTTCGCCCACGACGATATCGAACCGGTCTGGTGATTTGCTGTAGAGCGCGCCCAACATGTGCCGGATGAAGGAAAATTCGGAGAAATCGACATCGTCATAAATCGCCTCGAGCACGGTGGAGGCCCGCAGGAAACGGTCATTGCGTCGCGGATGGACCGAATAGAACCGGTTGGACAGGAAGTTGGCCCCCATGACCTGCACCACAGTCATATCCGCCCCATTGCAGATTTCCATGATGGTTGGATCGTTGACGAAGGCGTCGATCCCACCGTTCACGCAACCGAGGTTGACGCAGGTTTGCCGCATCACCCGTTCGACCAGCGTCGGGAACGGTTTGGGAATGAACTTGCCGTATGTCTCTGTCCCGCCGATGAAGGCGATATAAGGATGGTCCAACCGTCGGCGTGGCCCACGGAACAGCATCCGCGAATTGCCATAGCGGCACGGCGCATATGACAGTTCTTCGTGTTCGATAACCTCTTGCTTCATGGTTCCCACCTTTTGTGCTTCACCCATGATGCAGATTCGCCGAAATCACTTGCAAATTCGCTAATGCGCAAATTTGACCTAAATTTTCGCGACTGCGCCGCCTTGAAGCATCCCCCACCCCGGGCCTATGGTGCGGGCGAACCAGTCAGGGGAAGATCATGACAATCGAACGTGTAGGCATCGTTGGCGCGGGCCAGATGGGAAATGGCATTGCCCATGTTTTTGCACTGGCCGGGTATGAAGTGCTGATGACCGATATCAGCGAGGACGCGCTGAACGCGGCCATGGCCCTGATCGACCGCAATCTGGAACGGCAGGTAGGGCGCGATCTGATCACCGCTGACGCCAAGGCAGAGGCGCTGGCACGCATCGGAACCACCGCGACGCTGACGGATCTGGGCCAGACTGACCTGATCATCGAGGCCGCGACCGAGCGCGAGACGATCAAGACCGCCATTTTCGAGGATCTGGTTCCGCATCTGAAGCCTGACACGATCCTGACATCGAACACGTCGTCCATTTCGATCACCCGGCTTGCATCGCGCACGGACCGGCCCGAGAAATTCATGGGGTTCCATTTCATGAACCCGGTGCCGATCATGCAACTGGTCGAATTGATCCGGGGCATTGCGACGGATGAGGAGACGTTCAAGGCCTGTCATGCTGTCGTCGAACGGCTTGGCAAGACATCCGCCACCGCCGAGGATTTCCCCGCCTTTATCGTCAACCGTATCCTGATGCCGATGATCAACGAGGCGATTTATACGCTGTATGAAGGGGTCGGTTCCGTACAGTCCATCGATACATCGCTGAAGCTGGGGGCGAACCATCCCATGGGGCCGCTGGAACTGGCGGATTTCATCGGGTTGGACACCTGCCTTGCGATCATGAACGTGCTGCATGACGGGCTGGCCGATACCAAGTATCGCCCCTGCCCGTTGTTGACCAAATATGTGGAAGCCGGCTGGTTGGGCCGGAAATCAAAGCGCGGGTTTTATGACTACCGGGGCGAGACGCCTGTTCCGACGCGGTAGATTATGGCCACCACCACGCCGCCAATGGTTTACTGCCGCTTGCCGTAGACATATCCGCCAAGGTCTGTGTCGCTGAAACCCGCCGCAACCTCATCCGCGTTGCTGCCGTAGATGCCGCCATCGAGGTCGAAATCTGTTCCGTCAAAATCAACACTGCCGGAGACAATGCCGTTGTTGTCCACAATGCCATAGACCGTGAGGCGTGTATCGTCCGAAGTGCCGATCAATGTGTTGTTGAAAACGGCGTATTGCAGGTCCAGCGCACCATGACCGGCAATCGCATTGTCAGCAGCCACAGTATAGTGCCCCTGATAAGTGACATTGCCGGTTGGTATGGCTTCGGTCGTACCGTCGATGACCGAAAATGCGTCACGAAGGCCATCAGTGCCGCCTGCGGCTGCGACGATGACATCATCGCCAGTAAACAAAACAGCTGTGAGTCCGTAGCTTCCCGTCAAAAGCAGTTCTTCCCCGGCGACATTTCCGGGGGTGGGAATGTCCAGATTATCAAGAAAATCGCCGTCGGAAAGACGGTAGCCGTTCCCGGTACTGTAGGGGGTGATTTGCCCGCCGCTCACCGCTATTTCGACCGAGCGGCTGATTGCAGAGGGATCACTATCTGAGCTGCCACTGGCGCAAGCTGAAAGCATGGGCAGTGTGGCAAGGAGTATGAGTCTTTTCATTGCTGTTTCGTCTCTTTGGCTGGTTTCGGCGCGACTGCCTGCTTCACAATTGGTGGCCGCGTTTAATACACCCTCCATGTCCAATTTGCGGCGGGTTTTAGACGATTTTAAAATAGTTTGGAGGCGATGATGCCGGGGCTGTTGCCCACTAGCTTTCTTTCAGCCCCAGTGTCTGTTCACGCAGCCAGGCCATGAAGGCACGGGGTTCTTTGATGCGGGCGGTGACTTCGGCTTCGGCGACAGGTTTGCCGATAACCGGCTTTTGCGCCTTGCCGCAGGCATGCACGATCTCGTGCAGCAGCAGGCTTTGCCGCAGGGTGGCAGAGATTTTGTTGGCGATCTGATACCAGCGCGAATTTGCGCCGGGGAAGTAGCATGGCACGACCGTCGCCCCTGATGTGCGGATCATCTTGGCGGTAAAGACGTTCCACTCCGCCTCTCGTGCCGGGCCGAACATGGTGTCGGATGACGCCACAACGCCCGAGGGAAACAGGGCCACCAGCCCGCCATTGTCCAGATGTTCCATCGTGGCGCGCCGCATCTCGACCATTTTCTTTTGGGCGTCCGGTTCGTGTGGGAATGGGACCGGGATCATGAAATCCGCGGCCTCTTTGTCGATCCCGGTCAGGATCGACCGGGTCAGGATCCGGTAATCAGTGCGCACCCGGCCAATCATGTCGGCCAGGATCATGCCGTCGACCATGCCGTGGGGGTGGTTGGCCACGAACACCACCGGTCCGGTCTTGGGGATGTTGTTCAACTGTTCCTGCGGAGTCAGCAGGTCAATTTCCATGACATCAAGGGCGGCGCGCCAGAATGCCTGGCCGTGGAATTTGCCCAGCCGCTCGAACTTGCGGATCATCCGCACGATCTGCAGCTTGCCCGTACACCATTCGATAGACCGGATGATGTTGCGTTTCATCGGACTGTCGAACGTGTTGGAATAGGTCAGGCTGCGGCGGTCATAGACGATCGGCGCGTCTTCGGGGACAACCGGTTGTGCAGGGATATGCCGGGTAGTTTCGGTCACTCAATACGTCCTATCCGGTCAGTCGGACCTTTAGTAGCCTTCGCCGAATTTGTCCGCCACCAATTCCTTGATGGCCGTAGCAAGCTCCTCCGCCTGCGGCCCTCGGGTCTCTACGTCAATAAAGGTTCCGACGGAAGCTGCCAACATTAAAAGGCCCATGATGCTGTCGCCGCTGGTGCTTTCACCATCTTTGCTGATGGTGGCGTCTGCGTCAAAGCTTTCAACGACCTCAACCAGACGGGCGGAGGCGCGGGCATGCAGCCCTTTGATATTCTCGATCTTCAGACGGCAGGTTGTCATGTAGGTGTCCCGCCATTGTGGAAGTTGATGTATTTGTGGGCGGCTGCGATGGCGGCATCAACGGCGTCCGGTACGGACCGCTTGCGCGATTTGGCCAGCTTGATCAGCATTGGCAGGTTCGCCCCATAAAGGATGCGCCGGTTTTCGGGGTTGCAGGCCCGCAGCGACAGGTTGGAGGGCGATCCACCGAACATGTCGGTCACGATCACCACCCCTTCGCCGGTATCCACAGCGTCGGCGGCTGCACAGATTTCAGATTGCTTTGCGGCGCGATCATCTTCGGGGCCGATAGCGATGCTGACCATCCCCTCTTGCGCGCCCACCACATGTTCAACTGCGGCAAGGTATTCGCCCGCCAGCCCGCCATGTGCCACAATCACGATACCGATCAAACCTTTTGACCCTTGCCAACTGACGCCTGAAGATCACGCCGCTCCATTTCACGGTGTCGTTTAGACACATGCCATCCGTCTTTCGCAAGTGCAGAAGCGAGCCTTTCTGCAACTGCAACAGACCGGTGTTGCCCGCCGGTACATCCAAACCCGATGGAAAGATGCGCCTTGCCTTCGTCTTTGTGCGCCGGCAACAGAAGATCGGCGAGCGATTTTATCCGTTCGAAGAAGGGTTCGAAACGCGGATCTTCGGCGACATAGGCCGCCACCGCAGGATCGCGCCCATCCAGCGCCCGCAGCTTTTCATCCCAGTGCGGATTGCGCAGGAACCGGCAATCCATAACGATATCCATCCCCCGGGGCAGCCCGCGTTTGTAGGAGAATGAGTGGATCGTCACACCCAGTTGCCGCCCTTCGCCGGTGGCAAACCAGCGATCCACTTCGGCGCGCAGATCGTGAGGCGACAGCCCGCTTGTGTCGATCAGCACGTCAGCTCGCGCACGGATCGGCACCAGCAGGTCCCGTTCGCGGGCAATCCCGGCCAGAGGTGGCCCGGCGGGTGCCAGCGGATGCCTGCGCCGCGTTTCGGAATAGCGCCGCACCAGTTCTTCTTCATCCGCATCGAGATAGAGCACCTGGGCGTTCAGGTCGGTCCGCCCACTTAGCTGGTCTATGGTTTCGATCAGGGCATTGGTGCTGAAATCCCGATTGCGCACGTCCAGCCCCAGAACCAGTGGACGGTTAGGCGGCGGGCCGTCCAGCAACCGGGGGAGCAACGACAGCGGCAGGTTGTCGATGACTTCGTATCCCAGATCCTCGAGCGCGTTGATCGCGGTTGATCGCCCGGCGCCGGACGGCCCCGTGACCAATACGATGGTCGGGGTCTTCTGGTCGGGTCGCGGGTCCGGGTCTGTCATCGATTACTCCACCCTGCCTTGAGGAGCTGCAGGATTGCCGGAGCAAAATGTGGTCCATCGACCGCATGAATCAAGGGAACATCCAATCCCAACAGCGTGACCACGCGTCGGGGTGGCAGGCGTTCACTTTCTGTTTCGTCGAGATCCACGATAAGCACAACCTGCGCCTGTGTAGATGGGTCCGCATTCAGCACACCGACGCCCCGCGCCTCGATCAATCCGCGAATCGTGTCGGGGCCCCGTGCAAGTAACCTGTCGTCATTTCGCATGACGATAACCCTGTCATCGGCCACAAGGCTGCACCCCATGCCCATCAGCACCAAACCCAAGGTCGATTTTCCCGACCCCGATCCCCCCCTGATCATGACGGCACGATCATTCCATGCAACACAGGTGGCGTGGATCGTCTGCGATTGCGTCAAGATGCACCGTCAGACCGGCAGGCCCACGACAAAGCGTGCGCCAAGCGGTTCGGATGTTGGATCAGAGTCGGTGGGCCTGATGTTTTCGGCCCAGATCACGCCGCCATGCGCCTCGACAATCTGTTTCGAGATGGCGAGACCGAGGCCGGAGTTGTTGCCGAATTGCCCTTCTGGCCGTTCTGAATAGAACCGCTGGAAAATCTTTGTCAGCGCCTCATCCGGGATGCCGGGGCCTGTATCCTCGACCACAACAAGCACGCGGTTTTGCCGCCGCCGCGCCCAGACCCGGATCGCATCACCGGTGTCACAGAACGATACGGCATTGGTGATCAGATTGACGAAAACCTGTGCAAGCCGCCCTTCTAGCCCCTGCACATGTATCGGTTCTTCGGGCATGTCGGCGATAAAGTCGATCCCGCGCTGGGTGGCGTCGGTGCTGAGGAATTCGATAATATTGCCCAGCATATTGAGCAGATCGAAGGTTTCTTCCTCTTCCTTGACCAGTTCACTGTCGAGCCGCGATGCGTTCGAGATATCACTGACCAAACGATCAAGGCGTTTCACGTCGTGTTCGATGACTTCCAACAGCCGCTCCCGCTGGTCAGCCCGCTTTGCCACCCGCATCGTGCCAACAGCAGACCGCAGCGAAGCCAGCGGGTTCTTGATTTCGTGGGCGACATCAGCGGCAAACTGTTCGTTGCCTTCAATCCGTTCGTAAAGCGCAGACACCATGCCCCGCAAGGCACCCGATAATCTACCGATTTCGTCTGGCCGTGCGGTCAGGTCGGGAATGCGAACCTTGACCGGTGACATGCGGCGCGCGTTCTTTTCATGGCTGCTTTCTGCAGCTGCGGCCAGATCGGCCAAGGGGTTGGCGATGGTGGAGGCCAAGACAAGGCTGAGCCCAACGCTGACCATGATGCCAACAAGAAAAAGGCGCAGCACCTGTTCACGTTCGCGGCGAACAAGGCTGTCCACCTCACCTGCGGCGGTGGTGACCGCGATGACGCCGACGATATTGTCGTCGCGCAAGATAGGCGTTGTGACGATGAAGCTGATCACACCACCAATATCGGTAGCATCCAGCAGCGTACCGCTTTGGATTGACTCGATCACGTTATTCTGCGCGAGTTCAAAGAGCTGTTCTTCGGCTGTGCGCAAATCAGGATCGATCCAGAACAGGCTCACAACCCGGTTCCAAGTCCCGCCAAGAAAGTCGATCAGGAATGTCCCACCTGTCGTCTGCACCAGCTCGGCAATTTCATTGGCTCCCAGACTGCCCGTTGCTGACGCAACCAGGGTCGCATCAGGCGTGAACAGTGACACCTCGACCCCGCCGCGCAGGTTCAGGCCCGCCAAAGCTGCAGCGGGGTCTATTCCGTCCGCGGCAATAAGGTTAATGGGAGCCACCGAAGGCAATTGTGCTTCGAACACGTTCGCGATTAGCTGGGCTTCATTGACCAGGCCCTTGGCCCGCTGATAGGCTAGGTTATCCCGCGAGGGGTTGAGATAGAGCACACCGGCGATAAGCAGGATCAAAGCGATCAGGTTGAACGTGATGATCTTACGCGCAATCGGCGAACTGCGCAGGGACAACAGCCCGCGCCGCGACTGCGGAGTGGCATCTTCCATGCCCATCATTTCCGGAGACAGCCAATCGTCGCCCAGCACAAGGTCGGGTTCGCGCGCCGCTGCGCGCACGGACTTCAGGTCACGTACGTCAACCTTTGGGGCTGATGTCATGCCTTACTCTTCGTTGTAGCGGTACCCGATGCCATAAAGCGTCTCGATCGCGGAAAATTCGTTATCAGTGTTACGCATCTTTTTGCGCAGTCGTTTGATGTGGCTGTCGATGGTGCGGTCATCAACATAGACCTGATCATCATAAGCTACATCCATTAACTGATCACGACTTTTCACAAACCCGGGGCGCTGTGCCAAGGCCTGCAGCAACAGAAACTCTGTTACGGTCAGGGAAACGTCCTGACCTTTCCATTTCACCGCATGACGCAGCGGGTCCATCACCAACTCGCCACGGACCATCACCTTGGTTTCTTCTGTCTCTTCGATCTCTTCGCCTGCAATCGCATCCTGACGGCGCAACAGCGCGCGGATGCGTTCGACCAGCAAACGTTGCGAGAACGGCTTTTTTACATAATCGTCAGCGCCCATGCGCAGGCCCAGCACCTCGTCGATTTCATCATCCTTGGACGTCAGGAAGATCACCGGCATTGAGGTCTTCTGACGGAGCCGCTGCAGCAGGTCCATGCCATCCATTCGCGGCATCTTGATGTCAAGAACGGCCAGTTCCGGCATCCTTTTGTTGAAGGCCTCAAGCGCCGCTTGACCGTCATTGTAGGTTTCCACTTCGAAGCCTTCGGCCTCGAGCGTCATGGAGACCGAGGTCAGGATATTCCGATCATCGTCAACCAAAGCTATTCTGGACATGGGATCGTTCCCCTAATTACTGAAATGTTTGTCGCTCGCTCGCATCCACTCTTCATCTTTTTATATAGACGAATCAATCCCAAAGTCCCAGCCCGCCACAATATCGCCTTAATTGGTTCAATTTTGTCATTCGGCCTGATTGCCAGGCATCAGCGATCATCACGGGACCATTTGGTTGCGCTAACACGCATTTGGTTGCGCTAACTGTGGCAAAGCGCACTACCAGCCCTTTGAAACATGGTGTTAATGAGTGGGTATCGCGGGCCATCCCGGCCCGGTATTTGAGGAGCGAACCCATGGACCAAGGTACGGTCAACCCGAAGATGAGGCTTGAGGATCAAGGCATCACAGGGCTGGGTTACGTGTATTACAACCGCTCTGAGGCCGAGTTGCATGATGCTGCCGTCGCGGCAGGTGAAGGTGTCACCGGGAAAGGCGGCACGTTTCTGGTGACGACCGGTAAGCACACAGGGCGGTCGCCCAAGGACAAATTTGTCGTGCGCACACCATCTGTGGAAGACACGATCTGGTGGGAAAACAACCCGCCGATGGACCCGGCGAAATTCGATGTCCTGTATGCCGACATGCTGGCGCATATGAAGGGCGGCACCTATAACGTGCAAGACCTTTATGGCGGGGCAGACCCGGCGCATCGTCTGGATGTGCGCGTGGTGACCGAACTGGCCTGGCATGGCCTATTCATCCGGCACCTGTTGCGTCGCCCTGAACAATCGGAACTGGCGACTTTCGTACCCGATTTCACGATCATCAATTGCCCGACCTTCAAGGCCGATCCTGAAAAGCATGGCTGCCGGTCGGACACGGTGATTGCCCTGAACATGGATGCCAAGTTGATCCTGATCGGTGGCACTGAATATGCGGGCGAAAACAAGAAATCGGTCTTTACGCTGTTGAACTATCTGTTGCCCGAAAAGGGCATCATGCCGATGCATTGTTCGGCCAACCACGCCCCCGGCAATCCGGTCGATACGGCTGTGTTCTTTGGCCTGTCCGGAACGGGCAAGACCACCCTGTCGGCGGACCCGACCCGTGTTCTGATCGGCGACGATGAACATGGCTGGTCGGAGCGCGGTACCTTCAACTTTGAAGGTGGTTGTTATGCCAAAACCATCGGTCTTGACCCCGAAGCAGAGCCGGAGATTTACGCCACCTGTTCGATGCCGCACACGGTCATCGAAAACATGGTGTTTGATCTCGACACGCTGGAACTGGATTTCGAGGATGACAGCCTGACAGCAAATATGCGCTGTGCCTATCCGTTGAACTACATCTCCAACGCGTCCGAACGCGCGCTGGGCGGGCACCCCAAGAACATCATAATGCTGACATGTGATGCCTTTGGTGTCTTGCCGCCAATCGCCCGGCTGACACCGGCACAGGCGATGTATCACTTCCTGTCGGGCTTCACATCGAAGGTTGCCGGCACCGAACGTGGTGTGACCGAGCCGGAGCCGACATTCAGCACGTGTTTCGGCGCGCCCTTCATGCCCCGCCGTCCCGAGGCCTATGGCAACCTGTTGCGCAGCAAGATTGCAAGCCACGGTGCCACCTGCTGGTTGGTCAATACGGGCTGGACCGGGGGCGCCTATGGCACCGGATCACGCATGCCGATCAAGGCCACCCGTGCGCTGCTGAGTGCGGCCCTGGATGGTACCCTGATCGAGAGTGCGTTCCGCAAGGACCCGCATTTCGGCTTTGAAGTACCGATCTCGGTCGATGGGGTGGATGATGGTCTGCTGAACCCGCGTGATACATGGGCAGACAAGGACGCCTATGATGCGCAGGCCGCGAAACTGGTAACCATGTTCAGCGATAACTTCGAGAAATACGTGCCATTCATTGATGATGACGTGAAGGCCGCCGCCATCGGCTGATCCGTTCCGGGCAAGATGGGTCAAGACCCATCTTACATAAGACTTCTGCCGCGCGATGGCCCCGCCGTCGCGCGGCTGTGATTAGCGATCGACGGGCTCTCGACATTATGGATCAGGCCCATAGATTGGTGGCATGTATCGCCTGACCCCTCTCATCCTGATCGTGCCGGTTTTCGCCTGGGCGCAAGCCGCGTTGGAGCCGAGCCGGACATCGCCCGACATCGCCAGTTTCGAGGCGGGGATCATCTGCCCGCCGGAATCGGTCGGGACCTCGCCCGCACCCGGCACGCTGGCCGGTGAAACTCATATCATCGACGTGGACCCGCCCTTTGTCTCGACCGCCCGGCGCGTCCCGGCTGTCATGGGGATCGGGTTCGGGGTCAAAGCGATGGCTGCAGATGAGTTCGGGCTGGAAGATGTTGTGATGGTCGTCACCCATCCGCCTATGGGTGATGCGCAGGTGCAGACCCAAAGCTATGTCACGAGTATCAGCGGGGTCGCACCGTCATTGACATTCTATCAGTTCGATTTTGCCTATGAGCTTGTCACGGGTCCATGGCAAATGGTTGCCACGCGGGATGGTGAGGTGCTGTACCAGACCAGTTTTGAGGTCGTCCCCCCACAACTGGTCCCGGAACTGGCCAGCGTCTGCGGTTTCGAAAATCTGCTGTCCTAACCCATCACGCCGCGCCGGATCAGATTGGCACCTGCGACCACCAGAACAAGCAGGGTCACCTTGCGAAACCGTTCCTGATCGAACCGGTCACCAAGCTTGAACCCCAGCCACATGCCGATCAGTGCGGGCACGACCAGTGCCGCGGAGAAAGGCCACGTTTCCGCATTCAATACGCCGGACCGCAAATGCCCGGCCAGCAACATCACGGACCCCAGCCCGTAGATGACCCCCTGCACCGCCATCTGCCGGTCGCGTGGTGTGTTGAGCGCCAGCAGGTACAACACCGTGGGTGGCCCCCATGTTCCTGCAAGGCCACCCAGGATACCGGCCAGCGTGCCCGCCACCCATTCGAAGGGCCGCCGCCACTTGGGCCCGATCCGGGGCCGCCACCCGGCCAACTGGATCGCGCAGAGCACCACAACTGGTACACCTAGAACGATGAACATGCCGTTGGTCGGGATACTGCGCAAAAACTGCGCCGAGATCAGGATCATGATGCAGACAAGGCTGATATAACGCCAGTGTTCGGCCAGTGCGTCCCGGGCTTTGCCCAATCCGGCCCTTGCCACTTGCAGGATATTTGTCGTGAGGATCGGGATGATGATCCCCGCCACGACCAGTTGCGGCTCGATCAGGATCCCCATGCCGGAGATCATCACCAGCGGCATCGCAAAGCCCACCGCCCCTTTGACAAAGCCGCCCAGCAAGGTGACGATAAAGGCAAAGGCGAGAATGGCAGGAGGCAGGATGCTCAGGAATTCAGGCATAATCTCTCTTACGCATTTGTATTTGCGGTTAATAGTGCGAATTCCGTTGCGACATTTTTATGCTTCTTGCTGCATCAGCTTGAATTATTATTGCGCTGCAGTTGCGAACACTTTATCTCTGCATGTGCAAAAACGAGGAATCGACACATGCCCCATGACGGACAGGACATGCCCATGACACGAGGCCCGGTATTGGCTGATCTACTGACGCTGACCGGTGCGACCCTGCCTGCGGTGGATGATGTTCTGTCCCGCGCCAAGGCGGCTGTCGCCGGGCTCGTCAGTGAGGATGGGCGTGTTTCGGGTCAGTTGATCGAGGCGCATCAGACAGCCGCCCATGGCTTTGCCTGGCTGGTGACCTATGCGCAGGCGCTGCGCCAGATGCAGAGCTGGGCCATGCGTCTGGAAGACGCTGGCAAGTTTGGCGAGGTCGAACAGTTGATCCATCAGATCGCCTTTGGTGAATACCTTTGGCAGATCTATGGCGGCATCCAGATGAACCAGGGCGAGATGGTGCGCCTGCAGGATATGGGCCTGACACAGGACGACATGCGCGCCCTGATGGCCCCTGCTGTCATGACGCTGACCCAGTCGGGCAACACACAGGCCGCCCGTACCCGTCTGGTGGAACTGATGCAGGAACAGGCCGCCAACATCACGGTCGGTGCCTCCGGTCTGGATGATGAGTTGGAGATGATCCGCGAACAGTTCCGCCGCTTCAGCGTGGAAAAGGTGGAACCCTACGCCCATGACTGGCACCTGAAGGACGAGTTGATCCCCCTGGAGGTCATCAACGAGATGGCCGAACTGGGTGTCTTTGGCCTGACGATCCCCGAGGAATATGGCGGCTTTGGCCTGTCGAAAGCGTCGATGTGTGTGGTGAGCGAGGAATTGTCGCGCGGCTATATCGGTGTCGGGTCGCTCGGCACTCGAAGTGAAATCGCAGCGGAACTGATCCTGTGTGGGGGGACCGAAGCACAGAAGAAAAAATGGCTGCCCGGTCTGGCGAGTGCGGAAATCCTGCCAACGGCGGTCTTTACCGAACCCAATACCGGGTCCGATCTGGGGTCGTTGCGCACCCGTGCCCGCAAGGAGGGTGACGACTGGATCATCACCGGCAACAAGACCTGGATCACCCATGCCGCCCGCACCCATGTGATGACGGTGCTGGCGCGCACAATCCCGGACACTGACAACTACAAGGGTCTGTCGATGTTCCTGGCGGAAAAGACGCCGGGCACGGATGAGGAACCCTTTGTCGATCCGGGTATTTCCGGGGGCGAGATCGAGGTGCTCGGTTATCGCGGGATGAAGGAATACACGCTGAACTTTGACGATTTCAAAGTGAAGGGTGAGAACCTGCTGGGCGAACGCGAAGGTCAGGGATTCAAGCAGTTGATGCAGACCTTTGAGTCCGCGCGCATCCAGACCGCCGCCCGCGCCATCGGTGTGGCGCAATCGGCGCTGGATGAAGGGATGCGGTATGCGCATGACCGCAAGCAATTCGGCAAGGCGCTGATCGATTTTCCCCGTGTGTCCGGCAAGCTGGCCATGATGGCTGTGGAAATCATGGTGGCGCGGCAACTGACCTATTTCAGCGCCCATGAGAAAGACCATGACCGCCGCTGCGATCTGGAGGCCGGGATGGCCAAACTGCTGGGTGCACGCGTGGCCTGGGCCTGTGCGGATAACGCCTTGCAGATCCATGGCGGCAACGGTTTCGCGCTGGAATACAAGATCAGCCGGATCCTGTGCGATGCGCGCATCCTGAATATCTTTGAAGGAGCGGCAGAGATTCAGGCGCAGGTGATTGCGCGGCGTTTGCTGGATTGATGACAAGGATAGGCTGCCTGACCGCAATTAGCGTCGTACGCCCTCCAGCAGGGCTGGTGTAACCTGCCCTGCACCGTGCAGCACGCTGACATCTCCGGTGGCTTCAAAGATCACGGCATGAACCTGATCGAGATCAAATGCATTCGCCTCGCGAAGCTTGCCGTGCAGATCACCAAGCGTCATGCCTGCCGATCGAAGATTTTTGTGCAGGACGCTCCCGTTCTCCATAATGAGAAGTGGTTCGTTATCAACCGTGTCCTGCACTTTCGCTGACCGGCTGCGCGCCATGGCAATGGTCATCTGAACCGCAAACAACGCCAAAAGCGCGAACAGACCGTCGGTGATCGGTGCATCAGGTGTGGTGGCGACCGCAGCCAAGACCGATCCCATTGCGACCGTCACGGCAAAATCAAAGCCGGACATCTTGGAAAATGACCTAAGACCTGCCAGCCTTGTGAGCAGGATAATCAGACCGAGTGTGACACTGACGCGCCATAGACTTTCGATGATATCGATCATGGCGATGCTCCGTTTTTCATTACGATAACACGCGATCTGCTGCCTTCGTTCCATTGACCTTCGCTGACCGCAGCCCACCTTCAGATGCAGACCAAGGGATAATGCCCCACATGCCAACAACCGTTCTTCTGACCGGCGCGTCCGGTTACATCGCCAAACATATTACCTTGCAATTGCTGAACGCGGGCTACCACGTGCGCGGCACCCTTCGCAGCCTGTCGCGGGCGTCAGAAGTTACCGATGCGGTGCAACCGCATTTGGACGATGCCAGCGATCTTGAGGGCCGGTTGCGATTTGTTGCACTGGACTTGGCCAGCGATGACGGTTGGGATGCTGCTATGGAGAGTGTGGATGTGCTGATGCACACTGCGTCACCTTTTCCCATGGTGCAACCCAAGAATGAGGACGAGGTGATTGGCCCTGCGGTGGACGGCGCATTACGCGCATTGCGGGCGGCAAAGGCTGCGGGCATTGCGCGGGTAGTCATGACATCATCGACCGCTGCGATTTCAGGCTCACCATTGCCAGCGGATGACACGACGTATGATGAAACCAACTGGACCGAACCGGATGATCCGAACATCACGCCTTATGCCAAGTCCAAGACATTGGCGGAATTGGCCGCCTGGGATTATGTGCGCGATCATGCACCAGAAATAGAGCTGACGGTCATCAATCCGGGCTTTGTTGTTGGTGCACCTTTGGGCGGTGGCTTTGGCACATCCGTCGCAGTGATCGAACGTATCCTCCGCGCCAAGGATCCGATGGTACCGCGGTTCGGCTTCACGGCGGTGGATGTGCAAGACGTGGCTGAGATGCATGTCGCCGTCATCGACAAGCCCGGGACCCATGGCCAGCGGATCATGACCGTCGATCAATTCATGTGGTTCGCCGATATGGCAAAGGTGATCAAGGTCGCCCATCCGAGCCGAAAGGTTGTCACGCGGGTCGCACCTGATTTTGTCGTCAAGTTTCTAGGCCTTTTTGACCCGGCAATCCGGTCGATCATTCCTGCTTTGGGCAAGCGCGAAAAGGTGGACAACAGCCGCGCAGTTGCAACGCTGGGGCGGGGTATGCGGCAGGCCCCGAAGGCGGTTGTCGCGACGGCCACCTATTTGATCGAGAACAAGATCGTTTAGGCTGAACGGCTGATCGCGTCGATCAGCCGCCCCCTTGCCACTGGCATTGGACGGTCGCCAAGGCTTTTGATCAGGCGGTGTTCGATGAAGTAACCTGTTGTGCCAAGCGCTGTCACAATCTCGGCGTTGGACGCATCGCCCTGCCCTGCCAAGACGGGCGGCAGTGGCAGCAAACGGTCGGCCCACTCCCCAGCGGCAGTGCGGCTCACGGCGCGGCCCGATTTGGGTGAGACATAGATCAGTTCTTCGTTCACCCCATGCACGGCGCATTGGGACAGATCCATGCCAAAGCCCATTTCATCCAGCAGCGCCTGTTCCCAACGCAAGTAAGCCAGCGGCCAGACCTCGGCCTGCCCAAGCAGATCAAGCAAAGCAATCGTGCGGTCATAAAGCGGCGCATGTGCCTCGCGTTCGGGCAGGACATGGGACAGGATAGCGCAGACCGCATTCAAGCCTGCCAGCGCCAGACGGTCCGCCATGGCAGCGGCGGCGCGGCTACGGACCGGTTCGATAGTGAAGCTACCCAGATGGCTGTCGAGCCGTGCCTTCCATGTGGCCGAAACCTGTGCGCCGGGCTGCAGCGTCGGGGCGATCTTGCGGCTGGTGCCGCCCCGCACGACGCCCGCATGCCGGCCATGGGATGCGCTGAAAAGCTCGACAATCACAGATGTTTCGCCAAAGGGCCGGGTGGCCAGAATGGCCCCTTCATCGGACCACTCAATCATGACAGTCCCGGTTCATCGAGCAGGTGACGGCCTGCGCGATCCTCGACCTCAATCACCCACAGATCCGGGTCAAAACTGCGCTGTTTGGTGATAGAGGCATCGACATCACCCTCGTCCCCTTCGGTCAGCACGATCCATTTACGCTCGCCACTCATCAGATCAAAGCTGCGCTGATAGCAGCGGGCCTGTCCGTCGAGCGTGTTGAGCTTGACCAGCACGGCCCCGGCGGTCCCATCACCGCGTTTGACCACGAAGGCCGGGATGTCCTGCAGGCGCAACCGGGTCAGGTAGGCGGACACCCATATGTCGGCGGTCAGTTTCATGCGTGACCCCGTCCCGGGCATGACCCGGGACCTCCACGCCGGGCCCGGTCGAGGTCCCGGGTCAAGCCCAGGACAGGTGGTCTATGCATTGCCATCTTTGAAATCGAGGCCCATTTCGGAATAGCGTTCTGCGTCTTCCAGCCAGTTGGGCCGCACCTTGACCTGCAGGAACAGATGCACGCGCCGCCCCAGAAACTCCTCCAGCTCCAGCCGGGCCGCCTTGCTGACCGCCTTGATCGTCTCACCGCCTTTGCCCAGCACGATGCCCTTGTGCCCGTCACGGGCGACATAGATCAATTGGTCGATCCGGGCCGATCCGTCGGGGCGTTCTTCCCAATTTTCGGTCTCGACCGTCAGCTCATAGGGCAGTTCCTGATGCAGCCGCAAAGTCAGCTTTTCGCGCGTCATTTCGGCGGCGATCATGCGCATCGGCAGATCGGCGATCTGGTCTTCGGGATAGAGATACGGGCCTTCGGGTACTTGGGTCACCAACCAGTCCCGCAAGGCGTCGCAGCCATGCCCACGCTCTGCCGAGATCATGAAGGTTTCGGCAAAGGGATAGGCGTCGTTCATGTCCTTGGTCAACGCCAGCAGCACCTCTGATTTCACCTTGTCGATCTTGTTGATGGCCAGTGCTACAGGACTTTTACCGGCCCGGTCTGCCAGTGTTTCGAGGATCGTTTTTACACCGTCTGTCATGCCGCGATGCGCCTCAACCATCAGGACGACCACATCGGCATCCGCCGCCCCACCCCATGCGGCGGCGACCATGGCCCGGTCCAGCCTGCGGCGCGGTTTGAACAGGCCCGGCGTGTCGATAAAGATCAGCTGCGCATTCTCGGCCATCGCCACGCCGCGAATGCGCGCGCGCGTCGTTTGCACCTTATGGGTCACGATGGACACCTTGGCCCCCACCATACGGTTGAGCAGGGTGGATTTGCCGGCGTTCGGTTCACCGATCAGGGCGACAAAACCTGCTTTGGTCGGGGCATCGGTCATGTATCGACTTTCTTCAATAACGCGCTGGCAGCGGCCTGTTCAGCCTGCCGTTTGGACCCGGCCGTGGCCTGTTCGGCAGGGCCGGAGGCGAGCCGTACTTCGATTGTAAAGACAGGCTGGTGATCAGGTCCAGTGCGGCCCACTTCCAC
Organism: uncultured Paracoccaceae bacterium; assembly: GCA_947488175.1. GTDB lineage: Bacteria > Pseudomonadota > Alphaproteobacteria > Rhodobacterales > Rhodobacteraceae > Yoonia. The sequence goes on from CANKYO010000006.1 coordinate 33,108, forward strand.
ATATTGTGGCGGCACTTCACCGCGCGCCTGCGCCCATTCCTGCAAGGCGGTTTTGGCATCGCGGGCGTCCTCTGCCACATTGTGAATACGCCTGCCCCAAAGCCGCAGGATAGCGTCGCGGGCCGCATCAAAGCCGCCATCGATATAGATCGCGGCAAGCACCGCCTCCATCGCGTCGGCCAATAGCGCCTCTTTCCGCCGCCCGCCTGATTTCATCTCGGAGCGGCCCAGCTTGAGGACCTTACCAAGATCAATCTGACGCGCCACGTCGGCGCAGGCCTCGCGCCGGACAAGGGCATTGTAACGCGGTGCCAACAGGCCTTCGGGAGCGGATGGGTCAGCCTTCAGCAGCGCCTCGGCCATGACAAGCCCCAGCACACGGTCGCCCAGAAATTCCAGCCGCTGATTGTCGTCCCGGTGCGGGCTGACCATGGAGGAATGCGTGACAGCACGCACCAGATGTTCAGGCTGGCGGAACTGATAGCCAAGCCGTTCGGAAAACGTATTGAGGTCTGCGGACAGTTTCATCGCACTGGCCTGAAGTAGCGGTCAGAACGCCAGTTTGAAACATCGGCCAAAGACCGGCCCGCCGATGAAAACAATATGCGGGCAACGCGGCGGCGGACATTTTCGGCGGGTACAAAGCCGACGCCACCGCGCAACCGGTCGATGCGGCTGTCAACGGAGTTGTCGCGGTTGTCGCCAAGCATAAAATATTGGCCTTCTGGCACTGTGAACACGCCGGTATTGTCGGTGGCGCGATCCCCGATATTCAATATGGCATAACTGATGTCATTCGGCAGCGTCTCGATCTGCTGCTGTTTCTCGCAATCCCCGCCTATGCCGACTGGGTCATTGGCGCATGCGGGCCACCCACCGACGGGACCTTGCGGTTCCATAACTTCGATAAAACTTCCGTCACTCTGCAGATCAACGGGTTGATCGTTGAGCGTTAGCCCCCCATCCACCATCAGCACCCGGTCACCCGGCAGGCCGATCAGTCGGGCGATAAAAATGGCGTCATTGGTCGGGTGACGGTAGGCGAGGACATCGCCACGCTCTGGCGCGCCCCACAACGGGGTGGCAACGACGTAATCTCCTACCAGCAAGGTCGGTTTCATCGATCCGCTGGGGATCCAGTACGGTCTCCAGTAAAACACGGCACCGATCAACGCGATGGCCAGTGGCAGTCCGATGATCACGTGCCGCACGGATCAATCCAATGCCTTGAAGAACCGGTCGCTGCGCCATGTCCAGAAGGCGAGCATGGACCGCCCGGCGGACGAGAACATGACGCGGTCGGCCCGACCGACGATATCCTTGCGTTCGACAAAGCCGACACCGCGGCTGGCCTGTGCCACACGGCTATCGGTGGAATTGTCGCGGTTGTCGCCCATGAAGAAAAACTGCCCTTCCGGCACCGTGAAAACGCCGGTGTTATCTGTCCGGCGATCGCCGATATTCAGGATGGCGTGGCTGACCCCATTGGGCAGGGTTTCGATCTGGCGTTCCTTTTCGCACACGGCGCCAAGACCCACGGCACCGTTTGCGCAGCCCGGCAACCCGCCCAGCGGCCCCTGCGGTTCATAGGTTTCCACGAACACACCTGCATCTTCGACCTGAACCGACTCATCATTGATGTGAAGCCGCCCGTCTTTCATCTGGATGCGATCACCCGGCAGGCCGATCAGGCGCTTGATGAAGTCACGCCCATCGACGGGATGGCGGAACACAACGATATCGCCCCGTTCCGGATCAGAGCCGAACAGCCGGTCGTCATAGCCTTCAAACCAGCCGCAGAAATCTTCCGCCCCGAGATCGACCCCGATCTGAGGAATGCGGATCGATGGGCAGGAGGCATAGGAATACCCGTAAGCCATTTTATTCACGAACAAAAAATCGCCGATCAGCAGCGTGTCTTTCATCGAACCGGACGGAATCCAGAATGGCTGGAAAAAGACGGTGCGGAAGATACCGGCGATCACCAGCGCCCAGAACACTGTCTTGATCGTCTCGATAATGCCGCCGATAAAGCCTTTTTTCTCGGCCATTTTGATATCCTTTGAACGTTTGGGGCTACATGAGGCTGCGCGCCTGCACTGTCAAGCGATGGGCCGCGCCTCGATCACCACAAAGGCCTGCGCCCAGGGGTGATCATCGGTCAAAGTCACGTGAATAATCGCCTCGTGACCGGGTGGGGTCATCTTGTCTAGACGTTCCTTGGCCCAGCCGGTGACGTGCATGATGGGCTGGCCGCTGCGCAGGTTGGTAACCGACATGTCCTTCCATGCGATGCCCATGGCGAGGCCGGTGCCAAGCGCCTTGGAGCATGCTTCCTTGGCCGCCCAGCGTTTGGCGTAGGTGCCGGCGACATCGCGGCGCCGTTCGGCCTTGGCCTGTTCGATTTCGGTGAAAACACGGTTGCGGAAACGGTCGCCGAACCGCTCCAGCGTGCCTGCGATCCGGTCGATATTCGCAAGATCGGTGCCGACGCCGAGGATCATAAAAACCCCCAAAAAGCGCTGTCGGCATTGCGTCGGATTTGCGTCGGCAAAACGTCGGACCCCATCGTTGCGGTTCTGTAAGCTTTCCAAGAGGATTTTGTGGCAGTCATCACGCGCCCATGTCCAGATCAATCACCATGATCCCCTCCGCCCCGCCTTGACAAAGCGCCACAAGACGTGCGCCCAGCGCACTGTGCTGCGCGTCGTTGGCATATGTGTTCAGCGCGTCGGCATCCGCAAACGTCCCGATAAAGCCATAGGGGTATTGCGCGGATTTGTTTTCGAAATCCCGGTTGGGCCCATGTTCGAAGCTGGTGAATCCCGGCAGATGATCGACCAGTGCGCCAAGCTGGTCGATAATCTGAACGAGTTCGGCGGCATCGTGATCGTCGCGCAGAGCCAGAAGAACGATATGACGGATCATGTGTCATCCTCTGCCGCGTAGATATGGGCCACCCGGTCTTCGTCCAGCCCGCCGTGCCATTCAAAGGCCCCGTCGCAGGCGGCGTGGAAATCCGTGATGGTCAGTTTCGGAAAGCGAAAGTATTCGGGTTTGGTATTGGCCTGCTGGGCGGCAAAGATCACCCGGTCGATCCGCGCCCAGCGCATCGTCGACAGGCACATTTCGCAGGGCTGGCAGGACGCGATGAGGGTGGCCCCTGACAGATCGCGTGTGCCCAGCGCGTCGGTGGCGCGGGCGATGGCCACGACCTCCGCATGGCGGCTGACATCGTTGGTGTCGGCAGCCTCGTTCCGGGCGGTCGCGACGACCTGATCATCCATGACGATGGCGGCGGTGAAGATGATGGATTTGCCCTGACGTTTGAGGTCGCAGGCGTGATCGGTGACGGCGCGCATGGCGTCGCGTTCGGCATCAGTGACCTGCAGTTTGCCGATGCTCATGCCGCAATCCGGGTTGTCAGGATCTTGAGGCTCGCCGCGCCGAAAAGGAGCGCAAACGTGGCTTCGAACCAGCGGCGCATACGGGTGTAGCCTTGCACGACTTTCCCCGATGAGAACAAGACCGCATAACTCAGGAACACTAGGACCCCGCCTGTATAGAGAAAGCAGAACATGAAGGCGAGATCCGCACCGCTGGCATCAGGTGGCAGTGTGATCGCGTAGATCGCACCCCAACTCAGGATCGCTTTTGGATTGGTCAGGTGCACCAGGGCCCCTTTGGCATAAATGCGCGAGGGTGTGCCGGTTTGCGTCTTTCCCGTCAGGCCGGGCTTGTCCGACATGGCGGAGCGCAGTGACTTGGCGGCCAGATACATCAGATAGGCGGCACCCGCGTAGCGCAAGACTTCGAATATCCAGGCATTGGCCAGCATCAAGGCGCTGACGCCGAGCGCTGCGGCAATGCCCCAGGTGGCCCCGCCTGTCAGGATGCCAAGAGCAAAGAGGACCCCTGCCCGCCTGCCCAGCGCCATGGAGGTGCTGGCAATCCCCAATGTCGCGGGACCGGGGCTTGCGCCTGCAAGAACCCAGGCAAGCCAGATTGCCGAGAGTTCAAACCCGCTCATGTTGGTTGTCCGGCGCGGGCGGCATCCATGATCCGCCGCATTTCGCTGATGGCGGGGGTCAGGCCGCGAAAGATCGCCTCGCCGATCAGGAAGTGACCGATGTTGAGTTCGACCACCTGAGGCAGGGCCGCGACGGGGCCGACGCAATCGTAGGTCAGGCCGTGGCCTGCATGCACCTCGAGCCCGAGGCTGTCGGCGAAGGCGGCCATGTCGGTGAGTTTCTTGAGTTCCTCATCCCGTTCGTCGAACCGCCCTTCGGCATGGGCGTCGCAATAGGCGCCGGTGTGCAGTTCGATGACCTGCGCGCCGATCCTGTGTGCCGCTTCGATCTGGCGCTGGTCGGCGGCGATGAAGATCGACACGCGGCAACCGGCATCGCGCAGGGGGGCGATATAATGGGCGAGCGCATTTTCTTCGCGCGCGACTTCGAGCCCGCCTTCGGTTGTGCGTTCCTCGCGTTTTTCCGGCACGATGCAGACCGCGTGGGGTTTGTGGCGCAGGGCGATTTTCTGCATTTCTTTGGTGGCCGCCATTTCGAAATTCAGCGGACCCTTCAGGGCATCCATCAACCCTTCGATATCGGTGTCAGAGATGTGCCGCCGGTCTTCGCGCAGATGGGCGGTGATTCCATCGGCCCCGGCCTCTTCCGCCATGATGGCGGCGCGGATCGGGTCCGGCACGGCCCCGCCACGCGCATTGCGCACGGTGGCCACGTGGTCGATATTTACCCCAAGGCGCAGTTTTTCGGTCATCGGCGTTCCCCTTTTTACGGCCAACCTAGCGCGGTCACTGACCCGCGTCATCCGCAGATGGTGTCTTTTTCGTTAGCTGCTCAAGCTTGGCGCGCAGCGCCTTTTTGCGCCGCTTTTGGTAGGCGGTGATCAGGGGCACGGCAAAGTAGTAAGCCACCGTCCCACAGATAAGGCCGGGGATGATCCCGCCGATCATGTAGGGGTAGAACACCTCGTGATAGAAATCGATCAACCCGCGCCAGTCGGCGGTGGCCGGTGTGAACATCGCCATGAAATTATGCCACAGGTCAGAAAACGCATTGGCAAACTGGCAACCAAGGGCACAGAAATCTTCGGGTATGTCTTCGCCGATGCCGATCAGTTTGGCGTCGAACGGCCGACCCAGCAGCAGATACCCGGTGCCGAGCGAGGCATAGCCGATGGGGATATAGGTCAGCGGGTTGCCAAAGAATGTCGCCAGTAGTGAAGCAAAAACGTTGCCACGCATCAGCAGCGATAATCCAGCGGCGATGACAAAATGCAGACCATAGAACGGTGTGAAGGTGGTAAACACGCCCGCCGCGATCCCGCGCGAGATTTTTTCAGGCGTGTCGGGCAAACGCCGGATCCGATGTTTGACGTAATGCGCCGCCCTTGTCCAACCGCCACGGGGATAGAAGAAGTCGACGAAAATCCGCCAGATCGGCCGTCTATCCCTGCGTTTGAACACCAAGACTCGTCTTCCTTCCCGTACTGGCGAGACCGGGGTCCCGATACCGCGCGATGGAGGACACGTTGCTTTCAGCCTCGAGCGCGGTGATGACGCGATGCAGATGCTCTGCGTCACGCAGATCCACGTCAATCAGCAACCTAAAATAGTCCGGTTTCCGGTCAATGAATCGCAGGTCAGAGATATTGGCGTTCTGTTCCCCGATCAACGTGCAAACCCGCCCCAGCACACCGGAATCATTTGTGATTGTTGCATCAAAGGTAACAGTATTGACCGGGCTGTGCGTTCCTTCATGCCAGCGCAGGTCAATCCAGCGTTCGGGCTGGTCTTCGTAATCGGCCAGCGCCTCACAATCGATGGCATGGATTTTGACACCGTGACCGCGATAGGTGATCCCGACGATCCTTTCACCTGGCACAGGCTGACAGCAGGGGCTGCGCTGCTGGACCTGGTCTGCGGCAAGGCCCACGACAGCGCGGCCCTGGTCAATTTCGTCCCCTTGTTTGTTTTCCAATTCGGGATAGATCGCGCGCACAACGTCGCGCCCGGTGATTTCGGCACTGCCGAGTTGTGACAGAAGATCACTGACCGTGTCGATGGCCAGCGCCTTGGCCGCTGTGCGCAAGGCCTTTTCGGTTGATCGCTTGCCCACATTCTCAAACGCTACCCGCGCCAGTTCCCGCCCAAGCCGGATGAACCGTTCCCGGTCTTCCTCTTTCAGGCTGCGCCGGATAGCTGTTTTCGCCCGTCCGGTGACAGCGATGTCGATCCATGTCGCCTGAGGCGTTTGTCCTTCGGCGGTGATGATATCGACCGATTGTCCGTTTTTCAGCCGGGTCCAGAGCGGGACGCGCAGCCCGTCAACCTTGGCTCCCACGCAGGCCGACCCGATCCGGGTGTGGATCGCATAAGCGAAATCAATGGGGGTGGCCCCGCGCGGCAGTTTGATCACATCGCCCTTGGGGGTGAAGCAGAACACCTGATCGACATACATCTCAAGCTTGACTGCTTCGAGGAATTCATCGTGGTCCTGGTCTTCGTCCAGACGTTCGGTCAGGGATGAAATCCAGTGGACCGGATCGACGGCGAACCGGTTTTCCACCCGTTCCCCGTTCTTGTAGGACCAGTGGGCGGCGACCCCGGTTTCCGCGACCTCGTGCATTTCGCGGGTGCGGATCTGGACCTCGACCCGTTTGCCGTCGCGCCCCGAAACCGTGGTGTGGATCGACCGGTAGCCGTTGGATTTCGGTTGGCTGATATAGTCCTTGAACCGTCCGGGCACCGCCCGCCAGCGTTGGTGGATCGCCCCGAGGACGCGGTAGCAATCGGCTTCGGTCGCGGTGATGATGCGGAAACCGTAGATGTCGGACAGGCGGCTGAACCCCTGATCCTTTTCCTGCATCTTGCGCCAGATGGAATAGGGTTTCTTGGCCCGACCGACAACATCGGCCTGGATATTGGCCTTTTCCAGTTCAACGCGCATGTCGGCGGTGATTTTCTGCACCACGTCGCCCGCTTCACGCTGCAGCGTGATGAACCGACGGATGATCGAGTTGCGGCCTTCTGGGTTGAGGACGCGGAACGACAGATCCTCAAGCTCTTCGCGCATCCATTGCATCCCCATGCGGCCTGCGAGGGGGGCGAAGATATCCATCGTCTCGCGCGCCTTTTGCGCCTGCTTTTCGGGGCGCATGGATTTGATGGTGCGCATATTGTGCAAACGGTCGGCGAGCTTGACGAGGGTCACCCGCAGATCGCGCGATGTCGCCATGAAGAGTTTGCGGAAGTTTTCGGCCTGTTTGGTTTCTGTCGAGTTCAGCTGCAGGTTGGTCAGCTTTGTGACCCCATCAACAAGCTCTGCAATCTCGCGCCCGAACCGTTTTTCCACGACCGCAAAAGACGCTTTGGTGTCTTCAATCGTGTCATGCAGCAAGGCGGTCACGAGGGTTGCGTCATCCATCTGCTGTTCAGCAAGGATACCGGCGACCGCGACAGGATGCGAGAAATAGGGTTCGCCGGAATGACGAAACTGGCCTTCATGCATTTGCTCACCAAAGACAAATGCATCGCGCAGCAGGGACTCGTTCGAGCGCGGGTTGTAGGTACGGACCAGTGCGATGAGATCGTCCGCCGTCGTCATCTGGGTCTGCGCCTTTCATTGCACGGCCGGTCTAGGGCATCTGGTGGCTTTGCCTGATACGGCGTGCCACATGTTTCTGGTCACAATCGCCTGTTTCTAAGCAATTGAACGGCAAAGGAATAGGCTATTTCTAACGTCGTTGGCGCAGAAATCAGCATTTCCGGCAGATTTGCTTTGGACTGCGGGCCTGACCACCCCGACAACGACATTATTGTCCGCCGCGTGACCCCGCATTCATGTCATTCGTCGCGCCGAGAGTTCCCGCGATCAGAGAGTCGTGGGTAAGCCATGCCGCGTCACGCTGAGCAATGCCACCATTCCGGCCAGATTATACACAATCGGCGCCTGATTTCCCGGAGATTTCACCAACCAGACATGTATGGGCGACAGCGTTTTGCAGCCCGCGTCGTTTGGGGAAGAGAACGATGGTCATGAAGAACAAACTTCTGTCAACGCTGTCGGGTTTGGCGAAACCGCCCCGTCTGGATGTAACCTGACCATCGCAAGACAAAAGAAAACCCCGATAAGGATGATCCTGATCGGGGTTTTCTAATTTCGGTGTGCCGTCGAAATGACGCCGCAGCTTGGCGCGTTTAACGCTGCCCTTGTGCCTCCATCAGCGCACGCAGCAATTTCTCTTCTGACATGTCGTCTTCGACAGGTTTGTCGGTTTCGGCGCCCATCAGCAGCGACATGCTGTCTTCTTCCGGTTCATCAACCTCGATCTGGGTCTGGTTGGCTTCGATCATGCGTTCGCGCAGATCATCGGCCTGCTGGGTTTCTTCTGCAATCTCGCGCAGGGACACGACAGGGTTCTTGTCGTTGTCGCGGTTCACCGTGATCGGCGCACCGGCGGAAATTTCGCGGGCGCGATGGGCCGCAAGCATCACAAGCTCAAACCGGTTGGGAACTTTATCGACGCAATCTTCGACGGTGACGCGGGCCATAGGGCATACTCCTGCAGTCAAGAGGTGTTTCAGAAGCCGCCTATCTATTGGGTTCAAAAGGGATTGACAAGCCCTGCAAACCTGCTGCCGCTGAGTTTTTCAGGGGGTTGAGATACATTGCCCCGAGATCAGTTTTCTACGTCGACAACCCTGGTCAGTCGATCCTGACCGTTTTGGGTCGTCACCCGCATGTCTGGCGGTCACATATTCTATTGGCCGAGCGGGACAACCGACGCGATATCATCCTCAGCGCAGGCCGACAGCATTTGCGTGATCGTCTGGTCAAGAACCGGATGCCGCCAGTCCGGTGCGACGTCTGCCAGCGGCACCAAGGCAAAGGCGCGGTCCTGGACCCGCGGATGCGGCAGGATCAGTTGATCGGGGGTTGCCTGGGTCTGGGCATCGGGCGGCAGGTCGCGCCAATGCGTCTGTGTTTGCACATCGGGGCAGATCGCATCGCCCAATCCGATCAGGTCAATATCGAGTGTGCGCGGACCCCAGCGGACGGTTCGTGCGCGCCCTGCTTCGGCCTCGACCCCGTGCAAAAGAGCCAGCAAATCGTGAGGTGACAGAGCTGTGACAAAGGCCATTGCCGCGTTCACGAAATCGGGACCGGACCCCGGCGGAAAGGCCGGCGTCTGGTACAATCTGCTATGTTTTGCGGTGACTTGCGCGGCCTTGGATACCGCTGTCATGGCTTTTTGGACAGTTGCCGTTGCGTCACCCCACGGGGAAATATTATTACTTCCTAATGTAATAAGCGCCAAACCCCCGCCGACGCCATTTTTCTCTACTTGCCACATGGTGATAAAGCCGTACATTAATTTCATCTTGCGCACACATACCACTCACACAGGGACAACACTGCAAGACATACAATTTGGAAGGACAATTTATGTTTTATCGGGACGAGCGATTGGCGCTCTTCATCGATGGATCAAATCTATACGCAGCGGCTAAGTCACTCGGGTTTGACATCGATTACAAACTGCTTCGTCAGGAATTCATGCGGCGCGGTAAGATGCTACGGGCATTCTATTACACCGCTCTGCTTGAAAATGACGAATACTCTCCGATCCGCCCACTCGTGGATTGGTTGCATTATAACGGGTTTACCATGGTCACCAAACCGGCCAAGGAATATACCGACAGCATGGGCCGGCGTAAGGTCAAAGGGAACATGGATATCGAACTTGCCGTCGATGCCATGGAGCTTGCCCCCCATGTGGATCATGTTGTGCTGTTTTCGGGCGATGGCGATTTCCGGCCGTTGATCGAAGCGCTGCAACGCAAGGGCGTGCGTGTGTCAGTGGTATCCACCATCCGCAGCCAGCCGCCCATGATCGCCGACGAACTGCGCCGTCAGGCTGACAATTTCATCGAACTGGACGAATTGCGTGATGTGGTGGGACGACCCGCACGCGAACCACGTCCGGAACCGGCGGAAGAGGTCGCCGAGGAAAGCTGACGCCTCCTTGGTGAAGGCGTTTTTTGCAGAATACAAATAGGCGGCATCATTGCAGAGAATGATGCCGCCGATCTATTCAAATACCCTTCCCCACAAAATCTTTTTGGATCGAGCGGCGATGATGCGCCTCTGCCCGGTCCGGTAATACCTTGTTTTATAGGATATTTCTGACTCTCGGGCATTGACATTTCTCAATGCATCAGCGGTGTGCGTGATGTAACGGAGCGATCACCTGTGCGGCTTATGCGCGATGTAAGGCACGCTGATCCTGCGCAATGAGGTGCCTTTGTCAAACCGCAACGCATGCGGGTTTTCAAAGCCGACCGACAACAGCAAAGGCTGCATATCCGTGGCCGCAATCCGATGCGTCTGCCAGCGGATCTGGATGTATGTGGCCAATGCCGAGCGCGTGGTCACGCAGGCAATCAGGCAACCGCCCGGCTTCAGGACGCGCCGGAACTCGGCCAGTGCTTTGGCCGGTCGACCCAAATGCTCGACCGTGTGCGCGGTCATAACCACATCGAAACTGTCATCTTCATAAGGTAGCGCAGTAATATCCCCCTGCCTAAGATCAAGGTGAAATCCGGTGTCAGCCAAGCGCTGACCCGCTTCGACCAGCATGCGATTGGACAGGTCGATGCCGCTGAGCCGCAGCGGGCCGCGCACAATTTGGCCCAGCGCAAGAGACATCGCGCCGGTGCCGATCCCGGCATCCAAAACCCGCGGCCTGTCCTGATCAAAGGCGCGGCGCGGCAACGCTTGCTGCAGCATGGTCGCATAGGCGTTCACCACGCCAAGCCGCCTGAGCTTTGCGTCCCATGTTGCCGCATGTTTGTCATAGAGCGCGGCCAGTTGTGTGGGATCCAACGGTCGTCGACCGATGGCAATCTGCCAGGTGCCAAACCATCGCTGATATACAGGGATGACGTGATCGGTTGGCCCCAACACAGAGGAAGTGGATTCAGGTTTCATCGGTTTATCTTTTCGGATTACGCGCGGGACAGGTGACCCGGCGAAGAATTCATCGCCGGAACGGCATGTTCCGATTGAGGAAAGGGAGAACCGGCCAACACCGTCCGGACAGAGGTGAGCGCACTACGCGCTGTGCCATCAGCCAGAGCGGGGCAAGACCGATCTGTGTGATGCGGATCATGCCATAGCCAAAAGCCAAAATGCCGAACAGGATGAGCCAGGTCGGTGGGTAACGGTCGAGTGTGGCGCGAATATGCATGGTCATGCTCCTTTCGCCGCCTTATCAACCATGCGCATTTCAATGAGAATTGTCTGAATTCGTATCGCGGGCATGCAAAAATGTATGGAGCGTCGCCCGTTGTCGCCGCCACTGCACGCCTATTCGTCACACCCCGCTATGCTGGACCTCAGCCCGCTGACGGATTACGTCTGTAAGCAACACCGGAGGATCCAGATGTCCAAACCACCCCTGACCTTGTATCTTGCCGCCCCGCGCGGGTTTTGCGCCGGTGTTGACCGGGCGATCAAGATTGTCGAGATGGCGTTGGAAAAATGGGGCGCGCCTGTCTATGTCCGCCACGAGATTGTGCATAACAAGTTCGTCGTGGATGGCTTGCGCGACAAGGGAGCTGTTTTTGTCGAGGAACTGGATCAGTGTCCCGATGATCGCCCCGTTATCTTTTCCGCGCATGGTGTTCCAAAGGCTGTCCCCGCGGCCGCTGCCAAGCGCCAAATGATCTATGTCGATGCCACCTGTCCGCTGGTCAGCAAGGTCCATATCGAGGCGCAGCGCCATGCCGATAACGGGTTGCAGATGATCATGATCGGTCATGCTGGTCACCCGGAAACCGTGGGCACGATGGGGCAATTGCCCGAGGGTGAAGTTCTTTTGGTTGAAACGGTCGAGGATGTGGCGGCAGTGCAGGTGCGCGACCCGGCCAAGTTGGCCTTTGTCACGCAGACGACCCTTTCGGTTGATGATACCGCCGATATCGTGGCCGCCTTGCAAGCGCGCTTTCCGGCCATCGTCGGGCCGCATAAGGAAGATATCTGCTACGCCACCACCAACCGCCAGGAGGCAGTCAAGGCGATGGCACCGAAATGCGATGCCATGCTGGTTGTTGGTGCCCCCAATTCATCAAATTCCAAGCGACTGGTCGAGGTCGGCGCGCGGGCCGGTTGCAACTATGCCCAGCTGGTTCAGCGCGCCACCGATATCGACTGGCGCGCACTCGACGGGATCACGTCAATGGGTATCACGGCAGGTGCATCGGCCCCGGAAGTGCTGATCAACGAGGTGATCGGCGCCTTTCGCGCCCGGTTCGACGTGACTGTCGAACAGGTCGTCACCGCCGAGGAGAACGTGGAGTTCAAGGTACCGCGCGTGTTGCGCGAACCGGCGTGAGCCAGCGCGCGATTTATCCCGACGGTGTAAGCGCCGCTGACATACAGCTGAAGCTGTCGCCGGGCGTCATTTCGCATGGGCATCTATTTCTCACCGGTATGACAGGCAGCGCGCCCGATGGCACCATGTCAAGCGACCCTGAAACCCAGTTTCGCGCTGCATTTGATAAGATCAGCGGTCTGCTTGCCACAATCGGCGCGGATTTTGGTGCTGTGGTTGAGATGACAAGCTATCACATCGACATGGCCAGACATTTTGACGTATTTGAAATGGTGCATGGCGACTATGTCCGCCCGCCCTACCCGGCCTGGACTGCGGTCGAGGTGGCTGGATTGCGGCGCCCCGGTGCGCTGGTCGAAATCCGCGTCATTGCGCGGGCTGATGCGCCTGAACCCTAATCCTTGAGCAGCGTCGTCAGATGCGCAACAGTCTGTGCGCTGCGCTGTGCCATTTCTGCCTGCGTTGGTTGGGGCACCCGTCCGATGACCCGCCTGATCTGCAGGTCACCAACCAGAAGTCCCTGGTAAAGGTCTAACGCATCGTTGACGGCGTCAAAGTGTAACTGTCCCCGGTCACGCGCCTGCAGAAGAACCTGACCGATCAGCGGCCCGACGGTTTCGCGCTCCTGTTGCGAGATGACTGCCCCTAATTCACCGCTTGGATCTGCTGCTGGGCGAGCGGGCGGTGGCGCTGAACCGGGCCGCAGAAATACTTTGATGCGCAGTTTGCGCTGATCTGGCCTGCTGTTTTGTCCGATCAGTTTGCCGCTCTGGCTATTCTGGCACAGGTTCTGCTCCATGCATCGCTGGGCCTGAACCGCTCGGCCACGATCACAGTTTGACCGCTCAGAACAACACTGGACAGATATTCGAGAACACAGAATGATCTGCACAAGCCGATCAACCGGGGATATTCATGATCAGTCTGCACATTGCTTTGCCCGCAATTCTTGTCTGCGCGCCGTCGTGACACCGGATCGCATCACGAAGATCGCATGGGATTGGGGCGCGGACGGCGCGGACCATGCCGAGATCGTCCGCAACCCCGATGGGTGGCGGATTTCCGGCGCAAACGGCGCGACCCGCTACCGGATCACAACCGATGCATCCGGCGCTGCCACTTGGCTGAACGTCACCACAACGCGGGAATTGACCCTGCGCCGCGGCAGCCAGGGCTGGTGGTATCCTGACGGCAGGTTGATCGCAGGCAGTGCCAATGCGCTTGACCCCGACATTGCCTGCACTGCGCTGACCAACACCCTGCCCATCAGGCGGTTGGGTCTGACAATCGGCGCGACAGCGGAAATTGATGTTTTATATATTCCGGTGCCTGCGCTGGAACCGGCCATTGTCCGCCAGTGCTATACCCGGCAGGCGGACGGGTATCTTTACGAAAACCGAGACTCGGGCTTTCGCGCGTTTTTGTCTGTGGATGCCGAAGGTTGGGTCACCCACTATCCGGGTGTTTGCGATATGATGGAGCCTTCCCCATGATCAGCCTGCAATTCGTTTTGACTGCCATTGTGGTGTGCATCGCCCCGGGTACGGGGGTCATCTACACGCTGGCCTTGGCGCTGGGTCAGGGTCGTCGCGCAGCGATTGCTGCCGCATTTGGATGCACCCTTGGGATTGTTCCGCATCTGGCCGCCGCGACACTGGGGCTGACTGCCCTGCTACATACCAGCGCAGTCCTGTTCCAGATCGTCAAATTCGCCGGTGTCGCCTATTTGCTGTACCTCGCGTGGCAGGCGCTGAAATCGGATGGCGCGCTGTCGGTCAAAGGGGATGCCGTGGCACAGCCCGTTGCGCGCATCGCGTTGCGCGGTGCCCTGATCAATATCCTGAACCCCAAGCTGTCGATCTTTTTCCTGGCCTTGCTACCGCCGTTTCTGTCGGGCAATCCGGCCACGGTCACGGCAGAGATGATCCTGCTGGGCGGTATCTTTATGGTGCTGACATTTGTCATCTTCGTCCTTTACGGAGTCTTTGCCGCCTTTGCCCGCACGTGGCTGTTGCAAAGCAATGTGGTCATGCGCTGGCTGAACCGGTCCTTTGCGACGATCTTTGCCGGATTAGGGCTGCGTCTGGCGTTTGAAAAGGCTTAGGCGGCATCGGCATTTGCTGCGGCGGGGGAATGAAGGTAAACGAGGCGAGACCTGACAGACTGATCGCAGAAATCGCATGAACGCCATCCCCCGCTCTGCCCTGATCCTTGGCCTTGCCGGCCTGCTGCCGTTTCTTTGGGGGGCGTTGACCGTGCTGCGCCCCGAGCTTGGCCTGTGGGGCCAGATGAACCTAGGCGGGCGGTTTGTCGGACCTTATGTGCAGTTGTTTTATGGCGCAGTCATTTTGTCATTCATGTCTGGCGTGTTGTGGGGTTTTGCGACCAAAGCGACGGGCCGGACCGCGACAGCCGGCTACGTTCTTTCTGTCATCCCCGCCCTTTGGGCGTTTTTCATGACCGGCGGCGGACCTGTGGCGGCTGCGGTCAATCTGATCGTGGGGTTTCTGGCCCTGCTGTTGCTGGACTGGCATTTCTGGCGGCTTGAACTGGCTCCGTCTTGGTGGATGCATCTGCGGGTGCTGCTGACCGCGATTGTCGTTCTGTCCTTCCTGCCGGTGGTGTTCTGAATGGCGGATGAGAAAACCATCGCCATCTATGATGCCAAGGCCGCTGATTATGCCCGGCTGGTCACGATGGACACGCCTGATGCCAGCCTGCAGGCCTTTATTGATCTGATCCCCGCTGGTGGTCGTGTGCTGGACCTTGGCTGCGGGCCTGCGATGGCTTCGGCCCATATGCGCGCGGCGGGGCTGGACCCGGACCCGGTGGATGCATCGCAAGGCATGGTCGATCTGGCCAACCAGACCCATGATATTGGCGCGCGGCTGGCCACGTTTGATGATGTCGACGCTGAGGGTGCATATGCCGGGGTCTGGGCCAATTTCAGCCTGCTGCACGCCCCGCGCGACGCCCTGCCCCGTTATCTGGCCGCGCTTTATCGCGCGCTTGAGCCAGGTGGCATCATTCATGTGGGCATGAAAACCGGTGAGGGCGCGGGCCGTGATGGCATTGATCGGTTCTATACCTATGTGACCGTGGCGGAACTGCAGGGCCTGCTGACGAGTGCCGGGTTCACTGTCACCTTTACCAAGGAAGGGCGCGAAAAGGGGATGGCAGGCACGATGGATCCTTTTGTGATCATGCGGGGGCGCAAGCATGCCTGATCTTTATGCCTACACCGACGGGGCCTGTTCGGGAAATCCCGGCCCCGGCGGCTGGGGTGCTTTGCTGATTGCGCGCGAAGGTGACCGGGTGGTCAAGGAGCGGGAATTGCATGGCGGTGCCCCGGAGACGACCAACAACCGGATGGAACTACTGGCCGCCATCACCGCACTTGAAACGCTGAACAAACCGACAAAAGTGACCGTGGTGACCGACAGCGCCTATGTCAAAGATGGGATCACCAAGTGGATCCATAGCTGGAAACGCAATGGATGGAAGAAAAAGGGTGGACTAAAGAATGTCGACCTGTGGCAGCGCCTTGATGCCGCCGCTGCCCGCCATGATGTGACATGGGAATGGGTCAAGGGCCATGCGGGCCACCCTGAAAATGAGCGTGCCGATGAACTGGCCCGCGCGGGCATGGCCCCGTTCAAGCCATGATGGAACCGCTGGTTTTTTTGCCGGGGATGATGTGTGATGCCCGACTTTATGGCCCGCAGATCGCAGCATTTTCGCATGAACGGCCCGTCATGGTCGCGCCCTTTGGTCTGCATGAGACGGTGCAGGCGATTGCGACGGATGTGCTGGCACAGACGCCTCCTCGCTTTGCCCTTGCTGGCCTGTCCATGGGCGGTATTGTCGCGATGGAGGTGATCCGGCGGGCGCCTGAGTGCATCACAAGGCTGGCCTTGCTGGATACAAACCCCAAGGCGGAGGCCGAGGCGATTGCCGCCCGCCGAGAGCCGCAGATCGCCAAGGTGCAGGATGGCCAGTTGCGTGCGGTGATGCGGGATGAAATGAAGCCGAATTACCTGACCGATGGACCGCAAATGGGTCAGATCCTTGATCTGTGCATGGCGATGGCGGAAACGGTTGGGCCCGCTGCATTTGTCGCCCAATCCCGCGCTTTGCAGTCCCGACCCGATCAGCAGGACACGTTGCGGCGCGTGACCGTGCCTACCCTGATCCTGTGTGGTGAGGATGATGTGCTTTGCCCGCTGCACCGGCATGAACTGATGCATGATCTGGTCCCCGGATCGACGCTGACCGTCATCAAGGGGGCCGGCCATTTGCCTACCTTGGAACAACCCGACACAACAAATGAGGCATTGGCGCAATGGCTGAACCGGTGATCCCTGACGACCTGCTTGCGCTTCTGCAGCGGGTCGATACCCCAACCGTTTGCAACGCGATTGAGGTGGCCCAGGGCAAGCGCGGTTTTGACGCCTATACCAAGGGGACGATGCAATGTTCGGCCCCCGGCCAGTCCATGGTGGGGTTTGCCCGGACGGCGAAGATTGCGGGCCGCGAACCGCCCACCGAAGCGCCGGATGTGATCCGCGCCCGCAGGCTGGATTATTTCCGGAATATGGCCGCAGGCCCCCGCCCCGCCATCGCGGTGCTGGAGGATGTGGATTTCCCCAATTGCGTCAGCGCGTGGTGGGGCGAGGTCCACACCAATGTGCATAAGGCGTTGGGGCTGAATGGCGCCCTGACCAACGGGGTGATGCGCGATCTGGGTGATCTGGCCGAGGGGTTTCCCGTTGTGGCAGGCTCCATCGGGCCAAGCCATGCCTTTGTGCATGTGCGCGAGCTGGGCACGCCGGTGAATGTGTTTGGGATGAGAGTGCGGCAGGGTGATCTGGTACATGCAGACCGGCATGGCGGGCTGGTGATCCCGCCAGAGGTGATCCCCGATCTGAAGGATGCGATTGAGAAAATGTGGGCGGGCGAGCAGATTATTCTGGGACCGGCGAAGCAGGATGATTTCGATCTGGACAAGCTGCTGGAGGCCTGGGCAGAATTTGAAAAGGCGCGGACCTGAACATGCGGAATGAAAGCCGCCCGGCAAGGCTGTCACGACGGTGATTCAACGAAAGTTCGTCACGGTGACGCCCCGTTAAGGTCACTTTTGACGTGCAGGGTCGATGGATAGATTACCATTGGACCGTTGAAGATATGCGCCGCCTGATCATCCTTTTGCCCTTGCTTCTGTCAGCCTGCATGTTTGGCAACAGCCATACCCGTGCAATGGAGGACACATCTGCGGCCATGGCCGAGGATCAGATGTCAGAGCAGGTGCGGACCCAGTATTGGCGGCAGCAATCGACATTCTATACAACGACGCCTTGGCGATCCCCTCCGGTCAACGGACGCAACTAGGGCAGACAAACTTTCTCCGAAAGTTTGCAGCCAAATTCTTGGAAGAATTTGGGCGTCAGGCGACTTTCAGGACGATCTTTCCGATATGGGCGCTGCTTTCCATGCGTGCATGGGCCGCTGCGGCATCTGCGAGCGCGAATTCCTGATCCATCACCGGGGCGATCTTGCCTACGTTCAGCAAAGGCCAGACTTGTTCGCGCAACTGGTCGGCGATCCGCGCCTTGGCAAGGTCGGACTGCGGGCGCAGCGTTGATCCGGTCATGGTCAGCCGCCGCGTCATGAGCTGGACAAGGTTTAATTCCACCTTGGGCCCTTGCAGGAACGCGATCTGCACCAATCGGCCATCGTCGGCCAATGCTTGCAGATTGCGTTGTATATACGGGCCGCCAACCATATCGAGGATCAGGTCGGCCCCGCCTTCGGCTTTCATGGTCTCGACAAAGTCAGCCTCGCGGTAGTTGATCGCCTGTTCGGCACCCAAGTCCACGCAAGCGGCGCATTTTTCGTCCGACCCAGCGGTGGTGAAAACCCGCGCACCTTTGGCCTTGGCCAGCTGGATCGCGGTTGTTCCGATACCGGAGCTTCCGCCATGGACCAGAAACCGCTCGCCCGCCTGCAACCCGCCGCGCATGAAGACATTGGACCAGACGGTGTAGAAGGTTTCCGGCAGGCAAGCCGCCTGTTTCAGGGTCAGCCCATCCGGTACGGGCAGGCAATGGGCCGCGGGTGTGGCGACATATTCGGCATAGCCGCCGCCCGGCAGAAGGGCGCAGACCTGATCGCCCACTGAAAGATCTGTGACACCCGTCCCGATTGCCGTGATTTCGCCCGCAGTTTCGAGGCCGGGAAGATCGCTGGCGCCGGGCGGCGGGTTGTAAAGCCCTGCACGCTGCAATGCATCGGGACGGTTCACGCCAGCATAGGCGACCTTGATCACCACCTGATCATGTGCCAGTTCGGGCATGGGGCGTTCGGTCAGCGCCAGAACCTCTGGTCCGCCGGGTTTGGTGATTTCAACTGCTTTCATCTGCTTGCCCCCTATTCGTTCGAGGCAAGATATGGGCCATTAAGCCAGCCTTGGCCAGTTCTTCAGGTCTGATCCCGCCACATACCGGGCAGATCGACCGGAGGCACCTTTGTCGGTGCCTTGATCGCACCCAGCATCCGCGACAGCGGGCCGGTGATAGGTTTCAACAGCGGGTTCTGCTTGACCTGCGCTTTCACCTTTTCAAACTGCATCACGTCATCGATCCGTCGGTCGATGAAGGCGTCCGTGGCCTGGCCATCAAGACTGTCATCGCCGAGCCAGTAAAGCACGACCGACCCATAGACGCCCGACAGCGTCATCCGCTTGGTATACCAGTTGATATCGCGCGAGGTGTCGCCCAGCGCGTCCCAGATTGCGTCAGCGGTCCCCCAGATCAGCTTGGTTCCGTCAGGTGCCATATGAGGCAGCGCAAAAAGCGCGGTGCCCCGGCGCACGGCCTCTTTGTCATCAATGGCACGGATGCGCAGCCGCAACGCATGAGCGACCTTGTCGCGAAAGCGCATGTCGGACATGTCCGCCTGCTTGAGTGCCGCGACCATCGCCGCATCGCCGCGCTGATGATAGGCAACCGCCAGATCGACCGCACCGCGCGGGCAGAGTGTTTTGGCATGGGCCGGGTCCAGTCCAACCTCGGCCACGGCTGCGTTGAAGGCAACGGGCGCCCAACCGTCAAAGGCCACATGGGGCAAGATGGCATCGATCAGTTTATCTTTGGCGGGGTCAATCGGGGCGGTCATCATCTGTGATCCTCCATTTCGGTGGCACTAGACAAACTAGCACGCCTTTGCTAAATGCCCACTTCCTGCAATTTTTGCAAATCCAACTTAGAAAGGTGGTGTAAACCACATGCAGGTTAGTGTTCGTGATAACAACGTCGATCAGGCGTTGCGTGCTTTGAAGAAGAAGCTCCAGCGTGAGGGCGTTTTTCGTGAAATGAAGCTCAAGCAGCATTTCGAAAAACCGTCCGTCCGCAAGGCGCGCGAAAAGGCCGAAGCCATTCGCCGTCAGCGCAAGCTGGCTCGGAAGAAGCTCCAGCGCGAAGGTATGCTGTAAAGCGACCCTTCGACGTGACGATCAAGGAACCCCCGGCTGAGCGATCAGGCGGGGGTTTTGTTTTGCGCAAAAGCGTTGGTCTTTTCGGCTGACCCTGCGCAAATACCACGCTTTCCAACTGCAATTTCACACGCCACCGACAACGGGCGCCGTCTAAGCCCGGACCGGGGTGAGCGAATCGAACAGGTCAGACCTTCGGCGAAGCCGGACCATCTGACCTGTCCATTAGCGATGTGCTTGCCCGCAATTTTAACGCGTCCAACGCCAAAACATGCACAAGGAACACAGATGCACATTTTCACGAAATCGTCCCTGGCGGCTGTCATGGGCTTTCTGCCCACCGTCGGGCTTGCCGATTTTACCGGTGGTTATGCGGGGATCGCCATTGGCACCATTAGCGGCGACGGCAAGTTCGCCGCTGAGTCAGATGGTTTTGACTTCGGTTTGGGGACATTTGACCTCAATGACGATACCAGCTTTTCCGGCTTCGCCGGTTATCAAATGCAGGACGGCAATCTGGTTTACGGCGGCGAGATTGTTCTGGGCCGGGCGTCTGACGGCGGCGCACCGGACGCATCAATCGATGGCCTTGAAACCACGGCTGTCGATATCAAGGGCCGGGTGGGTTACGTCTTTGAGGATCGTTTCCTCGCCTACGGCACCGCGGGTTTCACCCAGTTGACCACGGAATTTGATGTTGAAGACGTGGATGGTGAGGCCGATGCCGACGGGTTTATCGTCGGCGTTGGTGTCGATTATCTGATGACGGACAAGATCGTGCTGGGCGCGGAATTCACCAGACGTCAGGTCGAAGGGGCATTGCCCGAGGATGTTTTTGAAGAACCGGTCGATATCGATCTGGATGTGAATGCGTTTGAACTGCGCGCTTCGTTCAAGTTCTAATCAGGTGACGAGGCTCAGGACCCATTGATCCTTCGCTATGTGCGTTCTGGCTCAGCAACACGGCTGGGCCAGACTTCGCACAGGCCGGCGCAGAGGACCAGCGCGCCCCCGGCGATTTCCAATGCCCCCAGATGTTCGCCTGCCATCAATGCCGCGGAAATGGCGCCGGTCAGCACCTCAATCATCAAAAGGATACCGACCCGCGCCGGTTCGAGCCGTGCTGTCGCCCACATGAGCGCACACATCGACAGCCCCCACCAGACGCCCCCTGCCAGCAGGCTCCACCCGATGATGGCCGGGATGTTCCGGACTGGCTCAGGATCGGTCGCAGGAGGTAGGAGCGGCGCAAGGATCAGGGCGCTGATGGTCGCGCCCGCCGCAAAGACAAAGGCGGTTTCGCTTGGGCCAGCATCCGCCTTGGCCCTGATCCCGGTCGTGGCAACGGCCCAGAGAAACCCGGAGATCAGGCCCAGCCATTCGCCCATCCCGCGCGGCACGGGCACCTGTCCATCAGCGCCCAGCATCAAGGCCAGACCGGCAAGCCCCAGAAACAGTGCCGCAATCCGCAGCCACGTGGTGGGCCAACCCATGACATAGCGCCCGATCAGCGTGCTCCAGACCGGGGTCAGGAAGAACAGGATCACGATAATCGCGACCCGCCCGTAAAGCAGGCCAACCGAATAAAGGACAAAGGCCGCCCCACCCAGCGCGATCGACGCCAGTGCAATAGGGTTGGATCGCGCCAGATGATGCCGCCGCCGGATCGCCGCAGGCGCAAGCAGAACGGCCGCCGTTGCCACGATGGCCAGCGTCCCCCACGCCCCGGGCAACCCCAGTTCGGCCAGCTTGCGCACCGGCACCCAGTAGAGTCCCCAGATCGTGCCGGTGACGACAACCAGCACTGTGGCAATAAGCGTGGTACGATCTTGCTGCATGGGATCGGGTTTAGGGAACAGCACTGGCGAAGGAAAGAGACAGCCCGCGCTAGATATCGCGGAATCCATCGCCGTCGCGGATCAATCGGGTACCGGGTGCGGCAGACAGATATGGCAGGATGCTGTCATCCTGGTTCAGCACAACACCAATGGCCACATAGCGCATGTCGCGTGATCGCGGCCGGGTATTGTCGTTGGCATAAATGTACCAGCCGGTATCCGGCCAGCGATCCTTGCGCCATGGCCGCCACGTTCGCCACGCTGATCGACGTTCGATCCGGCCGATCCGTGCGCCACCGTTCAGGATGCGCGGATCGACATGGCACCGGGTGAACATCCGGTCTTCATGGCTGATGTCATCAACCTTCGGTTCCCACACGCTGACAATATGGTGGTCCTGAAACCGGATGATGTCACCCGCTGTCAGGCCCGGAATATCCAGCGGCTGATTATCAAGCTGGCCAAAGGCGCCAGCCTCATCACGCCCCTGAAAGGTGACCCACATCCGTTCGGTCCCGTTGTGCGGTGACAGGCTGCGGAACATCAGCTTGACCAGATCACCGGGGACAAGTGCCGCCTTTTCAGCGTCGGACGGGACGAAGAATGTATAGGGGTTTTCCTGCTGGATGGGCCGCGGGTCGATTAGCTGCCACGCAGACACGTCAAGATTTGGCCCATTCTCAGGGACATCATCCACCATTTCACTCGTTCCGATCACAGACTTACCCACGCAAACAAAACCGGGATACGGGCATAAGTATGTCTTGGTGATGACATGTCAGTGCGTTCGCACACAGTGCGACGTGAAGGCCACACAATCTGTGACGTGATCGGCATCCGCAATCAGGGGTGGTGTTGCGCAAATGCTGCGATTAGACCTGACGCGCATTCGGGTCGCCGTAACATGACCCCACGAAAAACCATACTGGTCAGAATTTTGCCAAGATTGCCCGCCAAGGTCCGAACAAATAGTAAAAGGTCATTGAGACGTGAATAAGCTGACAGTTGATGGAATGCGCCCAACGGCATTGGGCAAACATCTGATTGCAGATTTTTATGATGCATCGCGGTTGTTAGAATGTGCCCCGGCGGGCGAGATCTTGCGTCAGGCTGCTTTGGCCGCAAAGGCCACCGTGCTTGAGGTCAATATGCATGATTTCGGCGATCGCTGCGGGTTTACCGGCGTTGCTGTACTGGCTGAATCCCATATCTCGATCCACACCTGGCCGGAAAACGACTATGCCGCGATTGATATCTTCATGTGCGGCGATGCCGAACCGATGCGCAGCCTTGAAGTGCTGCGCCAGTATTTTACACCCGGTCGCGAGCAGGTGGATATCCTGCAGCGCGGAAACATGGCGCAGTTTGCCTTGGCTGCGACATCCGCGTGACTCGCAAACCATGTCATGAGTGAGCTGCGCAGTTGCTACATCACATTCAGTACCTGCGCCCTCTTCCTGGTGGCTTACGCCCTGAACGGGCCGACGCTGAACGCCAGCTATCTCGACACGTTGCCCGAAGCGTTTGCTGGCGTTTTACGCCATGGCAGCCTGTTGCACCTGTCAGGCAATATACTGGTGATCTTCTTTGGTGGTCTGATCGCGGAGCAGCGTCTGGGCGCGGCTCGGCTGCTTGCACTGATGCTGGCCTGCGCCATCGGCGGCACGCTGGCCCAGTATTACATCGCCGGGCCCCGGTTCATCGGGGCGTCGGGAATATCCTACGGGTTGCTGGCTTATGGGGTGATGATGGCCCGGCCCCCGTCGGGCAAGGCGCTTGCCGGTCTGGCCGTGCTGGTGCTGCTGGTTCTCGAAGTGGTCTATCTGTCGCAATCGGTAGCCGTCTACGTCCACATCGCAGGCGCCCTGATCGGAGGAAGTCTGGCCGTGTTTGAATCCCTTTTCGGAAGCAAGACCCCGACACTGAAACCCATGCAGGCGAGCCATATCGCGCGGGTTGTCGAAATCATCGGCCAGACCGATGATGATGACGCAGAGGAAGCCGAATCAGGGTTTCTGGAAGACGGTCTGGAGGGCATGTTCGTCCTGATGCGAAAGGGCGAAATCCTCGGCGTCACCGGCTACAGCCTCGATGATCAGGTAGATGACGTCGCGTGGCTTTCCTGGACCTATCTGGACCAGAAACAAACCGGTCAGGGGCTGGGCGGCGAGATGCTGAACGGGCTTCTGGGCAAGCTGAAGGATTTCGGGGTTCGCAAGATCTTCATGGCGACCAGCGACTACGCCGCCTTTGGCCGCCCGATCTATGCCAACGCACACAAGATGTATGAGGATTTCGGTGCGCAGGTCGAGTTGACCGTTCCGGACTATCACGATGTGGGCGAGGCCAAGATCGTCTATGGCCTTGATAATCCAGAATTTGTTGCACCGCCACCACCACCGGCAAGCCCGCAGACCGGGCTGGCCATCGCCGATATCGCCAAGGAACCCGAGACCAAAAAGGTCATGGGCCTACGCTGGGAAGAACGGCCAGTAGGGCTGGCGGGCATGGAATATGCGCTTGGAAAAGCAGCTGACAAAGGCGCGCGGATGGTCGTTCTGGCCCTGCCCAGCGACCTGTCAGATGCCAATGCCGTTGCATTAGAAGCGCACAATTTCAAAAGATGTGGGATGCTCAAAAATTACTACAATCCTGCATTGCATCAGGTATGGTGGGTATGTTTGTTGGGGGCATAATCAGCTAGTGCGTTTTTTGCGTACGTCAAAGGAGAGGCTTATGCTTCAAAACATTAAATTGATCGGCGCAATCGCCGTCGTTGGCTTTATTGGCTATTCCGTTGTGTCCGGTTCCGCGTCCGAGCAGACCGCAGACTTGGGTCAGGTTCTTGACCGCACCGAATTCGTTCTGACCGAATATCAGGGCTATCTGGGCGAAAGCGGCATTACCGATGTGACCGACCAGCAAATGGCTGAATTCACAGAATTCTATACAGTCGTTCTGAACAGCGAACCCCGTTTTTATGGCAAGACCCTTGGTCTTGAAGTGATGCCCGATGCGACATTCCTCGGCTTTGCTGACGAAAACGCCAATGGCGTACAGGACACCGACGAAGGCAAGGTCTTTACCGTTGAAATCGACGAGGCGAACCGTCGCCTGATCGCCACTGACGTTGCCGGCAACGCCTCTGGCCTGCAGTTCTCGGGTACCGGTTTCCTTGCCGGTGCGCTGATCGGCAACCTGATCAGCCGTCAGCGCGGCGCAGGTATCAGTGCTGCCAGCTTCAACAACCGCACGGCCACACCACGCAGCAACTACCGCCCGCCATCCAGCGCGCGCACAGGTGGTCCACGCTCTGGCAAGTAAGCCTGCATAGACAATCAGGGCCCAGTGACGCCAAGCGCGTGCTGGGCCTTTTTTATTGTTTCAACTCAATGGGTTTCCCGTGGCAAAACGCGAATACAGCTACACCGATCTTCCACAAAAACAGGCGGTCGTCCTGTTGGGGTCCATCCTGGTCGTGGCCCTGTGCGGCATCGTCTACGAACTGATCATCGGAACCGTCTCCAGCTATCTTTTGGGCAATTCGGTCTATCAGTTTTCGCTGACCATCGGCTTTTTCATGTTTGCCATGGGCGTGGGTTCTTACGTGTCCCGCTTTATCGAAGGCAATCTGGTCCAGGCCTTTGTCTGGGTCGAACTGATCCTCGCCTTTGTGGGCGGCATGTGCAGCATCTCGCTTTTCATGCTCTTTCCCTATGCCCCGTGGTTCTATCAGGTGGGCATGTTCACCTTTATCTCGACAATCGGCTTTCTGGTCGGCCTCGAAATCCCGATCCTGACGCGCATTCTGTCGGAACGCTCCACCACCCGCCAGTCCATCTCTGACGTGCTGTCGCTGGACTATATCGGCGCACTTGTCGGCTCCGTCGCCTTTCCCATTCTGCTGCTGCCATCGCTGGGCCTGATCACCGCATCCTTCGCCATCGGCCTGACCAACGCCGCGGTCGCGCTGCTGAACATCTTCTGGCTGCGGGCCTATTTGGATAACTTCCACCGGATGCTGGGTTATGCGATTGCCACGATCGTTTTGCTTTTTGTGCTGACCTTGTCCGCGTCCAAGATCACCGGCTTTGCGCAGGATCACTTGTATTTTGACCGGGTCGTCTGGCGCGATCAGTCGCAATATCAGAACCTTGTCGTCACCAACACGTGGAAGACAAACGATATCCGCTTGTTCATCGACGGCCATCTGCAATTCGCCGAGACCGATGAATACCGCTATCACGAAGCGCTGGTGCATCCCGTGCTGGCCTGGGGGGATGCGCCGGAAAGCGTGCTGATCCTGGGCGGCGGTGACGGTCTGGCGATCCGCGAGGTGCTCAAGCATCCATCGGTGACCCAAATTGATCTGGTCGATCTGGACCCGGAAATGACGCGGCTGGGGTCAGAGTTTGCCCCGCTGGTCCGCCTGAATGGCGGCAGCATGCAGTCCGATATCCTGACCGTCTACAATCAGGATGCTTTTGTGTTCGTCAAAGACGCCGAGCAAAAATATGACCGGATCATCATCGATTTCCCCGATCCGCATAATGAGGCTTTGTCCAAGCTATATTCCGTCGAATTCTACGCCATGGTGTCGGCCATCATGGAGGACGGGGGCACGCTGGTTACCCAAAGCTCCTCTCCTTTCTTCGCGCCGCATTCCTACTGGACGGTCGCACTGACACTGGAACAGCTGTTTCCGGATGTGATCAGCTACAACACCCCCATCCCGTCTTTCGGCATTTGGGGGTTTCATATGGCCAGCAAACAGCCCGACGGCACGCTCGGACCACTACCCGATGGGCTGCGGTCGCTGACACCCGAGAGTTTTGCCGCCGCCCAGAGTTTTACCACGGACCTCAAACCGCGACGCGACCTCGAGGTGAACTCGATCTTCAATCCAACGATCTACGAAGAATACAACACGGACCTGAGCCGGATCTAAGCCACTTTCGCGGAACCAATGCAGGGGTCACTGGTTAGGACCCTGTAGGCCACGTACAAGGTGATCGGTGGAACCCGTCCAGATTCTCATGGAACAGTTGAACGCCATTGCGAGGGCGTCGATTGAAATGCTGCCGCAAATCGTGGTGGCCATCGTCGTAATTTTTGCGACTTGGGGTTTGAATTGGCTGGCAAGCTATGTGCTGCGCCGCGTTCTTGGCCGGGCGAGACTGCGTCAGAGCCTGAAAGAACTTTTCTCTTTGGTGCTGTCGATCTTTATCTGGGTGTTGGGCGTAATGATTGCGGCCGTCATCGTTTTTCCCGGACTGACGCCCGCCAGCATTCTTGCAGGACTTGGTATCGGTTCGGTTGCAATCGGTTTTGCCTTCAAGGACGTCTTCGAAAATTTCCTTGCGGGCATCATCATTCTTTTTCGCCGCGAGATGCGCATTGGCGACCACATCGAATGTGAAGGGATCGAGGGTCAGGTAACCCATATCGCTATCCGCGAAAGCCATATCCGGCAGACCGACGGACAACTGGTCATTGTCCCCAATTCCATCCTGTTCAAGAACCCGGTCACGATCCGTACCGACAAGGATATCCGCCGCGTTACCATCATTTGCGGCGTGGCCTATGACGAGGATGTGGATCACTGTCGGTCAGTCATCACCGATGCTGTCAAATCCTGCGACACCGTCATACAGGATGGCAAGCCGGTGCAGATTTTCGCGCAGGAATTTAGATCGTCGTCGATCAACTTCGAAGTGACGTGGTGGACTGGTTCGGCTCCTGTCGATGTTCGGACATCCCGCGATCAGGTCGTCGCGAGTGTCAAACGCGCCCTCGACGACGCCGGCATCGAAATCCCATTCCCATACCGCACCTTGACATTCAAGGAACCGCTGCCGGTCAAAGGCATGTCAAAGGACAGTGCCGAAAAGGACGCGGATGGCGATGCCTAGTGCTGCTCCGGCACCAGAATCTCGCGCTTGCCCACGTGGTTTGCGCTGCTCACCACGCCTTCTTCCTCCATCTGCTCAACCAGACGGGCGGCCTTATTATAGCCGATGGCCAGTTTGCGCTGGATATAGCTGGTTGAACATTTGCGGTCCTTGATCACAATCGCGACCGCCGTGTCATAAAGCGCGTTTTCGGCGTCTGATCCATCACCCAGACCCAGCACCAGATCGATACTGCTTTCGGCATCATCAGAAGGCCCTTCAACCACACCTGACATGTATTCGGGCGGGCCAAACCCTTTTAGGTGGTTGACGATTTCCTCAACCTCTTCATCGCTCACGAAGGGGCCATGGACACGGGTAATTTTGGACCCGCCTGCCATGTAAAGCATATCCCCCATGCCCAGGAGCTGTTCGGCCCCCATTTCGCCCAGGATGGTGCGGCTGTCGATTTTCGACGTGACCTGAAACGAAATACGGGTGGGGAAGTTGGCCTTGATCGTGCCGGTGATCACATCGACCGACGGGCGCTGTGTCGCCATGATCAGGTGAATACCCGACGCACGCGCCATCTGCGCAAGGCGCTGGATACACGCCTCGATCTCCTTACCTGCAACCATCATCAGGTCGGCCATCTCATCAACGATCACGACGATATAGGGCAGCACCTCTGGCTGGAACTCCTCGGTCTCGAAAATCGGATCGCCGGTTTCATCGTCAAACCCGGTCTGCACAGTGCGGCTGAACATCTCGTTCTTGGACAGAGCATCCTTGACCCGGCCGTTATAGCCATCGATGTTCCGTACGCCCATCTTGGACATCTTGCGATAGCGTTCTTCCATCTCGCCCACGACCCATTTCAGGGCGACAACCGCCTTTTTCGGGTCGGTCACAACGGGGGAGAGAAGATGCGGAATGCCGTCGTAAACGGAAAGTTCCAGCATCTTGGGGTCGATCATGATCATCCGGCATTCTTCCGGTGTCAGCTTGTAAAGCAACGACAGGATCATAGTGTTGATCGCCACGGATTTACCGGACCCGGTGGTCCCTGCGATCAGCAGGTGGGGCATCTTGGCGAGGTTCGCGATGATCGGTTCGCCCCCGATATCCTTACCCAATGCAAGCGGCAGTTTGTGGTTGCCGTCGCCAAAATCGCGATGCGACAGGATTTCGCGCAGCACGACCTTTTCGCGGTTCTCGTTCGGCAGTTCGATCCCGATGACCGACCGGCCCGGAACGGTGGACACACGGGCCGACAGGGCCGACATGGACCGGGCGATATCATCCGACAGGCCGATCACGCGGCTGGCTTTCAGACCCGGGGCCGGTTCAAGTTCGTACATCGTGACAACAGGGCCGGGGCGTACCGATACGATGTCGCCCTTGACGCCATAGTCGTCCAGCACGCTTTCCAGCATGCGCGCGTTTTCTTCCAGTGCTTCATCGCTCAGATGGTGGCGCTGGATCTCGATCGGGTTCATCAGCAGGCCCAGCGGCGGATGTTCGTAGCCGGGATATTGGTCTTCGAATTTCAGCGTCGGTTGCGCCTCTGCCTTGGCCTGGCTTGATGGCTGCGGGGCCTTTTTCGGCGGGTGTCTTACGACGCTCCGCGGCTCCGGCGTGGGGGCGGTGGGGATATGCGGCGCAGGGATCGGCATGTGTGGTTCGGCCATGCGCGGCGCATTTGGATCCTCGAACACCGCATCGATATCGCTGGCCACATCATCAACCGGATCAAAGATCAGCGGCTTGGGGCCGCGCCCGGCCGTCAATGAGGGTTCGATGCGAACGCCGGTGGGTGACGGCGGCACGGACCGGTTCTTGATCGCATCGGCAATGCGCGCACTGACGCGGTCGCTGCTGCCTGCGGGTGGTTCCTCTGCCGTTGCCTGCGGTGTAACCAGTTCCGGTTCCGGCATCTCGTTCCGTTTGAGCAGGCCGGACAGGAAGCCGCCGCTTTGTTGCGGCTCTGCCGCTGCACGGGCGGGTGCGGCGAGCGGCGGGGCCGGTGGCATTTTGGGCGCGGTCAGGGGTGGTTCCTGCGTGGGCACCGCGGGGTTGGCCCGGACAACAGCGGCAGCCCGGGCCTTGAAATCAGGCACCGGCACGGCGCGTTCCACCTGCGACTCTGCCGTCAAGACGGCATCGTGGGCGGATCGTGCATCGGCCGCTTTTGCCCGGCGCGTCTGCACAGTTTCGGTCAGACCCTGGGCCGCGTGGGCCGACAGGGCGGCACCGCGGCCCAGAATTTTCAGGATCAGCGCATAGAGCATGATGGTACCCAGCATGACAAAACGCAGGGCGGTCCTGACCTCTGGCTTGGTGAAGCCCAGTACAAATGCCATCAGCACCAGCAGGGCCCCGAAGGACAAAAGCGACAGGAGTTTGACTCCGAAGATCGTCCCAAAGGGCACAATGGTCAGGATAACGGCAAGCACGGTGTCACCAAACAACCCGCCAAGGCCGAAATTGGCTGGCCAGTCGGCCCCCGGTGTGAGCGTCGCGGCATGAACCGAGGCCAGCACGATGGCCACGGGCGCGAAGACCAGCCGCCCGATAGCACGTTCCTGCCCGCGATGGGTGATGAAACGCGCGCCCCATATGATCAGGATGACGGGCAAAACCCAGATGCCAAGACCGATGATCATCATCAACGGGGCCGCCAGTGACGCACCCATATGCCCAAGCCAGTTCTGCACCGGGGCATCCGTGGCCGAGATCCAGCTGGGATCATCTGGGGAATAGCTGCCCACCATCGCCGCGATCAGCAGGCCCGCAAAGACCAGACCGATCCCCAGCAATTCCTTGCCGCGTTTTTCGATTGCGGCCTGGGTCGTGCTGTCTAAAAGCGGATCGCGCTGCCGTGTCTGATAAGATGCCATTCTGCTCGTTCCTTAACCGTAGAGACAGTCGCGGATCAGGGTCAGACCGCGCTGCATTTCTTGTGTTGGGGCCACCATGGCGACCCGGATGTAACCTTTGCCGGGGTTTTCACCCGCCACGTCGCGGCTGAGATAGGCGCCCGGCAGCGTACGCACGCCGGTGTCCTGCCAGAGTTTCAGCGCCGCCTGTTCGCCGTCATCCACCTGCAACCAAAGGAAAAATCCGGCGTGCGGGGACATGTAGCCGGGGACATGCCCCAGAATATCGTCGGCGATGTCGTATTTGCGGTGATAGAGGCTGCGGTTTTCTTCCACATGACCTTCATCATCCCAGACCTTCGTCGCCACCACCTGCAAGGGCCCGGGCAAGGGCGCACCGGCAAAGGCGCGCAACTGGCGCAGCCGGGCGATGGATTTTGCACCACCGGCGGCAAACCCACAGCGCAGACCGGGCAGGTTCGACCGTTTCGACAGCGACTGGAAAATCACGACCCGATCAGGGTCCGCCCCCATGCGGGTGGCAATCTCAAGCCCCCCGGGGGGCGGTGTGTCGCGGTAGATCTCGGAATAGCATTCATCGGCGAAGATCTTGAAATCATGCTTTTCGGCGAGCGTGATCAGGTCGCGCCAATAGGCTTCATCGGCCACAGCGCCTTGCGGATTGGCAGGCGAGCAGAGATAGGCGATGGCGGTGCGGGCCAGGGTTTCGCTGGAAAGTGAAGCGAAATCAGGCAGATGGCCGGTGGCTTCGGTTGCGGGCACATAGACGGGTTCAGCCGCGACGGACAAGGCCGCGACCGCATAAACCGGGTAAAACGGGTTTGGGGTCAGCACGACAGGCCGTTTGCCGTTCTTGGTTTCCGGGCACAGCGCCATGGCCGCGTTGTAAAGCCCCTCACGCGTGCCGTTCAGCGCGATGATCCGGTCGTTGGCCACGTCTAACCCATAGCGACGCTTGAGAAATCCGCCCATGGCCGTCAGCAGATCATCCTGACCTTCGTTGCTGGGATAGCTGTTGAAACCGGCCAGATTGGCCGCAAGGATATCGCCCACGAAGGCAGGAAACGCATGGCGCGGTTCGCCAATCGTCATATTGATCACGTCCGACGCCTTGCTGGGTACGTTGAGTAACGCACGCAGACGTGGCCACGTCGCAACCGGGAGGTTCGAAAACCGCTCGGGAAACACCATAACTGCCTCAATTCGCGGGATCATTTCGCCCCGCTTTTGATCAAACTAGCGCGCAGGGTGGTGCGCTGTCCAGAACAAGGGAACGGGGGCGGCAATAATGTGGCTTTTTGGTCAGGCCAAAGGGTGTTGCGTGCCCCCCACCGTAAGGTGGTTTCTGATGTTCGAGGCGAATCGTGGGTTAATCCCTTGTTTTACTGCGAAAAGCGCGGTCGGCATCGCGTCGGCAAAACGTCGGACTTGCGTCGGACCCCTGAGCGGCGATTTGCGGGGTTAAGGCCGCGCACGGTGAAAGTGTGAAGCGGTGTTAAGGGTTTGTTGCAGTCATACGCGGACGGTTTCGCACGGCCTCGAAAAAACCACAGGCAGTTTTCTGAATTTCGGTTTATTTCAGATCAACCGTCGTCACCCGGCCGGGGGTGGGGGCCGCCCGCCGATAAAGTCGTTAGACACTGTTCCTTTGAAACAGCGCGGGAAGAACGGGTAGGTATCGGTCGCGAAGTAGACGTATTGCCCGTCGATCATGGCCCCGTTGCATTCATCCAGAGTTCCAGAGCCTGCAACAAATTCGTAATCCTGCACATAAGTCCCGTCATGTGCGCCACCTGGACCGGATGTGCGCGCACCACTTTTCAACTGCCAGGACGATTGTGCCTGGTCACCTACATAGTGGATTTCGAACCCGTCCGCAGCATAGCCAAAGAGTGTATCGTCAAGCGCGCCTGTCACTGCAGACGGAATGCCGTGATAGTGGTACATGCCCTGTCCGTCCACATGGGCGTTCTGTTCGTCCATGATGAGCCCGCCAATACCTTCTACGTTCCATCCCGAAGACGGATCGCGCGAATAACCGCGCTCAGTGGACGGATCATAGTATTCCGCAGTGCCCGGACGCATTGGAATGCCGGTCACGGTAACGCCTGAAATGCGGACACGCCGGGTGACAGTGTCCGTGAGTTCGGGCGTCGCATCCATACAAAAACTATGCTCCTGCTCTTGCACAGTGGCCCCGGCCCGCCATGGGCCGGTGTCGTGATCGGGCACGCCATTGGATGTAATACAGCGCTGATCCCCATCCACTGTGATCGTGACGTGCGCGTGGACCGCACCGGCGGTCAAAAGCGTCAGAGCGAGCGTGGTGCCGAGTGTCTTCATGATACCCTCCTGGTGCTTGGATAAGCGTTTAACGGGCGCGAAGGGTATTTCCGGCGTTCTTTATGTCGGAGGATAAGGGCACGCCAAAGCTGCCCTTCATGGCTTTCGCTGCTTTTGCGAGTTTGGGCCCAGAGCCACCATCGACGCTGATACAGGATGCACCGAGTGTGCAATATCTGCCCAGCCGGGGACGGCCCAAATCGGACCTTCACCCTTCTAAGGCGATCCTGCAGGGCGCCTATCGAACCGGACGTCCGCGCGCCTGCCAGGCATGCGATGATCACAGTCTCACAAGCTGACACTGCTGTCGTTCGCGGCCACTATTACAACTGCCGCATTCGACATGCTCATAACTCTTTGAGTTGGTTGCTATATACGAAAGACGGAGTTCCACAGTCATGCCATAGTGTACCTTTGATTCGATCATTAGCCCAATCCAGCCCCTGATCCCTTTTTTCCCGTGCGCACAAGGGCTGAAGGCGGCCTTCAGCAATGTATGTTGCTCGTGCCAATCGACTTCGGTGAAGAAATCAACCCGGTGCGACTGGGCCGTCAGCCGGGACAGGACCGATGCGGAGATGGTTCAGGCCCTTCTTGTCGTCGCCGCTGTCGTTTTTCTGGCCGTACTCTTTACACCGAAATCAAAGGGCGGGCTGTTTCGCGGCCTGTTCCTGTCCGGCCTGTTGCTGGTGGCGGGTGGGTCCCTTGTGCTGGCAGGGATCTGGGGAGGGTTCCAATCGAGCTATGCAGAAGCCCAAAGTATGGAAAAGTTAGGCTCCGTCATTTTTGGCAGCGCGTTGAGCAGCGTCCCGATTATTGCGCTCGCCATCGGCCTTATCTTTGTTTTGCTGAGCCTGCGCCGCCGAAAGCCCGTTCCGGCAACTGATCAATCCAGCTGACGCGCCTCGTCCATCAGCATCACTGGTATGCCGTTGCGGATGGGGAAGGCCACGTTGCCGGGTTTTGAGATCAGTTCCTGCTTTTCAGCATCATAGCTGAGGGTCGCCTGCGTCATCGGGCAGACCAAAGCTTCGAGCATTTTGGGGTCGAAAGCTGTTTCGCTCATTGCATGACCTCTTCGCCATTGCCACCACGCAGGGCGAATTCGATCAGGGTGGTCAGCGTCTCGCGCCGCGTGGCGAGCGATGGGGCCTCCAGCAGGGCCTGCTTGTCTTCGGGATCAAACGGGCAGAGCATGGAGAGCGAATTGATCAGCAATTCATCCTCGGCCTCGCCGAGGCTGTCCCAATCGGTGGACAGGCCCCGATCCTCAAAAAACCGGTTCAGCGCGTCCATGAAGGCGGGCCGGTCAAAATGCGGGTCCTTTTCGACGGCCCCCAGATCGCGTTCGAACCCTTGCCAGTTGACCTTGCACCGACGGTAGGGTGTGAACCCTTCGACCTCTTCCACGATCCGGAAACGTGATGCCCCGGACAGGGTGATCATATAGCGCCCATCCTCTGTTTCGGAAAATGCTGTCAGCTTGCCCGCGCAGCCGATGCTGTGCAGCTTGCCGGACGCCCCCGGCGCATCATAGGGCTGCACCATGCCGATCAACCGGTTCGAGGTTTTCAGCACATCATCCAGCATCGCCAGATAGCGCGGTTCAAACAGATGCAGCGGCAGCCGCGAGCGCGGCAAAAGCAGCGCGCCCGGCAGGGGAAACACCGGAATGGTGTCTGGCAGGTCGGTGGATGATATCATGACCATCGATCTAGCCCGCCATGGCGATCAGGCAAATATCAGTGACGACAGTTTTCTGCGGCCATTCAGGACCAGCGGATCCTTTGGATCATGCGCGTCGAAAATCGTGAAAAGCTGGGTCTTGGCGGCGCCGTCGTTCCATTCCCGATCACGCTGGAACAGTTCCAGCAGTTCACCCACCGCCTCTTCGGCCTTGCCATTGGCGTGCAGGGCAATCGCCAGATCAAACCGGGCCTGATTGTTATCCGGCTCGGCCTCAACCGTGGCTTGCAATTCGGCTACGGGGCCAGCATTGGCCGCCTCACGCGCCAGTGTGATCTGGGCGTGCACTGCTTCCAGCAGCGGATCGGTTGAAATTTCGGCCGGTGCGCCATTCAGGATTGCCTCGGCCTGATCAACGTCGTCCAAGGCCAGATAGGACCGGACCAAACCGGCATAGGCGGCGGCGTTGTCCGGTTCTTCCTGCAGGATCGCGGCAAAGGTTTCGGCGGCGTCCGTGGCCGCCCCTTCGTCCAGCATCTGATTGGCGGCTTCGATTGCCGCACTCAACCCTTCGGCTTCGGTATCACCGCCGAGGGCTGCGATTTTTTCGACAAAGGCACCGATCTCGGACGGGGGCAGCGCGCCCTGAAAACCGTCGACGGGACGCCCCTGGTAAAACGCATAGACGGTGGGGATCGACTGCACCTGCAATTGGCCCGCATAGATCTGGTTGGCGTCCACGTCGATCTTGACCATCTTGACCCGGCCACCGGCCTTTTGCACGGCCGCCTCAAGCGCGGGGCCAAGTGTTTTGCACGGGCCGCACCACTGCGCCCAGAAATCCACGATCACAGGCACGGCCTGCGATGCCTCGATCACGTCGGTTGCAAAGGTGCCGTCAGTTCCATCAATGACCAGATCAGCGGCGGGGGTGGATTGGGTTTCGCCAAGTTCCAGCATTGTCATCTCCTCTTTGAGCTTGGCCCCTATATGTGCGCAACAGGGGCCGACGCCAAGGGGTATTCGCGCTTTACCGTCGCCGCAGGGGCCCCTAGCCTCCAGCCATGAGCAAGACACTCCCCACCCGACCCGTGCTTGGCGCGATTGCCGTTGTGGTTCACGAAGGGCGTGTCCTGTTGGTCCGCCGCAAGAAAGAGCCGGACGCCGGTAAATGGGGTTTTGCGGGCGGTCATGTGGAACGGGGCGAAACGGTGCTGGCCGCAGCGGCGAGAGAGTTGCACGAGGAAACGGGCGTGGTGGCGACGCCGGAACGATATCTGACAAACCTTGATATCATCACGCAGGACGGGGACGGCATGGTCGCGCATCACTTTCTTCTGGTGGCGGTCTTGTGTCGCTATGAGAGCGGCACACCGGTGCCATCGGATGATGTCAGTCATGCGGAATGGATTGAAATTGCGAGGGTCGCCACTTTGGACCGTAGCGAACATGTCGAGGAGATGATCGACCTGGCCACGACGTAAGATGGGTTTAAACCCATCTTACTTAATCGATCACACCCACAATCGGTCCCAGCTGAAACCCGATATCGGACCGGCCCAGCGCGGGCGCATGGAGCCGCGACACCTTGCCGTCAAAATAGAGCGCGTTGGGCATCTTCAGATAATCCCGAAAGAAACTGCCGAATTCGTGGAACGTCACCGGATCGTTTGAAATTGCAAAGATGGCCGTCTTGCCATCCGCTGTTGTGCCCACCCCGTTGCGCACAAAGCGCGATGTGCCGTCCGGCAGAAACCGGGGGTGCAGCGACCCTTCAATCACCAGCATCGGCCCGGATTGCGTCGCATCCCGGCACACAGGCGCCTGGTCAACATAGGCCAGTGTTTCGTAAACGCGGGCGCTGCCTTCGTTGATGCAAAGCACACCATTGGGCAGTAGCCCGAAATTGCCCGGCCCGGCATTGGTGATGACCCGCATCTTTTCAACGCCGTTTTCGACGTAATGGCCCACTGGCGCCCGATCATCGTGGTACATGCCTGCGTTCATGGCGAAGGTCAGTGTTTCGACGTCCAGAGTGGCTTCGATCGCGCTGAAGCTGCCAAGCACATTGCCATCATCATCGGTATGAAACAGCCGCAGCGCATCAGTATCCAGGTTCACGGTGCAGGTGGTGTAGCTTTTGCCGTCGTAATCCACATCCGCGCAGGTGACGGCAGCAGCGGGCGATGCCCAAAGCAGTACAACGAAAAGCCAGCGCATCAGTCGTCGAGGTCCTGCCTTACATGATCCTCCGCCAGAAGGGCGCGGGTCGCATCCATCTGATCAAAGGTCCCGTCGATCTCAAAACGCAATTCGGGGGCAAACTTCATCGTGCCACCCTTGACCACCAGATGTCTGATTTCGTGGCGGTTGCGGCGCAATGCCTCCAGCGCCTCCTCTTTCCCCTGCCCGCCAAGCGGCAGCACAAAGGCCGTCGCGATGCGCAGGTCGGGGGTCATCCGCACCTCGCCCACGGTGATGGACATGCGCGCCAGATCGTCGTCATGCACGTCGCCGCGCTGCAACACCTCTGACAGGATACGGCGGAACTGTTCACCCACCCGCAGCATGCGCTGCGTCGGGGCCTTGCCGTCACGATTTGAATTCTTTGCCATGCCTTCCATTTACGCGCCGTTGGCCCCGATGCCAAGCAAGGCTTTGCGCGCGGGGCAAACCCCCGCTAAGAACGTCGCGGAAGTGAAAGGACAGTCCCATGACAGATTTACCCGGCATCGTGATCACTGGCGGATCAGGCAGAATGGGGCAGATGCTGATCAAATCGGTGCTGGCATCTGACAAATGCAGGCTGGTTGGCGTGCTGGAACGGCCCGGGCACGGTTGGATCGGGCAGGACGTGGGCAGCATGATGGGCGGTCAGCCTGCGGGCCTGCATGTGACCGATGACGCGGTTGAGGTCTTTGCCAAGGCGCAGGCGGTGATTGATTTCACCTCGCCCGCCGCAAGCGTCGATTTCGCAGGGCTCGCCGCGCAGGCGCGTGCGGTGCATGTGATCGGCACAACTGGACTGACGGATGCCGATCTGAAAGCGATCAACGCTGCCGCGCGTCACGCGGTGATCGTGCGGGCCGGGAATATGTCACTGGGGGTCAACCTACTGGTGCAGTTGACGAAAAAGGTGGCCGCCGCGTTGGACGAGGATTTTGATATCGAGGTGATTGAGGCGCATCATCACCACAAGGTCGATGCCCCGTCCGGCACCGCGCTGATGCTGGGAGAGGCCGCCGCAGAGGGTCGTGGCGTCGCCCTGAAGGACGTGCGCGACAGCGGGCGCGATGGCATCACCGGCGCCCGCAGACGTGGCGATATCGGCTTCACGGCGATCCGCGCGGGCGACATCGTGGGCGAACATGACGTGCTGTTTGCCGCCCCCGGCGAACGGATCGTGCTAAGGCATATGGCAACCGACAGGTCCATCTTTGCCCGGGGTGCGCTGAAGGCCGCGCTGTGGGGGCAGGACAAGGCACCGGGCGAATATGACATGATGGATGTGCTGGGCCTTTAGCCGCTCACGGATTGAACCAAAACGGGGGTTGGCGCGTATATAGGGTAATCTTGGACAACGGAGGTGCCCTATGAAACGGCTCGTTCTTGCTCTTACCCTTGCGCTTTCGGCGGCCCCTGCGGCGGCTGACAGCTATGTGCCCGTCGCCGATCAGGCGACGTTCCTGTCGCTGGTCGATGGGAAACTGCTGCGCAACCGCCTGTATGGCGTGCGCCTTAACGTCTTGAATAATGGGCAGATTCAGGGATCTGCGATCGGCTGGGATATCGTCGGGACCTGGTCCTGGCAGGATGGCTATTTCTGCCGTGAACTGGCTTGGGGCGGTGACCCGATCCCGTATAACTGCCAGTTGGTCGAGGTGCGCGGCGACAGCATCCGCTTTACTGTCGATCAGGGCGCGGGCGATTCCGCCTCTTTCCGCATTCAATAATTCGCGCATCCTGAAAAACCTGTGATAAGCTGCGACTTATGTGGCGGCTTGTCTTTATGTTCCTGCCCATGGCGGCGCAGGCCTGTGACCGACCGGTTTGCGAGGTCGGGGCCGAGACTGTTGCGTTTGCCCGTATCGTCACCTTTGACGATCAGGCAAGCGGCTATGGCCCGGGCCGACCTGCGCCGGATGTGATCCGCATGGATGGCGTGTCATTTGGTGAACATTTCGCAGGGCAAACCCTCGACCGGGTGAACGATTTCGACCGCGTGACCGGGCGGGCGCTTGAGCCACTGACAATCAGGCCCGGCGTAACATCCCAGAATCTCACGATAATCCGGTTGGCTGATACCAATGTACTGAGCGGATACGGCCCCACCGGCTACCCCAATCATTCCGCCACCGGCGAGGGGGCGATTGCGGTGATGTTCGATGAGGGTCAGCCCGGTATCGGTTTCGACCTGCGCGGCGGTGAGGGCGGCTATGCGACAGTGGTTTTCCTTAACCGTGGGGGCGAGGTGATTGACACGCATTTGGTTGGACCGCTGGCCGAAATCTCCTATGCGTTCCGGCGGCAAGGCGATCAGCGCGACATCGCGGGTGTGGTGATCACCAACGAAGACCCTGATGGGATCGCGCTGGATCAGGTGGCGTTCGAGGCCTTCGAGCAGCTTAGCTGAGCAACGTTCGGTGGGGTGCGCGCGTTGCCCGATGCGCCGTTTTCACGAATCATGGTTAATTCGCAGGTTTTGCGGGGTTTCGCGCGGTCGGCATCGCGTCGGACTTGCGTCGGCAAAACGTCGGACCCCTGACGGACAGTTGCGTCAGTAACGGACCGTGCGGGCAAAAGTGAAGGCGGCGTTAACCTTTGATGCGGTTTCGGGCGGGGGGTGGATGGGCCCTTGATGTCCGTTGCCATCGTCGCAGAACGAAGCTGCGCATCTGGTACGACAGGGGCCGCTTTGGTTCCTGATTGGAATGTCCGGTATGCGCCACGGCATGCGATGTTCAGCGCGACGAACGAAGCAGACACTGGATCAATCCGGGATACTAATCTCAACAAGCCGATGCTCGGAAACGAAGCCTGCCTTCTCCAATGCGGCCTTCGATGCAAGATTGGTTTCAGCGCATCCACAAATCGGCCTTTTCCCCTCACTTTCCAGAAGGTTCGCGAGATCAGAGACAATCGAACTGGCGAACCCTCTATTGCGCTGATCAGGTCGTGTGACCATTCCGATATCGACAACGTCGCCTGAGCCGTCAATCGGTATCATGATCCCGCTTCCAACCATTTGCCCTTCGTTGAACGCGATCCAAAGGCCGCCTGACCGAAAGATTTGCGCGACTTCATCCTTGCTGTCATAGAAATCACGTCCGTTCATCCATGCATCTGGCAGATCGATCGCCCTTGCCCTTTCCAAGTGGAAAGTATCACTTTTGGTCAGAATAACCGGGTTGCGTTTGCGAAACAGAAATCCGGTTTCGACCAAAGCCCAACCGAGTTTTTGGGCAGCATCAATCAGGACACGATCAAATGACTTGCAAAGAACCTTCCGAAAAGGTCGCTGCTGGATAAGGTTGGATAGGTGGCGGTGCGCGTTGGTGCTGTCCAATGCGTAAAACTCTACAAGAGTGTCTCCATGAAAGATGGCATATCCGCCGCAGGGGAATTCCCAAACTTCACCTGTTCTGACGAGTTCCTCAAGGAACCACTCCTGCGGCTCTGGCAGGGATGCCAGGTACTGGCTCCGCAGTGAAATGGGCAAGTCCGCAACTCGCAAAAAAGCGCTCATGTGCAATCGTAGCGTCTACGGGTTGGCACCTGCAACATGTCGGTAATGGGTTCACACCAGACATTGGGCAGGACCGCGCCTTTCTGTCGATGTCTGCTTGCCCGGATAAAACCGACCTTGCTGGTTGTTCGATTAAAGCCCGCTTGCTGAAACGCGCACCAATCGCTACACGGTTCGCAGGTTGGCGCTGGTGCCGACCAATGGAGATTTTATGTCTACGATTGCGGCCCGCCGCTAAGGTCCTTTAACGTGGACCAGCTTGAATCAAAAGACTTCCGAGCGTGATGCCGGAAGCCTTTTCGGCTGACATAAAGTCTAGAGACAATCCATTGAATATCTCAAAACACGAACAGCGTGTTTTGCACGTTCTGGCGCAGGGTGGCGCGATCCACTTTGAGCGCATGAAGAACGGCAAAGTGCGCGACGTTTCCTGCTTCACGCGCGAAGGCCATTTGCTGGCCGATTGCTCGTTGGAGCTTTTCGATCGCCTGAAGAAACGGCGATTCATCAAATCCGTGAACGGACGACCCTACCGCGCCACAAGGCTCGGCATCCGTTCCGTGAACCCACAATACGACAACCGATAAGGACACTCAGAACATGACAAATCCGATCATCAAACCCACAACGTCAGATGACGTCGCAGGGCTTACTGCCGTGCTAGACGGGACCAAGCTTTTCCCTAGCGATATGCTCTCCGACATGCTGGCACCCGCCTTGGCAGGTGAGACAGAGGCCTTCTGGCTTACCTGCCACCATGGCGGCCAAGCGGTTGGCCTGTGCTACACGGTTCCAGAAGAGCTGGCGACCGGAACCTGGAACATGCTCGCCCTTGCAGTGCGTCCGGACCTGCAGGGCAAAGGTCTTGGTGCTGCACTTGTCAGCGCGGCGGAACAGCACCTGAAAGACAATGGGCAGCGTATCTTGATCGTAGAGACGTCCGGCACCGAAGGTTTCGCACTCACGCGCAAGTTCTATGCTCAGGAAGGCTATGAGGAAGAAGCGCGCATCCGCGATTTCTGGGCTGACGGAGATGACAAGGTGATCTTCCGAAAGGCTCTCTGACGAAAGGGCCCTCCGCCATCTCATCGGCGGAGGGCATCCTATTGCCGCCGTTCGTCCACTCTGCACTTCGTGGCACTTTGGGCCCAGACCAGACATAACGCCTGATATCGTCCTTCAAGGCCGCCGTTGCGGCCCTGCCCTAGCTGGCCGCTTCTGCGATCACTTCGTCGAAGAATGTGCAGACGGTGCTGATGTCCGCCCCGCTTTGGATGGCTGTCATCAGCTCTTCGATTTCGCCGGACAGGACCTGCACCCGGTCAGGGTCTTTGGCACCGATGGTTTGCAGTGCGACGCTGACTTCGCCTGATTTGGTCTGGATCGCCTCGGGCGTGCAGGCGCCTTGCGCCTGGGCTGTGGTGGCCAGACCAAGGGTCGCGGCGCAGATGATGGCAAGGTATTTCATGCTCGTGTTCCTTTTCTTGACCGGCCCTCAGAAATCGATGGCCAGTCCCTTTTTTTCCCAGTCACCATAACGTACCGGTTCCGGCCCGTCACGCCCACCCAGTTCGGGGGGCAGTTTTTCGGTGTCGGCCTTTTTGCGCCGTTCCTCGGCCTCGGCAAGCGCACGCTGTGCGGCGGCGGGCAGTTTGCTGGTGTCGTCACTCATGGGGCCGTATCCTTGTGGGTGCCATGGCTTTGATATACCCCGCGCGCAAACGCCTTCAAGGGACATGTTCATGCGTCAAACCGGTCTGCCTGCCCGCCGTGCCGCCCATCACCTGCTGATGCAGATCACCGGCGAGGGCCGTTTGATGGCCGAACTGGTGGCTGCCGGGGCGCTTGCCGATCTGCCGCCAGAGGATCGCGCCCGTGCCCAGCGTCTAGCGTCTAATGCCCTGCGCGGGTTGGACCGGACCGATCGGATGCTGAAACCCTATTTGAAGAAGGCTCCCCCGCCCCATGTGATGAATGCGTTGCGTCTGGGTGTGATCGAGCTGTGTTCAGGCGAGGCCGCCCATGGTGTCGTCAACGCCTATGTGGAGATTGTGGCCCGCAACAAGCGCACCCAGTCGATGAAGGGGCTGGCCAATGCGGTGCTGCGCAAGGTGGCCGATGAAGGGCCGGATGGGTGGGCCGCGCGTCCGGTGCCGCTGATGCCGGGCTGGTTGCGCCAGCCGCTGGTCGCCGCTTGGGGCCGCGAGGCCGTCAGCGCCATGGAGGCCGCGCATTTCGCTGGTGCCCCGCTTGATCTGACCGCGAAGGGTGATCCGCAAACCGTGGCCGATGCCACAGGGGGAACGGTGTTGCGGACAGGGTCAGTGCGGCTTTCGGGGGGGCACCAGGTCTCAACCCTGCCCGGTTATGACAGCGGGGACTGGTGGGTGCAGGATG
The DNA here is from genome assembly GCA_947488175.1 of uncultured Paracoccaceae bacterium. Taxonomy (GTDB): domain Bacteria; phylum Pseudomonadota; class Alphaproteobacteria; order Rhodobacterales; family Rhodobacteraceae; genus Yoonia. Next base: position 75,821 of record CANKYO010000006.1, read on the forward strand.
CCGCAGCGGCGATCCCCGTGAAACTGCTGGGGGATGTGGCCGGTCTGACTGTGCTTGATTTGTGCGCAGCACCTGGCGGCAAGACATTGCAACTGGCGGCGGGCGGTGCCGATGTAACGGCCGTCGATCTGTCAGAGCGCCGGATGGCGCGGGTGGCGGAAAACCTGGCTCGTGTCGGGCTGGCCGCGAAGACGGTTGTTGCGGATGCGTTTGCGTTTGATCAGGGCGGTTTTGATGCGGTTCTGCTGGATGCCCCCTGTTCGGCCACAGGCACGATTCGCCGCCATCCCGATCTGCCTTATGCCAAGGACGGGTCGGAATTTGGGGCGCTGATCGATCAGCAGGAACGTCTGATCGATCATGCCCTGACCTTGTTGAAACCCGGAGGGCGGCTGGTGTTTTGCACCTGTTCGCTGCTGCCCGACGAAGGCGAGGTGCAGGTGGAAGAGGCCCTGGCCCGTCATCCCGGTCTGACGGTTGCGACCATCGACGTGCAGGGCATCGAACCTGAATGGAGAACCGAAGAGGGCGGATTACGTCTGCGCCCCGACTATTGGCCCGATCTGGGCGGCATGGACGGGTTTTATATGGCGGTTCTGACAAAGCCTGCGTGACAGGTCCGTTAACCTTTCCTATGGTTTGCCCAAAAGCGCGATGCGAGGCAGCAGGACTTTGGCACAATCCACCACATGGCGTGCCCGCCGGATCAGTTTCATGCACCGTGTGCATGCCAGGCGGGCGGCGCGCACCGCCCCTGCCACTGCGTTCGTGTCCGCCCCCGAACCGCGCACCATCGGCAGTGTGGCCCGTGGCCGCCAACTGATTGCGGGCAATTTCCTGTTTTCGGGGTTGCTGGTCGAAGGACCGCAAATGTCGATCTGGGATATTGCCAGCCCGGCTGACGCCGTCGCGGCAGAGGTGCAGGGCTGCGCCTGGCTGGATGATCTGGCCGCTGTCGGCACGGATCGCGCCCGCAAGAAGGCCCAGACTTGGGTGTTTGACTGGATCGCCCGCTATGGCAAGGGCACGGGCCCCGGCTGGACCCCTGATCTGGTCGGTCGCCGTCTGATCCGCTGGATCAATCACGGGTTTTTCCTACTTCATAAACAGGACAAGGATGCCAGCGACCGGTTTTTCCGCAGTCTGGGTCAACAACTGGTGTTCCTGTCGCGCCGCTGGTCGGTCACCCCGCCCGGTCTGTCCCGGTTCGAGGCGCTGGCGGGCACGATCTATGCCGGGTTGTCGCTTGAAGGGATGGGGCCGCATGTGGACCGCGCGGTGGCAGCCCTTGCCGCCGATTGCGCCGAACAGATCGATCCTGACGGGGCCATTTCCAGCCGCAACCCTGAGGAATTGCTGGAGATCCTGAGCCTTTTGAACTGGACCTTGCAGGCCTTGTCCGAGACCGGCCGCCGCGTCCCGCCCGCAATGCTGGAGGCGGTCGAACGGATCGCCCCCACTTTGCGCGCCTTGCGCCATGCCGATGGCGGGCTGGCCCGGTTCCATGGTGGCGGGCGCGGTCTGGATGGCCGTCTGGACGAGGCATTGGCCGCGTCCGGTATCAAGACCCTGCCCGAACCGGGGCTGCATATGGGATATCTGCGCATGACCGGCGGGCGCAGCACGGTCATCGTGGATGCCGCCCCGCCGCCGACCGGCCCGGCATCTGCCAATGCCCATGCCAGCACGCTGGCGTTTGAACTGACATCGGGCCGCCGCCCCTTGATCGTCAATTGCGGATCGGGTGCCCGGTTTGGCGATGAATGGCGCCGCGCCAGCCGTGCCACACCCAGCCACGCCACGCTGGGGATTGAAGGCGTGTCTTCGTCACATCTGGCGCGCGGGTCGAGACTTGGCACGGTCGAGGAATACCTGTCTGACGTGCCGGGTGACGTGCGTTGCAAACCCGCTGACGCCGACGGGTCGCGCCAGCATGAATTGTCCCATGACGGTTATCGCGCCTCCCATGGTCTGACCCATGCCCGCCTGCTGGACCTGTCTGTCGATGGCCGCACGCTAGAAGGCGAGGACCTGCTGGTCGCGCTGAACCCCGAAGATGAAGCGCTGTTCGACGTGGTCCTTGATACGACAAGCCTGCAGGGTATCGCGTTTTCGATCCGGTTTCATCTGGACCCGGATGTGCAGGCCAGCCTTGATATGGGCGACCGGGCCGTGGCCCTGACCCTGAAATCGGGGGAAACCTGGGTGTTTCGGCATGATGGTGCCGCCGCGCTGTCCCTTGCCCCGTCGGTTTATCTGCAAAATGGCCGCTTGAAGCCCCGTGCGACACAACAGGTGGTTTTATCCGGGCGCGCGATGGCCTATGCGACGCGCATCCGCTGGTCGCTGGCCAAGACGCAGGACACCCCCGATGTTGTCCGCGATCTGGTGCAGGCCGATCCGGTGGACCTGACTGACTAAGCCATTGGGGATGACATGACCGACCTTGCACCACTGCGCCGCGCGCTGCTTTCTGTATCTGACAAGACCGGGCTGGTTGATCTGGCCCGCGCGCTGGCTGACCGTGGGGTGGAACTGCTGTCGACCGGCGGGTCGGCAAAAGCGATCCGCGATGCGGGCCTCGAGGTGCGCGATGTCGCTGATGTCACAGGCTTCCCCGAGATGATGGATGGCCGCGTCAAGACGCTGCATCCGGTGGTCCATGGCGGTTTGCTGGCCCGTCGCGATCTGGACAGCCATGTGGATGCGATGGTCGAACACAATATCGGTCCGATCGATTTGCTGGTGGTGAATCTGTACCCGTTTGAGGAAACCGTCGCGAAGGGCGCCGATTTCGCCACCTGTATCGAGAATATCGACATTGGCGGCCCTGCGATGATCCGGTCTGCCGCCAAGAACCATGCCTTTGTCACGGTCGTCACGGATGTTGCGGATTATGAGGCGGTGCTGGCTGAGTTGGATGCCAATGACGGTCAGACCACGCTGGCCCTGCGTCAGCGGTTGGCGCAGACGGCCTATGCCCGCACCGCTGCCTATGACACAGCCGTCAGCACCTGGATGGCCGGTGCGATTGGTGAGGAGACGCCGCGCCGCCGGTCCTTTGCCGGGACGTTCAAACAGACCATGCGGTATGGTGAGAACAGCCACCAGAAGGCCGCGTTTTATACGGACGGCACCAACCGCCCCGGTGTGGCGACCGCTGTGCAGCATCAGGGCAAAGAGCTGTCTTACAACAACATCAACGACACCGATGCTGCGTTTGAACTGGTGGCGGAGTTTGACCCGGCTGACGGCCCTGCCGTGGCGATCATTAAACATGCCAACCCTTGTGGGGTGGCGCGGGGGGCGACGCTGGTTGAGGCCTATCGCAACGCCTTTGACTGCGACCGCACCAGCGCCTTTGGCGGGATTGTTGCGCTGAACCAGCCTTTGGATGAAGAGACGGCCAAGGCGATTGTCGAGATTTTTACCGAGGTCGTGATTGCCCCCGGCGCGTCCGATGCCGCAAAGGCGGTGTTTGCCGCCAAGAAGAATCTGCGCTTGCTGACCACGGATGGCCTGCCTGATCCCAAGGCGCCGATCACCACTTACCGTCAGGTGGCCGGTGGCATGTTGGTGCAGGACAAGGACACCGGTTATGTGGGCATGGATGACCTGAAGGTGGTGACGAAGGTTGCCCCGACCGATGCGCAGATGACCGACCTGCTGTTTGCATGGAAGGTGGCGAAACATGTGAAATCCAACGCGATTGTCTATGTGAAGGACAAGGCGACCGTGGGTGTGGGGGCCGGGCAGATGTCGCGGCTAGATTCAGCCCTGATCGCGGCGAAGAAGGCAGAGCGTATGGCAGAGGCGATGAGCCTGCCCCAGCCGCTGACCATCGGATCGGCCGTGGCGTCGGATGCGTTTTTCCCTTTTGCCGATGGGCTGATGGAAGCCGCCGCCGCCGGGGCGACCTGTGTCATCCAGCCGGGCGGGTCGATGCGCGATGATGAGGTGATTGCGGCAGCCGATGAGGCCGGGATTGCCATGGTGTTTACCGGCATGCGGCATTTCCGGCACTAGGGGGCAAATCATGCGATTGGTATTCTGGACCGGCTTCTGGGTCTTTCTGTTGGATCAGGCCAGCAAGTTTTTTGTCGTCCACTGGCTGGGCCTGATCAACGAATCCGATGGGGTGATCGAAGTCTGGCCGCCTTTCCTTGAGTTCCGCATGGCGTGGAACCGCGGTGTCAATTTCGGGCTGTTCGCTGATTTCGATATGCGCTGGGTGCTGATTGCGGTGGCGCTGATCATTTCAGCCGGTGTCATCTGGTGGCTGAACCGGACGGGCGGGTCGAAATGGGTTTATATCTCGGCCGGGTTTTTGATTGGCGGGGCCTTGGGCAATGTGATTGACCGTATCCTCTACGGTGCCGTTGCGGATTTTCTGAACATGTCCTGTTGCGGCATCAACAATCCTTATGCGTTCAACGTGGCCGATATCGCGATTTTTGTCGGCGCAATCGGGCTGGCGTTTCTGGCCGATGATGGCAAGGCGAAATCGGGAAAGAAGAAGGCGTGACCTCCCCCCGCCCATCAGCTAAACAGACGCCACGAGTTTGAAGGAACCCATTTCATGCGCGCGATCATGCTTTCCGTTCTGGCCTTTGCCCTGATGACTGCCTGTGGCAATACGGATCGCCCGTTGCGCGATTTGCGGTCGTCTGGCGGCGGCCCTGATGAATTTGCGGTGATCCCGCAGCGCCCGCTGGTGATCCCCCAGACGCTGACCCTGCCGGAGCCGACGCCCGGCGGCACCAATCTGGCCGATCCGAACCCGAATGCCGATGCGATTGCGGCCCTTGGTGGCAATGCTGCGGCCCAGCGCGCGGGCGGTGTGCCTGCAGGTGATGTGGCCCTTGTGGCGCAGGCCAGCCGTTATGGTGTTGATCCGGCGGTACGCGCCCAGTTGGCGGCCGAGGATGAGGCATTCCGCCAGCGCCGCAGCCGGGCCAATGTATTCAACCCCTTGGGTCGCGACCGCTATTTCCCAGCCTATGCGCGGCAGGCGCTGGATGCCCGCGCCGAGCTCGCCCGCTTGCGCGGTCTGGGCATTGCGGTGCCGACGCCAGTAATTGCGCAGCCGCAACCAGAAGCCCGGACACCGGTTGCACCGCAGCAGACCGGAACGACCGAAGCCGAGGCAGAGCCAGGGCTGTTGCAGCGCACATTAAACCCGGTGATCGAGCGTATCTTGGGGCGTGATGGGCCCGCGCAGGATGCAAGCGGTCCGCAGAACTGCGTCTTCACAACCGCTGGCCCGGGCAATGAATTGCGCCGCGTCTGCACGCCAGTGGAGCCTGACGCCGAATAACCCGACCTCACATCCGCGTAGGGTCTCTTGAACACCGGCCCATCCGGCGTAGTTACGTGGGCAGGACGAACAAAAGGGATGCCCATGACACGCTTGATTGCCGCTTTGGCCTTTGTGATGACCGCGTTCAGCGCGCAGGCCGCCGAGGTGACCGCCTTTACCCTTGATAACGGCATGGAGGTTGTGGTGATCGAGGATCATCGCGCCCCCGCCGTGACGCATATGGTCTGGTACCGCGTTGGATCAGCCGATGAACCCGTTGGCGCGTCCGGCGTCGCCCATTTTCTGGAACATCTGCTGTTCAAGGCGACCGACGTTCTGGAATCAGGCGAGTTTTCCGCCACTGTTGCTGCCAATGGCGGCAGCGACAATGCCTTCACCAGTTATGACTACACTGCCTATTTCCAGCGCATCGCAGCCGACCGGCTGGAGCTGATGATGCAGATGGAAAGCAACCGGATGAATAATCTACGCATCACGGCAGATGATATCGAGACTGAGCGGAACGTAGTGCTGGAAGAGCGCAATCAGCGGACGGAGAATAACCCAAACGCCCTTGCCCGCGAACAATTCCGTGCGGCCCTGTATCAGAACCACCGTTACGGCGTGCCCATCATCGGCTGGAAGCACGAGATGGAGCAGTTGGACCTGCAGGACGCGTTGGATTTCTATGATCTTTATTATTCGCCCAATAACGCCATTCTGGTAGTCGCCGGCGACGTACAACCTGATGAGGTCCGGGCGCTGGCCGAGCGGTATTACGGTGTGATCCCGGCAGAGGATCAGTTGCCCGAGCGTGTCCGCCCCGAAGAACCCCCGCAGCGGGCCGAGCGCCGGATCACTTATGTCGACCCGCGTGTCAGCCAGCCTTATGTCACCCGCAGCTATCTGGCCCCGGAACGTGACCCCGGTGCGCAAGAAGAGGCCGCAGCGCTTGTCTATCTGGCAGAGTTGTTGGGGGGCTCATCATTCACGTCTGATCTGGGCCGTGCCCTGCAGTTTGATACCCAAACGGCGATCTATACCAACGCCTCTTACAATGGCGACTGGCTGGATGACGCCACACTTTCGGTGACGGTGGTCCCGACTGCAGGCGTGTCTCTGTCAGAGGCCGAGGCGGCCATGGACGATGTCATTGCTGCCTTCATGGAGAACGATATTGATGCCGCCCGGATGGACAGTATCCGCACGCAGCTGCGCGCGTCCGAGGTTTATGCGTTGGATGACGTGGGCAGTCTGGCCCGCCGCTATGGCGCGGCCCTGACCCAAAGCCTGACCATCGAGGACGTGCAGGCCTGGCCGGATATCCTGCAATCTGTGACCGAAGACCAGATTAAGGCGGCCGCCGCCAAGGTGTTCAACCGCGATCAGGCGGTCACCGGCTGGGTCGTTGGAAATGAAGAGGAGGCACGCTGATGCTGCGTATTCTGTTGGCATTGTGCCTGTTTGCCACCACCGCACAGGCCGAGATTGACATCAAAGAGGTCACATCCCCCGGCGGGATCGACGCCTGGGTGGTCGAGGAACCCAGCATTCCGTTCGTGTCGATTGAAATCCGGTTCCGGGGCAGCGCGTCGCTTGACCTGCCCGGCAAGCGGGGTGCCACCAATCTGATGACCGGCCTGATCGAGGAAGGATCGGGCGAGATGACCGCGCAGGAATTCCAGACCGCGCGGGAGGCATTGGCGGCCCGGTTCAGTTTCCGCGCCTATGACGACACGCTGTCGATCTCCGCCAGTGTCCTGACCGAAAACCGGGACGCCGCGCTGGCGCTGCTGCGACAGGCCCTGACCGATCCGACATTCGAGCAGGACGCGCTGGACCGGGTCCGTGCGCAGGTGCTGTCAGGCATTGCGAGTGCGGAAAAGGACCCTAACGATATTGCCGGTATGGCGTTTGATGCCGCGGCATTTGGCGATCATCCCTATGGCAGCAGCATTGATGGCACTGTCGAAACCGTCAACGCCCTGACCCGCGAGGATATGTTCGAGGCGCATCGCAACGCCCTGACCCGCGATCGCGTGTTCGTGTCGGTGGTGGGCGATATCACCGCCGATCAGGTTGGCCCGATGCTGGATGATCTGCTGGGCGGTCTGCCTGCGGACGGTCCGCCCCTGCCCGGCGATGTCGCCTTTGGACTGGATGGCGGGATCACGGTGGTTGAATTCGATACCCCGCAATCTGTCGCCTATTTCGGGCATGCCGGGATCAAGCGCGACGATCCGGATTTCTTTGCTGCATACATCATGAATCAGGTGCTGGGTGCTGGTGGTTTCGAATCCCGCCTGATGACTGAAGTGCGCGAAAAGCGCGGCCTGACTTATGGGATCCGCAGTTATCTGGTGCCGAAGTTTCATTCTGAAATGGTGTTCGGGTCGGTTGCATCCTCCAACGCGACGATTGCAGAGGCTATTGAAGTGATCCGTGCGGAATGGGCGCGTATGGCGGAAGAGGGCATGACACCGGAAGAGTTGGAGACCGCCAAGACCTATCTGACGGGCGAGTATCCGCTGCGGTTTGACGGCAATAGCGAGATTGCCAAGATCATGGTGGGGATGCAGATGATCGGGCTGCCGCCGGATTATGTGATCAACCGCAATGATTACATCGAGGCGGTGACGCTGGACGATGTGAACCGGGTGGCGGCGGAACTGCTGAAGCCCGAGGATTTACATTTTGTGGTGGTGGGTAAGCCGGTGGGGCTGGACAGTACAAATTGAGGCTGACGTAGAGGTCCCGGGTCAGGCCCGGGACAGCGTTGTTTTGTGGTGCCGGGGTCGCCCGAGGAATGACCCGCCCCGGGCCTGATCCGGGGCCTCATGGTCACGGCTCTTGCGCCTTCAGCACCATCTGTTCGGCCTCTGACGACATCCCGCATTTCAGGGGGTTGTCCCGCTGGGCGCGGTCCCATTGCAGGGTTCTTTGGATCGTTTCGCGCAGCGATCGGCAGCTCAGCCCGGCGGCCTGTGCCCTTTCCGTGCTGACATTCAGCATATGTCTGGCCGTTGGTTTATCCGGAACGATCAGGGGCAGGTCGGCCCATGGTGCGAGTCCCGCATCGGTGAAGGTTTTGAGCGGTGCCCAGGTCAAGTCAGGCTGGCCTTTGGTTTCAGCGATGATGGCGTCGAGCAACGCCTGAAAGGTGATGGGTTTGCCGGTCAGGTTGAAGGTGCCACCCCTGCCGCGTTCGGCCAGATGCAGCATGAATTGCGCGGCGTCATCGACGTCGATCAGTTGAATGGGTCGCTCAGGTGGGTCCGGCACCGGCAGCGTGCCGCCCCTGTCGCAGCGCCTGACCCACCATGTGAAACGGTCGGTGTAGTCGCCCGGCCCGACGATCAGCCCCAGCCGGATCAGCGTGGCACTATCACCAAAAGCGGCGATGGCGGCATCTTCGCAGGATCGTTTGAGTGGGCCGTAGGCCGCCCCATATGATGCCGCTGTTGCGCGCAAGGCAGGGTCCACATTTGCGGCTTCTTCGCGCTGTTCGATGGTGGCAGCAGATGCTGGCGCTGTTTCGTCCAGCCCCGGTTCCGACAGATTGTCATAGACCGAAATGGACGAGACGAAGACATAGTGCACGTCGCCGACCGCCTGGGCCAGTGTGCTGACCATGTCGGGCGCGTAGCCGCAAGTGTCGATGACCGCGTCGAATTGGCCATGCAGATCGGGCAGTTCCTGGGTGCGGTCCGCGATGAGCGTCGCGGCACCGTGAGCGACGCCCTTGCCACTGCGCGTCATGACCGTGACCGTGTGCCCCGCCGCGATTGCGGCCCACGCGGTTGCTCCTCCCAGGAACCCGGTGCCGCCGACAATCAGAATACGCATCTTCGCCTCCCTTTGTGTAAGTGATGACTTACATAAAGGGAGGCCAGAGTTCAAGCGGGAGGGTTCGGGGGCTATCCGGCATCAACCGCCAACAGCAATGGATCAATGCGAGCATAGCTGGCTTCCATGCCATCCTCCATCCCGGTTTCCAGCATGGCAGCGCGTGTGGCCGCATCAGGCAGGGTCATGCGCAAGGTCAACAGCGTGCCGGGCCCATCGGGGGTGAATGTTGTTTCGATGTGGTTATCGGGCGTCGGGTCGGGCAGGTGCATCCGTTCGACATGGACAATCCGCTTACCGGGGTCGAGCATCTGGTATTCGCCGGTCAGGGAGAACCCGCCGTTACCGCCGTCGGACCAGGCAAAGCGTATCTTGCCGCCCGGTTTCGGCTCTGACTGGCAGTCCGTCATGACCCACCCGTCCGGGCCAAGCATCCATTGCCGGATCAGATCGGGTTCCACATGGGCGCGGTAGACATCCGCGGGGCTGACCGCGAAACGGCGGGTCACGATCACATGCTGGTCGCCTTCGGTTGTGAGGGTCAGTCTGGTCATGTCGCGTCTCCTTCCGGTAGGTTGGCAAGCACCTGATCCAGCCGGTCGTAATTGGCGGCATAGGTCCGGCGCATCATGTTCGCCCAAGCCTCGATCTGTTCGAGACCGTCGGGGGCCAATCGGCAAGGGCGTTTGGTTCCATCGATCCGTCGCATGATCAACCCGGCCTCTTGCAGGATTTTCAGATGCCGCGAGATGGCGGGCTGGGACATATCGAAGGGTGCGGTGAGTTCGTTCACCGTCTTTTCGCCTGTCGCGAGCGCGCTCAGAAGGGCGAGGCGTGTCGGGTCGGCGAGGGCTGCGAATTTGTCGGGTGTCATTTGTATAACGAATCCTTTATATAACTAATATATTACCTAATGATATTGATCAAGGCGTGCTGTGGTCGCCCGACAAACCCTCTCGCAGAATCACCGCACCATGCTATAAGTTGTGGCATGGCCATTGCAGACCCCCAGATACAGCCGCGCCCGGTGATCCGGCAGCTGGATGACGCCGCAATCAACCGGATTGCGGCGGGTGAGGTGCTGGAACGTCCGGCCTCTGCCGTGAAGGAACTGGTTGAGAATGCCATTGATGCGGGGGCGATCCGGATCGAGGTGGTGATTGGCGATGGCGGCAAGACCCTGATCCGTGTGACGGATGATGGTTGCGGGATGGCGGCGGGTGATCTGCCGCTGGCCCTGTCGCGCCATGCCACGTCGAAGATTGATGGGTCTGACCTGCTGAATATCAGGTCGTTCGGGTTCCGGGGCGAGGCCTTGCCGTCGCTGGGCGCTGTCGGTCGGCTGACGATCACCAGCCGCGTGCCGGGGGATGGGGCGCATAGCATTGCCGTGTCCGGCGGCCGGATGAGCGATGTGCGCCCTGCGGCCCTGACCGGTGGCACGGTGGTTGAGCTGCGCGATATGTTCTACGCCACCCCTGCCCGGCTGAAGTTTCTGCGCACGGACCGGGCCGAGGCGCAGGCCGTTGGCGATGTGGTCAAGCGGCTGGCGATCGCAGAGCCGTTTGTGACGTTCATTTTACGCGATGCGTCCGGTGGCGATCAGCGCACGATCTTTCGGGCCGACCCCGAAACCGGTGATCTGTTCGATGCGCTGCATGGGCGGTTGCGGTCGGTGCTGGGCCGCGATTTTGCGGAGAATGCGCTGCCGATTGATGCGGAGCGCGATGGGTTTCACCTGACCGGCTATGCCGCCCTGCCCACCTATTCGCGCGGGGCCGCAGTGGCGCAGTTCCTGTTCGTGAATGGTCGTCCCGTGCGCGACAAGATGCTGCTGGGCGCGTTGCGTGCCGCCTATATGGATGTGCTGTCGCGTGACCGGCATCCGGTGGCGGCGTTGTTCGTGGATTGCGATCCAACGCTGGTGGATGTGAATGTGCATCCGGCGAAATCAGAGGTCCGGTTTCGCGATCCCGGCACCGTGCGCGGGCTGATCGTGTCGGGCTTGCGCCATGCGCTGGCAGAGGCGGGGCATAGGGCATCCACCACGGTCGCCAATGCCACGCTGGGCGCGATCACGCCGGAGCCGACGCTACCACGTGTTTACCAGATGGACCGCCCCAGTTTCAGCGCCCGGTCGATGACATTTCAGGCGCAGGCCCCCGGATTTCATGAGGCGCCATCGGCGCGGATCGAACCTGTGGTGGAGGATGAACCGGATCATCTACCATTGGGTGCCGCCCGCGCGCAGGTGCATGAGAATTACATCATCGCGCAGACCGAAACCGGCATTGTGATCGTCGACCAGCATGCGGCGCATGAACGGCTGGTTTACGAGAAGCTGAAGGCCCAGATGGCCGAGAATGGCGTTGCTGCACAGGCCCTGCTGATCCCTGAGATTGTAGAGATGACGGAAAGCGAGGCCGCGCAACTGCAGGAGATTGCCGATGATCTGGCAAGGCTGGGTCTGACGCTGGAACCGTTTGGTGGCGGCGCGATTGCGGTACGCGAAACACCGGCCATTCTGGGCGAGGTCAACGCCGAAGCGATGCTGCGCGATATTCTGGACGAGCTTGCCGATCAGGGCGACAGCGCATCGGTGCAGGCCCGGATCGAGGCGATCCTGAGCCGGGTGGCCTGCCATGGCTCCATCCGGTCGGGCCGCCGGATGCAGGGGGCAGAGATGAACGCGCTGCTGCGCGAGATGGAGGCGACGCCGCTATCGGGCCAATGCAACCACGGGCGGCCCACCTATGTGGAACTGAAACTGGCCGATATCGAGCGGTTGTTCGGACGCACATGATACAGATTGGCGACCAGAGCTATGCCTTTGACGACCCGTTCGTGATCGGGGGGCTGATTGGTGCGGCCATCGTTCTGCTGTTCCTGATCCTGCTCATCATCACGGTCCGCCGCGCGGGTAAATCAACGCAAGCCGTCGAATATGTGGCCGGGCAAGTGGGACGGCTGACGCAGGATATCGGCGTGCTGAACCAAGGGCAGCATACGCTGGCTGGCAGTATCAAGACGGTCAGTGAACAAACCGCCAGCGGGCAGGCGCAGGTCTTGCAGAATATGGAACAACGGCTGGCCGAGGTGCGCCAGCAGATGACGGATCAACTGCATGAAAGCCAGCGTCGGTCGACCCTCGCGCTGACCGAAATGCAGGAACGAATGAAGGAGAGCCTGACAGGGTCTTCGGAAAAGACGACCAAAAGCCTGACAGAATTACAGGAACGGCTGGCGACCATCGACAAGGCCCAGACCAATATCGAAAAACTGTCGGGTGATGTGCTGTCCTTGCAGGACATCCTGTCGAACAAGCAGCGCCGGGGGATGTTCGGGGAAATCCAACTGATCGATATCGTGTCCAAGGCGCTGCCTGCGGATAGCTATGCGTTGCAGGCGACCCTGTCCAATAACCGCCGGGCGGATTGCCTTGTGCATCTGCCCAACCCGCCGGGGCCGATTGTGATCGATGCCAAGTTCCCGTTCGAGGCTTATGAAAGCTATGCCGCCGCCGATACGCCGCAATTGCAGCAGGTGGCCCTGCGTGATTTGGGCAATGCGGTGCGCAAACACATCAAGGATATCAGCGAACGCTATATCATCGAGGGCGAGACGGCGGATGGCGCGATCATGTTCCTACCCTCAGAGGCGGTCTATGCCGAGTTGCACGCCCGCCTGCCAGAGGTGGTGCGCGCCGGGTTCGACGCACGCGTCTGGATCGTGTCGCCCACCACCTGCATGGCGACCCTGAACACGATGCGGGCGATCCTGAAGGATGCGCGGATGCGCGAACAGGCGGGTGAGATCCGAAAGGCGCTGCGGCTGCTGCACCGCGATGTGGAGATCATCGGCGAAAAGGCCGGCAAGCTGGAAATCCATCTGCGGCAGGCGGGCGACGATGTGTCGGGCGTGCTCACCGCCGCGACCCGGGCCGGCAAACGGGCGGACCGTCTGGACAATTTCGATTTCGAGGAACTGGCGCCAGAGCCTGAGGATAAAGTGGTGCCGCTGGTACCAACGAAATCCTAGGCAAAGTTGAAAAAATCGTCATTTTTTGTTAGGCTCGCCGCATTTGATAAAGCGAGTTTGAATGATGTGTGAAGCCTATCGCCGCCTTGTGCGCACCCCCATGGCCATTTTTCGCGAGATAAACCCCAACAGGACCAATAACCCCGCTATCTGCCCTGAAACGGCGGATGCGCTGGGGGATTTTCTGAACTCCGACGATGTGCGGCCAATCCGCACCCGATCAAATTCAGCGACATTCCATATCTCCGCCAGCGGGCGCTGGCAACCGGTGTCCTATGGCCGGATTGGGCGTGATCTGACCAATTGCAGCCATGACGTGATCGAAAGCACCCGTCACGGTGAGCAGCGTTACCCCAACCATTATTTCATTGTCTTTCGCGTCGATAACCGGATCCATATCGCCGATGCGTTTACCCATGAACTGATGGACAGCATGGATGATTATGCCCGCGCCGCCGAATTTGACCCGGCCGACATGCGCGACCCGGAAAAATGGACATTTCGTAGGATGGCAGGCCGCCGCTATGACGTCACTATCCGCGATCCGCTGGCCGGGCTGGAAGATATGGGTGATGATCCGATCGCCGGTGCCGAAGCCGGGCTTTGATGCCATTCTGGGTGGCTCTATCCTGTCCTTCTGATCTTGCCACGCCAGCCTGTGCGGGATACCCATGCACCCAATCGCACCAAGGGGATTGCAAGGCCGATGTCTGCTTCTGATGATCCAAAAACGCTTGTCGGTACCGATTGGCTGGCGGCCCATCTCAAGGACCCTGATCTGCGGATCTTTGATGCGTCCTGGTATCTGCCCGACATGCAGCGCGACCCCAAGGCCGAGTATGAAAAGACGCATATCCCCGGTGCCCGTTTCTTTGACATCGACGAGATCAGCGATCTGCGGTCGGAGCTACCCCATATGGCCCCGCCGGTGGAGAAATTCATGTCGCGGATGCGGGCGATGGGTGTCGGCGACGGGCATCAGGTGGTGGTCTATGACGGGATGGGCCTGTTTTCAGCCGCCCGTGTCTGGTGGCTGTTCCGCCTGATGGGACAGACCAATATCGCCGTGCTGGATGGCGGCCTGCCCAAATGGATCGCCGACGGCCACACGACGACCACCGTTCCCCCTACAATCCGTGATCGTCATATGACCGTGCAGCGCCGGGATGATCTGGTCCGTGATGTGACCGAAGTGGCCCGCGCCGCCAAGCTGGGCGATCATGAGATTATCGACGCCCGTTCGCCCGCCCGGTTCAAGGGCGAGGCTGATGAACCCCGCGAGGGGATGCGCAAGGGTCATATCCCCGGATCGAAGAATGTGCATTATCAGGATTTGCTGAACGCGGACGGCACGATGAAGCCGCCCACCGCGTTGCGCACCGTTTTCATGGATGCCGGTGTCGATCTGCGCAAACCCGCCATTACCACATGCGGGTCAGGCGTGACTGCCGCGATCCTCGCCCTTGCGCTGGAACGGATCGGCAAGACCGATTATTCGCTTTACGACGGCTCATGGTCCGAATGGGGCATGTATGCCGACCTTCCTATTGCCACCGGAGCCGCCTGATGCTGGAACACCTGCAACCGCTACCCGCCGACAAGATCCTCGCCCTTGTGGCCGCGTTTCGCGAAGACCCGCGCGACGACAAGATCGACCTTGGCGTGGGTGTCTACAAGGACGCGTCGGGCAACACGCCGGTCATGCGTGCGGTGAAAGAGGCAGAGCGCCGTATTCTGGCCGACCAGACGACCAAGGCCTATACCGGTCTGGCCGGTGATCCGGCCTATGGCGCGGCAATGCGCGATCTGGTGCTGGCTGACAGCGTGGCTTCAGAACGGGTTGCCGCAGTCGCCACCCCTGGCGGGACAGGTGCGATCCGGCAGGCGCTGGAACTGATCAGGATGGCCGCCCCCGATGCCACAGTTTGGCTGTCCAATCCCACATGGCCAAACCATCCGTCAATCATCAAGTATCTCGGCATGAAGATGGCCGAATACACCTATTTCGACAGCGCGACCCGCGAAGTGGATTTCGCTGGCATGATGGCCGATCTGGATCAGATTGCCGCCGGTGACGTGGTGCTGCTGCATGGCTGTTGTCATAACCCCACCGGGGCGAACCTGACCGCTGATCAGATGGCACAGGTGATCACGCTGATGCAGAACAAAGGGGCCGTTCCCCTGATCGACATCGCCTATCAGGGCTTTGGCGACGGGTTGGATGAGGACGCCAAGATCACGCGCCAGATTGCATCCGCGTTTGACAATTGTCTGATTGCGGCCAGCTGTTCCAAGAATTTTGGCATCTATCGCGAGCGCACCGGCATTCTGATGGCCGTGGCCAAGGACAGTGCCGAGCAGGGATTGGCCCAACAGACATTGGCCTATCTGAACCGCCAGAATTATTCCTTCCCTCCTGATCATGGGGCGCGGGTGGTCACGACCATTCTGAATGATCCTGAGCTGCGTGCCGATTGGGAGGCCGAGCTGGAGGAAACCCGCATGGGCATGCTGGTTCTGCGCCAGCAACTGGCGGATGAGTTGAAGCGACTGACCAATTCGGACCGGTTTGATTTTCTGGCCCATCACCGTGGCATGTTCAGCCGGTTGGGCACGACCCCCGAACTGGTGGAAAAACTGCGGGCAGAGCATGGCATTTACATGGTGGGCGACAGCCGGATGAATATCGCGGGGCTGAATGCGCAGACCGTGCCCATCCTTGCCAAGGCAATTGTTGCCGCTGGCGTGTGAAAACGTATCTCGACAGGTCCCTGCCGCGCCCTTAGGTTTCCCGTACAGGTTGAGAGGTAGAGACATGAATTTGGGTGACGCAATCCATGAAACCTCGATGCGGCACTGGACCGTGACAGGTGGCAATCGCATCGTCAAGGTCGTCAGCCCCACGGCAGATTTGGGGCTGCAGCAATACGGAACCGCCATGGGCTACGTCACACAGGAAAAATACCTGTTTGGCAAAAATTCGCGTGAGATCGAAAAGCTGCTTGGTGTGCGCCCGAACGAATTTGCTGTCATGTGCCATGTCTACGCATTAGCGCGCGTGCCAACATCGGATGAGGTCGAATTCAAGTTTTCAACCGCCTTCCCCGATGGCAAAGTCTTTGAGGCGGAACAGCACGATCAGATGATGACGGCCCGCGAAGATTTTGCTGCCGGTACAAACCTGTATGACCGCTCCATGACACCGGTTGCCCAGTATTATCCGCCGGGCTCAAACATGGTCCCACAATGGAAACTGGTCAAAGCCGTACCACTTGGCGGGCGCATTGCAACGGTCACGCCGCAATTCGCCTATCCACGTGCGAACGGATCGATAAAGCCCTACACACCCCATAACCGGGGTGAAATCAAATAGGTATTGCTGCAATGCAGCTATGATTTTCTGCAGACGCTAAATCTGACTTGCACCTGATGGCGCAATAATCTAATCCCCAATACGATTGATCGCGCAACTTTCGTACTCAAGGATCAGAGATGTCATTCCGCCTGCAACCTACACCCCCTGCCCGTCCGAACCGCTGCCAGTTGTTTGGCCCCGGATCGAACACCAAGCTGTTCGCGAAAATGGCGGCCAGTGCGGCGGATGTCATCAACCTTGATCTTGAGGACAGCGTGTCCCCGTCAGACAAGGCCACGGCCCGCGCGAATGTCATTCAGGCGATCAATGAGGTGGACTGGAACACCAAATATCTGAGCGTGCGCATCAATGGGCTGGATACCCCTTACTGGTATCGCGATGTGGTTGAGATGCTGGAACAGGCAGGCGACCGGCTGGATCAGATCATGATCCCCAAGGTGGGCTGTGCCGCTGATGTCTATGCGGTCGATGCGCTGGTGACGGCCATTGAAACGGCGAAGGGCCGCACGAAACCGATCAGCTTTGAGGTCATCATCGAATCCGCCGCCGGTATCGCCCATGTGGAAGAGATTGCCGCCAGTTCACCCCGTATGGCGGCAATGAGCCTTGGGGCGGCGGATTTTGCAGCCTCCATGGGCATGCAAACCACCGGCATCGGCGGCACGCAGGAGCAGTATTACATGCTGCACGGTGAGACCCGGCACTATTCCGACCCATGGCACTGGGCACAAACGGCCATCGTGGCGGCCTGCCGGACGCATGGTGTGCTGCCGGTGGACGGCCCGTTTGGTGATTTCAGCGATGATGAAGGCTATCGCGCGCAGGCCCGCCGTTCGGCGACGCTTGGGATGGTGGGTAAATGGGCGATCCACCCCAAGCAGATCGCCTTGGCCAATGAGGTTTTCACCCCATCAGACGAAGCCGTCGCCGAGGCCCGCGAAATCCTTGCCGCCATGGAAGAGGCCAAGGCACGGGGTGAGGGAGCGACTGTCTACAAGGGCCGCCTGGTGGATATTGCATCCATCAAGCAGGCCGAAGTGATTGTGCGCCAGTCCGAGATGATCGCGGGCTGACGCGAAGGGCCTTATTGACCGGCCAGGTTCAGACGACCTGCATCGTAAGCCTGTCGGCAATCGGTCGCATCGCGCATGATGTCTGCCTGCAGGAGCGGCGTTGCCGTCATACCCGGCCCGGCAAAGCGCATGTCATCGCATTCGCCGTCGTTGGACCAATCGCCACTGTCGTTGCCAAAGTCGATCGTTCCATCCTCGGCCACGCCAAGCAACCGCAATTGACCGGCATTGTAGGCATTCCGGCAATCGGTGGCATCTGCCAGCACGTCCTCTTGCAAAAGCGGCGTTGATGTCAGCCCGGGACCGGTAAACCGGCCATCATCACACTCTCCGTCATTGGCCCACTCGCTGCTATCGTTACCAAAGTTGATGCCGTCAACCTTCACCGGCTTACCACCGGCATCGGCCAGTCTCAGCTGTCCTGCCTCAAATGCTGTCCGGCAGTCGGTGGCATCGCGGCGGATATCGGAATCCAACAGGGGTGTGCTGGTCATTCCTGGGCCGCGAAACCGGGGATCATCGCATTCCCCGTCATTGGCCCATTCACTGCTGTCATCGCCAAAATCAATGGCCTGTGCCATGGCCGGCCCTGCCAGCAAACATGCAACAACACCGACAAATCCCAATATACGCATATGATTTTCCTATGTTTCAATCTGCCCCCGCCGCAGGTCTTGCCCCGGCTTGCCGTCGTTGTAAACGGCTGAAACGGATTTCCAACCGCCGTTGCCAAGCTACAACCGTTACGCCATATATCATCGAGTTCATCCAGAAGGTCCCTGATCCATGACCCAATACCTCGAGTTCGAAAAACCGCTGGCCGAGATTGAAGGCAAAGCCGAAGAGCTGCGCGCCATGGCGCGCGAGAACGCCGAGATGGACGTAGAAAAAGAGGCTGCAGCCCTCGATAAAAAAGCCAAGGATTTGCTGCGCAGTCTTTATGCCGATCTGAGTCCCTGGCGCAAATGTCTCGTTGCCCGCCACCCGCAGCGTCCACATTGCAAGGATTACATCGACGCCCTGTTCACCGAATATACCCCGCTGGCCGGCGACCGGAACTTTGCCGATGACCACGCGGTGATGGGGGGCCTGGCCCGGTTCGATGGCAAGCCCGTGATGGTGATCGGCCATGAAAAGGGCAATGACACCAAATCCCGGATCGAACGGAATTTCGGCATGGCCCGCCCCGAAGGCTATCGCAAGGCCATTCGCCTGATGGGTCTGGCGGACCGGTTTGGTCTGCCTGTCATTACCCTTGTCGACACCCCGGGCGCCTATCCGGGCAAAGGGGCCGAGGAACGCGGCCAGTCAGAGGCAATTGCCCGGTCCACCGAAAAATGTCTTGATCTGAAGGTTCCGGTCATCAGCGTGGTTATCGGTGAAGGTGGATCAGGCGGCGCTGTCGCCTTTGCCACCGCCAACCGTGTCGCCATGCTGGAACATTCGATCTATTCGGTGATCAGTCCCGAAGGCTGCGCCTCGATCCTGTGGAAGGATGCCGAAAAGATGCGCGAAGCGGCAGAGGCCCTGCGCCTGACATCCAAGGACCTGAGCGAGCTGGGTGTCTGTGACGTGGTGATCAAGGAGCCGCTGGGTGGCGCCCATCGCGATGTGGATGCAGCCATTGAAGAGGTTGGCAAGGCGATCGGAAAAATGCTGGCCGATCTTGATGGTCAGTCTGCCGATCAGGTCCGCATGGATCGGCGCCAGAAATACCTGCATCTGGGCGAAAAGGGTCTGGCCGCTTAGGGTTAGACAGTCCAGAACATCGTTTATTAACGCCCGATTGCTATCAGACTTCCGAACCATGGTCTGACATGATCGGAGACAACGATGACATGCCGCATTTACAGCTGGGCGATTTGCGGTCGCGATCAGAGCGGTCGTCGGGTCACGGCCTGACCAGCCTACCGGATGAAAGCACTCTGGTCATATCGTTTTTTTGTCCGTCACTGGACCATCCGCCGCATTGTCGTGACGATCCCTGCAGCGGGCATTCTGGTGGTGATGTTGATGGTCCTGTTAGGCCTGAACATGGCCGAAAAACGGCTTGCCGCCTTACAAGAGACAGTCAAGACATCCCTGAATTACCAGCATACCGCGCTGCAATTGCCGGTTCTGGTTGAGGAGATCCACGGCACACTTCATGAGCTGGAAGAGACGCTGGAACACGGGGCCGACTCGGCCGAAATCGCGGAACTGCGTCAGGACATTCAATATACCTATAACCGGATCAACACCTTGCGGCAAAAACTGGACCCGCGGGTCCGGAAGCTTGATCTGGAATACCGGATGGATGCGTTGGATCGCGTCGTCAATGAAGCCCAAACCAATGATATCGACTTCACGATCCATGCTGATCTGCAGGTCGAAAGCAGTGATCATGAATTGGACGCAACGGCCACCCTGTTCGCGGCGATGGCGGCCCAGACCCGGATCCTCGCGCTGCGTGATCTTGTGGCGGTTGAACAGGGGAGTGTTCGCCTGATCTGGACATTTTTCCTGGCTGTTGGCGTGGTCGGGTCGCTTTTGTCGCTGGGCGCGTTATGGGCGGCGCGACTGATCTCGCGCCCCATCCTGGCTATCGCACATACGGTCGAGGCGTTGGAAAGTGGCAATCTTGATGCGGATATCCCCGCCACATCGCGACAGGATGAAATCGGCAAGGTGGCGCGCGCGATGGAGACGTTCAAATCCAGCCTGCAACGAAACAGGCGGCTTGAGTCAGAGCGTGACGATCTGAACCGCAATCTGGAACGCAAGGTGGCGGCGCGCACGTCGGAACTAGCTATCGAACGCGAGCGGTTGGCCCAGACCCAAAAGGAAGCAGAACAGCAGCGGCGCGAGATGGCTACACAGTTGCGTGCAGAGTTCGGCCGCGTGATCAACGCCGCCCGCGCTGGCGATTTCACGCAGCGCGTCGGGGCGCATTTCGCCGACGACAATCTGCAAGCGCTGGCTGATGACATTAACCGGTTTGTGACCCGTGTTGATGACAGCGTTGGTGCCATCAGCAAAGCGATGCATGATCTGGCACATGGCGAGTTTGCCTCCGCAAAGGATCATGAATTTACCGGCGCGTTTGCAGACATCATGACCCAGGTCCGCGAGACGGCCACACAAATCCGCGATCAATCAGGTCAGCTGACCCATATCGCCTTGCATGACGCGCTGACCGAATTGCCCAATCGCCGTTTCCTGGAGGATCGGCTGACCGCCTATACCAAGCTCTTGGCCTTTGCTGACATGCCATTGGCAGTGCTGCATATCGATCTGGATCGCTTCAAGGAGATCAATGACACGATGGGTCACGCGGCGGGCGATCAGGTGCTGAAACACGCGGCGGCAGTGCTGACCGACCTGTCCGGAAATGACGATTTCGTTGCCCGAGTGGGCGGTGATGAATTTATCATGCTGTGCCCCATGCTAGATTGTGCACCCCTTGAAAGACAACGGATCGAGAGGCTGGGGGACGGCATTGTCAGCGCGCTGGCGGAGCCAATGATGATCGAAGATGAGGAGGCCCGTTTTGGGGCCAGTGTCGGGATTGCCTTCAGCACCTCCGAAACGCAGGACCTGTCCAGTCTGGTGGTGGACGCCGATATTGCGCTTTATCAGGCGAAAGAGGCGGGGCGCAATCAGGCCCAGGTGTTTTCGGCAAGCATCGCCACCGCGCTGTCGCAACGCCGGTCCTTGCGCGACGATCTGCTGGCGGCGGTCGAACGGGACGAATTCGTACCCTTCTTCCAACCCAAATACGATGCCAACACTCTTGAAATGACCGGTGTTGAGGCGCTGGCGCGCTGGCAACATCCGACCAAGGGCCTGCTGACCCCTGACCAGTTTCTGGCAGCCGCCAATGACATGAAGATCGTCCATGACATTGATCAGCAGGTTCTTTGGAAGGCGACCTGTGTTCTCAATGATCTTTGGGACAATCACGGGCTGTGCATTCCTGAACTGTCGGTCAATATCAGTCAACAGCGGCTATTCGACCCGATGCTGCTGCGCAGCCTTGATGGGCTGACTGGCGATTTTCGGGTGTCGTTTGAATTGTTGGAATCAATCTTTTTCGACGAACAGGGCGACAAGTTTCACTGGATGCTGGACCAGTTGCGCGAACGGGGTATCGGCGTGCAGATTGATGATTTTGGCAGCGGGCGTGCGTCCATCTCGGCCTTGATGAATATCGGGCCAGAGCGGCTCAAGATCGACCGTCATCTGGTGCAACCGATCCTTGAACGCGAAGCAAATACGCAACTGATCAAGGGCATTGTGGATATTGCCCGGTCGATGGATATCCGCGTCACAGCTGAGGGTGTGGAAACCATCCGGCATGCCGATCTGCTGCGCGATCTGGGATGCGACACGCTGCAGGGCTACGCCTTTGCCAAGCCGATGTCGGCGGAGGCACTGAAAGAATTCGGTCTGCGCAAGGCAAGTTAGCACTGGCAAAACCTGTCTGTTTCGGGCCATCTGGTGGCAGAAACCGCATCCGGACAGACACTTGCAACTGATCAAAGGACATTGGCAGCTGATCGTGCTGACAGGCATCGTTTTTGCCCTGTGGAACACCCCCGTGATGATCCCGCTGAAGATTTTGGTCGTGTTCCTGCATGAGTTATCTCATGCGGTGACCGTTGTCCTGACCGGCGGGCAGGTCGAAAGCCTGACAATCTCGACCAATCAGGGGGGCATGGTGACCGCACGTGGCGGCAGCCGGTTTTTGTCACTGTCATCGGGCTATCTGGGGTCACTGATCATCGGGGTCGCCTTGCTGGTGGCCGCTCTGCGGACCAAGGCAGACCGCATCATCATGGCAGTCTGCGGTGGGGTGACGTTGCTGGTCACGGCCCTCTATATCCGCGACGGTTTTGCGTTGATATTTGGCATTGGCACGGGTGTTGCAATGCTGGCTATGTCGCGGTTTCTGGGGCATGGGATCAACGATCTGGTGTTGCGGGTTATCGGGCTGAGCAGCATGTTCTATGTCCCCTACGATATTTTCAGCGACACGATTGCCCGGTCCGAATTGCGGTCAGACGCCCGGATGCTGGCCGAGGAATTCGGCGGTGCGACCGTCATGTGGGGCGGGATTTGGCTGGTGATCAGCCTGGCCGTTATCGGCTGCTGCCTGCGCTATGGGTTGGGGCCGGACAGCAACCTGCACTGGCGCAAGCCACCGGTTGAGGCACCCGCACGCCGCCCTGTACGCCGCACTCGTTGACCCCGCCTACCACATGGTTTTGACCGCACGCGCGGCCCATTCGGCATCGTAGGCCGCACCGTCAAAGTCGTTTTTCTGTTCTTCCAGCAATGCGCCGATGCTGGGCAGATCCGCGCTTTCGTCGCCAGAAGCCCAGATGCGGGCGCGCATCAACGCCCGCGCGCATTGGCTGTAAACCTCGGCCACGGTGATGACGATGACGCTGCGTGGCTGCCGCCCCTTCTGATCGAACCGGCCCAGCAGGTCGGGGGCGACCGACACAACAGCGGTTCCGTTGACCCGGATGACGTTGTGTGAGCCGGGCACCATGAACATCAGGCTGATCCGCCCGTCGGCCACGATATTGCGCAGCGTGTCGATACGGTTGTTGCCGCGCCAGTCCGGCAGCAGCAGCGTTTTGGCATCCGGCGCCTGCACCACGGGGCCATCATCGCCGCGCGGGCTGCCATCGGTCCCGTCAGGGCCGACGGTGGACACCACGCAAAGCCGCGACGCCATAATCCATTTGGCATAAAGCGGGGTCAGCCGGTCGGCGACCTTGATCAGCGACGCCTCTGCCGGGGTGCCATAGATCGACTCGAGCGTGGCGATATCGGCGATCGTATCAGTCACTGCGAAACCCTGCCTCGGCATTCAGCCGGTCTGATGCGGTTTCGATGTCAGTCTCGAGCCGCTTCATGAATTCATCCACCTCCAGCCCCGGTTCGATCCGCGGCAGAAATTCGAACACGGCCGTGCCCGGTTTGCGGTAGACCCCACGCTTGGGCCAGAACACGCCCACATTGGTGGCGACAGGAACACAGGGCTGCCCCAGTTCGCGATAAAGCACACCGGTCCCGATCTTGTAGGCCCGTTTTTCCCCCGGTGGGGTGCGTGTGCCTTGCGGATAGATGATCAACTGTCCCGGCAGGGCGCGCCCGGCCCGCACATCGGCCAGCATTTTTTTGACCGCCTGCCCCCGCTTGCCCCGATCCACGGGGATACAGCCGATGCGCAGACCGAACTGCCCGATGATGGGTGCGTATTTCAGGATGGATTTCATGATGAATTTGCCACGCGGGATCGCCCCGTAGATCATCAGCACATCAAGGAATGACTGGTGCTTAGCCGCAACCATCACCTCGTCTGTGGGTGGGTCGCCCCTGATTTCGGTTTTCAGCCCCATAATCCAGGCGGCCGTCCAGCGGATCCACCGGCAATAGGCGTGACAGCCCGCGATGGCCCCCCGCCGCGATACAATCGCCGCCGGAAGATAGATCAGACCGATCACCAGCATGGCCAGATACATCTGCCCGTTAAAGATCAGCGACCGCAGCCATTGAATTGCATAGCTCATGTCTGTTCCCTCAGCCTTGCCAGTGCCGCCGCGCGGGTGGCGACGAAGGCCACGATAGCCGCAAGCAGCGGAATGACCAGAGGCCAGAGCCACCCTGCCCCTTCGAAACCGATATTGGCAAGGAACCCGCCGGTGCCGTCACCGCCCGGCAACAGTTGAAGCACCGCAATGCCAAACAGCACACCACCAATGGCCCCGACCCCGGTGCGCAGCGTAAAGCGGCGCACAAAGGCGCGGGCGATATAGATGTCGCGTGCGCCCACCAGCCGCAGCACCCGGATCACCTGTGCATTTGCCGCGAGCGATGCCTGCGCGGCCAGCGCAATCATCGCGGCCATGGCGGCCCCGATCAGCCCGATCACCAGCCAGCCGATCAGCCGCAGCCGCGCTGCCGCCTCGATCAGCGGCGCACGCCAGCGCCCGTGATCATCCAGTGTCGCCTGCGGCAGTTCGGCGGTCAGCCGGGCGCGCAGGCCGGCGTCATCATAGCCATCATCATCGGCGATCACCTCGATCAGGCGAGGTACGGGGAGTGTCTCAAGCGCCAGATCAGGCCCGAACCACGGTGACAGCAGCGCCTGCTGTTCCGCATCCGTCAGCGCGCGGGCATCTGCGATACCGGGCGTGGTAGACAGGATGTTCAGCGCAAGTTCGATATCGGCGTCGGGTGCGTCTGCGGGCAGGCGTAAGGTGGCGGCCTGCGCCAGTTCGTTCGCCCAGCGATCCGCCACGCGCCCCGCCGTCAGCGACAAGGCCAGGGCAAACACCGCCAGAAACGCCATCGCACCGGCAACAAAAACGGTCAGGCGTGCCGTGATGCCGGTGGGTGGTACGGCACGGTCGGCTTGCGGATCACCGACGATCAGGTCCAGCGCACCTTTCAATGGCCCGATCACAGTTCTGACCCCGCTTGCTGCAACTCACCGTCTTTCAGCCGCAGGACCCGCGCACTGATTTCAGCCTTCATCGACCGGATCATGGTCAGATCATGGGTGGCGATCAGGATGGTCTTGCCCATCCGGTTCAGTTCGACCAGCAAGGTCATGAGGCGCTGCGACATCTCCCAATCGACATTGCCGGTGGGCTCATCGGCAATGATCAGATCGGGTGACATGATCACCGCGCGGGCCAGTGCGGCCCGCTGGCGTTCGCCCCCGGACAGTTCCGGCGGCAACTGGTTGGCCTGCGCCTGCAGCCCGACCCAAGCCAGCAATTCTGGCAGATTGCCCGCCGCCTCTGACGCGCGATCAGCGACCGTCAGGGGCAAGGCGATGTTTTCGGCAATCGACAGGTGATCCAGAAACTGACAATCCTGATGGACCACGCCGATGCGTCGGCGGGTCATTGCCACCGCATCGCGGTCCAGCATCGCTGCATCCCGCCCGAACAGCAGAACCTGACCCGATTGGGCGCGCAGATCAGCATAGCAGAGCCGAAGCAGGGTGGTCTTGCCCGCCCCGGACGGCCCTGTCAGAAAGTGGAACGATCCCGGCGCAAGCTCCAGTGACAACTGGGAAAAAAGCGGATTGCCCCCATAGCCGCAGGACACATTTTGCAGTTCAATCACGGCCTATACCCTTTGATCACGCTGCCGTTCTGCCCAAATCTGCAACAGGTTTCAATCATCCCCCGCCGAGCGGGCACGCAAATCCTTTGCGTTTGCCGCGCTGATTGTTAGATTGTGGTTTAACAAAACAATAAGAACTGTTGGTTGACGGGCAGAAGGATAACGAGATGCGGCTGATTTGCCCTAAATGTGATGCGCAGTATGACATCGCGGATGATGTCATTCCCGAGGGCGGACGGGACGTGCAATGTTCCAGCTGCTCTCATACCTGGTTTCAGATGGACAAGCCCAAGATCGCTGGCCGTCCGCTGACACAGGCCCCGAAGCCGCGCCCGATGACCGGACCAACAGGGCCGGCGGTCAGCGACGGCCCCCGACACAAGCCTGTCGAAGACATGCCGCGAAAGCCATTGGATTCGTCCATCGCCGATATCCTGCGCGAAGAAGCCGCCCGCGAAAAAGAGGTGCAGGCAACCGAAGAGGCGCAGCCGCATCCCAATGAACGAACAGGTCAAACCGCCCGCGAGCGGGCCGAACAGACCCGCCAGCGCATTTCCCGGATCGCCACTGGCGACGAAATCAGCCCTGCCGCGGTCGCCGCCGCGTCAACCGGGGCAGTGCATGGGGCAAA
Organism: uncultured Paracoccaceae bacterium; assembly: GCA_947488175.1. Taxonomy (GTDB): domain Bacteria; phylum Pseudomonadota; class Alphaproteobacteria; order Rhodobacterales; family Rhodobacteraceae; genus Yoonia. Next base: position 102,214 of record CANKYO010000006.1, read on the forward strand.
CGTGCGCACCATGCCCGGCATTGATGAGATCAACGCGACCCTGCAGGCCCGCGCCCAGGCCAGCGACACATCCGGCCTGACCGAAGAAGAACATGTCGAAGTCGTCAAGCGGCGGGGGTTCCGCCGCGGATTCTTTATGGTGCTGTTATTGATGGCGATCCTGATCACGCCTTATTTCTTTGCTGATCAGATCACCGAAAACCTGCCCCAGACGCAGGATATCATGAACAGCTATGTCGCAACGGTGGATCAGTTGCGGTTATGGCTGAATGAACAGATTCAGGCACTGCAGGGTATGGTTGAGGATATGATGTCCCCGGATGAGGCAGCGCCAGCCGTCGAAGGCGACGCACCAGCGACCGAATAATCAGAACTGATCCAGCAAGCGCCGCAGGTAATCCCGTTCGACCTCTGGCCTGTCCTGTTCGGCTGACCGGCGGCGGATTTCACCCAAGAGTTCTTCGGCCCGGCGGTTGATTTCCTCGCGGCCCAGCATTTCCTGGTCGGTGCCCAACTGGCCGGTATTGCCCATTTCGCGGCCCAGCGGGTCGCGCTGGCCGGGTACGGGCCGCCCTGATGCCTCGCCCTGTTCGGACCCTTGCCCCGGTTCGGCGGTCTGGTTTTCGGCAAGCGCCTGCCCCAGTTGACGCATCCCGTTGCGCAATGCGTCCATGGCTTCGGCTTGTCTGTCGATCGCTTCGGCTAGGTCGCCCTCGCGCAGGGCGTCCTCTGCCCCTTCCATCGCGCCTTCGGCGCGCTCCAGCGACCGGCGGGCGATATCGCCCGCTTCACCGTCGAGGCTGGGCAGGCCGTTGCGTTGGCGTTCCAGCTCGTCGCGCAAGGCGCGTTGACGGTCGGCAAGGCTGCGTTCATCGCCTTCGCCGCCGCGTCCATTATCACCTTGCTGGCCGCTTTGCCCGTCACGGCCAACGCCCTGACCCTGCCCCTGCCTGCCATCCTGACCGGGCTGTTGCCCGTTCTGGCCTTGCTGACCGGGCTGGTTCTGGCCGGGCTGCTGCCCTTGCTGGCCCTGTTGTCCTTGCTGACCGGGTTGCTGCGGTTGACCGGGCTGGCCCTGCTGACCGGGGTTGAACTGTTCCTGCAAATCGCGGAAGGCGTCGTCTGACAGGTCTTCCTGATCGCGCAGGGTTTCGGCAAGGTCCTGCATGGATTGCTGGCCCGGCGTCTGCGGCCCGTCGCCACCTTCGCCGCGCGTAACGCGCATGTTTTCCATCATCTCGTTGAGCTGTTCCATCAGCTCTTGCGCTTCGGCCATCCGGCCTTCCTGCATCAGTTCCTCGATCCGGTCCATCAGCGCCTGCAGCTCGTCCATGGACATCTCGGTGCTGTTGCCGGCCATGTCGCGCTGATCGGTACCATCCTCGCCCGGCTCCGCCTCTTCAGCGAGCATGCGCATGTAGTCATTCGTGGCCTCGCGCAGTTCCTGCATCAGTTCGGCGATTTCCTCGTCAGACGCGCCGTTGCGCATCGCCTCCGCCAGTCGTTCCTGTGCCCGTTCCAGACGCGCGCGGGCATCGGCCAGACGCCCGTCCTCAAGTTGGATGGCAAGATCCCAGAGGGCCTGCACAATCTCGGCCTGCCCTTCATCATTCATGCCGAATTCGGCCATGTTATCCAGCCGCCGGATGATCGTGCGCAGCCGCAGATATGTGGTTTCGTTGGAAAACAGGCCTTCGGGTCTGTGCGACATGGCGCGCAGGATTTGGTTGATGCGTGGAGCATTCGCTTTGGACCACATCAGGTCGCGCCGCTGTTCGATGACCGCTTTGGCGAAGGGTTGGAAAAACCGCCGACCGGGCAGGATCAGCTGTTCGGTCGGGGTCTGCGCGGTTTGATCGGACGCATCCGTCACCGCAAGCTGCATGGTCACGGGCAGATTGGCCAATGGATGCTCGCTGAGGTTCTCGATCAGGAATTCCTCGAAATCGGAGCGGTCGCCGGTAAAGGGCATCGGCAGGTCAAGCACCAGCGGTTCCATCGGATCAGGGTCGATCATCAGACCATGGGCGCGGTCCACCGATGCGAGATCGAGTGTGATGGTCGCTGTCCCGGATTCGACCCCGTAATCGTCGGTTGCGGTAAAGGGCTGCGATAGCTCGCCGCCTGCATCCGCTTCAATCGGGCCAGTCAGCTCGACGGTCGGGGGCTGGTCGGCGATAGCGGTCACTGTCCAGCTAACCCCATTGGGGCCTTCGACAGACAGGCTGCCCGATTGGGTAATTTCAAAGCTTTGCTGCGCCTCGGACGCCGCCCCCACCTCGCCCACGCGGCCTGATACTGTTTCGGCCACCGTCAGCGCGCCAACCTCACCATAAAGGCGCAGGGTGACCTGGCTGCCCTCTGGCACCCGCAAGGGGCCTTCTGGAACATCGTTGAGGTAGATGGATGGTTTGCCGGTATAGGCAGGCGGTTCGACCCAGCCTTCCCAGACCGGACCGCTGGCCAAAGTCGGTTCGCCGCCAGTGACGATTTCACCAACCGATCCGACCCGCCAGAGCGATCCGAACAGCAACGCGGTGACAAAGAATAGCAATGCGATGAAGCGCAAACCGTACGGGTCACGGTCTGAAACCCTTAAATCCGGCTCCACCGCGCGGGCGGATTTGGTCCGTTCCGCCATGCGGGCCACATGCGCGCGCCACACGGCCTCTGACGCGGCATCGCCGCTGCCGATGGCCTGCGTGTCGGCGATGGCCGCAATGGGTCGCCCGGGCATGGCGGCATCGACCCGTTCAACCGCCTCAACGCGCGAAGGCACACGGAACCGGCGCGCACCCCAGATCAGGGCGGCCAGAAGCGCCAGCACAGACACGACAGCAGAGCCCCAGAAAACCTCAAGCGGCAGATCATCCTGCCAACCCATCATCAAAGGGGCCATAATCAGAAACGCAACCGTCCAGAGCGGCCAGAACGCCCGCACCACCTGTTCGGCGATCATGCCTGCCCGCGTCACTGCCACCGGCAGGCGCAAATGGCGCATCTGGTCAGGTTGGTCCTTCAGCGGGCCTCTCCCTCGGTTCTGGCTAGGTCAGCCATGGCGGCAGTGTATCGCGCGCGATCATGTCTTCATAGGTAGGGCGTGCGCGAATAACTGCAAATTGATCCCCGTCCACAAGCACCTCTGGGATCAGCGGGCGCGAGTTGTATTCAGACGACATAACCGCACCATACGCCCCTGCAGACCGAAAAGCGATCAGGTCGTCGGCCTGCACCGGCGGCATTTCGCGTGCTTTTGCAAATGTGTCGCCGCTTTCGCAGACAGGGCCGACGATATCGTATTTGGCGGGTTCGGTGCCGGGGGCCGGTTCGATCACCGGTACGATATCATGCCAGGCTTCGTACATGGCAGGGCGGATCAGATCATTCATCGCGCCGTCGATGATCAAAAATTCCCGGTCTTCGCCGGATTTCACATAGATCACCTTTGACACCATCAGCCCCGCATTGCCGGAAATCAGCCGCCCCGGCTCAATCTCAATCTCGCAACCCAGATGGCCGACGGTGCGCTGGATCAACGCGCCGTAGTCGGTGGGCAGCGGCGGTGCGGTGTTCGAATGAGCATAGGGAATGCCCAGGCCCCCACCCAGATCAAGGCGGCTGATCTCGTGCCCGTCAGCGCGCAACTGTTCGGTCAGTTCGGCGACCTTTTTGTATGCGGCTTCGAACGGTTCCAGTTCGGTCAGCTGCGAACCGATATGCACATCGATCCCGATCACCTTCAGCCCCGGCAGTTTGGCGGCCATCGCATAAACCTCGCGGGCGCGGCTAATTGGGATGCCGAATTTGTTTTCGGACTTGCCGGTGGCGATCTTGGCATGGGTTTTGGCGTCAACATCCGGATTCACCCGTACAGTGATTGGCGCGACCATGCCCAGCGATTGGGCGACCTGATCCAACACGATCATCTCCGGCTCGCTTTCCACGTTGAACTGGCGGATGCCGCCCTGCAACGCGGTGCGCATTTCGTCCGCCGTTTTGCCGACCCCCGAAAACACGATGCGGTCGCCGGGCACACCAGCGGCACGGGCGCGCATGTATTCACCGACCGACACCACATCCATGCCAGCCCCGGCATTGGCCAGCACCTTGATCACCGCCTGATTGGACAGCGATTTCATTGCGTAGCAGACCAGATGGTCGGCCCAATCCAGCGCCTCATCAAACAGCTTGAAATGCCGGGTCAGGGTAGCGGTGGAATAGACATAAAACGGCGTGCCCACGGCCGCCGCAATGTCAGCGACGGGCACGTCTTCGGCATAAAGCGCGCCGTCACGATAGAGAAAATGATCCAAGGGTGATGACCTTCAACGATAAACCACCCCGGGACATAGCAGATCGGGATCAAACGCCAACCCTTGTCCGTTGGGCTTAAACGCGCACCCTGTGTGGATCACGGATCACGACAATCCGGCCACGCAGGTAGAGGTAAAGCGGCAGACCGCAACTGACCCCAATGCAGAATGTGGCCGGTATGGCGATCAGGCTGAGGTAATTCTTGTTCTTGAAGGCTTCGGTGATGATCCACAGGGTCAGCGCCACCGCGGCAATCGTCAGATCCCAGACTAGCCCGCTAGTCGCGGCGTTGGCGTGCCAGGCATCCACCATAGCCATCAGGTTCCAGCCGTTTTCCTGAAACCAACTGATGAAGTAATACATCGGGTGGATCGTGCCCCAGATCGCGAGCAACAGAAAAACCGCGCGCATCAGAAGCCCACCCCGACAGAGACCGTGCCATTGCTGGCGCCCACGGTGGTGCTGGTGCTGACCCCGCCCGATCCGATACCAACCCCGACACTGGCATTGGGGGTAAATGGCGCCCCATCGGCCCCGCATCCGGCCAGACCAATCAGGCCTAAAATCAACGCGATACGTTTCATTTCAAAGCTTCCTTCCAATGGGCCACCCGGGCGCGGACCTGCGACGGGGCCGTTCCCCCATAGCTTGTGCGGGACGCGACAGAGTTTTCAACCCCCAGCACATCAAACACATCCGCCCTGATGCCATCATGCACAGTTTGCATATCCTCCAGCGTCAGATCGGGCAGGTCACAGCCCTTGCCCTCCGCCATCGCGACCAGCGAACCGGTGACGTGATGTGCATCCCGAAACGGTAGCCCAAGTTCGCGCACCAGCCAATCGGCAAGGTCCGTTGCCGTCGAAAATCCGCTGGCGGCGGCAGCTTTCAGGTTGTCGCGGTTGGCGGTCATGTCGGCCACCATCCCTGTCATCGCGGCCAATGCCAGCATCAGGTTGTCGGCGGCGTCGAATGTCTGTTCCTTGTCTTCCTGCATGTCCTTGGAATAGGTCAGCGGCAGCCCCTTCATCACGGTCATCAGGGCGACATTGGCCCCGAAGATGCGCCCGATCTTGGCGCGGATCAGCTCCGCCGCGTCGGGGTTTCGCTTTTGTGGCATGATGCTGGACCCGGTGGACCATTTGTCGGACATCTTCACGAACCGGAACTGGGCAGACGACCAGATCACCAGTTCTTCGGCCAGACGCGACAGATGCATCGCGCAGATGCTGGCGCTGGCCAGGAATTCCAACGCGAAGTCGCGGTCCGCCACCGCATCCAGCGAATTTGCCATGGGCGCATCAAAGCCCAGCGCCTGCGCCGTCATGTCCCGATCAATCGGGAATGAGGTGCCAGCGAGGGCCGCGCAGCCCAGGGGCGATACATTCATTCGTTTGCGCGCATCCGCAAAGCGGGACCGGTCGCGCGCGAACATTTCCACATAGGCCAGCATATGATGGCCCCATGTCACCGGCTGGGCGGTCTGCAAATGGGTGAAGCCAGGCATGACCCAATCCGCCCCTGCCTCTGCCTGACCAAGCAGCGCCTTTTGCAAGGCCGCTAGCGCCTCATCTGCCTGATCGCATTGATCACGGACCCAAAGCCGAAAATCGACCGCCACCTGATCATTGCGTGACCGGGCCGTGTGCAAACGGCCCGCCGGTTCGCCGATCAGTTCTTTCAGCCGTGCCTCCACATTCATGTGGATGTCTTCGAGCGCCGTGGAATACGCAAAATCCCCGGTTTCAATCTCTGACAATACAGTGAGCAGACCTTCCCGGATCGCCTCTGCATCGTTATCGCTAATGATGCCTGTGGCGGCCAACATGGCGGCATGGGCGCGTGAACCTGCGATGTCCTGCGGTGCCAGGCGTCGGTCATACCCGATCGAGGCGTTGATTGCCTCCATAATCGCGTCTGGTCCGGCGGCAAAACGCCCGCCCCACATCGTGTTCGCGGATTTGGTCATAAAGGATACGTCTCATGCGGAAGTTACTGTCAGCCCTGCTTTATACGGCCATCGCAGCCGTTGCAAACGCAGGCCACGCCGATGATATCGCCGCATTGCGCGAAGGCGATATGCGCAAGCTGATCGTACACAGCGCACCGGTTGCGGGGTCTGACGTGCCTTTCACAGCCGAGGATGGCAGCGAAATGACCTTGGCCGCCTATGAAGGCAAATATGTGGTTCTGAACTTCTGGGCCACCTGGTGCGCGCCCTGCCGCAAGGAAATGCCGATGCTGTCGGCCATGCAGGCGCAGCTGGGGGGTGACACGTTCGAAGTGGTCACGATAGCGACAGGTCGGAATCCGCGCCCCGCAATGGAACGGTTCTTTGCCGAAATCGAGGTGGACAATCTGCCGCTGCATACGGATGCACGGCAATCGCTGGCGCGCAGTCTTGGCATTCTGGGTCTGCCGATCACGCTGATCCTGAATCCTGAAGGCCAAGAAATTGCCCGGCTTCAGGGGGATGCTGATTGGTCGAGCGACAGCGCATATGCGATTATCGAGGCGCTTCTGGACGACTGAACTGGCATTCCCCGTCCTGATGCCTAACTTGGATGCATGGCCAAGAACACATTACATCTTTTTTATCGCCCTGGGGCCTGCTCTCTCGCCCCGCATATCCTGCTTGAATATATCGGCGCGGACTACATCCTGACCGAAGCACCGCGCGATCACAGCTACCGTGCGATCAACCCGGCCGGCGCGGTGCCTGCACTTGACGTTGGGGATGGGGATATTCTCACCCAATGCGACGCCATTCTTCATTTCATTTGCGCCACCCATGACCGGTCTGACCTGACTGGTGGCGATGATGTCCGCCAACAGGCCGAAGTGATGAAGTGGTGCGCCTTCCTGACGGGCGACTTTCACCCGGCCTTCTTTCCGTTTTTCGTACCGAAACGTTACAGCACCGATCAGAGCGCTGATGCACAACGGCATGTGAAAGCCGCTGGATTGGAGCTAGTGAAGAACGGGCTCGACCTGATCGACACACATCTGTCAGGCCGCAATACCTTTGTCAGCAACGGACTAACGGTTGTGGATTTCTATGCCGTACCAATGTTGCGATGGGCGGCACACAGCCTGCCAGATGGGCTGGCCCCATGGCCTGCCACCGATACCTTTTATCAAAGGCTTTGTGACCGTCCGGCGGTCAGATCAGCCATGCAGACCCAGGGGATTGCGCCATGATCAACGAACCTTCCGCATTGACCCAAAAGGTGGAAAAGATGGAGTCCGCAATAGGCCGGGGCGACTGGGACGCCGCGGGCGATTTTTTCACGCCCGATGTTCAATACCGGGTTGGCCATCGTGCCCCTGTCACGGGCGTCGACGGTATCCGCAACTATATGGACTGGCAGACGCAGCGCGTGCGTTGGGACGGGCACACGATCCATATGATGTTCAGCCGTGATGATACCGCGATTTTCGAGGTCACGTCGCATTTCACGCGTCTTGCGGATGGCGCATCGCTGGATGTGCCTTGTACGGATATCTATCGGTTCAACGGCAACAAGATCACTGATTGGCGTGTTTATTCTGACACAAGCGCCTTTGGCGCCTGAACGTCATCGGTATTGTTGAGCCAAGCCGGTCTTTCGGCTTCAGGCCCGGCCCGCTGTCGCTGACAGCAATAGCGGATCGATCCCCAGCACTTTCAGCGCGGCGGTCCATTTATGTTCGTTGCCCCTGCCAAAGACGATGTCGTCGCGTGGGTCACAGGTGAGCCAGCCGTTCTGGGCAATCTCGGATTCCAGTTGGCCCGGTCCCCAACCGGCATAGCCCAGTGCAAGCATCGACGCTTTGGGGCCCTTGCCCTTCCCGATATCCTCTAGCACGTCCATGGTCGCGGTCATGCCGATCCGGTCGTCGACCTGCAGCGTGCCAATTTCGGACCGGTAATCGATACTGTGCAGCACAAAGCCGCGCGCATGGTCCACTGGCCCTCCAAAATGGACCCGGATATCACGCACGCCTGGCGCCCGGTCGATGCCCAGCTGATCCAGAAGATCGCCAAACTGGATGTCCACCTGCGGCTTGTTCACGATCAACCCCATGCCGCCATCATCGGAATGGGCGCACATGTAAATCACACTCTGGGCAAAGCGGGGATCACCCATATCCGGCATCGCGATCAGCAGTTTCCCGGCAAGATTTGTTGATTCCGTCTTCATGTTGACTAAAATGAGCCTCCCCTTTGGCTGACGCAAGAGGCAACCTGATAAGGCCTCTCCCAAACGTGACTTCCCATTACATCGCCAATGCTTAAGTAAGCTTTCATGCGCAAAAAGATGCTGATATCCCTGTTTTTCCTTGCTTTGCCCGTCGCTGCGGTTGCAGGGCCTTTTGATGATCTCGCTACGGTTGAGGTGCTGCCGGGGTGGCGGGCGGCCAATGGTGACCATATCGCCGGGCTGCGCATCACCCTTGAAGAAGGCTGGAAAACTTATTGGCGCGCGCCGGGCGATGCGGGCATCCCGCCGCAGTTTTCATTTGCCGGTTCTAACAACATCACCAGCGTGACACCGCATTGGCCGGTGCCACAGATATTTGACCAGAACGGGATGCGGTCCATCGGATATACCGATAGTGTCGTGGTGCCGATCACCGTGGCCAGCGCCGATACTGACGCGCCGATCCAGATCAGCGGCGACCTGCATATCGGCGTGTGCGAAGACATCTGCATTCCTGTCAGCCTCAGCTTCAACGCCATGCTGCCGGTCACCGGCAGCCGCGATACATCAATCACCGCCGCATTGATCGATCGCCCGCTGAGCGAAGCCGAGGCCAATGTGGGCGCAGTCACCTGCGCCATCGCCCCGATCAGTGACGGGCTGCGCGTGACCACGGCGATTGATTTGCCTGCCACGGGCACGTCAGAGGTTGTCGTGATCGAAACCGCCGATCCGCTGGTCTGGGTGTCGGAGGCGGACGTGGCCCGCACCGGCGACCGGCTGCTGGCAACCGTCGATATGGTTCATACCAGCGGCGTTGCCTTTGCGCTGGACCGGTCGGCGATGCGCATCACTGTGCTGGGCAGCCAGAGCGCTGTCGATATTCGCGGCTGCAGTGCAGGCTAGGCCCGGCGCCGCAAGCCCATAGTCATCGCCGCGCTGACATAGATCGCCAGCAGGATCACCGCCAGTCCCGCCACGAAAACCCCGAATGCCGGGACGAACCCACCATTGAGCATCGGCAACAGGTCGGCGGCTGGTCCCCATGCCGCCCCGGTGACCAGCACCGGTGCAACCGTCACAGCAAACAGCGCCAGCGCCAGTGCAGCCCCAAGCCCCGCCGGTGCCCACATGCCAAAATGCCGCCCGCGCAGCGCCCGCTTGGCCGATTGCACCTGTTTGCGGATGTCCTGCTGCATCGCCATCAGCGATGGCACCACCAGCAGCACAAGGAACATGCCAGCGCCCAGACCAAAGACCAGCGTGATCACCGTGGGTTTCAGGAACTCAGCCTGATTGGATCCTTCGTAAAGCAGCGGCATCAGGCCCAACACCGTCGTCAGTGTGGTCAGCATCACCGGGCGCAGCCTGTCTGCGGCCCCATCGATGATTGCAGGCACCAGCCCCCGCTCCTGCGCGTATTCGTCCACGGTCGTGACCAGCACAATACTGTCATTGATGATGATCCCCACCATCCCGATCATGCCAACAACGGTGAACATGCTCAGCGGGACATCCCAGACATAGTGACCATAGATCGTTCCGATCAGGCCAAAGGGGATGATCGCCATGACCACCACGGGCCGGGTCCAGCTGCTGAAAATCCACGCCAGGGTCAAGTAAATGCCGAGCAGAACAAGGATCAGGCCAGTGCGCGCATCGGCCAAAAACCTGTCCTCTTGCTCACTCAGCCCGGCCAATTGGGTTTCGATGCCGAAATTCGTCTCGATCCGGGGCAGGATGTCATCATTGATGATTTGCTGGATTTCCGTCGCCCGGTCAGCGTTTTCATCATCCAGATCCCCCTGCACAGAAATCAGCTGGATCCCGTTTTCACGCCGTACGGTGGAAAACCCTGTCCGGCTTTGCACCGTGACCACATCGGCCAGCGGGACATAGAAGCCTTCGCCGGTGCGGATCTGGGTCCGGTCCAGAAAATCCGCCGATAATTCACCGTCCGGCAGCTCCACCCGGATCGTGGCGGACCGCGCGCCATCGGGATAGGTTGCGGCCTCGATCCCGCCCAGACGGTCGCGCAGCACGCGGCCCAGACCGTCAATACTCAGCCCCAACGCCTGACCTTGCGGGGTCAACTCGAGGATCAATTCTTCCTTGTCGTAGGCCAGCGTATCCTCCAGCCCCGAAATTTCGGAAAACTGCAGCAATTCGGTTTTCAGGGCCTCGGCGGCGGCTTTCAGCGTTTCGCTGTCAGCCCCGAACATCTGTATATCAAGGCTGTCACCACCCGGCCCCGACCCCCAACTGCGAAAGCTGACCGTTTCGGCCAGCGGGTGCTGGCGGATGCTGTCCTGCAATTCGCTCACAAAGGCAAAGCTAGTATAGGGGCGGCTGTCGGCATCAATCAGTTCAATCGTGATCGACCCCAACTGATCGGCGTCCTTGGTTTCAGACCCGGCAATCGCGCGGCCCGAATTGCCGCCGACCTCGGCCACCACGAATTTCAGCGGGTTCAACCCGTGCTGTTCCTGATATTGCGCGCCCAGCGCCTCGGTCGCGCGCTGCATCTCGCGCATCATTTCCAGCGTATCTTCGCGGGTGGCACCGGGCAGCATGGCGAAATTTCCGGTCACCTGCGATTGTTCGGGCGCGTTGAAAAAGCGCCAGTTCACGTCGCCTTTGATGAAAAGGGCCACCTGACTGGCCAGCGCCACAAGCGCGAAGGCAAAGACCGGATAACGCGCCCAGATCACGAACCCCATGAAGGGCCGGAACAGCGTGTCGCGGAACCAGTCAAAGCCGCGATTGACCGTGCGCGAGGGCCAGTCGTACCAGTGATCCTTGGCCGAATGCAGCATCGAATGGGCCAGATGGTTCGGCAGGATGATGAAGCATTCCACCAGACTGGCGGTCAGAACCACGATGACGGTGAACGGGATATCGGCGATCAGGTCGCCAAACCGCCCGCCGATGATCACCAGACCGAAAAACGCGATGATCGTCGTCGTCGTTGCCGAAAAGACCGGACTGAACATCCGCTTTGCCGCGTTTTCAGCCGCGACCGTGGGATGTTCGCCCAGTTGTCTGACCCGGAAATCGGCATGTTCACCCACCACAATCGCGTCATCCACCACGATCCCCAGCGTGATGATCAGCGCAAAAAGCGAGATCATGTTGATCGTGATCCCCACCGCATACATCAACGCAATCGCCGCCAGCATGGCCACGGGGATACCGGCGGCCACCCAGAAGGCCGTGCGCGCATTCAGGAACAAAAACAGCAGGGCGACGACCAGCATCAGACCGGTCAGCCCGTTATCGAGCAGGATATCCAGACGCCCTGTGATGAATTCCGCCCGGCCATTGGTCAGGGCGATCGACACACCCGCAGGCAGGGATGCGGTCAGTTGATCGGCCACCTCCTCGACCGTTTCCTGCATCCCGATGGCGTCGCCCTGGGCGGATCGCAGCACCCTGATCTTGATCGCCGGGTCCTCGCCCACGAAATAGGCGCGTTCGCGGTCCACACCTTCAACCCGGATCGTGGCCACATCGGCGATGGTCAGCTTCGACCCATCGGGGTTCGACCGCAGTACAATCGCGCCGATATCATCCGCCGTCCGCTTGGCTACCCCGGTGCGCACCCGCGCGTTGGATGACACATCACCCGCCGGATCGGCCTCCGCCTCTTCGGCGATGCGCGCGGCGATGTCGGACATGCCGATGTCATGTTCGATCAGCGACAGCGACGGGACCTCGACAATGGTCGATGGGGCCGCAACCCCTTGAATGATGACGCGGGTGACACCTTCGGCAAAGAGCCGTGTCGACATTTCATCGGCAAAACGACCCAGTTGATCCACGCTGACCGGGCCGGTGATCACCACATCGGTGACCCTGTCAGACCAGCCGCCGCGGCGCACGCCGGGGTCCTCGGCGTCTTCGGGCAGGTTGCTGGTGCCATCCACGGCCAGTTGCACATCTTCCGCCGCGCGGTCGATGTCATAGCCCGGTTCAAACTCCAGCCTGATGCGCGCTTGCCCTTCCGTTGAGGTGGCCGAGGATGAGGTAACACCCTCAACCCCCAGCAACACAGGTTCCAGCACCTGCACGATGGCGGCATCCACATCTTCGGCACCAGCGCCCTGCCAGGTTACAGAAACGGTCAGATCATCAACCACCACATCGGGAAAGAACTGCGCCCGCATGTTGGGAAAGGCGAAAAGCCCCGCCGTGATCATCAGGACCAGCAGCAGGTTCGCCGCCGTCTTGTGCCGCGTGAAATAGGACAGGATGCCGCCCGCGCTTGCCGTCAGTTTGTCGCCCCCGGTTGCCATCAGCTGCCCATCCGGCTTTCAAGCCGGGCGACCGTTTCGGATGACACCTGCTCCTGTTCCAACTGGCCGATGATGCGCGCCTTGACCTCTTCCGGCATGCGGCCTTCGGTGACGAATGCAATCAGCTTGGCGCGCCGGTCGGCCTCCAGCGTGATCATTTCCGGCTCTGCCGGTGCCTCTGCTCCGCCGGGGCGGATCGGGCGTACCTTGATCCCTGCGCCCAACAAGGGCGAGCGTTCGGCGACAATGGTCTGCCCTTCCAGGTCGCCCACAGCGATGATCACGTCGTCGCCCTGACGGCGCAACAGGCGGACCTGACCAGTTTGAAGCCGGTTGTCGGCATCCACGATCAACACGGTCTCATCAGGGGCCACGGCAGTGGATGGCACCAGCGCGACATTATCGAGGGGCGGTTCATCAATGCTGACCGTCACAAAATCACCGGGGCGAAACCCCGGCGCCGCATCCAGACGAGCAAAGAGCAGACGGCCCGTCTGGCCCGCCCCGACAGCAGCCCCTTCGCGGGTGATTTGGCCGGTCGCGGCAAGGTTCACGCCGGACACATCCAACGCCACACTGACGGGGGCATTGATCAGGGTGCCATTGCCATCCAGAAGCCGGGCATATTGCGAGGTTGAGACGCGAAACGCGACCTCCAACCGGGTCGGATCAACCAGTTGGGCAAAGCGTTCGTTGGCGGTCACCCGGCCGCCGGGGCTGATGGTGACATCCGCCAACGTGCCATCAAAGGCGGCGCGCACTTCGGTATCCGTCACGTCGCGTTCGGCTTCGGCCAGGCTGATACGCTCACGGGCCAGCCGGGTCGTGGCCTGATCAATCCGCGCCTCGGCAGATGCAACCGCCTGCCTGCGTGTCAGCACCGCCGCCTGCGCGGTTGATGCCGCCAATTCAGCCGTTTCGACCGCCGCGGCCGTGCCTACGCCCCGTTCCTGCAGATCGCGCGCCCGCGCCAGCGCCTGATCGCGCAGCGTGGCCTGCGCGCGGGCCGCGGTCAGTTCATCCTGTTCCAGCAGCAGCGAGCGTTCGGCATCACGCAGCTCTGCCTCGGCATCCTGTAGATCAGCGCGAACACGGTCCAACGCGCCCTCAGCCTCAACCGGGTCGATGCGCAGCAACAACTGGCCTTGGGTCACGGTGCCACCTTCGACCAGTGCTTCGCTGGCCTCAAGGACCGTACCGCCGGTCGCACTGCGCAGATCAAGCGTGCGCTGGCTGCGCAATTCACCGAAAACCGTCAATTCCGGGGTGATGGTCTGCGCTTCAAGCGTGACGACGTTGACCGCAAATTCGCGCTCGCGCTGGGGAAAACTGCGAGGTTCTTCGTTCATCCGCGCAGTGACGGCATCGCGCACCATATTGCCCGCCCAGGCGATCAGCACCAAAGTGACCGCCAGTAGAAAAACGCCCATCAGGCTGCGACGCAGGAAACGCATATCAGAGGTCCTTGTTTGAGCCTTTAAACCTAGGCCCGGCGATATCTACGTCCAGTTATACGCAGATCGTCGTCACTTCCGGCGCAAATGTTCGTCAAGACGTGGCATGATTTCAACAAAATTGCAGGGTCGGTGGCGATAATCGAGCTGTTTGAGAAGGATTTCATCCCACGCATCCTTGCACGCGCCGGGGCTGCCGGGCAGCGCAAACAGATAAGTGCCTTGTGCCACACCTGCGGTCGCCCGGCTTTGCACAGCACTGGTCCCGATCTTTTGCATGCTGACGATGGTGAAAACCGTGCCGAAGGCATCGATTTCCTTTTCATAGACGTCCCTGTGCGCCTCCACCGTGACATCGCGCCCGGTCAACCCGGTGCCGCCAGTCGAGATCACCACATCGACCCCATCATCGGCACACCATGCGCGCAACTGGCCCGCAATCTGGTCCCGTTCATCGGCGATGATCTTGCGGTCGGCCACGATATGACCGGCGGCCTCGATCCGGTCCACCAGCGTCTGCCCCGATTTGTCATCGGCCAATTGGCGCGTATCGCTGACGGTCAGCACCGCGATGCGGACCGGCAGGAATTCCTTGCTTTCATCAATGCGGCTCATGTTCGGCTGTCCCAGGCCAGTTTACCGGCCAGCCCCATGAAGATCGAGGCACAGACATAACGCAAGACCCGTTCGATGCGCATATCGCGCACCATGGCCCGGCCGATCCCACCCGCGAAATAGCCCACCGCCCCGTTGACCACGAAACCGCCGATGGACAAGGCCGCCCCAAAGATCATGAATTGCAGCAGGACCTGCCCGCGCGCCGGGTCCACGAATTGCGGGATGAAGGCCAGTACAAACAGGATCACCTTGGGGTTCGACAGGTTGACGATCAGCCCGTCCCGAAACGCCCGCGATGGCCGGACCGCCGGTGTGTCGCGCCCGGTCAGTGGCGTGCGCAAGCTGTGGATTGCCAGCCAGACAAGATAGGCCACACCGACCCAGCGGATCACACCGAAAAGCCATGGCATCGCCGCGACAACAGCGCCCAGACCCAGCCCGGCGAGGGTCACCGTGATCAGCCCACCCACTGATATCCCAGCAGAGGCCGCGATGGCTGGTGCCGCCCCGCCCCGCATGCCCTGTGCGAGGCAAAACATCATATCCGCACCGGGCGTCAGGTTCAGCGCAAGCGCGGCAGGCAGGAAAGCCAGCAGAACAAGCGGATCAACAAGCATCACACGCACTCCAATTCGAGTTCATCCTTCAAACCAGTTCACGGTCGGGCCAAGGTTATGCACCTTCGTCCGCCCGATTGTTCCGCCTTGCCCCCAGCTGTCATGGATATGGCCGCAGAACACGTACTTCGGCGACAGGCGCACGATGGCATCACGCAAGGCGGTGGACCCCACTGACATCCCCGCCGAGGTCTGATCGACCACGCCTTTGGGCGGCGAATGACTGATGATGATATCGGCATGTTCACACTGCTTCAGCATCACTTCAGCCTGCGCCTCGGTCATATCGCAGGACCATAATCCGAAAGGGGTCACCGGGATACCATAGCCGATCCCGAAAATATCCAGCCCATCTACATGCGCCGATTGGCCATGCAGAACATCAATGTCCGGCCCGGCGGCGGCGCGCAGTTCATCCGCGCTTTCGGCGTTGCCGGGGACGGCCACAAACGGGCATTTGATCCCCTCCAGCAGGGCCATCGCCTGGTCCAGACCCTCGCGGTGATTGCAGAAATCGCCGGCGCCAATGACCATGTCGGCGCCCGCGCTCGCCTCTACAATGGCAGCCGCCCGGTTGCGGGCCAGATGCAGGTCGGAAAAGGCCAGTATCTTCATCCGCGCAATCTCGCATTCAATGCCAGAAGGTCCGCCCATGCCTCGCGCTTGGCGATCGGGTTGCGCAGCAGATAGGCGGGGTGAAACATGGGTAGGGTGGGAATTTTCCCCACCTGTGTCCAGGTCCCCCGCATCCGCGTGATCCCGGTGCGTCCCAGAAGCGCCTGACAGGGCGTGTTGCCCATCAGGACCAGCACATCAGGATCAGCCAGCGCGATATGGCGCTCCAGAAACGGCAACATCATCGCAATCTCGGCCTTGTCAGGCGTCCGGTTGGACGGCGGGCGCCACGGCAATACGTTGGTGATATAGACCGCACGCGCGACATCATCATGCCCACGCCCGAGATTGACCGCATCCAGCATCCGATCCAAGAGCTGCCCGGCCCGCCCGACAAAGGGCTTACCGGCGCGATCCTCCTCTCGTCCCGGGGCTTCGCCCACGATCATCACGCGGGCGGCGGGCTGACCGTCACAAAAAACAAAACTGCGCGCACCCTTTTTCAGTTCGCAATGCTCGAACGCCTCCATCGCGGTGGCAAGTGCTGGCAAATCAGCGGCACCCGCCGCAGCAGCACGGGCGATGGCGACGGCGTTTACGTCCTCGGCCACCGGCACAGGCGGCGGCGCGACAGGTTGCGCGGCTTCCTTCGGCTTCGGCTTGACCGCCTCAAGCGCATAACGATCCACCGGCGCATCCTGAATGGCATCAGTAACACCCAGTTCCACCTGCCATTCCAACGCCGCGCGGTCCGCCCAGTATGATTGTCCCGAATCCATGCGTCAGAGGTTACGCCGGATCGGCGGGGATGTGCAGTGGGTCCGGCATTGATAGAGGCCCCCCGCCTGCCTATAAGTCGGCCAAACCGTTGGAGAGCAGCAAATGACATTCCGCGCCAAGCATCTTCTGGGCATTGAGCCGCTGCATCCCACTGAAATCACGACCCTTCTCGACCTCGCCGACAGCTATGCCGACCATAACCGCAAGGGGATCGCCCATCGCGATGTGCTGGCGGGGCTGACCCAGATCAACATGTTCTTTGAAAATTCCACCCGGACGCAGGCCAGTTTCGAACTGGCGGGCAAGCGGCTGGGGGCGGATGTGATGAATATGGGGATGCAAGCCTCATCCATCAAAAAGGGCGAAACGCTGATCGACACCGCGCTGACACTGAACGCGATGCGGCCTGATCTGCTGGTGGTGCGGCATCCGCATTCCGGGGCCGTCGATCTGCTAGCGCAAAAGGTGAACTGCGCTGTGCTAAACGCCGGCGACGGGCGGCATGAACATCCCACGCAGGCGCTGCTTGATGCGCTGACGATCCGGCGGGCCAAGGGGCGGCTGCATCGGCTTTCCATCGCGATCTGCGGCGACATCGCCCATTCCCGCGTGGCACGCTCCAACATCATGCTCTTGGGCAAGATGGAAAATCGGATCCGGCTGATCGGGCCGCCAACCCTGATGCCATCGGGCATCGCCGATTTCGGGGTTGAGGTGTTTGAGGACATGACCGAGGGTCTGAAAGACGTCGATGTCGTCATGATGCTGCGGTTGCAGAAAGAGCGGATGGATGGCGGTTTCATCCCGTCCGAACGCGAATATTTCCATCGCTACGGGCTGGACGCGGCCAAGCTGCGCCATGCCAAACCTGATGCCATCGTGATGCATCCGGGGCCGATGAACCGGGGCGTTGAAATCGACGGAAATATCGCCGACGACATCAACCGGTCGGTCATTCAGGAACAGGTTGAGATGGGCGTCGCCGTGCGGATGGCAGCGATGGAACTGCTGGCACAAAACCTGCGGGCGGCGCGGCAAGAGGTCATGGCTTGAGCCGCAACATCCCCTACCGGCAGGGCGAGGTCACCTTGTGGGAAGGCAGACCGGCGCAGGGCTTTCGCTATTCCGGTTTGCACTTTGTCTTTACATTCGTGGGCGGGTTCATGTTGTTGATGATCACCCCGCTGGTGTTTATGGATTTGACACTGCCGGAACCAATCTGGGCGCGCATCATCATCGGGGTCATGGTGGTCCATCTTCTGGCACTTATTGTCATGTTTCTTTTTGGCGTACCCTATCTGGACATCCAGCATCGGGCCGCGACCCAATACAAACTGACCAACAAGCGGGCGATGATCATCGACAGCTCGCCCATCAACAGCGTTTTTGTCTATGAGCTTCAGCCCGGTCTGCGCGTTGACCATGTGGCCAAGTCAGACAGTGTCCTGCTGAGCTTCAAGAACAAAACAAAACGAACGATCATGCCCATCGAAACCGACCACCGCTTCACCAAGCTCGGGCGGTATTTTCTATTCTTCAATCAGTTGCTGAACACCGCGGGTTTCCGCTTCATTACAGGTTCGGAAGATGTGGCCAAACAGGTCAAAGATGCGATCAAAGATCGACATGCTAAGAAACAGGAAACCGCCGCATGATCAGCCGGCTCTTTCAGCCCCCCAAACACGACCGCTGGGATGATTATTTTGAACCGGGCGAGGTGTTGTTGTGGCACGGCCAGCCCGCGCCGGGCATCAAGAACCCGCTTGGTACGTTGTTCCTGTCCATCTTTGGCGTTCCGTTTTTTGCGGGCGGCGTGGCTGCCGCGACGAATGCTGTCGCATCGCTGACCAGCGGCGGCGTAGGGATCATTATGGGGCTAGGCTTGCTGGCCTTTTCTGTCCCGTTTCTGTGCGTCGGGGCGGGCATGACCATTGGCAGTTGGCTTGCCGCGATCTATGGCCATCGGTTCACTCGCTACGCGCTCAGCAACAAACGCGCCTATGTCGCCAATTCGTTCTTTCGGCACAGCCTGCAATCCTATCTGATCAGGCCCGATGATATTATCACCCTGATCCAGGGGCGCCATGATGACGTGAAATTCAAGACGGTGCATGAGCGCGACAGCGACGGGGACAAGAGAACCGAAACGATCGGCTTTGATGGCATCACCGATGGGCGCGAGGTTTACGCAATGATCCGCAAAATCCAGGCAGAGGCATCATGACGATCCAGATCCCCGAAAATGACTTTGGCCAGATCCGCGTGTTTGCAACCGACGGCCCCTTGCCCAAACCCGTTCTGGACAAGACGCCAGATGGGTTGCGCCAACTTCTGGGCACCGATGCGCTGGACCCGACCTTCATCGATATCGTTAAGGTCGATGATCTCGGCCCGATGCAACTCAGCGACTATATCACCCAGGGCTATGACATGCTGACCGCCGATCATGACCTTGCAGCCGTAAACGGGATTGAGGGGTTTGCCATCCTGATCCTGTCCAGCGCCGCCCGCGGTCAGGCGGTCACCTTGAAGCCCGCCGATGGGGTCCGGCATATCACCACCTATGTGCCTGACGCCCGGCTGACCCCGGTTGAACCGCTGACCGCGAAGTCCGCCGAAGGCGTCATCGGCGACCCACCGGCCAAGCCCGCCAAATCCGACGCCCGCATCGGCGGCATGATCGCCATGTACGCCCTGATCGCGATGTTCCTGCTGGTCGGGCTGATGATCTGGGTGGCCGGGTGACCGATCCGTCGGACATTGATGGAGACGATTGGGCCGGCATCCTCGACCCGGATGAAAAAATCATGTGGCAAGGGCGTCCCGACGGACGCTTTGTCTGGGAACGGCGGATGTTGCGGCCGGGGCTGTTCGGGGTCGGCTTTGCCGCGTTCGCCACGATCTGGCTTGGTCTGGCCGTATTGGCTGGGGCAGGGATCGAATTTTGGGGTCTTGGGCTGTTATTCATCGCGGTCGGGTTGTGGATCACGGTTCATGCGCTGTTTCAACCAACTTTCCTCCGACGCCGGACTTGGTACACCTTGACTAACAGGCGCGCCTTCGTCGCAACGGACCTGCCGGTCTTCGGCCGCAGCCTGACATCCTATCCGATCAACAGGGGCGTGCGCATCGACCGGTCCGACCCCGATCGGCCCAGCGTCATTTTCGGCGCGAAAACGACCGACAACGATGATGGTGCCAGGGTCGAGCCTATCGGGTTTGAACGGATCGTCGAAGCACAGCATGTGTTCCAGCTGATGCAGGGTATCGAAAAGTAAATGATATACGGCATGACAGACCGCTCTGCCTTGTCCTGCCGGCCATTTGCCGCCTACAAGCGTGAAACACAAAAACCGCGCAGGACAACCCGATGACCGCCACCTTTTTCGCCAATGCGCGCTTGATCGATCCGGTGGCGTTGACTGACGGACCGGGCGGAATACTGGTCAGCGATGGTCAGATCGTGGCGATCCATGAAGCTGACATGCCGCCCCCAAAAGACGCCAACGTGATTGATTGCGGTGGCATGTGTCTTGCCCCCGGCATTGTCGATATCGGGGTGAAGGTCTCTGAGCCGGGCGAACGGCACAAGGAATCGTTCCGCTCTGCCGGGCAGGCCGCGGCGGCTGGCGGGATCACCACAATTGTTACCCGTCCCGATACCCTGCCCGCCATTGATACGCCTGAAACGCTGGAATTTGTTGAACGCCGCGCTCAGGCCGATGCGCCCGTGCATGTCCTGCCCATGGCCGCCCTGACCAAAGGGCGCGAAGGGCGCGAGATGACGGAAATCGGGTTCCTGCAGGATGCGGGGGCCGTCGCCTTTACCGATTGCGATCGGGTAGTAACCAACACCAAGGTCTTCAGCCGCGCCCTGACCTATGCAAGCAGCCTTGACGCGCTTGTCATCGCCCATGTGCAGGAACCGATTTTGTCCGATGGGGCGGCGGTCACCTCCGGCAAATTCGCGTCCCTGCGCGGATTACCCGGCGTGTCGCCCATGGCCGAACGTATGGCGCTGGACCGCGATATCAGCCTGCTGGAAATGACCGGCGCCCGCTATCACGCCGACCAGATCACGACCGCCCGCGCCCTGCCCGCGCTGGAACGGGCCAAGCGGAACGGGCTGAACATTACCGCCGGGGTCGGTATCCACCATCTGACCCTGAACGATTTGGACGTGGCCGATTACCGAACGTTCTTTAAACTGAAACCACCCTTGCGCAGCGAAGATGACCGGCTGGCAGTAGTGCAGGCCGTGGCCGACGGGCTGATCGACATCATCAGTTCCATGCACACCCCACAGGACGAAGAAAGCAAGCGGTTGCCGTTTGAGGAAGCGGCCAGCGGGGCCGTCGCGCTTGAAACACTGCTGCCTGCGGCCTTGCGTCTTTACCACGCCGACATGATCGACCTGCCGCGCCTGTTCCGGGCGCTGTCGCTGAACCCGTCGCGGATCTTGCGACGTAACAGCGGGCGTCTGCTGCCCGGAGCACCCGCCGATCTGGTGCTGTTCGACCCCGATGCGCCGTTCCAGCTGGATCGGACGCAACTCTTGTCGAAATCCAAGAATACACCGTTCGACGGGGCCAAGCTGCAGGGCAAGGTACTGGGCACGTGGGTGGACGGCCAACGAATATGGGAGGGCGCGTAGATGCCACCGATCGAAACTGCGACCAGTGTCCTGATCCTGTGGGGGGTGATCGGCTATCTTTTGGGGTCGATCCCCAGTGGCATGATCCTGGCACGGGTGATGAAGCTGGGTAACCTGCGCGAGATCGGATCAGGCAATATCGGGGCCACCAATGTGCTGCGCACGGGGAACAAGACAGCCGCCGCCCTGACACTCCTTTTCGATGCGGCCAAAGGGGCCATTGCCGTCTTTCTGGCCGGCACGCTCGCCGCGCTGGATGCCGCACAGCTGGCGGGGCTGATGGCCTTTATCGGGCATTGCTTTCCGGTTTGGCTGAAATTCAAGGGCGGCAAAGGTGTTGCCACCTATCTGGGGATTATCGGGGTGCTGGCCTGGCCGATGTTGCTGGCCGGCTGCGCGATCTGGCTGATCGTCGCGGCCGTGTTCCGCTACTCCTCAGCGGCGGCATTGGTGATGGCAGGCTGGTTGCCTGTTGTCATGATGTTGACCGGCTACGGGTACATGGCATTTCTCAGCATGGCGCTTGGCCTTCTGATCTATGCCCGGCACTGGAGTAATATCCAGCGGATGAAGGCCGGGACGGAAACCAAGATCGGTGCGAAAAAGACCCCGGAAGCGCCATAAGGCACGGCACCCCCGGCAGCCATACCCGCTACTTTGCCGCCATCTGTTCAACGGCATCGGCGGTGCGTTTCGTGTTGTGGTAAATACCCAAGCCCAGATACATGAACCCGGCGATCATCACGACATATAGCACGCCAACAACCAGAATGCCGATACCCGGCACAACACCGCTGATCGTCCTGCCATCCGGTTGCGGCATACCGGTGACCATCACCCCGATGCCCCCCACAACAACACCCAGCAAAAGAAGAATCACAAATAAACCAATGAGCGCCTCAAGCGCCCGAATAAAGAAATCACGCATAATCTCGTTCCTTTAAGTTGATTGCGTGTGCATGTGTTAGCAGGCAAGTTCCGTGAACGCACCGCCGGAAAACCAGACTTGAGAGCCGGTATTGACTGATTGGCGTTTATCGCAACTTGACTATGCCGTACATACTGTTATTTCTGTTTATACAGAATGAAAAGATATACACGTAGACTGATGCAAGCGAACGACTGATGACCAAAGCAATCGACCAAAGAATCACTGCTGCTCTCGCTGGTCCGCCACGCTATGCCGTTGACCCCATCGCCTTTGTCGGCTCACTGATCCTGGCCCCGGTTGTCGCTACGCTTCTGAGCTTCTGAACGGTCATCGGCCTCGCCGCCCTTTTGATAGGTGCCATCCCCTATCTCCTCATCGGAACCCCGCTGCTTCTCTGGGCCGTCGGCCGCGTCCCGCCTCGCTTTGGAAGCTACGCAACACTTGGCTTCTGCGCCAACCTTGCGCTCTTCGGGGTCTTCGCCCTGATGACCATGTTGGATCTTGGTCCGCGCGAGATGGCGCCGGGAATGATGTTCATCTTCGGGTTTGGCATGATCTTTGGCGCGCTTTGGGCCGGGGCCTTTGGATGGCTTTACGCCCGGTTCCACCGCAACTTCCGCATTCTTCAAACCTGACGAAAGGACATCCCATGTTCACCTATTTCATCCTTTATTTCGGGCTGGCCGCCTGCGCGCTGATCGCCCTCGCTGTCATGATCTTTCGCATCGGGGCCGCGCTGACCGATTGCCCGATCACCGGGCGGGCCGCACGGGCCGGGGCGCTCACCATCGTGTCTGGCTTTGCGGCCATCGGATCAGGCGGGATCATCCTGATCGCGGCCTTTGCAATGGTCCTTGTGCCCGGTTTGACCTTGGCAGGGCTGATGGGCGCGCTTGGTTTGTCGCTCCTCTGCCTCGGGCTGGGGTTCACACAGGCCGTGGCATCACTGCGCGATGTGATCGCGCAAGCCGCGGCAGCAGTAAAATCCTAGGGTCACAGACATCAATAACTGTATTCGGCGTAAATCCGTTTCAGGTCGCCATCCCAATCGCCATTGTAATGGGCCAGCAACTCATCCGCAGGTGTCTGGCCCGTTTCAACAGTTTCCTTCAGCGCATTCAGGAAATGGGTTTCATCCCCGACCAGCCCACCCGCCCCCGGACGTGCACGGGCCTTCAATCCCGCCTCTGAAATCGCGACAACCTCACGGGCCAGATCGTGCATGTCGATGCCATCCACCTTGGCCTGAAGCCCGTCAACTGACGCGGCCACACGCAGCGCCTCGCGCTGTTCGGAGGACCAACCTTTGCAGAGGTCCCACGCAGCATCGAGCGCTGCCTGGTCATACATCAGGCCCACCCACAACGCCGGCAAGGCACAAAGCCTGCGCCACGGACCACCATCGGCCCCGCGCATCTCAATGAACTGCTTGATCCGCGCCTCCGGGAAGACGGTCGTCAGATGATCGGCCCAGTCGGACAGCAGGGGCTTTTCCCCCGGCAGCGCAGGCAATTCACCTTTCAGAAAATCGCGGAACGACATGCCCAGCGCGTCGATATATTTACCGTCGCGGTAGACGAAATACATCGGCACATCTAAGACCCATTCCACCCAGCGTTCAAAGCCCATCCCATCCTCGAACACCCAGGGCAGCGTGCCGGTGCGGGCATCATCCAGTGACCGCCAGATGCGCGAGCGCCATGATTTATGGCCGTTGGGTATGCCTTCGAAGAACGGGGAATTGGCGAACAGGGCGGTCGCCACGGGCTGCAAGGCCAGTGCCACGCGCAGTTTCTGCACCATGTCGGCCTCTGACCCGAAATCAAGGTTGACCTGCACAGTGCAGGTCCGCCGCATCATCTGGGTGCCATGGGTGCCGACCTTTTGCATATAGGCATCCATCAGCTTGTAACGGCCCTTGGGCATCAGGGGCATTTCTTCGTGGGTCCATTCCGGCGCCGCACCCAGCCCGATGAATTTGACCCCAATATGGTCGGCCACGGCCTTTACCTCGGCCAGGTGGTGGTTCACCTCGTCACAGGTCTGGTGGATATTTTCCAGTGGTGCGCCTGACAGTTCCAGCTGCCCGCCCGGTTCAAGGCTGACATTGGCGCCATCCTTGGTCAGGCCAATGATATGCTCGCCCTCATGCACCGGGGCCCAGTCGAACCGGTCACGCAACCCTTCCAGCACGGCCCTGATCGACCGCTGGCCGTCATAAGGCAGCGGGCGGAGCGAATCCTGACAATAACCGAATTTCTCGTGCTCGGTGCCGATGCGCCATTGGTCCTTGGGCTTGCAGCCTTTGGACAGAAACTCCACCAACTGATCGTAATGCTCGATCGGGCCGCCACCGGACTGAGGGATTGACATGAAGGGTGCTCCGTCTCGCGAAAATCAGGTCTTCAGGCTGACCTGAACCAACCGGGGCGTCAATGCAAGAGCGGACGGGTCCGCGACCACACCGTCACCCGCACATCGGGTGTGTGCGACAGCACGTCCAACACGGTGCCGGTCTGGATATCGGGCAAGGCCGCAAAGACATCAAACAGATCCTCGGCCCCGACGGCATTGACAGGGATGGCTATGCGCTGGCCACCCATGCCCGTCAGGATCCAGCTTGGCGCGGGATAGGTGGTGGGGTCCAGCTCCAGCATATTCACGTCGTCCATATCCATAACACCGCCATCCAAAGGGCCGAAATAGGCCAGCCTGCGTTCGCGGATCTGGACGACACCGGGCCCTTCGCCATCCTGCGCAAAGCGGACCCGCTGCACCGCCGCCCAGCCCCAGGCCAGCCCCACAATGATCGCGACACCGCCCAGCCAACGGACAATCCCGATCCCCTGCCACAGCCACCAAAGCCCCAGCAGACACAGGCCCCCCGCGATCAGCACCTCGCGCCAGCGCCAGACAAAGGCGCGTAATTCAGGGCGGATGAAATCAGCCACGGATCACCTGTGGTTCTGCGTAATCAAGAATGGCGAACGACCCGCAGCGGCGGAACCCGATCGCCTCATAAGCCCGCGCCGCCGCCGCATTCGCCGCTGATAACACCGCGTCCCTGACCCCGTTTTCGCGCACCTCGGCAAGATGCAGCGCGACGGCCAGCCGCGCGTAACCCCGGCCCCGCAAATCAGGCGGCGTATAGACTCCGCCCACCTGCACAACATGCGGCAGGACCGCATTAAAGCCGGTCATCGCCACTGGCATGTCCCCTTTGGCAAGGATCCGATGTGTGTCCAATTCAAGGTAGTGGGTCACATCCGCCATCGCCCGGTCCATCGCGTCCTTCGGTTCATAGCCCATCGCCTCTTCACAGAAGGCCGCGCGCCAGCGGGTCGCGTTTTCGAGCGACGCGTCGTGCAAGCTGAGCAGCCGGAACCCCAGCGCATCCGGTACGATCAGGTCAGTCAGCGATAAGGCATAATGCGGCTCAATCTCATCCAGATCGCCCTGCGCGGTCAGCCCCAACACCGCACGACAAGCCGCTACCTGATCAGCCGCCCCGATAATGCTGCGTACCGGCTGGCCCGCCAGCACCACAGCAACCTCGCCCCATGGCCCCGTCGGACAGATGGGAAACACCCGCCCTTCATCCGACACGCCCAGCACATCGGTCACCTCTCCCGCTGCCCAGCGCAGCCAGAAACGCATCGCACGTGGATGGCCACCTGCCATACCGTGTCGCGCGAGATTGGACAGCGGGAACATCGCCTCAGCGAAATGTCTGTGCAAAAACGCCTCTATCATCGGGCGGTCCGCCTCGGTCGCAGCAATCATGGGACTACCCGCCGCTGCGGCCCGTCAAACAGCAGCAGCGTCCAGTCCCCGATCCGCTCAAACCCGATGGCGCGATACGCGCGGGCGGCCATGTCACTGGCGGAAAACAGGGTTGCGCGAGTCACCCCCCGTGTTGCGGCCTCAGCCAGATGCAGCGCCAGCGCCCGGCGGGCATGGCCACGACCCCGCAGATCAGGGGGCGTATAGACACCACCGATCTGCACAATATCCGGCAATTGCGCGTTGAAGCCGGTCATGGCCAGCGGCGTCTGCTGCTTCATCAACACCCGATGACTGTCGCGGGCAACGTAGTTGGCATAACTGCTTTCCACCATCTGCCCGGCCTCTCCCGCAGGGGTGTTCAGCGCAGTCAACTGATAGTCCAGCATCCAGCCCTTAATCACATCAGGCGGGGCATCCTGCAGTGGGCGCAACATACCGGGACCATCCGGCAGGGTCATCCGGTCCAGCGCCAACAGAAAATGCGGCTCATCATGATCCAGCGTGCGGGAGGCATCGGCAAAGCCCTGCGCCTCGACCCCGCGCACCTGATCCGTTGGGCCGATGATCCCCATCAGGGGGCGATCCTCCATCGCTGCCACGGCTGCAGCATAATCAGCCGAAGGCAGAAACGGCATCGCCATCCCGTTGTCGCACAGGGTCATCACATCGGTGACGAGGCCATCGCGACGGGCGATCCAGCAGGTCACCGCATAATCACTGCCTCCCGCCATCCCGTAATGGGCCAGATTATTCAGGGGAAACATCGCAAACGGGGCATGCGGCGCCAAAAAGGCCTCGATCTCTGGACGATCAGTTTCGGTGGCACGGATCATCCCCGACGCTCCGCATCTATCGGGTGCCAGCCGGTGTCCGGTTCCCGATCAGGGCGGTCATCGTAGGGCGCACGGACAAATTGCGGTTCCATCTCCGTAAAATCCCGGATCAGCGACAACTCCATCCCATCGCGCCGATAAAGCCGCCCACCTTGGGTTTCGTAGCGATCCATCGCGGTAGATCGAACCGGCCCATCGCGCCCGAGTAACCTGTCACGCACATCTGTCGGCAGCGGGGCGGGTTTGCCATTCAACAACCGCAACCCGGTGCGGCAATCCTTGGTCACTTTGCCAGCGACCACCTTCTGTAGCCCATCGGCACGCCCACGAATGTCGCGAAGCGGCGCATCGCCGTTCAGACGATAAAGACCGTTCCCCAGAAACGATCCACCGCCAAGCCAACTGTATTCATGCGAAAAAAGGGCCAGGGCGGTAAACCAGGGCGGGCGGCTGATCACGGTGTAATTTGCGGTCGCCTCCGTCTCCGGATAGGCGTCTCTCACGGCATAGATGAAATGTCGGCCATCAGGCGACAGATCGCAAACATCCGGCTGCACGGATTTCTTTAGCCATTGCCCTTCGGTGAACGTGTCTGTCGCCCGATCCCAGGCGATCAGATTATAGAGCTGCCTGCCAGCCCTTCGCAGGATCAGCGCGCTGTCATTCTCTGTCGCAAAGAACAGGTGAAGCTGGATCACAGGCGGCGTGCTCATCCCCAATCCCCCAGCGCCTGTTGCCAGACCGTCAGCGCAGCGACCGCAGCAGTATCTGCACGCAAGACGCGCGGGCCAAGGCTGATGGGATGCGCACTGGGCAGGCTGCGCAGCCGGTCACGCTCGGCGTCTGAAAACCCGCCTTCCGGGCCGATCAGGATGGCCCAAGGACCAGGTATCGCGGGCAAGGTAACCGCGTCCCCGATCAGAAGTTCATCACAGAACATCAACCGGCGACCCTCTGGCCAGTCGGCCAGCACACGGTCCAGCTTTGCCAGCCCATCCACCGGCGGCACAAAGGTGCCCCCGCATTGCTCGGCGGCTTCAACCGCATGGGCCTGCAACTTGTCCTGCCGGATACGGTCGGCATTCTGGGTGAACGCGGTCTGGACGGGCATGATCCGCGCCGCCCCCATCTCAACCGCCTTTTCCACGATAAAGGCCGTGCGTTCCTTGCGGATCGGGGCAAAGAGCAACCACAGATCCGGGGGCATCCGAAGCGGCGCGGTCTGTGCGCGGCAAACCAGTACCCCGCCCTTCTTACCCGCCTCGGCAACCTCGGCATCCCATTCGCCATCTTTACCATTGATCAGCGACAAAACCGCACCAACAGGCAACCGCATCACCCCGAAAAGGTAATGCGCCTGTTCCCGCGACAGTGGAACCGATTGCCCTTCCCCCAGCGGGTGATCTACAAAAAGCCGAACCTTGGATGCCATGAGGCGGACCATATGACCGAGAACGCCCAGACACCAGAGCCCGCAGGGACCGTTGCCGATGCGGTCAAAGACAACTGGGTGGACCGGTTTGCACCAGCTTTTGCACGGCCCTATCTGCGGCTCAGCCGGGCGGACCGGCCCATCGGGACATGGCTGCTTTACCTGCCTTGTCTCTGGGGGTTGTCGCTGGCCATTCTGGCCACCAACAGCGCCAGCAATCATGACCTGTGGACAGTGGTCGGCTGTGGGATTGGCGCGTTCCTTATGCGTGGGGCGGGCTGCACCTGGAACGACATCACCGACCGGAACATCGATGGACAGGTTGAACGGACACGATCACGCCCGATCCCCTCTGGTCAGGCCAGCGTGCGCACGGCCCTCATCTGGATGATCGCGCAGGCGGTGATTGCCTTTTTCATTCTGATCACGTTCTACCAAACCGCCATCTGGCTGGGGGTCATCGCCCTGGCCCCCGTGGCGATCTATCCTTTTGCCAAGCGGTTCACCTGGTGGCCACAGATCTTTCTGGGGCTGGCCTTCAACTGGGGCGCCCTGCTCGCCTGGGCGGCGCATACCAATAACGTGGGACCAGCGCCGCTGGTTCTCTATATGGCGGGTATCTCCTGGACGCTATTCTATGACACCATCTATGCCCATCAGGATACCGAAGATGACGCCCTGATCGGGGTGCGGTCCACCGCCCGGCTTTTCGGGGAGGATACGCGCAAATGGCTGCGGCTGTTCCTGACGATCACTGTCATCCTGTTCGGGGCGGCTGTTGTGATGGCCTGCCACGACCGGTCGATCCTGTCGCTGGTGATTGCCATCGGTGGACCATGGGCCATGGGCTGGCATCTGACGTGGCAGTTGCAGCGTTTCGATGCCGACGACAATGACGGGTTACTCCGGCTTTTTCGGTCAAACAGAAACGCCGGGCTGATCCCCCTGCCATTTTTCGCTATCGCCTTTCTGGTATGATTGAACACCGGCCCGGACGGGCCTATGCAGTCAGAACCTGAATCATACGGACTTCCATGCGACTTTCCGCCCTTCTTCTTCGTCTGTTCGTCTTTGCGCTGGCCGGTGTCGGCGCATTCTTTGCGGCACGCACAACCGTAACCGTGGTCGAGGAACGGTCAGTGATCGCCGTACAGGATAGCCTTCTGGATAAGGGCTATGAATGGGCCACGGTGCTGGGCGATGGATTGCAGGTCATCCTCGAAGGGCAGGCCCCGACAGAGGCGGTGCGATTCCGCGCAATCTCTGCCGCCAGCGAAATGGTCGATGCCAGCCGGGTGATCGACAACCTGTCCGTCGCCGATTCGGAGATCCTCGCCCCCCCGGAATTCGCCATCGAGATCTTGCGCAATGACAGCGGCGTGTCGCTGATCGGGCTGATCCCCGCCGACACTGACCGAGATGCGCTGGCCGACCGGATCACCGACATCGCCGATGGGCAGCCCGTCACAGATCTGCTTGAAGTCGGCGATTACCCAACGCCGGCCACATGGCGCGCCGCACTCAATTATTCCTTGCGGGCGCTTGAGATGCTGCCGCGCTCCAAAATTTCGGTAAATGCAGACCGGGTGGCGGTGAATGCGATCTCTGACAGCCCGGAAGAAAAGCGGCAGTTGGAAACGGCGCTGGCCCGCAATACGCCAGAAGGCGTGCGTCTGGCCGTCAGCATCAGCGCGCCGCGACCTGTGATTTCCCCCTTCACGACACGCTTTACCATTGACGATGCCGGTCCGCATTTCGACGCCTGCGCTGCCGATACCGAAGAGGCGCTGGCGACCATCCTCAAGGCCGCATCAGAGGCAGGTTTCAACCAACGGGCCAATTGCACGCTGGCCTTGGGCGCCCCGTCGCGCACCTGGGGCGAGGCGGTGGCGATGTCCATCAGCGCCATTGGTGAACTGGGCGGCGGCACCGTCACGATTGCGGACACCGACGTAACGCTGATTGCCCCGCTGGGCACCGGCCCGGGTACATTCGACGATGTGGTAGGCGAGCTTGAAAACGCCCTGCCAGACGTCTTTGCCCTGACCGCCGAATTGCCGGTGGCCGCCGTGGTCACGGCCGAAGGGCCACCGCAATTCACCGCCACGCTCAGCCCCGAGGGTCAGGTGCAGCTGCGCGGGCGGATCCCCGACGACGTGACCAATACCGTGGCCGAAAACTTTGCCTCCGCCAAATTCGGGCAGCGCCAGATCACCATGGGCACCCGGGTCGTTGACGGGCTGCCTGCTGGCTGGTCGGTCCGGGTCCTTGCCGGGATTGAGGCACTGTCGGAACTGTCCAACGGGGCGGTCATCGTCCAGCCCGACACGGTACAGGTCAGGGGCAACACAGGGAATGAAGATGCCAGTGCGGCGATATCGCGGCTGCTGATCGAAAAGCTGGGGCAAGGGGCGATCTTTGAAATTGATGTCACTTACGTCGAACAGCTTGATCCCATCGCAGGGCTGCCCACGCCCGAGGAATGCATCGACCAGATCAAGATCGTGACCGAAAACCGCAAGATCACCTTTGATCCCAGCTCGGCCGATATCTCGGCCTCGGCCCTTGCGGTTGTGGATGACATCGCCGAAATCCTCAAACGCTGCGGCGATCTGCGCATTCGGGTGGCAGGCTATACCGACAGTCAGGGGCGCGAGGAAATGAACCTCAACCTGTCGCAACAGCGGGCTGAATCGGTCCTGACAGCGCTGCGCGCCCGTCGGGTTCCTGTCAGCACCTTCGACGCCATCGGATTTGGTGAGGCTGACCCCATCGCCGATAACGACACCGAAGAAGGCCGCGAGGCGAACCGGCGGATCGAATTCAGCCTGATCATCCCGGAATCGACCGCCGAGGAAACCAGCATACTGGACGAGATTGCAAGCGAGACGCCAGTGCCCGAAAATGGCACCGACGAAACCGACGGCGAATAGACAAGGGCAAGACGTTGAACAGAACCGAATTCATCCTCGCGACCGCCATCATACTTTTCGTGGCTTTTGCCCTGGGCTGGTTTGCCAGTTGGCTGGTCAACCGTTTCACCCGCGTGACCAAGGCCGAAATCGGCGAGTTGGACAAGATGGCCCAGGCCCTGCACGAGGCCGAGGAAACCCGTGATCAGGCGATCACCTATCTGCAGCAACGCGAGGCCGAGATGACCAACCAGCTCAGCCAGACGGAAGCAGAGTTGCGCGCCGCCATGGACGGGCTGCGCGAAGCACGGCACGAAACCGAAGAACTGCGCGCCTATATCGAACGGCAGAACGCAGGTTAGGTCCGACGCCCTTCAAGCACAGTGAACGATCAGCAATCCATCATCGGTCGTCTGCTGGGGGTGGACATAGCGGCTTTGGCCGCCCTTAGCTGTTGAGGTCTTCAACCACAATCGGCCCGGCGGCAATGCAATCCGCCCCTTCGCATGTCAGCTTGTCTGCGGGCAGCCGCATTTCGACACCGTTGACCGCGATGATGTATAAGTTGTCTTCGAACCCGACGAATTCGCCTTGGAAACGGACGGTCTGATCCAGCGATGTCAGGGTGATTTCGCCCGCTGACAGTGCAGCAGGGGCCAGCGCCAGACCGGTCATCAGTGTTGTGCGGGCGATGCGGCCAAAGGCAGTAAGGGGGGTCTTCATGGCAGGGTATCCTTTTCTTTGGGCCACCCTGTCCGCCAGTTTCACGGCATTTTTGCGGCAAATCAGCCAGCAAATACATCTTAAATTGGGCTTTTTGGCTCTGCCCAAAAGCACCGATTCCCGCACGGCAACAAACACCCTTGCGATGGCTTAGTTGTTCGCCTGCGGAAACGATTATCGGCCCTCCATGCGCTGCAGGGCCGATACGTCAGGGATGATCAGCCGTTGGCCTCCGCCGTCGCAACAGGCTCGAACTTCAGACAATTCGTGCCCACACAGTTCATTTTCGCAGCCGATACGCGCATCTCGATCCCATTAATGGTGATGACGTAGGTGTCGATCTCAAAACCGACATACTCACCAATCAACCGTACCGTATTGTCGGGTGATGTCAGGATGATTTCGTTGGCCTTGGCGGTCATCGGCAACAGCGCCAAACCTGCAACTGCCGCCATCCGCGACAAAGAAGCGATACTCGTTAACATAAACTGGTTCCTTACTACATGACCGCATCGGGCCAAACACTGATACTTTTACACAAGTATGAACTATTGGCTGTGATTTTCAGCACAAAAGCTAACTTAAGGTTAACATGACCAGCGCACGCCGCGTCAAACCGGCGAAATTGGCGCGAGGGGTCCGACGTTTTGCCGACGTAAATCCGACGCGATGCCGACCGGCCTTTCTGACCAGAACCCCAGTGTTAACTGATGATTCGCTAAATACGGCGAAAACCCGGTGTTGCGTGCGTTCGCAGCCCCCCACCGAACGTTGCGCGCCGCCCCCTTTCACTTGCCCGCGTTGCGCGGTAATAGGCCCCACTTGCAACCAAGGAGCCAGCCAATGGGCTATCGAATCGTCGTCGCAGGTGCCACGGGCAATGTGGGCCGCGAAATGCTGAATATCCTTCACGAACGGGCCTTTCCCGTTGATGAAATTGTAGCACTTGCCAGCCGTAAATCGCTGGGCAGCGAGGTCAGCTTTGGCGATAAAACTCTGAAAACCCAGGACCTTGATACGTTTGACTTCACCGGCTGGGATATCGCGCTCTTTGCCATCGGATCGGACGCGACCAAGACTTATGCGCCCAAGGCGGCCAAGGCCGGCTGCGTGGTCATCGATAACTCATCGCTGTATCGCTATGACGCAGATGTGCCGCTGATCGTGCCAGAGGTGAATGCCGACGCGATCCACGGCTATGCCAAGAAAAACATCATTGCGAACCCGAATTGTTCGACCGCGCAGATGGTTGTGGCGCTCAAGCCGCTGCACGACCGCGCCCGGATTAAACGTGTAGTGGTAAGCACTTACCAATCCGTGTCCGGCGCCGGCAAAGGCGGCATTGATGAGCTGTGGGACCAGACAAAATCGATCTACAACCCCACTGACGACAAGCCGCCCAAGCAGTTCACCAAGCAAATCGCCTTCAACGTGATCCCGCATATCGACAAGTTCATGGATAGCGGCGAGACCAAGGAAGAATGGAAAATGGTGGCCGAGACGAAAAAGATCGTCGATCCCTCCATTAAGGTCACAGCAACCTGTGTGCGTGTACCAGTCTTCGTGGGTCACTCCGAGGCTGTGAATATCGAGTTCGAGGATTTCCTGGACGAGGATGAAGCCCGCGACATCCTGCGCGAGGCCCCCGGCGTGATGGTCATCGACAAACGCGAGGATGGCGGCTACGTCACCCCCGTCGAATGTGTAGGCGACTTTGCGACCTTCATCAGCCGGATCCGTCAGGACAGCACAATCGACAACGGGCTGAACCTGTGGTGCGTGTCCGACAACCTGCGCAAGGGTGCGGCGCTGAATGCAGTGCAAATTGCCGAGACCCTTGGACGGGAATGCCTGAAAAAAGGCTAACCTAACCCTTTGATTTTATTGCGGGGCGTCCAGCGGGCGCCCCTTTTTGTTTCGATCTGTCAGCTTTCGTGAAGCCCGTCCGCGACGGAAACAGCAAAGCCCACCGTTCAATCCGCATATCCCAAAAAAGAGGAGTCACGGATATGAAAACGACAACGGTTCTGCTCTGCGCGGCAGTCACAATCGCCCTGCCCGCAACGACCTTTGCCGATGGTCACCGCAATCTTGATCGGATCGAAGACCGGATTGACCGCATCGAAAGCCGCCGCGACGAACGGGTTGATCTGGGCCCGCGCGACGTCATCGAGGATCGTATCGACCGGGCCGAAAGCGTGCTTGACCGCGCCGGTATCGAAAACACGCCGCGCATCGACCGGCACGAGCGGCGCAGCTGGTGGCGGCGCTGGCACTAACAGATTATGGCCCTGCGCATGTTGCAGGGCCTGACAACCACTACTCTGAAAAATAATCGCATTGCGACCAAGGATTGGCACCTGCGTCCCGTCAAAGCTATATCAATGACGAGCGACATTTGCAGGAGAACCCGATGCTTCGCCCTTTCCTTACGACCAGCCTGATCGCGCTGACCGCGCCCGCCTTTGCCGACACCTTCACCGCTGATGCGCGTGTCGATACGGTAACCATCTATCCCGGCGTAGCCACGATCATGCGTCAGATCACGCTGGATCTGCCCGCGGGACGGCACGAGATTATCGTGCCCGATCTGCCTGAAAACCTGAATGCCCAAGGCTTGCGGCTCGCGGCACCTGATGGCGTTCAGGTCGGTGCCGTGAACCTCGCCTATGATCGGCTGCCGGTCACCCCCGACCAGACGTCGCCCCAGATCGTTGCCGCCAAGGAAGAGGTCGAGCGACTGGAAGATATCCTGCGCCAACGTGATGTTTCCATTGCTGAAATCCGGTTGCGCGTGAAAGCGGCAGAAGAACAGGTGGCGTTTTTGCAAAGCCTGTCGCAGGCCAGCGCGGGCGAAACCCTGACCGCCTCTGCCATCGCCGACATTCAGGCGCTGGCCCAGATGGTCGGCACCGAAACACTGCGCGTCCGGCAAGAGGCATTTGCCGCCGAGGAAGAGGCCAAGGCGGCGGAGCGCGCCCGGGAAGATGATGTCGAGGCGCTCGACGATGCCCGGCGCGCATTGGCCGCCCTGATGGCCCCGGAAAGTGACGGGTCCGTCCTGACCTTCACGCTGGACGCGGCAGAGGCGGGTGAGGTCACTGTTGATATCAGCACATTGGAAGGTTACGCCAACTGGTCGCCGGTCTATGACCTGCGGCTGACCACTGGCGACGCGCCGCAACTGGGTATCGACCGGTCGGTCGTCGTCAGCCAGCAGACAGGGCAGGATTGGTTGGATGTAAAGCTTGTGCTGTCGACCGCCCGCCCCGGTGAACAGATTG
This sequence comes from uncultured Paracoccaceae bacterium, assembly GCA_947488175.1. Taxonomy (GTDB): domain Bacteria; phylum Pseudomonadota; class Alphaproteobacteria; order Rhodobacterales; family Rhodobacteraceae; genus Yoonia. The sequence continues at coordinate 137,646 of CANKYO010000006.1, forward strand.
CCCCTGGCGGGGTCTGGGCGCCGTTGCGCCGGATTATCTCGGAGGAAGAGCTGGAGCGCGACCGGCGCGAGGTCTTTATGATGGACGAAGCCCCGATGATGTCGCGGTCGGTGGGTGCCGTCGCGGCCGCCCCGATGGAAATGGCCGAGCAGGAATTCAAGGCGACGGCGAATTTCAGCGGGGCATCAGTGACTTACACCTATCCGGGCACTGTCGATATCCGCAACGGGGTCGAGGATCTGCGCCTGCCGCTGGATCAGTTGAACCTGGAGGCCGAGGTCTGGGCCGAGGCTGTGCCAAGCCGCGACAGCATTGCGTATCGGATGGCCGAGTTCACCAACACCACGCCAGAGCTGTTGCTGCCAGGACAGGCCCTGCTCTTTGCCGATGGCACCATGATCGGGTTCAGCCAGTTGCCGCTTCTGGCCGCAGGGGCTGAGACGGAGATGGGATTTGGCCCGCTTGACGGCATCGTGCTGACCCGCGCCACGCCCAACAAGAGCGAAGGCGAACGGGGCGTCTTTTCCAGCGCCAATCAGCTGACAGAACAGGCGATCATGAGTGTCGAAAACCTGACCGGGCAGGATTGGGATGTGCTGTTGCGCGACGCGATCCCCTATTCCGAACAGGACGATCTGGAAGTGACATATGAGGCCAGCCCACGCGTGACGCGGACCAATCCCGAAGGGCAGCGCGGCATTCTGGAATGGGATCTGACAGTGCCAGCGGGCGAAAAGCAGGAGGTCACACTGGACTATACGCTGACCTGGCCCAACGGCTATGTGCTGCAATAATCGCCGGCAGACACCACAATGTAAGATGGGTTTAAACCCATCTTACCGGCGGCTCTGTTGCGTCTAAAACCGTTCGGCGCGCAAGACCTGCGCGTCGGTGATGCTGACCACGCCGATATGTTTTTCGACAACAGCAAAGGCCGCCTCCAGCAGACCGTCCAGCCGCTCGGGCTTGATCAGGCAGACCACTGCCACCATGCCGGATTGCCCCACTTGCCCTGCCCTGCTCCATTGTCCGGATCGCCCTGATCCGCCGCGCACCGGCAGGATAGTGTAGCCGGTCACCCCGGCCTCCGTCAGGGCTTTGGTCAACCGGCGTTCCAAAGGCGCCTCGATCACGATTTCGACCCGTTTTGCGGTATGCGTTTCCATGTCAGCCTCCGGTCACGATTTGGGCGATGGCCAGGTAAAGCGGGATGCCCAGCGTCAGGTTAAACGGGAACGTCACCCCAAGCGAGAGGGTGAGGTAGATCGACGGGTTCGCCTCTGGCAAGGCAACCCGCATGGCCGCAGGCACCGCGATATAGCTGGCCGAGGCCGACAGCACCATCAACAGCACAGTCCCGCCCAGCGACAAGCCGATCAACACGCCCAGCGTCAACCCGATTGTGGCACTTATCAGCGGCATCAGAATGGCAAAGCTGACAGCGCCCAGCCCCAAAACGCCCCGCGACTGCCGCAGCCCTCGGCCCGCGATCAACCCCATATCCAGCAGGAACAGGCATAGCACGCCTTTGAAAGGCGCCACGATGAAGGAACTGATTTCTTCCAGCCCTTTCTCGCCCGTGACCGCCCCGATAAAGAACGCCCCGACCAGCAACACGATGGAGCCGTTCAGCAGAAGCTCGCGGATCAGCCCCGGTTCCATTTTTCCGCCGTCACCACCGCGCGCCACAAGCCAAAGTGCGGACAGGATTGCAGGCGCCTCCATCGCGGCTGCTACAGCAACCATATACCCTTCGGCCTCGATCAGCCGCCCTTCCAGAACAGAGGTTCCCGCCACGAAGGTCACAATGCTGATGGATCCGTAATGGGCCGCAACCGCCGCTGCATCGATACGTGACAAACCAGTCATCAACTTGAGCAGTGCAAAGGCAATGAGCGGCAGACCAAAGGACAGCCCCAGACCTGCAATAATCGTCAGGATCAGCGTCGTATCCACCCCATGCGCGCTGACCGCCACGCCGCCCTTGAAGCCGATAGCGAACAGCAGATAGATCGACATGCCCTTCGCCACGGCCTCGGGGATAGTCAGGTCGGACCGGGCCAGTGCCGCTGCCAATCCCAGCGCAAAGCTGAGGATGATCGGCGAGATCAGGTTCGCCCCGGCCAGTGAGAGTATTTCGTTCATCGCCCGCTCCCGTTCAGGTTTCGTGCTTCATGATTGAACCTCCGTTCAATGACAAGAGACAGCAGCAAAAGCAACGTCAACGCGGAATGGCGACAGGGGCGGGCCTAATCCTCGAAAAGCTCGTAAAGCGTGGAATGCAGCAACTGCTGATGCGCGCCGAACCGGACGACGATGCTGTTCTGGTCAGGCAGGATATAAAGGACCTGCCCGCCATGCCCCAGGAAGTACGCAAACGGCCCCTGCGTTCGCGCTTCTGCACGGTCCAGCACATCATGCCGCACATGCAAACCATAGACACCTTGTGCCCTTTCGGTGGTAGGAAGCGGCGGCATTATGAATTCCTGCCACATCGCAGATGGCAAAAAAGGTTGATCCGCAGTCCCATTATCCATCAAAAAGCGGCCAACACGCATCCAGTCCAGCGGACGGGCGTAGAGGCAGCAATAGGCTGATACCCCGCTGCCATCCGGATATTGCCGCCAATGCGCACCGGCGGCACCCGCTGGCTTCCAGATCATCTCGGACAGCAGCTGTTCCAATGGTCGATCATAGACCCGTTCCAGCAACCGACCAAGAATGGCGGTGTTCGCGCTTTGATAGCTGAAGTGTCCACGCCGCCCCTCATCGACCTGAAGCTGCGCCAGGCTGTCATCAACACCATAGGCGTGGATACGGGCAAGTGGCCCAAAAGGCGAAAATCCAGCGTCTTCGACCGGCTTGTCCCAGTCACCCTCGGGCGCCAGGCCACTGGTCATCAGCAGGGCTTCTTTCACGGTAATGTCGGGCGCATCGGGCCCCAGAATGGTGCGTACAGGCGTATCAAGGTTGGCGATCTTTCCGTCCGCGACCCCACGCAGAACCAGCGCACCCACGAGCCCCTTGACCAGTGAATAGGAGTTGAGGCGCGTTTCGCGATCGAGTCCAGCGCCATAGGCCTCGACCGTCAGTCGGCCTGCATTTTCCACTAGCAGGGCGCGCCCGTCACTTTGCGCAAAACGTATTTGCGCGGCATGGGGTGGTGCCATACCGGCAGGTGGCTGGGTGGGGTCACTGACCCCTGCAACAAGAGCGTGACGACCGGGTGCAGGCCACACCGGCTGCGGAAATCCTTCTGGAACCAATACGAAGAATTGCGGCGCCAGCACCCAGATCAGCGCCACCACGACCAGTAGAGCCGCGATTGACCGGCGCAGCCACCGCCTAAACCGCAACAAAACCGCCAGTCGTCGGATCGTAACCCTCAAGCCCGCCTTCGCCGATCTCGTTCCAGAGCCCGTGCAGCGTCAGCATGTCATTCTCGACAGCCTCTTTCACGAAAGGGAATGTCATCAGGTTGCCCAACGATATGACGACCGATGCTTTTTCCAGTGCCCGTTTGCGGGTCTCGTCATCGCCGTCGGGCAAGCCGTCAAAGCCGGGACGCAGGATTTCCATCCAGCGCCCGACGAAGCTGGTGGGTTCTTCAAGCGCCGGGGCATTTCCCGAACACATGTCATAGCAGCCCTCGACCCCGCCACAGCCAGAATGGCCCAGCACGATCAGATGACTGATCTTGAGCGCGTTGATCGCGTATTCGACGGCGGCAGAGGTGCCGTGATGATGCCCGTCCGGATTATAGGGCGGCACCAGATTGGCGATGTTTCGGTGGATAAAGAACTCGCCCTGATCGGCCCCAAAGATCGAGGTGACATGCACCCGGCTGTCGCAACAGGAAATCACCATGGCTCTCGGATGCTGGCCGTCCTCGGCCAAATGGCGATAGAAGCTCTTGTTTTCGGCGTAGGTCGTGGCCTTCCAACCCTTGTACCGGGTCACAAGATAGGCGGGCAGCGGACGCGCGTGTTTCATATTCTTTGTCCTCGCGATGTTGCCCGTAGATACGTTGCATTTTCATGGATTTCGAGAGATTTTTCTTTTGGCTCTCAACCTTCTGGGAACCTTGATGACCTAAATCGGTCGCATGACAAATATTACACATCTCCAGCCCTACGCGGCCGAACCCGATCAAGGCATTATCGTTCTGCGGTGCCCGGATCAGATGCATTTCGATCCCGCGCCATTGAACCGGCTTTATGCGGAAAAGGCGGCATATGAGGCAGAGGAGGTTGTGTGCCGCGTGCTGGAAGATATCGCCATGCGGCTTGATGCTCTGCAAAATGCGCTGGCGGACAGCGATTTTGGCAAGATGGTGAAACCGGCCAATCGTGTCTCCCTGATTGCCGACCAGATTGGCCTGACAGAGGTGTCAATTGCCGCCAGTCACGTCTCGACCTGTCTGAAACAACGCGACGGTGTCGCGCTGGAGGCGACGATGGCCCGTCTGGAACGCAGCTTTGACGTGGCCGTTTCAGAGGTGTGGAACTTCCGCGAGATGTAGGGCCTTGCAGGCGGGGGCAAGGCAGGTAGTCTGTCGGCAAAGCACACTTGACAGGATCGCTGATGCCCTTCGCCTTTGCCGACACATCCAACGACGCAATTCCCCTGCATGTGATCGGATCCGATGATCTGGATCAGCAACTGGCAGGCCTGCCGCCTTTGGCCAGCGCCTGGGCCAAGGCGCAGGAATTCAAGGGCACATTGGGTCAGGTCCTTTGCGTGCCAGATCAGAGGGGCCAGGTTGAATTGGCGCTGGTGGGATATGGCAAGGTGGAAAAGCGTGCGCGCGGCCGCTTCCACATGGCAACTGCGGCAACCAAACTGCCCAAAGGCGCCTACAGGATTGCAAGCGGTCTGGATCTACCTGATCTGGAAGAGGCGGCATTGGCCTGGCTTCTGGCGGGCTACAGCTTTGACACCTATCGCAAACCCAAAGGAGAGATTGCCAAACTCGTCGCGCCGGATGGCATTGATGCCACACGGCTTGAAATCATCGCGGCGGGTGAGGCATTGACCCGCGACCTGATCAACACGCCCGCCTCTGACATGGGGCCGGACGAGCTTGAATACGCGGCCAGCGCGCTGGCCGCGGATCACGGTGCGACACTCAATGTCATTACGGGCGATGATCTGATCTCGTCCAACTTTCCGATGATCCACACGGTCGGGCGCGCATCCGTCCGCGCACCACGTCTGCTGGATATGCGCTGGGGCGATGCAGGCCCGCAGCTGACACTGGTCGGCAAGGGTGTCTGTTTCGACACCGGCGGTCTGAATATCAAGCCGGGCAGCTCAATGGGGTTGATGAAAAAGGATATGGGCGGGGCAGCCACGGTGCTGGGCCTCGCCCATATGATCATGGGGCTGGGGCTGAAGCTGCGACTCCGCGTCCTGATCCCGGCGGTTGAAAACAGCATCGACGGCAATGCCTTCCGCCCGCAGGATATCCTCACATCGCGCAAGGGTCTGACGGTCGAGATCAACAATACCGACGCCGAAGGACGGCTGGTGCTGGCGGATGCTTTGACCCTGTCAGACGAGGATGATCCGGATCTGGTGATTTCCATGGCCACCCTGACCGGGGCGGCGCGCGTGGCGGTTGGGCCGGACCTATCGCCATTCTACACCGACAGCAACATTCATGCCGATGCGATCATGCAGGCGGGGCGTGCTGTGGCAGATCCGGTCTGGCGGATGCCGTTCCACGAACCCTATGAGAAAATGATCGAACCGGGGATTGCCGATCTGGACAATGCGCCTTCCGGCGGGTTTGCCGGGTCCATCACGGCAGCCCTTTTCCTGCGTCGCTTTGTCGAAAGCCCCTATATGCATTTCGACATCTACGGCTGGCAGCCAAGTGCCGCCCCGGCCCGGCCCAAGGGTGGTGTCGGCATGGGCGCCCGCGCCGTACTGGAAGCCCTGCCAAAGCTGTTGGACCTGTGACCGACCGCCGCCTGACACCGGCCAACGCCCGCGTGGCGGCGATGCATCTGGCGGGGCAGGTGACGACAGAGAAGTTCGTTGAGGGCTGGCCGATGATGCTGGCCCGTCCGGTCACGGATCTCTGCGCCAGCCCGGGCGGGCCGCGCGATCGGCAGTTGCTGATCGGGGCGATTGTGACCGTGTTCGAGGAACATGAAGGCTGGTCATTCGTGAAGGGGGCGGATGGCTACGTGGGCTACCTGCCCTCTGACCGCCTGATCCAGCCCGCTCAGGCGACACATATGGTGTCCACCTTTGCGACCCACGCTTACGAAGCCGAAGATTTCAAATCACCCGCGCTGGTCGCACTACCCTTTGGGGCGAGGCTGACCGTGGCGGATGAACGCCGCAAATTCTTTGAAACCAACCTAGGCTTTGTGCCCAAAAGCCATCTGCGCCCGCTCGATAAACCTTTCACGGATCCAGCCACCATCGCGCAGCTGCATTTCGGTGTGCCGTATCTCTGGGGCGGCAATTCCACCCGAGGCGTCGATTGTTCCGGTTTGATCAGTGCCAGCCTGAGCGCATGCGGCCTACCCTGCCCTGCCGATAGCGACATGCAGCGCGATGGGCTGGGCCATGATCTGACCGAACCGCTACGGCGCGGCGACCTGATTTTCTGGAAAGGTCATGTGGGCATGATGGTGGATACCGAGACACTGATCCACGCCAATGCGCATCACATGGCCACGCGATACGAACCCATCAACCAGGCCATCCTGCGGATCGAAGCGCAGGGCGATGGACCTGTGATAGCGCGCAAGCGGCTTTAGTGCAGGATACTGGGGCGCTGCGATAGATCGGTCGTGGCGATCTGGGGGCGCAATTCTATCTGGTGCAATGCTAAACCCACCTGAGCCGCGACGCTGGTGATCACCGGGGCCACATCTGCGCGCACAAGCAGGGTGGCGATCAGCATGGCATCGTCACGCTCGCCTGTCGCGGCGGTCATCACAAAATTGGCGAAACACGCCTCGTCCGCACCGACGCAACAACAACCGACAGCATGACGCATCAGGGGCCGCCGCCCATGCCGGGCGCAGAGGTTGAACAGCATCTCGAACGCCCCTAGTGCGGACCGGCCCTGCTGCGGGCCAAGCGCCTGCGACAGATCGCTCCACACAGCAGTCTGACCGTCAGATCCATCGCACCAAAGGCGCATGTACAAGATCAGACTGGCCTCAATCGGGCTCAGGTCGGTCATATGGCCAACACTCCTGCCGCCCGTGGGCGCTGATACCGGGTTCATTTCGTCAGGATCAGCTTGCCGGCGCGGGTGATGCGCAACGTATAGACCTGTTCGCCCAGCACGATATGGGCCAGATCGCCACCTTCTGTCAGCACCTTGGCATCATAGACGGGCATGTTTGGGTTGGGCTGATCGGTTTGAGCAGGCATGGTGTGGATCGACATTACAGATCCTCCGACATGCGCGGCTGCCGTTCAAAGAGCCAGGCAAGATCGACATCTTGTGGGGCGTCCAGCATGTCCATCAATTGCGCAAGATCGGGTTCTACCGGCTGGCGGTTGTCATCGTCATTTGGGGTTGTGTCCGGTTGCATCGCCTTGGTGTCCTTTCATGGGTCATGATCGGGCTTCCCACGGCGTGCGCGCAGGTGGCTGGATACACCGTTCAGCATGCGCAAAACGGGCGCATATGTCAATCCGAGTTTTTTAGTCAGGTATAGATTTTTGCTAGGTCTATTCGACCGCCCGGATCAACTTGCGCTCCAACACACGCAGGACCTGACGCAGGTCATTGCCCCGTTTGAGGACCTGCCCATCCATGCCAATCACCGCATATTGCCCTTGCTTCAGGCGCAGTTTGGGCCGTTTTTCGATGCGATAAAGAGGGTTCTCGGCGGTCCGGCGAAACACCGAAAAGATCGCGACGTCGCGCAGGCTGGATATGCCGTAGTCACGCCATTCGCCCGCCGCCACCATCCGCCCGTAAAGCCCGAGAATCACCCCAAGCTCCGTGCGGTGAAATGCAACCTGTGGCGGGGCCTGAAAAGGCGGCTGGGGTTGAATGTTCATACCCCAGCGTCACCGCAAATCCTTGGAAAATCAAGCACGCAGAACCACCTGCCTTTGTTATGCCGCAAAATCACCTTTCCTCTGCCTCTGCTGTTACGCACTGGGAACACAAGTGAACGCAATGTTAAGGGCATAGCGAAATGCTACTCCGGTGTTGCGGTCAATAGCCCCCACCCAGTTCGTGACACCGGAGACTTTCGCTTGACCCCCATCAGACAATATCACCATTCGCCAAGCCGGTATTTGTGACTGCAAGATTTGTCAGCCGCAGGAGATATCGGTGATCCGGTTATCGATGCCAATGCCGAAATTGATCCGTTCGGGTTGGAAATCCATCGTCACCATATCGCCGGGTCGGACCACACGGACCATGCCAAGGATCAGCACCTTTTCCAGCGCGGTTGCATCCTGACCGATCAGATCGCCGTAGCGGGCGGCGTTGCAAGTATCCTCGATCGTGGGTGGCAATGGCGGGGTCGGCGTCTCTCCACCCGTACAGGCGGACAAGGTCGCGATCAGCCCAATAGGTCCGACACGACGCAGCATCACCCGCAGCCAAAGCTCAGGATGTTGCGGTTGGCGTCCAGGAACACAATGGTCTGCCGTCCCGTGGGCTGACCGGTCCAGACCTCACCATTTTCGATGATGACAAAATCGGCGTCAGTGCGTTGCGCCAGCACCGATGCATTCTGCCCGACCAGATCGTCAAAGGCAGAAAGGTTACAACTGCCGCCGACCGTGGCATCGCCACAGGCCGCAAGCAGCAGGATAAAGGCCAGTTTCTTCATGCAGACATCATCTGCCCAATGCGCGTGCCTTGGCAAGGGCCAAGTCATTGAATGGTTGAAATCGACTGCCTGTTGGCTGATGGTTTTCAGGCAATGATAAGGGAGACGGTATAATGCGGACACGCGCGGCAGTGGCCATGGAGGCGGGCAAGCCTCTGGAAGTGATGGAGGTGAACCTTGAAGGGCCGAAAGCCGGAGAGGTTTTGGTGGAAATCAAGGCAACGGGTATCTGCCATACCGATGAATTCACCTTGTCCGGGGCCGACCCCGAAGGCATGTTTCCCGCCATTCTGGGCCATGAAGGCGCCGGTGTCGTGGTCGAGGTCGGCGAGGGCGTGACCAGCCTGAAGCCGGGCGATCACGTGATCCCGCTTTACACGCCTGAATGTCGCGAATGCGAATACTGCCTGAACCCGAAAACCAACCTGTGCCAGAAGATCCGCAGCACCCAGGGTGCCGGGGTGATGCCGGACGGAACCAGCCGTTTCAGCATGCTCGATGGTACGCCGATCCTGCATTACATGGGCTGTTCGACATTTTCCAACCACACCGTTCTGCCCGAGATTGCGCTGGCCAAGGTCCGGGAAGATGCCCCCTTTGACAAGATCTGCTATATCGGTTGCGGCGTCACCACCGGCATCGGCGCCGTGATCAACACTGCCAAGGTCGAGATTGGCAGCCGCGCCATCGTGTTCGGTCTGGGCGGCATCGGGCTGAATGTCATTCAGGGTCTGCGGCTGGCAGGGGCCGACCAGATTGTTGGCGTCGACCTGAACCCCGGCAAGGTCGAGATGGCCAAACGGTTCGGCATGACTGATTTCGTGAACCCCAAGGATGTGACCGGTGATATGGTCGCCCATCTGGTCGAACTGACTGGCGGCGGGGCCGACTACACCTTTGATGCCACAGGCAATGTCGGCGTCATGCGCACCGCATTGGAGGCCGCACATAAAGGCTGGGGCGAAAGCATAATCATTGGCGTTGCACCTGCTGGGGCCGAGATTTCGACCCGCCCATTCCAACTGGTCACCGGGCGCAGCTGGCGCGGCACTGCCTTTGGTGGTGCTCGGGGCCGGACGGATGTGCCCAAGATCGTGGACTGGTACATGCAGGGCAAGATCGAGATCGACCCGATGATCACGCACAAGCTTTCGCTGGACGATATCAACAAAGGGTTCGACCTGATGCATGAAGGCAAATCGATCCGGGCGGTGGTGGAGTTTTGAACGCAGCCCAGCTTGACGCATTGGCCCGGTTATTGACCGGGCCTTTTGCGTTTTGCGGGATTGCCGTGGCGCAAGGCGGCACGACCCATCTTTCGATCGCAACGGTGCCCGAGATCAGCGCCGGGCCCGATACCATGTTCCGCGTCGCGTCGATTTCAAAGATCATCGTCGGACAGGCCGTGGCAGCCTTCGTCAAGACAAAGGCCACGACGTGGCAAACGGATATCTCTGACATTTTGGGCTGGCAGCTGCGCAACCCGCATTTTCCCGATACCCCCATCACGCTGGGCATGGTTGCCAGCCACAGCGCGGGGCTGACGGATGAGGCCGGATATGTGCTGCCGCCGGGTGCGGTTTTGGCGGAGTGGTGTAATGCACAGCCGATCCACCGCCACCAGCCCGGCACATATTTCAGCTATTCCAATCTGGGCTATCTGATCCTGGCTGCCACGCTGGAAAAACTTTCCGGGCAACCCTTTCCCGATGCGGTGCGTCATCTGCTGCCAAAACGGGCCGGGTTCAACTGGGTCGGCGTCGATGGCGCTGACCGGTTGCCGGCCTATCGGCGCGACGATAGCGGATTTGTGGCGCAGATCGACGAAACGATTGCACCGGTGCCGGAGGGGAGGCATCCGGGTGTTTATTCGCCGCAGGGCGGGCTGCGTCTGTCGCTAAAGGGTATGCTGGCATTGGCGCAGGGATTGCGAAACGCCGATGCAACACCACTGTGGACGCCCGCGATAGGGCCGGGCGAATATGAAGGCGGTGTGTTTGAAAGCTATGGCGCAGGGCTACAGATATTCGACACGCCGAACTTCTACCCCCGCCCCCTGATCGGCCATTTCGGCAATGCCTACGGCTTCAGGGGCGGGGTTTGGTATGATCGGGAACGCGATCTGAGCGTCGCCTATGCGTTGAACGGGCTGGCGATGGGGGATGAAGATGATGCTTTCTCGGACGCCGAATTGCAGATATGCGCGGCACTAGCTGACTGGAAAGGATGACCATGGCCAAGGACCGTATGCTGTTTGCCGTGCTGATTGATGCCGACAACATTCCCGCCAAATACGCTGACGCGATCCTGCGCGAGATCACGACCTATGGTGAACCGGCGCTGCGCCGGGTCTATGGCGACTGGTCAAGTGCTGCGCTGAGCGGCTGGAAAAAGCAGGTGGTCGAACTGGGTCTGGTCGCCAATCAGGAAACCGCGAACACCAAAGGCAAGAATGCCAGCGATATCGGTTTGGTCATCGATGCGATGGATATTCTGCATACAGGCCGGTTCGACGGCTTTGTGCTGGTCTCTTCCGACAGCGATTTTACCGCGCTTGCCAACAGGCTGCGCGAAGACGGGGTCGAGGTGATCGGGATTGGTGAAGGCAAAGCCCCGGTCAGTCTGCGCAATGTCTGCAACCGGTTCATCCTGATCGAAAACATCGTGGGGCAGGACGCGCCGGAAACACCACCCAAAAAGGCCGCCAAAACAGCGACCACGGAAACGTCAAAGCGTCAGCCACCGTCAAAGGTCGTGCCAATGGTGATCAAGGCGATGGACAGCATCGACCTGGAAGGGGAATGGTTCAAGCTGGGCCAACTGGGGCAATACATCACCCGCGCCAATCCGGATTTCGATCCGCGGACCTATGGCAGCGCGAAACTCAGCGATCTGTTGGAAAAGACAGGTCGATTCGAAACCCGCAAGGGACAAGGAAATCACTTGGAGGTGCGCAGGATCGACTAATCCTTGACGCCGTATCGCGCCATGAACATCTCAACCGCGCCATCCACGACCCGCAGTTTTTCAGCTTCGGTGAATTCGCTGGCCATGTTGAAGACCATGCGTGGGAACAGGTCCGCCTTGCACAGTTCGTGGAATTGTTCTGCCGCGAGCGTCTTGTCCTCGATCATCAATTCGCCGCGCGCGATTGCGTTGTCGAAATAGGCGACCAACCGATCGCGGATCAGCATCGGGCCACTTTCGTAAAACTCACGGCCCAATTCTGGAAACCGGTCGCTTTCACCGACACAGATGCGGAAAATGCGCTGGCCGAATTCCGAGGTCATGAAATCGACCATCTGCCGGGCAATATCGCAAAGCACCGTCTGCACCGGCGCATTCATATCGATCGACTCGATAGCTGTATCCGCCTGCCTGCAGCATTCGGTCTTGGCGACCTGCATGAACAGGAAACGTTTATCGGGGAAATAGCTGTAAAGCGTTGCCTTGGACACACCTGCGGCGCGAGCGATATCATCAACCGACGCGCCTTCGAACCCGTCGGACAGGAATACTTGTCGGGCGCCTTCCAGCACCTGATCAAACTTCCGGCCTTTTTTGGGTTCTATTGTGCCATCGGGCATCGCGTCCTCCCCTTGTGGTAACGCATCATAAACTGATCGGTTCATTTCGGGCAAGGATATTGCGGCGGTGGGGCCAAAGGGGACGGGGTGCCCCACCGCCAAGGGCGCTTACTTTGCGGGTGCGGTGCAAGTTTCGCCCTGAACTGTGGTTGTCAAATCGGTGCAACCCTGTGTCGTTTCCGGTGTCGGCTGGGGTGGGAAGGTCAGGACCGGGAAATCAACGGCGTAGGAAAACGCAGCCGCAGGGGCAGCGGCTGCAAGTGTAGCGGCGGTCAGAGTGGCAAAAAGGATGCGGTTCATCATTGGCTCCTGGGTTGGTGTTATCTCTAAAAACATAACTAAACAGTTCAGTTTAGATTACAAGAGAAAAATGAACTGATTAGTTCACTTTTCTCACTTGTCCTCATCAGGCAATCAGCTAGTTTAGAATCATTCTAACCCTGGAAACGCAAATGATCCCCGGACTCGCAAACCGCCGCCGCTTCAAAGACCTGTCAGAGCAGGAAATTCTGGCCCTCGCCATCTCGTCCGAGGAAGACGACGCGCGGATCTATCGCAGTTATGCCGAACATCTGCGCACGGAGTATCCCGCCTCAGCCGCCGTCTTTGATGGCATGGCGGTAGAGGAAGATGAGCACCGTCGCCGCCTTATTGATCTGCACACCACCCGTTTTGGTGAGGTGATTCCATTGATCCGGCGCGAACACGTGTCAGGCTTTTACGCCCGCCGCCCGGTCTGGCTGATCGAAAATCTGGGACTCGAACGCATCCGCGAAGAGGCCGCGCAGATGGAGCGTGACGCGCAACGGTTTTACGAAACCGCTGCAACAAATACATCCGACGCGGCCACCCGCAAATTGCTGGGTGATCTTGCGGCGGCAGAGGCTGGGCATACCGAAAAGGCGGGCGCGCTGGCTGAAAAGCATCTTGGCACCGATGCGAAATCAGAAGAGGAAAGTGCGGCACATCGCCAGTTCGTACTGACCTGGGTGCAACCGGGGCTAGCGGGGTTGATGGATGGGTCGGTATCCACCCTCGCCCCGATCTTTGCGACCGCCTTCGCCACGCAGGATACCTGGACCACCTTTCTGGTCGGTCTCGCGGCCTCTGTCGGCGCCGGCATCTCGATGGGATTTACCGAGGCTGCGTCGGATGACGGTCAGATTTCAGGGCGCGGATCGCCCTACAAGCGCGGCTTTGCGTCGGGGATCATGACGACAATCGGCGGGTTGGGCCACGCCCTGCCCTATCTGATCACCGATTTCTGGACTGCAACCACCATCGCGCTGATCGTCGTTTTCGTCGAACTATGGGCGATTGTCTGGATCCAGAACCGCTACATGGATACCCCGTTTTTGCGGGCCACGTTTCAGGTCGTGCTGGGGGGCGCGCTGGTCTTTGCCGCAGGCGCGCTGATCGGGTCAGGCTAGACGTCGCGCACCATCGTGGTGGACGCATTGAACCCGAAGATATGGCGCAGAAGGCCGATCTGTCGGGTGTCGACCTCTTCAAAACCTTCATGAAGATATAGCGCCCTCGCACGCGGGTTGGTGTCGATCACGTCCAGCCGCACCTGCCGGTACCCCCGCACCTTCGCCTCGGCATAGACCGCATGCAACAGGGCCGTGCCAACGCCCTTTCCCCGCGCCTCTTCCGCAACAAAAATCCCGTCCATCAGGAACCGTTCGTTTTCCGTGTCGCGCTCTAACGCGCTTAGCAACAGCGCCCTGATCGACGCCCCGACCCAGCCATAGACCTTGCGCAGATCGCGAAACTCACCGCCCACAAGCGCGCCTTGCGCCGTTTTGAACCCCGCAACCCCCAGCAGTTGACCATCCTCATCATGGGCGCAGATCCCGTGATCGGACCGCAGAACGCGGGTGATGAAAATCAGCGCGCGGTATTTCGGCCCCAGAACAAATCCCAACTTTTCACCAAACGCTTCCCAATACAGGGCGGCGGCTTCGGGGCGGTTGATCTCGGGTATACCTGTTGTGATGATCATATATCGAAACTGCTGAACGGAATGAAATGAACAGGATCGCCCGGGGTGATTTGCTGTGCAGCATCGCCCAGTTCGACAAGGCCTGCAGCCCAACTGAGCCCTGATACCCGGCCCGAGCCTTCGGACGGAAAGATCGCCACCCGCCCATCTTCGATCCGGGCGCGCAGATATTCGCGACGCCCTTCTTTCTTCGATTTCGTGAAACCGGCGGGCACCATGAACCCCTGCGGTTCGACCCAATCCCCGCCAGCCAAAACACGCAGCGCTGGTCGGGCAAAGATCAGCGCGCAGACCATCGCCGCCACGGGATTGCCGGGCAGCCCAAAAACCGGCGTCTGCTGCCAAAGCCCCAGCGCCAGAGGACGCCCCGGTTTGATCGCCATTCGCCACAAAGCAAGTGTCCCGGTCCCATCCAGCAAGGCCGACATGTGGTCCTCATCCCCCGCAGAGGCCCCGCCGGATGTCAGGATTACATCACTGCGCCCGGCGGCATCGTCCAGAACGGCGCGCAGTTTGGGCCTGTCATCCGGCGCGCGGCCCAGATCGACCACATCATAGCCCCATGCCTTGGCGACCGCGCAAAGCATCGGGCGGTTGGCGTCAAATATCTGGCCTGGACCTGCGGCATCCCCCGGCTCGCGCAACTCGTCTCCGGTGGAAAGAATGCCGACACGCAAGGGTTTGCGGACCTTTATCTGCCCAACCCCAGCAGCCGTCATTGTGGCCAGATCAGCGGGCGTCAGGCGACGTCCGGCGTGCATGATCACGTCACCTGCAACCATATCTTCGCCCGCATCACGCGCGTTCGCCCCCTTCTTCAACGGGCCGTGAAAGGCGATCTGCGCATCGGTCGCGGTCACGTCTTCCTGCAGAATGACCGTATCCACCCCATCCGGCAGGTTCGCACCGGTCAGGATGCGGATCGCATAGCCCGCGGGCACGGCGTGGTCATAAGGCCGCCCCGCAGCCGCACACCCCGCCACCAAAGGCAGTTGGTTCACACCCTCCGGCGCCGGTCCGGCAAACCCATAGCCGTCCACCGCAGAGTTCGGAGCGGGTGGATGGGATCGCACAGCCCGGACATCCTCGGCCAAAAACCACCCCGCCGCCTTGGTAACTGGCCGCGTCTCAACCCCTGTAACGACAGACAGCTGCGCCTTCAGGTGCGCCAGTGCCTCATCCACCGGTGTCCAATGCGCACCTTGCGGCATCGCAAAGCAATCGTTGCGCAAGGGCGGCGGTTGTAAAGCCACGGCGGCGCGCAGCGTCTCCGCCTCACCCGCGCCTAGCACCCAGCCCTCGGAGGTCGCATCCACCGCCATCAGTCGGGCCATCTGGTCAGGCGGCAGTGCCGAAAAGGCGCGCGCAAACAGTGATGTCTGCAATGCATCGCGGATCATATGAGGGTCGGCGGCAACAAGATCAGGCAGGAGTGAGAAATAGGTTTCCGCCAGAACGATCTGCGCATCCGGCGCTTCGAAAGGCCAAACGCGCAGGTCGGCGCCAAAGGCCCTGCGCAGGCGCGATAGCACCGGCAGACCCATGATGACCTGCCCACCGACAGCACCGGCACCGGCCAGTTGCCAGGGTGAAAAGCTGCCCGGGATCGCCAAATCCGCCGCGCGTTTTTCCGGCAGGCCATGCCCTGCCCGATCACGCCCCTTGCGCGGCAGATTTGCGATGTCACGTTGCAGTCCGTTAAACCAGAACGGGCCAGTACCGGGAAAGCGGGCGTTGATCTCGGCGGCCAGATCGAACCGGTTGTTGGCCGTTGGGCTATCATGCACCTGTTCCTCAAACCAATCCCAAAGCGCCAGCGTATCCTCGGACCCGATCAACTGCGCAGCAAAGCCCTTTGGATAGGCAAAACACAGATCGAACCCGACAAGTACCCGATGCCCAGCTGCACGCAGATCGGTCAGCGTGTCGGTGATCCACGCCTCGGCCAGTTGCCGATTACGCAGATAGACAGGGGCCTCGGCCTCACCATGCGCCGCGACGCAGGCCCAGATCGCGTCTTTCACGGCGCGCGGGCCGCGATCATTGCCACCCGACCAGTCCACCATGATGACGCGGTCTAATCTCACAAGCCGACCTCTGACAGGATGAAATCGGCGATCGCCGTCGTATCGTTCAGATCAAACACCGGCCGATGAAGATCAAGAGCGGTATCGCTGGCCACCGCGCGCACTGTCTGGTCATCGCGGGCAATCAGCGGATTGCCGGTTTCAGAGCGATGCGCCTCAACCTTGGGATGGCCATCCCGCTTGTAGCCTTCGACCAGCACAAGGTCGACGGGATCAAGACGGGTCAACAGATCGGCCAGCGGCGGTTCCTCTGCATCCTGGATTTCCGTCATTAACGCCCACCGCGCGCGCGATGCCAATAAGACCTGCTGCGCTCCGGCAGATCGGTGGCGGTAACTGTCTTTGCCGGGCTGATCGACATCAAAGGTATGATGGGCATGCTTCAGGGTCGAAACGCTGAAACCACGGCCTGTGATCTCGGTCACCAACCGTTCCATCAGGCCTGTTTTGCCTGCGTTCTTGTAGCCGACAATGCCATAAATCCTCATAACATCGCCTCGGCTGTGGCCAGATCGTCCGGCGTGTTGACGTTGAAGAATGCGGCGTCATCGGGAAATTTGGCCATGCCGCAGCCATGTTTGTCGGTCCACAGGACCACCTTGCGCAATCCGCCCAGCAAAGCGCCCCGCAAATCGTCGCGCAAGGCCACAGGCCAAAGACCAAAGGTTGGATGCCGCCCGCCCGGCGTGGCGGCAAGGGCCATGTCAGCCCCAGCCTGTTCGGCTGCCAGCATCAAACGGGGAACCAGATCGCAGGGAAAGAATGGGGTATCGGCGGCCGCCGTCACGATATGGCTGGCCCCTTGCGTTGCGGCCCAGTCCAGCCCCGCCAGCACACCGGATAAAGGCCCAGCAAAGCCGTCAATGCTATCCGCAACGACCGGCAAATCCAGATCGGCAAAGCGCGCAGGATCACCATTAGCATTCAGTGCCAGCCCCGCCACTTGCGGTTCCAATCGCTCAATCACATGAGACAAGATCGTCCGGTCACCTAACGGCAAACGCCCCTTGTCACCGCCTCCCATCCGGGTCGCCTTACCGCCGGCAAGAATGACGCCAAGGGGTTCCTTCATTCACTCACAACCTCTTGCCAGCGCCTTATTTTCTCGGCCAATGCGACCGGTGTCATCCCGCCCGGGAGAAAATCGGCGTCGATAGCGAGCGACTGTTCCTCATACACTCGGATCAGGACACCATTCTGAAACACACGGGGCGGCGGAACATCTGCCCATCCAAGCACCAAGCTGCCAAAATTGGACTCTGATCTCAGTCCCTGCGGGTCCAGCTGAATTGTCAGCGGGCTTGCTTTCCTGCGCTTGAAAGCCACGGGTCCAGTCGCAGCAAGTATTCTGGGCTTCAAATACCGTTCAAACCAGCGCAAAAAAAAGTACCCTGCAAAAACCGCGATAAACTCGCGCGGTGAAATGACTCGAGCAAAGAGCAAAAGCAGCGGAATGAGAAAAAAAGCCACGCGCAGAAATTCGACGGCTAGATGATCGCGAGGTGAACCAAGCCCGAAGCGGCGCATCCGCGCCAAAGCGCGGGCCGGTTGGGTGACGTCATCATAACGGATCGTGACACTTTCGTTCTCACTCATCCCGACCCCTTCCGCCGGCTTTTCCTTGGCTCATCGGCCACCTGCGCCGGGTCCGCATCACGCAGCAGCCGATCCTCCCCGGCCAGGCACACGAACCGTTGCCCTTTCATCCGACCGATCAGGGTCAGGCCCACCTGCTGGGCGATCTCGACCCCCCAGGCTGTGAAGCCCGACCGCGAGGCCAGCACCGGGATGCCCATCAGGGCCGTTTTGATGACCATTTCGGATGTCAGGCGCCCGGTTGTATAAAGCAGCTTGTCGGCGGCACTTACCCTTTCGGACAGCATCCAGCCGGCGATTTTGTCCACGGCGTTATGGCGACCCACATCCTCCATATAGACCAACGGGCGCGCGCCCTGACACAGCACCGTGCCGTGGATGGCGCCCGCCTCGAGATACAGCGACGGGGTGCGGTTGATCTGCGCGGCGAGCGCATAGAGGTCGGAAGTTTTCACCTGCACATCAGGCAGCACAACACCCTCCAACCCTTCCATCATATCGCCAAAAACGGTGCCAACCGCGCAGCCGCTTGTGCGGGTCTTTTTCTTCAGCTTGTCCTCAAAAGTCGTGGTGCCTTCGGTCCGCACCACCACGGTTTCCAGTTCTTCGTCGTAATCGACGCCCTTGATCACCTCACCGTCGCGCAACATGCCCTGATTGCGCAGAAACCCGAGGGCAAGGTATTCGGGATAATCGCCAATCGTCATTGCGGTGACAATTTCCTGACCATTCAGAAAGATGGTCAGCGGGCGTTCTTCAACTACGTTGAGATCAACCGCCTGCCCGTTCTGGTCGGTCCCCGTGACGGCGCGGGTCAGCCGGGCCGCCCCCGGTTCCGGGGCGATCAGATAATCAGAAATGTCACCAAGACGCGCCAATTGTCATTCCCTGCCTGCCCGGTTAAGCCTGTCGCAACGCTGCCAAGCTAGGGCAATCAGATGTCAGTTTCCACCGCCAAAGCACCAGCCAAAAACGCCTATCTTGCCGGGGTGCGCGATGGCTGGCCGTTCATTTTTGTCGTGATCCCGTTTTCGACACTTTTCGGGGTGGTGGCCACCGATGCGGGGCTGACCTTGGCGCAGGCCATGGGGTTCACCGTGCTGGTGATCGCAGGCGCTGCCCAGTTCGCGGCGCTGCAGATGATGATGGAAAACGCGGGCATCATTTTTGTCCTGCTGGCGGCACTGGCGGTGAACCTGCGCATGGCGATGTATTCGGCATCGCTTGTGCCGCATCTGGGGGCGGCCCCGCTGTGGCAAAGGGCGCTGGTGTCCTATCTGAACTTCGACCAGACCTATATCACCAGCATCACCCGGTACGAGGCGCGGCCGGAAATGACTGTGGCAGAGCGGTTCCAGTATTTCGTCGGGGTCGCGACGCCGATCACCCCACTGTGGTACGGCATGACCCTTGTCGGGATCTACGCGGGCGAGGCCATTCCAGAGGCTTGGGCGCTGGATTTCATTCTGCCGATCACGTTTCTGGCCATGGTCGGGCCAATGATGAAATCGCTGGCGCATGTCGCCGCAGCAGCAGTGTCAATCATAGTGGCGCTCGCCCTGATCAGCCTACCGTCTGGCACGGGCCTGCTGATCGCAGCGCTGGCCGCCATGGTCACCGGGGCCGCTGTCGAAACATGGATGGAACGGCGCGCATGACCTATTCGAGTGCCGAAATCTGGGGAATTATCGCCGTTCTGGCCGTGGGCACATTCCTGATCCGATTTTCGTTTCTGGGGCTGATCGGGGATCGCCCCATGCCACCCATCATCTTGCGACTGTTGCGGTTTACGCCGGTCGCCGTATTGCCGGGGATGGTGGCACCGCTGGTTCTCTGGCCGGCCGCAACCGGAGGTCAGCCAGATCTGGTGCGCATGATCGCCGCCATCGCGACCCTCGCCATCGGCCTGTGGACGCGCAATGTGCTGTGGGGGATCATTGGGGGCGCGGTTACGCTCTATGCCGGGTTGGGCGTTACTGCCCTGCTCTGAGGGCTGCGTCGATTTCGCGGGCGGCAATGCTTTTGTCGTCGGCATCGGCCTCGCGATATTCACGGGTCGTGACTCCGGGAAGCTTTGCAAAATCGTCCGACAACTTGTTTGGAAACCATGTCTGACGAATGCTTTTAAACCCCGGAAGCTGCCCGATCAGGCGTGACGTGGCGCGGGTACAATTGGCCTGCGCCACCGGGCCGTTCGATAGGGCAAGGATCAATGCGCGCTCAGCCACCTCTGGCGACACCTCGATCTGCTGACCAACCACGTAATAGGTGACGCGGGCGTGAAAGCTGACATAATACTGTTCCAGCTCCGGGGTCACACCAAACAGCACGTCATTGCGTTCCGGCATCCGCGCCTGTTTCCACGATCCAGCCGGGTCAAACATGACCCGTTGGCTGGCGTCGATCATCAGCGCCGAATGAGCCCCATTATCGGACCCTGTATTCTTCATGGTGTAAAGCGTCAGGGATTTCGGCCCGGTGCCACGATGGATGGCGCGGGCAATCACATCGTCAGGGGCCCACACCTCTTGCGCCGTGCACGCAGACACGGCCAGCGGCAAGCCGATCAGGAACTGACGCCGTTTCATAAAGGCCTAGGCGTTGACCAGAGCGATAAAGATCAACACCAGAATGCAGATGATCGCGCCTTTGGTGACCATGCTGATAAAGCCGGCAAAGGTCTTTTCCTGAACGCTGATATCCATTTCACCCGGTTTGTAATCGTCAGCCATCTTTCGGCCCTTTCGTAATTCTGCTTGGTCACCGCATAGCCGATAAAAAACGGGCTGTCACCCGGTCAGGTCGTCACATTCTCGGACCGCTCAAGCGCCTCGGCCAGGCGGAAACCGATGCGGTTCGGTTCTGGCTGATCAATGTGTTTGGGGCTCGCTACAAGGGTGACATTCAACTGGCTGACATGCTGGATCAACTGGGTTTTTGCCCCAATTTCGTTCGTGCCGTAATAGGTCACGATGTCCGGATCATAATAGCCTAGCCCTTCGATCCGGATCACGCCAACATTCCCTCCGGCCAGCCCCATGCCTACCTCGTGGTCATTGTCCAACTGCTGTTCGAAATTCTGGATATACATGATGATTCGTTCATAGGCCCATTGCGCCGGGCTTTTCTTGGCTGTGGATTCCACCAACGCCTTGGGCAGTTCCTTGTCAGAAGGACAGCCGACATTAGGATCGGTATGCACCTCTTTCATCTTGGGCAGAATGTCGTTCTCCAGCAGCTCTGCCGAGGTGTCGATACTCATGGTCGTCTGGGTCATAGGGGCACCGCCGTTGTTTCCTTGATCTCTTCCATAACGAAACTGGCAGAGATATCCGAGACAGAAATCCGTGATGTCAGCCGTTTATAGAACGCATCATAGGCCGGCACGTCGGCAACCCGCACCCGCAGCACGTAGTCCAGATCACCGGTCATCCGGTAGGCGCCCACAACCTCGGGCAGGGCGCGCAGGGCGGCCTGGAACTGGTCCATCCATTTGGCGTCATGGGCGTTGGTGCGGATTAGAACCATTGCCGTCAGCGGCACGCCCACGCTGGCCGGGTTCACAAGCGCGACGCGGCCCGTGATCACCCCCGCCTGTTCCAGCGCCTTGATCCGGCGCCAGCAGGCATTGCGCGACAGGTTGACCATGCTGCTGACATCATCCACCGAAAGCGTGGCGTCATTTTGCAGCAGGCGCAGGATCGCGCGGTCTATAACATCTATTTTTTCCGTCATTGTTGGGACATTATCCCAATGATTAGCGATGACGCAATCATATTTGGGATCACTTGACACGGCCTTTCGCATAATCTGCACCGAAGACCAGCCAAGGGAACCACTGATGTCAGACGCAAGCCACAGCACCAGCCGCCGCAACCCAATTGCCGCGATCTTTCTTGATCACCCGGCGACGGTGAACGAAACCTATTTCGGGCATATGCGCTTTGCCTTCGGTTTCTCGTTCTGGCTTGGTGTGGCTGCCACGGCGGCCCTGATCCATGCGATCATTCCGGCGCTCTGTGAAACCACGGCCAGCCGTATCCTCAAGCGGCTGCATGCCCGGATCATGGCCCGCCACTGAATGTGCCGCATTGCTGCCTATACCGGCCCCGCGATCCCGCTTGAAAACATCGTCGTCCGGCCGAACCATTCGCTTCTGACCCAAAGCCAGCACGCGACCGAGGCGAAGTTGGCGGTCAATGGCGACGGTTTCGGGATCAGTTGGTATGGCGACAACCCGGAACCGGGGCTTTACCGCGATGTGCTGCCCGCCTGGGCGGATGACAACCTGACCAACCTGTGCCGGATGGTCCGCTCACACCATTTCATCGCCCATATCAGGGCATCGACGGTGGGCGAAACCAGCCGAACCAACTGTCACCCCTTCACTTACAAGAACTGGTCGTTCTGCCATAACGGGCAGATCCCACATTTCGGGGCAATCAAGCGGCGCATGATGGCAGCGCTGCCCGACCATCTATTCGACGCAAGGCGCGGCACCACAGATAGCGAGATGATCTTTTTGACATTGCTGCATCACGGGCTGGAGAATGACCCGACATCGGCAGTGCAACAAACCCTTACCACTATCGGCCCAGCCACTGATCAGGGTCCCATCAAGCTGACCTGCGTCTTCTCTGACGGGCAAACGCTCTATGCCTTTCGGCACGGCTCTAATGGCATCAGTCCGACACTTTATGTATCCGGTGTGCTGGACAATGGCGGGCGCGCGCTGGCGTCAGAACCGCTCTGCGGTGTGGCATCGCGTTGGACAGCGGTGCCTGACGATACGCTTTGCACCATCACGCAAGCCGGGTTAGAACCGGTGATGGGGTTGACCCCGGGGAAGCGTACCAATGACACAGCAGATCCGTCCCGGACGGCCCATCTGGCTTGAGCTGAACGCCCAACGGGTCCAGGCCGGGATCGCATTTTATGAAACAGTTTTCGGGTGGTGGTCGCGCCCTCTGCACGTTCCGCCGTGGGGCGCGATGCCCAATATCGTCAACCGCAAGCGCCTCTTTGGCAATCAGTTCATGGCGATGGGATCATTTGCCGCACCGCGTTGGAACCTGTGGTTTTCGGGCGACCTAGAGAAGGCTGAAAAGGCAATCATCGCCGGTGGCGGCGATGTCGGTCAAGGCATTCACCGCCTTGGTGATCTGGGCTTGTTGCTGAACGCGCTCGACAATCGCGGCTATCCCTTCGCCCTCATTTCCCTGGACCAGGATGTCCCAGCACATGACCAATATGGCGATCCCTGCATGGCAGAGTTCTGGGGTCCGGGCGCGATAGAGGCGGCGGATTTCTACGCCGCCGCCCTCGATCTGCAGGCCGTCCCGACGGAGACCGGCATCATGCTGCGCGACCGATCCACGCCTCGCCTGTTCCTGCGCAACAGCGATGTGGACATCCATCCGCCGCGCTGGATCCCCTATTTTCGATCATCCAGTGTTGGCGGCGATACAGAGCGGGCGCGGCGGGCTGGCGGCATCATTCAGGTCCACCCCGAAGTCATCCCGCATATGGGCGAACTGGTCGTGATGTCAGACCCGGCTGGCGCGTTCTTTGGATTGGTTGATACCAACGTGTCCTAAACGGCGCGATATACCCAGGCCCCTTGATCCGTCAGCTCCCGCATGGCTTTTCCTGTCTGATGCAAGTGGTTCAGATGCGCCACCGCCTCAACCAGGGCCAGTCCGTATTCACCCGATCCAATACTGCGCTTGAAAAGCGGGGCAAAGCATTCACCCGCCGTGCGCGGTTCTGTCAGGTGATCCAGCAGCCGCGCCAATGCGCCATGATGGTTTTCGATCATCTGGCTGATCCGCAGTGGCAAGCCGGTAAAGGGCAGCTTGTGCCCACCCAGCACCAATTGATCGTCGCGGGCAAAAGGGGCCAGACGTTCGCAAGATGCGATCCAATCGGTCACCGGATCAGCCTCCGGCTCCGTCGGGTAGACGCCCAGATTGGCGCTGATTGACGGCAGCAACTGATCCCCGCCAATGACCAGATTGTCATCCCGGCTCCAAAACGTCGCGTGTTCCGGCGCATGCCCGTCACCCATGCGGATATCCCAGACACGCCCGCCCATCGTGATGGTCTCGCCCTCTTTCAACCGGGCATAACCAACAGGCAGCGGCACGACACAATCCGCGAAATTGAAAGGGCGATCTGTTTTGCGTTTCTCGAATTCAGTCGAGTCCATACCCGCACGGCGATAAAACTCCAGCGTCTCTGACGTGGCCCGTTCCTGCAGGTCCATCGTCAGCATCCGCGCCATCAGCCAGCCAGTGCGGGGCATATGCAGGTCGGCGCCTTTGGTGATGAACCAACCTGCCAGCCCCACGTGGTCGGGATGATGATGGGTCACGATCAGACGGGTCACAGGTTTGCCCGCCAAGGGGCCATCCAGCAACGCGTTCCAGATCGCGCGGCTGCGTTTTGACGCAAAACCGGTGTCGATCACCGTCCATCCGTCGCCGTCGTCCAGCGCATAGACATTCACATGATCCAGCGCCATGGGCAGCGGCAGGCGCATCCAGAACACGCCGTCGGCAATCTCGATTGCGTCGCCTTCGCCGGGCGGCTCCGCAAAGGGATAGCGGATCCCGCTTGCGCCGTCAGCCATCAGGCGGCCAGTTCTTCCGGCGTGATCGCCATCAGATCGTCCGCGCCTTCACGCACATGCGCCAGCAAGCCGATATGTTCCGGCAGCAGGCGCTTGATATAGAAGGTGGCGAGTTTTTCGCGTGCCTCATCGCCAGCCAGCGCAGAGGCCAGATGCACATGCCCGCCCAGCACACGGGCAAAGGCGCGCAGGTAAGGCACCGCGCCCGCAAAACGCTGGTTCAGATCGCCCTGTTCGACCAGCCATTCGGTCGTCTCGCGCAGAGACTCAGCCGCATCCCATACAGCCTCTGCCAGTTCGGGGCATGTCGCCTTGGCGGCTTCGGCCCCTTGCTGGATTTCTTCCAGCAGGCGGAACGCAGCCTCGCCCCCGTCCATCAGTTTGCGGGCCACCAGGTCCATGGCCTGAATGCCGTTGGTACCTTCGTAGATCGCGGTCACACGCACATCGCGGGAATACTGGGCAGCGCCTGTTTCCTCGATAAAGCCCATGCCGCCATGGACCTGCACACCGGTGCTGGACGCTTCAATGCCCACATCTGTGCCAAAGGCCTTGCCGATAGGCGTCAGGAAGGCAGCGCGGGCTTTCCACCCTGCATCATTGGTCGCCAGCGCCATGTCGATGGCAACCGCGTTCATCAGGGCGATGGCGCGGGCGGCATAAATGTCCGCCTTCATCGTGGTCAGCATGCGGCGGACGTCAGCATGTTCGATGATAGTGCCGGTGCCGGGGGCCTTGCCCTGTTTGCGCTCCTGCGCATAGGCCAGCGCGTGCTGCAGCGCGCCTTCGGCCGCGCCGATACCCTGAACGCCAACGCCAAGGCGGGCATTGTTCATCATCGTGAACATCGCAGCCATGCCGCCATGTTCCGGGCCGACCAGCCAACCGGTGGCGCCGGAATATTCCATCACCGCAGTGGGTGAGCCATGCAGGCCCATCTTGTGTTCCAGGCTGACCACACGCAGATCATTCTGCTTGCCTGGATTTCCGGCCTCATCAGGAATGAATTTGGGCACCATGAACAGGCTGATACCCTTGGTACCGGGCACACCATCAGGCAATCGCGCCAACACAAGGTGGCAGACATTTTCCGTGAAATCATTATCGGCCCAGCTGATATAGATCTTCTGGCCGGTGATCGCGTAGCTGCCATCGCCATTCGGCTCTGCCTTTGACCGCAGCGCGCCAACATCGGACCCGGCCTGCGGTTCGGTCAGGTTCATCGTGCCGCACCATTCGCCCGAGATCAGTTTAGGAATATAGACTTCCTTGATCGCGTCGCTGGCGTGATGCTCCAGCGCTTCGATCTGGCCTTGGGTCATCAGGGGGTTCAGCTGCAGCGCCAAACAGGCTGACGACATCATTTCATTGACCGTCGTTGTCAATGTCATCGGCAGACCCATACCTCCGTTTTCTGGATCAGCCGACATGCCAATCCAGCCACCCTCGGCAATCGCTTTATATCCATCGGCAAATCCGGGCGAGGTGCGCACAACACCGTTTTCCAGATGCGCCGGATGCAGATCACCGTTGCGGTTCAGCGGGGCGAGGATTTCTTCGCACATTTTCGCCGCCTCCGTCAGGATCGCGTCGACCATATCGGGGGTGGCTTCGGCGAACCGTTCGGTAGCCGCCACATCGGAAAAGCCGACGACATGGTCCATCAGAAAGCGAAAATCGCTGACAGGGGCGCGATAAGGCATTGTTTTCTCTCCGGTTTATGCTGTGACTTGGCAAAGGAGGACGCCACAGTTATGCATCTTCAATTCCATTCTAACCTACCTGACAGCCCCACACCCATCTAGCAAAACGCCACGTCATGACCAATGCGACCTTACAGACATTTGGCCCCGATCCGGTCGGGTTGGCGCACGCCGCCGCCATTCTGGCGCGCGGTGGCTTGGTGTCGTTCCCAACCGAAACGGTCTATGGGCTGGGGGCGGATGCCCGCAATGACACCGCTGTCGCAGCCATCTTCGCCGCCAAGGGACGCCCCAGTTTCAACCCGCTCATCGTGCATTTGCCTGACCTTTCGGTCGCAGAAAACCTCTGCCGGTTCAACGATGATGCACGGCGGTTGGCCGGAGCATTCTGGCCCGGTGCATTGACGCTTGTGCTACCGCTAAAGGCCGATGCAGGCATCTCCAAGCTGGTCACGGCGGGGCTTGATACACTCGCGGTCCGCGTACCGGATCATCCCGTCGCCCAGGGGCTGCTGCAGGCCTTTGGCGGGCCGATAGCGGCCCCCTCCGCGAACCCGTCAGGGCGGGTCAGCCCGACAACGGCAGCACACGTCAAGGCCGGGCTTGGCAATAAGATCAACGGGTTGGTTGATGGCGGACCATGTGGTGTAGGCGTGGAATCCACGATTGTCAGCTGCGTCGGGTTACCCACGCTGCTGCGCGCGGGCGGGATACCGACCGAGGCCCTAGAGGCCTGCCTGGGTCAGCCGTTAGCAGTGGCGACGGACCCTGCAACGCCGAAGGCACCCGGCCAACTCGTCTCGCATTACGCGCCCACCGGTACGGTGCGGCTGAATGCCGAAAAGGCGGCTCCGGACGAGGTGTTGTTGGGTTTCGGCCCGGTCGATGCACCGCTGAACCTGTCCCCCTCGGGCGATCTGACCGAGGCTGCGGCGCGGCTGTTTGACTGCCTGCACCGGTTGGACGCGATGGGTGCAAAGCGGATTGCCGTTTCACCCATCCCCGACCACGGACTGGGACGCGCCATCAATGATCGTCTGCGCCGGGCTGCGGCCCCGCGCGGGCAGATAAGGTAAAAAAGCATGAAAATCGCGATCATCGGTCAAGGGGCGATCGCAGGCTATGTCCGCACACAAATCAAGCGGCGACAGATCGCAGAGATCGCCCAGATCGTCCGACCAGGCAAGGAAATGGCAGGATCGCCGCCAAGCATCTCGTGCGTCGATGATCTGCAGGGGGCGGTTGATCTGATCGTCGATTGCGGCGGCCATGCGGCATTGGCAGCCCATGGACCCGCCGCCCTGGCACGCGGCATCGATGTGCTGACCGTATCGTTGGGCGCGCTGGCAGACGCTGATCTGCATGACCGGTTGTTGGCAGCGGCGCAGGCTGGTGGCGCGCGCCTGTCGCTCGCCACTGGCGCCATTGGCGGGCTTGATGCATTGCGGGCGGCTACGGTGGGGCAGCTCGATCAGGTGACCTACACCGGACGCAAACCACCCGACGGTTGGCGCGGTTCGCCTGCAGAAAAGACGCTCGATCTTGATGCAATCACAGAGGCCGCCGTACATTTCAAAGGGTCCGCTCGCGAGGCCGCGCTGGCCTACCCCAAGAACGCCAATGTGGCGGCAGCGGTGGCGCTCGCCGGAATTGGGCTGGACAGGACAAAAGTAGAGCTGATCGCCGATCCTAGCGTGACCACCAACATCCACCAGATCGGGGCCAGTGGTGGTTTTGGCGAAATGCAGTTCACAATCGCTGGCAACAGCCTGCCGGACAACCCGCGCAGCTCTGCCCTTGCGGCGATGAGCGTGGTTGCAGCACTCATCGACCGCCAGCGGCAGATTGGGTTCTAGACACCCGTGTCATTGCGACTAGGCTGCGGGCATGATCACCACCCCGCATTTTGCCGACCCGGCCCCGCGCGGCCTGTGCACCGATTGCGGGGTATCGCGGATGGCGGACCCATCGGCCTGCGGAAAGGCCTGCCAGTTCATCAGACCAGACTATCCGGCATTGGAAACGCAGGTGCATGGTCGCATCGCGGGCGACCAAGGCGATGAAAGGTTCTTTGGCGTCACGCAGGTGATGTATCGCGCCGCCCTGCACCCGGGCCGGAAAGGCGCGCAATGGACCGGGCTGACCACACGACTGGCCGAACGGCTGCTGGAAATGGGCGCCGTGGATGCGGTGCTGACCATGGTGCCTGACCCGGCAGATCGCTGGCGACCACGCCCCGCCATCATCACAGAGCCCGCCGATATGGCCGAAGCGCGCGGCATGCGGATGGGCTACGCCCCCCTTCTGGCGCTGCTCGAACCGGCGCGGGCCGCAGGCCACACACGCATCGCCGTCATCGGTATCCCCTGCCAGATCTACGCCTTGCGCGCGCTGGAAGCCGAACTGGGATTTGACCGGATTTATGTCATCGGTACGCCGTGTTCCGACAACACGACTACAGAGAATTTTCACGATTTCCTCGGCCTTTTGACCGACGCGCCAGAGACAGTAACCTATCTGGAGTTCCGGGCAGATTATCACGTGGAACTGCGTTTCGCCGATGGCACACAGCGCCTGATCCCGTTCCTGAAGCTTCCCATCAGCGATCTGCCTGACGATTTCTTTCCGCTGACCTGCCGCACCTGCGTGGATTACACCAACCGGCTCGCCGATATCACAGTGGGCTATATGGCTGGCGAAGGGGAACAATGGCTGATCGTCCGCAATGCGCGGGGGGCCGAGATGCTGGCCGCTTTGGATTGCGAGGTGACGCTGGAACCACCCGGATCACGGGGCAAACGGGCTGGATCGGTGAAAGGGTTTGTCGAAAACACGCGGCTGGCCGCAGGCGGGCTGCCATTGCGCCGGATGCCAGACTGGCTGCGCGGGATCATGGGCTGGCTGATGCCGCGGATCGGACCGCGGGGCCTGGAATTCGCCCGCGCACGTGTCGAGATGAAAGCAGCCGAAACAGTGCTGCATCTGCGCCGGGCGGAACCGGCGAAGATAAAAAACATGGTGCCAGAGCATGTCTGGAACCTGGCGACGCCATATGGGTTAGAGCGGGAAGATGGTGAGCGTCGAGAAGGCGGCTAGTCGGCCTGAAAGGCTCCACTGACTGTGACCGGCCCGGTATCCACATCGATAACGCCGCCAACCTCGTCTGCATCAGGACCATAAAAGGCGCCAAAAAACTCTGTGTTGTTCAGATCTGGATCAATGTCTGCAAATATGCCCGTACCAGCAACGGTGCCTTCTTCAAAAAATCCGCCAAGCCCAACAATTGGCGCCCCGGTGACGGTCAATGTGCCAGCATTGTTCACAGTCTGATCAAGCTCATCGGTCCCCGAAAACCCGGCGAAGGTCGCACTGACTTCACCCGTGTCGAAGTCCGCAGTAAGGCTCGCATCGCCTTCAAGAACATATACTTTGCTATCGGCCGTCGCCGTAACGCCAATCCAACCTTCATTATAGTTTACTGTTCCGCCGTCCGGCCGATCAGCGCTTTCCGTTCCGATACCCACAACCCCAAAGAGATTTCCGCTGCTTGATGTGGTCAGGATGCGCGTGAATTCTCCGTTAGCCGGATTGGTAAATTCGGCATCATCTATATCAAACCCGCCCAGAGCACCCCCAGAAATGGTCCCGTCAGCGTAGCTGAAGACACTGCCGTTTTCATCGTCAAGATCACCGTTTTCCAGAAAAATGAAGGTGAGTGTGCGCGTTTCGGTCGATGTGCGATCGGTCAACGCTGTATACGCAGGGTCGGTCACTTCGACGGTCGGATCAACCGCTGTGTCATCCCCGCCGCCACCGCCACAGGCACCTAGCAGCATGGCGGCCATGAGGCCCGTGCCCGTTTTCAGCAAAGGGAAAGTCATAGCAGGAAGTCCTCTGTTGTCAGCTGCCCAGCCGTGATGCCGATAAAGGTGATAATCGTGTTCTGGTCTTCGAAGATCGCGTTGCTGCCGCCGGTCCGAAGATTAGCCTGCACTTCGGAGAAGTTGGCGAAGCCAAAGTCAGTCAGATCAACCTCGTCAATCCCCACCTGATAGTCGCTACCAGTCACAACAGCACTGTTGCCGGAAATCCGGAATTCGCCAATGGTGTTGTCGCCGCCATTACGGACAAAAATGAATGTATCGGCACCACCGCCGCCTTCGAGGATGTCGTCGCCACTACCCGCCGTCAGACGGTCGTTCCCGAAGATAAAGCTGCTGCCGGGATCGCCACGCAGGATGTCATTGCCAGCACCACCATCAATGATGTCGTTCCCGATACCGCCAATCACGATGTCATTGCCAGACTCTCCGTCTGCGGTGGTCTGCCCGACACCGCCGATCAACGTGTCGTTGTCATTCCCACCTACAAGCGTATTGGTCCCAAAGACATCGACGATGAAATCGTCACCGTCATTGCCCGACAGCGTGTCATCGCCCAAACCGCCAAAGATTTGGTCATTGCCCTGGCTCGCCGATACAATGTCGTTGCCCGCAAGCGCCATGATAACGACGCCTGTCATACCGTCGCTGAGATCGATGTTGTCGACCCCGGTTGTTCCATAGTTGCGCACGCCATATAGCGCCTGAATGCCCGCAATATCGCCGTCGCCGAGAGAGTTTGTCGAAATTGTGTCGTTCATGATTTCAGAAGTATCATCCACATGATCAAGGCCCAGCGCATGGCCGATCTCGTGCAGGACCACGCCAAAGAAACTCAGATCACCATCCGCGTCGTTGGGGTTGGTGTCGCTGCCGCCAAAGGGGCTCCACGTCGGTTCGAGATCCATGTAGACGGTAGATGCAAAAATCTCCGCCACATCGTTGAACCGATCAGCGCCGCTCGAAAAGCTGTAACGAGCCAGACCCACTGTGTTGCCAGCCAAAAGCGGTTCCTGTGCCTCAGTGGCTGTGATGACATCGATATCCGCGTCACCAGTCACCATGCGGAATGTCAGATTGGCAACCGCGGCCCATGCATCAAATGCCGCCTCAACGGCCTGTTCGAACTGGCTGATGGAGTACTCCATCCCATCAAAATCAAGCCCGGCCAAAGACATCGACCACGTGATCTCATCACTTGCGCGGCCCAGTTCATCGTCATCCCATTTGAGGTTTTGGGTTCGTCCATCAAAAGTGGCCGTGCTCAACCGATACGTCATCAACACTTTCCTTGCCTACCACGATTTGCGCATAAATCGCCTTTGGCATCTGGTCGCTATCGGACATGGCCAAATTGTGACGAAAGCACGAATTATTCGGCACCATAGTCGTCAAAAGTTGCGATTTTCCTGCACATTTGTGCGGTTTTTTGCCGAACGGCGGTCAAACGGGAAGCGCCGTTGTCTGCCGCACCGTCCGCAGCGCAAAGGACGATTGCATCTGCGCCACCCCAGGCAGGGTTGCCAGATAGCGGCGGTGGATACGGGCGAAATCCTCGGTGTCGCCGGCTACTACTTTCAGTAAATAATCCGCCGTACCGGCCATCAAGTGACATTCCAGCACATCCGGCACCAGCGCTACCGCCCGCTCAAACGCATCCAGCACCTCGTCCGCCTGTCCGCTCAGCGTGATTTCGACGAAAACAGTGGTCGGTCGCCCCACCTTGCGCGGGTTAAGGAGGGCCACATAATCACGAATATAGCCTTCTTTCTCAAGCCGTTGCACCCGTCGGTGACAGGCTGACGGCGATAGGTTGGCGACCTCGGACAGTTCGGCATTAGACATGCGCCCTTTCTTCTGCAGAACCTCAAGGATTCGCCGGTCGATACTGTCGAGTTCCATTTGCCGCACGATCCTTCGATGATTTGTCGGTTTGCCGCACATTCCTATCGCTGTTATCGCCATCATCCAAGAGAAATGCCGGTGCAATTGCGCCGCATTAGGGCAAATCTCGCAGATGAAGATCGGGAGGAGACCGGACATGCATATTGGATGCCCCAAAGAGATCAAGCCGCAGGAATTTCGCGTCGGACTGACACCAAACGCCGCCCGCGAGGCGGTGAACCACGGACATCAGGTCAGCGTCGAAACAGGCGCAGGGGCAGGCGCAGGCTTTCCTGATGAGGATTACGTGGCGTCCGGTGCCACCATTGTCGGGACCGCCCCTGAAATCTTCGAAATCGCCGATATGGTTGTAAAAGTGAAAGAACCGCAGCCGGTTGAGCGGAAAATGCTGCGCGACGGTCAGATTTTGTTCACCTATCTGCATCTTGCCCCCGACCCCGAACAGACGAAGGATCTGATAGAAAGCGGGGCAACCTGCATCGCCTATGAGACTGTGACCGATGACCGGGGTGGCCTGCCGTTGCTGGCGCCTATGTCAGAGGTGGCCGGGCGGCTGGCCCCGCAGGTGGGTGCTTGGACGCTGCAAAAGGCCAATGGCGGGCGCGGTGTATTGATGGGTGGCGTGCCGGGGGTTGGTCCTGCGCGCGTGGTGGTGATTGGCGGTGGTGTGGTGGGCACGCATGCGGCCCGGATTGCCGCCGGCATGGGCGCTGACGTGACCGTGTTGGACCGATCCCTGCCGCGCTTGCGTTATCTGGACGATGTCTTCGGCAGTGTGTTCAAAACTTCTTATGCCAGCGCGGGCAACACGATTGAGCTGGCGCGCGCCGCCGACATGATCGTCGGCGCGGTGCTGATCCCGGGGGCGGCCGCACCCAAGCTGATTTCCAGGGCGCAGCTGTCGGAACTGAAACCTGGTGCGGCCCTTGTGGATGTGGCTATTGATCAGGGCGGCTGTTTCGAGACGTCAAAGGCGACCACGCATCAGGACCCGATCTATGATGTGGATGGTATCATGCACTACTGCGTGGCCAACATGCCCGGGGCCGTCGCCCGCACGTCGACCATCGCACTTGGCAATGCGACCATGCCGTTCATGCTCTCACTGGCTGACAAGGGCTGGCGGCAAGCCTGCGAGGACGATCCGCATCTGCTGAACGGTTTGAATGTTCATGCCGGCAAGCTGACTTATTACGCGGTCGGCAAGGCGCTTGGGATCGATGTGATCTCACCCAGCCTCGCACTGAAAGCGTGATGGGTTGAAACCCATCTTACCAGCGGAGCCGTCAGCGCAAAGGCTGTGAGAACAGCACCCATTCGCCAACTTGCGTGATTTGCATGGCCCCATCGGCCAGCCGATCGGCAATCGCGCCAGTTTCAACCGCCGGGCAGCCAATCAGGATGGCCGCATCATCGAGATATTCAACCGTCAGTTCATTTTCACCGATAACCTGGCAGACATCCGCAGGCATCGGATAGGGTCGCACACCGATAAGCCCGGACGCCTCTGGTGGGCTATAGGGCGGGTCCATGTCACAACCGGTCACAGCTATCGCCAAGAGTGGTACGGTCAGAACGTTGATTTTCATATCCAATCCCCTTTCAACGAAAAAGGTCCGCCAGTTGGGCGGACCTTTGAGCATCTATTTTCAGGCCTGTTTGGCCAGCGCATCCCGGATCTCAATCAGGATATCAAGCTCTGATGGGCCGGTTTCGACCTCTGGCGCAACCTCGTCGGGCTTTTCAGCGGCGGCTTTGATCCGATTGACCGTCTTGACCAGCATAAAGACCACGAAAGCGATGATCAGAAAGTTGATCACAGCCATCAGGAAGTTACCGATCGCAAAGACGGAAATTCCCGCTTCGGCGCAGGCATCAACCGATGCGCATTCACCGTCGCCAAGTACATAGAACCAGCCCGAGAAATCAATCCCGCCCGTAAACAGTGCAATAATCGGGTTGATCAGGTCGCCCACAAGCGACGTGACAATGGCCGTAAAGGCCGCCCCGATGATAATCCCCACCGCCATGTCCATGACATTGCCCTTGGCGATGAAGTCCTTGAATTCGTTGATCATGTGTAAGTCCCCACTACTGTTAACCGGCGCGCGGGTCTGACGGCCGCTGCGCAACTGCGCACAGTCTTACCCCGATTGGCCCACAGAACCATGGGTTTTATTCCGATCTTTTCCCCCTAACTGTCATCAACACCGATTTTGCAAAGGATGCACCTGCAATGACCGATCTGTCCGCCTTTCCCATCACCCAACGCTGGCCCGCCAAGGACCCTTCGGTCATCCAGCTTTATTCCTTTCCGACACCCAACGGGGTGAAGGTATCCATCGCACTGGAAGAGATGGGTCTGGCCTATGAGCCGCATCTGGTCACGCTGAAAGACGAGGATGTCAAAAGCGATGCGTTCCTGTCGCTGAACCCTAATAACAAGATCCCGGCGATTATCGACCCCAGCGGTCCGGATGGCCCTGTGGGGATTTTCGAAAGCGGGGCGATCTTGCTATATCTTGCTGAAAAGTCTGGAAAATTTCTGGGCTCCACCGCAACGGACAAGGCCCATATCACCCAGTGGCTGATGTTCCAGATGGGCGGATTGGGTCCGATGCTGGGGCAGATGGGTTTCTTCTACAAGTTCGCGGGCAAGGATATCGAAGACGAACGCCCACGCGAACGCTACCGCGATGAGGCGATCCGCCTGCTTGCCGTTGTCGAGAAGCAGCTGGAAGGGAAAGACTGGATGACAGGCGATTTCTCCATCGCCGATATGGCCATCGCGCCCTGGATCAATGCGCTGGAATTCTACGGCACCAAGGATGTTGTCGGCTATCACGATCTGAAAAACGTGCCCGCGTATGTTGAGCGGTTTTTTGCCCGTCCGGCCGTTGAGAAAGCCAAGCGTATCCCTGATCCGTCATAGGTGAGGTGAAACCCCATCATACCCATAGGATGATAGGCCCCGTGATCAGCACCGGGGCCTATCGATTTCTAAGCTGCCGCGCCAAAGCCCAAGGCATCAGGCCAAGCGCGCGCCCTGATCTGGTCAAATGAATGCAGGTTCAGGATGCGCCCGTCCCGAAACACGGGCACCAACGCATCCGCCCCCAGCGGGACATTCGCGGCGGGCCGTGCGACGAAGGCGCCGCTATCGGTGCGCATCGCGCCCTGCTTGCCCTTCTTTGAGGTCTTGGCGCCGCCCGCGGTCTTGGGGTCCTTGAACACATCCCGCCATGCCCCGTCATAGAAAATGGCAGAGGCTTTCATGGCATAGCCAAAACTGTCACGGTTCACCTTTTGCAGCAGCCCGCCACCCATGCCGAAGGCGATGTTACCGATAGCAAGGCCACGTTCCATCATGGTGTCCATGATCCTGACGATGGAATCCTTGTCGACCCCATCCCCCTGGATCACCCGCAGCTTGTCGTTCAGCAGCCGGTAACCCTGACCCGTGGTGCTGTAGCCGAACTTGGCCATCAGCGCCTCGATCACATCCGGCACAATCTCCACCGGGTCACCGCTGTCGGGGCGCACCACCAGCACACCATCCCGCGCCAGCACGGCGTCTTTCAGGGCATCGCCCCAATAATCCTTGACCGCGCGCATCAGATCGTAGCTGTCGCTGACACAGGCGATCAGCCCTGTTGGGTTGGCGGCCAGAAACCGGCGCATCTGGTCCAGCTCGCCCCCCTCACCAGCGGCTGTCATGGTACTGTGTTCAGTCGCGGGGATGGAAAACCCGGCCATATCAGCGCCATAGTAGTTTCGCGCATAGACCAGCCCCGCAATCGTATCGGTCCCCATTGAGCTAACAAGGTGCGCGGCACCACCAATCCCCGCTGCCTCATTGCTCGACGCACCGCGCGCACCGAAATCATGCAGTTTGAACTCGGCCCCCGCATCGCTGCCATCGGTCAGGGCCAGCCGTTCCCGAATGCTGCCCACGACGTAGTGCGACAGGCTGGCGACGGTCGAGCCGTACCACACCGCCCGCAGCAACCGGGTTTCCAGATAGCTGACCAGCCAGTAGCAATTAGGGTCGGTGTTTTCGATCCGCAGTTGCGGGACCGACACCGGGGCCAGCGTCCCCTCTGGCAAAGCTTCGATCAGCACGGGCAAACGCCCCTCATGCCGGTCGATGATGTACTGCCAGCCATCGACAAATACATCGAACCCATGCGCCTTCAGAAAGGGTGCTGCCTCGTCCAGCATCGCCTGCGTGACCGCCTGCCCTGCCAATTTCGCCAGTTCGATCTGCAGGCCAAAGAACATCACCCGGTCGATATCACCCCACGCACGGCGCGGTTCGATATAGGACGACACGTATTGCGTGCCTTCCGGATATTGGCTGAAGTGGGAAAGCTTATAGCTGTCGGTATCGAAGATCAGATTGTCGAACGCGACAGGGTTATCAAACAGCGCCGCAGCGCCAGTCACTTGGTCTTTCATTGTCCTGTTCCTCCTCGGATTTGGACGGTTTTGAACACCTGCGGACCTCCCGCAGGGTGTGCAAAGATAGGCTCTTTGCCGGCCTTAGCCTTGCGCCATCAGGATCGATGAATACGCAAAGGGCACATCAGGCACGAGGGCCTGGATGATGTCGAAATGGTCCTCGAAGATGTTGTCCGGCGTGATTTCGGTGATCGGCACCCAGCGGGCGGCGGATGCATCGCTGCCGGATTTGATCTTTTCCAGCTTCGCCTTGTCCTGCAGTTCGAACACAAACGCCTCTGTCCGGACCCATCCCTTTTCGGACCGTTCAGGATGGTCGAACACCCGCCGTTCCCGCAGCCTGCCACGCATGGCGCCTTTTGGCATGTCCAGACCGGCCTCTTCGTAAAGTTCCCGGATTGCAGCATCGAGCGCCTGTTCGCCCCGGTCGATATGGCCACCGGGCAATGCCCATTGCCCCTTACCCGGCTGCATCTTGCGTTCGACCATCAGGATATGGCCGGATTGCACCACAACCGCGTCGGCGGTGTTGACCGGGATCGGATAGCCAAAAACCTCTTCGGCTTTGGCAGTCCGTTCGCGATAATCCAAGACGAACGACCCTTCATCGCGGACAGTCGACACCGCGTCAGGATGTTTCTTCATCCAGTCCAGCACCGGTGCGATCTGTGCCAACCCATAGCGTTTCGCCATCCGGCCCGTGTTTTCACCGCGACCAAAGAACAGTTCCTGTCGCAGGTCGGTGGCGCTGACGATCTCGCCTTCATGCATATGCGGGTCGGCTGGCAACATCTGCCATGTCGGAAACCATCCCAGATAGCGCGATGATTTGTCCTTTTCGAACCCTGTCAGCACCACAGCTGTCTTATCCGGTCTCAATCCCACTCTGCGCATGTGCAGGGTCACGGCTGTCCGCACATTCACCGTCCAGGCGCGGTCGTTGTAGAGTGTATCCACCAGCGGCAGCGTGGCGACGGGCTTACCAACATCGTCCGTGCCGGCACGGATAAAAGCAGCCCTTTCGGCATAGGTGAAGGGGTTTTTCCAACTGCGTGGCCGGTAGGCGCTGCCCACAAGCATCAAAAGGCTATCGGCCTGCGCCAATGCATTCTGCACGACGTCCATATGACCTGCATGAAAAGGTTGGAAACGGCCAATAAAGACAGCCAGCCTGTGTCTGGTACTCATGTCGCGCGACCTCCGCAGCGTATGGATTTTCCGCCAAGACCTCCTTGGCTCATCACTTACATAGCCATATCAGCAGGCTGGCGGAAGCCCCCAATGCGCATGACCGCCCCACGGATGTTGCATAGCTACGACGGTAGTTTCCCATCCAGAACATAGCGCAGGATATCCACCACCTGCTTTGGTTCCTCGACCACGGCAAGGGCCGCAGCGTCGACTTCTTTGAGCGGATGCTGGTGCTCGGGGCCGTGCATCACGATCAGCGATTTGCCAAGGGCCGCAGCAAAGCCCGCATCGAATGCTGCGTTCCACTGCTTATATTTCTCGCCAAAGCGGACCACGACGATGTCGGCATTCTGGATCCCATGCCGTGTCCGGATCGCGTTGAGGTTCGCGCCCTTGTTGTCGTGCCAGAACTTCTTGTCCTCGGTCCCCATGATGGCAACACCGCAATCATCCGAAGCGTCGTGATCGGTCACCGGGCTGTCGAAGCGCACGTCCAGGCCCTTGGCCCCTTCCGTGATCTGATCGCGCCAGTCGGTGTGGATTTCGCCGGAAAGATAGATGTTGAGTGTCATGGTCGGGCTCCTTCATAATTGTATTTCAAAATAGACCTTATTGCCGTCCCGACCAGCTTCAACCCATCCAAGCCGTTGATAGAAGCCTTGCGTTCCGGTCATCTCGACATGTGTCGCAAGGTGCAATTTGTCGTATCCAGCGGCGCGGGCGGCACTCGTTGCGGTGGCGATCAGCGCCTGACCCACCCCTTGCCCACCGGCATCCGGGTGAACCGCGAGGTTGGCCAGGTGGGCGGCGTCGCCCAGCACCAGAACAACACCACCAACGATCCGGTCGCTGCGCGTTGCGACCCAAACGTGATGATCGCGGATATCACCGGCAATCCCTTCACTCACAGGAGGCAGGTCGAGGCCCTTGGCGACATAGGGGGCGTAGGCCGCGTCGATACAAGCGGTAAGCCCATGCGCATCATCTGCCGTCGCGGGGCGGACGGTGATCGTCATGTCCGGATACCGGCAATCATGTCCTGCACACGGGTCATGGGTGTGCAGCCGTCATGTTCCGTCATCATGTCCCCAACCGCCTGTCGCAATCGGGCCTGTCCTTGCGTATCGGCCTTGTCACCGGGCGGCATTGTCAGCAGCATGTCGATCACCGGTTCGGGGTCGTCCACCTGATAGATGTCTTCGCAGGTCTGTTGCGTGATGTCCTTGAAATGCTGCCGCATCAGGTCCAGGGCAACCGGAGTGCCGAACCGCTCCTGCACCGTATCGTCAATCGCTGACCCGAACGCCTGCCGCGACAGGGCGGCAATCTGGGGCAGATCGCGCGGGTTGTTCGTGGTGACGATGCAGCGGCCACCGGGGATCAGCACGCGGTGCATTTCGCGCAATGCCACCGCGGGATTGGGCAGGTGGTAAAGCATATGCATGGCAACCACGACATCAAAGCTTTGGTCCGGGAACGGCAGGTTTGCAGCATCCGTCACGACGCTGCTCGCGATATTCAGGTGCTTCAGCCGCTCAGTCGCCTGTTCGACCATATGCGCCGACTGATCCAGCAGTGTCAGCGTCATATCATCGGGCAGATGCTGGCAGGCATTCCAGAACCACCCCGGCCCGCAGCCCACATCAAGCACCCGTTCGCCCGGCGCGATGTTCAGCCGGGCATCCACCCAGCCAAACCAGCCCACATTGGAATAGCGCGCATGAAATCCGCCCCGCACGGCCAGCTTGCTGCTGTCCTTGTAATGCGCGGCGGGGTCATCGCTATCGGTCATCCGCGTAAGGTGCCACCTGTCGCCTTGGTGACCTTCTCGACGATCTTTGCGCTGACCGCCTCGATATCCGCGTCCTTCAAGGTTGCCTCGGTCGGTTGCAAGCGGACCGTCACGGCAAGTGATTTCTTGCCGTCACCTAGCGAACCCCCGATGAATTCGTCAAAGACGCGCACATCCGCGATCAGCGCCTTGTCGGCCCCGGCGGCGGCGTTGACCAGCGTCAGCGCCTCGACTTCGGCATCGACCACAAAGGCGAAATCGCGTTCGACCGCCTGGAGATCAGTGGCCACAAATGGCGCGCGGGCAGCGGATTTGTTGCGCGGTGCAGGCACCTCATCCGGCCAGATGGTAAAGGCGACGGCGGGTCCTTTGACATCCATCTCGCGCAGGACCTTGGGGTGCAGTTCGCCGAAGATACCCAGCACCTTTTTGGGGCCAAGGCAGATCATGCCGTGGCGGCCCGGATGCCACCAATCCGATGCGCCACGCAGGATCTGCACCTTGGCGGGGGCGTTGATAGAAGCCAGCACAGCCTCTGCGTCGGCCTTGGCATCGTAAAGGTCAACAGGCCGCGATGTGCCATGCACGTCCTTTGGCCCGGTCCGCCCGATCAGGACGCCTGAGATCAGCGTGTGTTGCTCACCCGGTTCGCCACCATGAAAGCCCGCACCGACCTCAAACAGCGCCATATCCATGAAACCCCGTGCCTGATTGCGCGCCGCAGCCCGCAAAAGACCGGGCAGCAGGTTAGGCCGCATATGGGACATTTCCGACGAGATCGGATTTTCCAGCATCGTGCTGTCATCACCGCCGCCGAACAGCTTGGCGGCCTGATCATCAATGAAGCTGTAGGTCACACATTCATTATACCCCAGCGCCGCAGCGGTCCGGCGCGCGGCCTGCTGGCGTGACTGGCTGGCGGTCAGGATCGGTTTCGGCACACCGGGTTGGGTGCGGGCCATCGGTTTGCCCTGTAGCTTGGTCAGCGATGCGATGCGGGCGACTTCCTCGACCAGATCAGCCGTCCCCTGCACATCGGGTCGCCAGGACGGCACATGCGCCATGTCGCCATC
Organism: uncultured Paracoccaceae bacterium; assembly: GCA_947488175.1. Lineage (GTDB taxonomy): Bacteria > Pseudomonadota > Alphaproteobacteria > Rhodobacterales > Rhodobacteraceae > Yoonia. Next base: position 178,386 of record CANKYO010000006.1, read on the forward strand.
CATGCGGAAACCGAGGGCGGTCAGTGTCTCATGCTGGGTCGCCGCCGGGATATCCATCCCGACGAGAGATGAACACCGCGCCGTGTCCAGCTTGTAGGCGCGGGATGTGTCAGGGACAGCACCGGCGACGATCATCTCTGACGCTTCGCCACCGGCATGATCCACGATCATGCGCACGGCATGGTCCAGCCCTTCCGGGGTAAAGGCCGGGTCAACACCCCGTTCGAAACGATAGCGGGCGTCGGAATTGATCTTCAGCGCGCGACCCGCATAAGCTATCTGGATCGGGTCCCAATAGGCGCTTTCAACGAAGACATTTACCGTCTCTTCGGTGCAACCTGTGGCCAGCCCGCCCATGATGCCGGCAATGCTTTCTGGGCCTTCGTCATCCGAGATTACCATCTGACCCGGCTGGAACGTGTATTCCTTGTCATCCAGCGCCATCAGGGTTTCGCCACCCTTGGCGCGATGGACGCGCAGATTGCCCTTTACCTTATCCGCGTCAAAGACGTGCAGCGGGCGGTTCAGGTCATAGGTGAACCAGTTGGTGACATCGACAAGAAAGCTGATCGGGCGCAGGCCAATAGCGCGTAACTGCGTCTGCAACCAGTCCGGGCTGGGGCCATTCTTGACGCCTCTGATCAAGCGACCACAGAAAACTGGGCACCCATCCAAAGTATCATCATCAATGGACACATTTAGATCAGATGCAAAACCGGCAGGCACCGGATCAACCGCGATGGGCTTCAAAGCACCAAGGCCACGGGCGGCAAGGTCGCGCGCCACGCCGCGCACGCCCAGCGCGTCGGGGCGATTTGGCGTGATGGCAATTTCGATCACCGGATCGACCTTGGACGGATCATTGGCGGCGAGCCAATCGACAAACCGCTCACCCACTTCGCCAGAAGGCAGCTCGATAATGCCGTCATGTTCCTCTGACAGTTCCATCTCGCGCTCCGAACACATCATGCCATAGCTTTCGATCCCGCGGATCTTGCCGACGCCGATGGTGGTGTCGATCCCCGGCACATAAGTCCCCGGTGATGCGATCACGACAGTGATGCCAGCACGCGCATTCGGCGCGCCGCAGATGATCTGCGTCGGGCCATCCTTGGTTTCCACCTGACACACTTTCAGCTTGTCGGCGTCAGCATGCTTTTCCGCCGTCAGCACCTTGCCGATCGTGAAATCGGCCAGCCGTTCGGCGGGGTTTTCGATGCCTTCGACCTCAAGCCCGAGGTCGGTCAGGGCATAAGCGATATCGGCGACAGAGGCGTCGGTCTCCAAATGGCGTTTCAGCCAGGACAGGGTGAATTTCATGAGCTTATTTCCGTCAATCTGCGGTTCGCGCGTTCATAGCGCATCAGACTGACAGGTGAAAGCAGGACCGTGCGGCGATCGCGCGGGGGCATTACCCCCGCGCGCGGTCAGTCCAACCCGGCGAACAACCGGCCACCGCCATCGGCCCAGCCAGCAACAGATTCCGGATACAGAAGCATATTGTCGAGTCCCGCGAGCTCCGAGGCATAAAACCAGCTGAGCGCGCCCAACTCTCCGGTCTGACAGAACGTGATGACCTCACCGGTTTCCCAGTTGGCATTGTGACGTTGCAGATGGTCTGCGACGGCTTTGACCGCCGTTTCAACCGGCACCTCTGACCCGAAGGCCGACATCAGCGGGCCAATCGGGGCACTGCGCGCATTGGGCAGGGTCGTACCCAACTGTTTACCCTCATCATCGACTTTGGAGAACATATGCTGCGGCCGCGCATCCAGCAGGTAGCCAGTGATCTGGGATGTGGCGATGGCATAGACATCGAGTTCGTCTGCGCGCCATTTATAGGAAAAGAGCAGTTCCGCATCGTAAGGCGAAGGCGCTGCAGGTGCGGCGGCGGTCGGCAACCCGGCCTCTGTCCAGCCTTGAAACCCATCCTTTAGGATCGCGATCGTGTCAAATCCACTGGATTTCAGCAGCCAATACACCATGGCGGCGCGCCCTGTATCCATCATATCCGGCTGTGAATGCACGATCAGCACAGGCTGATCGACGCGTAGTCCTGCATCACCCACAATGCGGGACAACTCTACATCCGTTGGGGTCGCCCCTGCCGGGCCACGCCATTGGCTGTAGGGGACGGACACCGCACCGGGAATGACGCCCTTGGCAACGGCAGTCGGGCGGCGGATATCGAGAACCTGGATATCTGTGACCTGCTGCAATTGGGCAATTGTCGCGGCACTTGGCATCACCGCCCAGTTCACCGGCTGACCCGGACACGGCAGTTGCAATGTCATGCCCGCCTGAATGCGGTCGGGGTTGCTGCCGATCACATGGCGGTTCGCTTCGAACAGGGATTGATAGGCAAAGAATGATCCGATTTCGGCCCGAGCGATGCCGGACAGCGTATCACCTGATTTCACCTGATAAGAGCCACCACAGGCAAAGGCGCCGGTTGCGCAAATAACCAAAAATATGGCCGCCGACGCGACCCGCTTTAAAATATGCATTTCATCACCCAAAAGGAATTGTGTTCAAAATATGGCCAAGCCTAACACGCCAGTTTGCGCTCGCCAAACAAAAAACTGTGAAGTGGCTAAGCCATTGATCTGATGTTGCTAAGCATCGTCCTGATCATCATTTTTGACCCTATGATGCGCCGCCCATTGCGCCACACCATATACGGGAATCAAAACAACCGCCCACCCGGCTGCGTTGATCAGGGTCAGCTTCAACGCCAAATCGCGCGGCATATCGGATGTCCACATGGCGATATGCGCGCCGACGATCACAATCAACAGAGCGATGATATAGGCCCGCATCATGGGTAGTTTGGCGGCAGGCCCAGCAATTCGTCCAGCTGCCGGCCGATCCAGCCTTTGGGGATGAAATGCCCGCGCGGGTGCAGATCAAGCGTCACGCGCTTGCCGGTGGTACATCGCTCCCATGCATGACGGGTGAAGGCGTCGTCGCTTGTAATGGCCCAATCGCTGACCTGATCACTTGCACCGCAGCCGAATTGTTGGCGCCACAGCGCGACCGGATAGCGCGTATCGCCACCCGGCCCCATGGGGAAATCCATCACTGTATCGCGCAGCCCATGCACATGGCGCACCTCGCGCGGGCCCTCCGCGCACTCTTCGCGCTGATCAAGTGTACCGGCCACCGCCAACAGGGCTGCCACACCGTCACCGTTCTGGCAGACATAGCGCCAGGCCATGGCGGACCCGAACGAATAACCCGATACAAAAATCCGGTCGCGGTCGATGGGATATCGCTTCGCTGCATCCTCGATCACAGCGGCGCCAAACGCCACATCGCCCGTGCGCCCTGACCAGAAATCCCACGTCTTGTTGATCCCCGTCGGCGCCAGCAGAAGCACGCCACGCCTGCGGGTCGCCCCGGAAATCCGCCCGTGATAAACCGGCACCGCCCCGGTGCGCGCCCAACCATGAAAATGCAGCAGCACCGGCAAAGGCGACACACCATCCCAGCCGTCAGGCTCCTTGACGTGATAGGTCCGGCCATCCAGTGCGCACGGCGTCTGACCGTGGCACGGGCTGCCGGGCAGGATCGAATTGGGATTGGTCTGTTGTGCCGCAGCCGGGGCCGCCGCCAACGCAAGCAGGATCAGAAAAACACGTATCATCATGGGTTTGGTTGTAACCGGAACATGCGATCTGTCACCTGACAAATTGGTGGGCGAGGATCATTGCCAGAACACTTCGGAAGTTTTCATTGCATTTGACATCCGCAGTCTTCACCATCTTGGCATTATTTTCGGGGGTTTTGAGATGTTAAGATTGATCGCTTTACTGACTCTTATTCTGACAGGTTTCGCAGGCTGCCGCACCATACCGGTCGATGTCAGCCACGCCTATACCGACAAGGGCTACCTGAATTCCGGTCTGCGCACATTGGGGCAGCTATACCTGCTGGACACCGAAGACGGCAGCCTCAAGGAACTGGCCGTGCTCGACCTCAGCAACCGGGTCCGGGGTGCCACATTCGAAGAACAATTTGCCCGCAATGTGCGCGGCGTCGATATCGGCGCAGGCGGTGAGGCGGGGATCGATGCAGAGGTCAAGGCCAGCATTACCCGCAACAGCTATATCCGGCTGACCAACGCGTTTGACGAAACCTATGCCAACACGTTTGGCGATCTCTCGGCCGAGATCAACCGGCGCGAGGCGATAGGCGAAGATGTCGGTTTCACATGGTTTCTGGACGACGCGGCGAAAGCAGGATCAACGATCCGCTACCTGCTGGTCTATTCTACCATCCGGGCCGATGAAGCCGTGATCGGCTATAACAACGTCACCGCTGTCGATGGCAACCTGACCGTCCCGGTCCGGGGCCGGGCCGAGGTGGACGTGACCGTATCGGGCCTGAGCGAAGAAAGCTGGAAAGGCAAGGCAGTGCCCGTGCTGGTCGATTACCACGTCATCCAGGCCTTTCAGGATGACGGTTTCTACAAATTCCGAATCGACAGGGCATTCCGGGACGATGACCTGACAGACATCCTCAAGGGACGCCGATTGCCCCCGGCAGAGGAAGAAGATTTCGTCGCGCGACGGCGGTAGGTTGGGTGAAGGCCCACTAATGGCACCAAGATCAGTAGCCAAGCTGCCGGGCCTGAGCGTCACGAGATCATTGATCAAAACGATGGGCTGAAATGTTGATATCGCCGCTGTCTGTCAGCGCGAAATCCTCACCGGTCCGCCCATCCGTCACGAACCATCGCTGCCCTGCCAACCGCATCGCCACCGGATACACCACCCGCGCCTGCGGTCCGCTGGCATTGATCCGCACGATCCGCCGACCGCGTATGGCATTTGCAAAGGCGGGGACGCGCGGATCATCCTCTGGTGCTGCCATTGTAACCACAAACTGACCCATGGCGCGCTGTACGGTTTCACGCACCTTGTCGGGAAAGCTCTCGACCAGTTTGGCCTGAGCGCGCTTCGCGGCCTGTTCCATCCCCAGCGCCACGAGGGCCGGGTTGCGCGTGCCAAGGATGACGCCCAGCGCTTCGGCTTCATCCTGATCCAACCCGGTTAGCCGGGTTCTGTAGTTGAAGCCCAACTCGATCCCACCCTGATTGCCCTGAAACACGATGATCGGGAGCCCGGCTTCGGTCATCGCATCAACGTCGCGCAGGATGGTACGCGGCGTGACCTCAAGCTCTGCCGCCAGCTGGGCCGAGGTCAGGCGGCCCCGGTTCTGCAAAAGCAGAAGGATCTGCAAAAGACGGGATGCGCGCAAATCAACCTCTCAAACATGACATAAGACGTCATATAAGGGTTGCTAAGCCAATCGGTGTCAAGACAAGGAGTTTGCATGACACCCTATCACGTGACCCGCGATATCGCGGCCCCGCCCGGCACCGTCTGGTCCATTCTGACCGATGCAGAGCGCCTGTCGGATGGGAATTTCAGTATCATCAAGATCGACGAACAAATCGCGAAGGGCGCGCGTTTCAAGCTGTGGTCCGAGGTCGATCCCAAACGCGCCTTTCCGATCAAGGTTGCGGTGATGGAACCCGAACTCCGGATGGAGTGGCATGGCGGCATGCCGCTGGGTCTGTTTCTGGGTAACCGGCAATTCATCCTGACGCCCATCAGGACCGGCACGCGGTTTGAAATGCGGGAAACCTATTCCGGCCCGCTGAAAGGTCTGATCACTAAGGCGATCCCCGACCTGCAACCCAGTTTCGAAAAGTTCGCAGATGCGTTGAAAGAAAGGGCAGAGGCATGAACCGTGTCACCTATGGGATGGGGGTCGCTGGCGATCCATGGATCCTGAAAACCCCGCCCCAGACCTCTGAGTTCGAAGTCTGGAAGGACGAAGCCGCCGATCCCCCGGCCCTGATCGTGCAGGTCGGCAAGACCCGGCTCTCTTACCAGTTGCGGGCGATTGATGATGCCCATGCGATGCTGAAGGCCCATGGCGACTGGATGCCCTTGGGCAATGCGGATGAAGGCAAACCGACCAAGGAGGGCACGCTGGAACATTGGGCGCGCAATGCGGACAATCCGGTGGGTGGCTATTACGGGCTGCGCAAAGGCTATCGCGGGCGGTTCGCCAACTATGTCGCGCCGGTGATGGAGATGCTTGGGCTGGTCGAACTGGAACATAACGCGCGCAACAATCGGGTCCGCGGGCTTTAAGCGTGATCCGAGGGTTCCCAGCCCAATAATTCCGGCGGCGGGTCATAGGCATGGTCCAGATGGGCCGCGCCCCACGCCGCCATGGCCTGAACGACCGGTAACAGTGCCGCACCCTTGGTGGTAAGCTGATATCGAAAGCGGGGTGGATGGTCCTGATAAGGTACGCGCAGAACCAAACCGTAATCGGTCAGACGCTTCAGCCGGCCGCTGAGAATATTGCGTTTCATTGCTTCGGCACTGGTCAGAAAATCCGAAAAGCGCTGCGCCCCGAACATCATGTCGCGCAGGATCAACAGGGTCCATTTGTCACCGATCAAATCAAGAGTCGATGAAATTGGGCAGTCAGAGCGGTAGTCTTTGGTATCCATAGGCCGGACCCTATCCAAGTCAGTTGCAAAATGGAACTCACTTGATAGAGTAAGTTGCAAATCAGGACTCGCTTTAGGAGATCATCATGCGATCACTGCTTACCGCCATCCTGTTCTGTTGTTCCGCCGCAATGGCCGATACGGCCCCGCTTGATCAGGCGGTGCGCGCCGGCGACATCGCCGCAGCGCAGGCCGCCATTGCTGGTGGGGCGGATATCAACCACCCCCTTCCGCCCCTGTTGATGCCACCGCTGACCATCGCGGCGATCCGCAACGATCTGGACATGGTACAAACGCTGCTGACCGCCGGGGCCGATCCAAACCAACCCGGTAATCGGGGGATGAATGCGTTGTCTGCGGCGGTGCGTAGTTGCCGCTCGGGCGCTGCTGTCATTGCCGCACTGATCGATGCAGGTGCCGATTTGGAAGACCGGTCAGGCGCCGGCCTGACCCCGCTGATGGCGGCCATTCAGGAGGAACGCACCGATATCGCGCTCCTGCTGATTGCACGGGGCGCCAATATCAACACGCGCAACCAATACAGCGACGGGGTGCTGAACTATGCCATCTATACCGAGAACGCCCTCGTGGTGCAGGCGGCCATGGCGCGCGGCGTCGATACGGACCAACTGAACGTTCTTTTCACGACCGGTATCTACTACTATCCGGGGTTCGGACAGGCGCGAGCCCATGGAGGTGCAAACTGCGCAGGGTAGCTGTCGCAAATGTCGGCCAAAATTCCCCGCCAGAAAATCTTGGCTAAGATTTTTTAACCCACGTCCGTTTTGCCGCGCCTGTCGTGGCGCAGGTTGGCGTAGAGCACGTGGTTCCGCCAGCGCCCGTTGATCTGCAGATAACTTTGCGCGACGCCTTCGTATTTGTAGCCACATTTTTCAAGCAACCGGCGCGAGGCCTCGTTTTCAGGAAGACACCCTGCCTCCATCCGGCTGATGTCCAACACGGTGAAGGCGTGATGCACAACCGCCTCAATCGCCTCGCGCATGTAGCCCTGCCTGGCGAAGGGTGCGCCAATCCAATACCCGGTTGTGCCCGCCTGCGCCGGACCACGCCGGATATTGTCCAGCGTGATGGCGCCCAGCAGCATGCCATCCGCCCGGCGGGTCAGAAACAGCGGCATCGCCGTGCCATTCGCGATCGACCGTTGCGCCCAATAAACCCGATTGGTGAAGGCCTTGCGCGTCAGGTGGTCATGCGCCCATGTCGGCTCCCACGCGCGCAGGAATTCCTCGCTTTCGCGGCGCAGTGCCGTCCAGGCGCGGAAATCGCCATGCATCGGCGGGCGCAGGGTCAACCGTTCGGTTTCGATCCGAACCTTGCGCTTGGCCCCAAGCATCAGGCAGCCAGCCGGGCTTTCAATGCATCAAGGCTCGGGGCCGCATCAGCCGGTCCATAAAGCGCCATGGCCGTGCCTGCCTGCCCGGCCATCTGGCCGGCGAAGCCTTTGACATCGCCGGTTGTCACCTCATCAATGCGCGCAATGGTTTCGTCGAGGGATGGGATCCGATCCCAGATCGACAGAAGGCGTGCCAGACGCTCAGCCCGATTTGACGGGCTTTCCAGCCCCATCAACAGCCCTGCTTTCATCTGGGCACGGGCCCTCGCCACCTCGGCCGCAGTCATGTCGTCTGCCGCGCGTTTCATCTCGTCCATGGTGATGTGGGCAAGTTCGGCGATCTGTTCGGCACTGGTACCGGCATAAATCGTGGTCAGGCCGGTATCTTCATAGGCCCCGGCCTGGGCGAAGATCGTATAGCAAAGCCCCCGGTTTTCACGGACCTCCTGAAACAGGCGCGAAGACATTCCGCCGCCCATGGCCGAGGCATAGATCTGGGCGGTATAGATTGCCGGATCGCGGTAATTCGGTCCTTCAAGCGCCAGCGCGAAATGTACCTGTTCCAGTCCTTTGATCTCGCGCCTCTCCCCCCCGCCAAAGGCAGCGGGCTGCAGCAGTTCAGGCGCGCGGGTCACTGCGGGCAGATGGCCAAACAGCGCCTCGGCCTGTATGACAATAGCGTCATGATCGACCGCACCTGCGGCAGACAGGATCATCTGGTTGGGGCCGTAATGTTCGCCGACAAAGCTCTGCAGATCGCCGCGACTGAAGGCGCTGACCCGCTCGGACGGGCCAAGGATCGTGCGGCCCAGTGCCTGATCGGGGTAAGCCACCTCTTGCAGCCAATCGAAGATGATATCGTCTGGGGTATCCAGCGCCTGCCCGATCTCCTGCAGGATCACACCGCGCTCCACCTCAATCTCGGCAGGATCAAAAACCGGGTTCAGCAGGATATCAGCGATCACATCAAGGCCAAGGGCCACGTCATCTTCCAGAACGCGGGCATAGTACGCTGTCATCTCACGGCTGGTATAGGCGTTGATATAGCCGCCCACATCCTCGATGCTTTCAGCGATCTGCAGCGCGCTGCGCGTTGCGGTGCCCTTGAACGCCATATGTTCGAGGAAATGCGCGATGCCGTTCTGTTCGATCCGTTCATGCCGCCCACCGGCCTGCACCCAGATGCCGATGCTTGATGATTTCAGCCCGGGCATATGTTCGGTAACAATCCGAAACCCGTTCGACAGCGTGTGCAGTTCAATCGTCAATTACGTGATCCGTTCCCTGATGACGGCCTGTATTGCCGCCAAATCCCCCGCGACGCGTGTGACGCGCTCGGGACGGTCATACAGGTCTGCCATGCGCGGGGGAAGGGGTGCCGCGACGCCGGAGGCTGCTTTCACGGCATCTGGAAACTTTGCCGGATGGGCAGTGGCGAGGGTCACCATAGGTGTTGTGCCCAAATGCGCCTCGGCCACATGAACACCGACGGCCGTATGCGGGCACAACAATTCGCCATGATCTGTGCGGTACGATTTGATCGCGGCATAGGTTTCTTCCTCGGACGCCCGCCCTGATTTGAACGTGTCTTTCAGCATCTGGTAGGCACCCTGACTGATCTGGAAACCGCCACCTTTAAGGTCCTCCATCTGGGCGGCGACCGTGGCCCCGTCCCGCCCGTAGGCATCAAAAAGCGCGCGTTCGAAGTTTGAACTGACCTGAATATCCATCGACGGGCTGATCGTCGGGGTCACACCTTCCTTGGTGTAGGCCCCGGTTTCCAGCGTGCGATGCAGGATATCGTTGCGGTTGGTGGCAACGATCAGATCGGCAATTGGCAGGCCCATCCGCTTGGCAATATAGCCCGCAAAGATGTCGCCGAAATTGCCCGTGGGTACAGTGAAGCTGACCTGTCGATGCGGTGCACCCAAAGACACCGCGGCGGTGAAGTAATAGACGACCTGTGCGAGCACCCGGCCCCAATTGATCGAGTTCACGCCCGCCAGCTTGACCTCTTCCCGGAAGGCGAAGTCATTGAACATGTCTTTGACCATGGCCTGACAATCGTCGAAATCGCCATCGACAGCGAGCGCGTGAACGTTAGATTCGACAGGTGTAGTCATCTGGCGACGCTGCACCTCTGACACCCGGCCATGCGGGTAGAGGATAAATACATCGACGGCTTCCAACCCGCGAAACGCCTCGATCGCAGCGGAGCCTGTGTCGCCCGAGGTTGCGCCCACGATCGTCACCCGGTCGCCGGACCGGCTGAGTGCAGCCTGAAACATCTGGCCGATCAGTTGCATGGCGAAATCCTTGAACGCCAGCGTCGGCCCGTGGAAGAGCTCAAGCAGGAAATGATTGCTATCCAGTTGTACAAGCGGGGCCCGCGCAGCGTGGCCAAAACCGGCATAGGCCTGCGCGATCAGGGCCTTGAATTCCGTATCGGTGAAGGTGTCGCCGATAAAGGGGCGCATGACCTCGAACGCTACCTCTTCATAGGTTTTGCCTGCCATCGCCGCGATCTGGGCATGGGTCAGGGTCGGCACGTCTTCAGGCACGTAAAGGCCACCATCACGGGCAAGGCCTGTCAACATCGCCTCTTCAAATGTCAGCGCAGGCGCGGTGCCGCGGGTCGAGATATAGCGCATTTCTCAGGCGTCCTTTGGCCGTGTGGTGCGGATGATCAGAAACAGGCTCATGACGGCCCAGACGAGGGCCAGCAGGAACCATGTGATCGCGTATTCCAGATGGTCATTCTTGATATTGGCGGTGTTGACCGGCAGCGGGGTCAGGCGTGGGTCGGCCGGCGCAGTTGTCGTGGCAACCACCATCAGCGGGGCGGTGTCGAGGGCCGCAGACATGGTCGTGACGTTGCGGGCAAACCAGATATTTTCGGCCAGATCAGGCTCTGGCGTGCTGCTGTTCTGATCGTCGGGCCAGAGCAGGACCCCGGTGATCTGCATCGGTTCGATCAGTGGTGAGGCATCCTTGGCTTCAAGCGGCAGCAAGCCCTGATCGACAAGGATCGGGCCAAGCCCGGTCTGCATCTTGGATATGACCCGATACCCTGTCCCGGCCTGGGTACCGGACACCAGCACATGCAGTTCATCGCCGGTCGGTATGCCCGAAAATCTGACTTGCGTGTATTCGTGATCGGCCTCGGTCACGTCCAATGTCAGGACAGCCGGTGTTGCGGCCAGCCGGGCGGAGATGCCCGCCAATATATCCTCTTTCCAGGCCAGACGCTGGACCTGCCACAGCCCAAGGCTGATCAGGATCGCACAACCGGCGATACCAAGAATGAGAGGAAAGAGGATATTGCGCAGCATCGGTGACCTTTGATGCAAAAACGCGCGAGTTATCCCGCGCGTCGATCTTGTCAATGAGATGGGTTGAAACCCATCTTACGGTGTGGCGTCTGTTATCAGCCACCCCAAACGTAGACAGCGGCGAACAGAAACAGCCAGACCACGTCAACAAAGTGCCAGTACCATGCAGCGGCCTCAAAACCCACATGTTTTTCCGGGGTGAAGTCGCCCTTTTGCAGCCGCAAAAGACATACGGCCAGGAAGATCGTGCCGATAATCACATGGGCCCCATGAAACCCGGTCGCCATGAAGAAGTTGGCACCATAGATGTTGCCCGAAAAGCCAAAGGCGGCGTGGCTATATTCATAGGCCTGAAAGACCGTGAAGATCGCACCGAGCGCGATCGCCAGGATCAGACCCCATTTCATGTCCTGCCGGTTATTTTCATGGACCAGCGCGTGGTGGGCCCATGTGGCTGCCGCACCGGAACACAGCAGGATCAGCGTGTTGATCAGGGGTAAATGCCAAGGATCGAAGGTTTCGATGCCGACCGGGGGCCAGACGCCATCAACAGCCGGGCTTTGGGGGCCCATCGGATACATGGCATGTTTAAAGAAGGACCAGAACCAGGCGGCAAAGAACATCACCTCGGACATGATGAACATGATGAAGCCGTAGCGCAGACCGATCCGGACCACCGGGGTGTGATCGCCGACCCGGCTTTCAGCTACAACATCGGCCCACCACGCATACATGACGTAGAGCACCGCAGCGAGGCCCATGAGGAAGATGTAAGGCCCGGATCCGTGCATCCAGAGGGTCGCGCCCAACAGCATGACAAATGCGCCGACACCGCCGATCAGCGGCCAGATCGACGGTGGCAGAATGTGATAGTCGTGGTTCTTTGCATGCGCCATGTGGTGCGTCCCTATCGGCTGGTCGTTAGTTCGTTTCTATGGCGCCTTGCGGCGCCGTTGTCAAAGCTGCGGGGGCCAGAGAGGCCTGGATTTCATCATCTGGCACGTCGATCTGGTAGAATGTGTAGCTGAGCGTGATGGTGTGGACATATTGTCCTTCGCGGTCATCCACGATGGCCGGATCCACGAAAAAGCTGACAGGCATCATCACCGTCTCACCCGGCATCAGGACCTGTTCGACGAAACAGAAGCATTCGATCTTGTCGAAAAACGCCCCTGCCTCGTAAGGTGTCACGTTATAGGCGGCTTGCCCCGCGACCGGCACGTCCAAGGGATTATGTGCCTCGTAAAAGGCCAGACCGGTCTCCCCGATCCGGATTTCCATCTCGCGCACTTCTGGTTTGAAGGTCCAGGGCATGTCGCGTTCCAGTGACGCATCAAAGCGGACCTTGATCGTCTGATCAAGGATCACGTCACTGCCGGTTTCGGCCACATTGGTGGCCCCGCCAAAACCCGTCACCCGGCAGAACCAGTCGTAAAACGGGACAGAGGCCCATGCGAGCGAGCCCATGATCACTACAACGCTTGCGGCCTGCGCCGCTGTGCGTTTGGGGCCAACGAGGTTCGGGAACAGTTTCATTCACTCTCCTCCTGCGGGACAATCTGTGGCCGGGCCACATGGTCGAATTTTTCGAACTGGGCCGCATCGCCAAGCTGCAGCACCTTGACGACGGTAAGTCCAAAGATGATCGCGATAAAGCCAATCAGCAGGGCGAAGACGCCGAAGTTGCGCCCGCGCCGCCGTTCGTGCAGCTCGTGTTCGACCTTAATCGCCATCACCAGCCACCTACCCCATATTGGCGCAGCGCCGCTTCGATCAGAAGCGCCCCGAAATGGGCAAACAGGTAGTAGAGCGACACTTTGAACACACCGATTTCGACGGCATGCTTGTCCGCTTCGCAGGCGGCGTCATCACGTTTGTAGATGTCGTAGGCCCCTTTGAGGAACCAGACGTTCATCACGACCGCCACCGCCATGTAGAATGGTCCGCCGATGCTGGTCAGGCCCAGCCCCAAGGCCACAGGCACGAGCAATAATGTATAGATGATCACATGCTTTCGCGTCGCATCCCGCCCATGGGTCTCGGTCAGCATCGGAACGCCGGCATTGCCGTAATCAGACTTCACAAACAGGGCCAGTGCCCAGAAATGGGGCGGTGTCCACATGAAGATCAGGGCGAACATCAGCAGGCTTTCGATGCTCACACTGCCTGTGGCGATCGCCCAGCCGATCATGGGGGGGAAAGCACCAGCGGCTCCACCAATCACGATGTTCTGCGGCGTGGCCCTCTTGAGCCACATCGAATAAACCACCGCGTAGAAAAAGATGGTAAAAGCCAGCAGGAACGCGGCGAGGAAGTTTGTCGCCAAAGCCAGCAAGATGGTAGCAAACCCGGACAGCGCCAGCCCGATGCCCAGCGCCTCACCCGGGGCAACGCGCCCCGATGGGATCGGCCGCCCGGCTGTGCGCCGCATGCGGGCGTCGATATCGGCGTCCCACCACATGTTGAGCGCACCGGACGCCCCGGCGCCCACAGCAATGCACAGGATACCCACAAAGCCGATGAATGGATGCACAGGCACAGGTGCCACCAACAGCCCCACAAGTGCGGTGAAGACCACCAGCGACATCACACGCGGCTTTAGCAGGGCGAAGTAGTCGCCCATGCTGGCCTCATAGCTTGTGTCCTGAATGCTAATATCGCTCATGCGGAACCTTGCGGATAGGATGGGTTGGAACCCATCTTACGGCGTTGATCTGTCGTAAGATGGGTCTTGACCCATCGCCTTGTTAAGAGGTGCCTTTGGCCTCGGCCAGCCACTGGTCATAAGTCTCCTGGCTCACCACTTTGACCGTGATCGGCATGTAGGCGTGATCCTTGCCGCACAGTTCCGAACACTGGCCGAAATAGATGCCTTCACGCTCTGCCGCGAACCATAGCTGCGCCAGACGACCGGGCACCGCGTCCTGCTTCACCCCAAAGGCCGGGATCGTCCATGAATGAATCACATCCGCGCCTGTGACTTGCATCACCACTTTGGCACCAATCGGCACAACAACGGCGGTGTCAGTCGCCAGCAGGTATTCATCCTGGCTGTAGCCAAATTCTTCCAGTTCGTCGCGGGTCAGCATGAAGCTGTCAAAGCTTACGCCTTCGTCCACATATTCGTAACCCCAGTACCACTGGTAGCCGGTCACCTTGATATTGATGTCGCCCTCGGGAATTTCCTGCTGTTTAAACAGCACAGGCAACGAAAAGGCCCCGATAAAGACAAGAATGACAATCGGTACGACCGTCCATGCCACCTCAAGCGGGGAATTATGGGTGAAACGGGCCGGTGTCGGGTTCTTGGTCTCATTATAACGCACGATCACCCAGACGAGCAGACCCGTCACAAAGAGCGTGATCGCCGTGATGATCACAAGCAGCATGTTGTCCAGCCACACAACGTCGCGCGCCAGCTCGGTTGCCGACGGCTGGAAACCTGTCGCCCCGTTGACGGGTGCCCCTACAATTTCCAGCTCCTGATTCACTTCTTGTGCAAAGACGGATGACCCCGCCATGATCAGGCCCGCTGTCGCCCAGAGTGAGGTGGCAAAGGATTTCAGTTGCATGTTTTACCCTAACATCAGTGCGCCTCTGGCGCGTCTCCCTGGTCATCCTGTCCAGCTGCGGACGGAATCCCGTTGTATCTGCGTGCCCATGTCCCATATCTTGATGAACAACTCAAGAACCGCTGTTGCGGCAAACAGACGCTTTCGCCGATAAATCACGCCCGAGACGAGGAAATCCCATGTCCGTCGACCCCTTTCGCCCGTTTGAAACCAATCTTGACCAGACCACGGCGCTTGCGCTGCTGAAAGAGGCCACAGATGGCGCAGATGATGGTGAACTGTTCCTCGAACGGCGCAAGTCCGAGGTTCTGTCATTCGATGATGGCCGGGTCAAAACCGCAAGTTTCGATGCCTCCGAAGGGTTCGGACTGCGCGCGGTGAAAGGCGAAACCGCAGGCTACGCCCATTCGACCACCATCGACGAACACGCCCTGCGCCGCGCCGTTTCCACCGCTCGCCTTGCCGTGGGCGATGGCGGCGGCACCATGTCGGCGGCCCCTGCGGGCACAAATCGCAAGCTTTACAGCGATGACGATCCGATGTTGCAGGCCAGCTTCCCCGCAAAAATCGATGTCCTGCGCGAGATCGACGCCTTTGCACGCGCACTGGACCCGCGCGTCGTGCAGGTGTCCGCCACCCTCGCCGCATCGCATCAAGAGGTGCTGATCCTGCGTCCTGAAGGCACGCTGGTTACCGACACCCGCCCGATGTCCCGCTTGAACATCAGCGTTATTGTCGAAAAGGACGGACGCCGCGAAAGTGGCATGTCCGGTGGCGGCGGGCGTGCCGGCTTGATCGGCCTGATCAGCCGCGACAACTGGGAACCGGTGACGCGTGGAGCGTTGCGCATCGCGCTGGTGAACCTCGATGCCGAATCGGCCCCGGCTGGTGTCATGGACGTGGTCCTTGGCCCCGGCTGGCCCGGCATCCTGCTGCACGAGGCGATCGGGCACGGGCTGGAAGGCGATTTCAACCGCAAGGGCTCCAGCGCCTTTGCCGGACTGATGGGTCAGCAGATCGCCGCCAAGGGGGTGACCGTGCTCGACGATGGTACGATCCCTGATCGGCGCGGGTCGATCACCGTGGATGACGAAGGCACGCCCAGTGCAAAGAACACCTTGATCGAGGATGGCGTGCTGACAGGCTATATGCAGGACCGCCAGAATGCCCGGCTGATGGGCGTCGCCCCCACCGGCAACGGACGGCGCGAAAGCTATGCCCATGCACCGATGCCGCGCATGACCAACACCTATATGCTGGCGGGTGATGCGGCCCCTGAAAGCCTTGTCGCAGACCTGAAGGACGGCATTTATGCGGTTGGTTTCGGCGGCGGTCAGGTCGATATCACCAACGGCAAATTCGTGTTCAGCTGCACCGAGGCTTACCGCGTCAAAAACGGCGTTGTCGGCGCACCGGTCAAAGGCGCAACGCTGATCGGCGACGGCGCCACGGCGCTCAAACAGATCCGGGGCATCGGCGACGATCTGAAGCTTGACCCCGGCATCGGCAATTGCGGCAAGGCCGGGCAATGGGTGCCGGTCGGTGTCGGCCAGCCCAGCCTGATGATCGGCGGATTGACAGTGGGCGGTGCGGCAGCCTGATGCCATGACTGCATTATTCGCATTACTGGTCGCGGCCATTGTCACCGTGGCTGTGGTCGCCCTTCTCTTTCACGGGCCTGCGAACGCATTTTCTGAAACGACAGATACGAACCGGGCGCAGGCCAGTCTCGGCCCTTAGCTGCGGGCGAATTGCAGAACGCCTGACGACGGAAACGGAAAGGATACATGATGAGCCTCCTGCACGTCTCTCTCAGCGCCTCCGACCCGCAGAACGTGGCATCCTTTCTGGCGACGGTCATGGGCGGCAAACACATGCCGTTTCCGCCCTTTCCCGACAGCTGGATCGCCTTCACCGCAGCCGATGATGGCACGGCGATCGAGGTTTATCCCGACACACATACCCTGACGCAAGGCGAAGATCAGGTGTCCTGCGACGTTGGCCAGAGCGACAGCCGCCCAAGTTTTTGCCACGCGGCTGTCGGGTCCGTTTTATCCCGGTCCGACATTCGGTTGCTTGCCGACGATCGGGGCTGGCTGAACCGCATCTGCAATCGCGGGCCCTTTCATTGCGTCGAAGTTTGGGTAGAAGACCGCATCCTGATCGAAATCCTCGATCAGGCCATGTATGACGACTACCGGCGCGGCATGACAGCCCGGAATTGGGCGGCGATGTTCGGTCTTGATTAGCGGGGTGTACCCGCAAAGCGACGTTTCCTGCCATCACCAAAATAGGACAGATCATGCATATCCGCCCTGCCACCGCCCAAGACGCCATCAGCATGAGCGTGGTCCTGCGGTCACTGACAGCAGCAGGCCTGCGCACGCGGCCCGACAGCCCGGAATTCGCGCTGCAGAACTACATCGCCCCGGCGGATGGTATCTTATGTTCGGTTGCCGAAAGCGATGCTGGCGCGATCCTCGGCCTGCAATCGCTTAAACGCGCCAGCCCGGCTAATCCTTACGGTGTCACACCTGGCTGGGGTATCATTGGCACGCATATCAGCCCCGATGCCGCGCGGCAGGGGATCGGCAAGGCGTTGTTTGTCGCCACACTGGATGCGGCCAGCGATGCGAGGCTGACCGATATCGACGCGACCATTGGGGCCGATAACGCTCAAGGCCTCGCCTATTACGAGGCGATGGGTTTTCGCACCTACCGCAGGATGGAAGGAGCTGTGTGCAAACGGTTTACTCTGTCAGGTGCCAGCCACGAGCGATCCGTCTCGCAGGAATCATAGCTGCGGCCTGATGGTCGAAAAGGCGAGTGGATCGTTTTCGATTCGCGTTGATCCAATTATTGCTGCCCCAGCCCCGCTATTTATGGGGGGCCAGTATGGCAGGTGCATGGACGCGGTACGTCAGGGACATACGAGCCGTCTGTATCGCAGTTCTGTCGCAAAAACAGTCTGTTAAGCGCGTTCCGAACAGCTTTCGGCAAATCTGCTGTAATGCGTTCACACCTCATTAACCCCGACAACCTAATCCTGATCAGGCAATACGGCGGAGCTTACGGGATGACCGGAACACACACTTCTTCCACTCACCCCCCACTCCTACCCACCACGGAAGAGGATACGGTCAACCGGCTCCGCCTATTGCGCTCACGTCGGGTTGGCGTAGCAACATACCGTCGGCTGCTGGCAGAACACGGCAGCGCGGCGAACGCATTGAAAATACTTCCAGAAATCGCGAAATCAGCTGGTGTGCAGGACTATCAGGTGTGCCCCCCGGGCGTAGTGCAGGCCGAAATGAAAGCCGCGCGCGCCGCGGGTGCGCAATTGATCGTCGAAGGCGACGCACATTATCCGAGGGCGCTCTCGGATATCCCCGATGCGCCACCGCTCTTGTGGGCGATCGGGAACATCGCCCTGCTCCACCGGCCCATGATTGCGCTGGTGGGCGCGCGCAACGCGTCATCGCTTGGAACCCGGATGGCCAAACGATTGGCCGAGGAACTGACAAAGGAAGGTTTCGTCGTCGTCTCCGGCCTTGCCCGCGGCATCGACACCGCCGCCCATCATGGCTCATTGGCCGGTGGGACAATCGCCGTTCAGGCGGGTGGTGCTGACGTGATCTATCCGGCGGAAAACGCGCAGCTGACGCATGATATCGGAAAAAACGGGCTGCGGCTGTCCGAGATGCCGATGGGGCTGCAGCCGCAGGCCCGGCATTTCCCGGCCCGCAATCGGATCATCTCGGGCCTGTCGCAAGCTGTTGTCGTGGTTGAAGCGGCAGCCAAATCCGGCAGCCTGATCACCGCCCGTAACGCGCTGGATCAGGCGCGCGAGGTACTTGCTGTACCCGGACATCCGTTTGATGCGCGGGCGTCAGGCTGCAACATGCTGATCCGCGACGGGGCAACATTGGTGCGTAACGCAGCTGATGTTATCGACGCGCTGGCGCCTGTGGCCATGCCGGAACCGGAATTGCCGTTGATTCCAGCAGAACCGGATGCGCGCCCGCTGCGTGCCACTGCGGCCTTGCATGACGAAATCCTGTCGCGGCTTGGCCCCGCGCCGGTGGCAGAGGATCAGTTGCTACGCGACATTGCCGTCCCTGCCACGATAATGGCCCCTGCATTGGTCGATCTGGAGCTTGAGGGCAAAATCGCCCGTCAGGCCGGTGGTCTTCTATCGCGGGTTGTGTGACGTGAAGTCCACAGGTTTTGCGCTGCATTGACATTCCCTTGAGCTACCCCACATCTTGCGCGACCTAAGAGCACGCGTTTTTGGAGAAGGATTCTCATGCCGGTTGTCGTTGTCGAATCCCCCGCCAAGGCCAAGAAAATAAACGGGTATCTGGGTAAGGATTATATCGTTCTGGCCTCTTACGGGCATGTGCGCGATCTGCCGCCCAAGGACGGGTCTGTTCTGCCGGACGAAGATTTCGACATGAAATGGGAAATCGCCAGCGACAGCAGAAAGCACATCAAGGCCATCGTTGACGCGCTGAAAGAGGACAATGCGCTGATCCTCGCCACCGACCCCGACCGCGAGGGCGAGGCGATCAGCTGGCACCTGACCGAGGCGCTGACCGCCAAGAAGGCGATCAAGAAAGACACCCCCGTCAGCCGGGTCGTTTTCAACGCCATCACCAAATCCGCCGTGACCGAAGCGATGAAGCATCCCCGCCAGGTCGACGCCCCGCTGGTGGAGGCGTATCTGGCCCGCCGCGCACTGGATTATCTGGTGGGCTTCAACCTGTCGCCGGTCCTGTGGCGCAAGCTGCCTGGCGCGAAATCGGCGGGGCGCGTGCAATCGGTCTGCCTGCGCCTGATCGTCGAACGCGAGATGGAGATCGAGGCATTCCGCGCCCAGGAATACTGGACCGTCAAGGCACTGCTGCAAACTCCGCGTGGCCAGACATTCGAAGCACGGCTGACGACACTGGCCGGCAAGAAGCTGGACAAATTCGATCTGGGCAACGAAACGCAGGCCGAAATGGCTGTGCAAGCCATCAACTCCCGCGATCTGGTCGTCAAATCGGTTGAGGCGAAACCAGCAACGCGCAACCCGTCACCCCCCTTTATGACGTCCACGTTGCAGCAGGAGGCCAGCCGCAAATTCGGCATGGGCGCGCGGCAGACGATGAGCGTGGCACAGCGCCTGTACGAGGCAGGCCTGATCACCTACATGCGGACCGACGGGATCGACATGGCCCCCGAAGCGGTGACAAGCGCCCGCGACGCGATCAAGGCGAAGTTCGGCGACAAATACCTGCCGGATCAGCCGCGGATGTATAAAAACAAAGCCAAGAACGCCCAGGAAGCCCACGAATGTATCCGCCCGACCGACATGATGGTCGATACGGCCGACGCCAAGATCGCCGACGCAGATCAGCGTAAACTCTATGACCTGATCTACAAACGCACCATGGCAAGCCAGATGGCCGCCGCCCGGCTGGAGCGCACCGTCGTTGATATCGCCAGTGCCGATGGGCAGGTTATTCTGCGCGCCAATGGGCAAGTCATGTTGTTTGACGGGTTCATCGCGGTTTACGAAGAAGGCAAGGATGACAGCGTCGTCGATGACGATGACAAACGCTTGCCCCAGATTGCCGAGGGTGAGCCGACGGACAAGAAATCCGTCACACCCGAACAGCATTTCACCCAACCTCCGCCACGCTACACCGAAGCGACACTGGTCAAACGGATGGAAGAGCTGGGGATCGGGCGCCCGTCCACCTATGCCTCGATCGTGACCACTATTCAGGATCGCGGCTATGTGGAAAAGGACAAGAACCGCCTGATCCCGCAGGACAAGGGGCGTCTGGTGACCGCGTTCCTCGAAAACTATTTCCGCAAATATGTGGGATACGATTTTACCGCTGATCTGGAAAACCAGCTGGATGAAGTCAGCGCAGGTGATGCTGATTACAAAAAGGTGCTGGGCCAGTTCTGGCGCGATTTTTCCGCCGCCATCGCCGAAACGGCGGAATTGCGGATCACCGAGGTGCTGGAAAAGATCAACGAGGTGCTGGAGCCGCATCTGTTTCCCCCCACCGAGGATGGTGGCGATCCGCGTCTTTGTCCTAATTGCGGCGCTGGCCGGTTGTCGATGCGTACCGCCCGGTCCGGCGGGGCGTTCATCGGCTGCTCGAACTATCCCGAATGCCGCTATACCCGCCCGTTCGGTCCACCAGATCCCGAGGCCGAAGCCTCTGCCATTCCGCCAGAAGGCAAACTGTTAGGCACCGATCAGGGCGATGAAATTCGCGTGTTCAAGGGCCGGTTCGGTCCATATGTGCAGCGCGGCGCCGTGACCGAAGATAACAAGAAACCACCCCGCACCGGTGTCCCCGAAGGCTGGTCCCCTGAAGAGGTGGATCTGGCACAGGCGCTCAAACTGCTGGAACTGCCACGCCTGATCGGCACCCATCCGGAAGACGGGGTGAATGTCTGGGCCAATCTGGGGCGCTATGGCCCTTATCTGAAGCATGCCGAAAGCACGTCTTTCAAAGGTGGCACCAACGCCAATCTTGAAACGATCGAGGATGTCTGGACCGTGGGTATGAACCGCGCTGTTCAACTTTTGGCTGAAAAGGTCGCATCGCGCGGTGGTCGGGGCAAGGCCGCCACGCCGATCCGCGAGTTGGGCGAACATCCCGAGGCTGGCGGCCCGGTCAATATCTTTGACGGTAAGTACGGGCCTTATGTGAAGTGGGAAAAGATCAACGCGACGATCCCCGACACGATTGAACCGGCTGACCTGACCATGGCGCAGGCGGTCGATCTGATCGATGAACGTGCGGCAAAGGCGGGCAAGAAAAAGCCGAGTGCAAAGAAAAAGGCAGCCCCGAAAAAGAAAGCCGCGGCAAAGAAGTAGTCAGCCGCCTTCCTGAGCTTTGATGTGATCGGTGATTTTGCCGAGCAGACGCAGGATATCCTCGCGTTCGCCCGCATCCAGCGCATCAAGCATCATAGTCATGTTGCGCCGGTCGACCTCCTGAAGGCGCGCCGCCGCGCTTTGGCCTTCGCTCGTGAGTGACAGGGCGAGCGCACGTCCGTCCGTCTTATTGCGCGATTTCCTGACAAAACCCCGCCGGACCAGCCGATCTATGACGCTGCTGGTGGTCGTGGGCACCACGCCCAGCACTTCACCAAGATCACTGGCGCGCGCACCGGGGTGTTCATGCAGAAAAGCGAGCGTTTGAAAATCATGCGGATTGTAACGCAGATCGTCCGGGTGCCGTTGGTGCAGCTGTTCGCTGACCAGAAAGGCCCGCAACAGGCTGCGCACATAACCCAGAAGTTCCGCCGGTTGATCGTTCATGTTGCCAGCCTTGCCAGTGAAGGCTTGAAAGCTCAAGCGATCTGATTATTTATTACGAATATCGTAATAAATGGAGTTTACCATGCGCGCTCTGAAAATCCTCGGCATCGTTCTGATCCTCATTGTTGGATTTGTTGGCTACCAGTTGCGGCCTATGGGTCCGCCGGATGGCACCAACCCGCCGCCTTTGGCAGATGATGGTGATTATCTGACAAACACCGAAAGTGTCATCTTCAATGGTAGCCGGGATGAGGTGCTGGCGTTCATGGCAGATCCGGGCCTGACATCATTTCTGAAACCGTCCGAGCGCATCCCGGCCATCACGGACGTCGATGTACTGTCGGGGACATGGGGCAAGGCAGGTGCCGTCCGTCGGGTCTCTCTGGCCGACGGGGGATACACCGCCGAGCGGATGCTGGAATCGAACCGTGATATCTTCAGTTATCAAATCTGGAACCTGACCAGTTTGTCCGGACGCGCCATTGATCATATTCGCGGCGATATCTGGTATGAGGATGTCGGTAACGGGCAGACGCGGATGAGTTGGAGCTACAGCATATTGCCAAGAGCAGGATTGCTCAGCGGCCCGATCAGGACCTTTCTGAAGGAGGATTTCCAGCCTTTCATGGAAAACGGGCTGAACGACATGGCGGCCGCATTCAACGCGCAGTCTGGCTGAGCCCGCCGCACCGCAGCATCCGAATTGACTTTACGCCCCGGCACCGCCAAGTTCGGCGCCAACGACAATCGGGGGATTCCATTCATGAAGAAAGTCTATGGATCGGCCGCAGAAGCGCTGGACGGATTGCTGAAGGACGGCATGTTCATTGCGGCGGGTGGCTTTGGCCTGTGTGGCATCCCCGAATTGCTTTTGCAGGCGATCAAGGAAGCAGGCACCAAGGACCTGACCTTTGCCTCGAATAACGCCGGCGTCGATGATTTCGGCATAGGCATCCTGCTGCAGACCCGGCAGGTCAAGAAGATGATCAGCTCTTACGTGGGCGAGAATGCCGAGTTCATGCGCCAGTATCTGAGCGGCGAGTTGGAGTTGGAGTTCAACCCGCAAGGCACGCTGGCCGAGCGCATGCGCGCCGGTGGCTGCGGTATTCCCGGTTTCTATACCAAAACCGGCGTTGGCACGGTGATTGCCGAGGGCAAGGAACACAAAGACTTCAACGGCGAAACCTATATCATGGAAGAAGGCATTTTTGCCGATCTGTCCATTGTAAAAGCCTGGAAGGCTGACCCGACCGGAAATCTGATTTTCCGCAAGACGGCGCGCAACTTCAACCCGCCCGCGGCCATGTGCGGCAAGGTCTGCGTCGCCGAAGTGGAAG
Source organism: uncultured Paracoccaceae bacterium (assembly GCA_947488175.1). Lineage (GTDB taxonomy): Bacteria > Pseudomonadota > Alphaproteobacteria > Rhodobacterales > Rhodobacteraceae > Yoonia. Next base: position 201,849 of record CANKYO010000006.1, read on the forward strand.
AGATCGTGCCGGTCGGCAGTCTTGACCCCGACAGTATCCATCTGCCGGGCATCTACGTGCATCGGATCATTCAGGGCGAGCACGAGAAACGGATCGAACAGCGTACGACGCGCCCGGCCGCATGAGGAACCCTGATGGTGACGACAGAAGATGATCAGGCCTATTCGCAACGGTTGCGCAACGTTCAGCGCGATTATCAGTTCTGGCTGAACAAGGCCCGCGAACAGGTCCATGCGAATTTCGGCGGTAGCGAAGCCGAATTGCAGCATCTGACCATTCAGGCCGCACATAGCCTGATGATGGAACATAAACTGGGTGAGATCGAAGCCAGCCTGGTTGAGATCAAAACCGCGCTCAAAACCTCAACGGAGAGCTGATACATGCCTTGGGATCGCAATCAGATGGCCGCACGGGCCGCAAAGGAACTGCAGGACGGCTGGTATGTGAATCTCGGGATCGGGATACCGACGCTGGTGTCGAACTACATTCCGGATGGGATCGAGGTGACCTTGCAATCCGAGAACGGGATGTTGGGCATGGGCCCCTTCCCTGTCGAAGGTACCGAGGATGCCGATCTGATCAATGCGGGCAAGCAGACGATCACGGAATTGCCCCAAACCGCCTATTTCGACAGTGCGCAAAGCTTCGGCATGATCCGCGGTGGCAAAATTGCCATGGCGATCCTCGGCGCCATGGAAGTGGCTGAGAACGGTGATCTTGCCAACTGGATGATCCCGGGCAAGCTGGTCAAGGGCATGGGTGGTGCGATGGATCTGGTGGCTGGTGTTGGTCGCGTCGTGGTTGTGATGGACCACACCAACAAGCATGGCGAATCGAAGATCCTGCGCGAATGCACCCTACCGCTGACTGGTAAGGGGGTGGTTGATCGCATCATTACCAATCTCGGCGTGCTCGACGTGACCCACAAGGGGCTGCATATTCAGGAACTTGCCCCCGGCGTGACCCGGGAAGAGATGATTGCGGCTACGGAAGCGACCATTGTCTGAATTTGATGTCAGACACACAGCGAGCGGCAGCAAGGGCCGCTACTATATAATACACTCTGAAGGTGAGAGTGAGCTGACCTACTCGATTATGTCGCCACAGACGGTGATCGCCGATCATACAGACGTGGCGACCGGTTTTGAAGGTCAGGGCGTTGGTTTGGTTCTTTTGGAGCATCTGTTGGCAGACGCCCGCGAGAAAGGATTTCGCATCATACCGCTTTGCCCGTTTGTAAACGCGCAGCGGCGCAAACATCCCGAATGGGCCGATCTCTTCTCGGTCTAGAGCGTCGTCCGTAAAATCTGCAGCGCAGATTTTCTCGGCGACAAGACAGGAGCAACTGTTGCGTCTGTCTTGAAATCAAAAATCTGATCCAGATTTTTGGGATTTCGCTTTAAATCCCGTTCACATTAAAGACGCAAGCATCCGTGATCAGTTGTGGTGGGGTCTGACACAGGCCCTTGGCCACCTGCCAAGCAGCCAGCACCTTGGGCACATAGGCACGCGTTTCGGCAAAGGGCGGCACGCCGTTATGTTTACGCACATTCCCCTCACCTGAATTATAGCCGGCCAATGCCATCAGCGGGTCATTTTCAAAGTGATCCAGCAGCCAGGCCAGATAAGCAACGCCACCTTTGATGTTCTGGGCGGCATCCATACTGTCTGTGACACCAAATCGGGTGGCGGTATCCGGCATCAGCTGCATGAGCCCTTCCGCACCGGCGTGACTTGTCACGTCAACACGTCCGGCACTTTCAACAGCGATCACGGCAAGCACCAGAGCGGGCGATACATTAGTGCCCACCGTTTCACGCAGGATGTCCCGCCCGTGAACCGATGCAATGTCCTGCAGGCTTTGCAGCCGTGGCGCGGAAACGCCCTTGCCAACCGGGGGATTATTGATCTGTTGCAGGGCAGTCGTCACCCGACCGGGGCTCGCCCCTACCAAAGCTGGCGAGACATTGGACCAGAACCATTCCATGCCAGACGCCCGCGGCGCGACCGCACCACCGGCAATCGGCAAAACTTCCTCTTCCGGCGGATCGGCATAAACCGGGCCGAGACGTGGTGCATTGGGATCTATCTGGACAGTAATGCGACTCTGGCTGGCGCCTGTCGGCACACCTACACGCTTGAAACTGAAGTCCGGCTGCAACCGCTCGACCTCAGCCTGGGCCACACCGACAGTCGAAACCGTGGCCATAAGGGCCAAGGCCATGATTTTAGGAGTCATCTTTGTACCGCTCGTCATTTTTGTTGAATCAACAATGGCACAAATCCGCTCAAAAGCCACTCACCCGGCGACAATTGTGAATTTTTGGCCCGATTGCAGACTTTTTCGCAACGTGGCGCAAGGTGAGTAAAAATTTCTTGAAAAAAATTCTCCATTAAAATCAATGCATTATCTATTTTTGCGGAAAAATCCGAATGCCGTCAAAAAATGCGCCAAACGCGTCAAACTCCCGCCCCATTCCGCTGTCTATATGTATTCATCCAAGACGGGGAGCGAGCCAAAGACGAAACGGCAAGCGAGACCCGGCGAGGTAAACATGAACCCTAGCGATACCCTGAGGAGGGACCACAATGCTTAACTTTCTGAAAACATTCCGCAACGACGAAGACGGCGCCGTAACTGTTGACTTCGTTGTTCTGACAGCTGCGATCGTTGTTCTGGGCCTGGCCATCGGCGTGGCTCTGTCAAACGGTGCTGAAACTCTGGCAGGCAAAATCGAAAAGAACCTGGTTGAAACAACAATCCCTGCTGGCGAATAAGTCGGTATGAGATGAAAAAACCGCGCCCCGTAAGCGGCGCGGTTTTTTTGTGCCTGAACATAATTTCTTTTTTAGAAACAGACTGTTACAGGCGTTCTTTATCAAGTCGTTAAGCATTGTTGTATATGCTTTGCGAAGGCAAGCAGAATTTTCGCGACGCCACTACGACCAAAGGAAAAGACGCATGATCACACTCTTGAATAAATTTCGCGAAGAGGAAGACGGCGCAGTCACCGTTGACTTTGTCGTTCTCACTGCAGCAATTGTGGTCTTGGGCTTGGCCGTTGGTTCGTCCATCTCAAACGGCGCTACGGAACTTGCCGCGAAGGAAGGGCAGTCTTTGGCCGAAAGACCACTAGGAACCGCACATTTGAGATAATTGGCGCCGCATCAACGACTACGTCGTTTAGGTCAGGCGCACCATTACATTTCTTAAAAGACGGCCGCGTCTAATTGACGCTGTGTCATACGGCTTTAATCAGTATTTTGTTTGAATAGCAGCAGGTCCATGATACTGCCCTAGGCTGGAGCATTGAGCAGATGTTCTATATGGACAGCAAGTTGGTCGCAAACCTGTGACCTACTCAACATGACGTCCGGGCTGACAGGCAAATAAGCAAGGGTTGAGAGATGCGGCTAGTTTTTGGATTGGTTCTTTTGGTCGGCATGGGGCTTGCCGGCTTTGCAGTATATATGGTCAAGGGTTACTTTGAAACGCAAGAAGCGGTTCTGCAGCAAGAGCGGCAGAGGGCAGCCTCAGCCATCGTTACAGTGGATATCTACGCACCGGCACGGGCAATGACCTATGGTGAGTTGATCACCCCCGACGACGTAAGACTTATCAAATACGCCGAAGAGTTTCTTCCGGAAGGCGTCTTTAAGACAGAGGAAGAACTATTTCCGCTCGGCGCCAATACTCCGCGGGTCGTGACGCGCCCTATGGAAGTCAATGAACCAATTCTCGCGGCAAAAGTGACCGAACCAGGCGCGCCGCGCGGCATCACGGCGCTTCTCGAGCCCGGCATGCGAGCCTTTCCCCTGCCTGACAGAATCACCGAAGCCTTCGCCGAGGAGCTTCGCCCTACTGATCGCATAGATATCTATTGGAGCGGTACACTACGTGACGGAACGAGCACCACAAGCATCATTTTGTCAGGTCTTGAAATCATCGCCGTCGACGAACCTGATGCAGATGGTAACAGCCGTGGTCGTGGTGTCGTAATCCAGGTCACACCAGAAGATTTTGCTGCGCTGTCCGCCGCACAGGAGGCTGGCCGACTGTCACTGACACCTGTCGGTACTGGTGACCAAACCCCAATCGGCGACATCCAGACCGACATTGAAACAGTACTGGGCATTGAAGCACCAGTTGTCGAAGCGGCCCCGGAACCAGAACCAGAGGTTCAGGAGGCCGAGCGGTGCTTCATCACCAAGCGTGTCGGAACAGAGCGTATTCAGGAAGAAGTCGCCTGCAATTAACCGGACGGCGACAGTAAAACCGACGGCTTTGGGTACCTGAATTTTCGGGTGCCCATTTTTTTATCGAGCGAAGTGTTGCGATTTATCCACATTCGGTTCACCCGCCAACGTATTGATTATTGCAATAAATGCGCATCTGTCCCATGGTTCCCAACATCATGGGCATCTAAGACCCGTATAACGAGGCGTGATCGGAGAGGCAGGTCACTTATGAAGTATGACAGATTTATCAAAGCCGCAGTAGCCGGCTTGGCGTTGTCGCTTACCGCGGCAGCACCGACAATGGCACCGGCCGAAACGTTGCGCGTCTTGCGCGGCGCGGCGTCCAGTGCACTCAACGTCCCGATGAATCGGGCCGTCGTCGTGGAAAGCGATGTTCCATTCACGGAACTTTCAATCGCCAACCCCGGCATTGCAGACATCTCGTCCCTATCCGATCGCACGATCTATGTGTTGGGTAAGGAACCGGGGCGCACCACACTGACCCTTCTGGGTACTGATGGTCGTCTCATCACAAATGTCGAGGTTCACGTAACCCCCGACATGGCAGAGTTCAAAGAGCGTCTGACGCAGATTCTGCCAAACGAAAACATCGAAGTGCGTACAGCCAATGACGGGATCGTCCTGTCAGGTACTGTCAGCTCGATTGCACGGCTTGACCGCGCATTGGAACTGGCCGAACGCTACGCACCAGAACGTGTGTCCAACCTCATGAATGTGGGTGGCACACAGCAAGTCATGCTGAAAGTGCGGTTTGCAGAGATGCAGCGGACTGTCAGCAAGGCGCTGTCATCCTCCATATCATTGGGCGGCAGATCCAACGCTCTCAATGTACTTGGCGGGACCAATGGTGGCGGTGTAACCACAATACCAGACGTTTCGGGCCGCGGCGTTGAAAACGCGGGAATCGCACTGACATCCGGTGCTGACAGCAACGGAGCCTTCCTATTCGGCTTTGACGCCGGCGGAATCGAAGTGGGCATCCTCCTTGAGGCACTTGAATCTCGTGGTGTTGTCCGCACCTTGGCAGAGCCGAACCTGACAGCACTCAGTGGTCAGGCTGCAACGTTCCTTGCAGGTGGCGAGTATCCAGTTCCCATCGCTGAGGACGAAGACACAATCACCGTCGAATTCAAGCCCTTCGGTGTCGAGCTTGAATTTGTGCCGACAGTCGTTGATGATGACATTATCAACATCGAGATGCTTGCTGCAGTATCGGCCATTGATCCGGCGAACAGCTTCACTGCGGGTGGTTTCGAAATCGCTGCGTTCACCCGTAGAGAAACATCAACAACTGTTGAGATGCGAGATGGTGAAAGCTTTGCCATTGCGGGTCTGCTGCAAGACAACTTTACCGATCTCAGCGGCCAAGTACCGTGGATCGGCGATGTGCCTGTTCTCGGTGCCCTGTTCCGCAGCGCTGACTATCAGCGCAGCCAGACAGAGTTGGTGATCATTGTAACACCGCATCTGGTCACGCCAACGCGGGGTACGGCTCTTGCATTGCCGACGGATCGCGTGCGTCCGCCAACTGAAAAGGACTTGTTCCTGTTTGGACGGGTTGCGGCATCGAACGCGCCATCTAGTGGCGGTGCAGGCGAAGTGGCACGCCAGGACTTTAGCGGGTCCTATGGCTATGTCCTGGATGAATGATTGGAGTACGGGTCAATGAAACAACTAATGATGACAGCAATGGCCGCCGCACTCCTTGCAGGATGCGCGGCGGAAGATCCAGCCTTTGATGATCTTGATGTCGAAGCAGGTTCACGTGTCGACTCCGGCACGTTCGGCAACGCCACCATGAACAACATGTTGGCGCAAACCGGGCAACAGCAGGATTTCACAATCAATCTGGCGCGTCGTTTTGCGGCAGACGTGAATTCCACCGTGAACTTTGCCTTCAACTCGACCACACTGGATGCGGATGCGCGGGCGACCCTGATGCGTCAAGCCGATTGGATCCGTCAATTCCCAGAGGTTCGCTTCCGGGTTTACGGCCATACGGACCTTGTGGGCAGCAATGCATACAACCGTCGTCTGGGTCTGCGCCGGGCACAAACTGTGGTGTCGTTCCTTGTCGCACAGGGTATTGATCGCAGCCGCCTTGAAGCTGTCGCATCGTTTGGTGAGACGCGGCCAGTGGTTGAAACCCCGAACCGCGAGCGGCGTAACCGGCGCACCGTGACAGAGGTATCAGGGTTTGTAGAAAGCAATCCGCTGATCCTGAATGGCAAGTACGCCCAGGTGATCTTCCGCGAGTATGTTGCCGCGGCTGTACAGCCTTCTGGCCGTACGACCACACGGATCAGTACAGGCGGATAACCGCTGAAAAACTGTTACGCCGGGCATCGCCCGGCGTAAACACTCCTTCGATTTCTTCAAGATCGTCGCAATATACCGCACAATTACGATCTTTTTGTCCAAATCTCGACACGATTGTAACCAATACTCATCATTATGGATCCACGGGCCCGTTTTCGGGCCGACTCGAAACCCTGCATCTGGCTGCACGCAACCAAATGAAATAGGTTTCGACGATGAATATGATGAGGACGCGAGACAATGAGCACGAGCCCGGCCGTTCAGCACGACCAACCCCCTATCGTTGCTTGCACAATCAGCCGTGATGTACAGATTTTCGACCTCCTGATCGAGGATATGGAAGCGGCGCTGGGCGATTCATGGGGTGATCTCAGCTTTGAAGATGCTGCATCCTTTCTGAGCCAGCCAGAGGCACGTTCGCTTCAGTTTGTGACCATCGCAATGGATTCGGAGGACGAAGACAGTCTGCCGACGATTTCCGGCGTTATCGCTGCCGCCAAGGCCGCCAAGGTCAAAGTTATCCTAATCGCAGAGGATGTTAGCCCGACCGCGCTGCATCAGTTGCTGCGCGAAGGCGGTGATGAGTTTGTCCCCTACCCCCTGCCCGAGAATGAGCTTGCCCGCGCTATCGAACGCGTCCTGACCGCAGAAGATCCGGTTGAAACGCCCAGCGGCGAATCCAAATTCAAGGCAACAGGTGATCGGTCCGGCGTTGTGATACCCATCCACGGTTTGGCGGGCGGCACCGGTGCAACCATGTTGGCCGTCAACATGGCATGGGAACTGGCCAATATCGAAAAGGATGATCCACCCAAGGTTTGCCTGATCGATCTCGATTTCCAGTTCGGCACCGCATCGACATATCTGGACCTGCCGCGCCGCGAATCCGTGCTCGAGATGCTGACCGACACCGAATCCATGGACAGCGAAGTGTTCATGCAGGCGCTTTTGACCTACGGCGAAAAACTACATGTGCTGACCTCGCCCACGGATATGATCCCGTTGGACATGATTACGCCCGAAGACATCCAGCGCGTGATTGAGATGGCGCGCGTGAATTTTGACTATGTCATCATCGATATGCCGTCCACGATGGTCGAATGGTCGCAGACCGTTCTGGAACTGGCACACGTCTATTTCGCCATGATCGAACTTGATATGCGGTCGGCCCAGAATACGCTGCGGATCAAGCGGGCCCTGCAGTCAGAGGATCTGCCTTTTGAAAAGTTGCGCTTTGTGTTGAACCGTGCGCCCGGCTTCACCGACCTGAACGGTAAAAGCCGCGTGAAACGACTTTCCGAAAGCCTTGGAATATCGGTCGAGGTTTTGCTGCCTGACGGTGGTAAGCCTGTTGCACAAGCGGCAGACCACGGCGCACCGATGGCCGAAGGCATCCCGAAGAATCCGCTGCGTAAGGAAATCCTGAAACTTGCGAAGTCTGTGCATGAGGTCAACCAGGCTGACGCAGTCGAAGCCCGAGCTTAAGAGGCAAATCCATGTTTTCGAAGTACAAAAAACCGAATGGTCCCAAGGACGCGCCAGCCAAGGCGGCGACCCCAGCGCCCAAAGGGAAGGTATCGCCAATCGTCGTGGCCCCATCCGAGGAGCCGCGCCAGTCCCTGATGAAAACCATGCCCAAGCGGCCCGCAGAAGCTGGCCCGATGGACAAGGAAAAGCGGCGCAAGGAACGACTGCAGGAAATCAAGCTGGAACTGCACAAGTCCCTGCTTGATAACCTGAACCTTGCTGCTCTTGATACCGCGTCCGAACAGGAACTGCGCACCGAAATCAACGCGATTGCAAACGAAACCCTGGAAGACATGGGGATCGTTCTGAACCGCGACGAACGTCAGACCCTCAGCCAGGATCTGTTCTTTGAAGTCACCGGTCTTGGTCCACTGGAAACGCTGCTGAAAGATGACAGCGTGAACGACATTCTGGTCAACGGACCACAGCAGATTTTCGTGGAACGCAACGGTAAACTTGAACTGACCGACATTGCCTTCAAGGACGAAAAGCACCTGCTGCGGATCATCGACAAGATCGTGTCGGCCGTTGGTCGGCGTGTCGATGAAAGTAACCCTTATGTTGACGCCCGTCTTGCAGATGGGTCCCGTTTCAACGCAATGGTACCGCCGATTGCCGTCGACGGCAGCCTGGTTTCCATTCGTAAATTTAAAAAGGACAAGCTCGGTATCGAAGAGCTTGTCAAATTCGGTGCTTTCACCGAAGAAATGGCCGCCTATCTTCAGGCCGCCGTTTCTACCCGGCTGAATGTCATCGTGTCCGGTGGTACAGGCTCTGGTAAGACAACCACACTGAACGCCCTATCAGGCTTTATCGACGACGCCGAACGCATCCTGACGATCGAGGATACGGCGGAACTTCAACTGCAGCAGACCCATGTTGGCCGGATGGAAAGCCGCCCGCCGAACGTCGAAGGCAAAGGTGGGGTATCCCAGCGCGACTGTCTGAAAAACGCCCTGCGGATGCGCCCTGACCGCATTATCGTGGGGGAAACGCGGGGCGAGGAAGTCATCGATATGTTGCAGGCCATGAACACCGGCCACGACGGATCGATGACGACGATCCACGCCAACAGCGCACGCGACGGTGTGTCGCGTCTTGAAAACATGATCGCGATGGCTGGGATCGAAATGCCGATCAAGGCGATGCGCAGCCAGATTTCATCCGCTGTGAACCTGATCGTGCAGGCCTCGCGTCTGCAGGATGGTTCGCGACGCATGACCTCAATCACGGAAATCACCGGTATGGAAGGCGACGTGATCTCCATGCAAGAGATTTTCCGCTATCAGCGTGTGGGTCTGACGCCCGACAACAAGATCATCGGCCATTTCACGGCCACAGGCGTGCGCAGCCACTTCTCGGAACGCTTCAAGCTGTGGGGCTTCGACCTGCCGCCAGCCATCTTTGAACCAATGGTCGCGGAGTAAGCGATATGATTTCGACTGAACCGCTTATCTATGTCATCATCTTTGTTGCTGTCCTTGCACTGGTGCAAGGTGCCTACCTCGTCATCTTTGGCAAATCGATCAGCATGGACGGCAAGGTAAACCGTCGCCTTGAAATGCTGGACAAAGGCGGAAACCGCGAACAGGTACTCGACCAGCTGCGTAAGGAAATGACGCAGCATATGAAATCACAAAGCATTCCGATCTATTCAATGCTTGCGAACAAGGCGCAGAAGGCGAACATAGCGTTCACGCCGACACAACTGATCCTCGTGATGATTTTGGTCAGCGGTGCAGCCTTTGTTCTGCTGTCTGTAATGACCCAGGTCGGGGTGGCGGTGCGCGTTCTTGTGGCTGTGTCCATGGGCGTCGGTGGCGTCTATACTTGGGTCAGTAACAAAGCCAATAAACGAATGAACATGATCGGTGAACAGCTGCCAGAAGCAGTGGAACTGATGGTGCGATCCTTGCGCGTCGGTCACCCCTTTTCGTCGGCAGTTGCGATTGTTGCCCGCGAGGTGCCCGACCCACTGGGTACTGAAATGGGCATGATCTCAGACGAAGCTGCTTATGGTCGCGATATGGGTGAAACGCTCAAAGCAATGGCCGAACGGCTCGACATTCAAGATATGCGTTTCTTGGCAGTGGCCGTAACCATTCAGCAAACGTCAGGCGGCAACCTCGCCGAAATTCTCGACGGTCTGGCCAAGGTGATCCGCGCGCGATTCCGGCTATTTCGGCGCGTAAACGCTATCACCGCCGAAGCAAAGTGGTCCGGCAAACTGTTGTCCGCTTTCCCAATCCTTGCGTTAATCGGCATCAATCTGGTGAGACCGGATTATTTTGACGAGGTCATGGAAAGCGCCTACTTCATTCCCGCCTGTCTGGTGGTAGCAGCATTCCTTGTGCTGAACCTGATCGTCATGCGCGCGCTTGTGAATATCAAAGTCTGAGGTCGATACGATGGAAGCTGTCCAAAACCTGATTGTTGAATACCTAGGCCCCTTCGGTCCGCTGATGGTTGTTGGTCTACTTGGGGTCTTTCTGATCCTGATCACGCTGCCTGTGCTACTGAAGAAGGAAGAGGATCCGCTTGACCGGCTTAAGGCCAGTACACGTCAAGACAAAAAATCCGCCGAAAAGGGCGAAAAACTGCGCGCGGCCAGCAGCAAGGACAAACTTGAGAAGTATTCAAATTTCTTGGAGCCTCAGAATGCGGAAGAGTATTCCGCCGTAAAGCTCAAGCTGATGCAGGCCGGCTACCGCAGCAAGAACGCTGTTCGTATTTTCCACTTTCTCCAGTTTGCTCTGGGTATCTTTGGCCTGCTGATTGGTGGCGTTTATGCGATCTGGAGCAGCACAATCGGCGACGTCGACGCACAAACACTTGCCTTCATGATCCTAATCCCAGGTGGCGCGGGTTACATGCTCCCCAAGTACTGGGTCACTCGTCGGCAGGAAATCCGCAAGGGAGCCATTGCGGATGGCTTTCCCGACAGCTTGGATATGATGCTAGTCTGCGTCGAGGCTGGACAGTCACTTGACCAATCCATTTTGCGCGTGGCCCGCGAACTGAAGTCAGGGTTTCCAGAACTGTCGGAAGAATACCAGACCGTAAGTCAGGAAATGAAAGCCGGTAAAGACAAGACCAGCGTTCTCAAAGATATGGCGGAGCGCGCCGGATCACCCGACATCTCAAGCTTTGTCACCGTGCTAGTGCAGTCGCAACAGTTCGGTACGTCGATTGCGGATGCGTTGCGGGTGTATGCCTCTGAAATGCGCGACAAACGCGTGATGCGGGCCGAAGAAAAGGCCAACAAGCTCCCGACGAAAATGACATTGGCTACGATGATGTTGACGGTGCCGCCTCTTATGGCCATTCTCATTGGACCATCAATCTATGCCATTGTAAAAAATCTCGGCGTCGAGCCTGGAGGCTAAACAAGAAATGAACCTGAAACGGGTCTTGTCAGTCCTGGCCCTGATCACTTTGGCCGCCTGCAACTCAGGCGGCCTTGGTCGTTCGGACGGGGTTTTCGCGCCAGGCGTAGCCGGACAGTCGGATGTCGACGGGTTGATCGTCGGGCACCGGCTAATGGCCGCCAATGAATATGAATTGGCGCTAAAGGCCTATAGCCGCGCGGCAGCACAGCAGGGTCTCAACGTCGATACGCTGTCCGCATTAGGATCGGCAAATCTCAAACTGGGGCGCCTGGGTCAGGCCGAAACACTGCTGCGACGCGCCACCGAAGAAGATCCTACCTTTCCACCAGCGTGGAATAATCTGGGCGTTATCTTGATGGAACGAGGCAATGTGGCGGAAGCGAGCGAGGTTTTTCGACGTGCATTTGCCGCAGATAACGGAAATTCCGACGAAATTCGCGACAATTTGCGCTTAGCACTCGCAAATTTACAAAATCCGGGTGATAATGCGGCACAGGAAAATCAGAACTTCAATCTGATACGTCGGGGGAGAGGCGATTTTGAACTCCTGACGGCACTATAGGTAGAGCAGCAAAAGGACGCAGAAAAATGCGCCACACCATTCTATTGACGCTATGCGCCGTTACTGGCCTGGCCGCTTGCGAGAAATCCGGCGAGGCTGAGGTCGAACGCGCGCTGAAGGACCTCAACGTCGTTGACGAAACGAACCTCAACGATGTGTTCCTGACCGTAGGGGATCCCGATGAAGCGGTGAACTACTTCGCAGGTGCCAACGCCAATGATCCAGGCCGCATTGACCTGCAAAGGGGTCTGGCGAAATCGCTGGTCCGCGCCAGACGGCCACAGGATGCGATCGCAGCCTGGCAACAGGTTGTAGCGCACGAAGAGGCCGAAAGCTCGGATCGTGTCGATTTGGCAGACGCCTATATTCGGGCTAATCTTTGGGACGACGCGGCGAAAACCCTTAATACCGTCCCCCCTACTCATGAAACGTTCAAACGGTACCGCCTCGAAGCAATGGTCGCTGATAGCCGACAGCAATGGGACAAGGCCGACAGCTTTTACGAAACCGCCATTGGCCTGACGACACGGCCCGCCCCGGTCTACAATAACTGGGGTTTCTCAAAACTGACCCGTGGCGATTACAGTGCGGCGGAACGGCTTTTTGCCGACGCCTTGCGGTATGATCGGACCTTGTTCACCGCCAAGAACAACATGGTTCTCGCACGCGGGGCTCAGCGTGACTACACACTGCCCGTTGTGCAGATGACCCAGGTGGAACGGGCACAGCTTCTGCACACTATGGCCTTGACCGCGATCAAGCAGAATGACGTGGCGACCGGCAAGGCGCTGTTGTCAGAGGCGATCGAAACCCACCCAAGGTTTTTCGAAGAAGCAACAAGGGCGCTGGCCGCACTTGAAAACAACGTGTCGAACTAGACCAAACCCGGATGACGGCATACGCAGCATACTGGTTTCTGCCAGCCGTCATCCCCATCGCAATCTATGTATCCTGGAGCGATATGAGCTCCATGAAGATCACCAATAAATCTGTGATGGCGCTGGTGATCGTGTATGCAATTCTGGGCCCGTTCGCCTTTGGCCTGCCGATGTATCTCTGGCAATGGCTGCATCTGCCTGTCATGCTGGCGGTCTGTATCCTGTTATGGGCTGCACGGGTCATGGGGGCGGGTGATGCCAAATTCATCGCAGCGGCTGCACCAATGCTGGCTGTGGCCGATCTGGACCTGATTCTGCGGGTCTTCGCCGCGTGCCTAATCGCGTCATTGATCGTGCACCGGCTGGCCAAACATACGCCCATTCGGGCCCAGGTCCCGCATTGGAAAAGCTGGGAAGACAAGCGATTTCCCAAAGGCCTGCCACTTAGCATGACCTTGGTATTCTACCTTCTGCTGGTGGCGGCATATCGCTGAGAAATAGTTCAATGCCTTTTACTGGCACATGTTTGTTCACTATTTCGCCATAATAGGCTGCAATCTTAACCACAACGCGGTGTGATGCGTGGTTGTTGTTCTTGAAGGGGCTGGATGAATATGAACGTGCAAAACTCGACTGTCTTAGCGCCGCCAGCGCCGCGCAGCCTCGAAGGCATGCTGCTGCCCATGGCGATGATGCGCGACATCCTGATCAAGACCATGTTCCGGATGAACCTGGACATGGTGTCAACGCTTAGCCGCGCTATCTGCCTACCCATCCCGGTCACACAAGAACTTGTGGATCTGGCCCGCGGACAACTACTGCTTGAGGCGACAGGCACGCTGAACGCCAATAACGGCAATGAAATGGGCTATCAGCTGACCGATGCGGGCCGTGCCCGCGCGCTCGACGCGCTCAGCCAGTCGGAATATTACGGCGCGATGCCGGTTCCGCTCGACAAGTATCGCGAACAGATTGCACGCCAGTCGATCCGCAACATCCAGATCACACGCGATCAGCTGGCCACCGCAATGGGCCATCTGATTCTGCCAGAGGATTTGCTGTCCAACCTCGGTCCTGCTGTCAGCGCCGGTCGCTCGATCCTGATGTACGGCCCGCCCGGTAACGGTAAATCCTCGATATCGAACGGCATTCGCGATGCGCTGGGTGATAAGATCTACGTTCCCCGTGCCATCGAATATTCCGGCCAGGTCATCACCGTCTACGACCCTATCGTGCACAGCGCGGCAGAGGATGACGTGGACGACCCCAACAGCCTGCGGCGCACCTCTGGCCGGTTCGACACCCGTTATGTGCGCTGCGAGCGGCCCACCGTCATCACCGGTGGTGAATTGTCGCTGTCCATGCTGGACCTTGTCTATAACCCCACCGCCCGGACCTATCAGGCCCCGTTACAGCTGAAATCGACCGGCGGCATCTTCATCGTCGACGACCTTGGCCGTCAGGCCGAACCACCGCAGACCCTTGTGAACCGCTGGATCGTTCCGCTGGAAGAAAACAAGGATATCCTGGCCCTGCAATCGGGCGAAAAGTTCGAGGTACCGTTTGACACGCTGGTCATCTTCTCGACCAACTTCCACCCCAACGCGATCTTCGATAAAGCGGCCCTGCGGCGTATCTTTTACAAAATCAAGATCGATGGCCCCGACCAGGAAGACTACCTGAAAATCTTTGCCATGGTCGCCCGCAAGCGCAAGATGCCACTGGACGAAGACACGCTCGTTCACCTCTTGAACGTGCGCTACCCCGAGATCGACAATATCTATGCGAACTATCAGCCGATCTTCCTCATCGACCAGATGATCTCAATCTGTGAATTCGAAGGCATCCCGTATCAGATGTCCCCGGAACTGATTGATCGGGCCTGGGCGAACATGTTCGTCAAAGAAGAAGAGATCGTGCGCTAACACCACCATTTCGACATTCCCAAGCAACTGGCTTCCCCATACCATCGGGGAAGTCTTTTTCGTTCGGGGGGTAGGAATGGCGGATATCGTCGGTGTGGCAGGCTGCGGCCGAATGGGGGCCGGAATGCTGGCCAATCTGCAAAAGGCCGGGTTTGACGCGCGCGGCTTTGACATCCGTCCGCGCCCCGGCGCCGGGCAGGATATCGACGCATTTCGCGACGGGCTGACAACCCTGATTACCGTGGTTCGCGATGCGGTGGAAACGGACGCTGTGCTGTTTGACGATCAGGCGATCGTCACGGCTGCACCGGACCTGCACACCATCATCACCTGTTCCACCCTGACGCCAAACTACGTCAAGGCGCTGCGCAGCCGCGTTCCATCCCGCATCGCGTTGATCGATGCTCCGATGTCAGGTGCCAAGGTGCGGGCGGATGCAGGCACGCTGACCTTCATGACGGGCGGCGATACGTCTGCGGTTCTGCCAATCCTGCAGGCCATGGGCACCTTGATCCACAACATGGGCGGTTACGGGGCAGGAATGACGGCCAAGGTGCTCAACAACCTGTTGGCTGCATCAAACACAGCCATGACACGCCTTGTGCTTGATTGGGCCGATGCGGCGGATGTGGCCGAAGACAAGCTGCTCGCCCTGATCCACACGGCCTCCGGGCAAAACTGGCTGGCATCCGGGTTCAATGATATCGAATTCGCACGCGACGGTTTTGCGCCTGACAACACGATCGGCATTCTGGTCAAGGATATCGACGCCGCACTCGACATCGCGCCCGATGACAGGACGGACCTGCCGACAGCGGCCCAGGCCATGCTGAAAACACTGGCACCCCGGACCCGCCCGTAAGATGGGTCTTGACCCATCCCCGACCAGCCGCACCTTTGTGTCATGACCGCCCTGCCCCCCGCTTTCGAAAACTGGTTCACGCGCCGCGGATGGCATGTCCACCCGCATCAGCAGGCCATGCTGGACCGGGCCGATGCGCCATCACTGCTGCTGATCGCCCCCACCGGTGGCGGCAAGACCCTCGCCGGTTTCCTGCCCACGCTGACCGAACTTACCAATGGCCAGCATGAAGGGCTGCACACACTCTATGTTTCACCGCTCAAGGCGCTGGCGGCGGATATCAAACGCAACCTGCGCACGCCTGTGGCCGAAATGAACCTGCCGATCCGGATCGAGGATCGGACCGGCGACACGTCCTATACGCAAAAAAGGCGGCAGCGGGCCGACCCGCCGCATATCCTGCTAACCACCCCTGAATCGCTGGCACTCCTGACCAGCTACGAGGACGCACCCCGCATCTTCAAGGGGTTGAAACGTGTCATCGTCGATGAAATCCACGCGCTCGCCGAAAGCAAACGCGGCGACCAGTTGATGCTGGCCATCAGCCGCCTGCAAACCCTCGCACCGGGGCTGCGGCGCATCGGCCTCTCCGCCACTGTCGAAGACCCGGCCGCCATCGCCCACCAACTGGCATGCCACCCTGACCCGTGCGAGGTCATCAACGCCGATCCCGGCCCTGACCCCGATATCAGTATGCTGACAACCGACGAAAAACCGCCATGGTCCGGCGGCGGGGCGGCCTATGCCATTCCGGCGGTGCTGGAACATGTGCGCCAGCACAAGACCACGCTGATCTTCCACAACACCCGCGCCCAGGCCGAGATATTTTTCCACAATCTGTGGCTGGCCAACGCCGATGACCTGCCAATCGGCATCCACCACGGCAGCCTCGCCCGCGAACAACGCGAACGGGTCGAGGCGGCGATGGTCGCAGGCGAATTGCGCGCCATCGTCTGCACGGGATCACTCGACCTTGGCATCGACTGGGGCGATGTGGATCTGGTGATTCAGATCGGCGCGCCCAAGAACGTCAAACGACTGGTGCAGCGGATCGGGCGGGCCAACCACCGCTACAATGCTCCGTCCAAGGCGATTTTGGTACCTGCTAACCGGTTCGAGGTCGTGGAGTGTGTCGCAGCGCTTGAGGCCGCAAGAGCACACGACCTCGACGGTGATCCCAAAGGCGCTGGCCCCCGCGATGTACTGTGCCAGCATATTCTGATCGCCGCCTGCGGCGGCCCATTCCACGCTGATGCACTATTTGCCGAGGTCAAAAGAGTCGGTGCCTACGCCACCCTGACCCGAGCAGCATTCGATGATTGCCTCGATTTCTGCGCCACCGGCGGCTACGCCCTGCGTGCCTACGACAAGTGGAAACGGCTGCTGCAGACCGCCGAAGGCCATTGGCAGTTACGCGACCCGCGCGCGGCCCAGCGCATCCGCATGAATATCGGCACCATTCAAGACACCGACACGCTCAAGGTCCGGCTGAAACGGGGTTTCAAACAACTTGGCGAGGTCGAGGAAGGGTTTGCCGCCACCCTGACGCCGGGCGATACGTTTCTGATCGGCGGTCAGGTGGTCCGCTACGAGGGCCTCAAGGAAATGACGGTCGAGGTGACGCGGCGCGGCGACAAGACACCCAAGATCGCTACCTTCATGGGCACCAAATTCGCAAATTCCACACAACTGTCGCAACGTATCCTGCGCATGTTCCGGCAGGACAACTGGCCCGAACTGCCCGCCCACACCGCCGAATGGCTCAATCTACAGCGTGAAGTGTCCAAATTACCCGAGGCCGACCGCATCCTTGTCGAAAGCTTCCCCCATGACGGGCGGCAGCATATCTGCGCCTACGGGTTTGCCGGACGCAATGCGATGCAAACCCTCGGCATGCTACTGACCCAGCGGATGGAAGAGATGGATCTGCACCCGCTGGGCTTTGTCGCGACCGACTACGCCACCCTGATTTGGGGGCTTGATCCGGTTCTCGACCCCGCGCCCTTGTTCCGCGAACCCGATTTGCGGGCGGGATTTGAAACATGGCTATCCGGCAATGCCGTCATGAAGCGCACCTTCCGGGGGGCGGCCACCATCGCTGGCCTTATCGAACGCAGCCTGCCGCAAACCCGCAAGACCGGGCGGCAGGCGACGTTTTCGTCCGATATTCTCTATGACACGCTGTCGAAATACGACCCGGATCACCTGATGCTGCAAATCACCCGAGAAGAGGCAATGCGCGGCCTTGTCGATTTTGGCCGGATCGAGGAAATGCTGACCCGCACGCAGGGCCGCGTTGATCACGTCATCCTCGACCGCGTCACACCGCTTGCTGCCCCCCTGTTCCTTGAGGTGGGCAAGGTCCCTGTCGCCGGGGCTGCCCAGGACAGACTGCTGGAAGAGGCCGCGCTGCATCTGATGGACACCGCCGGAGTCAGCAACCTTTAGGACTTGCGCCCTCAGACACAATCACGCAAAGAACAGATCATGAACGGCCATAGCTTTACCTTTTGCGACACACGTTGCACCGCCCTGCCCTCTGGCGCTCTGCATTTGCCGGATCATGACCTGCTTTGCGTCTCTGACCTGCATCTGGGAAAATCCGACAGGATCGCGCGCCGCAGCGGGGTGATGTTGCCACCTTACGAGGTTCAGGCGACACTGGAAAAACTTGAAAGCGACATCGACACCACCCGCCCGCAAATGGTCATCTGCCTGGGCGACAGTTTCGATGATCTGGACGCCGCACTCAGCCTGTCGGACGACATGGCGCTTTGGCTGTCGCGGCTTCAGGCAGGACGCGAATGGGTCTGGATCGAAGGCAATCACGATCCCGGGCCGGTTGATCTTGGCGGCAGCCATCTGGCACAGATCAGCATCGGTGCGCTGACCTTTCGTCACATCGCATCCGCACAAACCGCTGAGGTATCAGGACATTACCACCCCAAACACCGGCTCGCCGGGCGCAGCCGGCCCGCGTTTCTTTATGATCCATCACGGCTGATCATGCCGGCCTATGGGGCCTATACCGGCGGGCTGTCCAGCGACACACCCGACCTGCAGCAATTGTTTGACGACCAGCCCATGGCGATCCTGACCGGCAAAAGGGCCATCGCGGTTCCGGTCACAAAAACCCCGCCGCGGCCACATTTTCGCGGTATGTCTTACTGACCGGCACTTTCGCCCCGTCGCCCAGCATCAGAAATTCGCGGTTATTCTCGCGCAGGCTTTGCGTCACAAAACCGGCAGCAACCCAATGGGACCGGTGTGTGCAAAACCCCAGCGTATCGTCCATCTCGTTCACCGCATCGGCAAAGCGCATCAGGATACGATGCACATGTCCGTCATCCATATGCACCTGAACATAGTGATCATCCACCGTCAGCCGGACAATCGCCGCGTCGGTCCCATCCGGCAGGCGGTTGAAAAGACGCGGGCGGACCGTTGTCTCTTCAACCCTTTCAGCTGACGTGCGGGTCATGAAAAACACCAGAAACCCGATAGCCGCCGTGACGCAAAACACGTTTAGAGAGATGACGAAAAGACTGTTCAAGCCGCGAAGCTGATCCGAAAACAACGCGCTATAGGACCAAACAGCAGGGGAGAAGGTCATTGAAAAGACAACAATGGTTAGGACCTGCCATTGCAGCGGCGTCGGATTTGCGGCGAACCTGTTCACTAATCGATTGGAGAGCCGGACAAACACATTTGCTCCCAAAACCACCGGTGCCCAGTACAAAAATCGCAATGGCAGGTTCAGCGCGTCAAATGTGCCAAACGGACCGATCAATGCTACGATAATCGCCAGCCCGAACAGAAACGACCAAACCGGATCCGTCCCAAACGACCGCACAGCCTTTGACAGAAAACTCATCATTATGAGTGTGTTAACCAACCTATTCACGTCAGGCAACCGTCGCTTGCCCGTCTGAATCAATTGTAACACAACTCAGGATGCGGTTGCGGTCAAACCTTCGGGTTCATCCAGACCGTTCGCCCGGCAACAGGCCGTCACCGTGTTGGCGAGCAGGCAGGCGATCGTCATCGGGCCAACGCCACCGGGAACAGGTGTAATGGCCCCGGCAACCGCCGCACAGCTGTCAAAATCCACATCGCCCACCAGACGGGTGCCGCCTTCGGGTTTTTCAATCCGGTTGATGCCCACATCAATCACAGTTGCACCCGGCTTGATCCAGTCGCCTTTTATCATCTGCGGACGACCGACCGCAGCAACGACGATATCGGCCTGCCGCACCACACCGGGCAGGTCCTTGGTCCGGCTATGGGCAATTGTCACCGTGCAGCTATCACCCAGCAGCAGTTGCGCCATGGGCTTGCCCACGATATTGGACCGCCCCACCACAACGGCATTCAACCCCGACAATGACCCGTGATAATCCCGCAGCATCATCAGACAGCCCAGCGGGGTACAAGGCACCATGCTTTTCTGCCCTGTCCCCAAAAGACCAACGTTGGAGATATGAAAGCCGTCAACATCCTTGGCCGGATCAATACTGTTGATGACCAGATCACTGTCCAGATGATCCGGCAGCGGCAACTGGACCAGAATACCATGCACCGTCGGGTCATTGTTCAACTGATCAATCATCGCCAGCAGATCGGCCTCAGTGGTCTGGGCATCCAGCCGATGCTCAAATGACGCCATGCCAACCTCAACAGTCATCTTGCCTTTTGAGCGGACATAAACCTGACTTGCCGGGTCTTCGCCAACCAGAACCACCGCCAGCCCCGGCGTGATCCCATGATCGGCCGTCAACCGGGCAACATGGTCGGCCACCTGTCCACGCACCTTCGCGGCAAAGGCTTTTCCGTCAATCACTGTCGCTGTCATGTCGTCTCTTTCAATATGGGAGGGTGGGCGGGGCGATGTCCCGGATCTGTCCGGGACGAGCTTCGCCCTGCCCGACCTAAAACAAACCTTCGATCTGACCATCCGCATTCAGCATGATCTGCTCTGCCGACGGGACACGAGGCAGACCGGGCATGGTCATGATCTCCCCGCAGATCGCCACGATAAACCCGGCGCCCGCACTCAGCCGCACCTCGCGGACCGGGACCGCATGGCCGGTTGGCGCGCCGCGCAGGTTCGGGTCGGTTGAAAAACTATACTGTGTCTTGGCCATGCAGACAGGCAAATGGCCATAACCCTGCTCTTCCCACTGGCGCAGCTGATCGCGAATTTTGGTGTCCGCGATTACCTCATCAGCGCGGTAAATCCTTTTGGCAATCGTATCGATCTTGTCAAAAAGGCCCATATCGTCAGCATAGATCGGTGCAAAATTCGCCTCATCGGCATCGGCAATCTGTGCCACACGTTTGGCCAGATCGGTGGTTCCCTCAGATCCCAGCGCCCAATGCTTGCACAGGATCGCTTCGGACCCCTGGGTCGCAACATAAGCCTTGACCGCCTCGACCTCGGCATCCGTATCGGTCACAAAATGGTTGATCGCCACGACGACCGGCACACCAAAGGATTTCACATTCTCGATATGGCGACCCAGATTGGCGCACCCGGCATTCACCGCGTCGACATTCTCGACACCCAGATCAGCCTTGGCCACGCCGCCATTCATCTTCATCGCGCGCACCGTGGCCACGACCACAACACAAGACGGGGCCAGCCCGGCCTTGCGGCATTTGATGTTCATGAATTTCTCCGCGCCCAGATCGGCGCCAAAGCCCGCCTCTGTCACCACATAATCGGCCAGTTTCAACGCGGTCGTCGTTGCGGTGACCGAATTGCAGCCATGCGCGATATTCGCAAATGGACCGCCATGCACAAAGGCCGGATTGTTTTCTAGCGTCTGCACAAGGTTAGGCTGCATGGCGTCCTTCAACAACACCGTCATCGCACCATCGGCCTTGATATCGCGGCAATAGACCGGGCTGCGGTCCCGCCTGTAAGCCACGATGATATCACCCAGGCGTTTCTGCAGATCATCCAGATTGCGGGCCAGACACAGGATCGCCATCACCTCTGACGCCACCGTGATGTCAAATCCGGCCTCACGCGGGAAACCATTGGCCACACCGCCCAGGCTGGTCGTGATCTGGCGCAAGGCCCGGTCGTTCATATCCAGAACGCGGCGCCAGACGACCCTGCGTATGTCAATCTCCAACGCATTGCCCCAATAAATATGGTTGTCGATCATGGCTGACAGCAGGTTGTGCGCCGATGTGATCGCATGGAAATCGCCCGTGAAATGCAGGTTCATATCCTCCATCGGCACAACCTGCGCATAGCCGCCACCGGCGGCCCCGCCCTTCATGCCGAAACACGGACCCAGCGACGCCTCGCGAATACAGATCGCGGCCTTCTTGCCGATCGCATTCAGCCCGTCGCCCAGACCCACCGTCGTGGTGGTCTTGCCTTCACCCGCAGGGGTTGGGTTGATCGCTGTCACAAGGATCAGTTTGCCGTCAGGCCGGTCCTGCACAGAGTCGATCAGCCGCTGGCTGACCTTCGCCTTATCATGGCCGTAGGGCAGCAGATCGTCACTGTCGATGCCCAGCTTCGCCCCGATTTCCTGAATGGGACGCTTCTGCGCTGCGCGTGCAATCTCGATATCCGACTTGTATTCCATTGGTTTTTCCCTGTGCCCGGCCGAAAGCCACTGATCATTACCATCGCTTCTATCGGTGGCACACCATGGCATGCGATTGGATTGCGACATTTTCACCCTCAGAATCGTCCATGCGGGCGGAAACCGTTTCTGATGGGAAACCTGGGGCCTATTGATAACGAACCTGCACAACTGGCGCGAGACACATTTTGCCGCTGACAAGCTGATTTGACCGCAGCGATGTGGTTCATCGGCAGGGCAAATCCGCGATGGCAGAGGCAAAATGCGCCGCGCCCCGCAGGGGTTTCGCCAAAATTGCCCATTTCTGCGTCAAAAGAGCTTGAATGAACCCGTTCGTCCTGCGCTCTTTTTCCTGGAACTGAGCAATTTTGACTGAAACCAGTTGCGTAGGTTCGTTATCAACAGGCCCCGGGTCGCCAGGCGCGCTGATCAGGGACATGCAGCCGCACGGCATCACCGACCTGGATACGGCCCTCGCGCTCGACCCAGGCCGTCACACCGCGCTTACCTTTAGCGGCTGTCTTGAACGCATCACCTGCCCCAGGATGATCCGCATTGATCACCTTGGCCGGCAGATGGCAGGGCCGGTTTTCCATATCGACCACAATTGCCGACCCGTCGGAAAACTGCAGGCGCGAGGACGGCGGGACATGAGTGAAATCGGGAATGCCCTTTACCACCAGCGAAGCCCCGATATGGGCCGGATCAAAGGCGGGCAAACCGCAATCGGCGGCAACCTCTGCCAGTTCCTCGGCCGACATCACCGTCAGCTGGCGCACATTGCGGATTTCTGTGCCTGTGGCGTACTGGCTGCGCACCCGCACACAAGCAGCACGGGTCAGCCCGCCATGCGCTTCGCCCGGAATACCGGCATAGGTCAGTTCCGCCTGTTCCACAGCCGCCGAGGCCAACGACGCCTCACGATCCGGCACGCGCCCGATCCAGACAATTTCTCCCACAATCTCGGTCGGTATCAAAGCAGGCATCACACACTCCAAAGCAATCTCAGCCAAGGGCTATCCGATCCCGCCGGGACCTTCAAATCAGCAATCGTGACATGAGGTTTCAACATCTTTCCAACAACCCTATGCTGAGGCGATGTATTGGCCAGACCCCGAGATCAAGAAAGATCCCTACAAGCGCTGGCATCGACCAGACCGGATCTTTTTTGGTTACGGGGCCTGCCATATTCTGGCCGGCGTCTATCTCAATCAATCGCAATACTGTGCCTGCTATGGCGAATGGATTGTCCCGCGCCACGGTCTTCCCGGGCATCATATGTATGTCACGGACGGACAGATCAGCTTTGATTTTCATGGCTATACTAGGCGCGACGCCCTGTTGTCGCATCATCGGCATGGCTGGTCCCGGCGATACGAGGGCTGGTCGGCTGATATCCTGCGGATTGATTTCGATCTGCTCGACACCGCGGCGCTGAACGCTCGCAATCATCTCGGGCCGGATCAGTTTTGGGCTGACCCGATCCCGCGCGCGCTGGACTTCATCGCTCGTTTCGACATCATCGACTGCCGTAACCAAAAACGCCGCCCCTGAGGGCGGCGTTTGATCCAATCAGACCGAAGGTTCCGGCTCCATCCCGCTATCGGGTTCGCGCGGTGGTTTCTTCAGCTTTGTTTTCGGGATCGAGGTCACCGACGGTGTCCCGCCAGAGCTGGCATCATCCGCATCGTCACCGGTATGCGGCGGTTCGCCCGCCATGACGCGCTTGATCTCGTCACCGGTCAACGTCTCATATTCCAGCAGGCCGTGCGCCAGACGCTCAAACTCTTCCTTGCGCTCCGTGATGATCTCATAGGCGCGTTCATATCCTTTCTGGATAAAGCTGCGCACCTCTTCCTCGATCAGCTCCTTGGTATGGGCGGACACGGATAATCCAGCGGTATTGCCCTGATATCCCTCGTGGGCCTCGGCATAGTCGATATTGCCGACCTTGTCGGACATACCCCAGCGCAGAACCATCGCGCGCGCCAACTGGCTCGCCTGCTGGATATCGCCAGCCGGGCCATTGCTGACCTGATCCTCACCATATTTGATGATCTCAGCCGCCTTGCCTGCCATGGTCATAGCCAGACGCTGGTGGCATTCATCTTTGAACATGTTCAGGCGATCCATTTCCGGAAGGCTCATCACCATGCCCAGCGCACCACCACGCGGGATAATCGTTGCCTTATAGACCGGATCGCATTTCGGCAGGGTGATCCCGACAATGGCGTGCCCGGCCTCGTGAAAGGCGGTCATTTCCTTCTGCTCGGCAGTCATCACCATCGACCGGCGCTCGGCCCCCATCATGACTTTGTCCTTCGCAGATTCGAAATCGATCATCGTAACAAAGCGACGGCCAACGCGGGCGGCCATTAGTGCCGCCTCATTCACAAGGTTCGCCAGATCAGCACCGGAAAAGCCGGGGGAACCACGGGCAATGATGCGAAGATCCACATCAGGACCCAACGGGATCTTACGAGCATGCACGCCAAGGATCTTCTCGCGGCCCTTGATATCAGGGTTTGGCACCGTGACCTGACGGTCAAAACGACCGGGGCGCAGCAGCGCAGGGTCAAGCACATCACGACGGTTGGTCGCCGCAACGATGATCACACCTTCATTGGCCTCGAAACCATCCATCTCGACCAGCAACTGGTTGAGCGTCTGTTCACGCTCATCATTACCGCCGCCGTAACCGGCACCACGGGACCGACCGACCGCATCAATCTCATCGATAAACACGATACAAGGGGCGTTCTTTTTGGCTTGTTCGAACATGTCACGAACACGGGACGCACCCACACCCACAAACATTTCAACAAAATCCGATCCCGAAATTGTGAAGAACGGCACGCCTGCTTCACCAGCAATTGCCCGCGCAAGCAGCGTTTTACCAGTACCGGGAGGGCCTACCAGCAGCGCACCTTTTGGAATCTTACCGCCCAAACGGCTGAATTTCTGCGGATTACGCAGGAATTCCACGATCTCTTCCAGCTCTTCCTTGGCTTCATCAATCCCGGCGACATCGTCAAACGTGACCCGCCCATGCTTTTCCGTCAGCAGCTTGGCGCGCGATTTTCCAAAACCCATGGCACCGCCTTTGCCGCCGCCCTGCATCCGGTTCATGAAATAAATCCAGACACCGATCAGCAGGATGAAGGGCAGAATGCTCAACAGGAAGCTTTGGAAAAACGATGTTTCCTGACTGCGCGCCTCAACTGGGACATTGGCGTCGATCAAAAGATCAGTGATTTCAGCATCTTCCGGCTTGATAGTCGTAAAGGTACGACTGCCTTGGGTATAGCGCACCCGCTCGCCATCAATCACCACCTCGGTGACTTCGCCACCTTCGACGGCGGCCACAAATTCGGAGTAGCTGCGAGAGTCACTGCTCGTCGAACCCGGCGGACTGCTGAAAAGATTAAAGAGCGCCAGCACCATAAGGAACAGGACGACCCAAAAGACCATGTTACGCGCGTTGCCCAAGGCAGAAACTCCTTCGAAATCGGGAAATGTCGCGACAGAGTCGCGGCGTATGCGTTTCACCTAAAATAGAGGCAAAACCTTAATCTTCAATGCGCAAACGCCTCTTCGTGAAAATCCGCGACAATCTGCGCTGTCCAACCATTGGACAATCCCGCAATCGGGGCCGCGATCAGCGTATCGCCACGCCAAACCGCTGGTGTCGCCAGAAGCGAGGCGCGCGGCAGCCCCGTATCACGCCACCCCGGGCAGTCGGCGATCCCGTCACCCAACGCACGGACCTCCAGATCATCCGCATGTGGACCAGATAACTGCCAGCGATTGTCCCAGATGGCTGTCGTTGGGCCGGTCAAGTCAGCCACTGCATTATATTCTCGCGTCACGCGCCACATCTCGCCCTTGCGGGTGATCAGGCAACCGCCAACCGTCGTGTTGCCCTCAGCTGATAATCCATGGATCGTCTCAAACAGCGCCCTGCTGCGTGGCGGATAGGATGCGCCACTGACCCAAGGCAGCATCGCCCGCCACAGCCGTCGCCGCATCTCCATCGGCAGGGGGTCGGTCTGGGCCAGGTGCAGCAGCAAATCACCATGCTCCTGACGAATGTACTTTGCTGCCTCAATCCTTGCGTAATAGTCCAGCGCGTCCCTGGTGGCGCGCATGGTCACGCCAACCGACTTCAGCACATCTGCTGTAATCCCCAACGCTTCCAGTTCCACCAACGCCTTGCGCACGCGACTGCGTTCATAGGTGTCATCTTCGTTCGTCGGGTCATCAATCCAGGTCACCCCATGCCTGCGTAGGTAATCACGCAATTCTTTGCGCGACTGCTGCCACAAGGGCCGCGCCCATGTGATCCCATGGCGTTCAAACCGCACATCCATTCCGGCCAGCCCGTCCGGTCCGGACTTACGCGCGAGCCTGATCAGAAAATTCTCGGCCTGATCATCTGCGGTGTGGCCCAGAACAATACCGCCGATGCCACGGGCACGCGCCCAGTCCGCGATCAGGCGATACCGGGCATCGCGGGCGGCGGCCATCAGGTTGCCCTTACCGTCCCAGCCCTCCCAGCGGAGCGTGTCGTGGCTTATCCCGGCAGCCTTGCAAAAGCGGGCAACATGCGCGGCCTCTGCCGCCGCATCAGATCTCAGACCGTGATCGACAGTGACGGCGGCAACTTCCAAACCTTCATCCCGCGCCAACCGGGCATAAAGATGCAAAAGCGCCATCGAATCCCCGCCACCCGATACGGCAACGCCGATCCGGCGGGGCGGCTTATCAAGGAAAACAGTTCGCGCGAAATGCAACAACAACGCATCAATCGCGTCCGCATCAGCGGGGGTGTCTACTGACATCCCAGATTGAACATCGCCTGTTCGGCATCCGTCACCGCCGGATTGCCGGGGAACCGCACACCAACCTCAGCCAGGGTCAGACAGGCATCCTGGGTTTGGCCAATGGTCCCCAGCGACGCGCCCAGCTTGAACAGGGCATCAGGCGCCTTGGGGCCTGTCGGATCGCCGGAAAACGCCGCCAGATAGGCACGCGCGGCCTCGGTCATCTCACCCAGGCCTTCCAGTGCCTCGCCCCGCAGATACTCTGCCTGCGCGGTCAGCGGGCTTCCCGGATAGGTCGTGCCAAAGGTCGCAAGCTGGTCAGCGGCGCTGCGAAAGTCACCGGCAGCGAGCGCCTCCTGCGCCCGCTCGAAATCGTTACGCTCACCCACAGCAAGGGCCGGACCGCCAGTTGCTGGCGGCGGATCGGCCACCGGCACATTTGTCAGGTTCTCACCACCGCCCAGGGTCGGGGTATCACCCAACTGGCTGATGTCGCAGTTTGCCTCCAGCTCGCACAGGCGGAACTCCAGATCACCGATACGGTTGGTGCCGTCCACGGTGATCCGGTTGACGCGAAACTCCAACTCTTCGGTTTTTGAGGTCAGACGCTGCAACTCCGCCTCGATCGCGTTCAGGCGATCCAGCGGGGTGCTGCCCACCACGCCGGAATTCAGACCACCGGTCGTTGACAACTCGCGTTTCAGCCGCTGCACATCGACATAAAGCACCGTCAACTGCTGGCGGATATCAGCAAGCGTTTCATCCTGCTGGGCCAGACCCGGAAGCGGTGCCAGAACAATGGCAAGGGCAATGGCGATACGGTGCAACATCGGTGTTCCTTCAGTCTGGATCAGCTTGTGATGGCCGAGAATGAAAGCACCGTAACGGCTCTGCGGTTCTTGGCATAGCAACTTTCTTGGCTGCACACCTCAATCGGGCGCTCCTTGCCATAGCTGGTCACTTCCAAACGGCCAGAGGGCACACCGCGCGACACAAGGTATTCACGAACGGCGTTGGCCCGGCGGAAACCCAGGGCAATGTTATATTCCCGCGTACCCTGCTCATCAGCATGGCCTTCGACAACAGCGCGATAATCGGCGTTGGTTAGCAGCCACTGGGCCTGACCATCCAGAATGGTCTTGCCTTCGGGCGTGATGGTCGAGGTGTCGACAGCAAACAGCACGCGATCGCCAATAGTCTGGTTAAAGAATTGCGGGCTTGTCGGGTCACTGGCCGATCCAGCCAGACCACCATTGACGCCATTCGCCCCATCAGCACCGGCACCTCCACCACCAAAACGGTCCGGGTTCGTACAAGCCGCAGTGGCGAGCGCCAGTAGCAGCACGGTCGCGCGTGTCATCATCTTCATCGGATTGATCCTGTTGTTATCTGCTCATTTTGTCCCAGCATAGCATGGCTTGCCTGCATTGGGAATCACACTTCATTACGGCTGCAACGGACCCCATGACGGGTCAGACGCGCCCCCCTGAATGGGCACGGCCTTCAGGTTGCGCCCTGAAATATCGACCGAATACATCGCCGATGTGCCGCCCGCCCCTTGGGTTTCACGGCTGAACATGATGACACGGCCATTGGGCGACCATGTGGGGCCTTCATCCAGGAAAGACGACGTCAGCAAACGCTCCTCCGATCCGTCCGTGCGCATCACACCGATATGGAACCGGCCAGCGTTCTGCTTGGTAAACGCCACCAGATCACCGCGTGGCGACCAGACCGGCGTGCCGTAACGGCCCTCACCAAAGGAAATCCGGCGCGCCTCACCCCCGTTGGCGGGCATGATGTAAAGCTGCTGGGTGCCCGAACGGTCACTTTCAAACACGATCTGGCTGCCATCAGGTGACAGGCTGGGCGCCGTTTCAATCGACGGGGCGGATGTCAGACGCACATGCTGCCCACTGGCAAGATCAGTGCGATAGATATCGGTATTGCCACCATTCGCCAGACTATAGATCACCTGCCGCCCGTCGCGGGAAAAGCGGGGGCTGAACGCCATCTCACCCGGCGCGGTCGCCAATTGCTGGCGACCCACATTGGCCACGTTCAGCACGTTGATGCGCGGGAAACCGGATTCAAAGCTGGTATAAAGCACGCGATCACCATTCGGTGAAAACCGCGGCGCCAGCACAATGGCACTGCTATCAGTCAAGAACTGCACATTTGCCCCGTCATAATCCATGACGGCCAGACGTTTCTGACGGTTATCCTTGGGGCCACTTTCGGACACGAACACCACGCGGCTGTCGAAGTAACCACCTTCACCAGTGATGCGGGAATAAGCGGCATCGGCCACCTTATGGGCCATGCGGCGCCAGCCATCGACAGTACCAACCAGTTGCTGGCCTTGCCCAAGCTCAGTGCCGGCAAAGACGTCATACAGGCGGAACTTGACCACCAACTGATTGCCATTGACCGTCACGGCTCCCGTGATCAGGCCCTGCGCGTTAACCGCACGCCAGTCGGGATAGGCAATTGGTTGGGTGAAAGATGACACCTGCGAGATAAAAGCATTAGGAGGAATTTCGCGGAACAAACCCGTGCCGGTCAAATCCTGCACCACCAATCGCGAGATGTCGGCGGCCACCTGTTGAGCCGCCGCGTTTTCCGCCTGGAACGCCGGCACCGCAATTGGCAGCGGTTCAACCTGCGGGTTTCGCAGGTCGATTTCGAGTGCATAGGCTTGCGTTCCCAGCAAAACTACAAACAGCAGGGTCATCAGTTTTTTAAACATGGGCTCTCTCATCCGCTTTACCGCGTCTCTGGTTATTATGATCCATGCGCGTCTCTTGGCAAACACCGCAAGTATTGCATGGTTCCATTGGCATGTCTGCGCCGGGGGTTCTCAATAGCGTGCCCCCGATGCGTCGAAATTGGCTGTCACTTCGCGCCATTCTTCATATTTCTCCGGGGGCAGCTGATACCCTGCCGATCCTTGGCACCGCAAAATGGCCCGGCGTGCGGCCTCGAATGCGACGTTGATACTCGCATCAGTGCCACCACTGCCCGAGATCAGGCGCGGGTTGCCCACAACTTTGCCATCACGACCAAGTTCAAAAACAACCGTGACCGTGACACGCGCCGCTTCCGATCCGGGATCGATGTTCCAGCAATTGTTAATGGCGATGCGAAACGCGTCTTTCTCTGATCCGGTCATCGGTGGACCAGCCGCGACCGCCGGGGCCTCCGGTGTTGCGGTTTCACCAGCGCCCGCCAATGCATCGGCAAGAGCTGCGGCAACAGCATCGTCTGTCTCTGGCTCTACCGGCGTCTCAGCCTCTGCTGTCAGAGGTTCCTCCGTTGGCTCCTCTACGGCTTCTTCAACTTGCGGCGCGGGCCGGCTGGGCCGCGCGCTTGGGCGTATCGAGGTTTCCACAGCACCCGAAGGCGTCTCATCTGCAATCGCAATCTCGGTTTCCGCCTCTGGCGGCGCGGTTGCTTCTTGTTCATCTTCTATGATCTCACGATCGGCGGTCTCGTCCTGCACAACCTCATCACGGGCAATCTCATCCGGTGCTGCATCCGGGGGCGGAGGTGCTGCTGGCACAGGTGCGATGGTATCGGTCACGCGCGGGCGGGGGCGTTCGCTGATCTCCAGATCGGGCCGGGCCGGTGGCGGCGCAGGTGGCGCGGGATCAACAGGGGGGACATCATCCACCTCTGCCACAGGTGGTGCCGGGGGCGGTGGGGGTGGCGGGGTGTCCTCAACCGGCTGTTCAACAGGCTCCGGCGGCGGCGCCACTTCGGTAGGCGTCTCATCGGCCGGGGGTGGGGGCGCCGTATCTGTCACAGGTTGCACAGGGGCGGTCGGCTCTGCCGTACCTGGATCAGGCGTGCTGGCGGCCTGTAACGCGGCAAACTCTTCCCCACTCACCGTTGTGACCACCATCGTGTCAAACTCCAGCGGGTCCGAACTCAACCCCCAGCCCAGCAAAAGCCAGCCGATCAGAACCGTGTGGCCCGCAGCAGAGATAATGGTGCCCGGCGTTTGCATGCCCCTACCCGCCGGTCTCCGGGTTCGCCACATCCGTCACAAGGCCGATATTGGTAAAGCCGGCTGCGTTCAGATCACCCATGATCTCGGCCACGACATTCCAGCTATTGGCCCCATCGGCGCGCAGATAGATGCGATCACTGGTGCGTTCTGCGGCAACGGCCTGTAACTTGGCCACCAGTTCATCACGCGGGGTTTCGGTTTCCTGAATGGTCACTTCGCCAGCCGCCGTTATGGTGACGGTCAGCGGCTCCTCATCATCCGTCGGCAGGGCGGTTGCGGCGGTCTGCGGCAATTCCACAGGAACGCCAACCGTCAATAACGGTGCGGCGACCATGAAGATGATCAGCAAAACCAGCATCACATCCACAAACGGGGTGACGTTAATCTCGGACATCGGTTGCGTACGACCCCCGCGACGGCGGCCACGGCGCCCGCTCCCTCCGCCTGATTTGATGACACTTGCAGCCATGGTCAGCTATCCAATTGACGGCTCAGGATCGTGGCGAACTCATCGGCAAAGGCCTCGTAGCCGCCCACGATCCGATCACTATCAGCCGACAATTTGTTATAGAATATCACCGCCGGAATAGCCGCCAGCAGGCCAAGGCCCGTGGCCAGCAACGCCTCTGCGATCCCAGGGGCCACAACGGCGAGGTTCGTATTCTGCGCCTCTGCAATCTCGATAAATGCGTTCATGATACCCCAGACAGTGCCGAAAAGACCGACAAACGGGGCGGTCGAACCGACAGTCGCTAGCACCGGCAGACCGCCCTGCAATCGCGCCGCCTCTTTGGCGATGGCCACATCCATTGACCGGTCAATCCGGGCGGTGGCATTGGCGATCAACTCGCCCTCTTGGGTATGGGATCTACGCCATTCCAGCATGCCTGCGGCAAAAATCTTCTCGCTCGGGCCATCCGGGTCAGTCCCGATCTTGTCAAACAAGCCATCCAGCGGTTCACCCGACCAGAACGACCGGTCAAAGATATCGGCCTCCGCCTTGGCCTTGCGATACTGGATGATCTTGTCGATGATCACCGCCCAGCACCAGATTGATGCAGCGATCAGCATGATCATGACAAGTTTGACGGTAATCGTCGCGCGCGCAAATAGCGCCCACATGGTGAAGTCGGTTGCTGCTTCCATTGTGCCTGCTCTGCCTCTAGGCCCATTTTGGGCTCTGATTGGGCACAGGCATAACCCAAGGCGAAAGGGAAATCCAATCAATCCCGCATTTCAAAGCTGAAACTGGCGACTTTTAATGGATCGAACGGCGGATCGCCGCTGGCAACCGGGCCACGGCACCGCTGGCATTCATGCAGATGATGGTGACCGTGGCGGTAAACAGTGTGACATCGGCTCGTTTGACATCCTGGCGGACAATCAGGCGAACACCCGAATTCTCGACCATATCCGTCTCGACCACCAGTTCATCATCATATTTGGCCGGCATCAGATAATCCGCCTCGACCCGGCGGACGGCAAAGACATAGCCCTCCGCCTTCATCTGCGCCTGATCAATGCCCAAACCGCGAACCCACTCACTGCGGGCGCGTTCAATGAATTTCAGATAATTGGCATAATAGACGATGCCCGCCAGATCAGTGTCTTCATAATAAACGCGGATAGGGAAGGTATGTGTCATGATGGTCGTGTTATCCTCGCCTGCAACCGCAACGCATGGCTCGCATCGCGGTCCATGGCAGGCATAACCGGATCGTAAGCGGCCCGTATCACATCTGCAATTTCAGGTCTTAAAACGGCGTTACCTTCAATCATCGCCAATGGCGGTTGCTGGTCAAAGGCGGTGTCCGACCACAACAGGATCGTCTGAACCGCCTGCGATAGCGCCAGCGTATCGGCGGAAACGGCCCCCAGATGGTCATCCATCCGCAAAAACACGAATGCCGCGCGAATGGCACCTGCCGCGTCAAAACGGAAAATCCGGTACTGATTGGCATCCGCTTCCTGCAGTTTGGCGACCAGCGGCAGCAGATCAGGAACCAGGGCATCCAAATGCGGCACTTGGGGCAACTCAGCCCAGTCGCGACAAAAGAAGATCATGAAATTGGCACCAAGTTCCGGATCAGTCTCGGCCATCTGATGCCCAGCCAATGTCACGACCGCTTCAATCGCGCCCTTGAACACCGCAAGGGTCGCATCATCCACGCCAAACACCACCGGCACAATCGGCCTGCCCCAGCGGGCAAACACATAAGTCCCGTCGGCACGGGTGAACAGCGCGGCAATATCCTGACTTCTTTCTTCCATAAATACTCCCGCCGGAGGCAGCTTAGCCAAACAAATCCGTCTGGGATTTCGGCGGCTCCAGCCCCAGATGCGCCCAGGCCGCCTGCGCCAGCATCCGGCCGCGCGGTGTGCGCTGGATCAGCCCTTTCTGCAACAGATAAGGCTCAATCACATCTTCCAGACTGTCGCGGCTTTCCGACAAGGCCGCCGACATCGTCTCAACCCCGACAGGCCCACCGCTATAGCTTTCCGCAATCAGGCGCAGATAGCGCCGGTCGGCATTGTCCAGCCCCAGATGATCCACACCGAGCCGGGTCAGCGCCCGGTCGGCAATCGCTTGGGTCACGGTGCCGTCGCCCTCGACAATCGCAAAATCCACGACCCGGCGCAGCAAGCGCCCCGCAATGCGCGGCGTCCCCCGCGCGCGGCGTGCAATCTCGCGCGCGCCCGCATCGGCGGCAGGCGCCCCCATCAGCCGGGCGCCACGGGTGACGATCTCGTGCAACTCGTCCTCGGTATAAAACTCCAGCCGCGTCGGAATGCCAAAGCGATCCCGCAAAGGCGTCGTCAGCAACCCCATGCGCGTCGTCGCCCCGACAAGGGTAAAGGGCTGCAACTCAATCCGGACAGTGCGGGCTGCAGGACCTTCGCCAATCACCAGATCCAGTTCGAAATCTTCCAACGCCGGATAGAGCACCTCCTCCACCGCCGGGTTCAGGCGATGAATCTCGTCAATGAACAACACATCCCGCGCCTCAAGATTGGTCAGGATCGCCGCAAGATCACCCGCCTTGGCCAATACGGGGCCAGAGGTCATGCGAAAGTTCACCCCCAACTCCCGCGCCATGATCTGCGCCAGCGTGGTCTTGCCCAGACCCGGCGGGCCATGAAACAGCGCATGATCCATCGCTTCGCCACGTCTGCGGGCACTCTCGATGAACACCTTCAGGTTCGCCCGCGCCTCGCGCTGCCCGATAAACTCGTCCAGCGTCTGCGGACGCAACGCGCGATCAGCATCCTCAGGCTGCGGATCAGGACGCAAGGTAGGGTCAGGCTGGGTCATACGCCCTCCCTACCCTTTCGGCGCCAACAGCTTCAAGGCCGCACGGATCAGGGCAGAGGTATCCGCATCCGGGTTCGTGCCAGTCGCCTCTGCCACGGCACTTGCCGCCTCGCCCGGCGCGTAGCCCAGATTGCCAAGGGCCGACAGCGCCTCCGCCTGCGCCGGGTTTGACTTGGGCGCAGGGGCACGCCGGACCTGATCCGGCGTCTCAGCCTCGATCACGACATCGCCCAGCGCGTCGCCCACTGTGCCGCCCATCGCCATCACACCCGGCGCCTTGTCTTTCAACTCAATGGTGACCCGCTGCGCCGTTTTGGGGCCGACGCCCTTGGCCTTGGCAACAGCGTTCCAATCGCCCAGCGCAATCGCCCGGCTGACGCCATCGGCCCCGATCGTGCCCAAAATCGCCATTGAGGCCTTGGCCCCGATCCCCTGCACCGACATCAGCAAACGGTGCCATTCCTTTTCCACCAGCGTGGTGAAACCGAACAGCTGCAGATTATCCTCGCGCACCAGCAGATCGGTATAAAGCGCGACCGCTTCCCCATTGGCTGGCAGCCCCGCCATCACCCGGTCAGAGACATAAACGATGTAGCCAACCCCACGCACATCGATCAGCACATGGTCTGCGGCGCGGTATTCCAGCCGCCCTGCGATCTTGCCAATCACGCGCCAGCCCTCGCCAGCGCCTGCGCCAAGGTGCCTGCAGATTGCAGATGATGGGCATGGCAAATGGCAATCGCCAGGGCATCGGCCGCATCCGGTCCTGCAATCTGCACACCGGGCAACTGCAGCTTCACCATATGGTCGACCTGACACTTGTCGGCGTGGCCCACGCCAACGACAGCCTTCTTGACCGCGTTCGGAGCGTATTCGCCAATGGCAAGACCCGCCTGTGCAGGCACCAGCATGGCAATGCCCCGCGCCTGTCCCAGCTTCAGTGTCGCAACTCCATCTTTGTTGACGAAGGTCTGCTCAACGGCAGCCGCATCAGGGCGATGGGCCGCGATCATCTCCGTCAGCCCGGCATGAAGCGATAGCAACCGGGCGGCCAGATCATCGCCAACCGAATGGCACACGCCATTTGCCACATGGCTCAGACGCGATCCGGTCACTTCGATCACGCCCCAGCCCATGTTGCGCAAGCCCGGATCGATCCCCAAAACACGCATCACTGCCCCATTCTTCTTATTGTCATAAAATTGCTAGCACAAAACGCGAACAAAGACCAAGAGGCTTTCAGCCGAGCCATGACGCTACGGCATGACACCAACGGCCTGAATACGTCGGAATGAGGTCAAAAGGCGACAGATTTAACTTTTTGTAAATAAACAATTTATGGCGTAATCCGCACAAAAATAAGGCATTCTAAAAACGCATATGAGTCATGCAAAAACGTCACTGGTAACACCAATCAAAGCCTCCTAGATGCGCCTTATCAGACAACGCTGCATCGCAGCACAAATCAAGGAACAAGGCCATGGCCGCATTTGACACCACCCGCCCCGCTGCTGGCCTCTCCGCCGGCGCTTTCTCCGCTTTCGTTGCACGCTCTTTCGCTTCTCTGGCAGCCTGGAACGACGCGCGCGTTACACGCAACGCGCTGTCGAAACTCTCCGCCCGTGAACTGGAAGACATCGGTCTGTCCTATGGCGACATCGACAACATCGCGACACGCGGCATTCGCTGAACCCGCGCGAGGCATCAACGCAAAAGGCCGCTTCCATCTGGAAGCGGCCTTTTTGTTTCCGTCACCCTAGCAGGATCAAGGAAGAATATTCTGGATCGCACCTGAGATAAATACAGTTGCAGGATCAGCCTGCATCACCCATGCGCCCGCCTGCTCCATCATGGAACCTTGCTGAAGCGAGGTCACACGGTCGGCGTAAGCAGCTTCGCCGAGATAGGCAAAAAGGAAGCCTTTGAACAGGAAGCCGGTGATAATAAGGGCAAGAAGCCCTTTCAGCGGAAAGCGCGGCTTATAGATCCGTGGACGCGCCACGATCAGGCCATCGGCATTCACCGTTTTCACAACGCCACGTGCCATACGATCATGGCGGCGCACGATACGCTTCAGTCTCTTATCAAAAGGAACATTGGCTTGAGCCATGCCATCCTCCGCTAAATTACCAACTACGGTCTATCAAAGATCGCTAACAAATCTGGCTATAACAAGACATTTCACTGTTGAACGTGCGGAATCTCACAATACCGGTGTGTTTTTGCTCATTACCAGGGTTGTCCAGTCAACAATACTGCCCGATCGCACCAGATTGAACCCGTTTTGTTGATAAACACCGACCACTTCATCAGCTTGTTCATTCAGAATGCCGGACAGAATCACATACCCGCCCGGTGCGGTATGGGCTGCCATCGCAGGTGCCAGACCGACCAGCGGTCCCTTTAAAATATTGGCAAAAATCAAATCAAAGGGACTCGCATCGGACAGCGCAGGCGTATCAAATCCAGCGGCCACGACGCAGTTAACCCGCCCGTCCAGACCGTTCGCCGCCACATTCGCCCGCGCCACGTCAACCGCCACCGGATCAATGTCACTGGCCAGCACCTGACCGGGCAAAACATGCGCCGCCGCCATCGCCAGAACAGCCGTACCACAGCCGATATCGGCCACCTTTTTGCCTTCAAATCCGTCCGTCAACAGCGCGTCGAAGGCCCGCAAACAGCCCAATGTCGTGCCATGATGACCTGTACCAAAGGCCATCTGCGCCTCAATCAGCAATGCAATCGCATCCTCGGGAACCTTATCGGCATCATGCGCGCCATAGACGAAAAACCTGCCTGCCGCGACCGGGGCCAGTTCCCGCTGCACCTTTGATACCCAATCCTGTTCGGGGATGTCGGACACCGCGAACAACTTGGCACCATGCAAGGCCGCCAGCACCGACAACGCGGCCTGATCAGGCGCTTCGGTGAAATAGGCACCAACCTCCCACAACCCTGACCCATCCTCGATCTCGAACACACCCACACCGGTCGGTTCCGGCACCAGCGCTTCCAGATCATCGGCCAAAAGATATGCCGCATCTTCGCCGGGGATCGTCGTCAGGGCGGAATAGGTGGTCATAGGATCAAAGCCTTGTCAGGAATGACCCCGGTTAGGCCTTGCGCCGTGTTGCGTCAAGCAGACCGGGATCAGACAGGATCACCCCGCAAATCTCATCCGCCCAGGCGGCGTAAACGGACGGGCCCGGATGAAACCCGTCCGCTGACATATTGGTATCGTTCAGACCCAGCTTGATGGTGACGGGGGTGCAGGCAGGCCGTGCCGCCACCAACCGATGCAGATGCTTGTCAAACCACAGCGCACGTCGCCCCATCGCCCAGCGCAGGGGTTGTGGTAACAATGGAAACTGCCCCATGGGCGGCAGACCAGAGACAACAATGCGCCGCGCGCCGAAATCATTTTTTAGTCGGTCCAGCAACCGCGCCTGAAGCGAAAGCCAGCGGCTGAGCGGGGTCGCCTTGGTCACATCATTAACGCCCAATGCGGTAACGACCACATCATATTGATCACGTGGCAAATCATCCAGCCAACCGACCGCTTCTGCGGTCTTGGCCCCGGTACGGGCCACCAGATCAAACTCGACCCGCGCAACGCTGGCCAGCCGTCCCGTGATACGCCCCAGCAGAGCCTCGGCTTGCGTCGCCACGCCGACACCGGCAGCCGACGAATCCCCGATGATCAGCAGTCGGAGCGGCGGACCATCACCCACAGTGCCACTACGATCCCCCGGCGGTTCGGGCAGTTCGATGATATGGCGCCGGACATAGGCCGCCTGCGCAAGCAGGATCGGCAGAAGAACAGTATGTGACAGCACATTGACGATCACAGATCGACGGTCCCCTCGATCAGAACATTCACATGCCCGCCGATCATCACCCGGTCGGCATCCGGGCGCACGAACACGCGGCCGACCCGGCCAATCTGTGTGCCCTGCGACATGACCAGATCACGGGTCAGCCGCCCTTCGGCCCGCATCCACTGCGCAATGGCGGCATTCAGCGATCCAGTGATCGGATCCTCAACCATGCCGCTGGAT
Source organism: uncultured Paracoccaceae bacterium (assembly GCA_947488175.1). Lineage (GTDB taxonomy): Bacteria > Pseudomonadota > Alphaproteobacteria > Rhodobacterales > Rhodobacteraceae > Yoonia. Next base: position 240,385 of record CANKYO010000006.1, read on the forward strand.
GGGGACAGGTTGCGCAACTCGTAATCCGCCTCTGCCCCGGCGGGGTAAGGCCCCACAACCGACAGCGCGACAAAATCAGGCCAACTGACGCGGGACGCATCAATCGCCAGCACATCCTCTGCCGATGCCAGTTCCAGCACCTGCCAGACCGGGCCGTTATCCAACTGGGTCGCCCTGACCACCTGTTCGGGCCGCAGATCCAGCGCCTGCGCATAGCGGGTCAGGTCCGCATCGGCCATCGGGATCACCTTGGTCGGCGGGGCAACAAATGCGGGCACCGGCCCGGTCACATCAATCTCAACAATACCGATCGCACATTGCTGACGCACGACACCGGCTTCGGCGGGCACACCACCGGTATGCAGCCAGGCCATACAACTCCCCAGCGTCGGATGCCCCGCAAAAGGCATTTCGCGACCGGGCGTGAAAATACGCACGGCATAATCCGCACCCGGCGCGGTCGGTTTGGCCAGAAAAGTGGTTTCCGCCAGATTCGTCCAGGCGGCAAACCCCTGCATCTGGTCATCGGTCAGACCATCGGCATCGACAACCACAGCCAGCCCGTTCCCCTTGGTGGGAACGGCGCTGAACACATCACATTGGACAAATCGCCTAGACGCCAACACCGATCGGACAGGTCACCCCCGTCCCCCCGATGCCGCAATAGCCGTTCGGGTTCTTCGCCAGATACTGCTGGTGATAATCCTCGGCGAAATAGAACTCCGGCGCATCCACGATCTCTGTCGTGATCGCACCATACCCGGCTTCCGACAAACGCGGGGCAAAGGCCGCTTTGGAGGCCTCAGCCGCTTCGCGTTGTGCCGCCGAATAGGCATAGATGCCAGACCGGTACTGCGTGCCCCGGTCATTGCCCTGCCGCATCCCCTGGGTGGGATCATGGCCCTCCCAGAACACCTGCAACAACTGATCATAGGAAATGATCGCCGGATCATAGATCACGCGCACAACCTCATTATGGCCGGTCTTGCCGGAACAAACCTCTTCATAGGTCGCATTCGGGGTATAGCCGCCCGCATAACCCACCATCGTCGACTGCACACCATCCAGCTTCCAGAACATCCGCTCCACGCCCCAGAAACAGCCCATGCCGAACATGGCCTCTTCCATGCCGTCCGGCACATTGCCAGTCAGCGGCGTGCCATAAACAAAATGGGTCGGGGCTGTCGGGATCGGCGCAGACCGGCCCGGCAGGGCGGCATCCTTGGTCACCATCTCGGATTTCGGGCTCTTGGTGAAAAACATCTGAACTCTCCTCTGGGGGTCAGGGCAGAATATAATGCCCGGCGGCGTAATTTCTACTCCGCCGCCGCAAGCAAACGGAACTGAAACACGGTCTCGTGACCAGGGGCCGGATGGCGCGGGATCAACAGCGACAACAGCAGCGAAATGATCGCCATGCCCGCCGCCATCAAAAACACCGTTCCCGGCGATTGCAGCCAGATATAGCCCAGCAGGGCCGGCAGAAACACAGCCGCGATATGGTTGATAGTAAAGGCCACAGCCGCTGTCGGGGCAATATCCTGCGAGTCCGCAATCTTTTGAAAGTAGGTCTTGATCGCCAACGCGAGACTGAAAAAGATATGGTTGGCCACATAAAGAAACGTCGCCAACAGCACACCCCAGCCGAAATAATAGATGCCCCCATAGGCAAAGAAGATCAGGCAGAGGCCCGTATATTCAAACACCAGCGCCCGGCGCTCACCGAACACGGCCACCAGCTTGCCCAGAAACGGGGCGGCGATCATGTTGATGACAAGGGTCAGCAGGAACAGCTTGGTCACCTCGTCCACCTCAAGCCCGAACTGTTCGACCATCATGAATGCGGCAAAGACAACAAAGATCTGGCGGCGGGCGCCCGACATGAACTGCAAGGCGTAATAAAGCCAATAACGGCGGCGCAGCACAAAAGTCTTCAACTGCGGATTGGGCGATTCAAACTGGGGATAGGCAAACAGACACAGCAGCGCCACGAAGGCCGTAAACCCGCCCGACAGCCAGTAGACGATCGAATAGGTCAGACCCAGCAGATCCCAGCTCAGCACGATCAGCACATAGACCACAATCGTGGCCCCCGCCCCGGCCGAGATCAGCCAGCCCAGCGTCTGCGGTGCGCGCTTTTTTTCGATCCACTGCAACTGCAACGACTGATTGACCGTCTCGTAATAATGAAAGCCGATGGACGACAGCATGGTCACCGTCAGAATACCCGCCATGCTTGGAAACTGTGCCGTCACCGCCGTCGCCGCCCCCAGCATGGCCAGCGCCACGAGGCCCAGTACCTGCTCGCGAATAAACATGATCAGGGCAATCACCCCAATGGCAAAGAACCCCGGTATCTCGCGAACGGTATGCAGCCAGCCAATGTCGGATCCATCAAACGACGCCACCTCGATCACAAAGTTGTTCAGCAGCGCCGACCATGTAGCAAAGGCGACAGGCATTGCCATCGCCATCACAAACAACAGTGATGTGGGCCTGCGCCACAGCGGCAGATGGCGCGCATCTTCGAGACGAACAATCTTCATGATTACCGACTTACGCCTGTTTTGGGGCGATGGCGAGAGGTGTCATAGACCTGTCAAAGCCGAAAAAACGACTAAAATTGAACTGACTTACTGACCATTATGCGGCGAAACCTAACCAACTCTTCATTGTCAGATGAAACGGTGCGGTGATGGTTTCACTGACAAAGCGGGTCAATGTATCGGGTAATCGCATGTCTGGTCTATGAACACGATTACGGGCTGGTCGCCGTCGCGGCGCTTGTCTGTATTGTGGGGTCATGTCTGGCTGTCCTGCTCAGTCGGCGGATGCTGCGGGCCCACGGCCTGCGCCGGATTGTCCAGCTTGCCCTGACCGGTCTGATCACCGGCACGACCATCTGGACCACGCATTTCATCGCCATGCTGGCCTATGATCCGGGCGTCGAACACGGGTACGAACCGTTCACAACCGGGCTGTCGCTGGTTATCGCCATCTTTGGGACATTGGCTGCGAATGCGGTGTTCGGGCGCGGCAAAGGCCTGCGCAACACCATCGCGGCCGGCACCACCTTCGGCCTGACCGTATCCATCATGCACTATGTCGGTATGTCGGCCTATCTGTTTCCGGGGGACATCATCTGGCATACGGGGCCGGCCCTTGCCTCTGTTCTGCTGGGCATGGTGCTCGGCACGGCTGCCTTTCACCGCATCGCCTTTCCGGTTACGCGCTACTGCTGGCTGGGCGGGGCCATACTGATGGTGACCGCCATCTGCACCATGCATTTCACTGGGATGAGCGCGTTTACAATCGAACTCAACACGCTCAATGAGGTGCCGCCGCAGCTAATCTCGGACACAGCGCTTGGCTTTCTGATCCTTGCGATCATGGTCGTCATCCTGCTGATCGGATTTGCCTCGGTCAGCATCGAAACCAATATTGAGGAAGAGGCGAAAAAGCAGCTCAAGATCGCCGCCCTGAACGATCCGCTGACCGGGCTGCCCAACCGTCTGCAACTGGCCAACCGGATTGATCGGTATGCCGAAGAACTGCAGACCAACCCCGGCGCTCGGGTCGCCGTCCTGACCATCGACCTCAACCTTTTCAAGGAAATCAATGATCTTTATGGCCACGCCACCGGCGATCAGGTGCTCCAGGTGGTCAGTGAACGGCTCCGCTGGACCATCGAAGACGATGAATTCATCGCCCGGACTGGTGGTGATGAATTTGTCGCCCTCAAACGCGGCTTTCAGAGCGAAGATGACGTGATCGCATTCGGCACCCGCCTGAACGACGCCGTCATCCAGCCGATTGAACTGCCTGCGGCCCCGGTCAGCGTGCGGGCGGCCATCGGCGTTGCCATCGCATGCGGCGATGACATCAAGATGGACGACTTGCTGGGGCAATCCGACATCGCCATGTACCGGGCCAAATCGGACCCGGAAAACTTTTTCTGCATTTATAATGCCGAAATGGATCGTGAAACGCAGGAACGGACCTTAATGATCTATGATCTGAGGCACGCGGTCGAAAACGGCGAATTTGAACTGGTCTATCAGTTGCAGAACGATCTGAACTCACTGCAACCCGTGGGGTTCGAGGCTTTGTTGCGCTGGAACCACCACCAACGCGGCCCCGTTTCTCCCGCACAATTCATCCCCATCGCCGAAGAAACCGGCCTGATCCGTGATATCGGTCTATGGGTCCTGCGCGCCGCCTGCACTGAGGCCGCCAGTTGGCCAACCGAATTCAGCATCGCTGTCAATGTCGCCCCACAACAATTGGTCCAGGCCTGCTTTGTGGAAAAAGTCTCTACCATCCTGAACGAAACCGGCTTCCCGCCTGAACGGCTTGAGCTTGAGGTGACAGAAGCATCAATTATCGACGATCAGGTCCGTACTCTGAAAGCCATGTACACGCTCAAGGCGATGGGTATCCGCATCGCGATGGATGATTTCGGCACCGGCTATTCCTCGCTTTCGACCTTGCAGGCCTTCCCTTTCGACAAGATCAAGATAGACCGCAGTTTCATTTCTGATGTACACAGCGATCATCAGCGTGCGGCCATCGTCCGGTCTACGCTTCTGCTTGGCACCGCCCTCGGGATCCCGGTGCTAGCCGAAGGGATCGAACAGCAGGAAGAACTGACATTCCTGCGTTCTGAAAACTGCGCTTATGCGCAAGGCTTCTATTTCGGCAAACCCAAAACGCTGCAAGAGGCGCGCCAGATCGCGGGGCAAAAACCACTGGCCCGCGCGTCATGAAGTCAGACGACCTCAATCCTTAACAACGCCTTCATGTTTCGACCGTACGCTGGGTTAATCCCGCAAAATCGCCCAAAAGGGTCCGACGCAAGTCCGACGTTTTGCCGACGCGATGCCGACCGCCGATTTTGGCAAAAAGCCCTGTATTAACACATGATTCGTGAAAATGGGCTGATCGGGGTGTTGCGCCGCCCGCCGCACCCCACCGAACGTTGCGTCAGGCCTCTTGCGCCAACCGCGCCTCAAGCACATCAAACGGCACCCCCGGCTCGTCCTTGGCGCCACGAATAACCAACGATGTCTTGACCGACGCCACGTTGTCGGCACTGGTCAATTCTTCCGTCAAAAACCGCTGAAAGGTGCGCAAATCCGGCGCCACACATTTCAGGATAAAATCCACCTCGCCATTCAGCATGTGACACTCGCGCACCAGCGGCCATTCCTGGCAGCGGCGCTCGAATGCGCTCAGATCCACCTCCGCCTGGCTGACCAAACCCACCATGGCAAAGACCTGCACCTCAAAGCCAAGCTCGCGGGCATTTACATCTGCATGATATCCTTGGATAAATCCCTGCTCTTCCAATGTGCGCACCCGGCGCAGGCATGGCGGGGCCGATATCCCGACGCGTTTGGCCAGTTCCACATTGGTCATGCGACCATCGGCCTGCAATTCGGCCAGAATCATCCGGTCGATGTCATCAAGTTTCGTTCCTGGCATCATATTCCCTGTGATTTTTGCGAATACTACGAAACAGCGCGCACCTGCGCAACAATATTTCACCAAACAGCAATATAATAACGCATCACTTCCACTAGCCCCGGCCTTTTATCCTCGTGCAGGCGGGTCTATATCGGATTCATTGCAGCGTAATGAGGCCCGCCATGTCCGACACCCGCCACACCAAAGTCCTGATCATCGGCTCCGGCCCCGCTGGTTACAGCGCAGGCGTCTATGCGGCGCGTGCCATGCTGGAACCGATCCTTGTGCAGGGCATCGAACCCGGCGGCCAGCTGACCACCACCACCGAAGTTGAAAACTGGCCCGGCGACACCGAGGTCCAAGGCCCTGATCTGATGGTCAGAATGGAGGCTCACGCCCGCGAAATGGGCTGCGAGATCATCGGCGACATCATCACGTCACTCGACCTGCAAAAGCGCCCCTTCACCGCCCAATCGGACAGCGGCACAGTCTATACCGCCGACGCCGTGATCCTTTGCACCGGGGCCCGCGCGAAATGGCTCGGCCTGCCAACCGAGGACAAGTTCAAAGGCTTCGGCGTCAGCGCCTGCGCCACCTGCGACGGGTTCTTTTACCGCGGTCAGGAAATCGTCGTGGTCGGCGGCGGCAACACGGCCGTCGAAGAAGCGCTGTTTCTGACCAACTTCGCCTCAAAGGTCACGCTGATCCACCGGCGCGATGAATTGCGGGCCGAGAAAATCCTGCAGAACCGACTGTTTAACAACAAGAAAATCGAAACGCTGTGGTTTCACGAAATTGATGAGGTCTACGGCACCGATCAGCCTTTGGGCGTCGAAGGCGTGCGTGTCAAACACACCAAAACCGGTGAAATCACCGAAATCCCGTGCAAGGGCGTCTTTATCGCCATCGGTCATGCGCCAGCATCCGAACTGGTCAAGGACCAGTTGGAAACCCACAATGGTGGCTATGTCAAAGTCACAGCGGGCAGCACCCGCACAGCCATTCCCGGTGTCTTTGCTGCGGGCGATCTGACCGACCACATTTACCGTCAGGCGGTCACATCCGCCGGTATGGGCTGCATGGCGGCACTGGACGCCGAAAAGTTCCTTGCAGAACAGGAAGATGCGCCCGTTCTTGCTGCCGTGGAATGACTGCCAGCAATACCAATCTGACACTGTTTTCGGGGCCTGCTTTTCGCATCGCCTTTGCGCGATATGCCGACAAGGTGCTGGACGGGGTGATCCACCCTGAAGGTCGGTTTCACCATAGCCAACAGCCTGCTTTCTATGCCTCCCCCACGCCGGAAACAGCAGCCATCGCGATTGACATCTACCTGCGCGCGGACGATCTGCCGCGGGTGATGATCCCATTGCAAGTGAGCAACGCATGGCTTGCCGATCTGCGCGACCCGGCGATTTGTGATCAGCTCGATATAGACCCGTGTTGGCCCAGCGTGCCATGGGCGGACGAGCGGGCAAACGGCCAGCCCGCCACCAGTTGGAAAGCATCAGACGCGGTGCGGGCCAGTGGCGCGGATGGGATGATCTATGCCTCGCGCCGGGCGCCGGAACGGTGGCATCTGGTGCTGTTTCGCTGGAATGCCCCGGGCGCGGCGCAACTGCGTGTAACATCAAGCCCAACTGACTGGACTCCATCTATATTTTGAAGTTTCTGCAATCTGCGGTAGAGTTTCGTTATCGCTGTGATCGGAGGGCAGATGGCCAACGCTGATACGCTGGCCCATGTACCTGGGCCCCGACCCAAACCGCTGATCGGACATACGCTTGACCTTCTGATCGACAGCTATCGCCTTCATGGCAACGCGGCCAAACGATATGGCCCAATCTACAAGGTCAAGGTGCTGGGGAAATGGCGTGTCGCATTGAATGGCGCAGATGCGCTGGAATTCATACTTGGCGACAAGGACGATCTGTTTTCCAGCGCGGGGGGCTGGGACATGCTGGATGTGCTGTTCGGCGGCGGGCTGATGCTGCGCGACTTTGGCGATCACCGCGCGCATCGCCGGATCATGCAATCAGCCTTTCGCAAACCGGTGATGGACGCCTATCGCGACAGCATGGCGACCGCGCTTGACAGTCTGATCACGGATTGGCCAGCCAACACCGATTTCGCGTTTTTTCCCGCCATCAAGACAGCGACATTGCAGATGGGCGGCGCGGTCTTCATGGGGCTTTCGATCCACGATCATAGGGTGCCTGAACTCAATCAGGCCTTCCAGGCCGAGGTTGCAGCCTCGCTCGGGATCATCCGCAAACCCCTGCCCTATACCAAGATCAGGCGGGGGATGATGGCACGCCGCTATCTGTCCGAAACGTTCCGCCAATTGATCCCAGAGCGGCGCAAGACAGGCGGCGATGACTTCTTCAGCCAGATGTGCCTCGCCACCGATGATGACGGCAATGTCTGGACAGATGAAGAGATCGTCGATCACTTCAATTTCCTGCTGATGGCAGCACATGACACCACGGCCGCCACCCTGACCAAAATGATCTGGGCCATGACGACATATTCAGACTGGCAGGACCGGATGGTGGCAGAGGTCGACGCCCTTGGCGGTGCACCGCTGGATGACGCTGCCTTGGACGCGCTTGATGTGACCGACCGGGTGTTTCGCGAAAGCCTGCGCCTGTTACCCCCAGTGCCATTCATCCCACGCCTGGCGGTGCGCGACTTCAGCTATGGCGGCATGGATTTCCCGGCGGGCACATCCGTTTCCGCCATGCCCGGTATGGTTCTGGTATCGCCGGATCATTGGACCGACCCCGAGGTTTTTGACCCTGACCGCTTTTCACCAAACCGTGCCGAGGATCAAAGCCATCGTTACGCCTGGGCGCCGTTTGGCGGCGGGGCACATAAATGCATCGGCCTGCATTTCGCCACCATGCAGGTAAAGGTATTCATGGCGCTGCTGCTGCGCCGCTACCGGGTCGAACGGGCCGATGACGGACCCGTCAAATGGCAGCGCGTTCCGATCCCCTTCCCCAAGGGTGGTCTGCCTGTCCGTCTGATCCCGCTTTAGCCACGCGTTGGTTCCCGCTTCAGCCGTTTCGCGCGAACCCCGGTCTTAACTGGCAGTGGTCGCTAGACACGGGCCAATGCCGGGTCTATGCCACCACGCAATTGAAAATCACAAACGTCAGGTCGTTATGATGGCACAGGATTTGGCCCCGATCCCGGAACTCTTTGTTTCGTATGAGAGCGCCCAGAAGATGAAGATGGAGGCGGCCGATCTGGTCAGCCATGATCTGAGCCCGCGCCAGATTTGCGATCTGGAACTGTTGATGAATGGCGGTTTCAATCCGCTGAAAGGGTTCTTGTCGCAAGCCGACTATGACGGCGTGGTGGAAAACATGCGGCTGGCCGACGGTACGCTATGGCCCATGCCGATCACGCTGGATGTGTCAGAGCGCTTTGCCAAGGCGGTTGAACTGGGTCAGGACATCGCCCTGCGCGATCAGGAAGGGGTGATCCTGGCGACCATGACCGTGACCGACAAATGGTCGCCGGACAAGGCGCGCGAGGCGGAAAAGGTGTTTGGTGCCAATGATCTGGCGCATCCGGCGGTCAATTATCTGCATCATACGGCAGGCAGCGTCTATCTGGGCGGCCCTGTTACTGGAATCCAGCAGCCCGTGCATTACGATTTCCGGGGTCGCCGCGATACGCCCAATGAACTCCGCGCCCTGTTTCGCAAACTGGGCTGGCGCAAGGTGGTGGCCTTTCAGACCCGCAATCCGCTGCACCGCGCCCATCAGGAACTGACCTTTCGGGCGGCGAAAGAGGCGCAGGCGAACCTGCTGATCCACCCGGTTGTCGGCATGACCAAGCCCGGTGATATCGATCATTTCACCCGTGTGCGCTGTTACGAGGCCGTGCTGGATCAGTACCCGTCATCCACCACCACGATGTCCTTGCTGAACCTCGCCATGCGCATGGCCGGCCCACGCGAGGCCGTGTGGCACGGGCTGATCCGCAAAAACCATGGCTGCACCCATTTCATCGTGGGTCGCGACCATGCCGGACCCGGCAAAAACAGCCAGGGCGAGGATTTCTATGGCCCTTACGATGCGCAGGACCTGTTCCGGCAACATCAGGATGAGATGGGCATCGAAATGGTCGATTTTCAGCACATGGTCTATGTGCAGGACCGGGCGCAGTACGAACCTGCCGATGAAATACACGACCGTGATAAAGTCACGATCCTCAATATCTCTGGCACGGAATTGCGGCGGCGATTGTCAGAAGGGCTGGAAATACCGGAATGGTTTTCCTTCCCTGCCGTGGTTGAGGAACTGCGCAGAACGCGCCCGCCACGGGCCGCGCAAGGGTTTACAGTGTTTTTCACCGGCTTTTCTGGGTCCGGCAAATCCACCATTGCCAACGCCCTGATGGTCAAGCTGATGGAAATGGGCGGGCGGCCTGTGACACTGCTGGACGGGGATATCGTGCGCAAGAACCTGTCGTCGGAACTGGGGTTCAGCAAGGAACACCGCGACCTGAACATCCGGCGGATCGGATTTGTGGCCTCTGAGATCACCAAGAATGGCGGCATCGCGATCTGTGCACCAATCGCGCCCTATGCGGCGACACGGCGGGCCGTGCGTGAAGAGATCGAACAATTCGGGGCATTTCTGGAAATCCACGTCGCGACATCCATCGAGGAATGCGAAAGACGGGATCGCAAGGGGCTGTACAAGCTGGCGCGCGAAGGGAAGATCAAGGAGTTTACAGGGATTTCAGACCCCTATGATGTCCCCGAAAACCCTGAATTGCGCGTCGAGACCGAGAATGTCCCGGTCGACAACTGCGCCCATCAGGTGATTTTGAAGCTGGAAAGCATGGGGCTGATCAAAGCGTAGGATGGGTCAAGACCCATCTTACGCCGTGGTATCTGTCAGTGAACAGTCACCGGGCGCATGTGGTTTTCGCGCGCCAGATGAAAGGCCAGTTTGCGGTTGGCCACCAGCGCCAACTGCTCACCCTGGGCATTATGGACCGAGAAGAGCGTGTCCAGATCACCCGCCTGCTGCTGCAATTCCTGCGGCAGTTCAGTGACGGCGATGGCTTTCACATAGACGATATCCTCGCCCATCGATTTCAGGTCAAACTTGGTATTCATGACTCACCCTTTCCGTATATTGATCGTCTGCACGATGCGATCCGGGATCGCCCGGGTCAGATCGATATGCAGCAGACCGTTTTCCATCACCGCTTCACCCACATCGACACCATCAGCCAGCACGAAGGAACGCTGGAATTGGCGCGCGGCAATGCCGCGATGCAGATAGATACGCCCGGCGTCATCTTCATTCTGACGCCCACGAATGACCAAAGAGTTATCTTCGACGGTAATCGCCAGATCACCTTCTGCAAAACCGGCCACAGCCAGCGTGATCCGATAGGAATGATCCGAGGTTTGTTCGATATTATACGGCGGGTAGCCGTCATTTCCGCTTTTCGCGGTACGTTCAACCAGCCGTTCAAGCTGTTCGAAACCCAACAGGAACGGATGCGTTCCCAAAGCCAATTTCGTCATAAGACATGCCCTTTTCGTCAAGCGACTGTCAGTTGTGGCCCCGATTTCGGCGACCGTTGTTGAAAATATGGGTCTGCAAGCCTTTGTGATCAAGAGGAAGTGTTAGGAACTTTGTGACTAAACCCCTATCTATAGTGATAGGATCACAAGCAATCGGACACGCCACAGATGAACAAATCTGCACAAATGGAACAGGTTGAGGTCCTGCGCGTCAAGCTGGAGGTGCTGCGGCGCGAGCACCGAGATCTGGACGAAGCCATCGACGCTCTGCAGGAGCGCGGGTCTGCGGACATGCTGACAATCAAACGGCTCAAAAAACAAAAACTGGCCCTGAAAGACCAGATTGTCACCCTCGAAGATCGTATTTTGCCTGATATTATCGCCTGATAGGGCGTTGCAGCGCCCTGTGTCGCCGCTATAGTGCCGCTTCATTTTGACAGCAGGGGTGCGTCATGGCCCAACATTTGGTCGGTATCATCATGGGCAGTCAATCGGACTGGCCCACCATGCGCGAAGCCGCTGAAATGCTTGACCAATTGGGCATCGTTTACGAAACCAAGATCGTGTCGGCCCACCGCACACCGGACCGGCTGTGGGACTATGGCAAGACAGCCGTTGATCGCGGTTTGCAGGTGATTATTGCCGGTGCAGGCGGGGCGGCTCATTTGCCGGGCATGATGGCCTCGAAAACCCGGGTGCCGGTGATTGGTGTCCCCGTGCAGACCAAGGCGCTGTCGGGTGTCGACAGTCTTTATTCCATCCTGCAGATGCCGCGCGGCTATCCCGTGGCAACCATGGCGATCGGTGCCGCCGGGGCGGCGAATGCCGGGCTGATGGCGGCCGGTATCCTTGCCCTGCAAGACACCGATCTGGCTGCGCGCCTTGATCAGTGGCGCAGTGCATTGTCTGCCTCGATCCCTGATGAGCCAAGCGATGACTGATCCACTGCCCACCGGGGCGACAATCGGTATACTCGGCGGCGGCCAATTGGGACGAATGCTGTCAGTCGCGGCGGCCCGTCTTGGGTTCAAAACCTGCATTTTCGAACCCGGCGGCGATGGCCCCGCCTCACATGTGGCCAATTTCCATATGAAAGCTGGTTATGACGATCGCGCAGCATTGGAAAATTTCGCCAAGAGCGTCGATGTCGTCACCTATGAATTCGAAAATATCCCGACCGCAGCGCTGGACCTGATCGAGGATCATGTACCCATCCACCCGGGGCGTCTGGCCTTGGCGACCAGTCAGGACCGGCTGACCGAAAAAACTTTCCTGCAGGATCTGGGCCTGCAGACGGCGCCCTTCGCCGACGTCACAAGCCTCGACGACCTCGCTCGCGCCATTGATGGCATCGGCACGCCAGCCATCCTGAAAACCCGGCGGATGGGTTATGACGGCAAAGGCCAAGCCCGCATCATGGGCGTGGGCGATACAGAAAAAGCCTTTGCCGATATGGCCGGTGCGCCGGCAATCCTGGAAGGTTTCATTGATTTCAGCCATGAGGTGTCGGTCATCGGGGGGCGCAGCGCTGATGGGGCTGTAGCATGCTATGATCCGGGCGAAAACGTGCACGAGGCCGGAATACTACGGACAACCACTGTCCCCGCCCGGCTAACCCCTGACCAGCGGACCGATGCCGTGTTGATCGCCGCGCGTATTCTGAACGCGCTGGATTATGTGGGCATCCTGGGGGTTGAGTTGTTCGTGACCAGCACTGGTCTGATCGTCAATGAAATCGCACCGCGTGTGCATAACTCCGGCCATTGGACCCAGAACGGCTGCACTATCTGCCAGTTCGAGCAGCATATCCGGGCCATTGCGGGCTGGCCGCTGGGGGATGGCACGCGCCATTCGGATGTGGTGATGGAAAACCTGATTGGCGACGATATGGACCGGATACCGGAAATCGCCAGAACCACCGCGGCGATCCATCTTTATGGTAAGGCCGAGGCCAAACCCGGCCGCAAGATGGGGCATGTGAACAGGGTCATCGCGCCCGCCTCTTAATCCGTGCCGAGGATCACATCGGTCATGTTGAGGCTGCGGTCAAAGCGCCCGTCGCGCAGAAAGATCAGCACCTCTTCCATCACCAGCGGGTTGTTCATCATGAAGGTGTGGGTCACTGGTAATTCGATATGGTCATTCATCCCCGCGAGCCGAGTGGACGCGACCGAAACCTTGCCATCGTCGGGTCCGTCGATCAGAGCAGAATAAACCGGGTTCAGCGTGCGGTTACCGGCAATGATGCCCACCTCGTATTCCGGAAGTGTGCCCAACTGATTTGGAAAACTGGCATCACCGGTGCCCAATTGCAGGCCAGCGGGGCCGTTCACCCATTGAAACGGTTCAAAGTCGCCGAAGATATCCACGAGTTCGGACCCTGCATTGGGCGGCCCCAGCATGACAACACGGCCCATGACCTTGGGCCGGTTATTGGTCAGCCATGCGCGGGCGAGGATTCCGCCCATGGAATGGGTGACGAAGTGCACGCGGGCGTCACCGCAGGCGGCGACATCTTCGGCCAGATGTTCCTCGACTAATGTCGGTATCGTGGCCTCGGTCGATGGATAGCCGCGGTTGATGACCTTGTAGCCTTCGTTCTCAAGAACAATCTGCAGCGGGGTGAATGAAATTTCGGTACGTGCCAGACCGTGCAGCATCACGACGCATTCCTGCGCTGCTGCAGCTGATCCCATCAGGGACAGAAGGGCGGCCAAAACGTATCTCATGCGTGTTAGTTAGCATTGTGTTGCCGCGACGGAATACCCTTTCACGAAAAACCTAACGTCGCACCAGAAGCGACAAGGCGATGCCACCGAGCACCAGTGCACCTGCAGAGAGCAGACGCAGTGTCAACGGCTCAGCCAGCAGCACAGCGCCCGCAGCTACGGCAATCACCGGCACGCTTAGCTGCGCGATCCCTGCCACTGTTGTCGGCAACGATGGCAAAACCCGATACCAAAGGGCATAGCCCAGTCCAGAGGTTACCGCCCCAGCGACAACTGCCGTCAAGATACCCATGACGGACATCGGCCCGCCGCTGGCCACCACCATTGCAAGCCCGGTCAGAGGGACACAAAGCAGAAAGTTACCAGCCGTCGCCCCAAGCGCGTCACTTTCGGCGCGCCCCAGAAGAGTATAGGCGGCCCATCCAACGCCCGCCGCCGCCATCGACATTGCACCGGCGAAAGGCACGGTTGCCCGCCCGCCGGGCCAAAGCAGCACGCATAGCCCGATCAGGGCGATCCCGGCACCGATCCAGCGCATCAGGGGCACGGTTTGCCCTTCGATTACAGCCCAGCCAAAGACAACCACCTGCAAGACGCCAAACAGGATCAGCGCCCCCAACCCGGCCCCGAGGCTGATATAGGCCCAGGAAAACCCTACCATGTAGATTGCCAACATGATCGCCCCCGCCCAGCGTTTAGGGACCCAAATGGCAGGCCGGGGCGCATTGCGGGTCAGGATCAACAGCCACAACATGACGGCCCCGGCGACGACCCGGATGGCCGCGAAATCCATCGGGTCCATCCCGAAATCGGCCACGCCGATACGGTTGAGAATGGAGTTGGCTGCAAAAGCCGTCATCGTCAGGGCGACAAGCAGGAACAACTGCATCTGTCAGAGTCCGTCAAAAGCAGCCGGATAGACCAGCTGCTGCGCCGGAACAGCAGCATCAACTCCGGCCAGCATCGTGTTCTCTATCGGATATCGCGTCTGCAGCTTCGCCGCCTTTTCGCGCGAAAATCCCGCCTTTTCATAGAATTCCGGGTTACCCAGGACGACGACCGGCGTCTGCGTCAGCCGCGCCCATTCGGTCAGCATACCCATCATCCGTTTACCATACCCCCGCCGTTGCAGATCAGGATGGATCGCAACAGGGGCCAGGCACAGCCAGCCCTTTGGCTTCACAAATGTGGACAGGGCGTAATAGCCGATGATCCGGTAATCCATCGGCAACACAACCTCACCCGCCATCGCGCGAGACTTGCGGAGTTTGTGAGCAAGCTGGACCTCTTCCTCGCCCCCGAACGCAGCACGGAGCAGCGCGTCGACAGCACCTTCCTCTCCGGCCCGGAGGTCGCGGGCAAACTGGGGCGACTGGGATAATATCATTGGCGGACGGTATCGGTGGGGGCGGTAGCCGTCCAGTAGCCGACGATATCAAAATCTCGATGAGATTTTGTGATCAGAATTTCTGCGAAATTCTGTTTACGCAAAAAGGGCGGCCCATTGGACCGCCCTTTTTTCGTTTCCAACAAGTGGGTTCTCGGCATTTGCAAGCAAACGCCTGCCACCCACCAAACGCGTTTGGGCAAAGCCCAAGCCGCGTTTTACATCATGCCGCCCATGCCGCCCATGTCGGGCATGCCGCCGCCAGCGCCACCGGCACCTTCTTTGGCGGGTTTGTCAGCAACCATGGCTTCGGTCGTGATCAACAGACCAGCAACCGATGCGGCGTCCTGCAGGGCAGTCCGCACAACCTTGGCAGGGTCAATCACGCCGAACTTGAACATGTCGCCATATTCTTCGGTCTGCGCATTGAAACCAAAGGCCGCATCGCTGCTTTCGCGGATCTTGCCAGCCACGACAGAGCCGTCAACGCCAGAGTTTTCGGCGATCTGACGCAGCGGAGACTCAAGAGCCTTGCGGATGATAGCGATGCCGACGTCCTGGTCAGAGTTCGCACCCTTCAGGTCTGCAAGTGTCTTGCCGGCCTGTACCAGTGCAACGCCACCGCCGACAACGATACCTTCCTGAACAGCGGCGCGTGTCGCGTTCAGTGCATCGTCAACGCGATCCTTGCGCTCTTTGACTTCGATTTCGGACATGCCGCCAACGCGGATCACAGCAACACCACCGGCCAGTTTGGCCACGCGTTCCTGCAGCTTTTCCCGGTCGTAGTCGGATGTCGTCTCTTCGATCTGGCCACGGATCTGGGACACGCGTGCTTCGATCTCGGCCTTTTCGCCGTCACCGTCGATGATGGTTGTCTCATCCTTGGTGATCGCGACGCGCTTGGCAGAGCCGAGCATGTCGATGGTCACATTTTCCAGCTTCATGCCAAGGTCTTCGGAGATCACCTGACCACCGGTCAGGATCGCGATATCCTGCAGCATGGCCTTGCGACGGTCACCGAAACCAGGTGCCTTGACGGCAGCGATTTTCAGGCCACCGCGCAGCTTGTTGACAACCAGAGTTGCCAGCGCTTCGCCTTCGACGTCTTCAGCGATGATCAGCAGGGGCTTACCGGACTGAATGACCGACTCAAGCAGCGGAACCATTGGCTGCAGCGAAGAAAGCTTTTTCTCGTGCAGCAGGATGATTGCGTCTTCCAGCTCTGTCGTCATCTTCTCTGTGTTGGTCACAAAGTAAGGCGAAAGGTAACCGCGGTCGAATTGCATACCTTCGACAACATCAGTTTCTGTTTCCAGACCTTTGTTTTCCTCAACGGTGATGACGCCTTCGTTGCCGACTTTCTGCATCGCATCAGCGATCTGACGACCGATTTCAGCCTCGCCGTTAGCAGAGATCGTGCCGACCTGTGCAACTTCGTCGCTGTCAGTCACGTCGCGGGCGGCTGCTTTGATTGCTTCGACAACCTTGGCAGTGGCCAGGTCGATGCCGCGCTTGAGGTCCATGGGGTTCATGCCGGCGGCAACAGATTTCATGCCTTCCTTGACAATCGCCTGGGCCAGAACAGTGGCGGTCGTTGTGCCGTCACCGGCTTCGTCATTGGTGCGCTGGGCCACTTCTTTGACCATTTGCGCGCCCATGTTTTCGAACTTGTCTTCCAGTTCGATTTCCTTGGCAACCGACACACCGTCCTTGGTGATGCGGGGGGCGCCGAACGATTTGTCCAGAACCACGTTGCGGCCTTTGGGGCCGAGAGTAACCTTCACCGCATTGGCGAGGGTGTTGACACCTTTGAGCATGCGGTTGCGTGCATCTGTGTCGAATTTGACGTCCTTAGCAGCCATTTTCATGTGCTCCTTGCTTAAGAATAGATGTGATTGCGATCATTCGGCTTACATGATGCCGAGGATGTCGCTTTCTTTCATAATCAGCAGCTCTTCGCCGTCGATCTTGACCTCGGTGCCGGACCATTTGCCAAACAGCACTTTGTCGCCTGCTTTGACAGACATCGCGATCAGCTCACCGCTGTCTTTGCGCGCGCCTTCGCCAACGCTGACGATCTCGCCTTCAGCGGGCTTTTCTTTGGCGCTGTCAGGAATGATCAGGCCGCCAACAGTCTTTTCGTCGCCTTCGATGCGACGAACGAGTACGCGGTCGTGAAGTGGTGTAAATGCCATTTCAGAACTTCTCCAGTTCGTGTTTCTCCCATGTTAGCACTCATCAGTAGAGAGTGATAACGCAGCGTAGTTAGGGACCACGCCGGAGCGAGTCAACAGCTGCGAAGACGGTAATGGCAAAAATTTTAGTCGGCGGCGGGGGGCTGGTCATCATCGGACAATATGCGCCACGCATCGCCATCCAGATCCTCGTACTGATTGGCCCGCAGGCTCCATAGAAATGCCAGCAGCCCCAACCCACCCAGGATCAGTGACGCGGGGATCAGGATCACAAGAATATTCATACCCGCCCTCTTAGCCGTAACGCGTTCAAAAGAACAGTAATGGATGAGGTCGACATCGCAATCGCAGCCAGAAGCGGCGTTGCGAAACCAGCCAGTGCAATGGGAATGGCGACCGCGTTATAGACCGCCGAAATGGCGAAATTCTGTATCACCAGTTTGCGCGCCTTGCGCGCAACCAAGGGCAATTCGATCAGTGGTGTCAGGCTGTCATTCAACAGCACAATATCAGAAGCCGCGCGCGAAGCATCCGCCGCCGTTGCGGGTGACACGGATGCATGCGCTGCCGCCAGCGCGCCAGTGTCGTTCAGCCCGTCGCCGACCATCAGCACCTTCAGCCCGGCATCATTCAGTGCATTGATGTAGCTGACCTTCTCCTCTGGCCGCGTTGCAGCCTTCCAGTTGGCAATGCCAAGGGCCTCAGCAACCCGCGATGTTTCCTCGATCTCATCACCCGAGACCAGATGAACGTTCAGACCCGTGTTCTGCCATGCTGTGACCATATCGCGCGCGCCCTCTCGCAACTCGGACTGCAAGGTGATTTTCTGGGGCGTTTCGCTGCCAATCTGAAGATACGTCCCGGGTTTCATTCCCAGCCACGCGCCCGAGCCAAGCCGCACGATTTGACCCTCGCAGTTCGCGCTCAGCCCCTTGCCGGAATGCTCCTTTTGGTCGGTCAGATTGGCTGGCATCACGCCGTCTAGCGAAGCGGCGATAGCCTGCGACACCGGATGGGTCGCATTCCGTGTCAGGGCCAGCGCGATGGACTGCGCCTTGCCATCCAGCGCGTCGCGCGCGGCGGCAGGCATGGTCAGCGTGCCAGTCTTGTCGAAAACCACGGTATCGACCTCGGCCAGACGTTCGAGCGCGGTCCCGTCCTTGACCAGCAGCCCGGCCCGGAACAAGCGACCGGCGGCGGTTGTCGAAACGGCAGGCACGGCAAGCCCCAGCGCGCAAGGGCAGGTGATGATCAGCGTCGCCACGGCGATGTTCAGCGACAGGCGTGCGTCGCCGGAATAGGCCAGCCACGCGACGAACGCGGCCAGCGCCAGCAGATGCACGACCGGCGCGTAAACCGCCGCGGCCCGGTCAGCGATGGCGGTATAGCGGTTGCGCACAGCCTCGGCCTGATCGACCATGGTCACCATCTTGCGCAGGGTGGTGTCGGACCCGACAGTGGTGGCGCGGATCGTTAGGGGGCCGGTCATGTTGACCTCGCCTGCCGTAACAGTAGCGCCTGTTCTGGCGGCAATCGGTTTGCTTTCGCCGGTCAGCAATGACCGGTCGATATGGCTGCTTCCTTCGGCCACTACTCCGTCCACCGGGATACGCCCACCGGGTAGGACCTGGATCAGGTCACCTACGGTCAGATCGGCAAAATCAACCATCTGCCGCGCGCCATCGGTCAGTCGCATCACACGCGGCACCTCCAGCGCTGACAGTTGTGCCGCAGCCGAAGCGGCGGCCTTGCGGCTGCGATAATCTAGATAGCGCCCGATCAGCAGAAAGAAGGTCAGCGAGACCGCGGCGTCGAAATAGACCTGCGCACCACCTACAAATGTTTCATAAAGCGACATCGCCGCAGCGAGGATAATGGCCAGCGAAATCGGGACATCCATGTTCAGCTTGCGCGCTGACAGGGCCCGCCACGCATTCTGGAAAAACGGCTGGCCCGCGTAGATAACGGCCGGAATGGCGATGCTGGCGCTGATGATGTGAAACAGGTGCTGCGTAGCACCAACCGCCCCGGACCAGACCGCGACGGACAGCAACATCACGTTCATCATTGCAAAGCCGGATATCGCGATGCGGGTCAGCAGGCCGCGCCCATATGTGTCCGTTCCCGCGTCCAAAAGGGAGGTATCCAGTACGCGCGCCTCGAACCCGGCGAGTTCCAGCGTGTCGATCAACGCCTCCGGCGCGATGGGGCTGTTGGTGCCAACGGTGACCCGTTTCATCGACAGGTTCACGCGGGCCGATGCGACGCCTTCCATGCCCGACAGCGCCCGTTCGACACCGTTGATGCAGGAAACGCAATGGATGCCCGGCAGGGACAGAACGATCTGATCGGTCCCCTTGGCTGCCGCTTGTTTCAGCGGTGCCTCGGGCAGGCCGACACAGGCCGGACAGGCAGCCGTATCGGTCATTTCGCAGTCAGTTGGATGCGACGGCGGAACGGTGTGCCATCCGGTGCCTCAAGCGCCAGACGCAGGTTCCAGTAGCCTTCGTTGGCGGCCACTTGTGCTGTCAGGGCAGTGCCATTCCATGTGAACTGCGGCACCTCGTCCTGCCCAGTATGTGTGGCACGACCTAGGATCGCATCAACGACCTTGGGCTGGACCGGATTGCCTTCTTTATCCGCGATGGCGACGGTCAGAACGCCACCTTCCAATGTTGATGTCATGTCCCAGCGCAGTGCATTCTGTGCCGCGCGATCCGCGTCGAACTTCTGGCTGACCACATAGGAATTGCGGGTTTCCAACCCCGGAAAGGTGGCGACGGCGTTATAGGCGAGCGTCAGATTGACCGCGATGATGATGCCAAAGCCGCCGACCATAAGCGCCAGCATGTGCCAGCCTGTGAATTCGCGGGTCATTGTGCCGTCCTTCCGTTAAAGATTGTATCCTTGTGCGCACGCTCTCCTGACACCAGATCCTCGACCCAGAAACGCAGGTCGACCCGGTCCGTGCTGGCCGCCGGATCGCCGGGACGGGCCGAGACATAGACGCGTTGCAGATAGGTTTCGTTCGCGGGCACGATGATGCTGCGTTGCGCCGTGCCTTCCAGATCGATCCGCAGGATTTCGTCGGAACTGAGCGAAAGGTGGAATTCGCGATCTTCGCCGTGTTTGTTGAGCAGGCGGATGTCGTAGATGTTGCGGATCGTGCCGTCTGACAGCGTCACGAATGTCGGATTGCGCACGGCAGCGACCGTCAATTCGATATCGGCCCGGATGAAGAGCGCAAAGACAAGACCCACACCAATCAGCGCCCAGAGCGTCGTGTAGAGCATGGTGCGGAAGCGGAAGACATGCTGCCAAAGCTTCTTGGCAGGTTTGCCTTTTGCTTCTTCCTCTTGATCCGACAGCGCCAAATAATCGATCAATCCCCGCGGCTTACCGATTTTTTCCATCATATCGTCACAGGCGTCGATGCAAAGCGCGCAGGTGATGCATTCCATCTGCTGGCCGTCGCGGATGTCGATGCCTGCCGGGCAGACATTCACGCAGGCCATGCAATCGATGCAGTCGCCGGTGGTGTTGTCATGCTTTTTGCCGCGTGGTTCGCCCCGCCATTCGCGGTAGGCGACTGTCAGGGTTTCGGGGTCCATCATGGCGGCCTGAATGCGCGGCCAGGGGCACATGTAGTTGCAGACCTGTTCGCGCATGAAGCCGCCGAAGATGAATGTCGTGGCGGTCAGAACCCCGATTGTGGCCCATGCGATAAAGGGCGCCTGGAACGTGGCGAGGTTGTAGGCGAGCGTTGGCGCGTCGGCGAAATAGAACGCCCATGCGCCGCCTGTGGCGATCGCGATCAGCAGCCAAACCGTCCATTTTGTCAATCTTAACCGTATCTTACGGGCATCCCATTTGGCGTTCCAGAGGCGGACCCGCGCGTTGCGGTCACCCTCGATCCAGCGCTCGACGAGGATGAAAAGATCGGTCCAGACGGTTTGCGGGCAGGTGTAGCCGCACCAGACACGGCCCAGCGCGGATGTGAACAGGAATAGGCCGAGGCCGGCCATGATCAGAAGGCCAGCGACGAAATAGAATTCATGCGGCCAGATTTCGATCCAGAAGAAATAGAACCGCCGGTGGGCCATATCCACCAGCACCGCCTGATCGGGAAGGTTGGGACCACGGTCCCACCGAATCCAGGGCGTCAGGTAATAGATGCCGAGCGTGATGCCCATCACCCACCATTTCAGGTTTCGATAGAACCCTTTGACGCGGCGCGGAAAAATCGGTTCGCGCGCGGCATAGAGAGGCTGGTCTTCGGCTGAGGACATGTGGGCGGCCTGACGGATAACTTCTGTTCGCAGGATCGCTTGTAAGGGGCGGGGCGTATAGGTCTTTGATGTGGATCAAGCCCCGAGGGCACGCAACGTGCGGTGGGGTGTCGCAGCGGATGCAACACCTCCGTCAGCCCGTTTTCACGAATCATCAGTTAATACAGGGGTTTTGGCCAAAATGGTTGGTCGGCATCGCGTCGGCAAAACGTCGGACTTGCGTCGGACCCCTTTGGGCGATTTTGCGGGTTTAACGCGGCGCACGGTCTGAATCTGAAGATGCCGTTAACCTTTGTGGCAACGGGTCATGTGATCTGATTGATCAGCTGCATCAGCTGGTCGGGCAGGTCCGCCGCCTGCACCAGACCGCCATGGCAGGGTACCAGCAGCGCTGGTGGTGCGACCTTGAGATGATCCTGCAACCAGGCCGCATAAATCCCGCGATCGCCGACGCCATATCGGGGGAACGTCTTGAGCAGTTGCGCCCTGCTGCTGTCACCCTTCGCCCCGGCAAACGCATCGACGACCAACCATGCACCGGGGGCGATGACCCAGACCTCGCCGGTCTTCAGCCCTTCGGGCGTCACCAACCGGATGTCGTCGGGCAAGGCCCGTTCGACGCCTGATATATCTTCAAAAGTCAGTCCGGTGATCTTTTTCAGCCGCGCATGACAGACCTGCGGCGCGATCAGCCGCGCATCGGGAAACCGGCGCGCATATTCCACGAGCGCCTTGTTGTGGTACTGGTTCGGCGCGAACAGGAACGCGACCTTGCCGATTGCCTCAAGGCTTGCCATTGCTGTGTCACCCAGACCCGCAACGGGGCTGTAAAGGCACAGATCGCCGGTGTTCAGCCGGATTGCTGTGCAGCGCAGGCCACCCCTGGTTACGGTGTAAAAACCATCCAACCCGGTGATCGGTGTGAACGCGGTCAGTTCAGTCGGCATCCGCGACCTCCCATGTTTTGAGCAGATAAAGGACCAGGGCGACGAGGTGCCGCCCAGCGTCATGCGATTTGCCGACGCGGTTCGCGGTGTGAATGCCCATCACGGCAGAGACGAGGCCGCGTGCCGCATCATCAATGTCGTGCGTTGGCGCAATCTGACCCTTTGTTCGCGCGTTGGTCAGGGCCATACAAAAGTGGTCTTGCAGGTCGGTCCAATATGCGTTGGACGCCTGTTGCAAGGCGGCGCTGTTGATCTCAGCGTTTTCGATGCCTGTATTGACCATCAGACATCCCCATGCGCTGGAGTTGATGGAACCAGGCGTAACGAGCCCCTGAAAGAACCGGGCAATCGCGGCGATACCCCCGATTTTCAAAGGGGCGAGAACCGTGTCTTTGGCGGCTGCGTGATAATGGTTGAGGGCGGCCAGATACAGCCCCTCTTTCCCGCCGAATTCGGTGCGGATGGCGAACTTGTTCAGACCGGTCTGTGCTTCCAACGCGCGTACGCCAAGGGCGGTGTAGCCATGCTCCCAAAATGCCATGCAGGCGCGGGTGACGGCGTCTTGCCAGTTATATGATTTGGGACGTGCCATTTCTATACGAGTGTATTTATATACAAGTGTTTAGAAACGACAAGGTGTTTGAGGCCCGTGAGACGTCGTGGATCATTAACTAAAAAGAGGCAGTTTCCTGGACGTTTTCAGTGTGGCCAGCCTGTCCTGTTTTCCTAGTTTTTCTTGGGTGAAGGGCTGTTGTGCGGACGAGGCCGACCTTGATGTTCACTTGGCCAACGGCCGCTTTTGGGGCGTCAGCGGTGTCTATTTCGCGATACAACTGCAAAACACAGCAATGGAAGCGGAGGTCTTTCGGAATTCCATGGCAATAGACTAACCTAGTCAGAAACCGAGACAGCGATGACCAATACAAAACTGACACTCAGCCCAGTGTCTTCAGCGACGCCCTCAAGATCGGTTGGGCTTGTAAAAATGGTACCAATCTGTCGATCATAGAAGGACACGACCCCTAGGCTGCGAACACCTTCGGGGGCCATTGAACCAACCTTCTTGGTGCCTTCGATCGGCGCCTCAGATACTTCCCTTGGTAAGATAAGAGGCAGTGGATCCGAATTTGAAGCGTTGATTTGATATCGCACTCTTAGGTCTTCTGGAACGTTGCTTGTGTGCAGGATATGTGCCTTATATTGGCCCACCTGCATAACAACATCCAAATTTCCATGTATGATCTGGAGTGTCCCCTGACCTACGCAGACATCGAGTTCTGCTGTCATTGCCATATGCCATTCATCGGGCGACAAAGCCGGACGATCAGCCTCCTTATCAATCGATGATGGATCAATACCCGATGGCTGGTCTTGAAAAAGCGCTATCACAGTATCCGTGCCGCGCCTTTCAACGATCCTCGTCCCTGGCTCAGCTAAAAGTTGAAGCGGTACTTCAAAATCGAAAAGGGGCAACTCAAAACTGATCGAAATTTCCGCAAACGTGTCGTCATTTATCTCAACCTTTGCGGGTAGATCGTTGTAAGCACACTCAAAAGTCGCAGTTACAGGATCAAGTACGACAAGTTCGACGCCATGGCCGACGTAGGAGACGTTCAAAGACAGTGCCTGCGTTGCTGTGAGACATGTTACGAAAGCGATCATCGTTTGGGCGTGCTTTAGAGATAGCATTTAGTGCGGATCCTGGACCATGAAAGATGTATTGATCTGCTATCAAAGCTGTTTGTCAAAATTTGGTCCACCTGAGAAGGCGGTCATTCGCGCGCAACGTAGCATGAGTGACTCTGGGCTCGGAAGCGGACATGTTACGCGACAGGTGCAGCCACAATTGGCTGATGAAAAGAAAGCCGGAACCATCTGACATTCGACTTTTGAGAGATCCGCTCCGGGCCTATCCCCCGATGAAATCGGATTTGGCGACGATGGCCTCGGCCAGGAATTTCGCGAAGACGCGGACCCGTTCCATGCGCCTAAGGTCAGGATGGGTCAGCAGCCATGCTGGCCGCCCGTCCTGTACCCCGGCATCGGGAACGCGGGCGAGGCGGGGGTTGTTGTCGCCCATCATGATTGGCAGCGAGGCCATGCCGAGGCCCTGTGCCGCAGCCTCGGCCTGTAGATGCAAGGAAGGGACGCGCCAGTTGATGGGGGCCTTGGGAAACGGCGTCGCCTTGATATGTTTGGCAAAGGCCGCGCTGTCCGCCCAGCTGATCCATTCCGGCTGACCATCGGGCCAATGGGCCGCGATGTAATCAGGGGTGGCGTAGATACTGTCGCGGAATGGGGGCAGGCGCCGCCCGACGAGGTGATCGTCCGGTTTGTCAGAGAACCGGATCGCGATATCGGCGTCGCGCCGCGACAGGTCAGCATAGCCGTAGCTGGGGACCAGTTCGATATTGATCAGCGGGTATTGATCGCGAAAGTCCCGCAGCATCGGGAACAGCAGGAATTCGATCAGGGGTGGCGGGGCTGTCAGCCGGATGTCGCCCTGCAGCCGGATATCATCGCCGATGACAGAGCGTTCAAGCTCCAGCATCTCGGCCTCGATCTGTTGCGCGCGGGCGAGGATGCGCGCGCCGGAGGCATTGACGGTGAAGCCATCAGGCGTCCGGTCAAAAAGTTTGGTTCCAAAGCGGGTTTCGAGCGCGTCGAGCCTGCGCGAGATGGTTGAATGGCTGCATTTCAGCCGGTTGGCGGCGGCGCGCGCGGTGCCTTCGCGTTCGAGGGCCAGAAAGATTTGCAGGTCGTTCCAGTCGTTTCTCATGGCGATTATAGTGGTGCAATTTTGGCCCATGCGCAACGCAGCATTGCGTATTTTGATCCGGTGACGGTCCACTTAGCTTGAATTTGCATCAACCGAAAGGACCATCCGATGACTCAGCATATGACGGAACGCAACTTTACCATTCATGACCTCGCCAGCGCGCCGGAAGCGTCACGCCCTGCGCTGGACTGGTATCACGACAACTTTGGCATGGTGCCCAATCTGGCCGGCATTCTGGCCGAAAGCCCTGCCTTGCTGCTGTCATACTGGCAGTTGCAACAGAACCTGCTGGGTCATGGGACGCTGGACCGGCAGGCGATCAACATCGTGCAAACCACTGTCGCCCATGCCAATGCCTGTCAGTATTGCGTGGCCGCCCATACCGTCATCGGCAAGATGGAATTCTTTGAAAACACCGATGAACAGCTGGAGGCCATCCGCAAGGACCTCGCCTTCGAGGACCCCAAGCATGAGGCCCTGCGCGACTTTACCTTGCTGGTTCTGCGCAATCAGGGACGGATGGCCCGAAGCCAGCTCGATGCGTTTTTGAACGCAGGCTACAGCCGCGCGCAGGCGCTGGATGTAGTGGCGTGCATCGCGGCCAAGGTGATGAGCAACTATGCCAACCAGATCGCGCTGACTCCTGTGGATGAGGCATTTGCCCCCATGGCGGTTGACCTGCCCTACCGCGAAGACCGGACGAGCACAGCAGCCTGACCCCAAGGAGAGAACCCATGAAAATATCGAAACTTTTCACCTACAGCTTTGATCCCAATGTCGGCCCGATTGACCGGGTATTCCGCATCATTTCCGGCGCCGCCCTTGCAGTCCTGCCGTGGATCGGCGGGATTGCCGTTCCGCAGGTGGCCGCCATTGTCATGACGGTGTTCGGTATCGCCTGGTTCATGACCGGCGCTGTCAGCCGCTGCGGGATGTACTACATGCTGGGGCTGTCGAGCAAGAAGGCCTGAGGCCCTATTGCCGTGTCCAGCTGGTCGACCATTCGGCGGCCAGTTCGGCCCGGCAGGCATGGGCGAGTGCGAGTGACCGGCTTGTACGCGCTTCTTGGTGGTCGGGGGCGTCCTTTGCGCGCGACGGCGCAAGCGCGGGCGTATTGAGGGCCTCGCCGAAATCCTCCATCGCCTGTGTCACAGCCTCGTTTTCGATCAGGCCCATGACCCCCCAGTAAAGCTGCCAGAACTGCAGCAGATCTTCGGCAGCAGGCTCGGGAACGGTGGCGATCCTTGCGGCGGTTTCGACAGCCCTTTCGCACCAGTCCAGCTTCTTCTCAAGATAAGGCCGGGCGGCGGCGATGGACTGGACCTGGATGAACTGGATGATCCCGAAGAGCAGCCCGGCGATCCCGACAATAGCAGTCGTCAGTTTGATCTTTTCTTCGGTCGACATGGCGGCCTCCTGTGTTGGGCGCTGCCAGCCTAGCTGATGGTCGCCTGCTTAGCCAACCGCGTCCTTCTGATCGCACCAAGCCCGAATGATGGACTGGAGTTCATCCTGCTTCGTGGCGAGATCGTCGAGGTCGCTGACTTTGAAGCTGCGCGCCTCTTTCCCGTCGCCGGTCAAGTTGGGGAAGTCGCCTGCGATTTCGGTTCCTTTGTGGAACATCAGCGAGGCGTGTTTTTTTGATTTGGGAAAGAAACTGGCGATATTGCCTTTGTAGGTGAAGGTAGGGGCCTGCCATTTGATGCATTCACCGACGCGCGGATCGGCGGCGAGGATGGCGTCGCGCATGGCGGCCACGACCGGTTTCATGGGGTTGTCATAGGCCGCGAGCCAGGTGTCGACGTCCGGGTTTTTCATGGCTGCCCCTGCTCCAGCGTTGTCTTCAGAGAGGCGATCTTGCCGTCCTTCATCTGAAAGACGTTGGTCCCGCTGCCGCGCCCGCCGGGGATGGCTTGCGAAATGCAGGTCCACTGGACCGTAATCTGATTGCCGTCGACCTCGACCGCGCCGAGGGTGATCACCGCGTCGTCAAAGGCGTCGCTGCGGCTGGCAGCGAAGGCGGCGATGATCGCGGCGCGCCCTTTATGCGGTGCGGTTTGCCCCGAGAAAGGTTCCCAGTAGTCGGCATCGGGGGCGAACATGTCGGCCAGCATATCGAGCCCGTGCGGCCCGGCTTGCATTGCGAGGAAGAAATTGGTGATCTCAAGGGGCATTTGGGTCATGAGAGGTCCTTGAAGATGGCGTTAGAACCGGCAGTTCTGACCGCGCTGGCGAAGGCGCTGGAAGAAATGAAAGGCGAGACGGGTGCGATACCTGCAGGCGCGCTGGACGCGTTGGCACCGATTGCCCGGTCGGGGATGCGCCTGCGGATTGATCTGGCGGCAAGCGATGTGATCGGCGCACCGCTGGTGACGGTAACAGAGCCTGCGCGGAACACGCGGTTTCTGGCGGGTTTGACGGCCCGCCAGCGCGAGGTGGCGGGGCTTCTGATCGACGGGATGTCGAACAAGGCGATTGCCGCTGAGTTGGGAATTTCCATTGCCACCGTAAAGGACCACGTTCATGCGATATTGCTGGCGCTGCAACTGCCATCGCGCAGTGCGGTGATGGCTGCAGCGCATAAAGTGCGGCCAGACTAGGGGGCGTTTGAACATGGCACAATCCATCCAAGGATGGAGGCCGTGCGGCGCGCGATGTCAGACTTTCGCCGAAAGTCTGAAGCCAAATCCTCGGAGAGGATTTGCTACCGGTCGCCACCTATGTTCCATAAGAAAAGGGCACCCTGGTGCTGGGCGCCCTTCCCTTCACTTTCCGTACCTATGCGCGAACAGATGGTACGTGGGTGATCCTATTCCCCGCCGCCAAGTTGGTGGACGTAAGCGGTGACCGCCTTGATTTCGGCCTCGCTAAGCCGTTCGCCCCAGGGCGGCATGACGCCGAAACGGGCATAGCGCACGGTTTCTTCAAGCGACGCTTCATCCCCGCCGTAAAGCCAGATGGCGTCGGTCAGGTTGGGTGCGCCAAGGTCGTAATTGCCCATACCGTTGTCGCCATGGCAGGCCGCACAATTGTTCAGGAACAGTTCTTCCCCTGCAGCGGCCAGTGTGGCGTCGTGATCCTGATCAGAGATCTGGCGGACATATTGCACGGTGGCGTCCACCTCTTCATCGGTGAAGATTTCGTCATAGGCGGTCATGACCGAATAGCGCGCATCCCAGTCTTCTTCGTTCCGGATGCCGTGGCGGATCGTGTATTCGATATTGTCGAAATCCCCGCCCCACAGCCAGTCATCATCCAGAAGGTTGGGATAACCTGTGAAACCCGCCGCACCCGACCCGTGGCATTGCGAACAATTGTTGCGAAAGACAGCCGCACCTGCGGAACTGGCGTAGCGCAGAAGCTCTGGGTTGTCGCTGAGCGTGGTCAGGTCCGCAGAGGCCAGTTGCGCGGATATTTCGGCATTCGCTTCTTCAAACTGCGCGATATCTTCGGCCACTTCGCCCCGTGTGGAGTAGCCCAGAACCCCGGCTGTCGCACCGCTGATCATCGGCCATGCCGGATAGGCAATCGTATAGCCGATCCCCCAGATGATGGTCAGGTAAAAGCACCAGAGCCACCAGCGCGGCAGCGGGTTGTTGAGTTCCTTGATCCCGTCCCAGCTGTGACCGGTTGTGTCGATGCCGGTGACATCATCAATGTCTTTTTTGTTCTGGCTGCTCATGGTTGCAGCTCCTCGATGTTGAATGATTTGCACGCACAGTCGGCGCAATCGCTTGCGCAGCCTGGCCGGTCCTCGTTACGGAAGGGGATATTGGCAATGTCGCTGTGAACCTTGCGGCTGCCGGGCCGGAAGGCCCAGACAATCGTGCCAAGGAAGAAAAGAAACAGCGCCAGAAGCACCCAGCTATCGGCGATTTCGCGCAGGAGTGAATAGGTATCCATCTTTTCTCTCCTTACCGGCTGGCGTCTGGTGTGAAGGTCGAGAAATCGACCATCGTGCCCAGCACCTGCATATAGGCGATCAGCGCGTCCATTTCGGAGACCCCCGGTTCACCGTCGAAGTTGCGGATTTGTGCGCCCGGATACCGTTCGAGCAGATCGTCATAAAGATCGGTCTCCGGGTCGGCCTGTGCCAACACATCGGCGGCGGCGATTTCGATCATTTCTTCGGTATAGGGCACCCCGATAAAGGCATGGGTCGAGACCACATCCGCCGCCATCTGCGCATCAACCATCGTGTCGAGCAGATAGGCGTAGCCGGGCATAATCGATTCCGGCACAACCGATTGCGGTTTGATCAGGTGATCCACGTGCCAGTCATCGGAGTATTTGCCTCCGACCCGGGCCAGATCTGGCCCGGTCCGTTTGGACCCCCATTGGTGCGGGTGGTCATACATGGATTCCGCCGCGAGGCTGTAGTGCCCGTAGCGTTCCACCTCGTCCCGCATCGGCCGGATCATTTGGCTGTGGCAGACGTAGCACCCTTCGCGGACGTAGATATCGCGCCCGGCCAGTTCCAGCGGGCTGTAGGGCCGCACGCCGTCCACCTCTTCGATTGTGTTTTCAAGGTAGAAGAGCGGTGCGATTTCCACGATTCCGCCGATTGTCACCACCAGAAGAGAGGAGATAAGCAACAGCGTCGGGCTGCGTTCGAGGATGCTGTGTTTGGCAAGGAAGCCTTTGGCAGGGCCGCTGCTGTTTGGTGTTGTATCAGACATATCTCAGCCCTCCTTATTCTGCGGGGACGCCGACCTGGGCAGAGACCTTTTGGCCCCCCCGGATCGTCATCCACATGTTCCAGGCCATGATCAGCGCGCCTGTCAGGTAGAGCACCCCGCCCAGCCCACGGACCACATACATCGGGAACTTGGCGCTGACGGTGTCGGCGAAGCTGTTCACAAGGAACCCGTTGGCATCGACTTCGCGCCACATCAGCCCTTCCATGATGCCAGTCACCCACATGGATGCCGCGTAGAGGATGATGCCGATGGTCGCCAACCAGAAGTGCCAGTTGATGGCGGACATCGAATACATCTGTGCGCGTCCCCAAAGCTTGGGTGTCAGGAAATAGAGGGCGGCAAATGTGATCATGCCGTTCCAGCCCAAAGCCCCCGAATGCACGTGCCCGATGGTCCAGTCTGTGTAGTGAGACAGGCTGTTGACCGCCCGGATCGACATCATTGGCCCTTCAAATGTGGACATGCCGTAGAAGGCCAAGCTGATCACCATCATCCGGATGATCGGATCGGTGCGCAGCTTGTCCCACGCCCCTTGCAAGGTCATCAGGCCGTTGATCATGCCGCCCCAGCTCGGCATCCACAGGATGATGGAGAACACCATGCCAAGGGTCGAGGCCCAGTCAGGCAGGGCTGTGTAATGCAGGTGGTGCGGACCGGCCCAGATATACAGGAAGATCAGCGCCCAGAAGTGGATGATCGACAGCTTGTAGCTGTAGACTGGCCGTCCGGCCTGTTTCGGCACGAAGTAGTACATCATGCCGAGGAAACCCGCTGTCAGGAAGAAGCCCACTGCGTTGTGCCCGTACCACCATTGGGTCATGGCGTCCTGGACGCCGGAAAAGAGCTGCACCGATTTGCTGCCCCAGATGCTGACGGGGATCGAGATGTTGTTGACCACATGCAGCATCGCCACGGTGATGATGAAGGACAAAAGGAACCAGTTAGCGACATAGATATGCTTTTCGGTCCGCTTGAAGATCGTGCCCATATAGACGGCGAGGAAGGCCAGCCAGACGATGGTCAGCCAGAGATCGACATACCATTCCGGCTCTGCGTATTCCTTGGACTGGGTGGACCCCAGCAGATACCCGGTCGCCGCCAGCACGATAAAGAGGTTGTAGCCCCAGAACACGAACCACCCGAGGTTTCCACCCCAGAGCCGCGCCCCGCAGGTCCGCTGCACGATATAGAAGGACGACATGATCAGGGCGTTGCCCCCGAACGCAAAAATCACCGCAGAGGTGTGCAGCGGACGCAGCCGTCCGAAATTGCCGTAAGGCTGGAGAAATTCGAAGTTGAGCGCGGGGAACGCCAGTTGGAAGGCGATGACAACCCCGACAAGGAAGCCGACGACCCCCCAGAACCCTGTAGCTATGACCCCGGCGCGGATGACGTCATCCATGTACCCATCTGTTGCAACGGCTTTGACGGGATCATCTGTCTGGCGCAGCACGCGCAAGAACATAAAGCCGGCCACAAGCATGATGATGACGGCATGCACGACATAGGATACGTCACGCCCCCAATTCGCCGCGATTGCAGCGAACAGGGTGATGCACCCCAGCGCTGCAAGCTTGATGTAGTTCCCCATAAGAGATTTCCCTTCCTTCGCCGCACCAATACCAAGGGTCCGACTGATAACTCGTGAGGGTCTTATGGAATCCTGCGGCGCCCCCAGTCTTTGATGTGGATCAAGACAGGGCGCGCCTTGCTCTGCCATGTTGATTTATAAGGAGCGGTTTTGCGCGAACGATCGCCCCCCGAAACGACCTGCTTGGGGAGTGCCGATTATGGCGTACAAAATTATTGCGACGATTCTGACCGATACCGATCAGTCGACCGAAGGCCTTGATGCCGCGATAGCCCTGTCCGACAGGATGGGGGCGCATCTGGATATCTATGTGGTAACGGTCAGTCACACCGAAAATCACAACTACTATATGGGCACCGAGGCCCTGTTGGTGGCCGAACAGACCCGCGACGCGATGGAACAACGCGAGAAGCTGGAGGCCTGGCTAAAGGACCGGATGCAAGGTGAACTGGTCCGCTGGGCCATGCATGCCGCCACGGTGCAGGGTCCGGAGCTGACTGGCTTTCTTGCGCGCAAGCTGCGATTTTCCGATCTGGTGGTCCTGCCCCGCCCCTATCAGGACAATCCCGAAGCCTCGACCCTGGTGGAGGCGTGTTTGTTTGCCGCTGAACGGCCAGTGCTGATGATCCCCAAAGGCTGCAAAGCCCCGGATGCGGGCGGTCATGTGCTGATGGGCTGGAATGACGGGGCAGAGGCATTGGCCGCCGCCCGCGCCGCCCTGCCCCTGCTGGAACAGGCCGAAGTGGCCGATATTTGCATCATCGACCCACCCACCCATGCCGCCGACCGGTCAGACCCGGGCGGGGCAATGGCCCAGTATCTGATGCGTCATGGCACACGGTCGGAAGTGGTCGTTCTGGCTAAGACCGAACCATATGTCGGTGAAATCCTGCTGCGACGCGCCCGCGAGGTTGGCGCGCAGATGATCATTAGCGGGGCTTATGGCCATTCGCGCCTGCGCGAGGCCGTTTTCGGCGGGGCGACCCGCAGTCTGCTGGAAAGGGCGGACCGGCCGATCCTGATGTCCCGCTGATCGCCGGGGAGCAGGATGCATCTGCATGCGTCCCGCCAGACAACAATCACCAAGGAGACCACTATGTTTGACACAATCGTCGTCGCCGTGGACGGCTCTGACTGCGCCAAGAACGCCGTCAAAGCTGCCTGCCAGATTGCCAAGCCGAACCAGGCCAAGCTGATCATCGTGCA
The DNA here is from genome assembly GCA_947488175.1 of uncultured Paracoccaceae bacterium. GTDB lineage: Bacteria > Pseudomonadota > Alphaproteobacteria > Rhodobacterales > Rhodobacteraceae > Yoonia. Next base: position 273,234 of record CANKYO010000006.1, read on the forward strand.
TGCGCCGCAGGCCGAAACGACAGCGTTTATCGTCGGTGGACCCGCCGGTTATCACGAATTACTGACGGCCCCGAGCCACGATGAACTTGAGAAAGCAGGCCAGAAGATACTGGATGAAGCAACGGCCATTGCCAAGGAGGCCGGATGCGAGGCGCAGACAGACCTGCATATCGGCGATCCGGTGCGTCAGGTGCTGAAAGTCGTCAAGGAGAGTGGCGCCGATCTGATTGTCACAGGCAGGCGCGGCCTCGGATCAGTCGCTAGCCTTTTTCTGGGCAGCACCTCGCAGCGCATCCAGCATCACGCCCACTGCGCCTGCCTGACGGTGGTCTAGCAACAGGCGTTGTTAGGCAGGTCGGCTGGCCCGTTTTTAATGTGATTTGCACCGCGCCAGCGCGACGCGGTGTTCAGCGGGGCGACCCATGGTCTGTCCAAGATTGCGGATCGCCCGATCCTGATGTCAGGCTGATTGTGCCGGTGCCGTCAAAATGTGACGGTGCCCTGCGATCCGACGTCCGGCTTTTCCTCGGTCAGATTGGCCTTTGCGATTTCATAAAGGAATTTCACGCCGCTCGTGTTCGTGACCGATACCTCAGCATGTGCCGGGGTGAATTGCAGCAAGCAGACGTCAGGGTCATGCTGGCCACCTTCGAACCACGCATCTGAAACAAAGCTCCAGACTTCGTCCAGCGCTTCGCGGTCGACTGACCGGCGCAGGGTGCCTTCGACATCGGCATAGAGACCCGAATCGGCGTCTGCCACAACGAATTGAGCGGCCTGATCACCTGCTTCAACGGCCTTTGCCAGATCGGTGCCTTTGGCTGTGATAAAGAAAATCTGGTCGCGATAGTCATCATCGACCTGCGGCGACATCGCAACAAGGCGTCCCTGCCCCTTGATCCCCAACATGCCCGCACGCACATCGTCGATCCGCTTCCAGAACTCTTTCTTCAGGTCAGTCATTATCGTCGTCCTTCTTCAGGTGGTTTGAAGGACAACGGGAAAGATGCGACGGCGTTCCATGGAAACGCGCTCGAAACCAAGAAACGAAGGTCAGAGCCTATCAGCGTACGCCACAAACAAGCGTTCTAAATGAGGAAAATGGTGTTTTAGCAATAGAAATTTTACAGATGACTGACAGGCGAAAGACCATACCCTTCCAGCGGAAGTTTGTTGTTTTTCGCGAGACGCATCACCAGTTTACGTTGTCTTTTGTTTTCAGGAATTTGCGCTGCCGGCTCAGATATATAATCCTCATTTTTTAGCTCTGGAAAGAGTGAGAGAATCTCATCGCGTGCTGCTTTCGGGACAGATTTGAGCGCTTGAGGACCGGTAAAGAGACTTTCTGAAGGCGCCCCTTCTGCATATATAATTTCATGTTTGTCGAACAACAAATGGATGTATTCGACCTCGGCTGCCTCTTCGTCGATTTCCACACCAGGCAATCCAGTAAGCTTGATTGCTGAAACCAGTATGGCATCCAAACCAAACATACGTTCCGCGACTTCGGAGGACACCAGCATTCTATGCTGGCGCGAGACCAGCAAGTCGCGCGTCGGTAAGCCGGCACCAAGAGCCCAGGCTCGGATGCGAACCGGGCGAAGTTTTGGATTCTTCTTTAGCTCTTCGGCGTTGAGCCTGCGCTTACCAATCCAACGGATAGTTTGATATCCGTTTTGCGCTGTCGAAACGGAGTCCCCAACGTTGAGATCTTCGATCACGATATCACCAGAAGCGGACAGAATGCGGGTGCCGCGGGCGAAACAGACAACGTCGCCAGAGATATCACCGATGCCGATAAACCCGGTGGGGGCGCCGCTGTCGCCAGCCTCAAATATCACTGAAATGGTTTCGACAGGGCCTCCGAAACTGACCGTGATCGAATCCGGGGCTCCTGGTCCTTCAATGCCTGTCGAAGTGTTACCTTCGGCCTCTACCGAATTGCCATCCTGGATGTGGTAAGATTCGAGATTGGAAAACATTACCGGTACGGGGGCGCCGTCTTTGTCGAACGCGAGTATCGTGACCTTATCGTCAAATCCAGCTTCGTTGCTATCAAGATCAAGTATCTCGAACGTGGCGTTCTTTATCGGTGTAGTGAAAGTTATACTGGATGTGACTGGGGCCGTTTCACCCGGAGATATAAAGAGGTTGCCACCGGCGAAGTTCGTGAAAAAAAACGCTGGATCAGACACGACCGTCAGATCAGTCGTATTGGCACCGTCAACAATCGTTGACGTGCCATTTGCCGAACCCAAGGTTGCCCAATCGAAAACAAATGGCATTTGTTTCTTCAACCCCCAATATATACGATGTGAAACTGTAAACCTAAACGTGCAGGATTGGAAGACTCAATGCCGATTGTCGTCATGCCAACAGAAACAGCGTTACGTTTAAAAGACAGGCTCCTAGCGCTTGGTCAGTGTCATGATGTCAAGATGTTCAGAGCGAATGATGTGGTGCTGGAGTTGCAATTCACCGATACCGAGAGAAAGCGTTTTGGCAATGCCACAGGACCTGCAATTGTTGTGGCAATCGAGGAGATATCAAACCTTACAGAGGTTATCCCATCGTCTGAAAATGGCGTCTTAAACTACATAGAAGTCAAGAACAGTCGTGCAATCGCGCGACTTGACCCGTTTTGTCAAACGTCCAGCACAACCGCCAACGGTTCGACCTGAGTTACTTTGCTATTCTTGTTCGCCAGTTTCGGCCTTAAGCGCCTCAAGGTCAGGTACGGTGATGTCGCGCCGGTCGTCAAAGGCGATCAGCCCATCCTTTTTCAGGGCGGACATCTGGCGGCTGACGGTTTCGATGGTCAGCCCAAGATAGTTCGCCATGGTTTCGCGGGTGATCGGCAGGGTGAATGTGGCCTGCGCCGTCTGCCCTGGTTTGAGCGAGGCCATCCGCGTGGCGATCATATGCAGGAGCGAGGCGATCTTTTCCCGTGCCGTCTTGCGCCCGAGCACCAGCATCCACTCGCGGGCCGCGTCCAGTTCATCAAGGGTCATTTCCAGCAGGCGCTGGCCGACATGAGGCGTGTCCTCGATCATCCGTTCGAAGGGTTTACGCCGGAAACAGCACAGCATCACATCGGTTTCAGCCACCACATCGCAATCAATCGTGTCGCGGTTCGGTCGCCCCATGAAGTCGGCGGGCAGCAAAAGCCCGACCATCTGCACCCGCCCGTCGGGCATTGTCCGCGTCAGGCTGGCCACGCCTGAGACAACCGAAGCTACAAATTCCAGCGGGTCACCGGCAAAGAAGATCGGCTGCCCGGCGGAGTAGGACCGGTAATACTTGATGCTTTCGAGGCTATCGAGCTCATCCGGTTCACATTTGGAACAGACCGCGTTGTAGCGGATCGGGCAATCCTCACAGGATTTGAGTTTTGGAACGGCAAGCGTCACGTATCTGTCCCCCTGCGATGTTGGTTGGCGCGAGTATTGCGTAGTTTTGCGCGGAATACCAAGGGTCTTCGCCCTGCACAATGTCGCAGGCTGTCGGCGGCCTATTGCCCTGCGATGGTTGAGAGTTCAGCCGCCGCCGCCTTGAGGCCATCAAGATGGGCAATCAGGTCCGCGATGGTGCGGCGCTGTTCAGGGGCATGGATCGACAGCGTCGACAGAAGCCTGCCGCGATTGTCCAGAATGGGCACCGCGACGGCGGTCATGCCCGACATGAACTCTTCATCGTCGGTCGAATATCCCTGCTCGCGGATGACGCCCAGCGCATCCTGCAGCTTCGCCGGGCTGGTTATGGTTTTGTCTGTCAGCTTGGTCAGGGTGTAGTTCTTGAGGAACCGTTCCAGATAATCGGGCCGTAGCGTGGACAGATACATCTTGCCGCTGGCGGTACAGTGAAACGGCACCTGCGTGCCCACCGGCAATTGGATGCGCAGCGGCCAATGGGTTTCGACACGGTCGAGGTAGAACATCCCTTCGCGTTCGGGAACGGCGATATTGCAGGTCTCGCCCACCGTGGTCGCCAGGTTTTTCAGCACCGCCAGACGCACGGTGCGGACCCGTTCGGATGACAGCGTGTTGACCGCCAGCAGCCGCATGCGCCGCCCCGGGCTGTAGGATCGACCGTCGATATCGCGTTGCAGGAAACCTTCGGCCTCTGCCGTGGCGAAGAGCCGATGGATCGTGGGCTTTGGCAGCCCCAGCGCCTCGTTTACTGCCGACGGGGTCACGGGTACACCCGCCCTTGCCACTTCCTCCAGCAGCATAAGCAGCCGGAGGTTGGTGGGGATTTGCCCTGTAGTTTCGACAGTATCCTGATCTGTCATCGACTCTCCGCTTTTATCTGTCCGGCAACAGGAACAACGCGGTTTCAGGAACAAAAGCCACGAGGAACCAAACGCTGATCAATGCCACAAGGTAAGGCACCGTGTACTTCAGCAGCCGGAAGTAGGGAACACCCGTCACCCCGGATGCAACATAAAGGTTCAGGCCATAGGGCGGCGTGATGAAACCGATGGACGCACCCACAAGGAAGATCACCGAGAAATGCACCGGATCAATCGCATCGGCCCCAAACAGTGCCGTTGATGTGACGATTGGCGCAAGGATGGGTGCCAGAATAATCGTGACCGGCAGGCTCTCAAGGATCATGCCCGAAACGAACACAATCACCATGGCGGTCAGCAGCACTGCTGTCGGCCCGCCCATAGAGGTCACAAAGTCACTGATAACCGACTGCGCCCCGAGCAGCGACAGGATCTGCTGCATTACCACTGAAATCGCGATCAGCGGGGCCAGAATGCCTGAGATCTGTGCGGAACGCACGACGATGGAGGGCACCTCTGGGAGCTTGAAACCCTCGACCGTGATCATTTCGGCCCAGCCCTTTTTCTCGATCGGTGTGTCGGCCCGCGTTCCCATCATCTTGTTCAGCGGATAGCTCAGCAATCCCGCAATGATGCAGAAGCCAACGGTGACGCCTGCCGCCTCGGTCGGGGAAAACTTGCCGGTGTAGATGCCCCAAAGCACCAGCCCGATGGCGAAAAAGCCAAGCCAGGCACCCAGTGCCGTTTTCAACACGCGGACCAGTTGAAGCGGGATCAGATAACCCCAGCCATTGCGCCAGCAGATGATGAAGCAGGCCAGTTGCATGCCCAGCACCATCAGCGTGCCGGGGATGATCCCTGCGATGAACAGATCCGAAATCGGCAGGTTCATCAGGAAGCCATAGACGATGAAGATGATGGATGGAGGGATGATGATCCCGACCGTACCACCGGCAGCAGCCGTCGCGGCCGAGAACCGTTCATCATACCCGCCCTTGACCATTTCCGGGTGCAACATTGACCCGATAGTGGCCGTGGTGGCGGAGTTGGAGCCGGAGATCGCAGCGAATAGACCGCAAGCCCCAAGCGAAGCCATCGCCAGACCACCCCTGATCCAGCCCAGACAGGAATAGGCGAAATCAGACAGCCGTCGCGCAATGCCTGATTTGTTGATCAGGTCACCAGTCAGAATAAAGAGCGGCATGGCCAGCAGGGCAAAGCCCTTGTTGAAAACGTTCAGCAATTCCGAGCCCAGATTGTCGAGCGTCAGGCCCAGCACGAAGGAACAGCCGATGACCCAATAGGCGATGACCAGAAGCACTGGCACACCCAGCATGAAAAACAATGTCACCCCGATTGAGATGATGGTGACCCATGTTCCGGTATCCATTACACATCTCCCCCGATGACGGCTTGCTGGATCAGCGGCTCACCACTGCGGTAGCGGGCGATATCATCGCCCAGGTTTTCGAAAACGCGGCCGGCTAGCATCACAAAGGCCAGTGGAATGGTCGCGATGAACCACCACTGCATCACATTGTCCGTGCCCAGCACGATCTGGAAGTTGGCTGCCGAATTGACTGTTAGCCGCAATGTCGTGGTCACCACGATCACCGACAGGCCAAGCCATAGGACGGAATCAAGGCAAAGACAGGCCATTTGACCGGTCGGTCTCATGCGTGTGCGAAATTCGTTGAAACTAAGATGGGTGCGCAGGCGCACGTTATAGGCGGCCCCGAACCACGCCATGATCATGAACAGGAAGGGAGGGATCGTTGTCGACCATGGTTCCTGATCATTGAAGATGAACCGGTCGATCACACCCCAGAAGATGATGAAAGCGATGGCCAGATAGCTCCAGACCATGATGGATTTTTCCAGATGCCTGTCGATAAAGGGGACATGCCGGTAGATAAACATCACCAGCAATCCGCCCACGACAGTGACAAGCCCCCCAAACAGCCAGGCCGCATCCGTACGCAATGCAGTGCGGATCATGAACGTATCCTGGTCCATCAACGCGCTGAAAATAGATAGAAAATCGCTCCACATGGATATGGCCTCCCCCGTCCATATCAGGCCGGTTTGCCCGGCTCGTCCGACAAAAAGGCCAGCCCAGTAGGTTGGGCTGGCCTTGATAGCTTAGGCGGTCATTACGCTTTCCACCACCGCCGAGGCTCGACATTTTCGGCCAGGGTGTGTGGATTGTTGCGTACTTCGTCGTAGATCTCCTGGTAGGTGTCGATGCCACCGGCCCAGCCGTTGATCCGCTCGCGCCATTCTTCCCACAGGGCGGGCTGATATTCGGGCGAACACATTTCCTCGGCCTTCTTGATCTCATCTTCGGACAGGTTGGCGATCCGCACGTTGTTCTGTGCAAAGATCGTGTCTGGCAGTTGCGGGGTCGAGAAGCCGACAGTATTGACCAGTGCAGCCTCGTTCGCGGCCTGCACATGGACCTGTGTCAAATAGGCCGATTCCATTACTGCGTCCTGCAGATAGCCATCAAGGCTGTCAAAGACCGATGCATTCATCGCCGTATGCTCGGTACCGCAGAAGAAGCGCAGATCGACACACTGGCTGACCACAGGCGACATGTTGGCGTAGGCCACGGCGGACGCCCATGTTTCGGCCCCGTCGATCAGGCCCTGCTTGAGACCATCAAGCGTTTCTTCCCATGCAATCGGCACAGGGTTCAGGTTCAGCGCCTGCATCGCGATGCGGCCCAGCTGTGTGCCCGTGACGCGGTTCTTTGTGCCGGCCAGCTGTTCGACGCTGGTGACCGTTTCACGATCCTGCCAGGACAGGCCCAACTGGATGCCGCGCAGTTCGGCGTGGCTGAACAGGAATTTCAGGCCGTGCATTTTTTCGAAAGGGTCGCGCAGCACTTCCTGGCTTTTCGGGCTGTAGAGGAAGTAATACTGGTCAGCGCGGCTCCGGAACATATAGGCATAGTCCAGCACGTTCAGATAAGGCGCACCACCGGCAGAGTTCTGGGTGGAGGCGGAGTACATATCCACGATGCCCTGCTGGGTCTTTTCAACGCAGGACAACTGGTTGCAGATTGCATTGTCACCGATGAATTCGACGCGGATTTCACCGTCTGTCCGGCTTTCCAGATCGCGGGCGAATTCAAGAACCCCGGCGCGTTCGATCAGCAGGTTGCGTTCGTTGAAACCGGCTGCCCCCAGCTTGAGCGTGAACTTGGGTTCTTTCGCAAAGCGCTTTTCATAGGTCGATTCTGCGGCCTTCGCCAGGTTCGCAAGACTCATCGCCCCCCCGAATGTGCCCGCCGCCAAAAGCGTCGAACTCATCCCGTAAGTTCCTGCTACCTTGAATAAATCCCGCCGCGAAATACGGCTCAGGTTGTTGCTGACTTTCATGTTTTCCTCCCATGATGTCGATTATTGAGACTTTTAGTTTCAAAAAACACTAGTATAGTCCGGGCGTTCTGCATAGAGTTTTTTCACTTCGGGGGAGGAATAGAAGTGGAAGCCGATTTTATCGTCGTTGGCGCCGGTTCGGCGGGCTGCGTCCTGGCCAACCGGTTGAGCGCTGATCCCGCCAACAAGGTGATCCTGCTTGAGGCAGGCGGGCGCGACCTGAACCCGTGGATTCACATCCCTGTCGGTTACTTCAAGACGATCCATAATCCATCGGTCGACTGGTGCTATAAAACCGAGCCTGATCCGGGACTTAACGGTCGTTCGATCGAATGGCCGCGCGGCAAGGTGCTGGGTGGCTCATCATCGCTGAACGGGTTGCTTTATGTGCGCGGCCAACCGCAGGACTACGACCGCTGGCGCCAGATGGGTAATGCCGGTTGGGGCTGGGACGATGTGCTGCCCCTGTTCAAACGGGCCGAAAACAACGAACGCGGTGCGGATGAATTTCACGGCGATCAGGGCCCGCTTTCGGTGTCGAACATGCGAATCCAGCGCCCGATTACCGATGCCTGGGTCGCCGCAGCACAAGCCGCAGGTTACAAGTTCAACCCCGATTACAACGGGGCCGAGCAGGAAGGTGTGGGATTCTTTCAGCTGACATCGCGCAACGGGCGGCGGTGCAGTGCGGCTGTCGCCTATCTCAACCCGGTCAAATCCCGCGACAATCTGCAGATCATCACCCATGCGCAGGTCGACAAGGTTGTGATCGAAGGCAAGCGTGCGACCGGTGTCGTTTATACAGACCGCAGCGGCAACAAGCACACCGTCAAAGCGGGCAAGGAGGTGATCCTGTCTGGTGGCGCGATCAATTCCCCCCAGATCCTGATGCTATCAGGTATTGGTGAAGCCGCGCAACTGACCGAACACGGGATCGAGGTGGTGCATGACCTGCCCGGCGTGGGTAAGAACCTGCAGGACCATCTGCAGGCGCGTCTGGTCTATAAATGCAACGAACCCACCCTGAATGATGAGGTCAGCTCACTTTGGGGGCAGGCCCGGATCGGCCTGAAATACCTGATGTTCCGTGCGGGTCCCATGACGATGGCCGCCAGCCTGGCCACAGGGTTCATGAAAACCCGTGAGGATGTGGAAACCCCGGATATCCAGTTCCATGTGCAGCCCCTGTCGGCAGAAAATCCGGGCAAAGGGGCCGACAAGTTCTCGGCCTTCACGATGTCTGTCTGCCAGTTGCGCCCGGAAAGCCGGGGCGAGATCAGGTTGCAAAGCAGCGATCCGCGCACCTATCCGCAGATCATCCCAAATTACCTGTCTACCGAAACCGATTGCCGGACCATCGTGGCCGGTGTGAACATCGCCCGGACCATCGCCCGGCATGCGCCGCTGACCTCGAAGATATCCGAGGAATACCGGCCCTACAAAGACCTCGACATCAATGATTACGAGGCGACGCTGGACTGGGCGCGTAATAACACCGCGTCGATTTATCACCCGACGGGCACCTGCAAGATGGGTCAGGGCCAGGATGCCGTTGTTGATGACAGGCTGCGCGTGCATGGCATTGCCGGGTTGCGTGTCGCGGATTGCGCGATCATGCCGGAAATCGTGTCTGGCAATACCAACGCCCCTGCGATCATGATTGGCGAAAAGGCGTCTGATCTGGTTCTGGCAGACATATGACCGACGCCGTAATTTGTTGATCCGGGCCTTCGCTGAAGGTAGGCAGTTGTTTGCGCCTGCCTGTCAAGTGCCGGATTCCGGCATGACAATCGCTGGCAATGTCAGTATGATTGCAATGTTTTCAAACGTCTGCATCAAAGGCGATATTTTATGAATGCTCCTTTTTCGCAAGAGACCCGCGCGGGTCGTCTGACGACTGCACTTGGCCCTGAAACCCTGGTCATGTTGCGTTTTGGCGGGTCTGACTATGTTAACAAGCTGTTCGAATACACTGTCGACGCGCTGAGCCCCGAACCTGATCTGGATTTTGACAAGCTGGTGGGTACCCATGCATCTGTCGAACTGGAAACCCAGAATCATGAAGCTCGGGTCTTTGACGGGCTTGTGACGAATGCCAAATGGGCCGGTGTCGGCGAAAACGGGTTCCGCTATACGCTAACCTTGCGTCCCTGGCTTTGGGTGGCCAGCAAGCGCCGCAACCAGCGCATTTTTCACGAAAAGACGGTGGTGCAGATCCTTGACGAGCTGTTCGCCACCTATGGCGGCATGGGCAACCCGGCGGTCGATAACCGCCTGACCAAGAGCTATCCGGAGCTGGAATATACGGTGCAGTATCGCGAGAGCGATCTGGATTTCGCCACGCGGATGATGGAAAAATTCGGCATTTCCTATCATTTCACCCAGACGGTGGGTTCGCACACGCTGGTGCTGACCGACACGCTGGAACAGCATGACAGTGTGGCTGGTGAAAGCCGTTTCTACAAACCGTTCGAGGGTGCATCGCAGGCGGCGGAAGAGCATTTCTGGGAGTGGGCCCCGGAAAGGAACATGACCACCGGTGCCGTCCGGATGATCGACTACAACTTCAAGAATCCGACCGCATCAATGGAAGTCGAACATATGGGCGACGCGGCCTTTGCCCATGGTCAGATCGAAAGTTTCGATTTCCCCGGTGGATTTCAGGATGCCGGCGCCGGGAAAGAGGTCGCCGCGCTGCGCACGGCCCAGGAACGCGGGCGCGATGTGCGCCACCGTGCGGTTGGTGACTGCACCAGCCTTGGTGCAGGAATGAAGGTCGCGATCACTGGTGATCCCGTAAAGGGCGTGACCGGCAAGACATTTGTCTGCCTGGCCGCGACCCATTCGTATGTCTCGGATTCCTATGGATCAGGCGGCGCCGAAAGCGATGGGATGGCCTATTCGGGGTCTTACGTGCTGATGCCGGATACCGCCCCTCTGGCCCCCAAACGCAAGACGCAACCCCCGGTCATTCAGGGCGCGCAGACCGCCATGGTCGTGGGCGAAGGCGAGATTGACTGCGACGAATTCGGGCGCATTCTTGTTCGGTTCCACTGGGACCTGAGCGGGGCAAAGTCCATGCGCTGCCGGGTGTCGCAGAACTGGGCCGGTGGCGGCTGGGGTGGCATGGTCATCCCCCGCATCGGCATGGAAGTGATTGTCCAGTTTCTGGAAGGTGACCCGGATAATCCGGTGGTCACCGGCTGTGTTTATAACCAGAAAAGCATGCCCAGCGCAGGCCTGCCGGCCGCCAAGACCCAAAGCGGGTTCCGCACCAATACCCATGGCGGCAGCGGCTATAACGAGATGATGTTCGAGGATGAGGCCGGCAAGGAAGAAATCCGGGTCCATGCGCAAAAGGACCTCAATCGTAAGATCCTGGATAACGAAACCACGTTCCTGCGCGACGGCAACCGCAAGGTCGAGCTGCAGACTGGCGACGAATTGAAGGTTCTGCAGACGGGTCACAAGACGACTAACATTGATTCAGGCAACCTGACCGAAAATGTCGCGCTGACCCGTGCCGTGACGGCCAACGTGGTTCAGGCCACCGCCAACGGTGGCGAGGCCGGGCCGGGGATCGTCAGCTATACCGCGACCGATGAGATCTCGCTCACCGTGGGTAACAGTACCATTGTGCTGACCCCCGATGCGGTCGTGATCCGCCACGGCGGTTCGCAGATTCTGCTGAACGAAGGCTTTATCGATCAGGTCGCGGGCATGATTCATTTGAATAAAGACAGCGCTGGATAATCACATATGTACCACATGAATGAAGGCAGCATCGACCTGCCTGACAGTTGGAAAGATCAGACCATCAACATCATCGCCAGCGGGGGGACCGGCGCGGTGCCGGGCCTGTCATTTACCGTGACCCGCGATGATGTGCCCTGGGGGATGGAGTTTGATGAATATGTGACCGGTGAGATCGAAAAGGCCAGTGAGGCGCTGACCGATTTCACCATCATCAACCAAAGCGGCCTGCATATCTCGGGCCGTCAGGCGGTTGAGTTGGAATGCAGCTGGAACGCCAAACAGGGTCCGATGCATCAGATCATCACAACGGTGAATGCGCCCGCCCATGCGATGGTGCTGACGGCCTCTATGCCCGGCAAGATGAGCGACACCCAGAAATCCGAGGTGCGCCGTATCACTGCCACGCTGCAACTGACCGAACCGGCGAGCTGATCCGATGGCGGGTGGCTTGCTGACAGGCATGACCATTGGGCAGGACGCGAGCCGTCACGCCCGGTCCGGCAGCAGCGTCACTGAATCCGCCCCGCGCGGCACCTTGCGTAGCGAATTTGACCGCAGCGGATCGGAAATGTTCATCGACAACACGTTGAACGTGGTCGAAGGCGACACGTTCAATTACGTCGTCAGCGGCGGGATGATGGGATATGCCGCCGTGTCTGGTGGCATGGCGGCCTCAGCTGCTGGAACAAGCGTTGCTGCCGGGGCCCTGACCGCCGCCGCCCCTGTTGCCGTGGGTCTGGCCGCCGGGATTGCAGGCGGCATTGCGGGGGCATGGGTTGGCGACAAGCTGGGCCATGCGGTCATGGGTGACCTTCTGGGTTGGCAGCGCCTGCCCGAACAGGGCGAGATGCCTGCAACCATGGGGCACCCGATCGCCCATACCAGCCCATGGGCCACCCTTGGTGCGATGGCGCTTGGCGCGGTAGCGGCTGTCGCTGTGGGCGCCTTGATCGTGGCCAGCGGCGGCACCGCGCTGATCGTGATTGCAGCCGCCGGTCTGGCGGCGGGTGCCGTGGCGGGTCTGGGGGCCGGCTTTGCCTCGGCCGCCGGTCAGTACGGCACGAACCAGGGCATCATCAGTTTTGGATCACCCAACGTCTTCTTCGAGGGCAAGCCGGTGGCCTTTGTCGGGTCGCCCGTACTTTGTAGCGTGCACAAGGTGATGGCGGTTGCCGAAGGGGCAGAAACCGTGGCCGTCAACGGGATGCCGATGTCTCGGATCGGCCACAAGACGACCTGTGCGGGGGTCATCAACGATGGCTGCAAATCCATCGCCATCGACATGGATACCAGTCCCATTGCGCTGGATATCGACGGCGGCTGGGCCCAGCGCTGGACCCGGATCGGGCTGGGTGTGTTGAACTTCCTGCCGATCCCACGCGGGGGCAAGGCCCGCAATAACCGCAGCAACCCGCGCCCTAGACGATCGAACGCGACGCGGGACAACACCCCGCCCTGCACCCGCTGCGCCAGCGGGCGTGACCCGGTTGCCTATGCGACCGGCCAATTCTTTGATCTGCGCACCGATATCGCGATCCCCGGCACGATCCCCTTGCAACTGACCCGGCTTTACCGGCATGGCGCCACGGGGCAGATGGGCAAGGATTGGGTCAGCACATGGTCGCAGCATCTGATCATTGATGGTGAGACCACGACCTATTCCGATCCTGAAGGTCCCGGTGTCATCTTCCACACCCCCGACCCCGAGATCCTGAGTGACCATACCCGTTTTCCCCATCTGGAACTCATGGGACGCAAGGATGGCGACATCTTTCTTTATAACCGGCGCGAACGGCTGTTTTACAAGTTTGCCCATCGGCATGACGACAAGGTCCTGCTGTCAGAGATCGAAGATCACAATGGCAACAAGATCACCTTCCTCTACCACGCCGAAAACCTTTACAAGGTCAGCCACTCGGACGGCTTTGCCCTTGATATCAAATGCGAAAACGGGCTGATTCGGGCGGCATCGCTGATTGATCACGAACATGGTGACTGCAACTTCACCTGGGACTACACCGATGCGGGCCGGCTGAAAGAGGCGCGGTCGTCACAGTTTGGCACGCTCTTCTACAAATATGACGGTGAAGGCCGGGTTGTGGGCTGGTCGGATACAAAGGCGACCTCGGCCACTTACATTTATGGCAGCAATGACCGGATTGTTGAGGTCCAGACCTCCTCGGGGCAGGCGGGCGGCAAGCTGTCCTATGATCTGGAAAACTGGATCACCACGGAAACCAACACCTTTGGGCATAGAAGCTATCACCATTACAATGCCGACGGGCTGGTCTGGAAAGAGGTAGACGCAAACGGGGCGGAATGGCTGACCGAATGGGACAACCGGTACAACCCTGTCGCCCGGATTGACCCGCTGGGGCATCGGTCTGAATACACTTATGACGATCTGGGCAACATCACCTCGGTCACTGATCCGGATGGCGCAACTCTGTCATGGACCTATGATGCCAACGGGTTGCTGACCGCGCGCACCGATGCCGCCGGGGCGACCGAGACGTTCCATTATGACGACAAGGGCAATCTGAAACGCATCACGGACCCGATGGGGGATGATGTGGCGTTTCGCCGGGGTGACCGAGGCGAGGTGCTGCGCATCGAGATGCCGGGCGGCGCGCAGGAGCGGATCTATTACGATGAATTCATGCGCCCGCGCATGCGCACCAATGCCGACGGGCATGAAGAACGGATGCGGTATGACCGCGAGGGGCGGCTGACCTTTGTCGAAGACGCCGCCGGGGCCGTCACGCGCTATGACGTCAAGCGCGGCCCGAACAACCCGCGCGGCGCCGTGCAGCGGATCGACATGCCGGACGACGCCACCATGCAGATGACATGGGACAGCGAAGGGCAGTTGGCCTCTGTCACCGATGGCGAAGGCAACACCCGCCATTTCGTCACCGGGGCCTTTGATCTGCCGACCGAGGTCACCGACCCGATGGGCAACACCATGCGGCTGGAACATGACAGCGAGATGCGGCTGACCGCTGTGATCAACGCATTGGGGGAACGGTACGAGTATCATTACGACGCCGCAGGCGGTCTCATCGCTGAACGGGATTTCGGCGGCCTGACGACACGTTACATCCGCGATGTCGCGGGCCGGGTAACTCGCAAGATCGCCCCTGACGGGGTTGAGACACAGTATACCTATTCGCCCCGTGGCGACCTGATCGAAATGCAGGTGATAGGGGCGGACGGGCCTGCCGTGACCCGGTTCACCTATGATCCGCGCGGCCTGATGACCATGGCGCAGAACGGCACGGCAACGGTGGAATACGCCTATGACGCGCTGGGCCGGATCATCAGCGAAAAAGTGGATGGGCGCGAGATCAAGTCGGCATATGCCCCGGGATCAGGGCTGCGCACGCAACGGGCGGGTGATGTGCTCCCGCTGTCCACCGATTATACCCCCGCCGGTCTGCCTGCCCGGATCAGCATCGGGGACCATGCGCCTTTGTCCATGCAGCACGACGCGCGAGGGCTGGAAACCCTGCGCCAAAGTGCGACGGGCTTTGCGCTGGCCCATGATTACACCGCCGCGGGTTTCCTGCGCACCCAGATGGCGGGACCAAGCGACGCGCTGCCCGGCCCTGGCGGGCTGTCAACACGCGGTGGCGGGCTGGTGCGCGCGCATCGCAGCTATGACTGGGACAAAGCCGGGCGGGCGATTTCCCAGATCGATGCCCATTGGGGCCAGACCCAGTTCAACTATGACAAACGCGGCCAGGTCGCCGCGACCCGCCAGATCGACCGGACCGGTGCCGAAGTTGCGCGCATGGGTTACAGCTATGACCCCGCCCGGAACCTGTCAGCCAAGACCGATGCCAGCGGTTTCGCCCCGATCCAGCAGGCACCGGGGGGCCGTGTCAAATCGCGCGGCCGGACCTATTACATCCACGATGCCTGCGGACGTGTAATCGAAAAGCGGGTCGAAGAACCCGGCTTCCGCCCGCGCATCTGGCGGATGGCCTGGAACGGTGAGGATCGTCTGGTCCGCCTGTCCGCCCCCGACGGGTCGGTCTGGCACTATGGCTATGACGCGCTTGGGCGCCGTGTGCGGCGACTGAAGGTCGTGGCCGGACGGCGCGACGAGGAGATCGACCTGCAGCCGGGCGAAGGCCGGGCGTATCAGTGGGACGGCGACCAGATCGTTGCCGACGCCCCGGTCTATGCCGACGGCACGGTCGCCTGGGACGCGGCAGAGGCCTGGATCTACGAACCCGGCACCTTCCGGCCCATGGCTAAACTGGCAGGGGATGACCTCTACTATGTGGTCACCGACCACATCGGCACCCCGCGCGAGATCGTGTCGGAAGACGGCAAGCGGACGGCCTGGAGGGCAAAGTTCGGACTTTGGGGCAACGAAAAAAAGATCGACATCTGGCGATCGGATGGCACTGATCCAGATAGCATTTCGTGCGCTATACGGTTTCCGGGTCAATGGCAGGACGATGAGTCGGAACTAAACTACAATCGCTTCAGATACTATGATCCTGAAGCTGGCCAATATCTCTCAAGCGATCCAATCGGACTGCGAGGAGGTGTTCGGCCGAACGGATATGTCAGTGATCCAAACGGGTTCATCGATCCGCTGGGCCTAAACGGATGTCCGCAGATATCAGCAGCCAACACCGGCTTAAATGCACGTCAAAACAAACGCTTGCAAAGAACTGTAAGTGACGTCCACGGTCGAGCTGTGGACGGAAAGTTTAACCGAGCAAGCAACTATCACGGCGATACGAGGCACGGATTTTCTGATCAAAGAGTCGCGGATATTTTGGCGAATCCGGACGCAATCTATCTATCCCAAGGAAAGCAGGGGCGTTTAACTTACCAGCAAGGTGGGGATGTTGTGATCGTCAACGGACCGGGCTCGGGTAGCGGTAATGTCGTGACGGCTTATGGTTCAAGCGGAACAAAAGGCGACTCAGGCGTGAACGTGTTTGGCGGAAATGCTTCGGATCCTGCACCCCCCGTACAGACGAGCGACATCACTGGCGGAACAATTCCCGTAGCTTCCGGTCGACCACCGATTGCACCTGCGAACCCGATTTGGCCATGACTTCAGACAATGAAACAACTGAACTCTCATTGTGCGACTGGGAATTGGTTTTCCAGAAGAGCGCCAGAGGTCTTCCCAGTCCGACCTTCAGTATTGTTGATGTAAGAATTGGACCATCACCAAGCCAAATTGAATATGAGACTCATGCCTTGAATACGATTGGCAGTGACATTGCTTGGATGGACGAATGGCTTTTTGATAAGACGAAGCGTCAACTCAAGTCGCTGATCTGGCAGGTGCCCGACTTTCCTCTCACGACCGCCACAGATATTCCGGAACCCCAGCCCGCAATCTTCCTTATCGTGTCGGTTGGCGGTGACATAGGTAGCACGAACTACCGGCACTTCACGCCTGATCGGTTGATCTGTTTGGAAAACGACGGAGCGAATATCGATCTTTGTCTGAATATCGCGCCCGATCTCAGCGTCTTGTGTTCTGCCGGGCGGTGGTGCGGCTGGCAGCTCACCAACCCGCTGCAATATCTGCCCCACGGCCCTGCCCCAGTGGATTTGGCGCCGTGTATCGCGAAGTATTATGATTTGGTCTCGGAAGACACGCTGGACGATCTTTTTGATCGCAAACCCGAACTCCTAGACGCGTTATGGGAACTTCATCATAAGACCGCCGCGATTGACCATCCATCCGCAGATTTCGCAGCGGATTTCATTGCCGAACAAATTGACCGGTTTTACCCTGATAATCAGACAGGTAGGGACGAGTAGGAAAGTAGATCTGTAAGCTGTTTGGGCACAACATCTGGAAGGCCGAGGCGGCCAATGGCGGCGAAGTCACCTGCAACATCCGCTTCCAAGGGCAACGGGCCGAGGAAGAGAGCGGGCTGCATTACAACCGGTTCCGGCACTATGACGCGGAGGCGGGGCAGTACCTGTCGAGTGATCCGATTGGGTTGCAAGGCGGTCCAAGACCTCAGGCGTATGTTGTCGGCCCAAATGGATGGGTCGACAGGCTTGGACTTGCAGGCCGTAGTAACACTGATTTCGACCATATTCTTGACGGAAATACCAATGGTCGTGGTCAAGGGTATGGAGGTCATTACACGAGATCTGGAGATGTAAGGGTGGTAGAATACACCGCTCCGGCAGATCGCAACGGCGTAAGGACTGGCGTGGTCGAGATCAGAGATCCTCAGACCGGTGGGTGGGTGAGCAAGCAAGCTGAGACATCATTCAGTCCAGATCACTGGTTGCGGCGTCAACCGAATCAAAAGATTTCGAGCGCTTTTAACAATTCAACAGCCGTTCCCGGCACCCAAAGATGGCGGGATGTGTCGGAAATCCGGCCATTATCATATTCTGAAAGGCTGAGATGCGTAACCTGCCTATTGGTGACACCCGCCGCGATCAGCGGGAATATTGCATCCAAGTCGCCAGCCAGACTATTTACACCCAAGACGCTAACGTGTCCGCACGAGCTGCAAACCTTGCTCATTCCCCCGCGCCTCGATCACAGCTCCGGTGACCCAGCCGTCGCTGCACCATCAGATAAGGTCGATCCGGAACCCCCGCCTACAAATCGCGTTCATCGACGTGGAGGAATATTTACGAATGGATATTCCCACTGAACTGACACGGCATTCTCAATAACGCTGACGCGCAGTCTTAATGAGATTGTCGTCGGGCCATTGGAAATCTGTACCGACTGCCCCGCTGACATCACCGTTAGCCCCTTAAACCTATCAAGCAGTGTCGCCGCTTCCAGTATCATCACCGCACCCTCCTGCAATTCGGTTGTCCCGTTATAGGACCACTGACACGTGGCAATGGCAAACCGGCAGAGCGCTTTTGGGCAGCAAGCATGGCAGCGCGCACATCAGCCCCAGCGGTTGCGGATTGACGAAGAAACGACATAAACCATGGGCAATAGGTAACCGGTTGTAGTTGATCCCGGTCTCTGCATCTTCCCACTGCCCCTGAAACCGGATTGGGAAGTCCAATTGCGCGGTCAGCATTACATCAGGCGCGGTATTGCCTGCGGCACCCATGCTCACCGACCACGACCTATCGATCCGCCTTCAAGTGCGCATTCCGGCGGCGCACAACACGTCGCCACATCCGAATGTCAGTTTTGCTTCATTACGTGTTCCAGAAAAATATTACACGATATCAGCCATAAAGACGTCACCTTCTATGGTGCGGAAAGGATCGCCGACTTCAAGCAGATCCCCACGATAGAAGCCGTCATCTCCGGAATCCGTTGGATTGTATCCAATTGATAGCACGGGCACGTCCGATAGATGGTCCGCTAGTCGTGCAGACCCATTAGTTTTTTCGATAGATACGCGTTTTAGCGTTTGAGGGAGGCTGTCCCAGTATTGGTGCGCTGGCCCCTCGAAGGCGAAGTCGTTTAGTAAAGGGCATTGCGTCAATGCAGTAAAAGACCAACCTTTCTTGCGGGACCACAATGCTAGTGTTTGAAGTTGTTGAAATCGGTTAATGTGGTCGAGACACTGCGGGGCGGCGCCAGCTACGAACAGCGTTTTTAGTCCGGGGCTCTCACAGGTGTCCAGGTGTCCGCAGCCCGCCGTCAGTTGCAATCCATGTAGTTGCGCAAGCCCTCCTAATGTCGTCTTCTGCATCTTGCCTACCGTCAGAAAAGACAGCTTGGGCACGACATTGCCTAGTGGGCGCTTTGGCCCGGCACCCCCGAGCATCAGCGCCGTCAAATTGGGTAGTTTGGAAAGGTAACTTAACCCGTCGTCGTCGTAGTCCCCCAGACTTAAATGCGTAAATCTCCTACCCAGATCTCCCACTTCAATCAGTGGCATGATGGCATTCAGGTCTCCAGCTATACCGTTCACGCCATGTTTGAGCAGCTGCTCGGTATGGGAGCCAAAACCTCTAGCCTTGCCTTGCGCTTCAATCGTGGCCCCCGGCCCTCGCCGCCGCCGGATCATCAGATATGGACCATCAATCGCATCAGTTGCGAAGTCGCGTTCGTCAATATGAAAAAGGATATCTGTCAACTTCATGTATTGCATTGAGAGACGGCGCGATCACGGAAGTATAAGAGATCGGGGCCAAGATTCAGCTCTTCATGGGTCAAAGCATCTGCGATACCCCACCAATAATTCACCATGCCGTTGGGCCCGTCGCGTGTCGTCAGGTCAGGAAACTCTCGGCACAAACCTGCGGCTATCTGAGCCGATGACGCGGCATCAAGATCCTGCGACAGGATCAGGGCCAGGAAACGACGATACACCTTAACGAACTGCATCATTTCGGGCGCGGCATAGGTGATCTCGTCTATACGCCGGGTTTCCATATCAAATGCCAAGTGAAGAATTCCGTTAGGGCTCCGTAGAAAGCATTCTGTACGTCCGATACCAAATACTTCTCCAGTGTGTCCGGCGAATTCAATCTGTGCGCATTCTTCCCAAAACTCAGCGAAGTGAAGTCCCAAACGCGGCATATCCCAGAGCCCTGCCAAGGGTTTCCGTTCTGGTGCATTGATCAGTTCAACGGAGGCGGCCAGATCGGCGATGGTTTTGTTGGATATCGAAATAGGTCTGCCCGGAGCCAAAACTGTCAATCTGTTGATTTCTTGGAGCTGCTTTGTTGCATCTCGCATGGTCATCTGACCTTCCTGCCACAGTTCTTCTATCAAGCTTTCGCTTTTTAGGCGCGGGTCTGCTGCCGCGATTATTTCTTGACAGGGTAGGAACGAGCGTAAAAATTGAAACCTGTATCCTTCAAATGTGCGACAAGCTGATCCGAGACGACTGGAAATTTCAATTCGGCATCCAATGCGAGATGATCCTCGACCAAGGCATTTGACATCACGGGATAGTTCGCATCCGGCGTCCAGTCGGCCTCAGTTGCCGTCAAAACCCCAACCTTTTTGATGCGGTCAAGTACCAGGACACAGTATTCCTGCCCAAGCCTCTGATTGTTGTCGTAGACAAATGCGCGGCGGCGGGGCCATTGCCGCTTTGTAAAACTGTCAATCGCATCTGCCATCTTGGTCGTGAGGATAAAGAAATCCAGCACATTGAATGCATCGACATTTTCAACGTCTTCGATGCCTTTCTTTCCGCGAAGCGTAACCTTTACCGGCAGCCGATGGCGGGCCGGATCATGACGGGCCAATTCTGAAACCGCTGGACCTTCAAAATGTGCAACGATCCCATCCGGATTGACAAATTTCTGCATAATGCTTCCCCTATCGACACGGCGGGGCCAACGAACGCGACCCATTGCCCAATTGTGCTCTTTGCGACATTTGTAGATTCCGGACAGCCGTTTGCACGCGCCTGCGTGACCAGCATTCTCTTTGCGCCCGCCTCTCGATCGAATTGAGTGCTCTGTTCATGTCTTGATTATAGTCGTGGTGTTCAAGCGTCCAACCACGATGCAGACCTCGGTCGGTTGGGTGTATGCCTTCACAGACGGGAAGGTACATCATATTGGTTGCACCATTGATGTTAAAGCTTTGACCAAGTCGTCGAAGAGCCGGATGATTGCGTAAACTGTAAGGAATGATGTGGTGGCGCTGATAACCTTGGCGCGTTGGCATCCAGGTAGGGAAGCGCTCCTGAAGGCCGAAGGGGTCGGAAAACTGAACTGGTGATCTTACATATCCATAGCTCTGTAATCCTCCCAGAATGCCAATCGGATCCGGCGACAAATATCCACCCGATCCCGGATCGTAATACCTGAATCGATTGTAATAGAGCCCGGTTTCCGCGTCTTCCCATTGACCCTGAAACCGGATCGGGACGTCCAGTTGCGCCGTCAGCATCACATCAGAGGCGGTGTTGCCCGCGGCGCTGCCCATGCGCCCAGACCACAGCCGGTCGATCCGCCCCCATGTGCGCATCCCGGCGGCCCAACGTACATCGCCGCTTTCGGACACCAGTTCACGAGGCGTGCCGAGGTGGTCGCATACCACATAGGCCAGTTGCCCCGCTTCCAACCGTGCCAGCGGGATGAAGCTGTTCGGTTCGTGGATCCAGTGAACGGTACGCGTGACATCATCGGCGGTCGTGACAACTTCTCTGGCTACAACATCGCCATCCCACAGGAAATCGTGGCGGCGGCCTTTGATCCAGGTGATCTGCGTCACATCGCGCCCCCCATCACGCGTGCTGCGAGTCCACTCTTGTTTCCACAGACGCCGGGCGAACGGATCATAACCATAGGTCCAGCGCGCACCATCGGGCGTATATGCGGTGGTCAACCGGTCCAGACCGTTCCATTCGAAATGCCAGACCTGCGGGCGGAACCCGTCCCTCAACACCTGCCTTTCAATGACGCGGCCCTTCGGGTCATAGGTTAGGCGGATCGTCTCACCGTCTGGTCCGCGCGCCTGCGTAACCCGCCCATCGGGCGCGCGTTGCCAGCCTGCGAGTTGTGCTGCGATCTGACCTGCCTGTGACAGTGCAGGACTTTGCGTCGCGCTGGCATTCACATTCATGCGGCCATCATAGGCGAACTGTTCGATCGTGCCGTCCTGCCGCGCGGCGTCGGTGATCTGTCCGTTCGCATCATAGCTATATTTCGTATCGCCCCATAGCTGATCTTTAATCGCTGTTGGTTCGAGCGCTGCGCTCCAGTCATAACTGCGCCCTAATCCGATGCGGCGCTGTTCGCCTGTCCCGTCAGGCACGAGGATTGATGATTTGATCCGCTGATCTACCAAAAGCCCCAGCGCATTAAAGCGCTGCATTAGCGCGAAGCCCTGAGATGACTGGCGCGAGGCCTCATTGCCCAAGGCGTCATGACTGATCTCAAGCCCCTCATGGCCATCAACAGTCATGCCATTCAGCCTGCCAGCCGGATCATAACTGAACGTAACGGATTGCCCGTCTATCTGTCGGCGTACCCGCTGCCCACAACAATCATAGAGGTTTTCAATCCGTGTGCCGTTGATCGTTTCGGCGATGACCTGCCCGTTTTCGTCTCGTTCAAAGCTGACTGTGGCATCGGCGTTACGCACTTCGGCCAGCAACCCGCGATCGTCATATTCATATTCCGTCACCAGCGGGTCTTGCCCCGGGGGCGTCACCGCCTCTTTCAGCATCAACCCCGACTTATCCAGCTCTAGCCGATGAACCGTACCGTCAGGATAAGTCGTGCCGATCAGTTGGTCCGCATCATCGTAATCATAGGTGATCTCAGCCCCACCAAAATCAACCTCACGCACGATCCGGCCTCGTCCGTCCCGCTCAAAGCGCCAAACTTGCCCGGCTTGGTTTTCGACTTCAGCCAGTTCCTCAGCATGATCATAGCGAAACCGTAACGTCCCGCCCTTGGGGTCGCGAACCTCCTCAACCTTGCCGAAACCATCGACCAGATACGTCGTGGCTCTGCCTTGCCCGTCAATCTGGCGTAATTCGCGACGCGGTTTGGCAACCTCTGCTCTTGCGACGGTTTCGCCACCGATCCGCACCGTCGTTGGTGTCCAGAAATCCTGCCCGGTCTGCGGTGCATATTCGTAGGCATGTGTTACATTTTCGCCGGCCAGAACCCGGATCAATCGACCAAAGGCGTCGCGTTTATATGTAGACTGCCGCCCGTCGAAATCAATCAGCTCACGCAGCCAGTGATTTTCATCATAGGAAAGAAACCGGATCATACCATCATGGCGACAAACGCCCGTAGGCTGGCCGACCTCGTTGACCTTGATATCGGTCTTGTGACCGAGCGCATCGGTAGTACCAATCAGGTTGCCGTTCTCGTCGTAATCAGCCTCCCACGCCGCGCCGCTGGGATCGATAGCAAACTCCATCTGCCCATCTTCGGTCCAACGGAAGTCCGAGATACGCCCCTCTGCGTCCTCAATAGATGCAACGTTGCCCATTGGATCATATTTGAAATGCGTTCGATGACCGTTGCCGTTCTGCGTGGCACCAATATTGTTGTCATCGTCGTAGTAGGTGCGGATGATCCGTCCCGAGATGTGCGCCTCAGCAAAAACGCCGCCATCCTGTTGATAGTAGATCAGTTCGGTGCGGTCGGGGTCGCCACCCGGAATGTGGCGAGTTATGCGTAGGTCAGGGTCGTACTCGAAACGAGTACCATCGTAAGGGCCATTGGTTTTTTCGGCAATGCAACGCCCTTCTGAGTCGAACTTATAATGCGCTTCATACTGGTCGTTCTTGCGGAACCAGACTCGGCGATGTTTGTCGTCATAGGCGTACTCGTGCCTGTCGCCAAATGGGCATTCGGCCAGCACCATGTTATCTTGCGCGTCATAGGCATAGCGCATGACCGTTACACGGTTGCCATCCGTGCCCAGCAAATCGACCTGCAGACGCAATCCACGGTTGGTGTCGTTGGTCATTTCGAGCCGCAGCCCCTCTGGCAGATCAATCGCGGTCAGCAGCCCGGCATCGTCACGCTCAAATTCCAACCTTACGCCATTGCGGTTCTCCATTGCGGTCATGTGCCATTGGCCGGGACCGCATTTCGTGAAATGGCGGACTATCCCTTCTTCGCGCACCATGAAGGTTCGATCATGACCAGCTGCGATTTCCATGACGCGAATATGGTCACCAACGTTCCAGACCCCGGGAATTGGTGTGGGCCGATCGAAGTCGATGTGAAACCCCGCGCCATCGCGATAGCGCAGCTTGCCCTTTTCTATGCGCTCCAACGAGGCATCAAGATCGCTGACACGGCCCCATCCCAGCACTGACCGCTGGTCGATATCGCTTTGATAGGTGCTGGTGATTGTCACAGTAAGCAGCCCCGGCACCCCGAAAAGCGGATCAGCTTGTTGAACAGCACCAGTATCCAGGAATACCGGGTTTGACCCTGTTCGACGGCAACGGCGCTGATTGCGGCGGCGGCGGCGGCCCCTGATGCGTTCTTGCACCCTGCGGCGCGCGGCCGCGCGTTGGGCTCGGCTGGCACCGCGTACCAACCGTCTGCCCCTGCCAAGTCTTCGCAGCTGTCCGCCGGGAATCATATCAAGCGGTGTTATCTCAAAAATATCCCAACCTGATGCCCTGGCCATGTAATCGTCATGATAGTGGCGCCAGGTTTCAAGTCGTTGTTGGCCCGTCTGCTGGTCCATCGGGATGAAAACACCTGACCCGTTTCCAAATGGACCAGCGCTGTTTTCGACGTAATCACCAAAGGAGCCGGTAAAGTCGTGATTGTTCAGCGCGTCCAGTTCGGTTTGGGCGATGACGCCGTCTGCTTGGGCATGACGCACGTCATCCATGATCTGAGCACGGGCTTCAGGGTCTGTCGTCGCATTGAACTCTTCTTGCAAAGCGCGGATTTCGGCATTTGCTTCTTCCACTTCCTGCTCGAGTTCAGCGCGCAGTTCCTCTTCGGTGACCTCCGGCGCGCCAGCGCCAGAAATCTCTTCACCCATTGCATTATCGCCGTCGATGGACGTGGCGGCACCACCGCTATGGGCGGTGGTTGGATCTACAGTGCCGTCGTCCGGCGCGCCGTCTTGCATTATCTGATCCGCCTAGTGGTGCTTTACTGGTTTCTTGAACTTGACCCGGCGTGGTTCTTTTGGACCGGCGCTGGCGGCGTTGATCCAGGACGGATCACCATTGCGCACCACAGCCCAGCCTTCGGAAAAGACTGTCGCGCTGCCTTTCTTGGCGTGGGCATAACCTTTGTAACCGGCATCCTTGACCCCCTTTCCAACCCCCGGTTCATGCCCCGTGACAAGTCGCGTGCGGGTGTTCAGGTTGAAATCATGCTTGCCATTGTTGCGTACCGTTTTTGCAGTGCGGATCGAGGGGGCAAGCGTCACCATCGTGACGTAAGGCACCGGCACCATTGATGATCCAACCGGCGTCTTGCAGACGTCCGGACCCTTGGTCACCATGATGTTCGCGCCGTCCTTGCGCGCTGAAATCGGAACGCTCATGCGATCACCTCTTCACCTGTTTCTTCATCGAATTGCGGTATCTCGGCATCCTCTTCCGGGATGTACTGGGCTACATCATGAGGGTGGGGCGGCGCATACAGATCGCTGAGTTGCATGTTGGTTTTCCTGCCACCCAATACGATCCCCTTGACCGACAACCGATCAAAGACCAATCGCAGCACTGTATAAGCGCGCATATCGTTGCTGTGGGCTGCGTCTATATCCAGATGCACAGTGTCCAGCATCATTGCGGTTGGCACAACGCGGCTTCCCATCTCAAGATAGGCTACGACGGGGGGATAGGGCAGCTTGACCTCCCAGATGTCCTGGGTGGGGTGCAAATGCGTCATGGTGAGCAGCACCCCAGCGCCCATCGGCAGATCGCAGGTCATCCCCTCGGATGCCGCATTGTGAAAAGCAAAGTCGTAATCCGCTGGATAACCCGGCCAAACATTTTCCTCCCAAGCTCTGTCATAAGTGCCACCACGTGGCCTGCGCGGTAACCATGCGGCCTGAACTGGTCCGAACCCTGCCGGGGGCAAAGTGGCAAACGGATCTTGTAGGGTTTGATCTGCCAGCAGTATTTGCGGCGCTTCCAACGGGTGTTCAGCCGAAGTATGTTTGCGATCAGCCCAGCCACAACCGACGGGATTGTATTCCCAGGCTTTCAGGATCGGCGCACCTTTGTCGACTTCTCCCTGTGGGATCACGCCGCCAAACGCCTTGTCATACCGCAGATCAACCGCCACAGCTTTTGCAGGTGCAGACAGTTTCCAGCCATGCCAGCGCGGTATCCACTGCCTTGGCCCAGTGATGGTTAACTTCTTGTCGATCAAGGTTGCGTTATTGATATCGTCGACAACACGCAGCTGTGCGTGCCATTCGGTTGCCGGTTGCCCGCCCGGTGGATAGGTCGTGGCATTCAGAATGATATCGGTTTGTGGTTTGTAAGGCACCAGATCAGAGGCGTATAGCGGCGGAGAGCTGTTTGGCGCGTCCGCAAACTGATCAGTAAAGTGAAAAGGTTCCTGTTCCTCTGAGAGTGTGCAGTCGCCATTTTCGCTGATATCCCACGCCACCTTGACCATGAAGACACCAAATTCGCGCCCTTGAGCATCCCAGTTTGCAAACTGCATGTTAGGAAAGGGGGTAAAGTTACGCAGCTCTGCCATCAGTTCAGATCGATCACCTTACCGACAACATTGACGGGGCCAGATGCCTCAAAGTTGAAACGCACCCCGCGCAAAATCACCGTGCCGTCGGATTTCATAACTAGTTTGGATTTCCCGACCTCGATCACATACTCTTCACCTACCACGGTTTTCTTTGTCTTACCCACTTCGGTTGACTGGGCTTTCCCCACTTTTGTGGATTGGGTGTCGCCAACATTGATGAATTGTTTGTTGCCGACTGTGGTGGTCTGAACTTGACCAACAAGTGTGTTTTTCAACAAGCCGATCTGCTCGGTTCTCGCCAGTCCAATCGTGTCCGATTTCGCCTTTTCAACGAAAGTATTCATGACCCCCGAGACCGGCAGGATCTTTGCCACTGTCGCACCCAACGCCGTCCCAGCTGCGGCTTGAATGGCGCCTGCACTGGTCCGGTTCTTGGCGGCAGCAGCAAATTTGCTGTGCGCTGGTGAAGATGCTGCTTCGCCCCCCAACGCCGTTGCCACAAGGCCGCCAACAAGCGCGGTCAATGCGTCATCTCCGACTTCGGCAGCGCCAGCCATCATTTCCTTTGCACCGCCGCCCAATAGACTGCCAAGGCCGCCGATAAGGCCAAGCGCACCAGCCGCGCCGCCCCCGCCGACTGTCAGGTTCATCGATCCTCCAATTTTTTCCTGATGATTGTCGCCGACGTCGATTGATTTGTTATGACCAACACTTTCGATCTGATCATTATCGACACGCTTCATCCGGTTATTGAGAACCTTGAGTGTCTGGTCCTTCTGTGCATGGAGCGAGATGTTTTCCTCGCCGGTTGCATCTTCAAAAGTCAGTTCATTGAAACCCTCGGACTGATGGCTGTTTGATCGAAACACAGATTTCGTCTTGTTCTCCGGCAGTGGGTAGGGCGCATCGTTTTTGCCGTTGAATACACAGCCTGTCACCAGCGGTTTGTCCGGATCGCCTTCGAGGAATTCCACCACCACTTCCATCCCGATCCGCGGGATCACCATGCCGCCCCATCCTTTGGACGCCCAGTTCTGGCTGACCCGGCAGCGCATCGAATAGGCCTTGTTCAGGTCCCAGTGGAACTGCACCAGGATCCGCCCATATTCGTCGCAGTCAATCTCTCCCTCGCCGACAACAACAGCGGTCTGGGGGCCCTGCACCGCTGGCACATGTGTCTTGCGTTCGGGTGCCAACGGCGCGTCCTTGGGCATCAGCACATATTCGCCCGAATAGGCATATCCATCGCTGTCTGCACCGCCTGATCCATAAGCGTCCGACACATAGGAATGGCGCGCCACAAGGCACAGGTAATCGGCACCCTTGACCCCGTTCACCTGATCACCGGTCAGCGTCAGGGTCATGCCCGCACCCAGCGAGGTACAATCCCCCACCGCCCGGTGCCGCGCATCCTGGCCCCGTTCCTGCAAGGTCCGCAGGCTCACGACGTCTTTGCCTTGCCCCTGTTCCAGATAGTCGCCCGGATAGTCAAAGCTTTCGATCTGCCCTTCGGCATAGGCCGCATCGCCCGTCCGGTCGACCTCCATTGCCGCGTTCGGTGTCTTGAAATTATAGTCCGTCAGGCGCACAGCACCCGTGGTCAGTCGCCGTTCCGGGTGCCATTCCCAGAAATGCTCTGCCCCGGACTGGCGCGCGCCGTCCACAGGTTTGTAGTCCCGCTTGCCGCCCGGGACCGGATCATGCTGGTCGATGGCATCGGTCAGCACGAGCGTATGATTCCCGACGCTATGGGCAAAATGATAAGAAATCCCAAACCGCTCCATCAAACGGGTCGCAAAATCCAGATCGCTCTCGCGATACTGCACCGTGTATTCCAGTTCCGGATAGCTGCCCGTCAGCTTCACCTGCAGGGCCGGATCGCCCAGGCCCGCATAGGGGGCAAGCAGTTCCTCGATGATCTGAACAACCGTTTTATCGTGGAATATCCGCTGGTTGCGCCGCCGACCGGCAATCCAGAACCAGGGCCGCAAGGTCAGCGCATATTTGTTGCCATTCTCGCCAACACCGGCCCATTTCGCCTCTGTGACGATCCCGTCATAGGTGCGGGTGCCATCGTTCTGACTCTCGATTTCAACTGATGCGTGGGTGCCGATCAGCCCATCAAAGTCGAGGTTCGACGCCGTCGACAGCGCCTCGACCCGGTATTCAAACAAGCCGTTGACATAGTCGGTCCCGTCAAACCGGAGCAGAACCAAAACATTCCTGCCCAGGGCCGTCGTTAGTCGACCCAGGCGGGCATCTTGTTTGAATGGGGCATTCATAGTAGCCAACCTCTCAAGAAATCTACAACAGCAATCGACGGAAACATTAACCGATCTACTGACAGGATCAATCAACGGTTGCGAAATGCCGGTTGACGCGACTCCTATATGGTAAGCCACCGATCTGGGGGTACACTGCCGCGCAACCTGCCAAGCTTGTATCGCTCGTACGTCGATGAACTGGCAAAGACCCTATCAAGCCAAGAAGTTGTTGGCCCAGCAGGAATGGAAATGAGACAGCTCATCGAGAAGCTGACCGTCAATCATGACGAAGCTACAGAAGAGCACTGTATCGATGTGCTTGGTGAAATAACTGCTATGTTTAGGGGAGCGAGCCCTCGGATGCTAACAACTATCAGCAATCCGAGAGTTCGATAAACTTGGTTGCGGGAGTAGGATTTGAACCTACGACCTTCAGGTTATGAGCCTGACGAGCTACCGGGCTGCTCCATCCCGCGCCAAAGCGCACCTCAAAACATCGAAGATTGAGGTGCATCGTTAGAGAGATACATTTGCCGAAAGCATGCTTTCGACAGAGATGTTCCTTATTAGGTTTGGCAATGACTTACTCTCCCACGTCTTAAGACGCAGTACCATCAGCGCTGTGGCACTTAACTGCCGAGTTCGGGATGGGATCGGGTGTTTTGCTCACGCTATGATCACCAAACCAAAAAAAGAACATCTCCGGTGAATGCCGAAGCATTCACCGAAATTCCAAGTCGTGTACGACTGTAGTGTTGTGTATGTATCTTGATCACCAGTCTTACTATTACTGGATCAAATCAAGCCTATCGAGCAATTAGTACCAGTCAACTGAACGTATCACTACGCTTACATCTCTGGCCTATCGACGAGGTGGTCTACCTCGGCTCTCAGGGATACCTTGTTTTGAGGGGGGCTTCCCGCTTAGATGCCTTCAGCGGTTATCCTGTCCGATCATAGCTACCCTGCACTGCCGTTGGCACGACAACAGGTCCACCAGTGGATCGTTCACCCCGGTCCTCTCGTACTAGGGGCAACTCCTCTCAAGTATCCTACACCCACGGAAGATAGGGACCGAACTGTCTCACGACGTTCTAAACCCAGCTCACGTACCTCTTTAAACGGCGAACAGCCGTACCCTTGGGACCTGCTCCAGCCCCAGGATGAGATGAGCCGACATCGAGGTGCCAAACGGTGCCGTCGATATGGACTCTTGGGCACCATCAGCCTGTTATCCCCAGCGTACCTTTTATCCGTTGAGCGATGGCCCTTCCACTCGGGACCACCGGATCACTATGGCCGTCTTTCGACTCTGCTCGACTTGTCAGTCTCGCAGTCAGGCTGGCTTCTGCCATTGCACTCAACGAGCGATTTCCGACCGCTCTGAGCCAACCTTCGCGCGCCTCCGTTACCGTTTGGGAGGCGACCGCCCCAGTCAAACTACCCACCACGCAGGGTCCCGGATCCGGATAACGGACCGCGGTTAGACATCAAGCAGAATAAGGGTGGTATCTCAAGGGAGGCTCCACGATGACTGGCGTCACCGCTTCAAAGCCCACCACCTATCCTGCACATACTGTGCCTGATGCCAATGCGAAGCTGTAGTAAAGGTGCATGGGGTCTTTCCGTCTAACCGCGGGTATCCTGCATCTTGACAGGAAATTCAATTTCGCTGAGTCCACATTTGAGACAGCGGGGAAGTCGTTACGCCATTCGTGCAGGTCGGAACTTACCCGACAAGGAATTTCGCTACCTTAGGACCGTTATAGTTACGGCCGCCGTTTACCTGGGCTTCAATTCGGAGCTTGCACTCCTCCTTTTAACCTTCAGGCACCGGGCAGGCGTCAGACCCTATACGTCGTCTTGCGACTTCGCAGAGCCCTGTGTTTTTAGTAAACAGTCGCCACCCCCTGGTTTGTGCCCCCGACCAATAGTTGCCTACTAATCGGGCCTCCTTCTCGCGAACTTACGGAGGTATTTTGCCGAGTTCCTTAAATGTGGTTCTCTCAAGCGCCTTGGTATTCTCTACCAGTCCACCTGTGTCGGTTTAGGGTACGATCTCATGGAGGGCTATTTCCAGGAACCTCTAAACGGCCTTCCCAATCCGATAAGGGAAAACAATCTTCGAGATCCGTCACATCCTCCTGGCCCAGGAATATTAACCTGGTTCCCATCGACTACGCCTTTCGGCCTCGCCTTAGGGGTCGGCTTACCCTGCTCAGATTAGCTTTAAGCAGGAACCCTTGGACTTTCGGCGACAGGGTCTCTCACCCTGTTTGTCGCTACTCATGTCATCATTCTCACTAGTGATCTCTCCACCGGATCCCTCACAGGCCGGCTTCATCGAAAACTCCTCGCGTCCAATGTACCGCGAACGGTACTAAGGACGCATGGAGTTATGTCACACTACGCTCTGCTACCATGCACTATGTGCATCCTAGACTTCGGCTCATGGCTTGAGCCCCGTTACATCTTCGCCGCAGGACAACTTATTTAGACCAGTGAGCTGTTACGCTATCTTTAAAGGATGGCTGCTTCTAAGCCAACCTCCTGGTTGTTTTGGTCGTCCCACCTGCTTTCCCACTTAGCCATGAATTAGGGGCCTTAGTCGTAGGTCAGGGTTGTTTCCCTCTCCACAACGGACGTTAGCACCCGCTGTGTGTCTGCCATCTAGTACTCCTCGGTATTCGGAGTTTGGTTAGGATCAGTAAGCCTGTGGGGCCCCATTACCCATCCAGTGCTCTACCCCCGAGGGTATTCGGATGACGCTCTACCTAAATAGATTTCGCAGAGAACCAGCTATCTCCGAGTTTGATTGGCCTTTCACCCCTAGGCACACCTCATCCCGACCTTTTTCAACAGGTGTGGGTTCGGACCTCCAGTAAGTGTTACCTTACCTTCATCCTGGACATGCCTAGATCACTCGGTTTCGGGTCTAATGCATCTAACTCAGTCGCCCTATTAAGACTCGCTTTCGCTGCGCCTACACCTAACGGCTTAAGCTTGCTAGATACACTAAGTCGATGACCCATTATACAAAAGGTACGCTGTCAGGCCTCAAGGGCCCTCCAACTGATTGTAGGCGTTCGGTTTCAGGTACTGTTTCACTCCCCTCGTCGGGGTGCTTTTCACCTTTCCCTCACGGTACTGGTTCGCTATCGGTCAGTAAGGAGTACTTAGCCTTCGAAGGTGGTCCTCCGATGTTCAGACAGAATTTCACGTGTTCCGCCCTACTTAATACGTCCAATCATGCTTCATATACGGGGCTGTCACCCACTATGGCTGTGCTTCCCAACACATTCTATTCACACTCATGGCTCGGCTGGTCCCCGTTCGCTCGCCGCTACTAGGGGAGTATCTGTTGATTTCCTTTCCTCCGGGTACTTAGATGTTTCAGTTCCCCGGGTTTGCTTTTTTAACCCTATGTATTCAGGTTAAAAATACCTGGTTTACCTCATTATTAGCTGCACCGTTCGTCGAAACTTGCGTTTCAACGGTGTGCAATAATAACAAAGTATCAGGTGGGTTGCCCCATTCAGAAATCCATGGATCAAAGCTTATTCTCAGCTCCCCATGGCTTATCGCAGAGTATCACGTCTTTCATCGCCTCTTACTGCCAAGGCATCCACCAAACGCCCTTTTCGCGCTTGATTTGATCCAGAAAAAGCAAGGCTTTTTCAATGAATGGGCCCTTTTGTGTATTAAACCCACTCTAAGATCAAAATGCATACATTGCAGTGCTTGCCGCTGGTTCGCAACAAACACTGTTCGAACAGCATTACTGCTGTTCCGGTTAGTGTACTTGACTTGGAACAAAATAGATTTTCGAGGCGTCAATGGTTCCATGCGGAACCTCGGCCTGTCTAGCAACCTCTTACGCGAGGCGCCTCTATTCTGATGTTGTATCTCTCTATACGATGTCAAATGGCCCGAAGGCCAAGTCGTCCGATTGGACGGCAAAGCAGCGCACTGCTTAACGGTCAAATCGTCTATCTGGTGTGATGATGGTGGGTCGAGGAGGACTTGAACCTCCGACCTCACGCTTATCAGGCGTGCGCTCTAACCACCTGAGCTACCGACCCATCTGGTGGAGCGTATCGGGATCGAACCGATGACCCCCTGCTTGCAAAGCAGGTGCTCTCCCAGCTGAGCTAACGCCCCATTAGGTGCGTCCCACTCTGGGTGGAACAAAACTGAAGAGATATGAGGACGGCCTGGCTCTATATTTGCCGGCTTTGTATGCCGACTGCTAAGTGTTCCACGAAATTGGCAAGCCAATCTGCTAGGAACATCCTTAGAAAGGAGGTGATCCAGCCGCAGGTTCCCCTACGGCTACCTTGTTACGACTTCACCCCAGTCGCTGAGCTCACCGTGGTCCGCTGCCTCCATTGCTGGTTGGCGCACGGCCTTCGGGTAAACCCAACTCCCATGGTGTGACGGGCGGTGTGTACAAGGCCCGGGAACGTATTCACCGCGTCATGCTGTTACGCGATTACTAGCGATTCCGACTTCATGGGGTCGAGTTGCAGACCCCAATCCGAACTGAGATGCCTTTTGGAGATTAACTCACTGTAGGCACCATTGTAGCACGTGTGTAGCCCAACCCGTAAGGGCCATGAGGACTTGACGTCATCCACACCTTCCTCCCGCTTATCACGGGCAGTTTCTTTAGAGTGCCCAGCCGAACTGCTGGCAACTAAAGATGTGGGTTGCGCTCGTTGCCGGACTTAACCGAACATCTCACGACACGAGCTGACGACAGCCATGCAGCACCTGTCACTTGGTCTCTTACGAGAAAACCAGATCTCTCTGGCGGTCCAAGGATGTCAAGGGTTGGTAAGGTTCTGCGCGTTGCTTCGAATTAAACCACATGCTCCACCGCTTGTGCGGGCCCCCGTCAATTCCTTTGAGTTTTAATCTTGCGACCGTACTCCCCAGGCGGAATGCTTAATCCGTTAGGTGTGACACCGAAGGGCAAGCCCCCCGACGTCTGGCATTCATCGTTTACGGTGTGGACTACCAGGGTATCTAATCCTGTTTGCTCCCCACACTTTCGTACCTCAGCGTCAGTATCGAGCCAGTGAGCCGCCTTCGCCACTGGTGTTCCTCCAAATATCTACGAATTTCACCTCTACACTTGGAATTCCACTCACCTCTCTCGAACTCTAGACTAGTAGTTTAGGAGGCAGTTCCAGGGTTGAGCCCTGGGATTTCACCCCCTACTTTCTAATCCGCCTACGTACGCTTTACGCCCAGTAATTCCGAACAACGCTAACCCCCTCCGTATTACCGCGGCTGCTGGCACGGAGTTAGCCGGGGTTTCTTTACCAGGTACTGTCATTATCATCCCTGGCGAAAGAGCTTTACGACCCTAGGGCCTTCGTCACTCACGCGGCATGGCTAGATCAGGCTTGCGCCCATTGTCTAAGATTCCCCACTGCTGCCTCCCGTAGGAGTCTGGGCCGTGTCTCAGTCCCAGTGTTGCTGATCATCCTCTCAAACCAGCTACTGATCGTAGACTTGGTAGGCCGTTACCCCACCAACTATCTAATCAGACGCGGGCTAATCCTTCACCGATAAATCTTTCCCCCGAAGGGCGTATACGGTATTACTCTCAGTTTCCCGAGGCTATTCCGTAGTGAAGGGTATATTCCCACGCGTTACTAACCCGTCCGCCGCTCACCCGAAGGTGCGCTCGACTTGCATGTGTTAGGCCTGCCGCCAGCGTTCGTTCTGAGCCAGGATCAAACTCTCAAGTTGAAAGCATCTTGCGACGCTGTCCTTGACGTTCGAACCTCTGCACATCACCATATGGCCTTACTGAAACCATATGGCGTTTCTCTGTTTATCGTGCTTCAGGTTTTCATAAGAAAACAAGAAACCGTCCAAACAGTGAAGCTGACACTCTATGATCGAACCGAAGTTCTAAGAGCGTTGATATACAGACGCTGATCCATCGAACTGAACCAAACCGCCCACATATCTCTTCAGATATATCAATTTCAAACAGCGTAGAGACAAAAGAGACTAGATGCGCCCTAACTTTGTGGCGCGCCCCGCCTCGAATACCTCTGATTTTCTTAGTTGCGTCTCGTTGCCGTGTGGCCCGTTTGGCGCCCCGTTGTGCGCCTCAGCGCCGCCGGTGAGGGGGGTTCTACGGCTACTGACGGGTACCCGCAACCCCTTTTTTCGAGAAAAATGCATTTTTTGTGACAAACCCAATTTTTCCCATGTTTTAGGGGGTTTAGGGCAATTTCAGTACGTGGACGCAGGGTCAGATCGCAATTTTCTTAGGCAGAACAGAAACAGAATATACCAGATTTGGGGTTATCCACAGAGTCTCCCACAAGACTCCCCGCTATCCGGACAGACTCACTGCCCGATTTTGGCCGGAATCGGCCCGATTCACACTTTGTTAACCTTCCATCCGGCGACTCGCCGGGGTGAATCGCCCCGATTCACCCATCGAAAATGCAAGAAGGCCCTGCACTTTGCGTGCCGGGCCCCCGATTCACCGCAGATTTCAGGCTCAGGCCGTCTGTCGCCGCCATCCGGACGATACATAACGGCTCGCCACAAGCCCCAGGATGATCACCAGATAGATGATCGGCTCGATCTGAAAGCCTTTGACCAGCCAAAGATAGTGGACCGCCCCCAGAATCGCGACCGGATAGGTCAGCTTGTGCAGCTTGCGCCATGTCGCGGCACCCAGTTTGCGCACAGACAGGTTGTTCGATGTCAGCGCCGGTGGCACCATCAGCACCAACCCCAGCATCCCGACCGTCACATAGGGGCGCTTGACGATCTCGGTCCAGACACGTTCCCATGTCTGCACATCCAGCACCGCCCAGACGGTGAAATGGGCAAGGATAATAAAGAACGCGCTGACACCGATCGCCCGGCGAAACTTCAGCAGGTTCACGCCCGTCCATTTGCGCAGCGGGGTCACCAGCAGACCCAGCACCAAAAGCTTCAGACCCAGTTCACCATATTCCCGTTCCAGCGCATTGATCGGCTCAACCCCCAAACCACCGGTCAGGGCCAAGTAGAACAACCACGCGACCCAGGCTGCGCATACTATATATATAGTCGACGCTGGGACCTTGCGCAGCGCACTATTCAAACGACCGGCAACATCCATCAGCAGCAGGCCTTTCCATCCTGGATCGGCGGGCATGGCACCGTTCCATAGGAACAGTAGACACAACAATCGCCGGGCTGTGGTTTCAACAGCGTTTGACAGCCCATGCATTCATAAAACCACTGGCAGGCATCTGTTGCCATCTGCTCAACCTTCGTTGTGCCGCAGTCGGGGCATGTGATTATCGACATCAGTTCGGTCATGCGCGCACCGTTTGCACGACACCGAAAATCAGGATCAGCGCAAAGATCCCCAAAAGCGGCAGAAGAACCAGATCAAGATAACCAACCAATGCCGAAAGCCCAAGCGCGCCCAGCAGCACCACAAGCGCTGGTGTGAAACAACAAATCGCCGCGACAAGTGTGCCGATGCCGCCGATCCAAAGGGCGCGGTTCGTCGACATCAAAAGAATTCCGTCAGGTCCATGCCTTCATAAAGGCTGGCCACTTCGTCTTCGTAGCCGTTGAACATCAGCGTATCGATCCGGGGCGAAAACAGCCCGCCGCCGATCCGCCGCTCTGTTGCTTGGGACCAGCGGGGGTGATCAACAGTCGGGTTCACATTACTATAGAACCCGTATTCCCGCGCATTGGCCTTGTTCCAGCTGATCGGTGGCTCTTCATCCGTCAGGGTGATCCGCACAATCGACTTGATCGACTTGAAGCCATACTTCCACGGAACCACCAACCGGATCGGTGCGCCGTTCTGGTTTGCAATTGGCTCATCATAAATGCCGGTCGCCATGATCGTCAGCGGATGCATTGCCTCGTCCAGGCGCAGACCCTCTACATAGGGAAAATCCAGAACCCGGCGCTGCACGCCGATCATGTTTTCAGGCTGCACGACGGTTTCAAAGGCCACATATTTCGCACCAGACTGCACGCCGACCTTGTTGAGGATATCGGCCAGTTCAATGCCATTCCACGGGATAACCATTGACCACGCTTCAACACAGCGGAACCGGTAAATCCGATCCTCGACGGTCAACCCGTCCAGCAGATCAGCAAGGGCATAGTCACCAGGGTTGTCGACCATGCCATCGACCTTGATAGACCATGGCGATGTGACCAGCTTATGCGCGTTCTGGGCCGGGTCACTCTTGCCGGTCCCGAACTCATAATAGTTGTTGTAGGTCGTGATTTCTTCCAGCGTGTTTGGCTCCAGCGCATCCTGCGCGGTGGCGGCACCCGCCAGACCAATGGCGCCAAGGCCGACTGTCCCGGCCAATATCTGACGGCGGTTCAGATAGACAGATTTCGGGGTGACGTCAGCGGGGGTCAAATCATTGGTCCAGCGATATGCCATGTGGCTCTCCGTTCAAGCGTGTTCGGATCAGCATATAGGTCAGAAGATCTGAAAAGTGTCTCACGATGCCGCCAGATTATTGAAATGTTCCAGAAAACGAGCGGTTTGGTCACGCCGGATCACAGAACTGTGACTGGAAATCGCGAAACAGCGTGGCTTAGGCCGCCCGGTTTTTTCGTCAAGTCAGGTCGGCGGTTTCTCCCGGTGATCCGTGACCTCTCTGCTGCGTAAAAACCACGATGCCAAATGAAGGCATCCTTTAATGGGAGTCTATCAAAATGCTACGCAGAACTTTCTTCGCGATGACCGCCGCCGCAGCCGTTGCAACAAGTGCGTTCGCCATGGGCGAAAAGGATATCGTGGATACCGCCGTTGAAGCCGGCACCTTCACAACACTGGTTGCCGCAGTCGAAGCTGCCGGTCTGGCCGAAACACTGAAAGGCGAAGGTCCATTCACCGTATTCGCTCCAACGGATGAAGCATTCGCTGCCCTGCCCGCAGGCACAGTCGAGGGTCTGCTTGAAGATCCAGAAGCACTGGCCGCGATCCTGACCTACCATGTTGTGCCAGGCAAAGTGATGTCGACCGACTTGACCAACGACATGTCAGCGGCAACCGTGAACGGCGCTGACGTAACCATCATGACCGAAGGCGGCGTGATGGTGAACGATGCCAATGTGGTGACCGCAGATGTGGAAGCGTCGAACGGCGTGATCCACGTGATCGACAAAGTCATCCTGCCAGCAAGCTAATTGACAAGTGACGGGGCGGCCATTGGAGGCCGCCCCTTTTTCTATCCAATTCCAATAGGGGGCAAAAATGGCAACTTTCGTTGGCATCGCCACGGGCGACTCGAACTTCAGCATTCTCGTCGCAGCACTTCAATTCATCGACGCAAACCGCGAAGGATCCAATCTGGTTGAGACACTCAACGATCCGGATCAATCACTGACAGTTTTTGCACCGACCAATGCAGCCTTTGGGCTGCTGGCCCAGGACCTCGGGTTCGAAGGGGACAAGACCGACACCGATGCGGTGACCACGTTCCTTGTCGAAAATGTCGACGTGGAAACGCTCAACAGCGTCGTGACCTATCATGTGGCCGGCGGCGCGCTCAGCGCAGCAGACATCGCGGCCGCAGGAACGGTGGGAACGATCCAGGGTGGCAGCATCGGCGCAGGCAGCCTGCCTGCCTTGGTCGATAACGAGCCCGACCTGACAGACCCAACGCTTGTGGCAACCGACATCGCAGCCGATAACGGCATTCTGCACGTTATCGACCGCGTGCTTCTGCCCATCGACCTGCCCGGCAACACGCCAAAACCCACAATCGTGGAAATCGCCACTGGCAATCCGGACTTCAGCATTCTGGTGGCGGCCCTGCAGTATATCGATGCTAATCTCGAAGGGTCCGATCTGGTCGGCACCCTGTCCGATCCCGCAAATACGTTGACCGTTTTCGCACCCACCAACGCCGCCTTCGGCCAACTGGCCGCCGATCTGGGCTTTGACGGCGACACAGCCGACACTGACGCCGTGACCACGTTCCTCGTGGAAAACGTGGATGTCGAAACGCTCAACGCCGTTGTCACATATCACGTCGCCGGTGGTGCATTGACCGCAGCCGACATTGCCGCCGCGGGTTCGGTGGAGACTGTGCAAGGCGGGTCCATCGGTGCAGGCAACCTGCCCGCGCTCGAAGATAAGGATCCCGACCTCACGGACCCAACGCTTGTATCGACCGATACACTGGCCCTGAACGGGATTGTCCATGTGATCGACCGCGTCTTGCTGCCCGTCGATCTGCCCGGCAACGAACCGGAGCCGGAGCCGACAATCGTCGATATCGCAGTCGGCAATCCCGATTTCAGCATTCTGGTTGCAGCCCTGCAATATATCGATGCCAATCTGGACGGGTCCGAACTGGTCAGCACGCTCAATAACGCTGATGGATCGTTCACCGTTTTCGCCCCGAACAATGCAGCCTTCGGGCAATTGGCGGCCGATCTAGGATTTGACGGTGATGTCACCGATACCGATGCGGTCACCACATTCCTTGTCGAAAATGTCGATGTGGGCACGTTGAACGCGGTTGTGACCTATCACGTGTCAGGCGGGGCGCAGACGGCGGCGGATATTGCCGCGGCTGGCAGCATCCAGACCCTGCAAGGGGGCGAGATTGGGGCGGGCGGACTGCCGACCCTGACCGATCTGGAACCGGATCTGATCAACCCATCCTTGGTGGCCACGGATATCGCGGCATCAAACGGGATCATCCATGTCATCGACCGGGTGCTCTTGCCTGTCGATCTGCCTGGCAATGATGCACCCAGCATTACCGATATCGTGGCCGCCTCTGGCGAAGGGTTTGACGACAATCCGGCGGATTTCGATATCTTGCTCGAAGCCGTCAAAACCGCCGGTCTTGCCGAAACACTGGCCGACGCCAATGTGGACCTGACCGTGTTCGCGCCCACCGACGATGCATTCGTCAAACTGGCACAGGATGTGGGCTTCCACGGATCGGACGAGGCTGGCGCATGGTCCTATCTGGTGGATGTGCTGACAGTCGTGGGCAAGGGTGATCCGATCCCGCTGTTGACCGATGTGCTGACCTATCATGTATCGGGTCAGTCGCTGCAGGCCAGCCAAGTGCTGGGTTTGGACAACATCGAAACCCTGCAAGGCGGCACAGTCGAAGTGTCTGGCACAA
This sequence comes from uncultured Paracoccaceae bacterium, assembly GCA_947488175.1. Taxonomy (GTDB): domain Bacteria; phylum Pseudomonadota; class Alphaproteobacteria; order Rhodobacterales; family Rhodobacteraceae; genus Yoonia. Next base: position 313,198 of record CANKYO010000006.1, read on the forward strand.
CGCTGATCGACAATGATCCGGATACGTTTGACGCCAACCTGATCGCCACCGACATTCAGGCCAATAACGGCATCGTGCATGTGATTGATGAGGTTCTGATCCCCACCGATCTTTTGGCCGGTGACAATGTTGACCTGAAAATCGGAACCGACGGGCGCGATTACATCCACACCGGGCGCGGCGACGATTTTGTCAGCGGCAAAGGCGGGAACGATTATATCCTGCTGGGTTCAGGCAATGATGTCGGCCTTGGCGGTGATGGTCGTGACCTGATCAGCGGCTGGCGCGGCGATGATCATATCGACGGCGGCGCGGGCAATGACCGGCTCTATGGCGGTAAAGGTGACGATATGGTCAAGGGCGGCACAGGCCACGACCGTATTTTCGGCGGCAAGGGCGACGACATCATCGAAGGTGGCGAAGGTCGCGACGTGATGTATGGCGGACGTGGTGCTGACACATTCATCTTCAACGAAGGTGACGGAAACGACAAGATCCGCGACTTCAATGTGCATGTGGATCAGATCGACCTCAGCGATTACGGGTTCGCCAGCATCGAAGATCTCGACATCTCGGGCGGCTGGTTCGGCACCCATATCGATCTGGGCGATGGCAACAGCATCGACCTGTCATGGGTCCGCTCCTGGAGCCTGACCGAGGATAACTTTATCCTCTAACCCCTCACCCGCGCCCGGCCACACTGTTGGCCGGGCATTTTTTTGTCTTGGCGACGCGATTTGGCGATTTGGGACAACGCCCGTAAACTATCGGTATTCTTTTAATTGCCGATGTTAGCATAGGTGCTGTTTTGACCATCACGTTAGACAACTACGAATCCTTCCGCATTTCTGTCACCATGGGCCAGCACGAGGTCAATTTCTTCGCGTTTAATGGTCTGCCCCGCGAAGAGGTCGCAACCCAAATCCGCGAGATGCAGCCCTTTTTCGACCAGATGCCACCGGTCCATGCACTTGGAATTGCCCCGATTTTTCTGCTGGTTGGCCGTCCATCGGGTGGGTCCGGCGGTGGCACCTATCCTGACCTGACCCGCTTGCGCGCCAGAAACGAGGCCAACCGTGCCCGCAATGATGCCGCATGGGGCGCCCCGTATGACGTGTTGGAAGCCGCCATTGCCGCATATGGACGTCACGATAGTGGTCGGCGGTTGCATGTGATCCCGTTGGAACGATGGCAACGCCCTGCCCGGGCGACAACGGTGATCCATGAATGCGCGCACGGGGTTGATCACAAGTTTCATCTGCATCGCAGGCGTCATCCGCATGATCCGTTGCGTCCCGGACCGCTCTTCGCGGTGGGCGATTTCCCGACGCAACTGCCTGGGCAGGCCTGTGGCCATGGCAGCGCGCTGAACAGGGCGGTGGTGAATGCCTATGTGTCGATGACTATGGGCTTTCGCGGGGTCAGCACAGCGATGCGGCGGCAGATCATCAACAACTTCCGAAACAGCGACGCGTTCATCAACGTGCAGGACAGTTGGTGGCAAGGGCGCTTTCCCGGATTGATCTGAAGGCACGGTCAACTAAGGTCGGTCAGATCAGAACAGGTCCACGCGAAAGACAGGCCCCATGTATATAGAACCCTTCGGCGTCGAAATCTGGATGAACGAATGGGAGTTCAAATGCGAACTCAACCTCGCTGAAACCTGCGTGGAAAGCCTGACCATCGCCGAACTGATGGATATCGCAGGCAAGAACGCCGATGATCTGTCCGACATTCTGGCAATGAAAATGACCTATGGCGAAATTCGGGGATCCGAACGGCTGCTGCGTGCCATCGCCAATCTCTACGACCGGCAGACACCGGAAAACGTGATCGTCACCCATGGCACCATCGGGGCGAACATGCTGGTCCACAAGACCATGATCAGCCGGGGAGACCGGGTTGTGGCCATCGTGCCCACCTATCAGCAGCACTATTCCATTCCCGCCAGCCTCGGGGCGGATGTGCAGCACCTGCACCTGCGCGAACAGGACGGGTTCCTGCCCGATCTCGACGCCCTGCAGGCGCTGGTCACACTCGACACCCGCATGATCGCCATCAACAATCCCAACAACCCCACCGGCGCGCTGATCGACCGGCTAATGCTGGAAGACATCGCCGCCATCGCCCGTGCCGCCGACGCATGGATCCTCTGTGACGAGGTCTATCGCGGCATTGATCAGCAGGGCGACGGCATGACCGCGTCCATCGCCGATATCTACGAAAAGGGGATCGCCACCGCCGGAATGTCCAAGGCGTTTTCGCTGGCCGGTCTGCGGCTCGGCTGGATCGCCGCACCGGAGGAAGTGATAGAGGCTGTATCGATCCACCGCGACTACGACACGATCTCGGTCGGGAAGATCGACGATCATTTCGCCACCATCGCCCTTGAAAACCACACCCGCGTGCTGGAACGCAGCCAGGCCATCACCCGTGGCAATCTGGCGACGCTTGCAGCTTGGGTGGAACAGGAACCGCGGATCAGTTGGGTCAAACCACGCTCCGGCACGACGACATTGTTAAAATACGACCTTCCGATGGGGTCACGCGATTTATGCGTGAACCTTCTGAAAGACACCGGCGTCCTGTTCACACCCGGCGATGCGTTCGGGATGGAGGGCTATGTGCGGATCGGCTTTGCCAATCCGCCTGAGGTGCTCAAGAAAGGGCTGGCACGGGTCTCCGACTTCCTCGCGCGTCAGACCTAGGCGCGGTTGGGATTCAGCTCCTGCTGCCACGTCTCAACCGCATCCAGCGGATAGATCAGCATCAGCGTGCTTAGCGCCAGACTGTCACGGGCAATGAACGCCGCCGACAATTCCAAGGCCGCCACCATGCCCACCACATGCAGGGTGCGCATGGCATAAGCGGCAAAGAACCCGCCCATCATCCAGACATAATCCGCCAACGCGTTCAACACACTGTCCCCATGATAACCGGCATTGATCGTGGTGGACCGGAATGCGTTCAAGACAAAATCCGTATGCTCGATAATCTCCCAGCCGATCCCGGTGATGATGGCCACGGCAAACAGCACGGCAAAGCCGACCCCGGGAAACAGCAAGCGGCCCAACAGCGCAATCAGAACACCGTGCAGAATATGGCTCAGCGTATACCAATCCGCGATATGCTGCGAATTGCCGCCGTCAAAAACAGAGCCCACCCACAGCTTGACCTCACCACAGGTGCAGATCAGCGGCTGACCCCAGAGATAAAGCGTTCCGGCGATCAAAGGCACTCCGAGCAAGGCAAAAAGATAGAGCAATCTATGGGACATCTTGAAAATCACATCTGGTTATCGGTCCGCGCCACCTAACCGATGCGATGAGATCATTTTGCGGCCTGAATGCGGTATGATATGGGCGCCGGCGCGCAACGTTCGGTGGTGTTGCGCCGACCCCCCGGAATTGGCGGGCGGCCCTAACCACGCGAATCATCCGTTAACACTAGCGTTTCCTGCAAAATGGTCGGGCGGCATCGCGTCGGCAAAACGTCGGACTTGCGTCGGACCCCAGAGCGGCAATTTGCGGGATTAAGGCAGCGCACGGTGGAAGTGTGAATGTGGTGTTAATGATTTGTTGCAATTGCAGGCCGAGGATTTCGACGCGACCTCTGGAAAATACACAGGCTGCTTTGCGGGACGGAGCGCTCTTTCGCTGCGGCTGCGCCAACGGCCGCTTTCAAGTATTTCTCCCAGCGAACTCGCCAAAATTGCAATTTGGCAGATGCCTATTAGTCTTTGGTATTATTCTGCGCAAGCTGGGCCAACAGGTCGAACGAAGTGTCAGAGATCAGAGTTATGGGGTGCCGTCCTTCGTTGCGTGCAGGCTTAAGGTGCCAATTCATGCATGCGTAAGATCGTGGCCACTGCGCGCGTCGTGCGCTTTTCGACGTCGATGTACGGCACCTTGATGACCCCCAATTGTACGCGCACCATCCCCAGACCTTCGAGCAGACCTATCAGGTCTTCGGCGATATCCATCGGATCTGTTGCGTCTGACAAAACGCCATTGGTTTGTGCCAACTGGAACATCAAGGCAAAATCCTTTTGGGTCTGACCATATGCTGCATCAAAGAATGTTTGCCCGATATGGGGATTGCCGCGTGCCTCTTCATGCATCAGGCGCGCAAATTCCATCGTGTCGCGGGCGTTCAAAAACGTCAAAAGCTTGGTACCATACCGGACCAGTGCTTCGCGAAGTTCCGGGATCGTTTCGGTTTTGGGCGGGGTCACTTCACGGAATTTTACTGCCTCGGCTTCGGTCACGCAGCGTAGGATATCGGCCATGTTTTCAAAGTGCCGGTAGATTGACGCTTTGGATACTGCCGCCTCGCGCGCGAGCAGATCCGTGGACACTTTTTCAAAGCCGTGTTCGAAAAACAGCCGACGTGCCGTGTGCAGAATGCGGTCGTATGATGGTTGCTTACTCATAATACACACCTATGCCGCGCGCTGCGAAAAGAAAAGTACTGCTCCGTACTCTTTTGACTTGCCGTCTTGGTGGCATGCTCTAGGTACGGCGCAGTACCCATGCAGAAAGTCGACAGATGAGACCGACCATCCTATTCGCTGCCATCCTTTCTTTGGCCGTTCCATTGCACGCCCAAGACACCGAAGATTTGACCCCGTCGGGCGACCCCGCGCCTATACGGGCGGTTAAGCTGATCCAGGGGGGAGGCGGCGCTGCGCAGCTTGAGCGCGTGTTTTTCGGTCAGGTAGCGGCGCGCGAAACGGTTGATCTGTCGTTTGAGGTTGGTGGGCGGTTGATCATGTTTGATGCCCAAGAAGGCCAGTTTCTTGAGGAAGGGGTCCAAATTGCTGCAATGGACTTGGCCCCATTTGAGCGCGCAGTCGAACGTGCGACCCTACAGCTCGCACAAGCCAATCGTGATCTGACGCGCGCCCAAACGCTTGTCCAATCGAACGCGGCCTCAGCAACGCAGGCCGAGAATGCCGAAACGGCGCGTGATCTGGCCGCGGTCGCGCTGCGCGAGGCGACAGATGCGCTTGAGGACGCAGCACTCCACGCCCCGTTCCGCGCGCTGGTGGCATCTCGTCTGACGCCCAATTTCGCAAATGTATCGCCGGGCCAACCCATCGTGCGCTTGCATGACATGTCCGAAGTTCGCGTTGAAATCGACGTGCCAGAGCGATTGTTTCAAAGCCTGTCCGATGTCACAGGCATCAGTTTTGTCGGTACATCTCCCCTGTTTGATGGCGAAGTGCCGCTCACCTTGCGTGAATTCAACGCTGAGACGCAAAGCATCGGCCAAAGTTACCGTGTCACGTTGGCCTTGCCCTCCACCCAAGTGCCCACGGGTATTATTCCGGGCGCTTCAATGACCGTGACCGCGCGTTTGCGGGGCAGCGATGCAACGGCGATAACGCTGCCGCCATCAGCCGTTACGATGACCAACGATGGTGCGCAGGTCATGGTCTACACCCCCAATGCTGACGCTGAAAACGGCACAGTTGATTTAGTGCCTGTAAATGTGGCTTCGGCCAATGGTGCGCAGATCACTGTTACGGGCCTTGGATCAGACCAGTGGATTGTTGGTGCGGGCCTTCAAATGCTGCGCGATGGCGAAACCGTACGCCCCTTTACCGGCATGAGTGTGGAGTAGGTTGATGAAAATCGCGCGTTTCTCAATTGAATATCCAATCTACACGTGGCTTTTCATGGCCTTCGCCCTGATCGGTGGCGCGGTAGGGTACTTGTCGGTAGGCAAGCTCGAAGACCCCACATTTACTCTCAAATCCGCTTTGGTGATCACCCCCTATCCAGGTGCGACGGCGGCAGAGGTGGCGACAGAAATATCAGAAGTGCTGGAAGCCGAAATCCAGCAGATGGATGAGATCAAGACAGTCACATCGCGCAACACCCAAGGCAGTTCCGTGATTGAGGTTGAGGTCAAAGACCAATTTGGCGGCGATGAACTGCCGCAAATATGGGACGATCTGCGCGACCGCGTGGAAGATGCCAGGGCTGCACTGCCAAATGGTGCCTTGCCCTCCATCGTGAACGACGACTTTGGTGACGTGTTCGGCATTCTATATGCCGTATCGGCGCCGGGATTTTCGGACGCCGAAATATGGGACATCGCAACCTTTATGCGCCGCGATCTGCTGACCGTCGAAGGGGTCGCAAACGTCGAAATTCAAGGCCTCCCGGAAGAAGCGATTTTTGTCGAACCATCCTCGCAGATCGTATCATCACTTGGCATTGATCCGGGGCTGATCATCGGAGCGATCAGCGCGTCAACTGCAATTAATCCAACAGGATTTGTCAGCAACGGAAGCGCCAATTTGCGCATTCAAGGCCCATCTGCGGAGGATAGCGTAAGCGAGATCAGCGGCCTGACGTTTGGTTTTCAGGGCGAGGTTTTGAACCTGCTTGATATCGCCGAAGTCAGCCGCGGTCGTGTTGATGATCCCGAGCACATTCTGCGCCACAACGGTCAAGAGGTGTTTACCCTTGGCGTGTCTGGCTTGCTATCTGAGAATATTGTGACTGTTGGGCAGAGGGTAGAGGCGGAGCTCAAGGTCCTGGAAGATCTCTTGCCGGTTGGCGTCAAGGTCACGCCAATCTACGAACAACATCGCGTTGTGGACGATGCCAATGGCAGCTTCCTTGTGTCGCTAGCGATGTCTGTAGGTGTTGTGATTGGGGTTCTGGCGCTGTTTATGGGACCGCGCGCCGCTGTTGTCGTTGGCGTATCGTTGTTGCTAACTGTCACATCCACCTTCTTTTTCATGTATCTTTTTGACGTCAAAGTCGAACGTATCAGCCTTGGCGCGTTGATTATCGCGATGGGTATGCTGGTCGACAATGGCATCGTCATCGCGGAAGGCATGCAGCAGGAAATGCGCAAAGGGCGCTCCTCGCGCGAGGCTGCGGATACTGCGTCAAAGAAAACCCAGATTCCACTGCTGGGGGCGACGATTATTGGCATTATGGCCTTTGCTGGGATCGGTCTGTCACCTGACGCAACGGGCGAGTTCATGTTCTCGCTTTTTGCGGTGATCGCAATCTCGCTGTTGCTGTCATGGTTCGTCGCCGTGACGGTGACGCCGCTGTTGGGTCACTATTTGTTCAAAACTGGCGGTCTGGTCGGTGATGATACCGGCTATGACGGCCCTGTCTTTCGCGCTTATGGCGGTGTCGTCCGCTGGGCGCTCAAGCTGCGATGGTTGGTCATTGCTGGGTTGATCGGCACGACTGTCGCCTGCGTGATGGCCTTTGCCCAGGTCAAGCAACAGTTCTTCCCACCCGCAACAACGCCGTTGTTTTACCTTGAATATAAGGCCGCCCAAGGCACCGCGATTGGCGAAGTCTCAAATGATTTGAAGGTCATCGAAGACTGGCTTTTGGGCCGCGATGATGTTGCAGCTGTAACGGCAACCGTTGGCCAAGGTCTGACGCGGTTTATCCTCACCTATAACCCAGCGCGTCGCGACAGCTCTTACGGGCAACTGGTTGTCCGCGCCACATCGCCAGAGGCAATCCCCGCGTTACGCGCCGAGCTAGACCAGTTCGGGATCGAAGCGCTGCCATGGGCGGAACTGCAAACGAAACGTATCATCTATGGCCCGCCCGTCAGTTCCGATATTGAAGCGCGCTTTTCAGGCCCCGACGCCGACGTGTTGCGCCAACTCGCTGCCCAAGCCACCGATATCCTGCGTGATGCTACGCCGCTTCTACATAGTGAACACAGCGACTGGCGCGAACGTGAGATCATAACTCGCCCTATCTATGCCGAAGACCGCGCACAAGCCGCCGGGATAGCACGCAGCGACGTGGCAAATGCCATTGCGCTAGCCACGAACGGGATACCCGCAGGCACTTACCGCGAACGAGACCGCTTGATCGACATTATCGTGCGCACGCCACGCGAAGAGACCGCACGTGACGGGCAACTTCTGGACCAGATTGTTTATTCAAACGCCATCGGGGGCTATCTGCCCTTAAGCCAAGTCATTGACGGGTTTGCAGTGGTGGCTGAAAACCCGGTTATTGAGCGGCGCAACCGTGTTCCGACAATCACCGTGCAAGCGAATGTCATCGACGGGCTGACACCGCCAACTGTTTTTGCCGAAATCCGCCCCCTGATTGAAGCGATTGATCTGCCCGTCGGTTACCGCCTTGAATGGGGTGGTGAGTTCGAAAGCGCAGGCGAGGCGCAAGCGTCGTTGGGCCGTCAAATGCCGCTGGCCTTCGGAACCATGCTGCTGATCACCGTTCTGCTTTTTGGCAAGCTGCGCCAAACAGCGGTCATCTGGACAATTGTGCCGATGGCGATCAATGGCGTCGCCCTTGGGCTGCTTTATGCAAACCTGGCGTTCAGCTTTACCGCAATGCTGGGTCTGTTATCGCTGTCTGGTATGTTGATCAAAAACGCCATTGTGCTGGTCGAGGAGATCGATGCGCAAAAAGCCGAAGGGTTGCCACAAGATAAGGCGATCATCACCGCAAGTGTAAGTCGTTTGCGCCCCGTGGTTTTGGCGGCTGGCACGACAATACTGGGCATGTTGCCACTTTTGGCGGATGGGTTCTTTGCGGCCATGGCGGTGACGATCATGGGGGGGCTGGGCTTTGCGTCGATCCTGACGCTGATCGGGGTGCCGGTGCTGTACCATACATATCTGCGTAAAGAACGACGCGCGGACAAACGTGTCGCCCGTGAGATGGTAGCTGCATAATGGCGGGTATCCCGACAGACCGTTTTGAGAAGGTGCAGGTCAGCTCCGTTGCAGAGCTGCGCGATTGGCTGTCCGCGCATCATACCCAGTCGGAAAATGTTTGGCTGGTCACATTCAAGAAAAGCGCGCCTGATAAGTATATATCCACGCAGGACATTTTGGATGAGGTTATTGCATTCGGATGGATCGATGGCATCCGCCGCAAACTGGATGATGACCGCATAATGCAAATGATCGGACCACGACAGACCCAAGCTTGGGCCAAAAGCTACAAAGACCGCGCTGCGCGGCTGATTGCGGATGGGCGAATGACCGATGCAGGGCTAAAATCAATTGCAGCGTCCAAGGGAAACGGGCTGTGGGATTGCTGGGCCGATGTGGATGCACTGATCGTGCCCGACGATTTGCGTGCGGCACTTGATGGCACACCGATTGCGGCACGGAACTTCGATCAAAGCGCGCCGTCTTACAGGCGTAATCTGTTACGCTGGGTCAAGCTGGCCAAAACACCACAAACACGGATCAAGCGGATTGCGCAAATTGTTGACTACACGGCGCGGGACGCGAAAATTCCACAAATGTAGTGTCATTAACAGAAATTTAAGTTCTCTAGCGACTGATTGAGAAGATAAACGTTGCTAGTCTGCAGCGTATTTGATCTTCCATCGACGCCTTGCTTGTCGCTGCGCAAGCCGACATTCATGCCCACTGCAGCATCGGTCACTATGGGCTCAATGACGACATTCACGAAACGACATCCCCCAAAGAACCGTGAAAAAAGGGCGCCCGAAGGCGCCCTTTTGCTTAGTGTACAACCGCGTCGTCGGGCCGGGGTCTGTTCGAGGCGGAGAGCCTGTCGCCGACGATCAATCCATCCGCACCCGCGCTGACACTGATCGTGTCGCCGTCCATGACATCACCGGCCAGGATCATCTCAGCCAGTTGGTCTTGCAACGCGCGCTGGATCACGCGCTTCAGAGGACGGGCACCGAAGACCGGATCGTAGCCTTCGTCGGCCAACCATTTCAGCGCGGCCTCGTCGAGGTTGATCGTGATGTTCCGCCCGGCGAGCCGTTTCTCCAACCGCTTGAGCTGGATCGTGACGATCCCGGCCATGTCTTCGCGGGCGAGCCTGTCGAAGATCACCGTTTCGTCCAGACGGTTCAGGAATTCGGGCCGGAAATGCGCCCGGACCGCATCCATCACATCGCGCTTGGCCTCTGACGCATCCGCCCCATCGGGGAGTTGGCTGAGCGCCTGCGCCCCAAGGTTCGATGTCAGGATGATCAGCGTTTGCTTGAAATCCACGGTGCGGCCCTGACCATCGGTCAGCACGCCGTCATCAAGGACCTGCAGCAGGACGTTGAACACATCAGGGTGCGCCTTTTCGACCTCGTCAAACAGGACGACCTGATAGGGACGACGCCGCACAGCCTCGGTCAGCACGCCGCCTTCGTCATAGCCGACATAGCCCGGAGGCGCGCCGATCAGACGGGCGACCGCGTGTTTTTCCATGAATTCCGACATGTCGATGCGGACCATCGCGCTGTCATCATCAAAGAGGTATTCGGCGACCGCCTTGGTCAGCTCGGTCTTACCGACGCCGGTTGGCCCGAGGAACAGGAACGACCCCAGCGGCCGGTTTTCGTCGTTCAGACCGGCACGGGCGCGGCGTACCGCGTTGGCGACCGAGGTGACGGCGGTTCTCTGGCCGATGACCCGCTTGCCAAGCTCTTCTTCCATGCGCAGCAGCTTTTCACGCTCGCCTTCCAGCATCTTCGACGTTGGAATACCGGTCCAGCGTTCGACAACTTCGGCGATCTGTTCGGGGCGCACGGCCTCTTCGACCATCAGGTCGTCGTTTTCTTCCGCCTCGGCCAATTGCCGTTCCAGTTGCGGAATGACGCCATAGGACAGCTCCCCGGCTTTCGCCAGATTGCCCTCGCGCTTGGCGATATCCAGATCGGCGCGGGCGCGATCCAGCTTTTCCTTGACCGCGCGGGTGCCTTCCAGCTTGTCGCGTTCGGCCTGCCATTTCGCGGTCATTTCCGATCCGCGGTCCTGCAGGTCGGCCAGTTCCCGTTCCAGCTTTTCAAGCCGGTCGATGGAGGCCTTGTCGTCCTCTTTCTTCAGCGCCTCGGCTTCGATCTGCAATTGCAGGATCTGGCGGTCGAGCGCGTCGAGTTCCTCTGGCTTGCTGTCCACTTCCATGCGCAAACGGCTGGCTGCCTCGTCCATCAGGTCGATGGCCTTGTCGGGTAGGAACCGGTCGGTGATGTAGCGGTGCGAGAGGGTCGCGGCGGCCACCAAGGCCGCATCGGCGATCCGCACACCATGGTGCAGTTCGTATTTTTCCTTGATCCCGCGCAGGATGCTGACCGTGTCCGTGACGGTTGGTTCCTCGACCATTAGCGGCTGGAACCGGCGGGCGAGGGCCGCGTCTTTTTCCACGTATTTGCGGTATTCGTTCAGGGTCGTCGCCCCGACGCAGTGTAGTTCACCCCGCGCAAGCGCGGGTTTGATCAGGTTGGCGGCGTCCATCGCGCCTTCGGACGCGCCGGCACCGACAAGCGTGTGCATTTCGTCGATGAATAGGATGATTTCACCGGCGGCGGTTTCGATCTCCTTTAGGACGGCCTTCAGCCGTTCTTCGAACTCGCCCCGGTATTTGGCACCGGCGATCAGGGCACCCATGTCGAGCGCCATCAGTTTCTTGTTGCGCAGGGATTCCGGCACATCGCCGTCGATGATGCGCAGCGCGAGGCCTTCGGCAATCGCCGTTTTACCCACACCGGGTTCACCGATCAGGACCGGGTTGTTTTTGGTCCGGCGCGACAGGACCTGCATGGCGCGCCTGATTTCCTCGTCCCGGCCGATGATCGGGTCGATTTTGCCTTGCTCGGCAGCTTCGGTCAGGTCGCGGGCGTATTTTGCCAGTGCTTCGAAACTATCCTCTGCCGTCGCACTGTCTGCGGTCCGGCCTTTGCGGATGTCGTTGATCGCGGCGTTCAGCGCCTTGGCGGTCACACCGCCCGCATCCAGCGCATCCTTGGCCTTCGATTTCACAACGGCAAGCGCTGTCAGCATCCGTTCGACAGGGACAAAGCTGTCGCCTGCCTTTTTGGCGATCTGTTCAGCCTCGTCGATGACCTTGGCGGTGGTGTTGTCCAGATAAACCTGAGCGGCGTCGCCGGTGACCTTGGGCTGTTTGGCCAATGCGGCCTCAACTGCACCCATCACGGCGGGCGCATTGCCGCCTGCACGGGTGATCAGGTTCGATGCAAGCCCTTCTTCATCGTCCATCAAGGCTTTGAGCAGGTGTTCGGGGGCGAATCTCTGATGATTCTCACGCATTGCGATCGTCTGGGCGGCTTGTACGAATCCGCGCGACCGCTCGGTGAACTTGTCCAAGTTCATGGGTCTCTCCTTTGTTAAGCGCCCGATTTGGTGGGTGCCCGGCTAGGCGGCACACCCTGTTGTTGGGCCTCAAATCCTAGATGGGGTCGGTAACGTTGCGTCGCAAGTCCAAAGGTATGGAATTCCATACGGGGGAGGTTTTCGGGCGTTTTCCCCGCGATTTCCAAAGCGCTTTGGGCCATATAACAGCCATGGAGGAAACGAAGATGACCCAGGTGATCATGACCACGGAGGGGGCGACGCTGACAATGCAGCTTTTCCCGCTCAGCCCCGATGCTGTGCGCCGTCTGCGCGGCCCGGAGGTCGCCACGGACACCAAGGTAAAAGAGCCTTCAAAGAATAACTAGACCGCCACTCACCGTTGATCCTGCTTTTCATGCCCACCCCCATGCGAGCAGGATGACAAAGGCGCAGCCCGGGACGGCTGCGCCTTTTCATTTTGCAGTGCTGCTCAATCGGATCAGTTAGTAGTGAACGGGTCACCGTCACGTCCCTCGGGCCCGGACGGGGTGGGATAAAACGGCGCCGCCCCGCCATCAGGATCAGGTCCGCCCTTGGCGCCACGGTCTGGATCGACGACCAGATCGGTCTGCAATCCGCTCGACGTCTGTATATCGGTCTGGGTTTCGCCAGATTCTGTACCACTGACCGGGGTTGTCAGCGGATCAACATCTTCGGGGCTGACAAAGCTGCCGCTTGTTTCAACGACGGGGGCTTGCAAGGTATCTGTTGACCGTTCCTCGATCGTGCTCATCTCGGTATTTTCGGGCGCAGCGGGAGCACCAACCGTCGTACCTGTTGGTTCCTGGCTTGCCCACAAAAGGGCTGCGAGAATGGCAATGGTCGCCACGCTCAGCACGCCGAAAATGAACATCGGGTGCTGGGTTGGGCCTTGATTTTCGGTCACACTGGACATGGCAATCTCCTGTATCTGAGTTCACCGAAACAACCGTTGGCATCTGCGGTGGTTCCCTGACCAAATTGCCGCACCCAGCCTTTCGCCTTAATTCACCAAGCGCCGCGCACGAGCGCGTACCGAAGCGGCCTTATCATCCGCGGCGCGTGCCAGCACCGCCTCAGCATCCGGTGCCCCCAGCCGCACATAGGCGTCCAACGCCCAGGCCCGCACCATTGGTTTGTCATGGGTCAGATAGGGCGCCACCACCTCTGGCGGCAAACCAACCGGGACATGCTGAACCGATTGCAGAAGATGCAGGGCGACTTCCCAATGCAGGTCGCGCGCCAGCAAATCGCTTGGGTAAGCGATGTCGTGACCCGCCTCATAGGCCGCTTTCAGCACCCAGGATGCAGCCCGCGCCGTTGTTTCATCAAGGTCCCGGCAGGCGGTCAGTAACGCATCATAGTCGGCAGGCGCGAGTTGATCTGCTACTGCCTTGAGCGTCGCGGTCGTCTTTCCGTCCCATGTCTGGAAAACCGTCATCATGTCCATGGCCGCAGCATAGCGCGATTGCACCTGCCCCGCCCAGCCGTTAGACCGCGCCAAACCGTTTGAAGGAGCCCCAGATGTCCGATGACCGCCTGATTGTTGCGATGGATGTTCCAAATGTGCTCGCCGGGCTCGATCTGGCCGAAGCACTGGGTGACACGGTCAGCTTTTACAAGATCGGGCTGGGAATGCTGACGGGCGGTGGCCTTGCGCTGGCCAATGAGCTGAAACAGGACCACGGCAAGCGCATATTTCTCGACATGAAATTCTTTGACATCGGCGCCACGGTTGAAGCTGCAGTGCGTGGTGTTGCCCAGTTTGATCTGGATTTCCTGACCGTTCACGGTGATCCGCATGTGGTGCGAGCGGCCCGCGAGGGTGCGGGTGGGTCTGACATGAAGATTCTTGCCGTCACGATCCTGACCTCGCTTGACCGGGCCGATCTGGATGCCTCCTGCATCAAGGCCGGGAATGTGGCTGATCTGGTGCAGGAACGGGCCGGGATTGCCCTGTCCAACGGGGCGGATGGTGTCATCTGTTCGCCGCAAGAGGCTGCACTGGTCCGCGCCCTGCCCGAGGCTGACGGCAAACTGATCGTAACGCCGGGCGTGCGCCCGGCCGGGGCCGATCTGGGCGATCAGAAACGGGTGATGACCCCGGCACGGGCGATTGCCGCCGGGGCCGATCACGTCGTGGTAGGGCGCCCGGTCTGGCAGGCAGCCGATCCACGGGCGGCGGCCAACGACATTCTGGCCGAATTGCAATCACCGCAAGCGACATTTCCTAATCATTAATCGGGAACCAATCCGACGCTGGCGCATTTACGATGTGATACAAGCGACGGAGGGTGTCCCATGCATATTAAGAACTTACGCTACAATGCTGCCAATGGCGTGTTCCAGGCTTCGGTCGATATTGAACGATTTGGTCGCACTTTTCGTTATCCCTGCGAGATTGCCGGACCACAGAATATGGAGAGGGCAGCCGTCATCGACAGATTGCGTCACAAAGCGCTGCAAATGTCTGACACGCCACTTTGACGAACCCCGATCAAGTCCGCAACGCGCTACCCTGTCCCGGTCGGTTGCGAAACCTGCTTGATCAAGACTGGCCCGACGCCTTGTGCGCCGGGCCTTTTTTGTCGTTAGGGACCCCACATTGGGTAAGGTAGGGTTTCATCCCACCTAGTCGTTAATATCGGTATCCCAGATCTTCACCTGGCCTTTTTCCAGCCCGAACACCTTGCGCATGACGATATAGGCGGCCAGCGAAAGGGCGGCGAAGATCACCAGCGTCAGGGCCAATCCAGAGGCTGATATGCCCAGCAGGATAAGGAGCCCCATGACCCCGGCCCCGATGGCGAAGCCCAGAAAGATGTAACCGGGGATCAGGACTTCGAGTGTTGCCAGCACCAGCGCGCCGGACATCCAGACCCACCATTCCGTCCAAAGTGGCATCAGTTCCTCCCTTTCAGCATCTTGAAGGCATCGGCAAAAGCGTCGACCGCGTTGGCCGGCAACACAACCGTCTGGCTGCCATCGCTGGCACCAAGCTTGCTGAGCGCCTCAACCTGTTTCAGCGCGACCTGATACTGGGCGGCCTCCAGACCGTTTTCCGCTATGGCCACGGCAACCACCTGAGTAGCATATGCTTCGGCATCCGCCAAAACGCGCCGCGCCTCGGCGTCCTGCTTGGCGGCATAAAGCTCCGCATCGGCCTGCAGCTCGACCGCCCGCTTTTGACCTTCTGCCTCGGTCACCTGCGCACGGCGGGCGCGTTCGGCGTTCAGCTGCTGCAGCATCGCCTGACGGGTCGCCTGATCAAGGTTCACGTCAAGGATTTCGGCGCGCGTCACCTCGATCCCCCAGTCATCGACCTGCTGAGCGACCTGATCGCGCACCGCGTCAATCAGGCTGGCCCGGTTGGCCTGTACCTGATCCAGTTCCATCCGACCGATCTCGGACCGGACAATACCTGCGACAGTTGTCGAAATCGCGCCATCGACATCACGGATCCGGTATACCGTCTTTTCCGGCTCGATGATCCGGTAGAATACGCTTGTTTCCACCTGCACCAGCACGTTGTCGGACGTGATCGCATCCTGCGTCATGTTGGGCAGCTGTCGTTCCAGCACCGAAACCTTGTGACGTACCCGGTCCAGAAACGGAACGATAAGGTTGATCCCCGGCCCCAACACGGCGCGCAGACGGCCAAACCGTTCGACCACGTATTTCTCGGACTGCGGCACGATGCGCACCGCAGCCATTGCGCAGATGATAAGAAACACTGCGAGTATGAGATAGAGCAGGTTTTGCCCCAGGAATTCAGCGATCAGTTCTTCAATCGGCATGTATCTGTCCCTCTATTGTTATGAAGGACAGATAGTTACACATCACGCCGCTTTCAATGTATGCGAATGTATACCGTTAATTTTAAAGCGTTCTGCGACAGTTGTGCCGATCGCATCCGCCGTTGCCGGGCTGAGGGTCCAACCAAGGTGCCCATGCCCTGTATTGTAGAACACACGGTCGCTTTTCCCGGGCCCCACACGTGGCATCATATTCGGCATCATCGGGCGCAATCCGGCCCATGGCACGCAGTTTTCGGTGGATACATCGGGGAAATGTTCCTCGCACCATTTCACCAACGGCCGCACCCGCCGTTCAAGAATATCGCGGTTTTCGCCGTTGAATTCCGCTGTACCTGCTATCCGGAGGCGGTTCTTGCCCAGACGGGACGAAACGATCTTGGCCTTGTCATCCAAAAGCGATGTCGTCGGCGCCGCCGCCTGACTGGCCGCGTCATCCAAATTGACGGTGATCGAATACCCTTTCACGGGATAGATATTCACCCGGTCGCCCAGCATCTGCGCAAACTTGCGGCTGGCCACACCGGCCGAGACGACAATGCTGTCATACCGTTCTTCATGCCCGCATTCCACATAGACACCATCGTCACGCACATGCAGGTCGGTGACTGGCGCACCCAGTTTGAACTGCACACCCTGCTTTTTCAGCCAGTCGGCCAGACCCATGGTGAATTTGTGGATGTCGCCGGTGCTGTCGCTTTCGGTCCAGAACCCACCGATGATATCGCCGCGAAGAGTGGGTTCGCGGGCCATGACCTCATCCACGGTCAATTCGCGCCGCTCAAGCCCGCCTTCCGCCAGCAATCCGTTGACCATGCGGGCATGCTTGAGGTCTTTTTCGGTCTTGTAGAAATGCAGGATACCCGCCGGGCTGAAATCGAAATCAACGCCGGATTTTTCCGCCATTTCGGCCAGACCAGCACGGGCGGCCACGGCCATGGCTGCGGTTTTGGTCGTGTTGGTTTTGTAGCGGGGGATATTCGCCAGAAATTCGGTCATCCAGCTGACCTTGTGCCAGCCGGGGCGCGGGTTGACGAACAGCGGGGCATCGCCCTGCAGCATCCACTTGATGCCCTTCAGAACGGTGGACCACTGGTTCCAGACCTCGGCATTGGACGCGCTGAGCTGGCCGCCATTGGCGAAACTGGTTTCCATCCCGGCGTAACGCTGACGGTCGTAAACCGTCACGTCAAACCCGCGAACATGCAGTGAATAGGCTGTGGTGACACCGGTGATACCGGCACCCAGAACGGCGATATGAGGCATGGTCATCTCCTAACCATTCGCGCTTGCGCGCTGCCCCCACCGTGTTTGGGCCTGAGAGATTCACCACCTTGGTGGCTTGCTCCTCCGGCGGGCCAAATGGCCACTCTGCGGCGTGTTGCACCCCAACCGGTCCATTTGCCTGAGAGTGACCGGGGCGGTTGCTCCTTCGGCGACGGACACTTGCGAATCGGGCCGTTCTCTCCCGGTCGGCGTGTTTCCTATGGGAAACCTCATAGACGGATTGCGGCATAACGCAACAAAAATTAATCGGTCCGATATTGATGTTTATTCATCTGCAACTCCGCCACATCGCGCCGAGGGCAGCTTCCCAAAAGGCCATGAAGTGAGACCCGGTTCGCTTCCAACGGACTGTCCAAAACTAACACAGGCTGCTTTGCGCGACAAAAGCCGCCTTATGCAGTTGCGGCAATTTCTGATGCAAGAAATTGCTTGTGCCTGCAGCTTGGGATCAGGACACATAACCAGTAGATGACGGTTGTGGCGAGAGCGATTGCGGAGAGGAAGACCTTTGGGCAGCGGTCATGGCGGGTAGCAACGCGTCGTCAGTCCTCGAGCCCGCCGGGACAAAGAAGCTGATTGGTCGCACGAATACAAAGTTGCATGCCGTGTGTGACAGCAAGGCCCGTCGTAATCTGGGCAAAGATACCTCTCTCGGCCCAACGCTTCCAGCGATTGTACAGCGTCGTGTGCGGGCCATACTATTTTGGCGAATCGCGCCATCGTAAGCCATTACGATTGGTGAAGACAAAGCCTCTCAAGACACGCCTGTCGTCCTCGCGTGGCCAGCGATAGCCAATCGGGTAGTTCATATCCAAGTCACCAGCTTCATGACTGCCCGGTTTCCCCAACAAGATCGAAACTTCCGCGCCCCACTTTGCTATGTCATAGTTAATTGACAGGGATGCGGGTATCGACGACCCAAGGCTGCTGGAATTGTAGGTGGAGCAAACGCTTTACCTTAAGAACGATAATAACCGGGTGAGGGGCGGCCATTTATGTGTGCAGATTTTCGACAGGTTTTGAAGAACGAGACACAGGCAGACCATGAGCGTGTCGATGGGCTGATCTCGTTGATCGATCTTGCGACATTCGATGGCTTTATACGGTTTCTCGCGATCCATCAGAGTTGTTTCCGCGTTATGCGTGACCTTGTGACGACTGAAAGTGACGCATGGAGCAGCCTTGATGAGATGGTGCGCCGGATCGACGCCGACCTGGCGACGATGGGCACATCAGCAACCGTGGGTGTCGTGTCGGATATCCATAAGCCAGATAGGCTTGCCATCGACTATGTCATTGAGGGCTCTCGTCTTGGCAGCAAGATGCTCAGGCGCAGATGGTTGACAGCGAGCGACCCTATCGTCCGACAGGCAAATGCGTATTTTTCGCTTGCACCGGTGCCTGGTCGCTGGCGAGATGTTTGTGATCAGCTTTCCAACATCCCCGTGCACAGCGAGCGTGCGGGAACAATCATCGAGGATACCAAGATGCTGTTTGCATTATTTCACGCTGCAGCTAGCGAGCCGGTCGCAGTACAACGTCGAGACGTGGAACTTGCATCATGAAAAAGCACGACCTCAATGAAGCAACTACGCCGTCCGTGGATCTTACGAATTGTGACCAAGAGCCCATCCATCTGCTTGGAAACGTACAGGCCTACGGATGTCTCATCTCGACTTCAGCGGATCTGATGGTCAACCATCTATCAGCCAACTGTGCGGATCTTCTGGGCGTTGAACCGGAAGAGGCGGTCGGACGACGGCTGATTGATCTGCTGCCGCCGCAGACCGTTCACGACTTTCGAACGAAGTTGCAGATCAGCAGCAGCGGTGGTGCCGCGATCAGCCGTCTTTTTGGATATGATGTTCAGGGAGACGGAAAGTTATTTGATATTTCCATCCACGTGTCCGGCCAATCGTACGTCTTCGAGTTCGAGGAAAAGATTGTTGGTGAGGATCGCGATGATCTGGCGCTGGTGCAGCCCCTCATCGCGCGTGTGAACAAGAAGGACAATGTCCTTTCCGCCGCGCAAGAAGCGGCGATGGCACTGCAGATCATGTCGGGTTTCGACCGCGTGATGGTTTACCGCTTTGCACCGGACGGGTCGGGCGAGGTGATCGCAGAGCGTCATGCCGCTGGAATGGAGCCGTTTCTGGGGCTCCGCTATCCTGCAAGTGACATACCCAAGCAGGCACGAGAGTTATACAAACGCAGCACGCTTCGCCTGATTGCTGATGTGAACGGGGAAGTATCGCCCATCGTCCCGGAGAAGAACCCCAATGGCGAGCCATTGGATCTTTCCCTGTCGGTCACGCGGGCGGTGTCGCCCATCCACCTTGAATATCTGCGCAATATGGCTGTCGCAGCGTCGATGTCGGTATCCATCTTGAAAGATGGAGAGCTCTGGGGGCTTTTTGCATGCCACCACCGCTCGGCCCGGTACGTGGATTATGAACGCAGAACGGCGATCGAGTTGTTCGCGCAGATGTTTTCCTATGAGCTTGAGCGCAAGGTAGAAACCGAAATACGCGAGGAAGAGCGCGACTCGCGCGCTTTGCATGACCGCCTTATGGTGCGTCTGTCCGCAGGCAGCGACCTTATCGACAGCTTTGAAGTCATCGCCGACGAATTGTCCCAGATCGTCGCAAGCGATGGTGTCGCCGTCTTTTCCGAAGGGCGCTACACCGCTCGCGGCTCGGCGCCCACCGCCGAGGAATTCAAGCGCCTCGCGCGTTTTTTGAACACCGCGCCGACAGGGACGATCTTTGCCACGAATAGCCTGATCGAAAACTACCCCGATGCAGAGGCCTTAGGGGATCGTGTCGCTGGCCTGATTGCCGTGCCGATTTCCCGGACACCGCGGGACTATATCGTATTCTTCCGCCACGAGATCGCGCGTTCGGTCCGATGGGCCGGGAACCCTGAAAAGCCTGTTGAAGTGGGTCCGAACGGTATGCGTTTGACACCTCGTAAAAGCTTTGAGGCGTGGACGGAAATGGTGCGCGATACCTCCGCGCCGTGGTCTGAAAGCGAACTCCGCGCTGCGGAAGCGCTACGGATATCCCTGATCGAGATCGTTCTGAAACTGACGGATGAGGCCAACGCCGATCGCAAGGCCGCCGCGGAAAAACAGGAACTGCTGATTGCCGAACTCAATCACCGGGTTCGGAATATCCTGAACCTGATCCAGGGCCTCGTTTCGCAAAGCAAAGCCGGAACCACGAGTATTGAGACCTATACGAAGGTTCTCGATGGCAGGATCCAGTCACTGGCCCGTGCGCATGATCAGCTGACGCGACAGGCATGGGCACCGTCCGCTTTGCGGGAGTTGATCGGGGTCGAAGTCAACGCCTTCCTGAATGGCCAGAAGGACCGTTTGGTAATCTCTGGCGACGCACCGATGTTGGCACCGGAAGCCTTTTCAACCATGGCGCTGGTGGTCCATGAGTTGGTGACGAACTCCGCCAAATACGGGGCGCTCACCGACCGCTCTGGCCGTGTCAGCATTGATCTGGAGATCGCCGGCGACGGAGCTCTCCTCATCAAATGGCGTGAGCAAGGCGGGCCACCGGTGCAGGCGCCGACCCGTCGGGGTTTCGGTTCAACAATCATTGACCGCACAGTTCCGTTTGAACTGAACGGCAAGGTCGAGACGCGTTTCAAGCTGGCAGGATTTGAAGCCGATATCATGATCCCGTCCAAGTTCGTCTCGGAAGGGACACATGCGGAGGTCGAAAGTCCCGACACAGAGGTGGCAGTAGACACAAAAGGTCGCGGGGCGCTTTCCGGAACCGTCCTTGTTCTTGAAGACAACATGGTGGTCGCGCTTGACGCTTCGGACATTATCACCGCGCAAGGAGCTTCTGCAGTCAAACTTGCCAGTTCGGTTGCTGATGCGCTTGAGATCATCGCAAACGAAGAAATCGCCCTGGCCGTGTTGGATATTAACCTGGGAGACCAAACATCTCTCCCCGTGGCTCAGAAATTGGACGCCATGAAAATCCCGTTTGTCCTGGCCACCGGGTACGGTGATGTCGAAAGCATCCTCACCGAATACCCAAAAGCGCCGGTTGTGCAGAAGCCATTCAACTCTGAAAGCTTGCCAAGGGAGATATACAAGGCACTGGCGATGGTTGAGTGAATACAGGGTATATCTTCAGACGCATCGACGACTGTCTGAAAGTCTTCGTTTCATAGTCCATTCTTGGTTTGGACGGATTACTAAACTTCACTGGATTGATTTCAGGAGCCGGGCCAAGCGCAGCAGCTGCTCAATCTTGGTTTTGGTCGAAGACATTTGGTGCATCCGCTTTTTTGTCGCTTCTCAGACGGCCACTATAGATGCGGTTGGCTTCACGGGTTTGGCCGTTTCCTAAAAAGTTTGCTCAATTTTGCCCAAGCGCTCGGTCAGTGCCATATTTTCGCGGTAGTCGATGGGTATGACAACCATGGCCGGCCCCTTATGATCCAACGCTGAATTCAGGGCTGACTTCAAGTCATCTGCGTTGTCGCACCTCATACCTTTCCACCCCATCGACTGGCAAAGAGCCATCCAGTCGGGATTGGCAAACGACAAATCCGTGTGAGAGCCGAACTCCTGTTCCTGTTTCCACGCGATCAGGCCGTATTCAAAATCTTCCCAGACCAATATGGTAATGTCCGAGCCGAGCCGACTTGCGGTTTCCATCTCTTGAACATTCATCATGATGTCGGCGTCTCCGACGACAGCCAGAACGCGTGTATCAGGGCGCGCGTGTTTCGCCGCGATCGCACCGGGCAGCGGCATCCCCATGGAACAAAAGCCGTTTGAAATCAGACAGGTACCTGGCTGATGACATTGATAGTGACGCGCCACCCACATTTTATGCGCCCCGACGCCGGATAAGAGGATGTCGTCCGGCCCCAGAACAGCGCGCACATCAGCCAATGCTTTTTGCGGCCGAATACTTCCTTGTGTGTGATCATCAGCATGCTTTGCGAATTCTGATAACATCTTCTCGCGCAGCTTGGCTTGAGCTGCCACATCATAGGTCGGTGACCCATCCCGCGCGACACGTTCGTTCAATTGCGCCAGACCATGCGCGAGATCGCCCACAACTTCGATATGGGGCTGATAATGCGCATCACTTTCCGCAGGCAGAAAATCCATATGAATGATATCAAGATCGCAAGCGGCGTTCCATTTTTCGGGACCGTATTCGACAGGATCATACCCTATGGTAATGACCAGATCAGCGGCATCGATGGCCAGTTGCGGATAGTCACGCTGACCCATACCGACCGTGAAGAGACACCGAGGATCATCAAGATCCAGCGCGCCCTTGGCCATGAACGTCATCAAGGCACCTATGCCTGTGGTTTCGCAAAAGCGCCGAAGCTCTGCGCTGGCACGGGTGCGGATGGCGCCATTGCCCGCAATGATCAGCGGGCTTTTGGCAGACTTCAATCGATCCCAAGCTTCATCAATTACCTTGTCATCAGGCACAGCACGACGAGCGCGAGCCGCGCGCAAGGGCTTTGCGTCCGTCTCAACAGCGGCAATGTCTTCTGGTAACTCGATGTGACATGCGCCCGGCTTTTCCGTTACAGCCAGTTTGATCGCCTTGTGGACGATCTCGGGGATGTTGTCGGCGTGGTTGACGGCGCATGACCACTTCGTGACGGGCCTGTACATCTCAACCACGTTCATGACCTGATGGCTTTCCTTGTGCTGGCGCGTCAGGGCGCCTTGACCGGTGATCACTAGCATTGGGGCGCGATCCATGTTGCCATCGGCCACACCTGTGATCAGATTGGTGGCGCCGGGCCCGAGTGTGCCCAGACAGACGCCGACAGTGCCGGTTAGTCGACCATAAACTTCCGCCATGAAAGCGGCACCCTGTTCATGGCGCGTCAAGATGAACTCAATGGACGAGCTCTCAAGCGACATCATAAAGTCGGCATTTTCCTCGCCCGGCACACCGTAAATGCGGGTGACGCCCTCCTCTTCGAGACAGCGCACGAACAGATCTGATGCTTTCATGAAAGAGGCCTTTCTAGTGGTGGACGAGGTTCTTGAGCGAGCGTCATCCGACGCCTTGTGACAGCATAGCGTCTGCTACTTTTCTGAAGCCAGCAATATTGGCACCCTTGCTGTAGTCAACGCGACCGTCGCGGGTTCCTTCCTCAACGCAGGCGGCGTGGATGTCGGTCATAATTCCCTGCAGCGTCTCATCAATCTGGTCTGCATCGCTTAACCGGCGCATCCGATCTTGACTGATTTCCAGCCCGGATACGGCAACGCCGCCAGCATTTGCAGCCTTTCCCGGGGCGAAAAGGATGTCGGCCGATCTGAAGACCTCCTTTGCAGCCGCCGTTGATGGCATGTTGGCCCCTTCAACGACAGCCAGAACACCGTTGTCGATCAGCCTCTTCGCGCTGTCCTTGTCCAACTCGTTCTGGGTCGCGCAGGGCGCAGCGATATCCGCTTTTACCCCCCAGGGGCCTTTGCCCGCTGTCCAATCGCCACCAAACTTGGACACGTATGCCTCAAGCGTGGTGCCCTTTTTCGCTTTGTGGGCTCTGACCCAATCGATTTTTTCTTGGGTCAAACCGTCAGGATCGTGAATAAAACCCGCGCTGTCGGATAGTGTGATGACCTTTGCGCCCAGACTTACAGCTTTTTCAGCGGCGTGAGTGGCAACATTACCTGCGCCCGATATGATGACCGACTTGCCCTCCAAATCGTCACTATCGTGCTTCAGCATCTCGGCAAGAAAATAGATGAGACCGTACCCGGTCGCCTCGGTGCGCATCTCGCTTCCGCCAAAGGACTGTCCCTTGCCGGTTAACACACCCTGAAAGCGATTTGTGATCCGACGGTAGGCTCCAAAGAGATATCCGATCTCTCGTGCTCCGACATTGATGTCGCCTGCAGGCACGTCGATGTCGGGGCCAATGTAGCGATAAAGCTGCTGCATGAACGCGTTACAAAACCGCATGATTTCCTGATCTGACCGCCCGGATGGATCAAAATCAGAGCCACCTTTACCACCTCCCATGGGCAGGCCCGTCAGTGCATTCTTGAACGTCTGTTCAAAGCCTAGAAATTTCAGCACGGAGGTATTGACCGATGGATGAAACCGCAATCCGCCTTTAAATGGACCAATCGCTCCATTGAATTGGACGCGGTAGCCACGATTGACCTCGATTTCATTGGCGTCGTTCTGCCAGGCAACGCGGAAAGAGATAACCTGCTCCGGTTCAACAAGGCGCTCGAATATATTTGCTGATTTGAATTCCGGGTGCGCATCAACGATCGGTTTGATGTCGTCAGTCACCTCTGTGACGGCTTGGTGGAATTCTGGCTGGTTGGGAGCTCGGGCATCTAGAAAATCTTCGAGGCTGTCATAGCCGTCTGCAAGTGAGAATGTCATAATTACGGTCCAATCAGGGAAACATCGGGCGGTCATCGACCAGCCAGGGTGTGGGGCGTCATTCCGCCAGATAAGCTATAGCTGCAGTTTCTCGTTCTCGCCCAAGTCAGGACCATGATCGGCAAAGCAGGCTTTCATCAATTCAGACGCCATTTTTCAGATCACCCTTATCGTTCACCAGGAAACGCCATCGGACGCGGACGCATGGATGTCCCAGCGGTCGTAGTGACCATGCAAGCCGGAATGCTGGCCATGATATTCCAAAATCTGTCCAGTTCTTGTGTCATGCACTGTCTATGGCTTGTCTATCCAAAGCGACGAGACTACCAATCGGTTCCCAAAAAATCCCATTATTTTTTGCTTAAACAGGAATGCGCTGGATAGGCTTGACCAACCCACGCCTCGGCCAGCGAAAGGCTATAGAGTTGAAATTCCGACATCTGCATGAGATTTGTGGCTTACTTCCAGTAACATGAACCGACACAGTTTGAGTGCAACCGAACAGCATATCGTGCGGACGGGAGTCGACGGCCATCAAAGGTACCTCATCGCGTTCTCCATTTCGAACGCGCATCATGTTCCTTACCATTTATCACCTACGAAATGGGACGAAGGACACAGCGGCCAATTGCTGCATACGAAGCTGTCATCAGCGAGTGAAACTGAAATAATGACGACGGTCCCAAAAACCGATCGACGCAGCAAGCTGAACTTGTTGCTCCAAGTCACCCGGGGCGTCGGATCACACGACGTGGCCGCACCACTTCGTTCGTAATCCAGCCTCAAAACTGATTGGTCGAGTAAATAGTCGCGATGTATCGCATTATTCCTACGTAAGGAATCCGAGCAGATGCTGTTCTGTGACTCTCAGTCCAGACAGTGTTTTGGGTTGAACGTGTGGCGGCTGTCGCCCTGCCAGTGCGATCACGTCGGGATGGATATAGCTGTTGCGCGCAATCGACTGTGTATTGTGCAACAAGCTTGCAGCGGCGCTTGCCATGTCCTTGATTGTAGCGTGCCCTTTCAGGGCAACCTCAAACGCAGCACATGTCCCCGCCCAGGTTCGGAACGTCTTTGCCGTGACACCTTCGGTACCCGCTGCGTCTGAGATATAATTGTTCAGCACGTCGGAGGTCAGCGTTTGCGGCGCGCCGTCATCGTCAACCCATGTCAATAAGGTGGCGCCCGGCAAGTCATCAATCTTACCAAGAATACGCGCGAGTTTCGCGTCCGTAGTCTTGGTCTTCACTTTCTGACCGCCCTTGGCACGATACTTCAGTATTATTTCGTTGCCCGAAACAGCGATGTGCCGATTGCGCAAGGTCAGCGCACCATAGCTGCCATTTTCTTCAAGGTATTGCGGGTTTCCAATACGCAACGCCGTCCGATCTATCAGGGTCACAGCAGCTGCAAGAGCAAACTTCTTTTCGCCAACATCTTCTTGCAGATCAGCTTGCAATTGGCGCCGAATGCGGGGGAGGGCGCGGCCGAATGAAGATAGATCGTGGAACTTGGCTTCCGCCTGCAACGTGGTCCAATCGGGGTGATACACATATTGCTTGCGCCGCTTGGCGTCGCGCCCGGTTGCCAATAGATGGCCGTTGGGCAATGGACACATCCAGACATCTTCATAGGCGGGCGGCACTGCGAGTGTCGCAAGCCGCTGCCGTTCGTTGGGGTCTGTGATCAAACTTCCCTTGGGATCAAAATAGGAGAAGCCCCGGCCACGCCGCCTTCGGCTAATCCCCGCTTCACTATCCGGGTAGTAGACCAAACCAGCCGGCGTCACTCTTTGCGTACCTCGGAAGACAACTTCAGCACTTTTGTGCCATCGTCCTGCTTGATTTCAAGCGCCGGATCATCATCTGACCCGTTGCGTGTAACGTCAGATCCTTTGATAGAGCGCGTTATGGATTTGGTATGAACTGCCTCGACAGTACCTTCTGCAGTCCCTTGTCCCCAGTCCCATTTGACTTTGTCACCTGATTGATAGCTCATGTCGCCTCCTGCTTAAGCTACAGATGATAACGCCGCTTCCCGCCAAACGTTCCCATCTTGGCGGCCGGGCGCATGGGAAATTTGGCTTATTCTGTCTGACTTCAGCGCCATGGATCCAAGAGAGGCCTGAACTTGAGAGCGCCTGGCTCATCGTGTCGCTTTGATCATGCAGCGTTCGTGCGGTGCGGTAAGGCCGCCTTTCTAGGGAATATGCGGATGTGCCTTGGGACAGGCTCGTTGCATGATGGACGTTTTGGCGAGGTGCACGGGTCAGAAAGCTAAGGACGGTCAACACAGTATCTCATCAGACGCGCTGCCGCGCGCGATTCCATCGATTAGCGCGCATATCCGCCGCTCGCGCAGGTGGTCTTCATGGAAAACAGCGGTTCAGCCAACCGCGAAACCGCTGTTGGTTCAAGGCAATCCCCCCTGTTCAGATGTCATGTATGTTTACCCATGATCTCGCCCTCCTTGGGGCTAGACGGATCGGAGGTCCGCGCCGGTGATTTCGGCAGACGCGACCAGTTTTTGCACGAATTTCTGGGCTTGCCGTGCCCATGATGCCTTTTCCATGGCCTCGGCGATTTTTGGTTTCACTGCCGCAAAAGGAAGCACGGCCCCAAGGGCCACGGCATCCATACGCACGATATGCCAGCCATGGCGGGTCAGGATCGGTTGGGGTGTGACTTCGCCCTCGTCCAGACGGCGCAGGATGGCTTCGAACTCGGGCACGGTGTCGCCCGGCCCAAGCTGGCCAAGGGTGCCGCCGGATGATTTGGACCCGCAATCGCTTTCACGCGACGCAATCACGGCAAAGCTTTTGGCGTCTTTGCCGACGAGCGGTATCAGAGCTTCGGCCCGGTGCATCGCATCGTGCTTGGCCTTTTCATCGCGAGGATCGCAAGCGCATAGGATATGGGAAACCTCCCACAAGGGCGGCGCGCGAAAACGGCTGGGGTCTTTCTCCCACTCGGCATAGATCGCGTCGTCTTCCGGTACTTCCGGATCAACGACCATTTCAAGAAGGCCCCTGATTTGGGCCTCCTCATCTGTTTCGAACTTGTCCGGGGCCACTTCTTTGCGCTCAGGCTTCAGTCCGCGCGCACGCGCCTCTTGCAACAGCAGGGTGCGGATCGCCACGGCATTCGCGGCCTTGCGCCAGGCAATGCCCGGCTTTCCAGCCGGGGCATCATGGTTTTGGGTTTCCGATGCCACCAAGGTATGCGGCACGGTTTCACCGTTGACGATCAGATCGGGGAAGAGTGCTGCGTTCATCTGCTTCACTCCGCCGGTGTTATCTTGGGGGCGCTGCGCTTGGGCAGTGCCTTGCCGCGACGCGACCGCACGATCTGATAGCCGGGACGCGACAGGTACTTCACGGGTGCCGCGAAACCCGAGATCATGTGGACCAACCGCGAGAACGGGAAGAGTGCGGTGATAATCAGACCCAGGAAGATATGCAGCTTATAGAGCCAGTGCACGTCAACCACAGTCACCCAGGCGTTGATGTTCCATGTCACGATGCTTTGCGACCAGCTCATGAAGCGGACCATTTCGGAACCGTCCATATGTTGCAGGGTCTGCGTGATTGTCAGCAGGCCGATGGCTAGTTGCAGCCAGATCAGCACCATGATGGTGATGTCCATCCAGCTGGATGTGGCGCGGATACGTGGCTCAGTCAGGCGGCGGTGCAACAGCAACGTGCCTCCGATCAGCGCAGCGATCCCTGCAGGCCCCCCTATGATCACGGCCATCCACTGCTTGAGCGCATAAGGCACGCCAAACGCGTCTAGCACCCAAACCGGGGTAAACAACCCTACCAAATGCCCAAAGAAGATCGTGATGATCCCCACATGGAACAGGATGGACCCCCACATCAGCTGCTTGCGGCGCAACAACTGGCTGGAAGAGCTTTTCCACGTATATTGATCACGGTCGTAGCGGGCGATGCAGCCGATAACCAGAATGGTCAGCGCGGCATAAGGCATGATGCCGAAGATGATGAAGTCGATATCGAAATTCTCAAGCATTTCGGTGTCTCCTTATTCTGCCGCGTGTTGCGGTGGAGGGTTGATGGGCAGGTCCATTTGGGCGAGCATCTCGCGCGCCTGCGGACAACCTGCATTGGGGTCAGGACCGAACAGCACCTCGCTTTCTTCCCAGACCTCATCAAGGGCTTCTAGGTCCGTTGGATCATCGTCAGGCTGGGCCAGCATTTCTGCGACCGCTTCCTTGTCGGCCTTCACACCTGCCAGCTGAAGAAGGCTGGCGAATACGGCATCGTAGTGGCTCTCCCGCCGGATCAGCCGGGCATTCAAGGCCTCAAAGATATGCGCCGCGTCGGCCAGAGTGTCCTGCGCGACCATAGGGGAGCGGGTGGACAGGAATTCCAGCAAAACAGGCAAGTGATCCGGCAATTCAGATGTCACAGGATCAAAACCACCTTCGCGATAGGTTTCGACCAGTGACACCATTGCCCCGCCCCTATCGCGGCTTTCGCCGTGAACATGTTCAAACAGGTTCAACGACAGGGTGCGCGATCGGTCGAAGAGCAGCACATACTGCTCTTCAAGGTCATAGATGTCGCGCCCGCTTAGCGCCTCCACCAGCGGGCGCAACGCCCGACGGGCTGTTGCTGTCAATCGCGTGTCCGAGGCCAGAATGGCGCTAATCTCGGGCATGGCATGCTGCAACGCGCAGGTCGGGTAACTGAGAAGAAGTGAGAATGCTTTGAGAGTACGATCTACTACTGGCTGGCCCATATCACATTGCCTCCGTTGGCATTTTCAGGGGTTTTTTGGAGCCGCCAAAGAGCGATCCCTTCGATGAACCGCCGCCGCACCCGTTGGTATCGGTAAAGCCGCAGCCGCCGCGCAGATCGTAAGCTTCCTCGACCTGTTCGCGGTGCGTTGTCGGAATGACAAAGCGGTCCTCATAATCGGCAAGGGCCATGATCTTGTACATGTCCTCGATCACCCGGCCCGACAGGCCGACGCGCGCGGCGATCCCTTCGTCGATAACGCCCTCGATCGTTTTGGAGCGCATGTAAGACCGCATCGCCAGCATCCGTTCCAATGCTGTGACGACCGGGGCTTCATCGCCAGCTGTCAACATATTGGCGAGGTATCTGACCGGAATGCGCAGGTCCTTGACGTCCGGCATGCCTTCGCTAGTGCCAATCGCGCCCGCCTCAGCGGCATTCTGGATTGGCGACAACGGCGGGATATACCAAACCATCGGCAGCGTCCGGTATTCCGGGTGCAGAGGGAAAGCGACTTTCCACTCCATCGCCATCTTCCAGATCGGGCTTTCCTGAGCGGCTTTGATCCAATCCTCTGGGATACCGTCCGCGCGCGCAGTCTCGATCACGACGGGATCATTGGGATCAAGGAACACACCCAGTTGCGCATCATAGAGGTCCTGTTCATCCTCCATGTTTGCCGCATCTTCGATCTTGTCGGCATCATAGAGCATGACGCCCAGATAACGGATGCGCCCCACACAGGTTTCCGAACAGACCGTTGGGTTGCCGCTTTCAATCCGGGGATAACACAATGTGCATTTCTCGGATTTGCCGCTTTCCCAGTTGTAGTAGATTTTCTTGTAGGGGCAGCCCGAGACACACATGCGCCAGCCGCGGCACTTTTCCTGATCAATCAAAACGATGCCATCTTCTTCGCGCTTATAGATCGCGCCTGATGGGCAGGACGATGCGCAAGCGGGGTTCAGGCAGTGCTCGCACAGTCGGGGGAGGTACATCATGAATGTATTCTCGTATTCCCCATAGATTTCTTTCTGGATGCCTTCGAAGTTGTAATCGCCAGAGCGTTTGGAAAATTCGCCGCCAAGGATTTCTTCCCAGTTCGGGCCCTTTTCGATCTTCTCAATCCGCTCGCCGGTGATCTTGGAACGCGGGCGTGCCGTTGGGAACGCCTCCATCTCGGGCGCGGACTTCAGGTGGTCGTAATCGAAATCGAACGGTTCATAATAGTCGTCGATTTCCGGCATGGAGGGGTTGGCAAAGATGTTGGACAGGATGCGCCATTTGCTGCCCTGTTTGGGCTGCAATTTCCCGGATTTCGTCCGTTCCCAGCCGCCTTTCCAACGATCCTGGTTTTCCCAATCTGTCGGATAGCCAAGGCCGGGTTTGGTTTCCACGTTGTTGAACCAGGCGTATTCAACGCCGTCGCGACTCGTCCAGACATTCTTGCAAGTGACAGAGCATGTATGGCACCCAATGCATTTATCGAGGTTCAGCACCATGCCGATTTGTGCGCGGATTCTCATGTCTCTGCCTCCTGTGCAGGTGCTTTCCAGCTTTCTTCTTTGTCGAGCCAGTCCACTTTCTTCATCTTGCGGACCACAACGAACTCATCCCGGTTCGATCCAACGGTGCCATAGTAGTTGAAGCCGTAGGATTGCTGGGCGTAGCCGCCGATCATGTGGGTTGGTTTCAGTACCGCGCGGGTGACCGAATTGTGGATGCCGCCCCGGTGTCCGGTCTTTTCCGACCCGGGTGTATTCACGATCTTTTCCTGCGCGTGATACATGAAGGTCGTGCCTTCCTTGATCCGCTGGGACACCACCGCGCGCGCGGTCAGCGCACCGTTGGTGTTGTAAAGCTCAACCCAGTCGTTATCGACGATGCCCGCGCTTTTGGCGTCCACCTCCGATATCCAGATCACCGGCCCGCCCCGGTTGAGCGTCAGCATCAACAGGTTGTCGGAATAGGTGGAGTGGATGCCCCATTTCTGGTGTGGCGTAATGAAGTTGAGCACAAGGTTGTCGCCATCATCCTGCACGTCCTTGGTGATGGTTTTCAGATCAATCGGCGGACGGTAGGACATGAAGCCTTCGCCAAACGCCAGCATCCACAAATGGTCCTGATAAAGCTGTTGTCGCCCGGTCAGGGTGCGCCACGGGATCAGCTCATGCACATTGGTGTAGCCTGCGTTATAGCTGACCTTGTCGCTTTCAATACCGGACCATGTGGGGCTGGAGATGATCTTGCGCGGCTGTGCTGCGATGTCGTGGAAACGGATCTTCTGGTGGTGTTCGCCTTCGGCGAGATGCGCGTGTTCACGCCCTGTGGCTTTTTCCAGCGCCTCCCATGCTTTTACGGCGACGTTGCCGTTTGTCTCGGGCGCGAGCATCAGGATGACTTCGCAGGCGTCGATGGCGGTTTCTATCTTGGGCCGCCCGACCGCGGCCCCATCCAGTTGCACGCCGTTCAGAGCTGAGAGGTTGTCGATCTCCTCCTGCGTGTTCCATGTGATGCCTTTACCGCCATTGCCCAGCTTATCCATGAGCGGACCAAGAGCGGTAAAACGATCATAGATCGCGGTGTAGTCCCGCTCGACCGCCACATAGGCCGGGGCCGTCTTGCCGGGGATCAGGTCGCATTCGCCTTTTTTCCAGTCCTTGACCTGATCCTGAGCAATCTCTGCCGGGGTATCGTGCAGGATCGGCAATGCGACGATATCAGTTTCCTTCTCCAGATAACCTGGTGTGATCTCCTGGAATTTCTTCGCGATGGATTTGAAGATTTCCCAGTCGGATTTGCTTTCGTACGCCGGATCAACCGCCGCCTGCAGCGGGTGGATGAACGGGTGCATGTCCGACGTGTTCATGTCGTCCTTTTCGTACCAAGACGCTGTTGGCAGAACGATGTCGGAGTAGACCGCTGTGGTCGACATGCGGAAGTCGATGGTCACCAGCAGGTCCAGCTTGCCGCGTGGGGCGTCGGGGTGCCACTTGGCCTCTTTCGGCAGTTGCCCGCCGTCTTCACCGAGATCCTTGCCCAGCACGCCATGATCGGTGCCAAGCAGGTGCTTGAGGAAGTATTCGTGACCCTTGCCGGATGATCCCAACAGGTTAGACCGCCAGACAAACAGGTTGCGCGGCCAGTTGGCGGGGTTGTCGGGGTCCTCGCAGGACATTTCCAAGTCGCCGGACTTGAGGTTCTCGGCCACATAGGCCGGGATTTCCATGCCTGCTTCTTTCGCAGCCTTCGCTACCTCCAGCGGGTTAGTCTTGAGCTGCGGCGCAGATGGCAACCAGCCCATACGCTCGGCCCGGATGTTGTAATCAATCAGGCTGATATCCCAGTCACCCTCGGGTGCTGTAGGTGACAAAATCTCCTCGGCTTTCAGTGTCTCATAGCGCCACTGATCGGTATGTGCGTACCAAGCGGAGGTGGAGTTCATATGCCGCGGCGGGCGGTTCCAATCCAGCGCAAAGGCCAGCGGCTGCCAGCCGGTTTGTGGGCGCAGCTTTTCCTGCCCCACATAGTGCGCCCAGCCACCGCCCGATTTGCCCACGCAGCCGCACATGACCAGCATGTTGATGACACCGCGATAGTTCATGTCCATGTGGAACCAGTGGTTCATCGCGGCGCCGATGATGATCATCGATTTGCCTTGGGTCTTTTCGGCATTGTCCGCGAACTCACGGGCCACATGGGCGATCTTGTCAGCGGGCACGCCGGTGATCTTCTCGGCCCAAGCCGGTGTACCGGGCATATCGTCGGCGTAGTCGGCTGTGACCCAATCACCACCCAAGCCACGGTCAAGACCGTAGTTGGCGCAGAACAGGTCAAAGACGGTCGCAACCTTGATTTCGCCCTCGGCAGTCTTGATCTTTTTGACAGGAATGTTGCGGGTCAGCACGTCGGGATGGTCGGCATCGGTCGCGAACTGACCGTAGGCCTGACCGCCAAAATAGGGGAAATCGACGCCGACGATATCATCCTGGTCTTCTTCCAGAACGAACGACATCTTCAGCTTGGTGTCAGCCTCTTTCGCCTTTTCCTCAAGGTTCCATTCGCCGTCTTCACCCCAGCGATATCCGACCGAACCGTTGGGCGCGACCAGCCCGTTTGAAATCTCATCAAAGGCGACTGTCTTCCATTCGGGATTGTTGTCTTCGCCCAGCTTGCCGTCCAGATCATCGGCACGCAGGAAACGGCCGGGGACCAGCTTACCGTCCCTTTTTTCCAACTTCACCAGCATGGGGAAATCGGAATACTTGCGCGTGTAGTCCTCAAAATACTCGGCCTGACGATCAAGGTGGAACTCGCGCAGGATCACATGGCCAAAAGCCATGGCGAGCGCGGCGTCCGTCCCTTGTTTGGCATTCAGCCAGACATCGCCGAATTTTGCGGCCTCGGAGTAATCGGGGCAGATGACGGCGGATTTGGTGCCTTTGTAGCGGGCCTCTGTATAGAAGTGGGCGTCAGGTGTCCGTGTCTGCGGGACGTTGGAGCCCCAAAGCAGCAGGTAACCGGAATTATACCAGTCTGCGCTTTCCGGCACGTCTGTCTGTTCGCCCCATGTCATCGGCGAGGCTGGCGGCAGGTCGCAATACCAGTCATAGAATGACATGCAGACCCCACCCATCAGCGACAGGTAACGCGAGCCTGCGGCGTAAGATACCATCGACATGGCAGGAATGGGTGAAAAGCCAAAGACGCGATCGGGGCCATAGGTCTTGGCGGTGTAAGCATTGGCTGCCGCCGTGATCTCGGTCGCCTCATCCCATGTGGCGCGGACAAACCCGCCCTTGCCGCGCGTCTCCACGTATGACGCACGCAGGATCGGATCGGCTTGCAATTTTGTCCAAGCCTCAATTGGCTCCATGGTCTCGCGCATCTTGCGCCAGACCTTCATCAAACGGCCCCGAACCAGCGGGTTCTTCACACGGTTGGCGCTATACAAATACCAGCTATAGCTTGCACCTCTGGCACAGCCGCGCGGTTCGTGATTTGGCAGATCAGCGCGGGTGCGTGGGTAGTCAGTTTGCTGGGTTTCCCACGTTACGATCCCGGACTTGACGTAGATTTTCCAGCTGCATGAACCTGTGCAATTCACCCCGTGAGTGGAGCGCACAACCTTGTCGTGCCGCCAGCGATTGCGATAGGTGTCTTCCCAGTCGCGGCTTTCGTTGGTGGTCTTGCCGAAGCCATCAGAGAACTCTTCAAGGTTCTTTGATTCCAGAAAGTTCAGTTTATCGAGCAGGTGGCTCATGTCTTTTCTCCTGTCAGGGTGATCCTGCCCCGGCGCGAATGCCGGGACAGGCAGGCGTCAGGTTTATGGGTTCTGGACGTAGGCGTTTGGCCGCAGATAAAACCACCAGTTGATTGCGATACAGACGGTGTAGAAGACCGCAAAACCATACAGCGCGTATTCCGGGTGCCCTGCGCCCAGCTGTTCGCCGAACACTTTGGGAATGATGAATGCGCCGTAGGCAGCCACCGCGGCGGTCCAACCCAAGGCGGGGCCAGCCTGCTCTCTGTTGAAGACCACGGCGATGGTGCGGAATGTCGATCCGTTGCCGATGCCGGTTGCTGCGAACAGGATCAGGAACAGGCCCAGGAATGGGTAGAAATACTGTTCCGGTGTTGCAGAGGAATAGGCCGCCTGAATGAAGTAGGCGACACCCAGTGCAGAAGCGACCATGATGATCGAAATCCACTGCGTCACACGTGCACCGCCCAGCTTGTCGGCCATCATGCCGCCAATAGGCCGGATCAGGGCGCCAATGAATGGGCCCATCCAGGCGAACATCAAGGCCGATGGGCCATTGGGGTTCACGGTGTCATGGGTCATCAGACCATCCACTTCGAGGTGACTGAAGCCGAAGACGACCTTGATGGTGAGTGCCAGAGCAGCCGAATAGCCGATGAACGAACCAAAGGTCATGGTGTAGATCACAGTCATGGCCCAAGTGTGTTTGTTGCCAAAGATCTGGTACTGGCGGCTCAGGTTCTGGCCCACGGCACCGGGGATCATCTTCAGACCCAAGACGGTCAGCGCGATGACGATGGGCAGCACGATCCATTTCGACAGGCCAATGCCGGATGTTGGCAAACCGGCCTCGGTCCCTGGCAGCAGCAACCACAAACCGAAGGCAGCGGTTGCAAAGCCGATCAATAGCATCCCGGTGATGGTCGCAAAGGCACCCAACGGGTTCGGGATGTTTGGCGAGACATGCTCGTCACGGATATTGTTCATGCCGAACCAACCGATGATGACCAGCGGGATCAAGAACACCAGCCAGATCAGGCCCGCGTTTTGAATGTAAGTCTCGGTCCCCGCGGGGATCTTGCCAATCAGGGTGCCGGATGTGTTGACCAAAGTGCGGCTCTCGCCGCCAAAGATGCCCATTGTCATCGCCAATGGGATCAGG
The DNA here is from genome assembly GCA_947488175.1 of uncultured Paracoccaceae bacterium. Lineage (GTDB taxonomy): Bacteria > Pseudomonadota > Alphaproteobacteria > Rhodobacterales > Rhodobacteraceae > Yoonia. The sequence goes on from CANKYO010000006.1 coordinate 349,017, forward strand.
ATTTGCATGGTGGTCACCCCAAAGTTGCCCAGACCGGCATTCATGCCCAAGGCAAAACCTTGGATCTTCTTTGGGTAAAAGAAGCTGATGTTGGACATCGAGGACGAGAAGTTACCGCCGCCGATGCCCGACAGGAATGCCAGGATCTGGAAGTACCACAGTGGTGTGTTGGGATCTTGCAGAGCCAGCCCAGTGCCCAGAGCGGGGATGATCAGCAAGGCGGTTGTAAAGACGATTGTATTACGCCCGCCCGCGATGCGAATAAAGAACGTGGATGGAATACGCAGCGTTGCTCCGGTCAGACCGGCGATGGCACCCAGGGTGAAGAGGTCGGATTTTGCGAATTCAAACCCAAGGTTGAGCATCTGAACAGTGATGATGCCCCAATACAACCAAACCGCAAAACCGCACAGCAACGATGGGATCGATATCCACAGGTTGCGCGTGGCAATCGATTTGCCGGTAGAGGACCAGTAACCGTCGTCCTCAATGTTCCAATTTGTCAGATCTTGTCCCACTTGATTTCTCCAAGTTCAGGGGTGGGACGGGCCATGCTCTGGCCCGCCTTGTTCAGCACTATTCGGCTGCCTGTGCGCCATTTTTCTTGGCGACCGCTATCAGGCCCTCTTCAAGTGCCGCATTCGCCTTGAGCGCGCGCAAGCGCAGGGTCTCGATATTGGCGGCGGCAAAGTTCGCGCGCTCTTCGTCCTCCTGCCGGGTCGAGAACCGGACAAAGAAGGCCAGGAATGATGCGCAAGTCACCACGATGCCAAGGATGAAAAAGGCCTGCGACCAGTCGATGACGTTCTTGAACAGAAATCCGGCCAGAACCGCACCGGCGTTACCGCCGGCACCGACCACACCGGCAACCGCGCCAAGGGCCTTCTTGTTGATGAACGGCACGACAGAGTAGGTGGCGCCCTCGGCCATCTGGGTGAACAGCGAGAAGACGATCAACGAGGGTAATGCCAGGAACAGCACGCTCATCTGGCTAAAGACCATCAAGGCGCAGCCTTCAAAGAACAGGCAGATAAACAGCCAGAAGGCACGGCCTTTCAGACCCCAGAGAGAACCGAAGTTGTCACCGAAGAGACCACCCAAAGTACGCGCAAAGAGGTTCATCAGACCAAAGGACGCGGCCACAAAACCGGCTGTCACGAGGTTCAGGTCAAAGTAATCCATGAAGTAAAGCGCGGCGACGTTATTCACCGTCAACTCAATGCCAAAGCAGGCGCCGTAAATCACGAACAGCACCCAGACGCGCGGGTCCTTCAGGGCTTGCATGTAGTTCCCGGTGACCTTTGCCTTTTCTTCCATCTTGCCCGCTGCACGCAGGTCATCGAAATTGCCGTCAGGCGCATCCTGAGTCAGGAAGTAGTAAGCGATACCGGTCAGGAAGATGATGATACCCACCACCACCATCGACAAACGCCAGCCAACTGCTTCGGAAAAGCCAAACCCGATCACCATGACCGAGAAGAGCAGCGGCATGACAAATTGTGTGACACCACCACCAAGGTTCCCCCAGCCGGCAGATGTCGCATTTGCCTGACCAACTACGTTGGGCGCGAACATGACTGAGGTGTGGTATTGGGTGATAACAAAGGCCGCACCAATACCGCCGATCAGGACGCGGAACAGCAGGAATGTCTCAAAGCTTTGCGCAAGGCCGATGCCCATCACAGGCAATGAGCCGATCAGCAAAAGCCAAGTATAGGCTTTCCGTGGCCCGATCCGGTCACATAACCAACCGATGAACAGGCGCGCAAAGATTGTCATCGAGACTGAGCCGATGATTGCCCAGCCGATTTGGTTTGGCGTCAGCCCCAACTCATCCCGGACCACGCTCATCAGCGGTGCGATCCCAAACCAAGCAAAGAAACACGAAAAGAACGCAAACCACGTCATGTGGAAGGTCCTGATCTGCACCATCTTTACATTGAAAAAGTTTGACCACAGGGCGGTGGCCTTGTTTTGTAGTTCCATCAACTGTCCCCTTCGGCTTTTGCGCTCGGACAGAGTTGCGAGCGCCTTGCGAAAAGGGTGACAGCCGCGCGGCACAGTCCTCTTGATGCAGATCAAGAAACCGTAATTTACATAATGAAATAAATTACTTAGCGATTTTTATCAAATGGTACAAATCGCGGAATCAAGACCCGGTTATGCAAGTGTCAAATGGGCAGTTGACAAAAATCAAACGACGAGACGATAACTGGCTGAGGAGTCCAGAATGTCGCACATTATGCCCGAGTCAGATTATCCTGATGTGCGCAGCCTTCATCTGTTTTCGGAAATGGCGGATTTGAACTTCAGCGCACTGATGCGTGGATCGTATGTTCAGAACTTCCCTCCTCAAATTGATTTGATCATCGAAGGTGATCCCAGCGATTTCCTGCACGTGATCTTGTCAGGCTCGGTAGAGCTGTCATCCGGTTGGAATGGACGCGAGACGGTGATGGCGACAGTACGTCCTGTGTCTACCTTTATCCTTGCCGCCACGATCAAGGACGCGCCCTATCTGATGTCCGCAAAGACACTCGAGAAAAGCCGCATCGCACTGATCCCTAGCCAACATGTACGTGACATCTTTGCAACCGACCATGATTTCGCCCGGGCCATCGTGACTGAGTTGGCGCAGTGCTACCGTTCGGTCATTAAATCGCAGAAGGATCTCAAACTTCGCACGTCGCTGGAAAGGCTCGCCAATTATCTGCTACGCCAGCACAAGGGCCTTGATGGGACCGGTGAATTCGAACTGACGCTTGAAAAGCGTAAGTTGGCGTCATCTCTTGGGATGACCCCCGAAAATCTGAGCCGCGCCTTCAAAGGCCTCCTACCCTATGGTGTCGAAGTGGATGGCAACCGAATTAGGATCACTGACAAAGACGACCTAACGAAATTTGCCAAACCCTCACCTCTCATAGACGACTACTCAATCTAGATATTGTTCATATGACCAAAACAACGCCCGGTGCCGCCGGTGAACCGGCCGAACCGCACCTGGATCTTTGGCGTGCTTATGCCGAAGAGGGGAAAGCCGGCGCTGACGGCATGTCAGCGATTAAGATGTCGTAAGCCCTTAACGATTATGTCGCTGCCAGTCAGGAAGCCAACCCACCCGTCTCTGCCACCCATTTTGCCAGCCGTCCGCCATAGGACGGCACGCGGTTTTCCAGTGTGACAAAATCCTCCATCCCATACAGCGCCCAGCGCTGCCCTTCGCCCCCAAAGACGATGCTATCCACCGCCTCCGCCCGCATCTGTGCGACGAAGAAAGCGTTCCATTTGGTCGCGTCGGTGCTGGACGGAAAGGCGCTTTCCCACAGCACAGCTGCGCGCGGCAGGATCAGCCCCAACTCCTCCTCCAACTCGCGGGCGACGGTCTGGAACGTCGTCTCATCCCCCTCGCGCCCGCCACCCGGCAGGTCCCACAGGTTCGGATAATGGATATGAGGAAAATCATCGCGCAGGATGCTGACCAGCCGGTCACCCAGAAACAGCGCGACCTTTGATCCGTGATGCGGCCCCGTTGTTTCCACCTTGTGCCCTCCCTATCATAGGGTCATGCCAGCCCTGTGCCGCGATTGCCTGACCACATTTGACAGCGAAACCCGCTGTCCGCAATGCCGCAGCCCACGGGTCACGCGGCATCCGGAACTGTTCGATCTGTCCATTGCCCATATGGATTGCGATGCGTTCTATGCTTCCGTCGAAAAGCGGGACAACCCGGACCTGACCGACAAGCCGGTGATCATCGGCGGCGGCAAGCGCGGGGTCGTCTCAACCGCCTGCTATGTCGCCCGGATCAAGGGCGTCAAATCCGCGATGCCCATGTTCAAGGCGCTGAAACTCTGCCCCGAGGCTGTGGTAGTCCGCCCCCGGTTCGAGGCCTATGTCGAAGCCTCTCGCGCGATCCGGGCGATGATGGATGAGCTGACCCCGGTGGTCGAACCGCTGTCACTGGATGAGGCGTTCATGGACCTCACCGGCACCGCCCGGCTGCATCATGCGCCGCCCGCGGTCATGCTGGCGCGGCTGGTGAAACGGATGAAGGACGAATTGGGGCTGACCGGGTCTATCGGGTTGAGCCACAACAAATTCTTGGCCAAGGTCGCGTCTGACCTCGACAAACCGCGCGGCTTTTCGATCATCGGCAAGGCGGAAACCACCGCGTTCCTGCGCCCCAAATCGGTCCGCCTGATCTGGGGCATCGGCCCGGCGGCGCAGGCCAGTCTGGAGGCGGCGGGCATCCGCACCTTTGATGATCTTCTGCGCTGGGACCGGCGCGATCTGCATGACCGGTTCGGGGGCACGGGTGAGCGGCTTTATTCGCTGGCGCGGGGCGAAGACGGGCGCCGCATCTCGGCCCATACGCCGGTCAAGACGCTGTCGAACGAAACCACGTTCAACGAGGATACCAGCAATGTGGATATCCTTGACGGGCATATCTGGCGGATGTCCGAAAAGGTCAGCGCGCGGGCCAAGGCCAAGGACAAGGCAGGGCGGGTCGTGACGCTGAAACTGAAGACCCATGATTTCAAGGGGATCACCAAACGGTTGAGCCTGCGGCACCCCACCCAGATCGCCGACACGATCTACCGGACCGCCCGCGCGCTGTTCGATCAGGTCGGCGACAAGGGGCCTTACCGGTTGCTGGGCGTGGGCCTGTCCGAGATCACATCAGCCGACGGCGCCGACCGCGAAGGCGACCTGCTCGACCCCGGCGCGATCAAACGGGCCGAGGCCGAAAAGGCCGCTGACCTGATCCGGCAGAAGTTCGGGGCGGACGCGATCATCAAAGGGCGGGCACTGCGGTAACGTAAGTTGGGTCTTGACCCATCCTCCGTTCAAACCCTACGCTTCGTCCTATCGGTCAAACACCAGCAACAGGAGGGCACAAGCTGAACATGCGTATCATCCGCCGACTTCAGCATGGTCCCCGCTTTGCCCTGTAAATCCGTTTGCAGGGCATGATCCGAAACGGTCTGCCCATCATGCCGCCCCTGTGCGGCCATTTCCTGATCAGAGACCGACATGACTATTCTCAACATCAATGCCTTGGGCGTGACCCTGGGCGAACCGCTTTTCACTGACCTCAACCTGACAATTTCCAAAGGCGACCGTATCGGGCTTGTCGCCGCCAATGGGCGGGGTAAGTCGACCCTGATGGGGTGTATTGCGGGCACGTTCGACCCGACCACTGGTGGCATCGCCCGTGCGCGCGGCCTGCGCGTGGGGCATGTGGAGCAGAACGTGTCGGATGATGCGCTGGAGAAAACCCTTTACGATCATGTGCTTGCCGCCCTGCCCGCCGAACAGGCCGATTACGAAAGCTGGCGGGTCGATGTGGTGCTGGACGATCTGAAGGTGCCTTATGACCTGCAGCACAAACCGCTGAAGGATCTCAGCGGCGGCTGGCAGCGCACCGCCCTACTGGCCGCCGCCTGGATCACCGAACCGGACCTTTTGCTGCTCGACGAACCGACCAACCATCTGGACCTGCACCGCATCGGATTGCTGCAGGACTGGCTGGGCGGCCTGCCCCGCGATGTGCCCGCCGTGATCATTAGCCATGACCGGGCGTTCCTGGATGCGGTGACCAATCGGACCTTGTTTTTAAGGGCAGAGCGGTCGCGTGACTTTGCCTTGCCATTTACCCGCGCGCGGGCAGCGCTGGATGAGGCGGACGCGGCTGATGAACGCCGCTTTGCCAATGATCTCAACAAGGCCAGCCAATTGCGCAAACAGGCGGCCAAGCTGAAGAATATCGGGATCAATTCCGGTTCTGACCTGTTGATCACCAAGACCAAGCAACTGACCGAACGGGCCGCCAAGATTGAGGCGGCGGCCAAGCCGGCCCATCACGAACGCGGCGCGGGCGATATCCGGTTGGCCAATAGCGGGACCCATGCCAAGGCGCTGATTGCGCTGGATGATGTGGCGGTGGAAACGCCGGATGGGCGGCAGCTTTACACAACCGGGAAGAAATGGATCAGCCCGGGCGATCGGATTGTTCTGCTGGGCACGAATGGCACCGGCAAGACGCGGCTGATCAACATGATCCATCGCGCTATTGCGAGCGATGTGGCTGGCATCAAATGCGCGCCGACCCTTGTGGAAGGCTATTCGGATCAACATCTTAACCAGCTTTCGGATGGCGACACCCCGATGACCGCAGTCGCCGGACAGTTCGATGTGGGCGACCAGCGGGCGCGCGGTCTGCTGGCGGGGGCCGGGGTGACTATCCAGATGCAGGACACGAAAATCGGCGCGTTGTCCGGCGGGCAGAAGGCCCGGCTCGCGATGCTGATCCTGCGCCTGCAACAGCCGAATTTCTACCTGCTGGATGAGCCGACAAACCATCTGGATATCGAAGGACAGGAGGCGCTGGAGGAGGAATTGATCGCCCATGGGGCCGCCTGCCTGCTGGTCAGCCATGACCGGAGTTTTCTGCGAAACGTGGGCAACCGGTTCTGGGAAATCCGGGGAAAGCGGTTGGTCGAGGTCGATGATCCGGAGGCATTTCTGGCGTCCGAAATGGCGGGGTGAGGCAACGTTCGGTGGTGCGGCACGGGTTCTGCAACACCCGGATTGGGCGAATCGACGCGAGGCCAGTTAGTATTGGGGTTTGGGGCAAAACGACCGGTCGGCATCGCGTCGGCAAAACGTCGGACTTGCGTCAGACCCATTTGCCGGAATTTGACGGTTTAACGCAGCGCACGGTGCAAATGTGAAGGCCGCGTTAAGAATTTAGGGCAGCGGCGGCCAGTATTCATCCCTCATGGGTCTTGTTCTGCGCATCCATTGGACAATGACTCTTTTCCTCATTGGAGGAGGCAGTGTCTGGTTTGAGCCCAAAGCTGACTTTGTCTATCTGCATCTGACCACTACACGGGTATTTCAAACTCACGTTTGAGAGATTCGCCAGTCTGCGAAATTGAAATCGCTTCAAGATCCCAAAAGATCCGCCCCAATAACTCAGTGAAATCTTCTTCCTCTAGGACAACTGGGTCTCCGACGTTCACGAAATTGAGCGTTTGGTTAGTCCTTTGCAACAGGCCCTTGTAATGCACAATCGCGTTTCGATAATGTCGCAAATCCCCCATCACATCCGAATTTATTTCCGACTGATCTACACCAAGAGAACTGGCATAATTGGGTCTGACCTCGGTATCCCAAACTGTATAAATGTTCACTAAGCAGGCATCTGTTAGCAAACGGTAATTGAGTCCACCCACCTTATTTCGGTCAATCAAATTCCCGATAGTTGCTACATGCTGTGCCTTAGCATTTGATACCGTCGGGGGCCCTTTGCCAAACGCCAGTTTGTCGCCAGAAGCCATTTTTAGCTTTTTCTTCAAGGCTTCATAGCGACTGGAAAGGTGACCCAATGCACCAAAGCTATCCGTGTAGAAGCCAAATATTTCGTCTAATTTTGTTAGATAGTTTGTTAATATTTGATGCGGTGACTGCGCCATATCTGAGCCCAACTTGCTTTTTCTGCTTCAAGAAAGCGATGTAAGACATTTGTTCTTCCAATGGCAGCTCTGTCCGCCAAGGAGACTTTGGCACCGAGAATTTCGGTGTAGCTCTACAGCTGGCGTATGGTGGTTTCACTATTGATCCGGGAACATCCGCGTTTCACCGCTGTTGCGGGCTTGTGTCTTTCAGCCGGTCGATGAGTTCTGCGACCTGTGTTGCTGTCCAGCGCGAGTGGACCCGTTCTTTGCTGGCCGGGTGGTGCCCAAGCCCGAGGGTCAGGCCGGCGCGATGCGCCCCTTTGGGCCGGATCGGGCGCGGGACAAAGCCGCCGCCGCAGGTGGGGCAGACATTGTGCAGGACCGTTTCGACGCAATGGGCGCAATAGGTGCATTCATAGCTGCAGATGCGTGCCTCTGTCGCGTCGGGCGGCAGGTCTTTGTCGCACCATTCGCAATTGGGGCGTAGTTCGAGCATTACTCGGCTGCGACCCTTTGTGTGTCGTCGCGCCCGATCTCGGTCAGTTCGGCGATGACGCCGCTCAGCACCGCGCGGAATGGTTCGAAATCCGCATTTGGTTCAAGCGTGCGTTCGTTCATGTAAAGCGCGCGGTCAATCTCGACCTGGATGGCGTGTTGCTGGCGCGAGGGGCGGCCATAATGCTGGGCGATGAAGGCCCCGGCAAAGGGCATGTTGCGCGCAACCCGCAGGCCCGCGCTGGCGAATGCGGCCTCGATCCGTTCCACGACTGACGCGGCCGCCGTCGCCCCGAACCGGTCGCCCAGCACGATATCAGGACGGGCAGCACCGGGCGGGCCGACATTTTCCAGCGCCTCATGCGGCATGGAATGGCAGTCGATCAGGATCGCCTCGCCAAACTGATTGGCGCTTTCGTCCAGCAGGGTTTGCAGTTGGTCATGATAGGGCCGCCAGCATTTCGCGATGCGCTGATGTGCCTCCGCCAGGGTCAGCTTGCCCCGATAGATCTGGCGCCCATTGGCGACGACCCGTGGGATCACCCCCAGACCGCTGGCGATGCGCGGATTATGAGCCGACCGGCGCACCCCTTCGATCAGGGCCGCGTCCAGCTCATCAGGCCCCCGGTTCAGATCCAGATAGGCGCGCGGCGCGCAGGCGGTCAGCAGGGGGGCGCCGTATTCCGGGGCGCTTTCGAACAACTGATCGACAAACGCATCCTCTGACGACCGGATCTCGCTTGCGTCCAGAACGATCTGGCGCAGAAATGACGCAGGGTAGTCGCGCCCGCTATGCGGTGAGGCGAAAACGACGCTGGTGGTGCGTGACGTTGGACGGGCAAGATGATAGGCTTGTTCCAGCAAAGACTGCTCCTTCTGCACCCTAGATAGCCTGTTTTCGGAAATTTCCAAAAGGCCTTGATCCCCCTGACGACTCCTTTTATAGACCGGGCGACTGACGTGGGGTGCCCCGCGTCCTATTTCGTTATAGGGCGGGGCTGACACATTGGACATGGATGATTAGCTCAGCGGTAGAGCACTTCGTTGACATCGAAGGGGTCACTGGTTCGATCCCAGTATCGTCCACCATGATATTCGCTGGCCCTTTCGGGCCGAACTGTAACCCAAGGCGCAATCCGCGCGCCGCGACATGAAGGAACGGACCATGAAGGTACGCAACTCCCTCCGCTCGCTCAAGCAGCGCCATCGCGATTGCCGCGTCGTGCGCCGCAAGGGCCGCGTCTATGTGATCAACAAGACGCAAGGCCGGTTCAAAGCCCGTCAGGGCTGAACCTGCCAGCAGCAGAAAAATGAAAAGGGTCGTGCCGGTGGCGCGGCCCTTTTTCTTTGGGTGAGAATGGCATGAACTGACGATACCGCCATGGCCCACGCCAGTTCTGATATTCGCCTTAAGGCATCGGGCGACAGACCAAATCCACCTCAGCGTCTGAGAAGCCAAATTCTGCAACCATCTGCCGGTGTGTATCTGCTCCGAGGAAATCACCAAGAACGGCGTTTATGTCCCGCAACAGTGCGGTGTCGCCCAATGAAAACGCGAAAGAGCCGAATGCAGGTGGCCTTTCGTCAGGGTCAACCAACACCATCTCGACAGCCCAATCAGGGTTTTGATTGATGAAGCCGCCATGCGCCCTGCCGACACTTGCGTAGGCGTCCGTACTACCGTCATGCACCGCGCGCGCGGCTTGCGTGTAGGTATCGAAGACAACAATGCGGCTTTCCGGAACGCCACAAGCGACGGCGGAACGGTGCTGAATTTGATCGCGGATGACAGCCACTCGGGCTATCAGGTGCGCAGCGATTGAACGGTAGCCGCTAAGTTTCAGCGGGTTGCCTTCCTGCACAAGCAGCCCGTCCGGCAGCGCCCAGATCGGACGGCTGAATTGCGCGGTTTGTTGGCGTTCCTTTGTGCTGAACAGGCCCGTAGTCATACGCCAAAGACCCCTGTTGAGACCGGGCAGCAGCTCAGCAAACTCGGTCTCGACCGGTTCGAACGCCGAAACCCCGAGTTCGCGGCAAACATGACGCGCCAATTCAACGTCGGATCCTGTGACGTGACCATTTGCATCCACATAGTTGAAGGGCGGTTCGATCAGATACCCGAATTTCACCTCCCCTCCCCGTCTTCGCCAGGACCATAGCTGGCGATTTTGATGACGAGGATGCTTTCGCAGTTCTCCAGGACCGCACGTTTGGCTTTCAATGCATTGGCGTGGTCTGAAAGGATTTCCCGGCGTTCGGCGATCCCGGCGTCGCCCGACTTTGCAAGTGTTGTAAAACGCCGCATCTGCCTTAGGGGCATTCCGGTCTCGCGCAGCCAATAAAGGAGTGTCAGCCACTCGATATCACGCGGCCCGAAGCGACGGTGCCCGTCTTGCCCACGTTCGATGTCTGGCAACATGCCTGATTTCTCGTAGAACCGGATTGTATGGGCCGACAGCCCGCAAGCGTCGGCAGCCTCTGCAATTCTCATACTGGCTTTGCTCCTTTGGTCCCTCGATAGCGGATTAGAGTAACTCCAAGTCAATGCAGATTTGAAATAGGCGCGCATTGATGGGGTTAGGGACACTATCCCAAGTCGCTCAAACGCATCGGTCGTCACAAAGCCAGAGAATTCTGATGCCTGGTCCGGTTAAGTCTGGCCAAGGTGCCGCCTGATTGCATAGCATGTCCGCAATCAGAACAAGACTGACAAAGGACACATTTTAATGCCATTCCCAAAAACAAGATCAGCCGCTCTCGCCGTGGCCATGCTTGGCCTTGCCGCACCCGCCCTTGCCCAGGATGACCTGTGCGGCGGCTCTGGTGCCGGTGGCCAATGGATCGGCGGTGATGAGGCCGCCTCGGACATCGCCACTGCGGGCAGTTATCAGGAGCAGATGGCGCTGGTGCTGGGGGGCAATGAATATGTCTCTCTCTTCTCGCTCAGCGAAGGGGCCGATGTGCGGGTCGAGGCCGCAGGGCGCGGTGCCGGCGACCCGATCATTGACCTGTTGGACAGCACCGGCGGTGTGATCCTGTCGGATGACGATTCCGGTGGCAACGCGGCATCGCGTGCGGAAACCTATCTGGATGCAGGCACCTATTGCATGTCGGTGCGCAGCTATGATGGCGGCCCCATGACCGCCTTTGTCCGCATCGGCCGGATGGATCAGGAGCCGCTGACCGACGGCATCATCGAAACCACGGGCGGTGGCGCAAGCGGTAGCTGTGACGAGGCCGTGCCGATGGGTGGGATCGGGTCCGTGGTCACCGCGTCCTCCAGCGAAACGCCTTACTGGAGCTTCACGCTGGACGCCCCGACCGCTGTCAGCATCACAGCCGAAAACGAAGACGCCGATCCGGTGCTGACCCTTTTTGGCCCGGGTGAGGAATATCTGGATGAGAATGACGATTATGATGGGCTGAATTCGCGGCTGGATATGTCGGATCCGCTGTCGCCCGGCACCTATTGTATTGCTCTGGAATCCCTGTCGGATGATAGCGCCCCAATCACCGTCAGCCTGACGGCGTTTGACCCCGAAGCCGCCGCACTGGCGCTTTATAACCGGGGCGAGGCCGCACCCCCACTGGATGGCAGCATCCCTGTCACCGATCTGGGCCTTCTGGAAACCCGGGCGCGGCAGGACGTGCAGGCCAGCACCGACGTGACCTGGTTCTCGTTCAATGTGGAAGAACCCGGTCTGGTTCTGGTCGAGGCCATCGCGGCAGGCGACAGCGACCCGTGGCTTGTGGTCTATGACGATCTGGGCCGCGAGGTTGGCCAGAACGATGACTACGGCAACGGGCTGGACAGTCTGGTGACGGCAAAGGTGGAACGCGGCAACACCTATATCATTGGTGTGCGCCAGTATGACGGCGGCCAAGGCCTCGTCCGGCTGGTCATGGAACGCTACGTGCGGGCGCAATAGGCGCGTCCGCGTGTCAAAAACCTGCACCCCGGTCAGGGGTGCAGGTCACGGGTTCCGCAGCCGGTCACTGAGGCTCGACATCTAGCCCGGAAAAATTCCCGATCACCAGTGCGTCGTCGGTGCTGCCGGCAAAAGCACCAACGATACCGGAGTTGAAACTGCTCCTGCTGTTGCCAAAGACCTGCCCCTGCAGTTCGGCATCAATCCCGGCAAAGGTCGCACTGCCTGACATGGCACCATCGGATGACAACACCCCCTGCATGGCAAAGATGGGCGCACCGCTGTCGCCATCGGTCCCGGTGCCGACAAAATCCAGATTGTCAAAATCGACATCCACCGACAGTGACCCGCTGACCTCTTCGACCTGGCCCGCCGAAAAGACGCCATTATCGTCAATACCGATCCCGGTCACATGATCAAGAAAGACCCCGCCCCGATAATTCACAGTTCCAGAGGTCGGAATGTCACCGACAATCGACTCGGTCGATGGTCCGAATACCGCAAGGCCGACCACCTCTTGCGTGCCGGGTAATTGCCCGAAATTGCGCGCGGCGGTCCCGGCTGAAAACGCATGGACCGTGCGGTTGGTTGTTCCCTCGACCACACCCAGCGCGCTCGTCTGCGCCCGGGCATCGGTGAGGCCGGTGGTTGTGCCGATGGTCGCTGCGATGACCTGATCTGTGCTGACATCCGGCTGCGGTCCGCCGGTCCCACCGCAGGCGGCAAGCGACGCCAGACCGGCAAGGGCGGTCAATCTCATCATTGAAAAATGCATTCCTGTATCCTCTCGTTCGATGATGGACAGGCGTCAAAGACCCGCCACGCGCGTGTCCCTCTGATGCAGGGATCGACAGGTTTACGCGGCAGGCCGCCATCTTATTCTTGCCGGTGCGCATTTTTTGAAGTTGCGGGGGGCGCCGTCATCATGGGTTACCCTTGCCAGCCGCCCCATCCCTTGCTCTAACCGCTGAAAGCCCGGGGGAACTGATCATGGTCGATATCGCCACACGTGTCTGGAACCACAAATGGAAGATCGACCCGATCGTCCGGTCCCTCATCGACACCGATTTCTACAAACTGCTGATGTGCCAGTCGGTGTTCCGCAACCACCCGGACACGCAAGTGACCTTTTCCCTCATCAACCGGACCAAATCCATCCGGCTCGCCGATGTGGTGGACGAAGGGGAGTTGCGCGAACAGCTTGACCATATCCGCTCGCTCCGGCTGACGCGCGGGGAATCCACCTGGCTGCGGGGCAACACCTTCTACGGCAAACGGCAGATGTTCACCCCCGCCTTCATGGAATGGTTCGAAAACCTGGCCCTGCCCCCTTACCATCTTGAGAAAAAGGACGGGCAATTTGAGCTCACCTTCGAAGGGACCTGGCCCGAGGTCATGCTCTGGGAAATCCCCGCCCTCGCCGTGATCATGGAACTGCGCAGCCGAGCGGTGCTCAAGGACATGGGGAAATTCGAACTGCAGGTGCTCTATGCACGCGCCATGACGAAACTCTGGGAAAAGGTCGAACATCTGCAGCCCATCAGCGACCTGCGCGTCGCCGATTTCGGGACACGGCGGCGGCATTCCTACCTCTGGCAGGACTGGTGCGTGCAGGCGATGATGGAAGGGCTGGGGCGGAACTTCACCGGCACCTCCAACTGCCGGATCGCCATGATGCGCGAGATCGAGGCGATCGGAACCAACGCCCACGAACTGCCCATGGTCTATGCAGCACTTGCGGACACGGACGAAGCTCTGCGGCAGGCGCCCTATGACGTGCTCGCCGACTGGCACGAGGAACATGACGGCAACCTGCGGATCATCCTGCCCGACACCTACGGGACCAAGGGGTTTCTGGACGGGGCGCCGGAATGGCTGGCGGGCTGGACCGGGATCAGGGTCGATAGCGGGGACCCGGCAGAGGGGGCGGAACGGGCCATCGCCTGGTGGAAAGCGCAGGGCGAGGATCCGCGCGAAAAACTGGTCATCTTCTCTGACGGGCTGGACGTGGACAAGATCATCGAACTGCACACGCAATTCGCCGGGCGCGTGCGGGTGTCGTTCGGCTGGGGGACCATGCTGACCAACGACTTCAAAGGGCTGGTGGAAGGCGACGCGCTCGCCCCCTTCTCACTGGTCTGCAAAGCCGTCGCGGCCAACGGACGGCCCACCGTCAAACTGAGCGACAACCCCAACAAAGCCATGGGGCCTGACGGGGAGATTGCACGGTACAAACGGGTGTTTGGAGTTGGGGAGCAGGTGGGGATGGAGGTTGTGGTTTAGGAACGCCTCAGGGTTGTATTGAATCTTCCATATGATAACGCCAGTATATAGTCTTGAGTGGAGTATTAGAGTATGACTGATTTACTACAGGAGGTTTCCAAGTGGAAGCTTGAAGCAGCCGATGAAGACTCAAGGAGGTATTTTTACCATACTAGCGAAGTTGAAAGCCTGGAAAATGGGCAAGACTCCATGGTTATTGGTAGAAAGGGAACTGGTAAAACTGCGATATGTAGATACTTTGAAACAGAGAATGATTATGATCAATTTAGTTTGAAGTTATCTTTCAAAGAATTCCCTTTTAATCTACTTTATTCCCTTGAAGACAAAAATTTTACTACTCCCAGCCAATACATTTCTTTATGGAAATATTTCATATATAACTCTGTTTTAAAGCTAATGGTGTCAAATTCCGCTATTGATCCAGAATTTCACCGTCGCTTAAAAGCACATTATACCGACGACGAATTTGATCAGTTCGGATCACTGATGGAGTCGTGGACAAAGAAGGCTTTTGGAGCTGGCATTTTGAGCCTATCTGGTAACCATGAAGTGGAGCGTGTTGAAGCAAGAATTGAAGATATTTGGCAAGAATTGATACCTTCGATGGAGAGGTTGATAGTTCGGAACATCGACTCGTCGAAGTACTTCATTGTATTTGATGAGCTAGATGAGGATTATCGAAATTATTGGGATAAAGAAAGCCGCACAAGATACCTATCGTTGATCACAAGCCTTCTAAAAGCTATATCGAACGTTCGACGGGTCTTCTCTGATTACGACTGCAACATTATGCCGATTGTATTTTTGAGGGATGATATCTACGAACTTCTCTCTGATCCAGATAAGAATAAATGGGAAGATCATTTGATTAACCTTTCTTGGAAAAGAGCAGCAATAAAGAATATGTTAGCCTTTAGAATTGCAAGATCCAACAACCCGGCAGCATCTGAATTTGATTTTGACACCGAATGGGCCAAACTTTTCCAACATAACTATATGCGAGTTGGAAATGGTAAGCAGGTTGCTACATTCGATTATATTTCATCACTTACGCACTCTAGGCCGAGAGACTTCGTCCGCATCCTCAAAGATGCTGCCAAGTCGAGTATCAGTCAGGGCCATAAGAAAATCACAACAGATACTATCAAGGGTGTTGATATTAACTATTCTGGTAAGTTCCGCGAGGAACTTGTAACAGAAATCGATGGTGTTATTCCGGATATCAGCAGTCTTTTGGCTCATTTTGGAGCAACGCATAAGCAGAGATATCGGTACGAGGTATTTGTGAATCATATTGAGAAGTATCAAAAAACCGACGATTGTCATGAGCAAACTAAGCTGCTTTCGGCTTCTGCGATAACGAAAATTCTCTTTCATTTCAGTATAGTAGGAAACGCTGACAGGCGCAGTAATCGGCCTGTATACAAATATCAACGGACGCACTTGTCTGTGAACACGAATGAACCACTTGTATTTCACCGGGGACTGCTGAAAACAATGGGGCTGCATTGACATTCGTAAGGTGTGCATTCGCCGCGCAGCGTCCCTCACCACAATGGTGGGCGGAAGCTGCACACCCTACGCTCTCACAAAACACCTATAGAGCAGGGTTTCCCCCGCCGCAGTGCTACAGTCGCTGCACATCCATGCTCTGGTGAAGCACCCTGACCACCGTCACCGTCTCGTCATTCTCACGGAAGAACACCACATGGCGTCCGGTCAATGCGCGCCGCAGACCCCAGCCGACCTCTTCGGCTGAACGCGAAGCAACATCACCGGCTGCGATGCCCAGTATCCGCTCTTCCAGCATGGCGTCATACGTGACGGCCTGCGCATAACCCCAATTTTCTTCCGTGTAGTCCCAGATATCGGCAATGTCGTTGATTGCGGCGCGGGCATACGCAAGCCGCTTCACTCAGCCACTTTCTGTTTGGCCTCATACGCCGCACGCTTCTGCGCACGAAAATCGTCCCAATCAAAGTCATCGGCAATGCCGCTTGCATCCCCTTCGTCAATCAAGGCCCGCAACCGCTCCAGCTTCGCCTCGCGCTCTTCCAGCAGCCGCAGCCCCGCGCGCACCACATCGCTGGCAGAGCTATAGCGCCCTTCCTTCACCTTCGTGTCGATGAACCCGGCAAAATGGTCCCCGAGTGAGACGGATGTGTTACGCGGCATGGCCTGACCTCTTTTACCAAAGATAGGTACAATGTGGGGTAGGTGACCAACCCGGTCAACCCTGGATTCCCCACCCCAAATCCACGCCCACCACACCCTTCTCCCCCACTCAAATCATTAACGCTTTCCTACCCGCCGAGTCTTTGGGGTCCGACGCTTTGCCGACGCAAGTCCGACGCAAATCCGACAGCGGTTTTACGTCTTTTTCCGGTCATCCACGACGTTCATCCCCGCCAGCCCGCTTTGCCCCAGATCGACCGATGCAAACGGCCCCCCGTGGCACATATGGCCGGGGTCCTGGGGGTCCAGCGCGCCTGTCTCCGCCAGCACCTTTTCCGCGTACACCTCCGCGTTGTCCTGCGGTCGGTAGCCCAGGAAACTGGCCTTGCTGTTATCCACCGGACACCGGTCATTATTGGACACCCCGTAGATCACCGAAAACCCGGTCACAGGCGTGTCTACCGCCCGCTGCACCAGCTGCACTAAGTCATTGTATGACAAGTAAGAACCAAGCGCGCGGGCGTTGTTGACCTGGGCGCAGGACAGGATGCGCAGATGCACCGATTCCAGCCCCCGTTTCTCCCAATACATGCGTCCCAGATCCTCCGTAAAACACTTCGCCAGCCCATAGAATGTGTCGGGCCTGTGGGGCACTTCGGTGTCGATGCATTCATTCTTGGGATACATGCCCACGGTGTGAATCGAACTGGCATAAACCACCCGCCGCGCCCCTGTTTTATAGGCCGCCTCCCACACATTATAAGACCCGATGAAATTCGGCCCCAGCAATTGTTCAAACGGCCCCTCATCCACAAAAGCCCCGAAATGTATAACCATTTCAGCACCTTGGATGATCGCCGCCATGTCATCCATGCTGGCCAGATCACCCTGCGCATAGGTCTCACCCGGATAAAGCGTGCCGATATCATCCACGATATCGGTCGACACCAGTTCATCGCACATCGCCGTCAACGGCTCGCGCAGATATGACCCCAGCCGCCCGGCGGCCCCTGTCAGGACGATTTTCTTCATGTCATGTCTCCCTTGATCTTGGCCAGCAGCGTATCCGCCGCGCGGGCCAGTAAAACAGTGTCGATCCCGCAGGCCACAAAGCTGAAACCGTCATTCAGCAGGTCGGTCGCGAAATCCGGGTCAGTGACCAATGTGCCCACCGGAATACCCTTTGCGATCAATCGCTTGGCCGCAGGTTTGATCAGCGCCCAGACATCCGGGTGCAACGGCTGCCCCAACAGCCCGATATCGGCGGCAATGTCGGCGGGCCCGAAGAATATGCCGCTGACCCCATCAACCGCCGCAATGTCCTCAGCCTGCGCAATCGCCGCCGCACTTTCGAGTTGCAGCAGCACGGTCGTCTCCGCCTCCACCCGGTCCAGATAATCCGGCACCCGCCCGAACCTGTTCGCCCGCGTCGCCCCGGAAACCCCCCGTATCCCCTTCGGCGGATAGCGTGTGGCGGCGACGGCCTGTTCCGCCTCTGCCACCGATCCGATCATCGGGAACAGCAGCCCCTGCACCCCAAGGTCCATCAGCCGTTTAACCACAACCGGATTGTTCCATTCGGGCCGCACGATGGTGGTGGTCTTGGTCGATGAGAACGCCTGCAACTGACCCAGTACGGTCATGTAGTCGTTGGGTGTGTGTTCCATGTCGATCAACGCCCAGTTGAACCCGGCTGGCGCAACGGTTTCGGCAGCAAAGGGGCTGCACAGGCTGATCCAGAGGCCAAGCTGCCGCTCACCGGCCTTCAGCCCCTGTTCGAAGCGATTGTCCATCAGATCACGGCCCTTTCAAGAATGGGCGAGTTGGTCATGATCCGTTCGAAATGGAAAGGCCGCAGATCAAGGCTGCGATACGCGCCATAGGTCAGCATCTCGGCCGTGCCGCGCCCCATGGCGGGGGATTGTTGCAGCCCGTGGCCGGAGAACCCGTTGAGGAAGAAGAAATTGGTGACCTCCGGATGCGGTCCGGCAATCGCGTTGTGGTCGAACACATTGTAGGCGTAGTGGCCCGCCCATTCGGATTGCACCTTGATCGCCTCGAACTGCGGAATACGCGCCGCCAGTACCGGCCAGACATGATTTTCCCACAGGCTGTGATCCATGGCAAAATCGTCATAGGCCACAGCCGGATCAATGTCGGAATGCCCACCCGCCTGATAGGTGCCGCCGCCGTTTTCGCGCACATGCACGCCAGACGGGTCAATCGTTAGCGGCAGGTCCTGATCAAGCGGTTTTTCCGCAGAGAACACCCAGGAGTAGCGCTTGCGCGGCTCCACCGGAATCTCGACCCCGATCATCCGGCTGGTCTCAACCGCGCGCGGCCCGGAGGCGTTGACGATCTGACCGCAAGCAATAACCTCACCCGATTTCAGGATCACGCTTTCCACGCGGGTGCCAGCAGCGTTCCGGTTCATCGCGATGACTTCGTTAGGGATGTATTCCACGCCTCGTTCGCGGGACTGGCGGCGCCACCAGTCAAAAACGGCGCCGCCGTCCCAATACCCTTCGTCGACCCGATTGATCGAGCCGAGCACGATGTCGTCGACGTTATAGAACGGATAGGTGGCCTTGATCTTGTCTGCTGTCATCAGTTCGGTGGCAGCCCCGGCGGCGTGCTGCACCTTTATGTTGTCACGCAGAACCTTGGCGAAATCTTCGGTATCAGCCAGATACATGTAGCCGAAGGACCGGATGGACAATTCGGGCACCCTTTCATCGCCGCCCATATAGCTGCGCAGGTTTTTCACAAAATCCGCGGCGAACTGGGATATCCGCACGTTCAACTCTTCCGAGAATTGCTGGCGCATGCAGCTGTTTGTGTGGGTGGTCGACGCGAACTGATAGGTCGGGTCCCGTTCCACCACCAGAACCCGCCCGTCGAAATCGGGGTTGTCCGTCAGAAACCACGCGGTGGATGCGCCCATGATCCCGCCACCCACGATGATCACATCATAGCTGTCGTGTTTCGGCGCTGGCATCAGATGGCCTCCCCCTTGGCGACGGCAGCCTGCACGGCTGCAATTTCATCCGCGCTGAGCCCGTAATCATCGGCGGCAGTCTGGGCCGAGATATAGCCACGCGCAAGGTCGCGCCTGATCAGGTCTTTGGGCCGTTCGGACGGGTTGCCGTAGCCTGCCCCGCCGGGCAGCCCCAGCAGCACGCGCCGACCGTGGGGGACGAACTGTTTGCCCTTGCCTTGCATCGCAGTGCCGTCATCCTGCGCGATGGTTGTCGGCGCGCCGGGTTGCCCGCCACGCCGCCCCCGCGCCGGATGATGCACCCGGTCGAACATCGCCTGCATGTCGAACTCATGGCCCTCCCGCGCGCCCACTTCCATGTACTGCCCCAGCCCACCGCGCCGTTTGCCAGCGCCACCGCTGTCAGGCCGCAATTCCTTGCGCCAAATGATGACAGGGCCTGCATGTTCGGTCGCTTCAACCGGCATGGTCATGACGCCAGAGGGGAAGGCCGTGGCGTTCAACCCATCATGATTTGGCCTTGCGCCGGAGCCGCCGGAATTGAAGGTCAGCACCTCGGCCCGCCGCGCACCTGCGGGGGCGGGTTCGTCGGTGCGGGGCCGCAGGCTGACCTGGAAATTGCACAGGCACCCCGCCCCTTCAGCAGGCACGACACCCGGCAGGATCTTGTCGAGCGCGTCAAAGACCGTATCCGGTACGAAATGCCCGACGATGTGCCGCAGGGCGACCGGGGCAGGATGCAGGGCATGCACGATGGTGTTTTCGGGTGCAACAACTTCAAACGGCGCAAGGCTGGCGGCGTTATTGGGGATTTCCGGCGCGATAGCCACTTTCAGGGCATAGCAAGCATAGGCCTTTGTATAGACCAGCGGGCAGTTGATCCCCTTCTTGTCCATCCCGGAAGTACCTGCGAAATCAGTGATGATCCTGTCGGCCTCGATGGTCAGTTTGACCTTCAGCGTGATCGGCGCGCTGAACCCGTCCACCGTCATTTCGCCTGTCGCCCTCTCGCGCGGCAAGGCGGCGATCATTTCAAGCGTGGCGCGGCGGGAATTGTCGAGAATGAAACCGGCGATCCCGTCCAGATCGTCCAGCCCGAACTCCTCCATCATGTCGATCAGCCGCCGATGGCCGATATCGTTGCAAGTGGCCAAGGCATAGATGTCACCGATCAGCTGATCCGGTTCACGCACATTGCCCCGGATAATCCTGACCAGCGTTTCATCAACCGTGCCAGCGGCGGCGAATTTCATGATGGGGATATAGAGCCCCTCTTCATACACACTCGCCGCATCCGCCCCAAAACCGCGCCCGCCGATGTCGACCACATGGGCGGTGCAGGCAAAGAAGCCAACCAGCAGCCCGTTGTGAAAGGACGGGGTAACCATGGTGATGTCATGCAGGTGGCCCGTGCCTTCCCAAGGGTCGTTGGTGATGTAGACATCGCCCGCCATGATATTCTGTCGCCCGATCCGCCGGATGAAATGGGCAACGGCATCGGCCATCGCGTTCACATGGCCGGGGGTGCCAGTGACGGCTTGGGCCAGCATGCGGCCGCGGGTGTCGTAGACCCCGGTGGACAAATCCCCCGCCTCGCGGACGGAGGTGGAAAAAGCGGTACGCACCAGCGCCTGCGCTTGTTCCTCGACCACCGAGATGAGGCGGTTCCACATGACCTGATAGGCGACATCGGAATGGGTCATCGGTTCAGCCTTTCACAGTGATGTCGATGCAACCATCCGGCTGGCGGATGGCGCGACGCGAGGTGGGGACGATGACGGTCGTCTCATCCTCGGTAATGGCGGCGGGGCCTTCGGCGGTGGCACCGGTGTCCATCGCATCGCGCTGGATGATCGCGGCGCTCTGGTAGTTGCCCAGCGCAGGGTCAAAGATTTGCCGCTGGCCGGTGACCGGTGCGCTGCCGGTGGCCCGGCTTGCCGCAATGGGCGCGATAGCTTCTGGTGGTGTCGTCGCGTTGACCGCCCAGACGGTGATTTCAATGTCGAGACCGGCGACAGTGCGGCTGAACAGCTTGGCATATTCATCCTCGAACAGTCGCTGGAACGTGGCCGCGTCGGGGTTCATCGCCTGTGCTTCGGTCAGAATGATGGGGATTTCCCAGCCCTGGCCGGTGTAGCGCATGTAGACTTTGAATTCGCTCAGGATATCGGCCTTTGCATCGCAATTGCGTACGAACCCCGTTGCTTCGGATTGCAGATCGGTCAGAAGGGTCTTGATCTGCTCACCATCAAAATCCGACAGGCGCATATAGACGGACCTGTTCGCCTCAAAACTGAAGGGCGCGCGCAGGAAACCAATGGCAGAGCCGACCCCGGCACCGGGTGGCACCAGCAGACGATCCACACCGAGTTTTTCGCATAACCGCCCGGCATGCAGCGGCGCTGCGCCGCCAAAGGCGATCATGGTGTAATCCGACAGATCTTCCCCATTTTCGACCGCGTGGACACGGGCGGCATTGGCCATGTTTTCATCCACGACCTCGGCCAGCCCAAAGGCGGATGTCGCGGCGTCCATGTTCAGAATGTCACCCAGATGCGTGGTCAGGGCGGCCGCGGATTTCCCCTCTGATAGGGTAATACTGCCGCCCGCAAAATTATCCGGGTCCAGCTTGCCCAGCACCAGATCGGCGTCTGTCACTGCAGGCCTGTCGCCGCCGCGCCCATAGCAGGCCGGCCCCGGTTCGGAGCCCGCACTTTCCGGCCCCACCCGGATCTGGCGCATCGCGTCCACATGGGCGAGCGAGCCACCACCGGCCCCGATTTCAACCATGTCGATCACCGGAATCGAAATCGGCATGCCCGACCCTTTCTTGAAGCGATAGGTGCGGGCGACCTCGAACACGCGGGATGTCTTGGGGGTCTGGTTCTTGATCAGGCAGATCTTGGCGGTGGTGCCGCCCATGTCGAAAGACAAAACCTTGTCCAGCCCGTAGCGGGCGGCGATATGGGCTGCGAAAACGGCACCCCCTGCAGGGCCGGATTCAACGAGGCGGACGGGAAATTCGGCGGCGCTTTCGATGGAGATAATGCCCCCACCCGAATGCATCAGGAAGATGTTGCAAGCAGCCTCTTCATCGCGCAACCGCCCCGTGAGCCGCCCCAGATAGGACTTCATCAGGGGCTTGATATAGGCGTTGGCGACGGTGGTATTGAATCGCTCGTATTCGCGCATCTGTGGGGACACTTCGCAGGAGATCGACACCATCGCATCCGGCATCCTGTCGGCCAGCACATCGCGCACCAGCTGTTCGTGGACATCATTCAGGTAAGAATGGATCAGGCCAACCGCGACGCTTTCATACCCCGCCACCGCGATCCGATCGACCACCGCCTCGACATCAGCGCGGGACAGCGGCGCCAGTTCTGCACCTGTCGCATCAATGCGGCCCGGCACAGTATAACGCATCTGGCGCGGCAGCAGCGGTTCGGGCAATTCGAGGTTCAGGTCGTATTGCTCAAATCGGCTTTCGGTGCGCATTTCGATCACATCACGAAAGCCTTCGGTCGTGATCAGGGCGGTCTTTGCCCCGCGCCGTTCAATAAGGGCGTTGGTGGCCAGCGTTGTGCCGTGAATGATCTGGCTGATCTGATCGGGCCCGATCCCCGCCTTGCCACAAACCTGATGCATCCCGTCGATGATGGCGTTTTCGGGGGCTGAATAGGTCGTCAGCACCTTGGTCGAAAACGACGCCGCACTGGTTTCCAGCACGACATCGGTAAAGGTCCCGCCGATATCCACGCCAAGCCGCACCGCATTCGCTGTCATGACCGATCATCCCCTTGCACTCGGTCCAGTTTTGACCGGTCCGACGGATAGCTGCAAATTATTATTATTGATCAGAGTGATCGCTTATCTTTATCCTCTGGCCTTCTGATAATCCGCCAGCGCATCAATCGCCAGGGCCGCGCAACGCGCCACATATGGCGCGACCCGCTCCGCCTGATAGCCCGCGGCGAACCGCAGCGGCGACGGATGCCAATCGACATCCGCCACCTGCAACGATCCTTCTGCGATCTCCTTTTCCACCAATGCCAGCGGCAACAGGGCCACGCCCATATCGTCCTGCGCCATCTGCACACAGGACGCCATACTGTTAGACGGCGCGATGCGCGCCATCGACAGACCGTTGGCGGCTGCATGGTCCGTCAGTTCCTGATAGGCCTGCGTGTGCCGGGCATGGGTCAGGATGCTGTGCGGCAGCAAATCCGCGACCACAGGGTGATCGGGCAATCCCGACAGGATCGTCTTTGTGCCGACCCAGACATAGGGAAAATCACCGAGTTCGACGACCCCGGCGGCAGGCGACACAAAGGGCGCCGTCTGCACGGTCAGGTCCAGCGCGCGACTGCTCAGTTCCTTATCCAGATTGCGCGACAGATCGACCGTCAGTTCGACGGTGACACCCGGATAGGCCGATTTCAGGGCGCGCAGAAAGGCGTGCAGCCATGTGCAGGCAACCAGTTCGGTGACGCCCAGCCGCAACCGGTCGGCGATCAGGTCAGGGCGGGCGGCAACCGTGACCAGCTGTTCGGCTTGACGCAGTGTTTCGCGCGCGGCCGCCAGTATCTCGCGCCCTTTGTCGGTCAGGCGCACAGCCCCCGCATCGCGCTGCATCAGGACAACACCCAGTGTCGCCTCCAGCCCTGCGATCCGGGCTGAGATATTCGGCTGGGTCGTGTTCAGATGCGCCGCCGCCTTGCGAAAACTGCCGAGGTCGGCGACCCAGACCAGCGCCTCCAACTGTTTGAGGGTGAAGGCGTGGCCGATCATAGATCGTAGCGCTTGCGCACCCGGTCAACCACAGTCCCGTCCCGCAAAGGAATGCCAATCAAACGATCATAGTCAGTGAACCCCAGCCCGCTATAATAACGCAGACCGGGCACATTGTCGGCGCGGATCGTGGCGTCGATGGTTTTGGCACCTGCCTCGGTCGCCTTGGTCTTTGTGGCCGCAAACAACTGCTGCCCCACACCTTTGCCGGCCGCCGACGCGGCGACAAAGCTGGCGATGATGGCCCAGCCATCTGGCATCGGATCGTCTGGATCGTCGGCCCAGGCCAGGTACTGAAAGCCAAGCACGGCCCCATCCAGTTCGGCAACCTGAGACGAAACAAGGCCGGACCGAGCGATACAGTGGTGCAGCATACGGTCGGTATCAAAGGGGGTTTGATACGCCGTTGTGCCACCCATAGCGATGATCTCATTCAGGAGATCGGTCATTTGGGCGGCATCGGCTGCTGTTGCATCGCGAATGATCATAAGGCCTCCATCAGGGTCTGGTGCAGTTTCGTGAAATCGTCGCGCACCTCGGTCGGGGGGCGCAGGCGAATGGTCAGGCTTTCAGTCAGGGCGGGGTCCTGTTTGCCAAAGAATTTATCCGCCTCGGCGCGGGTGAACCCGGCGATCTGCACGGCCTCCAACCATGCCGACAATTTGTCGGCCCGCTTGATCTGGCGTTTCACCGTTGCGGGGATCTGGGCGGGCAAGCCAAAGCGCAGATGGATCGCCGCCGTCAGCCGATCATCCAGCGCGCCGTAACCAGGGCCCACTGCGGCCTTGACCGGGCTGATCATGTCACCGATCACATATTCAGGGGCATCATGCAGCAACGCGGCCAACTGCCATTTGACCGGCGCGCTCGGCTGCTGGCGACGAAAGATATCCACCACCAGCAGCGAATGTTCGGCGACCGAATAGGCAAAATCACCCTTGGTCTGCCCGTTCCAGCGGGCAACAAAGGCAAGGCCATGGGCGATATCCGCAATCTCGATATCCACCGGGGTCGGGTCGAGCAGATCCAACCGGCGCCCCGAAAGCATGCGTTGCCACGCGCGTGGTTGTTTCATTGTCGGACCGCCTTAAGACTATCTAGAACATTCCAATTAATACGAGGCATCGGATTGTAGCAAGCGGGGCGCGATGCTATGGCAGCGCCGACCCACTCAGGAGAATGAAACATGTCGCAAGACTATATCGTCAAAGACATCAACCTTGCCGCTTTTGGCCGCAAAGAGCTTGATATCGCTGAAACCGAAATGCCCGGCCTGATGGCCCTGCGCGAGGAATATGGTGAGAAAAAGCCGCTGAAGGGCGCGCGCATTGTCGGTTCGCTGCATATGACGATCCAGACGGCTGTTCTGATCGAAACGCTGGTGGCGCTGGGCGCGGATGTGCGCTGGGCCTCTTGCAACATATTCTCCACCCAAGACCACGCGGCGGCGGCGATTGCGGCAGGCGGCACGCCGGTATTCGCGATCAAAGGTCAGACATTGGAAGAACACTGGGATTACCTTGATAAATCCTTCCTCTTCCCTGAAGGCGCGAACATGATCCTGGACGATGGCGGCGACGCGACGCTTTACGTTCTGCTGGGCGCCCGTATCGAGGCGGGTGAGGAATTTGGCGTGCCAACTTCGGAGGAGGAAGAGGTCATTCAGGCCCAGATCAAGAAACGGATGGCCGCAAGCCCCGGCTGGTTCACCAACACCCGCGATGCGATCAAGGGCGTGTCAGAGGAAACGACAACCGGTGTTCATCGCCTCTATGACCTGCACAAGAAGGGCCAACTGCCCTTCCCCGCAATCAACGTCAATGACAGCGTGACCAAGTCGAAATTCGACAACAAATATGGCTGCAAGGAATCGCTGGTTGACGGGATTCGCCGCGCCACCGACACGATGATGGCCGGCAAGGTCGCCGTTGTTTGCGGTTACGGCGATGTGGGCAAAGGGTCGGCTGCGTCGCTGGCCGGGGCCGGCGCCCGCGTGAAGGTGACCGAGGTCGACCCGATCTGTGCATTGCAGGCCGCCATGGACGGGTTTGAGGTCGTGCTGTTGGAGGATGAGTTGGCGAGCGCTGATATCTTCATCACCACCACTGGCAACAAGGACGTGATCCGGATCGAGCATATGCGCGAGATGAAGGATATGGCCATCGTCGGCAATATCGGCCATTTCGACAATGAAATACAGGTCGCCGCCCTGAAGAACCACAAATGGACCAACATCAAGGAACAGGTGGACATGATCGAGATGCCGTCCGGCAATCGTCTGATCTTGCTGTCCGAAGGGCGCCTGCTGAACCTTGGCAATGCGACCGGGCATCCATCATTTGTCATGTCAGCCTCTTTCACCAATCAGGTGCTGGCCCAGATGGAGTTGTGGAACAATGGCGGTGAATACGAAAACCAGGTCTATATCCTGCCCAAGCATCTGGATGAAAAGGTCGCCCGCCTGCACCTGAAGCGGATCGGCGTAAAGCTGACCGAGCTGAAGAAAGAGCAGGCCGATTATATCGGTGTCACCGTCGACGGGCCGTTCAAGCCCGAACACTACCGTTACTAAGCGCGGATGCGGCACGCCAAACGTCAGGCAATGGCGCAGGACGCCGCAAAGAAAGACGAAGATCGCAAATCCCGTGGCCGTCCCCTTTTGCGGGGGGCGGTCACTTTGGTTTTTCTGGGGCTCATGGGGTTTGGCGGCTGGCAGGCGTTGATGCATCCCGACACACCACTGCCAGAGGCGTGGAACCCGACAAAACCCTTGCGCATCAGTGATCCGGTGACACCCCTGACAGGCTGGAAGCTGAACCGGACGGCCGCCAGCGGCGCGACCTGCCTGGCAGCACTCGATGGCCACGCGTCCCTCCAAGCCATGGCTGACCTTGAGGCGACCAGCCAATGCCATATCCGCGACCGCATTGATCTGCGCGGTGTCGGTCAGGCCCGCCTTGCCGCCGTCGAAACCCGCTGCGCCATTGCACTGCGCATGGCGATGTGGGAACGGCACAGCCTGCAACCGGCCGCGCAGGACCTGCTGGGCACGGAGCTGACCGGGATCGACCATTTCGGCAGTTATAGTTGCCGTGCCATGCGGACAGGCGCAGGCCCCTCATCACGGATGAGCACACATGCCACCGCTGACGCCATCGACATCGCCGGGTTCCGGTTTGCCGATGGGCGGTCCGTGCGTCTGTTATCGGGATGGGATGGGGACAGTGCCGAAGCGGCGTTTCTACGCGCCGCCCGCGACGGGGCCTGCGACTGGTTCAATCTGACGCTGTCGCCTGACTACAACCGGCTGCACGCCGATCATTTTCATCTGCAATCTACCGGCTGGGGGTTGTGCCGATAACAAGGTGATGGCGCGGGATATCCGGCCCGCGCCATCAGGGAATGCGGCGATAACCCTAGAAGCTAAAGCCCACGCGCGCCTTGATTGTGGTGACACCCACATCTAGATCGCTGTCGTTGTAATCTTCGAACTGATGCTGCAGCAACTCCGCGCCGACAAAGATGTTATCGGATACCGGGAAGTCATAGCCCAGGCCGAATAGATAGCCGTTGTCGTCGCCCAGACCCGGCGATGTTGCCGCAACAAATCCGGCAACGCCATAGGCAAGACCACCGCCGAGTTCGGTGCCGATGCGGCCTTTCAGACGTGTGGTTGAATCAACCTCCTGCGCACCATCGGCGATTTCGTAGTCGGTGGTGTCATAATCAATCTCGGCACCGTAGACGAGGCCGCCATTGGACACGTTGAAGCCTGCAAAGATGCCGACCGATGTGCCGTCGCCTTCCAACTCTGCGGCGCCATCGACATCGATATCGGCAGAACCAAGCTGCACACCGACATAGCCGCCATCCCAGCTTTGTGCCGTTGCCGCGATGGGTGCGGTCGCGATCAGGGCAGCCAGCAAGTATTTGTTCATAGTCATTACCATTTCCTTTATTGTGGTGACCTACGGTTTACGGCGTGCTTCACGGACTGGATCATTCACGGATGCGTGCTTTACGGTCGTCCGTTCATCCTCGGTTCATCCCGGACCGTTGCAAGGCGGATCATTGCCGCTTATCCGGTTTTTTCTTTACGAATTGTGATCTGTCCCTTTAACGTGCGGCCATCGCCGCCACTCCAAGGCGTCGTGCAATCCTGCAAAAACAATGACTGGGGACAAATCCAATGGGTAAAAGAGACGATTTAATCGCAAAGTATGCTGATGACCTGAAGAACAAATGCGGCATGACGCCAGATATGGATCTGCTGACAAAGGTCACCATCGGATGCGGCCCAGCGATTTACAATGCAGATGCCTCGACCGTTGCCGCAAGCCAGCCCGCTGAGATTGAAACCGTCAAAAACAACTTTCTGATCAAGAAGCTTGGCCTGAAAGACGGCCCCGAGCTCGACTCGGCCATTGACGCGGTTCTTGATACATATGGCAAATCCGAGCGGAACAAATACCGCGCGGTGGTCTATTACATGCTGACCAAGCATTTCAAGAAAGAGGCCGTTTACGGCTGATTAAGGTCAGGAATAAACCACGAACGCCTGCCGGTCCGGCGGGCGTTCTGCGTTTTGTTCCCTCATCTTTCAGTTTTTTTGACTCGATTTTTCAGGTCAATTCATTTGCTTGAATCGGGCTTTTTCGGTTAGACCCAATACACGGCCAGAATGGTCCGGACCTAGAGATTCAGTTGCGTGTGGTGGCTTAGGAGCACGCGGGGTGAAAAGAGGGTCCGACCTATGTCTGGACCCTCTTTTTTTTAGAACAATGTCAGGATAGTCCCGCAGATGGCACCGGTTGCCACGGCATATCCGCTATCGATGATGGCCAGTTTCCACGGGCGGTTCGAATAGCCAGTGTTCAGGAAAATCCATGGCGCGATGAAAAACAGACCGATGCCAGCGCCGGACACCAATCCTTTGCCAACCGTGTCGATCCCCGACAGCGCAAAACTGTGCCGCATCATGCCCGCCACCAGCAGGATACAGATGAACGACACGATATAGGGCGTCGGATTGCTGGCGTTCAGCGGCTTGCCATCCTCGCCCAATGGCACACCCGACGCCTCCATCCACGGTTTCGAAAGCGCCCCGTAATAGAACGCCCCAAAAGCGAAACTCGCCACTGTCGCCACCAAAACAGCCAGAAATCCCATAATCCCCTCCATCCTTGGTGGGGCAAAGTATGACCTGACAGAATGTCGCAGGCCAGGGCTTTGTGCAGAGCACATCACAGCCATTCCGGTCCGCAAGTCAAAAAATCACCATTTGCAAGAATAGAACCCTTCGCTGCTGCGTAGATCGCACAGGGCTCGCGTTCACCACCCGGATACACGCGGTCTACCAAAGACCAACGCAGATTTCGAAAAGGAGAAATTATGAAACGCTCTCGGATTGGTACATTTTTGATTATCACGACACTTTGCGCACAAACCGCGCAGGCGGACGAGTTGCGTCTGAGGGGCGGGATCACCGCGACGCTGGACAGCGAATACACATATGCCACCATTAACGATACCACAGATCAAATCACCGCCGATTACGGCACCGGCGGCATGGTCGCGCTGAACTACATGATCGACGATCTTTACGGCGGCGTCGGCCTTGATCTGGGTCTGCAGTTCAGCACCGTATCAGGTGGCGATCTATTCGCGCCGGATGGTTGCGATGCCCAGACCTTCCTCGGGCTCATTTCAGACTGTCAGGACAGCGCAGAGGTCGACAACCGCACAAGCTTTGCCGATATCCACGCGTTGGCCAGTTATTCGCTCGGGTCGGGCCAGACACAGCTTTTGGCCGGCGTATCGGCTTTGGGGTTCCGCAATGAACTCAATTCAGAGCATCTGCTTCCCGGCGGGTTCGAAAACTTCGTTGATCGCGACACGGAGTTTCGTGGCCTCGGCGTCAAACTCGGCGCCCGGCATCAGATCGCCCTGCCGCGCGATCTGACGTTCAACATCGAAGGTTTCGTCGGTCAGTATCGCGGCGACCGCGAGATGACGATCACCGATCTGGAAACGGATGTCGGGGAATTCACTCAGCTTCAGGAGGAAACATTCGAAGACAAGATCGACGTGACCACCATCGAAATCACTCCCTCAATCCTGATGCCCGCCGCTTGGGCCGGTGACGGTGCATCGATGGAGTTCGGTATCAGCTACAAGCTGTTTCAGGGCGTCGTCGATACACGCAACGTCGTGGCGCACGGGGAATTCGATGCCTTCGAAGCGGGTCGTGAAAACGACGACATCGCGACGACCTCGCTCTTTGCCGGTCTGACCATCCCGCTTTACTGATCATGACACACCGGGCCGGTCATCAACCGGCCCGGTTGCCAGATCCGTCTAATCCGGGTCGGTGCCGCCCAACGCACAGACGATTTTCCATTCCTCATCCGTCACCGGCTGCACAGACAGGCGCGAATTGTTGACCAGCACCATGTCCTTCAAGCGCCCATCCGCCTTGATGTCTTCCAAGGTGACGGGCTTGGCAAAGGGCCGCACCGCCTTGATATCCACGCAGTCCCAACGTTCGTCATCTGTGGTGCTGTCGGGGTGGGCTTCGGCGCAAACCTCGACAATGCCCACGATCTCAAGACCGGTGCGTGAGTGATAGAAGAAGCCCCGTTCGCCCAGCTTCATCGCGCGCATGTTATTGCGGGCCTGATAGTTGCGCACGCCGTCCCATTCTTCGCCGGCTTCACCCTTGGCCACCTGCTTGTCCCAGCCCCAGACATCGGGTTCAGATTTGAACAACCAATACGCCATCAGCCAATCACCTTTTTCCAGGCCTGCAGTGTCACGCTTTCGAACAGTCCTGCCTTGGCGTAGGGGTCGTTGTCGGCCCAGTCCTGTGCTGCGGCCATGTCATCCACCTCAAGCACAATCAGCGATCCGCACATCTGCCCGTCATCATCCAGCATCGGCCCCGCCATTTCGACAACGCCGGTATCAGCGATATAGGCCAGATGCGCCTCGCGGTTGTCCATACGGGTCTGAAGCGCGCCGGGTTTGTCTTTGGTCATCAGGGCAAAGCGCATTTATTCCTCCTTCAATGGACGTGACAGCAGAGCATTGAGCGCGGTTGGCACATCCGTATTTCCTTCGATCAGATCGGCCACCACCGTGCAGATTGGCAGGTCAATGTCCAGATCAACGGCCATTTGCCGCACAGCGCGGGCAGTTGCCGCCCCTTCGACCGTGGTGCCACTGTCAAAATCCTCGCCCTTGCCCAGCGCCAGCCCATAGCGGTAATTGCGCGATTGGTCAGAGGTGCAGGTCAGCACCAGATCGCCAAAGCCAGAGAGGCCGGCGAGCGTTTCAGGTTCCGCCCCCAGTTCCAGCGCCAGCCGCTGCATTTCAGGGAAGCCGCGTGTGATCAACGCCGCACGCGCGCTGTCGCCCAGGCCAGCCCCAATCGTCACACCCGATGCAATCGCCATGACGTTTTTCAGCGCGCCACCCAGTTCGGCCCCGATCGTATCGGTCGACCGGTATAGGCGCAGCGCAGTGGTCGACAGCGCCGTTTGCAGGATCGCACCCATCGCATCATCGGCACAGGCCAGCGTCAGCGCGGTGGGCAGCCCCCGCGCGATATCGGCAGCAAAGCTGGGGCCGGTCAGCACGGCAGCGGTGGCATCGGGCACCAGATCGGTGATGGTGCTGGCGGGACCGGTCATGCGGGTCAGGTCGATTCCCTTGCAACATGCGACCAGTTGTTTGCCGTCCAGATGCGCGCGATGGGTGGTCAGGAAATCCCGCAAGGTCTGCGCCGGGATCGCCAGCAGGATGATATCCCGCGTGAACAGATCGTCGGTGGCGGCGGTGAACGCCATGTTGTCCGGCAGGGTCACGCCGGGCAGTTTGGGGTTGGTTCGCGCGTTTTGCATCTGATCCACCGCATCAGGGTTGCGCGCCCAAAGCAGGATATCATTGCCATCAAGCGCAAGTGCCACACCCAGTGCGGTTCCAAAGGCACCGCCACCCGCTACTCCGATCTTCATGCCTTGGCCCCCTTCTTGCCTGATCCCAGCATGGGTGCGGCCTGATCATCCAATGGCCAGCGTGGGCGAGCCGATAAGGTCAGATCGTCCGCTTCGCCATGCATCATCCCTTCGATCCCCGCATAGGCGATCATTGCCGCGTTGTCGGTGCAAAGCGCCAGTGGCGGTGCCACAAATGTCGTGCCGGTATCGGTGCACAGACCCTGCAGGGCCGCCCGGATCGGCCCGTTCGCCGCGACACCACCGGCGATGGCAAAGGTTTTGGTGTCGGGTGACAGGGCCAGATACACCTCCAGCGCGCGTCGCGTCTTTTCGGTCAGAATTGCGGTGACGGCGTCCTGAAATCCCGCACTCAGATCCGCCTGATCCTGACGTGTCAGGCCGCCTGCCTCTTCGATCACCCCGTCACGCGCGCGCAGGATTGCGGTCTTGAGACCGGAAAATGACATATCGCACCCCGGCTGGTTCAGCAGCGGACGCGGCATGACGAAATGTTTTGAATCACCCTTTGCCGCCGCCTTTTCAACCGATGGCCCGCCCGGCTGCGGCAGGGCCAGAATGCGGGCAGTCTTGTCGAACGCCTCGCCCGGCGCGTCGTCGATTGTCCCGCCGATCCGGCGATAGCTGTCATGCCCTTCGACAATCAAAAACTGGCAATGCCCGCCAGAGACCAGCAACATCAAGTAAGGGTACGGCACCTGATCCGTCAGGCGCGGGGTCAGGGCGTGCCCGGCCAGATGGTTGACCCCGATCAGTGGCAGACCGGTCGCCGCCGCAATCCCCTTGGCACACATCACGCCGGACAGGACACCGCCGATCAGGCCGGGGCCTGCGGTCACGGCGATCCCGTCGAGATCGGTCAGCCCCACATTGGCGGCCTTCAACGCCTCTTCGATACAATGATCCAGCTTTTCGGCATGGGCGCGGGCGGCAATTTCGGGGACTACACCGCCGAATTCCATATGCAGGGATGTCTGCCCGTAGACGACCGATGACAGGATCGTGGTGCCACGCACGACAGCGGCGGCCGTATCATCACAGCTGCTTTCGATCCCCAGCAGTGTCAGGTCTTTGGTCATTGGGCGTTCCGGTTGCGTGTCGCTGCGACGCAGGTAACACTGCGGCGATGCTCAAACAATGGTCACCGACGCTCATCATCACCCGACCGCTGCCGCAAGGCGAGGCGTTTGCGCAGGCGTTGCGGGCGGCATGGGACGGTGACTTGCAGATCATCCTGTCACCGCTTGTGCAGATTGTGCCCTTGCCGGTTGAGGTTCCACAGGTGTCCGGCCTGATATTCACCTCTGCCAACGGGGTCGCGCAGGCCGTCCGGCTGAACCTGCCTGCCGGCCTGCCTTCATGGTGTGTCGGGGACCGGACGGCGGCGGCAGCGACCGAAGCCGGGTTTGCCGCGAAAGCGGGACCGGGCAATGCCGCAGAATTGATCACAACCATTGTCGCCGCCTGTCCGACCGGGCCGCTTGCCCATATCCGAGGGCGACATGCCCGGGGCGAGGTGGCGGCCACACTGACCAAGGCGGGCATCGCTTGCGCTGATCTTGTCGCCTATGATCAGGCCCCCCAACCACTGAGCGCAGCAGCGATGCAGGTACTGTCGGGTGAAAAACCTGTGGTTCTTCCCCTGTTCTCGCCGCGCACGGGCACCATATTGTCTGATCAGGGGCCATTCACGGCACCGCTGCATATTGTGGCGATCAGTGACGCTGCCCTGCCGGATTTGTCCGCCGCCAGCGTTCATATCGCCGCTGGGCCGACGGGTGATGCGATGCTGGCTGCAACCATTGCAGCGCTTTCTGCGTTGGTGGGTGACAACCGCTAGCCGTACCCGCGCTTGAGGGTCCGGCAGAGGCGGGATAATGTAGACCATCACCTGCGCGTTTCGTGGGTGGGGGCGCGGAAAGGGTGATAAACGTGGCAAAACAGCCATCCAATGGTCGTAAAACAACGACGAAATCGAAAAAACCGGCCGCAAACGCGAAAAAGCCCGACGAATCGATCAAGGCCGAAACGCTCATCGACGCGATCCCGCCAGAGGTGCATGAGCCCGCAAAGGCGCAAACAGCCCTGGTCAAGGCCGAACCGAAAGAGCCGCAGCCGACAAAGCCCACGCCAACACCACCCAAAGCTGAGGAGCCGAAACCGAAAGTTGGGCAGTCAGCGCCAGAGAAGGTGCCAGCCGCGTCACCGGCAACGGCTCCGGCCCCGGCACAACGGTCTGGTGGTTTCTTTCCGCTGCTGCTGGGCGGACTTATCGCCGGCATTCTGGGGTTTGGCGCGGCCACACTGCTCAGCACACAAACTGACACATCCCTCACCGATCAGATCGCCGCACAATCGGCAAGCATTGATTCATTGCAAAACCAGGTCGCCAGCATCCCCGAGTTGGATCTGAGCGGGATCGAGGCCGCACAGGCCGAACTGGCAACGAACCTCGACAGCCTGCAAGCACAGGTGACGGAGGATCTGAACGCGCTCGACAGCCGCATCGCCGATCTGGAAAGTCTGCCAACCGGCGAAGGCACAGTTTCGGATCGGGCCATCGCTGCCTATGAGGCCGAGTTGGAAAATCTGCGTGCCGAGATGGAACAACTGACCGGTACAGCACGGGCGCAGCTGGACGAGGCCCGCGCAGAGGCCGCGGCGATTGAAGAAAATGCAGCCGCTGCCGCGCGTGCCGCCGCCGGTCGCGCCGCACTGGCCCGCATTCAGACCTCGCTGGACAGTGGCGAACCGCTTGGGGCCGCGCTGGGCGATCTTGAGGATGCCATTCAGGGATCCGCCCCTGATGCCCTGCTTGCAGCGGAAAGTGGCGTGCCAACCCTGGTGTCGCTGCAGGAAGAATTCCCCGAGGTCGCCGGTGCCGCCCTTGCCGCAGCCCGTGGTGCAGGCGTCGCAGGCGAAGAAACCACAGGTGTCGGCGCGTTCCTGAGAAACCAGTTCGAAGTACGGTCAACCGTGCCGCGCGAGGGCAATGATGTTGACGCGATCCTGTCGCGGGCCGAAGCGGCCGTAAAAGCCGGGCGGCTGTCCGATGCGTTGGCCGAAATCGCAGCCCTCCCAGAAGAAGCGCGCGTTGAAATGACCGATTGGCTGGGCCGGGCCGAAACACGCGCCGCCGCGATCAATGCGGTCGATACCCTGTCCACCACCCTGAATGATAACTGAAGGCGAAACCCATGCTCTGGTCCTTGATTAAAATCCTGGTTTTCGTCGCAGCCGTCATCGCGCTGACTTATGGCGGTACGATGCTGATGGATGTGGAAGGGGGTGCGACGATTTCGGTTGGCGGCATCGCCTTTACACTCAGCCCGATCGAACTGGTCTTCGGCTTTGTCGCCGTTGTCGTGGCGGTCTGGCTGGGGCTGAAATTGCTGGCGTTGATGGTGGCCACGTTCAAGTTCCTCAATGGCGACGAAACCGCGATCTCGCGTTATTTCGACCGCAACCGGGAACGCAAAGGATACGAGGCGCTGTCAGAAGGCATGATGGCCTTGGCATCCGGCGAGGGGCATCTGGCCATGACCAAGGCGGCCCGGGCCGAAAAGTACCTCAAGCAACCGCAATTGACCAACCTGCTGACGGCGCAGGCCGCCGAGTTGACAGGCGACAGGCGCAAGGCCGAAGCGACCTATAAACAGCTTCTGGCGGATGACAAAACACGCTTTGTCGGTGTGCGCGGGATCATGAAACAAAAGCTGTCCGAAGGGGATACCGATCTGGCGCTGGCACTGGCGAAAAAGGCGTTTGCGCTGAAGCCCAAGCATGAGGAAACCCAGGATGTTCTGCTGAAACTGCAGGCTGAAAAGGCGGATTGGACAGGTGCTCGTCAAACGCTGAATGCAAAGCTGAAATCCGGCAGCCTGCCGCGTGACGTGCACAAGCGGCGCGATGCGGTGCTGGCCCTGTCAGAGGCGCGCGATATTCTGGATACCGGCAAAACCATCGAAAGCCGCGAGGCCGCGATTGAGGCGAACAGGCTGTCGCCTGACCTGATCCCGGCTGCCGTGATGGCAGCGCGCGGCTATATCGCCGATGGCAATGCCCGCTATGCGACCCGTGTGCTGACCAAAGCATGGAGCGTGCAACCCCATCCAGAGCTTGCCGCCGCCTTTGCGGAAATCATCCCGGAGGAGACCGCTGATGCGCGGCTGAAACGTTTTCAAAGCTTCATCAAACGTACCGAGGATCACCCCGAGACAAAGATGCTGTTGGCCGAATTGAACATCTCGGCCGAGGATTTCCCGGCGGCCAAACGTGCCCTTGGCGATCTTGTCGAAAAGGACCCGACAGCGCGCAACCTGACCCTGATGGCCGCGATCGAACGGGGCGAAGGGGCGGACGATTCCGTCGTGCGCGGCTGGCTGACACGGGCACTGACAGCCCCGCGCGGGCCGCAGTGGATCTGCGACAATTGCCAGCATATCCACGCCAGCTGGGGTGCGACCTGCAGCAACTGCAAATCCTTCGACACATTGTCGTGGAAAACACCACCCGCCGGCGACGTGGCGATGCCCGCGGGCACCGAAATGCTGCCTTTGATCGTGGGCCAGAAACAGGAAGAAACACCGCCGGTCCCGGTAGAAGTGGTCGAGGCCGAGGTGGTGACGCCGACTTTGGAGAAATAATGCTTTCCGGGGCAAAGGCAGAATGCTAACAGACGCTCCGATACGCCGCTGTAGCTCAGATGGTAGAGCACGTCATTCGTAATGATGGGGTCGGGGGTTCGAGTCCCTTCAGCGGCACCAAGTCTTATCCTAGGTTCAGGACTCATTAATCGGCTTGATGCTGCGTCGTTGTCATGATTGACGAGCCCCAATGATTTGGGGGACC
>CANKYO010000007.1 GCA_947488175.1 uncultured Paracoccaceae bacterium
ATCAAACCCCAACAACTCACCCTCAATCGACATCTCAGCATTCAACGCCGTCAACGTCACAGTCTGTGCAAAGGCCGATGTTGCCAGAAGCGACATAGCCGTTCCCACCAAAAGGTTTTTCCTACTCGTCCAATACATTCTGCTGGCTCCTTACCAATTTCGGTTCGAGAATTGCGGCCGTATTCGGACCACAGGTTCAGCACTTCATTTTTCGGGAGATTTGGCTTTAATTGTGTCAGAAAGATTTAATCTTCGGACATTATCTTGCAAAAAACGCAAGAGTTAATTCGGATTTCTGAAGTCCGCTAAGCAGATCAAGAATCAATTGACTGTCACAAAGACGGCTCGCGGAGTCTGAAAACCCCAAAGGTCATGTCGCATCTGCATCAACCATTTTCAGAGCAGAAAAAGCGTCCTTCATGCAATCGATAAAAGCCTCTGTCGCAGGTGATATCGCCGCGCCGAGCGGTGTGAGGATACCATAATCCAGCGTCAATCGGTCGACTAAGGGCCGCACCACGACAGGCCCGTTTGCGCACATCGCGGTAAACTCGTCAGTAATCGTGTATCCAAATCCCTGTGCCACCAGGTTGACCGCGATCAACGATGACGAGGTGTGCATGCCAATGCGCGGTTTCACGTTAGCGACCATAAAGGCTGCGGCGATCTGTTGTTGCAACAACGTATCAGGTGTCAGCGCCAACAAGTTTTCATCGATAAGATCGCTGATCAATACTTTGTCGCGTGCGCCAAGAAAGTGGTCCTTGGGCAGAACAACAACCGCCTGGGTGCTGCCAAGTGGGCGGATATCAAGTTTAACATTTTCAATAGGCAATGGCCCAAATCCAACATCAAACTGGCGGCCCGTCAGCCAACGTTCCATTTCGCGACGGTGATGCGTTTCCAACGTCAACGCGATGTCTGGATTGGCCTCACGAAACCGAATTGCTGCGCGCGGCAGCACGCTATTTGCCAAACGCGACATCGCAACAACCCGCACCTGTTGGCCGCTGCCCCGGCGAATATCGCTGGCAATATCTGCAAGCTGCTCGATACCTGCGAGGATGCGCTCCGCCTCCTGAAAAAAACGCCGCGCCTCGTCAGTGGGTCTTAAGGCTCGCCTGTCGCGGTGAAACAGGGTGAAGCCAAGTTCATGTTCAAGATTGGTGATCATGCGCGACACGGCAGGCTGGCTAAGGTTCATATCGGTCGCAGCCCCCACCAATGAACCGCGACGCATGATCAGACAGAATGCATGAAGTGCCTTTGGAACCATCTCGCCATTTAGCGCGAACCAACGTCGGATCGCAAAAACAATTTGTTCGATGAATGTCGAGCGCGGCCTTTGCCTTTGAAGCCATCCATACGCTCCATTGCAGCAATCAGCCCGGATCACTCCTCGGGTCGAAGACAAAGCCCTCATCTACCGATCATAGGTATTGGGTGTTAACGTTACCTCCTTCAACTTCGGATGAATACCCACGCAGACAGTCCTTCCAAAGCCGAGGAATATACAAAGCGGCCATTAAAATATAAGTGTTGAATGGCAGGAGCGTCCCGCACAACGGCCCTTCATCATCGGCAGAACACAAACCCTGTCGCCAATTGAGTAATCCGATACATCCTCCCCAATGGCGACAATTTCGCCCGCTCCTTCCGCGCCCAAAGGCGCCTCGGGAATAGGAGGCTGCACCAAGTAATGTCCGGCAATGTAGAGCAGTTCGGCGCGATTGAGGCCCGCCGCACGCATGCGTATCTGGACTTCACCCGCTGCTGGCGGCGTGACCTCCGTGTCGATCAGCTTGACGTTTTCCGGGCCGCCGAGCGTGTCGAATTGAGCGGTGATTGGCATCGCATTGTCCTTTCCAAAAATTGATTTTGGGCAGACTACTGGTGCTTTTTCGCATTAATACGTAACATATTGGCATCAACGTGGTGCAAATATGCGAGGCCGATTTGGATTGGGAAGAGATCAAGACACTGCGCGCCGTTGTCCAACACAAGACCGTTCGTGGCGCGGGAGACGCTCTTGGCGTGCACCACACCACTGTAGGGCGCAGGATCGAATCCCTTGAGGCCAGCCTTGGGACAAACCTCTTCAACCGCACACCGGAGGGACTGCTGCTGACCGCGGCCGGAGAACGGCTTTTCGCAGTCGCCCAGACGTTTGATGAAGCCCTGATCGATGCAGAGCGCAGCATCGCGGGTCTGGATGATGAACTGTCCGGGCCTTTGACCGTCACGATGCCCGAACCTCTTCTGACCTCGCTTTTCATGCCGGAGCTGCCGGCCTTCGTGGAGCAAAACCCATCCGTGGAATTGCGGTTTGACACATCGCTATCAATCCGGGACGTCGCGCGACGCGAGGCGGATTTTGCGGTGAGGCTGGACAACAACCCACCGGAGACTTTGGTGGGAAAGCGGCTCTATGCATATACTGAAACGGCCTATGCGACGCCCGAGTATCTGTCGCGTAGCCCGAAAACCCATCGGTGGCTTGGTTGGGGGCAATCGACGCAAGGGGCACCGGAATGGGTGCAGTCATCCGAGTTTCCAAACTGTCCGGTTTGGGGGGTCTTCCCGACCATCCCGGCGCAGCAGGCGGCGGCCCGCGAGGGGCTGGGCCTTGCGATCCTGCCATGCCTGTTCGGAGACGCCGATCCGAGACTGCAGCGCGCAGGCAAAAAGCCACCCGTCAAAAGTCGGGACATCTGGTTGCTGACACATAACGATCTTCGCAGAACCGCGCGCGTCCAGGCGTTCATGAGCTTTGCAGAAGATATCCTGCGCAGGAACAAGCAGGCGCTGCTGGGAGAGACCTGACGCACATTTGCGAAATCGCACCAATATGCTGCAAACACACTACGTGATATTGCAAATTTGCGATGCTAAGTCTGAGCCAACGCAACACGGCTGGTTCGGAAATTCACATGCTCGACAGATCAAGGGACGTGCACCCGCGCATCAAAGAACTCGGGCTTGAGGGTGAATACCCGTTTGCGTCGCACTTCTTTCAGACACTGATGGGGCAGATGCACTATCTCGATGAGGGACCGAAAAATGATCTGTCCCATGTAATTGCGATACATGGCAACCCATCGTGGTCCTTCCTGTATCGATCCCTCGTAAAGGGGCTGTCTTCTGATCGCCGCGTCGTTGCGCCGGACCACATCGGTTTTGGCCTCTCGGACAAACCCGACAATGAAGCTGCATACACCCTGAAGGCGCATATCGACCATCTTGAGGCTTTGGTTCTCAAACTCGATCTGACCAATATCACGCTCGTCATGCAGGACTGGGGTGGTCCGATTGGTCTGGGCGTTGCGGCCCGCCATCCCGACCGGATCAAGGCGCTTGTCGTGATGAACACGTTTGGCTTCTACCCTCCCGTCGATGGAATGAACCCCGAAAGGCTGAAGCTGCCGCCACCACTGTTGATAATGCGATCCCGAGGCCTGGGGGATTTCATGGTCCGCCGCCTCGGCTTTTTCGAACGGCAGGTCATGTCCATGGCCACGGCGACCGAGCGCAAGGGTGCGGTTAAGCGGGCTTATCGCGATATCTTTCGCGGCCCCAAAGAGCGTGCGGGCGTCATGGCCTTCCCGCGCATGATCCCGACCAACACGGCCCACCCCGCAGCTCAGATCCTTCTCAATGAGACCGGACCATTCGTCGAGCAATTCGAAGGCCCCGCCCATATCTTCTGGGGCCTCAAAGATCCCCTCATCCCAATCGGCGCATTGGCAGCCTGGAAGAAGCGGCTGCCACAAGCAGGTGTCACTGAATTCAAGAACGCGCGGCACTATTTGCAGGACGATGAGCCTGAGGCGCTGGTGCGCGAGCTTCATGCATTTCTGA
This sequence comes from uncultured Paracoccaceae bacterium, assembly GCA_947488175.1. Taxonomy (GTDB): domain Bacteria; phylum Pseudomonadota; class Alphaproteobacteria; order Rhodobacterales; family Rhodobacteraceae; genus Yoonia. Next base: position 3,859 of record CANKYO010000007.1, read on the forward strand.
CGACCAAGGTCGATTGATCCACCACTCACGAATAATAAGGAGACGACGATGACCCAGAAGATGTCCCGCCGCATATTGCTACAGGGTACCGCCGCGACCATTGCCGTTGCTGCCATGCTTCCCGCGCGCGCAGAAGGCTTCACACCCTCCACCGATATGCCGTTTGAGAAAAAGTACGTCGACGTGAATGGCTCGAAGATGGCCTATGTTGACGAAGGCACCGGCCCTGTCGTGCTGTTCCTGCACGGAAACCCGACATCATCCTACCTGTGGCGAAACATCATTCCTTTCGTTCTGGACAACATCCCTGCGGTGACAACGCAGTACCGCGCCATTGCACCCGATCTGATTGGTATGGGTGACAGCGACAAACCAGATATCGACTACACATTCGCCGATCATGCGGCGTATCTGGATGGTTTCATCGAAACCCTCGGGCTCCAAGACATCACGCTGGTCATCCACGACTGGGGATCGGTTCTGGGCATGCGCTATGCCCGTCTGAACGAGGACAACGTGAAAGCCGTCGCGTTTATGGAGGCCGGTATTCCACCTGCACTTCCTGCCCCCAGCCTGGAAGCGATGGGCGAGCCAAGCGCGCAGCTCTTTGGTATGCTACGCTCTCCCGCCGGGGAGGAAGCCGTTCTGCAGGGCAACTTCTTTGTCGAAGAAGTCCTGGGGAAAATGGCCGTGGCGACCCCGCTATCACAAGAAGTGCTGGATAACTACCGTGCGCCTTTCCCGACCCCGGACAGCCGGAAACCTACATTGGTCTGACCACGTCAGGTGCCCATTGCCGGTGAGCCTGCGGATACGGCAGCCGTGATTACTGCGAACGGCGAATGGATCTATTCGACAGACATGCCAAAGCTGATGTTGCATGTCGCTCCTGGTGCGCTGATGCCGCCGCCAGTCGTCGAGTACGTCAAGGCCAATGCGTCAAACCTCGAGGATGCCTTCCTCGGCGCAGGCGTGCATTTTGTCCAGGAAGATCACCCAGAAGCCATCGGTCGCGCCTTGCGCGATTGGATCGACCGACTGCCGGGTTAAGGAGAGCATAGATGACCGCACATTCATCAGTGCTTCTCCTTGCATCACTGCGCGTAGAAGACATGGCCAGCTTTCAGGCTGGCTATGCCGCGCCGCTGAAGGCCATCAACGAGCGGCATGGTGTAGAGACCATCGTCGCTACCCCAAAAATAAAGGCACTCGAAGGCCAACCATCGGCCAACGTGATAGCCGTCCTGCGCTTTCCATCGCAGGCCGCTTTGGATGCCTGGTACGCCGACCCGGATTATCAGCCACTCATCAAGGCGCGCCAGAAGGCAACGGATCCCGATGCCTCCCATCTCATTGCGCTGACACCGATGACGTAGGCCAAACCGCAACAAAAAGATCCCAGAAATGACTTTTGAAACTGCACTCGTGGGATTCGCGCTTGTCACTATGACTGCGCTGACAATCGAGATTGCCTACGCCTATCTGAGCCAGGGGTTTGGCTATGGATTTTCATCCAACCGGCCAACGATCGAACGTGGCGCGCTTGGCCTCCGGATTCAGCGGGCCTACCAAAACCAGGTCGAATCTGCGGCCTACATCTTGCCGGTTCTGGTCGGTGCATCGCTTCTTGGGGTGACCGGCGAAGGGCCGGCTCTTGCCGCGGCCATCGTGGTCTTTGGACGCGCAGCATTTGTCCTTCTCTATTACACTGGCATCCCGTTCATCCGTATTCTCGGGTTCACCTGCGGTTCACTCGGCTCCCTCTATCTCGCAGTCCAGTGCATCGCTCTGGTAGTTGCATGAACGACCCCATTTTACCGCTGTCCAATTCTCCAGATGTGAGTTGAAGAAAGTCGTGAGGGCGCCAACGTAAGCGTCACGCGCTTGCGCCCGCAGGAAATACCCAGCGTCGGTGATACCTGTGATCGCATCGTCCGGTGCGTCGAGTTTCGCGGCCAAATCGGTCAGGGTCATGACGGTTGCCGCGTCACCGAGCCGTTTGGTCGCCTGAAAATCTGTTCGCGATCGCGGTCATGACTTCGCGGATCCGAGGCACATGTCGCAGTTCTTCATGTGTGACGACCCAGGCCGGATATGACGGCCCGTCTGCAATACGGCGAAGTGCCGAAAACTCGGGATGCGCGGAAACGTAGGTATCTGGCAAGATTGCGCATCCCATGCCGCGCGTGCTCAGGCGGGCCTGTGCCATCATGCTATCGACCCGCGCCACGATACGGGCATCCGGGTCGTGCTGCAGGATCAGTTCATCGATCTCGCTGACGCCGCGCGGCAAGGTCCAGGACAGCCAGGGCCTCCCATTCTCCTCGTCGGTCAAGCCCGGAGGCGCGTAGACGCCAAGCGGTATCGGCGCCAAACGGCGACCGACAAGCCCGTCATGGGGGCTTTCTGCCTGTCGAATGGCCACATCGGTCTCGCGCCGGTCCAGGCTGAGATATGCGTTGGTCGGTTTAAGGTCGAGAACGAGCCCCGGAAACCGACGCTGAAGTTCGACAAAAACATCGGCGAGCAGGTCCAGCATAAAATCTGTCCCTGACAGTTTCACGGTGCCTGTCACCGGCGGGGCTTCTAGTGGGGCGGCCAGCGCATCGTCTACGCCGGTTTCAACGGCGCGGGCCACACGCACGAGATCATCAGCGGCCTGGGTCAGCACCACGCCACCCTTGATCCGCTCGATCAGCTTGAGATCGAGGCGCCGTTCCAATCGGCGGATACGACGCGGAATGGTGGTTGGATCAACACGCAATTTCTCGGCAGCGCGGTTCACATAGCCCGCTTCGGCGAGGGCAAGGATGAGTTTCAGATCATCCCAATCGAGGCGTTCGCTTGGTCGCATATTCATATCCTGCATCTGTGCAGGCATACCTGCACAATCCTGCATTGAGACACTACCGATACAGGCGCACCCTGTCGACATCCGAAATCAACCAAGGAAAACGGCATGCCAACCATTCGCGTCACCGTCCCCCAGTCCGCCTGGTCCAAGGACGAAAAGGCTCAGATCGTCGCTAGGCTCACTGACGGGCTCAACGATGTAGCCGCCACGTCCGACAAGGGCGACATCAAGCAATTCATCAACGTCCACATCGAAGAAACCGCCGAAGGCGGCTACGCGATGGGCGGTCAGGTGGTGGGCTGAACCATGGAACTGACCATCTCGAAACAAATCGATGCACCGCTCGAACAGGTCTGGGACATCGTCGGCCCGAACTACACCTCCGCGGGCGACTGGGCCAGTTCGGTCTATATCTCCGGGGCACGGCCCGGTACACCGAAGGTCGCGCACGCACCGGCCGCAGGCCGCATCTGCGAAACCTCTCTTGGCCCCTTCACCGAAACGATCGAGGCCTATGACGAGGCCCGCCACGTGGTGTCCTACTCAGCCACCGGCGCAAAGATGCCGGGCTTCATGAAAGGTCTGCGCAACACCTGGACACTGACACCCAGCGGCAACGGCACCAAGGCCAGCATGACACTGCGTGCCGACATCGCCTTTCCCATGAACATCCTCATGGGTTGGATGATGAAGATGCAGTTTAAAAAGGCACTGACCGAAACCATCGACGATCTGAAGGTCTACGCCGAAACAGGCCGCCCGTCACCCCGCAAGATAAAGGCCGACGCGTCCCAAAAGGCGATCGCAGCACGCCAGGCAATGGCCTGATTGGTGCGGCCCGATGGGCCGCGCTTCCCCACCCTCAAACCTGAACGGAGAAGACCATGAAACATGTATTCACTCTTGCCCTGGCACTGACTGTCGCCACAGCGGCAAATGCACAGCAAATGCCCAACATCGAAGCCGAACGGACCACCACCTACGGCACGATGCCATCGGTCACGTCGACCGATGAACTCACCGACTACACCTACGACAGCGGTTACCTTGGCGCATATATCAACGCGCCGCTACAATCGGTTCAGATGCTCCTGCTGCCCATGACACCCGAAGAAGCGTTCCCGCTGGTCCACTCGGGCAATGCGGACTGGTCGCTTCAGATCGAAGAGCTGACCTGGGACCATTCGGCATCCGAGACACCGGGCGAGCTCGGCACGGGTTCGGTGCGCCGTTGCGATTTCGTCGGCGGTGCGGGCACTGCTTACGAACGCATCTTCGCGGTCGAGCAGAACCGCATGATTGCCTACGATCTCGACATGGAGCGCAGCACGGTGCCCCTGCCGATCAAGGACTTCTTCGTCATCTGGACACTGGAGGACAAGGGTGCCGACGGCACGTTGATCACCGCGCGCATCTACTTCGACGAGGCGCAGGATATGGGCGGCAACGCTGCGGCCGCCGTGGGTGAGGCGCTGGCCGTCGACTTCCGGAACTTTGCCAATATTCACGGCGGCACCTACGTCGAGATGTAAACCGCACGCACGAGGGCCTGTGTTCCGGCCCTCGTGCACGTCATCGAAAGGAGGAGTGTTTTGCGCCTTATTAAGATACTTCTTGCCTGCAGTCTTGCCGCTCCAGTTCTCGCTCTCGATGTCGTTCAGGAGCAGAGCACATTAGGCTTCAAGGTTCTGGTCGGTTCGCGCAGCGTCTCAGGGTCGTTCAAAAGTTGGTCCGTGGACGTCGATCTCGATGCACGAACCGTTGCGGTCGCCGTGGAGACGGCATCAGCCACGACAGGCGACCCGCTGCTGGATGCGATCATGCACGGCGCGGGTTGGCTTGACAGCGGCACCTATCCGCAGGCGACATTCCAGTCCGATGACATCGTCGCCGTCTCCGGTGGCATCCACCGTGCCACCGGAACCTTGACCCTGAAAGGCGTCGACGTGCCGCTGGTCGTCATGATCCGGGAGCCGGATCCATTCGTGCCGCTCGTCTACGCTGTGGATGCGGCAGTTGACCGACATGTCGTCGGGATGGACGGTTTTGAAGATAGCGTCGCACCGACTGTCGTCATCAGCGGCGACATCGCCGTCCGCCCCTGATCAACCTTGCGAGGATACAGAGAATGACAACGCTATCGGGACGCTGCCTCTGTGGCACCATCCATTTCACTGTGCCCACTCCGTCACGTTTCGAGGTCTGTCACTGCGACGACTGCCGTCGCTGGCACGGGGCGTCGGCCATCGGCATCGACCTTACAATCGTCACCCTCACATCGGGTGAAACGGCATTGCGCTGGTTCAACAGCTCGCCCCCTGTCGAGCGCGGCTTCTGCGGAACCTGTGGAAGCAGCCTCTTTTACCGCGCCAAGCGTGACCCCAGAAGATGGTCGGTGTTTCACGGCGCCCTGAGGGACGTTCCGAAAAGCATACCCTTGGGCCTGCAGCATTTCATCGGCCGACGACCAAGCCTCTATCGGATCGAAGGGTGGTCAGACCAAAGAGCTGTCTGAATCTTTGGGCGCACGCCATTGCTGCGATGACAAGCCGGTCAGGTGACTATGCTGCGCTGCCAAGCAAGCGACGCCGCAAATGCTGCACGGGAAAATGTCGGTTTTGTCCGCAAACCAGACCTGCAACCAAAAACCCACTACTCAGCAGATCGGGTTCCATTTGCAGTACCAGCGCGTCTCTTCTTCTGGCTCCACCACCGGCGCGGGCTCCGCCGCCGCCTCGCCGCCCCACGGCCACCAGCTGCGCTTCTCTTCCACGACGACAACCTCTTCGCCTCGGTTGAACGGCCAGAAATCAAACCAGCTACTGAACCAGCCGGTGATACTGTCGATGATATAGGTCGCCACGATCAGCACGATGATCCCGAGGATGACGTAGAAAACGACACGCCCGAATGACTTGCCACCTTCACGCGCGGCATTGAAGGTAAACAGCTTCAACGACCGGCTCAGCACCTCGCTCCAGGGTTTTTTGGACACGCAATCTTCGTTCTGTTCTGTGCTGGCCATGATCTGCACCTCAAACTGATCCTTGCCGCGCATGTTGCGGATGAATACGGCAACAATATGGGCAAGAATGGGTGATTGGCGCGCTGTCGGATCGGGTGCCAAACCTTAATGCGACGGTAAGATTTGGCCCGTCCGCTTAGTTAATCATGGAAATCCGCGCCAAGAGGTCCGACGCTTTGCCGACGCAAATCCGACGCGATGCCGACAGGACGAAATCGCCAGAACCCCTGTATTAACTGACGTTCCCGCGAATCATGCGCCCCCACCGAACGCCCCGCGTTGCAAACCCCACCGCGCGTTGCGCGATCCATTTGTTCACGCCCGCCCCAAGCCGCCAGGGTCAGGATTGCCTGACATGGCTTTTTCGCCGCCTCTGGCCTAAGATCAGCATATTACATGACGGCCCTCAATTTTTACCGAGGCAGCAGATGGCATTGAATACCGGCGGACAGGGATGTCTGTCCCAATTCGCACCGCTTAGCCCCCGGGCCAACCGGATCATCGTGGGCCTGACATGGCTCGCCATTCTTGCCGTCGCGATTTCGGAATTCATTGCCAACAATCCCACCTGCTATCTGCCTTCGCCTGACCCGGCCTGCAATCGCATAGATGCGGAAAACACCTATGATCCCGGATACTTAAGCAGGCCTGAAAACCTCTGGCACTGGGATTGGATGCTATTGTCGGGCCTCATGGTTTTTGCCCTGTCCATCGCCTTTGTTGACAGTATCAAACCCAAATTTCACCGCTGCATCGCCCGCCTGTTTGACCGAGGCGTGCTGCAGCCCGGTGCCATGTCGGAAGACGGGTTTCAGGCCAGTTTTGCGGCGGAAGCCAAACGCTGGGCCTTGCGCGGCGCGCTACTGACGGCAGCCGCCATGGCGCTTGCCTGGGCGTTTGTGCTGTGGGCAAACCAGCAACCGATGCAAGTGCCGCTGGCGCTTGTTCAGATCATTCTTGGTTTCATCGCAGGGGGTTACATCGGTGAAATGGCCTGTTTCGGCCGCCTGGGCCGCCGGATCCAGACTAGCGATGTGGCCTTGCATCTTGATCCGTGGCACGCCGACGGCACGGCAGGCCTCAGGCCGGTCGGCAGCTTCTTTTTCTATCAGGCGACCTTTGCCACGATACCCGCTGCGTTTCTGGCTATCTGGATCTGGATATTGCCACTTTGGGACAATTACGCCCATTGGTACCTGCCCTATCTGGCGCTTTTGATCATTGCGATCATCGTCCAGACGCTGGCCGTCTTTCTGCCGCTCGGCAGCTTTCATATTGAAATGATGCGACAAAAACGCGAATGGCGGCGCAAACTGGATGAGGAATTCCGCCAGAACTCCGCCCAGCGCGCGGCCTTTCTCGACAGCGCCAATATCGACCGGCAAAGCGAAATTGAGGCTGTGCTGACCCTGCTGACCAAGCGCCATCAAGAGGTGGAGGCGATGCCGACATGGCCCATCGATCGCAACCTCTGGCGCAAGTTCACCTTTCGCAACATCTTTCTGTTGGCACCAATTCTGGTCGATTTCACACTGGGTGCGACGAACTGGAAATCGGTCCTGTCAGCCTTCATGGGTTTGAGCTGAAAGGAAAAACCGGCCTATTCCGTCAGCTTGACCTCATAAAGGTCATCCGACCACCCATCGACATTGCAGCGGGCACGGACAAAGACTGATGTGGCCCCATCGGGGATCTGCACGCCACCCAGCGACCGGGTAAAGGGCTGTTCTTCAACATGCGGGTGGAAAAGTTCGCGAAACCCAAGGCTGTTGCCATCGGCATCCAGCACCTCCCAGCCATCGGCGTAATGGTCCCATCCGGTATCCGGATGCGACAAGGTCACATTGACCCGATCACCATTAATGGTCACGTCTTCGATCACGGGTCCATCGGCAAAGGCGGGGCCAGCGATCAGACCAAGAATAACAGCGTATTTCATACGTCTTCCTCTATCAGAATGCGGCGCGGGATCGATGCAAATTCGCGTGACCAGACGATCCAGACCACAATGACGGTCGCCGCGATCAATGCCCAGCCTCCCAGCAACCAGGCCAGCGCCCCAAGCGCGAAATACATGCTCCGCAATCCGCGATTGAAATTGATGGCGGCCCGGATATTTAACTCTGCCGCCTGTGCCGCGCGCGGATAAGCCTTTGGATCGCCTGGATCATTCGGGACCGACGCCATGATCACCGCACAATAGCCAAAGACCCGGTTTGCCCAGACGAATTTGAGGAAAGCATTGGTTAGAAACAGAGCCACCAAGCCGAGCTTTAACTGCCAGATCAACACCGGGACCGGCATTTCGGATACTTCGGCGGCAACCCCCTGCAGCGGTGCCGTGTTACCCACCAACGCCAGAACACCGCCGATGGCCAACAGGCAGGTCGACGCAAAAAACGATGTCCCCTGTCGCAGGCTGGCCAGAATCTGACTGTCGAAAATACGGGGGTCGCGGGTGACAAAGACGCGCATCCATTCACGCCTGCGTTCCCCCATGAGTACGGTCACGGAGGGGTGCTTGGCCCCCGGATGCTCGATCCACCAACCAATTGTAAACCAAGACAGAATAATCAGGCCCGCAGCACACCAGTCCAGCGGCGTCAGCAGGGCCATATGATCCACCAATCGCATAAGCCATTGTGTAGCCTTTAGAGTTCAGACTTGCCATATCTTGAAATTGGTAATATATTTTTACCAATCATACGGATCAGGGAGTCGACCGATGGAAATGCCAGCCCCCAGCGCCAGCGTCCTGTCGCGCAAGGACAAGATCGTCGAACGGCTGCGTGCCGTGCTGCCGCGCGACGCTGTGATTTCCGATGTCTCGGAAACCCGCGCCTATGAATGCGACGCCCTGACCGCCTATAAATGCCCGCCCCTCTGCGCCGTGCTGCCAGCCAATACCGAAGAAGTCGCTGCGGTTCTGAAAATCTGCCATGAGATGGGCGTGCCCGTTGTGCCCCGCGGGTCCGGCACCTCGCTCGCCGGTGGGGCGCTGCCCACGGCAGACTCGGTCATCCTTGGCGTCGCCAAAATGAACGCCGTGATCGAAACCAATTACGACGACCGCTATATCCGCGTACAGACCGGGCGCACCAACCTGTCGGTCACCGGGGCCGTCGAACAGAACGGTTTCTTCTACGCCCCCGACCCGTCAAGCCAGTTGGCCTGCGCCATCGCCGGCAACATCGCGATGAATTCCGGCGGGGCGCATTGCCTGAAATACGGGGTGACCACCAACAACCTGATGGGCGTGACCATGGTGATGATGGACGGCACCGTGGTCGAAATCGGCGGCGCGCATCTGGACGCGGGCGGGCTGGACCTGCTGGGCCTGATCTGCGGGTCCGAAGGGCAGTTGGGCGTGGTGACAGAGGCAACATTGCGCATCCTGCACAAACCCGAAGGCGCGCGGCCCGTGCTGATGGGCTATGACAGTTCCGAAGTGGCCGGTCAGGTCGTGACCGACATCATCAAGGCGGGCGTTCTGCCCGTCGCCATCGAGTTCATGGATCGCCCGTGCATTGAGGCGACAGAAGCCTTCGCCAAGGCAGGCTATCCCATGTGCGAGGCGCTGTTGATCGTGGAGGTCGAAGGGTCCGGCGACGAAATCGACTATCAGCTTGACCTGATCATGAAAATCGCCGCCAGCCACAATCCGGTGGAACTGCGGCAGGCCAAGGACGCGGACGAGGCCGGGCGCATCTGGCTGGGCCGCAAATCCGCCTTTGGCGCGATGGGCCAGATCAATGACTACATGTGCCTCGACGGCACGATCCCGGTGTCGTCCCTGCCCTTCGTGCTGAAACGAATTGGCGAGATGTCCAAGGAATTTGGCCTTGATGTGGGCAACGTGTTTCACGCGGGCGACGGCAACATGCACCCGCTGATCCTGTTTGATGCCAACAAGCCCGGCGATCTGGAACTCTGCGAAGAATTCGGCGCCGAAATCCTGAAACTCTGTGTTGAGGTCGGCGGCTGCCTGACCGGCGAACATGGTGTCGGCATCGAAAAGCGCGACCTGATGAATGTGCAGTTCGATCCGCAGGATCTAGAGGCACAGATGGCCGTGAAAGACGTGTTTGATCCCGCATGGCTGCTGAACGCCGCCAAGGTCTTTCCGCTCGCAACCTCGCAATCGCGCCGCGCTGCCTAAGGAACTGACATGACACCACAATCAGAAGCCGAGCTTGCGGAGATCATCGCAGGCACGAACGGCCCCTTGCACATTACCGGCGGCGGCACGCGACCTATCGGTCAGACGCAAGGCACGGGGCTCAGCACCTCTAAGATGTCGGGCATCACCCTTTATGAACCCGGCGCGCTGACCATCGTGGCTAAGGCAGGCACGCCTGTGGCAGAAATCGAAGCGGAACTAGCCAAAGAAAATCAACGCCTCGCATTCGAACCAATGGATCATCGCGGCCTGCTGGGCACGAAGGGCGAACCAACGATTGGTGGCGTCGTTGCGGCCAACGTGTCAGGGCCTCGCCGGATTGCCGTGGGGGCCTGTCGCGACTTCGCGCTGGGGGTCCGGTTCGTCGACGGGTCCGGCACGATCATCAAGAATGGCGGGCGCGTGATGAAAAACGTCACCGGCTACGATCTGGTCAAGCTGATGTGCGGCTCCTATGGCACGATGGGGGTGCTGACGGAGGTTTCGCTGAAGGTGTTGCCGGATGTGGAAACAACAGGCTGCGTTCTGTTGCATGGGCTGGACGATGCCACTGCGATAAGGGCAATGTCCGCCGCCCTCGGCTCCCCGTTCGAGGCGACAGGGGTGGCCCATTTCCCCAAAAGCATGCATGGCGATCCCGTCACCATGATCCGCATCGAAGGTTTCGAAAAATCAGTGACTTATCGGGCTGACAAGCTGCGCGATCTGTTGCGTTCCTTTGGTGAAACCAGCATTCAGATCGGCGATACAGACGATGGATATGGCAGCAAAAAGGGCTGGGCGTGGGTCCGCGATGTGACCGCCTTCGCGGATCAGCCGGGCGATGTCTGGCGCATCTCTGCCAAACCGTCTGAGGCCGCAGCACTCACCGCCGGGCTGGGCGCAAACGCCGTGCAATATGACTGGGGCGGCGGGTTAATCTGGGCGCTGATGCCGGACGGCACCGATTTGCGCGGCAAGCTCGGGCCGTTCGACGGCCACGCGACACTGATCCGGGGCAAGGTCAACACACCGACGTTCCATCCCGAACCCGCACCGTTGGCCGCCATCACCGCAGGCTTGCGGGAAAAATTCGATCCGCGCGGCATCCTTAACCCGGGCCTGATGCAGGCAAAGCCTGCTGTTGCCGCCTGATGATGTATCTGCTGCTCATCGCGGGCTGTCTGCTGCTCTTGTTTCGCGGCCCGACGCTGCGCAAACAGGCACGGCTAGTTCTGGGCCTTCTTTTTGTCGGGCTCTTGTTTCTCTGGGGTTCCTATTTCGCATGGAACAATCCCAGCGGCGACCCGCAAGGCAGCATGTTCCGCGGCTTTGACCTGATGGCGCTTCTGATCATCACAGCGCTTTTTGGGCTGACCTGCCTGACCCAAATCCGCCGCAGTGGCGGGTCTGCCGACACCGCGCAATCCCGCCCCATCCTGCCGCTTGCCGCCATCGTTATCCTCGGCGCTGCATGTGTCTACTTCACCTTGGCCTATTTCCTCTAGGACGTTACCGATGCAAACCACTTTCACGCCCGAACAACTCAAGGACCCCGGCATCGCCCGCTCGAACGAGATTCTGCGGTCCTGCGTGCATTGCGGGTTTTGCACCGCCACCTGCCCCACCTATCAGGTGCTGGGCGATGAATTGGACAGCCCGCGCGGCCGCATCTACCTGATCAAGGACATGCTGGAAAACGAGCGTCAGCCGGACGAGAAAACGGTCAAGCATATCGACCGCTGTTTGTCCTGCCTTGCCTGTATGACAACCTGCCCGTCGGGTGTGCACTATATGCATCTCGTCGATCACGCCCGCGCCTATATCGAGAAAAACTATGACCGCCCATTGTCCGACCGCGCCCTGCGCTGGCTGCTGGCGCGTATTCTGCCCTATCCAATGCGGTTCCGCGTGGCGCTGCTGGGCGCTAAGATCGGACGGCCCTTTGCACGACTGATGCCTGACGCGCGCCTACGTGCAATGCTGGAAATGGCCCCCAAGACGATCCCACCGGTCAGCCGCAATGACGACCCACAGACCTTCCCGGCGCAGGACAAGAAGATGCGTGTCGCGCTGATGACCGGCTGCGCGCAGAAGGCGCTGAACACGGACATCAACGATGCGACGATCCGGCTTTTAACCCGTCTGGGGGCCGAAGTGGTCGTCGCCGAAGGTGCCGGTTGCTGCGGCGCCCTGACCCACCACATGGGCAAGGAAGATGAAAGCCACGCGACGGCAGCCAGAAATATCAAGGCATGGGCGCGCGAGATGGATGGTGACGGGCTGGATGCCATTGTCATCAACACTTCCGGCTGCGGCACGACGGTCAAGGATTATGGGCATATGTTCCGCAATGACCCGCTTGCCGATGATGCGGCGCGGATATCGGCCATCGCAAAAGATGTCAGCGAAGTATTGATTGATCTTCTGCCGGACGACGCACCACAGTTACAGCCCAATGTCGCAAAGACCGCTATCGCTGGCACGGATGCAGACACCACACCATCGCAACCAACGCATACAGGCGATGGAACACTCAAGGTCGCCTATCACGCTGCCTGCTCGCTACAGCACGGGCAACAGATCAAGACCTATCCAAAGGATTTGCTGAAGAAGGCCGGGTTCACCGTGCTCGAACCCGCCGACAGCCATTTGTGCTGCGGTTCCGCCGGCACGTATAACCTGATGCAGCCCGAGATTTCCAAGCAGCTCAAGGATCGCAAGGTACAGACATTGGAGGCTTTGACACCTGATATCATCGCGGCTGGGAATATCGGCTGCATGATGCAGATCGGCGGCGGTACGGATGTGCCGATTGTCCATACGGTCGAATTACTCGACTGGGCCACGGGCGGTCCGCAGCCGCCTGCGCTGACCGCTGAAGGCAAACAGCATCCACAGGTGCCAATGCTAAAATGACGCCATAATCCTGCCGTAACTCTCTCTCATGCTCGTATCAACCAACGGGATAAAACGATGCGGCACCTCTTCTTTTCGGTTGTTCTTTTACTGGCCTCTGCCGGTGGACTTCAGGCGCAAGACGCAGAGCTTGTCACACTGCAAACCCGTCAGGACAGCCAGGGCTGGGAAGGCGTCGGTCGGCTGGATATCCGCGATAAGGGGTTTTGCACCGCCGCCCTGATCCGCGATCGGCTGATTCTGACCGCAGCGCATTGCCTTTATGATACTGACGGGTCCCTGATTTCACCTGAAAGGTTCGAATTCCGGGCAGGCTTGCGCGATGGGCGGGCTGCCGCGACCCGGCGCATTGCGCGCGCCTTTGCCCATCCCGACTACAATCACGACGGTGACCAAGGCGCTGACCCGGCAGAGGTAGCCCTTGATATCGCCGTGCTGGAACTGGCCCAACCGATCCGGTCAACACGCATCCGGCCCTATCTGATTGCGCCCCGCCCCCTGACGGGGGATCAGGTCGGCGTGGTGTCCTATGGGCGCGGACGTGAGGGGGCCGCCAGCCTGCAGGAGGTCTGCAGCGTGCTGGGCCGGCAAACCGGCGTGATCGTCATGACATGCGATGTGGAATATGGCTCCAGCGGTTCGCCCGTTTTCATCATGCAGAATGGTGAAACGCGGATCGCCTCGGTCATTTCGGCCATGGCGCAAGTGGATGGAGAAAAGGTGTCACTTGGCACATCCCTGAACGGCCCGTTGTCAGAACTGCTTGCGCATTTTGCGGCGTTTGGTCCGGCCAGACCCGGCGGCACACAGCGACTGATGGGTTTCGGCGAACGCAATGACACTGGCGCAAAGTTCGTGCGCTCAAACTGAACGACGGCTCTTTGAAGGGTCTTGAAACCCGTCTTTCCCTTTCCCAAATATATGCTGTCGGATCGCCAATGATGGGGTCCGATGCAAACTGCCTGTCCCGTGACGGGAAGGCCAAACCACTGTTATCGCTTCATAAAGGATGACCACTATGCGTAGTTTTGATCTCACCCCACTGTACCGTGCCACCGTTGGTTTCGACCAGATTGCCGATCTGATGGATCGCGCGCTTGCCAGCGATGTCGGCCAGAACAGCTATCCTCCTTACAACATCGAGAAAACTTCAGATGACGCTTGGCGCATTTCGATTGCCGTCGCCGGCTTTTCCGAAGATGACCTTGCCATCGAAGTAAAGGACCGCTCACTGCATGTGACCGCGCGCAAAGCCGAAGACAACGCCGAACGGACATATTTGCACCGGGGCATCGCCACGCGGGCCTTTGAACGCCGGTTCCATCTGGCAGATCATGTGCGCGTCACCGGCGCGAGCCACGAAAACGGCATGCTGCATATTGATCTGGTGCGCGAAGTTCCAGAAGCACTCAAGCCACGCCGCATCGAAATCGCGTCATCCGGCAAGACCGATGCCAACTTGGTCGAAGCCAAATCCGTAAACTAAGAGACGCCACATCGTAAGATGGGTTTGAACCCATCTTACCGGCGGCAACGTCACATCCGGCAGCGATCGCCGGATGTGATATCCATGTCCTGACCCGGAAACGCGAGCCGAACAGGGCCGAATTCCACCAGCACCCCATCCTCTGTCGCGTTCCATGTGCCATCCCCGAATTGGCGGGTGAATGCGTCACAGGACCGTCCCAGATACAACACTTCGCCCGGCCTAAATCGCGGGGTAGCACCAGCACCCGCAAAGACGGATTGCGACTGCGGTTCAACAGATGTCAGCACAGCACCATGGCGGTTTTTTTCGAACTCAAACTCGCTACCGTCTGCTGACAGGAAAGTACCACCCTGCGCCGCACCGGGACCTGCCAAGGCAAGACCCATAACAACCGTCAAATAGCGCATTCTTTCCCCCTTTAATGGGCCTCGGCCCAGTTCGATCCTTGTCCCGCGTCGACAGCGAGCTTCACATCCAGCTTCACAGCCGGGTCGCTGGCATTTTCCATGACTTGCCGCGCCGCATCAATGAGCGCGTCTGTCGCACCGGCCTCAACTTCGAACAACAATTCGTCATGTACCTGCAAAAGCATCTTTGCAGGCAGGTCTGCTATGGCAGCAGGCATCCTGATCATCGCACGCCGGATCACATCCGCCGCCGTGCCCTGAATAGGCGCGTTGATGGCAGCACGTTTGGCAAAACCGGCATGTGGTCCCTTTGCGTTGATTTCCGGTGTGTTGATTCTACGGCCAAACAGCGTCTGGACGTAACCTGTCTCTTTGGCAAAGGCGATCGTGTCGTCCATGTATTTGCTGATGCCCGGGAAGCGTTCGAAATAGCGGTCGATGAACCCCTGCGCCTCGCCTCTGGGGATGCGCAGGTTGCGCGCCAGACCAAAGCCCGAGATGCCATAGATCACCCCGAAATTGATCGCCTTCGCCTGCCGTCTGATTTCCGGCGTCATGTCCTCCAGCGGAACATCGAACATTTCCGACGCGGTCATAGCATGAATGTCGATCCCATCCAGAAACGCCTGCTTCAGCGCATCAATACCCGCAATATGCGCCAGAATCCGCAGCTCGATCTGGCTGTAATCCAGACTGACGATCACCTTGCCCGGCTCTGCGACAAACGCCTCGCGGATACGCCGCCCCTCTTCGGTGCGCACCGGAATATTCTGAAGGTTCGGATCGGTCGAGGCGAGCCGCCCGGTATTGGCCCCGGCAATGGAATAGGACGTGTGCACCCGCCCTGTTTCGGCGTTGATATGTTCCTGCAGTGCATCGGTATAGGTCGATTTGAGCTTGCTCAATTGCCGCCAGTCCAGAATGCGCCGTGGTAAATCGTGGATTGTGGCAAGATCCTCCAGAACGTCAGCACCGGTGGAATAGGCCCCGGTCTTGCCTTTGGACGGCGTTTTCCCATCCGGCAATGTCAGCCCCATTTCATCAAACATGATCTCGCCCAGTTGCTTGGGTGAGCCCACATTGAACGGACGCCCGGCCATCTGCTGGATTTCATCCTCCAGCCCGGCCATCTTCTGGGCAAAGGCATTCGACATCCGCGACAGCGTATCGCGATCCACCTTGATCCCGTGCATTTCCATCTGCGCCAGCACCGGCACCAGCGGACGTTCCAGCGTTTCATAAACTGTGGTGACCCGTTTGACATGCAGTTGCGGCTTGAACTGCTGCCACAGGCGCAGGGTGATATCGGCATCCTCAGCCGCATATTTCACCGCATCGTCTATCGGCACGCGGTCAAAGGTGATCGCGGATTTTCCTGTGCCCAACAGCGGCTTGATCGGGATCGGCGTATGGCCCAGATAGCGTTCCGCCAACGTGTCCATGCCGTGATTATGTTCGCCCGCATGCATCGCATAGGACATCAGCATGGTGTCATCGATGGGGGCCACTGTGATGCCAAGACGGGCAAAGATCTTGGCATCGTATTTCATATTCTGCCCGATCTTGAGGATCGTATCATCCTCAAGCACCGGCTTGAGCAGCGCCAGACACTTTTCAAAATCCATCTGCCCTTCGGCAACGTCATCGGACCCGAACAAATCATCGGACGATGCAGCCTTATGCGTCAGCGGGATGTAGCAGGCCTTACCGGCATCGACGGATAAGGAAATGCCAACCAGATCGGCGATCATTTCATTCAGACCGGTCGTTTCGGTGTCAACAGCCACATAGCCCCGTTCCCGAATACGGTCGATCCAACCCTGCAGCGCGGCCTCGTCACGGACGCATTCATAGGCGTCAGGATCAAAATCCACGACCTCCGGTGCCGCGACATCCTCGGACGGGGCCGACTTGACCTCGATCACTGGCGGCTCAACCCCCAGCTTGTCGGCAATCCGTTTGGTGACCGTCCGAAACTCCATCTCGGCCAGAAAACCCATCAGCACATCGGCGTCCGGTTCTTTCACCTCCAGATCATCAAGGCTGAATTCCAGCGTCATGTCGCAATCCAGCTGCACCAGTTTCTTGGACAGCTCGATCTGTGCGCGGTTGTCGATCAGCGTCTGGCGGCGCTTGGGCTGTTTGATCTCTTCTGCGCGGTCCAGCAGGCTCTCCAGATCGCCATATTCATTGATCAGCAACGCCGCGGTCTTGATCCCGATGCCCGGCGCCCCCGGCACGTTATCCACGCTGTCACCGGCCAGCGCCTGCACATCCACCACCCGTTCCGGCCCCACCCCGAATTTTTCTAGCACACCGTCACGATCGATCCGCTTGCTCTTCATCGGGTCCAGCATCTCGACCCCGTCACCGACCAGTTGCATCAGGTCCTTGTCAGACGACACAATCGTCACACGCCCGCCCGCATTGCGCGCCTGATGCGACAGGGTCGCGATAATATCATCCGCCTCGAACCCCTCCATTTCCTCGCAGGCAATGTTGAAGGCCTTGGTCGCGGTGCGGGTCAGCGGGATCTGCGGGCGCAGATCTTCCGGCATCTCGTCCCGGTTCGCCTTGTACTGATCATACATGTCATTGCGAAATGTATGACTGCCCTTGTCAAAAATCACCGCCACATGGGTCGCCGCATCGTCACCGGTATTGCCATCGACATAGCGCTGCAACATATTCACGAAACCGCTGACAGCCCCCACCGGCAGCCCGTCAGACTTGCGTGTCAGCGGCGGAAGCGCATGATAGGCACGAAAGATAAAGGCTGAACCATCAATCAGATGCAGATGACAGCCTTTGCCAAATTTCGTTGTCATAGTGTCACCCCTGATTTGCTTGATTTAGGTTTTGCCATGATCCGCCTCATCCTTCCAGTGACCATCTGCATCACCCTTCCGTGGGGTGCCAATGCGGACACCACCTGCAAAAACATCCCCTACAGCGCCGAAAACTGCGTGCGAACGGTAGCCTGTGTCGGCGATCAGGGCCTCTATTTCGACGGGCAAGCACGCGGCTGGAACGAAGGTGCGGTCACCGGTCAGATATCGGACGGGGTCACTTGCGAAGGCACATGGACGTCCGATGGCCCCATGGGCGCCGGCATTGCCAAGATGACCTGCGAAGACGGCACCGATATCCGCGTCCTTTATCACACGCAGGACAACGAAACCGGCACGGTCATCGGGCGCGGCACGGATACGCGCGGGCGCAACATCCAGGTCTGGTCGGGCACCAATGTCCTGGCCTTCCTGACCAAAGACGGCGCCGTCGGCCCCGCCCTTCCCTGCACCAGCGGCCCAATCCCGATGAGCTAGGGCCGGAGCCCCTAAACCTTACCCTCAAATTCCTTGTGGATCAGCTTTGCATCGCAATAAGGGCATTCGACCCAGCCATGCTCCTGCGGGATCTGCAGCCAGACGCGGGGATGGCCCAGCGCGCCCTCGCCCCCGTCACAGGCGACACGCCAGTCATGCACGATACGGATTTCCGGGGCGGGAGTTGTCATGAAACGTCCTGTCTGGTTGCCGCGGGGCACCGCCCGCCTTAGATCGGGTGATACATACCGCAGCCGCGGCCAAGGGAAAAGACCAGCATGACAGACAATGCCATAGAAATTTCAGGCCTGAAAAAGACCTACGCCGCCACCGGCCGCAGCCCGGCCAAGGAGGCGTTGAAGGGCATTGACCTGAACATCCCGCGCGGATCCATCTTTGGCCTTCTTGGGCCGAACGGGGCAGGCAAATCGACGCTGATCAATATTCTGGCCGGGCTGGTCGTCAAATCCGCCGGATCGGTGAAAATCTGGGGGTTCGATCAGGACAAGAACCCGCGCCAGTCACGCGCCGCCATCGGGATCATGCCGCAGGAGCCGCATCTGGACCCGTTCTTTACCCCCGCCGGATCGCTGGATGTGCAGGCCGGGCTTTACGGTGTGCCCAAGGCGCAGCGCAAGACAGCCGAAATCCTCGACCTGATCGGGCTGACCGACAAGGCCGACGCCTATGCGCGATCACTCTCCGGGGGGATGCGGCGCAGGCTCCTGTTGGGCAAGGCACTGGTCCACTCGCCACAAATCCTCGTGCTCGACGAACCCACCGCCGGGGTCGATATCGAGTTGCGCAACATGCTCTGGCAGAACGTGCGCAAGCTGAATGATGAAGGGATGACGATCATCCTGACCACCCATTATTTGGAAGAGGCCGAAGCGATGTGCGACGACATCGCCATCATCAACCATGGTGAGGTGATCATCCGCGACAGTACGGCGAACCTGCTGGGACGGCTGGACAGCAAGACACTGGTGATCACACCGGAAACGGCCGCTGATCTGCCGGACCTGCCCGACACGATCACAGGCCAAAGGCACGACAACGGCACGCTGACCTTCACCTATCAAAGCACCAGCACCCCGGCTGACGTGGTGCTGAATATCGTGCGAAACGCAGGTATCACGATCAAGGACGTCAAAACGCAAGAGGCTGATCTGGAAGATGTATTCCTGTCGCTGACATCGCGCCGCGCATGATCTTCTTTCTTCCTCAAATACTCCCGCCGGAGGCATGATCAAAATTCTGGAATTTTGATCAATCCTGCAACATCCGCCCCAGTTGCCGCCCACCGATGATATGCATGTGATAATGCGGCACATCCTGCACCCCATGGGTGCGGGTGTTGCTGATGGCCCGGAAACCATCATCCACATTCGTCAACCGGCACACCTCGGCCACGGCCTGCATGAACCCGGCCTGTTCGTCGGGTGATGCATCGCGGGCGAAATGATCGAGGCTTACATAAGGGCCCTTGGGGATGATCAGCACATGCACCGGCGCCTGCGGCTGAATATCGTGAAAGGCCAGCGCGTGATCGTTTTCGTACACCGTCTTGTTCGGGATTTCACCGCGCAGGATCTTGGCAAAGATATTCTGATCGTCGTAGTCGTATTCCATCGGGATCCTCAATCAACAAAAAGATAAGGTGTTTCGGCCAGCGTGCGGGCGGTATCACCATTCACGCTCAGAAACTGGGCCAGGGCGGCGGCATTTTCATCCGTGCTGGCGCGTTCGCGCATGCGGGTCGTGTTGGGGAAATTCGCATCACGGATCGCGTCACGCTGATAGATCATATCATGGCGGATCGTGGGCAGCAGACGGGCCATAGTCTCATCACTGGTTTCCTGCCCTGCCAGACCGATCCGTCTGGCATGACCGGCAAGATAGCCATCATCAAAGCTGCATTCGATTTCCAACAGGCGCGTAATCGACCGGTCCGAAAAGAAATCATGCATGAGGTCGATATTGGCCGTGTCCAGACAGATCACCAGCCGGTCGCTTTCGTAATGGTCAAACAGCAGACGCATCAAGGCACGGCGGTGACGGGCGCGTTTTTCCAACGTGCTTTCGATCCCGCCAAGATCAGGCAGCGGCGTGTCATCTTCGTTGAACAGATATTCCATGGCCGGCACATTCGTATGATGACGGATCGCGGCAACCAGCCGTTTCGCTACATGCCATTTCTTGCACACCACAATCAGCAACTCGCGGTCACGCCCAAGCGATGCGCCATCTTCCCAGAACCGCGGGGCATAGCGGCGCCCGATCCGGCCCCGCCCGGTCAGAAAGGCAAACAGGTTGCGCCCTTCATTGGAAATCACGAAATCCTTCTGCTCGCTGGCATATAACTGGCCCAGCCGGTCGCGCAGTTCCTGTGCCTCGCCACTGATCTTGCGGGCGAACAGCGCATCCTGCCCCAGCAGCAGGTCGTAATGGTCGTTATAGAATGTCACCGGCATCCCGTAATCGGAAAACATCAGGAATGTCAGGGTGCGATTCTCGATCTCGCGCCCCGGCACCAGATGACGGGTCAGAGTCTGGAAGAATGTCTCATCCGGGATCCAGGTGGTGCGAAAAAACCGCATCACGTCGCGGCGGGATGCGGCAAACTCAAGGATCATCTCAATCGTGCGGCGGCGCAGGCACCACCATTGGCTGCCAATCATCATCTGCAGATCATCCGGGACGCTGCGGGTGATGCGGAACTGGCGCTGCAGCTCAAAGCTTTTGTAAAACAGCCATTTCTGGGTGCGTTCATTGAACAGATGGCGATAGATCAGCCGCTCTTCCTTGAAGCCGGTCTTGATCCAATTGCTGTCGAAATAATCATAGCTTTCGATGAAATCGCTATCGTGGTCGTCCAGAAACTGATGCGTATACTGGGCCGATTTGATCGCCATGCAATCACCGGACACCATGTAGAAATGGCTGGCGCGGGGAAAGGCATCCACCGCCGCCTCGACTGCATGCAGGGTGGCCTGCACAAGGCTCCATTCACCCCAACCGCATTTCACCCGTTTCCTCGCAAAAACAACATTCGGGTTGTCCGCCAGCGCGGTCTGGATCGTGGCAAAATCAGCCGCCGAAGACGAAGCATCGAAATGAATCGCGATATAATCACCAACAGCCGTCAACTGCTGGGCCTGCTGCACGATGGCTTCAGGGTTCTTGTGGCAGAGAAGGATAAAGGCGATTCTGGCCATTGATCGTGTTTCTGTCCCGGTGGTTCATCGCGTTTTACCTGTCATAACGTGAAGACCCGTTGAATATACAGGGTTTCTTTGCTCTTTAGTGGCATAAGGGCCGAGCACAAGGTGGATCAAGATGGGTTTTCCCGGCACATGGATGACGACAAGCGAAAGCGTGGTGTACCGCGTGGTGCCCAAATGCGCCTGCTCAACCATTGGCCAGATCATGTATTACTCTGACCACGGCACATTCTTTGATGGGGATATTCACGACGCACAATCGGGGATCCACAAATGGGCGCTGGAAGACAGCCAGCAGGCGATCAGCCAGAATGTCAAAGACCACAAAAGCTATGCGTTCACCTGTGTACGCAACCCCTACACCCGCATCCTGTCGTCATTTTTTGACAAGATCTGCGGCATCCAGCGCAACGGCAAACGCTACCGGGGCAATCTTGTGCCCTTGCTGATCCAGAAATACGGGATCGAGGTCGGTGATCCTGATACCGGCTTCGAGTTCGACCAGATCAAAAGCTTCCGGCGCTTCCTTCTGTTCGCCCGCGACACGATCCGCTGGCGCCGCCCGATGGAACCCGACATTCACTGGTCGGCAATGTCCGGCCATATCAGCACGTTCATCGTGAATGGCGGGCGCTATGACAAGATTTTCTGGACGGAAAAGTTCAACGACGGCATGCAGGATGTCTTGAACGGTATCGAAACCGCGCATCCGATCACCTTGTCCGACATTCCCCGTTTCAACGAAAGCGAGGGGCACGGCCCCAAACGCGCTCACCCGGTCGAGGATTACTTCGACGATCTGTCGATGCATCTGGTCTATGAAATCTACAAGAAGGATTTCCAGATCTTCAAATACGATTTCGAAAACCCCGCCAACAAGATGCCCATTGGCGAGATTGACCTGGACGAGGTGCACGCGAAACTGGGCCAGTAGTTGCGGCTTTGCCGCCACAAAAGGGGGCTGTCTGCCCCCTCGGCCTACGGCCTCACCCCCGAGGATATTTATGCTCGGAAGAAGAGCAGATTTACCGAAAATTAGCAGAGTCCGCTTCTTATCGTCATACGGTACAGGCAGGGATGCCGATGGCCGCCGACGAAGAAGCCGCTGTTGTGCCTTCGGGTGACAACAGCGGTGGATTCCTTCTTCTTCCGAGCGTAAATATCCCCGCCGGAGGCATTAAAGTTTGTCGCTTCCGCCTAGACAGCCGCCAAGCCTGCATTAAGTATCTGAGCGCGTAGCTGGAGGGAGAAAACCGGGGTGACTGTCGTTCTGATTCTGGGCAGTGGCCCCAACGTGGTGAATTGCCGATCCTGGCCCAAGGCCCCCTTTGACCGCATCGTGGCGATCAACAATGCCTGGGCGGTCCGCCCGGATTGGGATGATCTGATCCATCCGGATGATTTCCCGCCGGAACGTCAGCCGAAAGATCTGTCTGCCGGGCAGAGGATCATCCGCGCCTCGGACTACGTCCCGCTGCAGAATGACTATGGCGGCTTTGTCTATGCCGGCGGCACCATGGCCTTTACCGCGTCCTACTGGGCGCTGGCAGCGCTCAAGCCCAGAGTCATCGCCCTGCTGGGCTGCGATATGGTTTATGCGCAAACGTCCAACACCCATTTCTACGGCACAGGCACCGCCGACCCGCTGCGCGCGGATGTCACCCTGCGGTCGCTTGAGGCGAAATCGGCCCGGCTGATGGTGATAGCCGCCCGGCAGGGATGTGCCATGGTCAACCTGTCAATGGACCAAAGCCGGCTGGTTTTTCCCCGCAGCACGCCGGACGCGGCGGCCAGCGCTGTGCCATTGGCCTATGACAGCGGTATCGCTCAGGCCGCCCTGACCGAGGAGGACCGTCTGGGCTATGACGTACCCTCCGGCAAATACTGGAAAGAAGAGGACAGGTTCGACCCTGCCGCCATCGACGCGCTCGACACGCTCTGGCTTAGATCAGTCCCTGCGCCGCAAACAGCGCCTTGAGATCGGCCTTGGGGCGCGGGCCGACATGGCCGATCACCTCAGCCGCCGCTGTCACACCCATCCGTCCGCAAATCTCAAGCGACTGTCCTGTGGCATAGCCATAGAGGAATCCGGCGGCAAACTGGTCACCCGCACCGGTCGCATCAACCGGCACGACTTTTTTCACCGGCACCTCGACCCGTTCATCACCGCGCCGCAGTAGCACCGGGTCACCAGAACAGGTGCAGACCACCGTTTCGCAATGGCCAATCGCCTGATCCAAGGCGGCGTTGAGGTCATCGGTCTGATAAAGCGTTGTCCATTCATCGATATTGCCAATCACGAAATCCATCTCTTCGGCAATCAGCCGCTGGAAATCGTCGCGATGTCTGTCCGCGCAAAACGGATCGCTGAGCGTAATGCCTGATTTCCCCCCAACAGTTTTCATCTGCTGTGCGGCCTCGGCAAAGGCCGTTTTCCCATCGGGCTTGTCGAACAAATACCCTTCGAGGAACAGGATCTTGCCGCCCGCGAACATATCATGCGGCACGTCGCCCTGCCCCAGATCGGCCCCTGCCCCCAGATAGGTGTTCATCGACCGTTCGCCGTCAGGTGAGACAAAGATCATCGACCGCGATGTCGGTGCTTCCGCCGCCGGTGCTGGCGGGTTGGGAAACGCCGTACCCGCATCTTCCATGCCCTTGGCATAGAACCGGCCCAGCGCGTCATCCTTCACCTTGCCGATGAACGCCGTCGACAGGCCAAGGCTGCCAAGCCCCGCAATCGTGTTGGCCACGGATCCGCCCGGTGTTTCGGTCCGGTCGCGCATTGCCGCATAAAGCACCTCGGCCCGGTCCCGTTCGACCAGCTGCATGATCCCCTTCTCGATCCCCATGTGATCAAGAAACGTATCCTCGGCATGGCTGATCACATCGACAATCGCGTTGCCGATACCAATCACATCGTAATTGCTCATAAATTCTTGTCCTCGAATTGACACAGGTCGCGGATCAGGCAGGCCGCGCATTTGGGTTTGCGCGCCACACAGACATAGCGCCCGTGCAATATCATCCAATGGTGTGCATGAAGTTGATAATCGGCGGGAATATGATCCTCGATGGCCCGTTCGACCGCGTTAACATCCTTGCCCACGGCCACGCCACTGCGATTGCCAAACCGAAAGATATGGGTATCGACCGCCTGCGCGGGCTGTTTCCACCACATATTCAGCACCACATTGGCCGTCTTGCGCCCCACGCCCGGCAGCGATTGCAGGGCAGCGCGTGAATTGGGGACCTCGCCATCATAGTCATCGACCAGAATCTGGCTCATCTTGATGACGTTCTTGGCCTTTTGACGAAACAGCCCGATGGTCTTGATATGCTCAGTCAGGCCTTCAATCCCCAGATCCAGCATCTTTTGCGGCGTATCGGCGATCTGGAACAGCTTGCGCGTGGCCTTGTTCACCCCTGCATCGGTGGCCTGCGCCGACAGGGCAACGGCCACAACCAGCGTATAGACATTCACATACTCCAGCTCGCCCTTGGGTTCAGGCTCGGCGTAGTGGAACCGTTCAAAGATCTCGCGGATCGTGTGATAATCAAGCTGTTTTGGCATTCCGACCCATATGCCTGCAGGGACCGGGACGAGCAAGCAAAAGATGCGCAATTTCCGGGTCGCAAGACGCAGGCCACATCCCTAGTTTGGACAGTATGGAACAGACAGACACATATCATTATCAGGTCATGCGCCGCGCCATCGAAGCCATCGATGCGGCAGGCGACCAGCCCCTGTCATTGGCCGATCTGGCATCGGACATGAACATGAGCCCGGCGCATTTCCAGCGACTCTTTTCCACATGGGTCGGCGTATCGCCCAAGCGCTATCAGCAGTACCTGACACTGGCGCATGCGAAATCCCTGCTCAAGGAACGGTTCACAACACTTGAAACCGCCCATGCAGTGGGCCTGTCGGGGTCGGGCCGCCTGCACGACCTTTTCGTGCGGTGGGAGGCGATGAGCCCCGGCGACTATGCCCGCGACGGGGCCGACCTGACAATATTCTGGGGCTGGTTCGAAAGCCCCTTTGGCCCTGCGCTGGTGATGGGCACGGATCGCGGCATTTGCGGGCTGGCCTTTGCCGCTGAAGCAGGGCCGGAGCCGGCCATGGCCGATCTCAAATCGCGCTGGCCCAAAGCCAAATTCGTCGAAGACCCCACGTTCCTGCGGCCATGGGCGACAGCCGCCCTTGGAATGACCGGAGAAACCAAGCTGCATATGATCGGCGCCCCCTTTCAGTTGAAAGTATGGGAGGCATTGCTGACTATCCCATCGGGCCATGTCACCACCTATTCCGAGATCGCCCAATCCATCGGCAATCCAAAGGCGGTGCGCGCCGTCGGCACAGCGGTAGGGCGCAACCCGGTCAGCTGGCTGATTCCCTGTCACCGGGCACTGCGCAAATCCGGCGGTCTGGGTGGATACCACTGGGGATTGCCAGTCAAGCGCGCCATGCTGGCCTGGGAATCCGCACGGGCAGATGTTTCAGCCGCGTGATCACAAACCGGCAAAATCCGGCCAATTGAGTCTGCGTTATTGGATATCATCTGAAAGATGGGCATAAGCTCACATATTCACCCGCGCTTTTCAGCGCACCCATTCAGATGGAACAAAGACAATGATGTTTTCAAAACTCCCACTCGTATTTGCCGCCTCAGCGATGACGCTGGTCGCCGCATGTGATCCAACAGGTCCAAACGCCAACCAGAACACGCAGCAAGGCGCAGCAATTGGCGCACTTGGCGGTGCTGTTGTCGGCGCGTTGGCCAATAACGATGGCACCGTCCGCGAACGCAACCAATCTGCCCTGATCGGGGCCGCGCTTGGTGCAGGTGTGGGTGCTGCCGTGGGCAACAACCTTGACCGCCAGGCAGAAGAGTTGCGCCGCCAGTTACGCAATGATGTGGGCGTGTCCAACAACGGGCGCAACCTTGTGGTTGTCCTGTCTCAGGATCTGCTGTTCGCCACCAACAGCACTTCAGTTTCGGCCGTCTCGCAACGCGAATTGCGGATCGTTGCCAACTCTCTGAACAAATATCCCAACACGACCGTCAACGTGATCGGCCACACGGATAACACCGGTTCGGCTGAGTTCAACCAGGATCTGTCGCAGCGCCGCGCGCAGGCTGTGTCCGCCGTGCTGCTCAACGGTGGTGTTTCCGCCACACGTATCCGGTCGCTTGGCGCTGGTGAAAACCAACCCGTTGCGTCCAACCTCAATGCAGCCGGTCGTCAGCAGAACCGCCGGGTTGAGATCATCATCACACCGAACTGATCCGGCCTCGCAGGATTACGAAGGGGTCGCCAATGGCGGCCCCTTTTTTGTTGTGAAACCTCCGCAATCGGTCATATAATCTGACCAATAGCAGGGGTATGCAGATGCCGTTTGAACCCGTTCTTCAGGAAAAACTATCCCATGGCGTCATCCGCCAGATCGAAGGATTGATCCTGCGTGGTATTCTGCGCCCCGGCGAACGCCTGCCATCGGAACGGGAACTCAGCGAACGGATGGGCGTATCGCGGCCTTCCCTGCGTGAAGCGTTGGCTGATCTTCAGGATCGCGGCCTGTTATCATCGAAGGCCGGTGCCGGGGTCTATGTGGCCGACGTTCTGGGATCGGCCTTTGCACCCGCCCTGATCAAGCTGTTTGCCACCCATGACGAAGCGGTGTTTGACTACCTCAGTTTCCGCCGCGACATGGAGGGGTTGGCGGCAGAGCGCGCTGCCCGGTTGGCCAGCGATACTGATCTGAAGGTCATCGACACGATCTTTCAGAAGATGGAAACCGCGCATCAAAAGCGCAATCCGGCGGACGAAGCGAACCTGGACGCCGATTTCCACCTGTCCATCATCGAGGCAAGCCACAACATCATCATGCTGCACATGATGCGGTCAATGTATGAGCTGCTGCGCGAAGGCGTGTTCTACAATCGGTCCATCATGTTCAAACAGCGGATGACGCGGGACACATTGCTGGACCAGCACCGGGCCATCAACACCGCCCTGCAGGCGCGCGACCCACACGCCGCCCGGGCCGCGATTGAGGCGCATCTGGATTTTGTGGAAACCGCCCTGTCAGATCAGCAAAAGGCCGATCGGAACGAGGTGTTCGCCCAGAAACGCTATGAACACGAAGCACGGCGCTAACTTTTCTGCATCACTTCGCGCCATAGCCAAAGGCTGATCACCGCCTGAAACAGCAGGCCCAGAAACGCAAAAGGCTGAAAGCCCCCCAGCACATCGGTGGAAAACAGCACCAGATCCCACAACCAGTGCCAGATGATCAGCGGCCAAAGATTGCCGATCTTCAGCGCAATCGGGGCCAGAAAGAACCCGACCAGAAATGTGAACGCCAGCTGTTGGAGCGTGTTCTCAAACGGTTGTCCGGCCAGCACATTCACTGCATGCATCAGCGCGAACAAAGCGGCGCTAAGCACCATGGCCTGCACCACCGAAAGCCGGGTCAGCGCCCCGCGCAACAGAATCCCGCGAAACATCACCTCTTCGGAAAAACCGATCATGAATGTGGTCAGGGTCAACCAGCCCAGTAAAGACCACTCTGCTGCGGTCAGGCTGCCGTCCATCAGCTTGGGCACCTGCACCAGTAACATCGCGCCCAAAACCATATAAGCAGGCAGCATCCACACCGTGGCGCGCCAGTTGATGCGTCCAAAACCGACCCCCGACCAGCCAAAATAGCGGATGATGTAGTACAGGACGATCCCGCAAAGGATCAGTTCGACCACCCAGAAATGGCTGACCATCAGCGCCGTGCCATAGGGTTCTGCCCGGATCACATAGACATAGATCATGCCAAGCGCCACAACCGCGATATAGAAGGCGGTTGCCTGCAATCCGATCTTCAGGCTTGGCATGCGGCGTTCCCCGGCAAAGCCCCCGACAGCACCGTCCTCGTGCGCCCCGGCACTGTCAACGAAAAAGCCCGAACGCTTACGCAGCGTTCGGGCCTGATCATGAACATGGGGTGGGGGAAACCCACGCGGCTTAGTGCAGCTTCTCAGCCACTGTCGCGATGGCGTCGTCAATCAGCGCCCCGGCTGACTTCGCGTCCATCTGCTTGGCCATGACATCCTTGGCGGCACCCACGGCAACCACGATGGCTTCATCGCGGACCGCTTTGATAGCACCAGCCTGCGCACTGGCAATCTGCTCTTCTGCGGCAGCCAGACGGCGGGTGATTGACTTGGCGATATCATCCTTGGCGGTGGCAGCGGCGTTGGTCGCCTCTTCCTTGGCAGAGGCTACGATACGGTTCGCCTGCTCCTGCACTTCCTTTTGCTTGCGCTCGTAAGACGCCAGCAGAGACTGGGCTTCTTCGCGCAGGGCCTTGGCCTGATCCAGTTCGGATTTGATGCCTTCGGCGCGCTTGTCCAGCATACCGCCGACCAAGGCAGGAACCTTGTAGTAAAGCAGGATACCGATAAAGATCAGGAACGCGATCGACACGACAAAGTCGGTATTCGACAGCGAAAAGAACGGGCCTTTGGCCGCGAAGGCTGGCGTCGCACTCAGGGCGAATAGCGATGTGATCATCAAACGCATGATTTACCCTTTCATCCGTGCATTCACGGCGGCGGTGATCGTCTTGGCATCGGCTGAACCACCCATGACGGAGACCAGTTCCTTGGCGGTGTCCTTGGCCACTTCGGCCACGCTTTTGACAGCACCATCGCGAATTTCGGCAATCGCCTTTTCGCTTTCGGCTGTCTTGGCTGCGATTTCGGCGTCTGCTTTCTGCAATTCCACGTCAAGCTCGGCCTGAATTTCGGCTTTTGCTTCGGCCACGATCTTCTGGGCCTCGGCGCGGGCATCGACAAGGGCGTTTTCGTAGGCCGCTTCGGCCTCTGCCGCTTTGTTTTTCAGCTCTTCCGCGGCAGCGATATCGTTGGTGATCGTGCCTGACCGCTCTGCCAGAACCGCACCGATGCGGGGCAATGCGATACGCGACATCACGAAATAGATCGCAGCCAGCGTGATAATCAGCCAGAAAATCTGGTTGGGCATCCAATCCGCACAAAGCTGCGGCATGCCAAGGGCGCTGCCCCCTGCATCAACGCAAACCCCTGCGGCTTCTGTTGTTTCTGTTGCCATGATGGCCCCCGAATACCTTGAAAGTTTACCCGGTGGATGTGGTTACACATCCACCAAGCCGTAAGGATATGGGTGTGTTCTTAGACGGCGAACATCAGCAGAAGCGACACGAGGAACGCAAAGATCCCCAGGGCTTCAGCAAAGGCCAGACCGATGAACAATGTTGCTGTTTGACCAGCAGCAGCAGATGGGTTGCGTAGGGCGCCTGCGAGGTAGTTACCAGCCACGGTGCCAACACCGATAGCAGCGGCACCGGAACCGATTGCAGCCAGACCAGCGCCGATATGTGCGAGTTCGCCTTCCATGTGAATTCTCCTTACGATTGGAAGTTGAGATGTAGGGTGGGGTTCGACCCCACCAACATTAGTGATGCGGGTGCAATGCGTCTTTCAGGTAGACACATGTCAGAATAGTGAAAACGTAAGCCTGAATACCGGCCACAAGGACCTCCAGACCGTAGATGGCGACAATGCCAAAGATCGCGACCGGGCTGACCAGCGTCAGGGCAGCAAAGCCAGCAAACACCTTCAGCACCGCGTGACCGGCCATGATGTTACCGGCCAGACGAATGGAGTGGCTGACGGGACGCACAAAGTAGGAAATCACTTCGATCACCGCGATGATGGGGCGCAGGATTGCAGGGGCGTCCGACATCCAGAACAGGCTCAGGAACGACGCGCCGTTCTTGACGAAACCCAGGATCGTCACGCAGATGAACACGCCGAAACCCAGGACGGCAGTTACCGCTATCATCGATGTCGGGCTATAGGACATCGGGATCAAGGCGAGGTAGTTGGCAAACAGGATGAACAGGAACAGCGTCATGATATAGGGGAAATACTTCACCCCATCCTTGCCGGTCACATCCTCTACCATCTTGTAAATAAAGCCATAAATCAGCTCACCGATGGATTGGATACGGCTTGGCACGATGGCGCGCCCACGGCTGCCCAGAACGAAAACCCCGACGATCGCCAACAGGGAAATGCCCATCCAGATTGTCACATTGGTGACGGTGTACCACTGCACAGGGCCGTCGCCGAAAAACGGCTTGACGATAAACTGGTCCAGCGGATGGAAAACCAGACCACCTTCGGCTTTGTCTTCAGTCGCCACGTGCGTCACCCTCTTCGTTCGCAGCCTTTTGCTGCTTCATCTGCACCTCTTTGGCGGATCGCATCATGGTCAGAACACCGGCTGCGAGGCCAAAGAATATAAACAGCACCAGAAAAATCGGCATGGTCCCAAACAGGGTATCCAGCCCGTATCCGATGCCAAAGCCAATCGCGAGACCGGCCACAAGCTCTATCACCATCCGCCAGGCCAACTGTGCCTGAGAATAATGTTCTTCCGCGTGGTCCTTGACCGTTTCCGGCTCTTTGAGCTGCGCAATCTTCGCCTCTAGCGCCTTG
Organism: uncultured Paracoccaceae bacterium; assembly: GCA_947488175.1. GTDB lineage: Bacteria > Pseudomonadota > Alphaproteobacteria > Rhodobacterales > Rhodobacteraceae > Yoonia. Next base: position 34,801 of record CANKYO010000007.1, read on the forward strand.
AGGCGGTCAGCGTCGTCGCGTTCAGACATTGGTCCCAAACCCTTCGAAAGGTTGTGTTTGGTCTAGGGTGGAGGTGCGGCAGAGTCAAGCGGGTGCAGATACTGATTAACCTTCTGTTTTTGTTGTGAATTTACGGCACAGTAATACTTGGATCGCGCCCTTTGGATGGCATTTGGTATTCAACCGAATGGTTGACGTTTTGCCTCGATACCCCTTAATCGCGATCATGACCCAACCGCTCGACATCATCTTTTCGGCCCTTGCCGACCCGACCCGCCGCGCGATCCTTGCCATGCTGCTTGAGGATGACATGGCCGTCACCGATGTGGCGGAACCGTTTGCGATGTCACTCGCTGCAATATCCAAGCATCTGGGGGTTCTGACCGCCGCTGGCCTGATTTCACAGGAAAAGCGTGGCCGGGTAAAATGGTGCAAATTGGAACCCGACGCGCTGCGCGAAGCGTCGGTCTGGATGCAGGCGTTTGGACAGATGGAGGCGATCGATCTGGACGCGTTCGAGGCATTTCTGGAGCGCGAGCTGGAATAGTCGAGCAACCTTCAAAATCGCGCATATAACTGTGATCGCCTGGATCACGATCTTCGAAATAATAATCTTTGCCAACGCGAGCACGTTCACCTGCTGCAATTTGCCACGCAGGTCCTGCCATGAACCGTCCTGTTTGGTAGGATGGTTCATGGCAGGACCTCGGTCATCAGCGCTTCTGGCGCGGTTTCCGCGAGGTGCGCGTTCTCGATCCGACCGGTTGCCGACCGATCGGTCAGTGTCTGAAAAGTGTTGTGGCAGCACCAAGCGCGAATTAGCCGCGTTCTTTGACCTGTTTTGGCGTTGGAACAGAACGTGACTTGGACGGTCGGGCCGCCCATCTACTCTTTTCGATGGTTATCAGCCGCGCCCATTCGCGCAACGGATATGTGAAGATATGGATGGGATTCTTGTCTTCCACGCCGCTGCTGAGCGCACCCATCTTCTCCTTGCAAAGTCCGGGATTGTAGTAGGTGCCAAAAACCAGATCAAAGACAGGAAAAACGCCAGCGAGATTCTTGCCATATGCCTCGGGCACATCTGCGTGATGCCAACGATGGAAAACCGGAGAGGCGATAACGTATTTGAAAGGACCATGGTCGAAATCCAGATCCATATGTACATACATGCCGTGCAGGGTTTGAAGCAGCATCACGACGGGAATGGCTTGCGGCATCTGCAACCAGGTCAACAAGATGATATAGTTCAAATGCATCATCAACCATTCAAGGATGTGCACACGATAAAGGGAAAGAGCGTTGACATGTGTGTCGGAATGATGGGCCGCATGGGTTGGCCAGCCCCATCGCGTGTGCATTATTCTGTGGATGACATAGTCGGCAAAATCCTTCGCGGCGAGACCGAATAAGCATACCACCACGATCGGCACGTTATCCCACGTAGCGGGATCTATCGTGGGAATACCCAATGCTGCATAGGCCGATTGAGCGAACGAACCGATGTCCTTGACGAACCAGGCGAGCAGCAACACGTTGCCGAACATGACAGCTGCGGTGGCAAAGGTGTTTTCAGCCGCATGCCTGCTAAGCTCTTCTTTCTTGCCGAACAGGAAATACAGCACGTAGCTGGAAAAAAGCCCTATAAGAAGAATATGAGTTATTGTTAGTTCAGGGATCCAATTCACAGCCACACACCCAGTTCATGTTTCGCGAAAGCATTGCAACCAACTCGTGGCTCGATTCAGTTAATTATTAAAGACCAAGAAAGAGTGCACAAATTGGCCAAAATATGACCAAATCTAGCTCGCCTCTTTCAACTACGCCGGTTCGGAATGTCATTTTGCGCCGCGATAACCATTATATAGAGGGCAGTAGAGTTGTCCGTTTTCATTTGCCTGATGGCGTTAGACTCTGCAAACCCTTATGCTCAGCTTCCAGTCATAAAAACTGATGAGTTCATCTCGCCGCGTTCTGTGAGACCTTGAACCATGCTCGCAGCCGCCGCACAAGCCGCAGTGACGCCCGGGACAACTTCAAAAGGGATGCCGTTTGCTTTGATCGCATCGGTCTCCTCGGTGGTCCGGCGGAAGATACCCGGGTCACCACATTTCAAACGAACCACACGATGCCCGCGTTTGGCCGTGGCGACGAGGCTTTGTGTGATCTTTTCCTGTGGCCAACTGTGACAGCCTGGAGCTTTACCGACATAAATGCGTTCCGCATCCCGGCGGGCCAGTTCAAGGATTTCAGGATCAAGCAACCTGTCATAGTAAATGACATCCGCTTCTTGCAGCCGCTGTACCCCGCGCAGGGTGATCAGGTCTTTGGCACCGGGGCCAGCGCCGACAATACTGATGCTGCCGCCAGTTTTCTGGCCGAACTCACCAGTCTCAATAGCGGTTTTGATAAGTCTCGCGGCGTCGCGTTCTGCACCGCTTGCAAACAGACGACGTGGACTATCATTGAACACCCATCGCCACAGATCGCGACGGGTCCGCGGGGCCAGCCGCATTGATGCGGCGTTTCGCAAACGTCCCGCAAGTGCTGCAAGATCACCAAGTCGCGGCTCAAGTATCTCTTCCAGTTTGGTCTTGATCTGACGGGCCAGGACCGGTGCTGTCCCTTCGGTTCCGATGGCTACAACAACCGGATCGCGATCCACAATCGATGGTGTGATGGCGTCGCAAAGCTGTGGCTGGTCGACGACATTCACAGTCGCACCCGCATCCTTGGCCATGGCATGCAAAGCCATGTCGATGCCGGGGCAACCGGTGGCAATGAAAACCAGCGCGCAATCGGCAAAACTATGACCCGAAATGCGACCGGTCTCATGCGCTATGCGGCCCGCAGCGGCAAGATCGGCGAGTTCGGCCTCGAGGACCGGTGCCAGAACAATCACCTTGGCCTCTGTCTTCAGGATTAGGCGTGCCTTTTGCGCGGCTTGCTCGCCTCCGCCAACAACGACAACGCGGCGACCGGTCATCCGAAGAAACATGGGAAAGGTTTTCATGCCGACATGCTTTCATGTTGGTGGCGGGCATCCCACAGACCTTTGGCCATGTGATGCGCATCAACCAGCGTTGGTGCGGCTTTGAGCGTCCAAAGCGCCACCGCGGCGGTACCAGTGACAGTGGCGATGGCGAATGGATCATGCTCCGTCCCATACCAGAGCGCTCGCAGATCAATGCTACGGCCCGCTTCGTGCAAGCGACGGGTATCCTGCAGAATGGGCGCGGCGATTTCCTGGATATGCGCACCATCGCGCAAGCCAAAGACGGTGATCGCCTTGGACGGATGCCGCTCGAACTCACCGCCGCCACCTTTGATGATACTCAGATCACGCTGGCCCAGTAACTCTGCGGCCTGTGCTTGTAAGCCCCGATAGGACGGATGGAAAACACCCTGCACTGTTGCAGGTGCTTGTGCAGGGTTCCACATGCGAAGCACGGTATTGATACAGGACCGAAGCCCAAGGCTATCCCGCAAATTCAGCAGCGCATGGGCTGCGGGGCTGAGTGTTTCCAAAGCATGGTAGGTGACCGAAGGCCCGGCGATATCCAGCGCCTTGCGGACGCTGGCCCCCGGAGATTGATGCGCATTCTGGCCATGAATCGAAACGCGGTAGCCTGCCTGGCCCACCAGCCGGGCGGCCAGCAAGAAAAGCGGGGCACCCCGACTGCGGCCCGCCGCATATGAGGGCCAGTCGAGGTCGGCAGATGGAAGTTTCCCATCGACATGGTCCCGCAAAGCCGCCGTGAAGCCCGCGATTTCCGCAGGTGTCTCGCCCCGCAATCGCATGACCATCAAAAGGGCACCGATCGCTTCGGGGGCCGCTTCACCGTCCAGGATCAGGGTCATCGCCTCTTGCGCCTCTGCCATGGTCATGGCGCGCGCGCGGCCTTTTCCCCGAGCGACGATACGGACAAACGGTGCGAGGCTCATTCCGCGGCCATCGGAATCGATGCCTCTGCCAAAAGCGCGGTCAGTTCGGGCTTGCAGGAACCGCAATTGGTTCCCGCGCATGTGGCCTCGCCCAGGGCGGCGACACTGCGCGCCCCATTTGCCACCGCGGCAAGAAGCGTGTTGCGACCAACGCTGAAACAGGCGCAGACGGTTGCGCCCGCATCGGGCATATCGGCCGCGCTGCGGCCAGCGAGGGCGATCAAAGGCGGTGTGCTGGTGCCGATAAAACCGTTGATGGCCGAACGCGACAGGACCACCGGCTCAGCGGCCACGAACAAAAGGGCGGTGATCCGGCAGTCTTCCGCGATGGCAACGCGTACCATTCCTGCAGAGGGGTCGATCTGGATCGATACATCACCAATCGCCTGTCCTGAAAGCCTACGCGCTTCTGCTTCCCAGCATGCTGGCATTTGGCTACCGGCCAATTCAACCTGCCATCCGGTTTGCGTGCGGGCGATGGCCGCATAAGGGGTCTGCGGCTTTGGCTGGTTCACACAGACAAGAAAGCCATACCATTTGGGTTTATAAAGCGTTGCTGTGACCGCACAGGATTTCAGCGCGGGCTGGCCGGAGATAGGATCAGTTACAGGTGCCGTCAGGCTGTTGACGATGCCAGAGGTCGTGCGCTGACGTGTCCAGTGCATCGGCGCGAATAGCTGGCCCGGTGCCACGCGCGGTGTGACCAGCGCCCGCAGGATTGCGCCGCCATAAATGCTTTCGACGCGGATAAGGGCACCAGCGTTTACCTCAAGCGATGCGGCGTCTTGTGGGTGCATCTCGACATATGGCTCGGCCAGATGCGCCCCCAGCCGCGCGGATTTTCCCGTGCGCGTCATTGTGTGCCACTGGTCGCGATTGCGGCCCGTGTTCAGCGTAAACCTTTGGTGTTTCCGCTGCGGTGCCTTGACCGGGATCATGCGCGCCTTGCCATCAGGATGGTAAAACCGCCCATCCGAAAAGAACCGGTGGCCGTTCTGTGGCCATTGGGTCGGTACCAGACGGGCATAGTCAACATCGGCAAAGATGCTCAGATCCAGGTCGCGCGGAAACTGCGATGTGGCCGCATCAAGGGCAATATACTCGGCAAAGACATCGGCCGGTGTCTTGTAAGCAAACGCATGCCCGAAACCCATGCGCGTTGCCACATCGCTGATAATCGCCCAGTCAGGGCGGGCTGATCCGGGCGCTGGCAAAAAGGCCCGTTGGCGTGAAAGGCGACGTTCGGAATTGGTGACTGTGCCATCCTTTTCGCCCCAGCCCGTCGCAGGCAGGCAGACATGGGACAAATCCGTGGTGTCGGTGTTTTCCATTATGTCGGACGTGACAACAAAGGGCACATTTGCGATTGCCGCAGCAACACCCTCGGCATCAGGCAGGGACACCGCCGGGTTGGTGGACATCACCCAAAGCGCCTTGATATCGCCATTGGCGCAGGCCTTGAATAGATCAACGGCCTTCAGCCCAGGCTTTGTACATATGGTGGGGCTGTTCCAGAAATCCCGCACCGCCTGCCGGTGATCCGGATTATCCAGTTCCAGATGGTTGGCGAGCATGTTGGCCAGCCCACCGACCTCACGGCCGCCCATGGCATTTGGTTGGCCGGTGACGGAAAACGGCCCCATACCGGGTTTGCCAATGCGCCCTGTGGCCAGATGACAGTTGAGGATCGCATTCACCTTATCCGTACCGCACGCGGATTGGTTGACACCCTGCGAATAGACAGTGACGACCTTTGGCGTCGCGGCCCAAAGCCTGTAGAATGCCGCGCGATCCTGCGCGCTCAGGCCGGTGTCGGCAAGGTCAGTGTGGTGGGCTGCGGTCAACGTCTCCTGCAGTCCGTTAACGTGATGCCCAATAAATCCATCATCCAATTGTCCGCCGTCGGCCAGATGCGTCAGAAGCCCGTTGAACAGGGCGACATCCCCATCGGGGGCAATCTGCAAATACAGATCGGCAAGGTCAGTCGTCGCGGTGCGGCGCGGATCGATATTGACGACACGCATCTCTGGCCGCGCGTCTTTCGCTGCGGCAATCCGCTGAAACAGGACAGGATGACACCAGGCTAGGTTGGATCCGACCAGCACGATCAGGTCCGCCTCTTCAAGGTCCGCATAAGTGCCGGGAATGGTATCGGTGCCAAAGGCACGCTTGTGCCCGGCGACAGATGACGCCATGCAAAGCCTTGAATTCGTGTCGATATTCGCCGATCCAATGAAGCCTTTCATCAGCTTATTGGCGACATAATAATCCTCAGTCAACAACTGACCCGAGGCATAGAATGCCACGCTGTCAGGGCCGTGTTCGGCAATCGCGGCACTGAACTTGTCCGCTACGAGATCAAGCGCTTCATCCCAACTGGCCTGCTGGCCGTCAATCTTGGGATGCAGAAGCCGTCCATCAAGGTCAATCGTTTCACCCAACGCGGCCCCCTTCGAACAGAGCCGCCCAAAGTTCGCAGGATGGTCCGGGTCACCTTTGATCGTGCCGTCAGCCCCGGCAAGGACGCCGCAGCCAACGCCGCAATAGGGGCAGGTGGTGCGGGTCAGGTTCATGCCGCCGCCTGTGCACGTAAAAACGACCGGTCCAACAAAATACGCCTGTTTTCAATGCGGGCAGGATAGGTGGTGACTTGGCCATCATCTTCGCCCTGTGCTTGCCCGGTTTCGAGCGAGATTACCCAGTTATGCAGTGGGCAGGTGACCGATTTGCCATGCACGATCCCCTCTGCCAAGGGGCCTGCCTTATGCGGACAGGCGTTATTCAGCGCAAAGACTTCGTCGTCGGCAGTGCGAAAGACCGCAACACAGCCGTCGGACGTTTTGACTACTCGCGCCCCCCGCTGCGGGATGTCATCAAGGGCCGCAATATCAATCCAATTGGTCATTCCGCCGCCTCCAGCGCAAGGTTTGCAAGCGGCTGATAGCTTTCCGACTTATCCGCGGCATGTTCCGCCCAGGGGTCCTTGCGATAGATCGACTGGCTCAGCTCAAAGCGGTCAACCAAGGCCTGTCGCGTCTGCGGGTTGTCGATTTGCTCTTTGATCCACTCAAGCCCGACCTTGGCCATCCATTTGTAAATCCGGTCGAGGTATTTGGCATTCTCGCGATAAAGCTGCGTGACCGCCTTGATCACGGCGATCACCTCATCCTCGGTCGCCACCTGCACCAGCAGCTCGGTTTCCTTGACATCCATGCCAGCGGCCCCGCCGATACTGACCTGATAGCCGGAATCCACACAAACGACGCCGATATCCTTGCAAGTCGCCTCTGCACAATTGCGCGGGCAGCCCGAGACGGCGAGCTTCAGCTTGTGCGGTGTCCAGGAACCCCAAAGCGTCTTTTCCAGCTTGATACCCAGACCGGTGCTGTCCTGCGTGCCAAAGCGGCAATGATCGGTCCCGACACAGGTTTTGACCGTCCGAAGCCCCTTGGAATAGGCATGACCCGACACCATGCCAGCCGCGTTCAGATCAGCCCAGATATGTGGTAGGTCCTCACTCTGCACGCCCAGCAAATCAATCCGCTGGCCGCCAGTGACCTTGACCGTCGGCACCGCGTATTTGTCTGCCGCATCGGCAATCGCGCGCAATTCATCCGGTGTGGTGATACCGCCCCACATACGCGGCACCACGCTGAATGTGCCGTCCTTTTGAATATTCGCATGCTTACGTTCGTTGATAAAGCGGCTTTGGGGGTCGTCTGCATAGTCCAACGGCCAATCCGCCAACAGATAGAAATTCAACGCCGGTCGGCACACGTGACAGCCGCAGGATGTTTTCCACCCACATTCCTGCCAGACAGCAGGCATTGATTTCAGCGCGCGCGACTTGATCATGCGCCGCACGTCTTCGTGGGTCATATCGGTACACGCGCAGATGGATTGCGCGGCAGGCATGACAAAATCGTCGCCCAGCGTCACCGCCAGCACCTGTTCGACCAGCCCGGTACATGTCCCGCAGGACCCCGATGCCTTGGTGGTTGCCCGCACGGCGCCCAGATCAGTGGCGCCCGCTGCGATGGCGTCTTCGATTTGCCGTTTGCAGATACCGTTGCAGCCACAGATCTCCGCATCACGCGGTAAGGCTGCAACAGCTGCTAAAGGGTCCAGGGGGGTCCCCCCCTGATAGGCTGGGCCAAAGATCAGCGTGTCGCGCATATCCGAAATATCGGTCTTGTCTTTGATCAGCCCGAAGAACCAGTTGCTGTCGGCGGTATCGCCATACATCACCGCCCCAATCAGCACGTCATCATCAATGACAAGCCTGCGGTAGACGCCGCGCGCGGGATCACGGAATACGATATCCTCGCGCCCGTCCCCATCCGCAAAATCGCCCGCGCTGAACAGGTCACAGCCAGTGACCTTCAGCTTGGTCGCCAGTTCCTTGACCACAAAGGCATTCGGTTCATCCACCAAACTGTCAGCCACGACCTTGGCCTGATCGTAAAGAGGTGCGACCAGGCCAAAGAGATGACCGTCAAACTCGACGCATTCGCCCACGGCATATATATCCAGGTCAGAGGTCTGCATCTGTGCGTTCACCTCGATGCCGCGCGCAACCTCCAACCCGGCATCGGTGGCCAGACGTGTTTCAGGGCGGATCCCTACGGCCATGACGACCAGGTCGGCCTCAAGCCCGGTATTGTCTTCCAGCATCACACCTTCGACATGGGTTTCACCCAAAATCGCTACTGTAGAGGCCTGGCAGATGATCCTGACCCCCTTGTTTTGCAGGTCACGGCGCAACAGGAACCCGGCACTTTCATCAAGCTGCCGCTCCATCAGATGGCCCATCAGGTGCAATACGGTCACCTCCATACCGCGTTCGGCGAGGCCTGCAGCCGCTTCCAACCCCAGAAGACCGCCGCCAATAACCACGGCCTTGCCTCCCTTGGCGGCGGCATCAATCATTGCATTGGTGTCATCCAGATCGCGATAGGTGATCACACCGGGCAGGTCTTTACCCTGCACCGGAATGATAAACGGGGCAGAGCCGGTGGCGATCAAGAGCTTGTCGTAAGCAACGGTGCCGTTCTGACCGGTGACAGTTTTGGCCTCCCGATCAATCGCCGTCACATGCTCGCCAAACCGGCAGGTCACACCGTTTGCTTCGTACCAATCGGCGTCATGGGTCACGATCTCATCATAGGTCTTTTCGCCCGACAGAACCGGCGACAGCATGATGCGGTTGTAGTTTCCGCGTGCTTCGGCGTTGAACAGGGTCACGTCATAGCCGGCGTTCGCTTCGAACAGATGTTCAAGCACACGGCCCGAAGCCATGCCAGCGCCAATGACAACAAGTTTCTGGGTCATGTCCTACTCCGCTGCAATCGCGTTGGGTTTCGGCTTGGGTGTCCTGCCAGAGGTGGGCGATTTAGGCGCATTGCCGTGTTCGTACTCTTCAAGGAAATCCAGGACTTCCTGCCGGTATGCGTAATAGTCAGAATGTTCGAGCAGCGCCTTGCGGGTGCGCGGTCGCGGCAGGTCGACATCTGTGATCTTGCCGATGGTCGCCTGTGGGCCGTTGGTCATCATGACAACGCGATCGGCCAGCAAAATCGCCTCGTCCACATCATGCGTGACGCAGATGGCGGTCACTTTAGTCCGCGACCAGACCTCCATCAGAACTTCCTGCAGTTCCCACCGGGTGAGGCTGTCGAGCATGCCAAAGGGCTCATCCAGCAAAAGCAGTTTCGGCGACAGGGCAAAGGCCCGCGCGATGCCGACGCGCTGTTTCATACCGTTGGACAGGTCCGCCGCACTCTTATCCATCGCGTCAGCCAGGCCGACCCGTTCAAGATAATATTCGACGACATCCTGACGTTCGGCGCGGGACGCGCGGGGATAAACTTTGTCGACACCAATCGCCACGTTTTCCTTTGCCGTGAGCCACGGGAACAGGTTGGGCGACTGGAAAACCACGGCACGTTCGGGATCAGCCCCTTCTACATGGCGGCCGTCGAGTTTGATTGCCCCTTTGCTGATTTCATTCAGGCCCGCAGCCATAGTCAGAACCGTGGATTTGCCGCAGCCGGAATGGCCTATCAGGCTGATAAATTCGCCCTTGTTGATCTTCAGATCGAAGTTTTCGACCACTGTCAGCGGCCCTTTGGGCGTTGGATACACTTTGTCGAGCTGTGAAAAATCAAGAAAGCGGTTCTCGATCATCCCTTCCTGTGACTTGGCGACAGCGGTAGGCACCCCATGGATCGGTGTCACATCCGGCAGCAGGCGCGTCCCTTCGACCTTTGCCTCGATCCCCACATCCATCAGATAAGTAGTCACATCCCCACGCAAACGCTTGAATGTCTCATTGTGGTTCATCGCAATGCGGTCACGCGGCCGCGGGATGCTGACCTTAAATTCCTCACCCAGCGTCCCGTCCGGGTTCAGTGCAATGATACGGTCGGCAAGGATGATCGCCTCGTCGACATCGTTAGTGATCAGCACGCAGGTCTTTTTGTCAGCCTCCCAGATATGCTCGATCTCATCGGCCAAATTGGCGCGGGTCAGCGCATCCAGCGCGGAAAGCGGTTCATCCAGCAGCAGGACTTCTGGGTTCATCGCCAACGCGCGCGCCACGTTAACACGTTGGCGCATACCGCCCGAAAGTGCCGCAGGGCGGCGTGTCGCGGCGTGGCTGAGGCCCACCATCTTGACGTAATGAGCGACCTTCTCTGCCCGCTCCGCTTTGGTCAGTTTGGGAAAGACCGTATCAACCGCCAGCCCCACATTGCCGCTGACCGTCAGCCAAGGCATCAGCGAATAGCTTTGAAAGATCACTCCCCGCTCCGGCCCCGGTTCGGTGATCGGCGCGCCTTTGAACGTGGCCCGGCCTTTGCTGGGCGTATCGAGCCCAGCCAACATATTGATCAACGTCGTCTTGCCCGTCCCCGAGAAGCCGAGGAGAACAAGAAACTCCCCTTCCGCCACTTCAAGGTTGATGTCCTTGAGAACGGCAGTGGCATGGATGCCTTCACCGAAGCTCTTGGAAACATTATCGAGTTTCAGAATGCTCATGTCGCTCACCGGTTATTCGTGAAGGTGAAAAGCGACTGGAGCGCGTACATGATCCGGTCGAGGATGAAGCCGATGATCCCGATGGTCAGCACGGCCACCATGATCCGGGCCAGTGATTGCGACGATCCGTTCTGGAATTCATCCCAGACAAATTTGCCAAGGCCGGGGTTCTGGGCCAGCATCTCGGCCGCGATCAGGACCATCCAGCCCACACCGAGCGAGAGGCGCAGCCCCGTGAAAATCAGCGGCAGGGCGGAAGGCAGGACGAGCTTCGTGATCTTGGTATAGGTGTTCATTTTTAACACCTTGGAGACATTCACGAGGTCCTTGTCGATGCTCGCGACACCCAATGCAGTGTTGATCAGCGTGGGCCAAAGCGAACACAGGGTGACCGTGATTGCAGAGACGAGAAAGGATTTCGCAAAGAACCCGTCGCTGGCATAGGTGGCCGACACGATCATGGTCACAATGGGCAGCCAAGCCAGAGGCGAGACGGGTTTGAAAATCTGGATCAGCGGGTTCAGCGCGGCATTCGCCGTGGCACTTAGCCCCGCCATGATACCCAGTGGAATGGCCACGATCGAGGCCAGCAGGAAGCCGAAGAAGACGGTCTGTATGCTGGTCCAGATTTGATCGTAATAAGTTGGTTTTCCGGTATAGACCCGGTCGCGCACCCGGTCGGTATCGCCATTGGCGATGTGTTCGGCGTTGCGGGCATCCTGGCGTTCGTAAAAGGCGACTTCTTTTTCAGCCTCGCGCAGGGCATCGGCATGCAGCGCTCCAACCTGTTCCCAGACCTGAACCGGGCCAGGGACGGCGCCAAGCGATGTCTGCACCTTGGGTGCCAGCGTGCCCCATGCCAATAGGAACAGCCCGATCGCTAAAACAGGCACACCCAGTAACCGCCAGATTTCGCCAGCCTGCGCCTTGGGGTTGTCACCAGCCGCGGCTTTCAGGATCGGGGTCAGCCAGGCAAGGCCGAGGACTTGAAACCATGCATCAGCCTTGTTGATCCGGGTGAAGCGCCGGGCGCGGCGGGCTTCGGTGTCGAGTGTATCTGGGTCGATTGCGGTCATCGGATGCCTCGGTTTTTCGCGTACAGGATGCGTATGTACGGCCCATCAATGCCGTACATATGTTGTGTAGTTGGGTTAGCCTTGGATCTCGCTACCCACGACGATCTGCTCGCCCTTCAGGCCGATTGGCAGACTGTCGATATAGGCGTTGGGCTGACGACCATCGTAGGGAATACCGTCGATGATATCGCCAGCCGGTGTCGGATCCTTGAAGCCGTCACTATCCCACGGGAAATCGGCTTCGTTCGCGATGCCTTCGTCCACCAGCATCCGCGCGGCTTCCAGATAGATATCGGGGCGATAAACCTCGGCAGCGGTTTCAAAGAACCATTCGTCGGATTTCGGCTCTGCGATCTGGCCCCAGCGGCGCATCTGGGTCAGATACCAGATGGCGTCGGAGTAGAACGGATAGGTCGCATTGTAGCGGAAGAAGACGTTGAAATCTGGGGCCGGGCGCACATCGCCCTTCTCGAATTCAAAGAACCCGGTCATGGAATTGGCGATTACCTCGTAATCCGCCCCCACATATTCAGAGCGGGCGAGTATCTCGACCGCCTCGGGACGGTTGGCGTTGTCGTTTTCATCGAGCCAAATCGCGGCACGGATCAGCGCCTTGGTCAGGGCGAGCGTGGTGTTGGGGTTTTCCTCAGCGAACTCTGCGGTGATCCCGAACACCTTTTCGGGGTTGTTTTTCCACATGTCGTAATCGGTTATGACCGGCACGCCGATGCCCTTGAACACGGCCTGCTGGTTCCACGGCTCACCCACCGCGTAGCCAAAGATCGTGCCGGCCTCCATCGTGGCGGGCATCTGTGGGGGCGGGGTCACCGACAGCAGCACATCAGCACCAATCTGGCCGGAGATATCCTGTGGGCTGTAATAGCCGGGTTCCAGCCCGCCAGCCGCCAGCCAGTAACGGATTTCGTAGTTATGGGTGGAGACGGGAAAGACCATGCCCATGTTGAACGGGATGCCCTGATCTTTGTAATCCTCAACCACAGGTGCCAACGCACTTGCGCTGATCGGATGTTGCGGACGGCCATCGTCCATCAACGGCACATTCGGCTTCATCTCCTCCCAGATTTCATTGGAAACCGTGATCGCATTGCCATTCAGGTCCATCGAAAACGGTGTGATGATATGCGCCTCGGTTCCATACCCGATGGTCGCGGCCAAGGGCTGACCGGCCAACATATGCGCCCCGTCAAGCTGACCACTGATCACGCCGTCAAGCAGCACTTTCCAGTTGGCTTGCGCTTCGAGCGTGACAAACAACCCTTCATCCTCGAAATACCCCAGCTCATAGGCAACCGCCAATGGGGCCATGTCTGTCAGCTTGATAAAACCAAGGGTCAGATCCTCCTTTTCAAGCTCCAGCATCTCGGCAGAGGCTGCGTTTGCCAGAAGGCTCGACGTCGCCAACAAAATCGAAAGTGTCTTCATCATCATAGGTCCCTTTCAAAGCCCGGCAGGGCAAAAACAAAAAAGCCGCACGTCAGGTCCACGGGGGAGGAGATCCGTGTTCCAAACGAGCGGCTTTGCTCTTGAGTCATGCGCTGCCAGCTTTGGTCAGCGCGAATTAGTGGGCATCGTTGCCCCTTAAGAAAAGGATGCATTGCGAGCGTCAGGGCAGGCAATGGATTTTTCTGCATCGCCGCAAGATTTTATGCGGCAATGCAGAAACTGCCCAAGAATTCATCGCGGTTGCGGGGCAAAATCGAAGGTTCTGCCGTCAAAGAAGGCATCGGGGGCAAGAATCATATGCCCCCGCGATGAGGCGACAGCGGTTTCAAACCGCAACGAACCTTCCTCTTTTTCAGATGCGCCAGGCATGTCAGCCCCGATATCGGCGAGGTTCTGACGGTAAAGATCCGACCGAAAACTGGCCTTGGCTGTTTCCACACCGGCGGCATCTGCGCCTAGTTGATGGGCGATCCAGGCGGCTTGGCTGCGCCAGGGAAAGCTGGCCGCATGCTTATGGAACTGCAAAAAGCGTTCGACGGCCACAGGCGGGGCGTTATGTTTCGGAACGATATGCCCGGTCAGAGCGGGGTCAATCAGATCAGATGACATGCTCAGATGTTCGCTGCGTCCCAGGATTTCGACGGCCAACGGCTTGTTTCTAGGCGCATCAAGCCAGGCAGAGGCGTGAAATACCGCGCGCATCAGCCTGCGCGCCATATCTTCGTTCCGCTCAACCCATTCGTGGCGCACGGCAAGGACCTTTTCAGGTGCAAACTGCCAGACATCGCGACCAGTCATCATCAATTGCGCAACATCATGCTGCACCGCCACACTGCCCCAGGGTTCACCCACCCAGAACGCATCCACAAACCCGTCCGCCACCGCATCAGCCATACGCGGGGGTGGCACGGTAACCTCGTTAATCGTCAGGGTCGGCGCAGCAGAGGTCCAGTACGACAACAGCAGCCGGTGCATGGAGTAATGGAATGGCACGCCGATCCGCAATGGCTTACCGCCACGCGCGGCAAGAGCGGTCAAAATGGCGCGGGCATCGCCAAACGGAAGGGTGCCCAACTCCTTGGCGACTGCGTTGGAAAGGCCAAAGACAGTGCCGTTCACCGACAACACCATCAGCGCGTCAATACGGGCGGGCAGTCCACCAAGCCCAATCGACATCGCCACCGCCATCGGCGACAACATTTGCGCTGCATCAAGATGCCCCAGTGCCAGCATATCCCGCAACGCCGACCATGATGGTTGCCGGACAAGATTCAACGCGAGACCCTGTTCCGCCGCGAAACCCAATTCCTTTGCAATGACAAGCGGCGCGCAATCGACAAGCGGCACATAGCCGCAATTCAGGACGGTACCGGTCATGATAGCAGGTCCGCCGCGGTGACAAGCGCTTGGGCGACGTCAATCACCTTGCGGCTTTTGTCCATCGCAGCCTTGCGCAACAGCCGGTAAGCTTCGTCCTCTGACACCTGCCGCTGGCGCATCAGGATACCTTTTGCACGATCAATCGTCTTGCGATCTTCAAGCGCCTGTTTGGCCGCATCCAGTTCCGACTGCAGCTGGCGCATCACCTTGAAACGGGCGATAGCTGTTTCAAGGACCGGCTTGATCCGCTCCATTTTTAGGCCATCAACAACATAGGCACTGACGCCCGCATTCAGTGCGGCCTTGGTCAGGTTATCATCAGTATGATCGACAAAAAGCGCCACAGCGCGTTTACTGGTTTCAGTCGCATGAGAGATGTGTTCAAGCGTGTCACGGTCAGGATTTGCCAGATCTATCAACACGATATCAGGCACATACTCCCGGACCGTGCGATCCAGCGCCGCGATTTGAGCCAACGCTTTGACATCCATCCAACCCGCGGCATTCAGCGCCGACATGATGTCGCGCGCGCGCTCCGGCACGGATTCGACAACAAGGATACGCAGATCACTATTCATCGGACCGTCTTGATCGCGACCGGGCCCAGCGTCCATGCATGTGCACGCATTTCAAAAATCAGGGGCAACGTATTCGCCCATTATTTGTGCCGATGGTGGTGGGCCTGCTGAATGTCAGTGCAGTGCGTCAATGGCTTATCTGCCGCAGTATCTGACCGATCAGCCAAGCGAAGCAAAACGTTGGACCTCAAACGAGATCACTGCGCTATATCCTCAAAAAACACCGCTCCACCGCCTACTCTCGCAACAACATCGCCAGCGCCACCACAGTCAGCACCAGCCCGGCCAGCACCAATGGGGGCGGTGCTGCTCCGCCAAGCGCGAGGTCCCACACGATCACCCAGCTTGGCGTCAGGTAGGTGTAGGCCATCACCTTGGAGCTTGGCAGCCGCAGGGTGGCAAATTGCAGCAGGGTGAATGTGGCCGCGCTGGCAAAGATCGCGGTGTAGCCGATCGTCACCCAGACGATAGGCGGCAGGGCTGTCCAGTCCGTTGCCCGGATGTCGCCCCATCCCCATGCCGTCAGCATCACCGCCCCTGCCAGCAAGGTGCCGAAGGTGAAGACCACTGCGGGCTCTCCCCGGTTCAGTTTGCGCACCAGCGGCGTGTAGATCGCGTGGGCCATGCAGCCCCAGAAATAGATGACTTCACCCTGCCCGACCTCGAACCGCAGGATCGCCTGAATATCGGCCCGGAAAATCACCCAGAGCGCGCCCAGCGCCCCGATGGTCAGCGCCAGTGCCATGCGCGGGGTCAGAACCTGCCGCAGAAGGATATAGCCGAACCCGGCTGACAGGATCGGCGTCAGGGTGAACACCGCCGCCGCACTGACCGGCGCTGCGGTTTTCAGCCCTTCGAACATCAGCACGAAATAGGTGGTAAAGAACCCCGCCAGCACCACGTAGCGCCAAGGGGCCGCTGCCGCGCTGCGCGGCAGCCCTGTCGTGGCCAGCGCCGCGACCCCGATGATGACCACGGCAATCCAGAACCGCACTGCGTTCAGTGCTGTCGGGCTGATCTGGTTGGCCGCCTGCGCCCCCAGCGCAAAGGATCCCGCCACAAGAAGCGAGAACAGCAGCATGGCCAGATGGCCCGCACGGGCCGGGGCCATCAGGTTTCCATGCTTTTCATGCGGGCTTTGAGGAATTTCAGGAAGGCCTGCACCTTGGTCGTCCGGTGCAGATCCACATGGGTCACCAGCCAGAGCGGGGCCGCCCATTCCTCTTGCTGGGGGATCACCTCGGTCAGGTCCGGATGCCGCGCCAGTTCCTGGGCCAACACAAAGCCGACCCCTGCCCCGGCCAGAATCGCATCCAGCATGTTGCGATTATCGGTCGCGCGATAAGTAAACCGATCATCAGACACCATCCCGCGCAGCCAGCGGGCAAAGGGGGCCCGGCTGTTATCATTGTCGTGGACCACGAAATGATGGTTCTTGAAATCGTCAATCCCGTCAGGCAGCCCGTGCCGCCCCACATAGGCGTCAGAGGCGACCAGCGCCATCTGCTGATGCATGAAAGGCTGGACCACGTTGTCCGGTTCTTCCGGCATGGTGCCGGCTCGGATCGCTACATGCGCCTCTCCATATTCCAGCCGGAACACCCGGTCGCCGGTGCGATAGCGGATCCGCACCTCGGGGTGTTCGGCCTGAAAATCAACCAGGATCGGCGTCAGCATACGCGATGCCATGCCCAGTGAAGTGACCACCAGATCGCCAGAGACCCCTTCGCCCTGCCCCTTGATCCGGCCTGCCAGCTGGGTGAACTGATCATCGGTGGCCTGGGCGACCTGCAAGAGGTCCTGCCCGGCTTCGGTGGCGGTGTAACCCCGTGCGTGCCGCTGGAATAGCTTCACTCCCAGCCGCTGCTCCAGCGCATCAATATGGCGGATTACGGTAGCGTGGTGGACCCCCAATTGCTCGGCCGCACCGCTGACCGTGCCTTTGCGCGCGACCTGAAAGGCGGTCCTGATTTCATCCCAATTGTCCATCTGCGTATCCTGTGCGCTGGCAAACATGTGATGTTAGAAATCAGGCATTTCGTTCGTGAGCACAAGAAGTAAATAAGGGATCACAGAGTATTTACACGCTCAAGGAGCATCCGATGACCCACACTATCCTGCATATCAACGCCTCTGGCACCACTGACGGTTCCGTTTCCCGCGCCGCAACAGCCCGGCTGATTTCCGACATGAACCCGGCCAGGGTGATTACCCGCGATCTGGCCGCAACCCCGCTGCCGCAGGTGGACGGCACATGGATCACTGCGCGCCTCGTGCCTGAAGAAGACCGCACCGATGCCGACCGCGCGGCCCTGGCCCTGTCGGACGCGTTGATTGCTGAATTGAAGGCCGCTGACACCGTTGTCATCGGGATGCCGATGTATAATTTCGGCATGCCCGCCGCCCTGAAAGCCTGGATTGATCTGATCGCGCGGCCCAAAGTGACCTTTGCCTATTCCGAGGATGGCCCGGTTGGCCTGCTGGAGGGGAAAAGGGCGGTGGTCGCCGTTGCCTCTGGCGGCGTGCCTGTGGACAGCCCCGTGGATTTCGCCACCCCGCATCTGCGGCAGGTGCTGCGGTTCATCGGGATCGAAGATATCACCGTGCATGTGGCCAAGGATGTGATTGCAGCGCAGGCCGCCTAGGGTTTGCGCCACTCCATCATCATCAGATAGGGCATGTTTTGGTAGGCCGCGATCCGGTCTGCCGGGCCACCGGTCGGTTGCGGTTCGTCGAAATGGGTCAGCACCAGACCGTGCCCAATGAACCACTGCATGTACCGTGACAGGGGCCTGTGCCAATTCCGGATACGCAGACCAGCCCATTCAAACCACACCTTTTCTTCGCGCAGATAATGGCCCAGAGGGCGCAATTCCTCACCCGTTTCCGCGCAGGTCCGCCGCCCGAAATTGGAGCTTGAGGTGGCAAAGCTGGCGAGATTGGCGACCAGGATGCGCCCGCCCGGTCGCAGGACGCGCGCCATCTCCGCAATGGCGGTTTCAGCATCGTCGATGTCGATCAGAGACAGGTAGCTGACCACAAGATCGAAGGCGTTGTCGTCAAATGGCAGTGCCTCGGCGAAGCCGTCCACATAGGTAGCATTCGTGTCCTGCGCGCGTGCGGCATCCAGCATTGCAGGCACTGGATCAAGACCCGTTGTCTGAAATCCCTGTGCCGCCAGCATCCGGCAAAACCGTCCTTCGCCGCAGCCGACATCAAGCGCCTGCCCCCTGTCCATCGCACGGGCCCGGGCTAGCATGGGCCCATCCAGCACATGTTCGCGTGAAAAGTCACCGCCATCCTGATTTGCCGTGATCCACGCAGCGGCAGAACTCGCCCAGCCGTTTTCATCAGGGTCGCGGTGGGTCATGGTACAGGCTCCGCTTTGATCAAAGTAGTCTCTTAGCAACCCGCCGCGCCGCTGTCAGCCGCCGCTTGACCATGTGGCCCATCACCGCAAGAGTGCGCCCATGCTATCGCGTCAACAGAAATTCTGGAACATCTATGCCCGTCTGGTGCAAAAACCGGCGCTGGCTCTGATCGGATATCAGCCGCTGGCCCGCAAAGTGGCTGATCTGAACGCCGTGCTGACGCTCAAAACACCTAGCGGTTTGCGGCTGACCGACCGGACGCTGACCCATGCGGATCAAACGGTGAAGGTGACACTTTGCCAGACCGGCCCGGACCCTGCCGGCGGCACGATGCTTTATCTGCATGGCGGGGCGTTCATGATCGGCAACTTGCGCATGTACCGGCATCTGGTCGCCCGCTTGGGCGACGCCGCCGGGCAGCGGGCGTATTTCCTGCATTACGGGTTGGCCCCGGAAAACCCCTATCCGGTTGCGCTGGATCAGGCGACAGCGGCGTATCAGGCCCTTTGCGCTGATCCGGACGCCGGGCCGATCAGCATTGCAGGGGACAGTGCGGGCGGCAACCTGGTCTTTGCCTTGCTGCACCACATTTGCAGCCGTGACCTGCCCCGGCCTGCCGCAGTGGTGGCCCTGTCGCCGCTGACGGATATGCGGATGACCGGCGCGTCCCTGCGCACAAATGCAAAGTCCGACCATCTGGTCGCGCCCAGTTGGGCGCGACGCGGGAAGGAGGCGTATCGCAGGGGGCACGACCCCGCTGATCCGGAATTGTCGCCCGTGCTGGGCGATTTCACTGGCGCGCCGCCCTGCCTGATCCATGCAGACGACACGGAAATACTGCTCGATGATGCGCGCGCCATCGCCGATGCCCTGCGCGCCCAAGGGGTTTCGGTAGAGCTGAATATCAGCCACGGCCGCACCCATGTCTGGCATCTGAATGTGGGGCGCAGCCCCGAGGCGGACGCGTCCGTCGCCGAAATCGGGCAGTTCATTCAGCGCGTGACTTCGCCAAAATCGCCCTAACTGAGGGGGATGAACCGGACCACCGCCCTGACCCTTCTCAAAGCCGCGCTGACAGTGGCTTTCCTGTATTTCGGGCTGCGCAAGCTGCTGAGTTATCACGTCGATGTCGCGATTTACGAGGCAATCGGCTTTGGCCAGTTCCCCCGCTATATCACCGGGTCGGTCGAGGTTCTGGGGGCCGCCCTTTTGTGGAGGCGTGGTGCGGAAGGTTTCGCCGGCTTGCTACTGTTGGCCACGATGATCATCGGGCTCAGCGCGCTGCTGATCTGGGTTGGCCCGCCTTACTGGCATATGCTGGTGTTGATGGCGGGGTCGGCCACAGTGGCCTGGGTGCATCGCGATCAGTTGCGGCGCTTGATCCGTTAGGCAGGTCCGCTTACCTGTAAGCGATGAAGATTGTGCGAAATCAGCCGGACATTCTTGTCCTGCAATCGGCCCCATGGGTGCTGGGCGGGGTGCTGGTGACGGTCATCATTTTGCTGACCGGTCTGGGTTTGCACCTGATGGCCGGGGGCAATAGCGGCGCGGCATTTCTGTGTTTTGCCTTCGGGCCCGGATTTACCGGTCTTTTCTTTGTCATGTTTGTCCGGCGTGACGATCTGGTGCTGGATCGGCAGCGCAATCTGGTCGAGCTTTATCACGCAAGTGTTCTGGGCCATCGGACAACGCGGCACTGCCTGCATCATCTGCGCCGCGCTATCGTGCAAAGCCGCCGGACGCGCCACGGCGATCCGGCCTATCGGGCCGTTCTTGAGCTGGACAACGGCGTGCATCGTGACACCGAGCCGGTGACAGAGTTATTCGTTGACGGCCCGGATGCCGAAAGGGATGTTGCGGCGATCAACCGCTGGCTGGGTGTACCTGATCTGAAACTGGCCGGTTAAGAGACGATGAAGATTGTTCGCAACACGCAAGAACAGCTGATCCTGCGGTCTGTGCCCTGGGTTATGTCGATCCTGCTCTGCGCCTTTTTTCTGGGTGCCATCGGCTTTGGGCTGAACGCGTTTTTCGAAGGCGAACTTGCCGAAGCCTTCTGGGGGCTGCTGGCCCTGCCTACCTTCCTGTCGATCTTCCTGATCGCCTTTATCCGCCGCGATGAGGTGATCCTGGATCGCAGCCGCGACCTGCTGGAGTTGCGTCATGCAACATTGCTGCGCCGGACAAAGGTGCGCCATGCCTTACACAATCTTGACCGCGCGATGGTGCAAACCAGCAATAGCGGCGATAGCGGGCCGACGCATCGCGCTGCACTTGTGCTGCATGGCGGCATGGATGCGGGCACCCACCCGGTAACCCCGGTTTATTCCAGCGGAAACGGGGCCAAGCGGGCAGTGGATGCCATTAACGCGTGGTTGGGCGAGAAATGAAGGTCGTGTCCCATAGCCCATTCAGGTTGGTTATTGCGAGCGAACCTGATGTCAGCTTGGTTCCATTTTTCATCGTTCTCAGCTTTGCGTTGCTGTTTGGCCTGAACGTTGGCGGGATCTTCGGTGCGCAGCTCTTTGGCGCTGTGTTGGCCCTTTGTGGCATTGTGTTCCTGGCGTTTCGGCAATGGAACAGCCTAGCCTTCGATACGCATCTGGGCACGGTCGAACATCGGCACCGGTGGTCATTTGGCAAAAGGCGCGTCGTGCATCAGTTGGAAGAGGTGTTTGGCGCGCATGTGGTCGAACGGGCACAAAAAGATGCGCCACCCGTTTACGAAATCGCGCTGATCCTGACCGGGATGGATGAAGGCCTCTATCATTTCGATGTCCCATCCGGCACCCGAGAGGAGATCGAGGCACTGGCCGACGTGATCAACACCTGGCTGCGGGATGTTGACTTGGCCAAGGCAGAGGCGTAAACGCCGCACAACACCCGGATAGCGTCAGCTTTCCGGTCCCCGATATCAGGGGATCGCCCTCCGTCAGCGCGTTGCGCCCACGGGGGCGCTACTGCATTTGGCCGCGCGTTCTTATATATGCGTGGCAACCGAAACGACGTGAGGGCCTTGGCCGATGTTTGAAAATCTCTCCGAACGCCTGTCTGGTGTTTTCGACAAGCTGACCAAGCAGGGTGCGCTGTCCGAGGATGATGTTAAAACCGCCCTGCGCGAGGTGCGGGTGGCCTTGCTGGAGGCTGACGTGTCCCTGCCCGTCGCCCGCGATTTCGTGAAGGCTGTGCAGGACAAGGCGACCGGTCAGGCGGTCACCAAATCAATCACCCCCGGCCAGCAGGTCGTCAAGATCGTCCATGATGAGCTGAAACATGTGCTGACCGGTGACGCCGATCCCGGCGCGCTGAAGATCGACAACCCCCCTGCCCCGATCCTGATGGTCGGCCTCCAGGGCTCTGGTAAGACGACCACGACCGCGAAGCTGGCCAAGCGGCTGAAAGAGCGTGAGGGCAAGCGGGTGCTGATGGCCTCGCTCGACACCAACCGCCCTGCCGCGATGGAGCAGCTGGCGATCCTGGGTGGGCAGATTGGCGTAGATACGCTGCCGATTGTTCCCGGTGAAACGCCCGTTCAGATCGCCAAGCGCGCCAAGACGCAGGCATCCTTGGGCGGTTACGATGTCTACATGCTCGACACCGCCGGCCGGTTGCACATCGATCAGGAACTGATCGCGCAGGCCGCAGAGGTGCGCGATGTCGCCAACCCGCGCGAGACGCTGCTGGTGGTCGACGGCCTGACCGGTCAGGACGCGGTGAATGTCGCGCAGGAATTCGACGACAAGATCGGCGTGACCGGCGTTGTCCTGACCCGGATGGACGGTGACGGGCGCGGTGGTGCCGCCCTGTCGATGCGGGCAATCACGGGCAAGCCGATCCGCTTTGTCGGTATTGGCGAAAAGATGGACGCGATTGAGACGTTCGAGCCGGAACGGATCGCGGGTCGCATCCTGGGCATGGGCGATATCGTGGCCCTTGTCGAAAAGGCGCAGGAAACGATCGAGGCCGAACAGGCCGAACGCATGATGAAGCGGTTCCAGAAGGGCCGGTTCAACATGAATGACCTGAAGATGCAGCTTGAACAGATGATGAAGATGGGCGGCATGGAAGGGATGATGGGCATGATGCCCGGGGCCGCCAAGATGGCCAAGCAGATGGATCAGGCGGGGTTCGATGACAGCATCCTGAAACGCCAGATCGCCCTGATCAATTCAATGACCAAGGCCGAGCGGGCCAACCCCGATCTGCTGGCCGCCAGCCGCAAGAAACGCATCGCCCAAGGGGCCGGTCTGGAAGTGTCCGAACTCAACCGGCTTGTGAAACAGCACAAGCAGATGGCGGGCATGATGAAGAAGATGGGCAAGGGCGGCATGCTGAAACAGGCCATGAAGGGCATGTTCGGCAAGGGCGGCGGCATGCCCGACATGAACGACCCCGAGGCGATGGCAAAGGCCGCGAAGGAACTGCAAGGCAAGATGCCGGGCGGTCTGCCCGGACTGGGCGGCGGCGGCATGCAACTGCCCCCCGGTCTGTCAGGGTTTGGAAAGAAGAAGTAACCGATGACCCCCGCCCCCACCCTCACCACAGCGCGGCTGATCCTGCGCGGCCCAGAGAAACGCGATCTCGCGGCCTTTACCGCGTGGCTGACGCGGTCCGAACGGATGGTGCATGTGGGCGGCAACGACACCGAGGGCAACGCATGGCGCGGGTTTCTGGCCGGGATCGGGCATTGGAACTGGCACGGTTACGGGTTTTTCACCGTCGTGGAAAAGGATTCCGGCATTGCGGCAGGGCGCGTCGGCATCCTCAACCATATCGAATGGCCGCAGCCGGAGCTGGCCTGGCATATGTATGACGGGTTTGAAGGCAAATCCTATGCGTTCGAGGCCGCCTGCGCCGTGCGCGAATGGGCCGGCAAGGAACTGGGGCTGGAGCCGCTGATTTCGCTGATTGCCCCCACCAATTTCCGCTCGATCAAATTGGCCACCCGGCTGGGTTGCAAGGAAGAACGCCGCGCCACGGTACAGGACGAGAAGGTCATCGTATTCCGCCACCTGCGCTATGACGACACGCGCGCCAAAGTCCAACTGGACAAGGTGCGCGCATGAATTTTCCTACGCTGACAACAGACCGGCTGACGCTGCGCGTGCCGCATCTGGATGATTTGCCTGCATTTCTTGCATTCTGCGCCAGTGATCGCACGCGTTACATCGGTGGTCCGAATATCGCAGAAAAGCGCGCGCATTGGGCCTTCGGGAATATCACCGGCCTTTGGCTGCTGCGCGGATATTCGGCCTTTACGGCCTGCCTGAAAGACGACACCCCGCTTGGCTTTGTCGGTCCGTGGTATCCTACGAACTGGCCCGAACCGGAATTCGCATGGAGCCTCTGGCGACTTGAATATGAGGGTCACGGTTACATCACCGAAGCCATGCAAACCTTGATGCCATGGGCCTGGGACACGCTGGGTTTGACCACCGCCGTATCCTATATAGACCCGGAAAACGCCGCCTCTATCGCAGTGGCAGAACGGCTGGCCGGTGTGGTCGACCCTGACGCGCGGACGCCTGATGGTGGTTATGATCTTGTCTACCGCTACAGAAGTATGGCCGCATGATCCCGACCCTGACCACAGACCGGCTGACGCTCGGCCCGTTCAGCATGGCGCATTACGAGGCGTTTCATGCGTTTTGCGCCACGGATCGCTCCAGGTTTCTGGGCGGCCCGACCGACGATCCGCGCGAGGCGTGGGACAGTTGCATGCAGGGTCTCGGTCAGTGGATCGCCCGCGGATACGGTGCGTTCTTCATGACCGAAACAGCTACCGGCACGCCGGTCGGACGCACGCAGCTGCGCCACCCTATTGATCTGGACGAACCGGAGTTGGCTTGGGCGGTCTACGAGCGTTTCGAAGGCAAGGGCCTTGCCCATGAGGCGGTTCTGGCGGTGCGGGACTACGCTTATCGGACACTTGGCTTTGCCCCGCTGATGTCGCTTATCGCACCTGAAAACACCCGCTCTGTCGCGCTGGCCGAAAAGCTGGGCTGTGTGCCGGATGGTAAAAAGGCATATGACAGCGATGTCAGTGTCACAATCTACCGGCATCCGGGGATGGGCGCATGACCGCGACCTTGCAGACGCCGCGCTTGATCCTGCGCCGCCCCACACCCGCCGACTGGCCGGCATTCCGTGATTTCTATACTTCGGAACGCGCGGCCTCATTGGGTGGTCCCGCCACGCTGGGCAAAAGCTGGCGCCATTTCGCTTCAGAGCTGGGCCATTGGGAGATCCATGGCTATGGCATGTGGACTGTCACCCTGCGCGGCGATGATAGGGCGGTTGGTCTGATCGGCCCGTGGACGCCGGTGGATTGGCCCGAGACCGAGATTGGCTGGATCATCCTGTCAGGTGATCTGGAAGGCAAAGGCGTAGCGACTGAGGCGGCCGCCGCAGCCGTGACACATGCCTATGAGGTGCTGGGCTGGCACACGGCTGTCAGCTATATCGCGCCAGAGAACATACGTTCGATCCGTTTGGCAGAGAAGCTGGGCGCGGTGCGTGACGATAATGCCCCCAAGCCAGAGGCTTATCCGGATACGCTGGTTTACCGGCATCCTGTACCGGAGGTGTCGGCATGATCCCCGTGCTTCAGACAGAGCGGCTGACGCTGCGCGCGCCCTGTTGGCACGATTTTGACGCTTACGCCGCGTTCCGTGCATCGGACCGGGCCAAGCTGCTTGGCGGGCCGTACACCCGCGCCCAAGCCTTTGACCAATTGGCCGAGATCATCGGGCATTGGACCTTGCGCGGCTATGGCCGATGGATGGTGGCGGATCGCGAGACCGATCAACCGCTGGGCATTGTCGGGTTGTTCTATCCCGAGGATTGGCCGGAACCGGAAATCGCATGGTCTGTCTTTGAAGAGGGAGAAGGGCGCGGGATCGCCTATGAGGCCGCAATAGCGTCGCGCGCTTACGCCTATGACACGCTGGGTTGGACCACTGCGGTCAGCCTGATTGATCCGTCCAATACGCGCTCTGTCTCACTGGCCCGGCGCATGGGGTGTGTGGACGGCGAAACCCATGATCACCCGACCTATGGCACCCTGCATATCTGGCGGCATCCGGCACCGGGGGATTGCGCATGATCCCGACCCTGCAAACCGACCGGCTGACCCTGCGCCCCTACCAGCGCGATGATTTCGACACCTATGCGGCGTTCATGGCCTCAGAGCGTGCCTGTTACATGGGTGGGCCTTTTGACCGCGATAAGGCCTGGGCGTGGTTCACAAATGATGTGGCAACATGGGCTCTTTATGGGTTTGGAACCTTGGCGATGGTTTATGACGGCAAGCTTGCCGGTGGCGTCGGCCTCGTGCATCCGCCCCATTTTCCTGAGCCTGAATGCGGCTGGTTCGTTTTTGATGGTTTCGACGGCCTTGGGCTGGCGACCGAGGCCGGACGAACAATGCTGGATCATACATTTGCGACAACCGATCTGGCCACAATCGTAAGCTATGTGCATGTGGAAAATGCAGCTTCCATCCGGGTGGCAGAAAAGCTGGGCGGTGTGCGAGACCCAAATGCTGCAAAAGCTGATGGCGACGGTGACGATACCTTCGTTTTTCGTCATATGCGGAGTGCAGCATGACGCCCTGGACAAATCGCCCCATAAACGCGCTGGACCAGATCAAGGCCCTCCAGAACGCCGTGCCGGTGATTGAAACCGACCGGCTGATCCTGCGCCTGCCCCGGATCGACGATTGGGCGGTGCTGGAACCAATCTGGACCACCGATCGCTCAATCCATATTGGCGGGCCTTTCACGCCGGAAGCGGCCTGGCTGGATTTCAACCAGCTTGTCGCAGGATGGGTGCTTCGCGGGCATGGCGCGCTGACGATCTGTACCCGGGATGGGGCCGTGCAGGGCATGGTTCTGCTGGGACATGAGTTTGGCGATCCGGACCCCGAACTGGGCTGGCTTCTGACCGAAGCCGCCGAGGGGCATGGCTATGCGACCGAGGCAGCATCGGCGCTGCTCCCGTTGTGCCGCGATATCTATGGCGACGCATTCGTCAGCTACATCGCAGAGGCGAACACGCCATCAATCCGCATCGCCGAAAAGCTGGGGGCCGTGAAAGGCACCCCGCATCCGCGCCGCACCGATGATGTGGTCGCCTATCGTTATACCAGTAAAGGAGGCAGCAATGACTGATGCCGTCACCCGTGCCGCAGAGGTCCTGAAAGGCCACCGCGAAAGCATCGACCGGCTTGATGCCATCCTCGTCTATACATTGGGCGAGCGGTTCAAGCACACACAGGCTGTGGGTCGGCTCAAGGCCGAACACGCCCTGCCCCCGTCCGACCCCGCGCGCGAAGAACAGCAGATCGCGCGGCTGACCGATCTTGCAAACCGGGCCGATCTTGACCCGGAATTTGCCAAGAAATTCCTGAACTTCATCATTCAGGAAGTGATCCAACACCACAAACAACACCAATCCTGAGGGGTATCCCCTCAAACCCATCTTAAAGGAGAAAACCAGATGGCAATGAAGATCAGACTGGCCCGTGGCGGCTCAAAGAAACGTCCGTTTTATGCGATTGTCGCCGCCGACAGCCGTATGCCTCGCGACGGCCGTTTCATCGAGAAACTGGGCACATACAACCCGATGCTGCCAAAAGACAGCGAAGAGCGCGTCAAGATGAACATGGAGCGCGTGAAGTACTGGCTGGGCGAAGGCGCACAGCCAACCGACCGTGTGTCGCGCATGCTGGAAGCTGCTGGCGAGTTGCCCAAGAAAGACCGCAGCAACCCCAAGAAGGGCACACCTGGGAAAGCAGCACAGGCCCGCGCCGAAGAGAAGGCAGAAAAGGCCAAAGCCGCTGAAGAAGCCGCCAACGCGCCTGCGGAAGAGGCCCCTGCACAGGACGCCCCGGCCGAAGAAGCCGCGGCTGAAGAGTAAGACCCCTTGCCTTGCCCCGAGCGTTGAAGCTTGGGGCGGGCCCATCCTTGGCTTTATGAGGCCGCATGTTCCGCCTGCTGCGTTTGATCATCCTCACAGGTTTCGCTTTCGTTGCGGGCATCCTGTTTGAACGAAACAATGCACAGGATACATGCACCAGGGGGGGTGGGCTTTGGATCGATGATATCTGTGTAGGAGTGGACCTGACCAATGACTGACCGCGTAATCGTTGGGGCCATCGGTGGCGCATTTGGCGTCAAGGGCGAGGTCCGCCTGAAATCCTATTGCGCCGATCCTGCCGCCATCGCCGACTACACCCCGCTTTATACCGAAGACGGGCGCGCCTTTGCCCAGATCGTGCTGACCGGCCAGATGAAAAACGGCTTTGCCGCCCGGCTGGACGGCGTGATCACCAAGGAGGACGCAGACGCGCTCCGCAACGTCAGCCTTTATGCCAACCGGGCGCAGATGCCGTCCCTGCCGGATGACGAATACTACTATGCCGACCTGATCGGCCTGACGGTATTGGACGCAGGCGGCGCCACGCTGGGCACCGTCAAGAACGTGATGGACCACGGCGCCGGTGATCTGCTTGAAATCGCCGTACCGGGCCAGGCGGAAACCGTGCTGCTGCCCTTTACCCAGGCCAACGTGCCCACCGTTGATCTGAGCGCCGCCAAGATTATCGCCGATCCGCCCGAAGGACTGTTCACTGCCTAACCAAAAAAGGCGGTCCTGCTCGGACCGCCTATTTCAGTTTGTTTTACTTGGGCGCTTTACTTGCGCACCCACAGTTCCACGCGGCGGTTGATCGTCCGGCCGTTTGCTTCCGTGTTGCAGACCGATGGTGCCAATTCGCCATAGGCCCGCCGTTCAAAGCTGATCCCCGACAAGCGGTCGCCGCCAATACTGCTAATCGTCTGCGCCACAGAAAGGGCACGCCGTCCAGACAGGCGAACGTTGTTTTCAAAGCCACCCACACTGTCAGCAAAACCCACGATAGCCACCCGCGTACCGTTTGGCAGATCTTCCAGATAGGCAATCAGGCGATCGATATCGTTCAGTTCCTTCTTGCCCAGCGCAGATGAGCCGGTGGGAAAACGGATCGTCGTGGACAGGCGATCCCAGTCGCGCAGGTCGTCACGCAACTGGCTGGCCAGACGGAACTCCGACTGATCCACCAAATCGCGAAACAGGTTGTCAAAACGCGATCGTGGTTGCACCGTCCGTTCAACCGCGAAATTCACAAAGCTGGATTGTGCAATGGCATCATCGGCTTCGGGTGACAGTGCATATTGCAGGAACCGCTGGGCGTCCGATGGCAGGTTGTCGGGCCGGTTATAAAGATAAAGACGACGACCCAGCGGGTATTCCTCTGTCTTCACTGCGAACGATGTGGCCGTTGATGTAATGCCGCATTCGCTGGTCAGGTCCAGCCGGTTCAGGCCCTCGGAATAGGCAAAACCGACATAGCCAATGGCGTAGGGATCGTTGCGCACTGCTGCGGCCATTTCGGGATTGTCCCCGCCAGGATAGGTGACGCGTGCGGCCAGCGGTGGCTCTTCGCCCGAAAACACAGCTTTTTCAAAGACGCCACGGGTGCTGGACCCGTCTTCGCGTGACAGGACGGTGATCGGGGCATTCGGCCCGCCAACCTGCGACCAATTGGTGATCTGGCCCAGATAGATCGCACCAATCTCGCCCATGCTCAGGTCCCGCACCGGGTTGCTGGGGTGGGTGATCACGGCAAGGCTGTCCACTGCGATGACAGTTTCATTTTCGGTGTTGCGCACTTCGCCAGCACCGGCGGCGATCAGGCGTGCAGCCTCGCTGTCTTTTGCTGGTCGTGATGCCATGCCAAATTCGGCGCCACGTACTTCAAGCGCGTCAAACGCGTCGCCAGACCCGGTAGAATTGGCAAACAGGCTTGTGACCTCAACGCCCGATGCGTTGACATAACGCATGTAGGTTTCAGTTTCCGAAAGATCGGTTTTCTGCGCTGTCGCGCCCAGAAAATCGGCATAATCCTCCATCAGATAGGGCAGCAGACCCAAACCCACCGTATCGGAACCCGCGAAACGGACCCGCGCGCTGGCCGGATTGACACGTGGCGCTCCAGGCGAAGGTGCCGTCGCCGACGCTTTCAATATCAAGCCGCTTGGACATCCCGGACCACTGCACGTGACCCCTTCTGTCCTAATCTGCATCATGCCCAGGCCTTCAGTCTGAATGATATAGTGGTCGCCTTCCATTGCATCTATTTTGCCCGCGATGTTCATCGAACTGTCAGGCGCTGTCAGCATGACCGCTCCACCGCGCTGAAAGACAGGTTCAACCGTCGGACAGGCATTGCCGAAACAGGTCACACCGTCGGGGGAAATTGTCATTTCCCCGGCAGCTGTGCTGAGATGATAGCTGTTGTTATCGATGCCCAACAACTCGCCTGAAATGGCCATCCCGCCATCTGAGGCCTGAAGGATCACTGTCCTGTCAGACTGCGCGGCGGCCATGGTGGCCAACACACCGAATGACGTCGTTGCCAGCAGGACACGGATTCCGGTTGCTCGCTTTGTAACCATTTCAAAAAACTCCAACTCGCTAATTAACAAGCCTGCAAGTCATTGCATGCTTATGCAAATGGTTGCCTATAATTTAGGCAAACCTATGACGAGCCGCCAGTTTGTTAAAGGAACGTTTAAGTTGGTGGCGGTGGTAGGTTTCCCGGCAGCCCGCCAGCCTGATTCGCGCAACAATATCTTGTGGTTGCCGCAGACATTCAGGACCGACCACAGACCGCTGATAGGTGTGGAGCGCCACGTCGTGCCGTTGGTGATGTGGTCGAATTATGGCGAGTATCGAAGGCTATCTATCGCATAACGCTACCTCAGCGAGGGCGAACTCATTGTATGGATGACAAAGATACCCGGCCCGGCAGGTCATTTCCTTGGCCCGCGGAATCCCCTAAGACAGCGCCATGACAGACAAGACCCCGAAATCCGCTGGCCGCATCAAGGTCCGCCCTACCCTGCAGCCGCGTGAGCTGATGACCGACACCCCGGCTCTTGCCGGTGCATGGACTGCGCAGATCATCACGCTGTTTCCGCAGGCCTTTCCCGGCGTGCTCGGCGAAAGCCTGACGGGCAAGGCGCTGCAGGACGGGTTGTGGCAGTTGGAGACATTCGATTTGCGCCAATACGGGATTGGCAAGCACCGCAATGTCGATGACACGCCTGCCGGTGGCGGGGCCGGTATGGTGCTGCGCGCCGATGTGTTGGAGGCCGCGATCACCGATGCCCGCGCCGGGGCGTGCGGGATCATGCCGCTGGTCTATCTGTCGCCACGCGGACGCCGATTTGATCAGGCGATGGCGCGGGATTGGGCGCGGCGTGACGGGGTGACCATGCTGTGCGGCCGCTTTGAAGGGGTGGACGAACGGGTCCTGACACATTTCGGTATTCAGGAGGTTAGCCTTGGTGATTTTGTCCTGACAGGCGGAGAGATCGCAGCACAGGCGATGATCGACGCCACCGTGCGCCTGTTGCCCGGCGTGCTGGGCAATGCCGACAGCGCGGTCGAGGAAAGCTTTGCCACCGGCCTTCTGGAGCATCCGCAATACACCAAACCTGCCGAATGGCAGGGCCACGCGATCCCGGACGTGCTGCTGTCAGGCAATCACGCCAAGATCGCAGCATGGCGCAAGGCCATGGCCGAAGAGATCACAAAGGACCGGCGGCCAGACTTGTGGGCCGCCTATAAGGCGCGCAAGGGCAATAACTGACGGCGGCGCATCAGCCCCAGCGCACCAAGGCCAGACAACAGCAGAACCATCCCTGCAGGCAGCGGGATCGGCGCGGTGGAGCCTTCGAAACTGACGGTCTGGTTGAAGCCGATATTGTCGTCGGCCAGTGACACGAACGCCCCACTGAAAAAGCCCGACATGCTGGCCCCGGACAGGAACATGGTCAGATCGGCGGCTGAAGTGATCGGCAGGAACCCGGGCGTGCTGGTATAGACGAACTCATACGCCCCGGCAGAGATGAAATAACCCGGAAAAATGCCTGTCAGCCCGCCCAACTGGCCGCTGATTGTCACCGTTCCGGTGCTGCTGTCCTGCGCAAAGGTCTTTTGAAAGAACGATCCGGCGGTGCCGCCGCCGATCTGGGCGCTGAAAAACGCGTCCTGCAGGGCAAAGTTGAAATCGGTCTCTGTTTCGTCCACGCGAGCACCGCCGGTGCCCATTTCACCCACCGTGGCAGAGCCGAAAAAGCCGACCCCTTGCGGGCCGCCATCGCCTGTCACCGATGTCAGGATCAGGTCATAACTGAAGGTGGCAGCGCTGGCAGAAGCAGTGAATGTAAACAGCGCACAAAAAATGCAGATGATCTTATGCATCACAAAATCCTTTCCTTAAATGCGGATAG
Organism: uncultured Paracoccaceae bacterium; assembly: GCA_947488175.1. GTDB lineage: Bacteria > Pseudomonadota > Alphaproteobacteria > Rhodobacterales > Rhodobacteraceae > Yoonia. Next base: position 66,993 of record CANKYO010000007.1, read on the forward strand.
CATAGTCGAAAACCGTGTTTTTGACAATTGTTGGCGCAAACCCGAACCGCGGCCGCAGTGGTTGCATGCCGTTCACAATCTCGCGCCCATGGGCTGAAATCCGATAGTGTATGCGCTAAGGCTGCGAGGGCAGGACGCACTGGACCTGCTTTTATCGAATGGAGCGACCTCATGCTGACGATCTTCAAGACCGCCACACTTGCCCTTACCCTGATGTCTACCGCCGCCTTGGCTGACACCTGGACGCTGGACAGCGACCGATCAGTTCTGGGTTTCGGATCGATCAAGAATGACGACACCGGCGAGGCGCATGTATTCCAGCGATTGTCGGGCAGCGTGAACGATGACGGACAGGCGGTGATCGACATCGACCTGACATCGGTCGAAACCAACATCGATATCCGCAATGAACGCATGCAGGAACACGTCTTTGGCCCGGCAACCACGGCCACCCTGACGGCCACTGTCGACATGGACCAGATCGCAGCACTGCGTGTCGGCGACAGCACCGTAACCGAGATCGAGGGAGATGTGGGTTTTCTGGGACAGGACATTCCGGTGTTTCTGGATGTGTTCATCATGCGCATGAGCGAAGATCAGGTGCTGGTGACAACCAACAGCATGCTTTTCGTCAGTACCGAAGAGGCCGGGATCAATGCCGGGATCGATACGCTGATGGAGATTGCGGGGCTGGACGGGATCACCCGGACCTTCCCGGTGACATTGCGGCTGATCTTCGACGCGACAGCCTGAAAACAGGCACTTTTGAAGGTATGACCCCTTGATCCGATGCGCCCGGGCTCGTATACGGGCGCATCTTCGGATCGGGTAACCGATTCCGGGGGTTGATCTATGGAACCGCTGGAGCGCTGGACGACCCTTCGTTGGGTCATGATCCACCAGACAGGCCGGACGATCACAAAAAACAAACGATGACGGCACCCTGCGGCGGGCGGCATGACCGGACCCGGAAACGACACGCAGCTCTGACGCCACGAAGACACGTCACGGGACAACCCGTGCTAGATTTAGGAGCGGATCATGGATTTGATCGCACAACTCGAAGCCGAGCAGATTGCTCAGCTGGGGAAAAAGATCCCCGATTTCAAAGCGGGTGATACCATCCGCGTCGGTTACAAAGTGACCGAAGGCACACGCACCCGTGTGCAGAACTATGAAGGCGTCTGCATTGCCCGCAAGAACGGCAAAGGCATCGCCGGGTCGTTCACCGTTCGCAAGATTTCCTTTGGTGAAGGTGTGGAACGTGTGTTCCCGCTCTATTCCACCAATATCGACAGCATCGAGGTCGTCCGCCGTGGTCGCGTGCGCCGCGCCAAGCTGTATTACCTGCGTTCGCGCCGTGGTAAATCCGCACGGATCGCAGAGGTCGCAAACTACAAGGCCCCCAAGGGCGCTGAAGCGTAAGGACGTCAGCTATGAAAAAAGATATTCACCCCGATTATCACATCATCGACGTCAAGATGACCGATGGCACCGTGGTGCAGATGAAGTCCACCTGGGGCAAGGAAGGTGACACCATGTCGCTGGACATCGACCCCTCCGTTCACCCGGCCTGGACCGGTGGCGGCACCCGCCTGATGGATGCCGGCGGCCGCGTGTCGAAGTTCAAGAACAAATATGCCGGTCTGGGTTTCTAAGACCGGGATGGGTCAAGACCCATCTTACGCTGTTGCAACGCCGCTCCGCTTTGGGGCGGCGTTTGTTTTTGAGCAGCAACGATCAAAGGTTCTGCGCAGCCTTCCGGCAATCCGCCGCACATTCCCGGCACATGCGTGCGCAACGAACGCAATGCGCGTCGTCATGCATCTCGCACATCTCGGCGCAGGTGTCGCAGGCCTTGGCGCACATCTCCAGCATCGCCTTCAGGACCTCTTCATTCGCACCGGTCCGCCGGCTGGCCACCCGGAAGGTCGCGTTGCAGATATCGGCGCAATCCATACATTTGCGGATGCAGTCCCCGCGATCCGCGGCGTCTGGTTCTGCCGCGCAGGCGTCAGCGCAGGAATTGCAGATGGCGGCACAATACATGGCGTGCCGTACCGCTTCGGTCAGGATGTCGTTGTCATGACCCGCCACATTAGGGTGTTCGGCAATCATTTCTTTGATGGACATGGAATTTCCTTTTTCTTTACAACAGGAAAACATCTTGGCCACAGATTGGTTCCGCGTGGCTGATGCGGGAATGCGACAAGATGATCCGAAAACCACCCTTTCGGGATTACATTCAGACGCAGGTTGATAAGGTGACGTCAAAGCGCAGAAGAGTTTTCATGTTCCGATCAAACCAACCCGAACGTCCCAAATGCTAGCTTTCCTTGACGCGACCGTCGGCAAGTGGCTGCGGCATTTCTTTTTTGTTCTGGTCCGCACCTATTATGCGCTGTTCTACAATGTCAGCTGTGCCAACAAGCACTTGTTACAGGACCAGCATGGCACGCTGATCCTGGCCACGCATGTCAGCCGCCACGACGGGCCGCTGATCTCGGCGCTGCTTTATTCGACGATGCGGATCAGGCCGACAGTGCATTACCACGAATATTACAACTGGGTTCAGTGGTTTCCCATGATGGTCGCGGGCGCCATCCCCATGAGTTCGCCCAAAAGCTGGCCCGAAGAGAAGCGTAAGGCCCGCAAGACGCAGACGCTGCAGGCGATCCGTGACAGCCTGGCCCGCGGAGATTCCCTTCTGCTGTTTCCGGCAGGTCGTGTGCGTCGCCAGGAAAGGGAGATCGTTGAGCCCTACCTGTCAGGCGTACATGACATCATCAGGGCACAACCCGACACACCGCTGATGCTGCTCAAGATTGATGGGCTGGGGCAGTTTCAGTATGCAAAGCATGATCTTTTCTGGAGCTTTCTGGGCATCACCAAAGGGCGCAGGCATGTCAGCGTGACGATCACACCTATCGAAAAGCTTGATGCCTCAATGGAGCGTGAAGCGTTCAACGCCCATCTGGAAACACTTCTGAACGACTGAATGGATCGCCGGCACCGGCGAGGTCCCGGATCAGCTCCGGGACCGGTTTTCCAATATCAGGCCGCCGATTTTCCGCGTGACCGGTTGCCGCCACTGCGCCGCCGCTGTCCGGCGGGCTTGCCACCGGCCGGTTTACCCTGCCGCTGACCGCCACCGCCGCCACGCCGTCCGCCGCCGCCATTGGGCCGCTTTTTCTGACCTGGCTGAATTTCCCACCGGCGACCGGAGGCGACGGGGATCGTTTCCTTCATCGCTTTCTCAATGTCCTGCAACTCGATCATCTCGTCCGGAGCGACAAGCGCAATCGCGGCCCCGTCGGCCCCGGCCCTTGCGGTCCGCCCGATCCGGTGAACGTAGTTTTCCGCCACATTGGGCAGATCATAGTTATAGACATGGCGCACATCGGGAATGTCGATGCCGCGGGCGGCCACATCCGTGGCCACCAGCACCCGCACCTTTCCTGCCTTGAAGGCGGCAAGCGCGCGTTCGCGCTGACCCTGGGATTTGTTGCCGTGGATGGATGCGGCGGCAAAGCCCTTTTTCTCAAGCACTTTATACAGCTTCTCGCAGCCATGTTTGGTACGGCCAAAGACCAGCGCCAATTCGTCCCGATGAGCGTCGAGCAATTCGACCAGCAGGTCCATCTTGGCGGCTTGCGCCACGAAATGCACCGACTGGTTGTTCTTCTTGACCGCCTGACCCGGCGGGTTCACCTGCACGCGCACCGCGTCCTTGAGGTAGGTATCGGCCAGTTCATTCATCAGTTTCGGCATGGTGGCCGAAAACATCATCGTCTGGCGATCCTTGGCCAGCAGGGGTGCGATCCGGCGCAGGGCATGGATGAACCCCATGTCGAGCATCTGGTCGGCCTCGTCCAGCACCAGATAGATCGTTTCGTCCAGCCGCACCGCACGGCGGTCCAGCAGGTCGATCAGACGGCCCGGGGTGGCGACCAGCAGGTCAACACCGTTTGCCAGCCGCTTGGTCTGGGCAACAATGCCGGCACCACCGACCACTAGCGCCACTTTCAGGTGGCTGCCCTTGGTATAGGCGGTCAGGTTGTCGGCGATCTGTCTGGCCAGTTCGCGAGTGGGCGCAAGCATCAGACCGCGCACCGTCTTGGGGTTCGGCTTGACCCCGGCCTTCATCAGGGCGTGGATCATCGGCAGGCCAAAGGCCGCCGTCTTGCCTGTGCCGGTCTGGGCCAGACCCATCACGTCACGCCCGTTCATGGCGTGCGGAATAGCCTGTTTCTGGATCGGAGTGGGATCGGTGATCCCCTGTTCTTTCAGTATGTTAATCAATCGGGGCGCGAGGCCCAGCATGTCAAAATCCATGGAATGGATATCCTATTGTCTGCGGGGCAAGCCCCGCGCATATATGTCGGCCCATGACCGGATGTCATGAACGCGTGCAAGGTTGCGCCATATGCTGACAGCCTGAACCGCATTGTCCGGGCGCCGATCTGGCGCGGGACCCCTGCGTGATGTGGGAACCGGGAGGTGTGGTCGATGCCTTGCGATGGACATTTGTCCCGCTCTGCTCACGCGGCAGCTTGCATCGGTTGACTGGCACATGAGGGTTTGCAGCGACGCTGTCAAGGTCACCGTTGATCCGGGATCCGGAAAACCCTGCGTCGTGGCGCGTGGTCCTCATTTCGCGATCGACCCAAATCCATTAGTGAGGGATCATAAAGATTGCGAGGTTGCCAATGATGAAATACCTGATCCCGCTGTTGCTTTTGCCTGTCGGCTTGCTCGCCCAACCTGCCGATGAACAAAGCCTTGTCATGAGTGTTTTTGCAGCGCTGCAACCCGTTTCGATCCGCGAAAATGTCGAATATTGCGGTTATGTCGGTTTTGATGCTGCAGGCGTGCTTATCGCCTCGCCACCAACGCGCGGGGATGAAGCGTCTTGCCTGTCCGATGATCCGCAGTACATCACGGTCATCACCGCCTCTTATCACACGCATGGTGCCTTCGCCCCCGACTACTTTAACGAAGTTCCCAGCGGCGACGATATGGAAGGTGATGAGGAGGAAGGGATCGACGGTTGGGTCGCCACCCCCGGCGGGCGTCTGTGGTATATCGACACCACGGATATGGTGACTTTTCAGGTCTGTGGGCCGGGCTGTTTGCCCAGCGATCCGGGTTTTGTCGCCGGTGACATGGGTACCATCGCCGACAGCTACACTTATGATGATCTGGTCAAGCTACTGGAAGAGTAGCCCACCTATCGCAACGACCAAAAAACTGGCCACTGACCTGATGTAGCGCTTTCCCTGCGCGCACCCCCATCATAATGTGCGTCAAATCACCAAAGACCGGGGCAGACTGCGTGGCGCATATCATCGTTGTGGGCAATGAAAAGGGTGGCGCAGGCAAGTCCACCGTGTCCATGCATGTGGCCACCGCGCTTTCACGCATGGGCCACAAGGTTGGCACGCTGGACCTCGATCTGCGCCAGCAGACGCTGGGGCGCTACATCGCCAATAGGCAGGCGTTCCTGGCAAAGGAAGGGCTGGACCTGCCCACGCCGGACTATGCCGAACTGCCAGATATCGACCCCGCCAGTCTTCAACCGGGCCAGAATGCGCAGGACCAGGCCCTGTCACAGGCGGTCGAGGCGATGCATGATGTCTGCGATTTCATCCTGATCGACTGCCCCGGCTCGCATACAAGGCTCAGCCAGTTGGCGCATGCCATGTCAGATACGTTGATCACACCGCTGAATGACAGTTTCGTGGATTTCGATCTGCTGGCCCATGTGGATGGCGAGGGGGAGGAGATTATCGGCCCGTCGGTCTATTCCGAAATGGTCTGGAACGCGCGCCAGATGCGGGCTCAGGCGGGTATGAACCCCATCGACTGGGTGGTGGTGCGCAACCGATTGGGGACCACAGCGATGATCAACAAGGAAAAGATGCAGCGCGCAATTGCCAAGCTTGCCAAGCGGATCGGATTTCGGGCGGCCCCCGGCTTTAGCGAGCGGGTAGTGTTTCGCGAACTCTTTCCCCGCGGTCTGACCCTACTGGATCTGCGCGATATCGGGGTGACCAGCCTGAGCATGTCCAACATCGCCGCACGGCAGGAACTGCGCGAGTTGATCAAGGCGCTTGATCTGCCGGGTGTCACACCGGATTTCTAGCCTTCCGCTTCCCGTTGTGCCCACCTAACATCCAATCGAAATCTGGGAGGATCCATTTTGCGAAATCTGTGGGAATTGGAACGGTTTACGACGCTGGCATTGGTTTGTGCCCTGACAGTGATTTGCTTTGTTGTGGGTTTCTGGTTTCCGTGGGTGTTCATCCTGTGCCTTGGGTTTGGTGCCCTGTCGGTGCTGGGCTTTCGTGACCTGCAACAGCCGCGCCATTCGATCCTGCGCAACTATCCCGTGCTGGGCCATATGCGGTTTCTGTTCGAAGGGATCCGCCCCGAAATCCGCCAGTACCTGATCGAAAGCGATCAGGACGAACAGCCGTTCAGCCGCGAACAACGCTCACTGGTCTATCAGCGCGCCAAGGGCGAAGAAGACAAACGCCCCTTTGGCACGCAGGAAGCGGTGTATGAGGCCGGATATTCCTGGCTCACCCATTCGGTGCAGCCCACCCATTTCGACGACAATGATTTCCGGGTGATGATCGGCGGGCCGGATTGCAAACAACCCTACTCCGCCTCGCTCTATAACATCTCCGCGATGAGTTTCGGGTCGCTGTCGGCCAATGCCATTTTGGCGCTGAATACCGGGGCAAAAATGGGCGGGTTCGCCCATGACACCGGCGAAGGCGGGATCAGCCGCTATCACCGCGAACCGGGCGGCGATCTGATCTATGAAATCGGGTCCGGTTATTTCGGTTGCCGCAATGATGATGGCAGCTTCAGCCCCGACAAATTTGCCGAACAGGCGGCCAGCGATCAGGTCAAGATGATCGAAGTTAAGCTTAGCCAAGGGGCCAAACCGGGCCATGGCGGGATGCTGCCCGCCTCCAAGATCACGCCGGAAATCGCAGAGGCGCGCGGCGTGCCGATGGGCGTTGATTGCGTGTCACCCGCAGCTCATGGCGCTTTTTCCAACCCGATTGAACTGATGGAGTTTCTGGGGCTCCTGCGCGAAAAATCAGGGGGCAAGCCGGTCGGTTTCAAGCTTTGCATCGGGCACCGGCGCGAATTCATGTGCATGGTCAAGGCGATGCTGGAAACCGGGATCGTGCCGGATTTCATTGTGGTGGACGGCACCGAAGGGGGCACAGGTGCGGCCCCGCTGGAATTCGCCAATCATGTCGGCATGCCCATGGTGGAAGGACTGACATTCGTGCATAACACATTGCGCGGCGCCGGCATCCGCGATCAGGTCAAGATCGGGGCGGCCGGCAAGCTTGTCAGCGCCTTTGACATCGCGCGCGCGCTGTCGCTTGGGGCGGATTGGTGCAACTCGGCCCGCGGTTACATGTTTGCCATCGGCTGCATTCAGGCGCAGGCCTGCCATACCAATCACTGCCCTGTGGGCGTGGCCACGCAGGACCCGCTGCGCGCACGTGCGCTGGATGTGGGCAATAAAAGCCAGCGGGTGGCACGGTTCCATGACAACACCCTGAAAGCGTTGGGTGAAATGGCGGGGGCGGCAGGGCTGAAAAACCCGTGTGAATTCCTGCCCTATCATTTCATGGCACGGCGAAGCGATGGGCAGATGACCGAAGCGGCAGATGTTTATACCTACATGCCAGAAGGCTTTCTGCTGGACGACGGCCCGGATGAACACGGCTACAAGGAACGCTGGGCCCGGGCAAATGCCCATAGTTTTGCGCCACCTGAGGCCGTGCGCTGACAATTTCCTTACAAAGGAAATTGCCAAGAATTTTCTGAAAATTCTTGCGGCTCACTCCTGCCGGGGCGGTGTTTTACCAGCAAGGCGCATGACCATGCTGACACGCGGCGTCGTACCGGTCTCTGACCGCGACCGTGTGCGCAGGACCGGCGTATTCTCAGACGTACCGCTGCGGCTTTCGCGCAGGACGATATACAGACCACTGCAGATGATAATCCCTGCGCCGATCATGGTGGCCTGATCAACCACCTCGTCAAAGAACAGCAAACCAAACCCGGTCGCCCAGATGATCTGGCTATATTGCATCGGGGCGATGATGGCCGCCTCGCCCACCTGATAGGCGGCGATGACAAAGCGGCTGGCGATCCAGGCAAAGACGGCAGTGATCCCCAACATGCCCAGATGCTCAATCGGCATCGGCTGATAAACGAATGGCAGGGCGCAGGCCATGACCACAAAGTTCACCACCATGGGATAAAGCAGCATGACCACAGGCCGTTCTTCTGACCCGATCTTGCGCACCACGATGGACGCCACAGACCCGCAGATCGCGGCGGACAAGGCCGCCAGATGGCCCAGCGACAATTCGGTCTGTCCGGGCCGCAGCACCACTAGCACGCCCGCGAGCCCCACCAGTACCGCCAGCCAGCGGCGCAGGCGCACTTTTTCGCCCAGCACCGGAATGGCCAGCACCGTAATCAACAAAGGCGAGGCGAACAGGATCGCATAGGTCTGCGCCAGCGGCAGGACCGAAAACGCATAGAATGCCGACACACCCGTCACTACCGCCGCCCCGGTCCGCAAGGCCAGCCACCAGGGATGCACCGGCACTAATGTGCCGGGTGTCGCATCGCGCATCAGCATCACAGTCGCCAGCGGAAAGCTGAGCAGCACACTGAAAAACACGATCTGAATGGGTGAATAGATGCCGCCCAGGAATTTGACGAACACATCATGGGTGGAAAACACGCCAAAGGCGATCAATGCGAACAAGGCACCTTTGACATTTGGGGACATGGGTCAATCCTTTGTGCAGTTACCGCTAACTGACAAAGGAATGACCATAGGTCAACGCAAAGGGGCGGCCCAATGGACCGCCCCAGCATATTTCTATCAGACTGTGATCAGGCTGCGCGGCGGCGCAGGAACCCAAGACCAAACAGACCAGTCAGCAAAAGAAGTGCACCGGCAGGCAGCGGTATGGCCGCAGTATCAACGTCGATACGCCCAATCCGGAAGTTGTCAAACCGACCATCAGCACCAAAGCTGATCGACTGGCCAGAGGCCACGGTCAGCGATGCCAGGCTGAATGGATTGCTGTTTGAGATATTGATTTCCTCACGCACCAGCGCACCATCAACGAAAACGTCAAAGTCGTCGTTCCAGTCCACACCTGTGAACAGGATCGACGTGAAATCAACAACGCGGTCGAATGCAAAGGTGATCAGATCGTTGCCGTGGTTACCATCAATGGAGCTGCCGTCCCAGAAGCCGTCAATCCCAAGGCCCGCGCTTGTCTGGCGCACATAACGATGACCCCAGAAACCGCAACCGCCGTCGGAACAGTCGCTATCGATGATCGTATCGTTGGGCTGACCTGCGGGCGCACGATAGCGTCCTGCGGTCACATCAACGCTGAGCCCGTCAACTGTTGCAGAATAGCTGCCATAGCCCGAGGAACTGTTGGCTGGCCCGCCATTCATAAAGTCGAAACTGATGGTAGCTGCCATTGCTGGCATCGCGATCAGTGTAGCCGCTGCGGCTGCCGCGATTCTCTTAACGATATAATTCATTGTTTTTCCAATAATTTTTATAACCGATTATCGAACTCGTGTTTACCTTCTGTTAACACTACCTTTTTTTGGCCTCAATTGCCAGCGTTACACCCGAAAAACACCACATTCCGGACACTTTCAACCGGGCCGTGCAGCGCGCTCTGCCAGTCGCCCAAGGCGAGCACGGCCCTTGGTTGATTCGGATACTATAGACTCGCGTTCAGTGCAGCGATGATCACATCACCCATCTGTGTGGTGGACAGTGGCGTTCCACCATCCGGTCCCATCAGATCACCTGTGCGCGCGCCATCCGCCAGAACCTTTTCGATTGCGGCCTCCAGCCTGTCAGCCTCGGCCCCTTCGTCAAAGGAATAGCGCAGCGCCATCGCAAAGCTCAGGATACAGGCAATCGGGTTGGCTTTGCCCTGCCCGGCAATATCCGGTGCTGAACCGTGGACAGGTTCATACATCGCCTTAGGCCGACCATTGGCCATCGGCAGACCCAGTGACGCGGACGGCAGCATACCCAGTGACCCGGTCAGCATCGCCGCGCAATCCGACAGGATATCGCCAAACAGGTTGTCGGTCAGGATCACGTCAAACTGCTTGGGCGCGCGGACCAGCTGCATCGCACCGTTGTCGGCATACATATGGCTCAGCTCAACATCGGCATAATCGGCCTGATGGACCTCAATGACCACATCGCGCCACAGGATGCCGCTCTCCATCACATTGGCTTTTTCCATCGAACAGACCTTGTTCGACCGTTTGCGCGCCAGATCAAAGGCGGCGCGGGCAACCCGTTCAATCTCGGCCTCGGTATAACGCTGGGTGTTGATACCCACGCGCATGTTGTCTTCGGTATGAATGCCGCGCGGCTCACCGAAATAGACACCCGAGGTCAGTTCGCGCACGATCATGATATCAAGGCCTGCAACCACATCCTTTTTCAGGGATGAAAAATCGGCCAGCGCGTCGAAACACTGAGCCGGGCGCAGATTGGCAAACAGGTCCATTTCCTTGCGCAGGCGCAACAGCCCGCGCTCGGGCTTCAGGCTGAAATCCAGATTGTCATATTGCGGGCCGCCCACAGCACCCAACAGCACCGCGTCAACCTCTTGTGCCTTGGCCATCGTTGCGTCCGCCAAAGGCACGCCATGGGCATCATAGGCGCAGCCCCCCACCAGATCCTCTGACACATCAAAGGTCAGGTCACGCTTGTCGCCAAACCAATCAATGATCCGCTTCACCTCTGCCATGACTTCGGGGCCGATGCCGTCACCGGCGAGGATCAAGAGGGATGGGTTTGGCATGAGGCACCTTTTGTCACAATTATGGTTCGCCTCGACCTAGCGTGACCGCTGCAAAGGTGCAAGCAAACGGCGACATATGGCTGCCCCGAAAGGGGGACGCGCGGCATCATTACCGACGGGCATGGCAGGTCGCAGCGAATACGACCTGCTCAAATGAACGCAATCAAATGCGCGCTGGTGTCGTAAGATGAACAGGGCCTGACCCTAGTTGGTTTCATCACCGCTGGCAGGCTCCGCCGTTTCATCGGCCGCCGACGTCTCGCCTTCCGCATTTGCCGTCACTGGTTCATCAAGACAGGGTATGAACAGCTCCATCCCAACGGCAAGGCTGCCCGGATCAGGGCCGATAATCAGCCTGTTGCGCTGGTGGAGGTTTTCAACCTCCTGTGTTGTGCCATAAGCCCAGGCAGAGATATTCGACAGGCTGTCAGCCTTTTCGACCACATAGGTTGTGTCACATTTGATTTCGTCAGAATGGGCATGGGCGGTCACCGCAAGGTTCGCGCAAATCAGCGACAGTGCGGATACTGAGATACCGGGCAATTTCATGTCTCTCTTTCCCTAAATAACTTACAAACGATGCCATCATTAAATACCATGCTGGCAAAACTAAGGCGACGGGCGTGCCGCGGTCAGATCTGGTCAGACAACCAGCGGCTTCAACCCCTCTGCCAGCAGGTCCCACACGCGCCTGATCCGCGGGGTCTGGCGCATCGCTTCGTGCGCAGTCAGCCACACCGGCAAGGTAGGTAGGGGAATGCCGATGTCGATCTCTTCAATCAACGGATCGTTTCGCCCGATATCGGCTTGGGCAAACCCGATCCCGCAGCCCGCGCGCACCAGTTCCCAATAGGCGATATTGTCATCGCAGCGGGTCTTGAAGAACTCCCGTTCGACCGGAATGCCAAATTCGGCAAACCCGTTGATGATGTCGGGGTTCGTGTCATAGCCGACAAAATCATGCGCGGGCAGATCAGCCAGGGATTGCGGCTTGCTCCGCTCGGCTAGGTACGACTTGGCAGCAAAGACCCCCAGCGGGATATCCCCGATATGCTGGGTGACCAGGTCCAATTGGGTCGGGCGGTACATGCGCACGGCGATATCCGCCTCGCGATAAAGCAGGTTGCGGCTATCATCGCTGGGAACAAGCTCAATTGCGATTTCGGGCTCCAGCCTGCGGATACGCGCGATGACCGTTGGCAGATGCATGGCCGAGGTGGCCACGCTGGCGGTGATCCGCACGGTCCCTTCCAGCCGCGCCTGCTGGCCCGCGGCGGTCAGCGCGATCTGCTGGACGGCGGCGCGCATCGCCTGCGCCGGGGCGACGAGATCGGCGCCGGTCTTGGTCAGGGCAAAGCCACGCGGCTGCCTGCGAAACAGCTCGGCTCCCAATTGCGCCTCGATCGCCTTGATCTGGCGACCCAGCGTCGGCTGGCTGGTGCCAAGTTCGCGGGCCGCCCCTGAAAGGCTGCCGGTTTCGGCCACCGCCAGAAAGGTTTGTACCAGTGACCAGTCCAATGATGAGAGCGGCTTATCCATTCATTCATGAATACATGATCTGCGATTTTCGGCAATTTATTTGACGACATGAATAGATCATCTTGGCTGCAACTGCCCATCAACAGGAGCGATCCCATGCAGCAGACAGTTCTCATTCTTGGTGCCAACGGCAAGATCGGCAGCCATGCCGCCGACGCGTTCTGGAACGCAGGCTGGGCCGTGCGTCACTTTGAACGCGGCACCGATATGGTCGCGGCGGCCAAGGGTGCCGATGTCATCATCAATGGCCTGAACCCGCCCGCCTATCACAACTGGGCCGAAACGATCCCGGCGATCACCGATCAGGTGATTGCCGCCGCACATGCCAGCGGGGCGACCGTGATCATCCCCGGGAACATCTACAATTTCGGTGATCAACCCGGTGTTCTGGATGAAAACACCCCGCAAACCGCCCAAACGCGCAAAGGCCAGATCCGGGTCGCGATGGAGGACGCCTATAAAGCCTCTGGCGTGCAGACGATCATTCTGCGGGCAGGCAATTTCATCGACCCCAAAGGCAATGGCGATTACATGAGCCTGCTGGCCTTGCGCGACATTGGCAAAGGCAGGGTAACGGCGGCTGGCGATCCGGATGCGCTGCAGGCCTATGCCTATGTGCCCGACTGGGCGCAAGCGGCGCTGACACTCGCCGAAAAGCGGCACGATCTGGCACAGTTCGAAGACGTGCCCTTCCCCGGTCACGCCTTTACCACCAACCAGCTTCTGGCCGAATTGCAGGCCGTATCGCCCCGTAGGCTGCGGCTGGCGCGCTTTCCCTGGTGGCTGATGACCGCGCTAGCCCCGTTCTGGGAACTGGCCCGCGAAATGCGTGAAATGCGCTATCTCTACAGCATGCCGCATCAGATCGGATCGGCCAAATTCAATCGGCTGCTGCCGGGCTTTCGCCCGACCGGTCTAACCGAAGTCATGCGCACTGGCCTACCGGCTGATATCCACCCAGACCAGATAATGCGGTCCGGCGGCAAGACCATCGCTGCCGAGTAATCCGGTTCCCGGCGCGGGCCAATAGACACCCGCGTCGGCAACACGCCAATCGGCAGATGGCAGCACATAGCTGACCCGCAAATTGCCTGGCCCGCCCTCTTCGGGCCAGTCTGCGGTATCAAGACCCGGCAACGGATCGTGCAACCGGGGGTCCGCGAGGAAATCTGCCATGGCGTCTGAAAACCCGTCGCCATCCACCGGGTCAAGATTGGCATTTCCTGCAATGACGAAACTGTCTGGCGCAGGACCAAATCCGCCATCCAGCACCACCTGCCACAGCCGCAACTCATCCCGGTTGCGCAATCCGTTGCGGTCCTCTGGCCCGTCGAACACTGGCGGGGTCGCGGTAAATGCCATCAGCGACAGCGGCCCATCGGGCAAGTCTAGGGGCACGATCCAATGGCCGGAAGTGGACAGGCGCTGCACCTCCAGCACCTCTGGCGGGTAGAACCCTTCGGGCAGGGTCGCACCTGGCAAATCCCGCCACAGCAAGTCCGAAAGATCCGTCGCCTCGCCCAGCGCGAAACGCGACAGGATCGCCATGCCGCCAGCACCGGCAAAGCGGCCATAGCCGACAGCATCGCGCGGCTCACCCAGTCGCCCATTGCGATCCAGATCCAGACCGGTGGCAAGACCTGTGTTCGGACGCAAGGCAAAGCGATGCGGGTACAAATCACCAAGCGTATCGGCAAAAGTGTTCAAAGCAACGCCATCAAGATCATAATCGAAATCAGTCAGAACCAGAACATCCGGGGCGATATGGGCGATGACCGCTTGACTGGCCGCTATCTGGCTGTCGTCGGCCTTCAGAATATCGCGCAGCAGCAGGCCCGGACCATCACGGCTGAGCGGGGTGGCATAGGTGGCAATCCGATAGGTGTCAGCGGCTGCCACCGCCGGCAGGCCGGCCAGGATCAGGCAGGCAATAATCGATCGGCTGCCGCCTTTTTTGAGGCCTTTTGGCGCTGCTGATGGATCATGCGGGCCACACGGGTCAGCGCAATCCCCCGCATCAGAATACCTGCAGGCAAAAATGCCCATGCTGTCACCGTCCAGATCATGGTGTGCGGATCGTCAAGGCGAATGGGTGCCCCCAGATAGCCCGAAAACTTCACCATCGCCGGCACCAAGAAGGGCAGCAGAAACCCTAAGATAATGTTAATCCAGCCATCCCGGCGCAGGCGTTTGACCACATCGCCACCTGATGTCGGGTCGAATGTCGGCAGGTTGATCCAGACGTTGAACGATCCGCCCCGGGGGGGCCATTGCTGTAGACGCAGCAGAATCATAAACCAGATGATCGACAACAGCGAAAGCAGATAACTGAACCCGGCTGCATCGCGCATCGTTTCGATATATTGTGGGGTGGTAGATGGCGGCATGATCGACACCATCAACCGGACCGGCGAATAGGGAAAATCAATCATCCGCCCGATCTGGGCCCCACTCATCTGAAAGAATTCAGTCAGCGTGGATGGCGCTACAAAACCCCGAAAGATAATCGACAGCGACAACACAGTGGCGAACAAGGCACAGAACCGGACCCGGTTAAACGGCGGTGCGTCGCGAAATTCGACAAGGCTTGGGCTACTGGCGCTATATTCCACCAGAGTGAAAAGGGCCGCAAAGATCGCGATGAGGACGATAACCTGCGTCCCGTCACTTGACCGCCCGGGGACAAGCGCCGCAGGAAGCCCGATCAATATCACGACGAGCACTGCGCGAACCAAAGCTCCTGGCAGTCGAAATAACAATTTATCCCGTACCCTCATATGATCTACGCCGCACGGCGGCGTGACCGATGTCCCGATTAGCATGCCGTCCCGACATGCGTCTTTCCTAAGGTGTAACCGTCACTAATTCTTTATGTCCCGACTATATTTTAAAACCCGCAATGCATTTGTCCAATGCTTTGCGTGTAACCTGTGGGGACAATGCAACTGATAAATGATAGATCAGCGATCCATCAGCAATGATCAGACCTTTAAGATACACGGATAAATGGCGAAAAGTGAAGGGTTATTTGCGCGACGTCACGCATCCGGCGCGTCGGCGCGCAAGACCAGGCGGCCTTGCGCGGATCGTATTACACCCAAGGACGGGCGGCGGCGGCCTGAGCCTCAAAGCTGTCGATGGCTGCAGCTTTTTCCATTGTCAGACCGATGTCGTCCAGACCGTTCAGCAGACAGTGCTTTTTGAAAGGATCCACATCAAACGCAAACACATCCCCATCGGATGACGTGATCGTTTGCGCCTCAAGATCAACCTCGATCCGGGCGTTCGACCCTTTTTCGGCGTCTTTCATCAGCACATCGACCTGTTCCTGCGGCAGGGCGATCGGCAGGATGCCGTTCTTGAAGCAGTTATTGTAGAAAATATCGGCATAGCTGGGCGCGATAACACAGGTGATCCCGAAATCGGCGATGGCCCATGGCGCATGTTCGCGCGACGACCCGCAACCGAAATTGTCACCGGCGACAAGGATCTGCGCATCGCGATATTGCGGCTTGTTCAACACGAACTCGGGGATCTCGTTGCCATCATCATCGTAGCGCATTTCGTCGAACAGGTTCACCCCAAGGCCCGACCGCTTGATCGTCTTCAGGAACTGCTTGGGGATGATCATATCGGTGTCGATATTGACCAGCGGCAAGGGGGCGGCGATCCCGCTCAACTTGGTGAACTTCTTCATTTGCGTCTCCGTTGAACCGGCCCTGTTTGGGGGGCGTGGCTGTTTCACCAGTCCTTAATCAACTTGATTGCATCTTTCCAGCCCTGCCCCTTCTTTGCATCGGCAATCGCTGCGTCCATGATGGCGTAATCGGCCTTTTCATATGCATCCAGCGGCACAGGTTTGCCCAGCACCGGATTGATCCGCGCCATCCGGTGGCCCAACAGGCGGTCGGCGATGGACCCGGCATTCTGCGCCGACAGATCCATCGTCATGCTCAACAATGCTGTCGCGGGAACGCCTTTGCGCGTCTTGCGCGGCCACAACCACGATGTCACGCCCCAATCCAGCGGCTTGCCTATCGCCTTGGGCGAAATCCCCTGCGGGGTCAGACCCGTACCGAACGAGATGACCTCGATATCAGCCAGCGCTGACGCTTTGCCCGTGCTCAGCGCCACTTCAATGGCATTCATCACCGGGTTGTTGGCAAATGTACCTCCATCGGCAAAATAGCCGCGCTTTCCGATCTGATGCGGCGGGAAATAGGTCGGCGCGGCAGAAGTTGCCAGTGCGGCATCCGCAAGCAGGATATCACCATAATCATCGCCGGCCTTCAGGTTATTCAGGGTGACAGGCATCCAACCCGGTGGTTTGGACGCATCGTCAAGCAGTTGCGCCGTATTGACGGCAATCATCTTGCCCTTGGTGCCACCCAAGGTGGCTGTCTTGTCCGGCAGCAACTCGTCGATGACTTGGCGCAGACCCGTCGCCACATATTCACATTCGAAAATCCCTGGCCCGGCCCGCAGACCCTCTGCCTCAACCGCCTGACGCATCGCCATATCGGTGGCATCGGCGCTGAAGAATGTGTTTTCCTTGAAAATCGTCGCCGCCTTGGTGGCATAGACCGACACGATATCATCAATCGGCACGCCCGCGCCCAGCGCAATCGAAATCAACCCCCCGGTCGATGTGCCAGCAAACCCGCGCACCCCGTCCAGCAGCTTGCCATCGGTTTCGGTGTTCAGCGCCTTGATCAGCGAACTGGAAAGATAGCCGCGAATGCCGCCGCCATCGCAGGACAGAATACGAAAGGTCATTGGAAAATCCCCATCTGAATGCATCAGGGTGCAGTCTAGCAGCCGCATCCCGGCTTTGCCGGTGTCCAAGGACACACACTGCAGCGCATCTTTGCCAATGCCACATTCAGGTCATGCTTTGATCACGAATCCGCGTTCTAGATAGCTACCACCACAGATTGACAACCGGACCAGATTTCATGCCCATCCTCATTGCAATCATCGGGGCCGCCACGGCCTTTTACTTTCTCGTCATCCGCGCCCGGAACGCGGCCAATATCGCAACCGACATGATGGATATGGCCAATGATGTGCGGCTGGCCGCCCGCCGGTTCGGGTTCAAACGGAAAACCAACCTGCACCCGGTCGAAAGCATCGAAGACCCCAACCTTGCCATCACCGCCATCGCGCTCAGCTTCCTGGAACTCAACGACCTGCCCACGCAGGACCAGCGCAACGCGATGATCGTGCAGGCGCAATCGACACTTGGCATCAGCAAGACCGACGCCGAGGAAATGATGGTGCTGGGCCGCTGGCTGATGAACGAATGCCACGGGGCCGACGGGGCAATCAGCCGGATCAGCCGCAAGCTCTACAAACTGGATGGCGCAAACGGTTTTGATCCGCTGATGACGCTGGTCAAATCAGTCCTGCCCGAGGACGGGCTAAACGACAAACAGCGCGATGCGCTGGACGACATCAAACGGGCGTTCAAGATCAGGTAGGGCCCTACAAAAGCGGAAGGCCGTGCTGACCTAAGACCTTGTTCTGGCATTGCACGCGACCAGCCAACCTCTCCGCTTCGGTCGGGCCATTCTCAACCCAGCGCGGAGTTTCGTAGTAAATGCAAACATCCAGCGCCTTCGCCCTGATGCTACGGATCGCACAGGCCTCGTCATCCAGATCTTCCCGAGATTCAGGCGACCGGTCTGCGCATCGTCCGCGGTAGTAAGCCAAACGTTCGTCTGCTGTTGTTGACAGAAACCATGTCTCGCCGCCAATGCGATCCGGATCAGGCACGTTATCTCCACAATACCCCGTCGGATTGTGACAACCCAACACTGTAGAGCATGAGACTACGCCGAAACCCAGCAGAACAAATGAGAAGCTGATCCAGACCCATTTCATCGAATATCACCAAATGTGAGCGGCGCGTCGGTCACATCATCTCCCGCACATCCGTCAGCCGCCCAGTGATCGCCGCAGCCGCCGCCATCTGTGGCGACATCAGGTGGGTGCGTCCGCCCCGGCCTTGCCGTCCCTCGAAGTTGCGGTTGGATGTCGCCGCACAGCGCTCGCCGGGTGCCAATTGGTCAGGGTTCATCGCAAGGCACATCGAACAGCCCGCAAGGCGCCACTCAAACCCGGCCTCCTTGAAGATATCCGCCAGCCCTTCTTCTTCCGCCTGCGCGCGGACAAGGCCCGATCCGGGCACAACCATCGCCCGCAACCCGTCCTTCTTCTTCTTGCCCTTCAGGATCGCGGCAGCGGCGCGCAGATCCTCGATCCGGCCATTGGTGCAGGATCCGATAAAGACCGTGTCGATCTCGATCTCGGACAAGGGCGTGCCGGGTTTCAGGTCCATGTAATCAAGCGAGCGTTGCGCTGCCCCCACCTTGCCACCTTCAAAATCATCGGCCACAGGCACAACGGCGGTAATCGGCAGCACATCCTCTGGCGATGTGCCCCATGTCACCACGGGCGCGATATCCTCGCCCTTCAGCGTCACCACCTTGTCGAAATGGGCACCCTCATCAGTATAAAGCGTGCGCCAATACGCCTCGGCCGCTTCCCATGCAGCACCCTTGGGTGCATGCGGACGGCCCTTGCAGTATTCGAACGTCTTTTCGTCCGGGGCGATGAGACCCGCACGCGCGCCGCCTTCGATGGCCATGTTACAGACGGTCATGCGGCCTTCCATGGACAGATCGCGGATCGCCTCACCACAATATTCGATGACATAACCCGTGCCGCCAGCCGTTCCAGTGGCCCCGATCACGGACAGGGTGATATCCTTGGCGGTGACACCTGGGCGCAGCTTGCCCGTGATCTCGACCTTCATGTTCTTGGATTTCTTCTGGATCAGGGTCTGGGTGGCCAGCACATGTTCCACCTCTGACGTACCAATCCCGTGGGCCAGCGCGCCGAACGCGCCGTGGGTCGCCGTATGGCTGTCACCACACACCACGGTCATGCCGGGCAGCGTCCAGCCTTGTTCCGGCCCAACGATATGCACGATCCCCTGACGGACATCGGAAACGGGGTAGTAATGGATCCCAAATTCCTTGGCATTGGTATCCAGCGCGGCCACCTGAATGGCGCTATCCTCTGTCATGTTCTTGGGATCATCCCGCCCCGGCGTTGTCGGCACATTGTGGTCCGGCACGGCGATGGTCTTTTCCGGCGCGCGCACCTTGCGGCCCGCCATGCGCAGCCCTTCAAAGGCTTGCGGGCTTGTCACCTCGTGCACCAGATGGCGGTCGATATAAAGCAGGCATGTACCGTCTTCGGCTTCGTGGGCGACATGCGCGTCCCAGATTTTATCATAGAGCGTTTTGGGGGACATGGGTCCTCTCCCGTATCTGGTGTCAGTAAAAGGCAGGCGTGCGGAAACGGGGGCGGTCAGCCCCGGGCAAGGATTGTGCAGTTGGCACCGTAAAACCGCCATGGCAGGCGGGCGCGGTCATCCATGTCAAAAACCTGTTTCATAAGGGGTCAGATACATCGGCATCGCCTGTCCCGCAAGAGTGATCGGAAACGCAACATCATCCGTATCAATGAAAAGAGAGGATGCCATGATACGAACAGCAGCAGCGCTGACAGCCATGATTGCCGCGACCCCCGCCGTGGCCCAGGACAGCTATGACGGCTATGAAACGCCAGCATACACGGTGGTGGCGCAGGACGGACCCTATGAAATCCGCGAATACAGCTCCACAATTCTGGCCGAAGTGACAGTGAAATCCGAACGGTCACAGGCCTTGCGTCAGGGTTTCCGCGTGCTGGCGGGATATATCTTTGGCGGCAATACCAGCGCCGACAAAGTGGCGATGACTACGCCCGTGGCCCAGACGGCCGCGGAAAACATCGCCATGACAACACCTGTGACCCAAACCGGTGAGGCGGGGTTGTGGACGGTCAGCTTCATGATGCCGCGGGAATACACGCTTGATAGCCTGCCGACCCCCGACAGCGACGCGATCCGGTTCACGCAAACACCGCCTGACACCCAGGTGGTCCTGCGGTTTTCCGGTTGGGCGACACAATCCAGACTGACGCAGCACGAGGCCGATTTGCGCCGCTACGCGATACAGGCTGGCCTGTCAGTAAAGGAGCCCGTTCGCCACTATTACTACGACGACCCCATGACGCTGCCATGGAAACGGCGGAACGAAGTGGCGTTCAGTATCGAGTGATTTTGATCAGGCGGGCGGGCTGGTGTTGAGGAACCCAGGTAATGCGTTCTTTACGGTCTCTAACGTCGCTTCAGGATTGAACAAGGTGAAATCAGCCTCGGTCAGCACATCATCCGGCCCCGGCTCGGGGATATCGTTGTCAGTCAGCACAACCGCAAAATCGCTTTCGTCCAAACTCGCAATAGTGGCACCACGCAGAAACGCCCGGGACACTTCATAGTCAAAATCCGGATCGGTCGGATCGCCCATCGCATCCTCGAACCGGGCCTCAACCAGAACACCGTCTTCACCGTCCAAACTGGTTTCTGTCAGTACAAAATCCACAGCGGGCGCTGTCGCCCCGTCCAGATCAGCGTCAATGGTCAGGACCAGTTTGTGCTGCGCAGGATTGAATTCGACAATCGTCGCCAGCGTATCCTGATCATCTTCCAGATTGGCGAAGGCGAAAAAGTTGGTGGGGCCTTCGTCGTCCTGCAGATCGGACTCACCGGTCACCAGGATCAACTCATCCAGTTCAGGGGGGCCCACTTCACCCGGCGGTGCACTGTTCACCCCGCCTACAGCCAGGCTCAGGCCCTTGGGATTATCTGGCGTGCTGTTATCGCTGTCATCACCCCACATGAACAGCGTATCCTCGCCCCCCTGACCGCGAATGATGTCAAGCGTCTCAGTCGCATTCACCAGTTCATTGTCGATCAGGCGCGCATTAAAACCGCTTTTGATGACATCGGTGCCACGGCCGCCCAGAATGGTGTCGGAACCATAACCGCCATTGATCGTATCATCACCCGCGCCGCCCTCTATCCGGTCATTGCCATTATCACCATTGATAATATCGTTGCCTGCGCGACCTTGGATGACATCGCGACCGTCGCCACCATTCACCGTATCATTGCCCAGCCCGGCATTGACGAAATCATTACCGCCACGGGCATTGATAATATCGTCACCCGCCAAGGCAAAAATGCTATCCGCACCCTCTGTCCCGTTGATCGGTTCGCCTTCGGGGCTGCCATCAATCCGGTTGGCCTCGTCGTCATCATCGTCCCCACCCAGAAATGGCACGGCCAGGGCCAAACCGAGGCCGAGAAGCAAAAGAATGGAAAGATCCATGATGGCTGATCCAGTACAAATATCCGTTAAGAGTTTGTAAACCTTTCATCGCAGCCGCGACAAGGCTTGCAAAAGGACAGCGTTAATTGCGCATCTCAACTGTGCGTTCGGTGCCATCCCAATGGTCGCGAACGGAAACAAAGCCCAGCCTTTCGTAGAATGGTATCCCAGCGATGGACGACCGGACGGTAAATCGGCTGATCCCGCTTGCGGCAGCCTTGGCGACCACATGCGCATAAAGCCGCGCACCAATGCCAATGCGCTGCATGCGCGCATCCACAAAGAAGGTTTTGACCGCCGCCGTCTGACCATCCTCATCCAGATCAAGACTGGCCGTCCCCACAATCCTGTCGCCTTGTAACGCCACAAAGGTTGCATGCCGGTTAGCAAGCATGGTTTTCACACCCTCCACACCGAAATGGCCTGCAACACGGGCGACATTCTCGGCCCCATAATCGACAAGGTTAGAGGCATAGAGCACCGCAATGACAAGTTCTGACAGGGCGGGCGCATCCGCCATGACCGCAGGGCGCACTACAATTTCCTCAGCCATTTCAGCACCTCACCTGTTTGCGGCAACTTGCTTGCCCGGTCCGGCCCGTGCAACACTTGTTCAAACAGCCACCAATGCAGGACCCCCATGTCGCGTCACGTCAATATGAAAGGCCCCGATGACGCGATCACCGAAATGGTGCCGGAAGAGGCGCTTGAACAGGCGCTGACCATTGGCACCGATCTTTACGATCAGGCCCAGGTCTTTATCAGCAGCATGTTCCGGACCTGGAACCTTTATCAGATCCTGATTGCCATTGGCCTGTTCATTCTGGCCCATTTGATGCGCAAGGTTCTGGGCCCGCGTATTCGCGCCTGGATGGGCGCACGGCATGACTGGCCCAAATGGCGGATGCGCATCCTTGTGGTGGTTCACCAACGACTAAGGGCGATCTTCTTTGTCGGGCTGATCTGGGCCACGATCTACATCATGCGCGAGGTCACATGGCCCAGCCGCAGCTACCTGCTCAGTATCATCGGTACACTGGCCTTTGCCTGGCTGGTCATCGCCTTCCTGACGCGCTTGATCAAAAGCCCGTTTTTGCGAAAAATGGTGCGCTACGGGGCGTGGACTTATGCCACGCTGGTGATCCTGGGCCTGCTGGATCAGGCGGAACAACTACTCGACGCGGCCGGTTTCCAGATCGGGGAAATCCGGTTTTCCCTGCTGCTACTGGCGCAGGCGCTTGTGGTTCTCGGGGCCACGATCACGCTGGCCCGGTTCCTGACGACAACCACAGCCGGGCGGGTGCGCACCAACGAAGATATCAGCCCGTCCATGCAGGTGCTGATTATCAAAGGTGTGCAGATCGCCTTTTATGGCGCCGCCTTCTTTGTCGGGGTCCGGGCGCTTGGGATCGACCTGACCGGGCTTGCCGTACTGTCCGGTGCCATCGGTGTGGGCCTTGGTTTTGGTCTGCAAAAGGTGGTGTCAAACCTCGTCTCAGGCGTCATCATCCTGCTCGACAAATCGATCAAGCCGGGCGACGTCATCAGCCTCGGCGACACGTTCGGCTGGATCAATTCGCTGGGCGCGCGTTACGTTTCCGTCGTCACCCGTGACGGGCGCGAATACCTGATCCCGAACGAAGACCTGATCACCGGTCAGGTCGTCAACTGGTCCCATTCCAACGATTTCGTCCGGCTCGATATCCATTTCGGTACATCCTACGCGGACAACCCGCATCAGGTGCGCCGGATCGCAATCGAGGCCGCGCAAAGCGTCGACCGGGTCTTGAAAAACCGACCCACCGTCTGCCATATCGTGGGCTTCGGGGACAGTTCGGTCGATTACATCCTGCGGTTCTGGATCAGCGACCCCACCGGCGGGCTGACCAACATTCGGGGGAATGTGTTTCTGGCGCTCTGGGATGCGTTCGCCGAAAACGATATCTCGATCCCCTTTCCCCAGCGCGAGGTCAAGCTGCTGGACAGCGAAACGGTAAATATCGCTATGGATGGCAGCAGGCCCAATCTGCAAAAGGGTGCTGCGGAATAAACCGGCACTTGCGTGCAGGACGGGCCCGCAGGCTCCAGAAACCACGATGCAGGACCGTGCATCAAATCAAAAAGCGGGAAACATCTGCTCTTTCCTGACAGGAACTGGCAGCAGCCCCTGCTACTTCGCTGCAAGACACCATCAACAGGAGAACCCCGATGATCACCCTCTACTACTCACCACAATCCCGTTCGACCAGCGTTCTCAGCCTGTTGCGCCTCATGGGAAAGGAAACGGAGGTAAAGATCGAAACCGTCCATATCCAGCGTCAGAGCGGCGCCGGAAAAATAGACCCGCGCAACCCACACCCCGATGGCAAGGTCCCTGTACTTGAGTTTGATGGTCAAGTGATCAGAGAACGGGCCGCCATCATGCTGTGGCTGACCGACCATTTTGACAGCGATCTGGGGCGCGGTATCTCGTCACCGGGCCGTGGCGCTTATCTGTCCTGGCTCTTCTACTACGGCAATGTCATGGAACCGCTGCTGTATCTGGGCTTTCTCGAAATGGCCGATAATCCACTGGTCAAAAGCTGGTGCCGCGACAGTGCCACCATGTATTCAACAATCGAAGCCGCCCTCGCCCGCCATGACTTTTTGATTGATGATCAATTTTCGGCAGCCGATCTGCTGATGGTATCACCATTCTCCTGGCTGCCTGATGCCATTCCAGACAGCAAACCGATCCGTGACTGGATCGCCCGCTGTGAGGCCGCACAGGATATGGCATTCATCGCCGAGACGGAAAATGCCGCCATGAAAGAGCTTGGGCTACCAACCGGCGACGAACCGGCAACTTAGGGGCAGAACCCTGGATCATGACCAACGTCGCATAGGGCGAATCCCTTCGCCCGTGCGAAACTATCCTCTCAATGAGTGGGAGGAACGACTTTGCTTGATACGACAACAAACGATCACGTCACCACATTCCTGAACGATTTCGGCGGTGCGCTGGAGGCTGGCGATATCGACGCCGCCACAGCCATGTTCGTGGATGACTGTTACTGGCGCGATCTGGTCAGCTTCACCTGGAACATCAAAACCATGGAAGGACCCGATCAGGTCCGCGACATGCTGAACACCCAACTGGCCAGCACCAAACCATCCAACTGGCAAATCGCCGAAGGTGAAACCGCGACCGAGGATGGGGGCGTCACCACCGCCTGGATCACGTTCGAAACCGGCGTCGCCCGCGGCTATGGCCTGCTGCGCCTGCGCGACGGGAAAATCTGGACCCTGCTCACCACGATGTCCGAATTGAAAGGGCACGAGGAACCGCTGGGCCACGAACGCCCGCTGGGGGCCAAGCACGGCGCTGGCAAGCACCGGCTGACCTGGGCGGAAGAGATCGCAAAAGAACGCGCCGAACTCGGCTACAAAACCCAACCCTACACCGTCATCATCGGCGGCGGGCAGGGCGGCATCGCCTTGGGTGCCCGGCTGCGGCAACTGGGCGTGCCCACGATCATCGTGGAAAAGAACGACAAACCCGGCGACAGCTGGCGCAAGCGCTACAAATCGCTCTGCCTGCATGACCCGGTCTGGTACGACCACCTGCCCTACCTGCCCTTCCCGCCCAACTGGCCGGTTTTCGCGCCCAAGGACAAGATCGGCGACTGGCTGGAAATGTACACCAAGATCATGGAGCTGAATTACTGGACCCGCTCCACCGTCACCAACGCCAAGTATGACAAGGCGGCAAAGGAATGGACCGTCACCGTGGACCGGGACGGCGAAACCGTGACGCTGAAACCGAAACAACTGGTCTTTGCCACCGGCATGTCGGGCAAGGCGAACGTGCCGGACTTCCCCGGCATGGACACGTTCAAGGGTGATCAGCACCATTCCAGCGCTCACCCCGGCCCGGACAAATACAAAGGCAAGAAAGCGGTTGTCATCGGCTCCAACAACTCCGCCCACGACATCTGCGCGGCGCTCTGGGAAAACGATGTGGACGTGACCATGGTGCAGCGGTCCACCACACATATCGTGCGGTCCGAGCCGCTGATGGAGATCGGGCTGGGCGATCTTTACTCCGAACGCGCAGTCGCTGCCGGAGTCACCACACAAAAGGCCGACCTGATCTTTGCGTCCCTTCCGTACGCGATCCTGCACGACTTCCAGATCCCCGTGTATGACAAGATCAAGGAGGTCGATGCCGATTTCTACGCCGCCTTGGAAAAGGCCGGGTTCCAGCTGGATTGGGGGGCCGATGGCTCCGGCCTCTTCATGAAATACCTGCGCCGCGGGTCGGGCTATTACATCGACGTCGGCGCCAGCCAGTTGATCATCGACGGCAAGATCAAACTGAAGGCAGGGCAAGTCACCGAAATCGTGCCTGATGGCGTGATCCTCGATGACGGGACCAAGCTTGAGGCCGACCTGATCGTCTACGCCACCGGCTACGGCTCCATGAACGGCTGGGTCGCTGACATCATCGATCAGGACACGGCAGACAAGGTCGGCAAGGTCTGGGGGCTCGGCTCAGACACGCCCAAGGACCCCGGCCCATGGGAAGGCGAACAGCGCAACATGTGGAAACCCACCCAGGTCGAAAACCTCTGGTTCCACGGCGGCAACCTGCACCAGTCACGGCACTATTCGCAGTTCCTGTCGCTGCAACTCAAGGCCCGGATGGAAGGGATCGACACACCCGTCTACGGCCTGCAAGAGGTGCATCACGACGGGCGGTAAACGCCGCCGCCACACATGAACGACGCGTCCCGGGCTTGACCCGGGACCTCACCCTCACGGGATCAGAATACCACTGCGTTGAAACGTCGCCACATCCGTGGTCCCGTCATCGTAATCAATCTCGACCGTGACACTTTGCACGGTTTCAGGCGCGAACGTCACCCAGATCTGAAACCCCGCCGGGTCGGTCAGCGCGGCGGGTTGGGCCGTATCTTCATAACATGGCTCCATCTCCAGCACCTGATCGGCGGGCGCGCCGTTGACGCCATAGCGGATTTCCCAAAGACCACAGCGCCAGGACAAAAGACTGGTGAAGTACAGCAAGTCCTGCCCTTCATACAACCGGACCGCGACCCAACTGCCCTTGGTGGCGTCCAGAATGGGCCGGACCTCGGTGGCATTCAGAAACTTGCCGGTTGGTTCCTGCGGCTCTGGCGCGCGTGTGTCGGTGGCAGGCTCCGGCTGCGGGTCTTCGATTGCCTCTTGAGCGGCCTCCGCCGCAGGTGCGTCAACGACAGGAGCCATGGGCGTTGCGCGGGCAACAGGGTCCGATCCGCCCGGTGTTCCACCAACCAGCACAATGAAAAAGATGACAACAAGTTCCAGCATGATATCGCCTTTCCAAATCGGCGGTCGGGGTCAGCCAACCATATCAAAACGTTAATGGCGTCTTCATACATCCACCGCGCGCTGCCTTAAACCGGCAATTTTGGCAAAAGGGGTCCGACGCAAGTCCGACGTTTTGCCGACGCGATGCCGACAGGCCAAAATCGCGAAAACCCCTGTATTAACCGGTGATTCGCAAAAAAGGCCGCACAAGGGTGTTGCGCGGCCCCGAACACAGCACCGAACGTTGCGTCAGCCCCGGTTCATCCGGTTCTCGATCAGATCATCGACCACCGACGGATCAGCCAGAGTCGATATATCACCCAGCGCCCCGTAATCATCCTCTGCGATCTTGCGCAAAATCCGCCGCATGATCTTGCCCGATCGTGTTTTCGGCAGTCCCGGCGCCCACTGGATCAGATCCGGCTTGGCAATCGGCCCAATCTCGGCCCGGACCCACGTCTCCAACTCCTTGCGCAGTTCTTCCGACGGCTCCTGCCCGGTCATCAGGGTCACATAGGCATAGATCCCCTGCCCCTTGACTGGATGCGGATAGCCGACCACAGCCGCCTCAGCGACCTTGGAATGCGCCACCAGCGCGCTTTCCACCTCTGCTGTGCCCATGCGATGCCCCGAGACGTTGATCACATCGTCCACACGGCCCGTGATCCAGTAATAGCCATCGGCGTCACGTTTGCAGCCGTCACCGGTGAAATAGTAATTCTTGTAGTCGGCGAAATAGGTCTTTTCGAACCGCTCATGATCACCCCAGACCGTGCGCATCTGGGCGGGCCAGCTATCCTTGATGCACAGCACTCCCTCGGCGGCCGTGTCGTTAATCTCTTCGCCAGAGGTTGGCTCTAGGATCACAGGCTGCACACCAAAGAACGGTAGCGTGGCCGACCCCGGCTTGGTCGCCGTCGCCCCCGGCAGCGGGGTCAGCAGATGCCCACCCGTTTCGGTCTGCCACCACGTATCGACGATGGGTACTTTGCCCTTGCCGACGACGTTATTGTACCAGTTCCACGCTTCGGGGTTGATCGGCTCACCCACCGTGCCAAGAACTTTCAGATCCGAAAGGTCATATTTTTCAACAAAATCATTACCTTGCCCCATCAGCGCACGAATGGCGGTCGGTGCGGTATAGAACTGGTTAACCTTATGCTTTTCGCAAACCTGCCAGAACCGGCCCGCATCGGGATAGGTCGGCACTCCTTCGAACATCAGCGTCGTGGCCCCGTTCGCCAGCGGACCATAGACGATATAGGAATGCCCCGTGACCCAGCCCACATCAGCCGTACACCAGAAGACATCACCATCATGATAGTCGAATGTGTACTGGTGGGTCATCGACGCATAGACGATGTAACCCCCGGTGCTATGCACCACACCCTTGGGCATGCCGGTCGAGCCTGACGTATAAAGAATGAACAGCGGGTCCTCGGCGTTCATCTCTTCCGGCGGGCAATCGGCGCTGACCTGCTCTTCCATCTCGTGCAGCCAGTAATCGCCTTCGGACCGCCACGCGATCTGCTGCCCGGTGCGACGGACGCACAGGCATTTGACGTCATGCATCACGTTGATCAGCGCCTGATTGACACTGTCCTTGAGGTTCGTCACCCGCCCCCCGCGCGGCGCGCCATCGGCGGTGATCACCACCTTGGCGTTGGATCCGCTGATCCGCGCGGCCAGCGCGTCAGCAGAAAAACCCGCAAAAACAATGGAATGGATGGCGCCGATCCGGGCGCAGGCCAGCATGGCATAGGCGGCCTCCGGGATCATTGGCATGTATAGGACGACGCGATCACCCTTTTTTACGCCCAGTTCCTTCAGGCCGTTGGCCATGCGGCAGGTCCTGTCATGCAACATCTTGTAAGTGATATGCTGGGCGTCATCATCGGCGCTGTCGGGTTCCCAAATAATCGCGGTCTGATCGCCGCGATCCGCGAGATGCCGGTCAATGCAGTTGGCACTGACATTCAGCATGCCATCCTCGAACCATTTGATGTCGATATTGCCCGGGGCGAAGCTGGTGTTCTTAACCTTGGTAAACGGTTTGATCCAGTCGACGCGCTTGCCATGTTCGGCCCAGAACGCCTCAGGATCATTGATCGAGGCCGCGTACATCGCTTCATACTTCGCCTTATCCGCATGGGCGCCAGCGGCCATTTCGGCGGATGGCGGATAGGTTCCGGCTGGTTGATCGGTCATAGCGGTCTCCCCCTCATTCATGTCGTTCGGGCCGCGCAAGTGCGTCGGCCTCCTCCATCGCTTATCATGGGCAGATTGCAGCGGAATCCAAGTCGGCTAAAAGTGTCAGGCCAGAGTTTGTCAATCCTGGCGCGTCAGGGTCGGTGGTCCCGTCAACGAATTGACACCCCTTTCCTTTCGGTTTGCGGCCCGCTTAGATCGCCAGATGGACGCAATCCTGATCCTCGGTGCTGCTGTCTGGCAGGACGGCCCGTCACCCACATTGCGGCGGCGCACGGCCCATGCTGCGCGCCTGTGGCATGCAGGCCGCGCGCTGTTGATCATCCCCTGTGGTGGATTGGGCCGGCATCCGCCCAGCGAAGCGGCCGTGATGCAACAGCTTTTGATCGACGCCGATATACCCGCATCGGCAATCCGGCCCGAGGACCAATCGACGACAACGCTGGAAAACATACGCAACGCCAAACAGCTTCTGCCCGGTCCGCGGATCATCATCGTCACCGATCACTATCACGGCCGGCGCGCCCTGATGGTGGCGCGGCACCTGCAATTGCAGGCCGAACTTTCCGCACCAAAGACGCCCCATATCCCCCTGAAACAACATCTACGCGAGGCGCTGGCCCGCCCCGCCTACGCCCTGAAACTGCGCCGCCTGCCGCGCGACGGTTAACACATCTTAACCTGTAATTAACTCATCCAGCAGAAAGATGGTCCCCGTTCAAACGGATGAGTTCATGCGGGTTTTTCTGGTTTCAGTGTGGCTGATGATGGTGGCAAACATGGCCCATTCCGGGGCGTGGGCCCGCGAAGAAGGGCAGTTTTTCATCGCCTCTGCCAGCAATGTCACCCTGTTCGAAGACATCGATGACCCGATGTATTACGATCCCACGTTCTATGCCGAATATGGGCTGACACCGCTTGTCACGCTGGGTGCGGAATACTTCACAACCGAACGGGACACGGTCCAGACCGGGTTCGTTTTTGCCCGCATCCCGCTGGGGGATACAACGGGGACGGACCGCTTTGCCGCCAGCCTGGCCTTTGGGGCGGAAATCCTGCCGTTCGAAGATCCCACACCGCTGGTGCGCGGCGGCCTGTCCTGGGGCCGTGGTCTGGACAGTGGCTGGCTGGCCGTCGACACCAGCGCCACATACAACCGCACGACGGAGTTGTTCATTCCCAAGGCTGATTTCACCTGGGGGCATAACCTGACGGATCGCTGGACGGTCATGTTCCAACTCCAGACCGGCAGGACCAAGGATGATGCGGACTACAGAAAGATCGAAACCGCTGTGGTTTTCAGTGTCATGGATGGCATGCGCATCACATTTGGCGCGATCCAGCCGCTGAACGGGGATGATCCGGGTGCCTTGCGTGTCGGGCTATGGCAGACGTTCTAAAGCCCGCCAACCTCGCGCAAAAGGCGGATGACCTCATCCACCCCGTCGCCATGGCGCAGACTGGCGAATACGACCGGCAGGTCACCACGCATCCGCGCCGCATCCCGCGCCATCACATCCAATGACGCGCCAACATGGGGGGCCAGATCGGTTTTGTTGATCACCAGAATATCCGACCGGGTGATCGCCGGGCCGCCTTTGCGCGGGATCTCTTCGCCCGCAGCCACGTCGATGACATAGACGGTGACATCGGCCAGTTCCGGGCTGAACGTGGCCGACAGATTGTCGCCCCCGCTTTCGATCAGCACCAATTCCAGATCGTCATGCCGCCCACGCATCTCGGCCACAGCGGCCAGATTGATCGACGCATCCTCGCGGATTGCCGTATGCGGGCAACCGCCCGTTTCGACCCCCATCACCCGGTCAGCTGGCAGGATCTGCATGCGCATCAGCGCCTCTGCATCCTCTTGCGTGTAGATATCGTTGGTAATGACCCCAAGGCTGACCTGTTCCTTCAGCGCGCGTGCAAGGGCAGCGGTCAGCGTGGTCTTCCCGGCCCCGACAGGGCCGCCAATTCCAACACGCAATGGTCCGTTCGGTGACATTGATCAGCGTCCCAGATTAAGAATGATGAACGCGATGCCAAGGGCCAGGCAGAGCGGGCCATAGATGCGGCGGTCCAACGTGGCAAAGGGTTCTTCCGGAGTCATCAGGCGCCATTTCTTCAGATAGGCCAGCGCGCCTCGGGCCAGAAATACCACCGTTGCCCCCATGAACAAGACGGTACGCAGGCTGCCCTGCGGCAGGAACAGAACCCCCGCTGCCAGCAGGCTCAGCCCGCCCGCCACCAGAAAACATGGGATCGGCCCCGGCATCCGCGTGACACCGCGCGCGCCGACCACCGCCTTGGCCAGCGCCTCTTCATTCCGGATCGGCACCCAGACGCCAAAGCCCCACAGCGCATGAACCAAGGCCACGCCAAGCACCACGATCACAATGAAGCTGGACAGGATCATGACCTGAAAATCCGCGGATAATGTGTTTCATGCTGCATTGAAGCGATATCGACAGCAAAGGCCGCACTGCCAATATCGTCAAGAGCCGCGGTCAATGCCTCTGCCCCCGTTTCAATGCACACCGGTGACAGACCCGCCAGAATGCGCTGCCCCTCGGTCTGGCCCAGCGGCATCAGACGGGTCGCGGCCTGTACGAGATTGCTGACAAAGGCCTGAAGCCAGAGTTGCACAACAGGCCGCGCATCGAGCCCGATCAGACCAGCGGCCCGGCCAACCGCAACCGGGTAAGCCATATCCGGCAGATCAAGGCCCCAGACCGCACGGGTCGTGGCCGCAAACGCCGCGCCTTGCTGCAAGGTTTCTTCCCGCCGTTCGCGCGATGGGGCAAGGGCGGCAGCAAGCTCTGCGATTTCCGCCACATCCTCTGCCCCATGTGCGACGCATAGCAGGATGGCATCAGACCGGCCTGCACCATGAGTTATTACGGCACTTAGCCAGTCGGCTAAGCTTGCGGAATCTGTGACATCCCCGCGACTTACGGCGCGTTCCAAACCATGTGACCATGCAAAGGCGCCGACCGGATAGGATGGCGACAACCATTGCGTCAGGGTCAGAAGATGATCGTCACGCATGGGAATGGCTGTGATCATGGCCCATGGTGCGGCCATGGCCATAGGCCCCGCCTTCGGGGGTGAAGGGACCGTCGAAATCACTAACCGTGGCACCCAATTGTTCCAGCATGGCGCGCATGACCTTTTCACGCTGCACGACAAGCGCATCAGGCTCAATGGCACATGGCGCGTGCCGATTGCCGACATGCCAGGCCAACCGCACCAGATCACCAGTGACGCGCATCAGCGGCTCGTCCGCTGCGGCCACGCTGATGAATCGGCCATCCTCCAGTGCAAACGCATCCCCGGCATTCACGGATGTGGTTTGCGGCAGGTCCACCAGAAACCCCTCGCCCTCTGCCGTCTGCAGCCGTTTGCGACGAAGCATGCGGGCATCATAGGTCAGCCGCACCGTGGCCGATGTTTCAACATCGGTCCCGCTGACAATCTGATGAGCAATCGCGGTCATCCGGTCAGTTCCTGATGGTCTTGATGTCGGCAACCGGATAAATATCAGCTTCCGTCATTTCATCGTCGAAATAGGAATGCAGCACGCTGATCCCCAGTTCGGGCAGATAATGCACGACCTCCTGATGGTCATAGTCGTCACTGGTATGCGAGAACGTGCCTGGGATCATCGCATAGCTGCATTTGCCATATGTGACAGCGGCGCGATCGCCCCAATCAATCACGATGTTCTCGGGATATAACCCGCCACCATCGCGAACGGTGGTGCCAAACTTCATCTGCGTGTTGGGGTCAGGAAGTGGCATGTCACTGGCGGCCATCCTAAAGGCAAAGACCGCCTGAGTGTAAGGATCAACCGATCCATCGACGACATCCGCAACCTCAAGCACATAAATCCCCTGCCCAAGCAAAGTGCGCGCGACATAGCCATCTGTGTAGGTGCTGATCGTCTCGACCACGCCGGGACGCAGGGCGCGGTAGTCATCCGTTGTGCCGTCCGCCTGCACCAGACGGATGCCGCTGGCCAGATCCGCACCCACCGGGCAGGACGCCATGGCCGGTGTCGCAATAACGCAAGCCAAAAAAAGTCTGATCATCATGCTGGGGCCCCTGCACTTCTGCACCGGTCCTCAGATTACGCCACCATGCGCCTGTTGCAATGACTTATCAGTGACTTGATCGGTCACATGTCATTGCAATTGGCGAAGGTCCATTTTTTCAGCGCTTCACGACGCTCAGGCGTCGTGACGGAACATCATGTTGACGGCCTCCGCACGGGTCAGACCGCGGGCAGCCAGATCGGCATCTGTCATGTTGTTGATCTGACGGAGCGCTTGGGTGCGCGAATTGTTCTCGGCCAAGGAAATGAACCAGCGACCGATGGCCCGGAACGGTGTCAGCACCAGTTCGATCATCATTTCGCGGTTGGAAATCAGTGTGTTGTCGGTTTGGAAAGCCATGTTGTGCCTCTTTTCAGCGAATATCTTTCCTCCCTGCGACAGATGTAGTCTGGCACATGAGGTCCAACAATCGCCGAAGACGCATTCCGACTATGCGCCCAGCGCATTGATAACGTAGGGTCAGAAAAGGAAATAGCGCTGCGCCATGGGCAGACTTTCCGCAGGCTGACAGGTCAGCAGTTCACCATCGGCCCGCACCTCGTAGGTTTCGGGGTTCACTTCGACCTGCGGCATTGCATCGTTCAGCTTGAGATCCGTTTTGCCGATGCCCCGAGTGTTGACCACCTGCAGCGTCTGCTTGGCCAGTCCAAGGCTGTCGGCGATGCCCATGTCCTGCGCGGCTGCACTCACGAACGTGACCGCAGAGTGTTCGACAGACCGCCCGTAAGACCCGAACATCGGGCGGGTATAGACCGGCTGCGGCGTCGGGATCGATGCATTGGGGTCACCCATCTGTGCGGCCACAATCGTGCCGCCCATCAGGATCATCTCCGGCTTCACCCCGAAAAACGCAGGATTCCACAGCACCAGATCGGCCCGCTTGCCGATCTCGACCGAACCGACATGTGTCGAAATCCCATGTGCAATGGCCGGGTTGATCGTGTATTTCGCGATATAGCGACGGACACGCAGATTGTCGTTGTCGCCCGTCTCCTCGCTCAACTGCCCGCGCTGTACCTTCATCTTGTGCGCGGTTTGCCAGGTCCGGATGATCACCTCGCCCACGCGGCCCATGGCCTGACTGTCCGACGCGATGATCGAAAAAGCGCCCATGTCGTGCAGAATATCTTCTGCCGCGATGGTCTCACGCCGGATGCGGCTTTCGGCAAAGGCCACATCCTCGGGGATCGATTTGTCGAGGTGATGGCAGACCATCAGCATATCCAGATGCTCATCCACCGTATTGACAGTGAAGGGCCGCGTCGGGTTGGTCGACGATGGGATGACGTTCGGCTGACCACAAATCTTGATGATATCCGGGGCATGGCCGCCGCCCGCCCCTTCGGTATGGAAGGCGTGGATCGTGCGGCCCTTCATCGCCGCCACCGTATTTTCCACGAACCCGCTTTCATTCAGCGTATCGGTGTGGATCATCACCTGCACATCCATCGCGTCCGCCACGTTCAGGCAATTGTCGATGGCCGCCGGGGTCGTCCCCCAATCTTCGTGCAGTTTCAGGCAGGCCGCCCCGGCCAATACCTGCTCTTCCAGCGCGGCGGGCAGTGACGCATTCCCCTTGCCCGCAAAACACAGGTTCATCGCAAAAGCATCCGCCGCCTGCAGCATCCGCCCGATATGCCAAGGGCCAGGTGTGCAGGTCGTGGCCAGGGTTCCGTGGGCCGGGCCGGTGCCGCCGCCGATCATCGTGGTTAGGCCTGAATGCAGCGCATCCTCGATCTGTTGTGGGCAGATAAAATGGATATGGCTGTCGATGCCGCCTGCGGTCAGGATGCGTCCCTCGCCCGCAATCGCCTCTGTCCCCGGCCCGACGATGATATCGACGCCGGGCTGTGTATCGGGGTTGCCCGCCTTGCCGATTCCGACGATCTGACCATCCTTCAGCCCGACATCCGCTTTGATGATACCTGTCCAGTCGACGATCAGCGCGTTGGTGATGACGGTATCAACGGCACCCTCGGCGCGGGTGATCTGACTTTGACCCATGCCATCGCGGATCACCTTGCCGCCGCCGAACTTGACCTCTTCACCGTAAAGCAACGCGTTGCTGCCAGACCCGCCGGTCGCTGCTGCCCCCGCCCGTTCAGCGGTCAGATCCCGCTCAACTTCGATGATCAGATCCGTATCAGCGAGCCTGACGCGGTCCCCCACCGTGGGGCCAAACATGGCGGCATAATCAGCGCGGGGGATCGTTGCAGGCATATGGGTCTCCGGTCAGGTTTTCGCTGGGGCCTTTTCAGCGCTCCAAGGGGCGTCAGGCACAGTGATCTTCTTTGATTTTGGTGCGGGCTTGGCGGGCTTCGCCGGGGCTGCGACAGTTTCCGCGACGGGCTTCGACGGCTTTGTCGTGGCCTTTTTGGCCGGTGCTGGCTTTGCGCTTGTTGTCTTTTTCGGCGCTGCCGTTTTCGCCGTCTTTTTCTTTGGCGCTTCAACCTTGGCTGTGGTCTTTGCGACAGCTGGCTTTGGCGCGGCGACCTTGGCAACAGGTTTTGGGGCAGGCTTGGCCTTTGCTGGTTTCGCAGCAGCCGCTTTCGGCACAACTGCTTCAGTTGTCAACTTGGTCGGGTCAGGCTTCACGGCTACCTTTGCAGCAGGTGCCGTTTCAACGGGTTTGGCAGCGATGGTCGGCTTGGGTGCCGCGACCTTCGGGGTCGGTTTCGGTGCGGGCGCTTTTGTCACTGCCTTCTGTGCGACCGGGGCTACTGTTGCGGGCTTGGTGACAACCTCTGCCAATACCGGTTTGGGCGCGGGGGACTTGGCTGCAGATTTTGATGGCTTTGCCACCGCGGATTTCTTTGCCGAGGCTGCCTTTTTGGCGACCGGCTTGGCCTTGGCCGCCTTTTTCGGGGAAGCCGCTGGCGCAGCCTCATTCCAGAACGGCAGCATCATGGCTTTCTGGGCGGCATAGGTCTGGTCCAGAACGGTCTGCGTCAGGCGCATCTGCTGGCCAATTACCGCGCTGGAGGCGCGCAGGATTTCGGCAGAAACGGTCAGTGTGAATGCTGGGGTCATCTTTCGTCCTTCAGGTTAAGGGAAAATCTCGTGCCGCGATTATATCCTACATACTTTGCGGTCGCAGCATTTTTCTGCGCCGCAGCAAACTGAATACCCCTATAAATCGCCCATGACCTTGCCATTGAAGCCAAACACGCGGCGCCCGCCCGCAATCGGGATCAACGCCACCTCCCGTCGCTGACCCGGTTCGAATCGCACTGCCGTCCCGGCGGCAATATCCAAACGCATCCCGTGCGCAGCGTCGCGGTCAAAATCCAACGCCGCATTCGTCTCGGCAAAATGAAAATGCGAACCAACCTGCACCGGCCGATCCCCGGTATTTGCAACCTCAATCACAGTCACCTCAGAGCCCGCATTCAAGGTAATATCCCCTTCTGCGGCCATCACTTCACCCGGTTTCATGTGGTGCCCCCTCTTGTTTCAACGGATCGGATCATGGACCGTCACCAGCTTTGTGCCGTCGGGAAATGTGGCTTCGACCTGCACCTCGTGGATCATCTCTGCGATGCCATCCATTACCTGATCGCGGGTGATGACATGCGCCCCGGCCTCCATCATATCGGCCACGGACCGACCATCTCGGGCCCCTTCGACCACCGCGTCAGTGATCAGGGCAATCGCCTCGGGATAGTTCAGTTTCACACCACGGGCGAGCCGCTTGCGGGCAACCTCGGCGGCCATGGCGATCAGCAGTTTGTCCTTTTCGCGCGGGGTCAGTTGCATATCTCAAAGTCTCCAGACACGGGGCATCGGGGCCGATGTCAGCGCCTCGATCACGGGGATCAGATCGCGGCGCAGGGCAAAGCTGTCAGGCGCCAGAAAGCGTATCAGCAGAACATCATCAGCGATCAGGCTGGCACCGGCGGTTTCGGGCAAGGGCAAGGACCGCGCCGCATCGGGGGCCGCAAACAGAACCGTAGCCATGGCAGCGGCACCAGCGCCAATTGCCCTGCGTTGCAACGCTGCATGCGCGTCACCGATCAGACGGACCGCATCGGCAAAGACAAGCCGCCCATCGCGATGAACTCGCCACTGATCGGTGAACCGCAGATCGTGCAACGCCTCGCCCATGGCCATCCGGCCAAACACCACCGGCTCCACAATCAGCGCGGTTGCATCCTGTGCCAGATCGACATGCAGACGACGATCCAGTGCTGCACCTTCAAACAGGATGGTTTCCTGCGGAATCCAGTCGATGCGGCCACCCGGGCCAGCCTTCAGGCGTGTTTCAACCCGCGCCACCTGCCCCGGCTGCGCGCGATAGCCCCGCTCGGCCGCCTGCGATGACAGAACCAGATGCCCGCCGTCCGTCGCCGCAGCCTCGATCACCATCCGGTCGCCGCCGGTCAGTCCACCGGCAGTATTCAGAAACACCGCCTGCAGGGCCTGCTGTGCGTTGCGGGGAAACAGGGCCTTTAACGACCCACTCTGACGCAAGGTGTCGATCACCGTGTCAGGACCGCGCCGTTTCGCGACAAGCCGCAAGGCCCCACGGGCGCGCGGTGCGGCCTCAACAGTCTGAATCTGCGCAGCGTAGGTGATGGTAACAGCCCAACATTCAATCAATTGGGCCTTTGCTGCCAAAGAATGCAGCGTCTTGGCCAGAACAAGGGGAGCGAGCACACTTCAAAAAGCGTCCCAGCACAAACAAGCCGCACAAAAAACGAGCACCGCACAAAAAAAGGGCGCCAATAGGCGCCCTTTGCAAAACCCCGAACCGGATCAAATCTCGGGCTGATCCATCCGAACCTGAAACCGGACCCGCCCCTTGACCGGTCGCGACCAGTTGACCTGCACGCTGCGCAGATCGGATCCCTTTTCACCCTCGGCCCACGGAAAATCATGCACCCGGTTGTTAGCGGTGTCCGTGATTGACCCGATCGGGGCTATACTTTCAACCGTTTTCGCGCGCCCACCAAAGGGCAGGACCGTCCCGGTGCTCATCGTCCATGTGCTCGCCTCGGTCGCCTGGGTATGCGTCAGGAACACGGGGTTCTGGGCAGGCTGGTTGACGTTGTGATAAGTGTTGCCACTGAATTCCAGACCACGGGTGCGGTTGAAATCCAGATCGGCAAAAGTCGTATCCACATTATCAACTCTGTCAATCCGGCCATTCAGCGAACGGAATACATTGCTGACCACCGAAAAACCGTTGATGTAATGACCCGGGCCATATGGTTTGATCACGATGAAGTTGAACCAGGTCGCCACATCATTGGTGGTAAAAATGTTGCCGGTGATTGTCAGCCCGCCAAAGGAAAACTGATTGCCCAACGCGGGTGAGCTGAAATGCTCATTCGTCCACTCGATGAAGTTGTTGTCGCAGTAATTGCCAGTGAATACGCTTTTAGGGTTCAATTCGGTAAGGATGATACCACCCTTGCGCGGGCCGTTGATCTCATCATCGCCATGGAACCAATGGTTTGCCGTGATCAGATTGCCGCTTCCCGCCAGCACACAGAAATGCTTGAACTTGCTCACCCGGTTGTCGCGGATCTTGACGTCATTTGCGTTGGCGTTGAACCCGATGCTGACGCGATCAGAAACCGGCACGGCCTGCTCGTCCGAAATCAACTGACAACGATCGATCATCATCCCCTGACAACCAACCCCGGGCGAGGTGATGCCCCGATCCTTCGGCCGGTTGATGAAACTGTCACGCACGTGAAAGGTAAAGCCATCCGCAGACATCATGATCCCGCTGGCCACGCCCCTGCACTGAAACTCGATATCGTCCAGAACAAACTGGCTCAGCTTATTGAAGCCTGAAAAATCCAGCATGTATTTGAAACGGGTAAAGGTAAATTCCTGGGTGCCTTCCGCGTCATAAAGCGGCTGGCTCAACTCAATGGTCTGACTGCCAACATTGACGCCGCGAACGTAAACCTCGCGACCCACACCATTTCCTTCAACCAAGGCTCCGACCGGAATATTGGCAATGTCGACGACGTTGGTCAGCCGCCGGTCGTCAGATACCGCATAAGTCGCCTGAGAGGTGACAATAGTACTGTCCCAAGCCGCGCCACTGACCGGTTCAAACTGGCCATTGCGAATAACACGCCGGGTTTCAAACCGGGTTTTCGACGGATCTGTCGCCTGCATATCGACCGGCTCCGTCAGCGAGATACGCCGCCCGTTCAGATCAAGCGACTCATGATCCGAAAAATTTATGAGCGCCTGAAATGCCTTCTTAAAGGCAACCTCTTCGTCCTCGAATGCTTCAACATAAGTCTCGTAATTATAATCGCGCTGCAGAATGAACCGGTGTTCCGGCGCCTGTACGATCCGCCCCTCAAACCGCACCCGGCTTTCCAGTGTCACGCTGTTTTCCAGCAGATAAACCCCGGCAGGTACCGTGATTGTCCGACCATTCGCCGCCGCATCCGCCGCATCAAAGGCCGCTGAATCGTCGGTCGTGCCATCTCCCTTGGCACCGAAATCGCGGACATCGACAAGGGCCACCAGGTCGCGGGTGAAGACCGCACTGACATCCTCAATCTCGATATCATCAACCCGGACCAGACCACCATTGGGACCAGTGAGGTCAATGCCGAAGTGACCGTAATTGGCACCGGTCCAGACCAGATCAACACCGTTACGATCTGCGGTCGCAATGATTGCGCTCACCTCAACAACCTCACCATAGGTGGTCAACTGCACTGATGGCCCTGCCTCAGGCAAACCTGTGGCTTGCGCACCGCCGGCGAGCCCGGACCAACCCGATATGCGCACCGCGGGCAATGGTCCGGCCACGGCTTTGACGCGGGCCGTCACCCGCAGATAGCAACCGGGCAGGATGGGCGTTTCGCCCATGTAACGGACGCGGGTCACAGGTTCTGTCTTGAGAACCTCCAGACATCCGGCAAAATCCTGATCGGCGGCTACGAACACGCCCGACGCGCTGACCGCATAAGTGTTAGACCCCGGCGTGCCGTCCCCGCTCGACCACACCCCCAGACCCGCCGCAAAGGGCAGTGGGTTAAATACAATCCCGTCAGTAATCGCCTTGTTCATCGGTGGTCCCTCTTTGGCAGCCAGATCAAACAGGTCCCGCAGATCGCAGGACCGTCGCCCAAGAGTTATCGCGCAGGTCTGAATTGCATCTGACAGCACCGTGACGGTGGTGGATGCAACACAACAAAAAAAGGGGCGCCGACCATCGTCCGCACCCCTCATCTTATTCATTTGTGCCAGGTAATCTAGCGCAGGTTGGACCGGCTGTTTGGCAAACGCAGCCACACCTCGACCCGGCGATTGCGGGCGCGGCCGACCTCGCCATCGTTGCATGACAATGGCAGCAATTCACCGTAGCTCAACGGCAACAAGCCCAAGCGCCGTCTCGTCTCCGGGGCCAACGCGCGAGCCAGGATTTCGCGAACGGCTTCGGCACGCGCTTGTGCCAATGCCGTGTTGCGCGTCCGCTCACCGATCGAGTCAGCGAAACCAACCAGCAAAACCTCAAGCCCATCAAACTCGCCAGCTTCCATTCGGGCGGCCAGTTCCTCGATGTTGCGGATTGATTCAACGTCAAGCACACTTGATCCGGTGTTGAACCGGAAAGAAATGCTCAGGCGATCCGCACCGCGCAACTGCTGCATCATGTTGGAATACTGTGCGCCATCGAAATCCGGTTCGACCGCGGCGGTGTGAACCAGCATCATGCCCATATCTTCCAGACGCATGCGCTCCAATTCGCGATCAACGAAATAGCTTTCCTTTATATAGGGTTGCGCTTCGCTCGTCAGTGTCCAGTCAAGGAACGCCTGCGCTTCGGGATGGATCCGGCCCGGTGTTGTATAGGCATACAGGCGGCGCGACAGGGCATAGCCTTCGATCTTCATCCGGAAATCGGTCGGCGGCGATAGCAGCCCACATTCCTCGCGGATATCCAGCAGGTTCACGTCATTCGTCCGTGCCAGCCAACGGCCGACAAAACCGATACCCCCACGGTCAGTCATCACGGCATCGACCAGATCCTGATACGCGCTCCAGCGGGTGACCTGCGCCGTTTCATCACGGCCATTGGGGCGAACCAGCGCATCCATCATGACGGCGCGATCACCGGAACCCTCGCCAAAGGAATTGACGGTGATCGGATAGTTCCCGCCACCCAACTCAAGCCAGTTGGTGATCTCACCCGACCAAATGCGCGCGATATCAAACGAACTGAGATTGCGCACCGGATTGTCAGGATGGGTGATCATGAC
Organism: uncultured Paracoccaceae bacterium; assembly: GCA_947488175.1. Taxonomy (GTDB): domain Bacteria; phylum Pseudomonadota; class Alphaproteobacteria; order Rhodobacterales; family Rhodobacteraceae; genus Yoonia. Next base: position 108,641 of record CANKYO010000007.1, read on the forward strand.
GATGCCATCAACACCCAGAACCGTTTCGTTTGCGGTATCTCGCAGGTCGGGAATGCCAGCAACCGCGATCTTTTCAACATCGCTGTCCTTCATGCGGCGGTCAGCAACGCCAATTGCCGCAACACCATCAGCAAGCGCAGGAAAAGCGCTGCCAGACCCACGGGTCTGTAGATCAATTTCGGCACGCAGACTACCGTCGGCATTTGTCAGGCGGACAATACGTTCAGCAGGCTCGTCCGTCGGTATGATTTCGTAAGTTGCCCCGACCGAACTGGCATAGCCTCGCAACAGGTTCGGTATCAGAGTCGTGCCAACAGTCCGCGATCCATAGATGCCAAACTCGGGGCCAAACTCTTCAGGCGCCGGGCATACCAGGCCCGTGCAGGTCACACTTTCCGCTTTGATCCGCAAAACACCCAACTCAACCGTTTCGACCACATAGATGTCATTGTCGAAACTCAGCAGGTTCCCGGTGATCGACATCGATCCGTCGGTAGCTTCCAACTGAACCGGAGCGGTTTGTTGTGCTTGCACCGCCGTCGCACCAAAAACACCCATCACACACAAAAAAGCGCCCGTCAGGGAAATCCCACGACGCGCGCCGACTGCAAAATTCTTTATAACCATTATCACTCACTAACTGTTCAAACCGCCCAGCAAGCGATTCAATGTCGCCGAACTGCGTCAGAAACATGTCAAGATTGCGTCATATTTTTCTGCGACTGACACATTTGCGCCAACTCCTTGAATTCCCGACAAAATCTCAGCCAAGCTCTACGGGCAGCACTATCACTTTAGTTAGGTTGTCGGTCATGCACCCAGCTGCGCACCGGGCAAGAGCTGCACACCGTTTATCTGCCAGCCGCGTGGCGTTTCGATCATCTGGTACAGCAATGTGTGCAGGGTGCCGTTGGCGTCTCGGATCATCACCTTCTGTATCTGCCCGCCATTCACCTCAAGCAATTCCAGAAACTGTACATCCTTGTTGTCCCAGACCATAGGATAGCCGCGCTCGACCATCACGCCAAAGTTGTCAGGCGTCCCAAACAGGCTCTTGATATTCGGGCTGGCATAGCTCCAGGCCTCCTGCAGATCGCGGTCATTAAAGGCCTGCAGCTGATTGCCGATGACCGTCTCGATCGCATCGCCATCCTGCGCGAGTAACGCCGTCACCGACATCCAAATCCCAAAAAACCCTGCAAAAATCCGGCGCATCCCTGCCTCCAATCAAATCCATACACACTATGAATACGCGCCAAACCGTCGATCAGTTCTTTTTCTTTGTCGGTTTAGGTTTCAGGGTACAGGCAAAAGCAACAGATTTGCCAAACCAATCAGCCAACACCGGCTCGTTTTGCAACAACGCCTCCGGCACCGCGACATACCCGTTCATCACGCTGTTGTAGCGGATGACCGGATCATTCGGATAGTCAGCGCCATAGGTCGCGATGTCGTCTTTCGACAGCCGGATACACATCTCGCCGTCCGGGCCAACAAAGCTGAACATATTGCCATTCACCGCCGTGTAAGCGCTGGCCTTGCCCTTTCGGGCAAGACCCTCATGCCCGGCGATCAGGCGATCGTAGATGGCAATAACGGTATCGCGGTCCATGCCCGACAATACCGTAGCCCGGCTATTCCGCCAACCGCGCTTCGATCAGGGCAACCGTTTCATCCACGCCATAAAGCGCGATGAACCCGCCAAACCGTGGCCCCTGACTGGCCCCAAGCAACACCTCATAAAGTGCCGTGAACCAGGCTCGCAACGGCTCAAATCCGTGATCCTTACCGACGGAAAACACCATGGTCTGCAACTCCTCGGCGTCCAGCCCGCCATCCCAGGCCTTCAGACGCGTGACCAGATCCTCCATCGCCGCTCGCTCCTGATCGGTCGGAGCGCGATACACTTTCGTGGGCTTCACGAAGTCATTGTAATAGCGCACGGCAAAGCCCGCTGCCTGATCCATCTGCGGGTTCTTCTCCGCCGACGCCTCTGGCGCATAACGCTGGATGAAACCCCACAGAGTCTCTTTATTCTCGGCCCCGGAAACTGACGCCAAATTCAGAAGCATCGCAAAGGGCACCACCATGTCCGACGCGGGTACATTGTGGCCGTGGATATGGAACACCGGGTTGTTCATCCGGGCTGTCGCATCCTGATCGGCATAGGCGCGCAACTGCTGGTGATATTCATCCACCGCCTTGGGGATCACATCGAAATGCATCCGCTTGGCCGTCTTCGGCTTGAGATACATGAAGTAGCTCAGGCTCTCCGTCGCCGCATAGGACAGCCATTCATCAATCGAAATGCCATTGCCGGATGATTTCGAAATCTTCTGGCCTTTTTCATCCAGAAACAGCTCGTAAGAGAAATGATTAGGCTTGCGGCCCCCCAAAATCTCGCAAATGCGGTCATAAATGGCGGTGTTGGTGGCATGTTCCTTGCCATACATCTCAAAATCGACATCCAGCGCAGCCCAGCGGGCACCGAAATCGGGCTTCCACTGCAGTTTCACATTGCCACCCGTCACCGGCAGAGTCCATTCGCGACCATCTTCATCGTCAAACGTGACCTCGCCCTTCTCGGCATCCACATGCTTCATCGGCACATACAGAACACGGCCCGTTTCAGGATGGATGGGCAGGAAAATAGAATAGGTCTCGCGACGCTCCTCGCGCAGCGATTTCAGCATGACCGCCATGACGTCATCGTAACGGGCAGCGGCGCGCAGAAGCACCTCATCAAACTGGCCAGATTTGTAGAACTCGCGGGCCGAATAGAACTCGTACTCAAATCCGAACGTATCCAGAAACCGGCGCAGCATGGCATTGTTGTGATCGCCAAAGCTGTCATGCGTCCCGAACGGATCAGGCACCGATGTCAGCGGCTTTTGCATATGCGCGGCCAACGCCTCCGGGTTTGGCACATTGCCCGGCACCTTGCGCATCCCGTCCAGATCGTCGGAAAAACAGATCAGCTTGGTCGGGATATCGGAAATCACTTCGAACGCACGGCGGATCATCGTAGTGCGCAGCACCTCACCAAAGGTCCCGATATGGGGCAGGCCGGACGGGCCATAGCCTGTCTCGAACAGCACATACCCCTTTTCCGGGTCCTTCTTTTCATACCGTTTCAGCAATGCGCGCGCCTCTTCAAAGGGCCAGGCCTTCGACGTCATCGCCGCGTCACGCAGATTGCTCATGATATCTCTCACTTCAAATCGTCACCCCAATGGCGACAACACCGCGCACTCCCTATTGCGGCAACGGTCCAGCGTCAATAAATGGGACGTACAACCAAAGGATACAGCATGATCGAAGACGCCCCGATGACGGCCCAGGATTCACTCGCCGCCCTGATGATTGCGGTTTCTGCCTCTGACGAAAACATCAGCACGTCAGAATTGGTCAAGATGAGCAATGCCATCAACAACCTGCCTGTCTTCGCGGGATATGATTCCGAACGGCTGCCGCGGATATCACAAATGGTATTTGATCTTCTGGAACAGGAAGACGGGCTTGAGGCCCTTTTTGGCCTGATCCGCGATGCACTGCCTGAAAAACTGTATGAAACCGCCTATGCCCTCTCCTGCGATGTGGCGGCAGCTGATGGCAAGATCGTCGGTCCTGAATCGCGCATGCTCGAAGAAATCCGTGATGAGCTTGAACTGGACAGGCTGCATGCCGCCGCAATCGAACGTGGCGCCAGAGCACGACATATGACACTCTGACAGCACCACACCTGTATTCGCCAAAATTTGAACATAGTTCAGATGTAGCCTAAACACTAATACTCACAAAAGCCGAGAGAAGAGAGAATTATGCCAGTCACCATTATCAGCATCATCGCCCTTGCCTGTGCCGCCTATGCCATTTTGCAGGTTGTTACTTCGGCAGAAACCACAGTGAACAAAACTGTCTGGACGCTCCTGATCCTGGTTTTGCCAGTCATTGGATTTATCATTTGGGTGGTCGCGGGCCCGCGGACAAAAAAGGCCGCCTAATCACCGCCAGCCCTTGACCCGGCCGTGAAACCTGCAACCCTTGGATGATATTCAAGGGAGGCATTCATGCTCAGGTCATTCATCTTCAGTCTCGCCCTCTGTGGGGCCACCCAGGCCGCAGCCTTCTGCGGCTTCTACGTGGCACAGGATGACGGCGAACTCTACAACACCGCCTCCAAGGTCGTGTTTGTCCGCGATGGCTATCGGTCTCGCATCACCATGGCCTCGGACTACACCGGGCCGACCTCCGAATTCGCGATGATCGTGCCGACACCCAATGTGCTGGAAGAAAAGAACATCCGCACCGTCGATCCAGCAGCAGTGGCGCATCTGGAAAACTACACCGCCCCGCGTCTTGTGGAATACTTTGATTACGATCCTTGCGCCCCGCAGATGGTGTTCGAATCTCCCGCCGTAATGGCAGCGCCAGTAGAAAATGCGGCACCGTCCACACCCCGCCGTGGCCGTGCAGCACTTGGCGTCCGGGTCGAGGCTGAATACAGCGTTGGCGAATACGACATCGTGATCCTTTCGGCACAGCAATCTGACGGGCTGATCACGTATCTGCGGCAGGAAAGCTACACCATCCCTGACGGGGCCGAAGACACGCTGGCGGGCTATATCGCCATGGACATGAAATTCTTCGTCGCCCGCGTGAACCTCGAACGCCATGCACAGGGCCAATCGCAAGATTTACGCCCTTTGCAGATTTCGTTCCGGTCACCGCATTTCATGTTGCCGCTGCAACTGGGCAAGATCAATTCGACCGGCACTCAGGATTTGCTGATGCTGATGCTGACACGCGAAGGCCGGGTCGAGGCTGAGAATTACCCGAACGCACGGATTCCCAGCGACATCACCGTCCCAACCTTCGTTGAGGATATGTTCGGCCAGTTCTACCGCGACATGTTCGCCAAGAATGCGGCAACCAACACGGTGATGACCGAATAAGCCTGGGACATGGGCTGGTGCGATCCCTGCGCCGCTGATCCGCTCAACATCCATGAATTGCGCGATCTTGGCGCGGTATGGGTCAAAAGCGCCAAATCCAACCCCAGCGAGGACGTTTTCGTCACACGTCTGCACATCCAGTATGACCGCGACGAATTTCCAAACGACCTGATGTTCCGCGTCACCGATGACAACAGCAACTTCCAAGGGCGCTACATCATGAACCAACCGTTCGAAGGCGAACTGACCTGCGAGGCCGGGCAGGCCTACCTGGCACGCAAGCGGGATGAAATCCGCGCCGATGCGCTGGCCCTGCGCGAACTCACCAACTGGCGGCAATCAGATATCGACCAGCTGATCAGCGAGAGCGTCCCGGCCCGGTTCCGCTAGCGAAAAAGGCCCCCGTAAAAAGGGGGCCTTCAGCAATTCAAAATGGTCGGTATCAGCCGTTTTCGTCAGCCGGATTGTCGTCGGCCGGTGGCGTCACCGACAGCGTGGGGACCGACACCGTTTCGGTAGTGGTGGTCACCTCAACCTGTGGCACCTCGACTTCCACTTCGGTTTCACCCATCTGGATGCTGCCCACATCGGCATCAAATTCAGGCATCTGGCCGCCCTCGACGGTCACGTCCACGTCTGGCAGGCGCGCCTCTTCGGTTTGATCAATATCGACCATGTAGAATGCAAAAAGACCTGCAGCAGCAACAGCAACAACACCCGCAATTGTAAGTCCGGTTTTCATAACGTTCTCCTTTGGTTGGTGCTACGGCGTTGCCATAGCTTTACCTTGCAGACACAACGGCCAACCCCAAAGAAAGTTCCCGAAAAATTCCAAAGCTAACCCGACCCGGCGCGGATCCAATGCCGCAGGATACGCTGCTGCAACGCCTTCGCCTGCCGGTTCCAGCGTGACGCGCCAGCGGGTGCCTCGCCACCCGCGCTCTTACCGCGTTCACGAGCCTCCAGATCAGCACCAAAGAACGCAAACGCCAGATCCTGCCCGTCTGCCGTCCGGATATAACCCGCAAGGCTGGAGACGAAATTCAGCGTGCCGGTTTTGGCAACGACCTGCCAGGCCGCGTCACGGATGATCTGGCGGTTCTGATCGACCAAATCGACCCGCTTCATCAACGGGCGCAAGGTCGGGGCGACACGCTCAGCAGTCAAAAACCGCACCATATCCGCCGCTGTCACGCGCGAGGCATCGCCAAGCCCGGAATGATCGACAAAATAGGGGGCAATGCCCGCACGGCCATCCGCCCAACGCGCCATGCCCAGCGCCGATGTGCGCAATCCCCGCTGCTGGCCGGTCAATGCAGCCGTCGCCGACAACCCAGCCGCTTCGGCCGTGATATTGGTCGAAAACCGCATCATCCCGTGCATCATTTGCTGCAAGGGATCACTGTGAAAGGTGGCCAGCACCTGACCATCCGGAAGCGCCGCAACCTCCTCTGGCCGTTTCAGCACGATCCCATGCGACCGGGCAAAGGTCGCAAACACCTCACCGGCATAAAGGGCCGGGTTGCGCACTGGCAACCAGCGCGACCCGCCATTGTTCAACGCCCGCCGGGCCACCGTCCATTCATCCACACCCTCGGCCGCACGGTAGGTGAACACTGGCGAGGTGCGGTCGACCACCTGCACCCGGGCCACCGTCACCGCCGGGCGGTAATTCTGACTGCGGGCGTCCACCGCGGTGGTGTATTCCCCATCCGCCCGCTTCCATTCGAAATGCACGCGGTTGTAATTCAGGTTCAGCCCCGTAATCGTCGGATTGTATCCCAGATGATCCAACTGGGCGCTGTCGATCTCATCGAGATTAACCAGCGCGTTGTCCCATACCTGAAAACCACCCTTCACCTCGCGCAGACCGGCATCTTTCAAACGCTTTGCCAGTTCTGCCAGATGATCGGTGACGAGGTTGGGATCACCCCCACCGACCAGCACAAGATTGCCATCCAGAACACCGTCTCTGACCGGACCGTCCGCAAAGATGCGGGTTTCAAATCGGTGCGCGGGGCCAAGAGCCTCAATTGCGTAAAGACTGGTGAAGGCTTTTGCGACGCTCGCCGGGGGCTGCGGCAGATCCGGGGCGAACGCCTCCAAAACCTCTCCAGTAGCTGTATTGGCCAAAACGCATCCTACGGTTCCCGATAAACCGGACTGCCTGATGATCTGCGCGGCGGCATACTCAGTCAGGCGTGCGCGCGGCCGCATCGATGTCAGCGGTGCCTCGGCCAAGGCCGCAGTCGCCATCGACGACAACGCGCCGCCCAACATCACTCTGCGTGTCACCCGCATCACCACTCACCTCGCGCACGGATCGCCGTTGATGATTGATCGGACAACGGCAGGTTCACGAACGACCACGCCGGTGCCGCCTTCCGCCCCAAGACATGCGCCGCCTGTTTGGGCAGTTTCGCCCGCGCATAAACTCGGGCTGCCTTGGATACTCGGGCCGAGATGCGGTCACCCGGACGCGCCAACACGCCAATTGGCACGGTTTCCATGATCCAGCGCCAGTCCTGCCATCTGTGAAACTGCGCCAGATTATCCGCCCCCATCAGCCAGACAAAGCGCACGCCGGGATAGCGGATGCGCAATGCCGCCAAGGTCTGCGCGGTGTATCGCGTGCCCAGACGGGCCTCCAGATCGGTGACGCGCACCCGTGGATGACGCATCATCGCACGTGCCGCCTGCATCCGCTGCACCAGCGGCGCAGGGCCGTCAGCCTTCAGCGGATTGCCGGGGCTGACCAGCCACCAGACATGATCCAGCCCAAACCGCTTCAACGCTGCTTTGGTGATATGCACATGGCCCGCATGTGGCGGATCAAACGATCCACCCAACAGGCCAATGACCTGTCCTGCCTTTGCCACCGGAAATCCGCGCACACCATCTCCTTCAGCCCCCTAAGGGCAAAAAGCAGATTGCAGCGCAAAAAGTAAACCCCTGTCAGGGCACAAAGCGCATGAAAGCAAAGCGGCGACTGTCCGGTGACCAACAGGGCACGTTGATGGTCCCTTGCCCGCCATGCAGGTGGATCAACTCTCTTGCCGCGCCGCCACCAGCAGGCATCAGGCGCAACGACACATCCAATCCGTGGGGATGCCCGACAGTCGCTTCTGGATAAGCCAGATACAACACATGTGCCCCATCCGGCGATGGATGCGGAAACCAATTGACCAGCATATCCTCTGTCATCCGCTGCAAATCGGTCCCGTCAGGGCGAATACGCCACAGATCAACCGCGCCTTCTCGCTCCCCGTTAAACCAGATCCACTCGCCGTCCGGCGTGTAGTCCGGCCCGTCAACATGATCAAACCCATCCGTCACGACGGTCTCCGCCCCACCGGACACCGGGCATGTCAGCAAGACAAACCGCTCGTCGCGACGCCCCACATAGGCCAGCATCGTGCCATCCGGTGACCAGCCATGCCAGTAAGACGGAATCGCATCCGTCACCCGCTCAGGTTCGCCGCCACCTACCGGCAAGGTATAAATGCAACTACCCTCAGTCCGGCTGCGATCACTGATCACCAGCCGCTGTCCGTCGGGCGAAATACCATGATCATTGTTGCACTGCACGGCAAACCCGGTGTCGATAGGCTGCAGTTCCGGCGCATCCAGCGGCACGGAAAACAGCCGCCCTCGCCCGTTCACAATCAGATAGCCATCCGGATGCCAGTTCGGCGCTTCGATATGACCATCGTGATCCAGCAGCACCTCCGCCGCGCCGCGCTCCAAATCAAAGATGCATAACTGACTGCGCATAACGGACCCTCACCGTAAGATGGGTTTCAACCCATGGCCCCCGGCAAATAGTCAAAGCGGGAAAACCGCGCCTCGCGCCCTTGCCCGGTCAGATCAAACGCCACCATCCCGACAAAGGCGCCGGTGAATGAAGCATGCTCGCCACGCCCACCCTCGTCAGAGATGACACTTGCATCCAACTCCGGCCCAATCGCCACCCAATCACCCGATTGGCGATACCAGAATTGCTGCCGCGCCCGATCAACGGTGACGCGCAATTCGACCGGCCCATCATCCAACGCCACGGGATCAGCGGGAAAGGTCAGCGCGCCCTCTGGCCAGTCACCGGGGCATGACATCAGGGTTAGGACACGCCCCGTGCCAACCTCATGACTCACCAAAACCGCATGAAACTTGTGCCGGTTGTAGTAGGTCGTCAGCCCCGCCGCCTGCTGATAGGTCTCCGGCGCAGAACTCACCGCAGTCTCGGCGGCATAGGTGAAGTGCTCCTGCCTGCGCGCCACCAAAGCCTGCTCAAACCAGCTGCCGATACTCTCACGACCGATCAGCACCAGCGCATCGGCATCCTCCCGAAAAATCCGGTCAGGCTGCGGCGTGCGTAACCACTGAAACTCTGGCGGTAGTGCTCCACCCAATGATCGGCGCACTGGCTGCGAGGCGACAGGCTCCACATCAATCGGCGCCGGTACGACCTCCCGCGCGACCATCCCGCCGGCTTTCAGATATAGCCAGTCGTCGCGCCATTCGACTTCCTCGATCCCGGTCTCGCGACCCATCGGACAAAACGGGCCAGGCAAAGGACGCCCCATCAGAAACGTATGATAATGGGCACCCCAATGAGTCTCGACATATTGACCATGCCCCGTCCGTTGCACCGGTCCATCCGACCCGGCGGCACAGATCACATGCAAGTCAGGATGATCCTCATAAGGTCCACAGATATCCCGCGACCGGGCCAGCGACACAGCGTGCTCATACCCCGTGCCCCCTTCGGCCGTAGTCAGATAGTAATACCCGTTCCGCTTGAACAAATGCGGCGCCTCAGTCAGTCCGCGCTTCGTGCCAGAATAGATATTCCTGACCGGGCCAAACAACCCGCGCTCCGGCGACCATTCCTGCACTAGAATGCCATCAAACGCATCATGGGTCGGGTTACATCCGGTTCCCGGCCCACGATGGTTCCAGCGCATATTCACAAACCACTTGCGGCCGTCATCATCATGAAACAGCGACGGATCAAAACCTGAGCTGTTCACATACCACGGGTCCGACCACTCTCCGTCAATCGTCTCGCAAGTCGTGATGTAATTCGGCGCATCCTTGAACGCACCATCCAGCCGCTTCACATTCGTATACACCAGCCAAAACAAACCATCGGCATAGGACAGGCACGGTGCCCAAATACCGCAACTGTCAGGATTACCGCGCATATCCAGCAGCGCGGCACGGTTCAGCGGTCGGGCGACCAGGTCCCAATTCACCAGATCACGGGAATGATGAATTTGAACCCCCGGATACCATTCAAATGTCGAGGTCGCGATGTAGTAATCCTCGCCCACCCGGCAAATCGACGGATCAGGGTTGAACCCCGGCAGGATCGGATTGCGGATCATTTCTTGCGATCCGCCCCGCCCTTATCCTGCTCCGCCGATTGCGCCCATAAATTGATCTGTTCTTCATCGGCATATTGATCAATCAGCGCCAGCTCCTCCGCGCTGAACTCAAGATTTTCTACGGCACCCGCACAATCAACCACCTGAGAAGGTTTCGATGCGCCAATCAGCGCCGTTGTGATCCCGCCATCGCGCAAAACCCAGGCAATCGCCATCTGCGCCAAGGTTTGCCCGCGTGCATCAGCAATCTCATTCAGTTTGCGGATATTCTCGATCGCCCGCTCCGTCAGCATCGACGGAAACAGGGACTTATCCTGGCTTGCCCGGCTCCCTTCCGGAATACCACCCAGATATTTCTTGGTCAGCATCCCCTGCGCCAGTGGCGTAAAGGCAATCGAGCCCACACCCAGCTCCGTCAAAGTCTCCTTCAATCCGTCGCGCTCCACCCATCGGTTCAGCATATTGTAAGACGGCTGATGGATCAGACAGGGCGTGCCCAGATCCTTCAAGATCGCCACTGCCTCCCGCGTACGCTCCGAGTTGTAGGACGAAATACCAGCATAAAGCGCACGCCCCGACCGCACGATGTAATCCAGCGCGCCCATTGTTTCCTCCAGCGGCGTATCCGGATCGAACCGATGCGAATAGAAAATATCGACGTAATCCAGCCCCATCCGCTTGAGCGACTGATCGCAAGACGCGACCAGATATTTACGGCTGCCCCACTCACCATAGGGACCCGGCCACATGTCATACCCCGCTTTGGAACTGATGATCAGCTCATCGCGATACCCCGCAAAATCCTCGGTCAGAATCGAACCAAATGCATGTTCCGCTGATCCGGGCGGCGGGCCATAATTGTTGGCCAGATCAAAATGGGTGATGCCATGATCAAACGCTGTTCGGCAGATAGCGCGTTTGGTCTCGTGTGGGGTGTCGTGGCCAAAGTTGTGCCACAGCCCCAATGATACCGCAGGTAGCCTGACACCAGACGTACCACACCGGCGGTAGACCATACGGTCATAGCGATTTTCGGCAGGAACGTAGGTCATGGCAGGCTCTCCTATAACGTTTACGGAATACGGCACCATGGAGCAACGAGGATGTCAACCGGATGGTGCGGAAATCCAGACCCAGACAAATCCCAAATCATGTGCTATGCTGCTCCTGTCGCATTGTATTTTCAGCGACCAACGACATTTTGAAAGGAGGTGCCTTATGGCACATATTTCCGTTGAAACCGGCGCGCTGCCGGCGTTCGAAAAGACCTATAACCCTCAGCCGACCAAATCTGAAAAACGGACCACTGTCGCATCAATACAAGCGTGGCGTCGCGCGACGTTGGACCCGCGTTTTGACCGGATCCGGCGGCAAGAAGCGATCTGGAGCCAAAGCCTGGACGGACGCCGGACATGACACAGATCCAGCCAACCGACCCCACCACCACGCTGGCGGTGCCCACCTGCCCCAATGCGGCTTGCGAACCCGGCGCGATCCTTCTGGGTTTCAAGGCCCCCAACGGGCGTATTAAAAATCTGCGGACGGCGATGGCGGTCGATGACGCCTTTGTCACACAAGCGCGCGAAGTCGGGCCACCGGAACAACGGATGCGATTTGCCGCACCCTGCCCGACCAAAGATTGCGACAACTGGCAGGATGGCGGCTGCGCGACAATCACCCGCGTCCTTGAACAGCTTGAAAACACGATGACCCATATCGCTGAAATCCTGCCACCCTGCCCAATCCGCAAGACCTGCCAATGGTATAGCCAATGCGGGGCCAGCGCCTGTGTGGCCTGTGATGTCATCACAAATGACCACGCCCCGGTGCAGCCCGGGCAAGGTGCAAAATAAACGGCATCGTAAGATGGGTCTTGACCCATCCACCGGTTGAGATCGTAGGGCGTAACCCTATTCTCTGGTCATGCAAACCCGCAATTGGCCCAGCATCGCCCAGACAACAGCGCTCCTGCTAGTGGCGCTGCTGGCACTGCCCTTCGGGCTGTATTCACTTGATTTCGCGCAAGGCGGGCTGCGCAATGCACTGCCAGAGCCGCACTATATCCACTCCGACAATCTCAGCGCCAATCTCGCCATATTCACTCATATGGGCACCGGGGCGCTGATCACCGTGCTGGCTCCGTTCCAGTTAATCGCACCGCTGCGTCGCCGGTTCCCGCGCCTGCACCGCTGGTCAGGGCGGATCATCACCGCCGCCGCCGTGATCACGGCAATCGGCGGGCTGATTTACATCGGCCTGCGGGGCACGATCGGTGGAACACCGATGGATATCGGCTTCACGCTTTACGGCGCGCTCACGCTGCTGGCGGCAATGCAGACATATCGATATGCGCGGGCAAGGCGGATCGATCAACACAATGCTTGGGCGCTGCGGCTTTTCTGGCTGGCCATCGCATCATGGCTTTATCGGGTGCATTACGGGCTGTGGTATCTGGCCACTGGCGGGCTGTGGTCCAACCCTGAATTCAGCGGTGCCTTCGATCTGGCGCAGAATTTCGCTTTCTACCTGCCCTATCTGATTGCAGTCGAAATCTATTTGTCGCGCAGACGATACCGGGTGGCCGTCAACTGATCGGACACGGCACAGGATTTGCTATCGACAAAGCCCAGACCACGCATCTGCGTCCGCACGGCTGTATCCCCGACAACGGCAGCCTTGCCCTTGCGATAGACCATCCAGATATGTTTACCCGGATGGGCGAGCGCCAGTTCCGAGGCCGCGACCAGGTCAGCATCCACCAAAATCACCGCCAATAGCAGTGCTGCCTGCGCAACATCAACCACAACAGCCCCGGCCAAGGCTTCTGCCAACGCCGGATCATCCAACTGGCTCAGCACAAAAACCGGGGCCTCCGGTGACACGCCCAGCTTCTGCGCCAATGTCGGCGGCGTCTTCAACAACGCCTTTTGCCAGCGCGCCGCCTCGACCTGCGCAAACTCCATCAACAGGTCGCCCGCATCCGTGCGAACCCTCACGCCTTCATCACAAAGTGCCACCTCGTGCAATTCTTCACGGGCAATTGTCGCCCGAATATCGCCGCGCAGGGTCAGTTCCTTGCTGTCCAGATGCAGCCGCACCTCAGCCACATCACCTTGCCAATGGCAAACCGCCACATCTTCACGCCCCACAATCAGCCCTCCTTCAGCGACAGAACAGCGCATCTTTCCATTACCACACTGCCATGCCAGATTGCGCCCATGTCAACACTTTACACCCGCAACGGCGCGCCCGTGTCCCGCCTCACCTTCGGGACAATGCAATTCGGCGGCACCGCTGATGCATCGGCCAGTCAGGCCATGTTCGACGCTGCACGCGCGGCAGGGATCAACCATTTTGACACTGCCGTCGGCTACACCGGCGGGGCATCAGAAACCCTGCTCGGCGGCATGATCAAAGCCAACCGTGAAGATCTCTATATCGCCACCAAGGTTGGGTATCAGGGTGGTGCCAGCCAGGCGAACATCACCAGACATTTCGACACCTGCCGCAAGCAGCTCAACGAAGATGCAGTCGATCTACTCTACATGCACCGCTACGACCCCGACACCGAGTTGGAAGAAACCTTCAGCACCCTGGCCGAACTGCAATCAACCGGCGCAATCCGGCATATCGGTGTGTCCAACTATGCCGCATGGCAGGTGATGAAAGCCCAGGAAGTCGCCCGGTCTCTGGGCACGAAAATCGATGCGATCCAGCCCATGTACAACCTCGTCAAACGCCAGGCAGAGGTCGAGATCTTCCCTATGGCGCAGGATCAGGACATCGCCATCATCCCCTATTCCCCACTCGGGGGCGGATTGCTCACTGGCAAATACGCAAGCGGCGAAACCGGCCGCCTGACCGATGATGAACGATACAAGGCCCGCTATGGCCTCGACTGGATGCACAATGCGGCGGCAGGCCTGAAATCGCTGGCGGACGACATGAATATGGACCCAGCGACGCTCGCAGTCGCATGGGTCGCAGCCCACCCGACAAGGCCGCTGCCCATCATTTCGGCCCGTTCGACGGCGCAACTGGCCCCCTCACTGGCCGCCGAAGGTTTTGAAATGACACCTGATCTTTATGCGCAAATCACCGCACTCAGCCCTACACCAGCGCCAGCGACCGACAGACTGGAAGAAGCGTGATTGATTTTCTGATTATCGGGGGCGGGATCGCGGGTATCTCCGCTGCGGCTCGGCTGTCAGACTTGGGCCAGGTCACCGTGCTCGAGGCCGAGGATGCCCTCGCCTACCACGCCTCCGGACGGTCCGCTGCCATGTTCGAAGAAAGCTACGGCAAACCGGCCACGATCGCGCTCAACGCCGCCAGCCGGGATTATCACGCCAGCGCCTTGGTACTCAGTCCACGCGGGCTGCTTATGATCGGTAACGGGGAAAACGCGGACGCCTTCGCTGGCGACTGCAAGAACATGAAACTGGACGAAATCGACGTCGCCGCCGCACTCAATTTCATCCCTATCCTGAACAAGGATAAGTTCGACCGCGCCGCCTATCACAGTGATGCATGGGACATCGATACCGACAAGCTGATCCAGACCTTCGCCCGGGATGCCCGAAAAAAGGGGGCACAGATAAACACAAAGTCCAAGGTGACGCAGATCACGCGCATCCAGACCGGGTGGGAGGTCGTGAGCGAAGGGGCCAGCTATTTTGCCAAGAACCTCGTCAACGCGAGCGGTGCCTGGGTCGATGTGGTCGCCGACATGGCCGGAATCACGCCCTTGGGTTTCACGCCGTTCCGCAGGTCCATGGCGCGACTGCCAGCCCCCGGCGGGCACGACGTCAAATCCTGGCCCATGCTCTTTGGTCCGGGGGAAACCTGGTATGCCAAACCTGATGCCGGTGCGCTGATCGTCTCCCCCGCCGACGAAGACCCGGTAGAACCGCACGACGCATTCACCGATGACATGACACTGGCCGAAGGGCTAATGCGTTACGAGGACACGGTGACCGAACCCGTCGTGCGGCTGCTGGCCTCATGGGCGGGGCTGCGCACCTTTGCACCTGACCGCAATCTGGTGCTTGGTCCCGATGCGAACGATGAAAACTTCATCTGGTGCGCCGGGCAAGGCGGCTATGGGATGCAATCGGCCCCGGGCGCCAGCCAGTTGCTCGCCGATATCATCGGCGGCAGACAGCCCAGCATCGACGCGGCCACAGTCGCGGCATTGTCGCCGGCCCGGTTTGCATGACCGACCGACGGAACGATCACGGCCAACCCATTGGCCCGGACGTGCCCGGCTGGACCGGTTGCGCCCCGATCCCCCGCACCGCGATGCAGGGGCAATACTGCGACGTGGTGCCACTCGAAACCAGCCATTCGGCAGACCTGCACACCGCCTACAGCGCCGATAAAACCGGCGCGCTCTGGACCTACATGCCAACCGGCCCTTTTGGCTCGCTGGCGGAGGTCACTGATTGGGTCAAAGCATGCAGCCAATCCACCGACCCGCTCTTCTTTGCCATTATCGACAAACGAAACAGCAAGGCCATCGGAGTCGCCAGCTTCCTGCGTATGGACCCCGCCAACGGCGTGGCAGAAGTCGGCTACATCGCCTTTTCCCCAGCCCTTCAGAAAACACCCATGGCAACCGAAGCGATGTATCTGATGATGCGCCGGGTGCTCGGTGAACTGGGCTACCGGCGCTATGAATGGAAATGTGATGCGCTCAATGCCGCTTCACAGGCGGCGGCAAAACGACTGGGTTTCAGCTACGAAGGCACCTTCCGGCAGGCAATCGTCTACAAAGGGCGGAACCGGGACACAGCGTGGTTTTCGATCATCGACAAGGACTGGCCACGCATCCAAACGGCCTTCGAAAACTGGCTGGCGCCCGACAATTTCGACGATAATGGCTTACAGCGCCAACGCCTGAACGCGCTGATGCCTGACGACCTGCAGGCCTAGGCAACATCACTGGCCACTTCACAAGCGGCGCACATGATACCATGTTCTCCATATGACACAGGACAGCGAGAAACGCACACGCCGACGTTTTGACCGCCAGTTTCACCAACTGGCCCGCTTCGCGCCGTGGATCGAGAAACTGCGCAGCCCCGGCTGGGCACTCGCGCGGGCGGCTGTCGGCTTGCTTTTCATCATCGCCGGCTTTTTGGGTTTTCTGCCGATTCTTGGCTTTTGGATGATCCCGTTGGGGCTTGTTCTGCTCGCAATCGACATCCCCGCGCTGCAGGCCCCCGTTTCGTCCGCAATCATTCGCGGGCGCCGCCGGCTCAGCACGCTGCGACGAAACCGGAACGGTCGCTAAAATCTAAACCTGATGAAACCGCAACGGCTTGCTGTCTTCACGGATCACCACACCCTTGGCCTCCAGATCAAGCTGCACACATTTCTGCCACCAACCCGACGTGGCCCCGCCCGGAAACAGATGCTCCGGCAAATGCGCTTGTGCGGCCCCTTTCGATTCCTTTGCCGTCATACCGGGCGCGGCTCGAGGCAAAGTGGCCAACATGGCCGCCTTCATCGCCTCGTATTTTGCCCGATCCACCCGACTGACCCGCCCGGGTGTGTTGATATTCTCAACCTCGATTTTGTCGTCCATCAGAGTCTCCGGTAAGATGGGTTTAAACCCATCTTACGTTGTGGCCGCTGTCAACCATCAGCCCTGATCGTGGCGTTCTTGGGGTCGTAGGGGCTGTCCTCGACAATCTCAGCATTCCACAACTGATCCAGCATCTTGACCTGCAACTTGGTTCCCACCTCGGCGAGCGCAGGTTTAACATAGCCCATGCCAATCGACTTTTCGAACGCCACCGAATACCCGCCGGATGTCAGACGCCCTACCCGATTGCCGTCCATATCATAAAGCGCCTCGCGGCCCCACGGGTCCGCGTCATCTGGTCCGTCAATCAGCAGTGTGACGCATTTCGACCGGATCCCCTTGGCCTCCATCGCGGCCTTGCCATGGAAATCCTTGGACAGATCGACGAACCTTGGCAAATCCGCCTCCAGCGGCGTCGCATCCCGGCCCAACTCGGTCCCAAACGCGCGATAGCTCTTTTCCTGCCGCAACCAGTTCTGCGCGCGGGCACCAACCAGCTTCATCCCATGCGGCTCTCCTGCCTTCTCAAGCAGGTCGAACAGATAGTTCTGCATCTCGATCGGGTGATGCAATTCCCAGCCCAACTCACCGGTATAGGCCACACGGATCGCATTCACCGGGCACATCCCCAACTCGATCTGCTTGGCCGACAGCCACGGAAACCGCTTGTTCGACAGGGCCGTCGCCGGGTCCGCATCCTTGATCACCTCGTTCAGGACATCCCGTGATTTCGGCCCGGCAATCGCAAACACACCCCATTGCGTCGTCACATCCTGCTCGTTGATCCGGCCAAACTCGGCCTCTTTCTCCATGACCGCCTTGTAAAGGTAATCCTGATCATAGGCATGCCATGCCCCAGCAGAGACCAGATAGTAATCATCCTCCGCCAGCCGCACGATGGTATATTCGGTCCGTGTCGTCCCATGCGACGTCAGCGCATAGGTCAGATTGATCCGGCCCACCTTCGGCAGCTTGTTCGTCGTGAACCAATCAAGGAAAGCCGTCGCCCCCGGCCCGCTGATCCGGTGCTTGGTGAACGCGGTCGCGTCGATCAGGCCAACGCCTTCACGGATGGCCTTCGCCTCTTCGACAGCATATTGCCACCAGCCACCGCGCCGGAACGACCGGCTCGCCTTGTCGTCAAATCCCGCAGGCGCATAGTAATTCGGGCGCTCCCACCCGTTCACAAAGCCGAACTGCGCGCCACGCTCTTTCTGCCGGTCATAGGCGGGCGAGGTGCGCAGGGGGCGACAGGCCGGCCGTTCTTCATCCGGGTGATGCAGAATATAGACGTGGTCGTAACATTCCTCGTTCTTGCGCGCGGCAAACTCGGTCGTCATCCAGTCGCCGTAACGCTTGGGGTCAAGGCTGGCCATGTCGATCTCGGCCTCGCCCTCCACCATCATCTGCGCCAGATAATACCCCGTGCCACCGGCAGCCGTGATGCCGAACGAGAACCCTTCCGCCAGCCACATATTCGTCAGCCCCGGCGCAGGTCCCACCAGCGGATTGCCATCCGGTGTATAACAGATCGGCCCGTTGAAATCGTCCTTCAGCCCGCTGTCCTCGCAAGACGGAATGCGATGGATCATCGCCATATACTGGGCCTCGATCCGCTCCAGATCGAGCGGGAAGAGGTCCGCTCGGAAACTGTCCGGCACACCATATTCGAAACAGGCAGGCGCACCCTTTTCATAGACGCCCAATATCCAGCCACCACGCTCCTCGCGGACATAGGATTGCGCGTCGGCATCGCGCACAACAGGGTGCTCCACATTCCCCTCCGCCCGGAACTTCACCAGCGCAGGATCCTGATCCATCACAATGAACTGATGCTCAACCGGGATTGCCGGGATCTTGATGCCCAGCTTCTTCGCTGTGGTCTGGGCATGGTTGCCCGACGCGGTGACAACATGTTCGGCGGTAACGACAATCTGCTCGTCAGAGGGGACCAGATTGCCCCCCTTCTCGACCATCTTGGTGCAGGTGACCTCCCACGCGTCACCATTCCAGTGAAACGCATCCGCCTGCCATTTCCGTTCGATCATCACACCGCGCTGGCGGGCACCCTTGGCCATCGCCTGCGTCACATCCGCCGGGTTAATGTAGCCATCCGTGTTGTGATAGAGCGCACCTTTCAGATCATCGGTGTTGATCAGCGGCCACTTCGCCTTGATCTCATCCGGGGTCATCAAGACGTAAGGCACATGGCAGGTCTCGGCGGTAGTGGCATAAAGCATATACTCGTCCATCCGCTCTTGCGTCTGGGCCATGCGCAGGTTGCCCACAACGGCGAACCCCGCATTCAGGCCCGTTTCAGCCTCCAGCCTCTTGTAGAAATCGACTGAGTATTTGTGGATATGGGTTGTCGCAAAAGACATGTTGAACAGGGGCAGCAGACCGGCGGCGTGCCATGTGGACCCGGATGTCAGCTCATCGCGTTCCAGCAGCATCACATCGTCCCAACCGGCCTTGGCCAGATGGTAGGCAATCGATGTACCCACCGCGCCACCACCGACAACCAATGCTTTGACCTGCGTTTTCATGACGACGACTCCCTGCGTTCCTTGCCCATAATCTGCGCGAAAGCACGAGGCGGCGAAAGAACCAGCCGACATGTTGTCAGCCGATTGCGACAGTGCGGGTCGGAACGCCGGGAAAGCCGGGTGTCAGTTGCCGCCAATCGTGCAGCGGCGCACGCCATTTTCCACACGGCAGTTGTTGTTTTTGTCTCCAGGGCGGCGAACCGTCGGCGCAAGAGGTGCTGCTGCCGGTTCTGCAGGTTCGGTGGCAGCAACAGGCGCTGGTGAGGCTGGTGACGCGGCACCTGCTCCAGGCTCAATGGCAGTCAGCGTGGGCAAGGTCGCGTCCACAGTTTCAACCGGTTCCATCAGCATCGCGTTCAGGCTGCCGAAATTGACCTTTGCCAGCAGTTCAAGAACGGCCTCATCATGGGCATTGGTCTGCACCGAAACATCAACTTGCTTGCCCAGATGCCCCCTGAAACGGCGACCCTCGGGCGATTCCTCAATCGGCGCGACCCGAAACGGCACCCCTTGCACCGTTGCGAATGGTTCATCCATGAAACCGATCGTGTTCATCATATTGTCCTGGACCGAAGACAGAATGCCGCCGCTCAAACCGCGATACATCCGCTCAGACCGGAAGGTCAGGGTCAGGATCATGATGTCATCACCGCGGGTCAGCGTGATCCGTTCTTGATCGACATTGCGCGCCTGCTGGGCCTGTACTTGCTGAAATCCGGGATCGGCCTCCAGCAACGCGTTCAACTCGGCCTCCTTGATCTCAAATTCTGTCAATTCCCGCGGGGGGATCTGCGCCATCCGGTCAAAATCAGCCTGCTCAAACGGGGCAATCTGCCAACCGCCCAAAAACCCCGGAAGTGCTGCAGCCAGCGTCGGTGGTGGCGCGGATCTGGGATCAATATCAGCCGTCGTCTGTGAAACACGGCCCGGTATCTCTAACAGATAACCGGCAAAGTTCATCTGCGCACCGTCCTCGGCACGTTTCTGCGTATATGAGACGTAATCAAGCCCCATAACCATACCCAGTCCGGCCACAAGAAGAATGATTGGCGATGCGGTCACGAAAAAGCGGTTCACGATGCGGCTCCTGCTCAAGAATCAATGCGTTGGCGCACTATCCCAGAACAGGTGGCTACAACTTTGGCGCGTTGCGGGCAACAGATGGGCAAATCGCAGGGTCAGGGTTTCCTCACTGGACGGAAAGCAAGGCAAAACGGTCTAATTCCGGGCAGGAGGTTTTTCAAATGACTGCATTTTCAATACGTGACGCGGCAATTCTGGCCGAAGCAAGCTACACCCCCGGTGCAATCAGGCAACCTGCCATCATGCATTCCTGCGCCCATGATGACGTGCAGGCGCATATGCTGGAAGGCAACATCCTGCTCCTGCCCGGATCCAACTCAATCAGCGATTACAAGAACTTCAACCTGCGCCCGATCCGGCTCGGGCGCAGGAAACTGCGGATGGATGACAACAAGGCCGAAACGGGCGCATCCGGCACCGTCTGGCATCAGGGCTTTCTCGCCTACGCGTCCGAGATTTTTCATTGGCTGATCCAGAAGGGCACGGCGCCAAATTTCATCATCGGGCATTCCCTGGGGGCCGCGGCGGCACAAATCCTCGCCAAAAGCTACAACGTCCCCGCCATCGGGTTTGCCGCGCCGCGCCCGAAATTCTCGCGCGGGCCGGTCAAACATCACAGGCAATGCCTGCTAATCAACCGCAATGACGATATCGTGCCGCGCCTGCCCACCAGTTTCTTTCACATGGGCCAGGTCAAAAAACTGTCCCCGGCGGTCAAACGGGCGCTGCCGGCCCATTCGATGAAACAGTACCGGGCGATCGTGGACGAAGCGCAGGCAAGTGGTGCACTGCCAGATAAATGGGCAGGCGGGGCCTGATCCCAGCGGATCAGGGGAGCTGAGACACCAACGCCAGCACTTCGGGCGCAATGTCATCCCGCAGCGACAGATAATCCAACAAGTCCGCCTGCGTCGTGTCCGGCCGCGCCACTTGGGTCAGGATGAACGCTTCTGTCTGGCTCCAGGCACGATCCCCCTTCAGCAGGCGGACCGCCGCAAAACGGGCTGAGACCTCCGGTGTGGGTTGGCCCAGCACAGCCATCATCGCAACGGTGGGCGCAACAAGGTCGGGAAAGCGCGCCTGCAGACCGGCCATGTCAGATATCTCACCAGCACGGACACGCTCCAGCACATCACGATCAAGCGCGGTCAGCGTTACACCGCTTTGCAGCGCGCGATAGGCCAGCAACGCAGGCGCTGGTGGCGGCGGGGTCTGGGACAGCGGGCCATCAGCTGCGGGCACAAAACCCCCGTCAGGTACGATCCGCACATCAGGTTCGGGCAGGCGCTCATTCAGGGCGGCAATATCCAGGCTGTCAAAGATCGACGCGACAAAGGCATCACTGGCATTAGTCAAAACCGTGATCTCCACCGTTTCGGGGCCGTCCGGATCGCCAAGGTTCACAACAAAGTGGCGGTAGCTCACCGGTTCCTGATCAGGCGCGCGCTCCGGGGCCGGTTGCAAGATCACGTCAACCCCGGCCACCGTGCCAAAAACATCCGGCTCGATCTCAGGCTCAGGGTTGGGCTCGGCAAGACCCAACTGGCTGGCAAGGGTCTGGGGCGGGGCAACATATGGGGCGCGATGCAAACTTAACGCGACGCGCTCCTCTCCTTTGACAAAGACCTGGGCCACCCCATCGTCGATCCCACCGGCAGAGGCTTCGAACCGGCGCAGCAATTCATTGGTCGGGTCGGTCACCTCTGGATCAAGGTTAAACGCGCGCCCGGTCAGCGCCATACCTTGCGCCGCATCGTAATCAACAACATCAACCCCCGCCGGGGCCACAATCTCAACGGCGGCCAGGCTCTTGTTCGCCAGATAATCATCCAGCCCCTGTTTGAACAAATACAAGGAAAGGGCAGCAAGCCCGGCCAGCAACACCCCCACTACAGGCAGCATGATCTTCATCGGGATGTCCTTTGCTCGGTCATTCGGTTGCAGCCATTCTGGGGCATGTCTTGGCAATGTCCACGCCGTATGCACAATCGCTTCGCTAACGTGCGTCCACAACAACGGTCGGCATGACGGGCCTTCCAAGCCTAAAGGCACACTAGGCGGCGTCTGCCTATAGCATGCTAGGAACAACAAGATCGGGGGGACGGTGACCATCCTCAAAGGTTTTGATATTCACGATCACCTTCTCACCCATCTCGATCCGGCCTTCCAGCGTGGCCGATCCCATATGGGGCAACAGGATCGCATTGGGTAGTTCTTTCAGGCGCGGGTTGATCAGATGACCGCGCTCAAACACATCCAGCCCGGCACCGGCAATCTCGCCCGCGCGCAACATCCGGGTCAGGGCGTTTTCATCAATCACCTCACCACGGGACGTGTTCACGATTACCGCACTCGGTTTCATCAGCTTCAGCCGACGGGCGTTCATCAAATGAAAGGTCGACGGGGTATGCGGGCAGTTGATCGACAGGATATCGACACGGGCCACCATCTGATCAAGGCTTTCCCAATATGTCGCCTCCAACTCCTCCTCCACCTCGGGGCGCAGACGCTTGCGATTGTGGTAATGCACCTGCATCCCGAACACGGCGGCACGGCGGGCCACGGCCTGCCCGATGCGGCCCATGCCCAAAATCCCCAACCGGCGGCCCTTGATACGACCACCCATCATCGCCGTGGGTGACCAGCCCTGCCAGTCATTCGACTGGGCCAGCCGCAACCCTTCGGCCAGACGGCGGGTCACACCCAGGATCAGGGCCATGACCATATCGGCGGTATCTTCCGTCACCACGCCCGGCGTATTGGACACATGTATGCCCCGCTGGCGGGCGGTAGACACATCAATATTGTCCACCCCTGCCCCATAATTGGCAATCAGCTTCAACCTCTCACCGGCACGGCCCAGCAGTTTGGCGTCGATATGATCGGTGATCGTGGACACCAGCACATCAGCCTGCCCCATTGCATCGGCCAGCTGATCAGTTGTCATCGGCGTGTCGTCGTCGCGCAATTCCACGTCGAAAAGCTCTTTCATCCGGGTCTCAACCGCCTCGGGCAACCGTCGCGTCACAACAACACTTAATCGCTTACCTGGCATATCCGGGCCTCCCGTGGCTTTTCAAAACGCAGCTTTGATGGCAGGTTGCGCCAAAGGGATGCGCAGCACAAGAACCGCGCACCACAAAAAAGAGCAGACAAGGGCAAACAATGCGTAGATGGGTGCAGTGGTTCCGCGTGATCCGGACGGCAGCAATTGCCGTGGTGATTTGCACAAGTGTCGGGCACGCCCAGCAGACCGAAGCGCCGACCCTTGGCCCAGAAACCAACCTGCCCCTGCCGCGCTTTGTCTCGCTCAAGGCAGCCGAGGCCAATGTGCGCCGGGGCCCCTCACTGTCCCACCGGATCGACTGGGTCTTCCAGCGGCGGAACATGCCGCTGCAGGTCATTGCGGAATACGGGCACTGGCGGCGGGTGATTGACCGCGACGGACAAGGCGGCTGGGTCCATTACACCATGCTGTCAGGTGCGCGGACCGTGCTGATCAACGGTGACACGACCGCTCTGCGATCCCGACCTGATCCGAATGCCCTTGAAAACGCCATGCTGGAACCCGGCGTGATCGCGCGATTGGGGCGATGCGACCCCGACTGGTGCCGCCTGACCGCTGGCGGCTACAAAGGCTGGGTGCCCAAGACCGACCTCTGGGGTGTGGCAGCGGGTGAGATCAGGGATTGATGGCGGCGGCCAATTTCATCCGGTTTCATCCAACATAATCCGGCAGACCCAGAGGAGACCACATGCCCGTTCTGACATTTGACTACCGGCCCGGTTGGCTTCAGTCGGTCACGGTGCTTGTTATCGCATCACTCTTTGCACTCTCATCGGGCTGGTTCGCCTCAGAGAACGACAGCCGGATAGACATCTTCGGCAAAACGCTGTCAGTCGAGGCAAGCACCATACTTTTGTGGGGAATAGCGGCGTTTTTTGCTTTGGGAATTCCGGTCGGCCTGAAGATGCTTCTGCTAAGCCTGGCCAAGCCCCGTCAGGTCGTTCTGACCGCGACAGACATCACTGCTCCGAAAGCTCCCATCTACAAAACCACCACCACCATCGCCTTGCGCGACATCACCAGGCTGCGGGTCTCGACCGTGCATCGGACCACGGTGTTCGAAATCAAGGCCGGCAAGCATAAGCTGGGAATTAACAAAACCTGGATCCAACCCGCATCACAGTTCGATGTGCTGCGAGACGCGGTCGAAAAACGCGCCGCCGCGGCCGCGATCCGAGGATAGACGCCACCGTTGGCGATCCGCCCGCGCTGCGATAGATAAGGCAGAACCGTGCAGCCAACCGAAAGCGCGCCACCATGCCGCTGAAACATGACACCCGGCTCAATCTTTCCGCAGGCCTGCTCTCTGTCGGCGTGGCGCTCACCCTTGTTCTCCTGAAACTCTGGGCGCTGGGGCAAACCGGATCTCT
The DNA here is from genome assembly GCA_947488175.1 of uncultured Paracoccaceae bacterium. Classification (GTDB taxonomy): domain Bacteria; phylum Pseudomonadota; class Alphaproteobacteria; order Rhodobacterales; family Rhodobacteraceae; genus Yoonia. The sequence continues at coordinate 133,638 of CANKYO010000007.1, forward strand.
CGCCGTGGCGGCCACGCTGGCCGACTCGGCCATGGACCTGATGATGTCGCTCGGCGGCCTGATCGCCATCGCCTACGCGGCCAAACCCGCCGATGACGACCACCAGTTCGGCCACACCTCTGCCGAGGATCTTGCCGCCCTCGGTCAATCCCTCTTCATCCTGATTTCTGCCGGGGTGATCGCCGTAGCCGCCATCCTGCGGCTGCTTGACGACACCGTCACCCTGCCCGAACGCGAAGGGCTGGGGATCGGGATCATTGTCTTTTCCATCGCGATCACGCTGGCTCTCGTGTTCTGGCAACGGCATGTGGCGCGCAAGACCGGCAACAAGGTCGTTCAGGCCGACAGCCTGCACTATCTCGGCGATCTGATCCCGAATATGGGCGCGATCCTCGCGCTCTGGGCCTCGGCCAAGTTTGAACTGCACCAGATCGACAGCGTCGTGGCACTGGCCGCGGCGGCCATCCTTGCGGTCGGCGCGTTGCGCATCGGCAAATCCGCCTGGGACGCGCTGATGGACCGGCAGGCCGACCCTGACATGATCGCAGGGATCCAGGCGATTGCGGCGAATTTCGAAGGGGTGCACGGCTATCACGACCTGAAAACGCGGGTCGCCGGCAGCAAGGTCTTCGTCAACCTGCATATCGAACTGGATGGCGGGCAGACGCTTGATGCGGCACACGCCATCGGCGCGGCCTTGCGCCGGGCCATCATCGCGGCATACCCGCGGGCCGATGTGCTGATCCACAAGGACCCGGTCGGCGTGCAGCGCCACCCGGATGACGACCGGTAAGCCGGGTTTTCACCCCACCAATCGCTAACGAAACCTTAACCGACCCGGCTATGGGGTCCGACGCTTTGCCGACGGAAATCCGACGCAACGCCGACCGGCCAAAATCAGGCCGCCTTGTCCAGCCCACGACCCTTCAGCAACGCCTCAACCCCCGGCAACCGCCCGCGAAACGCGATGTAAAGCTCGGCGGCATCCACCGACCCGCCGGACGACAAAACCGTTTCCTCCAGCTTGCGGGCCACGTCGGCATCAAACGGATCCCCCGCCTCCTCGAACGCCTCGAACGCATCGGCATCCATCACCTCTGACCACATGTAGCTGTAGTAACCGCTGGAATAGCCATCACCGGCAAACACATGCGCAAAATGCGGCGTCGCATGGCGCATGCGGATGGCATGGGGCATCCCGATTTCTTCAAGGATTTCAGCCTGTTTCTGCATCGGATCAACCGGTGCCGGGCCATCGTGAAAGCCCAGATCAACCAGGGCAGAGGCAACATATTCCACCGTCTGAAACCCCATATCATAGGTCGTCGCATCCAGCATCCGCTGCAACAGATCCTCCGGCATCGGCTGGCCGGTTTCGGCATGGGTTGCAAACTCCGCCAGCACCTCCGGCACCTCCAGCCAATGCTCGTATAGCTGGCTGGGCAGTTCCACGAAATCGCGCGCCACGGACGTGCCGCTAATACTTTCGTAAGTCACATCTGACAGCATCTGGTGCAGCGCATGACCAAATTCGTGAAACAGCGTCCGCGCATCATCGTAAGACAACAACGCAGGTTTGCCCGCCTCTGGTTTGGCGAAATTGCAGACGTTCAGAACAATCGGACGCTCGTCGCCACCCAACCGTTTCTGATCGCGCATTGTAGTGCACCATGCGCCCGACCGTTTCGATCCTCGGGCGAAATAATCGCCCATGAGAACAGCGACATGCTCGCCCTTGCGGGTCACGTCCCACAACCGCACATCCGGGTGGTAAACCGGCCCTTCGACTTCCCTGAATTCCAGCCCGAACAACCTGTTGGCACAGGCAAACGCCGCCTCGATCATCCGGTCCAGCTGCAGATAAGGCTTCAATTCAGCCTCATCCAGATCATGCAATTCCTTGCGGCGCTTCTCGGAATAGAACCGCCAGTCCCACGGCTCCAACGGGCCGTCCCACCCATCCTGATGCAGCATACGCTTCAACACTTCGGCATCCGCCTCCGCGACAGCCTTGGCCGGCTCCCAGACCTTCATCAGCAGATCGCGGACCGCATCCGGGGTCTTGGCCATCTCGGTTTCCAGTTTGAAATCGGCAAAGCTGCCATAGCCCAGCAAATCGGCGCGCTTCTCGCGCAGTTTCAGCGTCTCCGCCGCAATCTCGCGATTGTCCGTCTTGCCGCCGTTCGCTCCGCGCGCAACCCAGGCTTCATAGGCTTTCTGGCGCAGGTCGCGACGCTCGGAAAACTGCAGAAACGGCACGATCAAGGACCGCGACAACGTGATCACCGGGCCCCCGGCCTCTTTCTCCGCACCAGCCGCCCTTGCGGTGGCAACGACGAAATCAGGCAGACCTTGCAGGTCATCGGCCGCGAGCTTCATGAACCATTCGCGTTCATCGGCCAGCAGGTTCTGGGTAAATTCGGTCCCCAGCACCGACAGCCGCGATTTCACATCGCGGAGCGCCTCTGCCTCAGCCCCTTCCAATTGCGCGCCCGACCGGACAAAACCGCGCCGGGTCAGCATCAGAACCCGCTGCTGTTCATCGGTCAGGTCCAGATTGTCGCGATCTTCCCAAACCGCCTCAACACGCGCAAAAAGGTCTTTGTTTTCAGACACCTCAGAACTGTAGGCACTCAGTTTCGGAGCAAATTCCCGCTGCAACGCTTCGCGCTTTTCATTGCTGTCAGCCGCGGCAATGCCGTAAAAAACGCCCAGAACCTGGCCCAGCTTTTCGTCAGCCAATTCCAAAGCTTCAATCGTATTCTCGAATGTCGGTGCCTCCGCATTCTCGGCAATCGCCGCGATATTCGCGCGCGACTGCTCCAAAGCGGCATCCACAGCGGGGGCAAAATCCTCGTCGGAAATCTCCGCGAAGGGCGGCAGTTCAAAGGGTGTGGTCCAGTCGGACAGCAGCGGGTTTGTCATCACAAATCTCCTTTGCCTACAACCTAGGGGCGGGGCCTGCGACTTGCCAGCGACCTGTTTATCATTTTGGCCAAAATGCTCAAAAATCCGCCCTTACCGCGTGCGCATCCGTTTTTCAAACCGGCGCAAGGCCAGCGATAATGAAATAGTAATCATCAGATAAACCAGCGCCACCACATTATAGGTTTCGAAATAGCGGAAATTGCCCGCTGCCGTGACCTTGCCCAACTGGGTCACATCCGTAACCCCCAGAACGGATACAAGCGACGAATCCTTCACCATCGCCACAAAATCATTACCCAATGGCGGCAGAATGGTGCGCAGCGCCTGCGGAAAGACGATCAGGCGAAACCGCTGCCAGCCATTCAGGCCCAGCGCCTCGGCGGCCTCGATCTGGCCTTTGTCGACCGATTGCAGACCGGCACGAAACACCTCGGCCAAAAAGGATGAATAGGCGATGGTCAAAGCAATAACCGCCCGCCACAGCAGGGAAAAATCGCGGGTGCGCACCGGGTCCAAACCCACCGCCTCCGCAATCCAGTTCCACCCAGCCACCATGGCCGGGGCCAGCACAAAGGCGACGTAAAGCAGCAGCACGATAATCGGAATGCCGCGTACCACCTCGATATAGAACCGCGCGATCTGGCGCAGCGCCAGCCAGCGCGACAACCCCGCCAGCGCCAACCCCAAACCCAGCACACAGGCCATCGAATAGGACACCAGCGTCACATAGATCGTGACCCAGATGCCCTTTTGCAGGGTGTTCAGCACGCGGGAATATTCCGCGACCGTCAGCACCTGCCAGAACAGGTAGATGCCTATGGCAACGACAGCGACCAGCCACCACGGAAAATCCTTGTCGCTCGGGGATGTCGGGATCATCGGCGCATGTCCCGGGCCTGACCCGGGACCTCCTGATCAGCGCCTACTCACCCAGTTTGTACTCAAGAAACCACTTGGTATTCAGCGCATCCAGCGTGCCATCGGCAGCCATATCGGCAATGGCCGCATTGATCGGATCCACCAGATCGGACCCTTTGGGAAAGATGAACCCAAAATCCTCGGTCCCAAGCTTCTCACCAATGATCTTCAAGCCACCATCCGACGCCTCGACATAGCCGTTGCCAGCCGTGCCATCGGTCAGCACCAGATCAACATCACCGGCCCGCAGCGCCTGAACGGTCGCACCAAAGGTCTCCATCAGCTTGATACGCGGGTTCGCCTCATCCCCGTCCAGCACGTCATAGACACCCACATAGAACGGGGTCGTACCGGGCTGGGCCGCCATCAGCAGATCGTCATCGGCAGCAAAACTTGCAGCGTCGGTGAACCGGTCCTCATCGCCGCGCACCATCATCACCATCTCGGACGTCATGTATTTATCCGAAAAATCAACCACTTCCGCGCGATCCTCGCGGATGGTGATGCCGGTCATGCCCATGTCATACTGGCCTTCGGACACAGCGGGGATCATCGCGTCCCAGCTGATATTCTCGTAAACGACCGTCGCGTTCAGCCGCTCTGCAATCTCGGACATTGCGTCATATTCCCAGCCGACCGCATCGCCATTGCCGTCAATGAATTGCAGCGGCGGATAGGCGTTTTCCGTCACCACCACGATTTCGCGACCTTCAAGGTTCGGCAAATGGCCGTCAGCGACAGCCGTTGTGGCCAGCATCACAGCGGCCAATGTTGCAAGAATCTTCATGCGTGTCTCCCCAGGGTAAAACTCAGGATCGCAGTATGAACTTCAACCTTTGGCTTGCAAGCCCCTGCCGCCGCAAACCGCACAATCCGCACGCGGTTTGACCGCGATGGTCCGGGTCTGGGCATAAAGCGCGTCATAAATCAGCAACCTGCCCCCCAGCCCGTCACCGGCACCGGTAATCACCTTCAGCGCCTCAACCGCCATCATCGCGCCGATCACGCCGGGCAACGGGCCGATCACGCCAGCCTCGGCGCAACTCGGCACCAACGCGGCATCCGGGGCAGTCGGAAAAACGCATTCATAACAGGGTGTTCCATGCGCCGGATCATAAAGGCTGATCTGCCCTTCCCACTGCGTCAGCGCCGCCGCGATCAGCGGCTTGCCCAGCGCCACCGCGGTCCGGTTCACCAGATAGCGCGTGTCGAAATTGTCAGTCCCGTCAAGGATCAGATCATAATCGGCAAACAGATCGGCAGCGATATCTTCGTCCAACCGCCGCTGATACGGACGCACGGTCACAAACGGGTTCTGCGCGCGCATCGCCTCTGCCGCCGAATGAACCTTGGGCATCCCGATATTGCGGTCCAGATGGATCACCTGCCGCTGCAGATTGGCATTCTCGACCACATCATCGTCAATCACACCAATCGTGCCGACACCGGCAGCGGCCAGATACTCCAACACAGGCGCGCCAAGCCCCCCGGCCCCCACGACCAGCACCTTGGCATCGCGCATCGCCTTCTGGCCCGGTCCGCCCACCTCGCGCAGGATGATGTGGCGGGCATAGCGTTCCAATTCGGTTTCCGAAAACGTCCCCGACCGCGCCGCCGACGGCTCTTTCTCGGCAATCCGGGCGCGCAACCCGCCCAGGAACCTGCGATAGCCCCAGACGATGAAACCAAAGGCAATGAACAGCCCCCACAGCCTTGCGTCGCCCCCGGTCGCCTCGCGCAACGGGTGGCCAGCTGGCAGCACGACATGCAACATCATGACCCCGACCAGAAGGATCGCCAGCATGGTCCAGCGCGCATGATAGGGCGCCTTCATCGCAATGCCGATGCCCCACAGGGTGGCCGCCATCGCCCCGACCATAATCATAAGCCGGTGGACCCAAACCCGCCGGGGCCGCGCAGCGTGCTGTTCAGGAACGCGACTTCCTTGAACGTGGCCTGCACCACAGGTGCCACCACCATCTGGGCAATACGCATGCCATGGGTCACCGTGAAATAATCCGCGCCAAGATTGACCATGATCACCCCCACCGGCCCGCGATAATCACTGTCAATCGTACCCGGCGTGTTGAGCAGCGTGATCCCATGTTTCAGCGCCAGACCAGACCGCGGTCTGATCTGCACCTCGAACCCGTCAGCGATCGCCATGCGCAATCCCGTCGGGATCAGTTGCCGGGCACCAGGGGGCAGTTCCACCGACCGCTGATCCGGCAGGTTCGCACGAATATCGGCCCCAGCTGCACCGGCGGTTTCATATGACGGCAGGCCAAGCGACGGATCAGCGCCCTCATCCCACTGAAACTGGATTTCCGGCGTCACGCAATCGCCTCTGCAATCCGTTTGGCCAGTGCAATCGCAACCGCGTCCTTGCTCATCCGCGGCCAGTCTTCGGCACCTGCATCCGTGATCAGCGTCACCGCATTTTCGGACCCGCCCATGATCCCCGTCGCAGGCGACACATCATTGGCGACGATCCAGTCACACCCCTTGCGGGCACGCTTCGCCGTGGCATGGGCAACCACATCATCCGTTTCAGCGGCAAATCCGACGACCAGTTTCGGGCGACCGCTCGTCATCTGCGAAACCGTCGCCAGAATGTCCGGGTTTTCCGCAAATTCCAGCTTTGGCAGCCCGCTGCCATCCTTTTTGATCTTGCTTGCACCAGCATTGGCCACATGCCAATCAGCGACGGCGGCAGCAAAAACGGCGGCGTCAGCAGAAGGGGCACCTTCGACCGCCTCCAACATTTCCTGCGCGGTCTGGACGCGGATCACATGCACACCCTGTGGCGGCGGCACATCCGCCGGGCCGGTCACAAACGTCACTTGCGCACCCAATCCCGAAAGCGCGCGGGCAATCGCCGTGCCCTGCGCGCCCGACGACCGGTTCGCGATGTAACGGACGGGATCAATCGGTTCATGCGTCGGGCCAGAGGTGACCAGCACATGCTTGCCCTTCAACGGCCCATCCGACAAGGCCGCATCAATTGCATCAATGATTTCCGGCACTTCCGCCATCCGGCCCGGGCCGTATTCACCACAGGCCATGTCGCCTTCGGTCGGGCCGACAACCAGCACACCGTCACTTTGCAACGTGGCGAGGTTCCGCTGTGTCGCGGCATGTTCCCACATCCGCACATTCATGGCGGGCGCAATCAGCACCCGTTTGTCGGTCGCCATCAAGAGGGTCGAGGCAAGGTCATCCGCATGCCCCCCAGCCATCTTGGCCATCAGATCCGCCGTCGCCGGAACAACGACCACCAGATCAGCCGCGCGGGACAGCTCGATATGGCCCATCTCGGCCTCATCAGTCAGATCGAACAGATCCTGATACACCTTCGCGGCCGACAGCGCCGACAGGCTCAGCGGGGTGACGAACTCTGTCCCCGCACGGGTCAGCACCGGGGTGACGCGGCAGCCGCGCTCGCGCAATCTGCGGACCAGATCCAGCGCCTTGAACGCCGCGATCCCGCCCCCCACAATCAATAGGATATGTCTGTCAGCCAGCATTTGGCGTCTCCGGTATCTTGCGATCCGACACTAGGTCAGAAGATACCGGAAACACAATGTCAGGCGTCACGCAAAAAACGCGTGGACCTCATGGCTCTGCGCCTCAAGGCTCTTGCGCATCTTGCCAAAGGCAGCGGCCTCCAACTGGCGCACCCGCTCCTTGGACAGGCCAAGCTCGGTTCCAAGGCTTTCCAGCGTCCTTGGGTCATCGCGCAGTTTGCGTTCGCGCACGATGAACTGCTCGCGGTCGTTCAATGCGGTCAGGGCCGTCACCAGCCACTGGCGCAATGTTGCATTGTCATGGCTGTTGGCAACTGTTTCGGCCGCCTGCGGACCATTGTCCTCAAGCGCGTCAATCCATTCGCGACCTTCATCCTCGGTCGATTGCGTCGCATTCAGCGAAAAATCAGAGCCTGACAAACGGCCTTCCATCATCTCCACATCATGCAACGGCACACCAACCTCGGTCGCAATCAACTCGCGCATTTCCTGGCGGTCCAACTCGCGACCTTCCGCTGCGGCCTCACGTTCCAGCCTGGCTTGCACGCGGCGCATGTTGAAAAACAGCGATTTCTGCGATGATGTCGAACCAGTCCGCACCATCGACCAGTTGCGCATCACATAATCTTGGATCGATGCCTTGATCCACCAGACCGCATATGTCGAAAACCGCACGCCACGATCCGGGTCAAACTTGTCAGCGGCCTTCATCAGGCCGACCGACGCTTCCTGGATCAGATCGTTCATCGGGGCACCATAGCGCTTGAACTTGGAGGCCATGGAAATCGCCAGCCGCATATAGGCGGTAATCAAACGATGCAGGGCCTGTTCGTCGCGCTGATCGCGCCAGGCATAGGCCAGCGCCAGCTCGGTTTCGGCATCCAGCAACTCTGCCTTCATCGCAGTACGCGACAGTGTTTGATCAGAAAAACCCATAGCGGCCATGTTATTTCTCCCAGATTGCGTGCGATGCATTAACTTTGTTGGTCAATTTAGTTACGCAAGTACTAACGATCTGGATCAAACAAAGTTGCGTCATGGCACTGGAAAAACTCACATTTGTACTAGGCGGCGCAGCATCCGGCAAATCAGCCTTCGCCGAAAGCCTTGTTTTACAGGGCGGATTGGACCCGGTCTACATCGCCACGGCACAAGTCTTCGACAATGAAATGGCGACCAAAGTCGCCCGTCATCGCGACATGCGCGGCAATAGCTGGACCACAATCGAAGAACCGATCGCCGTCGCCAGCATCCTCAAACAGATCGGCCCGGACCATGCCGTTCTGATCGACTGCGCCACGCTCTGGCTCACCAACATCATGCTCGCCAAACATGATATAGCCGCCGAATGTTCCGCATTGATCACCGCGCTACGCACCTGCCGCTGCCGTGTGGTGATCGTCTCGAACGAGGTCGGACAGGGGATCGTTCCCGAAAATGCGCTGTCACGCAATTTCCGCAACGCCCAGGGCACGCTCAATCAGGCCATCGCGGCAGAGGCTGAGGTCGTCGTCGCGGTCATGGCCGGGCTTCCACTGATGCTCAAGGGCAGCCTGCCATGACTCGGCTCTGGCTGGTCCGGCACGGGCCAACCCATGCCAAATCCATGGTCGGATGGTCCGATCTGTCCGCCGATCTGTCCGACACCGCCGCGATCGCACGGCTGCGGGATTACCTGCCAGACGCCCCCGTCGTGTCATCAGACCTGTCGCGCGCAACCGCCACCGCAGATGCCCTGACACCGCAACACCGGCTGCCCCACAACCCCGCCTTGCGCGAAATCCATTTCGGCGCATGGGAGCTGCGCAAATTCTCCGAGGTGGAGGCCGAAGACCCCGACACCATCCGCGCCTTCTGGGAACAACCGGGGCACATCGCCCCACCCGGCGGCGAAAGCTGGAACATGGTCCGGGCCCGGGTCGATGACGCCATCGACAGCTACATGACCCACGACAACCTGATCGTGGTGGCACATTTCGGCGCGATCCTGACACAGGTGCAGCGGGCGCTGGGGATCGGGGCTTATGCAGCCTTCAGCCATAAGATCGACAACCTGTCCGTCACCGATCTTTGCTACGACGAGGGCCAATGGCAGGTCGGCCGGATCAATCACTGCCCGTGATACCCAAATTCAATTTTCATCGTTAGGCGCGCGATCCGCATCCGGCTATCCATACGCCATGACATATGAACTCTATATTGGTGATCGCACCTTCAGCAGCTGGTCCTTGCGGGGCTGGCTGATGCTCGAAAAATTCGGCCTGCCCTACAACACGCATCTGGTTGGGCTTTATGCCGGAACCTACCGGGACGAACTGGCGCATCTGGCCCCGGCCCGCACCGTACCCACGATGCAAACGGCAGAGGGACACGTCCTGACCGACAGTCTCGCCATGGCCGAAACACTGGTGGAAAATCACCCCGAGATTGACCTTTACCCGCGCGACCCGGCAGCACGGGCGCTGGCCCGGTCGATCACGTCGGAAATGCATAGCGGCTTCATGGCATTGCGAGAAGCGTGCCCGAACATGATCACCCATGTCTGGAAAGGGTTCAAACCGTCCGACGCCGTCGTGGCTGATCTCGACCGGATCGAGGAACTCTGGGCGCTGGCGCGCAAACGGCATGGGTCTGGCGGGCCTTGGCTCTTCGGACAATACAGCTTGGCCGATGTATTCTATGCCCCCGTCACCTTGCGTATGACCGCCTACGGCCTACCGATCAGCGACGCGGCGCAACGCTATGTCAACGCCCACCTGTCAGACCCCGCATTTCTGGCCTGGCGCGAGGCGTCCAAATCCGAAATCTACGACCCATGGCCTTATCCGATGCCGCTTGACCGCCTGCCATGGCCAGACGTTAACCATTCCTAAACCACGCGCCTCTACCCGTTAACCATATCGGGGAGATGGCGATGGTCGCAAAGGCCTACACAGTAGCATTTGAAGGGATCGAGGCGCGGCTGGTCGAGGTGCAATGCGCCGTCAGCCCGGGCGTCCCGGCCTTTTCTGTGGTCGGCCTGCCGGACAAGGCCGTGTCAGAGGCAAAGGAACGGGTGCGCGCCGCACTAACCGCCATGGCCATTGCCCTGCCGTCGAAGCGGATCACGATCAACCTGTCGCCCGCCGACCTGCCAAAGGAAGGATCGCATTTCGACCTGCCCATTGCGCTAGCACTGCTAGCCGCGCTCGAAATCATTCCGCCGGAAGACGCCGAACAAACGGTCGCCTTGGGCGAACTCTCACTTGATGGCGCGCTGGTCGCGGTCGTCGGCGCCTTGCCCGCCGCCATGGCCGCCGCGAACGATGACCGCACGCTGCTCTGCCCTCAAGCCTGCGGCGCAGAGGCCGCGTGGGTTGGGGCCGCCAACGTCATCGCCCCACGGACACTGGCGGATGTGGTGCGGCACTACACCGGCCAATCAGTACTCAACCCCTCCGAACCGGGTGAGGTGCATAGCCGCGCAGAAAACAAGGACCTGTCCGAAGTCAAAGGTCAGGAACGGGCCAAACGCGCACTCGAAATCGCCGCCGCCGGACGGCACCATCTGTTCCTTGTCGGCTCACCCGGGTCCGGCAAATCCATGCTGGCCGCCCGCATCCCCGGCATCCTGCCGCCCCTGACTCCGGCAGAGGCGCTGGAAACCTCCATGATCCACTCGCTTTGCGGTCTGCTGGACGAAGGCGGGATCAACCGCGAACGACCTTTCTGTGAACCACACCATACCGCCTCCATGCCCGCCATTGTCGGCGGTGGGCGTACGGCCAAACCGGGACAGATCAGCCTTGCGCATAATGGCGTCCTTTTCATGGACGAATTCCCAGAGTTCGCGCGCACCGTTCTGGAAACCCTGCGCCAACCAATCGAAACCGGAGAAGTCGTCGTCGCCCGCGCCAACGCGCATGTCCGTTACCCCTGCCGTTTCATGCTGGTCGCCGCCGCCAACCCCTGCAAATGCGGGTATCTGGCCGATCCGGGGCGGGCCTGTACCCGCGCCCCGATCTGCGGCGAGGATTATCTGGGCCGTATATCCGGGCCCCTGATGGACCGGTTTGATCTGCGAGTCGAGGTCCCGCCAGTGGCCTTCACCGATCTTGATCTGCCTGAAGATGGGGAAAGCTCCGCCACTGTGGCAGAACGGGTGGCCAAAGCGCGCAATACCCAGACCAAACGCTATGACGCACGCGACGATATCCGCGTAAACGCCGATGCCGAAGGTCACATTCTTGAGGAAGTCGCAACACCCGACACGGAAGGGCGCGAACTGCTCATCAAGGTCGCCGAACGGTTCGGGCTGTCCGCCCGCGGCTATCACCGGGTTCTGCGGGTGGCACGCACCATCGCTGATCTGGACGGCTCCGACACCGTACGCAAACCCCACGTGGCCGAGGCGGTCAGCTATCGGCTCGCCATGACGAAAGAGGTATGAACAAAATCCGCAATCTCGCGCAACGCCGCACGGGCCTCTGGAATATAGCCATCGAACATTTGCCAGACATGCGGGACATCGTCCCAGACACGCAGCAGCGCGGCATCACCCAAAACATCCGCCATACGCCTTGCATCATCCAGCAGCGCCTCGCCTCCGCCCACCTGGATCAGCACCGATGGCGGCTCGCAGAAACGGGCAAATATCGGCGACGCGCGCGGATCGTCCACGGCAGCGCCCTGCAAATATCGCGCAACCAGTTCGGGCATCCGGCCGACCGGCAGCAACACCTCATCAGGTGACCGCAAACTGTCGCCGCACAGCGTCATATCCGTCCACGGCGACATCGCAAAACACGCCGCGGGACGGGTGCCGCGTGCGCAAAGCCGCACCAGCAGCGCCAGCATCAGACCGCCCCCGGCACTGTCACCGCCCAGCACAATGTCGGACGGGCGATACCCCTTGGCCAGCAGCGCATCCCAGGCGCCTACCGCATCATCAAACGCCGCCGGAAACGGGGCCTCCTGCAACAACCGGTAATCCGGGGCGCAAACCCGCAACCCGGTCAGTTGCGCAATCCGGCCCAGCAATCCACGATACGCCGTCCCGCTGCCCACGATGAACGCGCCGCCATGCAGATAAAGGATAACGCGCCGGGGATCGGGTCTGCCTACACTGATCCAATGCAAGCGCAAATCGCCCGCCCGATCGGTCAGATGGCAGATAAAGGGCGGTCCGGTCAAACGCGCGAGCCTGCCGTTCCGGCGACCGCGCGCGACCCAGAACAGGCCGGACAGCGTAGCGCAGCCAGGCATTCAGGATACGTAAACGCATATCAGCCAGCGCGACGCGCCTCGATCGCGATCCAGATCTTTTCGGCGATATTCACCCCATCGAACCGCTCCAGCTCCTGAATACCGGTGGGCGAGGTCACGTTGATCTCGGTCAGCCAGTCGCCAATGACGTCAATGCCCACAAACACTTGCCCCTTCTCACGCAACAGCGGCCCGATGCGCGCGCATATCTCGCGGTCGCGGTCGGTCAGTTGAACCTTCTCAGGCCGCCCCCCCACATGCATGTTCGACCGTGTTTCGCCAGCAGCCGGCACACGATTGATTGCCCCCACAGGCTCGCCATCGACCAGGACAATCCGCTTGTCCCCTTTGGAAACGGCCGGCAGAAATTGCTGCATAATCAACGGCTCGCGGTTGATACCCGTGAAAAGCTCATGCAGCGATGCGAGGTTACTGTCTGCATGGGCCAGCTTGAACACACCGGCACCACCGTTACCATAAAGCGGCTTCAGGATCACATCGCCATGCGCCTCGCGAAACGCCCGCAATGTGGCAAGGTCGCGGGCAATCATCGTGGGCGGCGTCAGATCAGGGAACTGCAGCACCAGCAGCTTTTCAGGATAATTGCGGACCCAGAACGGATCATTCACAACCAGTGTCTCAGGGTGCACCATGTCCAGAATATGTGTCGTGGTGATGTATCCCATATCAAAAGGCGGGTCCTGGCGAAGCCACACCACATCCATATCCGCCAGATCGACGACCTGCGCGTCACCCAAACGGAAATGGTCACCCTTGATACGCTGAACGGTTAGCGGCCAACCGCGTGCAACCACTTGGCCCCGATCATAAGCCAGCTTATCGGGTGTATAATAGAAAAGCTGATGACCCCGCGCTTGGGCCTCTTCTGCTATGCGAAACGTGCTGTCCGCATCGATATCGATCGGCCCAATCGGGTCCATCTGAAAAGCTATCTTCAGCGCCATGGCCGACCTCACGCATATCAAAACTGAGGTGATACATGGCGCAGTCAGCCCGCTGGTGCAATGGCTGCGTCAGGCCTCCATGAACGCATTCTCGATCACTTTGACGGCACCGTACCCATCCACCATCGCCAGATCAAAGCGCATATCGGTCAATTGACCACGCGGTTCGCCCGCCAGAAATTCAGCCGCCGCACCGCACAGCCGATCCATCTGACAACGGCCCAGACGGCTGGCCGCACGCGCAAATGTCTTGCTTTTCTTGACCTCAACAAACACGACCGTGTCGCCATCGCGCATGATCAGATCAATCTCACCACTTTGGCCCCGCCAACGCCTTGCCGCCAGGCGATGCTGCCTGCGCCCATAGTCGCCCGCAACGATCTCTTCCGCAGCCAGGCCGGCTTGATAACCCGTTTGTCCTGTCATTCATATTCTCCCAATTTGAGGGCCACCTGATAAACCTGTCTGCGTGGCAGCCCAAGCGCACCGGCCACGACCGTGGCTGCATCCTTTACCCGCATGGTTTTCATTGCATCCCTCAACGCCGCCTCAACATCCATTTCGGCCACATCCGTGGCACCTGCACGTCCCACAAGGACAACCAATTCGCCCTTCACCGACCTATCGCCAAAGGCCACCGTCAATTCGCCAAGCGTGCCCCGACTGATCTCTTCAAACCGTTTTGTCAGTTCCCGACAGACAACCGCCTGCCGTTCCTCTCCCAAAACATCACGCAAATTACCTAACATTTCACGAATGCGTTTCGGGCTTTCATAAAACACCAGCGTAAATGGAATATCGCGCAGCGCCGCAATCTCGGTTTCGCGCTGCTGTCTTGCCGCGGGAAGGAACCCAACAAACGCAAACCTGTCAGTTGGCAAGCCTGATACAGTCAGCGCGGCCAGCACCGCCGACGCCCCCGGCGCGGTCGTCACGGGCAATCCTGCGGCAATCATCGCCCTGCCGAGCTCATAACCCGGATCGGCGACCAAAGGCGTACCTGCCTCGGACACGTAAGCGACCGACTTACCGCTCGCCACAGCCGCCACCAACCCGTTTGTGGTCCCATCGCCGCTATGATCGTGAAAGGCCACAACCTTGCGCCCATTCAACGGAACGCCATGAATTTCCATCAGTTTTCGCGCCGTGCGGGTATCCTCTGCAGCGATTAGATCAGCCGAGGCCAGGATATCCAGCGCCCGCAATGTGATATCCCGCGCCGACCCGATCGGGGTCGCGACAAAGTATAACCCGGCAGAGAGTGGCTTGCTGACATAATTCATCGCTGGACCCGCGTGCCCCCTGCTTTATGATGTGCCCCGAATAGCGGCGATGCCCGGGCACAGATCCGGCAACCGCGGCGCCATCCAAGGGGGATATCATTTATGTTTGCTCGTTTCAGCCAGGCCCGCAACCCGGCGGCGCGGTTTTTCGCCTTTATGTCACTGATGTGGCTTTCGGCCTGTGACCCCGTCCTGTCAACCACCGCCAATGTCGGTCCGCAAATCGACGCCGATGACCCGGTACAGGTGGCCCTTCTGGTGCCCGGCGGATCAGGTGCGGGCAGCGATGCATTCCTCGCACAAAACCTTGAAAACGCAGCCCGGCTGGCCATTGCCGATCTCGACGGCGCGGACATCCGGTTGCGGGTTTACAACACCGGTGCGAGCCCGGCACTTGCCGCCGATGTGGCCCGCACCGCCGTCAATGACGGTGCACAAATCATTCTGGGACCGCTTTTCGCCGAAGCCGCCAATGCCGCAGGCGTGGCCGTGGCCGACCGAAATGTAAACGTGCTGGCCTTTTCCAACAATCCGACGATTGCAGGCGGTAATGTCTTTATCCTTGGCAACACGTTCGACAATACAGCAAACCGGCTAGTGCAATATGCCAACCGGCAGGGGATCAGCCGCTATCTGGTTCTGCATGGGGATGATGTGGCCGGCAATCTGGGACGCGATGCCATCACAAACGCGGTGCAGCGCAATGGATCACAGGTCGTCGCCACAGATAGTTATCCCTTGTCACAGCAGGGCATCTTTACATCGACCCGGCGGATCGTGTCATCGGCCCGCAACGCCGATGCGATCTTTATGACCGCAGGCGTTAACGCCGACCTACCCATTTTGGCCACCGCCCTTCCAGAGGCGGGGATCGACACCGCCAGTACCCGGTTCATCGGCCTGACCCGCTGGGATGCGGTGCCGCAAGCCGCCGCTCTTCCGGGACTTCAAGGCGGGCTTTTTGCCATGCCGGATCAATCCACCGCCGCGCTTTTCGCCAATCGCTATGCTGCCACCTATGGGGAAAACCCGCATCCGCTGGCGGGGCTCGCCTATGACGGGATTGCGGCAATTGGTGCGCTGGTGGCAGCTGGCAATGATCAGGCGCTGACCAAGGGCGCGTTGACCAGCCCGCAGGGTTTCCGCGGCACAGCAGGCGTATTCCGGCTCTTGCCCAACGGGCTCAACGAACGCGCGCTGGCAATTGCAACAATTCAAAACAATCAGGTGGTCGTCCTTGAACAAGCCCCAAGAAGCTTTGGCGGCGCAGGATTCTGATCCTGCCGACACGCTGACAATCGCTGCGCCGGACGGTTTGATCTGTCCGGCGTCTGTCATTTTTGACACACCTGCCGTGTCGGCCGCCATCGCCGAGGCGGCAAGCAATGCCACGTCCGAAATGGACCTGCGCAGTGACGTCGTATCGATCTTGGGCAAAGCGCGCCAAGATGGGCGGACAGCCATCGCCACGGCCTTCCAGGCGCAGCCATTTGCCGCGCGGCCCGCGACCCGCAGCTATAGCTGGCTGACCGATCAGATCGTCACACAGGTGCTGCACATCGCCATGCACCACCTGCATCCGCTGCCCAACCCGACCGAAGGCGAAAAACTGTCGCTGATCGCCGTTGGCGGCTATGGCCGGGGTGAAATGGCGGGCTACTCCGACGTCGATCTGCTGTTCCTGACGCCCTATAAAATGACCCCATGGGCAGAAAGCGTCATCGAATCGATGCTGTACATCCTCTGGGACCTCAAGCTGAAGGTTGGCCATGCCAGCCGCACAATCAGCGAATGTATCAGACTGGCGCGCGACGACTATACCATCCGGACCTCACTGGTCGAATACCGCTATCTGGCGGGCGACGCCGCGTTGGCCGACGAGCTGGGCGAACGGCTTTGGAAGGATCTGTTCAAATCAACCACCGCCGAATTCATTGATGCCAAGCTTGAAGAACGGGCCGAACGTCACCGCAAGCAGGGCGGGCAGCGTTACGTGGTCGAACCCAATGTAAAAGAGGGCAAGGGTGGGCTACGCGATCTGCAATCACTGTTCTGGATCAGCAAATACGTACACGGGGTCAAAGACGCCGCCGATCTGGTCGACCTCAAGGTTTTCACCCCGGAAGAATTCGAAACATTCGTCACGGCCGAGGATTTCCTTTGGGCCGTGCGTTGCCATCTGCACCTGATCGCCAACAGGGCGATGGATCAGCTCACCTTCGACATGCAGGTCGAGGTGGCAGCCGCCATGGGCTATACCGATCACGGGGGCAGACGGGCCGTCGAACATTTCATGCAGGCCTATTTCCGGCAGGCGACCAAAGTCGGCGAACTGACGCGGATCGTTCTGACGGCGCTTGAGGCGGATCACACCAAACCCGAACCCATGCTCGCCCGGCTTCTCAGCCGGCGCAAGAAAGCCAAACCACCCTATGCGATCAAACAGAACCGGCTGACGGTCGCCGACGAAAAGGCCTTCTTCGCCGACAAGCTCAACATGCTGCGGATCTTCGAAGAGGCGCTGCGCACCGGCACGCTGCTGCACCCCGACGCCATGCGACTGCTCTCGGCCAATCTCGACCTGATTGACGAAGACATGCGTCAGGACAAGACCGCAACACGCATCTTCCTTGACCTGATGCTCAAACACGGCAATCCCGAACGGGGGCTGCGGCGGATGAATGAACTGGGTGTGCTCGATGCGTTCATCCCCGAATTCGCGCCGATCGTGGCGATGATGCAATTCAACATGTACCACCACTACACGGTGGACGAACACACGATCCAATGCATCAGCAACCTGGCCCAGATCGAACGCAAGGAATTGATCGAGGAACTGCCCGTCGCCTCTGGCATTCTGGAACGTGGGGTCAACCGCAAGGTGCTCTACGTGGCCCTGCTCCTTCATGATATCGGTAAAGGCCGGAACGAGGATCATTCGATCCTCGGCGCTCAGATCGCGCGCAAGGTGGCCCCCCGGTTGGGGCTGAACAAGAAAGAATGCGACACCGTCGAATGGCTCATCCGCTATCATCTTCTGATGTCAGACGTCGCCCAGAAACGGGATATCTCTGAACCGCGGACGGTGCGTGGCTTTGCCAACGCGGTCAAATCGGTGGAGCGGCTTGATCTGCTGACAGTGCTGACGGTCTGCGACATCCGGGGCGTCGGACCCGGCACGTGGAACAACTGGAAGGCCGTCCTGATCCGCAACCTTTACAAGGCCACCAAGAACGCCCTTCAAACCGGGATTGAGGATATCAACCGCGAAACCCGCGAAGTCGAAGCAAAACGCGCCCTGCGCGATGCGCTCGCCGATTGGGCACCCAAGGACATCAAGACTGAAATGGGGCGGCACTACGGACCCTATTTGCAAGGGATGCCATTAGCCGCCCAGATCATCTTTGCCGATATGCTGCGTGATATCGCCGACGATCAGATCAAGGTTGATCTGATGCTCGACGAAGACCGTGATGCGACAAGGGCCTGTTTTGCCATGGTCGACCACCCCGGTCTCTTCAGCCGGATGACCGGAGCGCTGACCCTTGTGGGTGCCAATATCGTGGACGCGCGGACCTATACGACCAAGGATGGCTATGCCACAGCCGTGTTCTGGATACAGGACAATGATGGCAATCCTTACGAGGAAGCTCGTCTGCCCCGCCTACGCGACATGATCGTCAAAACGCTCAAGGGCGAGGTCGTGCCGCGCGACAAATTCAAGGACAAGGAAATCAAGAAACGCGAACGGGCGTTCAAGGTGCCCACCAACATCACTTTCGACAATGAAGGGTCCGACATCTACACCATCATTGAGGTCGATACACGTGATCGTCCCGGACTTCTGTTCGATTTGACACGAACTCTTGCACATAATCACGTCTATATTGCCTCTGCGGTCATCGCGACTTACGGGGAACAGGTGGTGGATACATTCTATGTCAAGGATATGGTCGGACTGAAATACCATTCCGAACCCAAACGCAAAGCGCTGGAACAGAAACTGCGCGACGCGATCAGCCAGGTCGCTGAGCGGGCCGGCGCATGACGAGGCATCATAAGGGGGCAAGTTTCTTGCAAGAAATTTGTCAAAAGTTTTCCAAAACTTTTGGGCGCGCCGTATGAAACCTATCCGCTTGATGGCAGGCTTTTTCACGGTCGGTATCTGGACGCTGCTGAGCCGCGTGCTTGGTTTTGTCCGCGACATCATGATCGCGGCATTCCTCGGGACCGGCCCGGTGGCCGAGGCCTTTCTGATTGCCTTCTCGCTACCCAACCTCTTCCGCCGCTTCTTTGCCGAAGGGGCGTTCAACATGGCCTTCGTCCCGATGTTCTCCAAGAAACTCGAAGGCGATGATGACGCGCACCGCTTTGCCCAGGACGCCTTTGTCGGTCTGGCTGGTATCCTGACGATGTTTACTGTTATCGGCGTCGTCCTGATGCCTGCCCTTGTGACCATGATGGCCAGCGGGTTCATCGGCACCGAGCGATTTGACCTTGCCGTCTATTATGGGCGCATCGCCTTTCCATACATTCTGTTTATCTCACTCTCGGCTCTGCTATCGGGGGTTCTCAACGCCACGGGACGATTTGCGGCGGCGGCGGCGGCACCGGTTCTACTCAATATCATCTTTGTCGGCGCCTTGCTGATCGGCGCTGTCTTCAGCGACAACAGCCAATCCGAAATCGGCAGCACTCTGGCCTATGCCGTTCCTTTTGCGGGCATCGCCCAAATGATGCTGGTCTGGGTGGCCGCCAAACGGGCGGGCTTTGCGCTGATGCCGGGCTGGCCCAAAATAACGCCCGAACTCAAACGGCTGGCTATCATCGCAGCGCCCGCCGCGCTCGCCGGTGGGGTCGTGCAGATCAACCTGTTGGTCGGGCGACAGGTCGCCAGCTTCTTTGATGGGGCGGTGGCCTGGCTCAACTACGCTGACCGGCTGTACCAGCTTCCGCTTGGGGTCGTGGGCATCGCAATCGGCGTCGTGCTACTCCCCGATCTGTCCCGTCGCTTGCGCGCTGGGGACGATACAGGTGGCAAGGACGCCTTCAACCGCGCCTGCGAACTCAGCCTCGCCCTGACAATCCCCGCCGCTGTGGCCCTGATAGTGATCCCTCTACCGCTGGTCAGCGTCCTTTACGAACGCGGGGCGTTTACCAGCGATGACACCGCCAATACGGCCATGGCCGTCGCCATATACGGGCTCGGACTACCTGCCTTTGTCATGCAAAAAGCGCTGCAACCGCTATTTTTCGCCCGCGAAGACACCAAGCGGCCATTCTACTATGCCCTCGCCGCCATGGCACTGAACGCGGCCCTGGCCATCGGCCTGTCCCCAATCATCGGCTTCACCGCCGCCGCGATCGGGACAACCATCACCGGTTGGGCCACTGTTGCATTGTTGTGGTGGGGGTCACGCAATATGGGCGATGCGGCACAGTTCGATGACCGTTTCAGACGGCGACTCTGGCGGATCATCCTCGCCGCCATCGGCATGGGGGTTATCCTTGCCATCAGCGCCACCATCATGAAACCGTTCTTTGGCACTGCGACCATCCGCTACGCCGCGCTCGCATTGCTCGTCAGCATCGGGATCATCAGCTACTTCGGGATCGGGCACCTGATCGGTGCCTTCCGCATGGGCGAATTCCGGCGCGCATTGCGCCGTTAGGACCGCTGGCGCATCCGGTCCAGGAATGTCGTCCAGCCCCCGGGGGCCAAAAGCACCGAGATACCAAGCCCGCCAAAGAACCCTGACAGCTCGGCAATCCAAGACGGGGGTGGCGGGGCCTCGGCGATCAGGCCAAATACCACGCCAAAGATCAGTTGAATCAAGAGCAGCACGCCAATCAGGCGAAAGGCAAGCAACTGGTTCTGACCCGCCTGCCCCAACTGCAGCCACAGCGCATATGTATAAGCGCCGATCAGGCCATAAACCGGGGTGAACCCGCCATAAAGCGGGAAATCCCCGTTCGCCAGCAGACCAAACATGAACGCGCCGACGATGCTGGAAAACACATAGATGACCAGTACCTTCAGCCCGCCGTAATACTCGCCTGCGAATTTGCCGAGGGCCAGGGTCAGCGCGGCGCAGAACGCCACCTGGGTCAGTTGGGCATTGACATATGGATAGGTGACAAAGCGCTTGAGCATATCAAAGGAGTAGTCGGCCCGCTCTACCACCCGATCAAACACGCGCGTCGAAAAGCCGAATTCATTGACCGCATTCAATCGCCAGCTCAGCCCCTGCGGACCGCCGATAAAGCCGTTATTGGCCAGTTGCAAAACAACCTCTATGCCGACAATCAAGAGCGCCAGCGCGATCACAACAGGCGGGATGGCATTCAGCGGCTTTTCGGGGGTCATCGGGCGGCCTTTGCGGGCAGTTGAAGTTGACGGGTCTGTCTGGCATGGGTATGCGACGCCTGCCCTGAAATCCAGCCCCGAAACCAAACCGGACCCTGACATGACCGACACAAAATTCACCCCCCGCGTCTTTTCCGGGATCAAGCCCTCTGGCGGGTTGCAACTGGGTAACTATCTGGGGGCGATCAAGCGGTTCGTGGGCATGCAGGGCGAAATGGAAACCGTCTATTGCGTGGTCGATCTGCACGCGATCACTGTCTGGCAGGACCCGGCCGAACTGGCCAATGGCACGCGCGAAGTCGCAGCAGGATATTTGGCCGCCGGGCTCGACCCGACCAAATCGATCCTTTTCAATCAGTCACAGGTGCCCGCCCATGCTGAGCTGGGCTGGATCTTCAGCTGCGTGGCGCGCGTTGGCTGGATGAACCGGATGACCCAGTTCAAGGACAAGGCGGGTGCAAATGCCGAAAAGGAGTCGCTGGGACTTTATGCCTATCCGGCCCTGATGGCGGCCGACATCCTGCTTTATCACGCCACCCATGTGCCCGTGGGCGAGGATCAGAAACAGCATGTGGAACTGACGCGCGACATCGCCGCCAAATTCAACCACGATTTCAAATCGGATTTCTTCCCGATCACCGAGCCGGTGATCGACGGGCCAGCAACGCGGGTGATGAACCTGCGGGATGGGACGAAAAAGATGTCCAAGTCGGGCGAAAGTGACATGGAGCGGGTCAACATGACCGATGACGCCGACACCATCGTTAAGAAATTCAAGAAGGCCAAGACAGACCCGGCACCGCTGCCAGAAACCGTCGAGGGGCTCAAGGACCGGCCAGAGGCGCGCAACCTTGTCGAAATCTACGCCGCACTCGATGATACCACGCCAGAGGCCGTGATCGCCCAATATCCCGGCGCAGGCTGGGGCACGTTCAAACCCGCACTTGCTGACCTAGCGGTGGCAAAACTGGCCCCTATCGCCGATGAAATGGGGCGGCTGATGAACGACCCCGCTGAAATCGACCGGATCCTCGGCGACGGGGCGGAACGGGCGCGGGCCATCGCCGACCCGATCCTGCAAAAGACCTATGACATCGTGGGGTTGCTGCGGTCGTAAGCAAGGCGCGGGGGGCGTGGCGACAGAGCCAGACGCGTGATCCTGTCCGTGTTGCGCGGCGGTGACCAAGCCATGGTCAGGCTGTGATGACGCCGGACCGGACCGTAGCGGTCCAGTTTGCAGGCCGGGACCAGCGTGATTTCACATTTATGCACCATCACAGCCCGTCCCATGATCAGCTCTCCAGCGCGTCCAGGGCCCGTTCGCGGGCGCGCAGCGAATGGCCGTAAACCTTCACATTCGGAATGCCCGCAATCTCACTGGCCATGAACCAGTCAACCGCCGCCAGCGCCCCGTTATTGCAATAAGTGATTACCTCGCCGCGCTGCCATTCCAGCCCGGCATCCTTGATCCGCATGAAAATCTCAAGATCGTCACCGGCCATGCCCTTATCGGCGGTGATCAGTTCCTCGGCATTCAGGGTGAATGACCCTTCGATAGAGGCGTCATTCATGATCTGATGCAGCGGGCGGGCATCCAACAGTTGCGCATCGCTGGTGCCATTGATGACGGCATCCACATCCTCATGGGTGGCAAGCCAGGTCCCATTTACCGTGATGACCTCTTGCGATGGCACGATCTCGACCGCTTCAGTAGACATCTCACCGCCCATATCCTTCCAGCCGCGCACGCCGCCATTCAGAATAGCGATGTTTTCAAAACCGGCTGTCTTCAGCACCCAATAGACCCAGGCAGCCGATCCAAAGTTGCCGCGCGCGGCACTGCTGTGCACGATCACGACGGGGCGATCCTTGGTCAGGCCCATGGACTGGATGGCACGGGTCATATCCGCATCAGTGGGCACATTCAGCGGGTCGGCCCAGATATTGCGCCAGGTGCCATAGGGGACATTCACCGCACCGGGAATATGGCCGCTGGCATAGCTGTAAAGGCTACGGATGGCACGCGGGTTGCGGATATCGACGATCTGCGGCACTGTCAGGCCCATCAGCACCTGCAGATCAACTGCGCCAATCAACGGGGGGACCTGCACCTGTTCTACAGCACTATCTGCCAGCGCGCTGGACGCGTACATTGACTGCTGGGCCGTTGCAGGACTTGCCATGATCAGGCTCAGCGCCAGCGCGGCAGCCACTGTCGCTTTGGCAAGGATCGGGCGGTTGGACATTACAAACATCGGGGTACTCACTTACTCACTGTCGCTTGTCTGATACCAGTTCAACAAAGCCGAATGAGGGCGCATTCCCGACCAAAGCTGGCTTTTTCAAGGGACGAAAAGTGACTTTACGGCAACTGAAGATGAACGGGCCAGGTCACGGAACCGCCTTTTGGGATTAGTCAGACCGGATGACGATGCGCCGCCATGGGCAGAATTAGACCCCAACGGGTCTGGCGCGGGGCACCCAGCTTGCGAAATCCGACCCTGGCATAGGCGGCGATGGCGCGGGTATTGTCCGGATGCGGATCAATCGCAATCACCGGGGCCCCTGCATCAAACAAATCTCCCATACGCTGCGCGATAAATCCGGGGCCGTGCCCCTGCCCCAACATATCTGCGGGGCCAATGAACTGATCAATGCCGCGCGCGCCCGGCGGAAGATGGGAAAAGTGGTGATCCGTCCACCCATGCACATCATAATCCTGCAGGTAGCCAAATGGCGTGCCATCCACTGCCACAATCCACTG
Source organism: uncultured Paracoccaceae bacterium (assembly GCA_947488175.1). Taxonomy (GTDB): domain Bacteria; phylum Pseudomonadota; class Alphaproteobacteria; order Rhodobacterales; family Rhodobacteraceae; genus Yoonia. Next base: position 157,634 of record CANKYO010000007.1, read on the forward strand.
CGATACACGCCGGTCGGCCAGATCCGCCGCATCATAGACCGGGTCATCATCCCACCACCGTGCCACATGCGGCAGCGCCTGCCAGGCGCTGACCATGGGCATATCTTTCAGGCGGGCCGGACGAAACTGATATGGGCCGGGTTTTCTCATGCCGTCAGCATCGCAAATCAGGACCGGTCCGCGAAAGGCACAATCCTTAACGGCTCATTCATCTTTCGACCGCGCGGGGCGTTAATGCGCTGATTTGGGCCTTTGGGGTCCGACGCAAGGCCGACGCTTTGCCGACGCGATGCCGACCAGCCATTTCGCACCAAACCCCAATGTTAACTGATGATTCGCTCATTTGGGCAAATCGTGGTGTTGCGCCGCCCTGCCCCACCCACCGAACGTTGCGTACACGCTGTCATAAATCTGAAACGCGCCGGGTGAATCCTGCAGCCATCCGGCGGAACAGAATCGCTTTGCCCGCCATTGCACGATGCCCATACCGTCCCTCGGGTTCATCCTGCAGGCGCGTTTGATGTTCCCCGGCATCGAACGCGCCGCCCCTTCTTTACCTTCGGTAAACGCAGGCCTAGGGTTCCGGCAAGGGAGAGACGAAAATGGCAACCGGGACGCATATCCGCACATATTTTCAAGGGCAATGGCACGATGGCGACATCCCCATCATGCGCGCTGCCGATCATGGCAGCTGGCTGGGCACAACGGTGTTTGACGGTGCGCGTGCGGTCAACGGGCTGACCCCGGATCTTGATCTGCATTGCGCCCGCGCCAACCATTCCGCCAAGGCGCTGATGCTGACGCCCACGGTCAGCACCGACGATATGCTCGCCATCATCCGCGAAGGCCTGCAGGCCTATCCCAAAGACGCCGCGATCTATATCCGGCCCATGTACTGGGCAATCCATGGCGATGCGGCGGCCATTGTGCCCGATCCGGGCGAGACCGGCTTTGCCATCTGTCTTGAAGAAATCCCCTTCGCCCCGCCCACCGCCACCACCACGCTGGGGCTGACGAAATTCCGGCGGCCGGTGATGGAGGATAACGTGGTCAACGCCAAGGCGGGCTGCCTTTATCCCAATAACGCCAGGATGTTAGCCGAGGTGCGCACGCGCGGCTTTGCCAATGCGCTGGTCGCTGACGCGATGGGCAATGTGGCCGAAACCGCCACCACAAATGTGTTCATGGTCAAGGATGGGGTGGCGTTGACGCCCATCGCAAACGGCACGTTCCTCGCCGGGATCACCCGCGCCCGGCACATCGCCAATATGAAGGCCGACGGGATAGAGGTGCATGAGACGGTGCTGACCTTTGACGATTTCCGCGACGCCGATGAGGTGTTTCTGTCCGGCAATATGTCCAAGGTCACGCCCGTCACCGCCTTTGAAGACAGGCAGTATCAGGTTGGCCCGATCACCAAGCGGGTGCGCGAGTTGTATTGGGACTGGGCAGCGTCCAACGCATGACAGATTGGCGCAGGATCGCTGTCAGACTGCTGCTTCTGGCCGCCCTGTCGGTCATCGGGGCCATTGCGGCAATCCTGCTCAAACTTCCTATCCCGCTGTTGATCGGACCTGCGGTCGCCACGACCATTGGCGCGCTAGGTGGGCTTGACCTGCGGTTCCCGAAACCGCTGCGCAACGCGGTCTTTCTGGTTGCGGGTGTCGCAATCGGGGCCACCGTTTCACCGGCGTCGGTCGTGGCGTTAACCAAATGGCCATTTGCCTTTGCCATCCTCGTGTTTTCCCTGATCGCGATGGTCCTCCTGGGCCGACGACTGATGCAGCGCCTGATGGGCACCGATGCCCGATCTGCCCTGCTTGCGGCCACGCCGGGGCATCTGAGCTATGTCATCGCTCTGGGCGAAGACCTCAAACTCCCGACAGAGCGGGTCGCCATCGTGCAATCCATCCGGCTTTTGGTGCTGACATTGGCCGTCCCTTTCGCCGCCTATCTGGCGGGGATTGAAACGGGCGTAGGGATCACGCCCAGCGACACGACCGAGATGACCCTGCTGCAAACGGCCCTTTGCCTTTTGGCGGCCGCAGCGCTGGCACCGCTGGCGATGTATCTGCGCATCCCTGCCGCCACCCTGATCGCCGGTATGGCTGTGGGGGCCGCCGCGCGGCTGACCGGGTTCACGCCCGGAACGCTCAGCCATTGGATCGCCTATCCCGCTCTTGCGGCCATTGGCGCCTTGATCGGCACCCGGTTCGTGGGGATCAGCCTGCAGGATTTGCGGCAATCTGCATTCGCAGGTCTGGCTGGCACCACACTGGCCGCGCTGATCACCCTTTTGGCCGCTCTGGCGGCGATGCGGATCGTGGATATGCCGCTCTTGCACGTGCTTGTGGCCTTTGCGCCCGGCGGTCTTGAAACCATGACCGTCATGGGGGTCGCCATCGGGGCCAATCCCGGCTTTGTCGCGGCGGCCCATGTGGCGCGGCTGTTACTGCTGTCGGTGCTGATCCCGGTCATGATCGGACGTGCGCAAGGCCCGTTGCCAGCGCCGCGCTGATACGACACAATCGGCCCGACTGAGGGAGAATACCATGCGCAAGTTTCTGGTCGTGCTGGATGACAGCCGCGAATGTCTGAACGCCATGCGCTTTGCCGCGATGCGGGCGGCGCATTCCGGTGGGGGCGTTGCGATCCTGTCGATCATTCCGCCTGATGAATTCAATCACTGGATCGGCGTGGGCGAGATCATGCGCGCCGAAGCCCGTGAACGGATCGAGGTGCATTACGAGGTTTTCGCCAAGTGGATGCGCGACAAGCAGAATGTGCATCCCGAACTGATCATCCGCGAAGGCGAACCATTGGTCGAGATCATGAACCAGATCAAGGAAGACCCGGATATCGGTGTGCTGGTTCTGGGTGCAGGCACCGATAACAAGGGGCCCGGCCCGCTGGTCACGCATCTGAGTCGTCAGGCAGGCAGCCTGCCGATCCCGATCACGATTGTGCCCGGCGATCTGTCCAAGGAACGGCTTGAAGCGATCACCTGATGGATCGCCACGCGGCATGGGCCGTTACTGCCGCCATCCCTTTGCTTGCTGTTATGTTCTACGGCGCGACGCGTCTGCTACCATCGTTCTGGGGATATTTCGCCGCGCTGGCGGTGTATTGGGGCTGCATCCTGATCCCCTTGATCGCATGGCGCGGCGGGTTCCGCAGGAAGCGCTTACAACTCAAATGGCCCGCGAGGTGGCTGGTCATTGTCAATGTCTTGGTGATTTTGGCGGCGGCCGTTGCGGCCATCCTGGCATTGCTGGAAAACGCCCTGCCGCTCTGGATCATCGCAGTCATGGCGACATGTGCGGTGTTGAACGGCACACTGGAAGAGCTGTTCTGGCGCGGCACCGTGCTGCAAGACGGCGCGACACGGTCCGATCAGGCGATACAGCTTTTCCTTTTCACCGGCTGGCACATTGCCTTGCTGTTCGCCGCTGACGTCGCGATCACCGGTGGTGCGACGGCGCTTTTGGGAGGCGCTTTGCTCGGCGGAATTCTATGGACCGCATCGAAAGTTCAGACCGGTACGGTAGGATTCGGCGTGCTGGCACATATTGGTCTGAACCTGTTTGCCTTCACCGAACTGGCCGCGAACAACGTGATTTGATTTCATTCCGGTCACGCCCTCGCGAATTGGTAGAAATAATTGCGCCTCACGCAATTGGGTGCGCCTGAAATCTGTGAACGGCTGAAAGAGTTTGCGGGGGGCTGGGGCTGACCTAAGGGCAGTCTGGCGCACAGATCGGGGTGGGGTTCTGTGCATGGATGCACGCGAGGGGCAGGTAGGGTGCCGCGCCCTCATGTCAAGCACTTGAGCCGATCACATTCAGCCCCGTTTTCGTGATCAGCACGGCCCTACCCAAACTTCATTGCAGCGACAATCTTAGCTTCATCAAACGAAACGCAGACCCGCTCTGCACAACATCACACACTCTCTGCCCGCCCCGGGCTACACGACTGAAAAGGAAGAAAACCATGTCCGTTAAAACAATCATTTTCGCCGCCGCCGCCGCTGCTGTTACCGCCACTGCAGGTGCCGCCGACACATATTTCGAGCAAGGCCGCACATTGGAAGCCGGCAACGTACTTGAGCTGGGCCTGATCACCGCTGAAGGCGCTGGCGTGGTCGAAATCTACGACTACCGCAACGGCACACAAGGCAAGCTGCTGGGCACCGAGCGTCTGAACGCTGGCGCCAACACCAACACCCGCGTCAACACCGGCCTGCCCGCAAACCGCGACGTGATTGCTGTGGTCAAGATCGACGGCCAGATCGCCGCAACCAAAGCTTTCGACATCAACTAAGTCGTCTGTCCGGGCCGGCGCTGGTCGCCGGTCCGCCTCTCCTCTGAACGCACACTCTCTCACAGAAACTCTGAAAAAAGGATAAACCCATGTCTATCAAATCAATCGCATTTGCCGCTGCCGCCGTTGCCGTGACCGCCACTGCCGGGGCTGCTGACAGTTATTTCGAGCAAGGCCGGACGCTGGATGCCGGCGACGTGCTGGAACTCGGCCTGATCACCGCTGACGGTGCTGGCGTGGTCGAAATCTACGACTATCACACTGGTGCGCAGGGCGCGCTGGTCGGATCCGAGCGTCTGTCGGCTGGCGCCAACACCAATGTGCGCGTCAACACAGGCCTGCCCCAGACCCGCGACGTGATCGCCCTGATCAAGATCGACGGTGAAGTCGTCGCGTCCAAACCGTTCGACGTCAACTAAGCAAATACCCCTCCCCGAAAAGGCCGGTCATCACAGGATGACCGGCCTTTTTTTGTAGTTTAGAACCATTCCAAACCTTGACTTGCCACCGGGCGAGGCGCATATCTAAAGCCTGACAAAAAAGGTTGGCCCGATGTTCATTCAGACTGAATCGACCCCAAATCCCGCAACGCTCAAATTCCTGCCCGGCCAGAATGTGCTTGAGGTCGGCACAGCAGATTTTCCGAGTGTTGAGGCTGCGGAAAACTCGCCATTGGCCAAGCGTATCTTTGCTACCGGCGGTGTCACAGGCGTGTTCTTTGGCATCGATTTTGTGACTGTGACCAAAGAAGACAACGTGGAATGGGACCATATCAAACCCGGTATTCTAGGCGCGATCATGGAACATTACCAATCCGGCCAGCCGGTGATGGCAGACGACCATAAACCCGCCAGCGGCCATGCCGAACATTCCGGTGAGGACAGCGAAATCGTGGGGCAGATCAAGGAGTTGCTGGACACCCGCGTGCGCCCTGCCGTGGCACAGGACGGGGGCGACATTACGTTTCACGGCTTTGACCGTGGCATCGTCTATCTGCACATGCAGGGGGCCTGTGCCGGTTGCCCATCATCGACCCTGACCTTGAAAATGGGGATCGAGAACCTGTTGCGCCACTACATCCCCGAAGTGGTTGAGGTGCGCCCGGTTGCCGCCTGACGTCAAGCTGATTGCATTTGATACATCGGCGGCGCATTGCGCCGCCGCTTTGCTGTTGGGCGACAGCATCGTGACCCGCGTTGATGAAATGGCCAAGGGACAGGCGGAACATTTGATTCCCATGCTGGAGCAGATGCTGGCAAAGGCCGGGATTGGCTGGGCCGATCTTGATGGTATCGGTGTCGGGACCGGTCCGGGGAATTTTACCGGTATTCGCATTGCGGTTTCCGCCGCGCGTGGGCTGGCGCTTGGTCTGGGCAAACCGGCTATCGGGGTCGATGGGTTTGCGGCCCGTGCCTATGGTGCCACCCGGCCCTTCACGGCGATTATTCGGGCCCCGCGCGATCAGGCCTATGTCCAGTTTTTTGACGCAGACGGTGGCGCGTCCCAGCCAGCATTGATGGGCAAGGATGCCCTGCCTGCCATGATGTCACTGCCTGCACCCGCCAAGCTGATCAGCGCGGTGGCCCGGATTGCCGCAGAGCGGTTGGGGGGCGATAATCCGCGCCCTGCCCCGCTCTATATACGTGATGCGGATGCCGCCCCGCCACGCGATCCGGCCCCCACGATTCTGCCGTGACGCCCGCGACGCTGGCGACCCTGCACGCAACAGCCTTCAGCGCGACGCGGGCCTGGTCAGAGGCCGAGTTCGCGGCCCTTTTGGCCCAGCCCGGCACAGTGGCGTGTGGCGATGACAGCTGTTTTGCCCTGATCCGCGTGACGCTGGATGAGGCGGAATTGCTCACCCTCGCCACTCATCCCGCGCGCCGGCGGCAAGGTCTGGCCCGGTCAGTGTTGACCATGGCAGAGATCGCAGCGGCAGATGCTGGTGCGGCATCCATGTTTCTGGAAGTGGCCGAAGACAATACGGCGGCCAGAGCGCTTTACGATATCGCCGGCTATGCCCAGGTCGGCCGCAGGCCGGGCTATTATCTGCCCAAAGATAGCGCGCCTGTGGCCGCGCTGGTGTTGCGCAAACAACTGATAGGTGATTGACCAAAGGTCAGCCCCCAAATAATGGGCATTTCCGGGCTCGTTCCTGCCTTGTTCACCAAAAACCGGTTGATATTCCCCGCGTAGACAGGCCTTATCTTGTGATGGACCGGCAACGACCGGCTCGACTTTCATCGGGGTGACCGGCAATGGTCACGGGTCACCCTGTAGTTCAACGACCTGGGAGACGATAAATGACCCTTATGCAAAAATTCCTCGGCGCTTCTGCCGCATTGGCCCTGTCGGCCGGTGCCGTTGCTGCCGACCCTGCCATCCTGTTCGATCTTGGCGGTAAGTTCGACAAGTCCTTCAACGAAAGCGCCTATAACGGGGCAGAGCGTTGGGCGCAGGAAACCGGTGGTTCCTATGCCGAAGTGGAAATCCAGTCGGACGCCCAGCGCGAACAGGCGATCCGCCGTTTCGCTGAATCAGGTGCCAACCCGATTGTCATGGCCGGTTTTTCGTGGGCTACACCGCTGGCGGAAGTAGCCGCTGACTATCCCGATACCAAGTTTGCAATCATTGACATGGTTGTTGATGCGCCAAATGTCCGCTCCGTCGTGTTCAACGAACATGAAGGGTCTTATCTTGTTGGCATGATGGCTGCGATGGCGTCTGAAACCGGCACGGTCTCTTTTGTTGGCGGTATGGACATTCCCCTGATCCGCAAGTTTGCCTGTGGTTATGCGCAGGGCGTCAAGGCTGTGAATGCAGATGCAAATGTGATCGCAAACATGACCGGCACGACACCGGCCGCCTGGAATGATCCGGTGAAAGGGTCCGAACTGACGCTGGCCCAGATCAGCCAAGGCTCTGACGTTGTATTTGCTGCTGCTGGTGGTACCGGCGTTGGCGTGTTGCAGACCGCCGCTGACGAAGACATCCTGTCCATCGGTGTGGATGCCAACCAGAACTACCTGCATCCTGGCGAGGTTCTGACATCAATGATGAAGCGCGTGGACAACGCGGTTTACGAAGCCATGTCGCAGGGCGCTGACCTTGAAACAGGCTTCAACGTGATGGGCGTGGCCAACGAAGGTGTGGGTTATGCGCTTGACGAATTCAACGCTGAGCTTGTGTCTGACGAGATGAAGGCCGCTGTCGATGCCGCCGCTGCTGAAATGGCGGCCGGTACGCTGGTTGTGCATGACTATTCGAGCGACGAAAGCTGCCCAGCTCTCGACTTCTAAGACTGCCTATTAGGCCAAGACAATGAAGGGCCGCGCTGGGAACAGCCGCGGCCCTTTGCACAGCAAACGGAGCGATGAGATGGCAGACAGCATAACGATATTTTTCGAAGCATGGGGAATGTCAGATCATGACGCGCGCATTTCCGCCATTCAAAGTGCCGTTGATGCCAAGGCCCTCTACACCGATCCGCGCACCGAGGCGCCGCTGTCCGGCCCCGACGCCATCGCCGAATATGTCGGCATGTTTGCAAAATCTGCGCCGGGTGCCGTCGCCGAAGTCGCTGACGCGTCTGAGCGCGATGGCGTGACCCGGGCCACGATCCTTTTCAAGATGTCTGATGGCATGCAGCAGACCGGCCAGTATTTCGTGGAACGTGGCGATGACGGGCTGATCACCCGCATGGTGGGCTTTGTCGGAACAGGATTGCCATCATGACCGAACAAGCGCCCGCCATTGAATTGAAGGGCATTTCCAAGGCGTTTGGACCGGTCCAGGCGAACAAGGATATCTCGATCCGTGTGATGCCCGGCACCATCCACGGCATTATCGGAGAGAACGGGGCGGGCAAATCGACCCTGATGTCGATTTTGTACGGGTTTTATAAAGCTGACGCGGGCGAAATCTTTATCTCCGGTCAGAAAACTGCAATTCCCGATAGTCAGGCAGCCATTGCTGCGGGCATCGGCATGGTGTTCCAGCACTTCAAACTGGTCGAGAATTTCACCGTGCTTGAGAATGTCATCCTTGGGGCTGAGGATAGCGGCCTGTTGCGCCCTTCGCTGACCCGGGCGCGCCGGGAATTGAAGAACCTTGCCCAGGAATACGAACTGAATGTGGATCCGGATGCGGTCATTCAGGATGTGGGCGTGGGCATGCAGCAGCGGGTGGAAATCCTCAAGGCGCTTTATCGCAAAGCCGATATCCTGATCCTGGATGAGCCGACCGGCGTGCTGACCCCGGCCGAAGCCGACCACCTGTTCCGCATCCTTGAAAACCTCAAACGCGAAGGCAAAACAATCATCTTGATCACGCACAAGCTGCGCGAGATCATGGAAATCACCGATACTGTCAGCGTCATGCGTCGTGGCGAGATGACCGCGACTGTCAAGACGTCTGAAACCAGCCCGCCAGAACTAGCTGAACTGATGGTGGGGCGGAAGGTCCTGTTGCGGGTCGACAAGGCCCCGGCCCAGATCGGGCGCAAAATCCTGGAAGTACGCGACCTGAACGTGACCGACGAAAAGGGCGTGCATCGCCTGAAGGGTATCAGTTTTGATGTGCATGCCGGTGAAATCCTCGGGATTGCGGGTGTGGCAGGGAATGGGCAGTCAGAGCTGCTTGAGGTTTTGGGCGGCTATGAAAGGGCGACCGGGTCCATCAGGGTCAATGGGGAAGAAATTGACCTAACCGGTGCTAAGTCCGACGGCCAAAGCCGCCGCCTGCGCGGGATCGCCCATGTGCCAGAGGATCGGCAGCGCGAAGGGCTGATCATGGACTATACAGCCTGGGAAAACACCGCTTTTGGCTATCACCATGCCGATGAGTATCAGAAATCCCGGCTGTTCATGGACAACGGCGCTATCCGGAAAGATACCGAAGAAAAGATGGCCCGTTTTGATGTGCGCCCGCCCGACCCGAAACTCGCCGCCAAGAGTTTTTCCGGCGGAAACCAGCAGAAAATCGTGCTCGCCCGCGAGATTGAACGCAATCCTGACCTGCTGCTTGTGGGCCAACCGACACGAGGTGTGGATATTGGTGCTATCGAATTTATCCACCAGCAGATTGTTGCACTTAGGGATCAGGGCAAGGCAATCTTGTTAGTTTCTGTGGAGTTAGAGGAAATTTTGTCGCTCTCGGACCGGATCGCCGTTATGTTTGACGGAAAAATGATGGGCGAGCGGATGCCTAACGAAACGGACGAAAAAGAGCTTGGTCTTCTCATGGCAGGGATGACGACCGAGCCGAAGGGGCCATTGCACGAAGCGGTCGAGGGTAACCTTGCCACCGCTGGTAGTGTCGCGGCCAAAGGGGTCTGAGGCATGGATGTGATGCCAAAATGGGCCGATGTCGTCCTGATCCCGTTGATTTCGATCCTTTTGGCGGCGATCCTGTCTGCACTTGTGATCCTCGCCATTGGTGAAAATCCATGGGAAGCGCTGAAACTGATGGTATCGGGCGCTTTGGGGTCGACCTATGGCTGGGGCTATACCCTGTATTACACCACTAACTTCATCTTTACCGGGCTGGCTGTTGCCATCGCCTTTCATGCTCGCATGTTCAATATCGGCGGTGAAGGCCAGGCGCTGCTGGGTGGTCTGGGTGTGGCGGTTGTCTGTCTGTTCATTCCGTGGCCACATTGGACGCTGGCCTTGCTGGGCTGCATTATCGGTGCGGCTCTTTTTGGTGCTGCCTGGGCTGCGATCCCCGCCTTTCTACAGGCCAAACGGGGCAGCCATATCGTGATCACCACGATCATGTTCAACTTTATCGCAGCCGCCCTGCTGAACTATTTTCTGATTGGCGCGCTCAAGGTGCCGGGATCAATGGAACCGGCCTCTGCCAAATTCCCCGAGGCCACGCATCTGCCATCGTTCCAGGACATGTTCAGCTTTGGCGAAGCCACATTGTTTCGCGGTGCGCCTGCAAACGTCACGTTCTTTGTGGCTCTGGCGGCCTGCGTTGGCCTTTGGGCGCTGATCTGGCGCACACGGCTTGGCTATGAAATCCGGGCTTTTGGCCATTCGGAATCGGCCGCGAAATATGCGGGCATCAGCCCGACCAAGATCATCATGGTCTCCATGCTTATCTCAGGCGGGCTCGCCGGCATGATGGCCATCAATAACGTACAGGGCGAGGCCGAACGGCTGGTCCTGAACGCAGTCGAGGGCGCTGGCTTTATAGGCATCGCCGTCGCACTCATGGGGCGCAGCCACCCGTTTGGGGTGTTCCTTGCGGCCCTTCTTTTCGGCTTTCTATATCAAGGCGGCGCAGAACTCGCCCTATGGACGTCGATCCCCCGGGAACTGATCATCGTAATACAGGCATTGGTGATCCTGTTCACGGGCGCACTGGATAACATGGTGCGCATGCCGCTCGAGCGGCTATTCCTATCAATGAGGAGAGCAAAACAATGATGGCAGGACCATATAAAATCGGTGTCGAGGATGACACCGGTGCCGATCTGGGCTTTGTGCTCAGTTGTCTGGCACTTGGTATGATCACGATGGACGAATTCCACCAATGGATTCACCACGTAATCGATCAGACCCCCGGCGGCGACGTGCCCCCACATCTGGTGGCCCTCTTGGCTGTCAAGAACCGGACCAATGTCTTTCGCCCCAATCAGGCTGTGATGCGCCGTATTCCGCATGATCCGTTCATCACCGATGACCGGTTCGATGCGATGCTGGGGCTGCAGTTCTTTCTGCGGGTTGATCGCACGCAAGCCAATGACATCACCCAGGCCGAGGCTGAGGATGCGCTGCGACGCAACCCCGAAGTCGCCGACCGGTTCTTTGCCCTGTTCCCGTTCCTGATGGAGAAAGTGGCCTAAATGGACTTTGCGACCCTCCTGCAGATGCTGGACGCCACCGTGCGTCTGGCAACCCCGCTTCTGCTGGCCTGTCTTGCAGGCCTTTATTCAGAGCGGGCCGGTATCTTTGATATCGGGCTGGAAGGGAAAATGCTGGCGGCGGCGTTTCTGTCGGCAGCTATTGCCGCTGTTTCCGGCAGTGTCTGGCTTGGTCTTTTGGCGGGCATTGGCGCGTCGATCATTCTGTCTATTGTGCATGGTCTGGCCTCGATCACGTTTCGGGGCAATCAACTGATATCCGGTGTCGCGATAAACTTTCTCGCCGCAGGGCTAACGGTTGTGATTGCGCAAAGCTGGTTCCGTCAGGGTGGGCGCACCCCGCAGCTGACGGGTGATGCGCGATTTAATCCCATCGAACTGCCCTTTGCCGAGGCGCTGCGTGACGTTCCGGTATTCGGCTCAATCTATTACGAACTGATTTCGGGCCATACGATTCTTGTCTATATTGCAATTTTGATGGTGCCCCTCACCTGGTGGATCCTTTTTCGAACCCGCTTTGGCCTGCGCTTGCGCGCGGTTGGCGAAAACCCGGCTGCCGTCGACACCGCGGGTGTTTCAGTGGTCTTCTTGCGCTACTCGGCCGTCGCGATCTGCGGGATTCTCTGCGGGATTGCCGGGGCCTATCTGGCGACAGCCCTGCAGGCAGGTTTCGTCAAGGATATGAGCGCGGGGCGTGGCTTTATTGCGCTCGCCGCCCTGATTTTTGCCAAATGGCGTCCTTGGTATGCGCTTTATGCCTGCCTGCTGTTCGGCTTCCTGCAGGCCATGTCGCTGCGGTCTGACGTGATCGAAGGTGTGCTGGGCTTCCAAGTCAATGGCCAGCTTCTGGACGTTCTGCCATATATCCTGACCGTAGTTATCTTGGCCGGTTTCGTGGGCAAGGCGATCCCACCGCGTGCCGGGGGCGAACCTTATGTCAAAGAACGCTGAGGCGCTCGCCGATCAGATCAGGCAGGTGGCGGGCGATGCGCCAGTTCGCATCGGCCTGACCCTTGGTTCGGGCCTTGGTCATATTGCGGACACTGTCGATGGTGTCGCCATTCCCTATGATGAGTTGCCCGAATTTCCCCATGCTGGCGTGTCCGGCCATAACCCCAATCTAGTGATTGGCGAATTGGAGGGCGTGCGCGTTGCCGTTTTTGGCGGGCGATCGCATTACTATGAACGAGGGCGGGCCGATGCGATGCGGCTGCCGCTGGAGGTGCTGCGTGCGCTGGGGGCCGATACGGTGATTGCGACCAATGCGGCGGGCTCGATGCGGACTGATATGCCGACCGGGTCGATCATGTGCCTGTCAGACCATATCAATTTCTCTGGCCTGAACCCGTTGATCGGGGAGCCGACAGATGCCCGCTTTGTCCCAATGAAGGACGCCTATGATCCAGGCGTTCGGGCGGCCCTTCGCGCGGCTGCGGATGCGGCGGGTACCGAAATGGCCCATGGTGTCTATGCTTGGTATTCCGGGCCATCTTTTGAGACCCCTGCCGAGATTAAGGCGATCGCCATGCTGGGGGCGGACGCCGTCGGCATGTCGACCGTGCCTGAGGTGATCCTGGCCCGGTTTCTCGGCCTGAAGGCCGCTGCAATCTCGACCATCACGAATATGGCTGCCGGGATGAGCGATGAATCCATCAGTCATGAACACACCAAGGCAATGGCACCCATCGGGGCCGCAAAGCTGGAGAAGGTGTTGCGCAGGTTTCTGCAAGACCTGAATTAGGTCCAGTTTTGCCACAGTGATGACTCCACGTGGCGGAAATGCTGCGATTGCAGCATATTTCCGCGAGCGGGATTTGACAGAACGGTCACAAAGGTCTTTGTTGCGGCCAGCGGCACAAGCGCCCCGGACCAGTTCATGCAGATTTACCTTCCCATCGCCGAGGTCTCGGTGAATGTCTTCCTGTTACTCGGGCTGGGCGGCATTGTGGGCGTATTATCGGGTATGTTCGGCGTGGGCGGCGGTTTTCTGATGACGCCGCTCTTGTTCTTTATTGGCATCCCGCCTGCCGTGGCCGTGGCGACGGAAGCCAACCAGATTGTGGCCTCGTCTTTTTCCGGCGTTCTCGCCCACCTGAAACGAAAAACTGTCGATCTCAAAATGGGGACGGTGCTGCTTGTCGGCGGTTTGGTAGGGTCAGGTCTGGGGATCATTCTGTTCAATTACCTCAAGGCGCTGGGTCAGGTCGAACTGCTGGTCCAGCTGTGCTATGTGGTGTTTCTTGGCATGATCGGCTCTTTGATGTTTATCGAAAGCCTCAACGCGATCCGCAAATCCAAGAAACCGGGGGCGAAACCCACACGGCGCAAGCATAACTGGGTGCATAACCTGCCCTTCAAGATGAAGTTCCGGGTGTCGGGACTTTATATCTCGATCATTCCGCCGCTGATGGTTGGTGTGCTGGTCGGTGTTCTGGCCGCGATCATGGGTGTCGGCGGCGGCTTTATCATGGTGCCGGCCATGATCTATCTGTTGGGGATGCCCACAAAGGTGGTTGTGGGCACGTCGCTGTTCCAGATCATCTTTGTCACTGCGTTCACCACGTTGTTGCACGCAACGACCAACTATACCGTGGACGTTGTTCTGGCGGTTTTGTTGCTGGTGGGCGGCGTGATCGGCGCACAGATCGGCACCCGCATCGGGGTCAAGATGAAGGCTGAACAGCTGCGCATTCTGCTGGCACTGATGGTGCTCGCGGTTTGTGGAAAGTTGGCATTTGATCTGCTCGTGCAGCCAGCTGAGCTCTATTCCCTGGGCACAGGGGGCCATTCATGATCCGCCTCATCGCCCTGTTCCTGATACTCGCATTACCCGCCAAAGCCGAAGAGATCGTGCTGGGCCTCAGCCGTGATCAGGTCGCGATCACGGCCACATTTGAAGGGTCCGAAATTTTGATCTTCGGCGCTATCAAGCGTGAGGCGCCGATCCCTGACAAAAGCGAGCTTGGCGTGATTGTCACTGTCGCGGGTCCCGATCATCCGGTCATGGTGCGCCGCAAGGATCGCAGGGTTGGCATCTGGGTGAACACTGACAGTGTCGAGGTGGATGCCGCCCCATCATTCTACGCAGTCGCCACGACCGCCCCGATGCGGGATGTGCTGCGCGATATTGAAGATCTGCGCTATCGCATCACGATCCCGCGGGCGATCCGGTCTGTCGGGGCCGAAGTGGGCGATAGTGAGGCATTCACACAAGCCCTCATCCGCATTCGTGCGGGCAATGATCTTTATCAGGTTCTTGAAGGTGCGGTTGATCTGGAGGATGAGACGCTGTTTCGGACTGCGATCACCCTGCCAGCAAACCTGACCGAAGGGGATTATGAGGCGCATATCTTTCTGACGCGCAATGGTCGGGTCATTGATGAATACATCGCCGTTATTCCGGTGCAGAAAGTCGGGCTGGAACGCTGGCTTTACAACCTCGCCCATGAAAATGCGCTGATCTACGGCCTGATGTCACTGTCGATTGCGATTGCTGCGGGTTGGCTCGCATCGGCGGCGTTTAGCCTGCTGCGCCGCTAACCCCGACCGATATGCGGCATTTTTGTCGCCATGATCATCATGGATTGCACATTCGCCTCTGGCGGCAATGACGCCATGTGAAACACAGCCCGCGCCACATCTTCCACTGCCATGCTGGGCAACGGATCAAGCCCTTGGGCCGCCCGCGTCTTCTCCAAATTTGTCACCAGTTCAGTTCGGGCGTTGCCGATATCAATCTGACCGCAAGCGATATTAAACGCGCGGCCATCAAGCGACAACGTCTTGGTTAGCCCAGAGACGCCATGTTTGGTTGTGGTATAGCAGGTTGACCCCTCGCGCGGGGTATGGGCCGAGATTGACCCATTGTTGATAATCCGCCCGCCCTGCGGCGTCTGATGCCGCATTTGGCGAAAGGCAGCACGGGCAGACAGGAACATGCCGGTCAGATTCACATCGACAACCTTTTGCCAATCCGCCAGCGCGATTTCATCAATCGTTGTCTGCGGGCCGAACATGCCCGCATTGTTGAACAACACGTCCAGATGTCCGAACCTGTCGAAAGCCGCGTCGACCGCCGCCTCATCCGTCACATCACAGGGCAAAGGAACGGCGTTGTCATGCGTGATGTCGCCAAGCACATCCGCACGGCGCGCGATCAAACCCACACGCCAGCCATTCGCCAGAAAGTGATCGGCTGTCACACGGCCAATACCGCTACTGGCCCCGGTGATGATGATGCTTTTCATATCTCTTCACTCTTCAGTTCCAAGGCGGTCGCCGGTGCTTCCAGATCATCCACCCGCAGGACACCCTGTGGCCGCGCCAGACGGTTCCGCACGACCCAACGCAACTGCGTTTCGGCCCGCGTGATGGCGACATAGGCAAGACGTTTCCACAATGGCTGCCCGGCCTCAACCCGGCCCATGCGCGATGCGGCGTAGATATCAGGGGCGAAAACCTGCACCGTGTCCCATTGCGACCCCTGCGCCTTGTGAATGGTCACTGCGGCACCGTGCAGAAACGTCGCCCCCATGCGGGCGGCGAAAGGGATGAACGGCTCTTCCTCCCCTTCCTGTTCGATCTTGACGATGCTGGCAACGCCAACCTGCGGGTCTTCGGCACCCATGACAAACAGTTTCGAAAAGCCCGGGCGTTTGCCCGGCCCCAGATAGATGACCTGCGCGCCCTTGATCAGCCCGCGCGCCTCAAGATCGAGCCGCTTCTTGCGATGCTTGAGCGGCAGTTCAATGCCGTCGCAAATCAACGGCTCGCCCGCAAGCAATTCGTCATGCGGGGCACCAAAGGCTGCGCGGAACGCATGGATCAACCGGATACGTGTCGCGTTGCGCCAGACCAGACAGGGGGAACGGGCCATCAGATCAGCCTCAACCCGCTGTGCCATCACGACACGTTCGTCGGATTTGGCGGCCTCTTCGACCATGCGTTCGAAGGCATGGAAATCAAGCTGAGGGTCAGCCAGCGCATGGGCCAGATCAAGGATCGGGTTGCCAGCATCCTGCCGGTGAATGCGATTGAGGCTCAGAACCCGCTGTTCCGGCAGGGTTTCAAAAACCATGCCCCCGGTGGACTGAACTGGCGGCAGCTGTGCGGGGTCGCCGAACAGCAGCAACGTCGGAAAGATCTCTTTGAGGTCCTCGAACTGCTTTTCATCCAGCATGGAGCTTTCATCGACAAAGCCAATGTCCAGGGGCTCTTCACGACGCTTCCAGCCGGTAATGAAATCGCTGCCGCGCAACCCGGCAGCGGCCAATGCCGCCGGAATGGATTTGTTGGTCTGATAAGAGGCATGGGCGCGATCAAGGGCGACATCGGTCAGCCCTTCGATCTCGGGTCGGTCGCCATGCCCCGCCAGCCACTCTGCCACCTTTTCATATTCCGGGTCATAGACAGGCGTATATAGAATACGGTGGATTGTCGTTGCGGGCACGCCGCGATTGCGCAGGACACTGGCGGCTTTGTTCGTGGGCGCAAGGATGGCGAGCGTCCTGCGATCCCGGCGCTTGCGCCCCTCCCAATCGCCCGAGATAACATCGACGCCCGCCTCATCCAGCGCCTGATAAAGTCGGGCCAACAACATGGTCTTGCCCGATCCCGCCTTGCCAATAACAGCCATGACCGAACTTGCATCGGATTGCGGAGGCTGCAACAGGCTGTCGTCCAGATCGACGCCCGCCTGTCGCAAGGCAACGGCAACACTATCCCAGGCCTCTGCCTGATCGTCAGAAAATGTGATGGTGGGCGCGTTCATGCCGCGACAGTATCTGGACCGTCGCGGCGCTGCCAGTGGATTAGGCGGCCTTCTGCAATTCCTGCACCGACCGTCCAAAGGAGCGGTTGAACCAGTGTTCCGAAATCTCGGACGACAGCCCGGCGCGGCGCAGGACCTTGACCCGATCCTCGGCCCGGAACGGCCACAACCCGACACTGATCTTGTCGCGGCCTTCGCCAGCACTGCCCAATATTTCGGGCGAGGCACCAATCATCGAATAGATGCGCACCATTCTGGGATCAAATACGCCGAGCAGATGGGTCAATGAAAATGCCCGCATAAGTTCACCCCCCGCCAGCATCATGGCGGCAGCCACACGCGGGGTGGATTTCTGCCCAAGGCAGAAACGGGTACATTCCCAGATGAATGGGCTGCGGATGTCTTCACCATTCAGCAGTTCTGCGAAATGATCATTGACCATGGTCCGCTCTGTTGTTGGCAGGAACCGCATGGACCCGCCATGCGTGCCATCGGGATTGGCCCAGATCACGTAAAGCGGGTTCATGTCGTCATATTCGTCACGCTCCCATCCCATTTCATCGACCGTGACAGCCCATTTCAGACGTTCCGAGAATTGGACGGCCCGGTCACGATGCATGGATGCCTGCAGAACCGGAAACTGAGACAACTCATTAGCGTAGATATAACGAAGCATGCTGCTACCCTTTGAACGATTACCGAATGGCAACAGGGTAGGATGCGTGATCACATCAACGGTTAACGGCCCGGGCGCTGCGTTAACGAATCATTAATGATTGTTAACCAGCTGCGGACTTGGCAATCTTGTCGCCTTCTTCACGGCCCGGCCAGCCGCCAGCCGCTGCCCGCGCTGCACCGCCGACAACAATCAGACCTTCAGTGATTGCGCGCGCGACAGCGTGGGTCGTGTTCAGCGCCCCGAGTTTGAACCGCGCGCTTTCGATATAGGCGCGCAAGGTGTGTTCCGAGATATTCAGCAGATCGGCCACCTGTCCGCGGCTATACCCCATGCCCAGATAGGTCAGCGCATCTGTTTCGCGCGGTGACAGCGCCCTGACCGGTTCTGGTGTCCGACCTTTTTCAAGCTGCAGGGCTTTCTGATTGAGGTAGTGGGCGATCAGAATCCATTCGCGTTGATGGGCTTCCATGAATTCCGCCCATGATTCATCATCGGTGGTATGCGATGCGGTCAACAAGGCAAGTTGCCCATTCGGGCCGCGAATGGGAATGGAAAACCCCTGATTTCCAACGCCATGCGCGATTGCGTCCTTGCGAAAGGCCTGTGCGGCCTTTGATGACCAGTCCAGCTTTTTCCAGTCCACCGGGTCAAATCGCTGAAAGCAACCGACGATCACCGGATCTATGCGCAGGTATTCCTTTTCGGAATAGCGCTGTGCCCATGCCGGATCGTATGTCCCAAATCCGTATTGTTCACCATCCGCACTGACCCAGTGATACACCACATGGTCGATCTGAAACTGGTCACGCAGCCCCACTGTCAGATCATGGATCTGTTCAAGCGCGTCTGCCTGCTCCAGTGCTTGTAAAAATTGGTCGAGTTCCAGCACAATCTCCTCGCGTCATTGGAGACGTGTTTCCAACCACAGTTGCGATCTCTGCCGACGCGACCAGCGCGGTATCTTCGAGTTGAACTGCCAACAAAGGCAGATCATTTTGCTTAGCGAAGGATTTCAAGTCGGCGAGAACGTCGATGATCCATTCATGTCCCATTACTAGTCTCTCTATTAATGATTAACGGAGCGTTAACAACTTATAGTAGCATTTAGACTTTGTAATACTTACTCGCATCTTCATACCCCCCAAAAATAGCGAGTAGACAGCTCCGTTGCTCAGAATCGGCCAAATTAACCAATAAATAAGGGACTCAGGACGTGATATCCTAAGCCCCTGATGCTTTGGCGGCCCGCATTCAGCGGTTTTGCGACGCCTCGACAGTATCCTCAAACGTGCGCAGCCCCACCTGTGGTGATTGCACGAGTACTGCCATATTGCCGGGCTTATGTTCGTTCTTGCGCATCTTGGTGTGGGCTGCCGGAATTTCATCCCAGCCAAAGACTTCGGACATGCACGGGTCCAGCCGCCGCTCGACCATCAGGTTGTTGGCCGCACTGGCCTGTCTGAGATTGGCAAAATGGCTACCTTGCAGCCGTTTCTGATGCATCCACATGTACCGGGCATCCATGGTCAGGTTGTAACCAGTGGTACCAGCGCAAATCACGACCATACCGCCGCGTTTGACCACAAAAGTCGACACCGGGAACGTTGCCTCACCCGGGTGTTCGAACACCATGTCCACGTTCACGCCCTTGCCGGTGATGTCCCAGATGGCCTTGCCAAATTTGCGTGTTTCTGTGAACCATTCCTTGTACTCCGGGGTGTTCACCGTCGGCATCTGGCCCCAGCATTTGAAATCATTCCGGTTGATGACCCCTTTCGCCCCCAGCGACATTACAAACTCCCGTTTGCTTTCGTCGCTGATGACACCGATCGCGTTTGCACCTGCGGTGTTGATCAGCTGGATGGCATAAGAGCCCAGACCGCCCGAGGCCCCCCAGACCAGAACGTTCTGGCCCGGCTTGAGGTCGTGCGGTTCGTGGCCGAATAGCATCCGATAAGCCGTAGCGAGGGTCAGCGTGTAGCAGGCGCTTTCCTCCCAGGTCAGGTGTTGGGGGCGTGGCATCAGCTGTTGGGACTGCACGCAAGTGAACTGCGCGAATGACCCGTCAGGTGTCTCGTATCCCCAAATCCGCTGGCTTGGCGAATACATCGGATCACCACCATTACAGTGCTCGTCATCGCCGTCATCCTGATTGCAATGAATGACGACTTCATCGCCCACTTTCCAGCGCTTGACCTTGTCGCCGACCGCCCAGACAATACCGGACGCGTCAGAACCAGCGATGTGGTAATCCGCCTTGTGAACATCAAAGGGGCTGATCGGGATACCCAGACCGGCCCAGACCCCATTATAATTCACGCCAGCCGCCATGACGAGGACAAGAACCTCGTGACTGTCCGGCTTTGGGCATTCCACCACTTCAACCTCGAACGCTTTTTCCGGCTCGCCGTGGCGTTCACGACGGATGGTCCACGCATACATCTCTGCCGGTACATGGCCCAGCGGAGGCATCTCGCCTACCTCATACAGGTCTTTTTGCGGGGCAGTATAAGCTGCCGCCGGGGCAGATTGATCAAGGGCCATCTGTGTCTCCATCACTAGGGTTCCATGTGCATTGCCGCACCGCAGAATCGGGTGCTTTCCAGTTGGATATATGATGGAAGGGTAACTATGCAATCATTCTTGGTAACTTTTTGTAATTTAATTACCCAGCAGTTGCAGCATTTTGGTTCGCTTTTGCTGCGTCTGCAATAAAATGGTGCGAAATCGAGTTGGCATAATACAAAAGCACGTCTCGTCCCGAAGGTGTCACGGTCAATACATCACTAGTTTCCTCCACCAGCCCGCGCGCAATGAGGCGATCCAGCGCGTCGTTCACGACCTCGTCCGGATCACGACGTGGACACGGCACCTTTCGATCAGCCAGTGTCGCGACTGATGCGGCGACCTGCTGCGCCAGCCCTGCCCGATCAATGCCATCTGTGGCAAGCAGATGTCGCGATACCAAGGGAACGCCAAGAACCGGGATGACGATATTGATGCGACGCATCAGTTCTTCCGCCACTGCCTCTGTCGAATCACTCGTTTCGGGACGCACAAATGCTGATAGCTCCAGTGGCTGCCCGAAACTGACCGATGCTGTGCCAAATCCCTTGAAACGGCGCAGCAGACGCTGCACCAGATGACCGCCGACACCGCGAATGACCGTCCAAAGCGGCGGTCGAAACCGGCGATTGGCGTTTTTGTCAGCCGCAATCAGGAACGTATCTTCCAGCACGCGATCATAGTTCAAGGCGACGGGGACAAAAATCACCTCGCGTTTTTCAGGATCAAAATCGTCAATGATGTAATTCAGCAAACCCAGCTTTGGTGGGGCGGTCTTGCCCGTCAGGCTCAAGCCGCCTTCAGGAAACACCGCTTGGCTGACACCACCGCGCGTCGCCATCTGCACATAGCGGGCTAAAACCTTGCGATAAAGGGCGCCGCGCGATCTGCGCCGGATAAAATAGGCCCCCATCGCACGGATCACACTGGACAACGGCCAGACCCGCGCCCATTCCCCCACGGCATAGGACAAGGCCCCGGCATTGGCCGCAAGATAAGTCACCAATACATAGTCCATGTTGCTGCGGTGGTTCATGACAAAGATGACGGTGGCATTTGGATCAATCTCGGCCAGGCGCTTGCGGTCCAGTGTTCCCAGCTTGATCCGATAGAGTGATTTTGACAGCCAGCGTGCCAGCCTGATCCCAACGCTGAAATACGCGGTCGCCGAAAAGGACGGCACGATTTCACGCGCATAGCGGCGGGCCTGTTCAAACGCCACATTCTCGGGCACTTTCTGGGTCTGGGAATGCTCAACGATCGCCTGCGTGACTTCCGGGTCATACAGCAGCCGCTGGATCATGTCATAGCGGCGCGCCAGCTTGAACGGCTCGATCGGGCGCTGCAAACGTTGATTGACCCGTGCGATGACCCGCTCTGCTCGCTTGCGAAAAAACCATCGGACGGATGGAAACAGAAAGTGCGATGCAAAGGTGACACCCGCAAACAAGATAATCAGTACAAACGCCCAAAGAGGCATGGAAACGGTCTGCGTCATAATGGAACCGTGACAGGGAACGTCGCGATGGTAAATCCCGTCATGCCGCAACGCAGCGAATTGACAGCGCCATAAAATGTCCGATAATGGACATCATCGCGTAATTTAGTTGCGCCGCGTGATTCAGGAGACCCCGATATGTCGCAGACGCAGAAAGACCGCCCTTGGCTGTTTCGGACCTATGCCGGGCATTCAACCGCTGCCGCGTCGAATGCGCTTTACCGCGGCAACCTCGCCAAGGGGCAAACCGGGCTTTCTGTCGCGTTCGATCTGCCAACCCAAACGGGCTATGACAGCGATCATGTGCTGGCAAAAGGCGAGGTTGGCAAGGTTGGCGTTCCCATCAGCCATCTGGGCGATATGCGCACCCTGTTCAATGACATCCCGCTAGATCAGATGAATACGTCGATGACGATCAATGCCACTGCCCCTTGGCTGTTGTCGCTTTATATCGCAGTGGCCGAGGAACAGGGCGCCGATATCAGCGCCCTGCAAGGCACCGTGCAGAATGACATTATAAAGGAATACCTGTCGCGCGGCACCTATATCTGCCCGCCCGAACCATCACTGCGGATGATTACAGATGTCGCGGCCTATACCCGTCAACATCTGCCCAAATGGAACCCGATGAATGTCTGTTCCTATCACCTGCAAGAGGCCGGTGCGACGCCGGAGAAGGAATTGGCATTCGCGCTGGCAACGGCAACGGCTGTGCTGGATGATCTGAAAGGCAAAGTGCCACAGAAGCATTTCCCGGCGATGGTGGGCCGTATTTCTTTTTTCGTGAATGCGGGCATCCGTTTTGTAACCGAGCTGTGCAAAATGCGCGCATTTGTCGAATTATGGGATGAGATTTGTGCGGAACGCTACGGCGTCGAAGACGCCAAATATCGTCGTTTTCGTTATGGGGTGCAAGTCAATTCACTGGGCTTGACCGAACAACAGCCAGAAAACAACGTCTACCGCATCCTGTTGGAAACGCTGGCTGTGACCCTTTCCAAGAATGCTCGCGCCCGCGCCGTTCAATTGCCAGCCTGGAATGAGGCACTCGGCCTGCCCCGACCATGGGATCAGCAGTGGTCGCTGCGGATGCAGCAAATTCTGGCCTATGAAACGGATCTGCTGGAGTTTGACGATCTGTTTGACGGCAACCCGGCTATTGACAGCAAAGTCACTGCCTTGAAAGAGGGTGCGCGCGCAGAATTGGCGCAGATTGATGGTATGGGCGGTGCGGTAGGGGCGATCGCCTATATGAAGTCGCGCCTTGTCGAAAGTAATGCAGCCCGGATCAATGCCATTGAAAACGGCGAAACCACAGTGGTCGGCGTGAACAAATGGCAAAGTGGCGAACCATCACCACTAACTGCTGGTGAGGATGCCATTATGACATCTGACCCCAAGGCCGAAGCCGACCAATTGCGTCGCCTGCGTGAATGGAAAGCGGATCGGGATGGTGAGGCCGTTGTCAAAGCGCTGACAGACCTGCGCCAGGCTGCCCAGGACGGAAGCAACATCATGCCGTCGTCTATTGCCTGCGCCAAAGCTGGTGTCACAACGGGGGAATGGGCAGATGTGATCCGATCTGTCTTTGGTCAATACCGCGCGCCCACCGGCGTCAGCAGCAATCCATCCAACCGGACCGAAGGACTTGATGATCTGCGTGAGCAGGTTGATCTTGTCAGTACCGCACTCGGACGTCGGTTGAAGTTTCTCGTGGGCAAACCCGGTTTGGACGGGCATTCAAACGGGGCCGAGCAAATCGCAACACGCGCCCGCGATTGCGGCATAGACATCTCTTACGAAGGTATTCGGCTAACGCCGGACGAAATTGTAGAGGCCGCATTGAATGACAACGCCCATGTGATCGGGCTATCCATTCTTTCGGGTTCGCATATTCCGTTGGTGCGCGATGTGATGGCGAAACTGAATGCCGCCGGAATCAGTCATATTCCGGTAATTGCTGGTGGAATCATTCCCGACGACGATGCCGCAGAATTGCGTGCCATGGGTGTTGCAAAGGTCTATACTCCGAAAGACTTTGAACTAAACAGGATCATGAGTGATATAGTTTCTCTTGTTGATCCACGCTCGGTGGCGGCCGAATAGGCAAAAGATCTCCTGTTTTTGCACTTTAGTACAACAGCCTACCGATTTGGGCTGCGGTCACTAATCTCGGCTGCTAAGTCCACACTCAGTTAAAGACTGGAGACTGAGATGAAACCTGATCTGAAATCCATGACCCGAAAGGAGCTTGAAAAGCTCAAATCAGACGTGGAAAAGGCACTCGCCAAAATCAGTGTAAAGGAAAAGAAAGCTGCCCTTGCCGCAGCAGAGAAAGCCGCCGCGGCCCATGGGTTCAGCCTGGCGGAGATCACGAGTGATGCCCCAGTAAAGGCCAAGACTCGCAAGGCCAAGACCGGCCCGAAAACGGTATCAAAGCCAAAATACCGGAATCCCGATGACAAGGATCAAACCTGGACCGGCAAGGGACGCCAACCGGAATGGTTCAAGTCAGCAATCGCAGCGGGAAAATCCCCGGACGATATGGAAATCTAAACCTTTGCTTGGTGCTGCAGCCAAATGAATGTGGCTGCAGCGCTTGCTGGCTACTCCACCTTTTGATTTCCCCGGCCTAAGGTAGGGTCAAAATCGAGAGGACCCGACCATGACCATCCACATTGGCGCAAAAAAGGGCGATATCGCCCCCACTGTTCTTATGCCCGGCGATCCCTATCGGGCCAAGTGGGCCGCCGAGACCTTTTTGCAGGGGGTCCGTTGCATCAACGAGGTGCGCGGCATGCTGGGTTTCACCGGCACGTGGAACGGACACCCGGTAACGATCCAGGGGTCGGGTATGGGCATGCCGTCCCTGTCGATCTACGCCAATGAACTGATCTCAGACTATAACGCCCAAACCCTGATACGGATTGGGTCCTGCGGTGGCATGCAAGACCATGTGGGTATTCGCGACGTGATCCTTGCGATGACCGCATCCACCCTGTCCACACCATCGCGCGGGATTTTCAAGGAACTGAATTTCGCGCCCTGCGCTGACTATGGCCTCTTGGCTGCCGCACATAAGGCTGCGACCGACAAGGGCGTGCAAACCCATGTGGGTGGCATTTATTCTTCGGATGTTTTTTACGACGAACGGCCCGATTTGAATGAGCAGATGATGCGCCATGGAATCTTGGGTGTCGAAATGGAGGCGGCAGAGCTTTACAATCTTGCAGCCCGACACGGTCGTCGGGCGCTTGCCGTGTTGACGGTGAGCGATCACCTGATCACGCATGAAGCATTACTGGCTAAAGATCGTGAACGGTCTTTTGGTGACATGGTTGAAATCGCGCTGCAGGCAGCATTTGCATGAAAAAGCGCCAGTTAGGATCAACCGGACCGCAGGTTGGAGCCATTGGCCTTGGCTGTATGTCCTTTGGTGGCCTTTCGGGCCCAACGATTGAGGCAGAAAGCTTTGCAGCCCTCAACACGGCCTGGGACATTGGACTGACCCATTTCGATACGGCCAATATCTATGGGCCGCATATATCGGAGCAGGTTGTTGGCAGATGGATCGCCGCCACCGGCAAAACGCCCATCATCGCGACCAAGGCAGGCATCCAGCGCGACCCGGATCACCCCGTAAACAACGACCCGGCCTATCTTGAGGCCGAGTTGGATCGCTCGCTCCAACGCCTTGGCACAGATCACGTCGATCTGTTCTATATCCATCGCCGCGAACAGGCCGTCCCGGTAGAAGATGTCGCGGGCCTTATGGGACGTCTGATCGACAAGGGAAAGATCGGCGGTTGGGGGATGTCTGAAGTGTCACCAACGACGCTTCGCCGGGCGCATGCAGTCACGCCTGTGCGGGCCGTTCAAAACGAATACTCGCTTTGGACGCGCCAGCCTGAGCTCGGCTTGTTGCAGGAATGTGCGCGTTTGGGTGTTGCTTTTGTCGCATTCTCTCCGCTGGCGCGGGGTGTCTTCGGTCGAACGATCATCGACCCTGATCACCCGGATTTTGGCCAGTTTCGCGCGCAGATGCCACGATTTCAGCCGGACAACTGGCCGCATAACAAAAAACGGGCGCAGGCATTTCATATGTTGGCGAATGAATATGGAGTGGCCCCCGCAGCGCTGGCATTGGCCTGGATACTGGCGCAGGGCGATCACATTATTCCGATACCCGGCAGTAGAACAGCCAATCACATTTCAGACTGGCAAGGGGCGGATGCAATTGACATGGCGCCCGATCTGATGGCCAAGATCGCCGCAATCCTGCCAGTCGGTTGGGCTTGGGGTGATCGCTACAGCGAAAGCCAATCGCGTGCACCGGAACGCTACTGTTAGTCCCAAATAAAGACGCCGCCCCAAGGGCGGCGCTTGCTTCTGTCACACTTGCTTTTTAGACGACCCGCTCGACCATCATCTTTTTGATATGCGCGATCGCCTTGGCTGGGTTCAGACCCTTCGGGCAGGTCTTGGCGCAGTTCATGATGGTGTGGCAACGGTAGAGCTTGAATGGATCTTCCAATTCATCCAACCGCTCTCCCGTCGCCTCGTCACGGCTGTCGATGATCCAGCGATAGGCATGCAGCAAGGCCGCTGGTCCAAGATAGCGGTCCCCGTTCCACCAATAGGACGGGCAGGATGTCGAACAGGATGCACACATCACGCATTCATAAAGCCCATCCAGCTTCTTGCGGTCTTCAATGGATTGCTTCCATTCCTTGGCCGGGCGGTTCGTCTTGGTTTCCAGCCACGGCATGATTGATGCGTGCTGCGCATAGAAATGGGTCAGATCAGGGATCAGATCCTTGACCACTGGCATATGCGGCAGCGGGTAAATCTTCACATCACCCTTGATCTCGTCCATGCCGTAGATGCAGGCCAGCGTGTTGATACCGTCGATATTCATCGCACAGGACCCGCAGATGCCTTCGCGACAGGACCGGCGGAAGGTCAGGGTCGGATCAATCTCGTTCTTGATCTTGATCAGCGCGTCCAGAACCATGGGTCCGCAGGTATCCATGTCCACGAAATAAGTATCCAGCGACGGGTTCTTGCCGTCATCGGGGTTCCAACGATAAATCTGAACCTTACGCAGATTTGTTGCCCCCTCCGGCTTTGGCCAGGTCTTGCCAACCGTCATGCGGGAGTTCTTGGGAAGTGTCAGCTGTACCATTCTCGTATTCCTTACGTCTGGAGCAGACTTGCCCCGAAATCCTTAAAGTGCCCGCAACCGTGGCGGTCTGATCGGCGGCTGCCCGGTCATTTGGATGACACAAGTCTCGTAGACCTCCAATGGGTCACGACCGCGCAGCAGGTCACCGCTGAGGCTGATATTGCCGCTGGCAAATGGCCCGCCATCGCTGCTGGCCCCGATCGTCACACCGACCTCGGGTGCCTGAGCGGCCCGCGCGCGTTCTTCGCAGCGCTGTGCCGCTTGTTCAGGTGTTGGTGGCGTACAGGCCGAAACCGATATCGCCAAAGCAACCAACGACCAGCGATGCATCATCCGGCTCCCAACAGAAATGCGCCCAGCGCGTTGTCGGCAGCGCAGCCAAGTGTATCGGGCCGCCGCGCGATGTCGAGGATCAGGTTGGATGTCTGCGGTGTCGGCCCCAGAACCGCAGCTTCGGCGATCTGATAGACCTCGGTGATGCTGGCATTGTCGATGATGCAATCGGTCAGCAATGCTGTGTTGGTTCCGGGAAAGCGATTTTCCAGAACTCCATTGACTACGCCTTTGGCCGTGTCGCGTGCTACGCGATCAGCCTCGCCAGAAACCTCGGTGCAGGCGGCCAGTATAGTGAGACCGGCGGCCATCAGCAGGGGGAAACGCATCAGAATGTCCTTTCTTTTGGAGCAATCTTATCAGCGTTGATCCCCCCCTGCGCCTCTGTCGTCAGCGGATCGGTGATAACTGGCCGATAGCTGAGCTTGACCTTGCCGCCATCGACATTCGCGATGGTATGCACCCGCCATTTTTCGTCATCCCGTTTGGCATAATCCTCGTGCGCGTGGGCGCCACGGCTTTCCTTGCGCGCCTCGGCACTGACGATTGTGGCCAGCGCATTGGGCATCAGGTTCGTCAGTTCCAGCGTTTCCATCAGATCGCTGTTCCAGACAAGGCTGCGATCCGTCACCTTCAGATCGTCCATCTTGCCTGCAATGTCTGTCATCTTCTTGACACCCTCGCCCAGCGTCTTGTCGGTCCGGAATACGGCGGCATCTTCCTGCATGGCCCTCTGCATTTCGAGACGCAGCTCTGCCGTGCCGGTTGTGCCATCTGCATGGCGCAGCCCATCGAACCGGTCAAAACATGCGTCAATGGACGCCTGATTCAGTGTCGGGTTTGATGCCTCGCGATCGACAACCTTGCCCGCCTGGATGGCAGCCGCACGGCCAAAGACCACAAGGTCAATCAGGCTGTTCGACCCAAGCCGGTTCGCCCCATGGACCGAGGCGCAGCCAGCCTCACCTACAGCCATCAGACCGGGAACCACGCGATTGGGGTCTTTCTTGGTGGGGTTGAGAACCTCGCCGTGATAATTCGTCGGAATGCCGCCCATATTGTAATGCACGGTTGGCAGCACCGGGATCGGTTGCTTGGTCACATCAACGCCCGCAAAGATACGGGCCGATTCGGAGATGCCGGGTAACCGTTCTGCCAAAGCCTCTTTCGGCAGGTGGTTCAGGTTCAGGTGAATGTGATCACCATTCGCCCCCACACCGCGACCCTCACGGATTTCCATCGTCATACAGCGGCTGACATAGTCGCGCGGGGCGAGGTCCTTGTAGTTGGGCGCATAGCGTTCCATGAAACGCTCGCCCTCGCTGTTCGTCAGGTAGCCACCTTCACCGCGCGCGCCTTCGGTGATCAGGCAGCCCGCACCGTAGATGCCGGTGGGATGGAACTGCACGAATTCCATGTCCTGCAAGGGAAGCCCCTGACGCGCGACCATGCCGCCACCATCGCCGGTGCAGGTATGGGCGGATGTCGCAGAGAAATAGGCCCGGCCATAGCCGCCTGTGGCCAACACAACCGTCTTGGCGTTGAACACATGCATCGTGCCGTCATCAAGCTTCCACGCAATGACACCCTGACAGATGCCATCATCCGACATGATCAGATCCAGGGCGAAGTATTCGATATAGAACTCCGCCTGCTGTTTCAGCGACTGACCATAAAGCGTGTGCAGGATTGCGTGGCCCGTCCGGTCTGCGGCGGCGCAGGTACGCTGCACCGGGGGGCCTTCGCCAAATTCAGTGGTGTGGCCGCCAAACGGGCGCTGATAAATCTTGCCTTCTTCGGTGCGCGAAAATGGGACGCCGTAGTGCTCCAGCTCATAAACCGCCTTGGGGGCCTCGCGGGCCAGATATTCCATCGCGTCGGTATCACCCAGCCAGTCGGACCCTTTCACGGTGTCATACATATGCCACTGCCAGCTGTCGGGGCCCATATTGCCCAGCGACGCGGCAATGCCGCCCTGCGCGGCAACGGTATGAGACCGGGTTGGGAAAACCTTGGTAATGCAGGCCGTGCGCAACCCCTGCTCTGCCAGACCCAGCGTGGCCCGCAGCCCAGCGCCGCCCGCCCCCACAACAATCGCGTCATAGGTATGCGTTTCGTATTCGTATGCAGCCATTACTCGATGCTCCGGGAAATCAAAGGGCGATGCGCACGATTGCGAAAATCGCAATGGCAGCAGCAGAATAGGACAGGCAGATCATTGCGATGATCAGCGCCTTGCGGGCGAAACCATGCACATAGTCCTCGATGAGGGTTTGTACACCTTTGCGAAAGTGGATGAAGCCCACCAGCATGGTCAGCGCAGCGATGATCGCAGGGAATGGGCGCTGATAGTAAGCGATAACCTCTTCATAAGGTGATCCGAGCACGGCTCCAAACGTGAAGATAAACAATGGGATCAGGCCGACAAGGGCAACTGATGTCACCATCATGTGCCAGTGATGATCGGTTCCGGTTTTGGCAGAACCCAGCCCTTCGGCGCGTTTACGGTCAGTCAAAAATGCCATTGTTGCGCCCCTTACAATACGACTGCGGTGAAGATCGTGAACAGAACCGAGGCGATGATCATTACCAGACCGGCTGTCTCGGACTGATCAACCTCAAGCATATGGCCACTGTCCCAGATCAGATGCCGGATGCCGCCAAACATGTGATACCATAGCGCCCAGACAGACAGGAACATGACCAGATCGCCAAACCAGCTTGTGACAAATCCGTTGGCCCGCGCAAAGGCTTCAGGGCCAGTCGCAGCTGCTATGAACCACCAGACGATCATCAACGCGGCCACAATCAGGGCGTTGCCCGTAAGCCGGACGAAAATGGAGGTCATCGACGTCAATTGTGGACGATAGATTGTCAGGTGGGGTGAGAGAGGGCGATTGCCCCTGTTCACGTCTGCCATGTGTGTTCCCTTCGGTGGCTATTGCTGCCGATCACAGCGCCTTTGGTTCGTTTTGCACCATTCCGCTGCCAGAGTCACGCAGACGAAAGTAGATAAACTGTGAAAAAACGACGCGTTGGATCACGTTTCTTCAATTTGTGATCACAGGAATTTTTTTCGTGATCACAAATCACTGCACCTCGTGCAACTGCATCAAACGCTTTCCCTGACGGTCAGCCTCTGCCTGCATCTCGGCCGCGATAAGGTCAAAGTCGAAATCAGTTGCTTTCACCTTTGGGGCGGACGGTTCCATCAGCTCCAGAAAGGCCATGCGATAACTGGTGGGCGGATGACTGGCATCCACCCGTGCCTTTTCCTTGTCCGCCTCAGCTTCCAGTGTGGCGCGCTCCTCCATTGTAGCGTTCTGCACGGCCCCAATCATCACATCGAAGACGCGGGCGTTCTGGTCGCGGTCAAAGGGATAGAGCTGGAAAATCGCCCGGTCCGCGATGGGTGTCAGCGCCAACTGCCGCAGGCCCGAGACAAGTGCATCGCGTCCCGCAACCTGTGCCGCCAGACCATCAGCCAGATATTCGGCACGCTGCGACCGATTGAACTGCAGCAATACCAGTAGACGTCCCAGACCAAGAACGGGCAGGATCAACAGCCACTGCAAAAGTTCGGCTACCATGCCAACCAGATCCCGCCCCAAAGGATCATCCGCATCAGGCCGCAACAGGAAGTCCCAACGCTCCACCGCATGCAGCGCGCCGCCAACAAAACCGCCGCGTGCCGGGTCGCCATTCACGAAATGCGCCAGTTCATGCGCGATCAAAGCCACCCGCTGCTGTGGTTCGTACAACCGCCAGAGCGGCACACCGATCTGCAGAAAATGCCGACGGCGAACCAGCCCAACGGTCCATGCCGATGCGTTAATTTGATAGTCAAACGACAGCCCGTCCGGCACTGGTGCATCCAACGCATCGGCAACCGCATCCACAAGACGCATCAGTTCAGGCATTTCATCGCGCCCGAATGTCAGTGCGTCGTGTTTGCTTGGGCGCGGTATCAACACATAGGTAATCCACAGCAGCACAAGGCCACTCAAAATGGCGAACATATTCTGCGACTGCCAAAACAACAGCCAGATCGCCAACCCGAAAATCGCCGCTGGTATCAGAAACAAAAGCCCAGCAACGACATAGCACCCGACTAATCCGAGCGTTATCCGGGGTTGCTGCATCAGCGCGCGTTGCGCTTCCAGAAACACTCTTTCAGATTGACTACGATGCACCCTTTCGCGAACACGTTCCAACATGGTCCAAGACTAGCGCAGCTTGTCCAGAACGGTACTAATGGAGGTGTTGTAAGTGAATTCCAGCATCCGGATCTCGCCATCGACCTCGGCCGCGGTAAGGTGCAATGCAAGTGGCACGGCGCTGCCTTTCGGAAAGTAAAGCACGATTTCCTGATAAAACGCCGGTTGTTCGCGCCGTTGCAGGATGGTGCGACACCGGTCATATCCCTGCGGCTCGAATGCATCAAGCGGTCCAAACAAGCCTTTGAACTGAGCATCCATCGTCGGGATGTAGTCATCAACTAAATTCGCAAACGCCCGATAATCAGTTCTGAGAAATGCTGTCTTTGCCTCTTCAAACACCGGGATATCCGCATCTGTTGAGGGGTCGCAGGATTGTGCCAAAGCCGACAGGGGCAGGAATGACAAAAGAAGCAGGCTGTAAATTTTCATGATCGTATCAAGGCGCAATAATCCGGATCAATCAAGACCTTCGATCACGTTACAATGGAGTAATAACGAAGCCATCGAACCGTGGGATCAAACACCTAGGGCAAGTCGAGACCAGCAACCGCCTGCGTCAGTTCCCGGTATAGTTTTCGAATAATCTGCTCCGGATAGTCATCAAAGGTCATTGCGGTCACAGCAAACGCCCCGGGTCCCGTGATGACTTCGTTCTCGAAATAAGCGGTCAAACCCGGCTCGCTTTCTTCAATGACCAGCGCATTTACCGTTACATTCGACTTCGCCAAGTCCACCCAGACCGAACGCGGCAATCGCCCTTCGTTGCTTTCGCCGTCGCCCGAAATATCAATGACATGCCGTTTGCATTCAGGCACGGCACCAAAATAATCGAGCGACAGTGCCATGGCCTCCCCGACCGCGGTTGAGTAATCCCGCCAAAGACGTCGCTGAACGGCAACTTGATCGGCAAAGGCCAGCACCTCTTCTTCGCCTGTCATCGCCGTCCAGTTTATTACGACTGCTTGTCGGCCCGACCCTGTCCATTGCATCATAGCCAACTCAACCTTGCCCTCGATCAGCGCGGCCATGACCGTGCCATCCAGAAGTGCCGCAGCCAAGCCATCCGCCTGCACCCGGTACTCTTCATTATCGACAGACCCTGACACGTCGACGGCCAGCATCAGCGCCACCTCGCAGGCATCCAAAGGTGCTGCAAAACTGGTCAGGCTGGCGATGAGGACGGCGCGCATAGCATTAACCTACACACCAATGCCCTCGCCCGCCACAATCCTTCTAAACAGGCATCAGCGCCCAATAATCGAGGTCGAGGAGAACCTCAGGCAGGTATTTGCCATTCTCATCGCGCAAGTGACCCGCTTCCCCTTTTGTCGCAACCAGACGCAAACGGATCGCACCAACGCCGGGTGCGTCTGTCTGCGCTATCTCCAACACTTCGGACCACGCCCGCACGGTATCACCGGCGAAACAGGGGTTAGCATGCGCACCGCCGTTCAACGCGACGATCATCTGGGCGTTCGCCAGCCCATTGAATGACAACGCGCGAGCGAGAGAGATCACATGCCCCCCATAGATCAGCCGCTTCCCGTCTTCGCGGTTGGTCGCGTCAAAATGCACCTTGGCCGTGTTCTGCCAAAGCCGCGTGGCCAGCATGTGTTCGGCCTCTTCGATGGTCGCACCATCCACGTGATCAATGATTTCGCCAACGGTATAGTCCTGTAACCGGTGCGGCTCTCCGGCCAAGGCAAAATCGTAATTGTCAAATGAAAGACCTGCCGGGACCACCAGATCCGCGGCGTCCACCGCCTTGGGCAGGTCGGGAATGATCGCCTCGGGCGCCGCCCTGTCACCGCGCTTGCGCACCATCACCCAACGCACGTAGCTTAGTACATCCTGCCCATGCTGATTGCGCCCTGTGGTCCGCACCCAGACCACGCCCGACTTTCCGTTGGAGTTCTGCTTGACCCCGACGACCTCGGAAACCGATGTGAGGGTATCGCCCGGATAAACCGGCGCGAGCCAGCGGCCATCCGCGTAGCCTAGATTGGCCACCGCGTTCAGGGATACATCGGGCACCGTTTTGCCAAACACAGTGTGAAACGTGATCAGATCGTCCACCGGTGAGGCAGGCAGCCCGCAGGCTCGCGCAAATTCATCAGATGAATACAAAGCACCCCGCGCCGGGTATAGCGCGTGATACATCGCCCGCTCACCACCGGAAATGGTCCGCGGCACCGCATGGGTGATCACATCGCCAACGGCGTAGTCTTCAAAAAACCGGCCCGGATTGGTCTTGGTCATTGCTGGCCCAGCTTCATGTCTTTGGAATAGGGCACATCCACATCCTTAGTCACCGCCTGACCACAGCGCATCACACCATTGGCGTGGTCAAAAGCATAAGTGGGATCACCATATAAATCCCAGCCCTGCGACAAGGCTTCGGAAACCTTGTGGCAGAAGGCAGATGTGTCATCCTCAGTTAGCAAACGGTAAATCTTGGTCATGTCATCCCCAGGGCGGCACGCCCAGCCAATAGTGAATTCCCATCACAACCACGACGACCACGATGGTCACCACGATCGCGACAATCTCTTTCTTGAAAGGCGCGCGGGGTGGTGGGGTCCATGGCCCCTCCTGCGCATTGATCAGCAAAATCTCGATAATCGCCCAGATCAGCAGGCCACCGAACAGGACAAAGGACGGCGTATCACCATTCACCAACAGGTGCGCGACGGCCCAGATCGAAAACCCGGTCAGTTGCGGATGACGCACCTTGGTGCCTAGCCAGATCTTGGCACCCTTTGCCCCGCTGGCGGCATAGAAGTAGAACGCAATCACCATCAGGATATTGTTGATGCCAACCCACATCGGATCACGGCCCCAGTAGAAAGCCCCCTCGGCCGAGCGATAGCCGATCACCATCAGGATAATGCTGCCGACCAACAGCAGCGCGACCAGCCCCTTGCCCGGCTCCCCCAGACGTGCCCGTGGATCCGGTGCAATACGGTTGAACAAATGCGCCGCCCACCACAGGGCAACACCAGCGATCAAAAGGTTCATGCACTCTCCAATGCGGCGATGGCTTCGGCTTTGGCCAAGGTCGCCCGCGCGGTGACAATATGCAAGTTCTCGACGATGCGGCCATCCACCACCGCCACACCCTGCCCTTCGGCCTCGGCCGCTTCGAACGCGGCTATCTGGCGTTTCGCCAGATCAATCTCATCCTCGGTCGGGCCAAATGCGGCGTTGGCAATCGCCACTTGAGCAGGATGTATCAGTGTTTTTCCGTCAAAACCCATGTCGCGGCCTTCGGCACATTCGGCGCGCAGCCCCTCTTCATCCTTGAAGGCGTTGTAGACGCCATCCAACGCGACGATGCCTGCCACCTTGGCAGCCAACAGGCAAATCTGCAGCGACGTCATCAACGCTGCGCGCCCGCGTGAATTCAGGTCTTTGGCCAGGTCATTGGTACCAAGCACAAACCCCGCCATCCGGGGATGGGCAGCAATGCTCGGCGCATTTAGCACCCCTTGCGGAGTTTCGATCATGGCCCAGATCGGCAAATCCGGAACAAGCGCGGCCAAGGCATCGACATCAGCCGGACTGTTGACTTTAGGCAGCAAGACACCGTCGCAATCCATTGCAGCAACGGCTGCGGCATCAGCGGCACCCCATTCGGTGTCCAGCCCATTGATCCGCACAATCCGCAGCCGCGATCCGTATCCACCATCGGCCAAAGCGCTGTTCAGCGTATCGCGGGCCGCGACCTTGGCATCGGGGGCAACCGCATCTTCAAGGTCAAATAGGATCACATCGACCGGCAGCCCGCGCGCCTTGTCCAGCGCACGATCCTTTGAGCCGGGAATGTACAGGGCCGAGCGATATGGGCGGTCATGCATCGAATCTTCCTCGCAATATTGTTGCGTGAACATGGCCTGAATTTGGCAAATCATTCAACCGGAAAATGCCGCATCGCAGCAAACACCCCACCGTCACGGTGTATTAACCAATTTGCGGCAAGTTAATCGCAAATTTGTTCCACTTACCGACTGCGACGGACGATCAGCCGCGGTCATCGTCTCTCGCAGAAAGGTGAACCAAATGAAGCGTAATCTATTTCTGATGTCCTTTGGGATCGGCGCCATGATGCTGGCCGCCAACCATGCCAATGCCCAGTCGCGCAATTGCGCGCCACATGCCGCCGTTGTTGAACGGCTCGCTGCAAACTATGGCGAAAGCCGCCAATCCATCGGTCTTGGCAGCGACAATTCAGTGGTTGAGGTTTTTGCCTCCACCGAAACAGGCAGTTGGACCATTGTGGTCACGCGGCCCGGTGGCCCCAGCTGCCTTGTCGCTGCAGGCCAGTCGTTTCAGCAAGTGGCAGAGGCGTTGCCAAATACCGATCAGGGCACCTGAAGCCACATCTGCTGAAGCCCGTCCCAGATCAATTTCAGGGACAACAGCAATAGTGCCCAGATCACGAGCCGGAAAAACAGTTTCTCTGGCACGATACGCACCAATCGCACACCGGCCAATACAGCCACGGCGGCGGGGACCATTAGGATCCCTGCCGTTTTCAGGTTCGTGACACTCAACTGCCCCAACAGATAGTACGGGATCAGTTTGATGACGTTGATATAGGCAAAGGCGACGGTCACCGTACCGACAAACGCAATCTTGGGCATGCGCAGCGGCAAGGTGAAGACCTGATAAGGCACGGCCCCCGAATGGCTGACAAAACTGGTAAACCCCGTAATCGTCCCCCAGAACAGCCCCGGTCGCCAGCGCGGTTTGCGCGGGGGGCCATCTGCTGGGCGACGTAACATCAAACTTAGGGCAAAGACCGCGCCAATCAGACCCAGCAGCAGGGTGATCAATCCTTCCGAGACGATATTGACGGTCAAGTAGCCGATCAGAACACCTGGCGGCATGGCCACCATCATGATCCGCAGGACCGGCCAATCGAATAACTTGCGATAGGCAATCAACCCGAAAACATCCGAAACGATAAAAACCGGCAACAGCAGCCCTGCCGCTGCAACGGGCGAAATGACCAACGCCAGCACCGGGACCGCGAGCGCCGTGATCACCGGCACCCCACCTTTACCCAACCCGATAAAGACCGCTGCCACGAGGGCCGCCAACCAGAATGCTGTCCCTTCCACCGGGCGTCCCTTTTGATCACACCTTTCTGTCCTAGACTTGCACCTGCGGCGTCAAAAGACTAGGCACACGGCCAAACCAACCAGGACAGGATTTGATCCCATGGCCAGACCCAAAATTGCCCTTATCGGTGCCGGACAGATTGGCGGCACGCTTGCGCACCTTGCCGCTGTCAAAGAACTCGGCGACGTCATTCTTTTCGACATCGCCGAAGGCATCCCGCAGGGCAAAGCGCTTGATATCGCCGAATCCGGTCCCGCGGCCAAGTTCGACGGAAGCTTCAAGGGCACCAATGACTATGCTGATATCGCAGGCGCCGATGTCTGCATTGTGACCGCAGGTGTACCGCGCAAGCCCGGCATGTCACGCGACGATCTTCTGGGTATCAACCTCAAAGTGATGAAGTCCGTTGGCGAAGGCATCGCCGCCCACGCCCCCAATGCCTTTGTCATCTGTATCACCAACCCGCTTGACGCGATGGTCTGGGCACTGCGCGAATTCTCGGGCCTGCCCCATGAAAAGGTTTGCGGCATGGCTGGTGTGCTGGATAGTGCCCGCTTCCGTCACTTCCTTGCCGAAGAATTTGAAGTATCAATGCGCGACGTCACCGCCTTTGTTCTGGGCGGCCACGGCGACACGATGGTGCCTCTGACACGCTATTCCACCGTCGCCGGTATTCCCCTGCCCGATCTGGTGCAAATGGGTTGGACCACACAGGAAAAACTGGATGCCATCGTGCAGCGGACCCGTGACGGCGGTGCCGAAATCGTGGGCCTGCTGAAAACCGGTTCCGCCTTCTACGCGCCCGCCACATCCGCCATCGAAATGGCCGAAGCATATCTGAAAGACCAAAAGCGGCTTCTGCCCTGTGCTGCCCATGTCGAGGGGGCATATGGGCTTGATGGTTTCTATGTCGGCGTGCCGACCATCATCGGCGCTGGCGGCATCGAACGCGTGGTCGAAATCAAGATGAACAAGGACGAACAGGCCATGTTCGACAAATCTGTCGACGCGGTCAAAGGTCTGGTCGAGGCCTGCAAAGGGATCGACAGCAGCCTGGGCTAAACCTCGATCAATCCACTATTTTGAGAGGGCGCTCACCTGTGGGGCGCCCTTTTTCTTGCCGCGCTCCGCAAAAAATCATGTAACCCTCTTCCCATTTGCAAATTCGTGAACTATGTTCAATAATATGTTCATATGGAGCCAGATATGCCAAAACCCATTCCCTCACTGATCATTGCATCAGGCCTTGCCCTTGCCGCCCAAGCCGCCACTGCCCAGGATTACAGCGCTCAATTCAGTGAGCTTGGCATCACCGGAACGGTGGCCGCACTGTCTGACATCGAAAACCCGACGCCGTCCGACCGCTTTGTCCTCGGCGGCGCACTGTTCCTGCAAGGGATCGAAGCCACATTTCAAGAACGCTACCGTGTCGGCCTGAACGACCTCGACATGGGTATTCCGGGGCTCAGCACCGAACTGAACTTCAACCCTAACCCCGATCCCTTCACACCAGGCGTGATCACCAACCTGTTCCAACAGATCGGGACAAGCATGGATCAGGCACAACAGGCACTCTCGCCCATCACGGACACTGACGACGTCGCGGTCACACTGGACCTCAACCAGATCTGGTTCGACATCAACGCCAACGGTATCCGCGATGAAAACGAGGATCTGCTGCCTGTCATGGTCCCGCTTTTCGTCAGCCGGTGGCAAGTGCAGGACACGCTCGACGCCTTTGCGGCCGCCGGTGGTGCGCCAACCGTGACTTTTGATACCTCGGACGCCGCGTGGCTCCAGGCCTATACCCACGTCTTCTCAGGCACGGCCGAAATGGTGATGGCATTCGACCCTACCGATATCATCGCCAAGGTCCAGACAAATGCCGCCACCATCGCAGAATTGCGTAACGGCCCCGCGCCGATGATGTTCATGTCGCCACAGGACGAAGAACTGGCAGACCTGATCACAATCGTGCTTGGCGTGCTGGAACAGGAACCGGACCCAACCCATACCCGTGCCGCGCTTGATGATTTTCGGGCGGTGATCAGCCATAATCTGGTCTTCTGGGAACGGGTTCGCGCCGAAACCGACAATAATATGGAGTTCATCCCCAACGTTATGCAGGACAGCGCGCTCGGCTTGCTTTTTCCCGACAATATCGACAGCGCCTGGCAGGCCGTTCTGACCGAAGCGTCGATGGTGCTTGAAGGCGAGCTTTTGATCCCCCACTGGCGGACCGGCGACCAGGTTGGGATCAACCTCAACAAATGGCTGGAAAACCCATCTGCCCTTGATGTGATTGGCGTGATCGCAGGCTCTGATCTGGCCCCCTACATGGAGCGCGGACCGCTGGCGACCGGCGATGCCATGACACAGTTCGACCGTGTCACAGGGGGTAACTTTGCGCTATTCGCCTTCACTCTGAATTAGAGCGCCGAAACCAGCACCCGTTTAGCTGCTTTGAAGTCACGAAAATCCACGCCGGTGCAACAGCTCACCCCGTTCGGCCCATAGCCATGCGTCCAAAGCATCGGCCGACAGATCAGGCAATGCACCGGCAAAGCAGGTCCGCATCGCGTCCGCAGGGTCGAACCCTGCGCGCAACGCTAACCCGTGATTGTCCAAAGCATCCAGCAAAGCCACATCCGCGACCTTTAGCAGATCGTGCAACTCCAACGCGCCTTTGGGGTCCGCCAGAACGCTTTCCATCTGCTGTTGTCGATGCGGCGGCGCAACCAGACCGTTATGAAAAGCGATCACCTTTGCCATCCTGACCAGCTTGTAGATCCAGTGCAGCGGAGTCAGCCCTTCAAAATGGAGTAACTCCAGCCCTTGCGCACGGGCCGAAATCAGCTCCGCCTCTGAACCCTGTCCTAGGCGCGGACGGTGGATGGAGATATCGAGGCCCCGTCCGGACCGGCTGAACGCCTTGCCAATCGTGTGGCCGGTCAAACCGCGCAATGTCGGCCCGTTCCTGATCCCGAAAACCGCGCTGCCATCGTTCATGTCAGAACTGAACGGGCGGCGGAACACACCGGAAAAGATGCTGTCGCTCTCGGCTCCGGCAACAAACATGCGTTCGGCCACCGGTACCGTTAGGCAATCGGTCTCGACCGCAGCGCCTGCAAGACAGTCGGCGACCGGTTGAGACGGCCACAGAAACTCATCAGCGTCGATATGCAGAATCCAATCGCTGCGTGTCTGTCCATAGGCCAGCGTGGCATTGCGGGCCTGCCGCACCTCTTGCTTGAAGGGACGACGGCGATCCAACTGCAGCCAATGGGCCTCATCACATCGCACCACAACCACTTGTGGCAGCCCGGCCAACAGCGATATCGCCGGATCATCAGGCCGGTCAAAATATAAAAAAACTTCCGATGCGCCCAATGACAAATGCCAGGCCACAAACGCCTGCAACAGCGCTGGCGGCTCGTCCACGGTCGCGACCACGGACCATGTTGGGTCTGCTACACTCATCCGCCCCTGCCTATCAGCTTTGCGAATCTCTTCAAACCTTCCAAAATCGGCGGCGAGACGCTCACAATCGATATTTGTGATCACACGATGAAAAAGTGTGATCACAAATGTTCGAATATCCCGACTTCACGGATATTTGGGTTAGAATCCCTTGATTCCTTGTGCTCTAAGTGGATGAAACCGCAGCCATATTGGACCAGTCCTCATGAACATCCACGAATATCAGGCCAAAGCCCTTTTGCGCAGCTACGGGGCTCCCGTTTCCGATGGCCGCCCTGTCATGCGCGCGGAAGAAGCCAAGACCGCCGCAGGCGAACTCGACGGCCCGCTTTGGGTGGTTAAGGCGCAAATCCACGCGGGCGGACGCGGCAAGGGCAAGTTCAAAGAGGCTGATGCCGGCGAGGCTGGCGGTGTCCGCCTCGCCAAATCGGTGGAAGAGGCCGCGCAGGAAGCCAAGAAAATGCTCGGCCGTACGCTGGTGACGCATCAGACCGGGCCAGCAGGCAAACAGGTCAACCGCATCTATATCGAGGACGGATCAGGGATCGAAACCGAGATGTATCTCGCCCTGCTCGTCGATCGCCAGACGAGCCGCATTGGTTTCGTCTGCTCCACCGAAGGCGGGATGGATATCGAGGAAGTCGCGGCAAGCACCCCCGAAAAAATCCTGAACTTCACAGTTGATCCCGCCACCGGCTATCAGCCTTTCCACGGGCGCCGCGTCGCTTTTGCGCTGGGCCTCACCGGCAATCAGGTCAAGCAATGCGTCAAACTGATGGGCCAGCTTTACACAGCCTTTGTCGAAAAAGACATGGAGATGCTGGAAATCAACCCGCTGATCGTGACCGACAAGGGCGACCTGAAGGTGCTGGACGCCAAGGTCGCTTTCGACGGCAACGCCGTCTACCGCCACGCCGATGTGGCAGCCCTGCGGGATGAGACGGAAGAGGACCCCAAGGAACTTGCCGCCTCGAAATTCGACCTGAACTACATCGCGCTTGACGGCGAAATCGGCTGCATGGTCAACGGCGCAGGCCTTGCCATGGCGACGATGGACATCATCAAGCTCTACGGGGCCGAACCCGCCAACTTCCTCGACGTAGGCGGCGGGGCCACCAAGGAAAAGGTGACCGAGGCGTTCAAGATTATCACCTCCGATCCCAACGTCAAAGGCATCCTTGTCAACATCTTCGGCGGCATCATGCGCTGCGACGTCATCGCCGAAGGCGTCGTCGCCGCGGTGAAAGAGGTCGGCCTGCAGGTCCCCCTCGTCGTGCGTCTTGAAGGGACCAATGTGCAACAAGGCAAGGACATCATCAACAATTCCGACGTGGACGTGATCGCGGCGGATGATTTGAAGGATGGCGCGCAGAAGATTGTGAAGGCGGTCAAGGGGTGAGGACCGGTTTCGCGCAGCGAATGAACGCTCCGGGGGAGCGTTCAAGGTCCGAACGGGCGGAGCCCCGGAGAGTGCTTAACTTTGCTTGTGCGGCATTGATCGGTTCCGTTCTTTTATCGTCTTGCACCGTAACCCGATCCGACCCAACCGCATTGCCTAGCGCTTCATCAAACACGCGAAGCGCAGTTAGCCCGTCTCGCGCATTCGATATGTTTGAGTCGATTTGCCTTCAAACCGGTCCTCGATATGCTGCAGCCGAACGCGTCGCAGCAAACCAAGGTATATCGGACCTAGCCTCAAACAACGGATTAGATGGAATTGAGCGCTACGTGTCTCCCACAGAGATCGTGGCGTTGGAGCTATACCGCCAGCGAGTGGAAAGCCGACTGCAAGTCTGCAAAGTCACTTTTGCGGCACCGGATGCACAAAAGGATAAGATCGCAGCCGCTTTCGAACAGAGATTTTATCTCGATTTGACAAGCAACCCCGTGGAACCAGCTCAAGTCGGTTTTGGAATACCCTTTGGCGAGGATTTTGTGGTTAGCGCAACTGACTCGCGGCTCCCGCCGAACCTCCTCACGCTAGAAGCACAGTCCTACCATTTCTTAAGTGGTGAAGAGAGCTAACCAATGGCAATCCTCTTAAACTAAAACACCAAAGTCATCTGCCCGCGCCTCGGCAGACAATCCTGAAAGTCTCTTCAAAAAATGAAATTTACCTACCCACGATCTGTCTTTCTCGTTCTCGCCTGCGTCGGCCTCATTTCGGCCTGTGATGAGACGACGAGTTCAGGTATTGCCGAAACAAACGTCGGGACCAGCAGCACATCGGCAACAAGTATTCAAAACCCGCTTGATCGAAGCGGCAATCGCAAGCTGCTGCAAGCGATGGATATATGTATCGAAAATTATCCTGATATGCTGGCTGTCCGCACAGAAATGCGGCGTTCTAACTTTGCGACTGAGGGTCGTTTTGGCGACAATGAGTTCTTTTCTGCGTTCAATCGCAACATCGTCGTGCTCGCGAGCACCGGGACCGAAAAACCAACCTGCGGCTTCGGTCGTAACACCGTGCGGGACGATGAAGCCGTTTTGCTGGCCAGCGCTCTGGTGGCCGCCAAATTCGGCGACACGCCACTGGTGGCCGACTTCTCCGACGAGCCCCGCTTTCTTGCGGGCTGGTTGATCGAAACCGACGCAGGCGAACAGTTCACCCTGACCGTCACACGCCAACTCAATATCTCAAGCATCTTCCGCGGATCACTGTTCATCCTGCAGGAATATGACGAATCCGAAACATAGAAAGTAGAAGCGCATGGCCATTCTCGTAAACGAAAACACCAAAGTCATCTGCCAGGGCCTCACCGGCTCGCAGGGCACGTTCCACTCTGAACAGGCTATCGCCTATGGCACCAAGATGGTCGGCGGCGTGACCCCCGGCAAGGGCGGTACGACCCATCTGGACCTGCCCGTCTACAACTCGGTGCACGAGGCGAAGGCGAAGACCGAGGCGAACGCCTCCGTCATCTACGTCCCCCCACCCTTCGCGGCGGACAGTATCCTCGAAGCGATTGATGCCGAGATGGAGCTGATCATCTGCATCACCGAAGGTATCCCGGTCCTCGACATGATGCGGGTCAAGCGGGCGCTGGAAGGCTCCGCGTCGCGCCTGATCGGCCCCAACTGCCCGGGCATCATCACGCCCGACGCCTGCAAGATCGGCATCATGCCCGGCCATATCCACAAGCGCGGGTCGGTCGGCGTTGTGTCCCGTTCCGGCACGCTGACCTACGAGGCGGTCAAGCAGACCTCTGACAGCGGCCTTGGCCAGTCCACCGCCGTCGGCATCGGCGGCGACCCGATCAAGGGGACCGAACATATTGACGTGCTCGACATGTTCCTCGACGACGACGAAACCCAGTCGATCATCATGATCGGTGAGATCGGGGGCACCGCCGAAGAAGAAGCCGCCGAATTCCTCGCCGAGCAGAAAAAGAAAGGCCGCTGGAAGCCCGTCGCCGGTTTCATCGCCGGTCGCACCGCCCCTCCCGGTCGCCGCATGGGCCACGCCGGTGCCATCGTGGCAGGCGGCAAAGGCGACGCCGAGAGCAAGATCGAAGCGATGAAATCCGCCGGGATTGTGGTGGCCGACAGCCCCGCGACGCTGGGCGAGGCTGTACTTGAGGCGATTGGCAATTAATGAACCCCGGGCGCCACAATATCCACAATACCCATTGGGGGAACCGGCGTGAGGCCCTCGCCAGCCGCCTGTTCTTCGTGCCGATGCCGGCGCTGGGGCTAATCGTGGCTGCGGCCCAACTGGGGGCCGAAGGAGTAGCGGAGACCGAACTAGAGCCTATCAAAGCGGCCCTAGAGCTTTGCCTAGACGTCCCTGAAGACCGGGAGCAATTCGATCTCTTGATCACCCGTGCGGGATGGGTCAGGCATCCCGATGCCCCGATGGAAACAGTGCTATCTCAGGTTCTTGCGAGCCAGTGGGATAGTGCGCTCGATCCGCTCAATTTGATAGGAGGGGCGGTTATGCTGGCGGCACAAACCATCGATTACTACGAGCTTGATGGACCTCCGCCCGGCTATCGCCTGAACGGGCACTCCATAGCCATCATCAATATTGATCGCGTCCGCGAATCCAACCCGCGCTGCTATCTAGCAGGACCGCCGGGTCTGGAAGACGCAATACTTGGATATTTTGACCTCCCAAGATCAAAGACGGACTTGGG
The DNA here is from genome assembly GCA_947488175.1 of uncultured Paracoccaceae bacterium. GTDB lineage: Bacteria > Pseudomonadota > Alphaproteobacteria > Rhodobacterales > Rhodobacteraceae > Yoonia. The sequence goes on from CANKYO010000007.1 coordinate 201,818, forward strand.
TCGGCGCAGCCTTAAATGGCTCGCTTTCGGGACACGTCGCGAGCTGGATGTCTGGGAGGTTGAGGCGCTTGAATCAGCCCTTGCGACACTCCCAACTGAGGTCAATGAGCTGCCTTATTTCCACGTCAAACCCACGAATCTACGCATTTCACGACCGCTTGAGTAGGAGTCGAGTTCCAATGACCGAACAGCCAACTAACGACGTCTTCCATGCCTCCAGCTTCCTGCAGGGGCACAATGCTGAATATGTCGAACAGCTCTATGCCCGCTACGCCGACAACCCGGGTGCAGTCGATGAGCAATGGCAAGCATTCTTCCGCTCGCTCGGTGACGCCCCCGCCGACGCCAAGGCCGAGGCTACCGGCCCAAGCTGGGCGCGCACCGACTGGCCCCCTGCCCCTGCCGATGACCTAACTGCCGCTCTTGACGGCCAATGGCCCGCCGAACCCGAGGCGGCGGGGAAAAAGATCAAGGACAAGGCCGCAGAAAAGGGCGTTGACCTTTCTCAAGAGCAGGTGCGCGCCGCCGTGCTCGACTCCATCCGCGCCCTGATGATCATCCGCGCCTATCGCATCCGGGGGCACCTGATCGCCGATCTTGACCCGCTGGACATGCGTGAAAACACCCCGCATCCCGAACTTGACCCGGCCTCCTACGGCTTCACCGCAGCCGACATGGACCGCCCGATCTTTATCGACAATGTCCTCGGCCTCGAAATGGCGACGATGAACGAGATTATCGCCATCGTGCAACGCACTTATTGCGGCACCTTCGCCCTGCAATACATGCATATCTCCAACCCCGAAGAGGCCGGTTGGCTGAAAGAGCGGATCGAAGGCTACGGTAAGGAAATCGCTTTCACCAAGAACGGACGCAAGGCGATCCTCAACAGCCTTGTCGAGGCCGAGGGTTTCGAAAAATTCCTGCATGTCAAATACATGGGCACGAAACGGTTCGGTCTGGATGGCGGCGAAAGCCTGATCCCCGCAATGGAACAGATCATCAAGCGCGGCGGGCAGCTGGGGCTGGAGGATATCGTCATCGGCATGCCTCACCGGGGGCGGTTGTCGGTGCTGGCGAACGTGATGGAAAAGCCGTACCGCGCTATCTTCAACGAATTTCAGGGCGGCAGCTTCAAGCCCGAAGATGTCGACGGCTCGGGCGACGTGAAATACCACCTTGGCGCCTCCTCCGACCGCACATTCGACGACAACACCGTGCACCTGTCGCTCACCGCAAACCCCTCACACCTTGAGGCCGTGAACCCCGTTGTTCTGGGCAAGGTCCGCGCCAAGCAAGACCAGTTGAATGACGAGGACCGGACCAAGGTCATGGCGATCCTGCTACATGGCGATGCGGCTTTTGCAGGTCAGGGTGTGGTCGCCGAAGGGTTCGGCCTTTCCGGCCTGCGCGGTCACAAGACCGGCGGCACCATGCATATCGTGGTCAATAACCAGATCGGGTTTACGACGGCGCCACATTTTTCGCGTTCATCACCCTACCCGACTGACATCGCCCTGATGGTCGAGGCGCCGATTTTCCACGTCAATGGCGACGATCCAGAGGCGGTCGTGCATGCCGCCCGCGTGGCAACTGAATTCCGCCAGAAATTCCACAAGGACGTTGTACTGGATATCATCTGCTACCGCCGGTTTGGGCATAACGAAGGCGATGAGCCAATGTTCACCAACCCGTTGATGTACAAGAAGATCAAGAAACAGAAGACAACGCTGACGTTGTACACCGAACGGCTGGTCAAAGACGGGCTGATCCCCGAAGGCGAGATCGAGGATATGAAGGCCGCGTTCCAAGCACATCTGAACGAAGAATTCGAGGCCGGCAAATCCTACAAACCGAACAAGGCCGACTGGCTCGATGGCAAATGGTCCCATCTCGACCGCAAGGAAGAGGATTATCAGCGCGGCGCCACTGCCATCGAAGAAAAGACCTTTGATGAGGTGGGCAAGGCGCTTAGCAAAGCGCCTGACAACTTCCCGCTGCACAAAACCGTCGCCCGTCTGCTCGATGCCAAGGCCAAGATGTTCGAAACCGGTGATGGGATCGACTGGGCCACGGGCGAGGCGCTGGCCTTCGGCTCGCTCCTGACCGAAGGGTACCCGGTGCGGCTTGCCGGGCAGGATTCGGCCCGCGGCACGTTCAGCCAACGGCATTCAGGACTTGTGAACCAGGAAACCGAAGAACGGTATTACCCGCTCAACAATATCCGCGAAGGCCAGGCGCATTACGAGGTCATCGACTCGATGCTCTCGGAATACGCGGTGCTTGGTTTCGAATATGGCTACTCCCTCGCCGAACCCAACGCGCTGACCCTGTGGGAGGCGCAGTTTGGCGATTTCGCCAATGGCGCGCAGATCATGTTCGATCAGTTCATTTCGTCGGGCGAAAGCAAATGGCTGCGCATGTCCGGCCTCGTCTGCCTGCTGCCGCACGGCTACGAAGGGCAAGGTCCGGAACACTCTTCGGCCCGCCTGGAAAGATTCCTGACCATGTGCGGCGGCGATAACTGGATCGTGGCCAATTGCACGACACCGGCCAACTATTTCCACCTGTTGCGTCGTCAGTTGCACCGAACATTCCGCAAGCCGCTCATCCTGATGACACCCAAATCACTGCTGCGGCACAAGCTGGCGGTGTCGAAGAAAGAAGAATTCACGACCGGGTCTTCTTTCCACCGGGTCCTATGGGACGACGCCCAGCACGGTAACTCCGACACCAAACTGGTGGCCGATAGCAAGATCAAGCGGGTCATCATGTGCTCGGGCAAAGTCTATTTCGACCTGCTGGAAGAACGGGACAAGCGCGGGATCAAGGATATCTACATCCTGCGGTTCGAACAGTTCTACCCGTTCCCCGCCCAATCAGCGGTCAATGAACTCGAACGATTCAAGAATGCCGAAATGATCTGGTGCCAGGAAGAGCCCAAGAATCAGGGGGCCTGGTCGTTCATGGAACCAAATCTTGAGTGGGTCCTGACCCGGATCGGCGCAAAGCATACGCGCCCTGTCTATGCAGGCCGCGCCGCTGCGGCGTCGCCCGCCACCGGGCTCGCCAGCCAGCACAAAGCACAACAAGAGGCGCTCGTGAACGACGCCCTGACCATCGAAGGAAACAAGTAATGAGCACCGAAGTCCGCGTCCCCACCCTTGGCGAATCCGTGACCGAGGCCACCGTCGCCACATGGTTCAAGCAACCCGGCGATGCCGTCGCCGTCGACGAAATGCTGTGCGAACTGGAAACCGACAAGGTTACGGTCGAGGTGCCCAGCCCCGTTGCTGGCACCCTGTCGGAAATCGTGGCGGCTGAGGGGGAGACCGTCGGTGTCGACGCCCTGCTCGCTCAAATCGCCGAAGGCGACGCCGCACCCGCCCCCAAAGCCGAAGCGCCAAAGGCGGAAGCCAAGGCCGAGGCTGCACCAGCCCCGGCGAAAGCCGCCAAGGATGTCGAAGACGCCCCATCGGCCAAGAAGCTGATGGCCGAAAACGACCTGACTGACGTGCAAGGCACCGGCAAGGATGGCCGTGTGATGAAAGAGGATGTGCTGAACGCCTTGGCTGGCAAATCAGAGGCGCCCGCCCCTGCCCCGGCCCCGCGCGCGCCCGTCCCCGCAGATCAGGCCGACCGCGAAGAGCGGGTCAAGATGACCCGCCTGCGCCAGACCATCGCCAAGCGCCTGAAAGACAGCCAGAACACCGCCGCCATGCTGACCACCTATAACGAGGTCGACATGACCGAGGTCATGGAATTACGCAATGAATACAAGGACCTGTTCCTGAAGAAACACGGCGTCAAACTCGGCTTCATGTCCTTCTTCACCAAGGCCTGCTGCCATGCCCTGAAGGAGGTGCCAGAGGTCAACGCCGAAATCGACGGCACCGATGTGGTCTACAAAAATTACGTCAATATGGGGATCGCCGCTGGCACACCCACCGGGCTTGTGGTCCCCGTGATCAACGACGCCAACCAGATGTCATTCGCCACCATCGAAAAAGCCATCGCCGAAATGGGCGCCAAAGCCCGTGATGGCAAGCTGAGTATGGCCGAAATGCAAGGCGGCACTTTCACCATCTCCAACGGCGGAGTCTACGGCAGCCTCATGTCCTCACCCATCCTGAACCCCCCGCAATCCGGCATCCTCGGTATGCACAAAATCCAGGATCGCCCCATGGCCATCAACGGCCAGGTCGTGATCCGGCCCATGATGTATCTGGCCCTCAGCTACGACCACCGGATCGTCGACGGGAAAGGCGCAGTCACGTTCCTCGTGCGGGTGAAAGAAGCGCTGGAGGACCCACGGCGGTTGCTGATGGATTTGTAACTCTATGCGTGCCTCTCTGACCAAAATGACGATCTGCTCCATCGTTCTTACAGGGCCGGCATCAGCAGATATGACCCTTGGCGAGATGATGGCCATGCAACTGGATATGTTTAATAGCAGTCCTTGTTTCGATCTTTTGGTGCTTCAGGATAACTTCTCGAATTCTAATACTGTCGAATTCGAGAAAGTGATGTTTTGGCACAGCTATGTGATGGCAATTGGAGATAAAACCTACCCAGAAAGTGACAACCGTTTCGCTGATGCAATGGGTCTACTAGTAAGCGAGTGTTTGAAGCAGCCGACCCTTCCGCTATCACAAGTCGTGCAGCAGCTACATGTCCAATGAGCTATCAATTCATATGTATTCTCCAAAGGCAGGGCAGCGCCCGGACCGCGGGGTGGGCGCTGCGACGGTTCCGCTGTGTAGAGCAAAGCCATGAACCCGGGCGTCAGAGCAAATCGCAACGCCGCAAAAGCGCCCTCCCCATGGGGGCGGTCCAGGCGCTGCCCGGCGGGACATCGGCTTCGGCATGACACAATTCGTAGGATGGGTGTTTATACCCATCAATGAGACGCCAGAATGACCCGCCTCCTCAAACCCCTCGCTCTCCTTATCCTCCTCGGCCTCGGCGCTGCCGCCTACACGCAAATCATGCTCCGCACCGGCTCGAGTACCCCGCCGCCCATGGCCCCGGTGGACCATCAGGCTCACGCGATCCTTGTGGACAAAAGCGACCGGCAAATGACCCTCCTGCGGGATGGTGACCCGATCCGTACCTACCAAATCTCCATGGGCGGCAACCCCGAGGGCCACAAAACGCAGGAAGGCGACGAACGCACCCCCGAAGGCACGTACATAATCGACTGGCGCAATCAAAACTCCATCGCGCATCTCAGCCTCCACATCTCCTACCCCAATGCCGACGACATCGCCCAGGCGGAGGCACGCGGTGTCTCGCCCGGCGGTAACATCATGATCCACGGCATTCTGAACGGCTGGGGCTTCCTCGGGCCGCTGCAAAGCTACTGGGATTGGACAGACGGCTGCATCGCCGTCACCAATGCTGAGATGCGCGAAATCTGGTCGCTCGTGCCCAATGGCACACCGATCACAATCCGGAACTGACATGCGCGCAGCCTACCGACACGCCATCACCAAACGCCGCGCCTTTCGGCTGCCCGGATACAAGACATTGGCCGATGCGGGGATGGAGGGCGATTGGGTCTCACCCATCCAGATGACTTCCGGCAATCCCGACGGCCCAATGTTCATCTCAAAAGACTGGCTCGACTATCCTTCGGCCATCGCAAACCACACGCAGCTACGCAAAACCGGCTACCTGCCTGACAATCCGTTCAACAAGGTCATGGACAAGGTACTGGCGCGAGCAAACCTGACACGCGCCGATATCTACATCACCCCCGTCTTTCACCTGCTGACCGCGCGGCGCTCCTCGACCATCCCACCCGCCGATGCCCGTGCATCCTTCGAGGCCGTTGTGCGGCACGAACTCATGGGCCGTCGACCCATCGCTTTGGGAACAGACGCCGCGCGCGTCTTGCACCATTTCGGCATCGCACATATCAAGACATTACACCCGTCTGCCCGGACGGGCAGCTTTGACCAAAAAGCAGATCAGATCAGCGAGGCACTTCTGGCCGCATGACCCCGGAACTCACTGTACTTGCCCTGGCAGCACTGCTGCAGGGTCTTCAATTTGTCCTCATGGCCGTGCCGGCCAATCTGGAACTCGGGCCGGGCAAGACCATGTCGCCCCGCGACCAAAGCAGGCTTGGCAAACCCATTGGTGAACTACTCAGCGACAAGACCGGCCGCCTGCTACGCGCGCTCAACAACCATTTCGAGGCGCTGATCCTGTTCACTATCGCCGTTCTGGTCGTCAGCCTGGGTGACAAGAACACCGGGCTGACCGCCGCCTGCGCGTGGACTTATCTGGGGGCACGTATCCTCTATGTGCCTGCCTACTACTTTGGCCTGATGCCATGGCGCTCGCTTATCTGGTTGGTGGGGTTTCTCTCGACCATGCTCATGATAGTGTCGGCCCTGATTTGACAGGTATACCCGACGCAAATCCGACGTTTGTCCGACGCAAGTCCGACACACCAAAATGACTAAAGGAGAACCCATGCCCAGCTATGATGTGATTGTAATCGGTGCCGGCCCCGGCGGCTATGTCTGCGCCATCAGATGCGCCCAACTGGGCATGAAAGTGGCCTGTGTCGAAGGCCGTGAAACGCTGGGCGGCACCTGCCTGAACGTCGGCTGTATCCCCTCCAAGGCCATGCTGCACGCCAGCCATATGCTGCACGAGGCCGAACACAATTTCGCTGACATGGGCCTGAAGGGCAAGGCACCTTCCGTCGATTGGAAACAGATGCTGGCCTATAAGGAAACCACCATCGCCCAGAACACCGGCGGCATCGAATTTCTGTTCAAAAAGAACAAGGTAGACTGGATCAAGGGGTGGGCCTCGATCCCTGAGGCGGGCAAGGTCAAGGTGGGTGATGACATCCACGAGGCCAAACATATCGTCATTGCCTCCGGGTCCGAGGCGTCATCGCTACCCGGTGTGGCCGTCGACGAAAAAACCGTTGTAACGTCCACCGGCGCGCTAGAACTGCCTAAGATCCCCAAAAAACTGGTGGTGATCGGTGCCGGTGTTATCGGTCTTGAACTTGGTTCGGTGTACGCGCGCCTCGGGGCCGAGGTGCAGGTCATCGAATTTCTTGATCACATCACCCCCGGCATGGATGCCGAAATCGCTAAGAACTTTCAGAGAATGCTGAAAAAACAAGGCCTTAATTTTACACTCGGCGCCGCAGTCCAGGGTGTTGCCGTCAAAGGCGGCAAAGCCAAGGTGACCTACAAGCTGCGCAAGGACGACAGCGAACTTGTGATGGACGCCGACACCGTGCTGGTGGCGACAGGCCGCAAACCTTACACTGAAGGATTGGGCCTGGACGCTTTGGGTGTTGAGGTGTCGGAACGCGGGCAAATCAAAACCGATGGCCGTTATGCCACGAATATCAAAGGGATTTATGCGATCGGCGATGCCATCGATGGTCCTATGCTGGCCCACAAGGCCGAAGATGAAGGGATGGCCGTTGCTGAAGGCATCGCTGGCCAGCATCCGCATGTGAATTACGGCGTGATCCCTGGAGTGATCTACACGCATCCCGAGGTTGCCAATGTTGGCGAAACCGAGGAAACCCTGAAAGAACAAGGGCGCGCCTACAAGGTTGGCAAGTTCCCTTTCATGGGCAACGCCCGTGCCAAGGCCAATTTCGCTGGCGAAGGTTTTGTCAAAATTCTGGCTGATAAGGAAACCGACCGGATCCTCGGCGCGCATATCATTGGCCCCATGGCCGGCGACCTGATCCACGAAATCTGCGTCGCGATGGAATTCGGCGCTGCGGCAGAGGACCTCGCGCGGACCTGCCACGCCCATCCGACCTATTCAGAGGCAGTGCGCGAAGCAGCTCTTGCCTGTGGCGATGGGGCCATTCATGCCTAGGGGTCAACCCGCGCCGGGACTTTTTCCTGGCGCGGTTCCTCATTGACCGTCAGCGACTTACCCGTCTTTACCCTGTTGAAGATATTGCGAAACGGAATGAAATACAGTTTCCAGACTGACGTATATTCGGACTCTTCAACCCCATAGAGCCCGAACTTCACATCCTTGTTGTCCTCAGGCATTTCATAGGTCCGGAACAAAACGTCCCAGAGCGGGAACAGGAATGCAAAATTCTTGTCAAGATGATCGGGATGGCAGCTATGATGCACATGGTGGTGCGCTGGCGAGGGAAATACCATCGACCACCGTCCGGGCCAGCGCAGCCAGATGTGTGAATGACGCAGGTGATAACCGCCGATGTTGAAAAGGAAAATCAACACGGGAATTCCGAGAACAGAGGGCATGTTGGGCAAGTAACCCAAGAAAACATTCACGCTGCCGAGCACGATACCGTAGACAGAGCCAATCCCCAGAGCATAGACCACGTTGTCGAACGGGTGTTCCCTGAAGTTCGATATCGGGTGCATCACTTCGGGGCTGTGATGAACCTTGTGAAACTCCCAAAGAAGCGGGATCTTATGTTGCAGATAGTGAATGTAGAAAGCGGCAAAATCTGTAAAGGCTATCACAACGAACATGTAAGCAAGCGATATCAATATGTCCCAGAATCCTGGAAGCTCCGACCCTATGATAACGCCGACCAAGCTAGTACCGCCAGTCACCCAATGAAACACAACAGCTATAGTTGCACCTGTCAGCCCTACGTAGAGCAGTTTCCCAGTGAATTGATGCACAAGGAAAAATCTCAGATCCAGCCAAGCTGACGGGTGGCCCCAAACAGCCTTTGGCATCAAAAACCGCAGAAACGATCCAAAAGTACGCGGCTCGGTCGCCGTTGTGGATTTGCTGTATCGATAATAGACACCGTAAGCGAATAAAACACCAGAGCACAGATAAAGCCAATAGAGCCGCCCGCCAGAGTCAAACGGCATGTTCAAGAGAGCCCAGAAACGATCTGATAGCACCCCGAAAGTAGCTGAAAAAAGGCCGGCGATTGTTTCCATAATGGCAGATATCCATAAGATATGCGTCAGTACGTTCCTGTATAAGCAACACTATGGCAACATTTCAGCGCAATTGCGGCGAAGGGAAAAGATTTCAGACCAAATCGTCGTAGCAACGGGTAGTAATTGCCCCACACAAACACGCAAACAAACACAACTCCGCCACAATTGTTCCTTTAATAAGGCGCGTATCGAGTGAGACGTCTGAGATATAAATGAAAAAACTACTCGCAGCTGTGCTTTTACTGATGGGATTGATCACACCGGCACATGCGCTTTCCCTCGATGATTGGAAAAATTTCAGTTTCTCCGACTTCATGGTCGAGGATCTCGAACTCGTTGCGCCCACCAGAATTCCCAGTCGCAGCGAAGGAATGATGTCACTGTGCTATCGCACGCTTGGTTTTCAGATCTTTGATTTTCCGCTTACCAGCGACGTGCAGGGCTACGTACTGGTTGATGAGGGCTGCGAAGGGTCCGAACTGCGCGAATTTAGCACCGATCAAATGGTGACCGCGCAGTCATTGAACCTGATTGACCCCGAGATTTCGCCAGAGGCCCGCAACAGCTTTGAACGAAACCTCCAGACTTACGGCGTTCTGATCGGCATGGCATTGGCCATGATCGCGATCATCATTCGCCGAGTGAAATCGCTTTTGGCACTTGATCCGAACGGACCCCTTCGGAAACGCGCCGCCAAAAAGATACTGTCTGCGCTCTGCCACGCGGCCAAGTGCGATGGCCTAGTCTCCTCCGGTGAGATCAAGATGATCGCCAGAACCATGAAGCGGCTGACGAAACACAATTACAGCCCGACCGAGATCATGCGCTTGTCCGACCGGGTGCATCTTAACCTCAGCACACAAGATTATATCAATTTCGGCAAAGGGCTGCGCGACAGCGAAAAGGATATCATGCTGCGGGGTGTCCTTTACATCACGATGGCCGGCGGGCGCATGTTGCCATCAGAGTACAAATTCGCCAGCGAGTTAGCCCACGGTCTGGGTATGCCGGGCGAAGATTTCCGGCGCGTCCTTTATCTGGCGTTCAAGGATATGGACGCGCACCCGGTCTAGCCCTTTAACATTCTAAGGCCTTGTGTCGCGTCGCCGCGCACGGCCAGCCGCAGTCCAGGTTCGTCCCCCGCCTTGAGCGCGGCAAGGATCATCTTGTGATGATATGGGGGATCCTTGCGGTTCAACCGCCCGTAAAGAGCCCGCATCGTTGGCCCCAGTTGCAACCACACCGTTTCGGTCATGGCCAGCATCGCCGGGGCCTGGGCGCGTAGATACAGCGTGCGGTGAAACTCCAGGTTCATCCGGATATAGCCCGTCGCGTCATGCCGGGCGACCATCTGGCTGACCCCCTGATTGATCGCCTCTAGCCGTTCGATCAGGGCAAAATGCGCACGTGGCAAAGCACGCGACGCAAGTTCTGGCTCAAGCAAGGCGCGCAGGGTCGCCAGTTCCTCGATCCGTTCATTTGACAGAGCCGTGGTTGAAACGCGACCTGAGGATGACAAAAACAGCGCGCCTTCCGCAACCAGACGGCGCACGGCCTCGCGGGCGGGGGTCATAGAGACATCATAGGCCTTGCCGATACCCCGCAGCGTCAGCGCCTCGCCCGGCCCAATCTCACCATGCATGATCCGTGTGCGCAGCGCCCGGTAGACACGCTCATGTGCGGCGGTGTTCGGATCGAGGGGGCGCGGCTGGATCATCATGCCAGTGTTGTGATCTCTCCGCGCAGAAGGGTCAATCAGCGAACAGTATCCTGTGCAACTGATCGCCATTTTCGCGCAACCATCGGCGATATGGCGCATGATCTGGATAAAGCTGCTCAACAAGGTTCCAAAAGGCGGGCGAATGGTTCATCTCAACCAGATGGGCCACTTCATGTGCAGCCACGTATCGCAGCACTTCGGGCGGCGCCATGATCAGTCGCCACGAATACATCAGCACACCCTTGCTGGAACACGACCCCCAGCGGGACCGGGTATCGCGCAACGACAGGCGGCCATAGGACTTACCCACCTGGGCGGCATAGGCGTCCGATGCCGCCGCCAGTCTGTCACGAGCGAGCGTCTTGAACAGGGCCTGAACGCACGGACCCGCTGTATCGGCCGTTGGTACGATAACCCGATCAGGCTCCAACCGGGCAGAGCGTCCCGCGCCAAGCGTGACAGGAAGATCGCAGCCCTCAAACGGGACTGTACCGCCAATCCGCACCGGCACGCCGGGTGCCAGCTGGGTCAGGTGACCGCGCAACCAAGCCTCTCGCGATTTGAGAAAAACGAGACCCTCCCGCTCTGCGGCGCATGGGGGCAGCGTCAGCGTCACGCGCCCGTCCAGCCGTGAGACCCGCAATGACAATCGTTTGGCCCGGGCCGAGCGGCGCAACGTGACCTCAATCGGGGGGTTGCCTTCAAGCGTATGACGGCCCATATCAGCTTCTCGCATTTGAAGTGCCAAAGGCTTTGACACGCAAGGCCGCTTATGGCAGTTGGCACCGATCACCCGCAAGGGGACGTCAGACAGATTTTGAAGGGATGGCCCATGCCTAAGGAAGAGTGGGGCACAAAGCGCCTCTGCCCCGAAACCGGCAAACGCTTTTACGACCTGAACGCGATACCGATCATTAGCCCATATACGGGTAAAGAGGTGACCGTCGACACATCCAAGACCCGCACAATGGTCGCGGATGCGGAAGATGCGCAAACCAAGAAGATGAAAGACGACACCGAGGACGATCTGGTCCTGGATGATGACGACGATGAGGATGATGTCGATCTGGGCGACGATGTTCTGGAAGATGATGACGATGATGACACCGTCTCGCTCGATGAATTGGCTGATGTCGCCACAAACGACGACGAATAAACAATCGCACCGGGCGCGATTTATGCTTGATCTCGCCCGGTCTGCTGCATAGACAACAGATCGCAGCGGAAACGCTGCACCCGGCGACTCAGATCGCCACAGATGGGGCCTTAGCTCAGTTGGGAGAGCGCTTGCATGGCATGCAAGAGGTCAGGGGTTCGACTCCCCTAGGCTCCACCATCACTTTACGTTAAGCCACTGTAAAAAAAACAGTTTAGTAGATACCGAGAGCGTTGTACCACCATTGGTACCACCACCAAGTCACGACTCACCAGATAGCTGGCACAAGGAGCAGCGTTGCACCCGGGTTCAAATTCCGCCAATAGTTCATAGTTTTTGGCGCGTCTGAGTTTTAGGGCGGCTCCGACTATGTGGGCCACGCGATACAAAAAACGAATTCCTCCTTGCCGCAATCGCCCAGAGCCGCCACTGGAATCAGAATTTGTCGACCTGCCACTTAGTGAGGCATTTAGTTCGCAACGCAGCAACGGAAGTGCTGGTTCTCAAACGGATCGGCACCCATCCGATTTAAGCGTCAGCATCCGATCTTATGCGCATCAGCAGACGCCGTCTAAACGTGATGTAGCTGGTCATCACCAACAAACCGACGCAGGAAACCGCGCTTATTCCGTCGATGTCAGGACATTCTTTAAAGGCCAGATTTGGTGACTTGGTCTACTCCACTTCGTGGGGACAGATCGGCAACACAAACTCCATGGCAGGTTTTACCGTTCCAAATCAGTTCTTCTGTGCCCTCATCCGGCAACTGCGCCTCATATATGTAGTTTGGAAGCATTTCCTTCAATCGACTGCAGAACCCGTGTATTTCTTCATCGCTACCAACTTGTGCGAGCCATACGAACAAATAAGGGTGCAGAATGCTACCGCTGTCTGCTTCGTTCCTATAATCATCATCGTTGCTTGCCGGGTGGTTCAAGAGATCGATGTAGTCTCGGTAGGCTGCAGGATAATTGGAATTTGCCAACTGCGCGAAAGTGGTTCGCGCTCCCGCTGACGTTAACGAGGGAAGGAAGCGTAGTACCGAATCGATCAGTTGCGCCAAGTGTCTGTTTATATCCCCCTTTGCCATATTGCCCCATATCGCGGTCAACAGAGAGCAGTTATCCTGATCATCCACGCCCCCTTCCAAGCAAGGAGTGTCTTGGACCAATACTGCGAAATCATGTGGTTTCGCGCAACGAGGATCGGCACGACCGAACGCCTGCGACGCTCAGTTCACCCTGATGCCGTTGTCGTCAAAACTGTAGGCGCTTTCGGGGTTGAAGCTGAGCCGGATCGTCTCTCCCTCAGCGACGGCGTGCTGCCCAAATAGCCGCGCTGCGATCTGATGCTCGCCAAATTGCGCAATGACATTGGTATCGCCCCCCAGATGTTCGACATGGCTGACCGTGGTTTCCAGCTTCCCATTTGCATCAATGAAAAGATCCTCGGGGCGGACGCCCATGATATGGTGATCACCCGCGTTGATCAGGCCGGCGGGGAAAAAGTTCATCGACGGCGATCCCAAAAAACCCGCCACGAACTGATTGATCGGATTGTTATATAATTCCATCGGGCTGCCGATCTGCTCGACCTGCCCGTCACGCAAAACCACGATCTTGTCGGCCAGCGTCATCGCCTCTGTCTGGTCGTGGGTGACATAGATCATCGACGCGCCAAGTTGACGGTGCAGGTTGGCGATCTCGATCCGGGTATTCATGCGCAATGCGGCGTCCAGGTTCGAGAGCGGTTCGTCAAACAGAAACAGCTTCGGCTCGCGGACGATGGCGCGCCCGATCGCAACACGCTGGCGTTGTCCGCCTGACAGTTCCGATGGAAACCGGTCCAGATAGGGCGCCAGATCCAGCATATCGGAGGCCTTGCGCACCCGGTCTTCAATGACCGATTTCGGTTGACGTTCCTGTTTGAGCGCGAGGGTCATGTTCCCCCGCACATTCAGATGCGGATAGAGCGCATAGCTTTGGAACACCATGGCGATCCCGCGCTTCGACGGTGGTGTCAGGTTGACCATATCGCCAGCAATATGAATCTCACCGGAACTGGCGTCTTCCAACCCGGCGATGACCCGCAAAAGCGTTGACTTTCCGCAGCCAGACGGGCCGACAAAAACGACGAATTCACCTTCTTCGACCTCAAGGCTGATATCCTTGAGGACGTGAACGTCGCCAAAGGATTTGTTGACATTGGCAAGTTTCAGGGCAGTCATTTGGTGATCTCCGTGAGCGACACCGGCCGTTCGGTGCGGATGCTTTCATCGGCCGCAAGACAAATGGCGAGCGAGCGTACCGCGTCGCGCATGTGGCGGCTTAGGTCGATATCCTCGGTCATTGCGCGAATGACAAAAGCCTGTTCAGCATCGCACAGGGCCTGATGGCCCGGCTCATCCGGCATGTCGATGTGGCGATCACCATCAGGTGTATGAACAAGGACCTGACCAACCCGGGTATGGCCGTCAATATCCGATGACGCCCCCTTGTTGCCTTCCGTGATCGAAACCGCCCCATTCGGGCTGATGATATCTTTGACGAAAAACGCTGTCTCGGACATCATCGGCCCCCAGCCGGCCTCGTACCAGCCGACCGAGCCATCGGCGAATGTGACCTGAAACTGACCGTAGTTATACATGTCCGGCGCGATCTCATCGCTGAGCCGCAATCCTATGCCGTGAACCCGAACCGGTGGCGCATCGGTGATCTGGCACATCACGTCCACATAATGAACACCGCAATCGACAATGGGCGAGGTCGTTTCCATCAGCGCCTTATGCGTCTCCCAAGCGGGCCCTGATGACTGCTGATTGAGGTTCAGCCGGAAAACATAAGGCCCACCGAGATCACGCGCTTCTGAAATCAGGCGAACCCATGACGGGTGGTGGCGCAGGATGTAGCCGACGACCAGTTTCCGGCCAGTGTCGATGGCTGTGTCGACGACGCGCTGCGCATCCTCTGCTGTCATCGCAAGCGGCTTTTCGACAAAGACATGTGCCCCCGCACGCATGGCGGCGATGGCGTATTCGGCATGCGTGTCGGTATAGGTCGCGATCACGGCAAGATCCGGTTTGGTCTGCGCAAGGGCGGTGGCGAAATCGTCGAAAGCCGGATAATGGGCCAGATCAGGATGACTGATCTGGCCGGTGCGATTCACCAGCCCGACGATCTCGGTTTCTGGATGGGCGTGATGGGCCAACGCGTGGGACAGCCCCATATTGCCCAACCCTGCAATCAGCACTTTGATCATTTGACAGCTCCGGATGTCAGACCGCGGATCAGCTGCCGCGAGAAGATGACATAAAGAACGAGGACAGGAAGGATTGCCATGGACAGCGCCGACAAGACCGCATTCCAATCCGTCACGAACTGCCCGATGAAAACCTGACTGCCCAGCGTCAGCGTTTTTGTTTCTTCGGACGGGGCGAGGATCAGCGGAAACCACAGATCATTCCAGATCGGGATCATGTTGAACACTGCAACGGTGGCCATCGCGGGGCGGACCAGCGGCAGGACAAGCCGGAAAAAGATCGTGTATTCGCTCAGACCATCAATGCGCCCAGCATTCTTCAGATCATCGGACACCTGCCGCATGAACTCTGACAGGATGAAGACAGCCAGCGGCAAACCCTGTGCCGTGTAGACAAGGATGAGCGCCCAGAGGGTGTTGACCAGACCCGTCGCCACCATCAGTTCAAGTATCGCCACCGTCCCGATGCGGATCGGGATCATGATGCCCAGAGCTAGATAAAGGCCCATCAGCATGTTCCCTCTGAACCGGTATTCGCTGAGCGCGTAGGCCGCCATCGCCCCGAAAAGCAGGATGAAGAACAACGACACCACCGTCACGATCATCGAATTCTGGAAGTAGAGAAAGAAATCCCCCTGCTTCATCACGGTTTCATAACCGATGGTCGAAAAGCTTTCGGCATCGGGCAGACCGAGCGGATCGCGAAAGATCGCGCGACGCTCCTTGAAGCTGTTGATCAGGATGATGAAAACCGGAAACAGGGCAATCAGCGTGTACAGGATCAGCGCCCCGTGCATCAACGTGGTGTTTAGCGGATTTGTGCGCGCTTGGTTCATTAATCCGTCCTTAGAGCTGATAGCGGCGCATCCGGGTCTGGATCGCAAACAGATAGATGCAGACGCCCAGCAGGATGATGGCGAACATCGCGCCAGCGATGGCCGAACCCATATGCGGATCGCCAAGCTGCAATTGGAAGCCAAAGAAGGTGCGGTACATGAACGTACCAAGGATATCAGTCGAATAATCCGGGCCAGCCAGCGCGCCTTGTGCGGCATAGATCAGATCGAAAGCATTGAAATTGCCCACGAAGGTCAGGATGGAAATGATCCCGATAGACGGCAGGATCAACGGCAGCTTGATCTTCCAGAAAGCCGACATGCCAGTGATGCCATCAACCTCGCCAGCCTCCAGTATCTCTTCTGGGATCGTCAAAAGCGCGGCATAGATCAACATCATCGGGATGCCGACAAACTGCCACACCGACACTAGCGCAAGCGTGGTCAGCGCATATTCCTCTTTGCCCAGCCAGGGCGCAAAGAGCGATTTAAGGCCAATCGCATCAAGCATTGAGGGTGCGATGCCCCAGATCGGTGACAGGATCAGTTTCCAGGCAAAACCGACGATGACAAATGACAGGATCGTGGGGATGAAGATTGCCGACCGATAAAGCGCGGCAAAGCGCAGGCGTGGATGGCTCAGAATGGCGGCAAGTGCGATCCCGATCGGGTTCTGTACCAGCATGTGGATGATAAAGAACCAGAAATTGTTGCCCAGCGCGTTCCAGAACTGTTCGGCCCAGATCGGATCGAAAAACAGGGTTTGAAAGTTCTCAAGACCCACAAAAACGCGTTCCCGATCAACACGGGTATAAAGCGCGAGCCGTAGCGTATTGAACAGCGGGAAAATCATCACAGCCGAGTAGACGATGACGGCTGGCGCTAGGAACACGGCAATATGCCAGCGGATACGGGCGCGTTTCATGGCTTTTACTCCGGATCAGAGGACCCCGGGCGCATAGTGACGCCCGGGACCTGTGCAGCAAAAAAGATGTTACTGCTGCGGTTCGTACCAGCTCGCCAGCCCATCCTGCAGTTGCTGACCCAGTTCGTCCGGTGTTGCAGCACCCTTGATGGCAGCGACCGACGCACCCCAAGTCTCGTTTTCGAGGTTGGGTGTTCCCCGCGACAGGATCTGATAGGTGGACCGGATTGTGCTTTCGCATTCGTCGCGCCAACCGACGATCTCCTTGGCCAGCGGATCTTCCAGTTCAACCGGCGTTGAAGAAAGCGGGAAGAAACCGGGCAGCGCATTGCCGAAAATCTCTGCAAACTCAGGACTTGCCACCCAGGCAAGGAATGTTTTTGCAGCTTCGGGATGATCGGTTGCCGCATTCATGCCGATACCGATATCCGTATGGTCAGAGATATAGCAGGTGTCGCCGGCATTCTGGACGGGCGGTTTGAATGCTCCCATTTCAAAATCAGCCTGCGCGTTAAAGCCCGATATCTCCCATGATCCGGCGGGATAGATCGCCGCGCGACCGAGGGTGAAAATGTTCTGGCTGTCCGGATAGGTCTGGGCCTCATAACCGTCTCCTAGATACCCGCCCCAACGTGCCAGCGTCGCATAAGGCGCGGTCCACTGCGGATCGGTTAGCTTTTGGTCGCCAGCGATAAGCGCCTGACGGCCCTCTTCGCCCTTCCAGTAGTTCGGCCCGATATTGTTGTAACCCATGGTGGCCGCTTCCCATTGGTCGTTGGTTCCCATGGCCATTGGAATGTAGCTGCCGTCGTCCTTGATTGCGTCAAGAACGGCAAAGAATTCCCCTTCGGTCGTGGGGACCTCAAGGCCGAGTTCGGCAAATGCGTCCTTGTTGTAGATGAACCCGTGGATCACCGACGCCATCGGCACACAGAAGGTCGCGGCACCATCATCAGTCTGCCACGCCGACTTTGCCACATCAGAGAAATTCGACATGGCATCCAGATCTGAAAGGTCGGTCAAATGTCCTGCGTCATAAAGTGCCAGCGAGGCATCGAACGGGCGGCAGGTGATCAGGTCTCCGGCTGAGCCTGCGTCCAGCTTTGAATTCAGAACCGCGTTGTATTCGGCCGGGGCGGATGGTGTGAATTCCACCTTGATGTCAGGGTGTTGTGCCTCAAATGCCGGAATGATCTCATCCTGCCAAAGGGTCAGGTCATCATTGCGCCAGCTTTCGATTGTCAGCGTCACCTCCTGTGCCGCGACGCCTGTTGTCACCAGCGCAGTTGATGCCAGCGCAAGTCCAAGTGTTCTAAGTTGCATAGTTTTCCTCCCAGTTGAAAACGTGTCAGGTTTTATACGCCAAAGCAGCCCGCAAATGTCCTTCGGTTTCGCGAAGAATGGTTTTTGCCCGGCTGACAGAGATACCTTTTGCCGCGATCAGAATTGCCGGTTTCACCTCGCCCCCGGTCGCGTCAAGTGCGGCAGACGCCACATCGTCAGCCGCCCCGGTCACCCGACAAATCATGGCATGTGCCCGCTTGCGAAGCTTGATGTTATCCGCGCGGACATTCACCATCATCCCGTCGTAAACATGACCCAGTTCGATGGCCATGAGCGTTGATAGCATGTTCAGCGCGATTTTCTGTGCTGTCCCTGCCCCCATGCGGGTGGATCCTGCCAGAACTTCCGGCGGGGTCAAAATCGCGATGGGGTGATCGGCACCATCCAGAAGCGGTGCGTCCGGGTTGTTGGCGATGGCGATGATCGCCACCTCCTGGCGACGAGCGAGCCCCGCCGCGGCAAGCGTGTAGGGCGTCGAACCGCTGGCAGAGACGGCAATCATCGTATCTTTTGACGACAGATCTGACAGCGCCTGTTCCAGATCGGCGGTATCATCCTCGGGCCCGCCCGGCATCTCGACCCCGGTGGGCAGCCCGCCCGCCATATGAATGCGAAGCTGCGATGCTGCGATCGAGAATGTGCCGCCCAACTCCAACGCGTCAGCGGCAGCCATCAGACCAGATGATCCGGCAGCCACATAGTGAATAATGCCACCGTCACGAATTGTCCGCGCTAATGTCGCGGCGGCCTTTGCGATGTCAGGGGCAACATCACAAACCGCTGCCGCTGCAGCGATCTGACCTTCTGCAAGAAGCAGCGCGGCCTGCGGCAGCGACCGCTTGTCCAGCCCCATTGCCTGGTCGTGAAATGCTTCCGTACCAATGGTGTTCATCGTGATTCCTTAGCAGCAATAGCTAAGATACCTTTTTAATACCTTTTGTCCAGAGCATTTTCATTTTCGATTTTTTGCTCAACTTTAAGTGTATAAAGAGCGAATAAAGCAGATTTGGTATCAATATGGCCTTTATTTCGGTATATTGGTATTATATAGGTGTTTCTATGAATGATTCATCATCCGGTCCGGTTCTCGCTATTGATGGCGGCGGCACCCGCTGTCGGATCGCGCTGTGCGATGGTCAGGACATTACCACGGTGGAAACCGGCCCAGCCAATGTCTCGACCGATTTCGCGGGGGGCGTGCAGCAGATCCTGGCAGGACTTGAGATGCTTGCAACGCAAACGGGCCGCAAGCTCGACGATCTTGTTGGATACCCTGCATTTGTCGGCCTTGCCGGTGTTTCGGGCCCCAAGATCGCGGACCGGTTGAAAGCCGCGCTCCCACTGCGGCACGCACGGATTGAAGACGACAGGCCAGCAGCCGTTCGGGGCGCGCTGGGTGAAAAGGACGGCGCAATCGCGCATTGCGGCACCGGGTCCTTTTATGGCGCGCAAAAGGCGGGCGCGATGCGTTTCTCCGGCGGGTGGGGTTCAGTGTTGGGTGATGAGGCATCCGCGCAATGGGTCGGCCGGACAGCACTCAGATTGACACTTGAAACGGTGGACGGGCGTTTCCAGTCGACACCGTTGGCCCAAAAACTGCTCGACAGGTTTGACGGCGCAGAGGGGATTGTCCGTTTTGCTGGCAATGCACGACCGTCGGAATTTGGCGCACTTGCACCCATGGTGACAGAATCTGCCAATGAAAATGATGTGCTCGGGCGACAGGTCATGTCCGCCGGTGCCGCTGATATCGCCCGAAGCCTTCCGCTGATTGGCTGGGTGCCCGGAAGTGCTATCTGCCTCACGGGCGGTATCGGCCCTCATTTTGGCCCCTTTCTTCTTGAACCGATGCAGGCCGACCTGACAAAGCCGCGAGGCGAACCGCTATCGGGGGCCGTGTCACTGGCCCGAGAGCTGATTCAGGAGACCAAAGAATGAGCGTGGTTGAGTTCCTGAAACCCGAAGGGTGGCTTGGTGAAAACGGAGGGCCGCGCTACGTCCAGCTGCGCCAACGACTTGAAACAGGTATCGAAAACGGCGTTCTGCCACCGAACTCATCCCTGCCGCCCGAGCGCGAGATTGCCGAGATCACGGACCTTTCCCGTGTCACCGTCCGAAAGGCCATTCAGGAGCTTGTGCGCGAAGGCCTTATCGAACAGCGCCAGGGATCCGGCTCCTTCATTCGCGAGGCGACAAAGCGCGTAGAGCAATCGCTTCGGCACCTCACGTCGTTTACCGAAGACATGGCAAGTCGCGGGCTCGATACCACATCTCAGTGGCTGGAACGGGGCGTGTTTCTGGCCACACCAACCGAAGTGAAGGTGCTGGATTTGCCCGAAGGGGCCGAAGTGGCACGGATTTACCGGTTGCGCGAAGCTGGCGGGCAACCCATGGCGCTGGAGCGTGCCACGCTGCCGCTCGAAATTCTGCCCAATCCGCTTGAAGTCAAAACGTCGCTTTATGACGTGCTGGACCGGCTCGGACACCGCCCGGTGAATGCGGTCCAGAAAATTTCGGCCATCAACCTCGAGACCCGCGAGGCGGAACTTCTTGATGTGCCCGAGGGGGCAGCGGGGCTGTCTATCGAACGCACCTCTTACCTCGCGAGCGGTCAGGTCGCGGAACTGACCCGATCACTCTATCGCGGCGATGCCTATGATTTTGTGGCTGAGCTGCGCCTATGACGGAAAGGCAAACAGCAATGACCCGCAATGCGTCACTGATGTATCAGGAAATACGCGAAATCCCCGATGCGGTGGATCGGCTTCTGGCCAAGGGCAGCGACGCCATCGCCGCTGCGGCCCGGTCTGCGGGCGCCATCAATCCCGCCTACTTCATTTCGGTCGCCCGGGGTTCTTCAGACCATGCCGCCTCCTATCTGAAATATGTCAGCGAGCTTGCGTTGCAGCGCCCGATGGCCTCTGTCGGGCCATCGGTCAACTCGATCTATGGCGTGGAGCTCAACGCGAAGGGCGCGGTTTGTCTTTCCGTGTCCCAATCAGGTCAAAGCCCTGATATCGTCCGGCTGACCGAGGCCTTGCGCAACAGCGGGGCGCTGGTCGTGGCAATTACAAATGATGCCGGATCACCGCTGGCCGGAGTGGCCGACGCGACACTACCCCTTCATGCCGGGCCTGAACATAGCGTTGCGGCCACCAAGACATTCGTTACCTCACTGGTGGCCGGGCTTTTGTTTCTGGCCGAAATGAAGGGCGATGCCGAACTTATCGCGGCGATCCGTGCCCTTCCCGACTCACTTGAGCGCGCAACGCGCTGCGACTGGTCAGCGGCGGCGGAAGCCATTGACGGGACGTCCCTGTTCACACTCGGACGCGGCCCATCCTGGGCGATCTCGAATGAGGCCGCCTTGAAATTCAAGGAAACATGCTTGATCCATGCCGAAAGCTATTCATCGGCAGAGGTACTGCATGGCCCGGTATCCATCGTTGGAAACGGCTTTCCGGTGATCGCCTTTGCCGCCGCTGACCGGGCCGAGGACAGCATCGCCGAAACGGCGGATATTTTGGCCGAAAAAGGCGCCCGCGTCTTTGCGGTGACAAACCGAACCACGCGGGCAACAACCTTACCCCACGTGCGCACCGGGCACTGGTTGACGGACCCGATCGCGGCCATTGTGTCGTTTTACGGGATGGTCGAAACGGTTGCGGTGGCACGCGGTATTGACCCCGACAGGCCCCGCCACCTCAACAAGGTCACGGAAACGGTATGACACAATCCGTTGTAACATTCCGAAATGGGCGCATATTCGACGGCACGCGTCTTCTGGATGGACACGCAATCCGGTTTGATGACGGGCATGTCGCCACACTGGGTCCGGAGGCGGAGGTTCCCATCGCAGCTCTTGAAGTTGACCTTGATGGCGACATTCTGAGCCCCGGTTATGTCGACCTTCAGGTGAACGGCGGCGATGGCGTCATGTTCAATGACGATCCGTCCGTCGACACACTCCGGCGTATTGCATCCGCGCACCGTCGTCTTGGCACTACCTCGCTTTTGCCGACCTTGATCACGGACAGTCCGGACAAGACAAATGCCGCCATTTCCGCGGCACAAGTGGCGATAAACGAGAGCGTACCAGGCATCGTCGGGCTCCACCTCGAAGGCCCGCACCTATCGATCGCGCGCAAGGGCGCACACGACGCGGACCTGATCCGTCCAATGACAGCAGACGATCTGGATAGCCTGCTTGCCGCAGCAGCCGCGCTTCCGGTGCTGAAGGTCACCGTTGCCCCGGAAAATGTAACCCAGGCGCAGGTGGAGGCGCTGTGCAAAGCGGGTGTGATCGTCTCACTTGGCCACACCGATGCGGATTTTGATACATGCTGTCGTTACATTGATGCGGGCGCGCAATGTGTCACCCACCTTTTCAACGCGATGAGCCAGCTGGGCAATCGTGAGCCGGGTTTGGTCGGGGCAACCCTGGCAAATGGCACAGTGTCCTGCGGCCTGATCGCCGATGCCATCCATGTTCACCCAGAGGTCATGCGCGTGACATGGGCCGCAAAAAAAGGACCCGGTCGCGTTTTTCTGGTCAGCGACGCAATGGCGGTCGCTGGTAGCGCCCTGACAGAGTTTGAACTGGGCGGGCGGCGCATTCAACGCAGCAACGGCAGACTGACGCTCGCGGATGGAACGCTTGCCGGTGCCGATCTTGATCTGACAACCGCGATAAGAACCATCGTCAACAGGGTTGGCGTGCCGGTGACCGATGCGCTTCAGGCGGCGACAAGCGTTCCCGCCGCTATCATTGGAAGACCTGTTGGTTTTCAAGCGTTGTCAGAGGTTAACCGAATTGCCGCAGACCTGTCTGGTATTGTTCCACTGCATGAAGTCGCCCCGGACGACGCGTTCGGGCACCGGCAATCCACCATCTGATCGCGCCACGTCCGCGTCTGGGCCAATCACATCGCTCAAAGCTTAGGCATGAGCCCCGCAATCTTTGCAAAACGTCGAAAATCCTTGCGCGCATGCGGTGTCCAGCCAGCTTCGGCAATGGCGGTCAATCTGGGGAACACCATGTGATTGAAATGCGCTTTTGACGTCAGATGTTCGCTCCAGATGCAGGCTTGCACGCCGACAAGGCGTTCAGCCAGGATTGGATCGTCACCAAGCGCATCATAATGATAGGTCGTTTCCGGGTCCGTATGACCCGCCCAACTGGCGCCCGGTTCATACCAGTCAGGGCCTTGCGCTATATCAAGGTAATAGGTCTGACCCGGCGTGCTGACGACATCATAACCGGCGCGGGCCAGCTGGGCGGTCTGCTCGCGCAGCGTCCAGGCAAAAAGCAGGGCATTGGCAGGTTTGACGCCCCCTGCCTGTGCCGCCTCCTCCCAACCGCCGGTGATGCGCCCAAGCCGGGTGAGTTCCTCTTGCACCTGACCAAGCAGATATCCCTGCAAAGCAGCCGTATCAGCAAGCCCTTCGCGTTGCATAAGAGCCTGCGCCTGCGGTGACGCAAGCCATGCGCCCTCGGCGACCTCATCACCGCCGATATGGATGACTTCAAACGGAAAGATCGCGCACACCTCCTGCAGAACGGTGCGGATGAATTCCAGCGTCGCGGGGATGCCGGGGTTTAGCGCATTATTGGCAAAACCCTGCACTGACCAGTAGCTTTCCGGTTCTTCCGGATCCACCAGATGAGGCAGCGCTGCCAATACGCAGGCACAATGGCCCGGGATGTCGATTTCCGGCATCACCTCAACACCCAGTTGCGCCGCATACGCAACAACTTGGCGCGCCTGGGGCTGCGAATAAGACCCGCCGTGGCCATTGGGATCATCGCCAAGCTGCGGCAAGATCGGATGGTCCAGCCCCGTATGCCCCCCGATCCGGGTCAAGGCTGGAAAGGCGTCGATTTCCAGCCGCCAGCCTTCGTCATCGGTCAGATGCCAGTGAAACCGGTTCTGTTTGTGCCACGCCATGATATCCACAAATCTCAGCACGTCATCCAGCGGATAGAACTGGCGCGACACATCCAGATGCGCACCGCGCCAGCCAAATGCAGGCGCATCGCTGATCCGGCCCTCATGTGGAAAAGCAAAGGTGGCGTCGTTGCTGGCTCCGTGCAGCAATTGCGCCAGCGTTATAAGACCATAAAGCAATCCACTGCCCGGCCCATAGCCGAGCCTGATGTCCTGTCCCGAAAAACGGATATCATAGTTGTCCTGCCCCAGACCTGCGTCAGAATGGCAATGTAACTGCGGAATGCCCTCGCCCGCTGCCATAACAAAGGGACTGGGCATGAGGGGGAACAGCCGATGCGCCAAAGCGGTCACCGTGGCGGCTGTTCGCCGTTCCTCGACCCTGGCGACCTGATCCAGCCCGATATGAAACAGGCGGTCACCGCGCCAAGCGCTCACCTTGATCTCGGCAGGCCAAGGTGTCAGGGCGGCCTGACCAACTGTGCTGGTAGCCGGGGCTTGCGGTTGCGGCCCTTGCAAATCGGCACAATGCACAGGCCGAACAGCACCATCGTCGCCCATGATCAAGCCCACCGACTTTGGCCCGTCATTCGAATGAAGCGCCGCGCGGGTCAGATGGCGCTCGATAAACCGCCACTGCTCGCCGGGCGTCAAGAAGAACCCGTCAGGCGGCCCATATTCGTGGTAATTCGCCTGCCTTCGCAACAATGTGGCACCTTCGCAATCAGACGGAGATGCCGTGCGGGTCAGGCTGCCATAGAACATCCGAAACTCTGACAGAGGTTCCTGCGTCAGGTTCGTCAACACAAATTCCATCGCGTTTTCAGAGTCGTGCCAGATCGTATCCAGTTGGAAATCACACATTGTCAGGGTCCGTTCGTCTTAGGACAGCATTCCGGCGTAAGGGCCAGGATCAGAATCTGGGATCGGGATCGCACCGCAGGTTTTGTGATAGAACGTGACGGGTCCGGCTGCACCAATGATGCCATAGGCAAAACCCGCATCGCGCAGTAGCAGTAGCGCGCGCAGCAATAGCTGCGTCCCGATACCGCGCTTTTCAAAGGATGGAGCAACACCCGTTGGTCCGAAAAACCCCCGCGCGGTGACATCAAAGCAGGCAAAACCGGCCAGTTCGCCGTCTTGCAGTGCAATCAGAATCTTGCAGGGTTGGGCCGCCAATCCGACCTGACATTCGCTTGCCCAACCGGCGTGAAAATGTCGGGTCACAAAATCCGTCACATGATGCGCCTCGGGCGGCATCGCGGGGCGGATGATCAGCCCAGCCGGAAGCGCAGGCGGTTCAGGCAGACGATAGAGCGGGACAAGCATATCGGTCATTGCAGCCTCAATGTTCGGCCACTAGATGCCCTGATCCGACAACAGACATGCCGATCACGGCTGTCGTGGCAAGGCGGCGCACCTCTTCGACCTGGCGTGCAAAACTGTCGGTCCCGGGCCGCAGACGGATGGCAGGATCAGGGATCGCAGCCCGTAAAAGCCGGGTATAGGGATGTTGCGGATTGCCGACAACATCGCCGGTCGGGCCCCGTTCGACGATTTGCCCGCCAAACATCACAGCGGTATCTTCGGCCAGATACTGCGCTGTGGCGATGTCATGTGTGATGTAGAGGATAGACAGGCCCATCTCCTTCTTAAGGTCGCGCATCAGGCCCAGCACCGATTTGCGGATCGAGACATCCAGCATCGAGGTCGGTTCATCCGCTATGATCAGCCGGGCATTCACGGCGAGCGCACGCGCAAAATTCACCCTTTGCCGCTGCCCGCCCGACAGTTCGTGGGGGTATTTGTCAACGGTTCTGGCATGGTCCAGATCGACCGCCCGCAACAGCGCGCGCAAGGCTTCATCCGGATCACGATCAGGTTGATGCAACAGTAGCGGACGCATCAGGTGATGACGCACCCGATGGGCCGGGTTCAGGGCCGCAAACGGATCCTGAAACACCATCTGGACAGATCGCCCGTAAATCCGCCGGTCGATTGTCGTGATGTCCTGCCCCCGAAAACGGATAACACCAGACGATGGGGGATAATGACGCAGGATCATCCGGCCAATCGTGCTTTTGCCCGATCCGCTTTCACCAACCAGTGCCAGTGACCGGCCCGCCGGAATATCAAGCGAGATGTTACGCAGCGCATGCACCTGCCGACGCGCGCCGAAAACCGGCTTGATCTCAAAGGTCTTGCTCAGGTTTTCGAGCGCGATAATGGGTATGTTATCCTGCATGCGGGGCCTCATGAACCGGCGCATCAAGGATCGGCATCGCCGCCCAAAGATCGCGTGTGTAGGGATGTTGCGGTGATGTGACGACCTTTTCCGTTGTGCCGATCTCGACAATCTCACCGCGTAACATGACGGCGATCCGGTCGGAAACTTGGGCCATCAGCGCCAGATCATGGGTGATGAACAGCACCGAAAACCCCAGCTTTTCCTTAAGTGACACCAGTTCCTGCAGGATCTCGCGTTGCACAACAACATCGAGCGCGGTGGTCGGTTCATCCATGATCAGAAGTCTTGGCCGCAGGGTCAGCGCCAGCGCAAGAACCACGCGCTGACGCATCCCGCCTGATAACTGATGCGGAAAGCTGTCCAACCGGTCGGGGGCAATTCCCACCATCTCCAGCATATCCGCTGCACGCGCGCGGGCAGCGGACCGGCTGATGTTTTGATGTGCTGACAGCATGTCATGAAACTGCGCGAAAATGGTCATCACCGGATTGAGCGAGTTCATCGCGCTTTGGAACACCATCGCGCATTCCGACCATCGCCATCGCCGCAAATCCCTTACCGGCATCGACAAAACATCTTGCCCGTCGAAATGGATGGTACCTCGGCTGATAAAGGCAGGGGGTTTCTGCAACCGCATGGCCGCAAAGGCGATCGTGCTTTTACCGCACCCACTTTCACCGGCGAGACCCAGAACCTCATTATCGGCGATGTCGAATGACACGTCCCGTACCGCAACAAAGGGCGTCGTGTCGGTCAGGTACTCCACCCGCAAATCCTTCACCGAAAGAAGCCCGGTCATGCCTGTCCCTCCCGGGCGCGATCCAGCTTTCTTTGCAGTTTGACGGCTTTGGAAACGGTGCCAAGTGTGCGCAGCCGCGGATTTGATATCTCATCCACGCCAAAGTTCATCAGACTCAGCCCGACACCGATGACAACGATGGCAATGCAAGGCGCAAGAACCTCCCACCATGCGCCAACCAAAATGGCCGAGGCCGTCTGCGCGTTATACAGCATCGTACCCCATGACAGGGTCAACGGGCTGCCCAACCCCAAAAACTCTAAGGTAGCCTGCGTGATGATGGTAAAGATGATCGACCCGATGAAATTGAACCCGACGATGGACAACAGATTGGGCAGCATCTCGAAAAGGATCATGCGCCATGCCGGTTCACCCACCATCTGACTGGCCTGAATGTAGTCGCGGGTTTTCAGCGACAGCGCCTGCGCGCGCGTCACGCGCGCGCCCCATGCCCATGATGTCAGCCCAATTATCACCGCGATAGCGAGCGGATCAACCTGACCCAGAAACGCGGCCAGAACCAGCAGCAGCGGCAGTTGCGGCAAGACAAGGATGACATTGGTCAGAAAGTTGAGCACCTCGTCAGCCAGCCCGCCAACATAGGCCGCGACAATTCCGATGACGGTGCCAATCACCGTGACGATGACGCCGGCAAGAACACCCACCATCAATGAAATCCGCGTGCCCCAGATCAACTGGCTGAGCACATCACGCCCCATCCTGGTCGTTCCCAAAAGATGTTCCCATGATGGCGGCTGATGCGGGCGACCCACCCGCGCAAGCGGTTCGTAGGGTGACAGCAGCGGTGCCGCCAATCCAATCATCACATAGATGACCACGATGGTCAGACCTGCGGCAGCCTTTCGGTTCCTGACGAATGATTGGAACAGCCCGCGCATCAGGCTTTCCTTAGCCTTGGATCAAGAAACACATAGGCCAGATCGACGGCAAAATTGGCCGTCAGCATCGCCAGTGTCATGATCAGAAGCTGCCCTTGGATCAGTGGAAAGTCGCGGGCAATAATCCCCAGATAAAGAAGATTGCCGACGCCCGGATAGTTAAAGACAACCTCCGTGATAAGCGATCCGCCGAACAAGGCCCCAAAACTCAGCGCCAGTGCCGTCACCGATGGCAACAGGGCATTGCGCGCGGCGTAATGATAGCGCACACGCCCGTCCGACAACCCTTTTGCCTCGGCCAGATGGACGTGATCTTCGCCCAGTTGGCCGATCATGTTGTTGCGCATGGTCACAAGGTAGCCACCGATGAAAACCACGCTCAGCGTCAGGACCGGCAAAAGCGCATGAACCATGACGGAGCTGATGAAATCCCATGTCCAGCCGGGATCAAGCGCCGGGTCATAGGCATAGCCGGTCGGCAGCCATCTGTTTGAGATAGCAAAAAGATAAAGCCCGCACAGGGCTACAACCACTGACGGGATGGATTGAATGGCCAGCGCCATGGGCGACAGGATCGCATCGACCAATTGCCCCCGCCGCCAGGCAACCAGAATGCCCAGAACCGTCCCGATTGAGAATGACACGATCAGGGCTGATCCAGTCAGCAGGATCGTCCATGGCAAGGCCCGACCCAGGATATCAGCGACCGGAACCGGATAGAACTTCACCGATATGCCAAAATCCCAGGTGAAGATGCTGCCAAGATAGGTAAGATATTGCTGGTGCAGCGGCGCGTCTATGAAACCAAAGGTCGCCATCAGCGCATCCCGCGCCTCGACCGGAATCGTGCCCCCGGAGTTGGCCAGCATGATATCCGCGGGGTTGCCCGGCATCAGCCGTGGGATGAGAAAATTAAAGGTCGCCGCCACAAGAAAGGCCACGAGGTAGAAGGCAAGGCGTCTGACTATGAAACTCATGAGTTAATTTCCGTTGGCCGATATTGGCAGGCCCCTATTTGCCGGTGGCGGCAGAATCTGCCTGCCGCCACCAACAGCGTCCGGGATCTGGTGCCCTTAATCGACCGGACGCAAGGAAAGCAGGTGCAGCACACGCATCGGGTTGTTGGCGTGTACAACCGGGTTGCCAACCGGGTTTTCATTATCAAAAAAGCCGGTAAAGCGTTTGGTATTGAACTGATACCACAGCGGGTTGTTGAACACCGCGACGTAGGGCATTTCCTCGGCCGCGATCATCTGAACCTTGGCAATGATCTCTTGCTGTTCATCAAGGTCGTTGGTCTGCGTAAAGTCGTCCAGCAGATCGCTGATTTCGCTATTGTCCCACCGCGCGGGGGCAAAGCGGGATATGCCCTGATTGCGCTGGTGCAGCCCCCGTTCAAAGTGGTTGTATGGCGTCGTCCCAACACTGATTGCGTTGATCGCGAAATCATAGTCCCCGCTGATCAGCTTCTCGGTCCAGACAGCGGCCTCGGGTGTTGCGACGTTGGCCTTGATGCCAACTTCGGTCAGACCTTCAACGGCGATCTGCACCGTGTTCACCCAGTCGGTCCACCCGTTAGGCACGATGATGTCAAAGCTGACAGCTTCGCCATTTGGCGCCTCAACAAAGCCGTCACCATCAATGTCGGAATATCCGCTCTCGGCAAGAAGGGTACGGGCGGCCTCCGGGTCATACTGGGTGAATTCACCGAATTTCTCGTCGACCTCCGGATTGTTCCAGGCGTGAAACGCGCTACCCAATCCAGAAGGATAAGCGTTGATCGTGGGGTAGCCGTAACCGGCAATCTCGACCATCGCCTCACGGTCAAAGCTCATCGACACCGCGCGGCGGAAATTGACATCGTTGAACGCGGCATTGTTGCCCGCATCGTCACTTTCGAGGTTCATGTTGAACATCACCAGTGATCCGCCGGGCAGCCAGTAACGATGGTTATCCGGATCCTTGGACACATAAGTGTTTTCGATGTCAGGAAGAAATGACCCCATCCAGTCAAGTTCACCATTGGCAGCGGCGGCCAGGGCCTGATCATTATTTGCAATCTGCGGAACGCGCAGGCAATCGACAAAAAGGCTGTCATTGTCCCAATAGTTGGGATTCCGGCATTGGATGTATTCCTGTTCGGTGAAGCGCGCGAACTCTGTCATGGCCCCGGTGCCGATCGGATCGGGGTTGGTAAAGGTAACGGGGTCAGAAACCTCTGCCCAAGCGTGTTGTGCCACAATCGGAACCCGGACAATTTCAAAAACGGCCTGGCTGCTGGGTGCAGCAAGGCGAAAGGTAACGGTTTGCGGGTCCACAACCTCAACCGAAGAGACGATTTTTGACATGCCGAACGTGTCGAGCGCGGGATTGCCAAGAACCAGATCAAACGAAAATGCGACGTCTTCGGCATCAAACGCTTCTCCGTCGGACCATTTCACCCCCTCGCGCAAGGTGAACGTCACAGATGACAGGTCATCGCTGTAGCTATAGGCCGTCGCCGTGCGATAGCTGGGTTCACCGCCCGCGAAGGAATTGAAGATCACCATCGGTTCATAGACAAAATCAGTCACTGTCGGAACAACCGAGGACACGTTGTAAGGGTTGAAGTTCTCAACCCATGCGGTGACCTGCGTCGGCAGGATACTGACCGTTGCGTCCTGTGCGTTTGCACCAGTGCCAACAAGCATCGCAGCCGACAACGCCAATCCAGTGTGAATTGTATATCTCATTATGTTCGCTCCCTTTTCTCGCCACGTCTCATGAACCGATAAGATGCCGCCCCATCCTGCCCGCGCTTCGTCATGCAATCGCCGCTACGGCGTGCCGAACGAGCAAGCAGTTCAAGATCATTGCATTCAACGACCTGAACGGCCCGCATGCATCCTGAAAAATCGTAAGTTTCGTCAAAACCCGGTTTTGACGGCCCGCGACATGCATAACTCATATATTAAAATCAGTATCTTACGTCGCATTTCCGGAATTGGACCGCCGCGGTTCGGGGGCCTCGAAACTGCATGGACTGGCCTTGGTATCCGCGTTCGAGTTATGCAATGATCCATTAGGGGAGGCCGCCGCGCAGTGTTTAAGGGAATTCAGGCACAGCTGCTTTTGACCTTTCTTTTGGCTTCAATCCTGCCGTTGGCGCTTGGCGGAATTGTTTTCTTCTCGCTGGTGAAAGAGAATATCACGGTTGAAACATTTCAACGCGTGTCCTTCGTTCGGGATTCCAAAAGCAGCGAAATCCGCCAGTATCTAGCTTTTGCCCAGCGGCAGGCGGAAAACTATGCGCAATCATCAAATGTGCGGTATTCGATCGGCGATTTTTACGGCTTCAGCTATGCACTGCGCCAGATATCCAACGATACCGAACAGGCTGTCCAGACGGTGCGCCGGATACTGGAAACCGGCGACCCGGCCTCAGGTACCGGCGGGCTGACCCCCGAGGCTGAAGATCGCCTGCTGCGCGAAGCAATCGAATATGCCAATGCCTATCGCAGATTTCATCCGGGGTTCGTGGAGTTTCTGGAAGGCTCAGAGTTCGACAATCTTTATCTTGTCGACCGACGCGGCCTTCTTGTCTATTCGGTCGCGCATGATCCCTATTTTGGCCGGTTTCTACCGGCTGATGACAGTCATCTTGCACAGGTCCATGCACGCCTGAAATCCAGCGATACGGACGTGATTTTTTCCGATTTTGTCCAGGATCCGATCACTGGCGAGGTTGCAGCACATCTGGCGGTCAGCATCTCTCTCTACGGCAGATCAACAGCCACACTGATTTTGCGCCTACCCGCGCAAGGGCTTCAGGACATGCTGGACACAAGCGATATCGTCACCCTGGTTTCGTCCGAGAACCGGGTGATTGCGTCATCGGCTGAATCAGGTCTTATGCCGGGGGGCGCGGCATCGCTTCCGGCAGGCATGCAGAACGCTGCCGGGATCACAACCTTTGCCTCGGGGCTGAATGGGAAACCCACACTGTCAGCATGGGGCAGATTGGCGCCGCCTTTTCCGGATTGGCTGGTCGTCGCAGAGATCGGCCAGGCCGATGCCTTTGCAACCAGTCGCGAATTGCGGTCAGCATTCCTGCTGATCGGCGTCGTCGCTGCGTCTGTCTTGGTGGTCATATCTTTCATCCTGGCCAGATCCATCACCGGCCCAATCCGAAATCTGGCATCAGCGGCGGGCGCCATCGCTGACGGCGCACTTGATCATCCCCTCCCCGAATATGGGCGTCCGCGCGAATACGCGAGCCTGTCACAGGCGGTCAGCCAGATGCGCCGTTCGCTCCGTGATCAGCTTGAACTGATCGGCAAGAAGAACAGCGAACTCCAGACCCATCTGCGCCAGATTGAGGACAAGAACAAAGCCCTGCAGGAAGCGGACAGGATGAAGGACCAGTTCCTCGCAAACACCTCGCACGAGTTGCGCACCCCCTTGAACGGCATCATCGGCATTGCCGAAACGCTTGAAACCGGTGTGATGGGCCAGTTGGAACCGGGGCAGCGCAGCCAGTTGCGGCTGATCTCGTTTTCGGCACGCCGCCTGTCACGACTGGTAGATGATCTGCTGGATATCTACCGGATCCGCGAGGGCCGTATGCGGCTGGACATCAAACCGGTCAATGTGGTGCAATCCTTGCGCAATGTAGCGCAGCTTGCGCAACCGCTGTTGCACGAACATGCCGCCTTGTTACGCATTGATGCCCCTGACGCCCTGCCTGCCGTACAGGCCGATCCGATGCGGTTCGAACAAATCCTGTTCAATCTTGTCAGCAACGCGATCCGGCACAGCGGCCCGTCAGAAATCGTTATATCAGCCGCTGCCCACCCAGACGCAGATCCGCCCGCAGTCAGCGTCGCAATCCGCGATCAGGGTCCGGGGATCGCGCCGGACAGTCTGGAAAAGATCTTCCATCCGCTTGAACAGATCACCTCTGATGTGACCCGTACCAGCAAGGATGAGGGCACAGGTCTTGGCCTGACAATCGCGCGCAATCTGGCGGTTCTGATGTCTGGCACCATTGCGGTCAGTAGCGCATTGGGCGAAGGATCGGTCTTTACGCTATCCCTGCCAGCTTCTGACGCAGATACCGTCACGGATCCGCCGTCGCTGCCGGAATTGCCGTTTGAGGACGACAACCAGATGCCGGCCCAAACCCGTGCTGGGCCGCTATCGGCGGGTGACGGTGCACCGCATATCCTGCTTGTGGATGACGAACCGATCAACTTGCAGGTTCTACACAACGTGTTGAAACCACATGGCTATCAGGTGTCGGACTGTTCCAACGGAACTGATGCGATCATGTCGGTGAATGCCCAAAAGCCGGATTTGATTGTCCTCGATGTGATGATGGCCGGTCTGAGCGGGCTGGACGTGGTACGGCGGTTGCGGCAGCGATTTTCGCTGCTTGAACTGCCCGTCATTCTGCTGACGGCACGCGGCCGTACCAGCGACCTGATCGAAGGGTTCGAGGCTGGCGCGAATGACTATGTTATCAAGCCCTTCGTCAAGGATGAGCTTCTCAGCCGCATCCGCACCTTGCTCGAAGCCAGCCGTGCAAAGCGCCATGCGCTCGAAAACACCGAAATGCGCGACGAAATCACCCGCAGGATCCAGGTGGAAGATGCGCTGCGCCTGTCGCAGCGCCGCATGAAACAGATGCTTGAAGTGTTGGATGACGGGCTGATCTGCGTCGATGCGCGCGGTGTCTTGACCTTTGCCAACCACGCCGCCCGACAGATTTTCAAAGAGCAGTTGGAAATTGGGCAAACGCGATTGGGCGATCTGATCTCTCAAAAGCACATCGCGGCCCTTCATGATACCAGCAACGATGGTGAGCCTTCGGGCATCCGCCTGAACCTGAATGGACAGGGCTGGGATATGCATATGTTCGACATGCTGCCAGAGGCCGGCGCCGGTCATGCCATCGTGTTCAGCCGCATGGGCCGCTCGAAATTCGTCACGACGATCCGAGATGCCGTAGACACGACCATATCCGAAATGGATGTGACCACCGACACCCCCGCAACCGCACCCAAGCAGCGCGATGCCTACCGCACGCTTCTTGTGCAGGCCATGACGGAAACGCTGGACCTGTGGTCCATCATATCGGCACGCGGCAACAAGGTCGATTTTGCCGAACAAAGCGGTATCTGGCGTGTCAGCCTGGACAAGACATCGCTGCAAACCCGCACGCTGGACAAGTATCTTCTGATCGAGACGCTGCCCGAACACCCGCGCTGGCGCGATGTGATCAGATCGTTGAATTTCATTCTGGCCCAAGCGGACAAAGCCGATGCCGCACCCGAGACGACCGAGCGCATGATGCGTTTGCGCAAAATCCTTGAGGAACTGCGTGAAATGACCTCTCAGGACAGCTGATATGGCGCCGCTGCCAATGTGCTTTCAAGCTGTGTCCGAACAGTCTGCGCGGACTTTTGGTAAACTTTACCTAAAGGGAAAAACCTATGCGGGTCTTCACAGCATCGATCGCAACTGAAACCAACAGTTTCTCACCACTCCGGACAGATTTCGAAGATTTCGCACAGAGCTTTTATGCCCCTCCCGGCGAACACCCGGAAACGCCAACGCTTTGCAGCGCGGTCTTTCCGGTATTGCGAAAACGCGCGGCGATCAGTGAGTTGGAGTTGGTTGAAGGCACCGCCACCTGGGCGGAACCGGGTGGGCTGGTCAACCGCCCAACCTGGACGCGATTGCGCGATGAGGTCCTGAACCAACTTCGGGATGCTATGCCTGTGGATGCGGTGCTCCTTGGGCTGCATGGCGCAATGATCGCCGATGGCTGCCTCGATTGCGAAGGCGAATTGATTGAAGCTGTGCGGAACATCATCGGCCCTGACGCCAAAATCGGCGTCACATTCGACCCGCATTCGCATCTCAGCGAACGCCGGGTGGCGCATTGCGATGTGATCACAGCCTTCAAGGAGTTCCCGCACACCGATTTTGTTGAAACGACAGAGGCATGCGTCGATCTGACCATTCGGGCCGTGCTTGGTGAAATCACACCACGCCTTTCGGTATGCGATGTGCGTATGATGGATGTCTTGCCAACCAGCCAGCAACCGATGCGCGGATTTGTCGATCGGATGATCGCCATGGAACGCCGTGGTGCGGTTCTTTCGGTTTCGGCAATCCATGGGTTCATGGCCGGGGATTCGCCCGATCTTGGGGCAAAGATCATTGTTGTCACGGACAATGACAAAGCGACCGGCGACCGCATTGCCCTCACCCTTGGGGAAGAGTTGTTTTCGTTCCGTGGCAACACGCGACCACCGTTCCTCACAGCGGACGAAGCCCTTGCGCAGGCCGCCAATGCGAAGAAGGGGCCGGTAGTCATTGCAGATGTCTGGGATAACCCCGGCGGTGGTGTCGCGGGCGATTCAACGATCCTTCTGCAAAAGGCGATCGACATGGGCCTCACATCGTTAGCATTGGGAACAATCTGGGATCCGATGGCAGTACGGCTGTGCCACGCAGCCGGTCAGGGGGCGACACTTGATCTCCGCTTTGGCGGCAAGACATCCGCCCATGCAGGCGCCCCGATTGATGCACGCGTCACGGTGCAGCATCTGAAACGCTATGCTGTGCAATCCTTTGGCACATCCACCGTGCCCTTGGGCGACTGCGCGGTTATCAGATTGGGCGACATAGAGGTTGTTCTGAATTCGAACCGGGCGCAGGCCTTCTCGCCAAGCCTGTTTTCCAACCTTGGGATTGATCCGCAGCAACGACAGATTATCGTCGTGAAATCCACCAACCATTTCCGTGGTGCATTCGAAGCCATCGCAGCTGACATTCTGTACGCGGCAATCAACGGACCATATCCAAACGACCCGGCCACGACAAACTACACTAACCTGACCCGCCCAATCTGGCCCATTGTCAGCGCGCCTTTCAATGACCGCGGCTCTCAGCTTACGGGCAGCAGCGCCGCGCGCGTCCCGCCAAGGAATGAACAGACGTAGGAGATGTCGCAGATACAAACAGCGCAACCGCATCGAAGCCATATTCGGCAGGCTGAAAGATTGGCGACTTGTGGCAAGCCGATATGACCGCTGCCCCAAAGTCCCTCTCGCCGCTACCGCCGTCTATTGTCTATGGGTCATAATCCTAGAGCTCTATATCTACAGCATCTTGGTTCGATCCGGGTCAAACACAAACGACTTCGAGACATGCCGTCCTTTAATCCTTAGTACATCACCTTGTTGAGTGTGACCTCTACTGTCGACCCGACCACGAGCTTTGCGCTGCCGCGCGCGAGCAGCCAGCCATCTGCGCGTTCGAGGCGCGCTACGATTTGTAAGTTTGATGACGCGAGCAAGTCAGCGGGTCCGGAGAGTGAGAAATTGATCGCCCTTAAGTGACCGTTGCTGCTGACGTTCGTTTGGTAAGCGTCATGCTGGCCATCAGGACGAACGTCAGGGCCTTCGAGAGAGACTTTGACTATTCCTTCAGGAATAGCGCTGCCGCCCTCGAAGACGACTTCGCCACGAAGATCTGTCGATTGTTCCGCAGCGGCGGCTGTTGCCACGACGGCAGCTATCGTACCGGTCATGACCATACGGCGTTTTATCACGATGTCTCATCCTTGGTGTATCGCTCCCGTGATCCGGTGGATCAGAGAGCCTAAAATGATTAAGGGAGGCACTTGTGCCCCCCTTTCGAGATTGCATCAGACGATGACAAAGTCATCTGCCGATAGGCTCAGGTTTGTACCGAGCTGTGCGAACTGGATTGCGTCAGCCTCGCCCGATCCGTCTGCGTCATAGGACAAGATGCCATCGTCCGTGTCATAAATGATGCGGTGGTCTGCATCAAAGCTTTCGCCGATGGCGCTCATGTAGAAGGCACCAAATGACAACACACCATCATCGCCCAGCTCCGTAAAAATGAGGCTGTCAAGAAGGATCAAATCTTCGGCGACACAGAAATCCCTGATCCTGTCAACATTGTCATCCCCCAGGGCAGTTGTGAAGCGGAACGAATCCTCGCCCGCGCCGCCGACCAGCAAGTCGGCGCCAAGCCCACCATCGAGCAGGTCGCTGCCTCTGCCACCAAAGAGCCGGTCATCGCCTGCTTCGCCCGGTTGGGCAGGTGGGGCAGGAAAGTCGACCGATACGTTCAACTCGTATGTCGACCCTTCGGGGATGGCCTTGGTCCAGCCGCCTTCTGTCGATTCAGGTGTCCAGCTGCCTTCCAGAATGTAGTAGGTTCCGGTTTCTTCGACGACAAAAACAGTGCTTGAGTCCCGGACGCTTGTGGAGCCGGGATCGCCGCCGCCATCATCGTTTTCGGTGACGATATTGCCATTACTGTCCAGCAACCTGACCCAGCTGTCATGGACGTTGGGATCGGCGATGCCGTCAATGTCGATTGTGATGATCGTACCTGCCGCCAGATCGATACTGTAATACGCACCAAGACCGTTGCCGGTGGCATTGACGGTCGTATGCAGCACAGTTGTTGAATCGAAGATATCCGGGTCTTCTGTCAGTGAGAAGTTGTCGGAAATGTCGAATGCCGTGGCGATCGAATTGTTCGTCGCATCAGGCCCCAATGTGGCGTAGCCGGTGCCCAAACCGGGGGTTGGCGGCGCATCGCCCTGATATGCAAAGTCGCCAAGCAGCGTGTCATCGCCCCCGCCGCCGCGCAGCACATCATCGCCGCCTTGGCCTGTCAGCACATTGGCGGCACGGTCCCCGATCAACCTATCATCAAAGCCCGAACCGGCCAGATTTTCGATAGAAACATAGGTGTCGCCCTCTGATCCGTCGCGCCTGAGATTGAGCCGGACCCCGCTGGTCGCGTCGGCGTAATCTGCCGTGTCGCTACCTGCGCCGCCGTTCAGAATATCAGCACCGCCGCCACCCGTCAGTGTATCATCACCAGAGCCACCGGAAAGTTCGTTGGTCTGGTCGTCCCCGATCAGGTGATCATCATGGAATGAGCCGACAACATTTTCGATCTCGGCAAGTATATCGTTCCGGATCACGGTACCGCGTCCGACGATTTGCGCCGGGCCGGTTGCGTCGCCGCCACTGGCCGTCCCGTTGACAAGATCCACGGTCACGCCAGCGGAACTGCCAGCGTAAACAACCGTATCAATGCCATCGCCGCCATTCATATAGTCCTGACCGGACCCGCCGATGAGTGTGTCATCGCCATCTTCGCCATACAGGATGTCGCCATCATTGCCGCCGTCCAATACGTCAGTCCCGGCGCCGCCGTTGAAATAGTCACCACCGCCCTGACCCCAGAAATGATTGTCCGATGCGTTCCCGACGAAACGGTCGATCCGGTCATCCGACCCAATCAGATTCTCGATGCTGTAGAATGTATCGCCCGAGGCTGTGCCACCACTGGCGACATTCGTTTCAAGATTGACGAGCAGTTGGAACGGGCTTTCCCGGCTGTAGTCAACAGTATCGCTGCCATCGCCGCCTATGAAGACGTCGATGCCGTCTTGACCACTGAGCATATCGTCGCCGTCGCCACCGTTGAGGATATCATTGCCCTGGCCGCCAAGGATGGTGTCGTTACCAGCACCGCCATAAAGCGTGTCGTTGCCGTCATCACTTTCGGTTTGGTCTTCAAGATCCGCGATCGCAATCGTATTGTTGATATCGCGACTGGCGAGTGAGTCAGCACCGCCGATGATGAAATCGTCACCGCCCATCCCAAAGATTGTGTCGTCACCGGCACCCCCTTCAAGGACCTCACTGCTGCCATCCCCGATGATGATGTTGGTCAGGGTGTTGTCGCCAGCACTGGGTGGCGTTTCACCGCCACCATTGTCCGGTTGGTAAGGCGTTCCATTGGAATAGATAATGTTTTCAACATTATCGACGTCCCCAATGTCAATGTCACCGGACAACACGATGATGGTATCGTTCCCGCCGTCTTCCTCCTCGTGCACGATATCGTCGATTGAATCGACGAAATAGACATCGTCACCGCCATAGCCCGCCATGCGGTCAGCACCGCCACGGCCATCCAAAACGTTATTTCCGTCATTGCCGATCAGGATATCGTCATGGCTGCTGCCGATGCCGTTTTCAATATAGTATTCGGTCTCGTCAGCGTTATGCCCGGCAAAAATCGATACATTGTTGTTGTGACCATTGACGCTAGAAAACTGCCCGGCGCGCAAATCAAGGATCGTGCCTGCGGTAGATCCAGAGAAATCAATTGTGTCGGTGCCACCCGTGTCGTGGATCACAAAACCGATGTCACGCTGCATGCCCGTTGAGGTCAGCGCATACCCATATTCGGTACTGTTGAAGCCATAGACGTTGTCCCCGGTTTGGAGGTTGATGGTCTCGTAGGTCCGCACCCCGTTCTCGTCCACCTCCGAGAAATAACGACGGATCGTCGCCTCAATATCGGCCATCATGGGGGTGGCTGCCGACCATCGACTTTCTTCACCAACGTCAATGCCGTCAAAATAGGACATGACGCTGTACTGCTGGCGGTCAAAGATCCAGGTGGCGTTATTAAGATAGTTGATCTGCACGCCGCCCGGGCCGCTGTAATTGTATAGGCCGGGGTGGTTCAGACCGAATTCATGACCAAATTCGTGAACGAAGGTGTCAAACACGTAACCACCGATATCCGTCAGGTTGGGTTCCGTGTCGTGGAAACGTTGGCCCACGCTGACATAGCGGTTGCTAGAAAACGCGCTGCCATCACTGGGCTCGCCAATTTCCGGGCTGACGATCTGCATCCAATCCGTGTCGGGGTCGAAGGGGGTATCATAGACTATTTCGAATTGGAGCGGTGTGACAGAAGCCCACATCTGCAAGGCGCCAACTGCGGCGGCCTGATAATCGGGATGGTTGGCAAGCTCTGAGACATTGATCCTCATTGGCTCCGCCGCGACCTCTGGCGTTAGGCTACGGGGCAATGCCCCCAAATAGTCGAGATAGGCTTCGTAGTCTTCGCTTTTGCCAAATGGATTGTCCGGCGTTTGGTCGTTGATCCACCATGGATCATTGGTTTGGGTTGAAGACGGCATTTTTGGGAGTCCCCCTTTGGTGCAACCTTGAGTATTTTGGGTTGAACGGTTTTTGGTGCTGCCAACTACCAACAGACGTCATCTGCGATGCCTGTTAAACTTGTCACCTGAAGCAATAATGACCCTCTGCCTTAGACATGTCCACGGCTAGCGTGAAGTATCTTTGCCAAAAAATATTGTTAAATTATATAGCATTAGGTGAACCTCTCGGCTCGTCGGCCAAATTTGGCCTGTCAGTCAAAACCTACAACGTACCGGCTACCTCGATCTGAAACGCACGAAATGAACCAGTCCAAAGGTACCTTCAATGCACCAAACTTACGATAATTTTTCTCAACCAAAAGGTGAATTACCTGTGATAAACGGAGTGACATATCGAACATGATTACGACGTCGTTATCGCAAACTTGATCATGAGGCCGGTATTGGGACGTGGCCACAACACGACTCCGTGGCCGGGATGTGTATTCTATAATGGTAAACCAGTGCAGCGGACCTCCAATGCGAACTGCCATCGCGGGCGGGTTATGTTTTGTCCGCAAATCGGGGCGGAAAGAAACGTCCTCACCTAACGAATTGCAATGAAATTGCCCTCCTTTGAGCAGCAATTCCAATGCGTCGAAGCCGTAATCCAATTTGATAGATCCCGCTTAGTTGGATTTTCCTCTCAGATCCCCAGCACCATCTGCAGTGCTTTCAGTTTGCTGCGCTGTTCATCGGTCCAGTCTTTCCGCCGCCCCCGAAACAGGGTCGCTTGTGACGCATGGATCAGACCGTCACTCAGGATCTTCAGACCGTTCGCCCGCAGCGTCTCACCGGTTGAGGTGATGTCGGCGATGGCCTCTGCTGTTTCGTTTTTGACGGTGCCTTCGGTCGCCCCCTGGCTGTCGACGATCTGGTAATCGGCAACCCCGTGGTCGCGCAGGAAATCGCGGACCAGCCGGTGATACTTGGTCGCGATCCGCAAGCGAAACCCGTGTCGCGCCCGGAACGCCGCTGCTGCCGCGTCCAGATCGTCCAGCGTGTACACATCGACCCAGGCCTGCGGCACGGCGATGATCAGGTCGGCCCCGCCAAAGCCCATCGGCGCCAGTTCGGCGACCCGGGCATCCCAGTTGGCCAGCTTTTCGCGCACCAGATCCGATCCGGTCACACCCAGATGGATGTTCCCCGCTGCCAGTTCGCGCGGGATCTCCCCGGCGGAGAGCAGCACCAGTTCTACCCCGTCGATCCCATCCACGGCCCCGGCATATTCCCGGTCGGACCCGGATTTACGCAAAGTGACCCCGCGCTGCCCGAACCATTGGAATGTCTTGTCCATCAGCCGCCCCTTGGACGGCACGCCGAGTTTCAGCATGTGCCGACCTCCAACACCAGATCGGGCCGGATCACACCGCCGACGGCTGGCACCGCCCTGCCCTGCCCCAGCCGGGTGGTCAGCGCGTCATAGCGACCGCCTGTGGCGACCGGTGGCAGGTCGGGTCGGTCTATTGCGTAAAAGCCAAAGACGAAGCCGTCGTAATACTCCAGCGATGTGCGGCCATAGCTGCCTTCGAACTCCAGCGTTTCTATGTCGATCCCCCGCCCTGCCATCGCGTCGAGCCGCGCGGACATCCGCGCCACCGCGTCCCGCACGGCAGGCATATCGACGGCGATGTCGCGCAGCGCGCTGAGCACATTTGGGCAGGTTTCGCGCAAAGACAGGATCGCGTCGATCAGGGCGATTTCTTCTGATGCAATCGGGCTGGCGGTGGCATCGGCGCGCAGCGCGTCGATCCGGGCCGCAACCTCTTCCCGGCTGCGCAGCCCGATATCGGGGCCGGCATCGGCAAAGGGATCATCGGCGGCCAGCAGGGCCGCGCGCGCGGCGGGCACCGTGCCCGATCCGTAGCGTTTCAGCAGGGCCTTGAAC
Source organism: uncultured Paracoccaceae bacterium (assembly GCA_947488175.1). Taxonomy (GTDB): domain Bacteria; phylum Pseudomonadota; class Alphaproteobacteria; order Rhodobacterales; family Rhodobacteraceae; genus Yoonia. Next base: position 243,842 of record CANKYO010000007.1, read on the forward strand.
CGCCCGGGTCGCCAGATATGCCGCAGCAGGGCTGCCTTGCGCGAATCGGTCGTCTGCAACCCCCGTACGGCCGCCGTCAGGATGCCGATGTCGCCTGTGGCCGCCCGTACCGGCAGCCCGTCCAGCCCGGCGGCGATGGTGGCGAACACCTCTGCATCAGCGCCGGCGGGGTTCTGGCCGTCGAAGACTTCGTAACCGACCTGCACATATTCATTGGCGCGGGTTTCGTCGCTTTCCTGTTTGCGGAAGACCTTGCCGGAATAGGTGTAGCGGACGGGTTCCGCGTGGCTTTCCATATGCATCTGCACGACCGGAACGGTGAAGTCAGGGCGCAGTACCATTTCCCCGCGCAGGGGGTCAGAGGTGAGGTAGGCGCGCGCGCGGATATCCTCGCCATAAAGGTCGAGCAATGTGTCAGCCGATTGCAGGACGTCGGCCTTGACCACGAGCGCACCTTGAGCCGCGAAGTGATCACGCAGGCGGCGCGCCTCGGTCAGCGTTTCAGGGGCGGTTGGCATTACCCTTGCCCGTCCAAGATCTCACGCACTTTGGCGAGCATCTGGTCGCGCGGCACCTCGTATTGGCTGGGCCGGTCTTTCCATTCTTCCAGCGTAGCGTTCTTGGCAATCTCGGCCCCAAGGATCAGGTCCTTGATCTGCACGACCCTTTTGTCGAACTCCTCCCCGCCCGCGATGATGGCGATGGGGGAGTGCCGCTTGTCAGCGTATTTGAGCTGATTGCCGAAGTTCTTGGGGTTGCCCAGATAAACCTCCGCCCGGACGCCTTCGTTGCGCAGTTCGGCAACCATGGTCTGGTAGTCAGCCATGCGGTCGCGGTCCATGACGGTGACAATCACTGGGCCTTGCGCGGTGCTGTCGATACGGCCTTTCGCGTGCAGCGCGGCGAGCAGGCGGTCAACACCGATCGAGACACCGGTGGCCGGGACCGATTGTCCGATGAAGCGTTTGACGAGGTCATCATAACGGCCTCCGCCAGCGACGGAGCCGAAATTGCGCGGGCGGCCCTTTTCGTCTTTGATTTCGAAGGTCAGTTCGGCCTCGTAGACGGGACCGGTGTAGTAGCCGAGGCCTCGGACGACGGAAGGGTCGATGACGATACGGTCGGGGCCGTAGCCTTGGGCTTCGAGAAGGCCAGCGATTTCTCTCAACTCACCTATGCCGTCCAATCCCACTGGCGAAGCAGCCACGAGATAACTGAGTTGTCCGAGCGCGTTGCGAGCGCGGGTCTCCGTGGTTGGTCGACTGCTGGGCGTTGCGCTATCGATCAGCCCAATTTCAAGGAACTTTATTATTGGCTCGACCTGCTGCGGAGTGAGTTGAGCGCCCTTAGTAAAGTCGCCACTTTCATCCTTTCTACCGTCCCCTAACAAAGCGCGAACACCAACCAGCCCCAACCGATCCAGCTTGTCAATCGCGCGCAGCACGATCCCGCGCTCCGCCTCCTTGTCGTCACTAGCCAGGCCCGCGACCTCCATCACCCCGTTCAGCACCTTCCGGTTATTCACCCGGATCACGTAGTCGCCGCGCTCGATCCCCACGGCCTCAAGCGTGTCCGCAAGCATCGCGCAGATCTCGGCGTCAGCGGCCACGCTTGCCGACCCCACCGTATCTGCATCGCATTGATAAAACTGCCGGAACCGCCCCGGTCCGGGCTTTTCGTTCCGCCAGACCGGCCCCATCGTGTAGCGCCGATAGGGGGATGGCAGGTCGTTGCGGTATTGTGCGGCGACACGGGCGAGCGGTGCTGTCATGTCATAGCGCAGAGCCAGCCAATCGCCGTCTTCTTCCCAGGCGAAGACACCCTCATTCGGGCGGTCCACGTCGGGCAGGAACTTGCCCAGCGCCTCGACCGTTTCGACGGCGGACGTCTCCAACGCATCGAACCCATAGCGATGATAGACCCCGGCGATCTTGGTCAGCATTTCGGTGCGGGCTGTCACCTCTGGGCCGAAATAGTCGCGGAACCCCTTGGGCGTTACGGCCTTGGGGCGGGGCTGTTTTTTGTCCTTCGCCATGGTCCTGTCCTTTATGGTCGTGCGCCGTTTAACGCGGCAATGTCACAGGGGCAATGCGGTCGTGTATTTCAGCTCTTTCAGGCTGAAAGACGACACGACGGATTTGACAAAGGGTGAGCGGAGGAGGGTGTGGGTCATGAAGCCTTCGTAGGCTTCCACATCCTTGCAGCGGATTTTCAGGATATAGTCGGCGGTGCCGGAAATGGCGTGCGCCTCCATAATTTCCGGATGACTGCGAATGACGCTGGCGAACCCAGCGATCGAGGTTTCGGCATGGTCCGACAGGCGGACTGTGGCAAAGACGCAAAGGCGCACATCGGCCTTGGCGGGGTCCAGCAGGGCCACCCGACGTTTCAGCAAACCGAGGTTTTCGAACTCCTGCAGCTTGCGCCAGACGGTTGATGTGGCCATGCCTGCGCGGTCCGCCAATTCGGCGAGGGACGCGGCGGCGTCGGTCTGCAATGCGCCCAAAAGCGCCCTTTCCTGATCAGAAAATTTCATAATCCCATTTCTTTCGACTTCTTTCTTCCAAAAATACTCAAAACACGACGTGATTGACAGGGAATTTCCGCAGGGTTGGGCGATACTGGGCAAAAGGAGCTTTCCGATGCCCAAAGATACCACCTATACTTCGCTACACCCCGACGCCGATGGGTTTTTTCGTTACACCCCAGAAGATGATGCCGTCTGGGGTGAGTTGTTCACCCGGCAGATGGATTTTTTGCCCGGCAAGGTGGCCCCGGAATATCTGGATGGCGTGGCCAAGCTGGGGCTGAATGCGGACAAGACCCCGCAGGTGAAAGACATTGACGCCCGTCTGCATGCCCTCACCGGGGCCGGGGCCGAGGGTGTGCCCGCCATCATCCCCCCATCGCAATTCTATGCGCTGCTCAGCCAGCGCAAGTTCCCCGTCGCCACATTCCTGCGGCGGCGCGAACATATGGATTACATCGAAGAACCCGACCTGTTTCACGAGGTGTTCGGCCATTGCCCGATGCTGACCAATACCCCTTATGCCGACTTCATCGAAGGGTTCGGCAAACGGGCGCGGGAGCTGGGCAAGGGTTATAGCTGGCACATGTTCCGGCTGTTCTGGTTCACGGTCGAATTCGGGATGATCCGCACGCCCGAAGGGCTGCGCGCCTATGGGGCGGGCATCGTGTCATCGCCCGCTGAGGCTGCGCATGCGATGTCAGGTGATGCGTTGATGCAGGATTTCGACCTGTTGACCGTGTTCCGCACGCCGTACCGGATCGACATCGTGCAGCCGACCTATTTCGTGATCGACAGTTTTGATCAGCTGGCCGAAACACTGGATGCGGATTTTGCCGCGCTGATTGATCTGGCAAAGACACGCGGCGATCTGCCCGCCCTTTTCGCAGCGAAGGAAGCCAGCTAAAAGGTGCCATGACCGACACCACACATCTGGAAGAACAAATTGCCCATCTGACCCGCACGGTCGAGGAACTGTCGGATATTGTTGCCCGTCAGGAAACAGAGCTGGCGCTGGCGATGCGCCGTCTGGCGATGCTGATGGAGCGGGAAGCCACCCGCGAACTGGATGCGGGCGGTACCGTCCCCATGGGTGATCAACGCCCGCCACACTGGTAGGAGCCCGTTTTTCCGCTGTTTTGTCGCCCGGATGCGCGTGTGGTACGATTTATCTTGCTTTTTGTTGCAACTGGCCCCACATGAGCGGTGCAGACGTTATCCAACTCGACCCACTGTTCTCCTTTCGGCCACAGTCTCTCGAATTTGCACTGACTAAGCCGGGCTGCCGCAATCATGTGGGCAGCACAAATACAAAGGAAAACACGATGGCTACTGGCACCGTGAAATGGTTCAACGCAACCAAAGGCTTTGGCTTTATCGCACCTGATGGCGGATCAAAGGACGTTTTCGTTCATATCTCTGCTGTTGAGCGTTCTGGCCTCACCGGTCTGAAAGACGACCAGAAGGTCACTTTCGACATCGAAGCAGGCCGTGACGGCCGCGAATCGGCGATCAATCTCGCCCTGGCGTAAGCCTGCAAATTTGAAGAATGTGGCGCGCGTTTTCATGGGCGCCACAATTGACCGGCGTTTAATCGCTGATTCTATTACAATTATGTAATTTTCTTGATTTTGTTGCCGCAGATGCCATTCTGCAACTGCGACGTTAAATCTATCGACCACTGTCTCCTTCTACGGCCCAGTCTTTCGATCCAAGTTTGACCGAGCCGGTCCGCTGCAGTCCCGCGAGCGGAAACTAAGTAAGGAAGACAAGGACATGGCTTCAGGCACTGTCAAATGGTTCAACACCACAAAAGGCTACGGCTTTATCGCACCCGATGGCGGAACGAAGGACGTTTTCGTCCATATTTCTGCTGTGGAGCGGTCGGGTCTCACGGGCCTCAAAGATGATCAGAAGGTCAATTTTGACATCGAAGCAGGTCGCGATGGTCGCGAAAGCGCTGTGAACCTGACGTTGGCCGACTAAATTCGGCGATCATATGCTGCGAAAAGGGCGCCTCGCAGGGCGCCCTTTTGCGTTCAATCCTGCAGGACGAAGGTCACTTTCATCACGACCCGATATTCGTCCACCTCACCATCCTTGACCGTCACCTTTTGATCGGCAACCCAGGCCCCGGTGATCCCCTTGAGCGTTTTGGATGCCTTCTTGATCCCGTTTTCGACCGCGTCATCAAAGGATTTCGACGAAGATGCGATGATTTCGGTGACTTTTGCGACTGACATAGTAGCTCCCTCCAGTTTGTTGAGAGTTGCAGCCTACGCTCAAGGCGCCGTCCAGTCCACGTCATCCGCTGTTTCAACCTGCAAAGTGCCGTCAGGATAGGGTTTCATCATTTCTTTGGCAGTCACCTCGTCGCAGCCAAACCACTGATCCAACTGGCTTTCCTCAAAGATCACACCCATTCTGTGATGGATATCGCGCACATCTGCTGAGGGTTCGCAGGTGATGGTCGCAACCTGATACACCTGCACCCCGCCCGGTCCGTTCCAGATGTCATAGATCGCGGCAAACCACAGCAGCGCGCCATCCTTGCGGCTGATCCGCCAGGGCTGCTTGCGCCGCTTCTCTCCGGTCCATTCGTACCAGCCTTCCACCGGGACCGCGGCCCGTTTCACATCGGCAAAGGCGGATTTGTCAAAGACCGTTTCGGACCGCGCATTCACAATCGTTTCCATCACCGGGCGACCCCTCGCGTTGACCCGGCCAACGGGGATCAGCCCCCAGCGCATGTGCTGCGCGCCGTTCTTGGTCAGGGTGATCACCTCTTGGCCCGGCGCGATGTTCATCCTTGGTGGGTCGGTGATTCCGGCGGCGGGGCGCGTCAGGAAAAACCGGCCCGGCATTAGTCCGCCGCCTCGACCAGTTCCAGCACGGTAGGCCCGATCGCGGCCACGATCACCGCCACCCCATCCTTGTTGGGATGGATACCATCGGCTTGCATGAACTCTGCCATGCCTTCCTGCATTCCTGCGACCGCCCGCAGCCCGTCAAAGAAACCGGCATAAAGTGGCACATCGTATTTGGCCGCCAGATCGGTATAGATCGCGTCAAATTCTGTTTTGTAATCAAGCCCGTAATTGGTGCCCGCCTTCAGGCCGACCAGCAGCATCTCGACCCCGGCCTCTTGCCCTGCAGCCAGAATGCCATCCAGATTGGCCCGGCTGACGGCAGGATCAATCCCGCGCAGGTAATCATTGCCGCCCAGCGTGACGATCATGGCATCCACATCCGGCGTCAGGGTCCAGTCCACGCGCGACAATCCCCCAGCCGTCGTATCGCCGGAGACACCGGCGTTCATCACCGTCACATCGGCCCCCTGCCCCAGCAGCCATACCTGCAATTGCGGCACGAAGCCGTCACCCTGGGCCAGCCCGTACCCTGCCGTCAGACTGTCGCCCAAGGCCGCAACCGTGACGGTTTCTGCCCGGGCGATACCGGCTGTTATCAAAACCGCGATAAGCAGCTTGCTGATATGACAAAGCGCCCCATATGCAAATGAAACAAACCGACCTGAGGCAGCCTGCATGACCGACCCCGTTCTTTCGATCTCTGACGCCAACCTGTCACTCGACGGCAATGCAGGTCGCGTGGACATCCTGCACGATATCTCACTGGATGTGGCGGGGGGCGAGACATTGGGCCTTGTCGGGCCAAGCGGGTCGGGCAAATCGTCACTCCTTATGTTGATGGGCGGGCTGGAACAGGCCACGTCCGGCAGGATCACGGCACTTGGCCAGGATCTGACGGATATGAACGAGGACCAGCTGGCCCGCTTTCGCAGGGACAATATGGGGGTGGTGTTTCAATCTTTCCACCTGATCCCGACAATGACCGCTTTGGAAAACGTGGCAACCCCGCTGGAACTGGCGGGGGCGAAGGATGCGTTTGACCGGGCCGAGGCCGAATTGCGCGCTGTCGGGCTGGCCGACCGGATTGATCATTACCCCAGCCAGATGTCAGGCGGCGAACAGCAACGTGTGGCATTGGCGCGCGCCTCAGCCCCGCGGCCCCGCCTGCTGCTGGCGGATGAACCCACCGGCAATCTGGACGAAGCCAACGGGCAGGCGATCATCGAACTTCTGTTCGATCTGCGTGACCGCCATGGGGCGACCCTGATCATGGTGACCCATTCAGGTGAGCTGGCTGCGCGCTGCGACCGGGTGATCCGCCTGCGCGACGGGCGCATTGATACGCCACTGGCAAAGGCTGCCGAATGAACGTCGCGTTCCGGTTTGCCATGCGCGAATTGCGCGGGGGATTGCGCGGGTTTCGTGTGTTCCTGGCCTGTCTGGCACTGGGTGTCGCCGCGATTGCCGCTGTGGGCACCGTGCGCGCCGGGATCGAGGCAGGGCTGCAGCGCGACGGTGCCACCTTGCTGGGCGGCGATGCCGAGGTGGAATTCACCTATCGCTTTGCCCGCGATGACGAGCTGGCCTGGCTGCAATCCATCGCTGAGGATATCTCTGAAACGGTTGATTTCCGGTCCATGGCCGTTGTGGGTGATGAACGCGGCCTGACCCAGATCCGGGCCGTCGATGATGCCTATCCGCTGATTGGTGCGGTGCAGCTGGACCCGGACATGCCGCTTGATGAGGCACTGGCTGATTATGGCGGGGTGATGGAGCGGGTGTTGGTGGACCGGTTGGGTCTGACCCCCGGCGATACATTCCGGCTGGGCGAGCAGGCGTTTACCCTGCGTGCGATCCTCGACCGCTACCCCGACAATGCCGCCGGTGGTTTCGGGCTGGGCCCGCGCACCATTGTGCTGACCGACGATCTGGCCCAATCAGGTCTGCTCGCCGAAGGCACGCTGTTTTCCACGCAATACCGGCTTGATCTACCGCCCGGCGCCGATCTGCAGGCGCTTGAAGATCAGGCCGAAGCAGAGTTTCGCGATAGCGGTTTACGTTGGCGCGATAGCAGGCGTGGTGCTGGTGGTGTTGCGCAATTCGTGGACCGGATCGGGGCGTTTCTGATTCTTGTGGGGCTGTCTGGGCTTGCCGTCGGCGGCGTGGGCGTATCTGCCGCAGTACGAGCGTATCTGGCGGGTAAGACCGGTGTCATTGCAACGCTGAAGACGCTTGGAGCGACGCGGCAGATCATCTTTCTGACCTATTTCATACAGGTGGGTGTGCTGACATTGGCGGGGGTCGCGCTGGGGCTGCTGCTTGGGGCCGGTCTGCCGGTTCTTTTCGCCCCCCTGATCGAGACGCGCCTGCCCATTCCGGCAGAATTCGCGATCTATCCGCGACCGCTGGTCGAGGCCGCGATATATGGCCTGCTGGCGGCCCTCATCTTTACCCTCTGGCCTTTGGCCAAGACCGAAGATATCCGCGCCGCCACCCTGTTCCGTGATGCCTTTGCCGGGTCGCGGACACTGCCCGGTCTGCGCTATTTGATTGCTATCGTCGCACTGATTGCGTTGCTGATCGGCGCTGCAATCTGGTTTTCCGGCACCGCGTTCCTGACCCTCTGGACCGCCGGCGGTATCGCGGGATCACTGCTGCTTCTGGTCCTTGCCGCGCTCTTCATACGTTGGACGGCCCGCCGGTTCCGGCGCCCGGCCCGCGGCCGCCCTGCATTGCGGCTTGCCTTTGGTGCCATCGGCGCACGTGGGGGCGAAACGACATCGGTCGTCCTGTCACTCGGCCTTGGCCTGACCGTGCTGGCCGCTGTGGGCCAGATCGACGGCAACCTGCGCAGTTCATTCTCTGACGATCTGCCAGCCGTCGCCCCCAGCTATTTCTTTGTTGATATCCAGCCTGACCAGATCGACGGGTTCCGCGCGCGGCTCGACAGCGACCCGGCGGTCAGCCGCGTGGATACCGCGCCGATGCTGCGCGGCATCATCACCCGGATCAACGGACGCCCGGCGGAAGAGGTCGCGGGCGGTCATTGGGTCGTACAGGGCGACAGAGGCATCACCTATGCCGATGCGCAGCCCAAGGGGACCGACATCACCCAAGGCACTTGGTGGCCCGAGGGCTATACCGGCCTGCCCCAGATCAGCTTTGCCGAGGAAGAGGCGCTGGAGATGGGGCTGGAACTGGGCGACACGCTGACCATCAACGTGCTGGGCCGCGACATCACCGGTGAGGTGACAAGTTTCCGCAATGTCAGTTGGGAAGACGCCGGGATCGGCTTTGTGCTGGCGATGAACGAAAGCGCGCTGGCGGGCGCGCCGCATAGCTGGATTTCGACCGTTTACGCCGAGGAAGAGGCCGAGGCGCAAATCCTGCGCGATCTGGCGAGCGCCTATCCCAACATCACCGCGATCCGCATCCGTGACGCGATTGATCAGGTGATCGAGCTGGTCGGCGGGATTTCGGCGGCGACACGCTATGGCGCGCTGATCACATTGATCACCGGCTTTCTGGTGCTGATCGGGGCTGCGGCGGCGGGGGAACGGGCGCGCACATTTGAATCGGCAGTGCTGAAGACGCTGGGGGCCTCGCGCCGCCGGATCATGATCAGCTTTGCGTTGCGGGCCGCATTGGTGGGGCTGGCTGCCGGAACGGTGGCGTTGGGGGCTGGAATCCTTGGTGGCTGGGCCGTGGCAACTTACATCATGGAAACCGGCTATACCGTGATCTGGTCCAATGCGCTGGCCATCATCGGGGGCGGTGTCATGGCGTCGCTGCTGGCAGGGCTTGCCTTTGCCTGGCGTCCCCTTGCCGCAAAGCCGGCCCAAGTGCTAAGAGCACGGGAATGAGCGACCCCGCATTCTTTGGCTATGGCAGTCTGGTCAATGTGGCGACCCATGACTATGCCGATCCGCGGCCCGCAATGCTGCATGGCTGGCGGCGTGTCTGGCGCAAGACCAACCTGCGCGAGGCGGCGTATCTGTCGGTAGAGCCTGCCAATGACACGAGCCTGTGCGGGCTGATCGCCTGGGTGCCCGGTGCTGACTGGGCGCTGTTGGACGCCCGCGAGGCGGCTTACCACCGCCACGATGTCACGCCGGTCGTGCATCACAAAGGGCCCAAAGCGCCTACCGCCGTCTATCAGGTCAAGCAGGAACATGCTGCGGACGATGGCGATCACCCGATCCTGTTGAGTTACCTTGATGTGGTCGTGCAGGGCTATCTGCGCGTTTACGGGCACAAGGGCGTGGCCGATTTTTTCCAAACCACCGTTGGGTGGAACACGCCCGTGCTGAATGACCGGGCCGACCCGGTCTATCCGCGTCACCAGCCGCTGTCAGACGATGAGCGGGCGCTGGTGGACAGGCACCTAGCGGCGGTGATGGAAGAGGCTGAATAGACGGGCCTGTCGGGCAAAGGGTTCGCTGTCAGGTGCTTGACCCTGCATGGCGATCACCCGGCGCGCCAGAATGAGCGCGACACCGGCAAAGACCGCACCGCCCACATATTGCCCGATCAGCACTCCGGGCGCGCCATACCACGCCGCCCCCAGCATCACGAACGGGATCGTGCCTGCCGTGTGCCGCCCCCAGTTGACAATTGTCGAATAGAACGGGTGGCCCAGATTGTTGAAGGCCGCGTTGGTCACAAAGATGACTCCGTTGAAAAAGAACATCAGCGACAGCGGTCCGGCGAACAGGAACACCAGTGTCAGCGCCATGCCGTCAAGCTGGAACAGCATCACAAGCAGCGGGCGGGACAGGAAAAACAGGGTTGAGACGACGATGACGACGAGGGCCGTAAAGATCAGCCCATCGCGGAACGCGCCGCGCACCCGGTCAGGCAGGTTGGCCCCGGCATTCTGCCCGATGATCGGCCCGATGGCGCCGGAAAGCGCAAAGATGATACCAAAGCCGACAGGCGTCATCCGGGCAACGATGGCCATGCCTGCAACGGCATCTTCGCCAAATTCCGCCATGGCGCGGGTGACATAAGCCTGCCCCACCGGGGTGGCCAGCTGGGTCAGGATGGCAGGCACGGCGATGGCCAAAATGGGCCGCAGATCAACCGTCAGGCTTTGCGGTGTCGGTCTGTCGAACCCATCGTAATGGCGGATCAGCGGGATCAGGGCGACCACGGCAATGACCAGCCGCGCGGCCACACTGGCGAGTGCCGCCCCGGTCAATTCCAGATCCAGCCCGAAGATCAGGATCGGGTCGAGTACCGCGTTGACCAGCCCACCCCAGATCGTGGCCATCATCGCCCTGCGGGCATCACCATGGGCGCGCAGGATCGCCCCGCCGATCATGCCGACCATCAGGAAAGGCAAGGACGGGACGATGATTTGTAGGTAGTGAACGGCGAGCGCCTTTGTTTCGCCCTCCGCCCCAAGCAGGGTCACAAAGAACCCCAGATTCCACCAGACGACGGCAGCAAAAAGCGCCCCGAAAACAACGCCGTAGATCAGCGAGTTGGTCGCACGCCGACGCGCCTCTTCCGCCTCGCCCGCGCCCAGCGCACGGGCCACCAGCGCACCTGCGGCGATCGCCATGCCGATGCCAAAAGAGGTGGTAAAAAACAGGATCGCCCCGGCATAGCCCACTGCCGCCGCCAGTTCTGCCTTGCCCAGCATCGAGATGAAAATCATGTCGACGAAATCGACCAGAAACACGGCCATCAGCCCGATAGAGGCTGTGAATGACATGACCGAGATATGGCGAAACAGGTTGCCCCTGGTAAATATGGCTTGATTATCAGCCATTTACGGGCGGTCGATCCGGATACCGAATGGAATTTCCTTGAGGCTCGACATCTGGTGAAAGCTCCGGCGTTGGACGTAGATGACCAGCGTATCGCCCGTCCGGACATCTGCCAAGTCAAAGGGCGGCGCGGTGATCCAGTCCAACCGCATATCCAGATGGCGCGCGCCTGCAGGCAGCTTGGCCTCCAACGCCTCGCCTGCTTTGATCCGCAGCAGTTCCGCACCGTCGATCTGAACGACCAGCCGCCGGAATATCCCATAGAAGCCGCGTTCGCGGCGGATGGTGACGGATTTGGTACCGTCAGACACCGGGCTTTGTTTGCAAAAGCGGCATCACATCGGCCATTTCTGGCCCCCGTTCGCGCCCGGTGACAGCCTTGCGCAAGGGCATGAATAATTGCTTACCTTTTCGGCCCGTCGCCTCTTTCACCGCAGCGGTCCAGCTGCCCCATGTGTCCGCAGTGTAGGGCGGGCTGTCGAGCAGGAAGAAGGCTTGTGCCACGAAATCCTTGTCTTCATCCGCCACCAGCGGGGTCGCCCCGTCGCGGAACATCTTCCACCACCCGGCCACGTCATCAAGCGTGGTGATGTTGTCACGCACCACGTTCCAGAAAGGTTCTGCCAATTCATCCGGCACGCCAGCCGATGTTAAAACATCGGCCACGTCGCTGCTGCTGAGCGTGCCAAGATAGCGCGCGGTGAGCGGTTTGAGATCTTCGGCATCGAATTTGGTGGGGGCAGAGCCAAATTTCGACAGATCGAACCCATCCACGACCTTTTGCACATTGGCCCGCAATTCCACGGGGTCCGATGACCCCAGCCGCGCCATCAGCGACAGGATCGCCTGCGGCGCGATGCCTTGTTTGCGTAGGTCACGCAGGGCCAGCGTGCCAAGGCGTTTCGACAGCGCCTCGCCCTGTGGACCGGTCAGCAGGGAATGGTGGGCAAAGCGTGGCACAGCGCCGCCAAGTGCCTGAATAATCTGGATTTGTGTCGCGGTATTTGTCACGTGATCGGATCCGCGCACGATATCCGTGATCCCCATTTCGGTATCATCCACGACCGATGCCAGCGTATACAAAATCTGTCCGTCATTCTTGAACAGAACCGGGTCGCTGACGGATGCAGCGTCAATGGAAATGTCCCCGATGATCCCGTCGGTCCATTCGATCCGTTCGTGATCGAGCTTGAACCGCCAATGCGATCCACGTTCAGCCCGGAGCGTGTTTTTTTCGTCCTCGGTCAAGGCCAGCGCCGCCCGGTCATAGACCGGCGGTTTGCCCATATTGAGCTGTTTCTTGCGCTTCAGGTCCAGTTCTGTCGGCGTCTCGAAACATTCATAAAGACGGCCCATGTCGATCAGCTTTTGCTTGGCCGCCTCGTAGCGGTCCATGCGTTTGGACTGGTATTCCATCCGGTCCCAGGTGAGGTCCAGCCAGGTCAGATCCTCCTCGATCCCGGCGATATATTCGTCTTTGGATCTCTCCTGATCGGTGTCGTCGATCCGCAGGATAAAGGTGCCGCCGTTTTGCCGGGCGATGGCATAGTTGAACAGGGCGGCACGCAGGTTGCCGATATGCAGATAGCCGGTGGGGGATGGGGCGAATCTTGTGGTGGTCATGCGGACATTCCTTTGTTGCAGGGCTTTGAGCATGGCAACGTTCGGATGTCCAGTTTGGGCTGCGCAACACCCCGGTTTGGGCGAATCGCGTGATCGCCAGTTAACACAGGGCTTTTGGCCAAAATGACCAGTCGGCATCGCGTCGGCAAAACGTCGGACTTGCGTCGGACCCCTTGCGCCGATTTTGCCACATTAACGCAACGCGCGGTGCAAAGGTTAAGACCACGTTCATCTTTGTGAACGTTCACGCAACCGTTCCTTGCCGCAGGTCTTGCAGGCGCTACCCTTACGTCACCTCAATACATGAAAGGTTGATCCGATGAAGCTGACCCGTCGCCAAACCCTGCTATCCGGTGCGGCATTGCCGCTTGCCGCTGCCCCTTCCCTTGCGATCGCAGACGGTCATACTGCCCCAGCCATGCCGACCCACCGCAACTTTACCCTGGGCGACTTTCGCGTCACGACGCTGCTGGCGGGCAGCCGCAGCGTGGAAAACCCGCAGCAGATTTTCGGGATGAACGTGGATGCCGACACATTTGCCGAGGTCAGCGCCGCCAATTTCATCCCCATCGATGCCGCCCAATTCTTTTTCACGCCCACGGTGGTCAATACCGGGTCAGAGGTGATCCTGTTTGATACCGGGCTGAGCCCCGCAGGCACCCTGAGCGCGATGGAGGCTGCCGGTTACACCGCCGATCAGGTGACCCATGTGGTGATCACCCATATGCATGGCGACCATATCGGCGGGCTGGCCGATGATGCGGGGGCCGAGACATTCGCCAACGCCGCCTATGTCACCGGGCAAGCCGAGTTCGATCACTGGGCCGGGGCCGAAAACGAAGGTTTCGAGGCCAAGGTGCGCCCGCTGGCCGAGAAGTTTTCATTCATCCAACCGGGCGATGATGTGCGCGGTGGGATCACCGCCGTCGATGCCTTTGGTCATACGCCGGGCCACATGGGCTATATGCTGGAAAGCGGAGGCAAACAGTTGTTCCTGATGGCGGACCTTGCCAATCACTATGTCTGGTCGGTGGCCTATCCGGATTGGGAAGTCCGCTTTGACATGGACAAGGCCGCTGCCGCGGCGAGCCGCAAGCGCGTTCTGGGAATGGCGGCGGCGGATCGTGTTCCGCTGATCGGTTATCACATGCCCTTCCCCGGCATGGGCTATATCGACACACGTGGCGAAGGCGGGTTTCACTACGTGCCGCATAGCTATCAGCTGCTTTAAGAGCAGTGCGCCATCTGGGTTCGCTCAGGTGGCGCTGACCGGCCAGCGGCTGCCCAGATCATCCAGCCCGGCCTGCACGAGTTCCTCGACCACGCCCATGTCCACATCGGCCAGCTTGTTGATGTAAAGGCAGGATTTGCCAAGCTTGTGTTTGCCGAGCCGGTCCATGATGTGTCCGAAATCCGTATAGCCGGGCATAATGTAGAGGACGAGGTTAGCCTTGCGCGGGCTAAACCCCGTGGCCAGAAAATCACCCGTTCGCCCGCTGTCGTAAGTGTAGTGATACTGCCCGTAGCCGATAATCGTTGGCCCCCACATGCGTGGCTGCCAGCCGGTGACCCGCCGGAACATGGCATCCAGCGTTTCGGCATCAGTACGGCGCGTCGGATGTTCGACAGCTGCGATAAAGTCGCTGACACTGACGGTGGTGGGTTGGGTCTTGTTTTCTGTCATTGACGGCTCCTTACCTCGGGTCAGAATATCATGGGCGGATGAATTAACCAGTTTTCAACCTCGCCCGCCTATTCAGTTTGAAACGGAATGCCTGCGCGCACTTCCCAGATGCCAGTGTCGGCACCCAGAACCGGGCTTTTGGTCTGGGCCAGATGTTTTCCCTTGTTTTCAAGTTGTATCGTGATCAGCCGCAGAATGTCGCCTGGTGTCCGATCAAGGAATGGCGTGTGGACCACATGGTCGCCCGTGGTGGCCGCGAAGCGCAGGCGGGTGTCCCGATGGGACGAACCCGTCTGCGTGACGCTGGTCAGATCATCCCATGGGATTGTGACCGGCGACTGCCCCCGCCCGTCAAGTCGGACGGTGATCGCATCCGCGGTGATCGCGATCCGCAATTGCGGTGCAGGTCGATACAGAAGCGACCAGATGCCGAGCCCCAGTTGTCCCGGCCCCGCGATCAGGAACAGAAGGTCACCAAAGTTGAACCGGGGCGGCCAAACAAGCGTGTAGAGCACGCAGAAAAACACACCCGATACGATCAGAATCAAGCTGGCCAGAAACGGGACCTTGCGGTGCATGTAAATCCTGATGCTGTCGTCGCCGGCCATCGCCGCAGGATAGGTCGCGTCGCGCCTGCGATCAATCACCCGCAATCTGCCCCAGCGCCACGAACCGATCCCAAGCATCGGCCACATAGGCGCGGCTGAAGGAATGCCCACCTTCGAACATGCAGAATTCAAGCACGTCGCCGGAGGCGTTCCTGTCACCCTTGCAGTCCAGACCCGGCCCTTGGCGGCTGTAGCTTTCGCCGAACCCACCCAGATCGCGATAGAATGCGAGCACCTCGGCCACGTCGCCTTGTTTGGTGTTGCCGATGGGTCGCCCGGTGAGCGGAACTGTTCGGTCAGCATCCCCATGCATATGGATGATGCTGGCCGCCGGGGCGGTACAGGTTTCGGGCGGTTCCAGCCAGAAGGTGCCCGCCACGGGCGCAAAGCCACCCGCCAGATCGGGCCGCGCGCAGGCGAGGTTCCAGACCAGCATGCCCCCCGCCGAAAACCCGGTGATCATCACCCGGTCATTGTCGAACCCGTATTTTGTTTTCAGATCGTCGATGACGGCGGCCACGTAGTTGAGGTTTGCGGTGCCGTCAGCGGCGTTCTGCCCCGGCGCATTAGGCAATCGCCAGTCATCGCCCGGCCCCGCATCAAGCGCGACAAAGGCCAGCCCCATATCAGTCGCCATCTGTCGAAAGCGTGCATTGCGCATGGTGCCATTGGCCGTGCCGCGATAGCCATGAGCGAAAAGGATGGCGCCGGTGGGGCCATCCTCAGGCATATCGATCCGGTAGGTGCCGCCGGGTACATTGCAATCGGTTTGAACGCTACAGGCGACGGCACTGCCGGCTGACATCAGGACTGCAGCACCATATGCGAAAACTCTCATCGGACCCCCATGCATTTTTGCAAGTATTTCCGTCAGGCACCCGAGGCGCAAATCACGTCCCCGTCACCGTACCGGGTTAATCGGGCCGAAAGCCGGTCGTGTCGCCCGATCATAGGGCAGACCCTTGTGGACCTCCCATGTCGGGGCGTCGGCCCCATCTACAGCCAGCAGATGCCTGCGGGATTGTTCCAACTGCAATTCGATGCGGCGTATGATTTCATCGGCACTCTGGTCGAGGAAATGGGTTCTGAGGTCATAGTTCCCATCAGTGGTTTTGAAATGCAGACGACGGCGTTTTGTCTTGTCTGTGAATAGTGCGATTGATTTCAATTGGTCCCAGGACACGTTGATCCGCGCCTTGCCCCAATCGTCAGGGACGATGGTGAAGCCGCCGGAAAAGATCGTCAGCCGGACAGGACGGTCAAATCCAAAATCACCCTTTTGGATGGCTGTGATCGCCCAAAGGATCGTAGCGAAGACGACCCCTGTCGCGATCACACTGAAAACAGTGGCGAATTCGTCGCCAAGGCCATCCGGCGCAATCAAGATGAAAACAAAGGGGAATGCGAAGATGGCCAGCAAACCCGCCGCGCCCTTGGTATAGCTTCCGATCCGTCCAAAGCTCCAAACCTGGCGGACTTCGAAAGGGTCAGCCATTGTCCCGCCAGCGGTTTACAATCGGATAACGCCGGTCGAGCCAGAAGGCCCGGTTGGACAGGCGCGGACCCGGCGCGGATTGGAACCGTTTGTATTCGCTGATGTAGATCAGGTGTTCGACCTTTTTGACCACGTCACGGTCGTAGCCTGCAGCGACGCATTCGGCGACCGATGCCTCATCATCGACCAGCATTTTCAGGATACCGTCGAGGATGTTATAGGGCGGCAGGCTGTCTTCGTCCTTCTGATCGGGGCGCAGTTCGGCTGACGGGGGTTTGTCGATGATTGCGGTGGGGATCACCTCTCCGCTCGGTCCTTGCATCCAGGGCCGATGATTGGCGTTGCGCCAGCGGCAGGTTTCGAAGACGCGGGTTTTGTACATGTCCTTGATCGGGTTATAGCCGCCCGCCATGTCGCCATAGATCGTGGCGTAGCCGACCGCGACCTCTGACTTGTTGCCGGTGGTCAGCAGCATTTCCCCGAACTTGTTGGACTGCGCCATCAGCAACAGACCACGGATGCGGGACTGGATATTTTCCTCGGTCAGGTCCGCTGGCATATCGCCAAAGAGCGGCGCGAGTGCTTCGGTGACGGCGGCGCGGGGGCCCGCGATGCTGACCGTGTCGTATTTGACGCCAAGCGCATTGGCCGCCGCCGCCGCATCATTAAGCGAGCCTTGGGAGGTGTATTCGGATGGCAGCATCACACAGCGTACGTTGTCGGGGCCCAGCGCATCTGTTGCGATTGTGGCAACAATGGCGCTGTCGATTCCCCCTGACAGGCCCAAGAGCACCTTTTTGAAGCCCGTTTTGCGCATGTAGTCGCGCAAACCCTCAACCATGACACGATAGTCTTGTTCGATACTGTCTGGCAGCGTTGCCTTATTTCCAGCAATCGCCTCCCATCCCTGATCGGTTTTCTGGAAATCGACATGGGCGATATCGCTGTCAAAAACAGGCATTTGCACGGCCAGCTGACCGCCCGGGTTCAGCACGAAAGACCCGCCGTCAAACACCTGATCATCCTGCCCGCCAACCAGATTGAGATAGACCAGCGGCACGTTGTTTTCGACAACGCGCGCGACCATCTTGTTCATGCGGATCGAGAATTTGTCGCGGAAATAGGGGGAGCCGTTGGGCACCAGTAATATCTCGGCCCCGCTCTCTGCCATCGCTTCGCAGACGTCCGGGTACCAGGCGTCTTCGCAGATCGGGCTGCCGATGCGCGGGCCATCCGTGCCAATTGTATAGGGGCCCGAGATGCCGTCGCTTTTGAACAACCGGACCTCATCGAAGACGTTGAAATTGGGGAGGAAATGCTTGCGCATGGTGGCGTTGATCTTGCCGCCGCTGAGGATGAAGTAGCAGTTATACAGACGGTCATCTTCGAACATTGGGCCGCCAATGGCCAGCGCGGGCCCATCGGCACAGTCAAGCGCAAGGGTGCGGATATGCAGCATGGCATCGGCGACAAAAGCGGGCCGGGCGACCAGATCCTGTGTCTGGTAGCCGGTGATGAACATCTCTGGCAGCGCGACCAGATCGGCCTTTGCCGCGCGCCCGGCCTCCCACGCGTCACGGGCCAAAACAGCATTCCCGGCGATGTCCCCCACCGTAGGATTTTGCTGTGCCATGGTTAATCGAAATATTTTTGTCATAGTTTTGTCCCAATGCGCTGCAATGGATGTAGCAGAAAGAAACGCGGTGGAAAGTCGATTGGCAGATGATGCGGCAATCGCAGACCTTAGGCGTTGTCAGGCTGTAACCCCTGAATTAGGCTGCGCGCCATTGGGGAGTGGATCGGAGAAACGAATGAATATGTTTGGATTACCAAAGACAGTGGCAGTGGCGATCATTGCGTCCAGTGTGGCCGTCGGTGCCCATGCGCAAACAGTCCAAACAAAACAATATGATGACGGGGGTATCTACGAAGGTACTTTTGTCGATGGCAAGCAGGATGGCACTGGCACATACCGCCTGCCGAACGGGTTTGAATATACCGGCGAATGGGTCGAAGGCGAGATTCGCGGTCAAGGCACCGCCCGCTTCCCCAACGGATCGGTCTATGAAGGCCAATTCGCCGCAGGAAAGCCCGAAGGTCAGGGTCGAATCACATTCACCGATGGCAGCACCTATGAAGGTGACTGGGTCGACGGAAACATGACCGGCAGTGGTGTGATGACCTATGCCAATGGTGTTGTTTATCAAGGCTCATTCCGCAACGCGATGCATAATGGCGTCGGTATCATGAGCAGCCCCGACGGCTATATCTACGAAGGCAACTGGATCAACGGCATCAAGGAAGGTGAAGGCAAGGTCACCTATGCCGACGGCTCTGTCTACGAGGGCACACTGGTTGCCGGTGAACGCCACGGTGTGGGTACCATGACCATGGCCGACGGCATCATCTATTCCGGTGAATGGGTGGACGGCAAAATCCAGGGTGTCGGCACCCTGACCCATTCCAATGGCGATGTGTATGAAGGCAACCTGATCGACAGCCGCCGCGAGGGCCAGGGCAAGGTCACCTATGCCAATGGCGATGTCTATGAAGGCGAATTCCTGAATGATCGCCGCCACGGCACTGGTACATTCCGCGGCACTGACGGCTATGTCTATGCAGGCGAATGGGTTGAAGGCAAGATCGAAGGCACCGGCGAAGTGACTTATCCTGACGGGTCAGTTTATGCAGGCAGCTTTGCCGATGACGTGGCCAACGGGCCGGGCAAGATCACCTATCCTGACGGGTCGATCTATGAAGGCAACTGGGAAAACGGTGTCATCAATGGCGAAGGCCGGGCGACATATGTCAACGGTCTGGTCTATGAGGGCGAGTTCCTGAACGGCAAGACCCATGGTCAGGGCAAGATGACCTATGACAATGGTTACGTCTATGAAGGCGAATGGGCCGATGGCCAGCGCAACGGCACGGGCCGGGCGACTTATGCCGATGGCACCATCTATGTCGGCGAATTCACCAACGGTCAGCGCGACGGCACAGGCGAGATCACGATGCCGGACGGCTTTAGCTATGTGGGTGACTGGGTTGCCGGTGAAATCAGCGGCGAAGGTACCGCCACCTATTCGAATGGTGACGTTTATGAAGGATCATTCGTGCGCAGCCGCCGCGAAGGCGAAGGCACGATGACATTCGCCAATGGCCAGGAAAGCACCGGCATCTGGTCTGACGGCGCGCTGGTATCCGAGACAAACGGCGGGAACTAAGCTCCGTCAAAAGCACAACAGATTTATCAAGGCCCGGGCGACGCATGTCCGGGCCTTTTTTGGTTCAGGCCTGCGCGACGCGCCGATAGTGTCGCATCTCGTCAATTGATGAGACATATTTGCGAATATGCCCGAAAAACTCACGAAATTCCGAGCTGTTTCGAAAGCCCTGCAAATGATCCTCTGCCGATGTCCATTCGATACGCAGAATGAACTGGGTCTCATCCTCAACACATTGGCAGATCTCGATATTTTCCGCGAAGGGTGATCGCATCAGCGGGGCAATGGCCGCAGTATAATCCCCGATGAAATCAGCCTGCTGGCCGTCGGGGATGGTGTAGCGCAGATATTCGACAATCATTGCGACGATCCTTTCGGCTGATAGGGCCCGCCCACTTCACCCCAGCCCCATTTCGGCATCGGTACATCCTCGATCACTTGTGCCTCTAGCTGCGAATTCATCACTGCCAAGCGCGACCCCCATTCCAGATAGCTAACCAGCGCCGACGAAAACTCAGGATCGTGCGGCGCGTCCATCTCTTCATAAGTGTCCAGCAACAGGGCGATCCACCGACGGCGCTGTGGCTCTGACAGGTGTCGGTTCAGGTGATGCCGGATCATGGCGGGATGGCCGCCGTAGCGGTCGGAATAGAGTGTGGGGCCGCCCATGACCTCGGCCAGAAAGGCCGCAACATGGGCGGGGTGATCGGATTTCATATTGGCAAAGATTGGGCCGATCAGCGCGTCGTCACGGACGCGGTCATAGAAACTGGCGGTCAGTGCCTCCAACGTTTCAATCCCACCGATCCAGTCATAAAGTGACGGTACGGACATTCGGATCTCCTTTCCCGGGATGGGTACGATCCGATGACCGCCGCTGACAAGGAGTTACAAAAAGGTGACTGCCGACCCAAAGATGTATGACTGTCCAGCGCTGATCGCCATCAAGGCTATTTCCGGAAAATGGAAAACCCGTGTCCTGTGGTTGTTGCGCGACGGCCCGCACCATTTTGGTGAACTGCGTGCGGCCCTGCCGGGTGTGTCCGCGAAAGTCCTGTCAGAACAGTTGGGCCAGTTGAAAGACGACGCGATCATTTCGTCACGGGAAGAGATGCGCGATGGGGTGCTGTATGTGCTTTATGCTTATTCAGACTACGGCCGCGGTTTGATACCGGTACTGGATCAGCTGGGCGCATGGGGCCAAGCACATCAAAACCGGTAGGGTCAGACCGGCTCCCCTGCGTCCAGCCGATCCAGCCAATCCTCGGCCCCTTGCAGCACGGTTTTCTGCCGGCCCTCATCCATCCGATCCCAGACCCGGTACATGTTGCCCATCCGCGGATTGCCTTCGAAGCGGTCGCGGTGCCGGTCGAGGAAGTGCCAGTAGAGCAGGTTGAACGGGCAAGCGCTTTCGCCGGTTTTGTCTTTGACGTTATAGGTACAGGACCCGCAATAGTCGGACATCTTGTGGATGTAGTTGCCGGACGAGATATAGGGCTTTGATGCGATGATCCCGTCATCGGCGAATTGCGACATGCCGATCACATTGGGCGCCTCGACCCATTCGTAGGCATCGGCATAAACGGCCAGATACCATTCGTGCACCTCACCCGGATCGACCCCGGCCAACAGGGCGAAATTGCCTGTCACCATCAGGCGCTGGATATGGTGGGCATAGGCTTCGTCCCGCGTCTGCACCACGGATTTGGCCATGCAATTCATCTTGGTTTCACCGCCCCAATACATCGCGGGCAGCTTGCGATCATGGCCCAGCGCGTTGCGGGTCACGTAATCCGGCCCTTCGCGGAAATAGATGCCGCGCACATATTCGCGCCAGCCGATAATCTGGCGGATGAAGCCTTCGACCGCGTTCAGCGGCGCATCGCCGTCGCGATAAGCCTGTTCGGCCTTCTGACAAACCTCCAGCGGGTCCAGCAACCCGGCGTTGATATAAAGCCCGATGATTGCGTGATAGAGGAAGCGATTGTCATTCAGCATCGCATCCTGAAAATCGCCGAATTTGGGCAGGCCGCCCTTGATCCAATGCGCCAGATGCCGCCGCGCCTGCCCGGTGTCGGTGGCGAACCAGAACGGGCGCAGGGTGCCGAAGTTGTCTGCAAAGCGGTCTTCCACCAAATCAAGCACGTCCTCCACCACATCATCCGGCGTGAACTGCATCGGCCCGCCATAATCCACCTGATCCGGGGCCGGCTTCCGGTTGTCGTGGTCATAGTTCCACTTGCCCCCTTCCGGATCATCGCCATCCATCAATAGACCCGTCTTGCGGCGCATGTCGCGATAGAAATACTCCATCCGCAGCGCCTTGCGCCCATCCGCCCAGTCATCGAATTCCTGATGCGACGCGATGAACCGGTCATCGGGCAATTGATGCGTCTTCAGCGGCAGGTCACCCAGCGCCTCGATCAGCCGCCATTCGCCCGGTTCGGTATAGACGACACCGGCGACATCGAATTCTGACGCGCGGCGGATCAACTCGCCGGTGATCGACCCGCAATTGTCGGGATCATCCAGCTTGGTATAAGCGACCTGCCAGCCATCATCGCGCAGCTTGGCGGCAAACTTCCGCATGGCTGCGAACAGAAACGCGATCTTCTTGGGGTGGTGCGGCACATAGTCCGCCTCATCGGCGACCTCGGCCATGACGACCACATCACTGTCTTTGTCGCATTTGCGCAAGGCGCTCAGCGACGGCGACAACTGATCGCCAAGAACCAGTACCAGCCTCACCATGGGATCTCCTTGCCGGCATAGTCAAAGAACCCACCCGATTGCTCTGGCGTCAGCCGCTTGATCACCCGCAAGAGGTTCGCGGCGGCATCCTCTGCCGGGACGGTCTTGTGCTTGGCTGCGTATTTCGCGGTAAAGGGCGTTTCGACCGTGCCGGGGTGCAGGGCCACGCAGATCGATTGCTTGTGTGACCGGCCCAGCTCAATCGCCGCGCCATGGATGATCTGGTTCAATGCGGCCTTGGACGCGCGATAGGAATACCAGCCGCCGATCTGGTTGTCCCCGATGGATCCCACCCGCGCCGACAGTGTCGCCACCACACCGCGCCCGTCCTTGGGCAACAGCCGGGCCGCATGGCGCAGGATCAACGCAGGGCCAATGGTGTTGACGGCAAAAACCCGCGCCATGTCTTCAGCCTTCACCGCTGTCAGCGCCTTTTCCGGGGCACCCCAAAGCGGGGCCAGAATACCCACCGCGATAAAGATCAGGTCAAACGGGCCCTCCATCTGGGTCATGCACCGCTCCACCGTGTCGGCGCGGCCCACATCGAACCCGTCCTCGGACCGGGACAGCGTGGCAACCTCCCATTTCTGCCCTTCCAGATGCCGGGTAATCGCTCCGCCGATGCCCCCGCTTGCCCCGATAATTAATGCGCGCATGCCTTCTCCTTTGACTTGGCGTGACCTAGCGCCACCTCTAAAGGTGACAAGGAGGTTTCCATGCGCGCATTGCTCACCTGCCTGCCCCTGCTGGCCAGCCCGGTGCTGGCGCTGGAACTGACCTATATCGACAGTTATGACCTGAACCGGCCCGCCAGTCTGGACTATGACCCAACATTCTGCGGGCTGTGGATCGCCAATGAAGGGCCAGAGGTGACGCTGGTCACCCTGCAAGGCGACGAATTGCGCCGGTTCGGCAGCGACCTGTCCCGGATCAAGGCGATCACGGTGGAAGGTGACGCGCTCTTGGTGGCGGACGGGTTCGGCGGGTTTCAACGGCTGACCAAGGATGGGGTCGCCTTGGCCGCCCCGTTCCAGATCGGCCTCGCTTGGGCCGATACCGAAGGGCTGACGATTGACGCTGATGGCAGCATCATCATGGTCGAAGATGACCCCGAACGGATGACGTGGCTGTCGCCCGATGGCACGATCATCCGCCAGATCAACACCATGGATCTGAACCCGCCCCTGACCGAAGCCCAGGGGATCGCCCGCGACCCGCGCACCGGCCATCTGTTGATCGTGGATGACTGGGAAGGGACGAACAGCCTCTACGAGTTCGACGGCGACGGTGCGCTGCTGGGCACCACATCACTGCTGCCCTACGGAAACGACCCCGAAGGGATCGCGATCCGCCCCGGATCAAACCAGATCTTCATCGCGTTTGACAGCGGGGCCAGCATCGCGTCATTCGACTACCAGCCGACATTGCCAGCCGGATCAGACCCGCTGCCACCCGGCCCTGACTGCCTGATGTTTTAGCACGACGGTGGGGTGCGCCCGACACTGGGCCGCAGGCCGTCTTGCAAAAGGTCCGGTGGACCTTTTGAGGCCGGAGGGTGCGCGAGCACAGCGGGCATCGCAGGTGCGCCCTCCCGGTGGGAGGGTCGGGCGTGGCCCGAGCCGGGGCCCGGTCTTGGAAACGGCGCACCACTCGCAATTCATCCTTCCCCTCTCCCAAAACATTAGTATAGTGCGCCCCATGATGAATTGCGCACATATCCCTGGGACAGGCTCCAGCAGCCTGCTTCTGCGCGACATCCTACTTCTTAGCAGCCTCTGAGCGTGCCTTTCGGCGCGACCGCTCAGAGGGGATCAGCGCCGGATTTTTGCTAAGAAACCAAGGAATAATCCAATGACCAAAGACAAAGTGTTGATCTTCGACACCACCCTGCGCGACGGCGAACAATCCCCCGGCGCCACCATGACCCATGACGAAAAGCTGGAGATCGCCGAACTGCTGGACGAGATGGGCGTCGATATCATCGAGGCCGGGTTTCCCATCGCCTCCGAAGGCGACTTCAGGGCCGTCAGCGAAATCGCGGAACGGGCGAAAAACGCCGTCATCTGCGGGTTGGCCCGCGCCAATTACAAGGATATCGACCGCTGTTGGGAGGCTGTGAAGCACGCCAAGGCGCCCCGCATCCATACCTTCATCGGCACCTCACCCTTGCACCGGGCCATCCCGAACCTCAATCAGGATGAAATGGCCGAACGGATCCACGACACCGTCACCCATGCCCGCAACCTGTGTGACAACGTGCAGTGGTCACCGATGGACGCGACGCGGACGGAAGAGGATTACCTGTGCCGGACCGTCGAAATCGCGATCAAGGCGGGGGCGACGACCATAAACATCCCCGACACCGTCGGCTACACTGCCCCGATCGAATCTGCCGACCTGATCCGCATGCTGATCAACAAGGTGCCCGGCGCGGACGAGGTGATATTCGCAACCCATTGCCACAACGACCTGGGCATGGCGACGGCCAATTCCCTGGCTGCCGTCGAAGGCGGCGCGCGCCAGATCGAATGCACGATCAACGGGCTGGGCGAACGGGCCGGCAACACCGCATTGGAAGAGGTCGTGATGGCCCTGAAAGTGCGCGGCGACATCATGCCCTACACAACCGGCATCGACACCCGCAAGATCATGAACATCTCGCGCCGGGTCGCCACCGTGTCAGGTTTCCACGTGCAGTTCAACAAGGCCATCGTGGGCAAGAACGCCTTTGCCCATGAAAGCGGCATCCATCAGGACGGCATGCTGAAAAACAGCGAGACGTTCGAGATTATGCGGCCAGAGGATGTGGGGCTGGCTGGTACCTCCCTGCCGTTGGGCAAACACTCGGGCCGCGCCGCGCTGCGCGCGAAGCTGTCTGAGCTGGGATTCGATCTGGCGGATAATCAGCTGAACGATGTGTTCGTCCGGTTCAAGGATCTGGCCGACCGCAAAAAGGAAGTCTATGACGACGACCTGATGGCGCTGGTCTATCAGAACGACAGCGGCGATGACCGGCTGAAACTGAAATGGCTGCGCGTGGTCTGCGGCACCGAAGGGCCCCAGACCGCCGAAATGGTGATGACCATTGACGGCAAGGATGTGAACACGTCCGCCACCGGCGATGGCCCGGTCGATGCGACGT
Organism: uncultured Paracoccaceae bacterium; assembly: GCA_947488175.1. Classification (GTDB taxonomy): domain Bacteria; phylum Pseudomonadota; class Alphaproteobacteria; order Rhodobacterales; family Rhodobacteraceae; genus Yoonia. The sequence goes on from CANKYO010000007.1 coordinate 269,540, forward strand.
TCAACGCGGTCAAGGCGCTGTTCCCCCATGGCGCGCGTCTGCAGCTTTATCAGGTGAGTGCGGTGACCGAGGGCACCGATGCGCAGGCCACCGTCAGCGTCCGAATGGAGGAAGAGGGCCGCATCGCCACGGGTCAGTCTGCCGACACCGATACCGTGGTGGCGAGTGCCAAGGCCTATATCAACGCGCTCAACCGTCTGCTGGTGCGGCGTGAACAATCCGAGCCGGGCTATGATGTGAAGGGTGTGAGCTACAAGGATTCTGCGTGATGAAAGTGTTTTGCGCGGCGGTGGCAGTGGTGCTCATTTCTATGGGCCATCCCGTCGCTGCGCAGAACAGTTGTCCGACGCGTGCAGATCTAAGGCAGGGTATGACCCTTATCGCGCATAATTATCTGGCGAACAGGGTTGTGGCTGAAACTGACTTTGGAATTGTAGAGCGCCGGGTCGACGCAAACGGGCAGTATCGCAATGTCGAAGGCATCCCTGATTTCTTGATGGTCGGCAGCCCACATGATGTCATGCCAGGGCTATTCCGCATTGGCAAAGACTACCGAACGATCACGTACGACCTTGATGGTCTTGGTCGCGATATTGGTTTTGCATCACCCGGTGCCCACCCGATCGACATGATGGATGTCGGCGAAAAGATGACGTTCAGCGTTTCCATTGATGCTGGCAGTTGGCAGATGTTGGGCCTCGTTATTTGGAAGGCCTTCGAGGGAACGGTCGAAGTAGAGTATACTGGAACACCCATTGAGTCCTCACATATGCTTGGGCCGTGCGAATACGATTTTGTGACTTACCACGTCACCACCAAGATGGAAGATCAGTATCCGTCCCATAAAGCGGTTTATTTCGCACCGGCTCTGGGACTGGTGATTGGCTATACAACGTTAAGCGAAGAAGGTCACCCGCTTCATACATTCTGGTTTCAGAACATCAGGCGCAGTCCGTTCTGGTCGAGCCCAGTTGACCGATCAGGTCAATAAACATTGATATTATGCTATCTTTTGTCTAAAAAATCATGATTTCAGAATTATTCTGTTGAAAAAGTACAAGTGGCAACATGCCGCCGCGTTCTGGAAAACTAGGGGTTCTATCCGTTCCCTGCCTTCTTTATAAGCATCGTGAACCAGTGCTGAGGGACGGCGCCGGAATTTCGAATTGGGTATGGGAAGGCCAAGGGCATGGCAGGCTTCGGTGGGTTGTTTTCATCTGACATGGCAATTGATTTGGGCACGGCGAACACGCTGGTCTATGTCAAAGGGCGCGGCATCATTTTGTCGGAACCTTCGGTGGTCGCGTACCACGTCAAGGATGGCCAGAAGAAGGTGCTGGCCGTGGGCGAGGACGCCAAACTGATGCTTGGTCGGACCCCCGGTAGCATCGAGGCCATTCGCCCCATGCGCGACGGTGTCATCGCCGATTTCGACGTGGCCGAAGAGATGATCAAACACTTCATCCGCAAGGTGCACCGCCGCTCCACATTCTCTAAACCCAAGATCATCGTCTGCGTCCCCCACGGCGCGACACCTGTCGAAAAACGCGCGATCCGGCAATCGGTCCTCTCTGCCGGTGCCCGCCGCGCGGGCCTGATCGCCGAACCCATCGCAGCCGCTATCGGGGCTGGCATGCCGATCACTGACCCGACCGGCAACATGGTTGTAGATATTGGCGGCGGCACGACCGAGGTCGCGGTGCTCAGCCTTGGCGATATCGTCTATGCCCGGTCCGTCCGCGTCGGTGGCGACCGCATGGACGAGGCGATCATCAACTATCTGCGCCGCCAGCATAACCTGCTGATCGGGGAAAGCACTGCTGAACGGATCAAGACTTCCATCGGCACCGCCCGGATGCCAGACGACGGGCGCGGCCAGTCGATGCATATCCGTGGCCGCGACCTGCTGAATGGCGTGCCCAAGGAAACCGAGATCAGCCAGGCCCAAGTGGCCGAGGCGCTCGCCGAACCGGTCCAGTCCATTTGCGAGGCCGTGATGACCGCGCTTGAGGCGACCCCACCGGACCTGGCTGCCGACATTGTCGATCGTGGTGTGATGCTGACCGGTGGCGGCGCACTGCTCGGCCAGCTTGATCTGGCCTTGCGCGAACAGACAGGGCTCGCGATTTCTGTGGCCGACGAGTCACTCAATTGTGTGGCCTTGGGCACCGGTCGGGCGCTAGAGTACGAAAAACAGCTGCGGCATGTGATAGACTACGACAGCTAAACGACCCGAGGAGCGCCTTGGCAAAGGACCGCAACAGCGAAGACTATTTTGGCCCGATCCGCCGTCTGCTGGTCGGGGTTCTGATTCTTGCGCTGATGGGGCTGTTCCTGATCTGGCGGATTGACAGCCCGCGGGTCGAACGGTTCCGTGCCGCTGCCATCGACAAGATCGTTCCGTCGTTCGACTGGGCCATGGCGCCGATCACCGGCATTGCCAACCTGATCAGCGACTTTCAGAGCTATCAGCAATTGTCGGAACAGAACCAGGATCTGCGCCGGGAATTGCAGCAGATGAAAGCCTGGAAAGAAGCCGCACTGCAGCTGGAGCAGGAAAACGCCAAGCTGCTGGGCCTGAACAATGTCAGCCTTGATCCGCAACTGACCTATGTGACCGGCGTGGTGATCACCGATAGCGGATCACCTTTTCGCCAGTCGGTGCTGATCAATGTGGGCTCGCGCGATGGGATCATCGATGGCTGGCCGACGATGGACGGGATCGGTCTGGTCGGCCGTATCGCCGGTGTCGGGCAGGAAACCAGCCGGGTGATGCTGCTGACAGATACATCGAGCCGCATCCCGGTGACTATCCAACCATCGGGCCAAAAGGCGATCCTGGCGGGCGACAACACGCTGACCCCGCCGCTTGAGTTTCTGGAAGACACCTCGCTGATCCGTCCGGGCGACAGGGTTGTATCCTCCGGCGATGGCGGCGTGTTCCCGGCCGATCTGTTGGTCGGTCAGGTGGCACTGGATAACAATCGGCGCCTGCGGGTCCGGCTGGCGGCTGATTATCAGCGGCTGGAATTCCTGCGCGTCCTGCGCGCCCAGCCGCATGAAGAAATCAACGATCCCGGCAGCTTGCTGACGCCCGAGACAGAGTTTTTCGGCCCTGCCGCCCTGACCAGTCTGGGGGGCACCGATGGCTGAGATCGCCAGCACCAAAGTCTGGATGAACCGTATCGTGTTTGTCGCCCTCGCCTTCGTGATCATCGTCATTCAACTGGTGCCGCTGGATATGCGCCCCGCCATCTGGGCCGCACCTGATGTGTTGTTGGTGGCGACATTGGTCTGGGTTGCCCGCAGGCCGGCCTATCTGCCGGTACTGGTTGTGGCGGCGTTGTTCCTGATGACCGATCTTCTGTTTCAGCGTCCGCCGGGTCTTTGGGCTGCACTGGTGGTTATGCTGACCGAATGGGTGCGCAAACGCTCCAACGGAATTCGCAACATGCCCCTGCTTCTGGAATGGGGCACGATTGCCGTCGGCATCGTGGCGATCACCCTTACCAACCGGCTGGTGCTCGCCATTGTTGTGACACCGCAACCGGCCCTGGGGCTGACTCTGATCCAGATGATTTCGACTATTTCGGTCTATCCGCTCGTCGTGCTGGTCGCACATTTTGTTTTCGGCATCAGCCGCCCTGCCCCCGGTCAATTAGATAGCAGAGGGCAGCGCCTATGAAACGCAGCCCCAAAGATGTTGCCGAAAGCGCCCGCACTATCAGCCGCCGTGCTTTGGTCATGGGCGGCGTGCAACTGGGTGTGATCGGCGCGCTGGGGCTTCGCCTGCAAGCGATGCAGGTCGAACAGGCCGACCAGTTCCGTCTGCTGGCCGAGGAAAACCGGATCAATATCCGCCTGCTGCCCCCAGCCCGTGGTCTTATTTTTGATCGCAACGGTATTCCGATTGCGGCCAATGAGCAGAACTACCGGGTCGTCATGGTCAGCGAGGATGCTGGCGACATTGGCGAGGTGCTGGCCAAGTTGACCCAACTGGTGGAGATCGACCCTGCCGATCTGACCCGCGCGATGGATGAAATGCAAACCCAAATGCAACGCGGCTCGCCCTTCGTTCCTGTTACCATTGCGGACCGGCTGTCCTGGGAAGATGTGGCGCGGATCAACCTGAATACCCCGACCCTGCCCGGCGTCTCGGCCGAGGTGGGGCTGAGCCGGGTTTACCCGTGGGGTGCGGACCTTGCCCATGTGGTGGGATATGTTGGCCCGGTCAGCAGCTATGATCTCAGCCGGATTGATGACGCCGATCCGCTGCTGCAAATCCCGAGATTTCAGATTGGCAAGACCGGGGCCGAAAACAAGCTGGAGCACACATTGCGCGGCAGCGCTGGTGACCGCCGGATCGAGGTGAACGCGGCAGGCCGGATCATGCGCGAGCTTGACCGCCGCGAAGGCACGCCCGGCGAGGATGTGCAATTGACCATCGACAGCCGGTTGCAATCCTATGTGCAGGCGCGGCTGGATGGCGAAAGCGCGGGCGCGGTTGTGATTGATCTTGAAAACGGGGATCTGCGGGCTGTCGCCTCTGCCCCCGCGTTTGATCCAAATCTGTTTGTACGCGGCATTTCGACCAAGGACTGGACCGCCCTGAACGAAGACAAATACCGCCCGCTGGCCGCAAAGGCCGTGCAAGGCACCTATCCGCCTGGATCGACCTTCAAGATGGTCGCCGCGCTGGCAGCGATGGAAGACGGCGTCGTGGCCCCAGACGAAACGGTCTATTGCCCCGGCTTCACGGATGTTTTCAACATCCGATTCCATTGCTGGAAGGGCGGCGGGCATGGCAATATCAACCTGCATGAAAGCCTGAAACAGTCCTGCGATTGCTATTATTACGAAATCGCCCAGCGCGTGGGCATCGACAAGATGGCCGTCATGGCGCGCAAGCTGGGGCTGGGCATCAAGCATGATCTGCCCCTATCCGCGGTTGCAGCGGGTCTGGCCCCTGACAAAGAATGGAAATCCAGCGTCCGGGGTGAGGATTGGCGGATCGGCGATACGGTCAATGCCTCCATTGGGCAGGGTTACGTGCTGGCCTCGCCCTTGCAACTGGCTGTGATGACCGCGCGTATCGCCACCGGGCACGAGATCAAGCCGCGACTGGTCCGCCTGATCGACGGGGTGGAACAACCCAGCGGGCGTGGCGAGAGCCTTGGGCTGAACGAAAACACCCTACGCCGTATTCGCGCCTCCATGACTGATGTGTGCAACCACCGGCGCGGCACCGCTTACGGATCACGTATCACGGCGGATGAATACAAGATGGCGGGCAAGACCGGGACAAGCCAGGTGCGCCGGATCACGCCAGAGGAACGGGCGGCCGGGGTCACCAAGAACGAAGACCTGCCATGGGAACGCCGGGACCACGCGCTATTTGTCGGCTACGCGCCGTCCGACAACCCACGCTATGCCGTGTCGGTTGTGGTCGAACATGGCGGTGGAGGATCGCGTGCCGCAGCCCCTATCGCCCGCGATATCATCTTGCAGGCGCAATATGGCGGCCCGCCCCCGCTGGAAGCCTATCCGTCTTCAGTGCGTGATCGGATCGCGGCCCAGCAGGAACGCATCAATGCGCGTATCCCGCCGGGGTCAAAGGGTCTTGGCCGCGCATGAGTTATCTTGAGTATAATACCAAGTTCGTGCCCACAGGGCTGCGCAAGCTGTGGTATCTTAACTGGCCGGTGATCATGCTGCTGACAGCGGTGGCCTGTGCCGGTTTCCTGATGCTTTATTCCGTCGCTGGCGGGTCCACCAACCCGTGGATGGAACCGCAGATGAAGCGATTTGCGGCGGGCATGGTGCTAATGATCGTGGTGGCCATGGTACCGATCTGGTTCTGGCGCAACATGGCCTTTGTCGCCTTTGGCGGCTCGCTTCTGCTGCTTCTGGCGGTGGAGTTTTTCGGCGAGGTCAATATGGGCGCCCAGCGCTGGATCAACCTTGGCTTCATGCGCTTGCAACCGTCAGAGTTGACCAAGATCACCATGGTAATGTTTCTGGCGGCCTATTACGACTGGCTCCCAAATAACAAAACCTCGCACCCCTTCTGGGTGGCCCTGCCCGTCTTGTTCATTCTGGCGCCCACGGTTCTGGTGCTGAACCAGCCCGATCTTGGGACTGCCCTGCTTTTGTTGATGGGCGGGGCGACTGTGATGTTTCTGGCGGGTGTTCACTGGGCCTATTTCGCGACAGTGATCGGGGCTGGCGTGGGCGGCATTGTTGCTGTGTTCCAAAGCCGGGGCACGCCGTGGCAATTGCTCAAGGACTATCAATACCGCCGCATCGACACATTTCTGGACCCCGCCAATGACCCGCTGGGTGCGGGCTATCACATTACCCAGGCCAAGATCGCGCTGGGGTCCGGCGGCTGGACCGGTCGCGGGTTCATGCAAGGGACCCAAAGCCGCCTGAACTTTCTGCCTGAAAAGCACACGGATTTCATCTTCACCACATTGGCGGAGGAGTTCGGCTTTGTCGGGGCCTTTGGTCTTCTGGTGCTTTACCTGCTTATTGTTGGATTCTGTGTTATCTCTGCTCTCAGCAACCGGGACAGGTTTGCATCTCTCCTCACGCTCGGCATTGCGATGACGTTTTTCCTGTTCTTCGCGGTCAACATGGCCATGGTGACTGGCCTTGCCCCGGTTGTGGGCGTGCCACTGCCGCTGGTCAGCTATGGCGGATCGGCCATGCTGGTATTGCTGGTCGCCTTCGGGCTGGTGCAAAGCGCCCATGTGCATAAACCACGCTGATGCTGAACGTCCTCTTCTCTGCCCAGCCTGACCGCTGGGATGAATACCGCGCCCCGCTGCAGGATGCATTTTCCACGCGCGGGCTGGATGTGGATCTGCGCCGGGATCATACGCCGGACAGCGTCGATTACATCGTCTTTGCCCCCAATGGTCCGGTCACCGATTTCCGGCCCTATACGCGCACAAAGGCAATCATGAGCCTTTGGGCCGGGGTCGAAACGGTTGTGGATAACGAAACGCTGACACAACCCCTGTGCCGGATGGTCGATCACAGCCTGACCGATGGCATGGTCGAATGGGTCACGGGCCATGCCCTGCGTCATCATCTGGGAATGGATACCCATATTCTCCAGCAGGACGGTGTGTGGCGCAACACGATCTATCCGCCCGTCGCCGCCCAGCGCCCGGTGACGATCCTTGGCATCGGGGCGCTCGGGGCGGCCTGCGGTCAGGCGCTGCACAGCCTTGGCTTTCCCGTCACGGGGTGGAGCCGGTCACCGAAATCCGTACCCAATATCCGCTGCCTGCACGGGGCCGAAGGGCTGAAACAAGCACTGACCGATGCGCAAATCGTCATCCTGCTGCTGCCACAGACGCCACAGACCGAAAACATACTGAACGCTGAAACGCTAGCGCTCATGGCCAAGGGGGCCTTTGTCATCAACCCCGGGCGCGGCCCGCTGATCGACGACGATGCGTTGCTGGCCGCCCTCGATAGCGGACAGGTGGAACATGCCACACTGGATGTGTTCCGGGTCGAACCCCTGCCCCCCGACCACCCGTTCTGGGCGCATCCGCAAGTTACAGTGACACCGCATATTGCATCCAGTACGCGACCGGAAACCGCATCACAGGTCATCGCCGATAACATCCTGCGGGGTGAGACCGGTCAACCGTTTCTTTATGTCGTGGATCGGCATCTGGGATATTGAGCGCCAATATCTCAGTCGCAGGTCTCCTGATCTGGGCCAGCTGTGCGACCCGATGCCGTGACCACGCCGCACCACCATCGCTGGGGTGTCCCAGACCCAGGCGCCACGATTGACCCCTATAGCTGGTCTAGACAGCGGACAGGTTCACATACCACGCAAGGTGTGTTCCGAGTCGAACTGCATCGTGCGGGGTTCGTCGTTTTGGTCGAAAGACCAGCGCTTTCTTTCTGCGACGATCCCAAGTCAACAAAAAAAACGAAGCGCTTTTTCCCGCAGGATCAGTCCTGAACAGCGAGGATGCGCGCGTGTTTTTGCATCTCGGCCTTGATTTCACCGAAGCTGCGCAAGCCCCGCCCTTCGAGTATGGGCAGCATGGCCACAAAGGCCTCGGCCGTGGCCATTGCATCGCCAAGCGCCGTATGGCGCAATGCGACAGGGACATCGACCTCCAGCCGGTCGCAAAGCGCGTCCAGCGTATGCTCGGCAGACCCGCCGAAAACGATGGCCGACAGATGCACGGTGTCGAGGATCGGGTTTTCGAAATGCAAGCCTGTTTGCTTGGCATAACGATGCAGAAACGCCATGTCGAAAGGAGCGTTATGCGCCACGATCACCGCATCTTTGGCGAACGCATGAAAATCGGCCCGCACAGGTGGAAACCGGGGCGCATCCGCCACCATCTTGTCGGTGATCCTGTGAACCTTGGTTGACCCTGGCGGGATCGGCATGCCGGGATTGACCAATGCGTTGAAAATCTCTGAATGGATGATCTTGCCGTTTACGATCCGGACTGCGCCCAGTTGTACAACCTCGTCCTTTGCCGGGTTTAGCCCGGTAGTTTCGCTGTCGAACACAACAAAAGTCAGGTCACGCAACGCGGCATCATTTGGGTCGCCCGGGCGTTCTTTGTCTAGGAGGTCGAAATCATAGACCAGCGGACGTGAAGCATCAGGGGCGAGTGGTTCAAGCATCAAGGTGTAACCGCCGTCTTTGTCAAACAGGCGAATGTGACCTGTATAGACCGCCCCGGATTTGCCCTTGATCGTGGCCTCGCGCCGCACCTGTTTCTTTTCGCTCATCTTTGACAGCAGTTCGCGCACGGTCGCTTCATCAAGATAATCAAAGACCGAACAGTTGAGCCGGGCGGGTGCCTCGCGCTCCATCAGATCGGCGGCTTGCCCATCATAAAGCACGATCTGATGGTCATGCGACGCCACGATTACCGCGATGGGCACGTCGGACAGTATCCGTAAAAGTTGCTGGCGCTGCCGTTCCAGCCGGGCCGTTTTTTGCGCGACAGTTTCTGTGATGGTCTGGGACATCTTGCCCAGCTTGCGATTGATCGCTGTTGCCGCCGGGGCCAGATCGCCAAGATATTTTGCCGTTTGCGCGTCAATGGCAGTGTCGATATCGGCATCGGCGCGGACACGGAACTGCGCCGCCAACGCCTCGATCGGTTTGCTGACGTTTTCATCGAAGAGCAGCCAGACAAAGGCCGCAAGCGCGATCAAACCAAAGGCTGAGACGATACCAATAGTCACGAATGCCGACATAGCGTCAGGATCATCCAGTTGTCGAAATCCCAGCCATAACGCCAGGACAACGACCAGCAGCCCGCCAAAGCCGATCAGACAGAAAAACAGGAATACCCTGAGTCTGAGGCTGAGGTCTTTCATGTTACAAATCCTCGCACGCCTTGATCAGGATCGGATCGGTCGCGTCCACATTCCGCCAATCCGCATTCAAGACGGTGCCATCCGCGCCAAAGTCTATCCCGTCAAGTACATCCGCGCGTCTGGCATTCGCGCAATCAAAGAGCATCGGTACCTTGGCTGTCCGCGCCCAGCGGCCGTAAAAAACCAGGTCGACGAGCCGCTGGTCAGGCTGGTTAGGGTGCGTGCGTGTTGTGGCCTGATCGACGGCGACAAAGCGCGATACAAACGGTGCGGCATAGGTCCAGGGGCGATAGAACGCCTGTTCCTCGATTGCCTGTGCAACAACCATCCCCTCGGGCATCGTCGCTGCGGTGCGATCAAACCAGCTATATTCGCTGGAGATCGTGGCAAGCAGCATCGCGGCCCCTGCTGAGGCGGGTATCAGCCATTTGGGCAAACGGCCCTTCAACGTCCGGTTCAGCGCCCAGACAAGTAGCGCCACAGCCGCGCCGGCAACGATTGTGCCGATCAGTTCAAATATCATCAGGCTTCCTTCTTCTTTCGTTCAGTCTAGCCCAAAACACCCCGTCCTTGCATCAAGGCAGATTGCATTGTCTTGATGACCACAAAGGCGTCGCGCAGATGGCTGCGTTCAAAGGCAGACAGTTTGGCAGGGGGCAAAAAGTTATCCGGTGATTTGCCATCCTTGATCAGTCCGGCCTGATGTTCCAACCGGGTCTGGGCCACCAGATCATAAGCGTCGAGCAGATCGCGCCCGCCGCTTTGGCTGATAACTTTGGTATCAATCGCGGCCCGCAGCCGCGCCCGTGTATTCACCGCATCAAGATTGCCCATAAGCGCGTACATCCGGCCCAGATCAACGACCGGCACCACCCCGTTAAGTTTCATGTCAATGGTATTGCGATTTTCACCGGATCGGATGGTCGCCAATCCCTTCAGCAACCCCAGCGGTGTCGCGTGGGTCAACGCGTTTGTGGCCATATGCGCGGTAAAGATCGAATTGGCCGATGCCGCAGCCAACGTTTCAGACTGTAATCCATCGAACAGCGAGAAATCCCCACCGATTGGCCGCAGGTCAAACATGACAGAGGCCAGCATCTGCGCCTCTTTGCTTGGGTTTTTGATCCACCAGTCGAAATATTCCCGCCACACGGATAGGGGCTGCCGCCAGCGGGGGTTGGTGGCCATCATGTCCCCGGGGCAATAGACATAGCCGCAGGCATTCAGCCCATCACTGACGAACTGGGCGAAGGGTTCGAAATAGGCGAGTGCCGCCTCGCTCAGGTCGTCTTCGAGGATCAGGCAATTGTCCTGATCCGATACGCCGGTTTGTTCCTGTCGCCCCTGAGAGCCGCAGGCCAGCCAGACATAGCGCGCCGGTGGCGGGCCAAATTTCTCTTCAGCCAGACGTAACAGGCGACGTGTCACCACATCGGCAATGTCCGTGATCATCCGGGTCACGACATCATGGCGATTGCCCGCTGCGACCAGCTGGACCAGCAGGTTCGGGATACGCTGTGTCACCGCCGCCAGCCCGGCCACGGTATCAGCCTTGGCCGCGTCGCCCACAAACACTGCCGTATTTGACGCCTGAAACCGGGTCAAATCGGTTTGCGTGACGATGCCAACCAGCTTTCCCGCCAAGACAATCGGCAGATGGCCCAGCTTATGTTCCATCATCAGATGCAGCACATCTGACCCGATGGCCGATGGCGGCAACACACGGGGATCGGGTGTCATGACCGCGCTGACGGCGGTGTCGTGGGCCAGCCCTTGGGCCAGCGCCTTTCCCGACAGGTCGCGCAGGGTGACGATGCCGACCAGTTTATCTTGTTCCACCACACATAGGCACGAGATACGATGCGCCTGCATTTGTTGGGCGGCCTTCTGAATGGTCTCAGACGGGCTGCATGTCAGCGGGTCGCGTACCATCAGCGTTTCGACTTGCACGCTGGCCAGATCAAAACGGTTGAGTGACTGTTTCACCGCATCAGATGGATGGCGGTCAAAAAACTGACGCACCGGTTCATGATCCGCGCGCAGTTTATGGAACATATCAGGTGGAATGCAGATCAGGCGGCTGTCTTCTTCGGCTGACGCAGACGTCGCTGCCAGCCCCTGTTTCAGAAGACCACGCTCACCAAAGGAATTTTCACGTTGCAGGACAGAGATTTGCGTGCCGCCTTCATCGCGCACAGACACACGCCCGCTTTCAATGATGTAAAGCCCCTCAAGAGGCTCGCCAAAGCGATAGACTTCTTCACCCTTGTGCAGCTTGACCAGCTTGGCGGCGTCAATCAGCGCAAGAAGCGCCGCTTCGGGCAGCGCGTCATAAGGATGCAGGTTTTTCAGTAAAGAAAGGGCGTCGTCGGTCATTCAGATGTCCCGCGGTCAGAAGGTTCGCAAGGCCCCAGCTTGCATCAACCCAAAGGGCGGGGCCAGCGACATATATGCCGCTGGCCCCGATTTTGTTTAGTGATCGACTGCTGCACCTGCGCCGGATGGCACACGTACGCTTTCGACCAGGTCCTTGATCTCTTGCGGTGTGTCTTTGGTCGACATCGACACAGCATAGGCCACACCGAAGTTGATCAGCGCACCCACCGCCCCGATTGCAGTGGACTGGATACCGAAGAGGGATCCGTCAACCGTATCCGGGAAGGAATTGGTGCCGGCAACAAAGAACCAACCCTTGTGCAGGAAGATGTAAAGCAGGGTGAAGATCAGACCTGCCAGCATCCCACACACAGCGCCGACGTTATTCACGCGCGTGGAGAAGATGCCCATCATCAAAGCCGGGAAGATTGACGCCGCAGCCAGACCAAAGGCCAGAGCCACTGTTTGCGCCGCAAATCCAGGCGGGTTGAGACCCAGCCACGTCGCCACGACAATCGCCACCGCCATCGCAATCCGGGCTGACAAAAGCTCGCCCTTTTCGGAGATGTTGGGATTGATCGCCCCTTTGACGAGGTCATGCGACACTGCTGAAGAGATGGCCAGAAGCAGACCCGCCGCAGTGGACAGGGCAGCGGCCAGACCACCGGCAGCAACCAGACCGATTACCCAACCTGGCAGGTTGGCAATCTCCGGGTTCGCCAGCACCAGGATATCACGGTTGAAGTTCGTCAACTCGTTACCTTCCCAGCCGTTTGCCGCAGCCTTTTCAGCCATCGCTTCTGAACCGTCATTATAGTACTGGATCAGGCCGTCACCGTTCTTGTCTTCCCAATCAAGAAGACCGGTTTTCTGCCAAGTCAGCATCCAGTCATAGGTCGGATCAGTTTCGATAGTCTCAACGGACACAGCATCGCCGTTCGTCCCATTCGGCCACATCAGTTCGGTGATGTTCAGGCGAGCCATTGCACCAACAGCCGGGGCTGTGAGGTACAAAAGCGCGATGAAAATCAACGTCCAGCCTGCAGACCAGCGCGCGTCAGACACCTTTGGCACGGTGAAGAAGCGCATGATCACGTGAGGCAAACCAGCCGTACCGATCATCAGCGACAAGGTAAACAACACCATGTTCAGGTTGTCTTTATGCGCCTCGGTGTAGCTGGCAAAGCCAAGATCGGTCACGATCTGGTCGAGCTTGGTCAGCAAATACACGCTGCCCTCACCACCTGTCGCGGCCGTTTCGCTGAACAGACCCAGCGCCGGGATGGGCGTACCAGTCAGCTGCAGCGAGATGAACACAGCCGGGATCGTATAGGCCGTGATCAACACGCAGTATTGTGCCACCTGAGTATAGGTCACGCCCTTCATCCCGCCAAACACGGCATAGGCAAAGACCACGCAAGCACCGATCAGCAGACCTGTGGTGTTCGACACCTCAAGGAACCGCCCAAAGGCCACGCCCACGCCAGTCATCTGCCCGATCACATATGTGACCGAGGCCACGATCAGACAGATCACCGCCACAAGCCGCGCGGTTTGGGAATAGAACCGGTCACCGATGAATTCAGACACGGTGAATTTGCCGAACTTGCGCAGGTAAGGCGCAAGAAGCAGCGCCAGCAGCACATAGCCGCCAGTCCAGCCCATCAGGAAGGTCGAGTTGTCATATCCCGTAAAGGCAATCAGACCCGCCATCGAGATGAACGAGGCCGCCGACATCCAGTCAGCCGCCGTTGCCATCCCGTTGGTGACGGGATGCACGCCGCGACCGGCTGCATAAAACTCTGACGTGGACCCAGCACGGGCCCAGATCGCAATGCCGATGTAGAGCGCGAATGAACCGCCTACAAACAACAGGTTTATTGTAAACTGGTCCATTGGTTACTCCTCTACACCGTATTCACGGTCGAGCTTGTTCATCCGCCAGGCGTAGAAAAAGATCAGAGCCAGAAAGACGAGGATTGACCCCTGCTGGGCAAACCAGAAACCAAGATCGGTGCCGCCGACCTCAATCCCCGCCAGCATCGGACGCAGCAGAATGCCGAACCCAAAGGACACCAGCGCCCATATGACAAGACTGATGATGATAAGCCTGAGATTGGCCTTCCAATAGCCTACCCCGTCCCGGGCCGCTCGTGTTTGTGATGTTTGATCCGCCATATGGCGCTCCTCCTTGTTTATTGGCTAATTTGGGAACGGACGGTGACCGTCCGGCCCGTCTCCTTAGGCCACGACACTCTTGGTGAGTGCGCCAATGGCATCCTTTATCGCGGCAATCTCCCCCATTGCATCCACGCGACGCAGCACGCCTTTCTCCTTATAGTATGCGATCAGCGGGGCTGTCTGCTCATGATATGCATCAAGGCGTGACATCACCGTTTTTGCATTGTCATCCGCCCGACGTGTCATCTGCTGTGCACCACAGCTGTCGCAGGTGTCTGCAACTTTGGGCGTCTTGAAGGTGTCGTGATACCCCTCACCGCAGGCCCCACAGGTGAACCGCCCGGCGATGCGGACAACCATTTTCACGTCGTCCACTTCCAGCAGGATCGCCGCGTCGATCTGTTGATCAGTCTCAGACAGCATCTCATCCAGGGCTTCTGCTTGTGCGGTGGTGCGCGGGAACCCGTCCAGGATCACACCCTTGGCGCAGTCGGGCGCCGACAGTCTGTCACGCAAGATGGATATGACAATGTCATCGCTGACAAGATCACCGGCTTCCATGACGGCCTTGGCGGCCTTGCCCGCATCGGAGCCTGAAGCGACTGCGGCGCGCAGCAAGTCACCGGTGGACAATTGCACGAGCCCGAACTGTTCTTCCAGCATCCGCGCCTGGGTGCCTTTGCCAGCACCCGGAGGCCCCAACAGGATAAGAACAGGCGGCGTTTGTGGTTGCCGGGAGCCGTCCATTACGCGTCCTCCCGGTTCATGCGATTTTCGATCAGGTCATCGACGACGGCGGGTTCAGCAAGCGTGGAGGTGTCACCAAGCGATCCAAAATCATCTTCGGCAATCTTGCGTAGGATGCGGCGCATGATCTTGCCCGAACGGGTCTTTGGCAGACCGGGTGCCCACTGGATCAGGTCAGGCTTGGCAATCGGCCCGATTTCCGACCGCACCCAAGTTTCAAGTTCCTTGCGCAGTTCCTCAGACGGTTCCTGCCCGTTCATCAGGGTGACATAGGCATAGATGCCCTGCCCCTTGACGGGATGGGGGTAACCGACGACTGCAGCCTCGGCCACCTTGGCATGGGCGACCAGCGCGCTTTCGACCTCTGCCGTGCCCATCCGGTGACCAGAGACGTTGATAACATCGTCGACGCGGCCTGTGATCCAGTAATCGCCATCCGCATCGCGGCGGCAGCCGTCACCGGTGAAGTAGTAGCCCTTGTAGTCGCTGAAATAGGTCTTTTCGAACCGCTCGTGATCACCCCAGACGGTGCGCATCTGACCCGGCCAGCTATCGGCCAACACCAGCACGCCCTCTGCCTCTGTCGTGGTAATCTCTTCGCCTGATTGCGGATCCAGCACCTTGGGCACAATGCCAAAGAAAGGTTGCTGCGCAGAACCGGGTTTCAACTCTGTCGCGCCAGGCAGTGGTGTCAGCAGATGCCCACCTGTCTCAGTCTGCCACCAGGTATCGACGATGGGGCAGTTCCCTTTGCCCACGACATCGTTGTACCAGTTCCACGCTTCAGGGTTGATCGGCTCGCCGACGGTACCGAGCACACGAAGGTCAGACAGATCGTAAGCTTCCACGGGATCATTACCGGCCGCCATCAAGGCGCGGATCGCAGTCGGGGCTGTATAGAACTGGTTCACCTTGTACTTTTCGCATACAGCCCAGAACCGACCTGCGTCTGGATAGGTCGGAACACCTTCGAACATGATTGTGGTCGCGCCATTGGCCAGCGGACCATAGACAATATAACTGTGGCCCGTGACCCAACCCACATCCGCGGTGCACCAAAAGACATCGCCCTCGTGATAGTCGAAGACCAGTTCATGGGTCATCGCCGCGTAGGTCAGGTATCCGCCCGATGTATGGACGACGCCTTTCGGCTGCCCAGTCGAACCCGAAGTGTACAGAATAAATAGCGGATCCTCGGCATTCATTTCGGCGGGGGCTGCGTGATCATCCGCCTCAAGCGCCATTTCGTTGTAGTCATAGTCGCGGTCGGTCCATGTGGTCTGACCACCGGTGCGCTTGACGACAAGACATTTGACCTTGTCGCTACAATGCAAAAGGGCCGCATCGGTGTTCGACTTCAGCGCTGTTTTGCGCCCGCCGCGCGGCGCCTCATCTGCCGTGATCACGACCTTCGCATCGCAGCCATTAATCCGCGCACCCAGCGCATCAGGCGAGAAGCCGGCGAAGACAATGGAGTGGATCGCGCCAATCCGGGCGCAGGCCAGCATGGCATAGGCGGCTTCGGGGATCATCGGCAGATAGATCACGACCCGGTCGCTTTTCTTGACGCCCAGCGTTTCAAGGATATTGGCCATCTTGCACACGCTGCGGTGCAAATCCTTGTAGGTGATGTGCAGGGCCTTGTCGTTTGGATCGTCAGGTTCCCAGATAATCGCTGTCTGATCGCCCCGCGTTTCAAGGTGGCGATCAATGCAGTTGGCGGACACGTTCAACACACCATCTTCGAACCATTTGATCGAAACATTACCGAGATCGAAATTGACATTCCTGACCTTCGTGAACGGCTTGATCCAATCCAGACGCTTGCCCTGCTCTGCCCAAAAGGCATCAGGATCGGCAATCGAAGCCTGATACATGGATTGATACTGTGCTGCATTCACGTGCGGTGTCCGCGCCGCACCCTTTGCGTCACCGGAGCTCTGGGCCATTCCGTTATCGGGTTGTTCGATGGTGTCCATGTCAGCCTCCTCAAACTGATGGCGAAGGGACACCCTTTCCTAAAGATAGCCGTTCGTCCCCACGCCCTGTAAAGGAGTAATAGAGACTTGTGAGCCTCACATAAACTAAACCATTGGCTTAAATCATTTTTTTTGCAAATTTTTTTTCATGTCTGTGAAAGGTTTGTAAAATTCTACCGCTTGGCGACCTCAACTACAGGCAATACCAGCATTTTTGTCTGTTAACCTTGGGGAAAGGATTTCGCTGTTAGCGCCCAAAGAGCATCCCGGCTTTTATGTCACCAACTTGGCAGGTGATGCTTTGTCCCGCGCGACTGAATTGCGGGCGAGAGCGGATTACCGGCGCGGGCATGACATCTTCGCCATCTCGAATCGAGCGTGTCACAACCCAAGTATTATGAGCATCAGTCAGCTTTGGGCAGTTACTCGCACGTCATGGCGCCGCTTAGGCGATACCTTCCACGATTACTCTCTTTTATGATGTAAGTACTATATGCGGCCGATCAGCACGGCGTCAGTTGCCCGACACAGCCGAAGCGCCGCCATCCTGTACCGTGGTGTCAACATCATCAGCGGTCCATGCAAGAAAGGCGACAAAAACGGCCGCAACCAACAAGGCCGCAGCGAGAATGCCAATCAACGGCCCCCGGTGACGTTTCTTTTGCGTTTCGACGTTTGTTTCAGGTGCTGACATAAAAAAACCTCTGCTTTGCTTCAAAGCGATAACTGGCAAATCGCCTTTTCGTTCCATCTTCGGGGGAACCAATCAAGCAAATACCGTGTTAGGCGTCGAAGGAGCCCAATTATGGCCAATCAATCCGCTTTGCGTATTTGCATCACATTGCTGACTGCTATCGCTGTTTTTACCGTCCTGCGGTACGCTAAGGATCTGTTTGCGCCGGTGATCACTGCGCTCCTTCTTGGCATTGTCATGACGCCGCTGTCCGACCTGATGGATCGGATGCGCATTCCTTCGGCGCTGGCGGCATTTGTTTCGGTGACCCTTGCGCTGCTCTCAATTCTTTTACTGATCCTGCTGATTGAGCCTTATGTCACCCAGGTGATTGATCGCGCGCCCGTCATATGGAACGAACTTCGCACAACCGTTGATGAGTTGAAGCGCATCATGCGGGGCATCGAAGAAATGACCGAGGACGTCGCGGCTGCAATCGAGGCGAGCCCCAACACAGAGGAGGGTGGGCCCGTCGCCTTGCCGTCCCTGACCGATGCCCTGTTTCTGGCGCCGCAATTCGCAGCACAGATCATGATTTTTACAGGTACACTCTATTTCTTTCTGATGGCACGCAACGGTATCTATGACTGGGTCAGCGCGTCCTTCGCTTCATTTGGCGAAAGCGATCTGCGATATGCCGCCAAGCAGGTTTCGCGCTATGTGCTGACCATAAGCATGATCAATCTGGGCTTCGGCGTTTTGGTCACAATCATCATGCAGTTGATCGGGATGCCCTCGCCGATTGTATGGGGGGTTTTGGCCTTTGCGCTCAACTTTGTGCTTTATCTGGGTCCAGCGGTGCTGATCGCAACCTTGCTGGTCGCGGGGATCGTTGTTTTTGACGGGGCGGCCAGTTTTCTGCCTGCGGCGATCTATCTGACCCTGAATGCGACCGAGGCGCAGTTCGTCACACCGACGCTTGTGGGCAAAAGCCTAGCGGTCAATCCGCTGCTGGTCTTTCTGTCGCTTGTCTTCTGGCTGTGGTTATGGGGCCCCATCGGTGGCATCATCGCCATCCCGCTGTTGGTTTGGAGCCTGTCGGTTCTCAAGGGCCTTTCTGGTCAGACCATCTCTTCCGGGACGCCCGGCAAATTGCGCGCGAGTTCAGAGGAAGAACCGATTGCGTAAGGCAACAGAAAGCCCTTCCTTTCTGTTGGTTCAAGCTGGGCATTTCTTGCGGCATGGGCCGACCACGCCTCGCAAGCGGTCAGATCGGAAAAACAGGCAGGGTCTGCGTCCGGCCCCAGCCAATGCGAAAAGCATCGCGATTTCAGTTGCGCCACTTCGGCGGTTGACTGTGTTCCAACCCCGGCTTCGGTATCCCACGCAAAGCTGCGTCCATTGAGGTTGGCGGACGCGACCATCGCATACTGATCATCGAATATCGACACTTTGGCATGCAGATAGACGAGCGGCGCATCAAACAGGGCCGCCCTGCCCTTCTCATTGGTTGGTCTGGGTTGGGCTGGCGAACCGATAAAGGCGCGTGGCCCGAACGCCCCTTGGACGATCTTGATGCATTCCCGCTGCAGATGCTCGCCATATGCTGCATCGCTGCCGGGTTCATCCTTAAACGCGACATCCTCTGGTGCTGCAGGCAGGATCAGGATCATGGTCAGCCCCGGCTTTTCCTGCGCACGTCTGGCGAGTTCGTTTGCCAGGTCGCGATCGCGAAAGAACTGTGTTTCCAGATAGACCAGATTTTCTGTCTCGGCGATCTGAAGCTTGTGCCTTTCCGCAAGCTCACCGACAACTGGCTTGGGCGACATAAACGGCAGCGACAGTTTGCGCCGCGCCGACAGCGTACGCAGCAACAGCTTTGTGGTGTTTGGTTTCCGGCCGTTGGTAACCGCCTGAAAGCTGGCCAGATGTGATGCTGCCTCTTCAGCCACCGGTCCATCTACGATCACCTGCACATCATGCCATGTCTGATCGGCTGACTGCTGATGCGCTGGCGTGTCGTATCGACGGTCGTTCAAATCAAGCCCACCGATGTAAAGGCGCTGTTTGTCGAACACCGCGAGCTTCTGGTGGTGGGTCGCAGGAACCAGCGCGGGCGGTGGAAAGCGGCGTGCCCGCAAACCATCGCTGGTCTTGCGCAACATGGGGCGCAATCGTGGTGCCGTCTTCAGAAAATCGTCGCGGGCTGCATCATTCTCTAATGCCGCATCGGCAAGCTCGTCATTGATTTCCTTGATCAATCTTGGCCATAGCAGCAATCGGGGCAGTAGCCCCACCCGCGCCGGATGCATGGACGCGCTGACGCTGAGCAAGTCGGGGTGACGTGACGCTTCGGCTGCGGCATGGAGTTGTCTGACGCATCGCCATGTGTATTGGTGGTTTTCGAGGCGGACCACAGGATCAAAATCGGTGATGGCAATCGAAATTCGCACACCCCGATTGAGGGTTGCAACGATCAGGTCGAACCATGTTTCTCCCAGTTCACACGCCTCGGGGGAGCGCAGTTTGGTCGTCACATCGAAGATCCGGAAACCTGCCGCGATTTCCGTGTTTGCTGCCAGAAACTGGCGCTCCAAGGCGGGATAGGCTTCCTGCGCCGTCAGCAACACCTCAAAGTGTCGATCCAGCGTGTCCTCCATCAGAAGTCTCGCGCTTCTGGCACGAACTCTTCGACTTTGAACGGTATTGTCATTGTGTAGCTTTCCGGTGCTTCATTTACTTCGATTTTGCCCCCTAGCTGGATCGCAAATGCATTGATTAACTGCGCGCCAAGACCAGTACTTTCAGCATCCGACATTCGCCCGACGGAGTTGGCAATGGACAGCGTGCACATTCCGTCAGCCTGTGTCAGGGACACGGCCAACCACGGTTTTTCACCCCCCGCGCTGCCCAGATACTTCATTGCATTTGTTGCCGCTTCCGACAGCAACAGGGACAGAGGAACCGCCTGATCGGGATAGAGCATGACTGCTTCAATGTCTTTTTTCACCGCAATTGAATTGCTGTCTTCCATTGCCACTTCGACGACTTTTTCGATGATCTCATTTGCCAGATTGCCGGCATTCACCAGGCCGCCGTACTGTGATTGATAAAGATCACGGTGGATCGTGGCGAGGCTGAGGACACGATCCTGCAGCCGTAGCAGCACGGATCGGGTCTCGTCCTCTTCGGCGGTGCGAATATGCATGTTCATGATGGACGATATCAGTTGCAAGTTGTTCTTGACCCGGTGATGCACTTCTTTGATCAGCACGTTCTTCTCGCGCAACGCATTCTCCATGCCTGCTTCTTCGCGCAGGATATCATCTGTCATTTGTGCAAAGTTGTCATAGAGGGCCTGCATTTCATTGGGCATCGACAACCGACGCCCAAATGAATCCGTCGAGCGCTTTTTGGCGAAAACATCCATGTCGGCGCGCAATCGGGTAATATGGCGCAAAACCAGCGTGTAGATCGACAGCATCGCAACCGCCATACTTGCAAACCACATCAGCGCCGGAAACAAGGCGGGCTTTAACAGCAGTGAAATTGGGCCGCCAAACCCATCATCACGCCGCCAGATGCCCAGAACGCTCGCCGGGCTGCCTTCTACAGGGACGATTGTATAGGTGTGTAAGTCGCCACGTGAGTCTTCCGCCTGAAACACGGTGCTTACCGCCGATTTCATCTCGGCCAGTGTCCGGTCTGAAGGCAGCTGTGCCGCTGCGCCCGCAATCGTAGAGCGTGCCATGAGAATTTCGCCGTTCTGATTGAACGTGATCAGCTCCTCTAGGCCAAGCGCGGCCAAGTCTTCTGTCGTCTCCTGCAGGCCTGTATTCGGGATGGAAATCGAGATGAAGCCGGCAAAGACATCATCAATCAGATACGGCTCTGAGATCACAAACACAGATTGACCGCTCAGCGGGGCCGCCGGATTTGCTACAATCGTCGGTGCGCGGGCCGCCATAGCATCCGCAAAGAACGGATCGCCGGAAAAATCATAGCTGCGGTCAGCGGAAGAGCATGTGACGATCCCGGAAAGTGGCAGGATCCCGATGAAGCTGAAAGTCTCATCGTTTTCGACAAATTCAGACAGAACACGCTTACATCTGTCGGGGTTTCCGACGAAGTCATCGGCCACCATCGCAAAGAAGCCGGCCGCCCCGAGGGCGCGTTGGATAATCAGTTCTTCTGATTTCGCGGCCTTTTCCGTCAGGGCCAGCAGCGCCAGATCCGCATTGCGTTCAGCCTCTGCCGCGACCCTGCTGGTTTGAAAAATTGCGACCGATCCAAGCGGAAACAGGGCAAGTGTCATGAGCAGAACAATCTGCACACGCAGGCTGTTGAGCCAGCCGGTTTTCATTTCGTGGCAAAACCCGAACCGCTGACAACCGCCATCGTGGCCTGATCGGTCAACTCAAGAGTGTCGTCATCCTCGAGCTTGAGAAGTTGGGTCAGTTTTGCACGCCCGCGATTAACCCTGCTTTTCATCGTTCCTGTCGCCACCCCGCACATTTCCCCTGCATCTTCGTAGGAAAATCCGGAGGCGCCGACAAGGATCAATGCTTCGCGCTGCTCGTCGGGCAATTGATTGAAGGCGACTTTGAAATCCATCATCTGCAACCGCCCGTCATGTTCGGGCTTCACTGACAATTGGCCGGACATCACGTCGTCGACATCCGCCACTTCACGGTTCAACTTGCGGCGAGAAGTGTAAAAATTGTTGCGCAAAATTGTAAAAAGCCAGGCCCGCATATTCGTCCCTGGCGTAAATTTATCGATATTTGACCATGCCTTCAGCACCGTGTCCTGCATCATATCATCTGCTGTTGCACGGTTGCGTGTGAGGCTCATCGCAAATGCACGCAGTGCTGGTAAGTGATCGACCAGCTCGTCTCTTGGATCTGGTGCAGTCATTTTTTTGTCTTGCGCTCGTCGTCCTGCGCACGCAAAACGGCAAGAAGATCGGTGATTTGGGTGGGCATTTCGTCGCCTTCCAAGTCAGAGAAGACCTGCTTGAGGTTTTCGTCTATGTACTTGGCAATCTTTGCCTTTTTGGGATCGTCTTGACCTGCCATGCTCTTACCTTGCCTCGTGAACGAAAAAACCACTGCCTGATACGGAACGAACCAGACGTGTCAGTGTTTGGTTCCAAGTAAAATGAAAAAAGGTCAAAAAAATGAATAACACGACTGCGGATGCAAATTTCTCGGATCTCATCGCTGAACAATTGCCGTATCTGCGCCGCTATACAAGGGCTCTGACCGGGTCACAATCGCGTGGTGACAAATATACAGTCGCAACGCTGGAATTGATCCTCAAAGACCGGTCGCCCTTCGAAAACGATGACCCGATCAAGGTCAATCTATTCAAGTGTTTTCATGCGATCTGGACCTCTTCGGGTCAGGCGCTATCCGAACCGGAAGATGGGCTGCGCGGTCGGGCGCAGGGCCTTCTTGCCAAGCTGACGGCAAACTCACGCGAGGCATTGCTTTTGCGGACTATCGAAGAATTCAGCCTGAACCACATCGCCACCATCATGCAGACCGATGTCGACGAAGTGCGACGTTTGATTTCCGCGGCCAACGAAGAACTGGCAGGCAGTATCAAGGGCAACGTCATGATTATCGAAGACGAGCCCATTATCGCCGCCGATCTTACGGCCATTGTCGAAGGGTTGGGCCATCGGGTCACCGGCGTGGCCCGCACCCACAAAGAAGCGATCAGTTTGGGTAACGATGAGAGCGCCGATTTGATCCTCGCCGATATCCAGCTTGCCGATAACTCCTCAGGTATTGATGCGGTCAACGACTTGCTTCAAACGATGGACGTTCCGGTGATTTTCATCACCGCTTTCCCGGAACGCCTACTGACTGGTGACAGACCAGAGCCTGCATTTCTGATCTCCAAGCCATTTCAAGAGGCGCAGGTGCAGTCGGCCGTCAGCCAGGCTATGTTTTTTGCGTCAACCGCTACATTAAAAGCTTAACTGCTCACAAAAGGGCCCGCAGCCAGATCGCTGCGGGCCTTAGTTGTTCATTGTGCGGTGATGGCTTTCAGCATCCAGGCGGCCTGTTCGTGAAATGCCGACCGGGCCGTCGCCATATCCTCGGTCACAGGATCGTTATGCTCTTCTGCAATCTCGATCAACGCATGTAGCCGGTGCGCCACACGTTCGTGATCCTGCGCCAGCTGTTCACACATTTCGCCCGCCGACATCGTGGTTGTCGCGTCTTCGATGACGGACTTAGCGATGATATCTTTCATGGACATCGGCGCCATCTGCCCAATAGCACGGATCCGTTCCGCGATCGTATCCGCGGCGGCGAACATGTCTTCATATTGCGTTTCGGTCAGCTGGTGGATCGAAAAGAATAATGGTCCTTCGACATTCCAGTGAATGGCATGGGTCTTGAACGTCAACTGGTAAGTGTCGGCCAGCACATCCGCCAACGCCTCTGCCACCGTCTCCGGTGCGCGCACGCCAGAGGAAATTTCCTGCTCATTCGGCACAACATTAAGTGCATTTGTCATCGTATTCTCCTTCTTGGTGAGTGGTGATCTTCTGTTCTTCATCCGCGCACGGCTCGCACGATCAGCGTCAGGACAAACAATACGATGAAGACGAAAAACAGGATCTGGGCGATGCCGACCGAGGCCGATGCCACCCCACCGAAACCAAAGACTGCGGCGACCAGCGCCACGATAAAAAATAAGGCTGCATAGTACAGCATTGGACTGCTCCTTTTCAGTTTGTTTGACGAGGCATCAGCCACGCTATCTGGCATTTCAACCGCTGGTAGCAGCAATCCGTTCCATTTTTTTCCAGCACGGTTGGAACGGATTTTACGGATCGGTGTTGGGTATGCAGACACGATTTGAAAAGGAGACCAAGATGGCCACCAAGGCAGTAAATGGACGTTCAAAAGATGTAACAACAGCCGATCTGACAGATCAGATTGAAGTTCTGCGCGACGACATCAGTTCGCTGACCCAAACGATCGCAGATATCGGCAAGGCCAAGGGTGCCGAAGCAACCGACGCTGCAAAGGCCAAAGCAGCGGAGTTGCGCGATCGCGCATCCGCAACGGCAGAGGCTGCACGCGGTCAGGCGGCACAACTGCAAGGTCAGGCGAACGACTTTATTCGCGATCAGCCGGCCACGGCATTGGGCATTGCAGCCGGTATCGGCTTTCTTGTCGGCTATATGGGCCGCCGGAACTAATCCATGTTTGGGATTGAAAAGAAAGTGACACGCACCGCTAAGCGGGCAGGCCTCTATACCGGAGGCCTGCTACTGTGCAGTGTTGGTGTTGCTTTCATGACGGCAGCAGCATGGATCGCACTGGCTACAGCTTTGGACGCGCAGATTGCAGCCATTGTCATCGGCTGCGCGTATTTGGGTGTTGGTCTGGTCATCTTTGGGGTGGCGGCTTCATCTCCTTCGCAGGAGCAGCCAAAAGCTCCACATGTGGAACAGCCAAAAGCACCAAGTGACGCACCGCCTATTGTGCAAGCTTTCATGTACGGCTTACAGGCTGGGGCGGAGGCGAACCAAACGCGTCATTAGATATCGCATCCAGCACCATATCGCTGGTGAAGGGGTAATCAACAAATCGTGCGGGCGCTCCTATGTCGTGGGCGCGCCCGATGAAAATGACTTTTCCCCCATTGTTTGCGATTGTCGCTAACGGCACCGCTTGCCGGTTGTTGTAATGCATGCCAGCGATCAGGATGCAGACTGATCCTCTCACGCTGCCAGCAACCACGACAGCATCGTCGACTGTCGGTAGAACATTTATGCTTGTCCCCGGAAAACTGGTGTCTAGCAAGCCTACCAGATCCATGCTGATCACGGGGTCGGTCTCGACGACGAAAAACGTCCGGTCCATTGCGATACCCCGCTGACCACCGTGACAATGAATAGTAGCCAAACGCGGGTGCTGCATTAATCTATGACATAGGAAGGATAAGAAAGTGGCTACGAAGTGCATTAATTGCCCCCTGCGCCGTCGGGACATCTTTGAAAAAATGTCAGCTGACGAAGTGCGGTTCATGGAGCGGTTCAAGGTGGGTGAACTCGTTGTTGACGCTGGCACGCCCATCCTGATGGAGGGGTCCAACAGCCCCCAGCTTTACACAGCGCTCTATGGTATGGGATTGCGGTACAAGCTGCTGCCCAATGGCAAACGGCAGGTCGTCGGTTTGATATTTCCCGGCGATTTCATCGGGCTTCAGGCTAGTGTGATGGGCGAGATGGGGCATTCTGTTGAGGCCACAACACGAATGACGCTCTGCGTTTTTGACCGGTCGGCATTGTGGTCGTTCTTCAAGGAAAGTCCCACACGCGCCTACTCACTGACATGGCTTGCAGCGGTTGAGGAGCATTTTTTGGGGGATGCGCTCGCTACGCTGGGGCAGCGCAATGCGTTGCAATCGGTCGCGTGGGCACTTGCACGTATCATCATCCGCGCTCGGGCGCTCGGGGTGGAACACGAGGGCGAGATGAAGTTTCCTTATAAGCAACAGGATCTTGCAGACGCTTTGGGCCTGTCGCTCGTCCATACCAACAAGACTTTGGCGCGTCTGAAGGACAGACAGTTGGCGATTTGGTCTGATGGCATCTTGCGTGTCAACAACCTCGAGGAATTAGCCGAAGTGGGATTGTTGTCAGACCTTGATGCCGCGACCCGCCCCATTCTTTGAGCCAATACTGGCTTTTTGCGCTCG
This sequence comes from uncultured Paracoccaceae bacterium, assembly GCA_947488175.1. Taxonomy (GTDB): domain Bacteria; phylum Pseudomonadota; class Alphaproteobacteria; order Rhodobacterales; family Rhodobacteraceae; genus Yoonia. The sequence continues at coordinate 295,604 of CANKYO010000007.1, forward strand.
CCCACACAGGATTGACACACGGCTGAAAACCAGCGCCATATTGAAAGTGATTAGAAAAATCACATTGGGCGGAGAGTGATGCCAAAAAAAATTCCGAATGTCGCGCAGGTTTTAATCGATTATTTGAAGCTGGAAGGTGTCACCCACGTGTTCGGCGTGCCCGGTGGCGGCCTGATCGAAATGCTAGATGAATTCTATCACCAGCGCGGCACGATAGACTACGTTGTCTGCCGGCAGGAAACAGGCGCGGCCTATATGGCTGACGGCTATCATCGCGCAACTGGCAAGCTGGGCGTGGTCATGGTGACCACGGGTCCCGGTGCGACAAACGCGGTCACTGGCGTGATGAATGCCGAGGCTGGTGGGTCCGCCCTACTCGCGCTGACGGGCGAGATCGCCGAGGCCTATGCTGGCATGGGTTATCTGCAGGAAGGCATCGACGGTAAGCTTGACGTTAACCAGATTTTCAGCGGCGCCTGTGCGTCCTCAACTATTCTGTCATCCGGCATCAGCGCGCAGCGTCTGATCGAGGCCGGATTGCGCACTGCCATGGATGTACCACGTCATGCGGCACATTTGTCATTGCCCGTCGATGTCACCGGGCAACCGGCGACCAAGCTACCCCAGAAAGGCAAAGCCCCGGAACCGGTGACAATGCCGGACAGCCCATCCAGATACCGCAGCGCCCCATCTGAGGCGCCTTTGCGCAAGGTCGAACGCACGCTGGAAATTCTGGCAGCCGCCAAGCGGCCACTGATCATGCTTGGCAATGGCTGCCGCGAGGCGCTGCGTAACAAGGCAACGCTGGATGCCTTTACCCGCTTTGTGGAGGCACGGGGCATTCCGGTCATTACAACGGCGGACGGCAAGGGCATCTTTCCCGAAGATCATCCGCTTTCGCTGCGGATGTTCGGGATCGCGAACTGCATGTGGCCCTATTATTGGATGAACCAGAAAGACCCTGCATATGACGCGCTTGTCGTGATCGGATCGGGCCTTGGTGAACTGGCAACAAATAAATGGAACCCGATGCTGATACCCAAAGGCCCGCTGGTCCAACTTGACGCCAGCCAGCGTATGATCGCCCGCGATTTCCCGGTCGATCTTGGGATTGTGGGCGAGGCTGGTGCCTTTATCAACGCGTTGGCGAAGCTATCAGGCGAAGCCCCACCGCCGCCGGATGAGGTGTCCGAGCGCAAGGCCAAGGTGGCCCAAATCAAGGCGGATCATTCGCCGTTCTTCTCGGACGAGGAATATAATTCGACGGCCGCCCTGGTGCAGCCCGCGGCCCTGTGCCGTGTCATGCAAGAGGTGCTGCCAGCCGACAACACGATCATGATGCTGGATGCGGGCAACTGCGTAGGTTGGGCCGCCCATTACATGGTGTCCAGGCCGGGCTTTGAGGTGCATTCGGCCCTGGATATGGGTCCGATGGGTTTTGCATCTGGTGCAGTCATCGGGGCCAAGATCGCCCGACCGGATGCGACCTGCGTGGCGTTCACAGGCGACGGGGCGTTCATGATGCAAGGCGCCGAGATTTCGACAGCGCAGCGCAATGGTGTCGGGGCGATTTGGGTCGTCCTGCATGATGACGACTTGTCGATGGTCAGTCAGGGAATGGAGCATTTCAAGGGCGGCGATATTGAAGAATGGAGAGACATGTTCTCGCTCGGCACGCCGGACCTCGCTGGCTATGCAACCGGGTTGGGTGCCGATGCCTATACCGTCAAAAGCCCGAAAGAATTCAAGGCCGCGCTCAAGAAAGCTGTCAAAAAGGCGGATGCCGACAAGAAGCCGCAGGTGATCGTCGCCCAGATCAATCGGGATGCAGAGCCACCCTATTACAACCCGCTTTACGTGCCGACCAAAGAAGAAGCGCGCAGAATGACCACAAGAGGAGCGTGAGATGTCTGATATTCTTGATTTCGCCATTGTCGGCGGCGGCGCATCCGGCGTCTATACCGCGTGGCGACTTGCCCGTGCGACAGAGCGTGAATTGAGGAAGATCCGCGCCCAGATTGGTGGTGAGGGCCCGCTGAATATCGCGATTTTCGAAGGGTCTGACCGGATCGGCGGGCGTCTTTTGTCAGCATCCCCGTCCAGCATGCCAGATACGCCAATGGAAATTGGCGGCATGCGGTTTCTCAACAATCAGCCACTGGTCCGCGATCTGGTGCACAAGCTGGGCATCGCCCATCATGAGCAGGTCGTTGATGCGCCGGATAACTATGCCTGGCTGCGGCGCAGACATTTCATTCAGTCCAATCTGAACAAGCCGGAGGCAAAGCTTCCCTATAATCTGACCGACGTAGAAAGAGCTGTGGTCAAATCAGCGGCCACGCAATCACCGGCAGAGTTGATTTTTTGGGCTGTTTATCAAGAGTTTCCTGAAATCAACGGCATGAAACCGGATGAGTTGGCGGCGTTTCTGCGCAAGGCCAAGGTCGGGGGGCGCGATCTTTATGATATTGGTTTCTGGAACCTGCTGTCGCGCCATCTGAGCCATGAAGGCCGCCAATTGGCGATCACCACGATCGGCTATGATGTATTGGGGGCCAATGCCAATGCCGTTGATATCATCGCAGAGAATTTCGACTTCACACCCGATACAAAATACTACCTGTTCGATGACGGGTTCGAGGCGATGCTGTGGGAATTGGCCGACCAGTTCCAGAAGTCAGGGCACGTCCATATGGAACGCGTGCTGGACAGTTTTGACGATTTTGAGATGGACGACGGCAAGACCGCGATGCGTCTGCGATTTGAAGACGGTGAAGATGTAGAGGCCCGCGCCATTGTGCTGGCGATGCCGCAGGCCGCAATCCAGGGACTGCGCCGGACGGGCCCCGTGCTTGATCCTGAACGGGCACCCGAGGTCCAACAGATGCTCCATGCCGTCGAAGGCATCCCGCTCTACAAGCTGTTCCTGATTTATGAAACGCCATGGTGGAAAGAACAGTGCGGGCTGACAGAGGGCCGGTCACTGACCGATATTCCGGTGCGCCAGTGCTATTACTGGTCCACCAATGACGACAGCTATTCCGCAATCATGGCCTATAACGATCAGGCCAGTTCGAGTTTCTGGGGTGGGTATCAGATCGGGCCTTTGGGGCCGCGGGATGCCGCACAGAGCGGGTTCGGGGCCAGGCCGTTTGAAAGCCGGCATGATGAATGGATCACGCCCAAGGACCATTTGGGCGAACGACGGCGCAAAAATTGGGAGGACCACAAGGCGCCACACGAAATGGTGGTCGAAATGCATCGTCAGTTGATGGAGATGCATAGGGTCGCCAGTGCGCCGTTCCCGATTGATGCGGCCTTCATGGACTGGATGAATGCGCCTTATGGCGGTGCCGTGCATTTCTGGAACCCGGGCTACAAATCCTGGGAGGTGGTCGAAAAGATGCCACAGCCGGTTGACGGTGTGAATGCATTCATTGTTGGCGAAGCCTATTCGACCGTGCAAACCTGGGTCGAGGGGGCGTTCCAGACCTCCGAAATCGCGTTGGGTAAGCTTGGTATGGACAGCCCGTGCTGGTTGCAAGAACAGGGATAGTAAATGAGTAGATTTGTACCGCGTATCCTGGGAACGGGTCACACTGTTCCGGGGAAAATCAGGTTGAATGATGATCCGATTTTTGACTGGCTGAAGAAAAATGACCCGGCAGGATCGGAACTGTTTGCCGGCTATGAAAAACGGCACGTGCTGTCTGATGGCGAAAAGATGATCGACATCATGCTGCCGGCGGCAAAGCTTGCCCTTGATAATGCAGGGATACGCCCTGATCAGATTGATCTGTTGCTGGGTGACGGGTCAGTCGGCGACTATCGCACGCCGAATACGATCAGCGATTTGCACAGGCTCCTTGATCTGCCATCCCGGGCCTGGCCCTTGCCACTGCAAAACAGTTTTTCACAGTTCAATGCCAGCATGATGATGGCGGATGCGCTGATCCGTGCTGGGCGGGCGACATACATTCTGGTCGCATTGGGTGACAACTGGACCCGCTATGTTGACTACAAGACGCCGCAATCCATTTCAGCCGCTGATGGTGCTGCCGCCTGTGTGATCGGGCCATCTGACAATGGATCGAAATGGGAGTTCGTCGACCAGATCACCATCACCGATACGTCCTATTATGGCTCCATGTATATGGCGTCGGATGTGATCACCGAAGGTTTTGCAGATGCACGCTCCCAATTCAGCCGGGCCGAGGCGGCAGAGTATTCACATGCCTATTTTCACATCACGCAAAAAGGGATCGAAGGGTTTACGGAGTTTGGCGTCAACAAATCGCCCGAGGCCGTGACCGCATTGCTCAAACGCAATCGGCTTGAGGCAAAGGATGTCTGCCTTTTGACCCATCAGGCCAGCACCAAACTGATGGAACACTGGACGAGTGTCATCAAACCGGGCTGTTACGTCCAGACGATCAAGCAATATGCCAATATCGTGCAATGCAGTGTCCTGTTCAATTTGTCCTGGGGCATGCAAAACGCGCCTGAGTTCACGCAGGATTGGGTCGTTATCCTTTGCCTTGGCCCGGATATGCATGCCAGCGCCATGCTGATGCGGCGCAACGGTTGAAGGGGGGTTAGTTCAACCCGCGCTCTGCAAACCGTTGGGCCACGGCCAGCGCACCCCAGTTTTTATAGGCCTGAATGGCGTCATTGACCCGACCGGTGTCGGGCTGCAGTCGCGCCGCGTATTCAAAGGCGAGGGCACGATCCTGCAACCAATGCTGTGTATCGCCGGCCCGGGCAAGTGTGGCGATGCCGTCAGCGGCACTGATATCACCCTCAACGCCAGCCCAGACCAGATTGGCCATCTCGGCCTTCGCCCCAAAGTTTTGCGGGTGAATAGCGCTCCAGTCGGTCAGCTGTGATAGCTCAGCTTCAATTGCGCCGCACTGTGCCTCCAAAACGGCAGGATCGGCCAATACTTGGCCCAAACGCGCCAGCACGGCATGCAGAACAAGGTCAAATTCGATCATCTGACCGGCGATCGCTGGGCGGACGGGCAGGACGCGCTCGTACCAGTCCAGCGCACCGATCCAATCGCCAGCATGTCGATGCAAGCGCGCGCGCGTAGCGAGGTAGAAACCGATCTGATTGGCAAACTCGGTTTCGGTGACCCAGCCGATGTCTTTGTCCTCATTGAGTTTTTCGTCAGACAATGACAGCAAATCATGTGTTTCGCCGCGCAGCGCGCGTGCAAACTGCATTTCCAGATGGACATGCACCAGCGCGTTTCGATGCAATGGGTGCTGCAAGGCTTGCGCACCCTGCGAGATAACATCAGCCAAAGGATAGCCCAATGCCGCCTTCAGGATGACGCCCCCGGCAATGTTGTAGCTGGCATATTGCAGGTCGTTATCGGCCAACGCGCGTTCGACCGCGATACGGTTGGTTTCTACGCTTTCCTGCAGCGGATCACGCCAATGACCATGAAACCACATATCAATAAAGGCCGCGGCAGGCAAAGCGTTCCCTTCCGTTGCCGCATCCAGATCAAGGGCTGCGCGCGACCAGGCCGCACCCGCCGCCCTATCGCCGGTCAACAGAGACTGCACGATGGAATACATCGAAAATGCGTGCGGCGGGCCTGCGACGTTCTCCATCACAAGGCGCATCGCCGCCGAAGATGCCCATGCAAAAACCGGGAACTGGTTGGATTGAAACGCGAACGGGGCCGTGGACAATATCGTTTGAAACTTCAGCAACAAGTCAGCTGGCGGTTGCCGCATTCTGGAAAGAAGCTCGGTCGGATGTCTGCCTTCGGTCAGTTCCGCAACGACGGCCATGTTGCGCTGCGTCGCCTCGTTCAGGGCTTCTGGACCCTCAGGTACATCCACGCCAGCAACACGCATGGCGCGCAACCCAACCTGCACCGCATCGACGGCAAAACCCTGGCTGAAAAGGCGCAATGCTTCTTCGACAAGACAAGAAACGGCGCGCGGGCGCAGCCCTGCTTCCATCCAGTGGTGGGCAAGTTCCAGTAATCGGCTTGCGCGGTCTTCCCCGGAGTGGCGTTCGATCCATTCTGCGGCCTTTGCGTGCAACCGGCGGCTTTGCGCCCGGGGCAGCTGACTATGGGCCACCTCGCGAACGATGCCGTGAGAGAAGGCAAAGCCGGGACTGTTCAGTGCGTTTTGGACACGCAGGAACCCTTGTGTCACCTGGTGGTCCAATTGCTGCGACATGTCTTTGGCAGAACGTTCCAACGGATCCAGCGCACACACCAGTTTTGTCGGAAAGCTGAGACCGGCGACGGACGCGACCCTGAGCGACAGTTGATCGCTCGGTTCCAACTTGTCGAGCCTTTGCAGGACCATCCCATGAACGGTGTCAGGCAATGCCGCCGTGGCCAACGCATCTGCGCGGGCCAGCGATGCCTGACCATTGCTGATGACGACAGCATCAGCCGCCATCAGGTTCCGTAATACCTCAGCGGTGTAGAATGGGTGACACTCAGTCTGCACACTGATCTGCTCAAGAAGGCCTTGATCAACGCTGTCGCATCCAAGGTTCCGAACAATCAATTGCAGCAGACCGTCTTGTGACAGGGGGCCGAGACTCAGATGGGTAAAACCGGCATCATCGGCAAACGCGGACCAACTGCCGGTCTGCTTTGGCTGTGCCAGAATGACAATCATCAAATCAGGTGCAGATTTCGCCAACCGCGCGAGCACGTGATGCGTCTCTGTATCCAGCCATTGCGCGTCATCAACACACAGGCAGGTCGGTTGTCCTGCAAATGCATCAAACAGCAAATCCACCACGAAGCCCTGAATGTGTTCGGCGCGCGCCTGACCCGTCAACGTGGCCGTAAATTCTGTTTCCTCAAGCCCGCTGGGGAACACAGCGTTGAGAAACGGTGCGGCCGGGCGCAGCCGTTCTGGCAGTTTGGCCATAATTGCCTTCTGACGCGCCTCTGCGGACATCAGGGGCAGAACATCCAGGCTTTCCATCACCAAACGCCGCAATGCGCTGAACGGAGCGTCCTGTTCAATGGCGGAGGCCGCTTCGAACTTGAACTGACCGCCGCTCAGAGTGACGATATCCCTCAGTTGCAGGGCAAGGCTGGTCTTGCCCAACCCGGACTCACCTTCAATCACAACATGACGGATGTCGTCTCCGGCGCGTTGGTTCCAGCAATCCAGCAGTTTGGCAATTTCGCGATCTCGTCCTGAAATCTCCTCTGAGGCTCTTGCATATTGCTGATCAAGTTGCGGTGCCCAGGCGGGCGCTTCTCGCGATGCACCCTTGAACAGCAGCATCAACGGCTCTGCCCCGTAGGACATCATGTTCCGCGTAGCCTGCATCGTCGTCTCGTCGACAAGCATTCCGCTTTGTGTGGTGGTCGCCAATCGCGTGGACCGGATCAAGGCATCGCCCAAGACCAGATCACAGCGGCGATCCGCGTTGCCGACGATGCAACAGAGCATTCGCCCCGTTGCAACCCCCACACTGGATCGCAACCCCCGTTGCGACAACGCCTCAAGGATCTCGCGACCCGATAGAACGCTGCGCAGGGGATCGTCGGAATGCGCATCAGGCGGTGTGCCAAACGTGATCAGGACCGACACGCCTTTTTCATCCACAGTCACCTCTGCCACATACCCGTCGCGGCGATGCACGATGTCCTGAATACTCTGCACGACCTCGTTCAGCCGGTTGGCCCCACCAACCGCACTTTGATCAAAACCATGCAAGACAACGCTGACCGAGGTCACCGGACGCAGCTCAGCCAGATATTTCAGGCCAACTGTTTCAATCCAACCCGCAGCAAATCGCGGCATGCGTGCGAGGGCCGCGTTCCACGCGGCGGGCGGCGGGACTGTAAGTGATGTCTTGCCCAGCCGCCTTGAGGCTTGAGGACGCAGGAGCCTTCGGGCCCCGTAACGGCCCATCGGTGCAGAGACCGCCTCCAGAGCACAAAATGTGGCAGCTTCCGCCGTCAGAACAACCTCGTTGGGTGCCTTGATATCTGCAATGCGCTCCAGTTCCTTGAGTGCCGATCCCACTGAGGTCGAGAGCCACCGGCCATGCCGACCGCCAAGCTCCACCGTCTGGAACTCTCCACACGAAACATGGTGATTGAGATTGAACCGCGCGTCACCATTTGCCCGCGACCGGACAAGCGCGCAGGCCGTCCCGATTGCGCTTTCGACGGCGGCGGCCATCCCGCCGGTTTCGACCGGCCACACCGAAAGCAGCCCGTCCCCCACAAAAGTAACCGGTTCGCCGCCATGGGACAGGATGGTCTCGATCAGTTTGTCGTAATGCGTATCGATTTCACGATGCAGGCGGTCAACGCCTTCGGCGCCAGCTGACAGAAACTCTGCTGTGTGGCGGGAAAAGCCCGAGATATCGCACCATAGCAGCGCGACCTGCCGACGCGGCAAAGCTCCGCATGTATTGCCATCCGGGGCAGCCGCCAGCGCCCTGCGCAATTCCGGCGAAAGAAAGCTCAGCGCCTGTAGAAAGCTCTGTTCGCGTGATTCAGGCATTTCATGCACTCTCGGCTGGCATTTCGGGAAATTCTCCCACGCCATGGTTTGTGAGGCTTGATTGACAAGCAATCAAGGGCTTGCTGTTGGTTTTGTAAAGGAGTGCCCACGACCGTTTAGTTTCGCTTGCCAGTATAGACAGCCCTTCTTTGCCAATTGCCTTTTGAAACCAAACTATTAGCGACCTGTGAGAATACCTTCCGTTCCACATCAATCTGGCCCGCCACTCTCGACCCGATGAGCGCGGTCTGACATTACCATACGTGTTCAAATCGCACCGGGCCTTGGAATGTCATCTAGTCAAAGTCTGCCCATTCGTCTTTCCAGCAAGGTCGACGATCTGCGGCGCATCGCGCCTGATCCGACCCAACCGCCACCCAGATCCTTTGTGTCGGGAGGTACACAGCTTTTGTCGATGCAGGACAGTATGCAGAAGGGGCGCTTTGTACTGGTTCTGCCGATGGCAATTGCGTTTGCCAACAGCGAACAATCCTGTCTGGGGCTCGGACCATTTTAATCTGTCGTCGCTCGCAATCCTGCAGGCTTTTATGGACCGTGGTTTGGACGCTGTCAGCCCGCGCCCGTTTGAAAGACCTCCGTCCTGGAGCTGGCGAGAAGACCCGCAGCCCAAAGACTTTGCATCGCGTCGCGACGGCCTGCTGGCAGATCTGCGGCATCGCCCGCCAGACATCGCACCGCGGTGAGGTGTGAGCTTCTAAGAAGTTTTCGTTCGATCTTTTCGGCGTTGGGTCGACAGCGGCTTGCGTAGATGATTGAGAGCGGCATCCTTGCAAAACTGGGACCAAAGCGAACCGCCGCTCAGGTAAATTTCCGGAACAGTTTCGTCTGGTCGAACATGTCCTCCAGTTCCTCCATCCGCGCCTTGGTTTCATCCCAGTTCAGGTTCTGCACTGTCGAGATCATGGTTTCGATCAGCAAGAGGGTCGTCGCCGCGGAATCCCATGCGGATGGAACGACGATCCGGCTGCTGAAGCTGATATCAGCCAGCTGGTGGATCGGTGACCGCCATTGATCGGTAAACAGGATCAGCTTCGCGCCCTTGGCATGGGCCATCTCGGCCAGTTTCAGGGTATTGTTCTCATATCGCCGCACATCGAAAACCACGACCACATCCCCTTCGCTGATATCCAACAGGTGATGCGGCCAGGTATTGGATGTGGATTGGATATGGGTCAGGTTCGGCCGGATCACCTGCATATGCAAAAACAGGTATTCGGCCAACGTATGCGTGATGCGCCCGCCAACGATGTAAAGATGCCGCGCCTTGTCTGCCACCAGATCGCATGCCTCATCAAAAGCGGCGGGATTGATCTGGCCCAGCGTGTGCCGGATATTGTCGATCACGGCGTCGGTGAACCGGTTGAGCATATGACCGGACGGCGCGCCATCAGCCCATGTATCGTGCTTGGCGATCGGGCTTTTGGCCTTGGCGCGCAATTCTTCGCGGAGTTCGGCCTGAAATTCGGGGTAACCTTTGAAACCCAGCTTTTGAACCATGCGGGCCACAGTCGGGACGGACACCTGCGCGTCACGGGCCAATGCAGCCAATGGGCCAAGGCCAGAGGCAGGATAGTTTTCGAGGATCGAATGCGCCAACTGCCGCTCTGCCCGTGTCAGATCATCCAGCTTTTGCTGGATACGATCCGAGATTGTCAGCGTTGCGTCAGGCATGACCGCCTTTCGTTTGATCGAAAAATTACCAGACCAGTTCCATCATGATAAATTTTTCACAATTCTGTTGACAAAAACCGCCGGGCGCAAGCAATTTGTGTTTGGGGGTCGCAATGAATCACGATGTCGCAAGTCAGAATGCAAGACCGGTCGCGCCGATCAACCCACAGGGGGCATCCTCGACTATTCTGGTGTGCGAGCATGCAACCCATTACATACCATCAATATTTTTCGATCTGGGCCTGTCCGGCGATGTCCTGCAAAGTCATGTTGCCTGGGATCCGGGCGCTATGGCTGTCGCCGAACACCTGTCGCACAAGCTGGACGCCACATTGATCGCGGGCGTCGTGTCGCGATTGGTTTATGACTGCAACCGACCGCCCGATGCACCCGATGCGATGCCGGAAAAAAGTGAGGTTCATGTCATTCCGGGCAATCGAAACCTGTCGCCAGAGGACAAGGCGATGCGGGTCGCGACCTATTATGCCCCGTTTCGGGACTGTCTATCGAAAACCGTCGCACAGACGCCGAACCCGGTGATCGTGACTTTGCACAGCTTCACCCCGACCTATCACGGCAAGGCCCGCAACGTGGAAATTGGGGTCGTACATGATAGCGATGCAAGGTTGGCCGACGCGATGCTGGCTTGTGCTGCTGACCATACCAGCGCCGATCTGCGCCGCAATGAACCCTACGGCCCCGCGCATGGGGTGACGCACACGCTCAGGGAACACGCCCTGCCCGGCAACCATCTGAATGTCATGCTGGAAATCCGCAATGATTTGATCCGCACCCATACACAACAGGTCGCAATGGCGGACATGCTGGCAGGTTGGATCGCCGATGCCTTTGGCAGAACAAATGCGGCGGGGTCTGTGCAGTGCGTCGCCTGATGCATGGCTATATCACGGCGGTTGACGCCGTGAATTATCGCGTCGGGCGGATCATGATGTATGGCGTGTTTGTCCTGATGGGCATCCTGCTGTGGTCATCGATCAGCAAGACGTTCTTTTTGCCCTCGCTCTGGACGCTGGAAATGGCCCAATTCGCCATGGTCGCCTATTACATTCTGGGCGGGCCGTATTCGATCCAACTGGGATCGAACGTGCGGATGGACCTGCTATATGGCGGCTGGTCGGTGCGGCGCAAGGCCTGGTTCGATATGGTCACCGTCCTGTTTTTGATCTTCTATTTATGTGTCCTGCTTTATGGCGCAGTCGGGTCCACCGCCTATTCGCTGGGATACTGGAAAACCGAACCGTTTTCGTTCTTCGCAGGCCTTATCGCCGGGAGTGAGGAGATCGGGCGCATGGAACGCTCCTCCTCCGCATGGCGGCCTTACATGTGGCCGATCAAGACCGTGATGATCGTGGGCTTTTTCCTGATGATCCTGCAATGCCTGTCTGAACTGTTCAAAGATGTGCTGCGCCTGAAGGGTGAAACGATCTGATGTCGTACGAAGTGATCGCGACCCTGATGTTTTCCACCATGATGCTGATGCTGCTGACAGGGCAGCGGGTGTTCGGGGCCATCGGTTTTGTGGCGGTCGTCGCTGCATTGCTGTTGTGGGGCGACAATGGCGGCCACGATATCGGCTTTTCAGCGGCGATGAAGCTGATGAAATGGTATCCGCTGCTGACGCTGCCGATGTTCATTTTCATGGGCTATGTGCTGTCGGAAAGCAAAATCGCCGATGATCTTTACCGCATGTTCCATGTCTGGATGGGCGGCCTGCGCGGTGGGCTGGCGATTGGGACTATCGGGTTGATGGTGCTGATTTCGGCCATGAACGGGCTGAGCGTGGCGGGCATGGCCATCGGGGCGACCATCGCCCTGCCTGAACTGCTCAAACGCGGGTATGACAAACGGATGGTGACCGGGGTCATTCAGGCCGGGTCAAGCTTGGGTATCCTTGTGCCGCCATCTGTCGTGCTGGTGCTTTACGCGATGATCGCGCGGCAACCCGTTGGCCAGCTTTGGCTGGCGGGGGTCGTTCCGGGGCTCATGATGGCCGCGCTTTTCATCGCCTACATCGCGATCCGCTGCCGGATCAACCCGGCCCTTGGCCCCGCTCTCAGCGCAGAGGATCGGGCCATGCCCCGCGCGGAAAAGCTGCGGCTGCTGCGGGCGGGCCTGCTGCCGCTGGTGATCTTTGCGGTGATGATGGTGCCGTTCGTGAATGGCTGGACATCGCTGGTCGAAAGCTCCGCCATTGGCGCATTGGCGGCATTGGTCGCGGCAATCGTCAAAGGGCGGATGACGCGCGAGGTCTTTGAAAACTCGGTCCGCAACACGCTGGGCATCACCTGCATGTTCATGTGGATCATCCTTGCCGCGCTGGCCTTTGGCGCAGTGTTCGATGGGTTGGGTGCGGTCAAGGCCATCGAAAGCCTGTTCACCGAACAACTCAACCTCAGCCCTTGGATGATCCTGATCCTGATGCAGCTCAGCTTTATCCTGATGGGTACGTTTCTGGATGACACCGCGATGCTGGTCATCGTCGCCCCGTTATATGTGCCGCTGGTCGGCGCGCTGGGGTTTGATCTGATCTGGTACGGTATCCTTTACACGATCACGACACAGATCGCCTATATGACACCGCCTTTCGGCTATAACCTGTTCCTGATGCGGGCCATGGCCCCTCCGGAAATTGCGCTGCGCGACATCTACGCCTCCATCACGCCCTTCGTGCTGGTGATGGTGTTCGCGCTGGCACTGGTGATGATTTTTCCGGGCCTCGCCACATGGCTGCCCGGCTACGTTTACGGAAACTGAAAAACAGACCGGGCCAACCCGGCATAACCCAACAAGGAGAAAAGTGATGACAACAAGACGCAAGTTTATCAAAGGGGCCGCCATGGCCGCCCCGGCCACGCTGGCCGCCCCGGCGCTCGCGCAAAGCACAATCACATGGCGGATGCAGACCTATGCCGGTGCCGCCCTCGCAGCCGAGGTGATCGACCCCGCCATCGCCATGTTCAACAAGATCGCAGGCGACCGAATGCAGATCGAACTGTTCTATGCCGACCAACTGGTCCCCACGGGCGAACTGTTTCAGGCGCTGCAGCGGGGCACCATCGACGCGGTGCAATCGGATGATGACAGCATGGCATCCCCTACCGAAGTTACCGTGTTCGGCGGCTATTTCCCCTTCGGCTCGCGCTATTCACTCGACGTACCGGTGCTGTTCAACCAGTATGGGCTGAACGAAATCTGGGCCGAAGAATACGCCGCTGTCGGCGTCAAACATATCAGCGCCGGTGCCTGGGACCCTTGCCATTTCGCCACCAAGGACCCGATCCGGTCGCTCGCCGATCTGGAAGGCAAGCGCATCTTCACCTTCCCCACCGCAGGCCGGTTCCTGGCGCAATTCGGGGTCGTGCCGGTCAACCTGCCATGGGAGGATATCGAGGTCGCGGTGCAGACCGGCGAACTCGACGGCATCGCATGGTCCGGCATTACCGAGGATTACACCGTGGGCTGGGCGGACGTGACCAACTACTTCCTGACCAACAATATCTCCGGCGCGTGGATCGGGCATTTCTTTGCCAATATGGACCGCTGGAACGAACTGCCGGAAGATCTGCAAACCCTGTTCCAGGTCTGCTGTGAACAGTCGCATTACTACCGCCAGCACTGGTACTGGGGGGGTGAGGCCAATCTGCGTGTGAACGGCACCAAGCTGGAACTGACCACGATCCCTGACGCGGAATGGGCCACGGTTGAGGCAGCCGCCCGCGAATTCTGGGAAGAAATCGCCGCCGAAAGCGACACCAAGCGCAAGGTCGTCGATATCTTCAAGCAGTACAACGCGGATATGGAAAAGGCAGGACGGCCTTACCGCTACACCTGACCGACGTCCCGGGCTTGACCCGGGACCTCAACCAGACCCAACGTGGAGGCCCCGGGTCACGCCCGGGGCGCCATCCCGACAAAGGAAAACCTAATGCCCGGTAACCTGACCTTCGATGATCTCAAAGCCCGTGTCAGCGATGGCAGTATCGACACCGTCCTGACCTGCTTTGTGGATATGCAGGGGCGACTGATGGGCAAGCGCTTTCACGCCGTCAACTTTGTCGAAACCTCGTTCAAGGAAACCCATTGCTGCAACTACCTGCTGGCCACCGATCTGGAGATGGCGACGCCTGACGGCTATGCCGCCACAAGCTGGCAAAAGGGCTATGGCGATTACATCATGGCCCCGGATCTGAGCACCCTGCGGCTCACGCCGTGGCTGGAAGGCACCGCGATGGTGCTCTGCGATATCCTTGATCATCATACCCACACACCCGTGCCACACGATCCCCGTGCCGTCCTGAAAAAGCAGGTCGCACGGCTCAAGGACATGGGCTTTGACGCCATGATGGCGACCGAACTTGAGTTCTTCCTGTTCGAAAAATCCTTTGACGAGATCCGCAAGGACGGCTTTCGCGATCTGATGCCGATCAGCGGTTACAACGAAGACTACCACATTCTGCAGACCACGAAGGAAGAACACGTGATGCGCCCGATCCGCAATCACCTGTTCGCTGCCGGTCTGCCTATTGAAAACACCAAAGGTGAGGCCGAGACGGGGCAGGAGGAGTTGAACATCCGCTACGCCCCGGCCCTTGACTGCGCCGACCATCACAGCATCGCCAAGAACGCGATCAAGGAAATCGCCTGGGCCCATGGCCGCGCCGCGACATTCCTGCCGAAATGGCATCACGACCGGGTCGGCAGTTCATCCCACGTGCATCAGTCGCTATGGAAGGACGGCGAACCTGCGTTTTATGAAGGTGATGCGGACCTCGGCATGTCCGACCTGATGAAACACTATATGGCCGGGCTGATCGCCTACGCGCCCGATTACACGTTCTTTCTGGCCCCCTACATCAACAGCTACAAACGGTTCGCCAAGGGCACATTTGCGCCCACCAAAACCGTCTGGTCCGTCGATAACCGCACCGCCGGTTTCCGCCTGTGTGGCGATGGCACCAAAGGCGTGCGTGTCGAATGCCGCATCGGCGGGTCCGACCTGAACCCCTATCTGGCGCAGGCCGCCATGCTGGCAGCCGGCATCAAGGGGATCGAGGACAAGATGGACCTCGCCCCACCCACCAAAGGCGACGTTTACGAAGACGCTAAGGCGGCGGATATTCCCCAGACCTTGCGCGCCGCGACCGAGACTTTGCGCAACTCGACATTCCTGCGCGACGCCATGGGCGACGATGTGATCGACCATTACACCCGCTGCGCCGAATGGGAGCAGGAAGAATTTGACCGCGTCGTCACCGACTGGGAAATTGCGCGGGGGTTCGAGCGGGCATGAAGGTCCATCGCGCAACACCTTCGCTGCCCGTGGATGATCTCAATGCCGCTCGCGAATTTGCCGAGACGTGTTTGGGGTTCAGAACCCTGTCTCAAGACGACAGCCACGTGCTGTGCAGTCGGGACGCGGCGTTTATCCGCTTTATCAACGCCGCGCCTGATGCGGATATGGCGGATGAGGCGCGTCAACTGGTGCTGTATCTTGATGTAGACGACGTCGATGCCTTTTGGGCGGCCAAGCGCGCGGCTCTTAAAGCACTGCCAAAAGGGCGGGTGCGGGAGCCGTTTGATCAACCGTATGGGCAGCGCGAACTGCATGTGATTCACGGGCCCTTTCTCTTCATTCTGGGTCACCCATTGTCAAAGGAACAAACATGATCCGCTGTGTCTCCCCCATTGACGGCTCGGCCTACGCCGAGCGCGAAACGCTTGCACCGGATCAGGGGAAGGCCGCCGTCGTGCGCGCCAAAGTCGCGCAGCCCGCATGGGCTGCCCGCCCGCTGGCCGAGCGTATTGCACTGGTGCAGGCCGGTGTCGCCCGCGTTGGTGAAATGAACGATGACATCGTGCCTGAACTCGCCCACCAGATGGGTCGCCCGATCCGCTACGGCGGTGAATTTGGCGGGTTCAACGAACGCGCCACCTATATGGCGCGGATCGCGGACGACGCGATGGCAGATATCACGGTCGAGGATAGCGAGCATTTCAGGCGCGTTATCAAACGGGTGCCGCACGGCGTCGTTCTGGTTGTGGCCCCGTGGAATTACCCTTACATGACCGCGATCAACACGGTCGCCCCCGCCCTGATCGCGGGCAATACGGTCATGCTGAAACATGCCTCGCAAACGCCGCTGGTCGGTGAACGGATGGCGCAGGCGTTCCACGACGCGGGCCTGCCCGCGGACGTGTTCCAGAATGTGTTTCTGGACCACCAGACAACATCCGACCTGATCGCCGCCAAATCATTCGGCTTCGTGAATTTCACCGGCTCCGTCAGCGGCGGGCAGGCGATTGAACAGGCCGCCGCTGGAACCTTCACCGGGATCGGACTGGAACTGGGCGGCAAGGACCCGGGCTATGTCTGCGACGATGCCGACCTCGACGCGGCGGTCGATACGCTGATCGACGGGGCGATGTTCAACTCCGGCCAGTGCTGCTGCGGGATTGAGCGCATTTATGTGGCCGAGCAGCATTTCGACGCCTTCGTGGCCAAGGCGATCGAGATCGTGAATGGCTACGTTCTTGGCAATCCGCTCGACCCCGAAACCACGCTGGGACCGATGGCGCATGTGCGCTTTGCCGATGCGGTTCGCGCCCAAACGGCAGAGGCGATCGCCGCCGGGGCCACCGCTCATATCGACCCAGCCCGCTTCCCGCAGGATGGCGGGGCATACCTGATGCCGCAGATCCTGACAAACGTCAGCCACGACATGCGCGTCATGCGCGAAGAAAGCTTTGGCCCCGTGGTGGGCATCATGCCGGTCAAAGACGACGCCGAAGCGATCCGCCTGATGAACGACAGCCCCTATGGCCTGACCGCATCGGTCTGGACAAACGATGTCGCAAGGGCCGAGGCGATTGGCGATCAGATCGAAACCGGCACCGTCTTCATGAATCGCGCCGATTACCTTGATCCCGGCCTCTGCTGGACCGGCTGCAAGGATACCGGGCGCGGTGGCGGGCTGTCCATCATCGGCTATCACAACCTGACACGTCCCAAATCCTACCACCTCAAGAAGGCATAAATCATGTCGCTCACCGCTAACTGGTCCTACCCCACCTCTGTCCGCTTCGGCGCCGGGCGCATCGCCGAAATCGCCGATGCCTGTGCCGCCGCCGGGATCAAGAAACCCCTGCTGGTCACCGATCGTGGACTGGCTGGGATGGACATCACCACTCGCACGCTCGATCTGCTTGAGGCGGCAGGGCTTGGCCGCGCGATCTTTGCCGATGTGGACCCGAACCCCAATGAAAATAACGCCGCCGCAGGGGTGCAGGCCTTCAAGGAAGGCGGGCATGACGGGGTGGTTGCCTTTGGCGGTGGCTCCGGCCTCGACCTTGGCAAGCTGGTGGCGTTTCTGGCCGGTCAGACCCGCCCGCTTTGGGATTTCGAAGACATCGGCGACTGGTGGACACGTGCGGATGCGGACGCCATCGCACCCATCGTCGCGGTACCGACCACCGCCGGCACCGGGTCGGAGGTCGGGCGCGCATCGGTCATCACCAATTCCGAAACGGAAGAGAAAAAGATCATCTTCCACCCCAAATTCCTGCCCAGCGTCGTGATCTGCGACCCGGAACTCACCGTCGGCATACCGGGCTTCATCACCGCAGGCACCGGCCTTGATGCCTTCGCCCATTGTGTTGAGGCGTATTGCTCCCCCCACTATCACCCCATGTCACAAGGCATCGCGCTGGAAGGGATGCGGCTGGTCAAGGAATATCTGCCTCGCGCCTACGCCGACGGCACCGATATCGAGGCGCGCGCGCATATGATGTCCGCCGCCGCCATGGGGGCAACCGCCTTCCAGAAAGGGCTGGGGGCGATCCATGCCCTGTCCCATCCCATCGGGGCCATCCACCACACCCATCACGGGACCACCAACGCGGTCTGCATGCCCGCCGTGCTGCAATTCAACAAACCCGCGATCAGCGATATCATCGGGCGGGCGGCGGATTATCTGGGCATTGCAGACGGGTTCGACGGGTTCTGCGCCTATGTCGATGACCTGAACGCATCGCTGGGCATCCCGCGCACGCTAGGCGGTATCGGCGTCGGTAACCCCGATATCGACCGCATCGTCGCAGGCGCGCTCAATGATCCCAGTACCGGCGGAAATCCGGTCACCATGACAAAGGAAAACACAACAAAGCTCTTGCTTGCCTGTCTGTAACAGGGCAGCATCGCGCCGAAATCGACGTCGGGAGAACCAGTCAATCTGGTGCCGAAGGAGCAACCGCCCCGGAAACTCTCAGGCCCAAGGACCGACGCCGATACGAAGACTCTGGAGAGTGGCACGGAACATGAGGTGCCCGCCGAAGGGATAGCAATCTCAGGCACATGGACAGAGGGGGCATCACGCGTAAGGGGCACACCTTTGCGCCAAAGTGGTGCCGGAAGATATGACTATCTGATCGGCGGGAAGGAAAGAGGCCGCCGATGTCGGATTTGTTGAAAACACCGCTGCATGACCTGCATCTGGAACTGGGTGCCAAGATGGTGCCCTTTGCGGGCTACGACCTGCCCGTGCAATATCCCCTGGGCGTGATGAAGGAACATCTGCACACCCGCACCAAGGCCGGGCTGTTCGATGTCAGCCATATGGGTCAGGTCATCGTGAAAGGCAGCGATTACGCGTCAGCCGCCAACGCGCTGGAACAACTGATCCCGGTCGATATCCTTGGCCTTGATGAAAACCGCCAGCGTTATGGTTTCTTTACCAATGAAACCGGCGGGATCATGGATGACCTGATGCTGGCAAACCGGGACGACCATGTGTTTGTGGTGGTCAATGCGGCGTGCAAGGCCGCCGATATTGCCCATATGAAATCGCATCTGGAACCGGATGTGACAGTGACCGAAATCACGGACCGCGCCCTGCTTGCCTTGCAGGGGCCGGCGGCCGCGGCGGTGTTGTCCTCCCTCAACCCTGCCGCGGCTACGATGGCGTTCATGGATGTGACCACGCTGACCCTGAATGGCGTCGAATGCTGGGTGTCGCGGTCCGGCTATACCGGCGAAGACGGGTATGAGATCTCGGTACCGAACGAAAACGCCACCGATCTGGCCCGCGCCCTGCTGGCGCTCCCGGATGTTGAACCCATCGGGCTGGGTGCGCGCGACTCGCTCCGGCTTGAGGCTGGGCTGTGCCTTTATGGGCACGATATCGACACCGGCACAACACCGGTGCAGGCCGCCCTGACATGGGCCATTCAAAAGGTGCGGCGTGCGGGAGGCGACCGCGCAGGCGGGTTTCCGGGGGCCGACGCGATCTTTTCAGAACTGGCCGAAGGGGTCGCGCGCAAACGGGTCGGCCTGCTGCCCGACGGGCGCGCCCCGATGCGCGAAGGCGTGCCGCTTTTTGCCGACACCGATAGCGATGCACAGATTGGCATGATCACCTCGGGCGGGTTCGGCCCGACCGTCGGCGGCCCCGTTGCGATGGGATATGTCGCCACCGCCAATGCCACACCCGGCGCGACCGTCTACGGGGAATTGCGGGGCAAACGCCTGCCGCTGACCGTGACGAAGATGCCGTTCAAACCAGCCAATTTCAAACGGTAAGACCAAGGGAGACCACCAATGAAATATACGTCAGAGCATGAATGGCTGCGCGCCGAAGACGACCTGATCGTCGTCGGCATCACCGAACATGCCACAACCCAGCTGGGCGATATCGTCTTTGTCGAGTTGCCAGAGGTGGGGACCACCGTCGTCAAGGACGACGAAATCGTTGTCATCGAAAGCGTCAAGGCCGCATCGGACATCCTGGCCCCCATCGACGGCGAAATCGTCGAAGTGAACGACGCACTGGCCGATAACCCCGGCCTCGCCAACGATGACGCCACCGGCGATGGCTGGTTTTTCAAGATCAAACCGTCTGACCTGTCCCAGATGGACGAATACATGGACGAAGCCGCCTATAAAGCGATGATCGATTAAGGGACCAACATCATGACCTTTACCCCCACAGACTATCTGCCCTACGACTTTGCCAACCGCCGCCATATCGGCCCGTCACCGGCCGAAATGGCCGAGATGCTGCAGATCGTGGGGGCCAAGGATCTTGATGCCCTGATCGACGATACGCTGCCGCCCGCCATCCGCCAGAAGCAAAAGCTGGATTTTGGCAAGCCCAAATCAGAACGCGAACTGCTGCACCACATGCGGGTCACGGCCTCCAAGAACAAGGTCCTGACCTCGCTCATCGGTCAGGGCTATCACGGGACGGTCACGCCCCCCGCGATCCAGCGCAACATCCTTGAAAACCCGGCCTGGTACACCGCCTACACCCCCTACCAGCCTGAAATTTCCCAAGGGCGGCTTGAGGCGTTGTTGAACTTCCAGACCATGGTCAGCGATCTGACCGGGCTGGAGATTGCCAACGCGTCATTGCTGGACGAGGCGACCGCCTGCGCCGAGGCGATGACTATGGCGCAGCGGGTATCGAAATCGAAAGTCAAAGGTTTCTTCATCGACGAAAACTGCCACCCGCAGAACATCGCCGTGATGAAAACCCGTGCGGCACCGCTGGGGATCGAAATCACCGTCGGCAACCCCGACGATCTGGACCCGACCGCCGTTTTCGGCGCGATCTTCCAATACCCCGGCACCTACGGGCACCTGCGCGACTTCACCGATGAAATCGCCAGACTGCATGAAAACAACGCCATCGGCATCATCTCTGCCGATCCCATGGCGCTGACACTGCTGAAAGAACCCGGCGCAATGGGGGCCGATATCGCCGTCGGCACCACCCAGCGTTTCGGTGTGCCCGTCGGCTATGGCGGCCCGCACGCGGCCTATATGGCGACGAAACAGGCTTATGCCCGCTCCATGCCCGGCCGCATCGTGGGCGTGTCGATCGACAGCCACGGCAACCGCGCCTATCGGCTGTCGCTGCAGACCCGCGAACAGCATATCCGCCGGGAAAAGGCGACATCGAATGTCTGCACCGCACAGGCCCTGCTGGCCGTTATGGCCGGGTTCTACGCCGTGTTCCATGGGCCAGAGGGACTCAAGGCCATCGCCCAGCGCATCCACCGCAAGACCGCGCGGCTGGCCGAAGGGCTGAAGCAAGGCGGGTTCGATGTGCGCCCGGCCACATTCTTCGACACGATCACGGTGGATGTCGGCCCGCTGCAGGCTGCGGTGCTGAAATCGGCGGTGGATGAGGGGATCAATCTGCGCGCGGTCGGCGAGACGCAAGTCGGCATCACGCTGGATGAACGCACCCGGCCTGCCACCATCGAACGGGTCTGGCGCGCCTTTGGTATCGAACGGCAGGACAAGGATTACACACCGCATTACCACATGCCCGACAAGCTGGTCCGCCAAAGCGATTTCCTGACCCACCCGGTGTTTCACATGAACCGGGCGGAGACGGAAATGATGCGTTATATGCGGCGTCTGGCCGACCGCGACTTGGCGCTGGATCGGGCAATGATCCCGCTTGGCTCCTGCACGATGAAGCTGAATTCAGCCGCCGAAATGATGCCGGTCAGCTGGCGCGAGTTTTCCCTGCTGCACCCATACTGCCCCGCCGATCAGGCCGAAGGCTACCGTGAAATTATCGACGATCTGTCGGCCAAGCTTTGCGATATCACCGGCTATGCCGCCATTTCCATGCAGCCCAATTCCGGCGCGCAAGGCGAATATGCCGGGCTTCTGACCATCGCGGGATATCATCGGTCCAATGGTCAGGGGCACCGCAATGTCTGCCTGATCCCGATGTCCGCCCACGGCACCAACCCCGCCTCGGCCCATATGGTCGGTTGGACGGTTGTCCCTGTAAAATCAGCAGAAAACGGCGATATCGACCTTGATGATTTCCGCGCGAAGGCTGAACAGCACGCCGATAATCTGGCCGGCTGCATGATCACCTATCCGTCCACCCATGGCGTGTTCGAGGAAACTGTGATCGAGGTCTGTCAGATCACCCATGACCATGGCGGGCAGGTCTATATCGACGGGGCCAACATGAACGCGATGGTCGGCCTGTCGCGCCCCGGCGATCTGGGCGGCGATGTCAGCCACCTGAACCTGCACAAGACCTTCTGCATCCCCCATGGCGGCGGCGGCCCAGGCATGGGGCCAATCGGGGTGAAGGAGCATCTGGTCCCGCACTTGCCCGGCGATCCCGTCGCCGGCGAAGGGGCTGTTTCGGCGGCCGCTTTCGGATCACCGTCGCTCTTGCCGATTTCCTGGGCCTATTGCCTGATGATGGGCGGCGATGGCCTGACACAGGCAACGCGCGTCGCGATTCTGAACGCCAACTACATCGCCAAACGGCTCGAAGGGGCATTCGACGTGCTTTACAAGGGGCCAACGGGGCGCGTGGCCCATGAATGCATCATCGACACCCGGCCCTTCGCCGAAAGCGCAGGTGTAACGGTCGATGACATCGCCAAGCGCCTGATAGATTGCGGTTTTCACGCCCCAACGATGAGCTGGCCAGTGGCAGGCACGCTGATGATCGAACCGACTGAGTCCGAAAACAAGGCCGAACTAGACCGGTTCTGCGACGCGATGCTGGCGATCCGGGCGGAAATCACCCAGATCGAAAAAGGCGAGATCGATCCCGAAAACAACCCGCTGAAAAACGCGCCGCACACGATGGAAGACCTCGTAAAAGACTGGGACCGGCCCTATAGCCGCGAGGTCGGATGCTTCCCCCCCGGAGCATTCCGGGTGGACAAATACTGGCCGCCGGTCAACCGGGTTGACAACGTCTGGGGCGACCGCAACCTGACCTGCACCTGCCCCCCGATGGAGGATTACGCGCAGGCCGCAGAGTGAGCCGGTGCCACCGTACGGTAGGTGTTGCGTAGCCCCCACCGTACGGTGCTTTTCGTGGTTTTCGGCGAATCACAGGTTAACGCCATATTTCGCTTGGTTTCGCGCTGTCGGCATCGCGTCGGATTTGCGTCGGCAAAACGTCGGACCCTTGGGCGGCATTTGGTGGGGTTAACGGGGCGCACGGTGGGTTTTGTTAAGGGCGCTTAAGATTTAAGGCAGGATGGACATAGCCGCCTTCAACAAAGGAAAATGTGATGCCCATATTTACCCCGGACACCGCCAAGACCGACGCCAGCGATGGCGTGGGGCATCCCTGCGGCCCCTACAGCGCCTTGCTGTTCAGCGACAGCGGCGGGCTGACCCAGTTCGGGGCCTTCGTGGAAATCCTGCCGCCCGGTTCATCCTCCTCGATCAAGCACTGGCACGCGGGCGAGGATGAAATGGTGTATGTGTTGAAAGGGAAGGTCACCCTGCACGAAGGCGACAGTAGCACCGTGATGCACCCCGGCGACGCCGCCACCTTCAAGGCCGGCGACCCTGTCGGCCATTGTCTGGAGAATGACACAGATACAGAGGTGAAATACCTGGTCATCGGCACAAGGTCACCCGGCGACGTGGTGACCTATCCTGACCATGACCGGGTGCTGCACTGGGACCGCACGACACAAAGCCGCCGGTGGACCGATCACGCAGGCCGGCCCGCCAAAAGCCCTTATGAGGGCGAATGACCACGGACTGATCTTCCGCAGGTCGGACGGATTCGCCCTTTACTCAACAGTCCCGCACTAGCGGCATTCTGCGCAATTGAAACACACACTGTCTGACCGGACAGCGGCCGCTCGAAGCTAACATACCAAAGGTCTGGTGTGCAGGACAAAGCATGGGTAATCGGGCTGGCCTGATGGATGGGTCGGGTTCTCGATAGAGTTGCAGCAGTTGCTGCAAATTGAGGAGAACGAGATGGATTACTTTGTTGGCTTGGACGTATCGCTGCGGTCTGTTGCCGTCTGCGTGATTGATGCTGGTGGCAAGCATGTCTTTGAACGCGTCGTAGCTTGCGAGATCGAGGATATCGTGACCTGCCTGCGCGATGTGCCGAAGGGCCAGTGCCGGATCGGTTTTGAGTCTGGCGCGATGAGCCAGCATCTATACTTCGGGCTTCGAGGTGCTGGCTTTGATGTCGTGTGCATGGAAGCGCGCCAGGTGAATGCGGCGCTGTCGGCCATGCGTAACAAAACCGACAAGACGGACGCTAGAGGGATCGCTCAGGTGCTTCGGTCCGGGTGGTTTAATCCAGTCTACATCAAGAGCCGCGAAGCCCACGCCTACCGGGCTCTGCTGAGCAGTCGAAAGGCCGTTCAGAAGAAGTGTATCGATCTGGCCAACGAGGTTCGGGGCCTCTTCCGGGTCTTCGGTCTCCGCTTGCCGTCTCGCGTTGATCAGGGGTCGTTCGATGAGCGGGTCAGGCCGTTGATCGAAGCCGATCCGGATCTGTCACGTGCCTTGCTGCCGCTCTTGGACGCGCGGGCAATGCTCTACAAGACCTATCGGGAGTTGGACAGACGCGTGAAGCAGGCCGCAAGTCACGACGCGGTTTGCCTGCGCTTCATGGCAATCCCAGGCGTGGGGCCGATTGCGGCTCTGACATTCCGTGCGGCCGTCGACGATCCGGCACGCTTCACCAGCTCTCGCACTGTCGCCGCGCACTTCGGACTGACACCACGGCGATATCAATCTGGCGAGATAGACAACCCCGGTCGCATCTCCAAAGCTGGCGACCGCGATGTGCGCGCCACGCTCTACGCTGCCGCAAACGCGATGATGATGCGATCTGTGGCCAGTTCCGAGATCAAAAGTTGGGGCCTGCGGCTGATGAGGCGAAAGGGGCGCCGCCGGGCCGTTGTTGCCGTCGCCCGCAAACTGGCCGTCATCATGCACCGCATGTGGGCCGACAATACCGAGTTCCGTCACCGACCTTTGGAGGCCGCGCTATGATCTGACAGCTTTCCAAAGCCCAAATGACGGGATCGTCCCTCACCGGACGAGGTTTCGTGGATGACGCCGAATATGTCTGCTGCGACGATCAAGCGCGAGACGAAGCGGGGCGCTCCACGTCCAATCCGACACATGCATGCAGCGGTCCAACCGAACCGGGCCACCAATGACTGCGAAGAGAAGCGTGACCCGGATGAGAGACAGTGATCCAAGAGTGCGGAGACAAAACGATGAAATGAACTTGACCCAAACGCCCGATTAGAGAAGCAGTCTTTGCTAGAGTTGAAAATTCTGGACTAGGTTGCCGACTTCTGACCGAAGTGCCTCAATCTCTAGGATTT
>CANKYO010000008.1 GCA_947488175.1 uncultured Paracoccaceae bacterium
CGGTCCCCCAAATCATTGGGGCTCGTCAATCATGACAACGACGCAGCATCAAGCCGATTAATGAGTCCTGAACCTAGCACATCGCCAGCAGGATCACATCCTGTAGACAGCGGGGGTGCTTACATAGATTGCAGCACGACATCAGTAGCTCCTGCCGTACGTGTAGCTCAATTCATGAAAAGCTGTGATTTCCTCAGTATAGCCCGTTTGGGTGTTGCTATGGGGTTGGACACCCGATACGCGAAATACCGCTAAACTTATGAGTGAGTTTAACTATATCATTTCTTGTTGGTTGAGGTTCTATTATGGCAGAACAAATAGTCGGCTGTACCCCAACCCATGCAAATGCGACATGACGGCCACGCATCTGCGTCAATACAATGAAGCTAGGAATGGAATGAAAGCTGTGTTGAATTGGATTCGAGATATTTCGCGCCCGCGGAAACGCCGGCTCTATTGGACTGTGGATACATTACTTGTACCGATCGCTCTCTATCTCGCTTTGAGTATCCGTTTGGATACTTTCACCTTAGTGGCGCTGTCACGCGACATTATGTTGTTATTTCCTATCATGACGGCGCTTGGTGCAGCTTTTATTTTTGAGATGGGTTTGCCGCAGATCAAACTCAACACTTTTGAAAACAGAGCTATCCGGCAAATAGGCTTTGTTGCAGTTGTACTCACGATCTTCGCCGGGTTTGTATCCCTAGCATTGGCGATGCCACTGCCGAGCACCGCGATTATTCTCTTTGGTGTGATATTCTTCTTGTCTTCGGTAGCGTTACGTATGACGGCTCTGGCCTTGCTGAAATATGTACTCAAGAACGAGCGTGAAAAAGCTATTCCTGTTGCGATTTACGGGGCAGGCTCTGCGGGAATCCAAATGGCTTCAGCTTTGCGTCAGTCATGTGAAGCCGAACCGGTCTTCTTTGTTGACGATAATTTCACCTTGCATGGTCTGATGATCTCCGGCCTGCCAGTACATCATCGTGACCAATTGCCTCGCCTGATTGCCAAGCACGGAATCCAACGCATTTTGATCGCAATCCCGTCTGCAATGGTTGAACGACGCCAAGCACTTTTGAAAGAGCTATCCCCGTTGCCCGTCGAGGTGAAGATTCTGCCCTCATACATTGAAATGATGGTGGGCGATCCGCAAGAAAACCCGTTGCGAGCCGTCAGCCCGGATGAACTTTTGGGGCGAGACAAGGTATCACTCAACACGTCAGAGATCGCACGAGCCTATGCAGGCCGGTCGATCATGGTTACGGGTGCTGGTGGGTCTATAGGGTCAGAGTTGTGTCGGCAGTTGCTTGACTGCCAACCAGAACGCATCGTGCTCTTTGAACAATGCGAGTTCGCACTTTACAGCGTGGATCGCGACATGCGTAACCGCGTTAAAGGAACGGATGTTGCTGTCGTCACCTGCCTGGGCTCTGTCACCGATCAGGCACGGGTAGCTGAAGTGATCGCCGATCAAAACGTGGATATCATTCTGCACGCCGCAGCCTACAAACATGTGCCTTTGGTTGAAAGCAACGAACTCGAAGGTGCGCGTAACAATGTGCTAGGCACACAAATTGTGGCTGCGTGCGCTCGGGCTGCGGAAATTGAGCGGATGATACTTGTCTCCACTGACAAGGCGGTCCGTCCAACCAATATTATGGGCGCAACCAAGCGCATGGCTGAACTGGTCTTACAGGACATGCAAACCCGATCGGACAAGACGAGATTTGCCATGGTTCGCTTCGGTAATGTGCTGGGTTCATCAGGCTCGGTGATACCTCTCTTTCAGGCCCAGATCGCCGCTGGCGGCCCGGTGACCGTGACCCATGCAGAGGTGACCCGCTTTTTCATGGTGATTCCCGAAGCGGCGCGACTTGTGCTGCTTGCCGGGGCATATGCTACCGGCGGTGACGTCTTTGTGCTGGATATGGGTAAACCCCAAAAGATCATCGATATCGCTCATAAGATGATTGAGCTATCTGGTCGCACAGTGCGCGATGAAAACAACCCGACAGGCGATATCGCAGTCGAGATCACCGGGCTGCGCCCGGCTGAAAAGCTGTATGAAGAGTTGCTGATTGACGATGCCAGCCTAGTTGCAACGCCGCATCCTAAGATTCTTCGCGCCAAAGAGGCGATGCATTCCCAGATTGTCATCGCGGGCATGATAAACGAAATTCAGACTTGTATCGCCAACCGTGACCCTCAACGCTTCCGCACACTTGTCAATTCCCGCGTCGATGGCTATCGCTGCGATGACATCGTCAGCGCTTAGCGTCGCAAAACTTTGCTGGTGCTGATTGGCAGGGCAAGATAGCTGGAAACTGATGCGTTAAGACTGTTTGGGTTCTAACCCTCTGCAAGTTTTGTTTGGTAGTAACGCCCCTACCAGCATTTGTGGAGGTTGACCTGCTCAAACCGGCTTGCAATCCCGCGCGACAGATGTTGCAAAATGGCGCTGCGGGGCACCGCGAATGCGGCATTGTTTGGCGCCGGTGCCGGAAGCTGCAGTGATATCATCGGCACGTCGTAGCGCTCAACAATTCCGGTGCTGATATTGAACGTGGAATCGTCAGGCGTTGTCACCATCAGTCTCGCAATCTCAGCGTTCAAATCCACGCCCGCGGTAAAGGTAAGGGTGTTGACGTCCAGGACCACGTCGATGAAGACCACCAAATTGTGGCAGGTCTCGTCACGCGCGATATTGCAGATCAGCGGCACGGTCAGACCGGCGTTCTGCGCAATCGGGGCGGGCCATTTCGTGTGCGCCCTGAGCAGATCGACCGCCCGTGCGTTGCGCATGGAGTAGCTGATGAGACATCCTGCAGAGTGACCATGATCTGACCGGCTACCATCGTCTCGATGTTGGTCAGCAACAGCGTCCGATCTGACAGCGCGACCTCTTTTTAGTCCGTGCTGGCCTCGGCGCAGACAAAGGGCGTCAGGCGTCTGCTTTCAGAAACAGCGTAAACAGACCGATAATGAAGAGCGTTTCACACCCGGGCAGCGCTACATTGACATCCGCCTGCACCCAAGCGCGGCCTGCCTTCATGTCCAGATCATGAGTGGCCTTGACCGCATTCTTCAGCCCGCCGGGAATGTTGGCGCGGGCAGCATATCCGGCAGCTTGATGCCACCCAGATCGGGGATGAGACGGCGCGGATGTGCAGACGACTTTCTACGAAGACGCAGGTACTGCAATCAGCTGCGGTGGCTCAATTCCTGCCATTTGTGACATGCCACATTGTGCTCGGTTCCGGCGGCCTCGAGGATCGGTTCTTCCATGCGGCAGTGATCAATGGCATGCGGGCAGCGGGTCTGGAACTTGCAACCGGGCGGTGGGTTGGTAGGCGAAGGGATTTCCCCTTCGAGTTTCTGCGCCTTGCCCCGGTCATCAGGGTCCAGCGAAGGGATCGCCGACAACAATGCCTTTGTGTAAGGGTGGCGCGGAGCAGAAAACAATGTCCGCGTCGGTGCCGTTTCCACCAGACGACCTAGATACATGACCGCCACGTGGTCGCAGACATGGGCCACGACGCTTAGGTCGTGGCTGATGAACAAGAATGTCAGCCCCATTTCTTCCTGGATTGCTTTGAGCAGGTTCAACACGTCCGCTTGAATGGACACGTCCAGTGCGGCAACGCTTTCGTCGGCGACGATAAACTTTGGCCCCGAGACCAAGGCGCGCGCGATAGAAATGCGCTGTCGCTGGCCACCGGAAAATGCGTGCGGGAACCGGCGCAGGTGTTCGACATTCAGCCGACACTTTGCCGCGATTTCGCGCACCCGATCGTCGGTTTCCGCGCGTGATTTTGTAAGCCCCATGACCTCCAGCGGTTCTGCAATAATGTCGCGCACCGTCATGCGGGGGCTGAGCGCGGCATAGGGATCCTGAAAAATGAGTTGTGCCCGTTTACGGTAGTCCTTCAGATCCTTCTTGCCGAGGTTCTTGAGGGAGTATTCCACCTCACCGTCGTCAAACATAACATCGCCCTTGCTGATAGGCGCGGCTCGCAGCATCGCGCGGCCAAGGGTGGTCTTGCCCGACCCGGATTCACCGACCAAACCAAAGAAACTGCCCGGTGCAACTTCGATTGTTACGTTTTCAACCGCACGGACGAAGGGCGCAGGACCGATCAGACCGCCGCGCAATGCATAATGGACTGACAGACCCTGTGCCGTGATCAAAGGTTTCATTGTCACAGGGAACCTCTTTCTGGGTCATGAAGATGGCAGGCGGCTGTGTGATCTGCACTGACGTTTGAAAATGCCGGCACCTCGCGTGCGCATCGTGGGCCCAGAATCTCTTGGCAGCGGGTGTTGTAGACGCATCCTGACGGTCGTTCTAGCGGCGACGGGATATCGCCGGGGATCGGCGTCAGTGGGGCGTCGATATCATCCAAGGTCGGCAACGCGGCCAGCAATCCGCGCGTATATGGATGTGCGGGCCTCCGAATGACATCCCGCACGCTACCATGCTCCACCAACCGGCCCAGATACATGACCGCGACCGTGTCGGCGGTTTGTGCAATGACCCCCAGATCGTGGGTGATGAATATGATCCCCATTCCGAACTCGGACACGATATCTTTCATCAGGTCAATGACTTGCGCCTGAATGGTCACATCCAGCGCTGTTGTCGGTTCGTCCGCGATCAACAGCCTGGGTTTGGTCGACAGGGCCATGGCAATCATTGCACGCTGGCGCATCCCGCCCGACAGCTCGAACGCATATTGGCCGAACCTGGTTTTCGCGTCCGATATCCCGACCCGATCCAGCATTTCGATGGACAGTTCCTTGGCCTGCGTCGGTGAAAAGCTGGTGTGGATCAACAATTGCTCGACCATCTGGTCGCCGATGGAAATGGCGGGGGCGAAGCTGGCCATCGGTTCCTGAAAGATCAGCGATATGGACCCACCGCGCACGATCTTCATGTCGTGGTCGGTTTGCAGCGACATCACATCAACCGGGCCATCGTCCAGATACAGCGTGATATTCGTATCGGGGCCATAGATCGCATTGCGCGGGTTCAGCTTCATCAAGGATTTGGCGGTGACTGACTTACCTGACCCGCTTTCGCCGACCAGCCCCATCACCTCTCCCGCCTCAAGGCTGAACGAGACGTTGTCCACAGCCGTGATCCGCCCCTCGTCAGTATCGAATTGCAGGGTCAGGTTTTCGACGTCAATCAGTCGGCTCATTTCTTGGTGTCTCCATAGGGGTCAGCTGCATCGCGCAAGCCGTCGCCCACAAACACGAAGGCCATGACGAGAACGATGAAGAAGATCACCGGAATGAAATACCATTGATAATTCAGCAGAACATCGGCGCTGGTCACGTTTTGCAGCATCACCCCAAGCGAATTGACCGGGTCCTTGAGGCCCAGACCGATGAAGCTGAGCGCGGTTTCTGACAGCACCATGTAGGGAAAGGAAATGACCAAATCGACGATGATGTAGCTGGTGAAACTGGGCAGCAGGTGCTTCCGGATCACATGTCCCGATGAAGCGCCGCAAAGCTGGGCAGCAAGCACATATTCCTGATTACGCTCGGTTAGCAGATGCGTGCGCACCCGCCTTGCAAGCGTTGGCCAACTGATGAAACCCAATATGACGGAGATAAAGAAGAACCTCTCTTCGGCGCTCCAAGTATCCGGGATGAAGGCAGCCAATGCCATGAAAAGCGGAATGGCCGGAATGGTGCGGACCGCGTCCGTCACCATCTGGATGAAACTGTCGATCCAGCCACCATAATAGCCCGATATCCCGCCGATGATCAGTGCCAGCACGAAGGCCAGGAACACGCCTATCGTGCCCACGGCCATGGAGGTGTTGATCGCATGAAAGGTGCGCGAAAAGATGTCTTTGCCGGTGGAATCTGTGCCGAAAAGGTGGATGAATCCTTCATCCACGCCAAAAAGATGGGTCGAAAAGGTCATGAACATAAGCTGGTATTCGCTACCCTGAACAAAGAATTCGACATAGCGCCGCTTGTCCTTGTTTTCGGTGGTCACCCAGCGGAAATTCGTCTCGATCGAGCGTTCGCGTTCGTGTGTGTAAATGAACGGACGGAGAGAGCAGCCGTTCTCATCACAGAACTGAGGAATGGTCGGCGCACCGTTCAGATAATCCTTGTCGCGACCGGCAATTGTCGGATCATAGGGCGTCAGGAATGGCGCGAACATGCCCGACAGGATCAGGATCACCAGAACCCAGGCCCCGACCATCGCTGCTTTTTGTTTCTTGAAACGGGTCCAGATCAGCTGGCTTTGCGAGGCGGTGAAATAGGCATCCTTGGCGCTTTGGTCGACGGATGCGTCATAAATATTGGTGTCACTCATGTCATTTATCCCAAAATGCTATGACGTATGCGGGGATCGACCAGCGCCAGCACAATATCCGTGATGAAGTTGATAGCGACGATACTGCCCGTCAGGAAAAAGATGATCGCGCCCGCAAGCTGCTGATCGTTTGACCGCGCCAATGCTTCGATCAGCAAGGATCCCGCCTCGGTCAGCGTCAGGATCAGGGCCACGATTGGCAACTCGTTGAAAATACGATTCAGATCGAAACCAAGCGAATTGATGATCGGGCTCAGCGCGTGTCGTGCAGGATAGCGCAGCAGCAACCTGCGCCCCGACACGCCACGCGCGGACGCCGCAGTTACGTATAGCTTGCTGATTTCATCCGACATCAGCGCTCGGACGGTTTGGATTGCAAAGGCGGTGGCGGACCAGCCCAGAATGAACACCGGCAACCAGACGTGGCCAAGAAAATCCTTGACCCGCGCCCAGTCCCATGGCGCGTCTCGAAATTCGGGTGAGAAGAGCCCGGTCAGACTGTTCCCGAACATGACGGTCGAAAACAGCATGATGATCAGCGCGAGCAGAAAGTTCGGCAGCGCAAGCCCCAGATAGCTGACCAGACGCAGACTGTTGTTCAGGAACGGGTTACGCGATGTGGCGGCGATGATGCCGACCGGAATAGCGATGGCATAGGCCAGCAGTAACGAACCGAGGCAGATACCGACGCTGAGCCAGACCTTTTGACCCAGCAATTGGTTGATATCCAGACGCAGGATGCAGCTTTCGCCAAACTCGCCCCGAAATGCATTAAGAATCCAGCTTGTCCAGCGTTCCAGATAAGGTCGGTCCAGACCCAGCCGGACACGCTCCGCCTCAATATCAGCGATGGAAATCTGTGCGCCTTGCGAGTTCTTGAATGCAAGGTAGCGCTCAGCACAGTCCCCCGGCACCAGTTCCATCAGCGAAAAGACGATGAAGGACACCAGACAGAGCGTGAAAACAGCAAGGCCAAAACGGATTGTCGCGAAGCGTAGAAACTGGACCATCTGTCTGACACGCCCTTGCGCATTATACGCCCCTTTGGGCGCTGTTGTTTTGGGCTTCGGGCCACATCAGCAGCCCGAAACAGTTATTTGACGTCCGGCAATGGCTTATTCGTCAAGAAACCACTGTGAAGGACGATAAGGATATGTCCGGTAAAAAGCATATGACGCGGTTCTGAACTGTGTGAAATTTTTCAGTGCGGCGTTGCGATAGATCGGCTGCTGCCCTTTGACCGTACCAATGAAAAGCAGATTGCCCGTCATGTTTTCTACTAGCCGCAGAGCAAGCGCGTCGGATTCAGGCGTGCCAACCGGTGTAGCCTGAAACGCCCTGACATCTTCCATCATCTGTTTGACGTAGTCTGGCGGTTCCACACCCGCGGTACCATCAGATTCCACATATTCACCCCAAAGCATCGCAGTGCGCATGTTGAAATAATTGTCGAACGGCGGAATGAAGATTTCGGCGTTGCCAAGTACAACGGATAACGGCACGCTTTTCTCGAACAGGGACACGTCCAACTGGTTCGACGATTGCGACGAACGATATTCGTCTGTCGTCACCTCTTTGACGGTGTTGTTGATGCCGACATCACGCCAGTTTTGCCCAACAAGTTCTACGATATTGATCGATATCCCTTGCGTGGCCACCTGCAAGTTCAGAGTCAATGGATCGCCATTCGGCAATTCGCGCATCCCGTCGCCGTCAAGGTCAACGACGCCGATTTCGTCCAGCAATGACCTTGCCAACTCAGCATCGAATTGCGCGTAGTGCTGTTCCCATTCTGGCGTGACAAAATCAGGTGTTGGTGAGAAACCGATATACTGCTGCGGCGCACCAAGACCAAACAGGGCAACTTCGTTGATTTCGTCGCGGTTGATCGCGACTGACATGGCTTGACGGAACCTTAGGTCACCAAAAACCTTGCGCTTCTCCAGATCCTCAGAGGTTACGTTGAACGCGATGGTGGGCATGGTGATTTCAGGCTTCAGATCGACGACAAAACCGGCAGTTTCCTGATTTTCCAGCAACAGCGGGACGTAATCCACCTGCAGGGCCTGCGCTTTGTAGTCGACTTCGCCGTTCATCAGCATCAGCAGACGCACTTCGCTTTCGCCAACAAAAATCTCGTCCATCTCGTTGATATAGGGCAGCTGATTACCGGCCGTGTCGACCATGTAATAGTACGGGTTCGCAACATATTGGCGCCCCTCCGTGCTTTCGGCAATAACGATGTGACTTTCCAAAGTGGGTGCCGCATTCAGTGGCAGGTTTGCGACTTTGTCGGGATGGGCCAACATCGGTGTTGGTGTGTCCATCCAGTCCGAACTGCCGTAGTAGGCCCTGACCAGATCGTAGCCACCTTCAAAGCCAAGCGATTGCGCAAGCTCATCGGCATCGGGATTGATCGCGGGGTGATATTGCCCCAGGAAATGCTTCGGCTGAAAACCCTGTGCGTAGTGGCTGGCAAAGTGAGACAGGAACCCCGGCTTTGGCGATGGCATGTTGAAACGCACGGTTTGCGCGTCAATCACATCGACTGTCATCGGCTCACCGCCCGCAAGGACATAGTCTTTCGGGCTCTCGATCACATTTGGATCAAGGGCCAGATTTTCGTACCAGAATTCGACGTCTTCAGCGCCGAACGGCTGACCATCGGACCATCTGTGGCCTTCGCGCAAGACAAAGGTCAGCTGAGTGAAGTCATCATTCCAGGACCAGCTTTTGGCGACATTTGGCACGATTGTCGTCAGATCATCGGCATAGCGTACCAAATTGACATGGCGCACTGACATGAAGTCTGACGTCCCAGCCTCTGTCGCGTTGGACAGCGCATTGAAGACACCGCCGTATTTTCCAATTTCATCATATGGCGCGACGACAAGCGGCTCGGCAGGTAGGCGATCCGCCAAAGCAGGCAAATCGGGGTTGCCCCGAATGCGCGCGTTCAATGCCGCGATATCCGGGTTTTCGGACATTCCCAGATCGCAATTTGCGAGGCTCTGGAATTCGCTCAGCTCATACTGTTGCGGGAACGCGCCAGCGGCGACGCCCATCGGATCAGACACGGTCACGGCAGGACAATTTGCCAGCGCCATCCCTCCAATGGCCGTCAATGCGGCACTGGATAATAGTATCTTCCTCATTCGTCGTCTCCTTGTTGGTCGTAAACAAAACAGTCTGAGATTTCGCGCGCAGTATCCGTTGTTCGAACAGACAGCGCGGCCCCGGTCGGACGTTCGCGCAATGGCTTTGACATCAGGAATCCCCAGCAACTGAAAAAAGTAGGTAATAAAACTTGCAAGGAGTCAATATATTACGTTTTTCTTGCAATGCATCAATAATGAGCGCCTTGTAGCAAAACCAGTCTTTGTCGCATCCCGCGCCGTCCAAGAGGTCGAATTTTTGATCTATGATTTTCTTGTAATCGGCGGCGGAATATCGGGCGCGTCAGCAGCTTATGAGCTTGCCGATGCAGGGACCGTCCTGCTGCTCGAAGCAGAGCAAACCATGAGTTACCACAGCACGGGCAGGTCCGCGGCGCTGTTTACGCGCAACTACGGCGGACCCGTCGTGCGGCAAGTTAATAAGGCCAGCGAGGCATTTTTCAGGTCACCACCTGTCGCCTTTTGCGACAGACCTTTGTTATCGCCCCGTGGTGCGCTGACGGTCGCAATGCCAGAGCATCAGAGTGAGTTGGACGCGCTGCTGTCCATGTCCGAGCCCGACGAGGAGGTCTGTTCGATCGATCCAACGGACGCCGTCGCAATGGTACCGTTTCTGCGACCAGAGCGCATCAGCCGCGCCGTGTATGAGGCCAACGCCACCGACATCGATGTCGCCAATCTTCATCTTGGATATCTGAAAGGCGCGAAGGCACACGGTGCTAAAACGCTGACATCACAGCCGGTAAGCAACCTCTCGTATCAATCAGGGGCTTGGCGCATCCAGACCAAGGATGATCAATTTGCTGCCGCAACGATCATTAATGCAGGCGGCGCCTGGGCCGACGAAATCGGCACGATGGCTGGCGCGCGCAGCATTGGTCTGGTACCCAAGCGGCGCACTGCCATCATCATAAACGGGCCAGACGGGCTTGACTGTGGTGCGATGCCGTTGGTCGATTTTGCGGGCTTTGGCGCATACATCAAACCTGACGCGGGCAAACTGATGGCGTCACCGGGCGATGCGACAGTAACCGACCCGCACGACGCCTGGGCCGATGACATGGACATTGCGGTCCTCGCGGACAGGATTCAGCAGGAAACAACCATCGAAGTCACCAAGATCGAACACAGCTGGGCCGGCTTGCGCAGCTTTGTGGAGGATGACGCCCCGGTTGTCGGGTTTGACCCGGACGTGTCGGGCTTCTTCTGGCTAGCGGGTCAAGGCGGATATGGCATCATGATGGCGCCAGCTTTGGCCGTCATAACAGCTGACCTTTGTTTCAACCGATCGGTGGCTGACAAGACATCCCTCGTGGAAGGCCTTTCGCCGCATCGGCTGCGCTAATGCCCGGTCCATTTAGATATCGTAAGGAAACCAGAAACAATTGACTTTCCGCAAGTTACCCTACCAAATTTTCCCGATGATAGTGGAGGCAGAATGACAAAATCTCTGCGCGACCGCCTTGGTCAAGCCGCAGCATCTGCATCAAAGGCGGACCGCGCGATAGCAACCTATATGCTGGCAGAACTTGGTAACCTTCCTTTCGAGACTGCTGCAAGTCTGGCCGCCAAGGTCGAGGTAAGCGAGCCGACCGTTGGTCGGTTTTGCCGTTCTATTGGCTATGAAGGTTTCAAGGACCTCAAGAACAATTTGCGCAACGACATGGGTGACCAGCCCTGGTTGATCGGCGACCGGTTGCGGGATCTGCAGGAACGCACCAAGGCAGGCGAGGATCAACTGACTCGCGGTCTGGAACTGGAGATGGCAGCACTCGTCGCCGTCTACGAAACCACGCATACGCCGGAATGGGACAGGGTGGTCAAGCGTCTGGCGCGGGCTAAGTCAGTCGTAGCTGTCGGTTTCCAGACAGAGCGAGGCATCGCGCAGATTTTCGTTAATCAACTTCAATATCTACGCGATGGGGTGCATTTGGTCGATCTGGCAAGCGGCAATTTTGCCGATGTGCTGGCGATGGATGATACCGACACGGCCTTGGTCATGTTCGAAGCGCGCCGTTATTCCCGTCAGGCCCGGTTATTGGCACAAGAAGCGCACGCCGCTGGCATTCCCGTGACGCTGATTACGGACCCATATTGCGATTGGGGTCATAACGTTGCGGATGAAAGATTTGTCGTGCCCACGTCCTTCAACCTATTTTGGGAATCCACTGCTCAGATGGCCAGTCTTGCCAATCTTTTAGTCAACGGCGTGTTCATGGAACTGGGTCCCGAGGTCGAAGCCCGCATGAACAAGATCGCTCGGCTTTATGGCAAATTCACGGGTCACGTTGGTGCAGCAGGGTCCGACAAAACTGCGGCCAAGCCCTGATTGTGCTTATGCCAGTCCAACCACAGAACACGTTGCTGCCATGAAGGATACGATCAGTGGGCTTCAAAGTATTAAGCGCCGAAATATCTCACGAGACAAACACGTTCAATATTCATCCGACAACCCTGCAATGCTTCTATGACCGTTTCCTGTTGGACGGTGATCAGGCCGTCGCGGCGCGAGGTGAACAAAATACCGAGCTTGCCGGACTACTGGACACGGGTCGCGACTATGACTGGGACATAACCCATGTCATCAGCGCTGCCGCTGGACCGGGTGGCGTTGTCACACGCGAAGCCTTCGAGACGCTGACAAAGCCGCTGATCAATGCGGCACATCGTGATTGGGACGGCATATTTCTGATCCTTCATGGCGCAATGGTCACCGACTTTTGTGACGACGGCGAAGGAGAAATCCTGCGCCGTCTGCGTGCCATTGTGGGCCCGGACCTGCCAATCGCCGTCACGCTTGACCCACATGCCAACGTGACCAAAGCGATGTGTGATCTGGCTCAAATCCTAGTCTCTTTCACCACCTACCCGCATGTTGATATCCGCGCGACCGGGCGCCGGGTGGCGGAGCTTTTGCAGCGCACAATGTCAGGTGATATTCAGCCCAGAACGCTGCGCGCGCGCCGGCCCATGCTGGAAGAAGCCAACGGAGGTCGCACAGATATGGGCCCAATGATCGAACGCCATGCGCTTGCGCGTGCCTTTGAAACGCGCAAAGGGGTTTATGCCATCAGCATCAACGGCGCATTCCCTTGTGCGGATATCGCCGAAGTCGGCCCAACGGTTCTGGTCACATGCGACGAAGACACCGCAGCCCATCGTCTGATTGCCGAGACACTGGCGGACGACATCTGGAACCGTCGTCACGAGACCCTGAATACCTACCTGACCAGTACCCAGGCTGCGGTTGCCGCCAGGCAATGGAACGGCGACGCAGGTCCGCTGGTCATTGCTGACTATGCCGACAATCCCGGCTCGGGGGCATACGGGGATGCAACGGCGCTGCTTGCTGCCTTAATTGAGAGCGACATCAAGAACGCGTGTTTCGGGCCATTAGTCGACCCGGTCGCTGCCACGTTCCTTGGCACCAAAACCAAAGGAAGTCCGATCACACTGAACATTGGCGGCACAACGGCGCCGGAACTGGGCGGCGGGCCACTTAACGTGACGGGCATTGTCAAATGGGCCGGGGACGGCCATGTCGTCGGGAATGGACCTATATTGGGTGGGTTAGAGCGCAGCTTTGGCGCGACGGCAGTGCTCGAAGTTGGCGGCATCGACATCCTGATCGTCAGCATTGCGCACCAGATGTTGGACCTCAGGCAGTTTGAAGCTTTCGGGATTGATCCGGCGAAGAAATCTGTCGTCGCATTGAAATCGATGCAGCACTTTCGGGCGGCTTTCGCACCTATCGCGGGGCGCATCATCGTCTGCGATAGCGGTGCCTTATGTACGCTCAATTACTCGTCACTAGGCTACAGGAACGTGCCGCATCCGACATTTCCTTTGGACGAAAGGTCTGCTGACTGACGTCTTGAGATACGCGCTGAGACAAAACTGATTGCAAGAGCAGACATTACTATTGCGTCGAAGGATGGACCTGCCCCTCGCACTCAATGACTTGCACTCAGTTGCGCGGTTACTTTCTCAGGCAAAAAATTTCGACCAAAATTCAAAAGCAGCCATTCCTGAGCCGCGCAGCATTCAACACTCTGGGCTCGAAGCAGACATCAGAGGCAGCGCAGTATCAGACTGATCAGCTTTGGCTTTCGAGGGTGAGGACCGGCCCATACCGGACCTTCGATCGACATTGAGGATGCTGCGTTCGCAGCCCTCTTTGCGGACTTTAGGCGACCAAAATGT
Source organism: uncultured Paracoccaceae bacterium (assembly GCA_947488175.1). Taxonomy (GTDB): domain Bacteria; phylum Pseudomonadota; class Alphaproteobacteria; order Rhodobacterales; family Rhodobacteraceae; genus Yoonia. Next base: position 13,726 of record CANKYO010000008.1, read on the forward strand.
CCGGCGCTGTCTGGGCCAGATACCAGGCCGTATTGAAGGTATCGCCAGCGAACCCGAGGCTGAAATCGCCGTCCCGCTCGGGCGGTGCGAGTTCCGCCATGGATTCGCCTCTTGCCAGAAACCGCATAGCCCTTACAGAAAATTGTCGCGACGCGGGGTGATGCTGTCAATCAACGTACCCGGCACCAGACACACGCAGCCATGCGTCTGGGCGGAGGGGATGACAAAGCTGTCGCCCGCTTCAAATTCCTCTTCCCTGTCGCCGAGGATGAACCGGAAGTGCCCGCTTTCGACATAGGTCGCCTGGACATGGGGATGAGAATGCAGTGCCCCAATGGCACCGGACGCGGCAAATCGGAACACCACAACCATCAGGTCAGGATGATCCGACAACACCTGACGCGTGACGTCTTCGCCCGTCGTCACAATTGGAAATCGAGACGATGTTCCGTCCCCTACGCTCACGAAAAGAGAATACCGCCATTCAGATCGATGTTGGTCCCGGTGATAAAGGCGCTGTCATCGCAGGCCAGAAACAGGACCAGATTCGCCGCGTCGTCCACATGTCCCTGACGCTTCAGGGGGGCGTTGGCCTCAAAGCCGCGCCGACCGGCGTCCGGGGTGTGGACGTTGTGGAAATCGGTGTCGATCATGCCGGGACACAGCGCATTGACCCGGATGTCGGGGCCAAGTTCCTTGGCCAATCCGCGGGTCATGGTCATTACCGCGCCCTTGGATGTTGCGTAGGCGACGGCACCCGGCCCGCCGCCATCGCGGCCCGCCTGGCTCGCAAGGTTGACGATGGCACCGGAGGTCATCGTGGCAAGACAGGCCTGCGTCATCAGAAAGGTGCTGGTCAGGTTCAGGCGCATCACCGCCTCCCAGTGATCGAGGGACATATCGGCAATCGTCTTGCGTGCGATCAGCCCACCGGCGTTATTGACCAGAATGTCCACGCCGCCAAAGGTGTCAACGGTTTTGGACACCAGCGCATCGACGTCGGCCTTCTGATTGAGATCGCCCTGCATGGCGAAGGCCCGCCCCCCCGCGGCCTCGATCTTGGCAACTGTAGCGTCGGCTCCTTTGGAACTGGAATAGTAGTTGATGGCGACGCTTGTGCCTTCTGATGCGAGCTTGATCGCGACGGCGGCACCGATATCACGGCCGCCTCCGGTCACGATGGCGCTTTTCCCTGCAAGTTTCATAATTGTCCTTCCTTTTGCGAAGCTTGCGCATCGCGGTTGTTATCTCTCGGGCATTAAGGGCCCTAGCGAAACGCCCCCGGCATGAGCGCCTTGGGCAGCCAGAGGATGATTTCCGGGAACGCCGCGAGCAAAATCAGGATCACCAACATCGGCGCCAGAATGAGAACGACCTCGCGCAGCACCTGCACCACGTTGAGCCCGCCAATCGCTGCTGAAATCAGAAGGCAAAGCCCGTAGGGCGGTGTCACCAGCCCGAACGCGAGTGAGACGATACCGATGATCGCAAAGGCGATCGGATCGACCCCACCGGCCTGTGCAACCGGCATCAGAACCGTGCCGAGAATGATGATTGTCGGTATCGCATCAATGAAGAGGCCAAATATAAGGAACAGGGCGGCAATCAGCAGCGCCGTCCCGAACGGCCCAAGTTCCCACGCCGTCAGAACGCTGACGATGAGGCGCGGCGCGTTGTAGAACGACAGCAGCCAGCCAAAGGCCGAAGCCGTCCCAATCGCAAAGAGCGAAATTGCCGCAAAGCGCGCTGTGTCATAGAGGATGTGGCCAAGATCCTTGGGCGTCACGGTTCGATAGACGAACATGCCAAGAACCAGAGCGTAGCCCGCTGCTATGATGGCGCTCTCGGTTGGTGTCACCAGACCGCCGACGATGCCGCCGATTACGAAAACAGGGGTCAACAGTGCCAGTGCCGCACCTTTCCAGGCCGCCCAGAACTCGCTCCAGTTCGGCGACGCGGTGACGGGATAGTTGCGGGCCTTTGCAAAGCCATAGACGGTGGCCATCAGCGCCAGCCCGATCATCAGCCCGGGGATTGCACCGCCAAGGAACAGCGCCCCGACCGACACCTGCATGACGCCGCCCCAGACGATCATCAGGATCGACGGCGGAATGATCACCCCCATCACCGATGAACAGGCCGTGATCGCGACGGCAAACCGGGTGTCGTAACCTTCTTTCTGCATGGCGGGGATCAGGATTTTCCCGATGCCGGCCGCATCGGCGGTGGACGAACCAGAGATGCCCGCAAACAGCATCGAGACCGCCACGTTCACATGACCCAGCCCGCCCGGCATCCAGCCGGTCAGCACGCGCGCCAGCTCAATCAGGCGGTCGGTCACTTTGCCGGAATTCATCAGGTTGGCCGCAAGAAGAAAGAACGGCACCGCGAGCAGGATGAACGAATTATAGGATTGGAACATCCGGTCCAGCACGATGAATGGCGTCAGCCTCAGCTCCAGCACGACGACCGGAATGGTTGCGAGCCCGAGGGCGAAAGCGACGGGAATGCGGATGAAGATCAGGATCAGAAATCCGACGATCAGCATGGTCGCGGCGGTGGCGGTGGTGAGGATCATGAGTGGGACGCCTCGCCTGAGCGGAACTGTGCGAAAGCCTCGAACAGCCGGTAGCTTGCCAAGAGGAGCCAGAACCCGCCTGCGATCGGCACCGACACATGCGTGATTACCAGATTGGCCCGCATCATCACCGAGCGTTGGTTGCTTCCAAACTCGGCATATTCAAAACCATAGAACAGGAAAAACGCGCCAAAGATCATGATGGCAAGGTGCACGACACCGTCCTGCAGGAACCGCGCCGGTGGAGAGTTTGCGTCCCGCGTGATGCGGACGTCGAAATGCGTCCCGTCCCAAACCGCGACGATGGACCCGATCATGACGATCCACACAAAGAGAAACGTGGCGAGTTCCTCGGTCCAGAGAAATGTCGGGATCAGTCCCGTGTAGCGAGAGATCACCTGCATCGCGACCGGGATCGCCAGCGCCCCCATCATCACGCCAAGAAGGAGCCGCAAGGCCCCGCAGAACCGTTCCAAAAGCCGTCCAAACATGCTCTGCCCCGCATCCTTCTGGGGATACCGCTATTGGTATCCGAATAGAGTTGACGGGCGGTCGTAGGAACCGCACCGCCCGTCAACGCCGGGAGTTTACATGCCGCGCACGTTCTCAAGAAGCTTGGTCGCCCCAAGCTCTGCCGCGTAAGCGTCCTGAACCGGTTGCACCAGCTCAAGCATCTTGTCGCGGCCGTCGAAGGCGTGGATTTCGATCTGACCGGCATCGGCCATCTCTTGCAGGATTTTTCCGTCAGCACCGCTTTCAAGGGCCCGACCAAACGCACCGGCTTCTGCGCCGGCATTCATGATAGCGGCCTGAAGATCGGCATCCAGACCATCAAAGGTCTTGGCCGACATCACGATCGGACGCACCGTGATCGTGTGCTGGGTGAGCGAGATATGCGGGGCAACCTCGTAGAATTTGAGGTTCTGGATTGATGCGGCTTCATTCTCAAAACCAGCGATCACGCCGGTCTGAATGGCGTTGTAAACCTCGTTATACGCGATAGCAGACGGGGCCGCGCCCACTGCATCAAAGGTTTGTGCCTGAATTGGGGCCCCCATCACGCGCATGCGGTGATCGGCAAGTTCTTCCATGTTGGTGATCGGCTCTGCCGATGCGAGGTTGCGCACGCCGCCGCCATGGTAGCCCACGATGACGATACCCGCACTTTCGCGCAGATCAGCTTCGAGCGGCGCAAAGGCGTCGGATGACAGAACCGCGTTCCAGTGGTCGAGATCACGGAAGAGGAACGGCATGTCCATCAGCGGAATGGATTCAGAGAACACCGCCATGTTGGACGGCGCGAGGATGGTATAATCCACGGCCACCCCCTGGTTCAGATAAGTGACATAGTCGCTTTCCACACCGAGTTCGCCATTCAGGCGCAGATCGAATGCCACCTCGCCGTCGTAGTTTTCAGCGACCAGACGCTCGAATTCCCGCAAGGTCTTGGTGAACGAGTGATCCTCGTCAAACATGCTGGCCCCGCGCAGCGTGACTTCGGCCTGCGCAGTGGTAACGCCGCCAAGTAAAATGGCCGAAACCGCCATCGTCTTCATGGTGAAGTTGAACATTCTATCCTCCCAGATCAGGTTCAAGTTTTGTCTTTTGGCCGGTCCCACAGGGCCGGGTAATTCGTTCGAAACCTTGGTCGGCCGTGGTGCCATATCGGTGTCAGCCGATTTGCGGATCGTCAGATGCCCCTTTGGCACGCCCGGCTATTCCGTCCTCAGTTGCTGTAGCAGCCAACACGAAAACTTGGATACTAGTCAACAATTAAGTTCATAGATCGAGAAAAATATGCATTCTTCTCTGCTGACAATGGGGAATTGCATGTCGTCTAGTATGCAAATTTACACTGTTGTTTTGTCAAAGACTCTGCCAAACTGCTCCCAAACGGAGGTTGCGGAAGCAAGGCATGGTCGCATTGGAAACCCTAGAGCGAACAACAAGCAGCGACGTTGTCTTTGACACGTTGTTCGGGCAGATCACCCGGCTGGAGCTTCTGCCGGGCACCAAGATCTCGGAAACGGATGTTGCGAAATCCTTCGGGTTTTCACGCCAACCCGTGCGTGAGGCCTTTACGCGTCTGGCCAACCTCAACCTGCTTTTGGTGCGGCCACAGCGCGCAACTATCGTCAGGCCGTTCTCGCGGCAATTGATTGCCAATGCCCGGTTCGTGCGGACAGCTGTCGAATTGGAAGTCGTGCGCTTGGCTGCCAGCACACGGGACAAATCCGTCGACGCCGCCTTGAAGGCAAATCTGCGCAACCAGGCCGAAGCGATCACGGCCGAGGATGTGGGTACGTTCCATGAGTTGGATTATCAGTTTCACAAGCTTCTATGCGCTTCCGCCCGGCAGTCCTTTGCCTTCGACATCATCGCCGAGAACAAGGCGCAGGTGGATCGTTTGTGCATGTTGGCCCTGACCAGCAAGGAGGCGATGGAGGTTCTCTATGACGATCACCAGGCGCTTATGCAGGCGCTGTTTGGCGGCGATGCGCAGGCAGCAGATCGGGTTTTGCGGCTGCATCTTGACCGGCTAACACCGACGATCGAGGCCATCTACACCACGCACAATGCGTATTTTGATGAATAGGTGCCGCAGATGAGAACGCTTTTTCTTGTTCTGGTCGCGCTGATCGCTGTCTTGCATCTTTATATCGCCTGGTTCGAGATTTTCGCCTGGACAAGCCGCGGGCCGGCGGTTTTTGACACATTTCCAGCTGAACTGTTCCCCCAGACGACTCAATTGGCCGCAAACCAAGGGGTTTACAACGCCTTCCTTGCCGTTGGACTGATCTGGGCCCTTTTCATCCGCGACAGCTTCTGGCAACGCCGCGTGGCCATCTGCTTTCTCTGCTTCGTTCTGGTGGCCGGGATCGCCGCCGCGATCACCGTTTCGCTTCGGCCGGGCCTTTTTCAGATTGTGCCGTCATTGCTTGCGCTGCTCATCGTTGCATTTGACAGGCGTAGGTAACTCACGTTGACGCACCAAGCGCCAGCCAAGGCCACGTCCCGCGATCGAACCGTCCGGCAGGAATGTTATTTCCATCTGCATTGCGATGCGCCTGATTTCAAAGGTTTGGCCGGTGATCCGGTCCAATAGCGTGTCAGCCGTCAACGTCTGCGCCGCCGCCTGAAAGGGCGCGAGCAGCGCAAACAACAATGCAGTCACAACTATTTTCATTCGAATCTCCATTCAAACGCTTGATTGAATTAGATCTCCAAACTAGGTGTGTCAAACGATTGTTTGAAATGTGGTCCTATGTCTTCTGCAAACGAAACCTTACCCTACGGCGAAACACGCACGGATGAGACGAAATCCCGACTGATCGAAGCCGCCATGCGCCAATTCGGGCGGCATGGTTTCGAAGCGACATCGCTGCGCGCCGTCGTGGCTGATGCGAAACAAAACATCTCGTCGGTCAAATACCACTTCGGATCAAAGGATGGGCTATTCGACGCCTGCGTCAGAGCTGCGGCGCAGCGTCTGAAGGCCGAAGGACCGGGCGGCATCGTGACCTCGGAGACGACAAACCTGTCCAGTCTGTCGCCTGAGCAGGCGCGGATAATGATCCGCGTCGTGATCGATGTAGCACTCCGCGATGCATTGCGCCCCGAGCTCGCGGATGAACTGCGGTTTCTGCAACGCGAAATCGTCATCGGCGGGCGCGGTGCGGGCATCTTTTACGACGAGGTTCTCCAGGATCACGTAGCCTTTTTCGCCAAGCTCTTCTCAATTGCGGAAGCCCTTGATAAGCAGGAAGCGCGCCTGCGCGCGCTGGCGATCATGATGCAGACCGTTCTGTTTCTCTCGGCTGGCCCGGTGATCGAAACCGGGATCGGCTGGCGCATCACGTCCGAGCGTATTCCAGAACTGGTGGATGCACTCTATCCCGAAACGAAAACGGATTCTTCCTCATGAACTGGCGTGCCCTTCTGTTCATCCCTGCGGTTGCCGCCGGTGTGTTCCTCTTTGTGATCCAGCAACGCGACGATGACGCTGTCGAAGCCACTGCGACAGAGGCTATTGCGAGACCCGTAGCGGCACTAAACGCAGAGCCCGCGCCGATCGAGGTTGTCATCACGGGTTTTGGGCGCGTCGAAGCTGTCCGCACATGGGAGGCCGTCAGCCAGGTGGACGGCCGGGTCCTTAACGCAGCTGAGGCGCTGGCCGCAGGTTCGATCGTCGAGGCGGGATCGACCTTATTGCGTGTAGATCCGCGATCTTACGAGATCGCCCGCGACCGGGCCGCCGCCAACCTGCAAACCGCCGAGGCCCAATTGGCGGAACTAGACGCGCAGGTTGAAAGCCTGTCCGAACAGATCGCGCTTGAGCGTCGCATCGAAGCCGTCTTTCAGGCCGAGAGCGACCGGCAGCGGCAGCTTCTGGACAGGGGTGCGATCGCGGAATCCCGTCTGGAGCAGGCCGAGCGCGACCTGATCACCCAACAGCGCCGTGTTCTGGACATCCAGAACCAGATCGATCTGATCCCCGTGCAGCGCGTCAGTGCCGAGGCAACCCGCCGGACCCGCCAGGTCGAGCTTGAAGAGGCGGAGCGCGACCTTTCAAACACCGAAATCGTGGCTCCATTCACGGGTCGCGTGCTAGAGGAAGATATTTCAGAAGGGGAGTACATCCGCCCCGGCGACCGGCTACTGACGCTTGCGGCTGTAGATGCCGTCGAGATCACCGCTGAGGTGCAACCCTCCGAAGTCGGCGCGGCGCTCTCCTTGTTGCTGCCGTCGGCGGACGACGGCTCGGTCCTACTTAACTTGTCGGATCAGGATGCCGCCCGCCAGGCTCTGAACACTTCGGGGATAGAGGCAGTGGTCATTCTGAGCCAAGGTGGACGCCACGAATACGGAGGGCAGATCGAACGCGTCGATGGTACGATAGATGAGAGCACCGGCACCATCGGCATCGTCGTCCGTGTCCCAAATGGTGGCCTGCCCGATCTGGACCTGCGACGGCCGCCCCTGACGATCGGGGCATTTGTGTCGGTCGCGTTCCGGGGCACCACCAAATCGGACTGGCGCGCGATCCCGCGCGGATCGCTTCAGTTGGAAGCAGAAGAGACATTCGTATATGTCGCCGATGCCACCGACACGCTTCGGCGACGGTCGGCAGAACGGCTGGGGCAGGTGAACGGCCGCGCGATCATCGACGCCACCCTTGAAGACGGAGACCGCATATTGATTGCACCGCCGGAACCGGCAATTCTGGGCCAATCCCTGTCAGTGACGGAAAGCGCAAGCGAATGATCCGCTACTTCGTCCGCCATCCCGTCGCCGCGAACATTCTCATGATTTCGGCGGTGATACTGGGGCTCTCAGTCATCCGGGACATGGAGCGGGAAAGCTTCCCGGAGTTCACGCCCTCGCGCGTCTCGGTCGCGGTTCTCTACCCTGGTGCGGCCGCCATCGATGTGGACGAGCAGATCTGCGCGGAAATCGACCGCGCGCTGAACGGCCTGAGTGATCTCGACGAACTGGAATGCCAGAGTGTCGAGGGTCGCGCCTCTGCCACGCTGACCATGACTGAAGGCGGCGACATCTCGCAATTTTTCAACGACACCTTGTCAGAGGTGCAGGCGCTCTCCGATCTGCCGTCCGATGCCGAAGAGCCGACCGTCGCGATTGCCGGGCGCGAAGAACAGATCGCGCTTCTGGCCATTTCGGGGATCGACCAGCGGGACGGGCTTTTGCGTTATGCCGACCGGCTGGCGGCTGAACTTGCCGCCCTTCCGCTTGTCGCGGATGCGACGGTTGGGGGCATCAGTGAGCGAGAAGTGATGATCGCCCTCGATCAACTCGCGCTTCGCCGCTACGGGCTGTCGGCCCGCGATGTCACGGACGCAATCAATGCCCGCTCCTTCAATCAACCCTTGGGGACCGTGCGGACGGCAGATCAGGAACTGACGCTGCGTTACCAAGGCGTAAGCCGGTCGATCGAGACGCTGGAGAATGTCGTCATCCGAGAGGCTGAAAATGGCGGGTTCGTCCGTGTGCGCGATGTTGCCGAAGTCCGGCTCGCCCCTTCCACGCCGGAGCTGCAATCCTTCATCGATGGGGCGCGATCCGCCACGATCTCGATTTCAAAGACGCAAGCCGCTGACGCGATAGACGCCTTTGCGTCCGTGAGAGAGGTGATCGACCGCGAGGTGGCCGCCCTGCCCGATCCTTTCGACATCACCGTGGTCAATGACGCCACCGAGAACATCCTCGACCGCATCCGGATCGTGGTCGAAAACACCGGCATCGGGCTTGTGCTCGTTCTGATCGTGATGGCGGCGGTCTTCAGTTTTCGCGAGGCCTTTTGGATCGCGGCGGCCCTGCCGATTTCCTTTCTCGGTGGGTTCTTTATCCTCAATGCGCTTGGCGTGACGATCAACATGATTTCGCTGATCGCGATGCTCATGGCCGTCGGCCTGATCATGGATGACAGCATCGTGATAGCTGACAACATCGACAAGTGGCGCGGCCGCGTCGGTCCGAAAGACGCGGCCATTCGCGGCGCAGGCGAGGTTGCCCCTGGTGTCTTGTCGTCTTTCCTGACGACCGCGTGTGTCTTCACGCCGCTGATGTTCCTCTCGGGCGAAATCGGCTCGATCCTCGAAGTCGTGCCGGTCGTGCTCCTCGTGGTGCTTGGCGTCAGCATCGTGGAAGCCTTCCTCGTACTGCCCAATCACCTGAGCCACGTCACACCCGACCGGGAACGACAGGAACGGAGGCTAGCCCCTCGCGCAATCCGCTGGATGACCGACCGTTTCGTGGTTCCCGCTGTCACCGTCCTTGTTGGTTGGCGTTATCTGACGCTGGGTCTAACCTTTGCCGCACTGATTGCGACAGTCGGCCTGATCACCGCTGGCACGGTAAAGGTCATCGGCTTCCCGACAACCGAGGGCGACACCGTTGAAGCCCGGCTGGCGCTGGACACCGGCACGCCGTTGGAGCGCACCGAAGCGGTGGTCGCCCGCGCGTTGGCCGCGCTGGAACAGGTGAACGCCGAACTCTCGCCGGGAACCGAGGGCGGTGCCCCGCTGGTCGAGCAGGTGCTGGTGCGTTTCGCGACCAATCCAGATGTCAGAAACAATGGCCCGCACACGGCAACGATCACAGTCGACCTGTTGCCCTCGGCCCTGCGCAACGTCGAGGCCGACCGCGTGGCCGCCATGTGGGAGACGGGCATAGGCCCTGTCCCTGACATGGCACAGTCGAGCTTCGTGCAGACCTCTGCCACACCGGGAGGTTCTGACCTCGACGTTCAACTGTCCTCCCGCGATCTTGCGCAACTCGAAACGGCGAGTGCTGCGCTCTACGCGCGTTTGATCGCCCGGCCGGACGTAACGGGCGCCTATCAGGATTTCTCCGGCGGTCAGGCGCAGGTGGAGATCGCGCTGAACACCTTCGGGGCCAGCACAGGCCTGACGCCCCAGAACCTGAGTGGGCAGCTGCGCGCCGCCTTTTCAGGCAATGAAACCGATAGCTTCACGGAAGGCTTCAGCGAGCTTTCCGTGCGGGTGGAACTGGGCGACAGCGTGCAGACCCTCGCCGATCTCGAAAGCTATCCGATCGCAATGCCGGGGGGCAGGGTCACGACGCTGTCGCAGGTCGCGGATATGGCGGTGGTGGACGGATATGCCCAGATCACCCGCCAGGACGGCGCGGCCATCGCGCGGATCATCGGCCAGATCGACCGGGAAGCAACCACCTCGGCCGCCATCTCCGACGAGGTCCGCTCGGTCTATGCGCCCGAAATCGAAGCCGCGTTCCCGGGCGTGACCGTGGGCATCGGCGGCGCGACCGAGGCGCAGCAGGAAACGCAAAGTTCCATCGTCGTGGCGCTGCTGATCGGCCTGATCGGGGTCTACCTGATCCTTGCCTACCAGTTCCACAGCTACAGCTTGCCCCTAGTCGTCATGCTCTCGATCCCCTTTGCAATCATTGGCGTCGTTTTCGGGCACCTTGCCGTAGGCATCGACCTTGCCATGCCGAGTTTCGTGGGTTTCTCGTCGCTTGCCGGAATCGTGGTCAACAACGCCATTCTCTTCGTCGCTTTCTTCGAGATGGAGAGCGAGGACAACGCCGCCACGGGAGCAATCGAAGCCGTGCGGCATCGGTTCCGGCCCGTATTGCTGAGTTTCACAACGACGTTCGTGGGCCTCTTGCCCATCATCTTCGAAACCTCCCCGCAAGCGCAAACGATGGTCCCGCTTGTGACGGCCGTCGCCTTTGGCCTTCTGTCCTCAACGTTCCTGACGATCTTCGTGCTACCCGCCGCGCTTGCGATCTATTTCGATTGGGCGAGCCTCGATAAATGGCGGGCGAGCCGGACCTCAATGTCGGGGGCGGACGGCAAGGAGGTTCCAGCGGTATGATCGGTCGTCGCGAAACCGTGTTCGGTCTTGCGTCGATGGGGCTGACGGGGTGCGTGCCGCGTGGTGACTTTGCGCCTGCATCGCCGGCAAGCGTGGCGAGGACACGCCGCATGATCATGGCGACGAACCGTCTGAACCTTGAGACAGCAGCGCGCGGCGACGGACTGTTCTGGTATGATCTCAGCGTCTCGGTGCCTGCAAACCGGACGTCCGGCACTGTCCCGGTCTCGGGCGCTTCCGCCTTCGGGACAGAACGCGTTCTACCTTTGGATAGGCTCCCAGACCTTGGCGCAGCGAATGGTGAACCGCTCGTCGTCTGGGTTCACGGCTATAACAACACCGCAGCCGAGGCGGTCTACCGACACACCCAAATGGCCGAGGACATCGGCATGAACGGCCCGCAGGTCAGCTTTGTCTGGCCATCCGCCGCAAGCGGTCGCGGTTACCTCCATGATCGTGACAGCGTGCTGGATGCGCGGCGGCCGCTTGCTGACACGCTGTTGGCCCTGCGCCGGCGCTGGTCCGGCGACATCCTAATCGTCGCACATTCGCTTGGTGTGTTCCTCGTCATGGAGAGCCTGACACGACTTGCCGCACAAGGATTCCCGGTCACGGACATCGCAGATGGTCTGCTGTTTCTGCAACCCGACATCGATCCCGACGTCTTCCACGAACAGGTTCAAGATCTGGGTCAACTTCCGGCGCGCTCCGTCGTCGTCTTGGCCGAAGACGATCCCGCCCTGCGGATCTCTGGCGGGTTGGCGCAAACCGGTGCGCGCGTTGGCAATACGTCGCACTCCGTGCCGGACGCGTTCGAGGCCATCAATCTCACCGGTGTCCGCGACGCGGCCACCTCGCATCTGGTTGCACTGTCTTCGCAGCAAGTTTTGGCGTTTCTCCGACAGGTTTACCGGAGCGGGTTGCGCTAGATAGGGTCTGGGCAGACACAGCGCTGGCGTTCCAAGGTCATCCACGCTCGGGAGTTTTCGACGTTGCCCTACCCTTCAGATACTTTTTGTGTGATGGCACGATTTCGAGTCGACCGCCGAACCGTGGCATTCGCGCGAGCATTCCCGCTCTGGCCGGTCGCCGACCGGAAGACCCCTGAGATTGCTGGATCATGAACACAGCGCATGCCGCCCTCTCCCCTCATCAACACCGTTTGGTAGTCGGTGGGAATGGTGCGGAGGTTGCTGCGCGTGATAAGGATCTGGTGCAGGCCATCGCGACACTCTCGGCCCGCGCGCGGCGCACATGTTCGGTCTGTTGCGGTGCTTTCGTGCTGGCCGCTGCCGGTCTGCTTGATGGTCGGCGCGCTGTCACCCATTGGGAGGATTGCGACCTTCGCGCCGCCCGATACCCAAGGGTGAAGGTCGAGGTTGATCCCATCTAGATCAAGGAAGGGGCGATCTGGACATCAGCAGGGATCACAGCGGGGATCGATACGGCCTTTGCCGTCGTTCAGAAAGACCTTGGAAAAGGCCCGGCACTGCGGCTGGCCAGATTCCTCGTGAAACCAATAATCCGGTCAGCGGGCCAATCACAGTTCAGCGCCAATCTGGCCCGGCAGACATAGGATGCCAAGGGGGCGTTCGCTGCGTTGCATGAATGGCTGCGCGAGAATTTGGCGCGTGTGACCAGCGTGTCGGACATGGCGGACCGCTGTGGCATGAGTGCACGAAGCTTTTCGCGCCGATACACAACCAGCATTGGCCTAGCGCAGATACTACCGCACTGCACAAAGGATGATATCACGCGGAAAGCGATGGTGCTTGAACGGGGAACTACGCAGCATGCTCGACCTCAAAAGCATGATCGTGGCCAAATGGCATGGCTAATGCAGCAGTCCATACTGACATTGTGCGACCGAGGATCGCCTTAAGCTTGTTCACCCTTGAGAAGTGTCTCAGCTGCGGCGAAGTCATCTATGGTGTCAATATCCACCATCTCACGCGGGTCATCACACAAGACCGCGCGTGACGTACCGAAATAGACGCTCCGGTATTTCTTTAGTGCTGGCGTCCGCACGAGATAAAGGGATCCGTTGACTTCAACCGTCTTGGGTAGATCCTGAGTGCGCATCTGTAAATGATCAGGAAAAAGCGGCTTCACGCGGCTTTCTGTATCCATTGTAAACATGTGGTAGGGCATTGCGGATACTGCGGAGACACCAACGACAGAGAGCGCATCAGGATGTGCTTCGAGCAAGTCCAACGCATCCTGCATGCGTTGCTGTTTGCGAAAAGGTGTGGTCGGCTGAAGCAGCGCTAGATAATCAAATGCCCCATATTTTTCTTCCGCATTCTGCAGCTCGTGCAACGCCACGTCGACAGAGGTCGCATGATCGCCGGATAGTTCCTGAGGACGCAGGCCAAATGAGGTGGCACCAGCGGCTTTGCCGCACTCAACAATCTCTGGGTCGTCGGATGAAATGACGACAGCTTCGCACAGGCCGGTTTTGATCGCGAACGATACTGACCACTGCAAGAGTGGGCGGCCCCGCAACGGTCGCAGGTTTTTGCGCGGAAGCCGCTTTGAGCCACCACGCGCTGGGATAACCGCTAGTATTCTTGCCATGGTGTGTCTTATCCAAAGTAATCTGCTCTTGACCCGCTTATATAGGTGTATGAGGAGTTGCATATATTGATATCGATTGAAGGACATAAACAATGACAGCCGATGAAACCCCCCTCATCATTTTTGGGGCAGGTGGCCATGCTGCAGTGATTGTTGATGTGGCGAAACGTATTTATCCAGACCGTGAGCTCCATGTTTTTGACGAAGCGCCAGATTGTCCGCCTCTTCTGGGGCATGAGGTGACACGGGGGCTTCCCGATCCAGATATCCTGAGACCAGAGCAGTTTAAGGTCGTTGTAGGCATCGGCAGCAACGCAGCGCGTAAGATAGTATCGGTCAAGCTCCGCCAGCTAGGCTATGAATTTGAAACACTCGTCCATCCCCATGCATCTATCGGTGCCATGGTGAAACTTGGAAAAGGTTCGGTCGTCTTTGCCCGAGCGGTTGTCAATCCGCGCGCCAATTTAGCGGACGGCTGCATTGTCAATACCGGGGCCATTGTTGAACATGATTGCGTTGTGGGTGAATTCTGTCATGTCGGGCCAGGAGCAGTTATGGCGGGCGTTTGCCGCGTCGGCGCGCAGACCTGGGTCTGTGCAAATGCCACAGTAAGGGAAACCACCACCATTGGTGAAAATGTCATCGTTGGCGCTGGCAGTTTTGTTAACGGTGATTTGGAAGCAAATGCAACTTACGTCGGGTCGCCGGCGCGCCAAATAACCTGAGGTTGAACAAGATGAGCGTATTCTTCATCGCCGAGGCAGGCGTAAATCATAATGGTGACATAGATATCGCGTTGGAATTGATTGACGTTGCAGCAAAGGCTGGCGCTGACGCAGTCAAATTCCAGACATTCAAAGCCAGTGCGACTGTCAAAGATGGTACCGCAACCGTGGGCTATCAAAAGCGGCACACGGCGGAAGACAGTCAATTTGCGCTGTTGGAACGCTTGGAGTTGAGCGAACAAGATCACCTCGCCCTGGCGGGACGTTGCGTGGAAAAAGGGATCGAATTCATGTCGACCGCCTTTGATAAGTCTTGCGCGGACTTTCTGCAGACGGTTGGCATTCAGCGAATCAAAGTGCCTTCGGGCGAAGTAACCAACCTGCCTTTTATTCGCCACCTCGCCGCGAAGAATATGCCTATCATCTTGTCAACGGGTATGGCGACCTTGTCGGAGGTCGAAGAAGCGGTCACCACGATCAAGAATGTTCGTAAGACGCATGGGTTCCCTGAAAACTTCGCGGACATCTGCTCAATTCTGCATTGCACCAGCGCGTATCCGACGCCCGTTGATCAACTCAACCTCAAAGCCATCAAGACGTTGGGGGACGCATTCGCCTGTTCTGTAGGCTATTCTGATCATTCTGACGGGATGGAGGCGGGGTATCTCGCGGTCGCCCTTGGTGCGACCGTTTATGAAAAGCACTTCACGCTGGATCGTACCATGGAAGGCCCAGATCATCAGGCCTCGCTGGAACCCGACGAGCTTTCCCAGATGATCCAGAATATCCGAACAGCAAGTCAAATGCTGGGCACCGGAGAGAAAGTGCCGCAACCTTGCGAATTTGAGGCTAGCAAGCTTGTCAGGCGAAGCCTTTTTGCGGCATGTGACCTACCTGCCGGAACGACCGTCACGCCCGACCATATTGAGATATTACGCCCTTCCACTGGTCTGAAGCCAAAACACTATGATGCTCTTATCGGGAGGAAATTAAACCGCGCTATCAAGACTGGTGAGCCATTCGAAACTGGTGATCTTTAGTGCCGATAGCCCTCAGGTTAGCTTTTGTTTCCGGCACTCGCGCAGATTTCGGTCTAATGAAACAAAGCCTTCTGGCATTACATGCTGACACGGAGATCAGCCTCGAGATTGTCGCAACGGCGCAGCATCTCGAAAGGCAATATGGTGAAACCATGAAAGATATCGTGGACAGCGGATTGGCGACGGTTACCCTTGATGATGTCGAGATGAAAGGCACCTCTGGCAGTGAAATGGCGCGAGCGGTAGCGGCGCAAACCCAACATCTTACCGCGTATCTTGATGATAATCGTCCGGATCTGCTTTTGCTGTTGGGCGACCGGGGCGAAATGCTGGCGGCAGGCCTCGCCGCGGTCTTTCTGGGTGTCCCCGTAGCGCATTTTCACGGTGGGGATCGCTCAGGCACGGTTGACGACCAGTTACGTCAGGCAATCACCAGTCTTTCCCATTACCATTTCCCCGCCACCCCGGGCGCAAAGTCGCGGCTTTTACGGATGGGTGAAGTCGAAACACATATTCATATGTTAGGAGCGCCCGGACTGGATGAGATCCGAGAGTTCACGCCCGACAACAACCTATACACACTACTTGGTATCGATCCGCATGGATCGCTTGCAACAGTGTTGTTTCATCCCGTTGTACAGGATGCAGATCTCGCAAGCACCCAGGCAGAAACGCTGGTCGAAACACTTGCAGACAGCTTCGAAGGTACCGTCGTCGTGCTGGCGCCCAATTCTGACGCGGGGTCGGCGCAGATCGCCACCTATTATCAGGCGGCCAGAACACAGCTTGCACGAAAGACTGCGTCAAAGGCCAAATTTGTGTGGGTTACGCATTTGCCACGCAAATCCTTTTTATCGCTGGTTGCGTTCAGTGATGTGCTGGTTGGCAATTCGTCCGCCGGCATTATTGAGGCAGCGTCACTGCACACAGCAGTTGTGAATATTGGTGACCGACAAAACGGACGTGAACGTAATGACAGTGTATTTGACTGTGAAATCACATCGTCAGCAATTACCAATGCATTAACGCAGGCATTGGCGTACAAAGGTGTGTTTGGCAACTTATTTGACCAGGGGGGGTGTGCCGAACGCTTGCCAAATGTCATCAAGAGTCTAGACCTCTCATCGACCATACTGAAGAAAACGTTTACTTACTAAGGCCCCATGACAAAAGGTAAGCCAGGTATGCTAAAACAACGAGACGTTGTTACTGTTACAGTTGACAAGACGATGCGAGACGCGATCGAAGTTCTCGATAAGACGGCGCTTGGAATTGTTCTACTTGTTGATTGCGATGGGCAGTTTCTATCAACGATCACTGATGGTGACCTGCGGCGACAGCTACTGAATGGAGCAACACTTGAAACGCGATTGATAAAGTTTCCACTGCACGCCTCAATCACGGCCGAGCCAGACGCGACCCCCCAAAAGCTATTGAGGTTGATGAATGAAAATACGATCAGTCAAATTCCCATCCTGAATGCAGATAACCAACCAATTAATATCGTGTTGCGCGTCGATATTCATGCGCCGATTTTATTGTCGACGCCCCACCTTGGATCTGAAGAGCTTGAATTCGTCAATGAGGCGTTCCGGACGAACTGGATCGCACCTGTTGGACCCAACATTGATGCCTTTGAAATCGCAATGAGCGAGTTTACGGGTGCGAAGGCCGCCTGCGCCGTAACTTCTGGGACTGCGGGTCTACATCTGGGTCTGCGTTTGCTGGACGTCGGACCTGGGGACATCGTCTTCGTTTCTGACTTCACATTCATCGCCAGCGTTGCACCAATCACTTATCAGCAGGCAACGCCAGTGCTTATCGATAGTGAGCCGGATAGCTGGAATATGTCACCTCAGGCGCTGGAGCGTGCTTTCGCGACGGCGTCAAAACGAGGGCAGATGCCCAAAGCTGTCATTATCGTTAGCCTTTATGGGCAAAGCGCTGATATGGATCCCTTAATCGAAATCTGCGATCAATATGGCGTGCCAGTCTTGGAGGATGCAGCCGAGTCCCTTGGCGCCACTTATAAGGGGAAGGCGAGCGGCACATTTGGCAAAATCGGTGTCTTTTCGTTCAATGGCAATAAGATCATCACGACATCCGGCGGCGGCATGATCGTCAGCGATGACGAAAGCTTGATAGTACGTGCCAAGAAGCTCTCAACACAAGCACGGGAACCTTCGATCCATTACGAGCATGTCGAAGTTGGCTACAACTACCGGATGAGCAATATCCTTGCTGGCGTAGGTCGTGGACAACTAAATGTCTTGCCTGATCGTATTGCGCGACGCCGGGAAATCAATACGCTTTACCGCGAGGGCCTAATGAATATCTCCGGTCTCCAATTCATGCCTGAGCCGAACTGGAGCCATTCAAACCGCTGGTTGTCCTGCATTACCTTTGACTGTGATCCCGAAGCAGATATTCCCGGTAGCCTGACCTCCTACTTACAAAGTCAATTGGTTGAGGTGCGACCACTTTGGAAGCCCATGCACATGCAACCAGTATTTGCGGATGCAGAATTTCACGCACATGATGAAGGGAATGCTGCCTTCTCACGGCATATTTTTCAAACCGGAATCTGCTTGCCATCGGGATCAAACATGACCGATGACGAAATTGCAATGGTGATCAGCATGTTACAAGAAGCCGTGGCTAACGGCCCACCCACACTACGCTAACCCAGCTACGCAACACGACTACCTCGATCCAGCAACCTCAAAATGGCCTCTCGGGCCTCTTTCTCAAGCACGGTCAGAGACTTATCGGCAGTGGCATCAAAGCGCTTATATGTGCGCGCCCAACTTGAATCGAAGAAGGTCCCCACGTCCGCAGTCAGAGTCGCCAAAGACGTGTTGGTGCAATCCGGGACAAGGCCAGAGGCCACAAATCCGTGTGGATCATGGCCTAACTCATCAAGGTCGCCCGCATAGACGCAGGCAGTACCATGGTGCAAAAGCTCGACCAGGACGCCGCTGCCCGGCACGACTACTAGGTCGCAACGTCGCGCGAATGACCTTAGGACTTCACCGCTGTCAGTCACTTCGACCTTAGGATCTAGCTGCGCCAATTCTGTCGGCTCGGCCTGATCTTGAGGATGCCAACGGACTAGGATCGCGGTGATGCCGGGGAGTGAACAAAGCTCCTTTATCCGATTGGAGACCGCTTCACGGGCCCAGACACGCGACAGACAAATCCCAACTTTCTTGATCGGTCGGTCAGATCTGATTGGAGTGGGTTTTGTTAAGAATGGCGGCAGTATCGCAATGTCGCCGGTGGTGGGCCCCAACGCCTTGTAGATATCTAAACTCGCGGGATTGGACAAAAGCGACACATCAAATCGTAGTGGCGGGTACAGCGGCGATATTGGCGCGTGCTGGCAATACACGCAGCGGACATCGCAAACATAAGCAGCGTCGCGCAAACCAACTTGCATTGGGCTGTGATCATTTGCGACGACGACGATCCTCGCTTTGCTATGATGCAGTCGTCTTTCGAAATAAAGGCGCGCTGAGGCCGTTATTATGAGCTGGATCGAAAGCAATGTCCCGCAGTCCTTGTATGAGGCAAGACCCAGCGTAAGCTCGCGCAACCTTCCTAGCCGCCTAACCGCGCGGAGGCGATCCCGCAAAGACGCTTTCTGGGACGCAAAATCTTGGTTGATCGTATCCTTCTTCAACAGTTCAGAGACTCTTCGCAACACATCATCGTTGTTCCTTGAAGGACCATAGAATATGGCGTCAGCCGTACTATCGAAGGTCGTCAGATGTGGGTGCAGCATGGTGGCGATTGCGATGCACAGAAACCGCGTCCCCGATGTCTTGATGCCCCTAGCAAAGATACGCAGAGCAAGCAAAGTTAATGGTCTTTGGGGCCACAAATGCCGCTGAAAATCAGAATATGCCTCGTTGCCCCATAGCCTTTCTATGTCGGCGAACATAGACTCGTCGCGGAATGATGGATGCGTCGATGACAAGATAGGCTTTCCCTTGCAAAGGTACTTTGTTGAGCGAATTTTGCTACTCCAAAAGAACGGACGAGTTGAATCGGCAAAAAGTCGTGCGCAATAATGATAATGTTCCATCAATGCTAGTGAAACGCCTGACAGATTCTTTCATTGCGGTTGTGCTGATTGCACTTCTGATTTGGTTTCTTCCCATACTTGCGATCACAATAAGGCGCGACAGTTCCGGTCCGATATTTTTCAAACAGGAACGAGTCGGCAGGAATGGTAGATTATTCCACTGTATCAAGTTGCGCACAATGCATGTCGGGACAGCAAGTATTGGCACACATGAAGTCAACACAACTGCAATCACGGATGTTGGGCGAATCCTACGTGCGCTTAAGCTTGACGAACTTCCTCAGCTTTGGAACGTACTGCGAGGGGAGATGTCGCTTGTCGGGCCGCGCCCGTGTTTGCCCACCCAGCTCGAAGTGATCGAGATGCGAAAGAAATACGGGGTTTGGGACGTCCTGCCCGGCATATCGGGGCTTGCGCAGATCAACCACGTAGATATGTCACGACCGCGAAGGTTGGCCGCTTGCGATGTTGTTTACATCAAGTGTGCGTCTTTCTGCACGGACATGTACATCGTATTCTCCACTGTCTCGATGACTCTGAAACGTTTGAGAGGTCGCTAGCCTTACGCGGACTCGCGTTCTTGTGCATTGGTTTCCGGATAAAGTCACAAATCAAAAAGCAAACTCGTACCCCACGGAGATGCGCGGCCCTTCGCCAATGTTCGCGTTGTCCAGTTCAAATCCCTGATAGCTCAGGACCGCGCTCAACTTACCCTGACCGAAATCATGCCGATAAGACACGTAGCCTGTTGTCCCCTCCAGCCGCTCGCTTGAAAGGCGGTGGGTCGCACGGCCGGTGTCATTAATCACTACCCGCTTCACGCCCCAGCCGATGCTGTAGGCACCAAAATCATGTATGAGGTCAACACCAATGGATTCGCCCGCCGTATCAACTGCTGTCCCGATGACGGCCCCATAGTGAGTGTATCCCCGGCTATACTGACCATTATAGGCTGTATCCGGACCGCAAAACCCTCCGGTAGTGACATCAATCACCGTAGTCAGTCCCTCGACCACAACCGTTGTCGGCACAGACCCCAATGTACCGGTCCATTCGGCCCCGCCCATAAACATCTCGCAGGAGGGCAGACCAGAGGCTTCATCTTCGCCAATGGCCTGGACGTAGAAACGCAGCGGCGCGATGTGCTCTGGCAATTTGTAGGAGATCCCAATGCCTGCCAATTGGTTGGCGGGGTCCTCTCCGCTTGCCGATCCTTGATTGCTATTCCCAATGAGCATATTCCAAAAGGCGTCAAGCCCATTAGGCCGTCCTTGACCACCCCATTGGGCAGTACGAACAAATTCAACGTCAAGCCCCGGCAAGGGGTTAATAACAATACGAGCCCCGAAAAACGAGACATAAGGGTCCGGTTCCTCGCTATCCAGCAGACCAAAAACGACTTCGCCACTCCAAGGCCCCAACCAGCCTAGCCAGCGATAATCGCTTGGGGCCGTGGCGCGCTCAAACCAGAGCGCCGGTATCGGTCGGGCGTTTCGAGACCAAATTAGGGATGTATTTGGCGAGAACGACCAATTTCGCTCTTTTGCTCCTACAGCGACTGACCATAAATCGCCCCGCAACGCCAACTGACTGCCATCCAGCCAAAACTCTGCATCTTCATCATCATTTTCCACAAGTGTTAAGCGGAGGATATAGTCAAGCGAACCCAACATACCATCGGTCTCAGCCCAAATCTCAAAACTGTCACCAAAACCAAGCGTCTCTCGCTGTCCCACGTATGGGTCGCTGACGGCGGCCATCCCATACGTAAAATGCCCATCTTCAGCGGCAAGCGGAACTGCAACAAATGTGAGAGACACCACTGCCACAGACAAACGTCTGAACCGATGTAGAGCTGAGAGGTTGATCATTTCATGCCTTTTTTGGCAGACCTACGGGATGCAAGAACTTTCGTCTGGTTTTCATACTACAGGTGGGCAAGCATACCCAGCCGCCATGTATATATGTTGTTCAGTTTTGGGACTCTTGCCTAGTCTGATTGGCAAATCGCCGCTAACTCAGGGGCCTAGAAGCATAGCCATTTGAAGTTCTGTTGTTGATCTAACAGGATGGTGGACCAGAAAATGTGGATATGTCACAAGACGGGACGTCATTATGGGATGGCTTAAGTTGATCATAGGGAAAATATCTTGCTGAAATCGCTCGTTTTTTTTCTGTGCTTGCTGTTGATTCCTGGTTGCACAGCAGTCCCGGGCGAGGGGCCTTTGGCCACGGCGATCAGCTTTGGTGGGCAGGAACAGTCAGCGGACGAAGCAAATTATCATGTAGTCAACGTTGACGAAGACGTGGTTTCGCGCCTGACGATGCATGGCGGTCTGGGTTTCAGCGGTGGCTTCACCAACCGTAAACCGCCGCCGACATTACGCATCGCCGTAGGTGACATATTATCCATTACCATCTTTGAAAGTGCCCCTAATGGATTGTTTTCAAACGGCACGTCAGGGGACCTGTCAGGTGCACGTCAAGTCACACTGCCGCCACAGGTGGTGGACCAGGATGGTCAGATAGGTGTCCCTTTCGGCGGGCGTTTTCGTGCTGCAGGCAGCACGCTAAGAGCTTTATCCGACACCATCGAACGTGCGCTTGTCGACCGGGCTATCGAGCCGCAAGTATTGATAAGCATTGTTGAGACAACATCGAATACTGTGACCGTTCTTGGTGAAGCAAGTCGGATAGGTCAGATCGAACTATCCCCGCGTGGTGATCGTTTATTGGAAGTGCTGGCCAACGCGGGCGCGCAAGTCCCTGAAACCGAAGCTGTGATCCGCCTCGTTCGTGAAAATCAGATTCAAACCGTCCCTTTGCGCACGATTATCAACGTCCCATCTGAAAACATCTACGTCCTTCCCGGTGATACAATTTTTGTGTTGCGCGAACCCCAAGTCTTTAACGCCTTGGGTGCGGTAAGTAGCTCGGGACAATATCCGATTACCTTTGCCGACCAAACAATCGCTGGAGCATTATCACTTGCTGGCGGGTTGTCACCTGCAATTGCCGATCGCGGGGGGGTTTTTATCTTCAGATTTGAGCAAGTGAGCGTCGCAAAACAACTCCTACCGCCCGAAACAAAACTGAGAATAACCCCGATGGGCGTTCCGATCGTGTATAAAATCAGCTTTCTGGATCCTAACTCATTCTTTTGGCTTCAACAGGTCAACATTCGTAACAATGACCTGATTTACGTCGCGAATGCTATTGTGACGGAACTTGAAAAATTTTTGACCATCGCGGAACGGACGAACTTGCTTGGGTTGTGATCGAGAGCCCTATAGGTGTAATGGTTGTGCCGACATCATGGGTTTGCAACTCCCGTAGCCTGTACTGACTTGAGAAAGGTCCCGAAATGACTATTTGGTTAATTGGGGCTGGTCCCATGGCCGCGTTGCATGCCGAGGTACTGGCCGCCCTTGCCAAGAAACCTGTAGTGATCATCGCAAACAGCGCAACTCGCGCTGAACCCTTGAGCGCCAAACATGGTATGGAATTTCTTGCCGGCGGGCTCGACAAGGCACTTGCCAGTCTTCCTTTGCCTGATGCAGCGATTGTAGCCCTACCTGTCGATAAGCTCGCGGCCGCTTCGCGTCGTCTGGTAGATGCGGGGGTAGCGAAGGTCCTGATCGAAAAACCCGGTTGTCTCGCGGCTGAAGAATTGGCTCCCATGGTACAGGAAGCAGAACAAAAAAACCTTTTTGTCGCGATCGCCTACAACCGTCGGTTTTTTGCTTCAGTCATTGAGACGCATGACCGAATCAATGCTGCTGATAGCATCTTATCGGTAAATTTCGAATTTTGCGAAGACTCAGATCGGATCGCAGCCTTACCAACACCATCGTTAATCAAAGAAAAATGGGTTCTGGCAAACAGCAGTCATGTGATTGATTTGGCTTTCCATCTTTGTGGCGCGCCAGAAACTTTGACGGCGTCAGTGACGGGTTCGTTACCTTGGCATGCTGTTGGTGCGGATTTCCGGGGCATGGGCATCACACAAAAAGGCGCCAACTTCACCTACTGTGCTGACTGGCGTGGACCGGGACGCTGGGGACTTGAAATTGTTCTACCTACTGAGCGCTTGATCCTGCGCCCGATGGAGGTATTATCCGTTATTCCAAGAGGGAGCTTTGCCCCCCAAGAAGTTGAAATTGATGATCAGATCGATAGGGATTTCAAGCCTGGGCTCTACCGTCAGATGCAGGCCTTCCTAGCCACTGAACAGCATCCAAACCTTGTGACTGCACGACAGCAGCTGGACGCTATCCAAAACATCTACAATCCAATCTCAAACTACACTCCCGGAATATAGCATGGTAAAGATAGCTCTAATGGGTGCGGGCCGGATGGGGCACCGTTTTTCCCAGGCAATACGCAGAGGTGGCCATGAGCTTGCGTTGATATTCGACCCTAGCGAGAACCCGTGGGCGGTGCAGCAAGAACCTGAACTTACATTGTTGCACACGAGAGACTTTGATGATGTCAATCGATCCGATGCAGAAATCTACGTCATCTGCTCGACTGCTGACTTCCACGTGTCGACGGCGACAGACTTAATTGAGGCAGGGAAAAAACGACTGATCATCGAGAAGCCCTTGTGCCAAAGTGTGAGCGAAGGTGAGGCACTGCACGCGCTTGCAAGCAAGCATTGCGCCCGTATCATTGTAAACCACGGCCGCCGCTATTCAACGAATACAGCGGCACTGAAAAGGCTCAATGGGGATCGCAAAACCGGCGCTTTGCGATCGATTTTGATCAAGATGGGCGGGGGCTCTTTTGGGTGCGTTGGTACCCATTGGATTGACCTGTGCAACAACCTCATGAACAACAAACCCGAAAAGGTCTTTGCCACGCTGAGCCATGAAACCCCGCCTGACAACCGCGGTGAGCGATTCTTTGACCCGGGCGGAACAGCAGTGCTGGTTTATCCGGGCGGCAGGCGGGCCATTATCGATATTGGTGACGATATTGGCATCGTTGCGAGCACTGAATTCATCTATGAAAAAGGCATCGTCAGCTGGATTACAGAGACCGGAAAATGGTCATTTCGGCATCGTCGACCTGAAGATCTCGATAAGTCGCTCGGGAATTATGGTTTGCCTTTGATCGAGAGCCCGTTTGAGACGACGCCACCAGATCTGCTCGACTACGCCATTTCGACTATAAACGATGCCTTGTCAGAAAAGCCTTGTAACAGTGGCGTCCCTGAAGCGCTGGAAACGATGGAGGTCTTCGCGGCCATTCGCTATGCGGCGCGCATTGACCAAGTTGTCCATCTGCCGATCCCAGATGACGAAAAGCAGGTACGCTATGCAATTCCCTGATGAAATAACGTGGTCGCCCGTGACGAGAAGTGTGAACTAGATGGCCGATGCAATGCACAAGAAAGAACATTCTACGGTTGCGCGCAGCTTTCCTTTTGCCAAGGTGGTGTTCTTTCTTGTCGTCATCGTTCCTACGACACTGGCATTTGTGTATGCTAGTCGCACCCAAGCACCGCTCTATCAGTCTCAAACTCAGTTTGCGATTGAAGATCGCCAGCAGGGTTCTAGTTCCGTTCTCAACGGTTTGATCGCCTCAATCGGCGGAACGACAGGCGAGCCAAATGCAATTCACACATTGCGTCGTTTCATTCAGTCTGCAGATGCGCTGCAGAAACTTGAGGAAAGCTACGGATTCAGCCAACATTATGTTGCGCCGGCGGGCGATTGGCTCACCCGTCTGCGCAGCACAGAATCGTCGGATCGAGTCTTGCGATATTACACACGCATGGTCAGGCCGCGCATATCGACGACCGAGAACATCGTTACGCTAGAGGTCCGTGCCTTTGATCCCACGATTGCGCGAGAGATGGCAGCGAGCCTCTTGCGCATCTCAGAGGAGTTCGTGAACCAGATCAATACACAAGCGATCAACGATCAGGTGGCATTCCAGCAAAACGAGGTCGAAAAGGGTCAGACACGTCTGCTCGAAGCCCGCAGCACCCTGACAAGCTGGCGCAACGAAAATGGGGCGTTTGATCCCATGTCGCAAGTGGCGACCTTGCAAGGTTTGATTGCTGATCTGGAGATCGAAATCTCCACCATCGATTCCGAGATTTCTCTTCTGGAAAGCAGCGAAAACCCGGAGCGGTTTGTGCCGCGGTTGCGAACGCTGAATGATCAGCGTGCAGTTCTGTTGAGCCAGGTGGACATTGCAAAGGGCCGTTTGGCTGGACCGACCGCAAACACGCTGTCCCTGAAGATGGACGAGTTTGAGCGACTGGTTACTCAGGTAGAATTCGCCGCAAGTAATCTCGAAATTGCGATGTCGTCGCTGGAAAGCGCGCAGCAGGTTGCACTGCAGCAGCAGAAATATCTGTTGTTGATTTCGAATCCGTCATTGCCTAGCGAGCGCCTGTTCCCGCGAAAGGGTTTTCACACAGTGATTGTGTTTATTGCATCACTCATCATTTTCGGGATCATTGTTCTGCTCCGCACTATTCTGCGTGACTATCGCCGAAGCTGATATGATGAACGCCACTTATTCCTGCCTCGCTTTGCAGACACGTTATCGCCTTTGGCCGATGACAATCACTCCATTCGCAAAGGCGTAGCACATGTATCGTCTCATCAGGCTCCTGTTGCCGCGTGGCCGCTTGTTCTTGTGGAGGCGATTTCAATACATGACAGGCTTAAGGCGGTCTCGGCTCGTGCGTTGGGGCGGCCGCCCGGATGCACCATACCGCGCCGTCGTATTTGGTCTTGAAGAGGACATGTGGAAGCGCTTTGACGCAGCGTACCCAGAATATGAAAAAACCTTTGCGCCCAAGAATGTTCATCTTGGAGAGCTTCGTGGAGCATTGTCCAAGCGACATACGGCTTTGATTTTTTTTGATAAGGCGTCGAAGCGGCATGTCGATATTGCGACGGCCCGACTAAAGGTCCCGATCGTCTACGGGTCCTACGCGCCGATCCCGCAACTTGAAAAAGCTGAAAGCGATGCAGTCGGCTTCTTGCTTGATACAATAGGCAATTGGCAAAATGCCCGACGGCCAACAGAGATTGATGTCTTTCTCGAGCATTTCAATCTCAGCGAGCGGGCTGCATTGATGCAGGATGCCGCGGCGCTTGCGGCGCGTTTACAGATTGCACCAGCGACCGGTTCTGACCGCCTGATTGTAGCCGACAACACTGCGGATCAGACTATTCTCGGCCAGCACGCGAGTGCGGCCGCGGGATCAGCCACAATGAAACACTTTGAACTTCACTTGGACCAACCTTGGTATCGACCGGAGATCATCCTACAGTTCCTGAACAGCCTACAGACCTGCGATACAATAATTGTCAGAGACAGCGCATTGGGTTTGGTTGCCCGCTTGGCGGGCCGTAGCGTCATTGTGATCGGTCGTCCTTTCTGGGCTGGCTATGGGCTCTCCAATGATATTCTGTCGTTCAAGCGCCGCCGCGATCTGGATGCAGATGCAATGGTTGCAATCATCATGCTCATCTTGTCACGCTATGTTGACGAGACCGGTAAAGTTATCAATCCCACCGATGGTTGGAGTTTTCCATCTGTTTCACAACCAGGCAGCGCAGAAAGATAGAATGTTGTTTTGGTCCACTCGGAAAGTACAAATTGATGATTGGCGACCGAATCCGCATGCCACTGACCGTTTGCGCCAATGGCGCGATCCACGCGAGTTATCGCCGGAACACTGGCGCAATCAGATTGGGCTACAACTCTATGGGTCAACGCAGGATGCCCTTGCTGCCGAAATCGCACTGCTTGCGCGACACTACAACATTGATTGGGTATTGGAGCATTTAGGCAACCCGCAAGGCTCCAGTAACGCCAAACGAATATGTGTTGCCGCCGAATTGCCGGTCGAGACCAATGCGTATCTTCTTGGGCTGAAGACGCCAATTCTATCCAGTTGCAGCGCGCAACGATTTCAGGCGCAACGAACAGGGCACTGGTCAATACAGAGCCTCAAAGATCGGGCGACGGCATTCTGGCGAGCCGCCATCCGCCGGTGGCGTGATCCGCGTGAGTTGTCACTGGGGCATTGGCGTGGCCGGATCATCCCGGCTGGGGCTTTGCGCAATACACGCGAAGTTGCTCTCGAGATGCTATCGGTACAACAGCAACATGCCCGCGATGGCGGGTTCACTCGGGCTAACGGAAAAGAAGCACCGACTACGCCAAATGCTACCGCAGAAACACGGCATGTTGCGCGCTGGCAAGAACTTCTCAAGCTGCAGAGAGTTGATAGATCACTTGACGTCGCGGCGCTATATTCGAAACTGGACGAACACGTTTTGCCGCTCGTGGTCGACAAGGGCTCACAACTGGGTGTGCGCTGGGCTGGGTGCCGTCAGGATGTCCTGAATCCGCGATTCTCTATTCTTAAGCAGTATCGACAAACGGCGCCGGAGTATGCTGCAATGATATCGATCGGCTTCATCGCCAAGGCTTTCAATGAACAGGATAGCTCAGCGCTAAAGAAAGTGTTTCGGGTCATGAAAGACTTGGCGCCATCGCATCAATTCATAAGTAGACTTTGCTTTCTTGAAGTCCGCGAGGATTCCAAAGTTCTTGAGGAGAATGAGCGCCACGTGCTAGAACTCTTCCTTCGCGGCATTGGGGTGAACTTGGATCCACTCTCAAGCAAAATCAGCGAGATGCCATTACTTGATGACACGACAGTTCTGGAAACCAGACAGATCATCGATGGCAAGTTGGATGTCCCGATGACCTTTGATCAGTCTAAACGCACCGACCGCTGGATCATCTCGGGCAACGTACCAACCGGTATCCTTTATCAAATCTATGAACGCGACGATGCGAATACTTCGGTCTGTAGTGCAAGCAATCTGACAAGCGTTACGCTTGAGGAGATTAAATACATTTCAGGTGTAGATGACCCTGCACCAATTAAGCAGATGTCAAATCAAAGAGTGCCCATCTATGGTGCACAGGAAGAAGCATTGAGCTCGGTGACATCGGCTGTGGCGAGGCGCCTCGTCGGTGCGCTACGCGATATTATCGGACCGCACGAAAGCCAGGATTGGCTCGAAGCGCTCGAACTGCCAGCCGACGATTTGTTGTTTGCAACGACAATCGATTTCTGGAGTGTGCTGAGCGATATCAAAAGCTCCCTATCTAGCGGTCATAAACTGGTTGTCTCATCAACCGACACTGTACGGGCCTATTTGGCCGGCATCAGAGCGTTGGAAATTTCAGCGTCGGTCACGCTAGTAGCGCCAGACATTGAAACCATCGATGACGATAGTCCCGACCGGTTTTGCCGAGATCTGCTCGCGCAAGTATTTGGCGATAGTGATCCACCTTCAATCAACGCCTTGCGTGACGCTGCCATGGCAAGTCTGTCATCCAATCGCGACGGCGGGCAACCAAAGCGCGGATCAGCCTTTCTGATCGGACGAAACTTCGATCGGAATTACGCGTCCGATTTGCGGGCGCTTGGCAACGAATTATCAAAAGATCATCGGGTCATTTTCGTACCAACTGCGGGGCAGCGTGGTAGGAGAATGATTACCAGTGTCATCAAGACGGCGATGGATAGTTGGCACGACGGATGTATCTACGATCCCGCTTATGCCTTGTGGTCGCCCTTGCATGCTGGAGACCAAACCGTCCGCGACACTGCAATGTCGGTCTTGATTGCACAAGCCCAAGCAAACGAACCCTTCAGCTTGGAAGAAACGGCCGTCCTTGCCTTTGCGTCCAAACAGTTGGTCGGGTTCTTTGGCGATAGGATTTTTAGATATCTCAAGTCCGGTACGTCGATGTCAAAATGCATTGTTGACTATGCGCCGCGCTATATGGCTTTGATGCCAGGCCGCGACTATATTGCCCGTGTTGCAGCGCTTGCAGGAAGAGCAAACGGCACTCTCAGCTTTGACGTGCAAACCGTCTTTGTAGGGCCTCGCGCGAGATATAAGGTCACGGCAGCGGATATCCAATTTACCATCGAAACGGAGTCGGAAAGGCTTTTTCAAAGCTACTTTGGCATGTCGCCTGATAAGACAGTGCTAACGGGTTGTGCCAAAGTCGGCCAGGTCCAGAAGGCGGCGCGAAATCTGGACGTCGCACGATTGCAAGAACTGACCGGGTTGGCAGTTCAACAACTGATAGTTTTCGCAGGTTCGCCTTTCTTGGAAAAGGACCGTTCGATCCTCGAGACCTTGGCCGGCAGTGTGCGGTGTCTTCAAAATGTCCACCTTGGTGTGCGCCTGCATCCGACAGCAAAATCTGGCTACCCAGAATTCCTTGCCGAGTTAGAGCGAACAAATGCCGCTGTTTCGGAGCTTAAAAGGCTGAACCTACCTCAAACCTTGAGCGCCGCTGATATCTTGATCACCCGGTTTTCGAATGTTGGGCTCGAGGCTGCCTTGCTGGGAACGAATGTTATCGCCTGCAACTTTGATGACGGTATCGTTCCAATTAAACTGCATGAGATGGGTGTCTCGGCAATCGCAAATTCGCCCCAAGAGTTGCTGGACTGCATAGAGGATTTCCGTTGCCAGGGGCCCATTTGGGCACGGTTGCAGGTAACCCGCGAAACCTACATCGCAAAGAATGCACAATTGCTTGAGCCAGTTCCCGCCAAGAAGATGTATTCGGTGATGGAAAAAACGCTTGAGCAAAGCCGCCAAAACTAAAATATGATCCCATCATCAATCGTTTCAATTCTGTCTTCCTCCATCACGACTTCCAGAGTCTTTTTGTTGCTCACCGCGAGCGCTGCCTCCAAGTTGTCCTCCAGATAAGCCATGCCATCTGCGATAACCAAAGCGCTATCGCACAACGCATGCAACACTTTGGTCTGGCGCGCAGTAATAAGCGTCGTTTTTTCCCGGCATCTAAGGTTGTATAACTCGAGAAACCGCCGAGTGAATGCTACATTTTCCGGCATAACGAAGCTGCTGTCGATCAGGTAGACATCGAACGCAGGCATCATAGCCATGAGCATGAAAAATTGAATCTTCATGGCCGCCGGCCATCTTGCTAGTGGTTCAGTGAAAAGCTCTGGTGCGGCAAATTCCGCCGTCATGAATGCAAGGCCCTGATTGCGATCAAAACCGTAAACCGTCGCAAAATGCGAGATGGCTTGAGTGCCTGTGGTCGCTACTGAGAAGGGGCCAGTCCGACCGATCGGCCACGAAACAGTACCCCCAAAATGTATGGCACCGCGCTGGGGTATAAGACGACGGCATAACAGGTCCAGCATAGCAACAACCGCCACGCGCGATTCACCGATCAGTGCCATGTTCCTCTTCGGTATGGTCAGATTGGTATTTTCAATTACGCGCAGCTGCTTGCCGCCTTGCAGCACCGACAGCGACACGTCTTTAAGAGCAATACTCATGCACGCACCGTGTCGAGCCGACTTTCGTCAATCACAAGGCAGACCAAGGCAAGCAGTACTAAGGATATTGCCCAGAAGAAGATATATGGCAGGCTGGCATCCATTGTCGTGTATTCAAAAAACCAATGTGTCCGCGCAAGCTGGATGATTTGCAAAAGGGGATTGTAGAGGATCACTTCGGCGACTCGTTCTGGCAGTTGTTCAGGTACATAAAACAACCCAGACGTCAGCGCGATGAAACGTAGGCCGTAGACAATCACGCGGCGCACGCCCGGATAAAGCCCGATGATTGAATTGGCAATAACGCCAAAGCTGATACCCATGATCCAGCTCGTCAGAAACAGCCCTATCAGGAACGGAAAGTGCTGCGGGCCGTCTGTCAGACCGATAAAGATCGAAAAACCAAGCAGAATAAGAGCCGCGAAAAAATAGGTAATCAATCCATTGAAGGCACGCGCAACCATGATGTCAAAACGTCTGATGCTGGGATGCTCCAGCTGCGATTTCAAGACGCCTCCACCGGTCATTGAACTGATTACAGCCGTTCTGAAGACCAGCCAAAAACAAGCACCGATAACTGAAAACGGGAAGACGGCCATATCGAAAATTATCTTTGGCTGAATCAACAACGGAACCGCGCAGACGACCATAATCTGTATGAGCGGGTCGAGCACCAGCCAAACGTATCCAATGCGATCCTGTGACGCTTCGCGATTGAGGCTGTGCAACCAAAGGCTAAGGATGACCGCTAGACGCTGTGAACATGCTCTCAGACCTGACATTGGATAGATGCGATTGCGCCTGGTCGTTGGAAAAATGGCGGCGGCAGGCCTCTTATCGCTAAGGACATAGTCCGGTGATGTCGGATCGAGCAAGCTCCATGGATCGAGTGCGGCATTTATGTCTTTTTTTGAATCGCCCGATGCTTGCTCTGCATCATTGATGACGTATTCAGCCGCCAAGCGTGTTTCGTAGCCTCTGCCACTTGACGTGCCAAATTTGTTATCGGCAACCTCGCGCCGCAAAGCGGCATAGGCCAAACGGCGGCTATCGGCATCTGCATCATCAGGTAGATGTTTTGAAAGCCGTTCTTTGAGTGCCTGCAAAAGCTCAGGCGGTAGCAGGTCCCTCATTACAACGCCCCATCCGCGCTTGGCGCGGCAGCAGTTGTGGTCTCGTAGGATGAAATCAAATGTGAAAGACCTTGCAGTGCTTCGTCGTGCCCAGGCAAGACCGAAAGCGCTTCGAAGGCGATCTCGATGCTCTCCTCATTGGCCGGCAAGGACTTTATGCAAAGCGCGATTTCACCCCAATATAGGGTGTTCGTTGGGTCATCGTGGCAAATGCTGTGTAACAAGGACGCTCTGCTTTGCGAATCGTAGCCGGCCCGCGCGGCTTCCAATATAACCCTCAGCGCGCTCACCCTCTGGATCTCATTTTTCACTACCGAACGCGCATAGTAGATTGCCATTTCATGATCTTCGTCGCGCGCCAAGGTCCAAGCCGTGGCCAGATTTGCGCGAGCGACAGCTTCAAAAAACCTCCTGATATCTGGTGCATCAGGAAATTCGGCTAGTAAGGCCTGAGCAAATTCATATGCGCGCACCTTTTCGTTGTTGCGAAACAGATTTTGCGCTTCTCGCAACCGCGCTCTATAGATCGGGATGTCTGTACTCATGAGACGAAGTTAACTGGACCTTTTGAAGTTTTCCATCATTGCCGTTAACTTGTATCATTTGCGCAAAGTATAAGGTCGACTGACGCTGATCAACATGCCCCGAAAAGAAGATAGCCAATGACAAGCGACACGCCTCTGGTAACGATCGTGACGCCGACATTTAACAGTGCAGCCTATATTTCCGAAACATATAACAGCATCTTTTCACAAACAGCAGCCCGTTGGGAGTGGCGTGTTGTGGATGATGCCTCGCAGGATGAGACAGTGAAAATCCTCACGGGAATCGCTGCAAAGGACGGTCGCGTGTTTGTTGAGGTACAGCCAAAAAACATGGGCGCAGGCGAGGCACGTAATCGGGCGATCCGGGCGGCTCAGGGCCGATTTATTGCTTTTCTTGATGCGGATGATCTCTGGGAACCTGAGAAGTTGGCAACACAAACTGCAACGATGATGGAAACAGGCGTGGGATTGACCTATGCCGCGTACAACATTGTTGATGATCGAGGTGCATATCTGGGACATGTCAATGTACCTGGCTGCATAACCTACAAGACCTTGCTCAAACGGAATGTTATCGGCTGCCTGACAGCAATGTATGATACCCAAGTCTTTGGCAAAGTTGAAATGTCGACTGCGCGCAGACGTCAGGATTACGGCCTATGGCTCAAACTGCTGCGCGCAGGTGATAAGGCCCAAGCGGTTCCTGGTACATTGGCAACCTACCGACGTCGTTCAACATCACTATCTGCCAATAAGCTTCAGGCAGCAGTTGGGACATGGCGCGTCTACCGGCAAATGGAAGAATTGGACCTGATCAAGAGTAGCTATTACTTCATGTACTATCTGGTCGGTACTGCTTGGCGAAGACTTGAGCAGAGAACCGCCCGAAAAAACCACCATCAGTCTTGAGATACCCTCTGCAGGGGTTTCCAGACACACTTGATATTTGCTCTCAGTTGGCGCTATTGGCGGCTGATTTCGGCCCCTCGCCAACCGCATGAAGAGCCGAATAGATATCCGCTTATATTGTCGCTTTTGCGATCTCTGCATCGCGTGCTGTGCCATAGTGTGGCAGGTCCGCTTCGGTCCTGCCATGGGCGGCCATCAACGTGCCGCGGAAATATGCAATATGTGCGGTCTCCTCAATATTCTCTGCCAGATATTACGCTGCGATCAGCGTCTTGCAAGCGCCGATCGTGCCGTGATTGGCCAGTACGGTGGCGCGGATGCTGGTATCCTTGAAGACGGGTATCATCTCCACGTTCGTTTGTAACCCCCCATCGGATGACAGCGGCATAAGCGGCATGCGCCCTATTTTCTCGATTGTCTGGACCGTCAAGCACTATATCTCAAGCCCAGCACTGGCAAATCCGGTTACCCAAGGGCTGTAGCAGTGAACGATAGCATTGATGTCATCGCGGATGCGGTCAAGGTTAAGGTGGAAGGCCATGTCTTTGGGCGGCTTCAACCCTTTGGCCGATGACACGACTTTGCCGTCGAGTTGAACCAACTGCTGATTGTCCCTTGTGCACTCCCTGACCCCACGCCACCCATTTTGTCGGTATGTCCTATTGGCAGGTTTTTGCGATATCGCTGGCTTCGGCTTTCGGGCTACAGTTGGCCTTTAACGGGCGAGCTGGCAGGTGCGTTTGAGTGTCTCGCCCTTGGGGTATCCATCGCTAACAGGCCAGTTTGGAATGGAATGTGCACTTGGATTCGAACTTGCTAGCAGCACCAATGGCAGCCTCATTCGGCGTATCGAGATACCCACGCTCGGAGCTGGCCGGATGCGCAGGTCAGTGACCGAGGCATACAGCTCTCCTTGCGGCTTCGCGTTGCATTTTGGCGCCCGGCTGAATCAGACTGGCATCAATGGCCAAGCGTTGGCTGCGACTGAGACTGAGACTGAGACTTCGTGGATGCGACGACCGAGAGTCGTTTCGAACAGATGCCGCCTGCACTCATCGTCAGAGAACAGACCATGGCTGTCGTTTGGAACGTTCAAGCGCTTCTGCACACTGTGATTGGGATCGAGGCGGCAGGAGCACCCTTAAGCTCGGTTCAGATATACTTCATCGCAAAGTCACC
The DNA here is from genome assembly GCA_947488175.1 of uncultured Paracoccaceae bacterium. Taxonomy (GTDB): domain Bacteria; phylum Pseudomonadota; class Alphaproteobacteria; order Rhodobacterales; family Rhodobacteraceae; genus Yoonia. The sequence goes on from CANKYO010000008.1 coordinate 48,263, forward strand.
CACATCATATGCCAATGCCGTACCCGACCCGCCGCATCCAGATTGGAAGTCGGGGGCCGACTACTTCCCTTGTCGAACCTATCGGAAAAATGTCAGGAGTTTACAGGCCGCTCTTGTCGCTAATGTCTGCGGTAAACTGATAGAACAGGCGGTTCTGAGAAACCTGCCTGACCGCTATACTTTCGGCATAAAACGCCCTATCACCATCGGATAAGGCCAAAATTTTTTAGTACATTTTACACCAAGTGTCGCAAAGCAGAATGGTATCATGATTAAGACATACGCCAAGGTTCTTTCGCTATTTGACGCTAAAGAACGCCGCGGCTTTTACCTTTTGATGCTGATGATGGTTTTTGTGGCCTTTGCAGAAATCATTGGCATCTCATCCGTTTTGATGTTTCTGAACCTTCTGGCTGATCCAGATCGCGTGACCGAAAACGCGATGTTGGGCTGGATTTACGAATACTTCGCGTTTCAATCGACCTACGCTTTTCTGATTGCCATGTCGGTGGCCGTATTCTGCATTGTGTTGGCCAGTCTGGGTGTGAAGGCGCTGAGCGCATTTACATTGATCCGGTTCGCCAACATGCGTGGTTATGCGCTGGCGCGTCGATTGCTTCGTATCTACCTCTACCAGCCCTACGCGTGGTTCCTGACCAAAAACAGCGCCGAGATTGCGCGGAATGTGCTGAGCGAGATGGATTATCTGGTCTTTACCGTGATCGTTCCGCTGCTGCGGATCATCGCAGGGACTATATCGGCGCTTGCGATTGTGTGTTTCCTGATCGTTGTCGATCCCTTGGTATCGTTGTTGTCAGCCGGGTTGCTGGGCGGGTCTTATGCCGCGCTGTATCTGGCTTTGCGCCCGATCATTCACAATGCAGGACGGCGCAGGCTGTTGGCGAGCGACCAGAAGTACAGGATCGTGGGTGAGGCGACCGGCGGCTTCAAAGAGGTCAAGTTGATGGGCTTGGAGGAGAATTACACCCGCCAATTCAAAGCACCCGCGCTTGATCATGCAAAGTATGCAGCCCGCAACCAGACGCTTGGCGAGTTGCCGCGCTATGCGCTTGAGGCGCTGACGTTTGGCATCATGCTGACCCTCATTCTCGTTTTGCTTCTGCGGAGTAGTGGTGATTTGGTCGCTATCATCCCGACGCTTGGTATCTTTGCGTTTGCGGTGATCCGCATTTTGCCGGCGATCCAGCAAATCTACCACAGTCTGGTGTCTGTGCGCGGTGGCGAAGTATTACTCAACCACATCGTTGATGAATACAACGCAGATTTCCCCATCGAAGTGGCTGATATCGAGGCTGATCAGGCAGCTGATCGACCAGCTCTGCAATTGAACGAGATGCTGGAACTGCGCGATATCGGGTTTAGCTACGACGAAGCGCAGCGGCAGGCCCTTCATCAGCTGAACATGCAGATCAAGTCGCGCACAACTATTGGCATCGTCGGTGGTACGGGTGCCGGAAAGACGACGCTGATCGACCTGATCCTAGGCTTGCTTCCCGTACAGGACGGACAAATCTGCGTCGATGGGGTTGAGATTACGGACGACAACCGGCGTGCCTGGCAAAACACCATCGGATACGTTCCGCAGGAAATCTATCTTGTCGATGACAATATTGCTCGCAACATCGCCTTTGGTGTTCCGCAAGATCAGATTGACATGAACGCTGTCGAGAAGGCGGCTAAGGTTGCCGCGCTCCATGATTTTGTCGTTGATGAACTGCCCGAGGGGTATGACACAATGGTGGGTGAAAGGGGTGTGCGTCTTTCTGGCGGTCAGCGCCAGCGCATTGGGATCGCGCGTGCCCTTTATACAAACCCAAGCCTACTGATCATGGACGAAGCGACCTCCGCGCTCGACAATATCACTGAGCGTGTTGTGATGGAGGCTGTTCACAATATTCGCGCCGACAAGACTGTGATCCTGATCGCGCACCGGCTAACAACGGTCAAGGATTGCGACCAAATATACCTGATGGAACATGGTCGGGTTGTGTCGAGCGGAACCTACGATGAACTGGTCAGTGGCAATGAGACGTTTCGGAAGATGGTGGAAGGCACCTGAAGCTTGGCTGGTTCAGGATCTCCACGAGGCGGGCAGTCAGCGCAACACAAGTTCTGCACCGTAGACGGCTGCAACTGGACACCAGTCACCATGTTGCCTAGTCTACATCGCATTAAAACAAGTTTATTATGACTGAAGCCACAATATGATTTCGTTCAGACCTTTGCACGGGAAGATACGCAGCCTGTTGCGCCGGCCCATTCCCGATATCCTGTCGAAAGATGCTGATAAATGGGAAGTTGCGCCTGGCGGTCTCAGTCATGTTCCGCCAGCTTTTTTTTTGCCAGATCAGATCGAGCGCATCAGGGGCACTGAGTTTTCACCACCTGACGCCGTGATCAGGTCTTTTCGCGGTGAATTTGATGTGGAGCAGGAGCCGACCTTTGGTTATCGCCTTAATAATGTCGACCTGGTAGATGGGGTACTTTACGCGGACGGGCGGCAGCGGCATTTGCGTGCGCGCACGTCGAAATCTTTGACCTACGCGGTTCCGACCGATGTGTTGCGTGGCGTGATGTATGAAAGCTGGATCGGCAACCGCTGGTTTGGTACTTGGCTGCGTCAGGATTGCCTGACACACCTGCTGGCGGAACCGGAAGGTCAAACCGTCACAACCGCGCCACCGCCCAAAGGTCATGTTCCGCGCTACGAAGAATTGTTGGGTATGAGACCGTTACGCCGACAGTATGTGCATTTCGAAGAGTTGGTGCTGTTCGAAGATTTGCCCAATAACGAAGGAAAAGCAGAACGGGCCCGGGATTTACGCAAACGCATATTGGCGGGTCGCGAGGTTGCGCCTTTGCCCGGTGTGTTCATCCTGCGCGGGAGCACAGGTGACGAACGGGTTCTCGAAAACGAACGCGAAATTGCCGATCAGTTGGCAGAAACCTATGGGTTTCATGTCCTTGACCCGACGGCGGCGACCGTCGATGAAATTGCAGACGTCTGCGGAGAGGCCAAAGTCATCGCCGGGATTGAGGGCAGCCATCTCGCGCACGGTCTTGCAACGATGCCACCGGACGCGACGCTATTTGTGATCCAGCCGCCTGAACGTGTTGTTGCCACGTTGAAGATGGTGACCGACCGACAAGGCCAGAGCTTTGCATTTGTCGTCGCCGAAGGCACCGATACAAGGTTTCGCGTGGATTGGGAGGAGGTTCAGTGCACGCTGGATCTGCTGCCGCAATGATACAGGCCCCCCCGATGATCACCCATCGCTTGTCTGAAATGCGCAACGAGCTGCTGTCAAACCGAACTGTGGCGGCCCAAAATACTTGTCGAATGAAGGCGCCTGTGAAATGTGTCCCGCTGTCGTGGCGACCAAGGTTGGAGGCAACCGCGTGTTCCGAGTGTTGAAGGGTGATTATGAACGTCATGGGCGGTCTCTGTTCGAGCCCGCATTTGTGTCGTTGGCGATTTACCGGTTTGGTCATTGGGCAATTCACCTTAAGAATCCGGTGGCCCGCTGGATTGCCAACAAAATATACGCCACCTTCAAAATCTTCATTCTCAACGTGACGAAGGTATGGATTCCGCCGCAGGTCCAGCTGGGCGAGGATTTCCACATCATCCACGCAGAGGGCAGTCTGTCGCTGCACCCCGATGTGGTGATCGGGGATCGGTGTGGGGTGATGCATAACGTGACCATTGGGACCAATATGGGCGATGGTGCGCCGGTCATTGGTGATGACGTGTTTATCGGCGTGAATTCCACCGTGCTGGGCAACATCAAGATCGGTGATCGTGTGCGCATTGGTGCAAACACGGCTGTCAGTACCAACATCCCATCGGATTCCACCGTCATTGGCTCTCCGGCCAAAGTCTATCCGCGTTTGGCTATGTTCGCCAAACCGGCAGAAAAGCCCGACGACAAGAAAGAAGAGCCGTGAAGATGACCGGGACGGTTTACAGACTGCTTGCCGATAATCTGCCAGCGAACGCTGAAAAGACAGCGCTTATCGATGCGAAGCGTTCGGTGAGTTATGCAGATTTTGTGTTCGAGGCAGATGTGGTGGCTGACTATCTGACGCGGATCGGGGTGCAGTCCGGCGACCGGGTCATCGTCCATCTTCGCAAGAGCATCGAAGAGGCTGTGGCCATGTTTGGTGCGGCCAAAATCGGGGCCGTCGTCGTCAACGTGAACACGCAATGGACAGCAGAGCAGCTTGGTTATGTTGCTAAGGACTCTGGCGCGCGGGCCCTGATTACAAATACCACCGCGCTGAAAGGATTGTCTGACGGCAAGATACCAGATGGGCTCCTCGGTATTCTTGTAGAGGGCAAATCGGGTGCCGAAGGTGCGTATGATCTGTGGAGCGATCAGACTAAAACCGACACATCTGCGGAGGTGGAACAAACCGATACCGAGCTGGCGATGATCATCTATACGTCAGGCTCCACCGGAATGCCGAAAGGTGTGATGCTTAGCCATCGTAATATCCGGATCGGTGCGGAAACCGTTGTTGAATACCTGGGACTGCGTGACACGGACCGTTTGTTGTCGGTTTTACCTTACAGCTTTGATGCGGGGTTGAACCAGTTGACAACCATGTTGTTGATCGGAGGCAGCGTGGTGCATCAGCCGGTCGTGATGCCGACCGAGGTTGTGAAGGCGATCCAGACCCACGATGTCACCGGATTTGCGGGGGTGCCGCCTCTTTGGAACCAGGTCGTCAGACTGCTCGACAACGCGCCATCGGACCTGCCATCACTGCGGTTGATCACGAATACTGGTGGGAAAATCCCACCTGATATCCTCGAAAAGATGCCAATGGTCTTTCCGGGTGTCGATATCTTTCTGATGTATGGGCTGACCGAGGCGTTCCGATCCACATACCTGCCGCCGGCCAAGTTTGCCGAAAAGATGGGATCGATAGGCCAAGCGGTCCCCAATTCGCTGGTGTTTGTGATCCAGCACGGCAAAGGCCGCGCCAGGCCGGGCGAGCAAGGCGAACTGGTGCATGCGGGTCCGCTTGTCAGTCTGGGGTATTGGCAACAGCCGGAACTCAGCCGCGAAAAGATCCGTCCGTGCCCGGAATTGCATGATCTGATTGGCGACGCCGATGTCGTCTATAGTGGCGATCTGGTGCGCGTGGATGAAGATGGCGATTTGTGGTTCGTGGGACGCGTGGACGACATGATCAAGACCAGTGGCTTCAGGCTTAGCCCAACCGAGGTGGAGGACCTGGTATCGCGCAGCGGGCTTGTTGCAGATGTTGTGGCCTACGGAGTAGAGGATCATGATCTGGGTCAGGTGGTGCACATAGCGGTAACGACGATTGATGATTTTGATCAGGCGGCCCTGACCGGCCATTGCCGCAAGGTTATGCCGCCTTACATGATTCCGCGTCATATCCATCACTGGCAGGGTGCCATGCCCCGTACCGCCAGCGGAAAGCTGGACCGCCCCGCCATCATTGCAGAATCGAAGACCCAAAGTCACAATACGGCTTCATAACACGACCCCTTTCCATTCAAGGACTTATTGCCAATGGCGCTGACTACCCAACAGCTGATTGACTATCTCAAAGAAACACTGAACCTTGATGACGGTATTGATGCCGAAACCGAGCTGTTTTCGTCAGGGATACTTGATTCCGTCGCCATGATGAACGTCATCGGATTTGTTGAGGAAACCGCCAGGATCGAAGTACATCCGGCCGACGTCACCCTGGATAACTTCGACACGCCATCGCGGATTGTTCAGCTTGTCGAAAACCAGTCCTGAAATGAACAGGCTTGACGCGTGTCTCTCCGAGGCTGCCGAACGGTTCGGCACGCCGTCCTATGTCTATTTGACTGATGCAATCGAGACGCGCATCGCCGAAATCGAAAGCACATTGGGCCGGTGGTTCAGCCTGAGTTACGCGATGAAATGCAATCCGAACCCCGGACTGCTCGAATGGCTGGCGAAGCGTGTTGAGTATGTTGACGTGTCTTCGATTGGCGAGTTTCGTTTGGCCCGACAGGCTGGCTGGGGGCCAGCACAGGCCAGTTTTACAGGGCCAGGAAAGCGTGACGCCGAAATCGCAGAGGCCATCGACGGCGATGTGGGCGAACTGGTCGTGGAAAGCGTGCATGAGGCCATCGCCGCAAACCGTGTTGCGGGCGAGGCAGGTAAGATTCAGAACATTCTGATCCGCATCGCGCCGTCCTCAGTTCCCAAAGGATTTGGCGATCACATGGCTGGTCGGCCAAGCCCGTTCGGGATTGATATTGAAGACGCGGCAGAACAATTGCCACAGATACTGGCGCTTCCGAATTTGTCGGTGGTCGGGCTACATATCTACTCGGGAACGCAATGTCTGAAGCCAGATGCGATCTGCGAAAACTATCGCATCTTCATGTCCGTTTTTCGCGAGCTGTGCGAAGCTTATGACATCACTCCGCAAAAGCTGGTATTTGGGTCTGGCTTGGGCATCCCTTATCACGCTGGTGATACACCGCTGGATCTGACCGATGTGGCCAGCGTTATCGGTCCCGAACTGGATCACTTCCGATCCGAGGACCGTTTTGCCAAAACGCAATTGATCCTTGAGTTGGGTCGCTACCTTGTTGGCGAAGCGGGTTACTTTTTGACGAGCGTGGTCACGATCAAGGACTCTCGCGGCACCAAGATTGGTATCTGCGATGGTGGCATGAATAATCATCTGCCTGCGTCCGGGCATTTTGGTATGGTCATCCATCGCAACTATCAGATGCATCGCGTCGGCGGTGGTGAGGCGGACGAAAAGATCAATCTTGTTGGTCCGCTTTGTACATCAATCGACAGGCTGGCCAGTGGTGTCATGCTGCCACATCTAAGTGAAGGTGATATCGTTGCTGTTCATGCCAGTGGTGCCTACGGCATCACCGCCAGCCCGATTTACTTTATCAGCCACCCGGCGCCGAAAGAAGTTTTGGTCGAAGGCGGCCAATTGACCGACGTCTCAAGAAAGTTCGAACTGGCACGATAAGCGAAAACGACTGTCAGAGCAGGTCACGTTCCACTCATCACACCGAGAAATGCAACCGGTTGCAAAAACACTCCATCGGCTCTAAGGTGATTCCGATAACGGTCGAAATATGTCCGGGGGGATGCAGCCGGTATGCTGCAAAATGCGCGAAACTACACTAGAGTATCTGCCGAAAGGCGCGGTCAAATGACTGAATTGGCCAGTGAAATCGGTTGTCAAATCTCTGGAGATTACAACAGTGCAGATGCATCAATGGCAGTGCCAGTTCGTGCACATGACCTGCATTCAAATACTAGCCGCCCCACGGCGACCCAAAACCTCGTCGAGATCGCGTATCTGACACGGATTGCATCATGAATTGAGGTGAAATCATCGCCCCCAAAAGGGGTCCCGGTCTTTTTGTTGCGTGTGCCGGGCACGTTTTCTGGGAGGAAACCATGAAAAAACTACTACTGACCGCTGGTTTGACAGCATTGATCGGCACCACGGCGATGGCGGAAACTATCGGCGCTTCGATCGCGCGCTTTGATGACAACTTTCTGACCGTGATGCGAAACGGCATGGTTGATTATGCTGCTGGCATCGACGGCGTCGATCTGCAGGTCGAAGATGCGACCGACGATGTGGCCAAACAGTTGGACCAGATCAACAACTTTATCGCATCCGGCGTTGATGCGATCATTGTGAATGCTGTCGATACGTCAGCGACCGAGGCCATGTCGCAAGCGGCCGCGGCAGCTGGTGTTCCGCTTGTCTATGTGAACCGCGAACCAATCAACGTGGACACGTTGCCAGACAATCAGGCGTTTGTGGCATCGAACGAGATTGAATCGGGCACACTGGCCGCGTTCGAGGCGTGCAAGATGCTGCGCGCTGCCGGCAAGGCAGGGGGCGCCAACGGTTACCTCTTGATGGGTCAGTTATCCAACCAGGCCGCCGTGCAGCGGACCAAGGACGTCGATGATGTCCTCGGTATGGATATGTGCAACTTTGTCAACATCATCGACCGCCAGACCGCCGAATGGTCGCGGGACAAGGCGCAGGATCTGATGACCAACTGGCTGTCATCGGGCGAGTCCTTCGACGTGGTCTTTGCCAATAACGATGAAATGGCGATTGGCGCGATCCAGGCGATGAAAGCCAATGGGGTCTCAATGGATGATGTCGTGGTTGTGGGCGTTGATGCCACGCAAGACGCACTTGTCGCCATGCAGGCCGGTGATTTGGACGCGACGGTATTTCAGGATGCGTTCGGTCAGGGTGAAGGATCGGTCGATGCCGCATTGGCACTGGCCCGCGGGGAAGACGTTGACCAGAAGGTCTACATCCCCTTCCAACTGGTCACGCCAGACAACATCGACGACTTCCTCAGCAAGAACTGATGAACACGGCTCTGGGCGCTCTGACGCGCCCAGAGCGCACGACTGACATCGACGACAGAGGAGCGGGTCATTGGCAGAAGCATCGCATGGTGTCGGGGGGCTGACTTACGACAAGTCCAAGCGGTCCTGGCCGAATGAACTGAACATCTTTATTGCGCTGATCATCATCATCGTGATTTTCGAGATTCTGGGGCAAGTGCTTCCCTATATGAACGGGCAGAGCTTCCTCTTCGATACGCAGGACCGGTTCAATTCAATCTTCAACGAAGCGCGTCTGAGGATCATCATCCTGCAAGTTGCCATTATCGGCATCATTTCACTGGGCGTGACGCAGGTGATCATTTCTGGTGGGATTGACCTGTCTTCAGGTCCGTTGGTCGGGGCGGCGGCGATGATTGTTATGTCATTTGCCCAGACCGAACTGGTCAACGGTAACCCAAATCCCAAGGCGGTGTTTGGTGACTGGGCGTTTGACCTTCCGGTGATTATCCCTGTGATCGTCGGTCTCTGCTTCGGCGCGTTTATCGGCGCAATCAACGGCTCACTCATCGCATTCACACGCATCCCGCCCTTCATCGCGACATTGGGTATGTTCCTGATCTGCCGGGGTATCGCCCAATGGTGGACCAAGGGCCAGCCGGTGTCCTTTCCCACGGAAAGCTTTGCCTGGCTGGGGTCTGGTATGATGCCGGTCGTCTGGTTTATCTTGCTGGCCGTCCTGTGTCACATCGCCTTGCGATACACGGTCTACGGCAAACACACCTACGCCATCGGATCGAACGAGGATGCGGCCCGCATGTCTGGCATCAATGTCAAGCGGCACAAGGTGCTGGTCTATATGATTGCATCGATGCTGGCGGCGTTTGCGGCCATTATTCTGAGCTCCAAGAACCTTACCGCACAGACAGGCATGGGCCAGTTCTATGAACTTTTCGCCATTGCGATGGCCGTCATAGGCGGCGTCAGCCTGACCGGTGGGCGTGGCTCTATCATTGGTACGGTATTGGGTGCGATGGTGTTCGGGGCGATCCAGTCAGGGTTCACATACATCAAACTTGACGCCTTCTATCAGTTGATGGCGATGGGCACGATCATCATCAGTGCGGTGGTCCTTGACCAGTGGCGACAACAACGCGCAGCGTCAGCGGCCTGAGGGGAAAACCATGTCGGATATCATTCTGGAAACCCGCGACCTGACCAAACACTACGGTGGTGTGCATGCGCTGGAAGGCGCGGATTTCATCCTGAAACAAGGTGAACATGTCGCCATCATGGGGGACAATGGCGCGGGCAAATCGACATTCGTCCGTCAGATCACCGGGGTGGAACAGCGCACACGAGGTGAGGTGATCTTTGACGGCAAACCCGTCAACTTCGCGGGTCCTCTTGACGCCCGTGAGGCGGGTATCGAGGCAGTGTTTCAAACACTCGCCTTGGCTGACCACTTGGATGTGCCCGACAATCTTTTCCTGGGCCGCGAAAAGACCAAATTCAATTGGCTAGGCCCGTTTCGGTTTCTTGATTACAAGGCCATGCGTCAGGACACGATCGACGCGCTGCAAAAGACTGGCGTGAAGATCCCCAACATCAACAATACAATCGAACGGATGTCGGGCGGACAGCGGCAATGTGTGGCCATTGCCCGGACAGCCAGCTTTCGGTCCAAGCTGACAATCATGGACGAACCGACAGCGGCACTTGGCGTGCAGGAAACTGCCCAAGTTGAAAACATTGTCCGTACGCTCAAGGAACAGGGCGAACCCCTGATCTTGATCAGCCATAATATGCGGCAGGTCTTTGACCTCGTGGACCGCATCATCGTGTTCCGACGCGGCAGGATTGTCGCAAATCTCAATAAGGAAGAGACTGACGGGCAAGATGTCGTGGCCTATATCACGGGTGCCAAGACAGGTGCTGAATACGAAGGCGCAGCGTAGCAGAGGTGTCATCATCACGGGCTGGCTTGGTGCTTCGAAATTGGATAAAGACCCTTGAACTGACACAGGAGAACGCAGCTTGGCCGTGACACTCAAAGACGTTGCAGCCCGCGCGGGGGTGTCGCGCTCTGCGGTCTCGCGTACCTATACGGAGGGTGCGTCCGTCTCTGAAAAGACCCGCGCCAAAGTGCAAAAAGCAGCGGAGGCGTTGGGCTATAGCCCAAATGCGCTGGCATCGTCGCTGACGACCGGGCGAACCAAACTGATCGGGCTGGTGTCCAACAATTTCCACAACCCGATTTTTCTTGAGGTATTCGACCGTTTTACAAAGGGCTTGCAAGAGCGCGGTTTGCGCCCACTTCTGGTCAATCTCACTGACGAAGTAGATCCGGAAAACTCAATCCGTATGCTGCGCGCCTATTCTGTGGACGGTGTCATTGTGGCGTCATCGACCTTACCTGTCGCCTTCGCCGAAGGGTTCCGTGATGCCGGTGTGCCTGTAGTCCACTCTTTTGGGCGCCATTCGGCCAGCCCCAAGGTGAATGTGCTTGGCATTGACAATATCGAAGCCGGGCGCATGGCCGCCAATACGCTGATTGCGCGCGGTTACCGGCGGCTCGCGTTTCTGGGCGGGCCGGAAACAGCGACATCGACACAGGACCGGCTAAAGGGTTTTGCAGAGGTCAACAACGCAAACCCCGATGTCAAAATGACTGTCACGTTTGCCGACTCTTATTCCTTCGATGCGGGCCGCGCGGAAATGCGGCGCCTGCTGCGGGAAACCCCGGCAGAGGCCTATTTTTGCGGTGACGACGTGCTGTCGATTGGCGCGTTGTCGGCAATCCAGTCGGCTGGCCTGCAAGTGCCAGATGATATCGGCATTCTTGGCCTTAACGACATGGAAATGGCGGGGTGGGCGAACATCAACCTGACCACCATCCACAACCCGATCAAACAGATTATCGCCTCTTCGATCGAGTTGATTGAGGCATCATTGAAAGACGACACACGCTATCCAGAAGCACGATTGTTTGCGTGTCATGTTGTCGAACGGGGTACCTTACGCCCGTTTTCATAGGCAGCTTCAACGAAACATGGGTGGTCGTGCATCCAGCCAGACACCTTCATTTTTCCCCGATTCAGCAACGGCATAGACAGCCGCCATGGACCTCAGGCCATCTTCTGCCCGGGGGTAAAGGTTCGCCGCCGGGTCCATCACGCGCCCCTCTTTGCGGGCGCTGATCGCTTCGGCCAGATCGGTATAGATATTGGCAAATGCCAGCGGCATCCCTTCCGCATGACCGATGGTGACGCGCGTTGTCCGGTCCGCCTCGGGTGACAGGTTCACCTCTCCACGTTCGATCACCTGCAGACGACCGCCAAGTGGCATATAGTACAGCTGGTTGGGCTGTTCCTGGCTCCAGCGCAGCCCGCCGGTTTCGCCAAAAACCTGAATGCCAAGCCCATGCTGGCGGCCGATGGCGACGGAAGACGTCCAAAGCCTACCAACCGCGCCACCATCCATGCGGAAATTGACCATGGCGTCGTCTTCAAGCGTACGCACATCAATGCAGGAAACGGTATCCGCTGACAGTTTCGTCACCTCCTGTCCGGTGACAAAGCTGGCCATGTGCAGCGCGTGAATACCGCAATCGGCAAACTGGGCCGACACGCCCGCCTGTGCGGGATCATAGCGCCAACGGACGCGGGGATTGTCTGCATCGGTGGCGTCAGCGTGGTGACCATGGGCAAATTCGGCGTTGACCAGACGGACCTTGCCAATGTCCCCACGTGCGATCATGGCGCGCATGTGCCGGACCAGTGAATAGCCGGTGTAGCCATAATTGACTGCACAGATATTGCCGGTTTTCTTGGCGATCTCCACGATCTCTTCGCCTTCCTCGACGGTCATTGTCATGGGCTTTTCGCAGAGCACGTGAAATCCGTTTTCAAGAAAGGCCTTGGTTATCTCGAAATGGGTCGCATTGGGCGTCGCGACCGTGACCAGATCAACCTTGTCGCCGCGCTTTTTCTCGGCTTCCAGCATGTCCTGCCAACTGCCATAGGCGCGGTCGCCAAGGCCAAGACTGCGGCCATAATCGATGCCCTGTTCGGCACGATGATCCAGTGCGCCGGCTGCAAAAGTGAACAGCCCGTCCAGACGCGCACCCAACCTGTGGGCCGGTCCGATCTGGCTGCCTTCACCGCCGCCGATCATACCCCAATTCAGCACTGCCATGGCTCAGGCCCCCTCGAAACCGATGGATTGTAGATAGGCGCGGTTCAGTCTCGCATCATCAATCGGCGACGTGTCGCCTGTCGGGTCGCAATCCTGTTCGACCGTGCACCAGCCGTCAAAACCGGCGTCGAGCAACACCTGCCGCACAGCCGGGAAATCAACATCGCCGTCGCCCAGATTGCAGAAAATCCCCTGCCCGCAGGCCGTGTAGAAATCTGTCCGGTTGGCCACTGCATCGGCCTTGACCGCCGGATCAATGTCCTTGAAATGCATATAGCTGATCCGGTCCATATGCCGTTTCATGAAGGCCACCGGGTCAAACCCTGCATAGGAATGATGGCCGGTGTCGAAACAGATCTTGAGAATGCTGTCGTCCACCTCGTCCAGCAACCGTTCAAGCTCCGGTTCAAAATCGATGAACCCCGCCGCGTGGGCATGAATGCCCACTGTCAGCCCGTAATCTCCGGCCCCCATCTGAGCCACGGTGGCGATCCGGTCGCGGAATGCGGCCCATTCGGCACCATCCATCTGCTCGGCCTCAGACGCACGGCCAGCGGTCGGTGCGCGGCGGGGCGATATGCTGTCGATCAGCACCAGATGCTGCGCCCCATGGGCCTGCAACGCCTTGCAGGTACGCACCGCCCCATCCATGACATCGTCCCATTTATTCGGATCGTGGAATGGGCGGAAAACCACGCCCCCGACCAGTTCCTGTCCGAATTCTTCCAGCGCATCGCCCAGAATGATGGGGTCTTCCGGCATGAAACCAACCGGCCCCAGCTCTATCCCGGTATAGCCTGCATCGGCGTTTTCCTGCAGTACCTTGCGCCAATGCGGATTGCGCGGATCATCCGCGAATTCCACGCCCCACGAACAGGGCGCATTGCCGATCTTGATCATTCCTATCGTTCCTTATCAGTAGTCTGCCACATTGACCCAGGCCTGCTTCCGGCTTGAGTCCATGACGGCTGCGACGATGCGATTGACTTCGAGGCCTTCCGCAAAGGTCGGCCAGATATTGCGGTTTTCATGGATGGCGGTCAGGAAATCCCGCGCCTCGATGATGATCTGGTCCTGATAGCCGGTGCCATGACCCGGCCCCTGACAGAACGGCAGATAATCGGGGTGTGCCGGGCCGGTCAGGATCTTGCGAAAGCCACGTTCAGATTCCGGTCCTTCAGTTGTATACAGATGGATCGCGTTCTGATCTTCCTGATCGAAACGGATATGCCCGGCGGTGCCGTGGATTTCATAGGCATAGCCCATCTTGCGTCCTGTCGCGACACGGCTGAAGAACATATGCCCCTGCACCCCGTTTTCGAACCGGCACATCATTTGCGCCTGATCGTCATTGGTGACGGTTTCACCTGCCCGTTCGGGATGTACGGTTTCAACGCTTGCGCAGAGGCTGGTAATCGGCCCGATCAGTGCGCGTGCGGCGTTGATCATATGTGGGGCAAGATCACCCATGCAGCCATTGGCATCACCCTGCCCACGCCAGCCGCCAATGGTCGGGTCCGCAAAGAAATCTTCCGTCATCTCGCCGCGAAACCATGTCAGCTGCCCGATCCGACCCTCGGCGATTAGTTGGCGGGCAAACTGTGATGCTGGCGTGCGGATGTAGTTGAAACCAACCATGTGGATCGCATTTGCCGTCTCTGCTGCAGACAGCATTGCCCGGCTGTCATCCAGCGTCGCACCCAACGGCTTTTCACATAAGACAGGTTTGCCAAGCGCAAATGCAGCTTTCGCGATGTCGCGATGGGTATGTTGGGGTGAGGCGATGATAACGGCATCGACATCAGGATCATTGACCAGATCCTGCCAATCGCAGGTGGAGCGGGCAAAACCGTAGGCCTGCCGGTATTTTTCGGCCGAGTCTGGCGAGGTGGCACAGACCATTTCGAGCTTTGGCCGAAGTGCTGTGTTGAAAACCGCCCCCACCGCAGAAAAGGCAACCGCGTGCGCCTTGCCCATATAGCCGCCACCGACGATTCCGATCCGTATGTCGGTCATTGCGGCGGCCCTCCCGAAAAACCAATTGCAACCGGTTGCAAAATGGTTATCTTTGGTTGCAGCGCGGGTCAACAGGAATGTTGGCCGATTTCATTCCGCCGCTTTGGGGAGGGCAGCTTGGGACAGTCAACCATCACATTGACGGTGGCGCAGGCCATCGTCCGTTATCTGGCCGCGCAATACATCGAGATTGATGGCGTGCGGACCCGTGTTTGCGGTGGCGGTTTTGGCATTTTCGGCCATGGCAATGTCACCTGTCTGGGTGAAGCGCTGTATGATCATCAGGATGTCCTGCCGCTTTATCGTGGCCAGAATGAACAGGGGATGGGGTTCGCCGCTGCAGCCTATGCCAAGGCATATCTGCGCCGCCGGTTCATGTTTTGCACCGCCTCGGCCGGGCCGGGTACGGCCAATCTGTTGACCGCCTCTGCCCTGGCTCATGCCAACCGGTTGCCCATGTTGATGCTGTGTGGCGACGCCTTTCTGACACGTCTGCCTGACCCGGTGCTGCAGCAGTTGGAGCATTTCGGGAACCCCGCGCTGGGCCTGAACGATGCGTTCAAGGCAGTGACCCGGTATTGGGATCGTATCACCCATCCGGCGCAGATTATCCAGTCACTGCCAGCCGCGTTGAACACCATGCTGGATCCCGCCGATTGTGGCCCTGCGTTTATCGGGTTGCCGCAGGACGTGCAGGGCTGGACCTATGACTATCCGCTGTCTTTCTTTGAGGAGCGTGTGCATCGCATTCGCCGTCAGACACCTGACGTGGCAGAGGTTACCGATGCTGCCGCTGTATTGGCCGGGGCCAAGCGCCCGATGATCATTGCAGGCGGCGGTGTGCAGTATTCAGGGGCGGTCGCAGAACTGACCGCATTTGCTGAGGCGCATGGCATTCCGGTGGTCGAAACGATCGCCGGTCGCGCCAACCTTCTGGATGATCATCCGCTGAATATCGGCCCGATTGGCGTGACCGGATCAGACAGCGCCAACACAATTGCCGAGCAGGCGGATGTGATCCTTGCCATTGGTACGCGCCTGCAGGATTTCACAACCGGATCCTGGACGGCCTTTGCGCAGGATGCCCGGATCATCGGGTTGAACGTTGCCCGCCATGACGCGGCGAAGCATATGTCGCTGACCGTTGTCGGTGATGCGAAGCTGGGGCTGGATGTGCTGGGTCAGGCGTTGGACGGATACAAGGCCGCTGATGCGTGGAAAGCGCTGGCGCAGGCCGAGCGTGCCAAGTGGGTCGAGTACGTTGCCGAAAATACCCGCGTGGGCAATGGCCCCGCCTCATACGCGCAGGCGATTGGGGTCGTGAATGCCCATTGTCACAAACGTGACCGAGTCGTTGCCGCTGCTGGGGGGCTGCCCGCCGAGGTGACCGCCAACTGGCGCACCCTCGATATCGGCACCGTTGATGTCGAGTTCGGCTTTTCCTGCATGGGTTACGAAATCGCCGGCGGCTGGGGCGCCCGAATCGCGCAGGCCGAGATGGAGCCGGAGCGGGATACGATCGTGTTTACCGGTGACGGATCCTATCTGCTGATGAATTCGGACATCTATTCATCCGTTCTGACCGAAAAGAAGATGATCGTGCTGGTGCTGGATAATGGCGGCTTTGCCGTCATCAACAAGCTGCAGAACAACACGGGCAACGAGAGTTTCAATAATCTGATCGCTGATACGCCAACGGCAACGCATCAGGTCGAAGTTGATTTTGAGACCCATGCCCGTGCCATGGGCGCGCTGGCAGAGACAGTGGATAATCCTGCTGGGCTTGCCGATGCCTTTGCGCGGGCCAAGGCGGCGGACCGGACATATGTGATTTGTATGAAGGTTGACCCCTATGACGGCTGGACCACCGGTGGCCATGCCTGGTGGGAGGTCGGGACACCGCATGTGTCAGACCATGAAAAGGTGACCGCCGCCCATAAAGAATGGGAAAGCACCCGCAGCCGTCAGCGCAAGGGGGTCTGAATGCTGCGCTTTGACGCCACGAATGCTTATCCAGCGACCATCGTTGAAGAATTGCTCAACGGGAAAGGGGCAGTTCTGATTTCGGGCCTGTTCACGGACGATCAGATCGCAGAGGCGCGGAGCATCATCCACGAACATTCGGCAGTGGCGGATACTGTGACCCACTTTCAGGGGCAGGCCGCAGCGAACGGCAAACTGAACCTGCAGCGTCGGGTCTGGAACCTGCTGGCCAAGGGCGATGTATTTTCCGACATGGCCGCACATCCCGTGATCATGACAATCCTGCGCAAGTTTCTGGGGACAGAGTTCATCATGGGGTCCATCGCGGCCAACCGGATTCTTCCCAGCGGGCCGGGGCAGGAACCGCATGTCGATTATCCCTACTGGGATTTCCATAAGGCAGAGACACATCCTGTCGGGTTGAACGGCTCTTTCCCGATGAATGCGCAGGTTTCTGTGCTGCTCGACCCGTTTACCGAGGAAACGGGCGCCACTGCCTATGTGCCCGGTTCGCAGAAAGAATTGCGCTATCCAACCGAGGCCGACAATTTCTATGACAGATGCGAAAGGATGCTGGGTGAACCCGGTGATGTCGCGCTGTTTTACGGCGTTGCCTGGCATTGCGCGATGCCGAATAAATCCAATCAGGACAGGTCGGCCGTCCTGATCAATTATCTCCCCAAATGGGTAAAGCCGCTGGAAGACATGCCAGCCGCCCTGCCTGCTGATTTCATCGCCAATGCATCGCCCGATCTACGCCAGTTGTTGGGGTTGAATTATCCATATCCAGAGGTTCTTGATCGCGCCAAGGCCGGCAACGCCGTGGGCCGCAAATGAAGCGGTTGATGGACGGCATAAAGACCAACAATTTTGTCATCATCGGACGGGCTGGTATGGATTTTTTTCCTGATCCACCCGGAACCAAGACCGAAGATGGCGTGACATTCACTGCCGCCCTTGGAGGGTCGTCGGCCAATATCGGTGCTGGTATCTGCAAGCTGGGCGGAAAAGCGGCGCTGGTCACCCGCGTCAGCGATGACAGCATTGGGCGCTACTGTGTGAACCAGCTGAAGCATTACGGCGTCGATCCCCGCCATATGACGCCGGTGGGTGGCGAATACCGCAACTCGCTGGCAGTTTACGAAAGCCGGATCGATGATCATCAGACGGTTATCTACCGCAACGGCGCGGCCGATTTCCAGATGAATGAGGCAGATGTGGCGGCGGTCGATTACCGCAGGTATGGCGCGCTGATCACAGCGGGCACCGTGTTTGCCGCCGAACCGTCCCGTGCTGCTACCTTCAAGGCGTTTGATCTGGCTAAAGACGCCGGCCTGCCGATCATCTTTGACGTGGATTACCGACCCTATTCCTGGCCATCACCCAAGGTGGCCGAAGAGGTGTTAAGCCGGGCTGCAGCACAATGCGACATGATCGTCGGCAATGATGAAGAGTTCGGGTTCATGGCCGGGCATATCGACAAGGGGCTGGACAAGGCGCGCGCTTTGTCAGCCGACAACGCCGGTATTGTTGTTTACAAGATGGGTCAGGACGGCGCGATCACCTTTGCCGAAGGACGCGAAATCCGCACCGGAATATACACGGTCGAAGCCCTGAAACCCACCGGCGCGGGCGACAGTTTCATGGCGGGGCTGATGACCGCGCTCGCTGCCGGGCATGACCTGAAGACGAGCATTTTGCGCGGATCCGCCTGCGCGGCCATCACGGTGTCCAAACCCGGCTGTGCCCCCGCCATGCCTGACGCCGCCATTCTGGAACAGTTTCTGGCCGATCATCCCGGTCCCACCGACGCATAAAGGAGCCAGCACATGCACATCGCGCCCTATGACAACCAGAACAAACCGATTGTCGATATCGATGACCCGACGGTGCCCCTGAACTACTTCAACATCGTGAAACTGAAAAAGGGTGAAGCTTTCGAATATGCTGTGCCGGGGTACGAAACCTGTATCGTGCCCGCGACCGGGACCGTCGATGTCGATATCGAGGGGTTCAAGGCCGCTGCGCTGGGCCACCGGGTCGAGGATGTCTGGGATGGTGAGCCTGAAGGAGTCTATGTCCCCACGGCGGCCAAGGCGGTGATGGAGTGCAAATCTGACGAGGCCGAGGTGTTTGTCTGCGGCGCCCGTTATGACAAAGTGCTGGATGCATTCGCTGTCAGGTCAGATGAGCTTGATCTGGTGCAGTATGGGTCGGACGACACCAAAACCCATCGCAAGATCAAGCATATCCTTGGCACCAAATATCATGGCAAAGTGGGTCGCCTGCTGGTGTCGGAACTTTTCACGGTCGGCGAGGGCGGTTGGTCAGGTTTTCCCAGCCATAAGCATGATACGGACCGTTTGCCCGATGAAACGCGCCATGACGAAACCTACAACTTCCGCTTCAAACCCAACCATGGGTCCGGTGTGCAGATGCTGCAACGCGAGGATGGCGAGCCGGGTGATGCCTACCACATTGTCGATGGCTCGACGATCTGCCTTGATAGCGGCTATCACCCTTGCGCGGTTCTGCCGGGTTATCAGATGTATTACTTCACCATTCTGGGCGGGTTGTCCCAGCGATCCCTGATTCAGTATTTTCAACCCAGCCACGCCTATCAGATCGAAACGATCCCGGGCATCAAAGACATGATCGCGAAGTTCAAATGACGCTCGCTACATTGGCAGAGGTGCTGCAACCTGCCATGGCAGGGGGCTACGCAGTGGCCGGGCTGGTCACGCTGGGATGGGAAGATATGCGCGCCTTTGTCGCTGCTGCAGAGGCAGAGGATTGCCCGGTGATCCTGCAGGCCGGACCAAGCTGCCGTGCCCATACACCGCTGCCTGTTCTGGGCAAGATGTTTCGTCATCTGGCCGAAGGTGCGCGCGTGCCCGTCGTGGCACATCTGGATCACGGATATACGGTGGATGAATGCAAGGAAGCACTGGATGCCGGTTTCACATCTTTGATGTTTGACGGGTCACGCAAACCGCTGGCCGACAATATCGCCGAGTCACGGGCCATTGCTGAGATGGCCCATGATGCAGGCATTTCCTGCGAGGGCGAGATTGGGTTTGTCGGCTACGCCGATGGCGAACGCTCTGCCGGGACGGACCCGGAAGAGGCGGCGCTCTTTGCCCGCGAAACCGGGGTTGACGCGATGGCGATTTCCGTTGGCAACGTCCATCTGCAGCAAGAAAAGGAAGGCGGACTGGACGAGGACAGGATCGCCGCCATTCAGGCGCTGACTGATGTGCCATTGGTCATCCACGGCGGATCGGGTGTGCCCGTCGATCAGCGCAGCCGCCTGGCCCGGACCACCAATATTTGCAAATTCAATATCGGGACCGAACTGCGTATGGCCTTTGGCGACGCGCTGCGCGCGGCGGTGAATGCCGATCCGGACCGTTTTGATCGTGTGGCTATCCTGAAGGAGACTCATGACCCGATGGTTGCAGCAACCCGGCGGGTGTTGACGGCATTGAAAGGATGACGAAATGCTGAATATCGGGCTTCTGGGATGCGGACGCATCGGGCAGGTCCATGGCGCGACCTTGCGCGGGATGACGACAGCCCGCGCCGTGGCGGTGTCCGATGCCGTACCAGCTGCCGCACAGGCTCTGGCGGACAGCCTGGCCGCCAAGGTGATGAGCAGCGACGACCTGCTGGCAGACCCCGCCATTGATGCAGTGGTGATCGGGACGCCCACGACCACACATTACGATCTGATCCATCAGGCGGCCGCCAACGGCAAGGCCATCTTTTGTGAAAAGCCGGTGGATCTGTCGGTCGACCGGATCAGGGAATGTCTTGCAGCGGTGGAAAAGGCTGGGGTGCCGTTCATGACCGCCTTCAACCGTCGTTTTGATCCGAATTTTGCGAATCTGCAGCGCCAGATTGCGGATCGGGTGATTGGCGATGTGGAACTGGTAACGATCCTGTCGCGGGATCCGTCCCCGCCACCGATTTCCTATATCGAAACCTCGGGCGGCATTTTCCGCGACATGATGATCCACGATCTGGATATGGCCCGTTTCCTGCTGGGCGAAGACCCGGTCGAACTGTACGCATCCGGGTCATGTCTGGTTGATCCTGCGATTGGCGAGGCGGGGGATTTCGACACGGCCGCCGTTACGCTCAAGACGGCCAGCGGCAAGATCTGCCAGATTTCCAACTCGCGCCGGGCCAGTTATGGTTACGATCAGCGGATCGAGGTGCACGGGGCCAAGGGGCTGCTGCGCGCCGAAAACCAGCTCCAGAATACGGTGGAGCTGGCCAACGAGGCCGGGTTTCAGCGGGCCGCGACAGAGCCGTTTTTCCTCGAACGCTACGCCGCGGCTTACCGGGCCGAGATGACGTATTTCGTAGACATGATCGCGTCAGGAGGCGTCATGACCCCGTCGGGCGAGGATGGGCTGAAGGCACAGATACTAGCCGATGCAGCGACAAACTCAGCGCAAGATGGCCAGTTGAAGCGGCTCTAGTCATCCCAATCGATGTCGAACGCGGTGACGACGGCCTTCACCTGATCGTCGGTAAGGGCACGGGCTGTGACGCCCCGTATCATCATCGCCAGTCGGGCCGTGTTTTCCAGTTCTTCGATGGCGTTGCAGGCGGCCTCCACGTCTTTGCCCGCGACCACCGGGCCATGGTTGGCCAGCATGACAGCACTGCGCTTGCCCGCCAATCCGCGCACGGCCTCCCCCATCGCTGGATCGCCAGGCAGGAAGAAAGGCAACAGCTTCACCTTGCCAAGTTGCATCAGCCCGTAGGGTGTCAGCGGTGGCAGGAAATTGTCGGGATCGGCGTCAGGCATCATTGACAACGCAACCGCGTGACAGGAATGCAGATGCACCACAGCCCCGGCCGCATGGCGGGTGTCGTAGAAGGCCGTATGCAGTGGCATTTCCTTGGTCGGTTTGTCACCACCAATCAATGCAACTTGATCATCAAAACGACTAAGCGATCCGGGGTCGAGCCGCCCGAAGCTGGTGCCTGTGGGCGAGACCAGCAGCCCACCGTCGGGCGTGCGCACAGAGATATTGCCGGTGCTGCCATGGGTCAGGCCGCGATCAAACAGCGATTTGGCCAGCTGGCACATCTGCTCGCGCAGTTTCGCCTCCGTACTCATGCGCCGCGCAATATGGCATCGGCCTTGGCAAAGAAATCCGGCGCGCCGAAATTGCCGGATTTCAATACGACGACGAGGTTGTCGCCCGCGCGCAGGGCGGGCACGCCGGGATCAATTTCTGGCCCGATATCCAGTTTCTTCAACTTCAAACCTTCGACTACGGCACCTGACGTTTCACCACCCGCAGTGATCACCCGGGTAACGCCGCCTGCTACCGCCTGCTGCGCGACCCCGGCAAAGAAGGTTTCTAATGCGCTGGCGGATCGTTCGCGCCCAAGTTTTGCCTGGACGTCTTTCACGACGGCCGGATCGGCCGAACTGTAGACCAGCGGTAAGTCGGTTTGATCCATCAGCCATGAAACGACATCGGTGACCATCAGCCGACCATCGATCACATCTGCCGCGTTGATCTCGCGCGCCGGATGGTCAGCTTTGTGTTGCGCCACTTGGCCTCGGGTCGCAATCGAACAGGACCCGGAAAGCGCGATTGCCTTACCAGATTGGCCGGTCCATGGCGGTGTCCCGGGGGTACAGCCGAAGTTTTCTGGCAGGCCCAGTGCGACGCCAGAACCGCCCGTGATCAGCGGCAACTCCCGCGCCGCCTGACCGATTGCATACAGGTCCGCATCGCGGATGGCGTCGACAACAATGTGCCGATGACCCGCCTGATGTTGTCTTTCAAGCACGGCCGAGATTGCGTCTGGCCCGGCAAAGACATCCTGCGCACCAACATGACCAACACTGTATTTCGTCTGCGGCTTCAGCCATCGCCGGATATCCGCGTCCGTCATCGGTGTCAGCGGATGATTTTGCATACCGCTTTCGTTCAGCAGCTTGTCCCCGACAAACAGATGTCCTTGATAGAGTGACCGCCCGGTGCCCGGAAAGGCAGGACAAACAATGACCTTGTGCGCGTCCAGAGCATCGGCAAGCGCGTCAGCGACCGGACCGATGTTCCCTTTAGCCGTGCTGTCGAAAGTCGAGCAGTATTTGAAGAAGATTTGCCGGCAACCCTGCGCCAACAGCCAATCCAGCGCCTGCAGTGATTTACGTACAGCCTCGTCCGGTTCAACAGAACGGGACTTGAGCGCCACAACACCCGCCTGAACGCCGGTGCCGGCCTTGGTGTCGGGCACACCGGTATACTGCGTCACGCGCATTCCGCCCTTGGCCAGCGTGTTTGCCAGATCGCTCGACCCGGTAAAGTCATCGCAGATACAGCCAAGTAACATTCTCACCCTCCTACCGTCATGACGGCAGAGAACGCTGTCGCACGCTTCCCGTCAAGTATAATGTATACATTATTTTGGTGTTGGCCGTGCTGATGTGCCGGTTATGATCCGGCAACACATACAAGGATTGATCAGATGAAGCTTTGCCGTATCCGGACTGATGGTGGTGTATGCCCTGCGCTGGTGGATGCCGATGGGCAACTGCGTGATCTTGGCGGGCATATCGCTGATGTGGACGGGGCAACTGTGGGTCCGGCAGCGTTGGACGCATTGCGGGCGATTGATCCGGCTGGTCTGCCACTGATCAGCGGAGAATATCAGCCGATCCTGTCTGATGTCCGCCGGATCTTCTGTATCGGCCTGAACTATTCCGACCACGCCATCGAGGCGAACATGCCTGTCCCCGACCACCCCATTCTGTTCATGAAAGCTTGCCCTGCCACAGGTGCCAATGACCCGATCACCATCCCGAAGGAGTCGGAAAAGACAGATTGGGAGGTAGAACTGGGCGTCGTCATTGGCAGCGAAACAAGGCACGTTTCGCAAGCTGACGCCCTGTCTCATGTCGCTGGCTATTGCGTGGCCAATGACGTGTCCGAACGCAGCTTTCAGATGGATTTCGGCGGCCAATGGATCAAAGGCAAATCCTGCGACAGCTTTGCCCCTATCGGCCCGTGGCTTGTGACGAAGGATGAAGTGCCGGACCCACAGGCATTGGACATGTATCTGGACGTCAATGGTGAGAGGCGGCAGACGGGAAATACACGAACCATGATCTTTCCGGTGGCCGACATCGTATCATTCGTCAGCCGCTTTATTACCCTGATGCCCGGTGATGTCATCATGACGGGAACGCCGCCGGGCGTGGGCATGGGAATGAAGCCAGCGCAATACCTGCGGGCCGGCGATGTCGTCACACTGGGGATCGACGGGCTGGGCACTCAACGACAAGAGGTTGTCGCCTATCACGCGTGACGGGTATTCCGCTAAAACTTGGCAATCTTTACAAGGCAGCGACGCAAGGTTGCCACCTCTTCATCAGTGAAAGGGGCTGTCAGGTTTGCCTCAAAATCCTGCGCGGCGCGGTAGAGATCACGGAATGCCGCGCGCCCTGCGGCTGTCAGTTTCAGCGTTTCATGTCGCCGGTCATCAGGTAGCGGTGTCCGGGTCAGAAAGCGCCGCTTTTCCAGTGCCGATACCGCCCTGCTGACCTTGGTTTTGTGGATCCGTGCGCGTGTGCAAATATTTTTCGCAGTCATCTCGCCATAATGGCCAAGGTGGAAGACAACACGCCATTCGGTGCGCAACATCCCGTATTTGGCTTTGTAGTAGCGCTGGAAATCAAGGCTCGACATTTCGGCGGCCTGATTGAGGAGGTAAGGCAGAAAATCCTGTAGGTCGAAAGGGGTATCATCGGTCATCGGCTGAAACTATGGCTTGTTAGTTACAAAAACAACTAATATCTGAAGGCGCAAGCAGGAGGTTGCCATGAACAAAGACATTTCGCCCCATGCGCTGCAATCGGCTGGAACCTCGGTCGGAACGGTGGCCGGCTACATGCCCGGCTTCGGAAACGACTTTGAGACAGAGGCGCTGCCGGGTGCCTTGCCGCAAGGCATGAACTCACCCCAGAAATGCAATTACGGGCTTTATGGCGAACAGCTATCAGGTACCGCCTTTACCGCGCCGAGCCATCAGAATGAACGGACCTGGTGCTATCGCATCCGCCCGTCGGTGAAGCACACGCATCGGTTTCAGAGGATCGATTTGCCGTATTGGAAATCCGCGCCGCATATCGACCTCGATGTGATCTCGCTTGGCCAGTATCGTTGGGATCCGGTGCCTCATTCGGATCAGCCGCTGAACTGGCTGACCGGCATGCGGACGATGACAACCGCAGGTGACGTGAACACACAGGTCGGCATGGCGAGCCATATCTACCTTGTGAACGAAAGCATGGTGGATGCCTATTTCTTTTCCGCCGACTCTGAGCTTTTGGTCGTACCACAGGAAGGTCGGTTGCGGTTCTGTACGGAACTGGGTGTGATCGACATTGAACCGCAAGAGATTGCGATCATCCCGCGCGGGCTGGTGTACCGCGTTGAGGTGCTGGAAGGCCCCTGCCGGGGGTTTGTTTGCGAAAACTACGGACAGAAGTTTGATCTGCCGGGGCGCGGCCCGATCGGGGCCAACTGCATGGCCAATCGCCGCGATTTCAAAACGCCTGTTGCGGCATTTGAGGATCGCGAGACGCCATCGACGGTTACGGTCAAATGGGCGGGTCAGTTTCACCAAACCAAGATCGGCCATTCGCCGCTGGACGTGGTCGCATGGCACGGCAACTACGCGCCCTGCAAATATGATCTGCGGACCTATTGCCCAGTCGGCGCGATCCTTTTCGATCATCCCGATCCTTCGATTTTCACAGTTCTGACCGCCCCATCTGGGGTGGAAGGCACCGCAAATATTGATTTTGTGCTATTCCGTGATCGCTGGATGGTGGCCGAAAACACGTTCCGCCCGCCGTGGTATCACAAGAATGTCATGTCCGAACTGATGGGCAACGTTCATGGCATTTATGATGCGAAGCCCAAGGGCTTTGTGCCTGGCGGAATGAGCCTGCACAACATGATGCTGCCGCATGGGCCAGACAAGAACGCGTTTGAAGGGGCGTCGAACGCCGACCTGAAGGCCGAGAAACTGTCAGACACCATGTCGTTCATGTTCGAAACCCGGTTCCCCCAGCATCTGACCAGATATGCAGCGCAAGAGGCCCCGCTGCAGGACGACTATATCGACTGCTGGAGCGACCTCGAGAAGAAGTTCGACGGAACACCGGGGGAAAAGTAGCGCATGCCGCTGATGAAAAGCTGGGTGGAAAGCGCAAACAATGCCGACTGCCCCTTTCCACTGAATAACCTGCCTTATGGTGTGTTTTCGTTTGGTGATAGCAAGCGACGCTGTGGAGTAGCTATTGGTGACCAGATCCTTGATCTGCGCGGTTTGTCAGAGGCTGGTGTGATCAGCTTTCATGGCATGATACCGGCAGAAGTGGCCAACCCTTTCCTTGCCTCAACATGGAATGGGTTCATGGAACTCGGACCCGGTCTATGGAAATGGTTTCGAGAAACACTTCAGAAGTCATTGGCAGCAGAAAGCACCAAAGCAGACACGATCCGCCCTCATCTTGTGCCGCAAGGCGACGCGACCATGCATCTTCCAATTGAGGTTCGTGAATACACCGATTTCTATGCCGGCAAGCACCACGCGACCAATGTCGGCACCATGTTCCGTGGACCCGAGAATGCGCTGCCACCCAATTGGTTGCATATTCCCATCGGCTACAACGGCCGCGCCTCTTCGGTGGTGGTCAGCGGCACCGATATCATTCGCCCCAATGGTCAGACAAAGACACCGGATGCGGATATGCCATCGTTCGGCCCCAGCAAGCGGCTGGACATCGAGTTGGAGATGGGAGCAATCGTCGGCACGGCGTCGGAGCTGGGTCGGCCCATCACAGTGGCCGAGGCTGATGGCATGATCTTTGGCTATGTTCTGCTGAACGATTGGTCCGCCCGCGACATACAGGCGTGGGAGTATCAGCCGCTGGGCCCGTTTCAGGCCAAGGCCTTTGCGACGTCTATCAGCCCTTGGATCGTGACCAAGGCCGCGCTGGAACCGTTCCGCGCCTCGACCCCACAACGTGAAAAAGACCTTCTGCCCTATCTGCGTGAACCGGGA
The DNA here is from genome assembly GCA_947488175.1 of uncultured Paracoccaceae bacterium. Lineage (GTDB taxonomy): Bacteria > Pseudomonadota > Alphaproteobacteria > Rhodobacterales > Rhodobacteraceae > Yoonia. The sequence continues at coordinate 74,962 of CANKYO010000008.1, forward strand.
CCGATGCTTTATGACATAGACCTGCAGGTCACGATGGCGCCGAAGGGCAGGGGTGCCACGACCATTGCTCGCACCAACTACAACCAGATGTACTATTCCGCCGCGCAGCAATTGGCGCATCACGCCAGCTCCGGCTGCGCGATGAATACCGGTGATCTGCTGGGGTCGGGTACGATATCTGGCCCGGAGAAGGATCAGCGCGGCAGTCTGCTGGAACTCACATGGGGTGGCAAAGAGCCGTTGACCCTATCCACCGGCGAGACGCGCACGTTCATCGAGGATGGCGATACATTGACGCTGCATGGTGCCGCCAAGGGGGACGGCTATCAAATCGGGTTTGGTGAATGTACCAGCACGATCAGACCGGCCCCCAAATTCCCAGTATAAGAGGACAACAACATTGGCTAAGGCTTTCGCATCCCAAGGGGACATGACCGAAAAGAAGATCAGCTTTGACGAGGTCGGGCGTGATCTGTGGGCCTTTACGGCTGAGGGTGATCCGAATTCCGGCGTCATTATCGGTGATGACAGCGTCATGATTGTCGAGGCGCAGGCGACCCCATTGCTTGCTGCGAAGGTCATTGAAAAGGTGCGCAGCGTGACCGACAAGCCGATCAGCCATGTGGTGCTGACCCACTATCACGCGGTCCGGGTGCTTGGGGCCAGCGCATACGAGGCCGATCAGATTATCATGGGCGAGACGGCACGCGGCATGGTGGCCGAGCGCGGGCAGGAGGACTGGGACAGCGAATTCCAGCGGTTTCCACGCCTGTTCGAAGGGCATGAAAGTATTGCGGGACTGACCTGGCCAACGACGACCTTCAACGACACGATGACTGTCTATCTGGGCAACCGGCGGGTTGACCTGATGCATCTGGGCCGGGCGCATACCGCCGGCGACATCGTCATTCACGTGCCGGATGAGAATGTCATGTTCACTGGTGACATCGTCGAGGACCATTCCGCCTGCTATTGCGGCGATGGTTATTTCAACGAATGGGGTCACACCCTCGACAATATCGCGGCGTTTGATGTGGATGCAATTGCACCAGGCAGGGGCGCTGCCCTTGTCGGCAAGGCTGCGGTTGAAAGGGCCATCGAAAGCACCCGCGATTTTGTCGATAGCACCTATGATCCGGTGGCCCGCATTGCGGCCCGTGGCGGCACCTTGAAAGCGGCATGGGATGCCGTCCGCGCGGCCTGCGATCCCAAGTTCAAGGACTACGCGATCTACGAACATTGCCTGCCCTTCAACGTCGCCCGCGCCTATGACGAGGCGCGCGGGATCGAACACCCCCGCATCTGGACGGCCCAGCGCGATCTAGACATGTGGGAAGCATTGCAAGGCTAGGGTGATCATGGCCGCAAGGTATCAGACCGCGTTTACAATTTATCCCTACGCCCGGGTTTCAGCACAATCACAGGCACCCGTCAGACACCCGGTTGTCATCGTGGGTGGCGGCCCGGTGGGTCTGATCCTCGCCCTGGATCTGGGCAAGAAGGGCGTGCCGGTCCTTCTGCTTGATGATCATGAAGGGCCGGGACTGGGCAGCAAGGCGATCTGCTTTTCCAAACGCACGCTGGACATCGCCCACAGGCTGGGTGCCTGCCAGCCAATGGTGGACAAGGGCGTCGTCTGGAACGTGGGCAAGGTGTTTCATGGGGATGGCAAGGTTTTCGAATTCAACCTGTTACCGGAAAAGGGTCACCGAAACCCGGCCTTCATCAATCTGCAGCAACCATATTTCGAAAAGTTCTTGTTCGACGAGATCCGCAAGGCGCAAGACGCCGGTGCGCCAATCGAAATTCGAGGAGGCAACCGTGTCACCGGTGTGACCGAAGCAGATGACCATACCGTGTTGGATATCGAAACGCCGGATGGGCCTTATCAAGTGCAGGCTGATTGGTTGATCGCATGCGACGGTGCCCGGTCACCAATCCGGGATATGATGGGTCTCAGCTTTGATGGTCGCGTGTTTGAGGATAATTTCCTGATTGCTGATGTCAGGATGAAGGCCGATTTCCCCACAGAGCGATGGTTCTGGTTTGAACCCCCGTTTGAAGGCGCGGGACAGTCGGCCCTACTTCATAAACAACCTGACGATATCTGGCGCATTGATTTCCAGCTTGGCTGGGATATCGACCGCGCGGCAGAGCTGGACCCGGCCCGCATCCGCGCCCGTGTCGATGCCATGCTTTCATCGCAAAGCGGAACGATCCCGGATTATGAGCTAGATTGGACCTCGATCTACACATTCCAGTGTCGGCGGATGAAGAAATTTCGCCATGGCCGCGTGATCTTTGCTGGTGACAGTGCGCACCAGGTGTCGCCCTTTGGTGCCCGGGGCGCCAATTCCGGTGTACAGGACGCCGAAAACCTGGCCTGGAAGCTTGATCTGGTGTTGCAGGGCATTGCGGATGCGACGCTGCTGGACAGCTACGCCAGCGAACGCGAATTTGCCGCTGATGAAAACATCCTGAATTCGTCACGCGCGACCGATTTCATGACGCCGAAGTCCGAAATCAGCAAGGTGTTCCGCAACGCTGTGCTGGACCTCGCAGAACGGCACGCTTTTGCCCGACCATTGGTGAATTCGGGTCGGTTATCAGTACCGTGCAAGTATGAGGGTTTTCCGCTTTTCGGTGAGGACGCGCTGGGCGGGCCGGTCTTGACCGGCCCGGGTGCAGTCTGTGTCGATGCGCCGGTGGATGACGGCTATCTGCTGGATCATCTGGGCGGTGGCTTTACGATCCTTGCCATTGGCGCAGCACGGGCAGAGGCGGTTTCCGCCGCGGGCGTGACCGCGCAAGTGCTGCATATCCCCGCACCAACGCCGGAATTGGCTGAGCGGTATTTAGGCTCCGCACCACAAGCCGTCTATCTGATCCGCCCGGACCAGCATGTGGTGGCCCGTTGGGCAGATGCGGATCCGGATACCATCAAGGCAGCATTGCGTCTCGCCATAGGAAAGGCTGACCCATGTCAATCAATCTGACACCGAACATACCCGACCCGGATGGCTTTTATGATGAGCTATTGGCCGCTCACGAGGGGCTGAGCAAGGCAGAAAGCGACGCGTTGAACGCGCGGCTGATCCTTGTGCTGGCCAATCATGTAGGGGATCGCGCGGTTTTGCGAGAGGCGTTGGCCGCTGCAAAATGAACCTTGATGTAAAACGTTACAGCTATAGCCTATATACCTAAAATCTGTAACGCTTTATTGCCAGCGCCCTTGTTTTACGCTATTTTCAAAGGGTAGTCTGATCGGCCGTCGCTCGACAGCCCACCGGAAGAAGGGGTGATCCATGTATGCACAGATGATCAAGTCAGAGGCGACTGCTGATGATCCGGACAAGCTGAAGGCATTTCAGGCCCGCATCGATGCCGGTGAAAAGATCGAACCAAAGGACTGGATGCCCGAAGGGTACCGCAAGACCCTCATCCGGCAGATCGGCCAGCACGCACATTCCGAAATCGTCGGGCAATTGCCCGAAGGCAACTGGATCACGCGCGCCCCAACGCTGGAACGCAAGGCAATCCTGCTGGCCAAGGTGCAGGACGAGGCAGGGCATGGGCTATATCTCTATTGCGCGGCCGAAACGCTGGGCGTGTCTCGGGACGAGATGACCAGAATGCTGCTTGATGGCCGCATGAAGTATTCGTCCATCTTCAATTACCCGACCCTGACCTGGGCCGATATGGGCGCGGTCGGCTGGCTGGTTGATGGTGCGGCTATCATGAACCAGGTTCCCCTGCAGCGCACATCGTACGGACCCTATGCACGGGCCATGATCCGGATTTGCAAGGAGGAGTCGTTCCACCAGCGTCAGGGCTTTGACATCATGATGAAGATGGCCAACGGCACACCGGCGCAACGTCGGATGGCGCAGGACGCGCTGAACCGCTTCTGGTACCCGTCACTGATGATGTTCGGCCCGTCCGACAAGGACAGCGTGCATTCGACCCAATCCATGCGCTGGCGGATCAAGATCAACACCAATGATGAGCTGCGTCAGAAATTTGTCGATCAGACCGTGCCACAGGCCGAATATCTGGGCCTGACCGTGCCAGATGAGACACTGGCATGGAATGAGGAAAAGGGCGGCTATGACTTCGCCGAACCTGACTGGGCCGAGTTTTATGGCGTCCTGAAAGGCAATGGTCCCTGCAACACAGACCGGATAGCGGCCCGGCAAAAGGCCTGGGATGACGGCACATGGGTGCGCGACGGGCTGATGGCCCATGCGGCCAAACGCAAGGCAGCAAAGGCGGCGGCGCAATGACAACGGAAATGCCTCTGTGGGAAGTGTTCATTCGCGGCCAGCACGGGATGAGCCATCGCCACGTCGGCAGCCTTCATGCCGCAGACGCGGAAACCGCGCTCCTGAACGCCCGCGATGTCTATACCCGCCGCAACGAAGGTGTGTCGATCTGGGTGGTGCCTGCGGCGCAGATCACGGCGTCGTCCCCATCCGAGAAGGGTCCGTATTTCGAGCCTGCGAATGACAAGGTGTATCGGCATCCGACGTTTTTCGACATTCCTGATGAAGTGGGGCCGATGTGATGTCGGACCCATTGTTCGAATTTCTGCTGCGGCAGGGCGACAATACACTGATCCTCGGCCATCGGATCTCCGAATGGTGCGGAATCGCCCCGGCGGTCGAAGAAGACATCGCGCTCGCCAATACCGCGCTTGACCTGATCGGACAGACACAAATGTGGCTCGGTCTTGCGGCAGAGGTCGAAGGCGCCGGGCGCAGTGCCGATGATCTGGCGTTCCACCGTGATGTCTGGGATTTCCGTAATCTCTTGCTGGTCGAACAGCCCAATGGTGATTTTGGCCATACAATCATGCGCCAATTCCTGTTTGATGCTTTTCAGGTGCCACACCTGACTGCCCTGCACAACGCCAGTGATGACCGGATCGCCGGGATCGCTGCGAAATCGCTGAAAGAGGCGCAGTATCATCTGGAACGGTCGCGCGAAACTGTGATTGCCCTGGGCGATGGCACCGAAGAAAGCAACAGGCGGATGCAGGCCGCACTTGATCGGCTCTGGCCATATGCTGGCGAGATGTTTTTGCGCGACGGCGTCGATGACGCGATGCATGAAAGCGGAATTGCCGCCGATCCAGCCAGCCTTCGCGCGACTTGGGATGATACCGTACAGACGACCCTTGGCGAGGCGATGCTGACCATCCCAGACAGCGACTTCGCCCAGCAAGGCGGCAAATCCGGCAAGCGCCATTCCGAACATCTGGGTCATCTTCTGGCAACGATGCAATTTCTGCCCCGGTCCTACCCCGATGCCCGTTGGTAGCATGACACGCCCCGACATTGATCAGGTCTGGAAATGGCTCGATGCCGTGCCTGACCCGGAAATCCCCGTGATCTCGGTTGTTGATCTGGGTATCGTCCGGGCGGTGGACTGGGATGGCGACGTGCTCAATGTGACGGTCACCCCAACCTATTCCGGCTGTCCGGCGACCCGCATCATCGCGATGGATATCGAAACCGCGCTGCGCGATCACGGGGTAAGCGATGTCAGGATCACTACAAAGATCACACCGCCATGGACAACTGACTGGCTTTCGGACAAGGGTCGTGCCCGGCTTGAGGATTACGGCATCGCCCCGCCACAACCCGCAGGCGGCCCGACCCGTTGCCCCCATTGCAAATCGCAAGCGGTCGAGCGGGTGAGCCAGTTCGGCTCTACCCCATGCAAGGCGCAGTGGCGGTGCACGGATTGTCTGGAACCCTTTGACTATTTCAAATGCATTTAGGCGGATCTGATGGCCCGATTTCACCCTCTTGTCGTGACTGATATCCATAGAACGATCCGCGATGCAGTGGTTTTGACGCTGCAACCCGAGGACCCCGAGGCATTCGATTTCATTCAGGGCCAGTACTTGACCTTTCGCCACTCGTTCGAAGGGGAGGAGCTGCGCCGATCCTATTCGATCTGCGCAGGCAAGGATGACGGCGTGCTGCAGGTTGGGATAAAAAAGGTCGATGGCGGCGCGTTTTCCACCTGGGCCAATACCGCGCTGAAGGTTGGTGACCGGCTAGAGGCGATGCCGCCCATGGGGCAGTTTCACGTGCCGATCCTGCCCGGTCAGGGGCGGCATTATCTGGGCTTTGCCGGCGGGTCCGGGATCACGCCGATACTGTCGATCCTGCGTACCGTGTTGGAACGCGAACCATCTTCGCAATTCACCTTGGTCTATGCCAACCGCGCTGTGAACAGCATCATGTTTCGTGAAGAACTGGGCGATCTAAAAAATCGCTTCATGGCGCGGCTGAACGTCATCCATATTCTTGAACAGAATGCTGACGATAGCGGCGTCTTCACCGGTCGGGTCGATGCAGAAAAATGTGCGCTGCTGTTCAAGCACTGGATCAATCCCGATGACGTCGATGTGGCCTTCATCTGCGGACCGGAACCAATGATGCTGACAATTTCGGATGCGCTGCAGTCGCACGGGCTTCCCAAGGACAAAATCAAGTTCGAACTGTTCGCCAGTGGTCAGCCCGGTCGCCTGAAACGACCGGTCCAATCATCCCAGGTGGCGCAGCACGCCACATCTGCAACCGTCACTCTGGACGGCGAAAGCCGTAGCTTTGACGTAGCCCCTGATCAAAGTCTGCTCGAGGCGGCATTGGCCAACAGCATCGACGCACCCTTTGCCTGCAAGGCCGGGGTCTGTTCCACATGCCGGGCAAAGCTGACATCAGGCGAGGTCGAGATGGCCGCAAATCACGCGCTCGAAGACGGCGAAGTGGCGCGCGGCTTTATCCTGACCTGCCAAAGTTACCCGCTGACGGACAAGGTGGCGTTCGATTACGACAGCCACTAAAGGCCGGGGATTCCGCGCAGACACAGCCCGCAGACCAGATTTGCGTAATCTGCGCGTGCCCGGCTGTCTGCGGCCTTGTTCCACATGTAAAACCAGTTAAGCATCCCGAACACAGACATAGTTGTGGCCCGCAGCTTGGCTTTGTCCCCGTCAAAGACCTGTGGCGCGATATCCGCAATCAGATCGCCGGCATGGCGCACCAGATCACGCTGGTAAGCGCGCAAGATGTCCTGCTGCGCGTCTGGCAGGAACCCAAGGCTGCCGACCTGCAACCGGTGTTCGTTATCTGCACCCTGATAAGCGAGCAGGATTTCAACGACCATCTGCTGAAAACGTGTCTCGGGAGACAAGTCTTCGTGCGGTAGCCCGCAAATCCGATCCCTCAGGCCGGACAGATAATTGTCGAGAATATCGAACAGGATATCGTCCTTGCTGGAATAGTAGTGATAGATATTGGCCTTCGAAATCTCGCACGCCTGCGCGATCCGGCTGACCGATGCGCGATCAAACCCTTCATCTGCAAACAACCCGGCGGCGCGATCCAGAATGATCTGCCGTTTGGCGTCATAATCCTTGGCGATGGTGCGGGCCATATCAGCCGGCCCGATTGCGGTTGTCGATGACGCGTTTGGCCTTGCCTTCAGACCTTGCCACGGTGCCGGGATCGCCCACGTCGATCACCGCGCTGACGCCTACGGTATTCTTGATCTGGCGGGCCAGCGCCTGTGCTGCGGCTGCCTTGCTGGCCGGGTCGGCCGCCTCTGGCTTGGCTTCGACATGCACACGCATGGCGTCCATGGTACCTTCGCGCGACAGCACAATCTGAAAATGGGGGGCGAGGCCGGGAGTGGCCAGCAATTGTTCCTCGATCTGGGTCGGAAAGATGTTAACGCCCCGCAAAATGATCATGTCGTCGCTGCGTCCGGTGATCTTTTCCATCCGCCGCATGGTCCGTGCGGTGCCTGGCATCAGCCGGGTCAGATCGCGCGTGCGATAACGGATCATCGGCATCCCTTCCTTGGTCAGGGTGGTGAAGACCAGTTCGCCCTTCTGTCCGTCCTCCAGAACCTCTCCGGTCACCGGATCGATGATCTCTGGATAGAAATGATCCTCCCATACATGCAGCCCGTCCTTCGATTCCACACATTCGTTGGCCACGCCGGGGCCAAGGATTTCGGACAGCCCGTAGATGTCGACTGCATGCATATCAAACGCCTGCTCGACTTCGTCCCGCATCGCATTCGTCCAGGGTTCAGCCCCGAAAATGCCCACCTGTAGCGATGATTTGCGCGGATCGATGCTGCGGCTCTGATACTCCTCCAGGATGTTGAGCATGTAGGACGGCGTCACCATGATCGCCTGTGGCTGAAAATCCTCGATCAGTGTGACTTGTCTTGCGGTCATGCCCCCGCTGACCGGCACAACAGTGGCCCCCAGCCGTTCGATCCCGTGATGTGCCCCCAGACCGCCAGTGAACAACCCATAGCCATATGCGTTGTGCACCATCTCACCCGGGCGCACGCCGGATGCCCGCAAGGACCGCGCCACCATGTTGGCAAATAGATCGGTATCGGCCTTGGTGTATCCCACTACCGTCGCCTTGCCTGTGGTACCGGATGACGCATGCAGGCGCACGATCTGTTCACGCGGCACTGCAAACAGGCCGAAAGGATAGTTATCCCGCAGGTCGTCTTTGACGGTGAACGGGAACTTGGCAAGATCGCGAAGCGATTGCAGGTCGTCCGGATGCACCCCGGCGGCATCAAACCGCGTCTTATACATCGGCACATTTTCATAGGCATGGGCCAGCGACCATTTCAGCCGGGCCAGCTGCAGCGTTTCAATCTCATCACGCGATGCGACCTCAATCGGCTCCAGCTCTGTCCGCTTTGCGCCAAGGTCCTTCATGCGCTGTCCCCTTCGGTAAATACCTGCCCTCTGACCGCGCGCGATGCGCCACGAAAACTCGCGATCAGCTCGCCATTCTGATTGGTCACCGTCACGTCGGTGATGCCGCTGCGCCCCGTCAGGCTGATTTCTTCAGCATGGGCGGTCAGCCTGTCGCCCAGCATCGCGGGCCGGATGTAGCTGATGGTGTTATGCTGGGCCACGCTGGATTGGTTGCGGCTGTTGCAGGCAAAAGCAAACGCACTGTCGGCCAGGCTGAACGTCACCCCTCCGTGACAAATGCCGTGGCCGTTTACGTGATCCTCGCCAACTGTCAGCGCCAGCGTGGCACGTCCTTCATCCACGGCGACCAGTTCCATCCCGAACCACGTGCTGGCGCGGTCATCCGCCCACATGGCCGCTGCAGCCTTTTGTGCCCTCTCCTGCGGTGTCATCAGTACCCTCCCCCCGATGCATGGGAAATTCGTTGCATAAACCGTCCGGTTGGTCAATTAATTGCTGAAAGGGGGGCAGGATCATGGATCTTCAGGGCATCAGCAGCTACGTCACGGGCCATTGGGTCGGACCCGATTCCGGCGCGCGTGAGATCGAGAATGCGATAACCGGACAGGCATTTGCGCGGGCAGGGAATTCGGCGCTTGATACCAGCGCCATGCTTGATCATGCCCGCACCGTGGGCGGTCCGAACCTCCGCCGACTGACATTCCATGACCGCGCCCGCATGCTCAAGGCGCTGGCGCTGCATCTGGGTGCCCACAAACAGGCGCTTTACGATCTGTCATTTGCAACCGGTGCGACGCAGTCCGATCATCTGATTGATGTTGATGGCGGCATTGGCACGATGCTGGTTTTCGCGTCCAAAGGGCGGCGCGAAATGCCAGATGGGCATGTTTATGTTGATGGTGATGTTCAGCAGATCAGCCGCAAAGGGACATTCCTTGGCCAGCATATCTGTACCCCTCTGCAAGGTGTGGCGGTGCATATCAACGCATTCAACTTCCCCGTCTGGGGTATGCTTGAAAAGCTGGCTCCGGCCTTGATGGCGGGCATGCCGGCCATCGTCAAACCTGCCACAGCGACCTGTTATGTCACCGAATTGGCCGTTAGGATTATGCTGGAGAGCGGGCTGTTGCCCGAAGGTGCCTTGCAGCTTGTCAGCGGCAGCTTGGGCGCCATGCTGGATCAATTGGACTGTCAGGATGTGGTCAGCTTTACCGGGTCCGCCAACACTGCGCTGCAACTGCGCTCAAATCCGAATATCCTGCAAAACAGCATCCATTTCACAGCCGAGCAGGACAGTCTGAACGGATCGATCCTTGGCCCCGACGTGCAACCGGTCAGTCCCGAATTTGATCTGTTCGTCAAAGAGGTTCAGCGCGAAATGACGACGAAGGCAGGCCAGAAATGTACGGCGATCCGCCGCATTCTTGCGCCGCAATCATCAATCGATGCAGTCATTAGTGCGCTGACAGCGCGCCTGTCTGAAATCGTCGTGGGTGATCCGAGGCAGAAGGAAACGGACATCGGCGCGCTCGTCTCTGCCGCGCAAAAGCGTGACGTTCTGGCGAAGACCGCCCTGATCGCATCAGAGGCCGAAAGGGTCTTTGGCGAACTCGATACGCATCCCATGGCGCAGTCAAAGGGCGCATTCGTGCCGCCAATGCTGTTTCATTGCGCTGACCCCGACAATGCAAGACATGTTCACCAGACAGAGGCATTTGGCCCGGTCTCAACCATCCTGGGCTACCGCGATATTGATCACGCAACCACTCTGTTGAACAAGGGCAAGGGCAGCCTCGTTGCGTCAGTGATCACCCATGATCCCGACTTCGCGCGGCACATCGCGCTGAATGCTGGCGCGTTCCACGGGCGGCTCTATTTCAACAACCGCGACAGTATGGGCGAAAGCACCGGTCACGGGTCGCCCCTGCCCCACATGGTGCATGGCGGACCGGGACGCGCGGGTGGGGGCGAGGAACTGGGCGGTGTCCGTGCTGTTCTGCATTACATGCAGCGCACCGCCATTCAGGGCAGCCCCGACATCCTGTCGGCGATCACCGGCACATGGGTCCCCGGCACGACAGAGGTACAAGCCCCGGCTCATCCCTTCACTCGCCGTTTTGACGCCCTGATGATTGGCGAGACCATCAATACCGCATCACGGACCGTCACGACCGAGGATATCGAACATTTTGCCGCCTTCACCGGCGACACTTTCTACGCCCATATGGATTCAGAGGCCGCCAAGCGAAACCCGTTCTTCCCCGACCGGGTGGCGCATGGCTATCTGCTGTTGTCTTTCGCCGCCGGTCTGTTTGTGGACCCGGATGAGGGGCCGGTGCTGGCCAATACCGGGCTGGATCACCTACGGTTCATGAAGCCTGTCGTCGCGGGCGATGCAATCAAGGTGCGATTGACCGTCAAATCCAAGACCAGGCGCAATGACGACTATGGCGAGGTGCGCTGGCACGTGACCCTGACCAATCAGGACGATGAACGGGTTGCCGAATATGAACTTCTGACCATGAACAGCTACTGACGACCCCGGCAAACTGACCTAGGGTGCGGGGATGACCCGCACGATGACCACCCTACGGCAGGACTTACTGGATTTTGGCGACCTCAAGGTCTGGTCTGTTCTTGTCACCCTTCTGGGCGATCTGGCGTCGGAATCGGATATGCAGGTATCCGGCCCAATGCTGAACACCCTGATGGGCAGGATCAACATACGACCAGAGGCGCTTCGTGTTGCCCTGCACCGCCTGCGCAAGGATGGTTGGGTCACCGCCACCCGGGATGGACGCATCAGCCATTATGCAATGACCGATCACGCAAGAGCGGAGACCGACAAGGTGCGCGCACTGGTCTACAGCCCTCAAATTGAAACATCCGCACCATGGTATCTGGTGGCGGCGCCAGTTGGCCATAGCCACGGCCTGCCGCTGAAAAAGGGGCTGTGGATCACTGATACGCCACCCACGAACGATCAGGATGCCTTGTATGCACGCATCGAAACAGATCCGGTACCCGATTGGGTGATCAATGATGTCCTGACGCCGGATCTTCGCCGATCATGTACCGAACTGGCCGGTTTGTTGGCGGGCGGTGTCCCTGCCGGGTTGTCCATAAAAGAACAATATGTGGTGCGCCTGTTGGCATTGCATCATTGGCGACGCATTGTGTTGAGACAAACGCCTTTGGCCGCAGCCTTCCTTGCGCAATCAGCAGAAATCGCAGGATATCGGGCGGCTATCATTGAGTTTCTCGACGCAATTCCGTTGCCGCAGGATATCTAGGGCTTTGGCGGGCGAAACCCGGAGACAACATCCTGGGCGAACGTCACCAATTGTCCGGCAATCTCGCGCGGCGCAAACCGTGCGGCGACATCTTCGCGTCCCGCCCGGCCAAGTTGCGCGGCCAACACCCGTTCGTTCAGCAGCTTTTGCATTGCCTCTGCGAGGGCCTGCGCGTCGTTAACCGGGATAAGCAGGCCGTTTTTTTGGTGCCGTATGATCTCGGTCGGTCCTCCCGCCGCCGTGCTGATCGTGGCTGCCCCGGCAGCAAGCGCCTCCAACACCACATAGCCGAAGGTTTCGTAGCGCGAAGTGACGACAGCGATCGCATGCTGCTGCCGCAAGCTGTCGATCTGTTCCTTGCTTTGACTGCCCAGAAACGTGATGCGGCCCCGCGCATCGCTGTTCAGCGCTGCCAGAGCCTTGGGAAACATCCTGATCGAGCCATCGGCCTGTGTCACGCCGCTATCCGGCCCGACAAAGGTCAAATATGCATCCGCTCCACCTGCGATCAGATCGGCAAATCCTTGCAACAATATGTCTGCACCTTTGCGGAGATCATGTCGCCCTACAAATAGGATGCTTTTGCGCTGCTGGTTATTCAGTCTGTCGTAATCCACTGGGTCCTTCACGCGGATCGGATTGTGAATGACCGATTGTTTCGAGGTCAGGTCAGCAATCTGCGCACGTGTCATATCAAGCACGTGTTGTGACGGGGCGGTCAGACCAGCACATTCTCGAAACGCCCGCGCCTCGCGCTGCTCCCGGCGGCGTTCTGATTTGGACACCGGTTGGCTTTGCAGTGATGTCTGGATGAACCATGGACCATGTAATGTAACGATCACGGGGATCGGCAACATCTGTTGCACGATACCCGCCCAGCCTTGGGTCTCTTCCATCACCAGCACTTCGATGCTGCGCGTGTCGATTGCTGTACGAGCCGCCCCTACGATCCGTTCAGCAAAACGCTGGTGCATTGGTTCGCCTAGGCCAAATGCAGCTGTTGCACGTTCCTGCAAGGTCGGGCGGCGGTTTTCCGGTAGCGGGATGCAGCGCGGATCTTCATCGCTGTCTGGTGATAGCGGGATCACTGTCACCTCGTGCCCCAAGGCTTCCAAGCCTTCGACCAGATACACAACTGTTGTTGTGATACCGTTCGCATGCTTGCCGCCAGGCCAGGCCGGTGTCACCAACCCTATGCGCATAATGTCTGTCCTGCCATTAGTCTGCCCTGCGATCTTCAAAAAGACCCTTAGTCGGTTATTTCTGCGCGCTGGTATAGGGCGTTGACGTATCCGTAACCAGCGGTTTTCCTTGCTTCGACCGAACCTGAAAACCACCAATCCCGGCTCGCAAGCGATTTTTGCTTTATGCTTTGGTGCAGGGAGGTTACGGTAGGTGCTATATTTATTGAGTGCCCTGATTATAACAGGGTGATGAGGAATATTTTTATGAAGTTCTTTTGCGCGTTATTCGCTGTCAGATTGGTTGTGCCTATACAGGAATTGGGCACCTGCCGCATGTCCGATGCTGCGACTGCGAAACCTGTTTAAGGGGACGGATATGGCGCCTGTTCCATTTAATCGACCTACACTCATCGGTAACGAAATCGCCTATATCCGCGAGGCCATCCAGCGCGGCCAATTGGCCGGCGATGGGTATTTCACCGCGCGCTGCCAAACCCTGATCGAGGATATGACAGGCGCAAAGAAGGCGCTTTTGACCCACTCGTGTACAGCAGCATTGGAGATGGCCGCCATTTTATGCGACCTCGGCCCGGGGGACGAGGTGATCATGCCGTCCTACACCTTTGTATCGACGGCCAATGCGGTTGTCTTGCGCGGGGCGGTGCCGGTCTTTGTCGATATTGAACGCGACACATTGAACATTGACCCGGTCGAGGTCGCCGCTGCTGTGACCCCCCGGACCAAAGCGATTTTCGCGGTGCATTACGCAGGATATCCAGCGGATATGGATGCATTGGCAGAGGTCGCAGAAGCGCATGACCTGCTACTGGTCGAAGATGCCGCCCAGGCGCTGGGGTCCACTTACAAGGGTCGAAAGGCCGGCAGCCTTGGTGACATGGCCGCGTTCAGTTTTCACGAAACCAAGAATATCATCAGCGGCGAAGGCGGTGCGCTGACCATTATGCGCCCCGACCTGATCGAACGGGCCGAGATCATCCGCGAAAAAGGAACGGACCGGTCAAAGTTCTTCCGCGGTCAGGTCGACAAGTATTCCTGGGTCGATATGGGGTCATCTTTCCTGCCGGGCGAACTGATCTCATCCTACATGTGTGCGCAGCTGGAAACGGCGGACGTCATCAATACCCGCCGTCTTGCGGTCTGCAACCATTATCGTGACGTGTTCACCGATCTGGAAAAGCAGGGCCGCGTACAGCTCCCTCGCCATGCCAATATGGTCACCGGGAATGGACACATGTTCTACCTGATCATGCGCAATCTGGCGGACCGCACTGCATTTATCGCGCATATGAAGGCCGCAGAGATCATCACGCCCTTCCACTATGTCCCTTTGCACAGCGCGCCAGCGGGCAAAACATACGGGCGCGCCCATGGTGACATGACGGTGACCAACGACATCTCCGATACGCTTGTCAGGCTGCCCATGTATTTTGACCTTGGCGCGAATATCGAACATGTGTTGAGTGCCGCGCTCGACTATTTTGAGGAAAACCCATGACCTCAGACAAGGGAACGATAAGCGTTGTTACACCGGTCTACGGTTGCACCGACTGCCTTGAGGCACTTGTTGATGCTGTCCGGCATGCCCTGTCAGAGACCGGATTGAACTGGGAACTGATCTTTGTCGATGATCGGGGACCGGACGATCCTTGGCCTACCATCTGCGAACTTTCGGCACTGGATAGCCGTGTGCGCGGCGTGCGGCTGTCGCGCAATCACGGGCAACATTTGGCGATCTGGGCGGGTTTACAGGCCTCCAAGGGCGATTGGGTCGCTGTGATCGACTGTGACCTGCAGGACGACCCGGCAATCATCCCGGCGCTGCTGGAACAGGCGAAAGAGGATCCGGAACTACAGGCCGTCGTGGTCGAGCGCGGCAAATGGAAAGACAGCTGGTTCCGCCGGGCAGCATCGCGGTTCTTCTATTGGTTCATCGACACGCTTGTTGGCGTCAGACTAAATAATAATGTGGGTAACTTTGGCATCTACAGCCGCAGGCTGGTCAACATTCTGCTGCAGTTTCGGGAACAAGAGGTGTTTTTGCCAGTCATGGTGGCGCTGACCAGTCAGAAACGCGGGTTTTATGTTCTCGACAGGTCTGACAGGGCCGCTGGCGAAAGCTCTTACAATTTGCTGCGCCTGATGCGGCTTGCGGTGGCCATCATCATCCGGTTCTCGGACAGACCGCTGAAGCTGAGCGTGATTGTTGGTCTCCTCTTTAGCACGGCGTCGGCCGGGTTTTCGGTGCTGATCCTGATTGCGTGGTCAGTCAACGCATTCACCGTGCCCGGCTGGACCAGTATCATCTTATCGGTCTGGTTTTTGTCGGGGCTGATCTTGGCGGTTTTGGGCGTGCACGGGTTCTATCTGGGCCGCGTCTTTGCAGAGGTGCAGCAACGGCCACGCATCCTGATCGATTGCGAAACGATCTCGGGCGAAGTGGTGGAGTTTACGCCAGAGCCCGTGCAGGCAAGCCGTAAATGGTAGCGCAAGAACAGGTGGCGCGGTTCGGGCGATACGGCGTTGTCGGGATCGCCAGCAACCTGTTTTGTTTTCTGGTCTTCCTTGGCCTGATCGCCATCGACATCTGGCCGGTTCTCGCATCTGGTATGGTGTATATCCTTGGCCTGACCATCAGCTATATCGCCAACCGCAGCTGGAGCTTTCGATCCACCAGTGATCACCGGCAGGACCTGCCCCGGTTTCTGGTGTCTTACGGAATCGGCCTTGTGTTTTCGATGGCCAGCATGTGGGTGCTGATCATGTGGTTACACCCGGCTGTCGCCCAGATCATCACCACCGTGCTAGCGGCGATCGTGATCTATTCCTGCCTGACGGTGTTCAAATTCGGCCAAGGGGCCAAGACCTATGCCGATTGAGATCAACGCCCTTGAAACCAAACGTTTTGGTGTGACCTGCGCGAAGCGGATTGACGCAAATGCCCCGCTGCAAGACGCCAACGCTGCAGCTATGGCACAAGGCGTGCAGATGATCAGCACACGTATTGATGCGGGCGATCTGGCGCAGGTGCATGCGCTTGAGGATGACGGCTACCGTCTCATGGATGCACTGGTCTATTACGGGCGCAAACTTGATGAGGCGTGGTCAGAGCCTGAACCACGCCATGACTATACTCTGCGCCTGGCGACCACTGCAGATGCCAATGCCGTGGCGCAGGTATCGCGAACGGCCTTCAAAGGTTACATGGGTCATTATCATACAGACCCACGGCTGGATTCCAGGCAAGCTGATGCGGCTTATGTTGAGTGGGCGGAAAACTCGGTGCGGCATATGAAAGGCGATGATACAGCCGTTGTGGTTGTCGACGGTGACACTGTCGTGGGGTTTGTCACGTTACGCCGCAACAGCGACGCTCAGTTCGAACTAGTGCTCAGCGGCGTGCAGCCGGACTATCAGCGGTCGGGCATTTACGCCAGTTTGCTGACCCGCGGATTTTCTACCGCCCGTGATCGGGGCGCCAGTGAGGTGATCCTGTCCACCCAGATTAACAACTACGCGGTTCAGAAGGTCTGGGCGCGGTTGGGCATGCACCACCAATCCAGCTACTATACGTTTCACAAATGGTTTGACTGATGCGCGGCCTGCCATCACTGCGCACTGCTATTGCGCTTGGTCTGGGTCTTTCGATCTTTGCCTATGTGGTACTGGCTTTGATTGGCACGCAGATCATTGTCTACGACACACATCATTTCGGCGATACGAGCTTCATTCTTGGCGCGGGCTGGCGGGTCTATAGCGGGCTGGAACCGGCGATCGACTTTGGCCATTTTTATGGCGGTTTCATATCCAGTTGGCTGGCCCTGGCCATGTGGCTGTTTGAGCCGTCGGTTCATGCCTATCATCAAGCCACATTGATGATGTTTGTTGCCGCGAGCGTTGCTGCGCTGGCGATCTGCTGGCGGCGCGTGTCGGGCAACATGATTTTGGCGATTGTGCTGCTGATTGCGACACTGCTTTTTACCCTGCATCCGCTTGAAGTGGATCAGTCCGTAACGCGAATCTGGTCGGCACATTCGTTCCTGTATAATCGGGTTGGTTTTGTGTTGATGATCCTTTGCGCGCTGTTCCTGGCCTTGCCTGGTGGATCAATCCTGCGCGAAATCCTTATTGGTGCGCTGGTCGGTGCAATCATCGTTGCCGCAGCCTACACAAAATCGCCATTTACCATCCTTGGACCTGCGGTCTTGCTGGGGCTTCTCATTCAGGCGCGCTGGGCTGCAGCGGCTGGCGTCGCGGTGACGACAGTTACGCTTGTTTTAGTCATTGATCCGGGTGCGCAGCGGTTCCTCGCAGCGCATGCCTATATCGATGCAAATGTGGGCGCACGGGATGACGCAAAGGTTTTTGCACTGTTGCGCAAGTCGGTACAGATCATTCTGGCCCAGCCCATCGCTTTGGTTGCTGTACTCGGGGCTGTCATCACGGCGCTGCGTTATGAATGGGCCGGATTACGTACTGTGCTTGGCATGCTGATCGTCATCGGTGCCGGGGTTGGCATGGCCGCGACCATGGGTGGGGGCGGCAATCTGGGCCAACTTGCCCTGCCCGCAGCCTGTATCGCGCTAATCTGCCTTGCCGAGCTGGCAAAGAACCGTGCTGACATTGCAGCACCATTTCTGGATCTGATGGCGCTGGTCGTTCTTGCAGCCTTTGCCATGCCTCATCTGGCCAATCTGGCCGGCGCACATTTGGAAGGCTATGCCAACAGGTCCAGCGCTACAATTTCAGAAGGACCTTATCGGGATTACCTCAGCGTTCCTGAGGATGGCACCGAGAACGGTCAGTTATCGCAATATCAGATGTTGTCGGAAGGATTGGCTGAACTAACGGCGCTAGAATTGGACAGCCAACTGGGCATCATTGCCGATAGTGGCGTGTCGTTCGAATTCGCGCGAATGGCCAGACCGGTGCCGGACTACCCCTTGTGGCCCCGACCCAATGCCCCAGAACTGGCCGCCGACCGCCCCATCCCGCCAGAGGCGGATATCGTGATGCTGGGGCGTGGGGCGCAGACGGATACATATGTTGGACCCACTCTGCGAGGCAAGCTGACCGA
Source organism: uncultured Paracoccaceae bacterium (assembly GCA_947488175.1). Lineage (GTDB taxonomy): Bacteria > Pseudomonadota > Alphaproteobacteria > Rhodobacterales > Rhodobacteraceae > Yoonia. The sequence goes on from CANKYO010000008.1 coordinate 93,301, forward strand.
TGACTTTGTATTATGTGCGAGCAGCCGGTCATGGGACATTTTTGTCCGCGCAAATCAGATCGTGCCTGGCTGTCGGATTAATTGATCCGGGTGACCAACCAAGTATGACAATTTGTATCCTCGAACCATTTGCGCTATGATTTGCGAATTCTGCAAGGTCGATTGCTTGAACCGGGACTTCGGTTGAAATTGCCGCAACCATACGTTGAATTGATCACGATTAAGGGTCAAATCAGTACAAATCGTTGCACCAGTGATACGCAAATCGGGCGATCAGACGATCTGTCGATGTTTTGCTTTATGCTTTGGAAATAGAAGTTTACACTTCGAAGTGAATATAAAAATGCCCTGAATGGGTGGGCTAAAGGGATCTTTATGATGACATTCCTGCGCGTATTATTCGCCACGTTGGTGGCTTTCCCCTTGTTGGCAATCACGGCTTCGGCGCAAAGTGACTACCGGGTTCGGAGCGGCGATATCCTGCAACTCGAGGTTCTTGAAGACAGCAGCCTGAACCGCGAACTTCTGGTGTTGCCCGATGGACGTGTGAGCGTGCCATTTGTCGGCACTGTTCGGGCTGGCGGTCGGACGCTTGCGCAAATTCGTGCCACCATCCGTGACGGGCTTGCGCCCAGTTTTGCGGAACCGCCAAATGTCTATGTAGGCCTGAGCTTCCTCGCCGAGATTGAACCGCGTGAGCCTATCACCATTGATGTCTACGTCATGGGTGAGGTTACCGAACCTGGCAAACGTGAGATCGAACCCGGCACAACCATCCTGCAGTTCCTTGCGGAAATGGGTGGATTTACGCAGTTCGCAGCAACCAAGCGCATCCAGCTACGGACGGCGCGTACCGGTCGTGAACAGGTCTACACGCTGAATTACAACGACGTTGAACTTGGTGCCGGTGTCGGGACCTCGACCATTATGGCCGATGGTGATGTGATTATCGTGCCGCAACGGCGGTTGTTCGAATAACAAGGGGCAAGATGGTGGCCGTCAAATTTGTCCTGCGTACTGGTATCGGCGGGGTGGTCTGCCTGACCCTTGCGCCCGCCCTTGCCCAAGAGGCGGGCGGCATCCAGACCACATTCGGCATCGAACAAGGTATCGAGCTTGGTCGCAATCCCGCCCTGAGCATCCCCGCAGACGGTGACCGCACAACTCTTGCTACGCGACTATCTTATGGGTTGGTGACCGAAACGCGGACGCAAAGGCTGAGTTTTGACGCTGAAAGCACCTTTCGCATCGAGGATGTGGATGGCGAAACCGAAAGCGCGTTTGAATCGCCCGCACTCACCTTTGGTTACACACGCGAGGGTGCCAACAGTTCGCTGGACTTGTCAGCCAATTACGTCAGGCGCGACATTGATACGCTGCCATTGCTCAGCGATTTTGTAGGTGATGACGGCGTATTGGATTTGCCTGACGATTTCACGGATCTGGTCGGGACTGGCGAGCGCACCAGTTATGCCGTCGCCGGGTCGCTTGTGGTTGGAACCAGTGCGCCGCTACAGTTTCAGCTCGATCTTGGCGCCAGTGGAACCAGCTATGAAGACGCCACAGACCCCGATCTGGAAGATATCGAAAGCGCCAATATCGGCCTTTTGACAACGCTGCGGATTTCGCCAGTGCTGACCGGAACCGGAGCACTGCGATATTCCCGGACAGAGGAAGACGACGCGACAGAGACACGACGTACCACCCGGAACATCGACGCCGGTTTGATCTACGAGATTTCGCCACGCGCCACATTCGGGGCGACAGTCGGTACGGAGCGGACCGAGACTGAGGAGACGATTGGCGATACCGAAACGTCCGGCCTGACTGGCGGTCTGGACTATGCATATGACATGCCGAACGGCGATCTGACCCTAAGCTTTGATGCCAGCCGCGACGTGGCGGGTGATGAAATTCTGACCTTTGTCATTGGGCGCAGTCTGGAGCTGCCTGCGGGAAGTCTTGCGGCGACGCTGGGTGTGACACAACCTGAAAACGATGATGTAGAAATGGTTGGCTCGCTTGACTGGACACGCGAATTGCCGACCAGCCGTTTGTTGTTTCGCCTGAACCGGACAGTCACCGTCGATACCGACGCTGACACTCGCCGCAGGTCCCAGGCAGCGGCCTATTACACCTATGTCGTCAATCCCGCATCCAGCCTGAATTTGGGCGCGTCATTTGTTGTGTCAGAGGAAAGCAGCGCGGAGAACCGGGTGGAACGCACGGATTTGACCGCCAGCTACAGCTATGCGCTGACCGAAAACTGGGATCTGAACAGCACGATTGGCTATACAATCCGCGACGAAGACACGGTTGGGCGGGCTGAGTCTTCGCTGATCACCCTGTCACTGGCGCGGGAATTCAAGGCCCGGCGCTGAACCCATCGGCGCACCGGTGCCCAAAAGCACATTGTAATATGGAATTGCCCGATATGATCCCCTAAGAGGGTGATTAAGAGTAGAAGTTATTTCATGAGGGTCAGGTGCTATGATTGAAGAAACAGCACTGCCTGGCGTCAAGGTGATTACCCCGCGCTGGTTTCGTGACAATCGCGGCGCATTTTGCGAAACCTACAATCAAGCCACCTGGGCCGAACATGGCCTGGTTCAGACCTTCGTACAGGACAATCATTCGATCAGCCGAGATGTTGGTACGGTGCGCGGTTTGCACTTCCAGAGCCCGCCATATGCTCAGGCCAAACTGCTGCGGGTTGTCGCCGGTGCGGTATGGGATGTTGCGGTCGATATCCGCCGTGGTTCGCCCACCTATGGGCAATGGGTGGGCGTTGATCTTTCTGCAGAGGACGGTCGGCAGATTTACATCCCGGAGGGTTTCTTGCATGGGTTTGTGACCCGCGCACCGCATACCGAAGTGCTGTATAAATGCTCCGCCGTTTATGCCCCAAGCGCAGAGGGTGCCGTGCGGTTTGATGATCCTGACCTGAATATCGATTGGGGGATCGCTGCTGACAAGGCGATCCTCTCCGACAAGGATGCGGCTGCGGGTCGTTTTGCAGATCTCAACAGCCCGTTTATCTATTCCGACCCGAAAGGCGCACCATGAAAATTCTTGTCACCGGCGGCGCCGGGTTCATCGGATCAGCCATGGTCAAAGCGGCGTTGGCCAAAGGTCACGAGGTCGTCAATGTCGATTGTCTGACCTATGCCGCATGTCTGGCCAGTCTGGACGACGTAGCCGGTGATCCGCGTTACGCCTTTGAACAGGTCGATATCTGCGACCGTCCTGCCCTCAACACGGTTTTTGAGACCCACCAACCCGATGCTGTCATGCATCTGGCCGCAGAAAGCCATGTCGACAGGTCTATCGACGGGCCAGAGACGTTTGTCCAAACCAATGTCATGGGTACGTTTCACATGTTGGATGCGGCCCGTGGTCTGTGGGAGGCAAAGGGGCGACCGGATACATTCCGGTTCCACCACATCTCGACCGACGAGGTGTTCGGGAGCCTTGGCGAAACCGGCAAGTTTGATGAAGAAACCCGTTACGACCCCAGATCGCCCTATTCGGCGAGCAAGGCAGGCAGCGACCACCTGGTCCGGGCCTGGCACGAAACCTACGGATTGCCGATCGTACTGACCAACTGTTCCAACAACTATGGCCCACGCCAATTCCCTGAAAAGCTGATCCCTGTCACCATTCTGAATGCGCTGGCGCGTAAACCGCTGCCGATCTACGGTGCGGGCCTGAACGTGCGGGATTGGTTGCATGTGGAAGACCACGCCGAAGCGTTGCTGCTGGTACTGACCAAGGCGGCACCGGGTGCAACCTATGCTATCGGCGGCGAGGCTGAGGCGAAGAATATCGATATCGTGCAGACCTTGTGCCGGATACTGGATGACCGCCGACCAGATGGCGCGCCGCATGCCGATCTGATCACCCATGTGACCGACCGGCCCGGCCATGACCAACGTTATGCTATTGATCCCTCGCGCATTCGGACCGAGCTGGGCTGGACGCCGGCGCATACCTTGCAGCAGGGGTTGGAAGAAACGGTCGACTGGTATCTGGCCAATCAAGCCTGGTGGGAACCACTTCAAAGCCGTGATGGCGTCGGCACCCGGCTTGGGCAAAGCAAATGAAGGTTCTTGTCTTCGGACAAAGCGGCCAGGTAGGCCGGGCCTTGGCAGCGCAGGCATCGCTGCGTAATGTCGATATCGTTCAACATGACAGGCAAGCCGCGGATTTGTCTGACCCGGCCCGCTGCGCCCTGCTGATCGAAAACACGGATGCTGATGCCGTCATCAACGCTGCAGCCTGGACTGCCGTTGATGCGGCAGAGGACGCACAGGAAAAGGCGCATGTGATCAACGCTGATGCGCCCGGTGCCATGGCAAGGGCCGCTGCCGCAAGGGATATGCCGTTTATCCATATCTCGACCGACTATGTCTTTCCCGGCACCTTGGGCCCGGCATGGAAACCGGACGACCCGACCGGTCCGCTCAGCGCCTACGGCCATAGCAAACTGGCCGGAGAGGTCGCTGTGAATGCGGCTGGTGGATCAGCGATTATCTTGCGGACATCGTGGGTTTTTGACGCAACGGGCAAGAATTTTGTGACCACCATGCTGCGATTGGCCCAAAGCCGTGACACGCTGCAGATTGTGGCCGATCAGCATGGCGGCCCGACCCCGGCCGTTGCAATAGCCGATGCGTGCCTGACAATGACTGCCGCGCTTTTGAGCGAATCCGGGAAGGCGGGGGTTTACCATCTGACCGGAACGCCGGATGTCAGTTGGGCGGATTTTGCCCGAGCTATTTTTGCGCGGAGCGGCCACCGGGTGACAGTGCAGGATATCGACACAACCGATTATCCCACACCCGCCGCCCGCCCCCTGAATTCGCGGCTGGATTGTACCAGCACCAAGGCTGAATTCGGCATCGAGCGGCCCGATTGGGGTGCCGCTCTCGACCAGATTATCAAGGAGATCCAGTCATGAAACAACGCAAAGGCCTGATCCTTGCTGGTGGAACCGGATCACGGTTGTTTCCGATCACCAAGGGGATTTCGAAGCAATTGATGCCGATCTACGACAAGCCGATGATCTATTATCCGTTGTCGGTGCTGATGCTGTCCGGCATTCGCGAGATTGGGATTATCACGACCCCCGAAGATCAGGCGCAATTTCAGAACCTTCTCGGCGATGGTGCGCAGTGGGGGGTGAACCTGACCTATCTGATCCAACCGAAACCCGAAGGTTTGGCGCAGGCTTACCTAGTGGGTGAGGCTTTTCTTGACGGTCAACCGTCTGCGATGGTGCTGGGTGATAACATTTTCTTTGGCCATGGGTTGCCCGAACTGCTGCTCGCCGCAGACAAACGGCCCAGTGGTGGCACAGTCTTTGGTTATCATGTATCGGACCCGGAACGATATGGTGTTGTCGGGATGGATGCAGATGGCCGGGTCACCCAAATTGTTGAAAAGCCTGAAAAGCCGCCTTCGTCCTATGCGGTCACCGGACTCTACTTTCTGGATGAAACTGCGCCCGAGCGGGCGCGTGGTATCACCCCCTCAGCGCGGGGTGAGCTTGAAATTACATCACTGCTTGAAACCTATCTGAATGAAGAAACCTTGACGGTTGAACGCATGGGCCGCGGTTTTGCGTGGCTGGATACCGGCACCCATGGCAGCCTGTTGGACGCCGGAAACTTCGTGCGTACCCTGCAATCGCGTCAGGGCATGCAAACCGGCTGCCCGGAAGAAATCGCCTTCCAGAAGGGCTGGATCAGTCGCGATCAGCTTCTGGCCCAAGCGGCGCTTTATGCAAAGAATGCGTATGGCAGCTACCTTGAGGGATTGCTGGAGGAGTAGCCGGACCTTGGAAAAGTGGGACGACGCCAGTTATTCGTCGGTGGTGCTGTCACGGCTCATTATATCGAACTTGCGCAGCTTGACGTAAAGTGACTGACGCGACAGGCCGAGCATCTCAGCAGCTGCCACGCGGTTGTTCATCGTCAGTTCAAGTGCTGTTTCGATACACATCTTTTCAACAACATTGGTCGTTTCGGCCACAATATCACGAAGCGTTGCGCTGCCCACCAGTTCAACCACGGACTGCATACTTTCGTCGTCGCCCGCTTTTGCCGGATTGCGGCTTGTTTCGGCGTGGTTCGCATCGCGTACCACGAAGCCAAAGACGGTATGCTGCCCGGCCTGCAGTTTCGTTACCGATAGCTCGACTGACCGGGGGCTGCCATATTCACCGGCGATCTTGGTCGTGTAAATTCGCATCCGACCGGTCCGACCGGCATTTTCCATCATGACCTTAAGATCGACACTGCCTCGTTGCAGGTAGTCCGACAGGTTGCGCCCGCGCAAATTCACATCATGGGCAACGTCAATCAGATCAAGAAACGCATCATTGGCGGACAAGACATCGCCAGCGTCGGATGTAAAAATGATCGCTTCAGGGCCGTTGACATACAAGCTCTTTACATTTTGCGTCAGGTTGTCTGCCCGCATGTTCTTTTCGTCCAACGGAGCGATCCGACACAACAGGACCCGTTCACCCGCAGCCCGAAATAACGTTGGCAGAAGGTTGACCGCCTGCCCACTCCCGCGCAGCACCGTTTTTACCGGGTCATCGCGATCAGAAATCGCCTGGGTCGTCAGGCTATCAATCAGATCACCCCGCTTACGTCCTTCGAAACAAAGCGCGACTGCCGTACCGATCAGGTCTTCTCTGGATCGGCCCAAAAGAGAGGCGGCGGCCGGGTTCGCCTCGGTAATTTCACCGGTTTGAACAGATGCAAAAATCACCGCATCGGCAGTGCTATCCATCAATACGCGGAACCGCGTGTCATATTCACGCTGTACCTCGTAATCGCGCTCCAGCGCGAGCTGCGCCTTGACCAGTTGTTGCTGCATCTCGGCGATCGGGCGCAAATCGCGACCCAACATCAGGATCGCACCATCAGGACCGATACGATGGAAACTGTACCGCACCGGAAATTCCCAGCGCCCTACGTCATCGGAATGGTTCAGTTCGACCGGCCGAATTGGGCTCGCACCATCAAGAAACGCAGCCAGCCTGCTGTCAAACTTCGATACGCTTTCAATCGTCAGTGCGCTGCGGATATCCTTGTTTTCCCAGCGCTCCAGCTTCTGAAATGCTTCGTTTGTCGGGCTGACAAGAACGGACAACACTATACCAGAGTCCGAGATCACAATGCCCAAATCAGCGACCTCGGCAATGATATCACCCAGTATCTCTGGCGCTATCAATGGGATGGCGCCACTGCTCCAGTATTTTGTTCCCCGCGATGTCATATCAGACGCACTAAGTATAGAACCCGTATCACTGCTCAGGTCCTGCGCATCGTGGGCACGCTGTTGAGTGGCGTTGTGTTTAGACCGCAAAATTTCAGGGCCTCGTATACTTGTATTGTCGCATAGTCAGCGCCCGTCAGTGCCGTCACATCTTCTTTTGATTCGACCTCCAGCAGCGACCCCCCAACGACGACCGGGGGCGGCTGATCTGTCGCAGTTTTTACAACATCGACGATCCGGCGAAGCGATTCAAGCGTTTCACCCTGCGACGATGATATGAATACCGCGTCGTATTTAGTGCGTTGAATCCGTTCTGCAACCTCTTCCGGGCGCGCAGCCAGCATCATCCTGACGGACAGGCCAATGCGCCTCAGTTGTCCGGCCAGAACCATAGCTCCCAGCGTGTGATAAACCTCTTGCGGAACAAGCAGCATGATGGACGGTGCTGCCGGATCGGCCGATTGGTCGCCGGACCAGTCCGGGCCCAACTCGCGCAACATTGACTGCAGACGTGACACACCGATAGTGACGCCTGCAAAGCCAAGTTCGTCCGAACACCATTCGTCCCCCATACGGCGGGCCACCCCGGGAATATAGAAATCCGCGATGTCCTCGCGGCGGACCCCATTGGCGAGCGCACGTACGAGGACGTGGCTGCAGGCCTGACGATCCGCACTCAGTGCGGCCTGATGCAGGTCGTCGAGGATGACAGGATCAAGATGTCGCGGGACGTCACGAACGACTGCCATAGCCGCCCGCGCCGCAGTCCTTCCGGTCTGCCGCTCTGGCACGTCATTTCGCGCTTTGGCGTCTATGTTCCGACGATCGGGCATCCACGCATCCTTTTGCTGAATCTGCGCAGTAGGGGCAAAAATTGCAGCATTGTAAGATATTGTCGGTTGCAGGAGGTATAATGTCAAAGCAAATTGACATATTTGATCATTAGCGAGGTCAAAAACCATTTAAGCATCTGTTTTTTAACTTTTAAACGTTGTTACCCGGCAACCGCCCGCAAGTGCATAATCAACACGCCCATTGTGTAAGTTAAAGTTGACACCTGGTCCAAATGACACCTAGTCTAGACACATGGGATTGTCAGGGGCAGTTTACATGTCAATTGCGAGCGCAGAAACGGCGACCAATCGGCCACTGCAAAAACCGGCGGGAAATCGTCTTTACACTGATGCCGAACGGGCGCGACGCGATGCCACAAAATGGACCTTGGTTCAGGGTATTCTGGCTCCCCTGCAATTTGCGGTTTTCCTCGTCTCTCTCGCATTGGTAATCCGCTACCTTTTGACCGGTGCCGGATATGACGCCGCGACGCTGTCCATCGTGATCAAGACAGCCGTGTTGCTGACCATCATGGTCACCGGCGCGATCTGGGAAAAGGTCGTCTTTGGGCAATATCTATTCGCTCCCTCCTTCTTCTGGGAGGACGTATTCAGCTTCGCCGTTATCGCATTGCATTTGCTGTATATTTTCGCACTCTTCTCCGACGCACTCTCGCCAACAGGCCTGATGTATCTCGCCCTTGCCGCGTATGCCGCCTACGTCATCAACGCCGCCCAGTTTGTCTGGAAATTGCGCATGGCCCGGCTCGATGCGGAGGCCCGCAAATGAACGCGCCACTCACCCCTGCCAATGGCGGTTGCCGCGATGCCCCCGTGCTCAAGGAACGGGGCCAGCGCGAGGTGTTCTGCGGCCTGACCGGGATCATCTGGTTGCACCGCAAAATGCAGGACGCGTTCTTCCTCGTCGTCGGCTCGCGCACTTGCGCGCACCTTCTGCAATCCGCCGCCGGCGTGATGATCTTTGCAGAGCCACGATTCGGGACGGCGATTCTGGAAGAATCAGATTTGGCTGGCCTTGCCGATGCTCATGAGGAATTGGATCGTGAGGTTTCGCGGCTTCTGGCCCGCCGCCCGGACATTCGACAGCTTTTCCTTGTCGGCTCCTGCCCGTCCGAGGTGATCAAAATCGATCTGGCCCGCGCCGCCGAACGGCTCAGCCAGGTTCATGCGCCCCATGTCCGGGTGCTGAACTACTCCGGCTCAGGGATCGAAACCACATTCACCCAAGGCGAAGATGCCTGTTTGGCCTCCATGGTGCCGGTGCTGAAAGACACGACCGACCGCGAACTACTGGTTGTCGGCGCGCTGCCCGATGTGGTCGAAGATCAGATGCTTGGCCTGCTCGCCGAACTGGGCATCGGCCCCGTCCGGCTTCTCCCCGCGCGCCGGATCGATGACACGACCGCCGTCGGACCCAACACCGTTTTCGCCCTGACCCAACCCTTCCTTGGCGACACACATGCCGCATTGGAACGGCGCGGCGCCCGGCATATCGCCGCCCCATTCCCATTCGGCGACGAAGGCACAACCGCCTGGCTGCGCGCCATCGCCACCGAATTCGGCGTGAGCGAGGCCACGTTCGAAACCGTTACCGCTGCCCCCCGCGCCCGCGCCCGCAAGGCCATCGCGCAAGCGTCAGAGGCGTTGCGCGGCAAATCCGTCTTCTTCTTCCCTGACAGCCAGCTAGAAATTCCCCTTGCCCGGTTCCTGACCCGCGAATGCGGCATGACCGCGGTCGAGGTCGGCAGCCCCTACATCCATGACGCCTTGCATGGTCCCGACCTTGATCTGCTGCCAGCCGGTCCGCAGATTTCCGAAGGACAGGATGTGGACAAACAACTGGAACGCGCTCGCGCCACCCGTCCTGATCTGACCGTCTGCGGTCTGGGCCTCGCCAACCCGCTTGAGGCCGAAGGGCTGTCCACCAAATGGGCGATCGAACTGGTCTTCACCCCGGTCCATTTCTACGAACAGGCGGGCGACCTCGCCGGTCTCTTCTCCCGACCACTCCGCCGCAAAACGGTTCTCCAGCTGGAGGCGGCAGAATGAAGCTTACCGTCTGGACATATGAAGGCCCGCCGCATGTCGGCGCCATGCGCGTCGCCACAGCGATGAAGGGTCTGCACTACGTCCTGCACGCACCGCAGGGCGATACCTATGCCGACCTGTTGTTCACCATGATCGAACGGCGCAATCATCGCCCGCCGGTCACCTACACGACATTCCAGGCGCGCGATCTGGGGTCGGACACTGCCACGCTCTTCAAGCAATCCTGTCAGGAGGCCGTCGACCGCTTTGATCCGCAGGCGATCATCGTCGGCGCGTCCTGCACGGCGGAACTGATCCAGGACGACCCTGCTGGGCTGGCCGAAACCATGGGCCTGTCCATTCCGGTCATCCCGCTGGAACTGCCCAGCTACCAGCGCAAGGAAAACTTCGGCGCGGATGAAACATTCTACCAGATCGTCAAAAATCTGGCCCAGCCACAGGACCGCACCGCGCGGGTGACCTGCAATATCCTCGGACCCACCGCCCTTGGTTTCCGTCACCGCGACGATGTCGAAGAAATCACCGGCCTGCTGTCCGACCTCGGGATCGACGTGAATGTCGTGGCTCCGCTTGGTGCGACACCCGCCGATATCGCCCGGCTACCTGCCGCACATTTCAACGTCCTTCTGTCGCCCGAAACCGGCGAAAGTGCCGCCCGCTGGCTGGAGAAAACCCACAGCCAGCCGTTCACAAAGATCGTGCCAATCGGCGTCGGCGCGACTCGCGATTTCATCGCAGAGGTTGCAACAATCACCGGCCTGCCCTGCAAGCCGGACGAAAGCCGCCTGCGGATGCCATGGTGGTCGCGGTCCGTGGACAGCACCTACCTGACCGGAAAGCGGGTGTTCATCTTCGGCGACGGCACCCATGTGGCCGCCCATGCCCGCATCGCCCGAGACGAGATGGGTTTCGAGGTCGTTGGCATCGGCTGCTACAACCGCGAAATGGCGCGACCGATCCGGGCGCTGGCCAAGGAATACGGTGTCGAGGCGCTGATCTCCGACGACTATCTGGAAGTGGAACAAACGATCGAGGCGCTCAGCCCCGAAATGATCCTCGGCACCCAGATGGAGCGGCATATCGGCAAGCGTCTGGGCATTCCCTGCGCGGTCATATCGGCCCCCGTCCATGTGCAGGACTATCCGGCGCGCTACTCCCCCCAAGTCGGGTTCGAGGGCGCGAATGTCATCTTCGATACGCTGATCCACCCGCTGGTAATGGGGCTGGAGGAACATCTGCTGACCATGTTCCGTGACGATTTCGAATTCCACGACGACGCAGGGCCAAGCCATCACGGTGGCAAGGCCAAGGCGCGGGTTGATGATGTCGAAACGCCAACACCGCAGCCGCAGGACGACAACATCATCTGGCTGTCTGACGCCGAAAAGGAACTCAAGAAAATACCGTTCTTCGTGCGTGGCAAGGCCCGCCGGAACACCGAAACCTTCGCAATGGAAAAGGGGCTGCACGAAATCAGCCTCGACACACTTTACGAGGCAAAGGCCCATTATGCGCGATGAGGTGATGCATAAGCCCTACCGCGTGGTGATCGTCACGCTGGATGCGCATGCAGCGGGGCCTGCGTTGCGTGTGTCCGCCCGCCTCGCCCCTGATTTCCCGGGGCTTGAGGTGCAGGTGCTGTCCTCTGCCGAATGGGGCGAAAGCCCCGAAGCACTGACCGAAGCGAAAGAGGCCATCGCGACAGGCGACATCATCATCGCCAACCTGTTGTTCCTTGAGGAACATATCCGCGCCATTCTTCCTGCGATGCAGGCCCGCCGCGATGCATGCGATGCGATGATCGGCATGATCGCCGATGCGGAAATCGTCAAACTGACGCGCATGGGCGATCTGGATATGGGCAAGCCCGCCAGCGGCGCCATGGCGTTCCTGAAAAAGCTGCGCGGCTCGTCCAAGCCATCGACCGAAAACGGCGCCAAGAAAATGCGCATGTTGCGCCGTCTGCCCAAGATCCTGAAACTGATCCCCGGCAAGGCGCAGGATCTGCGCGCCTGGTTCATGTCCATGCAATACTGGCTGGGCGGGTCCGACGATAACGTCGAACAGCTGATCCGTTTCCTGATCGGACGCTATACCAACCGGCCTGACTGGCGCGGGGCCAAGGCCGCAGCGCCTATCGAATATCCCGATGTCGGGCTTTATCACCCTGATCTTCCGGGCCATCACATCGTCACTGATCTGGCCGACTTGCCCGGTCCGGTGACGCCGGTGGCCACAATCGGCGTGCTGATGCTGCGCTCCTACGTGCTGGCGTCGGACTGCGCCCATTACGATGCGGTCATTCGCGCATTCGAAGCACGGGGCATGCGCGTCATCCCCGCCTTTGCCGGCGGTCTTGACGGGCGACCCGCCATCGAAACCTATTTTCAGGGCCGGGTCGATGCGCTGGTCTCACTCACCGGGTTTTCCCTGATCGGCGGGCCTGCTTACAACGACAGCGACGCAGCGGTGGGCCTGCTGCAGGCGCTTGATGTCCCCTACATCGCCGCCCAAGCGCTGGAATTCCAGACGCTCGGCCAATGGGCCGCCAGCGCGCAGGGCCTCGGCCCCATCGAAACCACCATGCTCGTCGCCCTGCCAGAGATTGACGGCGCCACAAACCCAACAGTATTCGCAGGGCGCCATGGCGACGCAGGCTGCAATGGCTGCGCCATGGCCTGCACCGGCAAGTCTGATTGCAAGGCCATGGCCCCCTGTCACGAGCGGATCGAAAGCCTGACGGAAAAAACACTGCGGCTGGCCACGCTGCGCCGCAAGCAGAACGCCGACAAAAAAGTCGGGGTTGTCCTGTTCGGCTTCCCACCCAATGCGGGTGCCGTAGGCACCGCCGCCTATCTCAGCGTCTTTGAAAGCCTGCACAACACACTGACCGCGATGCGTGCTGATGGCTACACTGTCAATGTGCCGGAAACCGTGGATGATCTGCGCGCCGCCATCCTGCAGGGCAACGCCGCACAATATGGTCAGCAGGCGAATGTGGCCGCCCATGTGGATGCAGATACCATCGTGCGCACCTCCACGCATCTGGCCGAGGTCGAGGCCGTCTGGGGCGCGGCCCCCGGCAAACACCAGTCCGACGGGCGCGGCGTTTACGTGCTGGGTCATCAGTTCGGCAACGTTTTCGTGGGCGTCCAGCCTGCCTTTGGCTACGAAGGCGACCCGATGCGCCTGCTCTTCGAACGCGGCTTCGCCCCGACCCATGCGTTTGTGACCTTCTACGACTGGCTCCGCGATACATATCAGGCCGATGTCCTGCTACATTTCGGGATGCATGGCGCGCTGGAATTCATGCCCGGCAAACAGGCGGGCATGGGGGCTGCGGATTGGCCCGACCGCCTGATCGGCGAAATGCCGAACGTGTATCTTTACGCCGCCAACAACCCGTCAGAGGCGACGCTGGCCAAGCGCCGGTCGAACGCGGTGACCATCACCCATCTAACGCCGCCATTGACCACCGCAGGCCTCTACAAAGGACTGGCTGAGTTGAAGGACAGCCTGACCCGCTGGCGCGAAATGCCTGCTGATGACGATCAGCGCGGCGACCTGGAACAGCTGATCCGCGATCAGGCGAATGCCGTCGACATGAACGCCCGCAATATCGACGCGCTGTGGCTGAAACTGGCCGAAACCGAAGGCGCGCTGATCACCGAAGGGCTGCACGTGGTCGGGCAACCGCTGTCCGCTGCGGCCCGGGCCGACATGATGCGGCTGATGCCGGAAGGCGAGGCGCGGGACCGCGCCGCGGAGCTGCTGAAGGCAGATCACGAACTGCCCGCGCTGATGCGCGCGCTATCCGCCCATTACATCGCACCGGTCCCCGGTGGCGACCTGATCCGGTCGCCCGAGATTGTGCCAACAGGCCGCAATATCCACGCCTTTGATCCGTTCCGGATGCCGACCGCCTTTGCCATCGCCGAAGGCGCCAAACAGGCCGATCTGCTGCTGAAAACCCATGACGCCATGCCGCGCACCGTCGCGCTGGTGCTGTGGGGATCGGACAACATCAAATCCGATGGTGGCCCCATCGGGCAGGCCCTTGCGTTGATGGGTGCCGTGCCCCGGTTTGACAGTTTCGGGCGTCTGTCCGGCGCTGACCTGATCCCGCTGGAAAAGCTTGGCCGCCCCCGGATCGACGTGGTCATGACCCTGTCCGGCATCTTCCGCGATCTGCTGCCATTGCAGACGCGCATGCTGGCAGAGGCTGCCCTGAAATGTGCGCAAGCCGATGAACCGCTGGACCAGAACTATATCCGCGCCCACGCGCTGACCTATGCCCACGAGATGGATTGCGATCTGGAAATGGCGGCGCTGCGGGTCTTTTCCAACGCCGAAGGTGCGTATGGGTCCAACGTCAATCAATTGGTCGATAGCTCAGCCTTTGGGGATGAGGATGAATTGGCTGATGCCTATGAGGCACGCAAGAGCTTTGCCTATGGTGTAAACGGCAAGGCCGCGCAGAACCCGGCCCTACTGCAAAAGGCGCTGAAAGATGTAGACCTCGCCTATCAGAACCTTGAGTCGGTCGAGTTGGGCGTGACCACGGTCGACCATTATTTCGACACGCTGGGCGGCATTTCCCGGGCGGTACGGCGCGCCAAGGGCGGCGTCAGTGCGCCGGTCTATATCGGCGACCAGACCCGCGGTTCGGCTAAGGTGCGGACCCTGCAGGACCAAGTGGCGCTGGAAACCCGCAGCCGGTCCCTGAATCCCAAATTCTACGAGGCCCTGCTGAACCACGGTCACGAAGGCGTGCGCCAGATCGAGGCGCATGTGACCAATACGATGGGCTGGTCGGCAACCACGGGCGAGGTGGAGCCGTGGGTGTATCAGCGCCTGTCTGAGACTTTCGTCTTGGATGACGCGATGCGCGAACGCCTTGCGGCGCTGAACCCGCAAGCGTCGATGCGCATGGCAAACCGGCTGCTTGAAGCTTCGGATCGCGACTACTGGGCACCGGATGAAGACACACTGGCAGCGCTGCAAGACGCAGCGGATGCGCTGGAAGACCGGATGGAAGGGGTAGCAGCAGAATGACCTTTTTCACAATGAATTCAACGGAAAGGAGGCTCTGATGAGCCCCAAGGACAATGTACCCGACCTCAAGGGTCTGGATGGTGAAGGATCAGTTCAGGTTCATCAGCCGGACGATGCGAAAATCGAAGGCGCGAAGGTGTTTTCGGTTTACGGGAAGGGCGGGATCGGGAAGTCGACCACATCATCCAACTTGTCTGCCGCGTTTTCGATGCTGGGCAAACGCGTGTTGCAGATCGGGTGTGATCCTAAACACGACAGTACGTTTACGCTGACGGGCACGCTGGTGCCGACCGTGATCGACATCCTGAAAGAGGTTGATTTCCATTCCGAGGAATTGCGGCCCGAGGACTTCATCTTTGACGGCTTCAATGGCGTGAAATGCGTGGAGGCCGGTGGCCCGCCGGCGGGCACCGGCTGTGGCGGTTATGTCGTTGGCCAGACTGTGAAATTGCTTAAGCAGCATCACCTTTTGGAAGACACAGATGTGGTCATTTTCGACGTGTTGGGTGACGTCGTTTGCGGGGGCTTCGCAGCGCCTTTGCAGCATGCGGATCGCGCTTTGATCGTGACGGCGAATGACTTTGACAGCATCTACGCGATGAACCGGATCATTGCTGCCGTCCAAGCGAAATCGGCCAATTACAAGGTACGGTTGGCAGGTTGCGTGGCGAACCGTAGCAAGGACACCGATGAGGTGGATCGCTATTGCAAGACGGTGGGCTTCAACCGCATCGCGCATATGCCTGATCTGGATGCGATCCGCCGTAGCCGTCTGAAAAAGAAGACTCTTTTCGAGATGGATGATGAGGAAGACATCGTTCAGGTACGCAAGGAATACATCCGTCTGGCAGAGACTCTTTGGAACGGGACGGAGCCGCTGGCCCCCGCCCCGCTGCCGGATCGAGAGATCTTCGAACTCTTGGGATTTGATTGATGAAAAGGCTGTCGGCAAAACGTCGGACTTGCGTATGGCAAGGAGGTCCCGGATCAGGTCCGGGACTGCGGTGCGCATAAATGACGAGCTATGCCGCCACACGCGACCGGGTTGAGCATTACTTCGACCGCAGCGCCACAAAGGTTTGGGAGCGGCTAACATCGGACGCGCCCGTGTCAGGCATTCGCGCGACTGTGCGGGCCGGTCGCGACCGGATGCGTGATCTGATGTTGCGACAACTGCCCGACGATCTGCGCGGCGCGCGAATACTGGACGCCGGGTGCGGTACGGGTGCAATGGCGGTGGAACTGGCGCAGCGCGGTGCTGATGTTGTCGCGGTCGATATCTCGCCTGCGCTGATTGACATCGCAAAAGAGCGGATGCCTGCAGACCTGCCCGGACAAATAGAATGGATCGCAGGCGATATGCTGGAAGGTACCCGTGGCGGTTTTGACCATGCGCTCGCCATGGATTCGATGATCTACTACAGCGCGCCTGATATCGCAGAGCTGCTGGGCCGCGCCGCTGACCGGGTGGATGGCAAATTCGTGTTCACATTGCCACCGCGCACACCGGCTCTGATGGCGATGTGGCGGGTCGGCAAACTGTTCCCCCGCGCTGATCGCAGCCCGACGATGGTGCCTCATACGACGGTGGGTGTGGCCAAGGCATTGCAGGCTGCAGGTATAGTCGGCAACCTGCGTGAAATCGACCGGGTGAAATCCGGTTTCTACATCTCGAATGCGCTGGTGTTCGAAGGGGGGCGGGCATGATTTTCAAAGCCTCCGCCCTGAAGAGTATCTCAGTCAACATGTTGCCGTTTGGCGATGCGGTCAGTGATGATCTACCGCTGGGCCAGTTGTTGCGCCTGTCACTGTTCCAGGTGTCGGTGGGCATGGCGGCTGTCATGCTGTTGGGCACGCTGAACCGCGTGATGATTGTTGAATTGGGCATCGGCGCAATGCTGGTGGCGGCAATGATCGCCATTCCGGTGCTGGTCGCCCCGTTCCGGGCATTGGTCGGCTTCAAATCGGACAATTACAAATCGGCTATCGGCTGGAAACGCATCCCCTACCTATGGTTCGGGACGATGTGGCAGTTTGGCGGGCTGGCCATCATGCCGATGGCCCTGCTGGTGCTGTCAGGTGATCGGACGCTGGATATTGAATGGGCGGGGTATGCCGGTGCTGGTCTGGCGTTTCTGCTGACGGGCATCGGTATGCACATGACCCAGACCGCAGGTCTGGCGCTTGCGGCAGACCGGGCGACAGATGAAACACGGCCCAAGGTCGTGGCCTTGCTATATGTCATGCATCTGGTGGGGATGGCGATATCGGCCATCATCATTGGCGCGCTTCTGCGCGATTATTCAGCCTTGCGGCTGGTGCAGGTGGTCCAGGGCACGGCCGTTGTGACCCTACTGCTGAACCTGATCGCCTTGTGGAAGCAGGAAAAGGTGCGCCCGATGAGCAAGGCGGAGCGCGCCGCCGCCAGCCCCACATTCCGCGACGCATGGACCGATCTGGCCAGCGGCGGTGACGCGGGGCGGCTGTTGATGGTCGTGTTCCTGGGCACCATGGCATTCAACATGCAGGACGTGCTGCTGGAGCCTTATGGCGGCGAAATACTGGGCCTTTCGGTTTCGGCCACCACATTGCTGACTGCCATGTGGGCGGGCGGTGCGCTTGTGGGCTTTGGCGTTGCCGCGCGTTGGTTGGCCCGCGGCGTTGACCCTTATCGGATGTGTGCACGGGGCATTCTGGCTGGTGTCGCCGCATTTTGCGCCGTGATCTTTTCCGCGCCGATGGGGTCGCCGGTTCTGTTCTATGCAGGTGCTGCCCTGATCGGGTTTGGGGGCGGTTTGTTCGGGGTGTCGACCCTGACCGCCGCTATGACGATGCCAACGCTTGGAAATGCCGGGCGGGGCCTTGCCCTGGGTGCCTGGGGTGCGGCCCAAGCCACGGGTGCGGGCCTGTCTATCTTTATCGGGGGCACCTTGCGTGACCTTGTGAACCATGCCGCTGGGAACGGCACACTGGGAGAGGCGCTCGCCACGCCTGCCACCGGCTATTCGGTTGTTTATCATACCGAAATTGGCCTTCTTTTCATCACTCTGGTCGTCCTTGGTCCGCTTGTGCGGGTCATGGCCGTGCCAAACAGGACATCTGGCAAGCTGGGATTGCCGGATTTCCCGACCTAACCACCGAAAGGACAAAACAATGGTTGGTGTAGAATTTTTTGGAAACTTCGATCTGGCGAGCGCGGCAATCTGGCTCTTCTGGATCTTTTTCGCAGGGCTGGTGATTTACCTGCAGACCGAAAATATGCGCGAGGGCTATCCCCTGCGCGATGACGATGACGATGTGCCAGCGAATGAAAGCCTTTGGCCGCTCCCGAAGGAAAAGACGTTTCATCTGCGCGATGGGCGCGGTGAGCTGACCGTGCCGTCGAAAGAGTATGAAGACAGCAAGATGCGCACCGATCTGGCCTTGGCCCGGTCGTCAGAGGCGAGCGGGTCGCCCTGGGTGCCGACCGGCGATCCGATGAAGGACGGCGTTGGCCCCGCGTCATGGGCCCCGCGCCGCGACATCCCGGAACTGGATGCCCATGGGCACGCCAAGATCAAACCGATGTCCACGCTGGAGGACTTCAAGGTTTCTGCCGGGCGCGACCCGCGCGGCAAGGCCGTTGTTGGCGGTGACGGAGAGGTCGTGGGCCGTGTCACCGACATGTGGGTCGATGTGCCCGAACAGATGGTCCGTTATCTGACTGTTGATCTGAACCCCGAAGGCACGGGCAAGACCCGCCTGATCCCCATGACGATGGCCAAGATCGGCACCGACCGCGTCACGGTCCGGTCGCTGCATGCCCATAATTGGGACGGCGTGCCTGCCACCAGGAAAGGGGACGAGGTCACGCTTCTCGAAGAGGACAAGATCACCGCCTATTACGCTGGCGGCACACTCTATGCCTCGCCCGAACGGTCGCAAACCGTTCTTTGACACTAGGGCGGTCCCGGCTCGCCACCGGGGCTGCATGATTGCAGAGGGAACCTGCCATGAGCCACGATGATTTCAACTTTGAACCCGTAAGGGGCCTGCCAGAGCAGTTGCCCAAGGATGAACATATCCTGTGGCAGGGCGCCCCTGATCCCCGCCGTCTGGCGCGCGAGGCGTTGGGGTTGCGATGGGTGGCCGGGTATTTTGCCCTGCTCACATTCTGGCGTGTGGGTGTGTCATCGGCTGATTTTCCCTTTGGCATCGCCCTGATGCACGGGCTGCCGTTTGTGGTGTCGGGTCTAATTGCGTGTGGCATTCTTTATGGCATCGCCTATGTGCAGGCCCGGTCGACCGTGTACACCCTGACCAACAAGCGGGTGGCGATGCGCATCGGTGCTGCTTTGACCATGACGCTGAACCTGCCTTATGTCTGCATCGGAACCGCCAAGCTGGACCTGAAGCCATCGGGCACCGGCACATTGGCGTTCGAGCTGATCGGCGAGGCCCGCATTTCCTATCTGATGACCTGGCCGCATGTCCGGCCTTGGCGCATGGCGCGGACCCAGCCCGCGCTGCGCTGCATCCCCGACGCCGAAAAGGTCGCCCGCATCTTTGCCGATGCCGCTGAAACCCGGATCTCCCAGCCTCAGGTGTCGCGCGTCGCAGCCCATGACGGCGATGCCGTCGCAGCGGAGTAGGCCCATGTCACAGCTTGAACAACAGATGCGCCATCGGGACAAGGAAATGGTCCCACGGATACTGGTTCAGGGGATGTTTGCTCTGATGCTCGCCAGCCTAGGGATCGTGGCCTACGCGCAATGGGCGCAGGTCCCCAATCGCGGCGTTCTGGTCGAGGCGCCGGTGGTGCAATCACTTGACATCGTGATGACCGGCGACCGCAACGGGATTTATCAGGTGATGGGGACGGATGGTACGCTGCTGGCGTCCTCGGCTGATCACAAGGCCGGGTTTATTGGTGTGATCGGCCGGGTCGTGGACCGCAAGCGCCTTGTCTACGGCCTGTCCAGTGAACAGCCCTTGCAGGTTGTCAGGCGCGAAAACGGCAATATCGCGATTATTGACGAAACCACCGCCATGTCGGTCGAACTGATCGGTTACGGGGCGGATAACGTGGCAGCCTTTGCCCGGCTGCTGGATTGAAACCGTGCGTGGGTTAGCCACCCGCGCGCATCAGATGTGAAAGGGAACTCACATGGGACTACTTTTTAGAACAAAGGAAACCGCGCCTTGTACGGTAACGATTTCGCATCGGTTTGAAGAATTGTCGGCGCATGTGCGTCTGGATAACGGGGCGGTCATCCATCCCGGCGACACGGTGCAGGTGCAGGGGCCGGAAATCATGGCCGCCTTTGGCGAGTTGGTTGAGGAAAAGCGGACAGCGGTGATCACCCGTGCCAGCAAACTGGAACAGATGTGGACCCGCGCGACGGGCGATCTGGAATTCATGGAACTGTGCGAATTCTCATTCAGCGAAGAGGTGATGTCATGAACATGCATTCATCCGACGCGGCCACCGCAGAAGAAGCCATCGCCGCACAAGAGGCCCTGCCGCCTTTGACCAACGAAGAAGCAACGCAAGTGGCGATGTCCAACACGCTGCTGACGCCGCGGTTCTATACCACCGATTTTGACGAAATGGACGCGATTGACGTCACGCCCGTCCGCGAAGAGTGGGACAAGCTGATCGCCCGCATGAAATCGGACCCCAACAAGGGTCATTTCAAGAAAAACGAAGACTGGGACACCGTCGATTGGGACGGGATGGAGCCGAAGCTGAAGGCAGAATTCATCGACTTCCTGATCTCATCCTGCACCGCCGAATTCTCGGGCTGTGTGCTTTACAAGGAAATGAAGCGGCGCGGGTCGAATGAAGATATCACCACCCTCTTCCAGCTGATGGCACGAGACGAGGCGCGGCATGCGGGCTTCATCAACGATGCCCTGCGCGAGGCGGGAATTGCCGTGAACCTCGGCTTTCTGACGCAAGCCAAGAAATATACCTATTTCCGGCCCAAATTCATCTATTACGCCACCTATCTGTCGGAAAAGATCGGCTATGCCCGCTACATTACGATCTATCGGCACCTGGAAAAGCACCCCGAGCATCGGTTCCACCCGATTTTCAAATGGTTCTGCGAATGGTGCAATGATGAGTTTTCACATGGCGAAGCCTTCGCGCTCCTGCTGAAAACCGACCCCAAGCTGACGGAAAGCTGGGTTAACCGCTTGTGGATCAAGTTTTTCCTGACGGCTGTTTTCTCGACCATGTGGGTGCGCGACCATCAGCGGCCTGAATTCCACAAGGCGCTGGGCGTCGATCCTGAATGGTACGGACAAGAAGTGTTCCGCAAGACCTCCGATATCTCGCGGCAGGTCTTCCCGATGGTGCTGGATATCGACCACCCGCGCTGGAAGCCGACTTTGCGCCGGATGGAAGCCGCCAATGTGCAGATCGCCCATGGCCGCAAGCAAGGCGGCTTTGGCGGTTGGCTGAAACGGATGGCCGGTTCGGCCAAGGCGGGGTTTGCCTTTGTGTCGCTTCTCACCATCCCGGTCGAGAAAAGCACGGTTCCCGCCTCCCCAAGGATGGAGCCTGCCTACTGATGACTTCACCCTGGATCGCATCGCTGTTTGCCGTTTTCGTCTGGTGGTTTTCCACCGGGGCGATTTTGGTGGCGGTGCGCCGGGCGGATCGTTTGGGCCGCCACGGCATGACCGTCTTTTGCTGGTTGCCGATGCTGGCGGCCGGGGTTGCGGCGGTGGCCCTGTCGTTGCCCGCTGCCAATGTACTCGGGGCCTATATGGGATTCATCGGGGCGCTCGCGATCTGGGGCTGGATCGAACTGGCATTTCTGGCGGGTGTGATCACCGGGCCGATGCGGCAGGATTGCCCGCCCGGACTGTCTGGCAAGGACCGGTTTTTTCGGGCATTCAGCACCGTTGCCTATCATGAATTGGCGCTGGTGATTGGTCTGTTGGCCCTTGTCGTCGTCTCGGACGGCGCCGCGAACCGGATGGCGGTATCAACCTATCTGGTGCTGTTCCTTGCCCGGATCTTTGCCAAGCTGAACCTGTATTTCGGGGTGCCCCGCATCAATACCGAATTTGTCCCCGACAGATTGGCACACTTGAAATCCTATTTCCGACGCGGGCCTGTGACCCTCGCCTTTCCTGCCGCAATCACGGTGCTGACCGCGCTGCTTGCGGTCTGTGCCGAGCGGCTGTGGTCCGCGCAGTCGGATGCCACCGTCGTGGGCTTTGCCCTGCTGACCGCCCTTGCAGCACTTGCCCTGCTGGAACACTGGCTGATGGTGGTGCCGCTGCCTGACGCGAAACTCTGGCGCTGGATGCTGCCCGCGCCCAAGACAATGACCAAAGAAGAAAGATAGACCGATGGATTTTGATGCCCTGTTCAACGCACAACTGACCGCGCTCAAAGACGAGGGCAACTATCGCTATTTTGCCGAGTTGGAGCGGAAATGCGGAAAGTTTCCGCGCGCTGCCAACCATGACGAGGATGGCGTGCGCGATGTGACTGTCTGGTGTTCGAACGACTATCTGGGCATGGGTCAGCACCCAAAGGTGATCGCGGCCATGTGCGAAGCGGTCGAGCGCACGGGCACCGGCGCTGGTGGTACCCGGAACATCAGTGGCACCAACCACGATCATCTGCTGCTGGAACAGGAACTGGCGGATCTTCACGGCAAGGAAGCAGCATTACTATTTACCAGCGGCTATGTATCAAATTGGGCCGCCCTCTCGACCCTTGGCAGCCGGTTAAAGGATTGCGTGATCCTGTCCGATGCAGGCAATCATGCGTCCATGATCGAAGGTATCCGCCATTCCCGCGCGACCAAGGTCATCTGGAAGCATAATGATGTGCATGATCTGGAAATGAAACTGCGTACCCTGCCAAAAGACGTGCCCAAGATTGTCGCCTTCGAAAGCGTCTATTCCATGGATGGCGATATCGCCCCGATCCGCGAGATTGTCGAAGTGGCCGAGAAATACGGGGCTATGACCTATCTAGACGAAGTGCATGCCGTCGGCATGTACGGCCCGCGCGGCGGTGGCGTCAGCGAACGCGAAGGGCTGGCGGACCGGATCACCCTGATCGAAGGCACGTTGGGCAAGGCATTTGGCGTTGTGGGCGGCTACATCACCGGATCAGCCGCGCTTTGCGATTTTATCCGCAGCTTTGCGTCCGGGTTCATCTTTACCACAGCGTTACCGCCAGCGGTGGCGGCGGCGGCCCGCACATCCATCGCCTATCTCAAGGAATCGCAGATGGAGCGTGCCCGCCAGAAACGGCAAGTGGCACGCCTGCGCGCCGCATTGGACCGCGAAGGCATCCCGCATATGCACAACGAAAGCCACATCGTGCCGGTGCTGATCAAGGACCCGGTCAAGACCCGGATGCTGGCCGACTACCTGATGCGCGAATGGGATATTTATGTGCAGCCGATTAATTATCCGACCGTTCCAAAAGGGACCGAGCGGTTGCGGTTTACCCCGTCGCCACTGCACACGGACGCCGATATTGACCATCTTGTCAAAGCGTTAAGCGTCTTGTGGCGACAATGTGCGCTGGCCCACGCGGTCGCCTGACGGGGTTAACGCATTCTTTTGCAGATGGGGGTGGACCGTGCCGCCTGTTGCATTACATTGAACCACGACTGGGGCAAACGGTCACCAAAGTAAGATCGAAAAGGAACACGATCATGAAAAAGTTTACTATTGCAGCCGCATTTGCCGTGCTCGCAGCGCCTGCTTTTGCAGACGGCCATGCATCCACCCAAGGTGATGCTGCCGCCGGTGAAGAGCAGTTCAACCGCCAGTGCGTCGCCTGTCACGTCGTGGCAGATGCCTCCGGCGAAGTTCTGGCCGGACGCAACGCCAAGACCGGTCCGAACCTCTACGGGATCGCGGGTCGCATCCCCGGCACCGAGGAGGGTTTCCGCTACAGCGATTCACTCATTGAACTGGGTGAAGCAGACCTGGCTTGGACCGAAGAATCCTTCGTGGCCTATGTGCAGGACCCCACCGGCTGGCTGCGTGAAGTGCTCGATAACCGCCGCGCACGTGGCAAAATGGCCTATCAGGTCCGCCAGGAAGAGCAGGCTTATGACCTGTACGCCTATCTTTCGACGTTTGCCGCCGAATAAGACAGACCTATCGCTAGGTTTTGGGGCCGCGAGCGGAAACGCTCGCGGCTTTTCTTATTGGTTGATCAGGGTAGCGATCGTGTTGGCGTCTTCCTCGTGGGCCAGATGCCCCAGACCGTCAAGTTCCGTCAGTTTTGCGTTGGGAAGTTTGTCCACCGCATCCCGGCTGACCTGGGGGGGAACAGCCATATCGTTCAGTCCGGCGATCAGGTGGACCGGCGCATCGATCTCGTCCAGCCGCGACAACAGGCCGTCCAGCGACCATTGCGCCATCATCGACAGGGTCGCGTCTACATGTCCCTTGTCCGTGGCCAGCCGATAGTAGAGCTCCAGCCCCTCCTGATCGAGCGTTGAACCGGTCCCCCGGATCAGGTTGCGCACACTGCTGCGCGTTGTCGTCGCCGCAAACATGCTCGCGCTGAAGGGCGTGACCGCCAGCGCCTTGGCCATCATCGGAAACAGCCAGCCGGCAACCCCCTTGAACTTTCCCAAGGCGGCATTGATGCCGACGATCCCGTCAACAGGGCGCAAACCCAGTTCCCACAGGCGCAGTGCAATCGCAGCCCCGGCGGAATGGCCGATGATCCGCGACGGCACCCAGCCCTCATGCCGGATCAGGCCCAGAATATCCTCTGACATGTGATCCAACCCGCACCGCTGTTGCGCACCCAACTGCGTGAAACCCTGCCCCGGAAGATCGAACATCACGACATGATGCTCCTGCGCCAGCAACGGAAACAGGTGGCGAAAACTTTGCGTTGCGCCCCCCGCCCCGTGGATCAGCAGAACCGTGTCACCTTCCCCGTTTTCCTGCACATGCCAGCGGTGCGGGCGATGCAGGACCTGTCGCGAATGCTCTGTCAAAGGCCATATCGCCGGGTCCGGGGGCCAGCGCATTCAGTCGCCCAGCGCGGTGGCAACAGATTGCGACAGCCTGTGTGCATCGGCCCGCGGCAACGGTAGATAGGCCGCGTCGAGCGTCTGGGCGAGATTGCGCAAGGTCGGTTCAGGCCGGTTGCCGGTGTCGATGACGATGGCGTCAACACCATTGGCCCGCAGCGCCTTTGCGACCTGTTGGGCGTCAGTCGCCGCTTGTTTGCGGTCAGCGGTCCCGTCCAGTGCGATATTTGCCCGGCCATCGGTCAGGATGGCGATTGTGGGGGTCAAGCCACGCCGTTGTGCGTGTTGTGCCTGCTCAAACGCGGTGATCATGCCGGCCGCTAGAGGTGTGCCGCCACCGCCGGGCAGGCCCGCGAGCCTGCGTTTGGTTTGAACGAGCGATCTTGTGGGCGGCAGCAACAACTCTGCCTCGGCCCCCCGGAACGCGACCAGTGCCACGTGATCCCGTCGCGCATAGGCCTGCGCAAGCAGCAGTTCGACAGCCCCTTTCGCCTCTGCCAGTCGGGTCAGCGCGGCAGAGCCGGAGGCGTCGACCGTAAAGATCAGCAGCCGGTCGGATTTTTCCTCGAACCGCTTCACCCGGATGTCAGCGGGGCGGATCTGCAGCCCATCCTGTCCGGTCGCATTGCGCCGGATCTTCTGCCACGGTGCGGCAGCGCGAAGCGTGCCGATAATATCAATACGCGCCCCATCACTCAGCCTGCCGGCCCGCGACGGCAATGGCCTGCCGCGCCGGTTGCCCTTGCGTGCGGCACCAGTACCGCTGCCACGCCCGGCGCGCGCCTTCTGCGCGGCCAGCCGATCCAGCAGGTTGTCCGGCAACAGCGCACGAACCGCATCAAGGAGCAATTCGTCAGGGATATCCAGTGTGTCGTCGGTGTTCTGGTTCTCCATCTGGTCCGGCGGCGGGGCCTCCGGTTCCTGCGGGGCAGGTTCGGGGATGCGAGTCGCGCGATGGGCAAGGGTCCGGGCGCAGGCGATTTCGACATCTTCGGCCGTGACCCGATCCCGGTCGTTCAGGATCGCGTGGGCCTTGGCTGCTCGCAGAGCAAATAGCGGGGCACGCAGGCTGTCGATGCCAAGATCAGCTGCGATGCGGGTGATTTGGCCAATGATGTCTGGCGGAACATAGGGCAGTGCCCGAGCGCTGGCGTCGCGCTGAAAGCGCCCGCCCGGGGGGGCGGTCGGGCGCTGCCCGGCGCTGCCGGGCGGGATGGTGGATATCTCATGCAAGCTGATGTTCGACAGTTCTATGTGAAACGCCAGTCGTTCCGCCAGCTTTGCATCAACGGCCTCATCCGGCTCACCCCCCTCATCCAGCGCGATAAGCGTATGACCCGCGCCCTTGTCCAACGCCACCGCCAAATGCGCGGCAAGCCGCACCGGTGCCCGCTCGGCCATGGCAAGGATCATCGGACCGGGCGTGGCAAGCAGGCCCTGCTCCTGCACCAGATGCCCAGTCGTCAACGTGGCTGACAGGTCGAGCCCGCCAAAGAGTGCTTCGTCAGATATGGCGGGGTGGATGCGTTTGGCGTCGGGATCGGCGAGCCTTAGCAGGGCATCGCGGACTGGTCCGGATCGGGCGCGGATCGTGACCCCGCCGAGCCCCGGATCAATCGCCAGCAATTGCAGCGCCAGCGTGGCCTGTTGCCAGCTATCCAAGAACGTCTTCCACGGTGCGGGCGACCCGTGTCCCGCTGCCCGCCTCATCCAGCGGATCGCGGCGCAAGCGGTGACGCAACGCCATCGGGGCGACATCACGAATATGCGCGCGGGTCAGGGCGGTGTCATCGCGCCACGCGGCATAGGCGCGGGCGGCCTTCAGCAACGTCAGTTCACCGCGCAACCCGTCAGAGCCAAGCGCGAGGCACAGTTCGGCCACATCGTTCAGCGTCTTGTCAGGCGTCTTCAGCTTCGCCAGCGATTTGCGCGCCTTCAGAATACGGTCGCGGATCGCGGCATCTTCGGCCTGCCAGCGCAGCATGAAGGCAGCGTTGTCATTTTCGAACGCATCGCGGCGTTTGATCACCTGAACGCGGGTGTCGATATCCTTGGGCGATGTGACCTCCACCGACAGCCCGAACCGGTCGAGCAGTTGCGGGCGCAATTCACCTTCCTCCGGGTTGCCAGACCCGACCAGAACAAACCGGGCAGGATGGCGGATCGACAGCCCTTCGCGCTCCACCACGTTTTCACCGGATTGGGCGACGTCGAGCAGCAGATCGACGATATGATCCTCAAGCAGATTGACCTCATCAATATAAAGGTAGCCTCGGTTGGCTTTGGCCAGCAGGCCGGGCTGGAACGCCTTTTCACCCTTGGTAAGCGCCCTTTCGATATCCAGCGCGCCGGTCACCCGATCCTCTGTCGCGCCAAGCGGCAGATCGACCACCGGCGTCGGCACCTCATGCGCGCGCCTTGTCTTCAGGTTGGCCCAGTCCGGTACATCCGCTGCCTTGGCGCTGTTGACCGGGCAGTGCCTGATCGCCCTGATCGGCGGCAGCAATGCGGCCAGCGCGCGAACGGCCGTGGATTTGCCGGTGCCCCGGTCACCAAAGACCAGCACACCACCGATGGATGCGTCGATGGCAGTCAGGATCATCGCGCGTTTCATTTCTTCTTGGCCGACAATGGCGGAAAACGGAAATGGGGTCATGCAACCTCCGGCTTTTTCAGGGGCGATGTGCCGTTCCATGTACCCCGGTCGGAATGCACAGCGAAACGGGCAAACAGTTCTTCGGAAAACCAGCGACCTTCGCGGACCGCCTTGATGGCGGCACCATGGGGGCCGGTGCGGGCAAAACCATCCATCGTGGTCTTGTCAGGCCAGATCGAAAACGTGATCTGGTCCAGCATCGGCAATTCGCCGATCCCGGCCTTGAACAACACATTCGGATCAGCGCCGATATTGGCTGATATGTCGGGCACCTGTTTCCAGAACTGCATCAGGGCAGACTTGCGGATCGATGCGCGCGTCAGCGCGGCCATCGGGCCTGCGGCCGGCGCATCATCGGGGGCAAATGGCGCGACACCGCCCCACGCGCCGCGCACGGAACGGGGTTGGAGGAATACGGTCCAATCCTCGGCACTGCGGGTGCGGTAGCGTTGAAAAACAGGCGCGCTGGCGGTCCGGTCCTGCGCCAGCTCCAGCGTTTGCCAGGTGGCAAGGATGGCAATCGTATAAGGGTTGACCGTCGGGCTGAACCCTTCGCCCTTGCCCGCGCCGCACAGCTTCCAGAAACCGATATCGGGGGTCCGTGCCAGTGGGCGTCGCGCGGCCCCCATCATCATCAGCGCCCACGCCCGGGCGCGCAGCCCGGAGAAGCGAAAGAATGACAGGGTGACAGTCTGGGTCACGGGCAGAAACCTTACGTAGTGTCAATTTATCCTGACATAGGACCGGCCAGTTGGGAAGATCGCGCGATAATATTTGTCAACTTAACCTTACACTATTACTGTTGAGGTATGATGACACCTGATCAGAGCGACTCGCACGCTGCTATCGTTATCGGTGCGGGGCTTGGCGGCCTTGCCGCAGCGATGCGTCTGGGCGCCAAAGGCTATGCCGTCACCGTGCTGGACCGGCTGGATCGACCCGGCGGTCGCGGATCATCTGTCACGCAGGATGGACATCGATTCGACTTGGGACCGACCATTATTACGGTGCCGCAGGTCTACGAACAGCTTTGGGCAGCCTGCGGGCGCGATTTTCACAAGGATGTCGATCTGCGCCCGATGGACCCGTTTTACGAGGTGCGTTGGCCGGACGGGTCAACCTTCACCGCCCGGCAGGATACCGAGGCCATGCTGGCAGAGGTCGCCCGCCTCAGCCCCGGTGACGTGAAGGGTTACCAGAAGTTCCTCAAGGACAGCGAACGCCGCTATGTTCTCGGCTTCGAAGGCATGGTCGCCAAGCCGATGCATCGGTTATGGGAAACGATCAAGGTACTGCCGCAATTTGCGATGCTGCGCGCCGATCAGTCGATCCTTGGGCTGGCCAAGCGCCGGGTAAAGGACGCGCGCCTGCGCATGGCGCTGTCGTTTCATCCATTGTTTATCGGTGGCGATCCGCGCCATGTGACGTCGATGTATGCCCTTGTGGCGTATCTTGAGAAGGAATTTGGTGTGCATTACGCCATGGGCGGGGTGCAGGCAATTGCGGATGCGATGGTCAAGGTCATTCGATCTCAAGGCGGTGAGGTGCGCCACGGGGTCGAAGTGGACGAAATTCTGGTGAAGGACGATGCCGCGCAAGGCGTCCGCCTGACAGATGGTGAAGTGATCCAAGCGCCTTTGGTCGTCAGCAACGCGGATGCGGGGCACACGTATCAGCGACTGCTGCGCCGCAAACAGCGCAAACGCTGGACCGACCGCAAACTGACCTCGCGCCGCTGGTCGATGGGTCTCTTCGTCTGGTATTTCGGCACCAAAGGCACGGCGCAGATGTGGCCGGATGTGGGGCACCACACGATCACCAACGCGCCGCGCTACGAAGGCCTGCTTAAGGACATCTTTATCAAGGGCAAGCTGGCCGATGACATGAGTCTCTATATTCATCGGCCTTCACGCACTGATCCAAGCGTGGCGCCCGCCGGGGATGATACGTTCTACGTGCTGTCGCCCGTCCCACATCTGGGTTTTGACGACCCTGTCGATTGGGAAACCGAGACCGAGACCTACAAAGCCAAGGTACAAGCCGAGGTGGAAAAATACCTCCCCGGTTTCGCCGACCATATCAGCACCGAAATGACCCTCACCCCCGCCGATTTCCGTGATCGGTATCTGTCACCCAACGGCTCTGGCTTCTCGATCGAACCCCGCATCCTGCAATCCGCATGGTTCCGGCCCCACAACATCAGCGAAGAGGCCAGGGGCCTTTATCTGGTCGGCGCGGGCACCCATCCCGGCGCAGGCGTGCCGGGGGTGATCTCCAGCGCTGAGGTGCTGGGTAAACTGGTGCCCGACGCCCCGGCGCAACCCGAACTGAAAATGGCAGCCGAATGATCCGCCCTGACGATTTAGAACACTGCAAAGAAGCGATCCGGCATGGGTCGCTGTCGTTTCATGCGGCGTCCAAGCTGTTGCCCGCCAAGGTCCGTGACCCGGCGCTGGCGCTCTATGCGTTCTGCCGCTTGGCGGATGATGAGGTGGATGAGGGTGAGTATCAGGCGGGGGCCGTGTTTCGCCTGCAAGATCGGTTGGAACTGGCCTATGCGGGCCGGCCCAAGGACGCGCCCGAAGATCGTGCCTTTGCCGCGATTATCGAGGAATTCGAGATGCCGCGAGCGCTGCCCGAGGCTTTGCTGGAAGGGCTGGCGTGGGACGCGGCAGAGCATCGATATGACACGTTAAGCGGTGTTAGAGACTATTCAGCCCGCGTCGCCGCCGCAGTGGGCGCCATGATGTGCGTGCTGATGCGCGTGCGCGATGCGGATGCACTGGCGCGCGCCTGTGATCTGGGCGTCGCCATGCAATTGACCAATATCGCCCGCGATGTGGGGGAAGATGCCCGGATGGGTCGGATCTATCTGCCGCTCGATTGGCTGGCAGAGGCCGGGATTGAGCCGACGAACTTCGTGCGTGAGCCGCTGCCCACCAACGATGTGCGCAAGCTGGTCAAGCGGTTGCTGGCCGAGGCGGATCGTTTGTATCGCCGGTCAGAGGCCGGGATTGATGTACTGCCCTTGCGGGCGCGCACCGGTATTTGGGCGGCGCGGTTGATCTATGCCGGGATTGGCAAGCAGCTCAAGCGGCAAGGCTATGACAGCATCTCGATGCGCGCCCATACTTCCACCGCGCAAAAGCTGGGATGGCTGATGCAATCAGGCGCACGCACGGGTCTGTCGCTGATCATGCCGAAATCGGCGGTCATCTATGCCAAGCCGCTGGATGAGGTCGCTTTTCTGGTCGATGCGGCCAGTCAGGGTCGGGTCAATGCCGGGCGTTCTTCATCGGTGTTGGATATTCTGGCCGAGTTGAAGGCGCGAGAGACGGGCATTGGAACTGACCGCCCGATGGCCTAGTTGTTGCCCCGAAAGGGGCCCAACATGGATATTTGGCTTTTCTTGATGTTTCTGGCGGCATGCTTTGGCGCAGGTGCGACTGGTGCCATGTTCCCTCCGGGAGAGTGGTACGAGAAGCTGAACAAGCCGTCATGGGTGCCGCCAAACTGGCTGTTCCCGGTGGCGTGGACGACGATTTATCTGCTGATGTCCTTCGCCGGGGCGCGGGCGGCCGGCCTGGACGGCAGCGCCTATGCGATGGCCTTCTGGGCCATGCAGATCGCTTTCAACACACTCTGGACCCCGGTGTTCTTCGGGTTGAGGCGGCTAAAAGGCGCGCTGCCGGTAATGGCGGCGCTCTGGGTCGCGGTTCTGGGCTGCACGATTACGCATTGGCAATTGGATATGTGGGCCGGGTTGGCATTTGTGCCGTATCTGGCGTGGGTGACCGTGGCAGGGGCGCTGAACCTGGAGATGGTTCGGTTGAACCCGGACGTTGAGCCTTTGGAGGTGGGGAAGGCGTGATTGACAGGATTTCTGCTTGAAAGGCCCCAATTTTGCGAAGTTTCTTTCTAGACGGCATCGAAGACGTGGATAAAGCGCGGGCAGTCTTGTCCGAACTTCTTCCAGGGCAAACTGATCCTTGGATCCTGTTTAACCGGGGTGGCAGTGATGCGCTCGCATACATGAATATCGAAAAAGACGACTCCGGGGAACTTCTTGGTCCATATGTAATTCAGGCTGACATAAGTGGTCGCCATTATCAGGAAACACAGCCATTGGTATCACTCCTGCAATCGTTGCAGGCCAGGCTTGGCGGTACTGTCACAGAGGACCGATGATACGGCACGAGCGACAGTCTGCTGATGAGCGAGCGCTTGCAGGCAATTGCCATAGCGGACTGAAAGTATAGGCCTGAAATGCTGAGGACATCGCCCGACCTGGAGGGCGTTTGATCGCCCTGCGTTGATCGGTCCCAAGCCATGAACGTGACATTGCGCTGTGCGGAACCTTGCAAAATTGCCCTCCGGGGGGAGGTCGGGCGATGCCCGGTGGTGCCACCGGGCGGTACAATTGCAGATGTATGTGCATCAATTCCTTGTTTGTCGCCTACAGAAAGTGTGGGTCTTGAACCTCCCCCAAAACGGTGAAACCATTGGGGATGGAACTTCACTTCAAATCATGGGCTGAGTCGGCCCCCCGTCTGGTCGCCGTCGCGGCAGGCCGCGAACCTGCCGATCTGGTCATTCACGGCGCCCGGCTCGTCAACGTACACACCCGCGAAATACTCGACTGGCAGGTCGCCGTCGCCAATGGCCGTTTCGCCTATGTCGGACCGGATGCCAGCCATTGCATCGGCCCTGACACACAGGTGATTGATGCAAAGGGTCGCTACCTGATCCCCGGTCTCTGTGACGGGCACATGCATATCGAAAGCGGGATGCTGACCCCGGCCGAATTCGCCGCCGCCGTCATCCCTCATGGCACCACCACGATGTTCACCGACCCGCACGAGATTGCCAATGTGCTGGGGCTGCGCGGCGTGCGGATGATGCATGATGAGGCGCTGATGCAGCCGATCAACATCTACACCCAGATGCCGTCCTGCGCGCCTTCGGCCCCTGGTCTGGAAACCACCGGGTTCGAAATTTCGGCCAATGACGTGGCCGAGGCAATGGCTTGGCCCGGCATCATCGGGCTGGGCGAAATGATGAACTTTCCTGGTGTGATCAATGGTGATCCGCAGATGCTGGCCGAGATGGCGGCGACCATGAATGCGGGCAAGACCGTGGGCGGGCACTACGCGTCACCCGACAAGGGGATCGCCTTCAGCGCCTATGTGGCCGGCGGGGCTGCCGACGATCACGAAGGTACGGCAGAGGCGGATGCGATTGCCCGCGTGCGCAACGGGATGCGGTCGATGATGCGCCTTGGGTCGGCCTGGTATGATGTAGAAAGCCAGATCACGGCGGTGACGGAAAAGGGGCTCGACCCGCGCAATTTCATCCTTTGTACCGATGATTGCCACTCCGGTACGCTGGTGAATGACGGGCATATGAACCGGGTGGTGCGCCATGCCATCGCCTGCGGCTGTGACCCGGTGGTGGCGCTCCAGATGGCCACCATCAACACCGCCACCCATTTCGGGCTGGAACGGGAGCTTGGGTCCATCGCGCCGGGGCGACGGGCGGACATGATCCTGACCTCCGACCTGACAACGCTGCCGATCGAACAGGTGATCGCGCGCGGACAGACCGTGGCGCTGGATGGCAAGATCACAGTCGAGTGTCCGCATTACGACTGGTCCGCTGACGCGCGGCAAACCGTGCGGATGGGCAAGACGCTGCAAGACACAGACTTTGCGATCAAGGCCCCGGACTGGGCCAACAACGTCAAGGCCAAGGTCATCGGTGTCGTGGAAAATCAAGCCCCGACCGAGGCGCTGACAGCCGAACTGCCCGTCGTCGACGGTCTGGTTGAGGGCGAAGGCGACACCTATCAGATCGCCCTTGTCGAACGGCACCGGGGCACAGGCGATGTGGTCAATGGCTTCGTGTCGGGCTTCGGCTATACCGGGCAGATGGCCATGGCCTCCACCGTGGCCCATGACAGTCACCATATGATCGTGGTGGGCACCGACCGCGCCATGATGGCCGCAGCCGCCAACCGGCTGGGTGAGGTCGGCGGCGGTGTGACCGTCTGGAAGGACGGGCAGGAAATCGCACTGGTCGAACTGCCCATCGCGGGCCTGATGTCCGACAGCCCGGCGGCTGAGGTTGCGGCCAAGGCCGACCGGATGGTCGCTGCCATGGCCGAATGCGGCTGTACGCTGAATAACGCCTATATGCAGCATTCGCTGCTGGCGCTTGTTGTCATCCCCTCGTTGCGCATCTCTGATCTGGGTCTGGTGGACGTCGACAAATTTGAAATTACCGAACTCTTCGAGGAAAACGCATGAACGTGGCGCAAAAGGTCCATATCCAGACACCGGATACCCCCACGGCAGAGGCCTTTACCGACGCGGGCAAAGCCGTCGAACGGTTGCAGGAACTCTATCAGAGCGCCGTCGGCTTCCTGTCCGAAAACTTCATCAAGGCCCTGCGCGAGGGGCAGCCGGAAACACGCGTGCGCGCCTACTACCCCGAAATCCGGCTGACCACGACGACCTACGCCAAAACCGACACGCGCCTGTCATTCGGTCACGTGGCCGAACCCGGCACCTATGCGACAACCGTCACCCGCCCTGATCTTTTCGCCGATTACCTGCGCCAGCAAATCGGCCTGCTGATCAAAAGCCATGGAATGCCGGTGATTATCGGTCCTTCGAAAACCGAAATGCCGGTACATTTCGCCGCCGCCAATGACCCCAACTTGACCGTGCCGCATGACGGGTCGCTGGAATTCAACCTGCGCGACACGTTCGATGTGCCGGACCTCAGCACCACGCATGACAGCATCGTCAACGGCGAGGGGTTCAAATATCCCGACGGTGCCCTGCCGCTCGCCCCGTTCACGGCCCAGCGGATCGACTATTCGCTCGCCCGCCTGTCGCACTACACCGCGACCGCGGCCGAGCATTTCCAGAACCACGTTCTATTCACCAACTACCAGTTCTACGTTGAAGAGTTCGAGGCCTATGCCCGCCACATGCTTGCCGATCCCGACAGCGGCTACACGAGTTTTGTCAGCACCGGAAACGTCGAAATCACACAGGCCGACGCGCCCCTGCCAGTGCCTGCCAAACTGCCCCAGATGCCGACCTACCACCTGAAACGGGCCAACGGCGCCGGGATCACGCTGGTCAATATCGGTGTCGGCCCGTCGAACGCCAAAACCGCGACCGACCATATCGCCGTGCTGCGGCCCCATGCCTGGCTGATGGTCGGGCACTGCGCGGGTCTGCGCAATTCGCAGCGGCTGGGGGATTTCGTGCTGGCCCACGCCTACCTGCGCGAAGATCACGTGCTGGACGATGACCTGCCCGTCTGGGTGCCGATCCCCGCGCTGGCCGAAATCCAGATTGCGCTGGAAACCGCCGTGGCGGATGTGACCGAACTGGAAGGCTACGAACTCAAACGGATCATGCGTACCGGCACCGTGGCCACTATCGACAACCGCAACTGGGAACTGCGCGAACAGGCGGGGCCAGTCCAGCGGCTTTCCCAATCGCGGGCGATTGCGCTCGATATGGAAAGTGCGACGATTGCGGCTAACGGATTCCGGTTCAGGGTCCCTTACGGCACCTTACTTTGCGTCAGCGACAAACCCCTGCATGGGGAGCTGAAATTGCCCGGTATGGCGTCGAATTTCTATAAAACACAGGTGGCCGCGCACCTGATGATTGGTATAAGAGCGATGGAAAGGTTGCGTGAAATGCCACTTGAACGCATCCACAGCCGCAAATTACGTAGCTTTGAAGAGACAGCTTTCCTGTAATTCGGCAAAAAACGACCCAAAACCCGTTATTTTCACTTGAAATGTGCCACTAATCGTTGTGGTGTCCCACAACATACCGTTATATGAGCGGGTAAGAGGCCCAACTGCTGGGCGAACGAGGGAGACCAGTAAAATGGCGACAAAACCAATGACAAAGGCGCAGCTGGTAGCTGCACTTGCCGACGAAACAGGCATGGACAAGAAAGCAGCAGGGTCTGCACTGGATGCCGTAACTGGCATCATCACCAAGGAAGTCTCCGGCGGCGGCGCCGTGACACTGCCAGGTGTTGGCAAGATCTATTGCCGCGAGCGCCCAGAGCGCATGGTCCGCAACCCGGCCACGGGTGAGCAGATCAAGAAGGAAGCCGATAAGGTTGTCAAAATGACAATCGCCAAGGCACTCAAAGACAGCGTGAACGGTTAATCCGTTCGCATGATACCCCGCTAGGGTTTCGGAAAGGGTCGCCTGAAGAGGCGGCCTTTTTTGTTTGTCGATTGTGAGTTGTGAGACGTCAGATGAATTGGAACCAGACGTCACACGCTCACCTGATCAGCGAATGCTGCGTGCGCCGCTAATGACCAGATTGAACCCACGATGTCCAATCCCATGCATTTTCCTAATGGCGGTTCTGGCGCACGAAGTTGCACTTGATCGCGTTGACACAAAGGTTCGCCGTATTCAATTGAAGTGATCCCACTTTAAGAACGCTGATCGACGTAATAGGATTGCGCATGCAGTATCATCTTAATGGCTTCCGCACCGGAGACCCGTCAGTTGCCTCCGCCAGTTCAACCATGGCGAAGGAAACCACCGATGTACTCATTATTGGCTGTGGACCTGCTGGATTGACGCTGGCGACGCAACTCAGTGCTTTTGGGGACATCTCGGTGCGTATAATCGAGCGCAAATCTGGCCCCCTGGAATTTGGTCAAGCGGATGGAATCGCCTGCCGCTCTGTCGAAATGTTCGAGGCGTTTGGTTTTGCGGAGCGCGTGATCAAGGAAGGTTATCACGTCAATGAGGTGAGCTTTTGGCGACCCGGCGCAAACGGGGCACCACTTGTCCGCGCTGACCGCATTCAGGATGTGGAAGATGATCTTTCGGAGATGCCGCACATCATTCTAAGTCAAGCCCGGGTTCATGACTTTTACCTTGAGAACATGGCCAAATCGCCGATCCGCCTTGTTCCGGACTACCACAGAGAATTAGTCTCCCTGACACGGGCGGACGACCGCGACTTTCCAATTGAAGCAACAGTAGCCTGTTCGAATGGGCCGGAGGATACTGAAACCATCCGGGCCAAATATGTCGTAGGTTGCGATGGCGCACGCAGCAAAGTGCGGTCCGAACTGGGCCTTGCTCTTAAGGGAAAATCCGCGCGACAGCTTTGGGGCGTGATGGATGTTCTATGCAAAACCAGCTTCCCCGACATCAGATTAAAATGTGCAATCCAATCTGCGGATCAGGGGAGCATCCTGATTATTCCCCGCGAAGGCGGCTATCTGGTTCGCCTGTATATCGAACTCGATGAGCTAGGGCCTGATGAGCGAGCCGCTGATCGAGGTGTCACATCGGACCGGTTAATCGAAAAGGCGCGTAAGATCCTTTTCCCTTTTGACTTTGATGTAGCGCAAGTCGCCTGGTGGTCGGCATACGAGATTGGCCAACGTGTTTGTGACGCCTTTGATGATGTCGCCGAAGCGGAACGGGGATCAAAATCGCCTCGAATATTCATCGCTGGTGATGCCTGTCACACGCACAGCCCTAAGGCGGGACAGGGCATGAATGTCTCAATGGCCGATGCCTTCAATCTGGGTTGGAAACTGGCCGCTGTTCTTCGCGGCCAATCGCCTGTTGAATTGCTGGACACCTACTCCACAGAACGCCGCGCAAAAGCGCAAGAATTGATCGATTTTGACCGCGACATGGCGCGCTTGTTTAGCGCGAAGCCTGAGACCAAAGGAGATGCCGCCCAATTCCAAGCATATTTCAAGAAGCATGGGCGTTATACGGCGGGCGTTGAAACCTGTTATGATACATCGTTGATCAGGGGAGATACGCGCCATCAGGAATTGGCGACAGGTTACCCTGTTGGTAAGCGTTTCCACTCCGGGCCTGTCATCAGGCTTGCCGATGCGAAACCAATGCAGTTGGGGCATAGTTTGAAAGCTGATGGGCGCTGGCGGATCATCATCTTTGCGCCAAGGACGGACGAAGGCGACGCGAATGGTCCTGCGGCCGCTTTGTGTGCAGACCTAACAGCGTTGTTGGAGCGAGTGTCGCAAAAGGATGCCGATATCGACGCAGTGATCGATGTCCGTGCAGTCTTTCAGGCCTCTCACCGAGACATGGATATCTCGAAACTGCCAGATCTACTGCGTCCTCGAAAAGGGTCACTGGGCCTCACCGACTACGAGAAAGTTTTTTGCCCGGCCCAAGAAGCGGGTGACATTTTCGACATGCGCGGGGTCAATCGAGACCTGGGTGCGGTCATTGTTACCAGACCGGATCAATACGTGTCTTTGGTGACCCCAATCACAGGAGGCGCGGAGATCAGAGATTTCTTTGCTCGCGTGTTGCTGTTCTAGTCAATCCGTTTTCATGCAGCACGCGAAGCCCGCCACTCACACCAGCTCGGGTAGGTTCTGCTCTGTCCCGCTCAACGGACCTTATGGGTTAGAAATACTCGATGTTGAGTCAGGAAACCTGATGGAAAAATCTTCCTGTGTTTGGACAATCGGAGTGCTCGGTCGGAAGCTCCCCGCGTTCTACGATGGTGCCGCGGAATTGGCGTCGGTTTGGTCCACTTCCGTGGATATGAAGTCTGGTTTCCGGCATCGACTTTGTAGTTGCAAGACCAACAACGACGCTCGTGAAACCTTAACAGTATGTTCCTCTTTGCGCCGCACGCAGGTTTAATCGTCCAAATTCTGCCCCAGGGGTCCGACAAAAGTCCGACGTTTTGCCGACGCGTATCCGACCACCCAAAACCCTCACAAAACCCTGCGTTAACGCATGATTCGCCAGTTTTTGGCATCCAACGCGCGGTGCCTCTCTGGCAACACCACCGAACGTTGCGTCGCGCTGCGGCTGCATCTCTGCTTTCCGTCGGTGGCAAAAGCGCGTTAGGCGGGGCCATGGACATCAAAGCGATCATCATGGGGTTGGCCTTTGCGCTGATGTGGTCCTCGGCCTTTACATCGGCGCGGGTGATCGTGGAATATGCCCCACCACTGACGGCATTGGCACTGCGGTTTCTGATTTCGGGGCTGATTGGCGTCGGGATCGCGTTTCTGCTGGGGCAAACCGCACGGCTGAGCCGCAAGCAATGGATGGGCGTCGTGATCTTTGGCGTTTGCCAGAACGCGCTTTATCTGGGCCTCAACTTTGTGGCGATGCAGACGATTGCTGCATCGCTGGCTGCCATCATCGCGTCAACCATGCCACTGCTGGTGGCGCTTGCTGGTTGGTTGATTTTTGGCACCAAAGTCAAAGCGTTGGGTATCGCGGGGCTGATCGCGGGCCTGATTGGGGTAACCCTGATCATGGGCGCGCGCATTCAGGGTGGCGTGGATATCTATGGGCTGGTGCTGTGTGTCATTGGCGTCGTGTCACTGACCGTGGCGACGATGGCGGTGCTTGGCGCCTCTTCCGGGGGAAACGTCCTGATGATCGTGGGCCTTCAAATGCTGGTGGGCAGCGCGTTGTTGTGGGCACCCGCACTTGCGTTTGAAACATTGGTGGTCACGTGGAACTGGCAGTTGATCGTCGCTTTTGCCTACACCACCTTGGTGCCGGGGCTAGCGGCGACGCTGGTGTGGTTTCTGCTGGTGCGGCGCATTGGGGCGGTCCGCGCCTCGACCTTCCACTTTCTCAACCCGTTCTTCGGCGTGGCCATCGCGGCGGTCCTGTTGGGCGAGCGGATTGGTTTTCTTGATGTGGTGGGCGTAGCGGTGATCGCAGGCGGCATTTTGGCTGTGCAAGTGTCGAAACAGGCCTAACCCAACCCATCAGTGCCATATTTCAGTATCACGGGGACAATCAGCTCTTCTTCATCCAGAAGATGCCGGTTCAAGAGCCGCTCCATCGTGGACAGTTGGGCCTGGAACGCCCCCGCGGCGGTCTGCAACGCGGACCGTTCCTCTGCCTTTGAAATCACTGTGTTGGCCTGTTCGACAAAGGCGTTCAAGTGCCCGTCGATCGCGTGATGATCGCTGTCCAGTATGTCAAAACCGCGGGTGATCCGCGTGTCGCGCTGGGACAGTTTGGGGAAGTAATAGGTGTCTTCGATTGTGTGGTGTTCGTGCAGGCCATTCACGAACATGCCGCCATAGCGGGACACCATGACCCTGTATCGTTCAGGGTCCTGGCGGTGATCAATCAGTGCTTCGGTGCTGCTGCGCATTTCATCCATCAGGCGGCGAAACATCAGATGACGGTCAAGCCAGAACCGGATCAGCCCGTCAAAGCCGGGGTCGGCCTCCCACCCCTCGCGCGGGTAGTCTTCTAGAAGCACTCGCAGGGCATCAGGCAATCCTTTGCGGGTCTCCAAGGCCAGTTCTGTCATCATCATTTCCCATGTTTGACACGCGACAGATAAGCCTGAAAACGCCGGATCGCCATCACCCGACGAATCAAAGCAGCAACGGGTGTCTGTGTCTAAAGTCACATAATTTTGCGGATCGGCGAAAAACTATCCACATCTTGCGCATGTTCCGGGTTCACCCCCGCCGCAAACAATTGTCCTAGCGTCAATCTCCGATAGGCCTTGCCATTTCCGTTAACTAATCAAAAGATACCTGCATCCGCGCAACCAGCGCGCGACGAAACCGAAAATTGCACCGGTCAACGGTGTAAAAACAAGGGAGATTTTCATGACATTGAAAACAAGACTGATGGCGACCTCCGCTGCATTCCTCATTGCGACAGGCGGTGCGGTATATGCGGATGGCCACGCCACGCACCCCGAAACCGGCGAGGTTCTTGCCTCTGATCAGACCTTTACCTATCGCGATCTGGATGAAAGTCCATCCATCGATCCCGGCGTCGCAGAAGACAGCGCTGGCAGCGATATTCTGCGTGACCT
Organism: uncultured Paracoccaceae bacterium; assembly: GCA_947488175.1. Taxonomy (GTDB): domain Bacteria; phylum Pseudomonadota; class Alphaproteobacteria; order Rhodobacterales; family Rhodobacteraceae; genus Yoonia. The sequence continues at coordinate 134,094 of CANKYO010000008.1, forward strand.
GTTCGAAGGCCTGATGAACCAGGACGCCGATGGTAACCTTGTTGCGGGCGTCGCAACCGGTTTTGAGGTCAGCGACGACAACCTGACATACACCTTCACCCTGCGCGACAATGCGAAGTGGTCCAATGGTGACCCTGTTGTGGCCGGTGATTTTGAATTTGCCTGGAAGCGCGCCGCGTCTCCGGAACTTGCATCGCCTTACAGCTGGTATATCGAGCTGATGTCGATTGAAAACGCCGCCGCTGTCATCGCCGGTGAGATGGAGCCATCCGAACTGGGCGTGACCGCCATCGACGACACCACGCTTGAGGTCAAGCTGAGCCAGCCACTGCCATATTTCCCGCAGATGGTGACGCATTTCACCACCTTCCCCGTTCATCAGGCCACCATTGAAGAGCATGGTGATGACTGGACCCAGCCCGGCAATATGGTGTCGAACGGTGCCTATGTGCTGACCGAGTTTGTGCCGCAGGAACGCATGGTGCGGGAACGCAACGAAATGTACTGGGACAATGAAAACACGATCATTGAAAAGGTTGTCCGCCTTGTGATCCCCGATGAAAACGTGGCCCTGACCCGTTATCTGGCAGGCGAACTGGACCGGACGGATGTCCCTGCGGGCCAATTCCCGCGTTTGGCAGAAGAATATCCTGATCAGGCCGTTTCTGTACCGTTGGCCTGTTCCTACTACTACACGATCAACCTGACAGATGAGAATTCCAACCCCGCTTTGCTGGATCCCAAAGTTCGTCAGGCGCTGTCACTGGCCGTGAACCGCGATGTGATCGTGGATAACGTGCTGGCCGGTGGTCAGAAAGCGGCATACACCTTTACCCATTGGGCGACCGCCGGGTTCGAGACACCCGAAACACCCATCGCCACGATGGATCAGGCCGAACGCGACGCGCGGGCCAAGGAATTGATGGCAGAGGCCGGGTATGGCCCCGACAATCCACTGTCCGTCAACCTGATCTACAACACGTCCGAGGCGCATAAATCGGTCGCTATCGCGATCAGCCAGATGTGGAAGCAGACACTCGGTGTCGATACCGAGCTGGCCAATCAGGAATGGCAGACTTTCCTCGAAACACGCGGCAATCAGGACTATGAAATTGCCCGTGCCGGCTGGTGTGCCGACTACAACGAAGCATCGACCTTCCTTGATCTGATGCAGTCCAATTCGGGCTACAACGATGCCAAGTACAACAATGCTGAAGTTGACGCGATGCTGGCAGAGGCGAAAACCTCTGACAACCCGCAGGCGCTTTACGAACAGGTTGAACAGATCATCGCTGAAGAAGTACCGATCATTCCGATCTATCACTATGCCGCAGTCAAGATGTTCAACGAGAACCTTGAAGGCTGGCCTTACAACAACTTCCAGCAAAACTGGTATTCACGCGACCTTTACAAGATCGCTGGTGAGTAAACCCACTGGATAATCCTGCCGCGCCCCAGAACCAGGGCGCGGCACATTTCTTCACAATTGCCAAAATTTGTGGACCCCTGACATATGTTTAGCTTTGTCGTTCGCCGCCTTGCCGTGGCCATCCCGACCCTGTTGGTGCTGGTCATCCTGTCGTTCATCCTGATGTACGCGGCCCCCGGTGGCCCCTTCAATTCAGAACGTCCGCTGCCGCCTGAAGTACTGGCCAATATCGAGGCCAAATACGGTTTGGACAAACCGTTCTGGCAGCAGATCGCCAACTATGTCTGGGGCGTTGTGTCGAGCTTCGATTTCGGACCATCGTTTCAATACAAGGACCGCAGCGTAAATGACATCATTGCGCAGGGCTTCCCTGTGACGCTGACATATGGGTTTTGGTCATTTGTTGTCGCCGTGACCATCGGGGTATCGCTGGGCGTTGCGGCAGCGATCCGCCAGAACTCCTGGCTGGACTATCTGGCTGTTGGTATCTCGGTCGGTGCGCAGGTGCTGCCGAACTTCGTCATGGCCCCGATCCTGTTGCTCATCTTCACCCTCTGGCTTGGCTGGCTGCCCGGCGGCGGCTGGAACGGCGGGCAATGGGAATATCTGGTCCTGCCGGTGATCGCGCTTTCCACATCCTACATGGCCTCCATAGCCCGGATCACCCGGTCGTCGATGCTGGAGGTGCTGAACACCAATTTCATCCGCACAGCCCGCGCCAAGGGCTTGCCAATGCGCCGCGTGATCTGGCGTCATGCGATGAAGCCGACGATGCTGCCTGTCCTGTCTTATCTGGGACCTGCGTTTGTGGGCATGATCACCGGTTCGGTTGTGATTGATGTGTTTTTCTCGACCGGCGGGATCGGGCAGTTCTTTGTGAACTCTGCCTTCAACCGCGATTATTCGGTCATTATGGGGATCACCATTCTGGTGGGCACCCTGACAATCCTGTTCAACCTTGTGGTCGATATCCTTTATGCGTGGATCGACCCCAAGATCCGTTACTAAGGGGGTCAGATCATGTTTCCCAACAGAGCAGCCGTTGAAGGTGTTGGCGAGGCCGCGCAGCTGGCCGAGGTCAAGGGCCGGTCACTATGGGCCGACGCCCGTACCCGATTTTTCCGCAACAAGGCGGCGGTCGTATCACTGATCGTTCTGGGTTTTGTCGGGTGTTTTGCCTTGTTCGGACAGTTCTTTGCCCAGTACGAGCGTGATTTCGTGGATTTTACCCTGATCGGCAGTAATGCCTACAAGGGGGTCCCCTCAATAGAGACTGGCCACTATTTCGGGACCGACAGCAACGGGCGCGACCTGTTCGCTCGCACCGTACAGGGAACCGGCATTTCATTGATGGTGGGGATCGTCGGCGCGATGGTGGCGGTGATTGTTGGCACGCTCTACGGCGCGACGGCGGGGTATTTCGGCGGCCGGATTGATGGCGGCATGATGCGCGTTGTCGATGTATTGATGTCGATCCCGTTCATGTTTGTGCTGATCCTGATGCTGGTGATCTTTGGGCGGTCGATTTTCATGCTGTTTCTGGGGATCGGCCTGATTTCCTGGCTGGATATGGCGCGGATCGCACGCGGCCAGACGCTGACGATCAAGAACAAGGAATTCGTGGAGGTGGCAGTCGCCACTGGTGTCAGGCCCACCAAGATCATCCTGCGCCACATCGTGCCCAACCTGCTTGGGATCGTGATTGTCTACGCCACGCTTCTGGTGCCCAGCATGATCATCTTTGAAAGCTTCATCAGCTTCCTGGGCCTTGGCGTGCAGGAACCCAACACATCGCTGGGCGCGCTGATCAACGAAGGGTCGCGCACCATGCAATTCGGATACTATTGGCAGATCGCCTATCCGCTTTTCTTCTTTGTCCTCACCATCTTTGCCTTCTTCTTTGTTGGCGACGGTTTGCGTGATGCGCTCGACCCCAAGGATCGTTGAACATGCCACTTCTTGAAATCGAAAACCTCGCGGTCACATTCACGACCGCCGACGGGGATGTGAACGCGGTCAACGGGCTGAGTTTCGACATCGACAAGGGTGAAACCCTCGCGATTGTTGGGGAATCCGGATCGGGTAAAAGCCAGACCGCCTTTGCCGCAATGGGACTCTTGGCCAAAAACGGCCGCGCCACCGGCACGGCCAAGTTTGACGGGGCCGATCTTTTGGCGATGAACCAGCGCACCCTGAACAAGATCCGCAGCCGTGATATCGCGATGATCTTTCAGGATCCGATGACATCGCTGAACCCCTATCTGCGCGTCAGTGACCAGATGGCCGAGGTTCTGACGCTTCATAAGGGGATCAGCAAATCAGAGGCGGTGACCGAAGCGGTGCGCATGCTGGACGTGGTCCGCATCCCCGATGCGCGGGCGAGGGTCACCATGTTTCCGCATGAATTTTCCGGCGGTATGCGCCAGCGGATCATGATTGCCATGTCGCTTCTGTGTCAGCCGCGTCTACTGATCGCTGATGAACCGACGACAGCGCTGGATGTGACCGTGCAGGCGCAGATCATGCAGGTGCTCAGCGATATCCGAACCGAATTCGGCACCGCCGTGATCCTGATCACCCATGACCTTGGCGTTGTAGCCGGGTTTTGTGACAGGACACTTGTCATGTATGGCGGCCAGATCATGGAAGAGGGGCCGACGGACGACGTATTCGCCAAGCCGACCCATCCATATACCAAGGGTCTGCTTAAGGCTGTGCCGCGTCTGGACCGCGCTGATGCCACATTGGCGGTCATCGCGGGTGAGCCGCCGGATATGTCTCATCTACCGGTGGGATGTCCGTTTTCGCCGCGCTGTGCGCAGGTTCTGGACCATTGCCGCGCGGATCGCCCGGCGCTTGAACAGGTGGACGACCGTCGTCGTGCCTGCCATCTGCCTGTCAAGGAGGTCGCGTGATGTCCCCGATCCTGTCTGTTCGCGATCTTTCGGTCACCTTCGACGTGCGCCGCCCCGGATCATGGCCATGGACACCGCCGCGCAAGCTGCACGCCGTGTCAGAGGTATCATTCGATCTGCAAGCGGGTGAATGCCTTGGTATCGTTGGCGAATCCGGGTCCGGGAAATCGACCATTGCCCGCGCCATTGTGGGCACCATCCCGTCATCGGGTGGCAACATCATGTTTGAAGGCCACGACCTCGCCAATATGGATCCGCGCCAGCGCCGGGTGCACAGGCGCGACGTACAGATGATCTTTCAGGATCCGTTGGCGGCGCTAAACCCACGCATGACCGTGGGTGAGATCATTGCCGAGCCGCTGATCACCCATGAACCCAACACGCCCCGCAAAGAGGTGAAGGCCCGAGTTGGTCAGTTGATGGAACGGGTTGGGCTGTTGCCCAATCTGATCAACCGCTATCCGCACGAGTTTTCAGGCGGGCAGTGCCAGCGGATCGGAATCGCGCGGGCGCTGATCCTGAACCCGAAACTAGTGATTTGTGATGAGCCGGTATCAGCGCTGGATGTTTCGGTGCAAGCGCAGGTCATCAATTTGTTGATGGAATTACAACGGGATATGGGGCTGTCGATGATTTTCATCGCCCATGACTTGAGTGTGGTGAAACATATCAGCGACCGCACGCTGGTGCTTTATCTGGGCCGGGTGATGGAACTGGCCGACAGCGAAAAACTGACAACTGCACCAGAACATCCTTATAGCCAGGCGCTGATTTCATCGGTGCCGATCCCGGATCCGGTGCTGGAACGCGCCCGCCCCCGGCCCATTCTGGAAGGCGAACTGCCTTCGCCGCTGGCCCCGCCATCGGGCTGTGTGTTCCGCACGCGCTGCCCCAAGGTGCAACCGTCCTGTTCAAAGGAGAAACCGGTGCTTGAGGATATTGGCGGGTCACATCTGGTGGCGTGCCCCTATCACGAGGCCGAGAAGGTTTTGGCGATAAACGGGTGACCAGCTTCGCTATGATGCAGAGCCAAAGTCGTGCGCCTGCCTGAGGCAGTTTAACAGACTGACGGACATAAATGCGTGCGCCGTGGCCAATGGGTCAGCATATGGTGAAGCGATCAGCCCTGTTCTGAAAACAGTACCTTGGCATTTTTGATGTGCCGTGCGACCAGATGCTTGGCGTGCTTGCCTTTTGGTGTCAGGCGCGCAAGTGGTCGGTTCATGATCGGCACATCGCCAAAGATTTCCTGAATTTCCTGTTTGGCGTCCGGGCTCATCGCTTTCATGGCTTCGGGTCCGGTGTAGAGCGTTTCTGCCAATGCGCCATCAGCCTCTACAATTTCATGGTCGTCGCACATGATATGGTAATAGGTGACATTCTTGATGTCCGTGGCGATCTCGATCCCCTCCACCTCAAGCAGGTGCTTGGCCGGAATCAGGATTTCGTTGGTGTCGAACATCCGGATCGCCACCTTGGATTTCACAAGGATGCGGTGTTGGGGCGACACGACAAGATCACGGGATGGGATCCCATCGCCCAGCGCACCGGCCCTGATCCGGATCGGGCGCAGATTGGGTTTGTTCGCAAGAGTTGTCGACCCGAGCTTTTCATGCCCGATCCAGCGGATCGGCTGCTGGCCATGGTCGCAGGTTTCGACAAGGTCGCCCACTTGCAGGGTTTCGACGGGGCACAACCCATCAGCCGTCCGGATCAATGTCCCATCAGCAAAACAGACAATGGAAAAGTCGATGTTTTCGAAGTTCTGGAAGGCGATATTGCCGACCTGCCCGTCCTCATCCCCGCTGCTGATCTGATATTGCCCTGCCGGGCCACGGTCGATCCCGTTATCCCCAGCCAGCATTTGGCTGAATGTCGGCTCGCCCGGTCCACCGAATGAGATCGGGGCGCTACCATCCTTGGGCAGGAACACACCAACAGCCGTGTCGTCAATGCCGCTGACATCACCGGCCATCAGGCCGGACGCGGTCAGGGTGATGCTGTCATTCTCTTCCAGCGCCTCGTCAGCGATGAAGGTTTCGACGCTGGTAATCGTGTCGGTGGTGCCGTCGAGGGATTTGATGACAGTGCCATTGCCGTCATCATCGACATTCACAGTGATCGTTTCGCCGACCAGCGATGTGCCTTGTGACGCATCATAGGTGTCGCTGCCGGCGCCGCCATCAATTGTGTCGGTGCCGGAACTGATGGCAATCGTGTCGCCATCGTCGCCGCCATCGATATCGTCATCGCCTACGCCACCATCGATAAAGTCAGCACCGGTTCCGCCGGAAATCGTGTCGCTGCCCTGTTCACCAAAAATCGTGTCGGCCCCAGCCCCACCATCGATTGTATCGTCAAAGCTGCTGGCCAGATCGGAGGGGACGGTGTCAAAGAAGATCTCGGTCAGGTCGATACGCTGACCGCCCGGTTCGAGGTTGCCATAGGAAATCTCGATCGAGGCAACCGGCCCGGCAATTTCGACCAACAAGGAGTTATCCGCAGACCCCGGCGTGGCATTGCCCGAGCCGTCAATGGCGGTCGCCGTGTCGTTGCCGGCAATGCCATCTGTATCGGACAGCACCATATCGGCACCGCCGGTCAGTGTCACTGCGACGGGATTGCCATCGGCGTTGAACGCCCGGATTGTGACGATATCGCGCCAACCGGAATCATCGATATCGTTCAGGCGGAAATTGACATTCTGCACCTCGTCATCGACGAGCGGATCATTTGACGAAAACGATATTGTCGTGGTTGAGGTGTCGCCGGTTCCGTTGCCGCTGAGCAAGATCGCGTCGTTGGTGGTCGCGTCGCCGTTGTTCAGCCCATCGGTGAATTGCGTATCGGAGTTGTTGAAGGAAAATCCGGCAGCCGGTGTACCTGGGTCATCGTCTGCAAAGCTGAGTGTGACCTGCATTGTGCCGGTGTCCAGGCTGACGCCACCACTGAGGTCGTCGCCGTCATCGATGGCTGTGCCATTGCCGCTGGGGTCTGGAATTGTGCTGAAATCCGTCCCTTCGGTGTTGATTTCGGCAGGATCGATCGTTGAGTCGCCCCGGATGACATCAGCACCGTCGCCGCCGTTGATGATATCATCGCCAGCACCGCCATAAACGGTATCGGCACCGCCACCGGCGTTGATCGTGTCGTTGCCGCTGCCGCCGTCGATCGTATCATCGCCACCTTCGGCGTTGATAGTGTCATCACCGGCCCCGGCAAAGATTTCATCCGCCCCTGTCAGATCGAGGTTGGAATAGGGCGCGTCGTCAATAACCTCGTCCTGCGACACCAGATCGGCGTAAGGAACCTCGTCCGGGTTTGGCGTGAAATTGACCGTTCCGACCGTTGCGATGCCCGCTGGCAGGTTTGGTGGCAGGATTGTGAAATCGGCGCTGCCGCCGCCAGAATCTTCCTCGAAATGGTAGCCGGTGAATGTCTGACCGGCGATGGTGAAGGTGAATGACGATTCCAGATAGAATGTCTGACCGTTGAAGATAACAGTGCCGTCCGACTGTCTGGCAAAGACGAACTGATCGCCCTCCGCATCCTCGGAATCTTCCGTGGAATTAGAACCGCCATCGCTGTCGCCTTCAATCACAAGATCGCCGGTTCCATCGACCATCAGGATTTCAATCGGGTCGGTGGCAGCAGGGTCAAATGTGCCGGATGGGTTTTCGGATCCGAACAGGTCGGAGTTAAGGTATCCTGTGTAAGATCTGATCGCCATCGACGGCCTTTCCGCGCACTCTTTACCCACCACTCAATGGTTGCCCAAACCAATAAAATCGGGCGAAATCTAGGCGTTACGTTACCGCCACCTAACTTTTAGACAGGTTTTCGTTCAGAAAGTGTGAAGAAAATCTCCGTTTCACGCGGAGGTGGTGCAGTCGTCAGTAATCCCGCTCGAAGAATATCCCGATGCTGGTATCTCCTTCCTGATCGACACTGCCCTTGGCCGTGATCTCGCTGGTCAGATCCAGGTTGAGGTTGATCTCGGTCCCGCCGTCGCTGGTCACGGTCACATCGGTGTAGACATTTTCAGATAGATATTTGCCTGCCCGCAGCGCTGTGGCCCCTTCTTCATCGGTCGTGACATCAAAATCATCCAAACCAATATTGCGCCTGAGCCGATCCACCGCGCCCCCGCCCCGCCCGGCCAGCGTGCTGATCGCCGAGGCCAGCTGCACAGCCTGTAGCGGGCTGATGCTATCGAGATCACGCCCGAAGATCAGTTGTGAAAGCACCTCATCCTGGGGCAGTTCTGGCGTGGATTCAAAGCGAACCTCGGGTTCGCCAGCGGGACCTTCGACAATGATGTTGATTGTTGTGCCATTGTCGGTCTGGGTCGTCGCAACCAACCGGATGAAAGGGTCGAAATCACCTTGCAGCGTTGCGCTGCCTTCGGTCAGTTCGAACCGCTGCTGCAAGATGTCGATCCTCCCGCGCAAAAGCTCGAACCGGCCTACCGGGATCACGTTGTTCGAGGTGCCCGTGATGCTGAGGCTCCCGCCAAGTTCCGCGTCAAGCCCGCGCCCCCGGATGAAAATACGCGAAGGTGCGTTGATAACAATGTCCAATGGATAGCTGCGTCGCGGTCCTGCCCGACTGTCCGCGCTACTGCCGCCGCTTGCGCCATCCACGCCAGCGCGTGCCAGCGTTCTTTGCACAGCGGCGGATTGGCCGATATGGCGCACCTCTGGCAGATCGCCCAGCGTGCTGATACTGGAGGATGGTACCTGAATATCCGTCTGCCCCAGTTCCAGCCGCCCAACGACACGCGCGCCGCCCTGCAACGGTCCATTGACCGTGATCGTCCCTGCGACAGAGCTTGAATAAAGCTCGGGGTCTTTCAGCACCACATCGCGCAGCGCGACGGTAATGCTGGCATTATTGGGGGCCGTCAGGCTGACAGGACCGGCGAGGGTCACGCCACCCCCGGCCTCAACATTGGCGCGCATATCGATCTGCGCATTTCCATCCCGCAGCCCGATCTGCCCACCGATATCCGTCAGGGCCTGTGCCAGTGTCGGGGCCGCTAGACGGCCATTGGTGAAGGTGATCTGCCCGCCCAGTGAGCCGATCTGCGGTGGCCCATTCACAGACAGATCGAAATTGGCGGTTCCGCTCAGCCGTCGTGGCTCAAGCGCGGTGTTGGCCAACGCCAATGGCGCGTTCCCGTCGATATCGAGGTTTAGTTGCAGGTCCGGGCTGATCTGCCCGGCAACATTGGCTGCCAGTCCGCCAGGTCCAGTGCCGGTGGCATCAATGCCCCAATTGCCATTATCGTCCAGCGTCGCCTCGCCCCGCGCCCGGATAGGGCCGCCGATCTGGTCGGTCAGCACGCCAACGTCGCGCACACTCGCGTTGAACCGTCCCTGTCCGATCCCGGCGCGCCCGTTCAGCGCCCCTACGATCGAGAATTGTGGCGTCGTTGCTTCCAAAGTGGTGACCGATAGTGTGCCATCATTCAAAGCAATTTCCGTGTTCACCCGCCCCGTACCGCGCAACAGCACATCTGCTGTTGGGTTCCCGATAGCCAGATCCTCGCTGCGTAGGTTGATTTTGGTGTCGAACCGCGACAGGTCCGGCACGACAGAGCCGCTCGCTGTCAGATCAACACTGCCGGAAACCGGCTGGCCGATCAGCGCCTGATAGGCCGCCAAGTCATCGACCTGTGCTGTCAGATCACCGCTGACCGCGTTATCGGAGCGGGCGATGGTGGCATCCAGCGTAACGTCGACACCCGGCCCGTTTGCAGCAATGTCCACCGCCAAATCATCATCACCTGTTGGCACGCCATCAATTCGGACAGTGATCGGCCCGTTCAATGATGGGTCAATCAAGGCCGCGTCGTTGATCCGCAGATCGATATCAGCACCTGTCGGACTAAGCCCGTCGATACTGGCGTCACCTGCCACCCGCACAGCAGGCGTCACCAAAAGCAGGTCGGACACCTGAAAAATATCGGCGGTCGGTCTTGCGATTGCGGCGGTAAACTGGCCCACACCATCAAGAAACGGATCCACCCGGTCGATGCCAGTGGTCACATCCCTCGTTTGCCCAGCAATATCCACGTCAAAGCGTAGGCCCTCCGTCAATAACACGCCACCCAAGGTGAAGCGAGCTACGCCACTCAGCGGGCGCTGAGCGACACCCGCATAGCGCGACAGGTCAGTGACGCTGGCCGAGAGGGCTACATTGACGGTTCGCCCGGTTTCCGAAGGATTAACGGTGCCTTGGGCGTCAAGTTGTGCGGCAGGCCCGGTCCCTTCAATATCAAAGTCGATCACGCCATTTGCGGCGGCCTGTACGGTGCCGGATACCTGCGCCGGCCCGTCAAGCTCGGGCAGCACCACTGCCACGTCATTGAGCCGGGCGCTGAATTCGGCATCGCTGCCATCGCTGGTCAGGGCAGCGCGGGCGGTGATCTGTGCTGCGTCAGTGCGGATCAGCAGGCTTTCCAGCCTTGTTCCGTCCGCATCGCGGACCGCACTGGCCGACAGGCTGCCTGCCCCGGCAAGCACCGCATCAGCCTGCGGAATACCAACGCTGAGATTTTCGGTCCGTCCCGCGAGGGTCACGGCGAATAAACCGTCGAGCGGGGTGACGTCAGCCAGGCCGGTCAGTTCTGCCGCACCGCCGATCTCCTGCCCGATCAGGGTCGAAAAACGACCCAAACCAGCAATGTTCACGGTGGCCGTCGCGTTGGTCTGCAATCGGTCGCGGGGGCCCTGTATTGTGGCTTGCGCGCGGGCTTCAATACCGGCTCCGCTGAGGGTAAAGCGCGTTATTTCAGTGGGCTCACCTTCGACGCGTGATGCCTCAAACGTGCCGGTGACGGCGCCGCCCAGCGCCTGAGCAGCGCCAGCATCGTCCAGTTCCAGACCTCGCGCACCATAGTTCAGGGTGGCGGTCACAAGTCCTTCCTGATCGCCTTCACCGTTGCGCAAAACACCACCGCCCTCAAGCCCGAGTTCGTCGATGAACAGGCCGGGTCGGTCGAGGTCATCAACAGTGATCTTGGCGGTCCAGTCATCGGACAGACTACCGTCATAATTGATTGCCAGTCGCATACTGCCGACAAAAGTTTCCGGACCGGCAATGGGCAAAAGCACCGGTTCGCTGCCCCTGACGATGCCGCCCGACAGGCGAATGCGTTCGGGCCAGCCCTGTGCGCCAACCTGCAGCGCGCCGGACAGATTCAACCGCTGGGATTCTAAACTAAGCGCGGAAACATCAATGCGCCCGTCATTCGTCTGCCGTGCTTCTACGTAAAGCTGCGCGTCATTGCCGAAAAAGCTTTGATAGGCGGGATCGAAAAGCGGTGTAATGTCACCGCCGACATCCAATGTGACCAGACGTTCCGCCCCATCATTTGTGAGAACAAAATCGCCGGTCAGACGGTCTTCGCCTGCGGTGGAGATCGCCAGTGTCGCCGCAAAATCGTCAAGCGGTGCGTCGCCTTCGATGCGTAGCCCGATGGCGGGTCGCCCGGGTAGATCGAGGATGCGCGCCGCGATTCCATCTGGCCCCTCTTCAAGGTTCAAAAGCAGGCCCAGAACCCTTGTTTCATTGGCATAGCTGCCATCAATTTCAAAGATCCCGCGCTTGTCACCCAGCCGTTCGGCAACCACATTGGCGGACCCTTCCCCGCCGCTGAGTTCGGCCGTGCCCCGCAGGCTGATGGCGATGGGTTCGCCCAGAAATGCCTCGCCCAGTTCAATGCGACCGATCTGCAATTGCTGCAGCGACACGCTAACCGGCAATTCAGGCAGTGAAAATGGCTGCGCCTCGGGTGATGGTCCGGTGTCTTCAGACACAGGTGGGCGCGACACGACGATCCGTTCGGCACTGATTTCATCCACGTCAATGGCCCCGCGCAAAAGCGCGCTGCGTGTCCAGATCAGGGTGATATCTTCCAGTGTCAGCCACACACCTTCGGCATCGGCAATCGTCAGCACGTCAATTGTGGCTTCGGAACTCAGCGCGCCTTCGAATCCAATGATGTTCACTTCGCGACTGACACCTGACAGGTTATCCTCGATCAGGGAGGCGATGTAGCTTCGATCCTCTTCCTCCTGCGTTTGCTGGGCGTGAGCCAGAAACGGGGCAAGCAGTAAGGTGATGATCCAAAACAGATGTCTCAAAACGCTTGTCCGATCCCGATGTAAACCTCGACCCGTTCGCCTGCGTTGTCGCCGCTGGCCGGGGTGCCGATATCCAGGCGGATCGGGCCAATACCGGTTTCATAGCGCAGGCCGATCCCGGCACCAGCGTGCCAATCCCCATCGTCGAGCGGCGTTGCTGTTTCACCCACGTAACCGGCGTCGTAAAAGCCCACCAGCGACAGCCGGTCACGCAGCCCAAAACGTGCCTCCAACTGAACACCGGCAAAGGATGCGCCGCCGGTGCTCACCGTCTCGGTTCCCGATATCCGGTCGATGCCCAGCGATTGATAGGGTTGCCCCCGGACTGTGCCGCCACCACCGGAATAAAACAGAAAGTCGGCCGGAGCTTCATCCAAATCCGGTCCCACAACACTGCCCACCTGCCCGCGCGCCGCGAGGGTCAAGCGTTCGCCAAACGTGTAATAGGTTCGGGCATCGGTGAATAGCCGGACCCCTGTGATCTCACCGTCGATGCTGATGAAGGGCGTGGTAGAGACGTCGATATAGTAGCCGTCTTTTGCGTTTGTTTCATTATCCCGCCGGTCCCGCGTTGCTTTCAGCGGCAGGGTCAACAATGTGTATTCGCGGTTGCCAACATCGCTTTCTTCGCGGGCCCGCAGGAGACCCACGCCAACCTGCACAGTCAGATCGTCATTGATAATCCGGGTGAAGCCGGTTTCGACCGCGATCTTGTCGAGTAGATAATCCGGTTCATCCTCGCGGGAAATCTCACCCGACAAGAAGTATTCCGTGTCGGCTCCGAAGGTCGCGGGTCGTGTGAATTTGCCCCGCAGAGAATAGTCGATACCACCGGTTTCGCCGTTGATGCCTGCCACCTCTCCGTCGATACGCAACCGTTCTGCCCCACCAAGCAGATTGCGATGCAGCCAAAACGAAGACACAGTCAAACCTTCGATAGAGGACAATTCCAAACCAAAACCGATCCGGCGCGGCTTGGATTCGACCACTTGCGCACTGATGGGCAGCGTATCGTTGGGGCCAACCGTATCGCTTTCGGTGAAGGCCACGCTGTCAAAGGCTCCCGTGCGCCGCAACCGCCGCTCTGCCGCCTCCATCGCGGCAGGTGAATAGACCTCACCCGTGGGCAGGCCGGCAATCTCCCGGATCCGTTCGGTGCGCACATCGTCATTGCCGCGGATCGTCAGCGGGCCGAATGTCAACCTCGGGCCGGTCTCGATATTCACGGTCACATCCAGCCGGCTATCGTCATGGCGCGCGACGACTTGCTGGCCCGCCACCCGCACCTTGGCGAAGCCTCGATCGCGCCAACTGCGCAGGCCAGCACCGACGGCGCTTTGAATTCGGTTTGATGCGGCGGTGCGACCCGGTGAAAACTCTTCCGGCAGGGTCGCAGTAGGTGGAAGTGGGGTAATATTGGCAGTTCCAAAAGTGAACTTTGGGCCGCTGTCAACGGTGATGACGACGCTGTTGATCACTGATGGCGCAGCGAGCGGCGACAGATTTGCCGCCTCAGCCCCATCAATCGTGATCGAGATTATGCCGCCGTAATAACCTTCTGCGTAAAGCGCTGTCAGTAGACGGCGGTAATCCGCACGAGCCGCCGCAATATAGTCTTGCGGAACGGCATCATCGTCCAGTTGCCGCAAAAGAGAAGCTTCGCTGAGCGCATCACGCGCGGTTTCTGCGACCAGCCGCACCTCTTGCGCAGCCGCGCTGCTGGCCCAGGCCATCGCGGCCAGCAAAACCAAGACTCTGTGCGGCACTGCGTTAGCCCCTTTACTTGTCACCCGGCCCCATACTGACGGATAACCCCGCTAACCGCCACAGGTTCCACGCGAATTCACACAAGCCCATCGTCACTTTTTGGCTAGGTCCCGTCGCAAGGTGGCGCTAGTCTGCGCGGAATGAAGGATCACAGCTCACCCGCACAGGTCCCGCTGCGGCAACCTGACACCGTGATGCGCTTGCGCCGACTTGGCGCGAGCTTCCCCACTCGTCTGTCATTTCTGCGCAGCCTGATGCGGGCGTTGGGCGCTGATAACGTCAAGGTGCATCGCCCGGTATGGGAGATTGACGCAAAAGGGTTTGGTCACGCGGTCTATACCTTGCGGTTTCGCAGCCATGACTATGCACTGGTGGCTGTTTCTACCGAACTGCCGGATGAAATGCGCACTGACCGGGTGATCGCGACGGCGTGGGATACGACCTATGTGCTTTATGATGGTGTTCCGGGCCAGGCCGAGATTGACCGGATCGTCGCCAACGCACCCCTGCAAGAGGCCGCGCGCTTTACCCATCGCGATCTTGTTCTGAGCCGGGCCAACAAATCCGTCCGCCTGTTTGATCATGTGGCTCAGGCCCTACGTGCGGGGCGGCAGCCTGATCCCGACTTGGTCCACAAGACGGGCTATCTGATGCGCACAACCGCCGTTTACGGCAACGGAAAATTCGGCATTGCAGATCGCACCCACATTGCCGAACGTCCTGGTCTGGACGGACCCTTCATGGCTGAAATGCTGACGATCTGGCTGATCCGTGGTTTCACACATGATCTGGTGGAACATGTGGGGGGCGCCGTGCTCGACCGCGCGACCAAGCGCTATCTGGGGATTGGGAATGCAACCGGTCTTGGTATGGCCCCGTTTCTGGTGAACCACCCTCTGTTGCTGGATGCCTGGATACAGGTTCGCGAGATTGCACTGGCCCGCGTGCGCGCTATCGCACAACTGGAACCGCACGACATTTCCCGCATCTATGAACTGGTGGCCCGTGCGGCACAGCATCTGGCGGAATGGAACGTACCAGACCCGCTGGCAGCCGAACGGATCGCCACCATACGCCGCGAATGGCCTGCTTTTGCTGATACGCTGACCCCGGATGCCTTGATGGCAAAACGACCCATTGACCGGATCATCAAGGAGAGCAGCCAATGGTCGGTTGATACGCAAGAGTTGATCATAGCGCTGATGCTGGAGCCATTTGGCGATCTGATTGATGAACTGACCTGCTGCATGGCTACACCGTTTGTCCCGCGACTTGACCCCGGCATGCCCTGTCAGAAATTACTTGACCTGATTGATCGTGACTGGGCCTGGGCCTGCGCCGTCGACTTTGACGATCCCAAGGCCTGCGCCCGCTTCTGGTATGTCTCTGAGGAAAAACTGGAGCCGCGGCTGGGTCATCGCCACAGCGAGGCAGGTGCAGAGCTGGAAACGCCGCTGGATATTGCCCGGCAGGTAAAGGCACTGGCGACCGATCTAACCGCTGCGGGAAATGTGGCGACCTTTTTGGCGGAGTTTCCGCGCCATCGTGCAGCGGTCCGCCGGGTGCAGACGCTGGAACGCCATCCTTACGGCGAAATCCGCGACAACCTGATTGATGCCGATTGCCTACCCATCGACCTTCTGCGTTGCAAGCTGGCGTTTTTTGGAGCTGCCAAGTTCGACCCCAAATCTGATCTGTGGACGCGGATCACATTGGCGCAGGGCGCACCGTTATTTGACGAACTGGACCATGCCGATGACTGGTGGCTGCCGGTGGCCCCGTCATGATGCGCGCGCTCAGCGAGGTGGGCGCCATTGTCCACAAGGCCGCGCTTGGCGCCGGTATCCCCGTGGGACAGGCCGATGATCTCGCACGCACCGCCGTGCATATGGCTGGGCATCGGGAAGCACTGAAACCGATCGTGGACGCGCTAACCGAACCGCAAGAGGCGGTTGATGTGGCATGGGGCGGTGACCGGCTGGTGATCAAGGCGGGCCATGCGGCGATGACTGCACCGATCGTCAAAGACGGGTTTGCCACCGGGGTGCGCAAGGTCCGTTTGTGCCGCCCCAGCCATCTGTCGCTGGTCATCGCGATGTTGGCAGAGGCGGGGGTGCAAGTGCAGGCTGATGGAACACTGATTGAAAAGATCGGCTTTGCGACACCGGACCCAGTGATGGGCCCGGTCGATGTGCCTGCCGAAATCTGGAACGCTTTCGCGACGCTGGCCGCCAAGACCTATGTGCCGGCCTCAGATACGTCGCGTGCAGGTGGGGCTGGGGCTGGCCTGACTGACAATGATTAGGCGAATGGATCGGTCGGATAGCGCACCGCTGCCAGATAAAGGCCTTGTGGCGGACTGACCGGGCCGCACCTGCTACGGTCCCTCGCCTCCAGCGCGGCTGTGACATCATCAGGTGTCCATGCCCCGGCACCGACCCGCTCCAGCGTGCCGACAAAGCTGCGCACCTGATTATGCAGAAATGACCGCGCCCGCACGTGAAATCGGTACTCCGTTCCGAACCGCCGGGGGATCGCTTCGACCCTTAGTTCATCCAGTGTCTTGACCGGGCTTTTGGCTTGGCAAATGGAGGACCGGAAGGTTGTGAAATCATGATGGCCCACCAGCCTGTCAGCCCCTTTTTGCATCGCATCTGCGTCCAATTCATGGTTCACGCGCCACATCTGCCCCGCCTCTGACGTCAGCGGCGCCCGACGCGAGATCAGGCGGAACAGGTACTGCCGTTCGACCGCGTCGAAACGGGCGTGCCAATCATCTGGAACCTGCGCGCAAGCAAGGATCGCAACCGGATCGGGTTTCAGATGGTAATTTAACGCCTCTGAAAGCCGGAACGGGTCCCAATCCTTGTCCAGATCGCAATGGGCGACCTGACCTGTGGCATGAACGCCCGCATCAGTCCGCCCAGCAGCAGCAATCGTGTGGTCGCCCGGCTGCAGCTTGCCCAGCGCCCGTTCAATCGCGCCTTGCACCGACGGCAGGTCCGTCTGCCGCTGCCAACCTGCAAACGGGGCACCGTGATATTCAACCAAAAGAGCATAACGAGGCATTTCGGTGGCTTAGGGCCGCGCCCTGGCAAAATCAATCCCTACACAACCCGGTCCGGCAGCCCTATCTTGCATCGCAAAGGTCAAAGGGGCAGCCAGTGGTCATCGCAACAATCGCCGATCAGATCGCACGCGGTATCGAAGGCGTGGCCGAGACGCTGACCGCGCCGTTCGCCGATCCGGTCATCCGGCTGGGGGTCACGGGCCTGTCCAGAGCAGGCAAGACGGTGTTCATCACGTCACTTGTGGCTAACTTGATGGATCGTGGTCGTATGACCGGTCTGGCCGCCGCGGCCAACGGTGCGATCCGCACAGCTTATCTACAACCGCAGCCAGATGATACGGTGCCCCGTTTTGCCTATGAGGCACATTTAACCCGGCTCACAGCACCCGAACCGTCATGGCCGGAAGGAACAAGCCGTATCAGCGAGTTGCGCCTGTCCTTGCGGGTCCAGCCCAGTGGATTGCTATCCGGTTTTTCCGGGCCACGCACCGTACATGTCGATATCGTGGATTACCCCGGCGAATGGCTGTTGGATCTTGGCCTTCTGGATCAGACATATCAGGACTGGTCCGCAGGGGCGTTGGAGCGGGCCAAGGGGCGGCCCGGCGGTGATACTTATCTAGTCACAGTTGCAGACAGCGACGCATCTGCAAAGCTGGACGAGCCTAACGCGCAGGCCTTGGCCGAAAGCTATACCGCGCATCTGAAAGCGTCGCGCGAGGCGGGGTTTTCGGACTGTTCGCCCGGGCGGTTTTTGTTGCCGGGCGACATGGCCGGATCGCCTGTGCTGACATTTGCCCCCCTGGAGGGTGCCAGTTTCCCCCGCGGATCGCTGGGACGCGAGTTTGAGCGACGCTTTGAAAGCTACAAACGCAACATCGTCAAACCATTCTTTCGCGACCATTTTGCCAAGATCGACCGGCAGATCGTATTGGTCGACGTGCTGGGCGCGATCCATGCCGGCCCTGCGGCGCTGGACGATCTGCGCACGGCCATGGCACGCATACTGGGGGCGTTCCGACCGGGGCGGAACGCCTTCCTGACCCGGATCTTTCAAGGACGGCAAGTGGAACGCATCTTGTTTGCGGCCACCAAGGCCGACCATCTGCATCACAGCCAGCACCCGCAACTGACCGCCATCACCGAGGCGCTGTTGCGCGAGGCAAAGGATCGGGCCGATTTCGCAGGGGCCAAGACCGCCGCGATGTCGATTGCCGCCTTGCGCACGACGGTCGAAGAAACAGTCGAGCACCGGGATGGCCCGCTGGATGTGGTGCGGGGGAGGTTGCTGGAAAACGGTAAACAAGCAGCATTCTACCCCGGCAAGCTGCCCACCGATCCGTCACATCTGTTGGCCCCGGCGCGTGAAGGGTCGGACAAATGGCTGGATGCGGATTACAGCATCATGAACTTTGCGCCTGCGCCTTTGACACTGCGCCCGGGCGACGGACCGCCCCATATTCGGCTGGACAAGGCCGCGCAGTTCCTCCTCGGTGATCGCCTATGATTCTGCGGGCAGCAACAAATCAGGATGTGAAGGCAATGGCGCAGATTATCGGTGACTGGTTCACTGCGACGCCATTTGTACCGCGCCTGCATACCATCGAAGAGGACCGTTGTTTCATCGGCCAAGCCGTTGAAAAGGATGATGTTATCGTTGCGGATGATAGCGGCGTGAAAGGATTTATCGTGCGCAACGGTGCAGAGATCAGTCAACTCTATCTTGCAGCCGCAGCGCGGGGCCTTGGTATCGGCTCTGCCTTGCTGGAAAAGATGAAGACGCGGTCAGACCAGCTGTCATTGTGGTGTTTTCAGCCAAATACGGGCGCGCGCCGGTTCTATGAACGACACGGGTTTGTCGCCGAACGGTTTACGGACGGCGCCGGAAATGAGGAACAAGTCCCCGATATCCGCTATGTCTGGAGGGTTGGGTCATGAGCCGAGGGCCTGTTCTGATCGATCTCGAAGACGCCGAAGCCGCCAAGCCAGAAGCAGCCCCCGCCGTCCCGGACATTGTCGGCCCTGAAAAGGCGGCAGCGATGCAACAGGTCGCCGCATTGGCGGCCCGCCGTCCGTCCCGCCTGGCGCGCTGGTTCTGGTCACTGGCGGTGGCGCTGATCGGCTTTGTCGCCTCGCTTGCTGCATGGGATTACGTCACCGGGTTGTTGGAGCGGTCAGTCATCCTAGGCGGGATTGCAACTGCGTTAGTGATTTTGCTGGTGCTGGTTCTGCTTGTCGTGACCTTGCGGGAACTGGCGGCCTTTGGCCGGTTGCGCAGGCTGGACACGATCCAGCATCAGGCGGCCGACGCTTTGGCCGCATCCGATCTGAAAGGGGCTCGGGCGGTGATTGCCGCGCTCGACCGGCTTTATGCGGGACGCGAAGACACGGCGTGGGGCCGCGCTGAATTGACCGAGCGACAGGCGGATATTCTGGATGCTGATGGGTTACTGGGCCTCGCTGAAACGACATTAATCGCGCCACTGGACGCCCGCGCGATGCGCGAGGTCGAGGCTGCAGCCCGGCAGGTGGCCACCGTCACAGCGATTGTGCCCATTGCATTGGCCGATTTATTCACGGCATTAACCGCCAATCTGCGGATGATCCGCCGGATTGCGGAGGTTTACGGCGGGCGTGCCGGAACGTTGGGCAGTTGGCGATTGACCCGATCCGTGCTGACCCATCTGGTCGCAACAGGTGCCGTCGCCGTAGGCGATGATCTGATCGGATCAGTGGCCGGTGGCAGCGTGCTGTCTAAAGTATCGCGCCGGTTTGGTGAGGGCGTCGTGAACGGCGCCCTGACGGCGAGGGTTGGTGTGGCAGCGATTGAGGTGTGCCGACCATTGCCGTTCCACTTCGCCAAGCGCCCGTCTGTGACAGCATTGGTGCGCCGGGCATTAACAGGTTTGTTCGGGCGAGACTAACGCAACCGCGGCGCCGGTCCGATGGGCAACGGCCCAACTGACATGAATCCATTCTGAAAACTGATCGGCAGTTCCAGCGTCTGGCCTTCTTGCGCCATGGTGCCGGCCATATTGGTGATCGTCGGGGCCACGCCGGGTTGGATCGCGCCGGCATTCACCAGCAGATCGATAATCTCGCGCCATTGATCGGTTTTGATAGTGATACGGCCATCAGGCACGCCCAGCGCATCAATATCAATGGTTCCTGCGGCGGTCAGGGCAATATCGCCCCAGTCAATGGCAAACCTGTTCAAGGTGAAGGACTGCGCAAGGGGGTTCGCAGCGTGTCGATCCAATGGTTGATCAAGCGTGACCTGGCTGTCCAAAACCATACGATCAATCGCTTCAGCCAGCTGGTTTTTCGGGTCAATTTGGGCAATCAGGTCGGCTGGCAAGATTAGACCATCTGCATCCATGTAAATATCATAGCTATTGGCCGCATCGGTGGCGCGGGTGGCAATCAATGCCCGCTCAATCGCTGCAACCCAGCCGAAATCCGACGTGACCGACAAAGCGCCACTTTCAATCGTGGCCGCGTCAAACGATAGATCGGTATTGGCCTTCACCCCTGCACTGGCGCGCAAATCCTCCGTCATTAGCTGTAGAGTCTGATCACCCAAACGCAGGCTGTGATCGGGCGGGAAGGCGGCAATCACCTTGTTGGGCTGGTAGCTGAGCGCGAAGACCTGCAGGAACGGGGCCTGCCAAGACCAAAGGCCATCTGCAGCTGTTAAGGTCAGGTCGGTGACGCTGGTGTCGAAGCGCGACGGAAAACCAACCGTCTGCAGAGCGCTGTAGGACACGCCCCACCCGTCCTGCTGCGCCTGTTCGATGGCTTGCAACGCGCCCTGCTCAACCGAACGGGCACCGTAGAACCAGTATCCGCTGTAAAGCGCGCCAAGGATGAGCACCAGAAATGTCAGTTTCCGCATTATTTGGCCCCGATGATTTGCCGCCAGTGTCTAGCGTTGTGGGGCCTGTAGGGCCAGCGCGATGATGAGGTGGTGTCACAGACCGGAGGTTTTCAGCCGGACCATGGCCCGGAGCCCGCCAAGTTCCCCCGCTTCACCCAAAGAAATCTTGCCACCATATGCGTGGGCGAGATCGGCCGCGATTGCGAGACCCAGCCCCGTACCCGGCTTGGACGTATCCAACCGCTGCCCGCTGAGCGTAGCCAGTCCGTAATCATCCTCGGAAATACCCGGACCATCATCTTCAACCAAGATTTCAACCTCATCATCCGCCTGTTTTGCCGCGATGTGGATCGTACTCTCTGACCATTTCATCGCGTTATCCATCAGATTGCCAATGACCTCTTCAAAATCGTTCTGGTCCATCCGAACCCGCAGACCGGGAGCAATGGCAGAAGTCAGTGTTTTATCCTGATTGCGTGCCAGCGCGCTGAAGGCGCGGGTCATGCGGCCCAGCGAGGTATCGAGATCGGTGTAGGTGTGCATGGCCGCACTGCCTCCATCCGCACGCATACGGGCAAATGACCGTTTCAATTGGGCATCAAGACGGTCCAATGCCTCAATCGACGCACCCATCGGCTGCCCCGCCTTTGCCAGTCTTTCCAGTTCGTTGCGCACGACGGCCGAAGGCGTTTTCACCGCATGCGCCAGATCAGCGGCCTGACGGCGCGAGCGGCTCACAATTTCGCGGTTCCGTTCCAAAAGCGTGTTGATATCTGTTACAAGGGGCGCAACCTCAATTGGATAAGCAGCCGCATCCAGATCACCTTCGGTATCCCAGCGCGACAGCACATCGCGGCGGAGATCGTTCAGGGGGCGTAGGGTCGTTGATGCCTGTAAGAAGGCGCCAATGACACCGAGTGTCGCAATCAGACCAAAAGCCAGAACCAGATTACCGCGCAGCTTTGCTCTATCTTCAAACAGGCTTTGCAACGATGCTGCCACCTGCACATGCCAGACCGACCCATCTTCCAGCGTGAGCCATTCTTCGATCCGGCGCAGCCGCTCGCCTGTCGGGCCGACAAAGTTGCCAATGGAAATGCGGCCGATCTGCGGACCCGGACGCGGCAAAAGCGTATCAACCAAAGAGGCGGAGACGTAAATTCCGCCATCAGGACCTTCCACCTGCCAGTATTGGCCAGAGAAGGGCTGCCGATAAGCCGGATCACCGATGCGGTTTGCGATTTGATTCGGATTTTCGTAGGCATTGGCGACTTCGATCACGGCTTGCGTGTGGCGCGTGATCAATAGCTCGTCAAAGCGCGCTTGTGTCTGGGTGTCGAGATATGATGCAAGCCCGAATACGCCGATGAGGATGGAGCAGATTGCCCATATAATCCCGCCGACAACAGCCCGGGTCCGCAAGGACCTCATGCAGCAACTTTGATGACGTAGCCGCGGCCCCTGACAGTTTCGATGAGTTCGTTGCCCAGCTTCTTGCGTAGACGGTTGACGAAGACAGCGATGGTATTGGAATCTCGATCGCCATCGTATTCGTAGATATGCTCCGACAGCTCGGTTCGGGACACCAGACGATCTGAGTTATGGAAAAGGTAAGACAGAACCGCAATTTCCTGGGCCGTCAGTGTAGCCGGAATACCATTCAACGTCACTTGGTTGCTGCGCGTATCAAAGACCACATTACCCTTTTCAAACACGGGGTTTGTCTGGCCTGACTTGCGTCGGATCATGGCCCTTACACGGGCTGACAGCTCAGGCATGTGGAACGGTTTCGTCAGATAATCGTCAGCACCGGCATCAAGTCCGTCAACCCTGTCGGACCATCCATCGCGCGCCGTCAGGATCAGCACCGGCGTGTCGATCTGCTTGGCGCGCAGATTCTTGAGAACGGTCAGGCCGTCACGTTGGGGCAGGCCAATGTCCAGAACGATGACGTCGTAAGGTTCCGTCTCTCCCAGAAACTGGGCCTCGGCACCGTCATGGACAACGTCAACAACACGGCCTTCTGAGCAAAGAACGCTTTTAATTTGGCTTGCGAGCACATGCTCGTCTTCTGCAAGTAATATACGCATAACGATGTGGCTAATCTGCCCTAATGTCTTTTTTGGGGCAAGTTTTTGGCTGACCTGGCGTTATCCTCGGCCATTTCCGCGGCCATTCCCGCCGCCGCTGTTGCCACCACCGTTACCGTTGCTGCCGGCACCGCTACCGCCGCCATTGCCGTTTCCGTTGCCGTTATTGCCACGGCCGTTGCCGCCGCCGCCACTGTTTCCACCGCCGTTGCCGTTGCTTCCGGCGCCGCTGCCGCCGCCGTTTCCACCGCCGCTATTGCCGCCGCTGTTGCCACCACCGTTTCCGTTGCTTCCGGAACCGCTACCGCCGCCATTGCCATTGCCGTTGCCGTTGTTGCCATTGCCGTTCCCGCCGCCATTGCTATTGCCGCGATTCAGCAGGCCACTGGACGTGTTGCGACCGTTTCCGTTGGACTCCTTTGCAGTCGTAACGGCGCTTGGCGTGCGCGAAAGCTCGGTTACTTGGCGTCCAGCGCGAGATGTAGGTGTAATTGCGTGTCCGGTGCTGCCATCGACCATGATCGTTCCAAGCTGACCGTCGGGTTGGCGAACAAGCGCCCGGTAGGCGAGGATACCATCAACCAGAAATGCACGTACTTCGACGACCTGACCACCAGTATATCTTTCGACCCCGTTGATCAGGCGTGACGTTGCAATAACGTCAGAAGACGCAACAACGGACCGCAGCTCGGTTTGAGAGAGCTCCTGGATGTCGGCAAACGATGCCGAAGGCGCTAACCACGTTAGCATCACGAATGTCGGCAGCCACGATTTCATGGTAGCTCACTATTTAACTGGCCCCCACCAATTTCACACGAGATAAAGACGTCGTCCCCTATGATCTGGCTCTGACGCGCAGATCAGCAACTTCTGTGTCGCTGGTCAAGCGGTCAATGATATCATCAACCTTGGGAAAAGGATCGATCTCGATCGGTTTGGAGCGTTGCGGTGTATCTTTGCCCTCATCACGCTTGCCAGCCATGAACTTGCGATGGCTGGAAATATGGGTCACGCAATCCGTCTGATCGACTGCGACGCATTCGTCTGTGGGGAACTGCCCGATAAACATGTAACACTCCATAATCCGGTACTTGTTCTGTCCTGCCTCCCCAAAGACGTTAAGAACCCGTTAAAACCGGTATGAAAGGTGCATCATGAACGGTCAGAAAACACCTTGTTCATCTTCGGTTAATGTTTCTGGAATACCCCATTTTTTGCGGCTTGACATACTTAACCCATAGTAAATTATCAATATTTCCTCAATAAAATAAGGGGTTTACAGAAATCATGCCAAAAAAGAAATATTTATCTATTTTTAGGCTGACGTTGCGGAAATTTGGCGCTTAAGCGGGATAATGCCGATCCAACGCACAACCTCTGCTAGAAAAACGCAATATCTTAGCCGAATCAATACGTTGCGATTCTCGTGTCCTCGCATTGACTTTAACTGAACGCCTGTTCATTTTTCTTGCGGGGAGGGCAGCGCGTTGTACCAACAGCCAACGATAGCAGAGACGCGAGATGCGTTTTGCTGGGCGATCCCCGAATACTACAATATTGGCGTGGATATCTGCGACAGACCTGCAGCCACCGCCCCTGACAGCCCAGCCATCATCGACGTAGCTGCTGACCATAGATTTGTTGTCCACACCTTCGCCGATCTGCGGCGCATGTCGAACCAACTGGCGAACGCGTTGACCAGCCATGTGTCGCAAGGATCGCGCATTGCCGTGCTGTTGCCCCAGTGTGTCGAAACCGCTGTCGCGCATATCGCTATCACCAAAATGGGTGGTATTTCCCTGCCGCTTTTCACGCTGTTTGGGCCGGACGCGCTTTTGCACCGCCTGCGGGATTCTGCAGCGAGTGCCGTCATCACGAATGCAGACGGTGCAGCTGTGTTGGCAACCTTGCGTGACCAACTTCCCGATCTGTCCATCATCCTGAGCATTGACGGGGCCAGCAATGGCGCCGAAGACCTGCACGCGCTCACCACTGCTCAATCTGATAATTTTTCTCCGGTACCGACCAAGTCCGACGATCCCGCGATCCTGATCTACACCTCCGGCACCACCGGCGCCCCCAAGGGCGCATTGCACGCCCATCGCGTCCTGCTTGGCCACCTGCCGGGGGTCGAGATGAGCCATGATTTCTTTCCCCAACCCGAGGACCGGATCTGGACACCTGCTGACTGGGCCTGGATCGGCGGCCTGCTCGACGTGCTGATGCCCGGGTTGCACCATGGCGTTCCTGTCGTGGCCTGCCGGTTCCGCAAATTCACCGCCCAAGCCGCGTTCGACCTGATCCGCACACACAACATCCGAAACGCCTTCCTGCCGCCCACTGCACTGAAACTGATGCGGCTTGATACACCCGCCGAACCGGTGCCAATGCGGTCCGTTGCCAGCGGTGGTGAGACGCTGGGCAAGGAACTGATCGCATGGGGGCAGCAGGTCTTTGGCACCACCATCAACGAATTCTACGGCCAGACTGAATGCAACATAATCGTCTCATCCTGCGCTGCATTGGAACCGGCGGAACCGGGTGTCATGGGCTTTGCGGTGCCGGGCCACACGGTCGATATCATTGATGAAAACGCCCAGCGCATCTGTGACACGGATGAGGAAGGCAGCATCGCCGTGCGCGCGCCCGACCCGGTGATGTTTCTGGAATACTGGAACAAGCCCGACGCCACAGCGGCCAAATTCACCACCATCGACGGTCAAAAATGGCTGCTGACCGGCGACAAGGGCTGCAAGACCCCCACCGGTCGCATCCGGTTCATCGGGCGCGACGACGATATCATCAGTTCCGGCGGCTACCGCATCGGCCCGGCCGAGATCGAGGATTGCCTGCTCACCCATCCTGCCGTGCAACTGGCCGGGGTGGTGGGCAAACCCGACCCGATCCGCGGCACAATCGTCGCGGCCTACATTCAGCTTGCCGCGGGGCACAGCCCGTCCGATGATCTGGCCAGCGACATCGCCGCCCACGTCAAAACCAAACTCGCCGCCTACGAATTCCCCCGCGTGGTGCGTTTCATCGACGACATGCCGATGACCACCACCGGCAAGATCATCCGCGCAGACTTGCGCGCCCGCGCCGAAAAGGAAGCAGAAGATGAACAATGAACCCGTCCTCTACCACGCCGAAAACGGCGTCGCGATTGTCACCCTCAACCGTCCCGATCAGCGCAACGCGATCAACCCGGCAGTCTGCGACGCCCTGCGCGTCGCATTCGACCGGGCCGAAGGCGACAAGGACATGCGCGCCGCCATCCTGACCGGCGCAGGCAAATTGTTCTGCGCCGGCATGGACCTCAAGGCCTTCGCCGAAGGCGCCGGTGACAAGATCCTGTTCGGCAAATACGGGTTTGCCGGCTTCGTGAACCGGCCACGGACCAAACCGGTCATCGCCGCCGTCGAAGGCGCTGCATTGGCCGGCGGGTTTGAGATGATGCTGACCTGCGACATGGCCATCGCTGGCCAATCCGCCCAATTTGCCTTGCCAGAGGTGCGGATCGGCCTGATCCCCGGCGCCGGCGGGGCAATCCGGCTGCCGCACTACATCCCCCGGGCATTGGCCAATGAGCTGCTGCTGACGGGCAAGCCCTACGGCGCCGATCAAATGGCGCAATGGGGTGTCCTGAATAAGGTCACACCTGACGGCGAGGCCCTGACCGCAGCCAAGGCGCTGGCGTCAGAGATTGCGCAAAACGCCCCCTTGGCCGTTCGTGGCACGCTTGAGATCGCAACCCGCGCCTACGAGGAGATGGATATCGCCCAATGGCCGTCCAATGATCAGATCATTGGCAAGATCGGCAATAGCGCCGACGCAGCAGAAGGCGCGCGAGCCTTCATCGAAAAACGACCACCTGTCTGGAAAGGAGAATGATGCGGCGACGTAACGGAAACCTGACCGTCGTTTGACAAGCCCGGCACAACCGCAACTATGATCCACAACAAAAAGTAAACGACAGGGATCATCGCCATGGACGCGCTCATTTCAATCTTCCTGCCGATATCCCTCGGGATCATCATGCTGTCGCTCGGGCTGGGGCTGACGCTGGCCGATTTTGCGCGTGTTCTTCGCCAGCCCCGCGCCCTGTTGGCCGGGCTTTTTTCACAGGTCGTTGTGATCCCGCTGATCGCTTATTGCTTTGTGATGATCTTTGGGATGAGCGGCGAGTTGGCTTTTGGCGTCATGCTGTTGTCAGTCTGCCCAGGTGGAGTGACCTCGAATTACCTAACCAAGCTGTTCGGCGGCACGCTGGCGCTGTCGATTTCGCTGACCGGGTTGGTCAGCCTTCTATCAGTCGTGACTGTCCCCATCCTTGTGGTGTTCTGGGCAGGCCTGTTTCTGGATGCGGGCAGCCTGGATATCGACGCCACCGGTCTGGCACTGGCCATGTTTGCGCTGACGGCGGTTCCGGTCGCTTTGGGGATGATCCTGCGGGCAGTTGCCCCCATTCTCGTAAATCGCATTGAAGGAACGCTGTCGACTCTGGCGATCATCCTCTTTGTGATCATCGTAATTGGCGCGCTGGCGGCATCATGGGATGTGTTCACGGCCAATCTGGCCACGTTGGCGCCGGTGACGTTTGGCATGGTTGTCGTGCTACTGGCGATTGGCTGGGCCATCGCGACAGGCGCAGGTTTGGGCGTGCGTGACCGCGCGGCGATTGCCATGGAAACCGGCATTCAAAACTCTTCCCTTGGCATCACGTTGGCCGGGATCATCTACGCGAGCCCAGACGCCTTACCCGCCATCGCCTTACCTGCTGCGATGTATGGTATCCTGATGTATCTGGGGGCATTGCCCGGCGGTTACCTGATGCGCCGGGCCACCAAGGGGGCGGCATGATGCAAAGCGATGTGGTGATCATCGGTGGCGGGCTGGCCGGGCTGGTCGCCGCCAATGAACTGATCGACAGGGGCAAAACCGTCACGATCCTCGATCAGGAAGGGCGGCAGAACCTCGGCGGACAGGCATACTGGTCGCTCGGCGGGCTCTTCATGATCGACACGCCCGAACAACGGCGGCTGCGGATCAGGGACAGCCACGCGCTGGCCCTGAATGACTGGATGGGATCAGCCCAGTTCGATCGGCCCGAAGATCACTGGCCGCGTGAATGGGCCAACGCCTATCTTGATTTCGCGGCAGGCGACATGCGGCCATGGCTGCACAGCCTCGGCATGCGCTGGTTTCCGGTGGTCGGCTGGGCCGAGCGGGGCGGCAGCTTTGCCGATGGGCACGGCAATTCAATTCCGCGCTTTCACATCACATGGGGCACCGGCCCCGGCGTGCTCAAGCCGTTCGAAGACCGGGTGCTTGCTGGCGAAACCGCGGGCAAGGTCACCTTCGGCTTCCGCCACCGGGTCACACAGCTGGACATCACAAACGGCAAGGTCACGGGCGTCGCCGGTGACATCCTCGCCCCCGATGACGCCGCACGCGGGGCCGCCACCAACCGCGACGTGATCGACAGTTTCGACATCCGCTGCGATCAGGTCATCGTCACCTCCGGCGGAATCGGCGGCAATTTCGATCTGGTCCGGCGCAACTGGGACGCCAGCAAATCCGGGCCACTGCCGAAAAAGATGGTCTCCGGCGTGCCCGAACATGTGGACGGGCTGCTGCTTGATATCGTGCGCGATGCCGGGGCCGAACTGATCAACACGGACCGGATGTGGCACTATACCGAAGGGGTGCACAACTGGGATCCGATCTGGCCCAAACACGGCATCCGCATCCTGCCTGGCCCCTCGTCCATGTGGTTCGACGCCACCGGCGAACGGCTGCCCGCCCCCTGTCTGCCCGGTTTCGACACAATGTCGACCCTGCATGAAATCTGCAGACGCGGGCATGATCACACCTGGTTCGTCCTGACGCAGAAGATCATCGAAAAGGAATTTGCCCTATCCGGCTCCGAACAGAACCCCGACCTGACCGGCGGGCAATGGCGGGGCGTGCTCAAGGAACGGCTGGGCAAGGGCGCCACAACGGCAGTCGAGGCGTTCAAGGAAAAGGGCGAGGATTTCGTCGTCGCTAATGATTTCGACACGCTTGTGCGCGGCATGAACCAGCTTGGCGGCAACCTGATCGACCCTGCCCGCCTGCGCGCCCAGATCGACGCTCGCGATGCGCAAATCGACAACCCCTTCACCAAGGACGCGCAAATCTCCGCGATCCATACCGCGCGCAACTACCTGGGTGACAAACTGATCCGTACAGCCAAGCCGCACAAGATCCTCGACCCGAGCAAGGGTCCACTGATCGCCGTCAAACTGCACGTCGTCACACGCAAGACACTGGGCGGCATCCACACCGACCTGGATGCGCGGGTCTTCGCGCCCGGCGGCAAAACCATCGACGGGCTTTATGCAGCGGGCGAGGCGGCGGGTTTCGGCGGCGGCGGCTATCACGGAAACAACGCGCTGGAGGGCACATTCCTTGGCGGTTGCATCCATTCCGGGCGGCGGGCCGGGCGGGCCGCGGGATGATCACGGTTCTGGGGGCCGGGTCCATCGGCTGTAATGTCGGTGGCATGCTGGCAGCAGCTGGGCACCCGGTCACCCTGATCGGACGGGACGCGCTTGTCACCGCCCTGGCCAATGGGCTGACCGTCAGCGCGATGGACGGCACACCCCACCGCAGCACCCCGATTGTCACCGCCGACCCCGCAGCGCTGGCCGATGCAACCACGATCCTGCTCTGCGTGAAATCGTCCGACACCGCCAGCGCGTCACAGATCATCCGGGACCATGCACCGGACACGGCACAGATCATCAGCCTGCAAAACGGGGTCACCAACTGCGACATGCTGGGGCAGGCGTTGGGGCCTGACCGGATCACCCCCGGCATGGTCGGCTTTAACGTCGTGCGCAGCAGTCCAAACCATTTCAGCCAGACCACCGACGGCGAAATTATCCTCGGACCCACCGGGCGGGCGCTTTGCGATGCGCTGGGCAACACACCGTTGACCGCACTTTGCCATGACAACATGCAAGGCGTGCAATGGTCCAAACTGTTGATGAACCTCAACAACGCGCTGAACGCGTTGTCTGGCCTGCCCTTAAAAACCCAGCTGGAAGATCGAAACTGGCGGCGGGTGCTGGCCGCCTGCATCAGCGAGGGGCTTGCCGTGGCCCGCGCCGAAGGCATCCGGCTGGAACGGCTGGGCAAGGTGCATCCACGCATTCTGCCCACACTGCTGCGCCTGCCCGATTTCGTCTTCCGGCGGATCGCGCAATCCATGCTGCGGATCGATCCGGCAGCACGATCCTCAATGGCCGATGACTATGCACTCGGGCGGGCGTCCGAGGTTGCATGGCTCAACGGACATGTCGTCGCGCGTGGGAAGGTTCACGGCTTTCAAACCCCAGTAAACGCGAGGGTTTGCGCCTTGATTGATGAAGCGTTTGCCGATCCCAAGCGACCACCATTGCAACATCGCGCAAGGTTAATTTTGTCTTAACTTCTGCGGCGAATGTGCGCTGCGACACAGACCGTTCCCGCCGCAAGTTTTACCGTTTAGTCAACCTTGATTGGATAGCCTTCCATCAGGGTGCAACGGAGCCAGGGACAAAATGGAACCAATTATCGGACAGATCATGCTGTTCGCGGGCAGTTTCGCGCCGCGCGGATGGGCGTTCTGTGATGGTCAGCTGGTCCAGATTTCCCAGAACGAGGCCTTATTTGCCATTCTTGGTGTGACCTATGGCGGCGATGGCCGCACGACCTTTGCGCTGCCTGATCTTCGGGGTCGCACCCCGGTGCATGCGGGCCAGGGGGACGGGCTGACAGCGCGCAAGCCCGGCGATGCCATGGGACAGGAAGACGTCACATTGACAGCTGCACAAATGCCCGCGCATCGCCATGACATGTCGGTCTGCAAGCGTGCCACCCATAACACACCCAAACCCGGCGACGCGCTTGGCCGGGCCAAGATCTATGTTCCACCGGTTGACGCCGCCGCCGAACCGGACATCCCGCTCAATGACAAAACCATCGGTTCCGCCGGCGACGGCGCTCCGCACAACAACATGCAGCCATCGCTCTGCATCAACTACATCATCGCATTGCAAGGCATTTTCCCGTCCCGAAGCTAGCCTTGCATGAAGGGTAACGAGTAAACGGCGCGTCCCCGCGGCGCGCCACTTTCCAAAATCAGAAACCAACCAATAGAATGAGAGGCCCGATGTTCAACTTCTCCCCCGCCATTCCCGGACGCAGCGACCTTGACTGGTGCTGGTATCTGCGCCGCCACGGTGAGGCGGGCGAAGCGCTTGAGCGTGTGCTGCACAATATCGGCGTTATGGACCCCGGCGGCTGGGCGGCCTGGGGACGCAGCCAGTTGACCGCGACAGGCGCCCCTGTCGAGATGGTGTTTTCTTCTGGTCAGCCGGACTTGCAGCTGACGACCGAGGTTGCCGACCCCATCACGGATCCCACCAGCCGGGTGGCAGAGGTCTGTCGGATCATGCGCAGCCTTGGGGCAAAAACGCCCCCATCCTCGCTGCGCGATGTGATCAGTGCCGCGCAAGGCACAGGCCCTCTGCGATATGGTGCGTGGCTTGGGCTGCGCCAAAGCGCCGATGGCCTGCATTGCACACTTTCCGCTGAACTGCCCGCGACCGCATCTGATCTGTCCGATCTTATCTGTTCCGATGATGGCTGCCCGTCGATCACTGATCTGGGTAACAACACCAAGGCGACAATGGTCAGCTTTGACGGCACTACCGGGCAGGTCACGCTTCACTTTGAAATGCAAAATGCGACACGCCGGTGCCTGCCGGACCTCGCCAAACGGGCGCAAGTCTGCCCCGAGGTTTTGTCGATGACCATTGACAGCATCACGGACAGGCCGGCGTCTACAGCAGCCTTGCCTGTCTCAACCCTGGGGTTCAGCTATACTATTGGCGGCGCAGGTGCGCTGCCGATCCTGACGCTTAGCCTGTCCGCGATCGACGCATTTGGGTCCGACGCCAAGACGGCGCGCCGGATCAAGCGTTTCGATGGGCAACGGCTGATGGGTTACGGCGCATTGGTCGACAATCTGCCGCCCATGTCGGGCGGTCAGTGCCATCACGGCAGAATTGGCCTGACGGCTCGCGTCAACGCAGCACCACAACTCTCCATCGGTGTTGCAGCACCGTGGAGCTGCCTTTTCGATGACAACTCAGCAAAGGATCCGATCCCGATAAACTGATCTGTATCGCCCGGTTCACGGGCAAATTGTGATTTCGATCAACTGACTGGCGCGCGTGACGCGGACTGGCCCGGCGGAGCCATTCCTGCATCAGACCATAGTATGTATGGACAATCAGGCGACGTTGGGTCACATCTGGCATACCCCTCTGCCACTGCCCCGCACTGCGGCACCGGCGCAACGCAAGCTGGACGCTGGATGAACGCTGAACAACTTCTGTCGTATAATTTGCCGCTTTTTGAAGGGCTTAGCCCGGCTGATCTGAGCGGAATTAACCTGAATTTCAGCGAACAGAAGCTGGCGGCGTGGCAAACCGTGTTTGATCAACAGGACCCATCGTTTGATCTTTACTTTCTGTTGTCCGGGTCGATTCTGGCGGTTTTCTGGACAGATGAGGGTCGCGAGATCGTCTTTTCCCGTTTCCCGGAAGGGGCCTATTTCGGCGAACTCGCCGCGCTTGACGGTATTCCCCGTTCGCTCGCGGTTTTCGCTAAAACCGAGGCACGGGTGCTATCACTGAAGCGGGACAGTTTCCTGGCGATGTTCAACAACGTGCCGTTGGTGCGTGACCGGATCACACAGCAACTTGTCGCGCGGATCAGAACGCTGACTGAACGCAATATGGAAATGACCACGATGTCTGTGGAACAGCGGGTTGGCACCTACCTGCTGCGGCTAGCCGCAGAACATGGCAAGCTGGCCAGTGGCGCCGTGATCAACAATGCGCCAACCCATGCCGAAATCGCTGGCAGTATTGGTGCGAACCGGGAAATGGTCAGCCGGTCCGTTAGCAAACTGGTCAAGCGTGGGGCGATCAAATCATCGCGTCAGCGCATCGAAATCCTTGATCTCGATGCACTTTCCGAAAGTTCGACATAATTTTTCGGATTAAGTGACAAAACGCACAGAACCCCGCAGCCGCTTGGCGTAGTCTCTGTCTTGTAACGAGTGGGGAGGTAAACAGTTCATGCGTTTTATGAGTGTTCTTGGCCCCGAAGCGACAACCTTTATCGCAGTGGCGTTGTTGGCAATGATCATCAACATTCTGGGGTAGAGCAAGGACAAAGACTTTTTAGTAGGTAAGATCTATTTTAAACTTTTCAAAATTTTCGGGCCCCCAGCATGTTGCAGGGGGCCTTATTATTTGTCGGACTAAAGCGAAATCCCAAAAATCTGAATCAGATTTTTGATTTCAAGACAGATGTAACCGCTGCTCCTGTCTTGTCGCCGAAAAAATCTGCGTTGCAAATTTTACTGGCAACGCTCTAGATCCCGATACCAAACTCGAACAATTGGATGAGCTCCAACGGCGCATCTTCGAAACTGTCGTAGGTAACAATGTCTGCAACCGCGCCTTGATCGTCGAAACGTGTCACCTCGAACAGCCAAGGGTCGGTTTCATCACCATCAAACTCGGCCTCAAGTACCTTATGATCACCCTCAAACATAAAGACAAAGCGGTCTTCGTCATCCATGATCCGCAAACGCGACTGCACATCGCCGTCGGCGTCATAGTATGTCGTAATTTCGGTCCATGGTGCCGCATGACCATCTGCCGACATATCGACCTGAACAACTTCCGCGCGAATACCACCCTCGAACTGTTCGGTTCGTTGAACGCCATTGTCAAAGTCGGTCACGCGCAGATCAATTTGCCCATTGGCATCAAACTCCGTCAGGATGCTCTGCCACGGCGCAGCGAACCCATCAAAGGACTCGTCCAACTGCAAGGTGGACGCCCGCACGCCGTTCTCAAACTCTTCAACCTTCGTGGTTTCATTGTCGAAGGCAGTAACCTTCCGTTCGATCTGCCCATCCGGGTCGAACTCCGTCAGGATGCTCTGCCACGGTGCAGCGAACCCATCAAAGGACTCGTCCAGCTGTAAGGTGGTCGTCCGCACACCATTTTCGAACTCTTCCACCCTTGTGGTTTCATTGTCGAAGGCAGTGGCTCTTCGTTCGATCTGCCCATCCGGGTCGAACTCCGTTAAGATGCTCTGCCATGGTACCGCGCTACCGCCTGCGGAGTTGTCGAACTCCCACGTTAAACTACGCTCACCATTCTCGAAGTTTTCGTCGCGCACCGTTTCATTGTCGAAGTTGGTCGTCCGGGATTCAACCTGACCGTCAGCGCCGTACTCGGTGATGATATCTTGCCAAATCGCTGCAGACCCATCAGCGGAGTTGTCGAACTGGCCAATGAAACTAAGCTCACCATTCTCGAAGTTTTCGTCGCGCACCGTTCCATCGTCAAAAGTCGTGGTGCGTTGTTCGATTCGACCATCCGAATCATACTGCGTGAAAATATCCTGCCACGGCACAGCGTCGCCGTTGGCGGAGTTGTCAAACTGACCTGTGACTGTACGAATGCCGTTTTCGAAGTCTTCATCACGCACGGTACCATTGTCGAAATTTGTTGTGCGTCCTGCGATCAGACCGTCAAAGTCGTATTGAGTGTTGATCTCCTGCCATGGCACAGCACTACCATCAGTGGAGTTGTCATACTGGAATGTGAAAGTACGAAAGCCATCTTCGAAGTCTTCATTGCGCACGGTATCGTTGTCGAAATTTGTAGTGCGCCCTGTAATCCGACCTGCAGAGTCGTATTCAGTGATGATGTCTCGCCACGGTACCGCCGATCCATCTTGCGACTCGTCCACTTGCCACGCGAAGGTTGGCGCGCCATTCTCGAACGTTTCCTCGCGCATCGTTCCGTTATCAAGCTGTGTGACACGACGCGCGGGCTGACCAAAACCGTCGAATTCGGTTACAATGCTTTGCCATGGCACGGCAGACCCGTCCGGTGATTCATCGACTTCAGTGGTGAGGGTGCGCACCCCATTCTCAAAAAGCTCTTCACGGATCGCGCCATTGTCAAAACTGGTCGAGCGACGGGCAACATGCTCATCGGCATCAAACACCGTCACGACCTCATTCCATGGCACCGCAGAGCCATCCGGCGATTCATCACGCTGTATAGTTAAAGTCCGCACGCCGTCTTCAAACACTTCGGCGCGAACGACGCCATTGTCAAAACGGATAAGTCGTTCGACGAGCAATCCCGCCTCGTCTGTAGTCGTTTCAATAACCGCCCATGGAAATTGGTCCAGTGTGTCTTCACGAATAACTGTTGGCATATCTTTCCTTCCTGATTGCGCCGGAGCGATCTGCGAAAACTGCAGAATCGTCGCGGCAGAAAATTAATGTAGACTCAAATGTTCTTGTTTTGTACCATCTAAGCAAAACAATCTCGCCGTGTATTAAATCCGCAACGTCCTTGGTTTGCCGAAAACCCACACATCTGGATCCCACCCAAAAAAATACTTGGGGAACCGGGTGACCTTGGGTTAAACCACCCGAACACGATCACGAATCAAGGAGAATGCAATGCTCAGAAAGGATAACCTCACCCGCTGGTGCTAGGCCACGGCATTGCATGTCGGCGGCCCTGAATGGCCCGCTGGTTTTTCCCAAGACTACATTCTGATCGGATACACAAATGCATCCCCCATTTTTTACGGTCGATCACAAGATCGGACCGGACATACACCACCAAAGCGACAGTCGGCCTGCCAAACGGCGGGGGATCGCAGAACGCTTGCGGTTGAGCCCTGCAGTCGCGGGCTGGCCACCGGCGCCATTGGTGGCCCCGTGGATATTGAGCGATGGAGAGGTAGAGCTGCCATCGGGCGCACCGGCGCTGGGACGGCCACAGCTAAAGGTTGTACCACCACCACGCCGGACCTTGCGCGATACGTTTGGTCGGTGGCTGATCAGGATGGGCCAGCGGATGATCCTGCAAAACCGCCTCGGGTAATTGACCCGGGGCGCGTCATCCTTAGGTTAAAGGCAGCCACTACAAGGAATGATCATGCTTCTGCGCCTCACTGCCATTTTTTTTACCCTGCTCGGCCTGCCCGCCGCCGCGCAATGTGTCGGAGAAAGCTATCTGGACCAACTGTCAGCGCAGGACCGGGCAGAGCTGGCCGCAGCCGCTGCTGAAATGCCTTATGCCGAGGGGCTGCTGTGGACCGCCACAAAAGATGACAGGCGGGTTACCGTCGTCGGCACCATGCATATCTACGATCCACGGCTCGAAGATATCCGCGCCCGCATCCAGGACACCGTGCAATCGGCTGACCTGATCATGCTTGAAGCCACGCCAGAGGACAAAAAAGCGCTGGAACAGTTGCTGATCACCGACCCCGGCATTCTATTTATCAATGAAGGGCCGACATTGCGCGATCTGGTGGATGATGAAACATGGGGGCTGATCGCTGACGCGGCCAACGCCCGGTCTATCCCGCCATTCATGGCCGCCAAGATGCAGCCATGGTATCTGTCGATCATGCTGTCCGTACCGCCCTGCGCGATGCAAGGCATGATGGCCGGCGATCTGGGGCTGGACCTGATGATCATGGAAGATGCCGAAAGCGCCGGGGTCCCGATGCAATCGCTTGAGGATGTTACCACCCTGTTTGATATCTTCAATAGCGACCCGATCGAAGATCAGATCGACATGCTGCGGATCAACCTGCTGTCGCCTGACGCCCAGAAACAGATGTTCGTGGCCATGCTGGATCGCTATTTTGCCGGGGACGTGGGCACATTGTGGGAAATGTCACGCTTTGCGATCATGACCACACCCGGCGTCGATCCGGCCGAGGCCGAGGACCTATTCGCCCAAACCGAAGCCGCCCTGCTGATCGACCGCAATCGCAACTGGATGCCAGTGATCCGCGACGCAACGCAGATGCATGATGACATCGTCGTCGCCGTTGGTGCTGCCCATCTGATCGGCGATGACGGGATCCTGCAGTTTCTGGATGACGAAGGTTGGACCTTGCAGCAGATGCAATAGCGTTCAGACGTCCCCGTAATCTGCAAGCCCCTGATGACCGGCCTCTGTCAAATCATAGACGCCGCGGCTGACACGCTGAAACCAGCCATAATGATCGGCGGCCATGATACGGGTGGCATCCGGCACTTCGGCCCAGTTTTTGACAGTCGCCCCCTTTGATGGACCGTGGACTGCCAGAAACCGGGCGCAGCGCAGGGCATCCTGCCGGTAACCTGTCACAATGCCGTGCCGGGTCGCGCCGCCACTATTGGGGTCGCCCTTCAGGCGATCATAGGCGCGCAAGAGCCGTGCGGCCTTTTTCTTGGACCTAAGCGGCGCATATGGTCCGGGGTCGGCCAACACCTCGACATGTCCATCGCGCAGTCGCACGGTCATCACACCCAGACCAACCCTGCGGGCAAGCTTCACATTCGCCTTCAGCGCCTTTGTCTTTCCACCAGCGGGTATGGCCAGGTAAACCAGATCGGTCATCGCCAACCGCTCGATCCCCTGATGAAACAAGGCGAGCGAAAATCCTAGTTTTAACTCGACAATAACCGGCGCTTCGGCACCGCGCCGGGCCACCACATCAGCGGCCTCCACCTCGCCTTTTACGTCATAGCCTTGCCGCTCAAGATAGGCTTTTATCGGGGGATATAGATCGGCCTCTCGCAGTTTTGTCATGGCGTGCAACTTGCGCAATGGATGTGATCATTTCAAACGGAAACTTCGCTGACATGCACAGGTTAACCTTGTAACTACAAGGAAACGATCAACAAAAAATGTGTGCTGGCGTTAACACTATTTCGCGCAAGAGACCCGTATCCCGCCGTCAACCATTGACGCCCGCATATAACCTGCGAAGCTATCCCAAAAAGTGTTCGAAACACTTGTGTGTACAAAGGCAAATCCACCGGACGAGCAGCCTTGGTTTGTATCCTTCCAATGACCAATTACGACAGGACGAATTCATGACCTTCACAATGAACAGCAAAGCTTCCATAGCGCTGGCCACGCTCGCATTGACCGCTTGCACTGGCGAAACATCAGACAGCGAAACTGTCTTTACCCCTCTGGCCCAGACCGGATTTGCCACACCAAGCGATGAAATTGCCTCATCGATCAATTTCCGCTCGCTCAGCGATGGGCGCATTGTCGTCTCAAACTCATCAGGTGATGCGCAGACCGTGCCGGTTTCGGTCCGGTTCGTCAGCGGTGAAACCCAGGATGGCCAGACAAGCGATCTGGCGAGAATGGTCGTTACGGTAGATGGGGATACAAGAACCCTTTTCCGCCAAAATCCGACCAGCGACAGCTATGTCAGGTTTACCGGCAACGCCCTGGAAACAGATGCCCGGTTTACGACAGAACGGACGGCTGACGGGGTGGGTGGCACGGTCGTTCAGTCGGGACTGCTGGAGTTCGACAACCCGGAGGATCCGAGCAACAGCAGTGGCTATATCGTATTCGGATTTGATACAGACCCTGCGTTCATCGCGACCGAAACAGGATCTGTCGATTATGACGGTGGCATTGATGTGGTTGGATACAGCGACGGTGTATATGCCAACGCAGAAGGTACGATCACTGTGAGTGTGAATTTTGATGACCCGCGCAGTGTGACCGGTAGCCTCAACCACGGCGCCATAGAAAATATGCTGGACGCCCAGACATATCTGCTTTTGGATGGCGCCATAGATGCAAACGGGGTCACAGCCAGCCTTTCACCGCGAGACGCCTTTCAACCAGATGAAACCTTTGACGGCGGTACCCTCGAAGGTACCTTCTTCGGTGCAGGGGCGGAGGCCATTGGCGGCACCGTATCATTTAGCGTGAGTGAAATCGGCGATGACGAGGTGCTGGTGCAAGGCGGCTTCATCGCAGAACGCTGACGCCGGCGGTCCGACCGGGTTCGCCTTCGTCGTATCGGCTCGCCCCACCCGCCGGGCCACGATATCTGCCGCGCTGACCTCGCCTTTTACTTCATAGCCTTGCCGCTGAAGATAGGCCTTGATGGGGGATATAGGTCGGCCTCGCGGGGTTCCGTCATCCCGATCCAGTTTGGGTTTTATTCATCACAGCAGCAAGCACCTGCCCAACAAAATCAGATTCAACCTAGCCGTGCGCAACGCCAAGGTATTAATGAATTCTTAACACTCACAGCAAAGGTTGCCCAATGACGACTTACATACCAAAAACCGCCATGTCGCTCACCCTGCTTCTGGCCCTTGCCGCCTGTGGTGGTAGTGGTGGCGGTGACCCCATATCAGGCGGCCCCGGCGGCACGACAAATGGACCAGATGCGAGCGATGGTTACGCTGAGGCGGGAGACGAAATCGACCAAGGCATCACCTTCTCCACAACGGGCAACAGCAAGCTTGTGCGGGTTGGCGGAACGCCCTCGGTCCAGCAATCCGACATCACGGTTGCGTTCACCAATCCTTCCGGTGCCAATCCAGGAGTTGTCACCCTTCAAGTTGATGGGCAGTCTTTGAATGCGGTTTTGTCGAGCGGATCTCAAACAGACTATTTCGGCCAGAATAACGTCAATGGCGTCCCGACCAATGTAGATTTCGACGTGCTGGAAACAGTTCCGAGCAACATCGCAGCACAGGCGCGTCTGTCGATTGTTCCAAGCGGTTCATCGACTGACGGTCAGGTTACTCATATCGTCTACGGTTTTGATACCGACCCGGCAACGATTGCGGCTCTATCGCCGCCAGGCGGATCGATCTTTTATGATGCGGAGGTCAATGTGGACGCTGTCCAGGGTGCCACGACCGCACGAGGGTCAGGCTTCATCTCGCTCCAGGCAGATTTCGTGAACGATACAATTGACGGTTCCATGGACCTTGGATCGTTATCGGGCATCATGAACGGCCAGAGCTATGATCTGCAGTCCACGGCAATCAGCGGTAACGGCTTTTCCGGAAATGTCGCTGTGGACGGCAGCTTGCCAACCGGGCTCGACCTTCAAAGCGGTGCCTATGCCGGTCAGTTCTACGGTGTTGACGCACTGGTCATTGGCGGCAACGTCCTGCTGATAATTACCGAAGACGGGTCAGATCCCATTTCCATTCAGGGCGCATTCCTCGGCACCGAAGACTGATTGAAACCGCATGCTGTCAAATGACCCCGCCGCAATCTGCGGCGGGGTGTTTTATTAACGGCCGCCCAACCGACCGGGGAAGCGTGGCGGGCGCTTGCTGTCACGCCGCTGCCGGTTCGGGCCTTGGGGCACATTGCCGGGTCGCCCGCCCACCGGATCAGGGCGAATGACTCTGCGGTTCATGACGGACAGGGGTTTCGTGCCCGTCTTGCGGGGCTTTGGTGTTTTATGGGGCATCTTTGCACCTCATCTGTAAATGTCATGGGGCCGAAACGGCCAAACGGATCGCCAAACGGCGTCAGTCAGTCATGTCCATTGTCAGGGTGCTCCTTCTCAAAAGGGTGGCGGGCATCCTTGCCCATTGATCAATGCAAGCGGTTTAAACCAGTTTGTCCATTGTCAGGTTCCTCCTATTGAGCCTCGCAACGTTACCATAATCCCAACCATAACGTCAAACCGAAGGCATGGGGTGACAGCCCTGACAGACACTCATATACACGGGGAAAAATGCGCCCTGATGGAAAGTGACCCCCATGACCACACTCGTTTTCGGCCACAAAGCCCCCGACACTGACAGCACCGGTTCGCCTCTGATCTGGGAATGGTTCCTGAACCACACCGGGATCGACGCCAAGGCGGTGCTGCTTGGCAAACCCAATACAGAGGCTGAGTTTGTCGCCAAAAAATGGGGCTTTACCCTGCCCGACGTGATCAAGGACGTCGAGAATGATCAGGAATGCGTGATCGTTGACACCAACAATCCTGCCGAACTGCCTGAGAACATCAATAACGCCAAGGTCATCGCGATCATCGACCATCACAAGCTGACCGGCGGGCTGGAAACCAAGAACCCGATCAATATCACGATCCGGCCTTTGGCCTGCACCGCCACGATCATGCATCAGATGATGGGGACGGCAGCCACCAAAATGCCCAAGAACGTCAAGGGGCTGATGCTGTCCTGCATCCTGTCCGACACGCTGGCGTTTCGGTCGCCCACCACCACACCGATGGACAAGGAACTGGCCGAGAAGCTGGCGGATGAGCTCAACATCGACCTGCATGGCTATGCGGGTGAGATGTTTGCGGCGAAATCCGATGTGTCTGCATTCTCTGAGGCCGAGCTGTTGCGGATGGACAGCAAGGAATACGAGGTCGAAGGCAAGAAGTTCCGCGTTTCGGTGCTGGAAACAACCGCGCCTGATGTGGTGCTGGATCGCAAGAAGGCGCTGATGGACGCGATGCCCGCTGTCGCCAAGGAAGATGGCGTTGATCAGGTCTTGCTGTTCGTGGTCGATATCCTTTCCGAAGAAGCAACACTGCTGATCCCCAACGATCTGACCAAAACACTGGCCGAAAAATCATTTGACGCCAAGGTCAGCGGCGACAGCGTGGTTCTGC
The DNA here is from genome assembly GCA_947488175.1 of uncultured Paracoccaceae bacterium. Lineage (GTDB taxonomy): Bacteria > Pseudomonadota > Alphaproteobacteria > Rhodobacterales > Rhodobacteraceae > Yoonia. The sequence goes on from CANKYO010000008.1 coordinate 175,950, forward strand.
CCGGCATCATGAGCCGGAAAAAACAGATCATTCCGAACCTGAAACTGTCTTAACGGAACGTTCGTAGGGGTCCGACGTTTTGCCGACGTAAGTCCGACGCAACGCCGACCGCCGAAAAGGTGCCATTTCATGACCCAGATCATCACCCGTTTCGAAGAGATTTCGGGGCAATACGACGCAGCCTTTGTCGACCTGTGGGGCTGCATGCATAACGGCATTCACGCCCTGCCCGATGCGGTCGCGGCGATGCAGAAATACAGGGCCGCTGGCGGGTTGGTGGTGCTTGTCACCAACTCCCCCCGCCCCTGGGATTCGGTGGCGCGCCAAATCAGCGGGTTCGGCGTGCCAGAGGATGCATGGGATGCCATTGCCACGTCCGGCGATAGCGCGCGGGCGGCCATGTATCGGGGCATCGTGGGCGAAAAGATCTGGTTCATGGGCGAAAGCCCACGCGATGATGATTTCTTCAAGCCTTTGAAAATCATTGAAGATCCGGTGAACATCCAAAAGGTTCCGCTGGATGAGGCTGAAGGTATCGTCTGTTGCGGGCCGTTTGATCCCCTGGCGGATGTTGATGTGAACCGGCCAGAGTTTCTTTATGCCAAGACCAAGGGGCTGAAGCTGCTTTGCGCCAATCCCGACATTGTCGTAGACCGGGGCGAGGTGCGGGAATGGTGTGCCGGTGCCTTGGCTGCGCTTTATACTGAAATGGGCGGCGAGAGCCTCTATTTCGGCAAGCCGCACCCACCAATTTACGACCTGGCCCGCCACAGGCTCGCTGCGTTATCCGGTGCACCATCCGACCCGCGTATCATCGGGATCGGTGATGGAATCGGTACCGATATTCTGGGCGCCGTGCAGGAAGACATCGATGCGCTGTTCATTTCCGGCGGATTGGCGGCGAAAGAGACGAAAACAAACACGCAACCCGACCCTTATGCGCTGGCCGACTATCTGCAATCGCAGCAGATGAGCGCGACTTATTCAATTGGTCACCTTCGCTAACGGAATCGCTTGATTTTTCTGCGTTTGCAAAGTAATTAAATTTCAATATCAATACGATACTTGGATTTTTGTTACCTTATGGAGCGTGATATGCTTGATAATGCCCCCCGCGGAACGATCTGCATCGAAGACATTGAGATCGGGATGGTGCGGTCGCTGCGCAAGGTCGTGACCGACCGCGATATCGAGCTGTTCGCCGAAGTGTCCACCGACCGGAACCCGGTTCATCTGGACGAGGAATACGCACGAGACACGATATTCGCGGGCCGTATTGCCCACGGCATGCTGACTGCCGGGCTTGTCAGCGCGGTCATTGGTGAGCAACTGCCCGGTCACGGCACGGTCTATCTGGGGCAGAACCTGAAATTCCTCGCGCCCGTGCGTCCAGGCGACATGGTGCTGGCCGAGGTTGAAGTGACCGAGATCGATCATTCTAGACGCCGGGTGAAGATGGACACGCGTTGTCTGGTCAATGACAAGAAGGTGCTTGTCGGGGACGCCACGGTTCTCGCCCCGTCGCGGAAATTCGACTGACCTTGCACGCCCGCGCGGCCCACGCTACGCAAGGCCATGCGCATTATCCGAGACACCGTTTACATTGACCCTGCCGACCGCGGTGCAGCGGCGGCAATCGGCAATTTCGATGGTGTTCATATTGGCCATCAGGCCGTGATTGATCTGACGCAGAAGGTCGCGCAGGACGCACAGGTGCCGCTTGGCATCATGACATTCGAACCCCACCCGCGCAGCTATTTTTCGAGGGATTCCAAACCGTTCCGCCTGATGAATGCCGAGGCCAAGGCAAACAGGCTGGCCAAGCTGGGTGTCGAAAAGCTGTATGAGGTCCCGTTTAACGACGCGCTGGCCGGCCTGACCCCGCGCGCGTTTGCGCAAAACATTATCGCCGATCAGCTGGGCCTGACACATGTGGTCGTTGGTGCAGATTTCTGCTTTGGCAAGGGTCGCGCCGGGACAACAACCGACCTGCAGGCATTCGGCGCAGAGATGGGGTTTGGCGTGACCATCGCCCCGATCGTGACCAATGATGAAGGCGCGGTGTCATCTACCGCCATCCGACAGGCTCTGACGGATGGTCGGCCCCGTGATGCGGCGGCAATGCTGGATCACTGGCACCGCATCGAAGGCGAGGTCATTCGCGGCCATCAGCGCGGCCGTGATCTGGGTTATCCCACGGCCAATATGTCAATCGCTGACCTGCATCCTCCGAAATTCGGCGTCTATGCCGTCAAGGTGGATGTGTTGGGCGGACCGCATGAAGGCACTTATGATGGTGCCGCATCCATCGGGGTGCGTCCGATGTTCGGGGAAAATCTGCCAAATTGCGAAACTTTCATTTTTGATTTCAAGGGCGATCTGTATGGGACCCACCTATCAGTGGCGCTTATCGATTTTCTCCGCCCTGAGCTGAAATTCGATGAGGTCGATGAGTTAATCAGCCAGATGGGCGCCGATTGTGATCAGGCCCGTGGAATTCTGGCCGATGTCCAGTGAAATCCCCCGGAACGGGCTGACGCCCCGGTTCTGGCAAACCAAACCAATGAACAAACTGAACCGGGAGGAATGGGAGGCGCTGTGCGATGGCTGCGGCAAATGCTGCCTGAACAAGCTGGAAGATGATGAAGGCACCGTCGCCCTGACTCGGATCGCCTGCCGCCTGCTGGATGACAGCACCTGTCTGTGCGGCAACTATGCCAACCGTCACGATTTTGTCCCTGAATGCATCGTGCTGACCCCCAAGACACTCAAGGACAACATGTACTGGCTGCCGCAGACCTGTGCTTACCGCTTGGTTTATGAAGGTCGGAATCTCTATGATTGGCATCCGCTGATCTCGGGTGATCCGATGTCGGTCCATGACGCGGGCGTGTCGGTGAAGGGTCTGACAATACCGGAATTCAAAGTCGATGAAGATGATTGGGACGACCACATCATCGAGGAGCCGAATTAGATGTATTTTGCCTCTGACAACGCGGGCCCGGCCCACCCCAAGGTGATGGAGGCGCTGGTCGCCGCCAATCAGGGCTATGCCATGGGTTATGGCGCTGATCCAATCATGGAAGAAGTGCGTGCCAAGGTCCTTGAGATTTTCGAAGCACCGGAGGCAGCGGTTTACCTGATCATCAATGGTACAGCGGCCAATTCCGTGTTGCTCGGCACCATGTCCCAGCCTTGGCAGACGATTTTCTGTTCCGAATGCGCGCATATCCACGAGGATGAATGCAACGCCCCGGAATTCTATACACAGGCCAAGCTGACACTGGTTCCAACAGCCGACGGCAAGATGTCCGCCGATGCGCTGCGCACAAAAATCCTGGCTGAAGAAAACCGTGGCGTGCATGGCCCGCAGCGCGGGCCGCTGTCGATCACCCAAGTGACCGAAAAAGGGACGCTGTATTCGCTGGATGAGATTGCGGCGCTAACAGATGTGGCCCGGGAATACGGCCTCAAAACCCATCTGGACGGCGCGCGCTTTGCCAATGCGCTGACCGCACTCGACTGCGCACCGGCCGAGATGACGTGGAAGGCGGGCGTCGATACGGTCAGTTTTGGCGGCACGAAGAACGGGACGCTGGGCGTTGAGGCCTGTGTGATCTTCGACCCTGATATGGCCTGGGAGTTTGAGTTGCGCCGCAAGCGTGGCGGGCATTTGTTGTCCAAGCATCGTTATCTTTCGGCCCAGATGCAGGCCTATCTGGCTGACGGGTTGTGGCTCGATATGGCCCGGTCGGCCAACGCGCGCTGTGCCCAACTGGCCGCAGGCTTGCGCGGGCAAAACAGAGTCGAGATGCTGTTTGAGCCGCAGGCCAATATCATCTTTTTCCAGATGCCCCGATCCGAACATAAGCGAATGCTGGACGGTGGAGCGGTCTATTATGTGATGAGCGGCGACCCTGAAACCGGCGACCCTGACGAGATGCTGATTGGTCGACTGGTGACCGATTGGTCGATGACCGAAGAGGGCGTCAGTCAGTTTCTTGATCTGCTGCGCGGATAATCCGGGCCACCTCTTCCACATGAGTGAGCGGCACCATGTGACCGGCGCCCGCCACAACATGATCGGTGGCATTAGGAATACGACCGACAAGTCTGTTATGGATTGCCGCGATTACCGGCTCAGAATCGGCACCCCGGATCAACGCAACAGGGATCGAAAGCGCCGATAGCTTTTCCGCAGAGGTGATCCCGTCTGCATCTTCTTCGATCGCTGCTGCACCTGCCACGATCAGGTGAATTCGCTCTGTCAGGTAGTTTTGGCGGCGCTCTGAAAGATCCGCCCAAGGCGTGTCGCCCCACAGGGCATTGAACAGCTCTGCCGCCTTCGCCTCTTCCCCAGTCAGCATGGCACCCACGAACGGGCGAAACTTTTTCGCATGGGCCTGATGGGCCTCGGTCCCCTTGGCGGCGGCAAAATAGACCGGTTCAAACAGCGTCAGGCGATTGACCAGATCGGGTCGTGTGACCGCAAGGCGCAAGGCGGCAGTCGCACCAAAAGAATGACCGATCAGGTGGGTTGGACCATCGCAGAAACTGGCGGCAACGTCGGTCACAAGCGACTGATATTCGGTTGTTCCGTCCCAATCGGCACTGCGTCCGTGGCCCGGCATGTCGAACAGCGTGGCGCGGTAGCCAAGCGCGTTTGCCAAGGGCAGCAGGACCTTGTACCGCGCCAGCGCGCAGTGGATCATGACCGCAGGCGCGCCGGACCCGACGGTTTCAAATGCAATTTCGTGTCCGGCGATGGTGCGCACTAAAGATCGCCAGCCAGATGTGCATCCAGATCATCAAGACGGTCCTGCCCCCAGAACCGTTCATCCGAATCCGTGATGAAGAACGGGGCACCAAAGGCCCCCTGCATCACGGCATCTTCAAGGTTTTTGGCAAAGGTATCGGCGCTGGTCATCAGCCCCTTATCGGCCAGCGCGGGATCAAAGCCAGATTTCTCCAACACGTCCCGTACAACGTCATCCTGTGCGATATCGCGGTCCTCCGCCCAACAGGCGGCACCGAAATTGTGCACAAGCTGGCCCACATTACCGCCTTCGTTCTGGGCGGTAATGATGGCATAGGCCGATGGCGCCCCATTGGTCGGCCAGTGGGCCGGTTTGGGGTTCAGTGGCAGCCCCGCCAGCTTGGATCGGCGACGCAGTTCCTGCAGGCGATATTCCTGCCGGTTCGGGTGCCTGTCCTTTGGGGGAACACCGCCCGTCCGGGCAAACAGCGCCATGATATCAAGCGGCTTATAGGTGATGATTGCACCGCGTTTATCCGCAATTTCCTGCGGACGCGTACCCGACAGGTAGGTGAAGGGTGAGAGCGTTGCAAAGAAGTAATCGATATGGGCCATTTCCGTCTCCTGGGGTGCGCTGCATGTTTGCGGGACGGTAACCCTGTGCTACTCGGTGTCAACGCCACGAATCTGTTACATGCCAGTAACCCCTTCTGCCAAAGGACCCCCTGATGCCCACCATGATCGAGCCGAAGCTGATTTCCGGTAACGCGAACCAGCCGCTGGCCACCGCAATTGCCCGCCGCATGTCGATGCACCGGGGGATGGAAGTTGGATTATGTGATGCGCGGGTCGAACGGTTCAACGATGGTGAGATTTTTGTCGAGGTGTTCGAGAATGTGCGCGGCGAGGACATGTTCATCGTTCAACCCACATCGAACCCGGCCAATGACAACCTGATGGAACTTTTGATCATCGCGGACGCCCTGCGTCGGTCCTCTGCCGCCCGTATCACCGCTGTGATCCCCTATTTCGGCTATGCCCGCCAAGACCGTAGGTCCAAGGCCCGCACCCCGATCACGGCCAAGCTGGTGTCGAATATGATCGTAGAAGCCGGTATCGAGCGCGTTTTGACCTTGGATTTGCACGCCACGCAGATTCAGGGCTTTTTCGATATCCCGGTTGATAACCTCTACGCCTCACCCATTTATGCGCTCGATGCGATGCACAATTTCCGCGATCGGTTGGACGATGTGATGATCGTCTCGCCCGACGTGGGCGGCGTGGCCCGGGCGCGTGATCTGGCACAGCGGATCGGCGCACCCCTGTCTATTGTGGATAAACGCCGCGGCAAGCCCGGTGAAGTGGCTGAAATGACGGTGATCGGTGAGGTGAAAGACAAGGTCTGCGTGATCGTGGACGATATTGTGGATACCGCAGGCACCCTTTGCAAAGCTGCCGAAGTGTTGATGGAAAACGGCGCGAAAGAGGTTCATTCCTATATCACTCACGGCGTTCTTTCCGGGCCAGCGGTCGAGCGAGTCTCAAAATCGGTGATGAAAACCCTTGTGATCACTGACACGATTGCACCCACGGCGGCGGTGAAAGGCTGCAAGAATATCCGTATCGTGCCAACCGCGCCTATGTTCGCCCAAGCCATTCTGAATACCTGGAACGGCACATCGGTATCATCGCTCTTTGATCACAAGACGCTGGGGCCGATCTATGAAGGGCTTTATGCTGCGGAGTAGCATTGGTCTGATCTGGGACGACGGTTCAATAAAGATCCCACCCATCATCATTGGGCAATTCGCCAATTGATGTCCAAGCGACCCGGGCACGGGCCACTTGCGTATCGGCCCATGTGCGAAACACGATGTCGAAGCCTGAGTTGGTGATGTTTTCGGCCTGAACATCCACACGGGTGTTCGTCTTGTTCGAGATATCCCACATGGATATCGACACCTGGACATGCGGCGGGTTCAGATAGGGCGTTGCAAAAACCACCGCTTGCCGATTTTGCCGCGGCCCTTCGCCACGCCACATGTCACCATCATGTTCAAAGTCAGAGAACAGGACCACATCGCCATGGTCAATTCCGACCGTACCACTCTGCAACCTACGCATGACTGCCCTTCGCGTTATTCAGCATCGATTGTTCTTTCCGGTCCGACCGAAAGGCCAGTCGCCCTTCAGCACAGTTTTCCCAACTGAGATAATAAATAGTTCATGAATAAGAGATAACTTGATTAGCAGTTTAATAGAATAGTCGGGTTTTGCTGTGACGACCACTTGGCTTCGTCTTCTGATAGCGTGCATGCTGCTCGCTTGTTTTGCATCCTGCGGTGGAGGATCCGGAGAGGGCAGCACCAACGGTGATGGGGCCGGTTCAGGCCCTGATGGGGGTGGGAGCGGATCGTCAGACCCTCCTGTCGTTGGAACGACAGCGTTGAATGTGCTGACAGCAGCTGAACGGGCTAGTTACGAGACTGACCTCTTAAGCGATTTTGCCATTGTGACAGATGCAGCCACCGGGGGTGGTCAAACTGTATTTGGCAGCCAGCCGACAACAGGATCGGTTTCATATGAAGGGTATATGCAGTTGATCATGGGGAATGCATCCGTGTCGGCCAATGTCATCGGGAATGCCATGCTGCAACTGGATATCGCAAATGCCACGCTTTCGGGTACCGCGTCAGGTTTTCAGGGGGTCACCGAAGACGAATTCGATTTTCCACAGGTGGCGCATTATGATGGGGTGATCACAATTACGGACGGAACGGTTGGCGCAAGTCCCGATGGTCATTACGCCGTGGGGTTTGGCATCAACGGCGTCTTGGACAACGGCCTCAACAGCTTTGGGATTGATGGTAATCTGATCGGTTCCCTTTACGGAGCAGAGGCCGAAGGGCTGTACGCGATCGGCAGCTATACCAACATTCACGGCAGCATGGACATCACAATTGATGGTGTCGACACGCCGGAAGATATCGGTATTGCAACGGTTTCCACCTTGAAACAGTGATGTTTCAAAAGGAAAGGGCCCCGCCAATGCAGGGCCCTTCTCAAGAGTGATTGCGTGGTTCAGTTTTTCGGACTGAGCCCAATTGTCCCGCCAATCGCCACCATGTCCGCCAGCAATTTGGCAGCGTCATCGACTGGGCCAGGTTCGTTCTTGAACGTCTCTTGCGCCTTGCCGTAAGCCTCTTTGGCGTCGGCAACCATCTGGTCGTAGATCTCTTGTGTCACTTCGCCCTTGGGCAGCGCGTTTTCCGCCAGAACTGAAACGCTTTCCGCCGTGATCTCGGCAAAACCGCCAGACACGACATATTCGTCGCTTCCGCCCTTATGGACCACTGTCAGCACACCAGGGCGCAGCGTTGTGATCGTTGGCGCATGATCGGCCATTGCCGTCATGTCGCCATCGGCACCGGGGATCTGCACCTCGGACGCCTCGACCGAAGCCAAGCGGCGTTCGGGCGAAACCAGATCAAATTGTAGGTTTGCCATGTCGGCTCCTTACGCTGCGTCTGCAGCCATTTTCTCGGCTTTGGCTTTCACTTCGTCGATGCCGCCGACCATATAGAACGCACCTTCGGGCAGATGGTCATATTCACCGGCGACTACGGCCTTGAAGGACGAAATCGTGTCTTCCAGCGGGACCTGTACGCCGGGCGAACCAGTGAACACTTCGGCCACGTCAAATGGCTGCGACAGGAAACGCTGGATTTTCCGGGCGCGGGCCACGGTCAGCTTATCCTCTTCGGACAGTTCGTCCATACCGAGGATGGCGATGATGTCCTGCAGCGACTTGTAGCGCTGCAAGGTGTTTTGCACATCCATGGCGACGCGATAATGCTCTTCACCCAGAACGGCGGGGTCCATCAGGCGCGACGTTGAATCCAGCGGGTCCACGGCGGGGTAGATACCCAGCTCGGAAATCGCGCGGTTCAGAACGGTGGTCGCGTCAAGGTGCGCAAACGATGTCGCCGGCGCAGGGTCGGTCAAGTCATCGGCAGGCACGTAGATCGCCTGCACAGAGGTGATCGAGCCATTCTTGGTCGATGTGATCCGTTCCTGCATCTGACCCATGTCGGTCGCCAGCGTTGGCTGGTAGCCCACAGCGGATGGGATACGGCCCAACAGCGCTGACACCTCGGAACCGGCTTGGGTAAAGCGGAAGATGTTGTCGACAAAGAACAGAACGTCTGTCCCGGACTGGTCGCGGAATTGTTCTGCCATGGTCAGACCGGACAGGGCCACACGCATCCGCGCGCCGGGAGGTTCGTTCATCTGGCCGTAAACCAGCGCCACTTTGGACTTGGTCAGGTCATCGGCGTTGATAACGCCCGATTCGATGAATTCGTAGTAGAGGTCGTTGCCTTCACGGGTCCGTTCGCCCACACCGGCGAAGACCGAATAGCCAGAGTGCACCTTGGCGATGTTGTTGATTAGTTCCTGAATCAGAACCGTCTTGCCCACACCGGCACCACCAAAGAGGCCGATTTTACCGCCCTTCGCGTAAGGGGCCAGCAGGTCGATTACCTTGATACCGGTCACAAGGATTTCCGAAGAGGTCGATTGTGCCTCAAACGTTGGTGCGTCACCATGGATCGTGCGGCTTTCCTTGGTGTCGATCGGGCCTTTTTCATCAATGGGCTCGCCCACGACGTTCATGATCCGACCAAGGGTTGCGTCACCCACGGGCACACTGATTGGACCGTCAGTGTCGGTGACTTCCTGACCACGCACCAGACCTTCGGTCGCGTCCATGGCGATGGCCCGCACGGTGTTTTCACCAAGGTGCTGTGCGACCTCAAGGGTCAGCATGCGGCCGTTGTTGTCGGTTGTCAGGGCGTTCAGAATCTCAGGCAGATGTTCATCGAACTGCACGTCAACGACGGCGCCGATGATCTGCGTGATCTTACCTTTTGCGTTAGCCATAATGGTTTTCTCCGGGGGTACTAGAGCGCTTCCGCGCCCGAAATAATTTCAATCAGCTCATTGGTGATCACGGCCTGGCGCGAGCGGTTGAACTCGATCGTCAGTTTGTCGATCATTTCACCGGCGTTGCGGGTCGCGTTGTCCATGGCGGACATGCGGGCACCCTGTTCGGACGCGCCATTTTCCAGCAATGCGCTGAAAATTGCGGTCGCGACGCCGCGCGGCAGCAGGTCGGCCAGGATTTCTTCCTCGCCGGGTTCATAGTCGTAAAGCGTGGCTTCCTTGTCGGCCACCTCTTCGAATTTGGCGGGGATGATCTGCTGGGCCGTCGGGTGCTGGGCGACGACATTTTCGAAACGCGCGAAAAAGATCGTTGCGACGTCGAATTCGCCCGCATCGAACCGCGCCAACACATCCTTGGCGATCCCCTGAGCGTCAGCGTAGCTAACCCGCTTCACCTCTGTCAGGTCCACGTGATGTACGAAATGGTCGCTCAGGTCACGCTTGAGCGCATCTCGGCCTTTCTTGCCGACCGTTACGATTTTCACGGTCTTGCCTTCGGCGATCAGCTTTTGCGCATGTGTACGCGCCAGCTTGGCGATATTGCCGTTGAAGCCGCCGCACAGACCACGTTCCGCCGTCATGACGATCAGCAGCTGCACCTGATCACTGCCCGTTCCCGATAGCAATTTGGGTGCAGAGTCAGAGCCACCGACAGATGCAGCAAGCCCCGCCATCACGGCGTTGAACCGTTCTGTGTAGGGGCGAGACGCCTCGGCAGCATCTTGGGCGCGGCGCAGTTTGGCTGCCGCGACCATTTGCATGGCCTTGGTAATCTTGCGGGTCGATTTGACCGACTCGATCCTGTTTTTCAGGTCCTTAAGACTGGGCATAAGGCTCTCCTATGTCCAAGTATCAGGCGAAATCTTTGGCGAAGGCTTCGACGGCTGCCTTGATCTTGTCCTCGGCCTCGCCTTTGATCTTTGGATCTTCCTTGGTGATGTAGTCCAGCACGTCAGACGCATTCGTGCGCAGGTGTTTCAACAGGCCTGCTTCGAACCGGCCAACATCCTTGACGGCGATCTTGTCGAGGTAACCCTTTGTACCCGCATAGATCACACAGACGATTTCTGCGTTGGTCAGTGGCGAATACTGGGGTTGCTTCATCAGTTCCGTCAGACGCGCACCACGGTTCAACAGCTGCTGCGTGGATGCATCAAGGTCAGAACCGAACTGGGCGAACGCCGCCATTTCGCGGTACTGCGCCAGTTCCAGCTTCACCGGACCGGCGACAGATTTCATCGCGTTGGTCTGAGCCGAAGAACCCACGCGAGACACCGACAGACCGGTGTTCACGGCTGGGCGGATACCCTGATAGAACAGTTCAGTTTCAAGGAAGATCTGGCCGTCAGTAATCGAAATCACATTGGTCGGGATAAAGGCCGACACGTCACCACCCTGGGTTTCGATGATCGGCAGCGCGGTCAGCGATCCCGCGCCGTTATCTTCGTTCAGCTTGGCCGAACGCTCCAGCAGACGCGAGTGCAGGTAGAAAACGTCACCAGGGTACGCTTCACGCCCGGGTGGGCGGCGCAGCAGCAGCGACATCTGGCGATAGGACACAGCCTGCTTGGACAGGTCATCATAGATGATCAGCGCGTGGCGGCCATTGTCGCGGAAATGCTCGGCCATTGCTGTCGCCGAATAAGGGGCAAGATACTGCATCGGTGCAGGCTCGGACGCGGTCGCGGCGACAACGATGGAATACTCAATCGCGCCGGATTCTTCGAGACGCTTCACCAGCTGGGCAACTGTCGAACGTTTCTGTCCGACAGCAACGTAGATGCAGTAAAGCTTCTTCGATTCATCATCGCCAGCGGCATCGTTATAGGATTTCTGGTTCAGGATCGTATCCAGCGCCACCGCGGTCTTGCCGGTCTGACGGTCACCAATGATCAGTTCGCGCTGGCCACGGCCGATAGGGATCATGGCGTCAACGGATTTCAGACCGGTCGCCATTGGCTCGTGCACAGATTTGCGGGGGATGATGCCGGGGGCTTTGACGTCGGCAACCAGACGCTTAGACGCGTTGATCGGGCCTTTGCCGTCCAGCGGGTTGCCCAGCGCGTCAACAACGCGACCCAGTAGTTCGTCACCGGCGGGCACGTCCACGATGGATTTGGTGCGCTTGACGGTGTCGCCTTCTTTAATGTCGCGGTCTGAGCCGAAGATAACCACACCCACGTTGTCAGATTCAAGGTTCAAGGCCATCCCGCGAATACCGCCCGGGAATTCGACCATTTCACCGGCCTGCACGTTGTCGAGGCCATATACACGGGCGATACCATCACCCACGCTCAGTACCCGGCCAACCTCGGCCACTTCGGCTTCTTGACCGAAGTTCTTGATCTGGTCCTTCAGGATCGCAGAGATTTCAGACGCTTGGATCGCCATTATCCGACCTCTTTCATAGTGTTCTGGAGTGCGTTGAGCTTGGAGGCGATCGACGTGTCGATCATCTTGGAGCCCACTTTAACGATAAGACCGCCAATGATGCTTTCATCGACGGTTTCTTTGATGGTGACAGATTTACCCACTTGGGCCTTGAGTGTTTTCGCCAGCTTGTCGGACTGTGCCTTGGTCAGGGCCTTGGCTGTGGTGACTTCGGCTGTGACTTCGCCACGCTCTTCGGCCAGACGGTCCTGCAGGACGCGGACAAGGTGCGGCAGAATGAACAGACGGCGTTTCGCGGCCAAAAGACCGAGCACATTGCCCGTGGTGTCGGAGAGTTCCATTTTCTTGGCGATGGCAGCAACCGCGGCTGACTGTTCTTCCCGGCTGTAAAGCGGCGAGGTCAGCAAGGTGCGCAGATCGGCGCTTTCGTTCATTGCAGCTTCCAAAGCTGCGACATCTGATTCGAGAGCCTTGATCGCCTTGCCTTCTTTGGCCAAGTCAAACACGGCAGTTGCATAGCGGTTTGCGATGCCTGTCGAAATACCAGCAGTTTCGGACACGTGTAGCCTTCCGATGTGTTAGGCCCGGCTTTATCAGACCCAGCGATGTGGGCAGCAAAGGGGCAGCTTGTTTGGCCCCCGTTTTCACGAAAGCAGCAAAATCCTGCGCGATGTAGCAGAGGTCCTATGGTGTCGCAAGCACCCTGCGACAAGAATCCGCTTCTGTTCTGCCCATACGGGTAAAGGGGTCGGTATGACCAGTAGAATTATGATGTCGCGGCTGGTTTTCCGTGTGCTGAAACGAAAAAACGCGCGAAACCTTTCGGCTTCGCGCGCTGTTTTCTGCATTTTGACTGATAGTGCGAGTCGGTCCTAGAACAGGTCCTGCCAGATCGTTCCATCGAAACATCGCAGCTTTGCGCTTGTCGCGTCAAAATAGATATCGCCAGCGGCGGCACTGGCGGGCGCAGCACCGGGATTCAATCGCAGCACCTCACCGATCTGAACGTGACCGGTCGCCGCCGTGATCGTAATTGCGGTCGCCCAGGACGCGCCATCATCCGTCACCTTGATACTGAAATCGTCGTTTCCGGCGAGGCCCATCTCGGCCCGCCCCGAAAAACCGGTCTGATAAAGCAGTGACGCCGTGTCGCCAGCGCTGGCCTTATTGATCTTGACCTGATGCCCAGCGCCGTCGTTGTTCAACAATGTCGCGTCGCTGGATACGCTTAAACGATTTGTCGTGTCAGCCGTTGCGTTGATGCCCACGCCAGACAGATTGTCCAGTTCCGGTGAACCGCCTTTGGTGATCCATACGCCGCCAGAGAAAGCCTGCAACTCACCGATCCCGCGAACCCAAGCCAGCCAACCATCGCGCGGGGTCACGAATAACCAGCCGCCGCCGCGCCACGTGGCAATCATATTGCCCTGCCCTGTCCATGCGCCTGTCGGTGCGGTACCCAGCGCCCAGGCCTGTCCTTCATCTGCCAAACCCGGCGGCGTCGTGGCCCCGGTCTCTTCCAGTGTCAGTTGGACGATCATATCAAGCAACTCAATCGCTTCGTTATGCGTCACATGCTTTTGCGCTTGTGCAGGCAGAATGAATGGCAAGGACAGGTTTGGTGTTTGATCTGGCATGGAAAATTGCGCCTTCCGGGACTGAATGAAATCGCGCGCAGTATCAGCGTGGCAAGGTAAACGATCTCTTTCACGTCCGCCCGCCGTTAAGGCATTGCTTATCTAAACCATTTGTTAAGACCTGTCGGACACCAATGACCCGGGGCGGCAGTTTGGGACTATTCACCATGAAACGCGCGTTGATAACCGGAATTACGGGCCAGGATGGTTCATATCTGGCAGAGCTTTTGCTTGAAAAAGGATATGAGGTGCATGGAATCAAAAGGCGCGCCTCACAGCTGAATACTGACCGGATTGATCACATTTATCAGGATCCGCAGACCGATGATGCACGCTTCATCCTGCATTATGGCGATTTGACTGACAGTTCGAACCTGACACGGATCATAGCCGAGGTACGGCCAGATGAGGTCTATAATCTGGGCGCGCAATCCCATGTCGCCGTCAGTTTCGAGGCCCCGGAATACACCGCTGATGTGGACGCAATGGGCACTCTGCGGTTGCTCGAGGCGATCAGGTTTCTGAAACTGGAGAACAAGACGCGGTTCTATCAGGCCTCAACGTCAGAGCTTTACGGTCTGGTCCAGCAGATCCCCCAGACCGAAACGACCCCCTTTCATCCGCGTAGCCCGTATGCTGTTGCCAAGCTTTACGCCTATTGGACCTGCGTGAACTATCGTGAGGCTTACGGCATGTATGCCTGCAATGGGATCCTTTTTAACCACGAAAGCCCGCGCAGGGGCGAAACCTTTGTCACACGCAAAATAACAAGGGGCTTGGCGAATATCGCGATGGGACTTTCTGACTGCCTTTACATGGGAAACATAGATGCCTTGCGCGATTGGGGGCACGCGAAGGACTATGTGCGGATGCAGTGGATGATGCTGCAACAGGATACGCCGCAGGACTATGTCATTGCGACGGGCGAACAGCATTCCGTGCGTGATTTCATCGTCTGGACGGCGGGAGAGCTTGGTTTGAAACTGGCATTCTCCGGCCACGGCGTTGATGAGATTGCCACCGTCAGCGCCGTAACCAGCGATATGGCCGCGCATGTGAGTGTTGGCGATGTCGTGATGCGTATTGATCCCCGATATTTCCGTCCCGCCGAGGTGGAGACACTGTTGGGTGATCCGTCCAAGGCAAAGGCACAGCTTGGTTGGACACCGACAATTACAGCACGACAGATGTGTGCTGAAATGGTCGCCGAGGATTTGCTGACCGCACAGCGCCACGCGTTGCTGCGCCATCATGGGTTTGACATGCCTTTGTCCGTCGTTGCCTGACCAGATGCGCATCTACATCGCCGGTCACAATGGGATGGTGGGGAGCGCAATACTCCGTCGCTTGCAGGCGGAAGGCCAGGATGACCTGATCGTCGCAGATCGTGATGCTCTTGATCTGACCAATCAGATCGCAGTGCGCCGCTTTTTTGCAAGAGAGCGTCCGGAATTGGTCATTCTGGCTGCAGCAAAAGTAGGCGGCATCATGGCCAACGACACTTATCCCGCCCAGTTCATCTATGAGAATCTGATGATCCAGGCGAACGTCATTCATCAGGCCTTTGCCGCCGGGGTATCGCGTTTGTTGCAATTGGGATCATCTTGCATCTACCCCCGCGATGCAGCTCAGCCCATGACGGAAAACAGTCTGCTGCAAGGCCCCCTTGAACCAACCAACGAACCCTATGCGATTGCCAAGATTGCCGGGATCAAACTGTGTGAAAGCTATAACAGGCAATATGGCACCGATTACCGGTCGATCATGCCAACGAACCTGTACGGACCGGGGGATAATTTTCACCCCAAGAACTCTCATGTTCTGCCCGGGATGATCGCCCGATTTCACGAAGCTGCCCAACAGGGCGCTGAGGAGGTGCAAATCTGGGGCAGCGGTATGCCCCGCCGCGAGTTCTTGCACGTGGACGACATGGCGGCAGCCGCGTTGTTTGTGCTGAACCTTGATCGGGATACCTATGAAGCCGAAACTCAACCAATGCTTAGCCACATCAATGTTGGAACAGGCACCGATATCTCTGTTCGGGACCTTGCAGAAATGGTGGCGGAAATTACAGGTTCTAAGGGCCAGATCATCTGCGACACGACCAAGCCGGACGGCACGCCACGCAAGCTGATGGATACCACACGGCTGACCCGATTGGGTTGGACTGCCGCAATCCCGTTGCGCGAAGGGATCGTTTCAACCTATGACTGGTACCGAAGCCAGCTTATTTCTGGCCAAGATCTGCGGCATAGGTAAGGAAATCTTTGTTATGATTACGCCCGTTTTGTTGTGTGGCGGCTCTGGCACGCGGCTCTGGCCGCTGTCACGCAAGAGCTATCCCAAGCAGTTTTCGCCGCTCACCGGCGAGGAAAGTCTGTTTCAGGCCAGCGCCCGGCGACTCCAGGGCAGCCTTTACCGCGACCCGGTCGTGGTCACCGCCGATCCATTCCGCTTTATCGTCGTTCAGCAACTCGCTGCGACCGGAATCGCACCGCAGGCTGTCCTGATCGAACCGGAGGGGCGCGACACGGCCCCTGCAATTCTCGCCGCCGCGCTACATGTTGCCAGTACTGATCCGACCGCGCTGATACTCGTCGCGCCCTCTGACCACGTGATCCCGGACCGCGACGCATTTGATCAAAGCGTCGCTGCTGCCATCCCCGCTGCCGAAGCCGGACAATTGGTGACCTTTGGTATCGCCCCCGATCGACCGGAAACCGGTTATGGTTATCTGGAGCTCGACGACGCTCCTGCGGAAGATATCGTTCCAAAGCCGCTGCGATCTTTTGTAGAAAAGCCGGATGCAGCCGCAGCTGTCAAGATGCTGGCTGACGGTCGGTTTTTGTGGAATGCGGGCATTTTCCTGTTCAAGGCCGAAACGATCTTGAATGCGTTTCGGGACAATGTGCCGGATATGGTCACGGCCGTGCAGGCGGCGGCAAAGGGCGCAAAGGCGGACCTTGGTTTTTTGCGGCTGGCGCCCGATCCCTGGGCGCAGGCCGAAGCGATCTCCATTGACTACGCAGTGATGGAAAAGGCCGACAATCTTAGCGTGGTGCCCTACCGCGGCACATGGTCCGATCTAGGCGACTGGGCCGCGGTTTGGCGCGAAACCGAACGCGAAGGGCTTTCACTGTCCGACACCGCCACGGCAATCGATTGCGAGAATACCCTTTTGCGTTCCGAAGTGGCTGAACAAGCCATCGTCGGTATCGGGCTGGAAGACATCGTTGCCGTCGCAATGCCTGATGCCGTTTTGATCAGCCATAAAGATCGGACACAGGACGTTAAACAGGCGGTCGCCGTGCTGAAAACCAAGAATGCCCCTCAGGCTGAAGCATTTCCGAAGGATCATAGGCCATGGGGTTGGTTCGAAAGCCTTGTCATTGGCGATCGCTTTCAGGTGAAGCGGATTGTCGTGCATCCCGGCGCAGCCCTTTCGCTGCAGTCACATCACCACCGGGCCGAACATTGGATCGTGGTCGAGGGCACCGCAAAAGTTACCGTTGATGATGAGGTTCGCCTGGTCAGCGAAAATCAGTCAATCTATGTCCCGCTTGGCGCGGTGCACCGTATGGAAAACCCCGGCAAAGTGCCCATGGTGCTGATCGAAGTGCAGACAGGCAGCTATCTCGGCGAGGATGACATCATTCGTTACGAAGACGTTTATTCGCGGAACTAGTTGCCGCCGGTCTTATCCAAACCTACTAATACGCAACGCAAGAGGGGTTTGACACATGCGGGTCTTAGTCACTGGTGGTGCGGGCTATATTGGAAGCCACACGTTGCTCGAACTCATGGCCCAAGGGCATGAGGTTTGCGTGGTCGACAACTACTGCAATGCATCGCCAGAGGTTCTCGTGCGCATCCGCAGCCTGTCCAATGGCACCTTGGTCGACCACGTCGGTGACGTGCGCGACAGCGTCAAGCTCGATGATATCATGGATGGGTTTCAGCCGGAGGCGGTGATCCATTTTGCAGGGCACAAAGCCGTCGGCGAAAGTCAGGAACGCCCGCTGCACTACTACGATGTCAACGTCTCGGGCACACTTTGCCTGCTGCGGGCGATGGATCGGATCGGCTGCCGGAAGATTGTATTCTCATCATCTGCGACGGTTTACGGGGTCCCGAAATACCTGCCCTATGACGAGGCACATCCAACCAACCCCACCTCCGTCTATGGCCGGTCGAAGCTGATGGTCGAACAGATATTAACCGATTGGACAGCTGCGCAGGACGATGCCACTGCGGTACTCTTGCGGTACTTCAACCCGGTGGGCGCGCATGCCTCTGGCCAAATTGGCGAGGATCCCAGCGACATTCCCAACAACCTGATGCCCTATATCGCGCAGGTCGCCATCGGCAAGCGTGACGCACTGACTGTCTTTGGCGATAACTATGATACCGCTGACGGGACGGGGCTGCGGGATTACATCCATGTTGTCGACCTCGCACGCGCCCATGTGGCCGCGCTTGGCTATGCTGACAAGGCGACCGGCGCGCGGGCTTTTAATGTCGGAACCGGCCAGAGCTATAGCGTGCTGGATATGGTCGCCGCCTTTGAACGGACCAGCGGCAAGACGATACCCACTAAAGTCGCGGCGCGTCGGGATGGTGACATTGCCGCCATGCAGGCCGATGCCACACGCGCAAAGCATGAACTGAAATGGGTCGCGGAACACAATCTGGATGACATGACATCCAGCACCTGGGTCTGGCAATCAGGCAACCCGAATGGGTACAAATCCTGAATTAGAGGGCGTCCGCAGTGGCCGGTCGCAACAGTGCCAACCCGTCGTCCAGTGTCTTGGCAGCACGCTCGGTTGTGTCGGCCTCTACATAAAGACGTAGTTCGGGCGCATTACCGGAAGGTCGAAGATGCACGATGCGCCCGTCATTCAATATCATTCGCAACCCATCCAAGGTTGAATGATCCGCCTCGCTCCCTGAAAGCTCTTTCAAAAAATCCGCGCGCTTCTCTGCATCATTCGCCAGCGCATTCACCAGCGCAGCGGAACGTTCGGTAGGGATGTCCTGTAACCGGTCCGCTGCCGTAAACCGCGGTGGTTCTTGCGAAACGACAGCTGACACGCCTTTCCCGCGCGAGGCTGCAAGACAGCACAGCATCGGCAATATCGCATCGCGGGTGATTAGCTTGGGTAGCGAGCCGCACGGACCCATTGCATCATGACCAAGTAAAAACCCCCCGTTTGCTTCATAGCCGACGACACGTGACGTGGTCTTGGCCATCTCGGCAATGACATAAGGCGATCCAATCTTGGTGCGGATCACTTTTTCAAACTTGCCACCAACATCGACGCCTGAGTTGGACGAAATCGGTGTGACCACAACCTCTGCCTTTAGCATCGCGGCCGCGATCTGGCCCAGTATGTCGCCTGGCACGATCTGGCCACGCGCATCCGTCACAAGCGGGCGGTCACCATCGGCATCGGTCGAGACAATTGCGTCAAACTCCGCAGAGCTGGCCCAGTCTTTGAGTTGCTGGCGCACATCTGGCGCGACAGCTTCGGTGTCAACGGGAATAAAAACATCAGAAGAGCCAAGCACGCTCACCTCGGCGCCCAATCTCGTTAGCAACTCTGCCATCATGTCCCGACCGACGGCACTATGAGCGTAAAGGCCGATTTTCATACCGTCGAGGGTGGCACCAAATGCGGTCAGATACCTGTTCGTGTAGGCATCGGCGACTGTATCATTTGCGACAACCGCCGGACCATCAACAGCAGTACTTTCTGCACCCAGATGGGCGAGTATGGCGCTTTCGTCGGCCTTCGTGATCTCGCCGTCCGGCGTATAGAATTTCAACCCGTTACGATCGGCCGGTATATGGCTGCCGGTGACCATAACGGCTCCGGCACCAGCGCTCATGGCCGCAAGGGCCAGTGCCGGGGTGGGCACTGCGCCGCACTGGGTCACGGCAATGCCTTGCCGCAGGGCCGCAGTGGCAACCATTCCGGCAATATCCGGAGACGAATCGCGCAGGTCATGGCCAAGATACAAACCAGTCCCGACATTACATGATGCAATGAAGGCCGCGATGTGATCGTTCACGCATTGCGCCGTCAGCTCTGTCACGAGGCCCCGCAATCCACTGGTTCCGAATTTCGGCGGCATCGCACGCTCCTGTCTGTTGGATGCATGTCGTTCTAGCCTGCACGATGACACAGCTTCAACGTCGAAACTTCTACGTTCGACTAAAATACACGATGTTATTGAGCCAATTGCCGGTCAAGGTTCACGCCTGCGCCCCAATTCGGACATCGGCAGGTCGCCCCCAAAAGACATCCTGACATCAAGCCATATTGGTTGTCGGTCCTGGGGGGGACCATCCATGTCATCATTCTATCTTGTAAACTATACGACCGCCGAGATTGATCTGGAAAGATCCCGGATCACCGAACTAGAAATCGTCGAAAACAACGGCAATCCGGTTCTTTTGAGCACCACACGCTATGATGGGGTCCTGCAAAGCTGGCAAATGGATACCGATTCTATCGCGCTGATCGACACGTTGAACTTTGACGGCGGCGACAGGCCGGGCGGGACCAGCACGCTGACAGCGTTTGGCCTGGGCGGTGCGACTGCTATGCTCACCGGTGGTGGAACCGAAGGATTTCTGCAGACGCTCACTCTACAATCTGATGGTTCATTCGCGGTCCGTGATACATTGGACACGTTGCCCGTCATTTTTGGCGGTTTTCAGTATGGCGTAACGATCAATTTGGCGAGCGGTGATCAGGCCGTTTTTGGAGCATTGGCAGGCAATGCGGGCATCGCGCAACTCACTTTCGACAGCGCTGGGACGCTGACTGATCACGCCATCATCGTGACCCCCGATACCGGGCATGCGGGCAATATCGCCGCAGTGGCAAAGGCCGATATTGGTGGCACAAACTACCTGTTTACGGCCAACCCGCTCCAAAACGCAGTGACCAGCTGGGCTGTGGCACCCGACGGTTCGGTCAGCACCAGCGACCATATCAATGCCGATGAGGGTCTGTGGATCAGTGCACCGAGCGTCATGCAGACTGCGATGGTCGGCGGTAGCACCTATCTGTTGCTGGGTGCTGCGGGTAGCAGCACCATCAGCGTCATGCAGGTCGGAATTGATGGCAGTCTGACCATGCGCGATCATCTGCTCGACAGCCTGAATTCCAGGTTTGCCGGAATCACAGCACTGGAGGTCGTCAACCATAGCGGCCAGACTTACGTCATCGCCGCCGGGGCAGATGACGGTGTTTCCATCTTTGTCCTACTGGAGGGGGGATACCTGTTGTCCCGCGCCCATATTGAGGACAGGGTCGATATGGGATTGGATAATATCAGCGCCATTGCCGCGCGCAGTCGCGATGACGGTTTGGACATCTTTGTCGCCAGCAGCAGCGAAACCGGGATAACGCAACTGCGTTATGACAGCGGACCAACGGGCGTGACAACAACAGCGGTTCTGGCTGGCGGGCTTTTGTCAGGAACAAAAGGCAATGACATTCTACAGGGCCACGATGGCGATGATCTGATTAAGGCAGATCAAGGCGACGACATTCTGCGCGATGGCAATGGCAGTGACACTCTGACCGGCGGCGCCGACGCGGATGTGTTTGTTCTGTCGCGCGATGGCGTGGTCGACACAATCACAGACTTCACCTTGGGTGAAGACAAGCTCGATCTGTCTCAGTGGTCATTGCTGCGCGATATCAGTCAATTGACCTTCACCATTCAATCCTATGGCATGGACATCGCCTATGGGGATGAATTGCTTATCGTGCGCAGCGCTGACGGGTCTTTCATCGACTACAGAGAACTGACAACTGCCGATGTAATCGGGGATGGCATGCGGTTCTCGACAACTATCGAGCCGGGATATCCCGGCCCTGCAACACCGACCCCCGATACCAATCCGATAGGCCCTGACGGTCCTGCCAAAGAACCGGGTGGTTCAATGGATGACGGGGGTGTGATCGCCGTGGTCAAGGCAACCAGTCTTTCGGGCTTGCGGGATGCACTGACGGGTGGTTCGGGTTTGGCGCCCTTCAATGCGGCGCTGATTGAAGGAAGCGCTAGCAACGACGATCTGATCGGCGGTGACGGCATGGATATCATCATTGCCGGCGCCGGTGATGATAATGCTGCCGGTGGTGGCGGTGCCGACGTTCTGCTGGGTCGTACCGGATCGGATCTGCTACGGGGCGGGGCTGGGGATGACCGGCTTTACGGTGGTGCGGGCGATGACCGACTAGAGGGTGATGCGGGCGACGACTTGCTAGCCGGTGGCGCGGGTGCCGACACGTTTGTATTCAACGGGGGAACCGATACGATCACTGATTTCACACAAGGGCTGGATCAGATCACACTTGATGCATCTTTATGGACCGGGTTGACCTCTGCGCAGGATGTGCTGGCGGTCTATGGCTCGTTTGACGGTACTCGTGCCACGATTGATCTAAACGATGGCAATGTACTGCATATCGATGGGGTCACGAATTACAGCACACTCGCGCTGGATATCGATCTGTTCTAATGACCTAGTTCGATATCGTTGTTATCGTCCGGAACACGTTCACCAGCGTAAACGCAGGGCCGAGCGCACTTTCGGTACCATAGACAAGATCATTGGGCTGGATTGCAAATTGCGCTGCCGAAAACAGTCCATCAGCGGATGTCAGATCAAGGGTAAAAACAACACGCTCCTGCGGTGGTCCGGCCCCGTCAGTGCGCACATCGCTGACATCATATTCACGTAGAACCAAAATGCCCTGCGGGTTAGCGCGGCCCGGGTTCACGCCGCCAACAATGGCCAATGCATCAAGAGCCGTCACATGATCCTTGGGAAATGGGTGAATGGCTTGCGTGCCGGTAGCTCCCAATGACAGGAAACTGCGATCTTCTTGTTCAACATATACCCGATCGCCACCGCGAATGGTCGTATCAAGGCGTGGATCCTCCAGCAGCCGCTCATAGGCGATTCCATAGACGGTGTTGCCCCGCGCAAGGCGAACCTGCGGGTTGATCGTATCAGGTGGAACGCCACCAGCTAGCGAAAGAAGGTCCAGCAAGCGGGTATTGCGGTACTCCAGCGGATAGATACCCGGGGCACCGACACCGCTGACAACATTTGCCGTATTGGTGCGTCCTGGGGTCACGATCAGCTGAACCTGCGCGGATGGAATGGTCTGCGTCAGCTGTTCTTCGATCCGTGCACGGGCGGTCGTGGGCGACATGCCAGAGACCTTCAATTCGCCGATATAGGGCACAAAGATCTGACCGCTTGAACTGACTTCAATATCCTGCAGCGGGGTCACGCGCTGCCCGGTTCCGGACAGTAAAGAGTTTTCCGATGCATCCCAGACAGTCAACTGCATCTTGTCGCCAGGTGCGATGATCAGGGACGTCGCCGACTGATTGTCCGGTACCCAACGATAACGCCGCGCATCTTTGTCCGGCCATGACTGCAGGGTTGGTAACGTTTCGCGGGTAACTTCGAAAACGGCAAAGTCGCGAACCTGCTCAACGCCATTCTCAGTTTGCTGGACAGACGATGCCGCCAATACCTCTGACTGGAAACCTGCGCCACGCGGGATGCCGCAACCAGCAAGGCTGAAACAAAGCAAGGCGGTCAGGACATATCGAGAAGTTTGCAGCATGATTCCCCCGTTATCGTCGAAAAACCATATCAGGTGGTTACAACGCACAACACCGATATTCCTAGTGTGTGGTCTGCTGGCTAGGCAAGAGGATTTGAATCGCGCACCCGATTAACCAATGATCCCGCGCACCCCACCCGTCTGGCCACGATCCAGCAGCAGATGATCAAGAATGACACAGGCCATCATCGCCTCGCCCACCGGCACCGCTCTGATGCCCACACAAGGATCATGGCGGCCCTTAGTAATGACCTCCGTCGGTGATCCGTCCATACGAATGGATTTGCGTGGCGAAAGAATGGAAGAGGTCGGCTTGACGGCAAAGCGCACGACGATGTCTTGCCCGGTGCTGATACCGCCCAGAATGCCGCCTGCATGGTTGGACGCATAGGCGGGCTGACCGTCATTCCCCATATAGATCTCATCGGCATTGTCGCGACCTGTCAGGGCGGCGGCGGCCATACCTTCGCCAATCTCCACACCCTTGACGGCGTTGATCGACATCATGGCAGCGGCCAGATCCGTGTCCAGCTTGGCATAGATCGGAGCGCCGATGCCCGCGGGCACCCCACGCGCGACAACTTCGATAATGGCTCCAACCGAATTGTGGTCATCCTTGCGCAACCAAGCCAGATAATCGTTCCACTCAGCTGCCGCGGCCGCGTCCGGGCAAAAGAAATCATTTTGGTCAATCTGGTCCCAGTCCATGCGATCGCGATCGATCTGCTTGGTGCCCATCTGGGTCATGTACCCCTTGATCTGAACCTCAGGAGTAATTGATTTAATGGCTTCGCGGGCCACACCGCCCGCTGCCACGCGTGATGCGGTCTCGCGCGCGCTCGACCGGCCACCGCCCCGATAATCGCGCAACCCGTATTTCTGGTGATAGGTGATATCCGCATGGCCGGGGCGGAACGTATTGGCGATATCGCCATAGTCCTTCGACCGCTGATCAGTATTGCGGATCATCAACTGGATGGGTGTGCCGGTTGTACGTCCCTCAAACACACCGGACAGGATTTCAACCGCATCGGGTTCATTTCGCTGGGTCGTGTTCTTGTTCAGGCCAGGGCGGCGCTTGTCCAACCATTGCTGGATCATCGCGGGTTCCAGCGGCACGCCGGGCGGGCATCCATCAACTGTCGCCCCCAATGCCGGTCCATGGCTTTCACCCCAGGTAGTGAACCGGAACAGATGACCGAAACTGTTGATCGACATCGGATACCCCTTTGCTGTCCGCACGGGTCTAGCGGGCGCGACAATCAGGCTCAAGAGGTTTCCCTTGTCACCGACGCTGATCCAGCCTAGCTAGGGCACACCTCGGGGGGCCAGAGATGGCTGAGATGCGTAAGCGGACCCGTTGAACCTGAACCGGTTAAGACCGGCGGAGGGAAGGTATGGCACTCGCGCTTACCCCCAAATCCGCCCGTCGCATTTGGAGGATAAGATGCACAAGACCACCTATCTGCCAGCTGTTGCGGGACTCGCCCTTTGTGCTTCTGGCGCATTGGCCGAGACCCCGGTGCTGCAGGTCCTGACCTATGACAGTTTTACCAGCGAATGGGGGCCGGGTCCGGCAATTGAAACTGCGTTCGAAGAGGTATGCGGTTGCGACCTGCAATTTGTGGGCGCAGGCGACGGTGCTGCGCTGCTCGCCCGGCTGCAATTGGAAGGGCCAAGGACCGACGCCGATATCATTCTGGGGCTTGATACCAATCTGACTGCCGCTGCAAGGGACACAGGGCTTTTCGCACCACATGGCGTCGCGGCGGAACTGAGCCTGCCGATTGCATGGGAAGATCCTGACTTTCTGCCATTTGACTGGGGCTACTTCGCATTCGTGGGCAATGCAGGCGAACCCGCACCGACATCACTGCGGGCGCTGGCCGACAGCGACATCAGCATCGTGATTCAGGACCCGCGGTCATCGACGCCCGGGCTTGGGCTGCTGATGTGGGTCAAAACTGCCTATGGCGATGAAGCCCAGAGCATTTGGGCCGATCTGGCCGACAATATTGTGACAGTGACACCCGGCTGGTCAGAGGCCTACGGTCTGTTTCTGGATGGCGAGGCGGACGCCGTATTATCCTATACCACATCACCCGCCTATCATCTGATCGCCGAAGAAGATGCCAGCAAGGTCGCTTGGGGCTTTGACGAAGGGCACTATCTGCAAGTGGAGGTTGCCGGAAAACTGGCGAGTACTGACCAGCCCGAATTGGCGGACCAGTTTATGGCCTTCATGGTCACGGATGCATTCCAAAGCGTGATCCCAACCACAAACTGGATGTATCCAGCAGCGACCCCGGCTGACGGACTGCCTGGTGGTTTTGATACGCTGCTCACCCCGACGAAAGCACTGCTGTTGTCGCCGGAAGAAGCGGCAGCCGCCCGTGACGCGGCATTGGATGAATGGCGCTCCGCCCTTTCTCAATAGCACCGCGGTGGCCCGGAGTTGCTGCGTCAGCGTTCGTCATCGCGCTGACGCTTGGCACTCTGGCCGCCGTGGCGTGGCGGGCAGAGTGGGACGATGGGATATCGGTCGCTGATTGGGCTGCAATCCGTTTCACTGTGTTGCAGGCATTGGCGTCGGCCGCGTTCAGCACGGTTCTGGCCATTCCAGTGGCCCGTGCGCTGGCCAGGCGACAATTTGCCGGGCGCGGTTTGCTGATCACGCTTCTGGGCGCACCCTTCCTGCTGCCAGTGATCGTGGCGGTCATGGCGCTGCTGACCATCTTTGGGCGGAGTGGCGTGCTGAATACCGCGCTGGGCGTGATCGGGCTGCCCACATTCTCGATCTACGGCTTCCATGGCGTCGTGTTGGCGCATGTCTTTTTCAACCTACCGCTTGCCACACGTCTGATCTTACAGGGCTGGCTGGCGATACCCGCAGAGCGGTTCCGGCTGGCGGCCACATTGAATGCCCCGGTCTGGCAGCTACTTGAACGGCCCATGTTACGATCGGTCGTGCCAGGGACATTTCTGGTCATATTCCTGATCTGCCTGACCAGCTTTGCCGTCGCACTGACACTGGGCGGCGGTCCAAAGGCCACAACCGTTGAGCTGGCGATCTATCAGGCGTTGCGATTTGACTTTGACCTCGGGCGTGCGGCCCTTCTGGCAAGCGTGCAGTTTGCCCTGTGTGCCGCCGCGGCACTGCTGGTCTGGCAGGTCAGCCAGCAAGATCAGCTCAGCGGTGGGCTGGATCGGACTGTGCAACGCTGGAACCTGCCCGCCCCGTTTACAGACGGTATTGTAATCTCTCTGGCGGCCCTATTCCTGTTGCTACCGCTTGGAATGATCATCGTCCGGGGGATCCCCGGCCTATTCGACATGCCAATATCAATCTGGTGGGCTGCCTTACGATCAATGGCAGTGGCGAGCATGTCCGCTATTCTTTGCACCGCAATGGCTATTGCGCTGGGACTATCGGCCAACCGGACCATCACAATAATTGGCGCCTTGCCACTTGCAGCTTCTGGACTTGTAGTCGGCACAGGCGGGTTTCTGCTGGTCTATCCGTATGTTAACCCGGCCAAGGCCGCCTTGATCGTGACCGCGCTGGCCAATGCAACACTCGCGCTGCCCTTTGCATTGCGGTCAATTGCGCCTGCGATTGCCAGTGTGAGGCAGGATTTTGAACGGCTTGGTGCCACACTTGGGCTGGGGCCTTGGGCGTGGCTTTGGATTGTGGTTCTGCCGCGCATTCGCCGCCCACTGGGTTTTGGGGCGGGCATTGCAGCAGCGCTCTCAATGGGTGATCTCGGCGTCATCGCTCTGTTCGCCAGCGAAACGCAAGAGACGTTGCCCCTCGCCATGTACCGGCTGATGGGCGCCTACCGGATGGAGGCGGCGGCGAGCGCGGGGCTTCTCTTGCTGGCGCTCAGCCTGCTGGCGTTCTGGCTGTGTGATCGAGGGGGCCGCGCAAATGCTCAGCTGTGAAAACGTCCAGATCAGACAGGGGGACTTTGTACTGCGCGCAGACCTTGCCTTCACCAAGGAAACGATCACCGCGCTAATCGGTCCATCCGGTGCGGGAAAGTCAACATTGCTGTCTGTGCTTGCCGGATTTCTTGCGCCCTCGGCAGGGCGCATATTGTATGAGGGCGCCGACATCACTGATTTGTCACCAAGTAAGCGGCCAATCAGCATTCTCTTTCAGGACAACAATCTGTTCCCGCATCTGACTGTTGCGCAAAATGCTGGTCTTGCCTTGCAACCGCGCCTCAAGCTGTCGGCGAAAGAGCAGACCAAGGTCATGCAGGTTCTTGATCAGGTCGGTCTGAATGGGATGGCCGACCGCCGGCCGGCGGCACTTTCAGGTGGCCAGCAAAGCCGGGCCGCCCTGGCGCGTGTTTTGCTGGCCGATCGCCCCGTCGTCCTTCTGGACGAACCTTTTGCGGCGCTTGGCCCTGGCTTGAAAGACGAAATGCTCGACCTGGTGCAGCAGACGCTGCTGAAGGCAGGCCGGACTGTTATCATGGTGACGCATGATCCGGCAGACGCCAAACAGGTGGCTGGCGAAACGGTGCTTGTCGCTGATGGCATTGCCGCCGCGCCAGTCCCAACGACAGAACTGTTTGCATCACCGCCGCCCGCCTTGGCCAGCTACTTGGGGCAATCAGGTTGACCCCGCAACGAAAAAGGCCCGCCAATTAGCGGGCCTTTGCATTCTTGAGCAAATACAGCTCAGTCTTTTTTCTTATGCGGTGCCCAAAGACGCTTGTTCGTCAGATACAGGAGCACTGAAAGGACAGTGAGGAAGATAACACCGGTCAGACCAGCCTGCTTGCGCGCCATCATCTTCGGCTCGGCCGTCCACATGAGAAATGCCGATACATCCTCGGCGACGTGGTGCAGGTCAGTCGCATGGCCGTCGGCATATACAACATCGTCACCATAAAGCGGCGGTGCCATGGCAATCCAGCTGCCCGGAACCTTGTGCTTGCCGTTTTCATCCTTGCAACTGTCAGGGAAACCACCGGCGGCAAAGGCAACGTTGTAATAGCCGTCCATCGGGTCGCCTTCCAGCGCGCATTCAGGTTCGTCCTCATAGCCCGTCAGCAGCGACGCAATATATTCAGCGCCACCCATACCCTTAACCAACTGATTGATCCCCGTACCCGCAGGACCATGGAAACCGGCCCGCGCCTTGGCCATCAGGCTAAGGTCCGGGGCGTTGGACAAGCTGGAGGACGGGAACTTGTCGGCTGGTGTTGCCGGGCGGAAGTCACCTTCGCCATCAAACAGGCTCTGATCAAAGATCTCATAGAATTCGGCATAGGCCCGCATCTGATCTTCAGGCAAGCCGGGGCCACCTTCGTCAGACAGGTTGCGGAATGCGACGTATTCCAGCCCATGGCAGGCCGCGCAGATCTCGGTATAGACCTGCAGACCGCGCTGAAGCTGCATCTGATCAAAGCTGCCAAACGGGCCTTCGAACGAAAACGCAAAGTCTTCGATATGCGTTTCGACTTCTGCTGCCATGGCCTGCCCTGAAATCAGGGCAAGGGCCGTTGCAGCTGTCAATGTGAGTTTGCGGAACATCAGTCTTGGATCCTTTCTCACTCGGCCGGCTTGACCAGGGTTGTTGTGCCCCCGGTTTTCGGCGCGTAGTGCGCGTTGAAGTCGTCTTCGATAGTTGCTGGCGGCGTCAGCGGCTTCTCAATCACACCAAGCAGCGGCAGGATGATCAGGAAGTAGGCGAACCAGTAGGTGGACGCGATCAGCGAGATCCAGTCATACGGGAACTCTGCCGGGCGGGCGCCAACCCACATCAGCACGATGAAGTCGACAACCAGCAGCCAGAACCACCATTTGAACATCGGACGATACCGACCGGATCGCACGGTTGATGTATCCAGCCATGGGGCCAGCGCCATCACGGCGATGGCACCGAACATGGCCAGCACCCCAAAGAATTTGGCGTCGATGATGCCAAAGCTCAGGAACTGGACAATCTGCACGACCCACACATCCGCAGTAAACGCACGCAGAATGGCGTAGAATGGCAGGAAATACCATTCAGGCACGATATGGGCCGGTGTGGCCAGCGGGTTGGCAGGGATATAGTTGTCGGGGTGGCCAAGGTAGTTCGGCATGAACCCGACGACCGCCATGAATATGGCCAAAATAACCGCCAAGGCAAATAGATCCTTGATCACGAAATAGGGCCAGAACGGCAGCGTATCTTTCTGGGCATCTTCCTTGCTGGTGCGACGCACCTCGACACCCGTCGGGTTGTTGTTACCGGTAGTGTGGAACGCCCAAACATGGACGATCGTTAGACCTAGCAAAACGAATGGCAGCAGATAGTGCAGCGAGAAGAAGCGGTTCAGCGCAGGCTGACCCACGGCAGATGCGCCCAGCAACCATGTCTGCACAGACTCCCCCACAAACGGGATGGCGCCGAACAGACCTGTGATCACAGCCGTCCCGTGGAACGACATCTGACCCCAGGGCAGCACATAACCCATGAACGCTGTGCCCATCATCAGCAGATACATCAGCATCCCGATGATCCACGTTACCTCGCGCGGAGCCTTGTAGGACCCGTAATAAAGCGACCGGAACATGTGGGCGTAAACCGCAACAAAGAACAGCGATGCACCATTCTGGTGGAAATAGCGGATCATATGGCCGCCATTCACGTCGCGCATGATATGTTCGACCGATGCGAACGCCATATCGACATGCGGCACGTAATGCATGACCAGAACCACGCCGGTAGCGATCTGTAAAACAAGCGTGAAAACCAGAACGATACCCCAGATCCACATCCAGTTCAGGTTCTTGGGCGTGGGGATCATCAGTGTATCATACAGCAACCCGACAATCGGCAGACGCGAGTGAAGCCACTTTTCGCCCTTTGATGTTGGTTCGTAATGGTCGTGAGGAATACCAGCCATGGCGCTCTCTCCTTAACCGAGTTGAATTGTTGTTTCGTCCACGAAGGACGCTACAGGAATGGGAAGATTGCGGGGCGCCGGGCCTCTGCGGATACGACCGGACGTATCATAATGCGATCCATGACAAGGGCAGAACCAACCGCCGAAATCGCCATCTTCGCCCAATGGCACACAGCCCAGATGCGTACAAACACCCATCTGAACCAGCCACACGCCATCTTCAGACAATGCACGGTTTTCGTCCGTTGCCGGCACTTCACCCAGATTCTCATTGTAAGCATCGGGATCAGGAAGCGAGTCGACATCGACGGCCCGCGCCTCGGCAATCTCATCTTCCGTGCGCGCCCGAATGAAAACCGGCTTGCCCTGCCACAGCACCGTGATCTGCGTGCCGGGCTGAACAGCGCTGATATCAACACGGATTGAGGCCAGTGCCAGCACGTCCGCAGACGGGTTCATCTGGTTGACAAGGGGCCAAACCGCAGCACCTGCAACAACTGTCACGGCACCTGCAGTTGCATAGTATAGGAAATCCCGGCGTGTGCCCGAGTGTTCATCTGTATGTGACACGGGGTGATTCTCCGATATTTTTAGGGCGATTGCCCCCACAAGACAAAAGACCGACACAGCAGGCGGCCCATTCCGGCGCTGTTTAGCCATCAAAACATGATCAGTCCAGCGGACATTAGCGCGCATCCGTGGATGGTCCATACCAATGACCGAAATCCACGAAGACATCGTAAACAAATGCGATCACTCCAAATCGGCGATTCTGAGCTGTTGTCAAAGAATCATGCGCAAGCGATTGGCGCATAAGTCGTGTCTATGAGCCAATTTTTGCCGGTTTGGTGCCGAATTTCGTGTTTTGGGGCTGGATTCGTGTCAGGGCTGACACAAGCGGTTCGTAAAGCTTAGCGATCACTTAATGTTTTGTTGTCAGACTGGGCACTCGGACCTAACTCTTATTTCAAGACCACTCACGTCGGGAAACGTTGATGATCCGCGCAATTGCTGCCAGCATATGCCTAATCGCCGCACCAGCCGCTGCTACCGCAGAGGTTGAGTTGAGCTTTTATGGCGGAATCCAGTCTGCACCCTCCTCTGACATTGCGATTCGCGGTGACGACGTGATTGCTGACGACAATTTTTCTCAAGCCTGGGAGGGGCGGTCGTCCAGCGCACCGCCATATTACGGTATCCGCGCGACGCGCTGGCAGTCGGATACATTTGGCTATGGTTTGGACTTTACGCATAACAAGGTCTACCCCAAGAATGACGAGTTGCCGGCTGGCTATGAGGTATTGGAATTCACCGACGGTCTGAACACCCTCACGGTTAATGCCTACCGGCGCTGGTCCGGTGCGTTTGGCGAGGTAACCCCTTATGTTGGTGGTGGACTGGGTGTTTCGCTGCCCCATGTCGAGGTGACAAGTGGCGCGTCCGAGACATTTGGATATCAGTTGACCGGTCCCGCGGCGACCTGGATTGCGGGTGCCACCTACCCGATCAACGACCAATGGTCGGTTTTTGGCGAATACAAGGGTACTTTTTCGTCAAACACAGCCGATCTTGATACCGGTGGCACGCTGGAAACCGACATCATTACCAACGCCGTTAACCTCGGCGTCAGCTTTAACTTCTAAACCTCGGGCTTTGTCGTTACCATGCTGTCGCGCGTGCTGAATTCTGCATGCCAATCCGCAAGTGCCGTGTTGTCAGATCGCCAACCACGCGCATCATGGCGCTGATCTAGATACGACAGTGCGCAAGCCATCCCAATCTGGCCGATATTCAGTTTGCCGGACAAATGGCTCATCCAGCGGTCGTTCACCGCAGCAACGCCGCGTTCGACCTTACCCCACTGCGCCTCTATCCAATCAGGCGATTGCTGCCCTTCGGACCGCAGCCTGACCTCGTAGGCCATGCTGACGGCGGCGTCCATGATTGCGTCGGCGGTCGCCTCAAGCGTCAGGATTTCCCATAGACCGCTTTTCGGATAAAGCCCGGCACCCGCGCGATCATCAAGAAACCGGGTGATCACCCGGCTGTCATATATCGCAGGGCCGTCATCACGGATCAATGCCGGTATCTTGCCCAAAGGGTTGGCCGCGATAACCTTTGGGTCGCTGGCCATTGGTGTTGTCGATACATCGACCTCTTCCACTTGCGATAGCAAATCAGTCTCGCGGATCAGAACGCGCACCTTGCGCACAAATGGGGAAGCGGGCGAGATCAGCAATTGCATTGGTCAGTTCCTTTTCCGGTGTTACGCAGGAAACAAGACCCCATCCTGCCCCTCTTGCCAAGGCGGGTATTTGCGCATGATGGCCGCAAAAGCATCCGATTCCAGAAAATCGTCGAGCCAGGCCGTCAGAGGGCCAAGCCCGCAGCCGTCAAACCAGACACGATCCGTATTCGCAAACTGCCGCACAAACGGAAGGATCGCCATGTCGGCAAGTGTGCGACGCGGGCCCATCAAAAAGCGCGTATCGCTCAGACGATCATTCAGCGTCCGAAGGAAGATCATCGCTTTTTCCCGTTCCTCCGCTTCATCAAGGTCAGGAAAGCGGACCGCATACTTGGTGTGATCCAATGCCGTTTTGAAAGGGCCGTCGCAAATATCAATCAGGGTGTGACCCTCGGGCGGCATGTCCAGCCAGCCGTCAGGATCACTGCGGGACAAGGCCCAGATCATGATATCGCGGCTTTCTTCCAGAACCTCGTGGTCTGTATCGAGCACAGGCACTGTCGCCTTTGGCGATGTTGCAAGAAACCGGGCTGGTTTATCCCGCAGCAGGATTTCCCGAAGGGCCACCTGTGTCCTACTGGATCGGATGGCAAGGCGCGCCCGCATGGCATAGGGGCAACGCCGGAACGACCACAGGATCGGGAGGTCCGTCATGTTCAGGCCATCAATTGCTGGCCCGCAACGCCCGTGATCGTCGCGCGCACAATCTGACTTTCCGGTTGATCACTGGCAAAGCTTACTTCGGCAAATTGTGCCGTCCGTCCCATCTGGGGGCTTTCCATCAAAACCTCATGAACCTTGCCAATCTGAGCTTTCAGATGCGTGGCAACCCGGGCATCACCGGCACCGCGCAGCGCAGCGGCGCGCGCTTTGATTGTCTTGCCATTTACTTGCGGCATTCGGGCCGCTGGCGTGCCGGGACGGGGTGAATAGGGAAAGACGTGAAGCCATGTCAGATGGCAATTATCGACCAATGCAAGCGAATTCGCGAACATCTCATCCGTCTCGGTCGGGAAACCCGCGATGATGTCAGCGCCAAAGGTCATATCAGGGCGCAGCCTGCGCGCATCCTCGCAAAACCGGATCGCGTCATCGCGCAGATGGCGGCGCTTCATCCGCTTCAGGATCAGGTCATCTCCATGTTGCAGCGACAGGTGCAAATGCGGCATCAGCCGGGGTTCGGTCGCAATCGCCTGCATGAGGTTGTCATCAACTTCGATGCTGTCGATGGAGCTGATGCGCAGCCGCGGCAAATCCGGCACCAAGCGCAAAATGCGCATCACCAGATCACCCAGCTTGGGCGCGGCGGGCAGATCAGCCCCCCAACTTGTCAGGTCGACACCGGTCAGCACAACCTCTTTGTATCCACGGTCGACCAATCGCTTGATCTGGTCCACGACAACACCCGCAGGGACAGACCGGGAATTGCCCCGCCCATACGGAATGATACAAAACGTGCAGCGATGATCACAGCCGTTCTGGACCTGCACATAAGCGCGGCTGCGCGTTCCGAACCCGTCAATCAGGTGTCCAGCCGTTTCGGTGACCGACATGATGTCATCCAGCTGCACCGGTTCGGTCTGGCCGATCAGATCAGGGGCCATACCCCGCCAAGTGGCCGGGTCCATCTTTTCGGTATTGCCCAGAACAACATCAACCTCGGCCATAGTGGCAAAAGTGTCTGGTTCTGTCTGGGCCGCGCAACCGGTGACAATCAGCTTGGCATGCGGATTATCGCGGCGCAGCTTGCGGATATCCTGCCGGGCCTTGCGCACGGCCTCTGCAGTCACAGCGCAAGTATTCACGATCACCGCATTCTCAACACCGGAGGCAGTGGCGAGTTCTTTCATCGCCTCAGTTTCATAGGCATTCAACCGGCAGCCATGATTGGAAAAAAGAGGGGCTTTGCGATCCATCAGAGCCGCCATTGGCCGTCAAATACATGGGCAGTGGGGCCGGTCATCCAGACACCATCATCGCGCCAACTGATCTGCAAATCACCACCATCCAGCGTGATCGTCACATCCCGCCCGGTCAGACCACGCCGGGCCGCAGCGACAGCCGTCGCACAGGAAGAAGAGCCAGAGGCAAGTGTGACACCAACACCACGCTCCCAGACACGCATCCGCAGGTGATTATCTGCAAGCAGGCTGGCGAATTGCACATTGGTGCGCTGGGGAAACAGGGGGTGATGCTCCATCGCGGCACCACGGGTAGTCAGATCAATGGCCTCCGCGTCTTCAACGAAGAAGGTGCAGTGCGGATTACCCATGCCAGTGGCCGTTGGCGCGCCGTCTATCGGCAATTCGAGAGTATCCAACGCGCGCTCCAGCGGCACCGCATCCCACGTCAGCTGCGGCTGGCCCATATTGACGGAAGTGTGCCCATTCTCGGTGCTGCGCGCCTCCAGAATGCCGCGCGCAGTGGCTATCCGCAAACTGTCCTTGCCGCCGTTCTCCATCAGGTAGTTTGCGATGCAACGGGTGGCGTTGCCGCAGGCGGCTGATTGCGACCCATCGCTGTTCCAGAATGTCAGATGAACATCGGTATCGTCAGCATCCGACATAACGGCCAGCTGGTCAAAACCCACACCACGATGCCGGTCGGCCATCGCCAGTGCAACGGACGCGTCGACGCGCGGAGCGATTCCCCGTTCGTCCACAACAACAAAGTCATTGCCGAGCCCATGCATCTTCATGAAGGGCAGATATGTCGCGTCATCAATGACCATAGCGGGCATATAGACAAAGCCTTGGGACTTATCCAGAGATCGGGGCATTTGGGGGTTGACCGGAACGCAACGGCTTTCTAAGTAGCCCCTCACGTGGGCCGTTAGCTCAGTTGGTAGAGCAACTGACTTTTAATCAGTAGGTCGATGGTTCGAACCCATCACGGCTCACCATTTAATTCAACAACTTAGCAGGATATTGGATGTTTGAGCCTGTATCCAGGTAAGCGCAGGGTAAGCATTGCGTTCAAATTTCCTTTGCATTTTGTGTTGGTCTGTTTCAGCCTGATTGTGATTTTTGGGAGGCGTTTATGGGCCATATAAGGCTCGGGACACTGCAGCAGTCAAAGAAGTGGCGCGACGTCATTGGTTTGCTGGATGCTGGTGCAGATATTGAGAGCATTGCAGATGCAGCGGCACGTGCGTCCGAGCTGGATTTGCGGCGGGCTTCAGACGATCCTCTTTTTCAAAATGTGACACAGCTTCTTGTGCGTTTGCCGTTGTTGGCGCGTGCGCCAGGGTTCGCGGACGAGATGGCCAAGCTGGGCCTATCAACTGAGTCGCTGTCATCAGTGACCGGCTTGCTGTCGGGCCTAAATGACGTGATCAGCCAGCAGGCATTTGAACAAGGGCGCTCATCTGATGCAGGGGAACTGGCAAGGACCGCCCTGCTGGAAAGCCTGTCGGTGCAATTGAGAGACAAGCTGCCAACCCTCTTTGAGCCAACGTCACAAGAAGTGCGTGCGGCGCTAGCCTCGTTTTCCAGTGGGCAGGCATTTTCGCTTCTGGCCCGGGATTTCTTTGCCCGGCTAACCTACCGGTCGCTCGACTATTATCTCAGCCGCGAGTTGGCCAACCATATAGGCAAAGGTCAGAGGTTTGGCGACGACGGCGACCGCATCGCATTTGAGTCAGCCCTGCGCCAGCACACATTTGAGGCGTCCAAAATAGTCGAGACATTCGCAGGCGGCTGGTACGGCAAGACGGTTTGGAAGGAGCAAACCCTCAGCCAAGACAAGATTAACGACTTCACGCGATACGCCTTCAAAAAACTGAGGTCCGAGCTTGGTCGCCGTCGCACCGCAGCTTGAGCACACCGTTATTTGCTTGCCGCCCAAAGCCGACGGGCGTGGCGACGAACAACTTCACTTTGAGATCGACGGCAAGCCAAAGGCTGTTTCGCTCTGTATTGGCCGCATTCGCAAAGATCTTGTTTTGGGGCTTCCCGAGGTCGCCCTCGACCTGATCGAAATTGCCGCCTTCGTTTACGCGATCGATTCCAGTGTCAGCCGGGGTGGCCAAACTGATCAACAGATGGGCACAAAGTGGCACAGGCGCTTTCACGTCTCTCTCCCAGTCCGCAACTTGGCGCTTTGGTCTGCCCCAGAACTGCAGCAAACGCTAGAAGAGACATTGATGTTCCTTTCCGGTGATCGTTTCACTTTTGACTTTTCACAGATGGAACCCTCGGTATCTGTGGCTGAACAGTATTTTGATTTTGGCCAAGAGACAGCATGGCAACCCGATTCCGTCTTGATGTTTTCAGGTGGCCTTGATTCTTTCGCGGGCGCACTTGAAGAGATCATCGACCATAAACACAAGGTGGCATTGATCAGCCATTTCTCGGCGACCAAAATTGCGCCAATCCAGCGCGATCTTCAAAAACATATGGCCGCAAAACTGGGACCGCAGATGCTCATGCATTTTCCCATGCGCGTGCAACTCAAACGCGGGACAAATGTAGAGGGCACGCATCGCACCCGATCTTTTCTGTTTGCGGCACTTGGCATGGCAACGGCAATCGCCTTTGGTCAACAGCGCGTCTCTTTCTATGAAAATGGCGTTGTCAGCCTGAATTTACCACCTGTGGGCAACGTCCTTGGTACCCGCGCCACGCGGACGACCCATCCGCAAACGCTGCAACGCTTTGAAGCATTATTCAGCTTGATTTTCCGGAGGGCACTGCGTGTCGACAATCCCTTCTTCTGGCGCACGAAAACGGACGTCGTGCAGACCATTGCGCGCCTCGGTATGGCTGACCAGATCGCCTTTACCCGCAGCTGTGCTGACGTTCACAATCAGACTAAGCAACATCCCCATTGCGGCCGGTGTTCGCAGTGTATTGACCGGCGCTTTGCAATACTTGCAGCGGGGCTTGCGGCGCATGATCCTGAAGAGGCGTATCGTCTTGATCTCATGACGAGCCCCAGAGAGCGGGTTCAGGACAAGGAAGTAGCGTTGTCTTACGTGCGCAGTGCGTTTGCCTATGAAGCCTTAAACGCAGCTGACTTGATCTCTCAATATCCAGCCATTCTGAATGCTGTGGATAGCCTTGGCGAACCTCCCGATACTGCCTCGAAGCGAATTGCTGAACTTCTCAGACGGCACGGTACATATGTAGCATCCGCATTTCGCAACGCGCTGTCTGCTCAGCGGGCAATCGCGTTTGCTGCAAATAGCCTGCCAGACCTCTATGGCTCAATCCAGCGTGAACAGTTGTTCTTGTCGCACACCCCAGTTTCAGAAGCACAAATCAAAGAGGCAGAAGTCGTTGACCTTGTTATCGATAAGAGGCGAGCGAAGCTAACTATCAATGGCGCTGTCCAGATCAAAGGTGCTGCGTTTGCGTTACTCGATATCCTCGCAACTGAATTTCTGAAGGGCGTGGGGCAAGGACTTGATCCGCTTGATTACCCACCTCTTGCCGCCGAAAAACTGGCCGGGCTTTTGAATGCAGAAAGCCCAGCTTCCGTGCGCCAAAACATCAATCGAACCCGCACTCAGATCGGCAAGAAGTTCATATCGGCTGGACTAGATCCTGAAACCGGCCAGGAAATCATCGAAAACTTGCCCTGGAAAGGGTACCGGCTTCGCCCTGACCGGGTGCGAGTCCGCTATTCGTCCGAGAAATGAAATCATTCAATGACATCAAAGTCGCCATCATTAGTATCTTGCAATGGCCCACGCTTACGAAACCGCGCCATGAGATCTACCTGCCGACCGGTTGCGACAGAACCATAGGACCTGAATGTCGTCAGAACGTCCTCATGTCCCATGTTCTGCGACCACGCCTTGAAGTCTTCAGGGGTCCGACAATGATACTTGGCCAGTTCCGCCACGGTATCCCGTACCCGGTGTGGCGAGAACGGTGGAAGACCAGCATTCGCAAAGGCATGCTTGAAGATCTTTGCAGCAGATGATGGCGACGACCAAGGCGCACGATCAATCCCAAGTGCGGCAAACCTGCGTTCAGGACCTATGCCAACGCGAGTCTTTGGAAAGAGCGGGTCGCTATCCGAGAATTGATGATCCTGACGCAACTCTTCAACCCATTTGCGGACAACGCCCTCACATGGCGATGGCATCGGAAAAAACGCCGTTGTGAATGTCTTTCCAAATTTCGTGTCCACTGAGCGTCCGTCAAAGTGCACGCAAGCATTCGCGAGGTCCACGTGTCTAAGGCGAATAGTGATCGCGGCACCCTCTCTTGAACTCGTAAGAAACAGGAAGGCGACGAGAGCTCGGTCCCGACGGTGCAAGGCTGTGTGAGTCGGCAACCCCTCCAACACCTTGGACACCTGCGCAGGCGATGGATGCGGCTTCCAGCAAGACTTGCGTCGGGCGGTCTCAGACCTTCGGTCCGGAGAAAGATAGGCGATGTCTGATCGCGTGATCTTCGACTTGTACCCCGGCTGATCTGTCAACCAATTCAAAAAGGCGCTGATTTCGCGCAAGGTGCCATTGATCACACTTACCGACAGCTTGCTGCCGTTACACCGATTATGCAGAGAAGTAAGATGGCGTTTGAAACTGCGGGCGCGCTCTGAGTGAAAGCTGCGAAAATCCTTGCCGTTGATAAAGGCCTCATAGACAGCGATTGCCGCCGCTGACTTGTCAACTGACGCATCAGACAGGCCTTGTGAGTCCTTTCGCCATACAAGGTATTTCCGCTTGATCCGCAGGTTATCCGAATTGCGTTTTGCCATTGGTCTGCCCATCCTTTCCTGATGTATCATTCGAGCGGGGTTCAGGCAGAGACACTAATCTTGGGTTGGCCTGTTGAACTGTCACTTCAATTCTTGCCCGAATGGCCTCCAGGTCGGCCCTGCGAACGACCTTGTTGATGATGTTCCCGCAGGCCGGACATAGCCCTTTGAGCATGCCTGTCGTTGGTGTGACCTGCGTATATTCGGTAAACTTGCCGTCGGGCTCCTTGGGTGCCTTGCAGCCCAAACAATAGAGGTGATGCAGTGCCAGTTTGGTTTTTGATTTGGCGCGTCGATAGCCAAGGAAATCCTTGAGGTCCCTGCCCTCGATCAGCCATGGCACTTTGCTGCGATCTGCGATCAGACCATTTTCCTTAATCCAGCGGATAACAGTCTGCCGGTGGCGACCGAGCGCCTGCGCGGCCTCCCAAACCGTGTAGACATAATGCGTCTTGATCCGGGTCGGAGATGGCAGGCGCGGCATCAGACACCCTCCGGCGGCAATGGCCCAGATGTGTTCTGGCAAATCTGCGCCGCCTCCCAAGTCGAGATATCCTCTTCGCGATAAAGCACCCGCGCACCGATCTTGAGGAACTTGGGCCCCTTTCCCAACCACCGCCACTGCTCAAGCGTTCTGGGCGACAAATGCCATCGCGCCGCCAGTTCTTCCTGTGTAATCTTGTTCATGAGACCTCTCTCAGCTTCATCACCGATCGAGTACGTTCGACCGACTTGTGCTAAGAAAGGTGTACTTCTGGCGCAGAAAAATCTGTGGTCAGCGATTTAAAAGGTGTGACATGGTGACTGCTTAAGTTATTGTTTTATAATGAACCAACGCACTGGTGTATTGTCAAAACCCAAGAAGGCGTGACGAGATCCGTCTGGGCACACATTCCCACCGTCCTGGAGGCGCGTCGATGCTGGCTGACAGTCCACCCTCGACGCCTGAGCGGTGATTCCGTCAACCTGAAGTTTCATCCCGATTTGCACTTGCGCGGTGTTGATTGCGGCCGCTAGCCGTTGCCGAGCGCCTGAAATCCCGTCTAAGGTCCAATAACAAAGGATTTATTCGATTTGCTGCTCTTGTGGCGTTTCGCGTAGTCGGGAAACATCTCAATGGACAAACGGTCACTGAGTGAGCGTGATATTTGCACGAAGTACATAACACCGGCACTTCGCCGGGCGGGTTGGGATGAATTAAACCAAATCCGGGAAGAGGTAAGCTTTACCAAGGGTAGAATAATTGTCCGTGGGAAGTTGGTGAGTCGCGGTAAGGGAAAACGCGCTGATTACGTCCTTTCCGTTAAGCCGAATATTCCAATCGCGATAATTGAGGCTAAGGAAAATACTCAAGCTATTGGCGCTGGTTTGCAACAGGGCCTGGAATACGCAGAGACGCTGGGAATTCCGTTTGTATTTTCTTCCAATGGCGACGGCTTTGTCCTTCATGACCGCACTGGCATGAGCCCCACTCCTGAAGTCACGCTGTCGCTGGACCAGTTTCCATCGCCTGCCGAACTCTGGGCACGGTATCGCCAGTGGAAAGGCTTGTCTGACGATGCGTCGACCGTTGCCCTACAGGATTACTTTGACGACGGCAGCAGTAAGACTCCGCGTTATTATCAAGTAAACGCTGTGAACTCTGCGATAGAGGTAATCGCAAAGGGGCAGGATCGCGTTCTGTTGGTGATGGCCACCGGTACCGGCAAGACATACACGGCCTTTCAGATCATCTGGCGGCTTTGGAAAGCGGGCCAGAAGAAGCGCATCCTGTTTTTGGCCGATCGCAATGTGCTGATCGACCAAACGATGGTGAACGACTTCCGGCCTTTCGCAGGCAATATGGCCAAACTATCGACGCAGGCGAAAACCATTGAACGCGTGGATGGTACGTCAACTGATTTGACGTTGGCTTTGGACAAGCGTCGCCGAGTCGACACCTCATACGAAATCTATCTCGGTTTGTACCAAGCAATTACTGGCCCGGATGAAAGTCAAAAGCTCTATAAGGAGTTCTCACACGATTTCTTTGATCTGATCGTGATCGATGAGTGTCACCGCGGCAGTGCGGCCGACGACTCCGCCTGGCGGGAAATCCTCAACCATTTCACCTCGGCGACCCAGATTGGCCTGACCGCCACACCGAAAGAGACTGAGTATGCCTCCAACATCGATTATTTTGGCGCGCCCGTTTACAGCTATTCGCTGAAGCAGGGCATCCGCGACGGCTTCTTGGCGCCCTATAAGGTGATCAAGGTTCACATCGACCGCGACGTTCAGGGCTATCGACCTGTGCAAGGGCAACTCGACCGTGACGGCGAAGAGGTCGAGGATCGCATTTACAACACCAAGGATTTCGACCGCAGACTGGTTTTGGACGATCGCACCAAGCTGGTCGCCCAGAAGGTTTCGGAGTTTCTGAAGCAGAGCGGCGATCGGATGGCCAAGACGATTGTCTTTTGTGTGGATCAGGAACACGCGGCGCGGATGCGGCAGGCGCTGATCAACGAAAACGCTGATCTGGTGGCGCAAAACCATCGCTACGTCATGCGTATCACTGGGAATGACAAAGAAGGTCTTGATCAACTCGGCAACTTCATCGACCCCGAGGCTGCATATCCCGTCATCGTAACAACGTCGCGGCTTCTCTCCACTGGAGTCGATGCGCAGACGTGCCGCTTGATCGTATTGGACCGCGAGGTTGGGTCTATGACCGAGTTCAAGCAAATTGTTGGTCGCGGCACCCGTGTGCATGAGGATACCCAAAAGCTGTTCTTCACAGTCATGGATTTCCGGGGCTCAACGAGCCATTTCGCCGACCCGGAATTCGATGGGGAGCCGGTTCAAATTTACCAACCCGGCCCAGATGATCCGATCACGCCACCAGAAGATGCCACCCAGACTGACGATGAAGGCGCGCCTCTCTCACAGGAACCGGGCGATGATGAAACCGTTCTGATTGATCCGATCAATCCACTCGACCCTCTTGGTGGCAACACAGGCGGCGGCCCGATCCGCAAGGTTTACGTCGACGGGGTCGGCGCAGTCATTGTGGCTCAACGTGTTGAATACCTCGACGAGAACGGCAAGTTGGTCACAGAGTCTTTGCGCGATTACACCCGCAAGGCCCTGAAACGGCAGTACGCCAGCCTTGATGATTTTCTCAAGCGCTGGAAGGGTGAAGGCCGCAAGCAGGCCGTGTTCGAGGAATTGGCAGCCGAAGGCTTGCCGCTTGATGTCATAGCTGCGGAGCTTGGCAAGGATCTCGATCCCTTCGACCTGATCTGCCACATTGCCTTTGACGCAAAACCTCTCACCCGACGTGAGCGGGCTGAAAGCGTGAAAAAGCGCGATGTATTCACCAAATACGGCCCCCAGGCAAAGGCCGTTCTCGAAGCCCTGCTCGAAAAATACGCCGATGAGGGCGTCATGAACCTCGACGATCTTGGCGTCCTGAAGATCGCGCCGTTCAGCGGTATGGGAAGTGTTCTTGAACTCGTCCGTGCTTTCGGTGGAAAGCCAGGGTTCGAACAGGCCGTCCACGACCTGCAATCTGCTATTTACGAAGAAAGCGCATAATCAATGTCCGTCCGTACCCTCGTCAAATCCATCCAAGACATCATGCGCAAAGACACCGGCGTGGATGGTGATGCCCAGCGCATCAGCCAACTCTGCTGGATGTTCTTCCTCAAGATCATCGACGATCAGGATCAGGAATTCGAACTCACCAAGGACGA
The DNA here is from genome assembly GCA_947488175.1 of uncultured Paracoccaceae bacterium. Classification (GTDB taxonomy): domain Bacteria; phylum Pseudomonadota; class Alphaproteobacteria; order Rhodobacterales; family Rhodobacteraceae; genus Yoonia. Next base: position 219,010 of record CANKYO010000008.1, read on the forward strand.
TTACAAATCACCCATTCCGTCTGAACTGCAATGGCGAGCCTGGGCGGCGGACCCAGAAGGGATCACCGGTGACACCCTTCTGGAATTCGTGAACAACACTCTGTTCCCCGAACTCAAGACGCTGCCTGTCAATGCAGGTCCTCGCGCCAAGGTCGTCCGGGATGTGTTCGAAGACGCCTACAACTTTATGAAATCCGGCCAGCTGATGCGGCAGATGATCAACAAGATCAACGAGGTCGACTTCAATAATCTGACCGAACGCCAGCACTTCGGCGACATCTACGAGCAAATCCTGAACGACCTGCAAAACGCGGGCAACGCGGGCGAATACTACACGCCGCGCGCCGTCACCGCCTTCATGGTGCAGCAGATCGATCCTACCCCCGGGGAGGTCATGTTCGACCCCGCTTGCGGCACCGGCGGCTTTTTGACCTGCGCCATGCGGCACATGCGCGACAATTACGTCAAACGGCCCGAGCATGAGGCGCTGATGCAAGGCGCCCTGCGCGCTGTGGAAAAGAAGCCACTGCCCCACATGCTCTGCGTCACCAACATGCTGCTCAACGGGGTCGAAGAACCCGACTTCGTGCGCCACGACAACACCCTCGCGCGCCCTCTGGTCAGCTGGACCCGTGATGAACGCGTCGATATCGTTCTGACCAACCCGCCCTTCGGCGGCAAGGAGGAGGACGGGATCGAGAGCAACTTCCCGACATTCAAGACCCGCGAGACCGCCGATCTCTTCCTTGCCCTGATCATCCGCCTGCTGAAACCCGGTGGCCGTGCAGCTGTGGTCCTGCCCGATGGGTCGCTATTCGGCGAAGGGATCAAGACCCGCCTCAAGGAACACTTGATGGAGGACTGCAACCTGCACACCATCGTGCGGCTGCCCAACTCGGTCTTCAAACCCTATGCCTCCATCGGCACCAACCTGCTGTTCTTTGAAAAGGGCACGCCGACACAGGACATCTGGTATTGGGAACACAAGGTGCCCGAGACGCAGAAAGCCTATTCCATGACCAAGCCGATCCGGCTGGAGCATCTGGACGACTGTGCCGCATGGTGGGGCGGGGCCGCGCGCGAGGGGCGCGTTGAGGGCCCGCAGGCGTGGAAGGTCACGGCGGAAGAGATCAAGGCGCGTGGCTATAACCTTGACGTCAAGAACCCCCATACGGTTTCCGAGGATCATGGCGACCCCGAAACCCTGCTGGCCGATTTGACAGCGGCAGAGGCCGAGACAGTCGCCCTGCGCGATCAGTTGAAAGCGATCCTGACCGAGGCGCTGACCCGATGAAGGACGCCACGTTTTCCTCTGCCCGCCTGCTGGCGCTTTACGAGCGTATCTCTGACGCCGAAGACGCCATACCCCGCCTGCGCCGCTTCGTGCTGGATTTGGCCGTGCGCGGAAAGCTAGTGGAGCAAGATGCGGGCGATGAACCGGCGGCGGAGTTGTTGAAGCGGATCGCGCAGGAGAAGGCGCGGCTTGGAATCAAGCGTCCCTCACAAGGCTATGACGCAACTGATCTTCCATTTGCGTTGCCTCATGGCTGGGCATTGACCTCTATTGGTGAGGTCTGCTCCAAGACGGGTTCAGGAAGCACCCCACGGGGCGGAAAAGAGGTCTACTCAGACAACGGTATCCCCTTCTTGCGGTCGCAAAATGTCTACGATGACGGCCTGCGCCTCGATGATGTTGCTCTTATCGCCGAAGAAATACATGAACGGATGTCCGGCACGGCAGTAAAGCCTGCTGACTTGCTTCTGAACATTACGGGCGGCTCAATGGGGCGCTGCTGCCGTATTCCGGATGACTTTAACGAGGCCAACGTAAGCCAGCACGTCGCGATCATTCGTGCAGCATTGACCGGCATGGCCGACTTTTTGCACCGCTTGGTGCTTTCCCCATACTTTCAGGCCTTCATCTTTGGCGAGCAGACGGGCGCTGGGCGCGGCGGGCTACCTAAGAACCGCATGGATCGAATTGCGGTCGCACTCCCACCCCTCGCCGAGCAGCACCGGATCGTGGCCAAGGTCGATGAACTCATGGCGCTGTGTGATCAGTTGGAACAGGCCCGCGCGGGGCGCGAAGCGGTGCGGGATCGGCTGACCACCGCCAGCCTCGCCCGCCTGACCACCCCCGATACCGACGCGGAAACCTTCCAATCGCACGCCCACTTTGCCCTGCAATCCCTCACCACCCTCACCACCCGCCCCGACCAAATCAAAACCCTCCGCCAGACTTTTCTGAACCTCGCCGTGCAGGGTAAGCTGGTAGCGCAAGACGGGGCCGATGAGCCTGCAGAGGAGCTGCTTAAACAGATTAAACTCCATATAAAAAAACGGTCGGATTGCCCGAAGTCTGATGACAAGCATGCCCTTCCACACGGGTGGGCATGGGCGACGATTGACGAATTATCCGATGTGGGAACAGGAGTAACTCCGTCAAAGTCTGAGCCCGCATATCACAGTAACGGAACTGTTCCGTGGGTTAACAGTGCTGCGACCAATTCTCCAACTATTGCTTCTGTTGAAACCTTCGTTACTGAACGAGCGGTAAAAGAATGTCGTCTAAAAATCTATCCTCAAGGAAGCTTGGTGATCGCCCTTTATGGACAGGGTAAGACACGAGGTCAGGTAGCTGAATTGCGCATTGCCGCGACAGTGAATCAGGCGTGCGCTGTGATTGTCTTGCCTGAGGGCTTTCAGGGTTTGCGGTCATACATTCATCTGAGCTTGAAAAAACAGTACGTGGAGATGCGTAGTTTGGCAGAGGGTGGAGCGCAGCCCAATTTGAATTTGGGGAAGATCAAGTCACTTCCAATCCCTCTCCCGCCCTTCGCCGAACAACAGCGCATTGTGGCAAAGGTCGATGCCTTGATGACCCTCTGCGATCAACTGGAGGCCAGCCTCACCACCGCCGACTCCACCCGCAGCAAACTTCTCAACGCCCTCATACACAAGGCGCTGGAGCCTGCTGCAGAAACAGCCGACGCATGACCGAAATCCGCGCCATCCATAGGTTCTTCCCTGTAGGTCAGGGTTTGTTCGCCTCCGGTTCAGTCGAATTCTGGCCACCTCAGCCGAAGCCACGCCGGAACATCAGAATTTCCGGCCAGACCAAACCCGCTCCAATCGGACCATACCGCTGGGTTTATGACTGTGGCTCCAGTTCTGGAAAACATCTGGTCACCAACGCGATCGCCGATCTGGAACTTACCAGCAATGGCGACAAGATTGATCTGCTGGCGCTCTCCCACTTCCACAACGACCACATCAATGCTGTTGTGGAACTGCTCAAAAAGATTGGTGCCAAGACGGTCATGCTGCCATGGGCCCCGCTGTGGAGGCGATTGCTGATTGGGTTTGAACAAGGTTTGCGGGCAAGTGACCCTGAGATGTTGTTCTACGTCGATCCGGTGCAGTATTTTGCGCAGGAGGCGGTAGACAGGTTTGAACAGATCTTGTTCGTCTTGCCGTCAGATGGTGAAGGGCCACCATTTTTGAGTGACCCGCCTGAAATCCCTGAACCTCCTGAAGATCGCGGTGATCGTGAAAAGCCATCCGACTTAGGTGACCCTATTTCGCATGGCGATTTGGAAGGACCATATGGTGACTTGGACCGTCGCGTAAGGATACTTCGTCCTGGCAAATCAATTCCCGTCAACGGAGTCTGGGAATTTGTGCCCTACAATGATCCAGCCACAGAACCAGATGATCCCTTCGGTTTTGCGACAAAGGTGAAATCTCATTATGGCCTGCTGCTGACAGGAAGAATACAAGAAAGGCAGGCCACGCTCAAAGATCTGCGGGCACTTTATGAGGCCACTTTCGGTCATGGGGCCGCAATGAACAATGTCAGCCTAATGTTGTATGGTGGCGCGGTTGGTACATGGAAGGGGCGGAGCGCTAACGACTATTTTTATCACGGTCATACGCGAAATGGTCGTTTTTTTAGAACATATGAAACAAGAGGGGCGATCCTCTTAACTGGTGATGGGAACCTGAAAGATGCCGCAAAATGGGACAGTTTGAAGAGATATCTTGATCCCCGCCGTGCGATGCGAACCAGCGTGTTTCAGGTGCCTCACCACGGTGCGCGTGCAAATTGGCACTTGGGTCTGGCATCCGCGGCGTCGCCAGAGATCAGCATCTTTAGTTCTGATCCCAATCACAGCTACGGCCACCCGCACGCGGAGGTGTTACGCGAATTTTGGGCCCATCACCCCGTACAAGTCGACCAACATTCCGGGTTTTCAGTCCATATGGTTTTGGAGCGATAACGGAAGTGGTGGTGAAATCGTGAGAGAGGGGATTAAGAGGCAAACGTGAGTGATTTGAAGCGCGCAAGTTCGATCCGTGAAACGGACGAAACGGCGGACACGGCCGAGAAATGGCTCCCCGATGACGAGTCGGCAGTTATCTCGCATCGTCACTTTGTAGAGGTCACCGCCATGAACCCGCGCGACACGCAAGTTTGTGCTTTGAACTCCACAACAGGCCCAGTTGCTGCCGTCCGCGGAGCTGGTCTAGACGGCCCGATGTATCCTGCTGCAAATGAATTGGTTACCCCACTATGACAACGCGGCTTGTCGATTCAGGGTGGCTGCATGAGATTGATCATGCCGTTGGTGAGGATTCAAATGAACTGCGCATCATCTCACCGTTCATCAAGGCTGGCGCCTTAGCCCGACTGCTGACGCACAGTCCCAAGACCGTTTTGTCCATCACGCGATTCAATCTTTACGATTTCGCGGAAGGCGTCAGCGATATATCAGCCCTACGCCTCTTGCTTGTTCACGGTGCCAAAGTGCGAGGCTAAGCAGTCATCAGCACAGTCGCAGTGGATCTGCAATCTGAGACGTTGTACAACATCAGAATTAGCACCCGAAGCGAACGGCTGCTTTGACGGGCCGCGCTGCAGCATCGGGCTACCGCACCCAATGGCCGGTTAGGGCCGTCCGTGGAATGGACGGACGGATCAGTCGGGCGACATGCTGCGGTTGATCTAATGACCGCAACGAGCCACAGTGACCGATGCTGCGAAGTTAATGAAAGTCCAAGTTTTAGAGGTTGGTGGGCAGAAGACATGCAAGGGTTTATGCGTCTTTTGGCAAAACCATACAGCGTTTGCACAATGGAAATCGCTTCGGCACAAGTTAATGTGGCCTCTTTTGCTCCGGAATTAGTGCGAGCCCCACCCCGTGCTGCCGCAACAAGTCCTCTATATCAGTCCTAGGATTAGTATCCTTTACCAACTTTAACAGACGTCCAGAAAGCGCCCGAAAGTTTCCAGAGAAAACATTTTCGAAGTATCGCTTTGGATCGTCGGACATTAACAGATAGATGCCCATGCCTCGCAAACGAATTGGTTTACGCTCTTGCAACGCTGCTTTGAGTCTGGTCTTGTCGGCCCGGTCGATAAGTTCGCGTAGATCGCTCAGTTCGGTAATCCCAAAGTCTCTGAAGTCTTGGACAATGTTTTGAACGGTTGTTGGTTTCGGCTCCTCTACCTTCATGTGACTGAGACCCATGTCCTTGAGTAGCTCGATAAGCAGAGCACGGGTTGCTAGATAATTTACTTCGTCTCTCGGATACTTGGCATCTTGGCCGACTACGGCTTTGGAGTAATCGGAAGCATATCGAACAATGTCCCCAAACGCCTGATCGACCATCTCCAACCCTGCGGCTGCCAAATAGAGGCGCCGCTGCAGGAAGTCAGGCAGCGATCCCGGCTTCTTGTAGCTAAGTTTGTGCTCTAACTCAGCCCAAGCATGTTGTAGAGCAGTCCTAATCTGCACCTCAAATCGGAATATCGAGTCATCTGTGTCGCCCATTGCATTATTTGTCGTAAGGGAGCCGACTAGGTGCAAGGATCGATAACCCATAATCGAGGGCTCTTCGGCGACAAGATAGTTTGGGCTCTTTTCGGTATCAATGTTGAGAACTTTGCGAACTGCCGTCTCTGCGTTTTCCAGATCGTATTCAGAATTAAGAACAATGCGAATACCTAGCAGGTCAGTGACCTGCACAGCAGGTGATGCGTATTCTTTCCTTATACATTTCTCTACGAAGCTCTCCTCATCCTTTATGCGTGATACGACCAACATTGCATCAACGCTGTGCTGTCTGAGTGCGTTTTTGATGAGCGGAATAGCTTCTGAACAAACTTTCTCGGCAATCATCCGTCGCGCAGCGTAGGTTTCCTTAATTCTTACCTCTTTGCTTTCATCCACATCACATCCTCACAGGCTTAGTTCTACCAACAACGCATCGCGGTGCACTGCCTACTGGTTAGACGATTGACATGCCTTTGGGTAGGCATGGGCAGGAATGACCTAGAGCCGCCATTGGTGCGAACGCAGCGAATGTCCGAAACGTCCGCCTTGCTGCCGTCCATGTGCAATGCAGCTAAGGTCTAAGGCGAGCCCATACCGGAAATCTCTAAATCATGCTGCGCGCGCTCGCAGCAGGAAAATCACTGCACCTGCTCGGTTTTTGGCGCTGCGCGGCGGCGGAGATACCTATCATTCAGCCATGCTGCAGCGAAGATTTAGACGGCAAGGATCAGAACGCGGACAAAGCCACCTCTCGACCGAAACTCGCCAAAGTCTCCTTACCAAGAAATCATCTCAGTTGCTCATGGATCGCACGAAAGACTTTTGAGCTTTCCAACCATGCCTTTTAGCCGCCTCCGCATTTATGACAGCGTGCCTGTTTAAGAGGTGTGCAACTGGCCCAATCAATTCCGCTATCTCCATGACGTCACCGTGTTTCAAAACCACACCGGGACCAGCCAACTTAGCCGCCGCTTCACCTACCTCGTCGAGTGTGACGACTCCTTCCTCGGATGCGTTGAACACCTGTCCTTGAGGTGGGTGCATCAGGAAATAGGCGATAAGCGCTGCGAGATCGTCCACGTGGACAACGGACCATCGCCAGTTATCCTTTGGAATTGGCACTTCTCCTGCCTTGAGGCCATGCGCCGCCAATCGCCCGATGATCCCTCCGCCGCGACCATACACAAGGCCTGCCCGGATTATTATCGGCGAAAGTCGAGACGCAGACAAAAGTAGATTTTCTGAACGGGCTTTCGCGTTTTCTACAACTGGTTGATCTTCAGTCGCAGGTTTCGACGAAGACTGCCCATAGACCGAACAGCCGCTCAGGTAGATCAGCGGAGACCCCTCTGACAGTCCTTGCGACAAAACCGCGAGCGCAGTCATCTCAATACTCTCGGCGTCCGAACTGCGCGGGCCAGCAGCATAAATCGCAGCGTCACATTGACGTGCCGCTGTGAGAATTTCTTCTTTGTTGGAAAGGTCTGCGTCAACGTAATCTGATGTAAGCTTGTGCAGCCCGGCGTTGCGGCTTGCCGACCTTGAAAGTCCCAATACCGCCATACCGTTCCGTACGAGATGCTCAACAACAGAAAGGCCAACATAGCCGGTGGCTCCGAGTACCAGCACTTTCACTGAAGAGCCTCACACCCGGACATATCAGCTTCTCGCGATTCATCGGTTAGCTGCGCGACAAGTCTTTCCGCAGGAAAGACGTCCCAGTGTTCAGCCAGCTTTCCGTCTTCAATCCGAAAGATATCGACCACCTGGATTTCGAATGACCGCCCTTCCGCTTCGATACCGAAATACGATCCGCATTGGGTTCCAGTGGCCATGTGCAAAACCCAGACACGATCCCCTTCAACGGCAATTTGATCGATTTCCGACCTGTAGTTAGGGAAAGCACTCCTGAATTCGGCCAGTGCGTCGATGAAGCCATCTCGGCCGGAGGGAACGAACGGATTATGCTGGACGTATGCCTCAGTCATCGTTTCAGATAGGTTTGTGACATCTCCTGAATTAAGAACTTGATCAAAGAAGGCACGGACGAGAGCAGCATTTTCATGTTCCGCCTCCTGCGCTGCGCTTGGGGTAAGGGACAGGAGCAACATCAGGACGCTTAAAACAGACGCTTTAGAATTTGCGGCGCTGCGAAGACTGCGATTACGGACATTTGTGTCTGCTGTAGATACATTTTTGAGCACAATGAGTTCCTTTCGGGTGATTGCTGAGTGGAGGTCGGTCCTTACGCGCGCGTCTTTGCGGGTCTCACCACTTGTTCCCGGCTGTGAATCCTTGTCGCGAGCGCGCCAATAGTCGTTTCGTTTAATCGTTCGACCAACGCGTCTTCAGCGTCTGCAAAGATGTCCCGAACAATCGGGGATATGCTGCCGCCGACAGGACATTCAGGGTTCGGGACAGCGGACGCCGTTCGAAGAATTGGCGATTTGCGAAGTGCGCAATAGACAGAGCCCAATGTGATTTGATCTGCGGGCCGTGCGAGTCGGATACCACCGCTCGCACCTTTCTCAGAGGTCACAACACCTGCAACCCGTAAGGCTCCGAGCACCCTTCTTACGAAGGCGTCAGACGTTCGTATGCTACCTGCAAGATTGCTTGAGGTGACGCGGATGTCGCCGGAAAGCGCCAAGGCTGCCAAAGTATGGATTGCAACGGCAAAATGGGTATCTGACATTTCGTATCTATAGCGGACACATTTAATAGTCGCAACCACAAAAACTCTTGGTTTACTTCGTCAAGCAGCCAAACGGCACTTTATGCTGCTGCCAAAACTTGAATTCTGCCCAAAAGCAGACATTCACTCCGTCCGCAGCATTGGTCAAAATGGGCTCATTGCGGCCTTTCACCAACCGGTCAAGATGCTGCGGCGCGACCTGCCGTTCGCTGCAAGCGCAAAATTTCCGGGTTAACCAAATCACACTGTGCGGGACGAAATGAGCTTTCGCAGCAATTGCACCAACTTCTGCTAAGGACAACTTTGGGTCGATCAGATGATCGCCATAGCGGCAATGTCCCGCTGATAGACAGTACAGCGTTCAAATCCTAAGCTGGAGAAACAGATGGGAGAGCAGCATGCTCAAACGGTTGACGGGATCGTTTTCGGTGTTCGGTTTGTTCGTAGGTTTTCTCTTTTTGTGCGCTTCGCTCACACCTTCATTGCTGCCGCGTCTGCCAATCACCCAAGGTGCACTAAGTGGGGTCGCTTTCGCCGCGGGGTACGGCACTGGCAAGGGCTTCTACTTTCTATGGCTATGGTTGGATGGACCAAATTTCCCACCGCCCCGCCAGAAGATGGTGAACTGGGTCTTGAGCCTGATCAGTATCATGCTCGCAATGGCAACATTTAGCCGCATCGCGACGTGGCAGAACTCTATTCGGTCTTTGATGGAAATGCCGGATGTGGACACGGGCTATCCATGGATGGTGGCCGGTATCGCGTTGGGTATCGCATTGGTTTTGATCCTTGCTGCCCGCGGCATCATTTGGCTGGCGCAAAAGATCATCGGATGGCTTGGACGCGTCTTGCCGCGAAACCTGTCCATCGGATTGGGGGCCGTACTTGCGGTATTTTTGGTTTTTTCTGTGGTGAATAACTTTGTCGTGCAGACAGCATTGCGCTTTGCTGATACAGTCTTTGCGGCCACTGATCGGCAAACTGCAGAAGGGGTGACTCCGCCGACTCATGGGCTTGCCTCTGGCGGCGCAAACTCGGTTGTGACCTGGGATGATGTTGGCACCAACGGTAAGGATTTTTTGGTCACTGGCCCATCGCAGGCTGACATCGCAGCATTCACAGGGCGTGACGCACTGGAACCTGTCCGGGTTTTTGCAGGCTTCGGATCAGGTGACGATTTCGAAGAGCGTGCACAGGCGGCGCTCGAAGATCTAATCAATTTTGGCGGATTTGACCGATCCGTGTTGATCGTTGCCACACCAACCGGGACTGGCTGGCTCGACCCCGCTGCGGTTGAGCCAGTGACCTATATGCATGGTGGCGACATCGCGATCGTGTCGACGCAGTATACCTATGTGCCAAGTTGGCTATCGATCATGGTCGAGCCTGACAGGTCCCGCCTTGCAGCTCGCGCGTTATTCTTTGAGGTCTACAATTATTGGACCAATCTGCCAGAAGGCGCGCGACCTAAACTCTACCTTTTTGGGCTGAGCCTCGGGGCGCTTGGGTCCGAAGCATCCGCAGATCTTGTCACTCTTTTTTCTGATCCGATTGATGGCGCCTTGTGGAGCGGCCCGCCGTTTGCCAGCACCGTTTGGGCAAGCACGACTGCGGGCCGGAATGCAGACAGTCCTGCGTGGTTGCCTGAGTTTCGTGATGGGGCGCTTGTCCGCTTCATGAATCAAGACGGGATCGCGGTGCCGGAAGGCAGTGAATGGGGCGAGATGCGCTTGCTTTATCTGCAATATGCCAGCGACCCGATGGTTTTCTTTTCAACAAGGCTTGCATTTCGCCGCCCTGATTGGTTGGGCGAAAGCCGTGGCAGAGATGTGTCACCATTCTTTAACTGGTACCCAATCGTGACGTTCTTGCAGGTCGGCTTTGACGTGCCAATGGCCACATCAACTCCGTCCGGATACGGGCACACCTACGATGCACTTGATTACATCGAAGGCTGGCTGTCGGTCACCGATCCGCCGAACTGGACTATAAGCGATACCGAGCGCTTAAACGCGCTCTATACTGGTTTCGTCGCATCCCCGATCTAGGACTAAGAAGTCAGCAGGGAGCAGATTGCATTCTCCTTAGGTGCAGGTGGCGCGATCGGCGTGGCTAACATCCCATGACGGCCCTTCAGCAGGACGAAGCGTGTGTATTCGGGCTGACCAAGTAGCTGGGTCAGGTTCTCGATATATTTGCAGCGGTTGCTGCAATATGAGGAGAACGAAATGGATTACTTTGTGAGTTTGGAAGTGTTGCTGCGGTCAGTCGCTGTTTGCGTGATTGATGCCGACGGCAAGCAGGTCTTTGGACGGCAAGCAGGTCTTTGAGCGTGCTGTCGCTTACGAGATTGAGGATATCGTGGCCTGCCTGGGCGATATGCTGTCCCGGCAGTGCCGGATCGGTTTGGCTGATACTCGCTGATGTGAACAACACCTGACCGGGCAAACCGCGAACCATCCTCCGCAGAATGACCAGATCAGTCAAAAGTCAGACGTTTGTGTCACTGGCGGAGTAGACCGTTTTTGCCGCCTTGATCTCATTCCTGCCGTTCATCATCTCGCGGCGAAAGCTCCCAAAGAGCCCATACCGGAAGTCTTCATTTCTTGTTGCATGCACTCGCAGCACAAAAATCGCTGCAGTTGCTCGATTTTGGCCGCTGCGATGCTACAGCGAATCCGGTCATTGGTCACTGCTGCAGCGCAAATAGTTTGTTTAAAGATCAAGTCGTGGACAAAGGTGCTTCTCAACCGTCATCTCCTGAGCACCTCTCCAAGGTGTAAAAGTCTTCACGCCGTCCCAACTTTCTCCAAGCGAACGTCTCAAATAGCTGCCGCGCTCTATGCCGAGCGCGCCGGTACATTGGTGGTGGTTCTTGACCGTTGCCGCGTGAACGCCATCAGCTTGCACGTCCAACTTTTCCATTGGGACTTCGATGAAAAGTCGCACGCCGCTTACAGCTTCGCACCCTGCCGCTCTAGCAAGCGTTAGTTGCTCCATGGCAAAGCCTTGAGGGCGAGGTCGGCACCGACTTCGGTATTAAATGCACCAGCGGCATGGTGGTTGGAGAAAAGATCCAAGATACTATCCGACGATACAGAACTCCGGCTTACACCGATTAGACGTGAATCCCTGCATTCAATTATTACTGAGCAAAATTGACAACGGTCGGCGCCGACGCTTTTCTTTCAGCAGGCGCTTTGAACCAAAAGTAATTCGCTATGATCGATCCTAAGGACGCCTCGCTTGGGCGAAGGCATTGTCGCCTCCCAAGATCGAAACGACCCCAAGAAGACCCACAAACCGAATTAGAACGGAGAATTCGCAAATGAGATTGATTGAAAGATTGCGGGCCGACGTTGACGAACACTCGTTCGACAAGGCCATCGAAGTTGCCGGGGCAAAACTGCGCGAAGAATCGCAAAGCGGGGGCCTGGAAAGCGCCGCCGCGCCGACCGCGGATATAGATGCCACACAAGAAATGATCCGCACGGGCAAGGGGCTCGAAGGCGGCCCCGGCCCCGTCCAAAGCGGGCTTGAGGCGATCATTCTCGGCGAACTGCGCCCGGCCTGGTTTATTCGCGACGACAAGATCGTCGTCGCCGGCGATTTCGACCGCTTAGCAGAATTTGAAAGCAACCGGATTGCGCTTGAAGCCATCGCCAAGACTGTCGGCCGCGTCGATCTTCTCAACCACGCGACGCAGGCCTATGTCGGCACCGGCTGGCTGGTCGATAAGGACATTGTGGTCACCAACCGCCACGTCGCCGAGACCTTCACGCGCCCGGCCTGGCCCAGCGGATGGGACTTTGCGACCGGTACCTTCGGCCGCCCGCTGCGAGTCGAGATCAACACCGTGCAGCAGTTGGACACTGACCCGTCGCTGCGCCGCCCAATGACGGTCACCGAGGTTCTGTATGTCGCGGGTCAGCGCGAACCCGACATCGCCTTTCTTCGTGTCCTGCCCGACCCGGCAATAGACCCGATCCCCCTCGCCGCCACCCTTCCGGCCGAGAAAACAGCCGTGGCAGCCATCGGTTATCCGGCCTCGGATGCCACGCGCAACGATCCTGATCTGATGCGGCAGATCTTTGGCATCGACTATGACGTTAAGCGGTTCAGTCCGGGCCTCGCCAACGATTATATCGAAGACGGCGCCTTGATGCTGACGGATTACACGACGCTTGGCGGAAACTCCGGCTCGGCAGTGGTGGCGTTGGAAACGGGCAAAGCGGTCGGGCTACATTTCGCCGGCTTGTTTGGCGAAACTAACTATGCCGTGTCGGGCGACATTCTCGCCGCAACCTTGCGCTCTATGAAATCCAGCATCAGCCTTTCGGGCTTCGACGCCTTGCCCGATCATGCCGAACGCCGCAAACCCAGTCATTTCGACGGGCGGCAAGGCTATGACCCAGCGTTTCTAGGCGACGGCGCGTTGCGCGTCGACTTCCCCGATCTCGGCGGGCGCGCCGACGACGTCGCCCCAGTGGAAGCCGCCGCCGACGGCATCCTGCGCTACACCCATTTCTCGGTCATTCAGTCGAAATCGCGGCGCCTACCGATGCTGGCGGCGGTCAATATCGACGGTGCTAAAGCCTTCGCGCTCAAACGAAAAGGAAGCTGGCACACCGACGGACGGATCGACGAAGCCCATCAAGTCGACAACGTGCTGTACAAGCATAACCCGCTCGACCGCGGGCACATGGTTCGGCGCAAGGACCCCGGTTGGGGCGACAGCGAGGCTGAGGCGAAGCAAGGCGAAATAGACACGTTTATGTACACCAACTGCGCGCCGCAACACGAGGATCTGAACCAGAAGGATTGGGTGGGGCTTGAGGATTACATCCTCGAGGCGGCCGACACCAAAGATTTCAAGGTCTCGGTGATGACGGGTCCGATCTTCCGCGACAGTGACCGGCGGCTGAAGTCACAACCGGGTGCCGAAGATGTGCAGATCCCCGAAGCCTATTGGAAACTTGCGGTCATGGTGAACGAGGCCACTGGGACGCTGAGCGCGACCGCCTATCTCTTGACCCACGGCGATTTGATCCGCGACCTGACCGAAGCGGCCTTCGTCTTCGGCGAATACAAGACCTATCAAATCAAGGTGTCGAAACTCAGCGCGCTTACAGGGTTCGATTTCAGCGCCATGTCCGCCTATGACCCGTTGGCGCCGGAACCAGAAGGACTGTTCGGACGCGCCGCGCGCCAACTCGACGGGGCCGACAGCCTCACGCTTTGACGTGCGGCATCCGAATACAACACTGCGGGGCCTGGCCGGCTAAGACGGCCTGGCCCGCCACTACGGTTGCGAACCCCACGCGAAATTCGCCTTGAGCGCCGCCTTAGTCGGGCCGCACTGAATGGACTAAGTTCAACCCATGTTCTAGGGTCCTCCCAATAGTTCGTTTTTGAATTGAGCGGCAGACGCACGCCGCGGTCGAGGCCAGGACATTCGGCGGAAGGCAATGGACAGCGATAAGGACACCACCGGCGCCTCGGGGCTTGAAAAGATGGGTGGCCTTGAAAAGAACATCGGCCTGGGCAGTTCCATCGTCGACAGCCAGATTGCGAATGTCGTCAACCAGTTTGGCGACTTCGTGTGCCAAGTTCTGCATGCCACGCCCAGCGGCTTTACCGCTGTCGGCACAGGGTTTCTCATCGGTCCCCGCCATGTCCTAACCAATTTCCATGTGGTCGAAGGGGTCGACGTGAAGAATCTGCGCTGCCGGTTCGACGTCGTCAGCTCGGTCCTTTCCGAATTCGAAGCCGGTCCGCTGCTCTCTGTCGAAAAGATCCTCGCCCAAAGCCGCTACGCCGAGATCGAGGCAAACGGTAAATACACGCCAACTTCCGACCAACATCCCGGGGCGGAAGAGCTTGACTATGCCTTGCTGGAAATCGACTCAGCCGTCCAAAATCTGGCGGCAAAGGATGGCTCTGGCAAACGCAGACGCGGATGGCTGCCGCTGCCAGACAAGCCGCAAAAGCTTTCGAATGGTACGCCGATTATCATTCTGCAGCACCCCGATGGCGCCACGCTAAAGGTGGCCTCGGACGCTATCGCACAGCGCCAGCCGCCAAACGGATCGCGCCTGCGGTATCTGGCTGACACTGATCGTGGATCGTCTGGCTCGCCCTGCTTCGCTTATGTGGACGGGCCAGACGGCAAGCCGCAGCTGGCGCTTGTCGCGTTGCACAATTTCGGCGATCCCGGCACGAAGCTTCGCAGTCCAGAGTTCAACCATGGCATTCCCGTCGACCTCATTTTCAAGTCGCTCGTCAACGCGGGTGTTCCAAAATCGGCCTTCTCCAGACCGGTACCAGCGGGGTGGCGACCGCCCTGGGTCGCACTGGCCTGCGGACTGGCCGCGGTTGTCGCACTGGTCGTTGTCATAGTGCTCCCGCGCGGCAACGATCCGATCATTGTTCCAGACCCACCCGATCCGCCGACCGGCGACGAATACAGCCTCGCCGCGCCCATCCCCTACGATCCGGATTTTTTGGGGAAGGTTAGAGTCCCTCTGCCGACTCTGATCTCTGCCGCGGCCGCAGGCGATGTTCTTGATGGGCAAGTGCTTGATTACGTTCACTACTCACTCGTCATGGACGAACGCCGGGGCATGCCGCTGTATGTGGCCTACAACACCGACCGCCAGAATTGGATTGGGGTGAGACGCGAAGGCGAGTGGCGGAAGGACGCGCGTATCGATGAGGATCTGCAGAAGGGCGGCGGGGTCTACCGCTCGAACGACTGGGACCGCGGGCACATGGCCAGGCGGACGGCCTTGACATGGGGTGACACTGAAACGGCACGCCTCGCCGGATTGTCTTCATTCTATTATACGAATTCGGTGCCACAGCATCGAAACTTTAACCAAGGAATCTGGCTCGACCTAGAAGACTATGTGTTCGAAGGCTTCAGCCCGTCGTCGCCGCGAGTTTCTGTCTTTACCGGCCCAGTACACCGCTGGGACGACCCGGAATATCGGGGCGCACGCATCCCTCGGTCGTTCTGGAAAATCGTCGTCGCATCGGACCCCAAGAACCCCCGGAACATTTTCACAGCCGGCTTCCTGCTCGATCAGTTCGAGATCATGGATGGAGAACCGACGCCATTTCCGATAAACATGGCGCTGGATCCGGCAGCGGCTCAAGTCGCCATTGCCGAGATCGAAGAACTCACCCCGCTCAGGTTTGGGATTCTGAAGGATTTCGAGGTCGAGCTTAGCCCCGCCAACCCCGGCAGCCGCGAACTTCTCGACACCTACCCGGCCGAAAAATCCGCGATCAACGTCCTGGCTCTCAGCTGGCAGCCTGCCTTCTGCGAACGGCGGCCCGACAAGCCAGAGTGCATCGCCCTCAACAACGGCGAAACCGCGCATGCCGAAGGACAATTCTCGATCCACGGCCTATGGCCGCAGCCGATCGGCAACTTTTACTGTGGGGTCCCCGAACGTATTCAAATGTCTGACCGTTCTGGCATCTGGGACGGCGTCCCTGACGTCCTGCTGAAATTCGAGACCTACGACCAGCTTGTGCATCTGATGCCCGGCACCGAGAGCGGGCTATACCGACACGAGTGGATCAAACACGGCACCTGCTATGGCGGGACCGGCGGCGCCGAAGAATACTTCGCCGACACGATTTGGGCGACCCAGGAAATCAACGGTTCGGCCGTCAAGACATTGTTTGCCGACAACATTGGTCAAACCCTGACAGAGCAGGAAATCCGGGGTGCCTTCGACAATGCGTTCGGCGCAAACGCGGGCGAGCGGGTTGCGATCCTGTGCCAGGGCGACGGCACACGCGCCCTGATCAGCGAGCTCCGCATTCATCTTGGCGCGGTCATCGACCAGGAAACACCGATGTCAGATCTGCTCGCCAGCCACGAGCCGGTTCAGACCCGGTGCCAAGCTGGGATCGTCGATCCCGCTGGGTTGCAGTAGCGCCTGCGCACGGCAATACCAGCGTTTCGTTGGATAAGCGGTGACGTGCCGGCGCAATATTTGGGCCACGGGCAGGCGGCCGCACGGCAGGAACAATCCGCCAAATTTGCGTTGCAGATATAGTATATCCATCGGCGTTGGCGGCGGTAGATAGCCCGCCTCGGCCATGGCCATTTCATGCTCTTCATCCGCAGGTACTGGTTGCGGTCAGTGAAATCGAACTTTTTCGCTTTCTGAACAGCCTTAAAGGCTGTTGTAATCATGTGAAGGATAGGCTCCGTCCCCTACTTAGTTGTCGGCCCCTATTCCGGCGAAAACCTGGATTGGGTTTCGCTCTCCAGATTGGGTTTTTATGACTGCTCTGACGACACATACTGCAAACAGGCATCCTCGGTGCCGCACATGCGAACAGATGCTGCGTGAGCGAAACGCTGAAACTGGAAGTCCGCTTAGTCCCGCATTGTGTGAGTTCGTCGGTCGACCGATTGCGCGTTTGCAGCGAATGTCCGGATCAAGAGGGACACGGCAGCGTCGCCACTTGCCAGACAGCGGCAAGCAACCGAACCAGCGGACACTAGATCGAAGTCCCAGAACCGTCTTGCGGCGTGCCGCGTGCCACAATCTGCAACAGCCCATCTGCAAGCGGCTTCTGTAACGACAGCGCCTCATCCGCATCGGCGCGCAGCCACGTGTTCACCTCGCCCATTGAAGTCAGAACAACTGGCATCGCCTTTGGATGGATCGCGCCAACATCTGCATTTGCCTCGGTCGTCAGAAAACCAAACAAGTTGTCCGTGGTCTCACCATCTTTCAGCTTTCGAACAGACGTCCACTCGGTCCAGATGCCGGCGAAGAACGCGATTGGTCTGTCTTCAGAGAGGGCGAACCATACGGGCTCTGATGGTTTTCCGACCTGATTGTGCGGCTCTGAAAACGACGTAAACGGGACAACGCAGCGGTGCTTCACACCGAACCATCTGCGCCAGTGCGGAGACTGCGTATTGCGGATGTTTGTCACGCCTCGGTCCGTCTTCTTGCCTTTCAACGCAAAAGCCGGTGACGGCATCCCCCACCGCATCATCGACAGCACAGGTCCTGATTCTTCGTTGCTAATGACTGGTGCCTGATAATCCGGATATATGCCTGTCAGCGGCGGCAGGTTGCCCGTTTGATCTTCAAGGCCATCAAACAGCGCGCGTATCGCGTCCTGGCCCTTCGTCATCGAATAAAGATTGCACACACCCAATAACTCATCACTGCGCCACGCACCGTCGTGGACGGGGGAAGTATAGGCGCGGCATTCGGTCCCGTCAGCAAGTATCAGGTCTGGGAAAGTGGCAATCAGCGCAAGCGCACTTTCGATGTCTCGCAGATAGACTCCTAATGCGTCGGTCGCGAGACCCCTTGATGAATACACAGCGTAGAAACCCGTCCCAACTTCCGTGCTGAGCCAGGCATGTATTGCGTCCAGGCGCATGCCAAACCCACGCTCGGGCACCGCAAACCTAACCCTGACCGGAAAGGCCAACTCATCAATCTTCTTTTGCGGGGTGGAGCGTCGGACCATCGCATACTCTCTACATCAAACCGCAGAGAGAACATTAAGTGAACATACAAGTCAAGCACCGGCGAGATTGGAAGTGTTAGGTAATCGTCATCCGCTCCCATACATTTGATGGAAGGTCTCAGCATGAGAAATCGAATGACGGGCTACCGGCACCAATTGCCGGGTCGTGGTGGGCAGCTTGTTCTTCCGCAGATGTATGGCACAGCAAGGCCCTCGGAGATGAGAATGCGACCAACGTCGGTGCCATTCACTTCCAGTATTCCGCACTGTCGGCCAAAGTTGCAACGGCTCGTGCCTTCGGTGCCCGGTTGGCATGCACAACGCACACGCTCCAATTCGATGCTTTGGGCATTGCTGACGAGCGCATTCCATCCATCTTGCGGTCGTCGGTTTCGAATCTTGAACCTGATCGGCGACTTCGGCCGAAAAGACCTAGATGCTGTAGTTGACGCATCTCTGTCATACGTTTGCGTCGCGTGTGAACTGAATAGGATCGTCAAGATGCATGGTTATCAACCTTTGTTCATCTTCCCGGCCATGACTTCAGCCGCAGCACGGAGTGGTTCATCGGCAAGATGAGCATACCGCTGTGTTGTGAGTGGATTCGTATGACCCAGAAGCCGCCCGACAACGGCGAGGCTCATGCCGCTGGAAACTAGTTGCGATGCATGCGTGTGGCGATTGTCATGGATCCGATAGTTTTGAATCTCAGCATCAACGAGAACAGATCTCCAGAATTTTTTAAGATCGACAATATGTTTGGTCTTCGATCTCCCAGGGAATACGAACAATGATCCATTGCCTTGCGCGTCCTGAATACTTTTGATCAATGCGACTGCGGACTTAGCCAAGGGCAAGTGCTCAGTGCGTTTCTGCTTAGTGTGATGCGAAGGCTTGATCCATACCCCGCGATCAAGATCGAAATCGGACCATTGAGATGAAAGGACCTCTCCAATCCGTGAGCCTGTCAATAATTGAAGCCGTATCGCGTTCGCAGCCTTTTGATTTGGGTGTCTATCCAGAGCCGCACCGAGACGGTTTAGCTCTTCAACGGAAAGCCAGCGGTGCCGCTTCTCTTCGTGAAATCTCTCAATGCCTTTGGCTGGATTGTCGTGCCGCATTCCCCAATTGATTGATAACTCAAACATCTTCGAAAGTAGCGATAGGACTCTGTTAGCCTGATAGGGCGTCGCCTTTAATGAATTATGGAATGTCTGAATGGCACGATGATCTATATCAACGACCTTTAGCTTGCCAAACCGAGGCAAGATGAGACGATCCAGCATGGAGCGATCGTTCGCCACGCTTTTCTGTCGCTTCTTGGGAAGTGCGTGGATCTCATAGTATTGCTTTGCTAGATCAGCTAACGTTGGAGCTCGCCTAATTGCTGTTGCGTCAGCGACGGGATCGCCTCCGCGCATAACGTCCGACAGCAAACCAGTGGCTAGCGCTTTGGCCTGATTGAACGACATCAGTGGCCCGTGTTGGCCAAGCGTCTTGCGTCTTGATCTACCAGTTGCGCGCGTCCGATACTGAATAACATAGGATTTTGTGCCGTTGGGTTTCAGCCGCAAACCGAAGCCGGGTAAAGCCTCGTCCCAATAGACAGTTTCGGACTTGGGATCGGGCATTTTGTCGACAGCTGATTTTGAAAGGCGGAGTTTTGGCATTGCTGGTTCAGTTACCTAGTTTGGGTAAGCATAGGGTAAGCAGAAGTACGTGAACTTGAAAGTAGTAAAGTGAATGGAATGGAAGTTGTGATAGCCAAAGTGTTTATAAAATTGGAAAATCGCGTTCTGTTTCGTTTTGGAGAGAACTAGCGCGAAAGTAAGACCGTAAGACTTTTAATCAGTAGGTCGATGGTTCGAACCCATCACGGCTCACCAATTAAATCAAACACTTAGCTGAGGCATCCGTTTTAGGACGGCACGATAGGACGGGTTTTAGGACGGTTGAGCACTGGCTTGCTGAACGGAAACGTCCTATTCCGGCTTTAGTGAGGTGGATGCAGGGCACCCACCTCTTCAACATCACTTGCGTTTCATGGTCTCCACAATGTGCGTTGACTTCTGTGTCTTTGCTTTGCGGACCGTTGTAAAGCGACCAGTCTTTGCGCTTCGACCTACTTTGAACGTCTTTCTAGCCATGGGTATTTCCTTTCTCTGGCGATTTAGACGGGCCGGACAGTGCGCCCGACCCTCATTCGTGTGTTGACCTACTCGGGAACCAAGATCGGCCAAGCTTTCAGCCCAAACGCTTTCGCGTAGAGCCGATTTCCGGTCCGTGGACACGTGCGCCAAGGGCGAAACACGTATCGAAAACCGGGCGGAGGCGGGACGTGACGTCTAGTCATGCCGCAATCTCCTTCGGGGCGTATCTTGCCATTTGACCCGAAAAACGCTAAATCGCTCTTGCTACGGAGGATGATTTGCGTCTCGGGAGGCTCTGCATCGTCAAGCCCTTGATGCACGATTCAGAATTCATTTGGAGGCTCGGGGACAATCCTGAGCCTTCACTTAACTGCCTGTTTTGATCCTCCGTACTGATTTCAATCGATTGTTTGCTGCATCCCAAGAAACCCCAAAGCGGTCGATCAGGTCTTGCTCTGTGTCCGAGGCCAAGATGAAAGACCGAGGCATTAAGAACTGCGCTGCAAACTGGTTGGCCTGCGGCTCAGCGAGGCAATATGGTTTTGTTCCGTCGCCTCGCTTCGCACGTGCCAAAGGTATGTTCGTATGCATCTCCCAATGCCCAAGTTCGTGCGCCGCTGTAAAGCGGGCGCGGCCTTCTCCCGCGCACACTTTTTCGTAAACATCTTCTCTGAGCATTATGAAATCACCGGTTGGACACGTGTATCCCTCCGCACGACCCATCTCTTTGTGCGATCCCACTTCGAAACGGACCAAGTTCAATTGGTAATCTAACACTTGCTCTATCAGCTCTATCACCGGAACTTTGGGTGACTTGTGCAAACCAAATTGCGCACGGAATCGATCCGCCTTTGCTCCGATGGTTGGCCAGCTAAGAGGCGGAACTTTGAAGTCTTCCCCGGAACTCATTTTTCATCCCTCTTGCTGAGAATTTGAAAGATGCTGTTAAGTTCATCCTCTGACAGGCTGTCCATTCGGCGAGCCATCAAACCGGCGGTGTCTCGTGCCAGTGGGCTGCCTGCTTCAATTGTGAATGCCTTACGTGATCGGTCTGCAGCTCTCCGCATAATTTCTGCAGCATCGCCGACTAGCCGGTAGGTCTTGATAACAGCTTCTTCGAAGCCCGAAGGTGGGCTCTTTGTGCCGCGTTCAACAGCGGAAATGAATGCCGAGGATTTCTCAAGCCGCCGCGACATGTCGAGCAAGCGCTCGTCCTCGTCAATTCGCAATTTCCGCAGTTCCTTCCCAAGTTCTGTGGTCATAGGTTGGTCTCCTTGCGATATGCCCCGAGGTCCAAGTTGCACATAGGGGCTCACGGAGTCAACCGACTTGGTTAATTTTTTCTTAGCTACGGTGAAGTGACGGAGCCCGTCGGGTTGTCAAAACATCAATCCATGCCATGGGTCCACCAAAGATCATTATTGACACTGGCAATTGGAGATGTTTCGCTACAACAGCTTTTTGGCGGCGGCAGATTAACATGTCTGTCGCCGTAAGTGGTTCCTTCCAAAGTGCTGAGAACTCGCCGACAAGTCTAACGCAACCACGGTTGCGCTGGCTGTCGGCTTGATGTGCGTCCGTGTGACCCGAACCGACTGTCAGCGCTCCAGAACAAAGGAGTGCTCAAATGAGCAACCATAAAGATTTTGACACCTCAACTGCGAGGCTGATCAAGATGCGGGTGGGAGGAAGTCCACACCTTGCCTTTAGTGATGACGCGGGATGCATAAGCATGGTTTGCCGCTCTGACAGAGCTGAGCGCGGCGTAGCCGTGAGCCAGGCTGGCATCGAATGGCTGAAGGCGCAGAATGCGACTGCGCTTTTCATCCGGGTTTGGGTGTGTCTTAGAGTATTTAGGCGTCCGGGGGTTTTAGAACCGCTAGTCTTAGTCAGAACGGTGACGGTCCTGACTCCCGACCGTGGCTATTGGATCAGAACTCATACTAGCCTGCAGTCCTCTCGCATTCTTCTCCCGTTAATTCTCCGGCTACATGTGCTCAACCGCGAAGCTAGGTCAGATCCGATGATCTTTAGGCGTGCTGTGTTCGACCAAAGCAACTGTATCTTCGATCGCTATTCCAAGAGCTCGTGTTAGAACAATAAGTTCAACGACATCGATCCGGCGCTCCCCGCTTTCGATGCGCGCAACGAAGGACTGATGGCAACGCAAACGGTCTGCCAACTCTGCTTGCGTCAATCCGGCTGATTTTCTGGCTTCAATGAGCGCTTGGCACAGCGTTTCATGGCCTTTGCTTCTAATGGTCTTAGCCAATCGCCGCGATCTCCTTCGCGACGAGCGTTAATCTACTTGTCAGATTATCTAAAAAATAGATATATTTCCTTTATCGAAGATATATAAGCGCTTCAAACCAGGACAAAGAGCCTCCTAGGCGAAGAGAACTGCATGCAAGTCATCGCCACTAGAGGAACGAATTGAAATGGAGCCAAACCTGCACATTATTTCGTGCCTCGGTTTCAAGGGTGGAACTGGTCGGACAACCACCTCTGCTGCGCTTGCGTTCGGACTGGCCTCAATCGGCCAGCGCGTTGCTCTCGTTGATGCAGGATATGCGGTTCCACTTGAGGAACGACTCGTGTCGACAGGACATGGTGCTGTGCCAGACCACAGCATTCTTGGTCGATGGGCCGAGACAATGCAGGCTGGATCAATTTGCGAGGGGGATATTCAGTACATTCGCGCAACAACTGCTCCCTACCTCAAAGCTGTTCTCAATCAGCTAAGGCGGGAAAATTGGACACACGTAGTCATCGACACTCCGGCTCACCAGACAGCCTCGGTCTTCGAGGCGGCAGGGAGATCCTCGCTTCTGATAATTCCAGCGCGGAACGCCCCCGACGCCAAAGAAGTTAAAGACCTTCTACCAGACGAGCTCTTAATCCGACAAGACAGGCTCAGATGTTTGGTGGCAGGTTCAGAGCAGTCGCAGAGTGTTCGCGCCGCTTTCTCGCCACTGCTGGTGTTAACATCGGAACTGCCCTTCGATCCAAGTTTCACGGGGGTCATTCCACATCAGAATTCCAACACAGATCAAAGTACACCGGAAGGCAGTTGGCAGCGGTGGTGTAGCCGACATTGGCCACCTAATTTGGATGCTGCAGTCGCAGCCCGCAAAGCGGACACTCGCGACTGCTAGATTTCCAACGAGTCGGGCATACTGTCGGAGTGTATTTGGATCCTACGGTTCCAAAGCTTCAATTATTGCACGTGATTGACGACACTCTGCCAAACCAGGTCTGGTCACGAAATACAGAGGTGCCGTGATTCCATTTAAGGAAATGGCACGCTCTGAAAGGGAGCCATGTCGTGTTTTGGCGGCAAGCAGCAGCGCATCAAGGTCGTTAGACCAGATCAGTTCGACGTCATCCGTTGTCCGCGTCTCCCGGACATAGGGCTCAAGCTCTTTTGAATGCCGGGGCCATCCGTTTGGCAAACGGTCGGCGACAAGGGGATCCACGCCTATGCTCAATTTGCGACCGTTGAGCGCAGGAGCAACCGCTTCGGTCGCGTCTGTCAAAACGTCGAAAGCGCGCGAAACATCGGGGAGATAAGCCGCGCCCTCTCGCGTCAACAGCAATCCCTGTGGCAACCGCCGGAAGAGCGAAATGCCAAGGGACATCTCCAATCGCTTCACTTGTTGACTGACGGCACCCGCCGTAACCCCAAGCTCGGCTGCTGCCGCCTTGAAACTCAGATGCCGCGCGGCCGCCTCAAACGCCTTGAGGCCGTTCAGGGACGGAATTCGATAGGTCATGGCGCTTCCTAGCACAGGCGCCCGGCGCAGTAGACCGAGATTTTCTAAGCCTCGCGCTCAATTTCTATCGTTTGAACAAAGCAGGCCCATCCACTCAAATCCTCTCAACAAACAGAAAGGGGGTCCTATGACGATCAGATACAATCCTCCCACCGGATGGCCGCAACTCGGGCGCCCCTTCCATCATGGCGTGGTCGAACCGAAAGGCCGCGTCCTTCACATGACGGGGCAAGTCGCCTGGGACCAGAATGGGACTGTCATCGGAAAAGGCGACTGTGAAACGCAGGCCCGGCAATGCTTCGACAATGTCGAAAACATCCTGAAGGCGGTGGGCGGGAGTTTGGACGACATCGTGTCGTTGACCGTCTTTTACCTCGATCCGGCAGACATGCCCGCCATTCAGAAAGTCCGCGCCGAACGCCTGCAATTGGCGCACGGCCCCGTCAGCATTCTCATCCAAGCCGCCGGGCTGATCACACCCGACCTTCTTGTGGAAGTCGCCCCCATTGCCGTGATCCCCGACGATCGCTTTCACGAACCAAAATACTGAGGGTGGATAGCCATGAACAAACATGAAGGTTTCAAAGCCATTCGCAGTTTGGACTACGTGATCCTTCTTTGCGATGACCTCGCGAAGATGAAAGCGTTCTACGAGCGGCTGTTCGAGTTCCAAGTCGAGGAGGAATTTCCGGACCGGATGATTTTCTTTCGGGTCGGCACGTTGTTTCTTGGTCTAAGAAAACGCGGTCGCCCCTACGACGGGCCAAGCCTCCCGGCGCCGTCCGCATCCATTCAGATCAGCTTTCGCGTACCGCCAGCCGATGTCGATCTCGCCTATGACAGGCTGGTCGCAGACAGCATCGACGTGATCGAGCCTCCGACAAACCAGGACTGGCCCCACAGGACGGTGTTTTTCCGCGACCCGGAGCATAACATCATTGAAATCTTCGCCGACATTCACCCGAGTGAAACATTGGCTGAGCCTTCCGGCGTTCATCAGGTAGTCGACTGATGGCGGTTGCAGGGAATGGCACCCGCTTTCGTGGGCAGTCTCGCCGTCGCTGCGGTCAAAGGATGCGATCAACCTCACTGTCCGCAAACCCGAACGCTGTCATCAATCGTCGATGCTTAGCACCGCCGATGAACGTGTTCAGAACCTGATCTACACGGTTTCGAAGGTCATTGGCGGAAAGCCCGAAGGCGAAACACCCGAACGCCGGCGCCCTTTCCTTAAACGGAACGTTCACGACGGCGAGGTCAGCGGCATTGTTCGTTCGAAGAAAGCCTTCGTGGGCGCGAGTAACACTGGCAAAGGCACTGACCGTCCGATCCTGCACCGCCCGTGCAGCATCCACGTAGGTCTCAAACACGCGGATCTGGCTGGGCATCACGCCGAGTTCAAGGGCCGTCACATGCTGTACCTGGTCTCGTATGACAGCAAGTTTCAGATCACCCGTAACGGCAAGGTTCCGATATCCAGCCAAGCGCTGCGCATCCTCTGCCCGGACAAGTAATCCATCCGGCAAGGCCCAGATCGGCCTGCTGAACGAAGCAACGCGCTGCCGTTTAGGGGATGCAAAAAGACCTGTGGTCATCTGCCAGTCGCCTTGGGCCAGACCGGGCAGAAGCTGGGCGAACTCGGTTTCGACAAACTCAACGTCACCAATACCGAGTTGATCAACGACGTACCGCGCCAACTCAACCTCGCATCCGGTCACGGCTCCTGCATCGTTCACATAGTTGAACGGCGGCTCGATAAGATAAGCGACCCTCACGCCACAATCACCACTTGACCAGTGATCGCCCCCTCGACGCATTTGGCAAACGCTCGTCCAACCCGCTCCGACGGCACCCTCTCATGGCCCGGAAACAGGGTGCCATAGCGGCGCTCGGACACGTCGAGCAGGCCGGGGCTCACCACGTTGATCCGCACCCCCGGGGGCATCTCGATCGCGGCGCTTTTCACGAAGCCCGCAAGCGCACCGTTTGCCAACGCTGCTCCAGTACCTGCAACAACCGGGTCGCGGTCAAGAACACCACTGGTCAATGTAAAGGAGCCTTTGCCCGCGAGCCACCTCATCCCCGCCAGAACAAGGTTGATTTGCCCCATCACTTTGGCCTCAAGCCCTAGCTTCAGCGACGCATTCGTCTGCTCCGCAAGCAGGGCGAAATGAACATGACCAGTGGCTGAGACGAGCGCATCGAAGGTCCCGACTTCTTCATACATCGCCTCGATAGAGCCAAGGTCAGAGATATCGGCGCGCACGTCCCCGGAGTTTCGACCAACGCGAATAATGTCGTGACGCTGCGAAAGCTCGGCAAAGGCGGCCCGCCCGACATCGCCTGAGGCACCGACGAGGATGATTTTCATCGCAGATACTCCTCATAGATTTCGAGCTTTCTGGCGAGAATCTCGTCACACCGATCAAGATCGTCGCGGCGTTTGGCCAAAAGCCGGGAGTGATCGAGCAGGATGCTCTTGCGATCTGGGATGGTCGCATCCCCTTGCGCATAAAGCGCCGCAAACCGCTGCATCACCTTCATCGGCATACCGGTTTCGCGAAGCCAGTAAAGCAGTGTCAGCCAGTCGACATTCTCTTGCGAAAACCGCCGCTGCCCGTCAGAACTGCGCGTTATATTCGGGACGAGCCCCTCTGCCTCGTAAAATCGGATTGTATCAACCTTGAGCCCCGACCGGGCCGCAGCTTCAGAGATGCGCATCACGAAAGACCTCCAGTGCCTATGCTGATACCGGCCTTGAGTAACTCCAGGTCAAGAACAAATCTGGAAAAGTGTCGGCCCGTTGGGGACTCTCAGCACGATGTCAAGATGCTGCGGTTGCAGCCCGCAAAGCTGCCATTCGCTGCAGTCAGTCGGGTATCGCGATGACAAATCTCGGGACGACGAATAAAAGCGGCCCTTGGTTCTCTTGGCCCGGATGTCCGATTTTCATGCTGTTTAGTATGTTCGCATGATGTCGGGCTTTGATAAACATCAATCGGATCGGAAGGATCATCACTACATGACTAGGAATTGGGTCCCTTTGTGGAGACGAAGTGTTGTCTATTTCAAGGCGAAGTTTGATGACTGGACTGGCCGCTGTATCTGCCGCCGCGCTATTTGGTAGCGGCTATGCAGTTGCATCCTACCGGGAGACAGTTGCAGCTGCTCATGCGCGAGTTGCTCAGAGAAGCAGGCTAACAGAAACTCGTTTTGGCGCTCTCGAATACGCCGTCCAAGGCCACGGAGAGCCATTCTTGATGATACATGGAACAGGAGGCGGCTTTGATCACGGTCTGCGCTTTGCCGGAGGAATAATATCCAACGGATTTCAGGTCATTGCGCCCTCACGCTTTGGATATCTTCGCAGCAGTTTCCCAACTGATCCATCGCCTCAAAACCAAGCGGATGCATTTGTGGACCTGTTGGACGCATTGAACATTGACCGAATTCCTATTGCGGGTGGCTCAGCTGGTGCGCTGTCAGCAGCTTACTTTGCCCTTTGTCACCCCGACCGTTGTTCACACCTGATTCTTATTGTTCCCGCCATGAATCTGACTAATCGTGATCCTGTCGAATTCACCCGCACGCAGCAATTCTTTGTGAAAAGGCTCCTTTTATCGGATCGCTGGTTCTGGGCTGCTCTGAAGTTAGCACCAAACCAGCTGATCGGCACTTTGTTGGCGACTGACCCAAAACTCTTGGAGACGGTGTCTGCTTCCGAGCGTGAAAGGGCCAACCTCGTGTTGAATGAATTGATGCCAGTCAGTTTGCGCGCCAAGGGGATGGCCAATGATGGCAGGTATGCGGGACAACCAACGGATATCGACTTTTCACAAGTGGAAACGCCAACGCTCATCATTTCCGCCGACGATGATCGCTTCGGAACAGCACAGACAGCGCAAATCGTTTCGGACAGGATGCCGGAGGCGCAACTGCAGATTTTTCCTACAGGTGGCCATCTCTGGCTTGGGCACGACAAAGCAGTGTCGGACAAGATCGCAGAGTTTGTCCGGCTTCACACAGGCGGTCAGATTCAGGCTAACTAGTGCTGAAGCGCGACGAGCCTCCATTCCAGACTTTCGCTGCGTTGCCTCGGTGAAGTAACATTGGGCTCGCTGCTGAATTCGGAGGCCGCGCGGCATTGGCCGCGGTGAGAACAACAGCCCGGCCATGGACGACTCAATGCGGACACTTGTTCATCCCAACGATACTGTTGTCGCTGTGCTCTAATTAATCAGAATCTCAGTTGAAATTTTCGTTTGTTATCAGCGGCAAACTGTACCCTTAGTTGCCAGACAGTCAGATCTCTGGACAGCTCTCCACGGCTTTGGTGTACCGTTCAAGAGATCGCCCTTTCAGAAAGCGATGGGCGTCGAGGTAAGACCTGAAACGCAGTTTATGGGCATATTGGAACTAAGAGTACAAAATGCCCGGGAATCCGCGAGGATCCGCAGAATCTGATTAATTAGGGTGCAGTGGCACCTCAGAATAGAGGATCACGCGGCGCGGTTATTGATTTTGATCAATGCCCCACTGCGGCAGCGCAGAAATACTCGCCCCTGTTCACGCCACTACCTTGGGGGAGCACCGCGTGCCTGAAATCGTTTTCCGCACCGAAGGCATCACCAAGGTCTATCAGACCGGTGAGGTGAAGGTCTTTGCCCTCGCCGGTGTCGACCTGTCGCTTTACGCCGGTGAAATGGCGGTGCTGCTGGGGCCGTCGGGCAGCGGGAAATCGACCTTGCTCAATATCCTGGGCGGGCTGGATCGGGCTACCACGGGCCGCGTCTGGTTTCGCGGGAAGGAGTTGACGGACCTGCCCGACCGCGGCCTCACGCGCTACCGGCGCGATCATGTGGGCTTTGTCTTCCAGTTCTACAACCTCGTCCCGAGCCTGACGGCGCGCG
Organism: uncultured Paracoccaceae bacterium; assembly: GCA_947488175.1. GTDB lineage: Bacteria > Pseudomonadota > Alphaproteobacteria > Rhodobacterales > Rhodobacteraceae > Yoonia. The sequence continues at coordinate 247,891 of CANKYO010000008.1, forward strand.
AGAACGTGCAGCTGGTCACAGATGTCTCTCACGATCCGATGCCGGCGGAAGAGGCACTCGCGATGGTCGATCTCGCCGACCGGTTGGATCATTTCCCCTCAGAGATGTCGGGCGGCGAACAACAGCGCGTGGCCATCGCCCGCGCCATCGCGAAACGGCCCGAAATCCTGCTGTGTGATGAACCCACAGGCGCGCTCGACAGCAAGACCGGCATTCAGGTGCTGCAGGTGCTGGAAGAGATCAACCGCCGCTTTGGCACCACCACCGTCATCATCACGCACAACGCCGATATCCAGCGCATGGCGCACCGGGTGATCCAATTTCAGGACGGCAAGATCAGCAGCGTGCACACCAACGACACCCGCATGTCGGCAGAGGAGCTTGTTTGGTGATGCAGGCGCTCGACCGTAAATTATTGCGTGATTTCGGGCGGTTGTGGAAACAGGCGCTAGCCATCGCCATGGTACTCGCCTGCGGTGTAACCACGCTTCTGGGCGGCCTTGGGACCTACAATTCGCTCAGCGACACCCGCGATACCTATTATGAACGCAACCGCTTTGCCGATGTTTTCACCACGGTAAAGCGTGCTCCCGACCGGCTGGCGGCGGAACTGGCCGAGCTCGATGGTGTCTGGGCGGTGGAGACGCGCACCACGGGCTATGCGGTGCTGGATGTGCCGGGCAGCTCCGTTAGCGTGACGGGGCAGATCATCTCGCTGCCTGACGATGGCGCGCCGCGGCTGAACGTACCGATCATCAACTCCGGCCGCCTGCCCCATCCGGATGCCACGGGTGGGGTCATGGTCAATACAAACTTCGCCGAGGCCAACGCACTGCGCATCGGCGATCATTTCTTTGCCAATCTCAACGGTCAGAAACGGCGGCTGACCATCACCGGCACCGCGCAATCGCCAGAGTTTATCTATACCATCGGGCCGGGTGCCCTGCTGCCCAACAACGCAACCTTCGGGATCCTGTGGATGCCGCAGGCGGCGGTGAACGCGGCCTTTGATATGACGGGTGCCTTCAACGATGTGACGCTGAAACTCGCCGCCAGCGCGCAAGAGGCCGACGTGATCGACTCTGTCGACCGCTTGCTTGACCCCTACGGCTCGCTTGGCGCCGTGGGCCGGGAATTCCAGATCTCGGACGCCTTCATCTCATCCGAGATCACGCAGCAGCGCGTCATGGCCTCGATCCTGCCGCCGATCTTTTTCGGCATCTCGGCCTTTCTCGTCAGCATGGTCATGGGGCGGATCATCGCGCTGGAACGCAGCCAGATTGGCCTACTGAAGGCGGTCGGCTACTCCGATCTCGAGATTTGTCTGCATTACCTTCTTCTGGCCGCGCTGATCGCCGTGGGGGGCATTCTGATCGGTTGGGCTGGCGGGACGTGGTTGGCGCGCGACATGGCCAGGCAGTACGCGCAGTACTTCGACTTTCCCTTCCTGATCTTCAGCACCTCTGGTTGGGCCTACGGTGCTTCGGCGATCGCGGCCTTGCTGACCACGACGCTGGGTGCGGCGAACGCGGCAGTCAGGGCTGCGCGGCTCGCGCCCGCCATCGCAATGCAGCCCCCTGCCCCCCCGAACTTCAAACGTTCCCTCATCGACCGGGCTATGGCGGCCATGCGGCTTTCACAGCCCACGGTGATGATCCTGCGCAGCCTTCTGCGCTGGCCCCTTCGCAGCGGTCTGACGCTTCTGGGGATTGCGCTTGCGGTCTCGACCATCGTCTCGCCCTCGTTCTTCCAGCCCTCGCTCGACAAGATCATCGACAGCGCCTTCTACGAAAGCAACCGGCAGGATGGCATGCTGGTCATGTCGCATGACATGCCCCTCAGCGTGACAGAGGCCGCGGTGGACCTGCCAGCAGTATTGTCCTCAGAAGGGCAGCAGTTTCACCCCGTCGTGCTGCGCAACGGCATCCATGAAAAGCGCACCAGCATTCAGGCCAACCCGCCCGGCACGGACCTCAGCCGGGTGATCGACAGCACCGGCGCGCAAGTCGACGTGCCCCCTGGCGGCGTCGTGCTGACGGATGGTCTGGCCGCGCATCTGGATGTCGGCCCTGGTGACACGGTCGAGGCCACGTTCCTTGGCGACAGGAAAGAGACCCATGCGCTGATGGTCACCGACACCATCGCGCAGTATTTCGGGATCGGCGCTTACATGGACCTTGATGACGTCAACGCCCTTCTGCGCCAGTCGCCACGGATTTCCACGATCAACGTCTCGCTGAATGACGCAGACATCGATGCCCTGCACGCAGAGCTGAAGGACATCCCCAACCTGACCAGTGTCGTGATGATGACCGACGCGCGGCGGTCGTTTTCTGAAACGATCGAGCAGAACATCGGGATCATCAACACGATCTACATCACCATCGGCCTGTTGATCACTATCGGGGTCACCTACAACGGCGCGCGTATCCAGCTTTCGGAGCGGTCGCGCGAACTGGCCAGCCTGCGCATCCTTGGCTTCACCCGGTCAGAGGTCTCTTACATCCTGATCGGTGAAACGATGTTGCTGGCGGTCCTCGCGCAACCACTGGGCTGGTATATCGGCATGGTGATCGCAACTGGCATGTTCACTAGCTTTTCGAGCGACCTTTACAACCTGCCACTGGTGGTCAGCCCGGCCGTCTTTGCCAAGGCCAGCCTGATCGTCCTGATCGCGAGCTTTGCCTCGGTCATGGTGGTGCGCCGCCGTCTGGATAAGCAAGACCTCGTTTCTGTAATGAAAGTACGGGAGTAGACCCATGTCTTTGAAGCCACGCACAATCGGGCTGTTGTCCCTTGGCGCCGCAATGCTGATCGGTCTGGGCTATGTCGCCTTTCAGGATGACCCGGTACCGGTTGATCTGCACATCATCGCGCGCGGCCCGCTGGAGGTGACGGTGAACGCAGATGGCGTCACCCGCGTGAAAGAGATTTACGACATCGCGAGCCCGATCACCGGCACCGCCCTACGCTCTCCGGTCACTGAGGGTGATCCGGTCATCGCTGGTGAGACCGTTATCGCGACGGTGCGCCCCGCGGCCCCGGTCCTGCTGGATAGTCGGACTTTCCTGCAGGCGCAGGCCAGCGTGGCAGAGGCAGAGGCCGCGCTGCATGTCGCCGAAACCGACCTCGCCCGCGCCAAAGAAGAACACAATCTCGCTCAGTCGCAGTACGAGCGGACGCAGACGCTGGTTGCGCGCGGGGTCGCCTCGTTCACCCGGTTGGAGGACGCAGCACAACGCCTTGCCGTCGCGCAGACTGCTGTCGAGGCCGCAGAGGCCCGCATCGACATCGCGCGCAGCACGCTCGACCGCGCCGAAACCATGCTTCTGAATCCCGAGGTCAATGGCGGCGCCGATGGCAGCTGCTGTGTTGAGATCACCGCCCCCACCGATGGCGTTGTCCTCAGCGTCGTGGACACCAGCGAGCGCCCTGTCATGACAGGTGCCCCCCTCTTGCGCGTCGGTGATCCGGCGGAGCTCGAAATTGTGGCCGATCTTCTGTCCAGCGATGCCGTCCGCCTGCAGCCCGGTGCGCAGGCCGTCGTCGAACGCTGGGGCGGCCCGATACCGCTCTCCGCCACGCTGACCCGTATCGCCCCCGCCGCGGAAACCAAGGTCTCTGCCCTCGGGATCGAGGAACAGCGCCTTGATGCGATCCTCGACATCACCAGCCCGATTGCCGATCGCAGACAGCTTGGCGATGGCTTTGCTGTCTTCGTACGGATCACCGAATGGCGCACAGACGATGCGCTGCTTGTCCCGCTGAGCGCGCTTTTCAAGGTGAACGGGGACTGGGCGGTCTTTGTCGCCGTGGATGGGGTCGCAGACCAGCGGATGGTCTCTATCGGGCGCCAGAGTGCGCAGTTTGCCGAGGTGACGGATGGGCTGGAACCTGGCACCGCCGTCATCGTGCATCCCAACGATCAACTGACCTCGGGTGGCAGTGTCGTGGAACGCAGCGCACTGGAATGATCGGCGCGGGCTGGAGTGCTTCAGGTTTTGACGGAAGCGTAGCCTGCGTTCTGGAAGTAGTTTGCACATTCTTCGGGCGTGAAGCGGTCGAGGACTATCCCGACATTGCCAATTCTGGTCTTAGGCCGACCCCCTCGCCGAATTTTCGGATAGGCCTCCTACGGGGAAGTATTTTACCTGTTTTCGCGAATACTGGAGTTTTTCAACAGTATCCGCCTATTCTGTTGAAAAACTCTTCCTTGATCGACTGATGAGTCCCTGATTCAATTCTTTCTGTAGGGAGGGATTGGCGATGATGGGACCGAAGCAGGAAGCTCAGGCAGCGCTGTTCTACGAGTTCTCGCTGGAAGATCATGTCCCGCAAGATCACCTGTTGCGATCGATTGATCGGTTTGTCGATCTGGACGGCATTCGCGCGCATCTGACAGACTTCTATAGCCACACTGGTCGTCCGTCAGTCGATCCAGAGTTGCTGATCCGCATGTTGCTGGTAGGCTATTGCTTCGGCATCCGCTCCGAGCGTCGGCTTTGTGAAGAGGTGCACCTGAATCTCGCGTATCGCTGGTTCTGTCGCCTCGATCTGACCGACCGTGTTCCTGACCACTCCACCTTTTCGAAGAACCGACATGGGCGGTTCCGCGAGAGCGAACTGCTACGCCACTTATTCGAGACGACTGTGGCGCGGTGCATTGAGGAAGGCCTTGTCAGCGGCCAGCGCATGGCCATCGACGCCAGCTTGATCGAAGCGGATGCGAACAAACAGTTCTCTGCATCAAAAGAAGAATGGAACGCCGGTCGGATTGATGTCGAAGCTGCGCCGCGCGCCGTGAAGGAGTATCTCGACACGCTGGATGAGGCCGCCTTCGGCGCGGCCAGTGTTGTAAAGCCCAAGTTTACATCCTTTTCTGACCCCGCAAGCCAGTGGACCGCAGCGCGCAAAGGTCCAGCATTCTTTGCCTATTCAGACAACTACCTCATCGACACAGACCATGGTGTCATCCTTGATGTCGAAGCCACGCGCTCGATCCGACAGGCCGAAGTTGGCTCAACAAAGACAATGCTGGATCGTGTGAAGACCCGGTTCGATTTGCACCCCGAACGGCTGATCGCGGACACCGCCTACGGCTCCGGCCCGATGCTGGACTGGCTGGTGAAGCGCAAGATCGCGCCCCACATTCCGGTTATCGACAAAGCCGGTCGCACCGACTGTACTTGGTCACGTGCCGACTTCGAATGGGATGCTGAGAACAACCAATGCATCTGCCCCGAGGGCGAAGCGCTGAAGCAGTTCCGCCGCAATTATTCGGACCCCAAGCGCGGTCCAACCGGTAAGGGCGTCGCCAAATACCAGGCTCTCAAACACACGTGTCAGGCTTGCACGTCCAAACCCAAATGCTGCCCTAGGGCCGACTGCCGCATGATCACCCGTGAAGAGCACGAAGACGCTCGTGACTTGGCACGCGCCATCCGCAAAACGCCCCAATACAAGGCCTCCGCTAAGCTCCGAAAGAAGGTCGAGATGCTCTTCGCCCACCTCAAACGCATTCTCGGTCTGGGCCGGCTCCGACTACGAGGCCCATGTGGCGCCAACGATGAATTCCTCCTCGCCGCCACCGCCCAGAACCTCCGCAAACTGGCCAAGATCTTTCCTGCACCGCAGCAAATGCGAAAAGCCTGATCAGAAAGGCACGCGCACGCCGTTCAAATCCCCGCTTTCTGCACCCGCAAACACGTTGTTTTCCACAGAATGCGCCCACTCCCTGCCGATCGCGAGCTAGCCACCCGGCTGCTCAAGCTTGAGCCAGTACCGTGTGTATCGGCGTTCGCCAGTCCGCGTGAGGGCGCCAAGCTCGACGAGTTCCTGCAGATCCCTCGTCGCAGTTGCACGCGATGTCCCGGAGATCGAGATGTAGTTCTCCGCACTCAAGCCACCTTCGAACCCCTCAGGCCCCTCTCGGAACATGCGCTCGATCACCTTGGCCTGTCTTTCATTCAACGCATCGCGATGCCGGTCGTAGAAATGCGCCTTGGCAATGAAGAAGCCCACGCGGTTTAGGGTGACTTGCTGCGCTTCCAGAACGGCCTCTGCAAACCATACAAGCCAAGGCGTGACATCCAGCGTCTTCTGATGGCGCTCAAGTTGATCGTAGTAGTCCTTCCGTTTTCGCTCGATGGTGAAGGCGAGCGCAATGAGGCTTGGCTGGCCGATATTCTGTGCCAGAGACTTTTCGGCCAGGGCTCGACCCAAGCGACCATTCCCGTCCTCGAATGGATGGATGCTTTCGAAATAGAGGTGGCTCAGTCCGGCGCGCGTCAATGCTAGCAAAGGCTTTTCCGCACCTGGGGCTGTCCGGTTGAACCAGTCGACATACCGGTTCATCTCATCGGGAACCTGCCCAGACGGTGGGGCCTCAAAATGCACGACCGGGCGATCAAGACGACCAGAGACAATCTGCATGGCATCTTCGTGCTGCCGATATGACCCGATCGCCTCCAACCGTTTGTCAAAAGACAAGAGCATCTCGTGCCACCGAAACAGCGTTTCATGTGTGAGAGGCTCCGCATAGCTCGAGTACACGTCGACCATCATTTCGGCCACGCCCTGTTCTCGGGGTTTGTTCGAATAGCTGTCCGGTTCCAATCCGAGGTGTCGGCGAATTGAGGATTGCACACTTCGCCGGTCCAGCATCTCGCCTTCAATGGCACTGGTTTTCATGGCCTCATCGCTCAGCAGGTCGATGCGGAGTTGATCACGTTCTGACGGGCTGACATGGTGGACGGCGCCCAGGACTTCGCCTGACGACAGCAGGAATCGCTGCTCGAGTGGCGCCAGCTCTGCTTCGTCGTACCGGAAATCCGGCCAACCGGATATCTGCCAGTTCCATGCCATGAGTTATAGAATTCCTTTCTATAACTCACATATAGATCATTTTTGAGCTATAGAAGTCAATTCTATGCCTCACAGCACAAATCTGTGTTGCCGGTATGGATCGAGCATCTGGTGGCCCGTGCAAGACTTGCCTCTTTGGGTGCACCTCGCGCGGTCATGCTACAAACGGAACAGCAACTCCGCCACTTCCGCACCTGTCTCGCCGCGTTCGGACAGCACCGGCAAGCCGCTGGCATTGCGCTGGAAAGTCGCGCGCAGCCTGTAGCTGCCGCGCTCCAGCGCGCCGGTTTCCGCCAGCAGCACCATCGCCGTCCCGTCAGCCTTCGACAGACGCCACATGGGTACCACGGCAAAGCTGTCCTCTGACAGGAACCGGGTGCGGTGTTCGACACCCTCCGCAGTGACGATGCGCAGGTCGATTTCTTCATCGCCCAACACCGGCTCGCCCGCCTCGAAGGCGCTTGTTGCATACAAGCTGATCTCAAGCGGGTCGGCAGTGCCGGGATCGGCGGCGGAACCCGAATGGATGCGCAGGCGCGTGCCATCCGCCAATGGTCCAGTCTGAGCGAAACGGTAGTAGGGCACCCATACGGGCAATCCGACACGGGCGAGTCGGAAGGACACGCCTGCGTGATCCCCAGCAAAAAGGCCAATTGCACCCTGCAGGTGCCCGTCGGCATCGCGTAACTCCGCCAGGGGCTCGGCGTTGAGATAAAGCGTGAAGCGGGTGCCGACACAGTCGACACTCAGCGCCAGATCCGCGTCGGTGGCGATGGGCAGCGTGCCGGACCACAGATTGGTCTCCGCGCTCCCATCAAAGCGCGAGAACCGGATCTGGTCGCCGGTCCCGACTGTAAATCGGTAGTGCCCTTCCGGCCCACGCCGCACATCAAGGCCCACCTGGCCGGGTCCGTCCGCGCGCAGCACAGCTGTGGCACGGTAGTCGCCCCACGCGAGATCGCCGGCAACAGCAACGGTCGCGGCAGGGCTTTCCGGCGTCACATCCGCCCGGCTCAACCCTGCATCATCTACGGCGAAACTGCGGGTTGGCGTTGCGGTGCCATCGTCCGTAAGGGCCCATCGCCAGGCGCGGAACACGGCGAAATCCTCGTCAAGTGCAAGCTCCGTTGCCAAGGCTGCGGGATAGACCCGCAATCGTGAGAAAGCGATGCCTTCCATCGCCCAGGTGTAAAGGCCGATGGCACCGTCAAGGTGGGTGCCATCGTTTACTTCGAACATCAGAACACCATCCAAGAACCCGGCGATCCGGCTGCCTTCGGCCAGCACCGCCAGGCGATAGCGACGGCCCTCTTCGAAGCCGCGCCGACCTTGCCAAAGGGTTGTGAAGACGCCGCCCGCGCACAGGACGAGCTGGGCGACATTGCGCTGCGCGTCCAGAGTGAAGCGATAGTAATTGTCATCGTCCCGCAGCCGCAGCATCACGCCAAAGGCATCGTCGTCCTCCGCCACCACGTCGACCTCAAGCAGAATATCCGTCCATGCGGCATCACCTGCGGTCACGTAGGTCCCCTGCTTGTCCGGCCCGGTGGCCGTGAAGGGGGTGGAATGAATGTTGCTGTCCTGCCGCAACACCCCGCCGCCCATCGTCCATTCGGACGGGCCAGCCTCGTTGCCGCCGTCCACCACGCTCCAGGGTGCGAGTGCCGGGCCGACGAAGTCGTCGAAGAACAGCGCGCGCGCCTTCTGCGGGGGTTCGCGGACCTCGACATGGCGGAACCGCGCCTTGTCGTTGCCCCAGGCATAGAGGCCGATCTGGCCTTCGGGATGGGTATCATCCGTGACCGAGAACAGGACCGTGTCGCCCATCGCGCCAGAGAAACGATTTCCCACCGCGTCGAGGCTCAGCAGGTTGACATCGCCCGGCACGAAGCCCCCGCTGCCGTTCCAGAGGGTGCTGTATTCGCCGTCCGCGACCCGCACGAATCGCCGGTAGTCGCGCTGCGCGTCGATGGCAAAAAGATAGTAGTTCTCGGGATCTCGGTACCGCACGACCAGCCCGATGGCGTCGTTGTCATCCGATGAAAGTTCCGCCATCATGCGCAGATTGCGCCAACCGGGGTTGCCCCTAACGGCCATTGTGCCCGGCTTGACCGGCGAGCTCGCGTCCGTCAGACCGCCGTTGATGTTGCTCAGCTGGCTCAGCTGACCCCGGGCCATGCGCCACCGGGACGGGCCGCCCACCGTGCCGGCGTCCACGATCTGCCAACCCCCGACGCGCCGTGCGGTATCAAGGACCCGCAGATCGTCGAACCGCAGACCGGCGCTGGCATAGCTGTAAAGGGCGATCCGGCCTTCCGGGATGTCGCGGTCGGTCACTTCGGCCAGCAACGTGCCCGACAGCCACACCGACAGGCGCGGGCCCCGCGCCTCAAGCGTGATGCGGTGTTCGTCCTCCGGATAGCCACCAGGCGCCTGCCAAAGCACCGTCACCACGCCATCCAACACCTTGATGAGCCGACGCATGCCCTCCTGCGCGTCGTAGGCGAAGCGATAATAGGTGTTGTCCTCCTGAACCCGGACACAGACGCCGATACCATCGTCATCCCCCGGGGTGACGCGGACGCTCACCGCCGCATCCCGCCAGATGCGCCCGCCCACCAGCTGCGTTCCGGGTCGTTCGGGCCCTGCCCCGGGGACATGGATGTTCGAGGTCTGCACGATGCTACCCGCCTGGACCTGCCAATCGCTCGGCCCCTGTTCGGCCCCCGGCGCATCGAGGACAGTAAATCCGTCCAGCGTGTCGAGCACAGGTGCCCAGAGCACCGGATCGGCGTGCAAGCTGGTAACCATGATGTCGCCGAACCGTGCAGCGACATTGGCCCAGCACCAAAGGCCCGCCTGACCCCGCAGGGGTATCTGGCCATCATTCACATCGCAGATGGGATGCCCGTCGATCATCACCAGCACATGCCGCCGCCAGACCCGGATGCGCAGGGCATAGTCGCGGTCCTGGACCAGTGTGAAGGGTGCCGACCACAGCAGCCGCACGGCGCTGCCGTCCACATGCACCAGCCGTGCATAGCCGAACTGGCCGTTAAGCTCGAACCGCAAAAATCGGTTCCCGGCCTCAGCCCTGAAAATCAGACCAATGCTGTCGTCATCCCCGGAGTTGAGCGTCGCCGAAAGCTCGATGTCGCCCCAGCCCGGACGTCCGAACCGCGCCTCCGTCCCGCGCTTGCGCAGGTTGCCCGCGCTGAAAGAGCCATCGAAGGTGTTGGCACTTTGCACGATGCGCCCCCCCGCGACCTGCCAGTTGGGGGCCGGGGCGCCCTGGTGGCGAATGTCGTAGAGATCGAGCGCATTGGGCCCGAAGGTTTCCTCAAAGAGCACCCCCGCCGTGGTGTCGAAACTGTCCTCCAGTAGAACGTTTAGCGGCGGCGGCGGGGCCAGCGGCCCGGGCAGGCTGCGGCGTTCCACCCGGGTGCCGGACGGGTCATGCGCCTCCCGCACCAACAGCGACACGGTTTCAGCGTTCGCAACGGTTTCGGACCGGGTCACACCGGTCAGCTTCAGCTTGCCGGGCAGACCTGTCCGAGGTGTGGGATCGTCGCTGCGCTCAAGCGTCAGTGAAACACGGTTGGGCATCAGGGGTTCGGGCCCCTGCACCAGAAGCGCGTCCCTCTCACCGATCCGGGTCAGTTGCAGCTGGGGCGGTTCCTGACTCAGCAGGGCGGCCAGCGCGAGCGCGTCGGCCTCTTCGACCCAGGCGCGCCCTTCCTCGAGCGTCGGCACTGTCGCCAACGGCACGGCGGCATCGCGCAGCGCAGTCAGCACGCCCCCCGGCAGGTCCCCCGACCACAGCTCATCCTGAAACGCGTGAAGCTGATGGGCGAAATGCGCATAGACCGAAGTGGTGAATTCGAAAGAATAGACCGCCCCCGCGTTGTGGCGAAAATCGTCAACGCGAATGTCAGCAAAAACCGCGTCGTCATGGGCCCAGCCATAAAGCCCGATACCCCCGCTTTCGAAGGTTTCGTCAAGGACGCGAAACACTTCCTCCCCATCGACATAGACAGCAATTCGGCCGCCGATGGCCTCGATGGTGATCGTATAGTCCTGATCCTCGCGATAGGTGAAATCGTCTTCGCCCAGCACCTGCACTCTGCCGTCGAGATGCCGGGTCAGGCGCCGATAGCTGCGCTGCTGGTCCATAGCGAAACGGTAGTAGCGCGACGCGCTCGCGCGGCGAAATACCAGTCCAAGCGCGTCGTTGTCGCCCGCCCGCAGGATTACCGTCAGGCGGTACTCCGTCCAGTTTTCGGGTTGCATCGGGTGGGATGCGGGCAGGTCATCCGATGCGGCGAGAAACAGGATCGTGCCAGCCTTGCCGGGCACGGCGGCCTCGGTAGGTTGGCTGAAGATGTTTGCACTTTGTCTGACATGCCGCACCGGCGGCGTGCCTGTTTCACCCACGGTCCAGACGGAAGGTGCCGAAACCGTCCCGTCGTCCTGCACCTGCCATCGGCCCAGCCGCGCTCCACTGCCCGACGCGGTGTCACCGACCTCCAGATCGCCCGCAAAAAGCTCATGCAGCAACAATGGTGTCAGCCGCGCCTCATGCACGAAGTCGGGCCACAGCACCAGCCCTTGCGTCGCCAGTGTCTCGTCGTGGGGGATGTCCTGCGTGTCGATACCCGCGCAACTTGACAGGTTCACGGTCTCGACCCAGGTCGCCTCGTGATGATCAAGCGCAAGGTCTGTGGCCACATCCCAGCTGCTTTCCACGGAAATCAGCCGGCCCGCCGCGTCGCGAATGGGCCGGTTGTTGCTGTCGAAGACATAAAGCGTGAGGTCACGTCCGCCGATGCGGTACATCAGGCTTACGTAATCCTCGTTGAAGGTCACACCAAGGTCATAGGCACGATAAACCGGGCGCGGCAGCGGCCGGTTTTCGCCGCGGGACGGCACCGTCACCGGCAGCGTCTGGTCAACGTAAAGCGACAGATCGTTGAGATCGCTGTCAAGCGCACGGGCATCGCCCGCTGCACTACCGTCTACCAGCACGAACTGCCCGTCGGCATTGCGCAGCGATGCTTCATCGGCGTCGGGCACGCCCAGCGGCAAGTCCAGATTTGCCAGTCCCGGCGGCCCTTCGGTGCGGAAATAGGCGTACTCGGTATGCGTGCGGACCCGGCTGCCCGACAACGGTGAGGTGCCCAACGCGTCGATGCGGGTATCGATCCGCAGCCTGTAGTCCGTGTCGTGGTCCAATACGATGCCGGTCTGCGACCAGCGGATGGTCTCCGACACGTTGTGTTGTGCGATTTCCTGCGCCTCGTCGATCTGAGCCTCGCTCGCGCCCTGCTTGACGCAGACCCGCCACATGCAAAGCGTGGATGGCCACCAAATGACAACGTAGCGCGCATTGGTGCCGTTCACATCGAACGACGGGTTGGTCGGGGTGGCTCCGAACACCGCTTCGACGCTGCCGTCCTCGAAATAGACCGCGGCAATTGCGCCATCGGTATCACGGCAATGCACAGTGACACCGTTGTTCGGCAAAGGCGGCAGGGCGATCAGCAGAATCTTTGCCGTGAAAGTGTCCGAGACCACGAACCCGCCCGATAGGCAGATGCCCCTGTTGGGTCCGCCGGCACCGTTTGGCAGGACGCCGACGTTGGGAAAATCTGGGTCCTCGATCCAAGCAAAAAGCGGGCCATCGTCGCCCGGATGCAGCCACCAGCGCAGTTCCATCCCGATCAGCGGTAGCGCGTTGGTCTGCAGCTGACCGATGGGAATGTCGTTGAAATCCCAGCAGCGCAGTGTCTGTTCGGGGATGTCTATGCAGGGCATGTCCGGGTAGCGCCCGCGAATCCAGTCTTCCCATTCGCGGCCCGTGCGGCGAGTGTAGTCGAAGGGGTTCTTGGACCAGATTGACAGTTTGGTCTGGCCCTGCGTCTGCCCGCCTACGTCCGGCAGGGGCGGCACTGGCGCCCAGGACCCGAACAGCTCCCGCGACTCCGCCTCAAGGGTATCCATCGGGTCGCCCCCGGTGGATTCGACCCGCTTTGCAACCTCGACCCAGCTGCCGCCGCGCCAGGCCTCCAGTGCGACCGTGGTGAGTTCGTACTTGATCGCCACCGGACCTTCATCGGCAGCTGGGTCGCCAATGCGCTCGCGCTCGGGCTCGACTGGCGTGATCATGACGCCGACCCGGGCCTGATCGTGCACGTTGCGCGCGAACGTGATGCGCGGGAGGCAGTCCAGCGGCACCACCGGCGCGTTCTCGGGGGGTGGGCCGCTGGCGTCGAAACCTGCGTGCAGCGCCTCATCCCAGCTTTGCCGCAGCCCATCCTCGCCGGTGTAATCGGGTACCAGCAACCCTTCCGCGCGAGGCAGCGGCCAGGTGGTGCCTACCTTGAGATGCTCGATCGCCACTTCCTTGACTGGAATCGGCGGCAAGGGCCATTCGGGTGGATCACTCCATTCCAGAGTGATGTCGAAGCTGAAGTCCGGCAAGGGCCAGGGCAAATTCACCCCTACCTCCAGCTTGGCCAGAATCTTGAAGGGGTCGAACACATCGCCTTCGAGATAGGCATCCACCGACAACCCGAAGCCGAAGACCCGCACGGAAATCTTGCCATGCGCCCAGAGATCGCCATGGAAATGCGCCGGTGCCCAGGAAACGGCCACATTGGTTTCCAGCCAGGCCTCAAACTCCACCTGCACCGGCCCGAACCGCCAATCGACATCGTAGCCGGTCCAGGCACCAAAGCCGAGACCGCTGTTGTCGAGCATGTAGTAGGAATTGGCCTCCCATATCGACAGGATCTTGGCGCGGATGCGCCGCTCGCGCGGTTCCTTCTGGCCAAGGTAGAAGTACCAGGCCGCCGGGTCGGAGAAGGAGAAATACATCTCGGCACTGGCGGAAATGTCGATCAGTTCCGCCCCGTCACTGAACTTGTAACGCGCGTCGATGCCGACAAGGAAATCACCCGCGCGGAAATCCAGCACCACCAGCGCGCGGAAGATCGGATCGTCGCCGAGCGAACTGCGTTCCTTGAGGATGTTCGCCTTGCCTTCGATCAGGATGATCGGCCCGGGAAAGACGATGGCCAGCAGCATCGCCCCGTTGAAGGTGAAGCCGTTGTCGGGCAGAGTCCCGATGGTGATCCCCGCCCCCACCGCCAGCGCGTCGCGGCGGTTGGTCCATTTGTTGTTGATGTCGGTCACACCGACCTCAGGCCGCTTGAACCAGCCTTCACCGGGGGCAAGGCCGTACCAGGGTTCATCGGGCTGCTTGTCGGGCTCCATATTGAGCGCGAACAACCCCTCCATCCCGTAAAGGGCAAGGCCGGTGGACCAAAGCGGAATGCCCGCAGGCAGATCGACACCAAAATAGATCCCAAGGAACCGGTAGCGCCCCTGCGGCCCATCCGCCGTCCCGATGACCAGCTTGGCGTCCAGCGACATGTCGAGACATAAAAGTTCCAATTCCAGCGCCCCGTCGAAGCGATGCACGGTCTCGCCGTCGACTTCCAGCTCGCGATAGGCCACATCGCCCTTGAAAAGCAGCACATCGGGCACTTCGAATTCCACGCCCACGCCGTCGAAGCTGACCGCGCCCACGCCGTCATCGCCCCAAGAGATGCGCAGACCGCGCACCGAGGCGCCTGCCTTCAGCCCCTCGACCAGCTTCAGCCCACCCGAGACGCCGATCCAGCGTGTGCCGTCGTCCTCGGTCCCGAGTCCGAACTGGGTAATCTCCATCGTGAACCCGTGGAAATTCAACGAATACTGATCGCGCAGGTCGATCCAGCCACCATCGACATGCACCGCCCCATCGCTGTCGATGGTCAGCTCCTCGACGCGAAATCCGGGCCAATCGAGGCCCCCGGCAAGCGGCTGGATCGTGCCGGACATGCGTGCGACGAAAAGCCCGTCTTCGACGGTGAAGCCAAGGCTCTCCAACTCGAATTCCAGCAGATTCGGCTTGACGAGCGTGTGAAGCCCGCTGGCCGCATTGCCGAGCCGCACAGTGAAGCTGCCGTCGAGGTTGACCGCGATTTCCACCGGCACCGGTTCATCGAAGAAGGGCAGCTCAATGGTGCCCGCGATGCGTGAGGCGGTCAGCGCGTTCTGGACAAAGGTGATCTCAACCGCGTCGAGCGTGAAATCCAGCCCGAAGAGTTCCACTGTCTGCCCGCCCGGAAAACTGGTGGCGATGCTGCCTGAAAATCCGCCATTGCCAATGAAGGCCTCCGACATCTCCAGTGGCCCCAGGACCTCTCCGATCTCGCCCGGCAGGTGGACTGCTGCGGCTTCCACGGCAATCCCCTTGACCCCCGACGGCTGCCCCGGCGGCGGATCGGAGGCATCAAGATGCAGCGCAATGCCCTGTGCCTCGATCACGATGCCGGTCTCGCCGATCATCGCGGGCGGCAGGTCGATGGCGGTCTCGGTCTCAATCGTAACATCGCCGTCGCCGTCGATTGCCGCATTGACCGTGCCCAGCGACACGATCAGCCCATCCACGGTGGGATCGACCGCCCACGCCGCGCGCGCATCGGCCGTCCCCTGGGTCTTGCGCACCGGCCTGAGCAGGTCGGATTTGAACGCCAGCGACATCGCGACGCCGTTGAGCTCGACCCGGAACTCCGGCTGGATCTGAACCGCGACCGGTAACAGCGTGGTGTCACCATCGGTGGATGCCACCAGCAGGGAAACCGCGTCCAGCCCCGGCACTTGGAACGACAGCGCCGTCTCTCCGAGGATGGTTGTCGAGGCACGGATCATGTCATCCTCGCTTACCGTCTGGATCGGCGTGTACCAGATGTCTTCCAGCGCCGTGCCGTCCGGCAGCCGCGGCAGGAACGATGGCCACGCCTGGGTCAGCGTCGTGGCGGCGTTGACGAAAGTTGGGGGCAGTATCTGGTTCATCGCCTGTCCTTTCGCCGGATCACGGTGTCATTCCGCGCCACGGCTGGCGCGAATCGGGATCGAAGAAGGTGTCGTAGAAAATCTGTTCTGCATCCCGGTCGGCCTGGGTAATGCCGGACGGCACGTTGACCTCCACCTCGACCGGCTCAATGTAGTCGGGGCCGGATTCGCCTGCGGGCCGGGTGGCATGGGGCGGCACTGTCGGGGTGGTCTGCCACGCCGGATCACCCGGTGCCCATGCGCCGAGGGCCGTGTCAAGATCGCTGAATTCCCCGACAACGCTGGGCGGCGTGCCGCGCTTGAAATGCTCCTCCCACAGCCGTTCTCGAAACGCCTTAACGCCGTTGCTCGCTGGCGGGTTTTCATCCATGAACATCACCGAGTATTCCCAATCGGTGTAAAGCGAGCGCCGCATGACGTTGGCGGACCCGATCGAGGCCCAGGTGTCGTCGATGATCATGACCTTGGAATGCACCGTCGTGCCAATATTCTCGCGCATTTGGAGCGTATCGGCGACAGAGGGCGGCGCAGGGACCTTGGCGACGTGGAACCGGGCGTTGCTTCCCGCCGGGATCGGCGGGTTGCCAAGGATGCGCCACGCCGTGGCGCCGTCGCGGGCATAGGTGAATCTGGCGCTGAAGACGTTCCGGGGCCAATCGAACCCCCAGGTTTGGCCGATCTCGATAAGGTTGAACGCGGGATCCGAGGTATCGACAGCCAAAACCAAGGCGTCGGTTGCAGGATTGTGCGGATGCACGTCACCCCAGGCCTGGAAGATGCGTATCTGGTTGCGCTGGTCCGGGTTCAGCAGTGTGCCCGATCCAAGGCCCAGCAGACCTGTGTTGAAGGACCTCTCAAGGATCAGCGCATCCTCGCGCGGCAGGTCGTTGGGATCACCCGCGCCCGGCATCATCAGGATAACCCGCAGGTCAGGTGTGGCGCGGATCGCGTCATTGATCCACTCCATCACTTCGCGGCTGTAGTAGCCTTGGTCTTCGATGTAGATATAGCGCTGCGCGCCCGAGATCGCCTTTTGCCAGCAGGCCCGTACCTCGAAAAGCCCACCCGGCGCTTTCGAATAGGCGGTGCCCTCGGGGAAACTGTTGTCGGGGTGATAGTTGAAGGCCGGGATGGTGCGGGCCGATTGCACATGATGCAGGGGCGGTGGTGCGGGCTGCTGGATGAAATTGCCAGTGATGGCGCGGTCCGGCACCGGGGGTGTGTGTATTTCCTTTTCCGGCACATCGGCCTTGTCGAGCCGGTATGTCATGGTCGGACGCTTCAGGTTCTCCTGCCACATGTCCCGGAAATGGTCGTAAAGCGCTTGGGCTGCGGGCCCGTCGATCACCGCCTGCATGTCATGCCAGGAATTGGCCTTTATATCGTTGTCGGCGGCCCAACCGGGCCTGTGCTCATGCCCGAACTGCCCCCAGCGCAGCATCTGGAAGTCGAGCCCGCCGGTGAACGCCACAGCCGAAAAGGTCTCGGGCGGACCCTGCTGATCGCGGCGGCCCACGATGGCGCCCTTGATATGCATCGCGCCCACGGTATGGCCCAGCGAGTTGAGGATGCAGGACTTGGCCATGCCGGGTTGCTTGCGCAGGAACTGCACTGAATCCATGGTCTCGGCATCCTGGCTGATGGTCGCCTCGATATCCGGCTTGGCATTGAGCGAGGCGCGCACCATCCGGCTCATCTGCGCCCCGAGCATCGCCGCCGGGTTTGGCAGGTTGGCTGCCCAGGATATCCAGCCCAGCACCCTCACATCCACACCTGCCGCCGCCTTGGCTGCCAGAATGTCGATCAGATGATCGCCACCGGTGACCGGATCCATCGGAAAGGGATCGCGATTGGTGATGGTGGGGCCATCGGTCAGATCTGCCACGGTCTGGGGCACCACGACCTCACCGCCCCGCAGGCCCAGCCACCAATTGGCGAGGTAGATGAAGTCGCCAGGCCCTGTTGCCTGGGCAAACGCATCCTGCAGCGCATTACGGTATTCCCACATGTCGAAAAGTGGCGTGATCAGGCTGTCCTCGGCGGTGGGCGGCTCGGGCTCGGTCGTGCTGACCGGATCGTTCCCGGCCAGCCAGAAGTAGCGGTTTCTTTCGGCTTCAAGCGGCATGACGTCCCCCTCCCCTACGTCGGCACCAGCGGCATCGTTGGCCCCAACGCCACGGCGCCGGTGTACTTGCGCACCCGCAGCCGGTAGCCGGCTGCGGCCTCGGGATCGGATCCTGGATCGCGCATGGATGCAGCGCCAGCCGCCTGCCAGCCACCCACATCCACCCAGAGCCCGGCCCCGGTTTCGCGCTGAAGCATGGCGTCATGATCGCTGGTCCACGACGCCTCGGCCCGCACCTCGCCCGCCTCATCGACCCATGACAATGCAAGCGGCGGCACCTCGGGCTGCACAGTGTCGAAAGCGCGCGCATCTATCGGGTCTGACGGTGCGGAGCGGTTGCCAGCCCCATCCACCGCTTCCAACCGGTAAGTGAAGGTCACAAGACCGTCGAGATCGGCATCGACCAGCACGTTCTCGCCCGGCCTCGCGGCAGGATCGCCAGGCGGCACCGCGATTTCCGCCACCAGCGTCATAAGCCGCGTATCGCGCGCATCCACCGGGGTGTCAGTTCGGAACACGTGGTATGCCACAAGGTCGGGCTCTCGGTTCGACGCCCAGACGAGCGTGATCTTGCGGTCCTGTGTCGCCTGCGCATCCGGATCACCCGCCAGCGCCCGGATCAGCACGGGTCGGCGCGGCGGAGCGACATCGTGCAAATGCACAGGCGGGCTCGACAACCCTAGCGGGCCGCTATTCTGCGCCTCGTCGACGAACGCGGTGCGATAGAAATACCTGTTGCGCGCCCGTCCCAACAGACGGTCCGCATAGGCGCGCAGAGCCGGGTCGACTTCGAATCCCGGCGGATTATCCGGGCCCGCGCGGTTCTCGGTCTGCGGACCCGCGTTGGGCAACGGCAGGTCGGTAATCTGCCGGAACGCCTCCGCAAGGCCGGGAAGTGCCGCCAGCACGCGCAGCGCATTGTTGGACAGCGCCGCGTAATCGTCTCGCGCCGCAATGGCGTTGAGCTGATCCGCCGCAGCGTGGCGCACCAGCGGATCGTCCCAGTCTGGCGGAAAGATCGCCGCATCCCCCGCATCAAGCGCGCTGCGGCTCTGCCGGATCGCCAGATCACGCGCTTCCAGCGCCCCACCCTCGACGCCCTGATTGCCCGGCAGCCGCGCCAACAGGGTGCGAGCGTCAGCTGACAGCCCGGCGTAGGACCCGGGCCCGGAAATGGCATTGAGTTCGGCTGCCGCGGCATTTGAATGCGGCGTGGACCAGCCGGGCGGAAAGACATCGTCATGTTCGGCAGCAGACAGCGCGGCCCGCGTCCGCCGGATCAGCCAGTCACGATCAAAAACGGTGCCGTCAAGCGCCCGGTATACATGGGTCATCACATCCGGCTCGGGCACCCATCGCACAGTGTAATAGGACTGCCGGTTGAAGTCCGGCGGGCTGGCAAAGACCGCCTCTCCATCGGGCGGTACCTGCGGCGCAGGCGGCGGCGCGCGGTGGACCCGGTGGATGGTCGCCGGGCCGCTCACCTGCCCCTCATTGCCGGGCCGGTCGCCCCAGCGGCCCCCGGCGCGGGCCGGATCGTCGGCAGTATGCGCCTTGTCGTCCACAGCCGTCACCCCCAACTGGGCATAGGCCACAGGGTCGGCCCTGCTGGTGGGCAGATCGACACCGCCGCGATCCGCATCGCCCGGGGCGGGCAGGAACAGCTCGTAGCGCCGCACGCGCTGGCCAATCTCCCAGTCGGAAGCCCCGGCTACTGCAGGCGCGGCGTCAAGCGTCAGTTCGCGCGCGGCGGCATCGACCTGCATGATCCGGTAAAGCCGGGTCGGTCGCGCGGTGTCGCCTGCCAGGAACAGATGCGTGTCGAGCGGCTGCACCCCGGTCAGATCGCTCTCCCCAGGCAGGGTCGCCACAGGGCCTGCCACTGTCGCGCCTGCCCCGGCCAGCCAGTCATTATCCGGTGCCCTGTCGGGCACCACCCCTTCGGCCACGTGATCGTCGATGCCCACCACCCAGAGCCGCGTGTCCCAGGCCTCCTGCCGCGCCAAATCAGCGGCCAGCGGATGGGCGGAGCGGTTGCCCCCGGGCAGGATCACGCTGGCCCGCAGCCCTTCGATCGGTACTTCATCCTGCCCGGTGCCGAGGTTCTCCACATCCAGCACCAGCGGATCGCCGCCCTGCGAGCCCGTCACGGCAAAGGACCGCTGGCCGGACCGAAGAACGGCACCGGTCCAGGCCCCCGCCGCTTCGCCATTGGGAATATCCGTGCTCACCCGCGAGGCCGTGGCCCCCTGCGCTGCAACGGAAACGATGCGGCCCTTGAAAGTATTGGCGAGCCCGGCACTGTAGTAGACCCTGAATTCCGCGGTATCCGGCGCCTGGCGCATCTGTGCAAAGGTCCAGAGCCAGCGCACCCGAAGTCCGACAACACCTTCCTGTTCGTCCTGCGCTAGCGTGGCGAACCAGGTGTCGAACCGCTGGTCACGCTCCAGATAGCGGTCGAACGGATCGAGGGCAAAGGCCTCTACCCCTACCGGCGGCGGGGGCGCGACCTTGTCGAGCAGGCGCACCGCATGAGGATGCACCTGCGCATCGCCCTGCGCGGTATCGTGATACCATGGCGGTTGCCAGTTCTGCGCATCTGCGGACGGTGCCCATTGCCACCATTGGGCCGGTGGTGAAACCACGCTCCAGCGTCCGAAGATGTCGATGGCGGTCACCCGGTAGCTGTACCAGCCCTCGGCCAGGCCGCTGTCGATGTAGTTCAGGCTCAGCGGCGGCCAGTCCGCGGCGCGCCCGGCTTGCGTCGCGCCGGGCGGCAGGTTGGCATCGGTAACGGCCTGGGGCCGTTCGGAGAGCTGTGTGTGCTGATCAGCCGCGACCGGCGCCTCGGGTTCGGCGTCACCTAGAACCGCGCGACGCAAACGGTAGAGCACCGGCGCGCCGCCCGCCAGCTTCTCCCCGTCCGTGGTCGGTATGTGCCAGTCTAGGCCTGCGTTCTGTTCCAGCTCGTCGAGCGCGCCGTCCGGGCCCTCGCGTGTGGCACCCGGCAAGGCGAAGGCCCTCAGGTCTTCCGGGGGGGGCAGCGGGTCCGGCATACCGAGGCTCAGATCGTAACTGATCCAGGCGTCGACCCAGAAGGAAATGGGCGCCTGCGGCGATGCCAGAAACCCAAGGAGGGCGGTTGGGCCGCCGGCAGCCACGCCGATGTGATCGGCGATGATCAGGTAATCGTATCGCACGCCCGGCTCCGCCGTTGCATCGACCCAGTAGAGGCCAAGCATCTGCGCCACCTGCGGCTCGAGCGCGCCCAGCATCAACGTGTTGAGCAGCCGCAGACGTTCCAGCGAAGGCGTGGGCTGCGGGCCCGGGGTTCCGGGCTCACCCACCAGATCGTCCTGCCCGATGTCGGCCATGAGACCGGGAGGCCCCTGATCCACGAGGTCCTCAAGTGCTGCGTACATCTCGTCAAAGCGCGCGCCTTGCCAGTCGGCGACAGCGCCATAGCGGATGCGGTCGATTGCCGTGTCTTCCGAAGCCGCAGGGTCGCCGGGCTGCCCACCGCTGGCGGGATACTGCGGGTCGCGCACCGGCAGGGCGATCGGCAGTTCCAGACCAAGCACCGGAACCCACCCCTGCGCGTAATCCTGCGCCACGGGGACATAGCAGACTTCGACCAGAGCGGCGTTGGCACCGCCAAATTCGACGCGTGTGATGAGGTCCGAGGCGAATTCGGTTTCCACCACCTCGCCCGCGTTGCCCGATACGGTTTCGGTGTGGATAAGCACCGGCCCCGCGTAGTAGCGCACCTCAACATCTTCGGGGTTTTCCGGCGGCGGCGTCACCGTCAGACCAAGATCGTCGTCGTCTTCGGGCGGCGGCGGCGTGAGGGTCAGGTCCAGCTCATCTTCTTCATCCTCGGGCGGCGTGACGCGCAGGCCCAATTCATCCGAACAGCGCCAGCACAGTGAGAGCAGCTGTGCCTCGTTCTGCGGATGCGACAGGGTCAGCTCTCGCATGCCATCGGCGTGAAGCGAGATCGTGACCTGGCCATTCTGCGGTCTGGGAATGCCGGTTTCCGCCACGATGCGGCCGGCGGCGTCGCGCGCAACCACCGATCCGGCCTGATTGCCGATCACCAGCGAGATGACGACCTCTGTCGCGGTGCAGGGCAGCACGACGCGCGCGCCCGCATGAAGGTCAAGCGTGAAGGTAGCCCCGAACATGCTCAGGTTGCTGGTCGACCGGTCCGAGCCGTCGAAGTCCCGGGTCCAGATCTGCGCGCCGGCGACCTCGCGCGGGGCGCGTGCCACCGTGGGACTGTCGGCGGTGAACCCCAGACAGTCGAGCCCTTCCGCATCCGCGCGAAACCCCAGTCGGCTGATCACCCGACGCGCCGGTTGGGCGAACTGGTAGCGTAGGTAATCCCGGTCGCGCAGGTCGAGCTCGGCAATGAAGGCCCCGGGGAAATCGTCGGTGACAATCAGCGGCCGGTCCGAGGTGAACGTGCCCTGCGGAAACACCTGTTCATGTGTCCCAAGCGCCCCGTTGAGGGGCGGTGCCGCATAGCCCGCCAGACCGCGCAGCTCACCCGTGAGGCAGACCGGATCGCCCTCAAGGTGCGGGCGGCGAAAAAGATAGTAGCCGTACCAGGGAAAGCCACGGTCCTGACCGAACTGCCAACGCAGGTGGATGCCTTGGGCAAGGGGCGGCTGGTCGGGATCGGGGCCCTGATCCTGTAGGACCCCAAGACCGGCCATGGAAAGCCAAGGTTGAAATTGCAGCGGCAAGGCAGCGCCTCCACTGGCCTCCATGCGCGTGTCAGTCCTGAAAGTCTTGTGGCACTCGCCCGCTCGGGTGTGTTCAAATCATCGGCGGGAAAGGCCAGAAAGCAAAGGCCACGGCGTAATGAGGCATGAAACAGAAAAACTTCAGCAACGCCACCATGGTATGGCGATTCCCCGACTCAACCAAGGGTTATCTTTTCGTCTGCGGTGATCTACCCATCTGCACCGGTGGCCCCCGGCAAACTGATGGCATCACGTTTGCTGATGGGTGATTTCAATATCCAAGTGAGACTTCAGAGAATGCTGCAGCCCCACGACAATCAGACCAAGGAGTAGTGCAATGGCGCCCGATCACTCACAAGTCCTCCCTGTTTGAGCCAAAAAATGGGGCCAAAGCTCGCGCATCAGGCGTGGGCCATCCCCGCATCCTCCAGCTGCGCCCGATCCGGCAGATCCTGGAGGGACTCCAGATCAAATGCGACCAGGAACCGCTCTGTGGTCACATAAGTATAGGGCGCCCCGCGCCGCGGCGACCGCGGCCCTGTCCCGATCAGACCCCGCGCATGTAGCCGCCCGATCAGGTCGCGGCTGATCTCCTTACCGAAGATGTCCTTCAAGCCGTCGCGTGTGATCGGCTGGTGGTAGGCGATGGCGGCCAGCACGGCGACATCGTATTCGCGCAGATCGAGGTCCTGGTCGCCCACATCGGCGGCGCTCCGGATCGCCGCCGCATAGGCGGGCCGCGTCCGCAGCATCCAGCCGCCGGCCACCTTCGCGACTTCGAAGGACCGCCCTTCGAGATCGGCAGCGAGATCGTCGATCAGGAGATCGACCGAGACCCCCTGCCCCACCACGCGGACCAGGTCCTCGCGCGGCACGGGCGAGGCAGAGGCAAAGAGCACGGCTTCGATCCGGCGCATCCATTCGCACCAGCGCAGGTCGGTAGGCAGATCCTCCAATTCCCGGTCGAGCTCTTGGTCAGCGTGGTACTTGGCCATTCCTCAGATCCCGTAGAGCCGGAAGGTGTCGCGCCCGGTCAACTCGCGCACCGCGCCCAGCTCCACAAGCCGGTCGCAGAACCGGCGTGCCGCGCGATCCGAACGAAGCGACGTTAGCGCTGTCGGCGCGACAGCGTCCCGGCTCAGGAACAGCGCCACAGCCTCGTCCGCGCCGTTCGCCCGGAGCTTCGGCGCGACCTCTTTCAATCGCGCCGTACGGCGGGCCATATCGATGGCCTCCCGTGTTGCCTCGGCGGCAGCCGCCGAGATCGCCCGATGGCCGGCCAGGCGCAGCTCTTCACCCGACTTCCGCAGATCGGCCCGCTTGAGACCAAGCGATATGAGCGGCAGGACATGCGTCCAACCGCGGGTTTTGATCACCGACAAACTTCGTTCATACGCCGCCGCAAAGACCGAGATTGCGCCAGGCATCGAGCATCGCCAACACGAGGGGATCAACAATCGGGCGGAAGCCTCGCATCGGCATACGCGACGGCGCGAGAAGATCATGGGTCGGTTCAAATCACCCGGCCAAGCGCAGCGTTTCCGGTCGGTCCACGACCAAACAGCTGCTCTCTTTCGTCCCAAACGCCACCGACTCTCAGCAAAGTCTTACCGCCACGCCCGCACTGACGCATTCGAGATTTGGAACGATTACACCGACCATCTGGCCGCGTAAGCTGACATCTGGGGTGTGGCTTCGTTCTGTACGAAACAACCTGACAAAGCCCTTCACCCTTACCGAGGTATTGCCAGCTGGTAGCCCTCAAAAAGGGTCACCGACGAAGGCAGCCAAGACACCAAACAAACCCGGTGTCCCTAAATTCGCCAATCCGGATGACAAAACCCAAACCTGGACGGGCAAAGGTCGGCGGCCTGATTGGTTTCTTGCCGCGATGCAGTCAGGGAAGTCCCCAGACGACCTCGCGATCTAAACGTGCCTTGCCCCCTAAAACTGTGCCAAAGTTGGCTCAGTTTTGGAGATTGGATTGTGGCTTCGTCAGTCGGTAGATCAAAAAGATCAGAGCGCTGCCGCTCTGTCAGAATAGTGCGATGCGCCATGTTTCTTTTACTTTCAAAGGAATGATTGGGTATCGTTGAATAAGAAACTGATTATGTAACATCTTATGTGGCTATCACGATGGAAGTTCAAACTGTCCGTCGTCAGGGTTTTTGGAACCAATGGCGGCTTAAAGTAAGAGAGAGTTTGGCTCATCTTGTTGGTTTGGTTA
>CANKYO010000009.1 GCA_947488175.1 uncultured Paracoccaceae bacterium
AAATCCTAGAGATTGAGGCACTTCGGTCAGAAGTCGGCAACCTAGTCCAGAATTTTCAACTCTAGCAAAGACTGCTTTGTCCGCAGAGCAACAACCTCCAACAGGCGGATTATGGCTTTTGTCTTGGTGACTTGGGCAGCCGTAACACTGACGACACGCCGTCAGATCCAGTCGCATCTGTTCGTTTCGGGGAAAAAGCGCTTGAATGCGCCCATTCGCCCTGCCCTCTCTTTTCGAATTGAACTATTTTGGCTGAGACTGTGAGCGACGGATCAAGGCAGGCGCCGCCCGGAGTTCACCACGCCCCTAGTGCAGGTTCATGTCGATGTCACATCCTTACCGAACGCTTCCATCTCGTGCCTTCTGGCGCAGCGGCACGACGCCGGATGATGATGGTTTGATCCCTGATCTTTACATCCCTAAGTTCCCCATTGATGCCGCGACCCGCATAGCAACCGCAGGTAGTTGTTTCGCCCAGCATATCGGGCGTGCCTTGCGCGGCGCGGAGTGCGCGTTTCAGGATGTGGAGCCGCCTTTGCGCCGTATGCCCGCCGATATTGCCCATCGATTTGGCTATGGCATCTATAGCGCACGCTACGGCAATATCTACACCACCCGGCAATTGCGCGAGCTCTTGCAGGAGGTCGAAAATGGCACCCCTGACCCCAGACTCGTCTGGCAACGCGATGACCGCTTCTTTGATGCGCTGCGTCCCGGGGTGGAACCGGAGGGGCTGGCATCAGCCAGCGATGTGATGGATCATCGC
This sequence comes from uncultured Paracoccaceae bacterium, assembly GCA_947488175.1. Classification (GTDB taxonomy): domain Bacteria; phylum Pseudomonadota; class Alphaproteobacteria; order Rhodobacterales; family Rhodobacteraceae; genus Yoonia. Next base: position 767 of record CANKYO010000009.1, read on the forward strand.
CGTTTCCACCTGGACCGTGCGGCACAGCTTCTGCGGCAGACCGACGTGTTCGTTTTCACGCTGGGGCTGACGGAGGCGTGGATTGATGGCCCGACGGGCCGCACCTTGCCTGTCTGCCCAGGTGTCATTGCGGGCCGTTTCGATCCGGACCAGCACCGGCTTCACAGTTTTGCATATGCCGAGATCATTGATGACCTGACCCAGATCGGCGCCATTCTGCGCCAGTTCCAGCCTGACATGCGGATTATTCTGACCGTTTCGCCGGTGCCGTTGACGGCAACAGCGCAGGATTTGCACGTATTGACAGCCACGACCGGGGCCAAGGCCACTTTGCGCGCGGCAGCGGGTCAGTTTGTGCAGGGCAACCCGATGGCCGACTACTTTCCAGCTTATGAGATCGTCACCTCTGCTGTGGCGGGCGGGCCGTGGTTTGGGCCTGACCAGCGCAGTGTCTCACCCGCTGGCGTCGACCATGTGATGCGCAGCTTTCTTCGGGCACATGGTCTGTCCACCGCACCGGCAGAGGGAGCCGATGATGAGGCCCCAGCGGAAGACCATTGCGAAGACATCCTGCTGCAGGCCTTCGCCCCATGATGCGGCTTTGCCTGTTTGGCACATCCCACCTTGCGGCCTTGCGAATGGCTTATCAGGCAGAACCTGACCGATGGCCGGAGTTTGAGATCACCTTTGTCGGGGCGACCGGGGCGAAGCTTCTGGATCATGTCATCAAAGATGGCGTCATGACCCCCACCAGCCCCGAATTGCAGCGCAGTTTCCAGTTGATGGCTGGCGTGGAGGCCCTTAATCTGCGCCAGTTTGATGCGTTTGCGCTGTCAGGCTGCCAGATCGGCCCGCATATGATCGGGCATATCTACGGTCAGGCGCGGTGGTTGGGTCTGCCGTCCCTACAAAAGACGGGCATTCCCCCCAATCCCCACTGGTCATTGATGTCGGAGGCGACCATCGACACCGTTTTGCAGCATCGCATCATGCACAGTATTGCCGGTGTTCTGGCGCCGCAGCTTTCCGGGGCGTTGGAAAAACCGGTTTTGGTGGCCAGTTCGCCGCGTCCGGATGAAACGCTGATGACTTTGCAAAAGCACAAGCTGATCGCCCAGAAACGTGCGGTGCGGCAGGGGGATGCGGCGCATCTGTCAGACCGGTATGACGGGCTGGCGCAGGACTGCTTTGGCCGCACTGATGTCGGGTACCTGCCGCAGCCGCCACACACGATCAAGGACGATATGCTGACGCGGTCAATCTATATGGAGGGGGCTGTCAAACTGACCCCGCGCGGGGTCTTTGCCCAGCCTGACCATGACATCATGCATGGCAACGCCGCCTATGGCGCCGCCGTGCTTGATCAGATCACAGTGGCCCTATCCGACGTGGAAGAGTGACGCGAAAAGACGCGGGTCCAGGCTTTCGGCGGCAAAAGTCTCGCCCTCTGTCAGGACCGACACGGCGTCATGGCTGTGCAGGCTTTCCTGATGGCTGGCGATCACGCGGAAATCGGACACGCGTGGATCAAGCTGCAATTGCTGGGTGAACAGTCGTGCCGCGTCTTCGACAAAGATCGGGTTGGCGGCGTTGAGTTCAGCAAAGGCCTGTTCATCCTCGCGCTTGACCATGACTTGCGTTTCGGTTGGCACGGCGGTGCGTGCCCGGTCGATCAGATCCTCGAACCACATCAGCCCGCCGCTGTCATCCAGCAGCACCGAAATACGCGCAACCGACCGCTGCGAATGCGGGGTGGCCAGTTGCCCGCGGAATTGCCGTGCATGTTCGCTGAGCTCCAGCGAGCATGGGCAGGTCGAGGAATAGACGTAGTCCAGATGGACGATTTTCTTGCGCACGCCCGCACTTTCGACCAGTTCCAGCGCGATATCGTAATACTGATAGCCTGACAGGCCAGACCGCAGGCTATCTACTTTCATCGGGAAGCTGAACCGCATCTGGATGCGCGCGTCAAAGCTTTCCAGATCAGATTTATAGGCATCCAGCGCCCGCTCGATCACTTCAAAGCTAAACGTTTCCTCGGCATGTTTGTAGAATGTCCGCATGATGCGGGACATGTTGATGCCCTTTTTTTCCGCCTCCAGCGACACGGTGCCGGTGACGGATGTTTCCAGCGTCAGATCGCCGTTGTCGCGGGTGTGAAAGCGGATCGGCAGGCGAAAATTGGAGATACCGACATGCTGGATCTGCTGCTTGGCCCCGCGGATCAGGCTGCTGGGGCCGTTCTGCAGGTCGGGCATGGACGCTTTATAGGCATCATCCACTTCGAATGCGTCGGGATAGGCCCGTGCCAGGGCCGGATAATTCGATACTTCCTGCCCCGGGATCAGGCGGGACACAAGCGGATCAAGCGTCGCCACTTCCTCGGCAGTGACGTCGCCGGCCCATTTGCGCAGTAAGGCCAGGGCCGCTTCTGCTTCTTCCCGCGTCGGCTCGCGGTCCATATCGCGTGAATGGATGTTCATCGGAGGGCCCTCCTCTGCTACGTCAGGACCCAATAGATGGGCCTCATCATCGGCTTTTCCAACGATATCTTCGTAGATACGCAAAAAAGATGGGCGCGGATCATTCATCGGATTGCTCCTGCTTGCATCGGATCCCTCGCTTTTCACAACAAAAACAGCACATTTGCGCGCTGCCCCGGTCCATTCTTGCACCAACCGGCCCGCAAAACAAATCCGGCAGATCTTAACCGATTTGGCCAATAGCTGCGCGCAAATCCGCCAGCAAGTCATCGGGGTCTTCCAATCCGACGCTCAACCGAACCAGACCGGGGGTGATTCCAAGCATGGCCTTTGTGTCGTCCGGCAACCGTTGGTGGGTTGTCGTGGCCGGGTGGGTGGCGATGGATTTGGCATCGCCGAGGTTGTTAGATATCGTCACAATTTCCAACTTGTTCAACAACTTGAAGGCCGCTTCTTGTGTGCCCGCATCGACGGACAGCACCGTTCCCCCGGCCCCCATCTGCGCCTGCGTCAGCGCGTTCTGTGGGTGGCTGGCAAGCCCCGGATAGATCACGTTGGTGAGCGCCCCGTCAGCCTCCAGCGCGCTGGCCAGCTTCTGCGCCGTGTCAGCCTGTGCCCGCACGCGCAGTTCGATAGTTTCCAGACCCTTGAGCATCATCCATGCCGTAAACGGCGACATCGAACCGCCCGTATGCTTCATGTAAGGTTCGACCGTGCCACGGATGAATTCGCGGGTTCCAAGGATCACACCGCCAAGGGCACGGCCCTGCCCGTCGATATGTTTGGTGGCCGAATAGACCACCACGTCAGCCCCTTGGGCTATAGCGTCGGAAAAGACGGGCGTGGCAAAGACGTTATCGACGATGACCGTCGCCCCAACCGCATGGGCCAGTTTGGATACGGCAGTGATATCAATCACTTCCAGCGTGGGGTTGGATATGCTTTCAAAGAATACCGCCTTGGTATCAGGTCGGATCGCCTGTTCCCACGCGGCCAGATCGGTGCCGTCGACAAAGGTTACCTCGACCCCGTAGCGGGTCAGCACTTCCTCGAGGATGTAAAGACAGGACCCGAACAAGGCCCGGGCCGAGACGACATGATCACCCGCCCGCAGCATCGAGGTCAGCGCGCCGTTGACAGCGGCCATGCCAGAGGCGGTGGCAAACCCGGCTTCGGCCCCTTCAAGGGCTGCAATCCGGTCTTCGAACATGGCGATTGTGGGGTTGCCGTAGCGGGCATAGATGAACTCATCCTCGCCCGCTTGAATAAAGCGCGCCTCTGCATCCTCGGCTGTGTCATAGACGAAACCTTGCGTCAGATAGATCGCTTCGCTCACCTCATTATACTGGCTGCGTCTGATCCCTGCATGGACCGCCTTGGTCCTTTTTTTCCACGTCTTCATGTCGTTCCCTCGCGCCTTGCGCGCATCAAAAAACCCCGACACCGGGAAAAGGTATCGGGGTTGAAAACCCGCAATCCTCTTTAGCAGCATATTTAACGTGGCCCGCAATCCGGTAACAAATCGCCACGCCAGATGGCATACGCCCCGGTCGCGCTGGCGTCAATCCTCCAATGCGCCGATGGCCCCGCGCGCCATCATGCGGGCGACGGACCCCCAACCGGCAAAATTCGCCGCCATGAAAACGGTGCGGTCTGTCCCCGGCACAAAGCCGGCAGTCGCGTACCACATCGTGTTGGACCCGTCATGGGCCAGCCACCCTTGCGGCGTTTCCATCCAGCCCATGGCATAGCGGTCGCCCACGGGCGTCTGTAGCCGCGCCCAGCTGTCGGCGGTCAGGAAATCCGGGTCCCGCAACGCATGGGCCTGCAGATATGTCAGCATATCCGCGACACTGGCGTGGACCGTCCCTGCCGGGCCCAGCGCCGGGATATTGTCGGCCGCAGCCCCCGGTGGCACCGCCCTGACCCGCAGCCCCCGATGCCCGCGCGGCTGATCCACCACATCTGGCGACCCCGGTGCACCGAACCCTGCCGAGGCCATGCCAAGCGGGTCGAACACATGGGTATTGATCAGTGTTTCCCAGCTTTGTCCGGTTGATTGCTGCAACATGGCCCCGACCACGACATAGCCTGCATTGGAATAGAGGAATGTGCCTTTTTCGCCCTTGGGCGGTTCTGACAGGACCGATGCGGCATAACGCAGCCGGTCTGCCATCATGTCCCGCTCTGCCAGTGTTCCGGTCAGCCGCCGGGCTTCCGCCAGCCCGATATTTGCCCGCAAACCGGAGCGATGGGTCAGCAAATCAGCATAGGTGATATCGGCGAAAGCCGGATCTACGGTGATGCCATCACCCAGAACCGCGCCAATTGTATCGTCCCAGTTGATCAACCCGGCCTCGACCATTCGCGCAACCAACGTGGCCGTCATCGATTTGGTGTTCGACCCGATATGCCACAGATCGGACGAAGTCACAGGCGCATCGTGGTCGCGCGTCCGCAGGCCCGCCGCGGCGATATCGACCTGTCCGTTCTTGCTGACGCCCATGGCGATACCGGGGGCGCGTGTCGTGTCCAGCGCCTGCTGGACCCACTCCGCCGGGGCGATGTCGGCAGGGGCGGCACCAGGCCAAAGCCCCGCGAAGACGGGCAAAAGAAGTTGAAAAAACTTCATCGCCATCATCTATGTGCGCCGACCCGCCGCGCCAAGATGCACCGCATCATCTTGCGCTTTCGGCACCAATTGTCATGCTGGCAGAAATCAGCAGCGGAGCCCGCCATGACCCAGTCTATCGACCTGTATTTCTGGCCCACGCCGAATGGCTGGAAGATCTCGATCATGTTGGAGGAGCTGGGCCTGCCCTACACCCTGCATCTGGTCGATATCGGCGCGGGGGATCAGTTCAAGCCGGACTTTCTGGCCATTGCCCCCAATAACCGGATGCCTGCGATCATTGACCCTGACGGGCCGGATGGTGCCCCGATTTCGATTTTCGAGTCCGGGGCGATCCTGCAATATCTGGCGCGCAAGACCGGGCAGCTCTACGGCGCGACCGAACGGGACCGGATTGCCGTGGATCAGTGGCTGATGTGGCAAATGGGTGGGCTTGGGCCGATGGCCGGGCAGGCGCATCATTTTCTGAAATACGCCCCTGCAATGGATCCGCCCAATGACCTGCCCTACGCCAAGGACCGGTATCGGGGCGAAACCGCCCGGCTTTATGGTGTGCTGGACCGGCAGTTGGCGAAGCATGAATTTGTGGCGGGCGATTTCTATTCCATCGCCGATATTTCGATCTGGGGGTGGGCATCGCTGTGGGAAGGGCAGCAGCAGGTGCTGGACGACAAACCGCATATGGCGCGCTGGCTGGACATGATGGGCGCACGGCCCGGCGTGCAGCGGGGTCGCGCGCTGGCGGCGGAAAAGCGCGGTGATTTCCGCAAGGACAAGGGCGCGCAACAGACTTTGTTCTCGAAACGTTCGTAACGAATTGTTAGCGCTGTGTGCGTAAGACTCACCTTGTTTGAAAGAGTGAGGGTCTTAACATGCAATACCGTCCACATCGCTATAATACGCAATATCCTGTGGATATACACACACCATCCGGCCCGCAGCAGGGCAATGTCATTGACGTGCATAATGCTGGCGCCCGGATTGAAGGGCTGCGGGGTGTCAAACGCGGCGACAAGGTGCAGATCACCATTCTCAGCCTCCGGGTTGAGGCGGTTGTGCAATGGGTGTCCGGCGGGCGCGCGGGTATTACATTCCGCCCGCAGATTACCGATGATCAGGTCGACACGCTGCGATATCGCAAGGATGGCAGACGCGGGGCGCATCGCAGCACGGTTGGATTTGGTTTTGCGGAAATGCGGTAGGCGGCGCCTAACCTGCGCTAGTCTTTCGAGGCCTCTGGATCCTCGATCAGATATTTTTGCAGGCCAACAATCTGAACCCACAGGAACACGAACAGGACAGCTGGAAACGCAAATGTTTCCAGCATGACCCATGTGTCATTGCTTTGCGTGCGCCAGATAATCTCGTTTGCCACGGCAAGCCCTGCGAACATGAATGTCAGGCGGCGGGTGAAAATCATCCAGCCTTCGGGCTTCATCGGCAGGAATTCTTCCATGACATATTGCAGATAACTTTGCCCGCGCAGCAATCCGATCAGCAGAATACCCGCCATGCAGCCATAGACGATGCTGGTCTTCATCTTGAAGAACCGTTCGTCGTTGAACCACGCGGTCAGCCCGCCAAAGAAAATGACCATGAACGCCGTGAACACCTGCATCCGGCTGAGTTTGCCGGTCATCATCCACAGGATGCCCATTGCCACCAGCAGGATCGGGACAAAGATCAGGGCGGCGATGATGAACCCGGAATATTCAGTGCCGGCGATGGTAAACGTGTCATCCTTGATCCACAGATAGATCAGGAAAAACGCAAGCGTTGGCCCCAGTTCCAGAACCGGCTTTACCACCGGATTGATCGTCTTTTCAGCCATCAAAAACTCCTTCAACCCCCCATTTCCACGATCACGGCACCCAGCGCAACCAGTGTCATCAGAAACAGGCGGCGCGGACCGACCTGTTCCCCAAGAATGAACCAACCGATCAGGGCCGCGAACACTGTCGATGTCTCGCGCAGCACGGCCGCCTCACCCACTTTGTCCAGCCGCGTGGCCATCATGACCCCACCAAAACTGATCCATGCAATTAGCGCGCCCGCAAGTCCACGCCAGAGCAATGGCCCCAGCACCGGCGGAGCCGCCATGCGCCGATAGCGCCACGCGGCGAGGATCGGAAAATCAAAGGCGGTCACGAAAAAGAACCACGCCAAAAAGGTAAATGGGTCGGGTGACTGCCGAATGCCATAGGCATCATAGGTTGTATAAAGCGCCACCAGCATCCCGCCGACCACCGCCCAGATCAGCCCAAGCTTCAGCGCCGGCAGATCAATCACCTCTTCCGACAGGTTGCGCAGTGCCAGCAGCAGGATACCGCCAGACAGACACGCCACACCGACCCACTGGGTGCCCGTGAAGTGTTCACCGAAAATCACACTGGCCGCAATTACGGTGACAAGCGGTCCGGTGCCGCGAACAACCGGGTAAACCACTGTATATGCGGCCTTTTCATAGGCCAGCGCCATCGTCACCTTGTAGGCAAAATGGATCACAATCGCGCCCACAAGGATCAGGGCCGTTGTCATATCCGGCCATGGCACCACAAAAAGCGCGATCGGTGCCGACAAAATCAGCAGCCAGCCATCAATGGCCCCGCGCGTCATCCACGGGTCATGTCGCCCCTTTTGCAAGGCCCCGAACACAGCATGGGCCAAGGCCGACATCAGCGCCAGCGCTGTCGCCAGCCGCGCGCCTTCCGGTGTGCCCGCGATGGACACGAGCCAATCGCTCACCTGGGCTGCCAGTCGACGGCAACAGTGGCGCCCGACAGGGCAAAAGCCACAGCGTCTGCCCCTTCGAGGCTTTGCGCCATTCCGAACTGCATCATCCCAAGCCCGCGTTCGGACCGGAAATCGACCTGCAACGTGCCGGTGACACCGGGAAACCCGTTCGAAAATGACAACAATTCACGGCGACTGCGGCGATCAAGCTGCTGAAATGTCAGCGCGGAGATCGCATCAGCCACGTCGAAACCCGCCAATTCCGGCAGGAAGAGCATATTGAAATCTCGCGAGGTATAAGCCGTTGCCGAGAGGGACGTCAGATGCATGCCCCCCAGACTGATCTGTGCGTTTGCAACATCGTGCAGGAACGCACCGCCCAGGATTGCTGTCGCGACGACATCGGTTTCATCTGCGGTGCTCAGCACAATCTGGTCAAAGACCAGAAGTCCACCATCGGGAACGCGCCGCGCCACAAAACGCAGGCTAATATCCGGCCGCATCTCTCCGTCAACTTCAAGGCCGATAATCTGCGCCTCAAATCGTGTAGGCAACTTGTCGTCGTTGATGAATCCGTCAATCCCGTCAGCGCGCCACTCCAATGCCGCAAAATCAGCGCCGCGCAGCGCCGGCTGATCAGCGTCCAGCCGGCACCATCCAGTATCGGTGGCGCGGGTTTCTGTGGCCTCGGCCTCGCGCTGGTTCTCGCGCATGCTATCGCTGGTCAGAAAATAAGGTACAATGCTGAAAGCGATCCCGACGGCCCGCAGCCAGGCCTGTTCACATTCATCCTGCGACATCTGCGCGGACGCGATCCCTGGCGTGGCGAGCGCCGCCAGCAGTGACATGGCGCGGATCATTCCAACCCCACGAGTGCTGCCGCGAATTCCTCGGGGTCGAAGGGGGCCAGGTCGTCGATCTGTTCGCCGACCCCGATAGCATGGATCGGCAGGCCGAATTTGTCGGCCAGCGCCACCAGCACGCCGCCCTTGGCGGTGCCGTCGAGCTTGGTCATCACCAGGCCGGAGACATCGGCCAGTTCCTGAAACACCTTGACCTGCTGGATCGCGTTCTGCCCGGTTGTCGCGTCCAGCACCAGCAGGGTGTTGTGCGGCGCGTCGGGGTCTTTCTTGCGGATCACTCGCACGATCTTGGCCAGTTCCTCCATCAGGTCGGCCCGGTTCTGCAGCCGTCCGGCGGTGTCGATCATCAACAGATCCGCACCATCAGCCTGCGCCTGCGTCATCGCGTCAAAGGCGAGGCTGGCCGGGTCAGACCCTTCGGGGGCGGTCAGCACCGGCACCCCGGCCCGGTCGCCCCAGACCTGCAATTGTTCCACTGCGGCCGCGCGGAACGTGTCGCCAGCGGCGATCACGACCTTTTTGCCTGCCGCACGGAACTGGCTGGCCAGCTTGCCGATTGTCGTGGTCTTCCCGGAGCCGTTGACGCCCACCACCAGCACAACTTGCGGTTTTTTGGCATAGAGCGGCATGGGCCGCGCCACGGGGTCCATGATGCGGGCGACCTCGTTGGCCATCAGCTGTTTGATTTCCGGCACGGAGAGTTTCTTGCCCAAGCGCCCCTCGGCCATATTGGCGGTGACGCGCAGGGCGGTGTCGACGCCCATGTCGGCGGTGATCAGCAGTTCCTCAAGCTGTTCGAGCATGTCGTCGTCCAGCGTGCGGCGCACGACCGTCTTTGCCTCGCCCCGGCCGAACATGCGGCCAAGGATACCGGTTTTCTGCGGCTCTGGCGCGGTCTCTTCGGACAAGGGGGCCGTGATGTCGACATTCAGTTTGACGGGTTCAGGTGCAACATCGTCCCGGACCTGATCCGGGACCTCAACCTCGGTCGCGGGTTTCGGTTCCGGCGCGGGGGTCGGGACGGCCTGCGCCCGGACTTCTGGCTCTGGCTCTGGCTCTGGCTCTGGCTCTGGCTCTGGCTCTGGCTCTGGCTCTGGCTCTGGCTCTGGCTCTGGAAAGGTCTCGACAACCGGCGGCGGCGCAAGCTCTTCTTCGGTGACAACCTCTTCCTCGCCACCTTCGCTGACAATCGCATCCAGCCCCTCGTCAATCTTGGACGAGGATTTGAACATCCGATCCTTGAGCTTATTGAAAAACGACATATGCCCGCGCCTTTAAATCACTGCTCACAACGACCTAATGGCTGGGGGCGCAATTGAAAAGACCGCTCAGATCTCATCCTTGAAATGCTGCATCACCAGTTTGATCGGGTTCGGGGCCGCCTGCCCCAGCCCGCAGATCGACGCATCGGCCATTGCGGTGCATAGATCCGTCAGCAGCGGCTGATCCCAGTGATCGGCCTGCATCAGCTTGACCGCCTTTTCACAGCCGACCCGGCAAGGCGTGCATTGGCCGCAGCTTTCATCCTCGAAGAACCGCAGCATGTTCAGCGCCGCATCGCGCGCCTTGTCCTGATCGGACAGGACAACCACGGCGGCAGAACCGATGAAGGTGCCCAAAGGTTGCAGCGTATCAAAATCCAATGGGACATCGTTGATTGACGCGGGCAGCAAGCCCGACGACGGACCACCCGGCTGATAGGCTTTGAACACATGGCCCTCCGCCATACCGCCAGCCGCGTCGATGATATCGGTAATGGTCGATCCGGCGGGCAGCAGATAGACCCCCGGCTTGGCCACGCGACCAGAGACCGAATAGGACCGCAACCCCTTGCGCCCGTTCTTTTCTGTGCCGCTCAGCACCTCTGGCCCTTCCCGGCAGATGCGCGCGACCCAGTGCAATGTCTCGACATTATGCACCAGCGTGGGCCGGTTGAAGATCCCCACCTGTGCCACGAACGGGGGCCGATGGCGGGGGATGCCACGCTTGCCTTCGATGCTTTCGATCATGGCGCTCTCTTCGCCGCAGATATAGGCGCCGGCCCCGCGTCGCAGGTCGATATAGCCCGCCTCGACGATGTTTGCATCCTCCAAAGCGTTGATTTCACGGCGTAAAATTTCCAGCACGGCGGGGTATTCATCGCGCATGTAGATATAGCAGCGGTCCGCCTCGACCGCCCAAGCGGCGATCAGCATGCCTTCGAGGAACAGATGCGGCGTGCGTTCCAGATAGTAGCGGTCCTTGAATGTGCCCGGTTCGCCCTCGTCACCGTTCACAGCCAGATAGCGTGGGCCGTCATTGGCGCGCACGAAGCCCCATTTCTTGCCTGACGGGAAACCGGCCCCGCCAAGACCGCGCAGGCCGGATGACAGCACCTTGTCCTGCACAGCCTCCCAATTGCCGCCATCGCGCAGCGCCTTGAGCTCAGGATAACCACCACTGGCGACATAAGCGTCATAGGTTTCATAATCGGGCACATGGGCGTGTGTGTCATCTGCGGCGATTGCCGCCTCGACCTTTTCGACGGTCGCGTGATCAATATGGTTGTGACCCAGTTCCAGCGTCGGGGCCGTATCGCAGCGGCCCATGCAAGGCGCGCGCATGACCCGGACCTTTGACGCATCCAACCCATCCTGAAGCGCGGTCATCAATTGCTGCGCGCCTGCCAATTCGCAGGACAGCGAATCGCAGACCCGGATGGTCAGGGCGGGTGGCTGCGCCTCACCTTCCTTGACCACGTCGAAATGCGCGTAGAAGGTCGCAACCTCATACAGTTCGGCCTGTGACAGACGCATTTCCTCGGCCAGGGCGCGCAGATGGGCGGCGGACAGGCAGCCATATTTGTCCTGAATGAGATGCAGGAATTCGATCAGCAAATCGCGGCGGCGCGGCTGGTCGCCAAGCAGCGCCTTGACCTCGTCCCAGGCTTGATCATCCAGCTGGCGGCCCTTGGGCGTGTGCCGCCCCTTGCCTTTGCCCGATTTCCAGACCCCATCGCGGTTATCAAGTGCCATCGCGCGTTTCCTTCCCGTCATTGCCGCCAACATATCTCGCGCGATATCGCCAAACCACGCAAAAGCGACACCAGAAGCGGCCAAAGCGCGCGCCTAGTGCGCTTTGCGCTTATCAATCAGGAAACCCGTGGTAACTATGCGAAACATGGATGGATCAATGCGCCTTTTCACGATCGCAACCCTGACCCCGGTCGCCCTGCTGGCCGCCGGGTCGGTCTGGGGTGGTGTGTGGATTCTGCTATCGGTCCTTTACGTGACCATATTCGTCAGCGTGCTGGATCGGCTGGTGCGGTACACGCACAAACCCAGCGAGTTCCCGGCGGGCGACACCCTGTCCATCACCCTTGCGCTGGTCCATTTCGCCCTGTTGCCAGCAGTGGTTTTGGCCTTGGCCGGCCCCGGGTTGGGCTTGCTGGAAAAACTAGGCCTGTTCTTTGCTGCCGGGCTGTTTTTCGGGCAGGTCAGCAATGCCAACGCGCATGAGCTGATCCACCGCAGCGGTCGCGCCCTGCATCGCCTTGGCATGTGGGTCTATATCACGCTGCTGTTCGGGCATCACACATCGGCCCATGTGCTGGTCCATCACCGGCATGTCGCCACACCCGCCGACCCCAACACATCGCGCAAGGGCGAAAGTTTCTACCGCTACGCGTTGCGCGCCTGGATCGGATCCTTTCGCGAAGGGTACAGGGCCGAAGCGGCGCGGCTGGCCCGCATCAACCGCCCGGCATGGCGCAATCCGTATCTGGTCTATATTGGCGGGGCGATCTTGTTTATCGCGGCTGCGTATGCCGCCAGCGGGATCACCGGGATGCTTGTCTATGTCGCCCTCGCCGGCCATGCCCAGATGCAATTGCTGATGTCGGACTATGTGCAGCATTACGGGCTGGTCCGGCATATGACCGATGGAAAGCCGCAGCCGGTCGGCACGCAGCACAGCTGGAACAGCCCGCACTGGTATTCCTCTGCCCTGATGCTGAATGCGACCCGCCATTCCGATCACCACGCCCATCCGGCGCGCCCCTATCCCGGGCTTTCCTTGCCCGACGAGGCGCCAATTTTGCCCAAACCCCTGCCCATGATGGCAAGCATCGCCCTGATCCCGCCATTATGGCGGCGGATCATGCATCCGGAATTGCGAAAGCTGGAAAATGCGTAACGTTCTTATCTGTCTCTTCCTCGCCCCTGCAGCACAGGCGCAGGAGGCTCTGACCACATCCAACTTCCAATCCTATACCGAAGGCCGGATTTTCGCTTTCGCCTACCCCGGTGAAAACCCATATGGCACCGAACATTACCTGGAGAACCGGCAGGTGATCTGGGCCGCAGCAGACGGCACATGTCTGCGTGGCAAATGGTTTGAGGCGGATGGACAAATCTGTTTTCGTTACAGGGACTGGCCCAGCTTGAACTGCTCTTACTTTTTCACTCACGAAGATGGCATGTTGGTCGTCCCGGGCGAGAATGATGATCGCACCCATGTAGCAAGCCTGACGCAGACCATGTTACCCAACCAATGCGACCCGGGCATGTCATGATCACGCGCACGCTGTTTCACACATGCCTTCTGGTCCTGCTCTGTGGCAGCGCCCAGGCGCAAGAGCGGATGAATGCCGAAGCCTTTGACGCCTATGTCACGGGCCGCACCATCACCTTCCGCACCGATATCAACCCCACCTATGGCACCGAACGGTATATGGAGGGGCAGCGCGTCATGTGGTCCTCTGCCGCGGGCATCTGCCAATACGGCGTCTGGTTTGAAAGCAAGGGGGATATCTGCTTTCGCTACGAAGGTGACCCCGAGCACAAATGCTGGACCGTCTATGATGAACCGGATGGTCTGCGCGGCGTTTACACGACCCGCCCGCCCTTTACCGTCATCTATGAAGTCACCGAGAGGACGGAACCGCTGATCTGCAACGATCTATCGTCGTGATCACGCCGCCCGATGCGACGTTGCGCCGGTTCGGCGTCACCGCGCCCGTGCTGGTGGCCGAAACCAAAATCGCGATGGTCTGGAAGGTGGATTTTGGCAAGGAACCCGCCGCGCTGAAAATCTACAAGAACGGCGATATGAAAGATGAGTGCCCCGGCTTTGATCTGCTCAAGGCGCTGGACGGTAAGGGTGCCGCACGGATACACGCCGTCGACGACGGTGCAGCATTGATGGAATGGCTTGACGGTCCGACCTTAGGCGATCTCAGCCGCGCGAGCCGGGATGACGATGCAAACGCAATGCTGGCGAGGATCGCGGGCGAAATCCACGGCGCGGGAATTGGCCTTCCGCTCACCCCGCTGACAGATCGGTTCGCAGCCCTGCGTAACCTGACCCTTCCATCGCATTGGCCAGATGCTGTCAGGCGGAACCTGCATCGCGGCCGGCAGATCGCCGCCGCGATGCTGACGGCGCAGCAGGATATCCGCCCCCTGCACGGCGATCTGCATCATGACAATGTCAAACAGGGCAGCCGGGGGTGGGTCAGTTTCGATGCCAAAGGGGTGTTGGGCGACCCGGCCTATGATCTTGCCAATGCCTTCAAAAACCCGATCGACGCCCCAGCGATCACCATGAACCCGGCGCGGATCAAACGACTTGCAAGGACGTTCAGCGATATCCTGAATATTGCACCACAACGCTTGCTGGGCTGGGCCGTGGCGCATTGCGCGCTGTCAATCGCGTGGGCGGATGACCCATCAACCGACGCGCATCACCCGCTGCTGGACATGCTGCTTACGCTCTACGCCGATCTAGAGTAGTCGCCCCTGCGGATCACCGCTGACCGTCACCCGACCATCGGCAAACTCGATCTCAAGCTCATCTGCCTGTTCGGCTGCGGCCTTCCCGGTAACCACATTCCCGTCACCGCGCACAACCGCATAGCCGCGTTTGAGCGTTTCGACATATCCCAGTGTTTCGCGCAAACGGTCCAATGCCTCCAGCCGCGCCTGACGCTCGGCCTGCTGGCGCGAGGCCCGGTCAGACAGGCGGCGCAATACGCCATCCAACCGCTCGCGCTGCCGCGCAAGGCGGTCCTGCAAAACCTCTCCCCGCAAGCCCCGGCTGGCACTTGCAAGAACGTCCCTTGATCGCTGTGTTCGACGTTCCAACGCAGGCATCAAACGTAAGCTCAAACCATTGAGCCGCCGCCGATCCTCGGCCAGACGGCGGGTCAGGATGCCGGGGCGCAGCGCAGCCTCGGTCATTTGCAGGCGCTTCTTGGCCGCCGCACCGCGCAAGGCGGCGGGCAGGCGTTCGCCCAAATAATCCAGCCGTTGCCTCGGCCCTTCGACCAGTGTTTCGACCTGTGGCAAGGCGCGGCCCAGATCGCGCACCCTTTGCTGGCGCTGCTGAACACCGGTCGATAACGCCCGGCTGAGCCTTGCACTTTGCTGATCCACCCAGGCCAGCAATTCCATGCGTACCGGCACCGCCAGTTCTGCGGCGGCTGTTGGTGTCGGCGCACGGCGGTCTGACACGAAATCAATCAAGGTCGTATCGGTCTCGTGCCCCACGGCGGATATCAGCGGAATGTCAGAGGCCGCAGCGGCGCGCGCCACAATCTCCTCGTTGAAGCCCCACAGATCCTCGAGCGATCCACCCCCACGCGCCACGATCAGCAGATCAGGGCGCGGCAGGGCACCACCGGGCGTCAAACGATTGAACCCGTCAATCGCCGCCGCCACCTCTGGCGCGCATTTGGCCCCCTGCACGGCCACCGGCCAGACCAGCACCTTGCGCGGGAACCTGTCACGCAAGCGGTGCAGGATGTCGCGGATCACAGCACCAGAGGGTGAGGTGACGACACCGATGATCTCGGGCAGATAGGGCAGTTCCTTCTTGCGCTCCGGTGCAAACAGCCCTTCGGCGGCCAGTGCGGCCTTGCGCTTTTCCAGCATCGCCATCAGGGCACCGGCACCGGCGGGGGCGATATCCTCGATCACCATCTGGTATTTCGACTGGCCGGGGAATGTGGTCAGCTTGCCGGTGGCAATGACCTCCATCCCTTCTTCGGGCTGATGGGCCAGACCGACGGCGCGGCCCTTCCAGATCACACCGGCCAGAACCGACCGATCATCTTTCAGATCCATATAGATGTGACCAGAGCGCGGGCGCGACACCCGCCCAACTTCACCCCTTACGCGGACATGGGAAAACCCGCCTTCGATGGCTTTCTTGACCGCGCCCGAGATTTCCGAGACCGAGAATTCAGGGGTGTTGTCACCCGGCTCATCCTCGAAAAGGTCGCTCAATCTATTCGGTCTCCGGGTTCAGGTTATGAAGGGGAAGTGATGAAAACTTCCATTTCAGGAATGCTGACCCACTGATAACAAATGCACCGAAAGCCGCAAACAAAAATGACCCAAAGATCACGGCAAGCGCGAATGCAGCGACACCGACGATCCACATCAGCGCGGTCGACATGGTCACCGCACCGACATCCGGGTCAGGCCAGTACTGCACCTGCGGACGTCCAAATTCCTGCGCATAATATTCCAGCGTCCGCTCATAGGCCGGGTCTTCCTCGACCGGCGGCGCGTCGGGAATGTGATGAATGGTGCGGCCAATGACCCGCGGGCAGAAATCCTCGAAATAGGCGCGTTCATCGCTGATATGCAAACGCCAGACCAGATCAACGATGGGGGACGGGGCCAGCGTTTCGCCGGTGCTACCCACCAGATACATGAACCGCCTGTATTCCTCGACCAGCGTATAACAGACATCAACCGAATGCCCGGTCTCTTCCCCAAGCCGGTCGATCAGCGATCTGGAAAGCGGGCGCTCATGAAAACTGTACCCTTCCAGGCGGTGCCAAAGCCTGCGGTCACTTTTTTCACGTTTCATTTGTTGAACCTGCGCGTCGAAGCGCCCCCATGGCATAGGTTAAACCCAGAATTGAAAAAATCCAACAAAGAAGCTCTGGCGGCTTGTGTAATTTTGGGTCGCAGTGTCATCCGCCACATCCCCCGCACCCGCTGCCGCAGCCGCCGCATCCCGATGTATGCTTGTCACCACTGCCTCCGTTGGTCTGCATGGGCAGCATTATGAACGCATAGCCCCAACCTGCCGCGATCAGGCCATATCCCGCCAGCACCGGCGGCGTCAGGCTTCCGTGCCCCGAAACGATGGCCGATAGCAACGTGACCAGGCCGACAGCACCAATCAGACCGCCTGCAATGATGGATCGCCACGGTATTGGCGCGGCCCAGACATCCGCAGGTGCCGGGCCACCAAACTCGCGCAAGTAAATCGCTTTGGTCTGTTCATACTGCGCCCTGTAGCGCGGCATGTCCTCTGCCCCGGCGCAAGGTTCGTGATGCAGCGGCTGACCCAGAACCTCAGCGCAAAAGACGTCCCAGTAGTCCCGTGTGAATGTCAGATGCATATGCCATGCCCGGTCCACTGCTTCAGATGGTGTGACCTGCGCGTCGCTGACCTGCGTCAGGTAGACAAAACGCCGGTATTCTTCGATAACCCGGTTCGTGAAGGCCTTGCTCCACCCCTCGGCCTGCGCCAGTTTAACCGAAAACGGGGCGCTACCTGTCGACGCATCAAATTGATGCGCGGCAATCCTTTTCCAAAGTGCCATGTCCTGCATGGTTGTTCCCCATCGCCCCATCGTCTATCCGCAGATAAAACCTGTAAGCTGGGCAATTTGAGGGCGTATTCATGAATATTCTGATCCTGGGCAGTGGCGGACGCGAACACAGCCTGGCATGGGCGATCAAGCAGAACCCGAAATGTGACCGGCTGCTTGTGGCCCCCGGCAATGCCGGTATCGCCGCTATTGCCGAATGCGCTGATATCAAAATTCTGGATGGCGGCGCGGTGGCCACATTCGCCGAAGAAAACGCGATTGATTTCGTGGTTGTCGGGCCAGAGGCACCGCTGGCCGCGGGTGTCGCCGACCGCCTGCGTGCGGCAGGGCTTTCTGTTTTTGGCCCCAGTCAGGACGCGGCCCAGTTGGAAGCCTCAAAAAGCTTTACCAAGGCGATCTGCGATGCGGCCGGGGCCCCGACCGCTGCCTATGCCCACTTTACCGATGCAGCGGCTGCGCGCGCTTATATTCGCAAGCAAGGTGCGCCGATTGTGGTCAAGGCAGATGGTCTGGCCGCCGGCAAAGGTGTCATCGTTGCGATGACCGAGGATGAGGCCCTGTCGGCCATCGACGACATGTTCGACGGCAGCTTTGGCGATGCCGGGGCAGAAGTCGTGATCGAAGAGTTTATGGAGGGCGAGGAAGCATCGTTCTTTGTCCTGTGTGACGGCAAGACGATCCTGCCCATCGGCACGGCACAGGACCATAAACGCGCCTATGATGGTGACACGGGGCCGAATACCGGGGGTATGGGGGCCTATTCCCCTGCCCCGGTCATGACAGACGAGATCACGCGCAAGGCGTTGACCGAAATCGTTGAGCCCACCATGGCCGAAATGACCAAACGGGGCACCCCGTTTCAGGGGGTCCTGTTCTGTGGACTGATGATCCAGAACGGGCAGCCCCGGCTTGTTGAATATAACGTGCGTTTCGGCGATCCCGAATGCCAGGTTCTGATGATGCGGCTTGGCGGGCAGGTGATGGACCTGCTGCAGGCCTGCGCGGACGGACGGCTGGAGGAATGCCAGGTGAACTGGGCCGATGATCACGCCCTGACCATCGTGATGGCGTCCAAAGGGTATCCCGGATCTTACGAAAAAGGGACGGTGATCGAGGGGCTGGACCAGCAACCCGAAGACAGTTCTCACATGGTTTTTCACGCGGGAACCACTGAAAAACAGGGGAAAATTACTGCAACCGGCGGACGAGTGCTCAATATTGCGGCGCGCGGCACAACACTAGCCGAAGCACATGAAAGGGCCTATGCTATGGCCCAAAGTATTGTTTGGGACGCTGGATTTTATCGGTCCGATATTGGTTGGCGCGCGCTTTAACGGGGGAAAGGCCCCGCCGGGGTGCCCGTGAGTAGGAAAATTGATGCAGTCATGGTCGCGTATTCTTGAGACCGATTTGGGCGTGGCCGCGCGTGCCGCCTACACGGAAGATCCAGCAAGAACCTATCACAATTGGGACCATGTTTTGCGGCTTTATTGGCATGCCGCCAATACATTCGCGCTGGATTACGACCCCGATCTGGACAAGGCCATTCTGGCCCATGATGTGATCTATGATGCCGAACCGGACAAGGAACTGCGTTCGGCCGCTTGGCTGTCTGCCCAGACAGGTCAGGACGAAACCGCCGCCAAGGCCCATATCGCCAAGACAATCTGCCATATGCCAAGTGATGACAACCGCATGGTCCTGCTGGATCTGGCCGATTTCCTGCATCCGGAATTGGGCAGCATCAACCTGGATAAGATCGCGCAGGAATCGCAGGCCCTTTACGGCGTGACAGAAGCGCAATTTCTGACTGCGAATGTCGATTTCATGACTTCCATGTATAACCGGATCGCCAATGCTCAGAACAGCGTCGGTACCGCCGATCAGGCCTGGTTCGGGCGCATACTGCTCGGCATCCGCGCGGCGATCGACCTGGCTGGCAAACGGCTCAAGGCATCTTAAGCAGCTTTCTTGATAGTTGGGCCGGGGGGAAACCAGAAGGGATAGTATGTGGCAGCACCCTATAGTAGTGATCGCAACAATATCGTAACAGCGGGATTGGCCGCGGCATCGGCCGGAAATCGACGGTCACAAAGGAAAACCTGCCCGCTATGTCAGACACTGAATTTCCGACAATCGAACTCAATGGCGTCGTCTTGCCACTTGATCCACAAATTGTGGATGCCCGTGTTGAACAGGCGCTGAGGGTCGGAAAATACGAAAGCCCCGAGGTCCGTGCCACGCCACTTTTTCTGGACAGTACTGATCGGGTGATCGAACTGGGGTCCGGGATTGGCTACATTTCGGCCTATATCGCCAAGGCGATTGGGGTCGAAGCGGTCACTTGCGTCGAGGCAAATCCAGCTCTGATTTCATATGCCCAAAAAGTTCATCGTCTGAATGGTTTGGCTAATTGCGAAGTCTTGAATGCGGTGACCGTATCAGACGCGGCAGACATGCCCGCCTCCGGGACGTTGCCCTTTTATGTCGCCGATCCGTTCTGGTCATCATCCCTCATTCGGGTCCGAAATGCTGTCGATCAGGTTGATATCGCCGTCTTACGACTTTCCGATCTCATCCGGCAAAAGGCTGCAACGGCGCTTGTTGTGGATATCGAAGGCGGTGAAAGAGACATCTTCGAGAAAACCGATCTTGGCTCAGTGACCAAGGTTTTCTTCGAACTGCACAAACGCATCATCCGACCAAGTGGCGTCAAAAAAACATTTGACGATCTGTCGGCGCAAAACTTCAACTATGATCAGTCTGTTTCAAGCGGCGGAATGCTCTTGTTCAGGAAGGTCACGGGTTAGTCTGACATCCAGGAATTGCACCAGCGCAAGTCCCGGAATGTCAATATTTTCAATGTTTGATCAGGCCGCGCGCCCGACCAGTACTGAATCAATCTCGGCGGCGGCCGCGTTTTCGTCATTGCCTGCCACGGCAGCGATTTCGCGGGTCAGACGCTCCAAAGCAGCTTCATAAAGCTGACGTTCGGAATAGCTCTGCTCGCGCTGATCATCCTGACGGTGCAGGTCGCGGACCACTTCAGCAATGGCGATCAGATCGCCAGAGTTGATCTTTTGCTCATATTCCTGCGCCCGGCGGGACCACATCGCTTTCTTGACCTTGGCCTTGCCACGCAGTGTTTTCATCGCGTGAGACACGACATCAGGTGTGGCCAGCGCACGCATGCCCACTTCGGTGGCCTTGTGCGTCGGCACGCGCAAGGTCATCTTGTCCTTTTCAAACGCGATCACAAAAAGCTCCAGTTCGAAACCGGCAACCTCTTGTGTTTCAACCGAAATAATCTTGCCGACCCCATGTGCGGGATAAACGACAAACTGCTCGGGGCTGAATTCACTTTTCTTCTTACTCATGATCGTCCTTTCATGGCGATCCCAACACAAACCGACAAAAAACCGCCGGAGACATCACGTCACCGCCGGGTATTCAGCCAGCCTGTTTTGAGTCACATTGTTCGCAGCATTGCGAGAATCATATCATAAAAACGCACTTTTCGAAAGCACCGCGTTACGGCACCCCTAAATTCATGCTTTTCAGGGCGTTAGCCGCCCTCGCCCGGCGCCTCGGAAAACAGTTCCATCTTGCCATCCTTGCCATCCATTTCTTCGGCGGTCGGCAACGGATCTTTCTTGGTAATGATCACGGGCCACATCTCGGAATACTTGCGATTGAACTCCACCCACTTTTCCATGTCCGGCTCTGTGTCGGGGCGGATCGCATCGGCAGGGCATTCGGGTTCGCAGACACCACAATCGATACACTCGTCAGGATGGATCACCAGCATATTTTCACCCTCATAGAAGCAATCCACAGGGCATACCTCGACACAGTCGGTGTATTTGCAGGCGATACAATTGTCGTTGACGATATAGGTCATGAAGGCATCCGGATAACTGTCGACAGGTAGCTATGCCAGACGCAAACGGCATTCAAGATCGAAAGGCCTTTTGACGCAACGGTGCGTCATCATATCCCGGCATTTCAGTAAGTTCAGACCATCGTCCCCACTCAGACCCGCCTGACAGAACAGTGTGGCCGTATCGCGCACAAAAAAGGCATGCCCGAAGTGTCGGGCATGCCAGGTCCAGTCGTCATGCGACTGAATTATCTCAGAAAACGGCGTTTAGGACTCTTCGCTCAGCACGCTGGCAACAGTTTCGTCTTCAGACCCGTTGCACAGCACCTGCACGTCACCGATCATGACTTCGTCGTTGTCCGCGCCTTCGACGGTCGCGGTCAGCTCAGCCAGCATCGATTCCTGATCGATCAATTCCATCTCGGCAAACTCTG
Organism: uncultured Paracoccaceae bacterium; assembly: GCA_947488175.1. Classification (GTDB taxonomy): domain Bacteria; phylum Pseudomonadota; class Alphaproteobacteria; order Rhodobacterales; family Rhodobacteraceae; genus Yoonia. Next base: position 22,403 of record CANKYO010000009.1, read on the forward strand.
CACATGTCACTGCTGTGACATCGGCATGGGCATCGGCCAAGGCAAAGGTCGATACGCCAATCAGTGTAAAGCTCAATGCGGCTGTGGACATAAGGTTTTTCATAGTCGTCTCCATCATACTGTTACCTGCGTCAAAGCGCAGTTGACGACACAACCCGGCCACGGCAAATCGGTTCCCAAAAAAATCGATGCCCCTAAAAAAAGCCGCGCGATTAATGATTTTCCGCTAAGATTCCGCGTACCACCTGACACTTGCCGTGATCTGCTAGTCCAACCCCATATCACGCCGATCCTTCTTGGTAGGCCTGCCGCCTTTTTCGTATTTCGGATTGGCACCTTGTGCGGCGCGTGGGCGCGAGACCGGCGCAGGTGTCAGATCTTCATACAGCGCCTGCGCCTCTGGCGCGGGTCCGCGTCGTTCGCCACAGGCCAGAATGCGGACCACTTTCGTCTCACGCGCCTGAATGAATGTCAGCACATCACCGGGACCAACGGGCCGGGCAGGTTTGCTGACCGGTTGGCTATCCACCCGCACCTTGCCTGCTGTCACAACCCCGGCGGCCATGCTGCGCGATTTGAAAAACCGCGCATGCCACAGCCATTTATCCAGCCGGATGGTCGGACGGGGGTCGGTCAATCCTTCTTGAACCCGGCCAGTGCGGCGGCAAAGGGGTTATCCGGATCGATCTGCTTTTCACGCTTGGGCTTGGCCTGATAGCTTTGCGGCTTGTTGCCACCACCCTGCGGTTTGCCACGCCCTTTTGGTTTTCCCTTGCCTTTCGGGCGGTCACCCTGCGGGCGGGCCGGTCGTGCCGCACGGCCGCCCCAGGTGAATGTGTAGAACACCTCGATCTCAGGGCCGGTATCGGCCACCTCAAGCGTCGTCTCCGCCGGCACCTCATCGGTGGTTGGCGGCACTTCGACGGGGGTTTCTGTCGGGGTCTCGACCGGAACCTCGACCGGGGTTTCCTGTGGTGTCTCGACCGGGCTTTCGGGCGGTGTGTCACCCGGCACCTCGGTCGGGGGCGTTTCCGGCAACGGATCACTTTGGGCAACAGCTTGCGTGGCGACAGCGCGGGTTTTCTCGCGTTCGCCCTTTTCGGCTTTATAGCCCAGACCCGTCATCAGATCGGCAAACTGGTCCAACGTCATGCCGGTGATCGACAACATATCGGGGTTCGCCTCGAACCCGCCACGGCTGTCCTGATCGCGCAGCATATCGGCCAGACGTTCCAGCATGTCGATGCGGATCGCCCGTTCACCGGCAGCACGATAGCCCGCCATGGCGTAATAGCCGGGTACGGCGTCCTTGGATGTGGGCACGGTCACCAGACCGGGGGGCGGGCTTTCCGGGAACTCCTGCAGGCCCTTGGTCAGCGACCACAACACAAGGCGCAAACGGGTCGGCGCGGGTTTCAGCAGCAAAGGCTGGAAAATCGTGAACTGGCCAAACCGGACGCCATGCTTGCGCAGCGCGCCACGAGCATCCTGATCCAGCGCCTTGACCTCATCGGCCACTTCCCCGCGCGGGATGATGCCGAACCCTTCGGCCATGCGAAAGGCAAAGCCCTTGGCGGACCCTGTCAGGGTCTCGTCATTCTTGAGCGCCAGCAGACCCTCGAACCCTGCCGCTATCTTGCGGTCAATGAAATGCTGCAAACGACGCTGCACCTTGGCGGCCACATCAGGCCCGGCCTCTTCATCGACGAACGCCTCGACCCCCGGCTTGAACGGATCGGCACCCGCCACCAGCTTGCCCACGGCCTGATCGCCCCACATCAATCCACCCTGTTCGGTGAAATCAATCTCGGGGTCCGGAGCATTATAAAAGCGATCCGCGCGCAGGTGAAACTGCGGCACCAGTGCCGCCACCGAGGCCTGGCGCAACGTCTTGGCCTCATCCGGGCTACCCGCCTTGTCCATGCGAAACCGGAACCCTTCCAGCCGCCCGACGAATTCGCCCTCAACCGTTACTTCACCCTTGTCGTTCACGTCAGCCACAAGGCTCTCCTTCTGTTTGAGCCGGCGAAGCAGAATGCTGGTCCGCCGGTCCACAAATCTTTGCGTCAATGCACCATGCAGTGCATCCGATAAACGGTCTTCTACCGCGCGGGTTTCCTCGCGCCAATGAGATTCGTCAACCAACCACCCCTTGCGTTGGGCCACATACGTCCATGTCCGAATATAGGCCAGCCGCTTGGACAGCGTATCAATGTCCCCATCGGCCCGGTCAATCCGTTTCACCTGAAGGGCGAACCAATTGGCATCAACATGCCCAAGCTGATGCAGATCATTGTAAATATGCGTCAGCAACCCGGCATGTTCTCCGGCTGAAATGCCCCTGAAATCAGGAATGCGGCAAACGTCCCACAACAGCTTGACAGACGGGCCATCAGTGGCGCGCGCCGCGACCTCTGTATCCGCCGCGAGCGTCTTGAGCGCGCGCAGATCATCGCTTTCGCGGACACGGGTCAACCATTGATCGTCGGTGCGTTCTTCCAGCTTGGCGATCAGCCGTTTGGCCGACCCGAACTGCAGGTCACTGTTGCGCCATTGCAGCTTCTTGACGGGTTGGAACCGATGATCGGCAATTGCTTCGGCCACGGCCTCATCCAGCGGCGGCGCCTCACCGGTAACGCCAAAGGTGCCGTTCTCGATATGGCGGCCAGCGCGGCCGGCAATTTGCGCCAGCTCTTCTGGCTGTAAATGCCGCATCCGGCGACCGTCAAATTTGGTCAGCGACGAAAAGGCGACATGGCTGATATCAAGGTTCAGGCCCATCCCGATGGCATCAGTGGCCACCAGATAATCCACATCGCCGTTCTGATACATCTCGACCTGGGCGTTTCGGGTGCGGGGGCTAAGCGCCCCCATCACCACCGCCGCACCGCCCTTGGTACGTCGCAACAGCTCTGCGATCGCATAGACATTTTCAACAGAAAACCCCACAATAGCGGCGCGGGCAGGCATTCTGCTTATCTTTTTCGAACCTGTATAGGATAATTCGGACATCCGGTCGCGACGCATGAACTGCGACTCCGGCACCATAGCGGCGATCGCCCCGCGCATCGTGTCGGCACCCAGAAACAAGGTCTCATGCAGGCCGCGCGCATGTAGCAACCGGTCGGTAAACACATGACCGCGCTCTGGATCAGCGCATAGCTGTATCTCGTCCACCGCCAGAAAATCGCAACCCATACCATCCGGCATCGCCTCGACCGTGCAGACCCAATAGGCAGCGCGCGGCGGCACGATCCGTTCTTCCCCGGTAATCAGCGCGACAACAGACGGGCCGCGCACCGCGACAATCCGGTCATAGACCTCGCGCGCCAGCAGACGCAGCGGCAGGCCGATCACACCGGTCCGATAGGACAACATCCGTTCAATCGCGTAATGCGTCTTGCCCGTGTTTGTCGGGCCAAGAACCGCCGTAATCCGGGAGGCTTGCATGTCTTTCCCCGATCAGGGGACAGGCTGTCAGAGCGCCTGCCCTTCCAGTTCAATTGTCAAAGCATCAATCGCGGCCCGCGTCTCGGCTGATTGCGGGTTGATCGCCAGAACCAGCTCGTAGAGTTCCAGCGCATCTTGGGGCCGTTCCAGCTCCTGCATCATCGTGGCCAGACCGCGCATCGCCTCGAAATGGCGGGGGTTCAGGCGCAGGGTCTGGCGGATATCATCAAGGGCCGGGCCGATCATGCCCAGCATGTAAAACGACGTCGCCCGGCCATAATAGCCTTCGGCAAAATCCGGGGCGTGATCGACAAGAGCGGAAAAATGCTCAACCGCCACATCAGGCGCGCCATCATCCAGCGCGTCCTGCCCACGGCGCAACAAAAGATCCATCGCGGGCGAACCGCTCCTCTCCCAATGGGCGATAATCTGCTCTTCGATACGCAGATAGGTTGTCTCATCTGCCTGGAGCAGCTCTTGATAAAGCGTATCCAGCGTCGATTGCTGAGCACTCGCAGGTAAGGAAAACCCCACTCCTAAAACAAGTGCCGTAACGATACATTTGAAGCGATGTGTCTGCGTAACCATAACGCTAATGTAGCGTACTGTGCAGCCAACACCAGAGGGGCACAGTCACATCAATGAAAGAGGACAAAAACATGAGCGACGTTGTGACCGAGGCCGTAGCCGCCCTGAACGCAAAAATGGACGGAGCGGGCTTTGACGGCACCGCCAAATTCATCATCGAAGACGAAGGGTCGATCATCATCGACGAAAACGGCGCGCGCGCAGGCGACGAAGACACCGATGTGTCACTGACCGCCAACACCGAAACGTTCAAATCCATTCTGGACGGCGAACTGAACCCCACAACCGCATTCATGACCGGCAAACTGACCGTCGATGGCGACATGGGTCAGGCCATGAAACTGTCCGGCGTGCTTTCGTAACCATGGAAAAGGCTCCCCTCTTTGACGATATCGCCGAAGCACCTCACGGGGGGGCCGCCCACTGGCTGACCACATCCGATGGCCTGCGCATCCGCGTGGGCCACTGGAAACCAGCCGATGCCAAGGGGACGGTCCTGATTTTTCCGGGCCGCACCGAATTTGTCGAAAAATACGGGGCGACGGCCAAGGCGCTTTATGACCGCGGTTATGCAAGCCTAGCCATTGACTGGCGCGGGCAAGGTATCGCCGACCGGCTGCTGACCAACCGGGCCATCGGGCATGTGGGGCATTTCACCGACTATCAGATGGATGTCGCCGCCGTTGTAGCCCATGCCAAGGCGCTGGACCTGCCACGCCCCTATTTCCTGATTGGTCATTCCATGGGTGGCTGCATTGGGCTCCGCGCCCTGATAGAAGGGCTGGATGTCAAAGCCGCGATGTTCTCGGCCCCGATGTGGGGCATCCAGATGTCCACCGCTCTGCGCCCTGTCGCCTGGGGGCTTTCGGCCGTCAGCACACCACTTGGGTTTGATCAAAGCCTCGCCCCCGGCCAGTTCGAACAATCCTATGTGCTGCGCGCGGATTTCGAAGGCAATACGCTGACCAACGATCCCGAGATGTTCAAAAAGCTGCGCAAACAGCTTAACACACACCCCGACCTGGCCCTTGGCGGCCCATCCTTGCGGTGGCTCAACACATCCTTGCGCGAAATGCACAACCTCAGCCTCGCACCTTCGCCCGATCTACCCTGCATCACCTTTCTGGGCAGCGATGAGGCCATCGTTGACCCTGGACGCATCCAGTCAAGAATGCGCCAGTGGGCAGGCGGCGCCCTGCATACCATCGCCAAAGGCCAGCATGAAATGCTGATGGACGCCCCCCGGATCCGAAAGACGATCATCGACCAGACAACAGCATTGTTTGATACCCAACTGGTGACACAAGCCGCGTGATGGGCAACGGCGAAGCCTTCATCCTCTATATCAATCTGCTCGGGCTTTCTTTCCTGATCTTTTACGGCTGGTATGTCCTGATAAAGAAAAACGATCCGGGCGTCGTTGGCCTGACGCTCTCCGCCATCATCTCAGTCCAGCTGATCAGCACGATACTAGAGCATCTGTCGGGTTAATTCCGCGCGTTCAAATCTTAACGCTGGGTTCACATTTCCACCGCGCGCACCCTTAACCACGGAATTTGCCGCAAAAAGGTCCGACGCAAGTCCGACGCTTTGCCGACGCATCGCCGACCGCCCCTTTTCGACAAAACCCCTGTTTTAACGAAGGTTTCGCAAGTTTTGCGATTCGGGGTGTTGCGCAATGTTGCCCGCACCACCGAACGTTGCGTGACGCCGGCAAACTGCGCGCTATTATTTGCCCTATGGCCGATGTCCTCACCTTCACCGATCGCGGAATTTACTGCCCTGCTGGCGATTTCCATATCGACCCGTGGCAACCCGTGGAAAGGGCCCTGATCACCCATGGCCACAGCGACCACGCCCGCCCCGGCATGGGGCGCTATCTGGCAACGACGGGCACAGCACCCGTGATGCGTCACCGGCTTGGCGAGATCACTCTGGATACCATAAACTACGGCGAAGACAGGCAAATCGGCAACGCAAAGGTGTCCTTTCACCCCGCCGGTCACGTCCCCGGATCAGCCCAGATCAGGGTCGAGGTGAAAGGTGAGGTCTGGGTCGTCTCGGGCGATTACAAGACCGTGGCGGACGGCCTGTCCGAACCGTTCGAGCCTGTCAAATGCCACGCTTTCATTACCGAATGCACCTTTGGTTTGCCCATCTTCAAATGGACCCCGCAGGACATCCTGACTGAGCAAATCAACAACTGGTGGGCCACCAATGCCGCTGCCGGGCGCACCTCCATTCTTGGGGCCTACGCACTTGGCAAGGCCCAACGCCTGCTCGCCACGGTCAACCCCGATATCGGCCCGATCCTGACCCATGGTGCGATTGAAAACACCAACGAAGTGCTGCGAAATCAGGGCATTACACTGCCCCAGACAACCTACGCCACCGCCGATATCACCGCCAAAACCCACCCCGGCGCGCTGGTCCTGGCGACCCCCAGCGCCCTTGGCACCACATGGACACGCCGGTTCGGCCCCGCCTCTACAGCCTTTGCCAGCGGCTGGATGGCCTTGCGCGGGGTGCGCCGCCGCCGCGCTGCCGACAGGGGCTTTATCGTGTCTGACCATGCCGATTGGGACGGGCTGAACGACGCCATCAGGGCGACCGGGGCCACCAAAATTTTCGCCACCCACGGCTACACCTCCGTCTTCCAGCGCTGGCTGACGGAACAAGGCTATGACGCCCATGTGGTCAGCACCGACTATCATGGCGAAAGCCTTGATAATTCTGAGGAAAGCGAAGCATGAAAGACTTCGCCACCCTCTTCACCCGCATTGATGAGTCCACCAAGACCACGGTCAAAACCGCAGCTTTAGCCGACTATTTTCGCACCGCCGATCCCAGCGACAAGCTCTGGACCATCGCCCTTTTTACCGGTCGTCGCCCCAAGCGGACGATCACTGCGACGCGCTTACGCGAATGGGCGGCCGAGGTTGCGGGCCTGCCCGATTGGCTGTTCGAGGAAAGCTACAGCATCGTCGGTGACCTCGCCGAGACGATCGCCCTGGTCCTGCCGCCCGCCGAGCACGACGATGACCAATCCTTAACCTATTGGATCAATACTATAAAAACGCTCTCCACGTTGGCGGAGGAGGACCGCAAGGCAGGCATTCTGAAAGCGTGGAACAGCCTGCCCACAACACAGCGGTTTCTCTTTACCAAGCTGCTGACGGGCGGTTTCCGGATCGGGGTTAGCGCCAAGTTAATTACCCGCGCGCTGGCGCAGACGACAGGCCAGCCAGAACCGGAACTGACCCACAAACTGATGGGCAGCTGGACGCCCGACACGGCCACTTGGGAAACCCTGATCGAAGCGGATGATCCCACCGCCGATCTCTCTCGCCCCTACCCTTTTTATCTGGCTTATCAACTGGATAGTCTTGATGACCTTGGCCCGCCCGCTGACTGGAACGCCGAACGCAAATGGGACGGCATCCGCGGCCAGCTGATCATTCGGGGCGGCGAACATCACCTCTGGTCGCGCGGCGAAGACCTGATGACCGACCGCTTCCCGGAACTCAGCACCTTGAAAGACTACCTGCCGGACGGCACTGTCATCGACGGTGAAATCCTCGCCTTCGCCGACGAAAAACCGCTTTCTTTCAACGCCTTACAAAAACGCATCGGGCGCAAGACAGTGCCGAAGAAACTACTGACTGAGGCACCCGTGATCTTGATGGCCTATGATCTCTTGGAACATCAGGGGCAGGATATTCGGCAAGCCCCACTCGCCGAACGCCGCAACACCTTGGCATCGCTGATAAATCAAACGCCGGACGAAACGCCGATCCGCCTTTCTGAGGCCGTGGACTTTGCCACATGGAAAGATCTGGCGCAGGCCCGCGACCAATCCCGGGACATCGGCGCGGAAGGCCTGATGCTCAAACGGCTCGACAGCCCCTATCTTTCCGGGCGCAAGCGGGGTGACTGGTGGAAATGGAAGATCGATCCACTGACCATCGACGCAGTGATGATCTATGCCCAGGCGGGCCACGGGCGGCGCGCGAACCTCTTCACCGACTACACATTCGCGGTCCGCCAGGGCAATGATTTGGTCCCATTTACAAAGGCTTACTCCGGCCTGACCGATGCCGAATTTCGCGAAATCACCGCCTGGGTCCGCAAGAACACCCTGCAGCGTTTCGGCCCCGTCCGGCAGGTGCCGCCAACCCATGTGTTCGAAATCGCCTTCGAAGGCATCCAGGCCAGCCCACGCCACAAATCCGGCGTCGCCCTGCGGTTTCCCCGCATGTTGCGCTGGCGCAAGGACAAACCGGTGGATGAGGCGAACACGCTTGATGATCTTAAGGAAATGCTGGCCACCTATGGCTGACAGCCTTTCCACTGTCGTCGCGTCAACCTATATAGCGTCAAATAAACCAACGAGAGGTGAAAGATGCATCTTCCCCAGCCTGTTTTCGACGCCAATGCCAGCGGTGGCAAGAACCTTGGTGATTTGCCCGAATGGGACCTGACCGATCTTTATCCCAGCACTGACGCCCCCGAATTGAAGCGCGATCTGGATTGGCTGGAACGGGAATGTGCAGATTTTGCAAAGACTTACGAAGGCAAACTGGCGGAACTGGATGCAGCGGGGCTGCTGAAGGCCGTGCAGCGCTACGAACAGATAGATGTCATCGCCGGGCGCATCATGTCATTCGCGGGCCTGCGGTATTACCAGATCACCACGGATAGCGACCGCGCCAAATTCATGGCCGATTGTCAGGATCAAATCACCAATTTCACCACACCGCTTGTCTTCTACAGCCTTGAATTCAACCGGCTTGAGGATGATCATCTGGCCGGGTTGCTGGCCGAAAACGCCGACCTCGCCCGCTACAAACCCGTGTTTGACCGGATGCGCGCGATGAAGCCGCACCAATTGTCAGACGAGTTGGAAAAATTCCTGCATGATCAATCCACTGTCGGGTCAGCCGCGTGGAACCGCCTGTTCGATGAAACCATGGCAGCACTGGAATTTGAGGTGGATGGCGAGGCGCTGAGCCTTGAAGCCACATTGAACCTGCTGACCGAACAGGACCGCGCCAAACGCGAGGCCGCAACCCATGCGCTGGCCAAGGTGTTCAACGACAACATCAAGCTGTTTTCACGGGTCCACAACACGCTGGCCAAGGAAAAAGAGATTGAGGATCGCTGGCGCAAAATGCCCACGCCACAAACCGGTCGGCACCTGTCCAACCATGTGGAAGCCGAAGTGGTCGAGGCGTTACGCAATGCCGTCGTGGCCGCCTACCCTCGCCTGTCGCACCGCTATTATGCTTTGAAAGCCAAATGGTTAGGGCTGGACCGGATGCAGGTCTGGGACCGCAATGCACCCCTGCCAATGGAAAGCGACAGGATCGTCGATTGGGACGAAGCACGCGAAACGGTCATGACTGCCTATGCCGAATTCGATCCCAAGATGGCGGATATTGCCAAGCCATTTTTTACCGATGGTTGGATTGATGCGGCGGTAAAACCGGGTAAGGCACCCGGCGCGTTTGCCCACCCGACCGTGACGCCGGTGCATCCTTACGTGATGCTGAACTATCTGGGAAAACCCCGCGATGTCATGACCTTGGCGCACGAGCTGGGACATGGTGTGCATCAGGTGCTGGCAGCGGAACAGGGTGAGTTACTCAGTTCCACCCCCCTGACGCTGGCCGAAACCGCATCGGTCTTTGGCGAAATGCTGACCTTCCGCAAGATGCTGGAAGGTGCCGCGAATGATCAGGAACGCAAGGTCCTGCTCGCCAATAAGGTCGAGGATATGATCAACACGGTCGTCCGTCAGATCGCGTTCTACGATTTCGAATGCAAACTGCACGCCGCCCGGGCCGAGGGCGAGTTGACGCCGGATGACATCAACGCGCTGTGGATGTCGGTGCAGGCCGAAAGCCTTGGGCCGGTGTTCGGCTTTGCCGATGGGTACGAGACCTTCTGGGCCTATATCCCGCATTTCGTCCATTCGCCATTTTACGTCTATGCCTACGCATTCGGGGATGGCCTCGTGAACGCGCTTTATGCAGTCTACGAGGAAGGTGACCCGGATTTCCGCGCCAAATATTTCGACATGCTGCGCGCCGGTGGATCCAAGCATCACAAGGAATTGCTTGCGCCCTTCGGTCTGGACGCGTCAGACCCCAAATTCTGGGACAAAGGCCTGGCGATGATCGAAGGCTTCATTGATGAGTTGGAGGCGATGGAGGGGTGATCACCCTGCATCCGCTGCCCCGGTCAGATATTGGCCGGGTGCAGCACTTGGTCCTACCTGATGCGCAGGTGCCCTTTGTCGGCCCCATCGCGGAAATGACGGCAGATCCCGATTTGCTAAGGCATTTCCATATGGTCGAGCGTAGTGGCGAACCGGTGGGCTTCTTTAAGCTCGATTGCGATTTTTCACGCCGGATCAAGCGGTTGCCGACGGGAGCTTTGGGGCTACGCGGTGTACTGGTCGGCGGACAATATCAAAGCAACGGGATCGGCACGGCGCTGTTTTCTGCGCTACAGTCCTATCTGAACGATCAATATCCCGACGCATCCAAAATCTGGTTATCAGTCGATACCATCAACCAGGCCGCCATCGCTCTTTATGAAAAGCATGGTTGGACCCGCGACGGGCCTGCATTTGCCGGGCGCAGCGGGCCGGAATGCGTGATGCGGCTTGAGCTTTAGTCCAGTTCGGTCCACGGCCAGGGTTTCACCTCGCTCGCCGCCGTCTGATAGCGCGCGGCCTTGGCCATCCAGACACCCATCGTCGTGCCGATTTCGGCCAGTTGTTCATTGGGTTCGCGCTTGTTGAACAACATGATCACGAACTGCGCAATGGTCAGTAAGCCAAGCAGCGAACTGGCAATGCTCATCAGAAACGCGATGATCACCATATGCACCGCCCGCAGCCAGATGTTTTCAAAATCGGCGTCGCCTTCGGTGTCGGCCGCTTCGTGATCTTTCGCCATTGTCCCCTCCTAATCCGCCGGTAGCCCGGCGGCAAAGACCATATCCATCATTCTCTGCGTCCCGCGCGAAAACTCAAGGGGGCATGGGTATTCTGCCCCGTCACGCACTGATTTGCCGAAGTTTTCAACCTGCAGAACATAATGATTGACCGCAGGCCAGCGTTCGCTGGTCACAGTTTGCCCACCTGTTTCCAGTGTCAATTGCGCGATATCGAAAACATTGGCGTTATAAGGGCAGGTCAGCCGCAGCACGCCTTTTTCGCCATGAAACGTGATCTGCTGATACGGAGACATCCGCATCGACACGACGGCAGAATAGGTGAAATCATCAAACTCCGCGGCCACCTGGGCAAAGACATCAACCCCGTTTTCCATACGCAGCTTTGCATGCGGCACCGCCACAGGCTCTGCACCCGTCACAAATCGCGCTGATCCAAACGTATAGACCCCAATATCGCGCAGGCCCCCGCCGCCAGCATCAGCCTGATTGCGGATATTTCCTGTATCGTCGTTAAAGAAACTGAACGCGGCATCCACGTGCACCAGCTTTCCGATCGCCCCGCCCTGCACCAGTTCGCGCGCACGGATGAATTGCGGATGGTGGACGATCATGAATGCCTCAGCCGCCAGTTTGCCGGACCTGTCCCGCGCCGCGATCAGTGCGTCGAAATCGTCTTCCTGCAACGCCATTGGTTTCTCGCAAAGCACGTGCTTGCCCGCGTCGAGCGCCTTGATGGTCCAGTCCACATGCAGATGGTTGGGCAGGGGGATATAGATCGCATCAATCGCCGGATTTTCCAGCAAGGCGTCATAGCTTTCATGCAGCCGTATTCCCGGGGCGAAGGCCCTGAAACCGTTTGCTTTTTCGAGGTTTGACGTCGCAAGTGCCGCCAATTCGGCCCCCCTGGCGGCATGTATGGCAGGGCCCATATGTTCGCGGGCAAAATTAGCCGCCCCCAGAATACCCCATCTGATTGGTGTCATCGCAGTCTCCTTGGGCGGCATGTTAGCGCCAACGCTGACCTAAGGGAAAGGTGCCATCCTATTTCGATACGAAAAATCCCCGCCGGATGGACCGACGGGGATCAATTCTTACATGCAGGTCAGGCTTATGCCTCGACCAGCATGCCCTTTTTCCGTGCCAGTTCCTGCATTTTCTTCTGCAGCTTCTCGAACGCGCGCACCTCGATCTGGCGGATCCGTTCGCGGCTGACATCGTACTGACCGCTCAGATCTTCCAGCGTCACGGTTTCTTCGGCCAGACGGCGCTGCACCAGAATGTCCTTTTCGCGGTCATTCAGCACGTCCATCGCTTCGGCCAGCAATTCGCGCCGCGCATCCAGCTCATCATGGGCCTCGTAATCGGCGGCGGTATTGGCGCTTTCGTCTTCAAGCCAGTCCTGCCACTGGGCGGTGCCCTCACCATCAGAGCCGACTTGCGCGTTCAGGGATGCATCCCCGCCTGACAGACGGCGGTTCATCGAAATGACCTCATCCTCGGTCACGCCCAGATCGGTCGCGATGCGTTTGACGTTTTCTGGACGCAAATCGCCATCTTCAAGCGCACCAATCCGGTTTTTTGCCTTGCGCAGGTTAAAGAACAGCTTTTTCTGCGCCGATGTCGTGCCCAATTTCACCAGCGACCACGACCGCAGGATATATTCCTGGATCGAGGCGCGGATCCACCACATGGCATAGGTCGCCAGACGAAACCCCTTTTCAGGGTCAAAGCGTTTGACGGCCTGCATCAGGCCCACATTCGCCTCTGAAATCACTTCGGCCTGCGGCAAACCATAGCCGCGGTAACCCATGGCGATCTTGGCGGCCAGGCGCAGATGTGATGTGACCATCTGATGGGCAGCATCGGTATCTTCATGGTCCACCCAGCGCTTGGCCAGCATGTACTCTTCTTCAGGTTCCAGCATCGGAAATTTGCGGATTTCCTGCATGTAACGGTTCAGCCCACCTTCTGGTGATGGTGCTGGTAGATTCTTATAATTACTCACTGTCGTGCCCTCCTAATGTATAAAGGCTTAACATGGATATGGTATCGTTGACGTGACGTTTCAAGACTAGGTATGAACTTTTCGTAAAGAGAATATGAACTGATCTGTTTAGTTTGAAAAGTCACATTAAAGTGCATTCACGCACATGCGATTGATTATTTCAGCCCTTATCACCAAGCGCGCGCAGTAATTCGCGCATATCTGCGGGGATTTCCGCCTCAAACTCCAAAAACTCGCCTGAGACTGGATGAGCGAATCCTAGCGTTGCCGCATGAAGCGCCTGCCGTGGAAAAGCCGCCGCTGCGTCTGCCCCGCCCTCGCCCACCGCCTTGGGCGAGAGTTTGCGCCTGCCGCCATAGGTTGGGTCACCGATCAATGCGTGACCGCAATGGGCCATGTGAACTCTGATCTGGTGTGTGCGTCCGGTTTCCAGCCAGCATTCGATCAGCGCAGCAGCGGGGGGCTGACCCAGAGGGGTCATGATGCGGGCGCGCGTTACCGCGTGACGCCCGTTTGTGAACGATACCGCCTGACGCTGGCGGTCGGTTTTGTGCCGCCCCAGCAGGGTCTGAACCTTCAGGATATTGCCGGGTTCAAACGATGTGCCCTTGATCCCGCGCAGACGCGGATCATTGGCATCTGGTACGCCATAACAGACCGCCAGATAGCGCCGGGCAACTGTATGCGCTGCAAATTGATCCGCTAGTTGGTGATGTGCCCGGTCGGATTTGGCAGCGACCAGCAGACCGGTCGTATCCTTGTCGATCCGGTGAACAATGCCCGGGCGTTTGAGGCCACCAACACCTGACAGTGTCTCACCACAATGATGGATCAGTGCGTTGACCACCGTGCCGCCCGGTGTGCCGGGTGCGGGATGCACAACCATGCCTGCCGGTTTGTTGACGACGATCAGGTCGTCATCCTCGAATACCACCTCCAGCGGGATATCTTCGCCGCTGATATGGCTTTCCTCGGCCTCCTCGACCGTCACGACCACCTGCGCGCCTTCGGCAATCCGAAACCGCGGGTCGGTAATTACCTGACCATCAACGCTGATGGCTCCATCCGCGATCAGCCTTGCCAAGCGGGACCGGCTAAGGGCTGCGTCGTCAGGAACATCGCGACCTAATGCCTTATCAAGGCGCGGGGGCGGGTTTGGGCCGATTTGGAAGGTGACGGTGGTTATCAACTGTATTGCACTCCAATTGCCACCGGGTGTGGCCGCAATTGACTGCGTCAATCGCTTATCCACACTCTTTCAAAATTCTTGAATTTTGAAAGTGGTACCACCTCCTGGTCTCGAACCAGGGACCTCTTGATCCACAATCAAGCGCTCTAACCAACTGAGCTAAGGCGGCACATCGCCGGATTTAGCGCCAAGGTGCCATGATTGCAAGACCTTCAGAAGGTAATCTGCCAGGTCTCTTCCACCAGATCGACACCAAAGGAATGCACCGGTTTGGCATCAATCCGCGTGAACCCGTTGCGGCGATAGATGCGGCCCGCCGCCGCGTGGCTTTCATGGGTCCAGAGGGTCATGCCGTTATAGCCCACAGCCTTGGCAAATTGTAGACAGGTATCCAGCAATGCCTGCGCCACGCCAGTGCCGCGCGCAGCCTCGACCACGTAAAACAGGCGCAACTTCGCGGTTTCACTATCTAGGCGGACACAAAAAATATGGCCCAGACGGGTATCGCCATCATGGGCAACCCAACCGGCCTCGCATGCGGGATCATGATCGGCCAGAAAAGCCCTGACAATTTTTGCGACCAATGCCGGAAAGGTATCATCGAACCCTTCGGCCTTGGCATAGTGGTCGGCGTGCTGGGAAATGAGCCAATCCGCGTCGCTGGCAGAAAAAGGGCGAAGTGTGAATGTCATGGCGCCAGCTTGCCAACCCGACCCTTGCCATTCAAGCGCCATCGCCTGTAGGACAAAACCAAAGATCAAGAGGATCACCATGGGTATCAACAGCGAACGCGACATCGAAGCCAATATGCAGATCGGGCCAACGGACCTTGGCATGGTGCGGATTTTCATCGAGGCGGACGGGACAGAGATACCCATGGATTTCGACCCGGAAGAGGCCGACGAAATCGCCGAAGAGATCCGCGCCGCCGCAGTCGCAGCGCGTGCGATCAGGAAACGGTAGCGGCGGCAAAACAGACTTTTGCAAGAAGTCTGTGAAAATCCTTCTCAAGGATTTTGTCCAATTCCTTAGATAAGGAATTGACCTCCTAAAACATGCGTTCCGGAGAATACCCTGGATCACGCGCAGCCTGCGCACGGATCGCCGCGTGACGTGCAAATTTCTGCACCATCACCTTGCGTCGAGCAGCCGCCAGTCTGGTCTCTGGTCCCATGCGCACAATCTCGGCGTCATAGCCATCGGTCAGGATCAGTCCGGTGTCGTCAGGCAGCAATTCGGTCGGGAAATCATTATCGACCGCCCAGAAAAACCTGTCACACCATTCCAGATAGCCCTGCCATTTATGATCGGCCTGAAAGTCTGCTCGGCAGGATTTGCATTCGATAATCCAAACCTCACCTTTCGGCCCCAGTGCCATGACATCGACCCGCAGGCCGGATGCAGGCACCAATTCCTCGACCGAGACAAAATCATGGCTCAGCAAATGGCGGCCCACGCCGCGGGCCAGCAATTGGCCGGGTAGAAGCGTGTTTTGGCTGACGTCATCGGGCATGGCAAAAACATGAACAATCCGTGAACAAAAATCAATTCAGAATTTTGTTGACATGATACCCATCGGTTTCATATTTAAGTAATACCAAAAAGTATCACATTGGAGCTCCTTATGAGAACACTCACCATTCTCGCCCTCGTGGCGACCGCGACATCCGCCACCGTGGCCAACGCAGATGCGATTACCGCAATCACCCCAGCCGCACTTGACTGGGTGGAAACGCCAGAAGGCGTCGCCCTTGCCGATCTGCACGGCACGCGCATGTCAGAGCCCTACATGTCCATGGTGCGCCTGCCCGGCGGCACCGTCAGCCCACCCCATATCAAATCCGCCAACATGTTCGGCGTCATGATCTCTGGCACGATGACCCATGTGTCGGCGACCGCGGCTGATGCGGGCACGCCATTGGGCGCTGGTGCCTTCTATCTGGTGCCTGCCAACCTGCCCCATGTCAGCAGCTGCGTATCAACCGAACCCTGCGTCACCTTCCTGTATCAGGATGGCGCTTTCGATTTTCTGCCGGTCGACCAATGACGGGCCCACAACCCACCTTTCGCGCCCTGGCGGACCCGACCCGCCGCGACATCCTGCTGATGTTGCGCGACCGGGACATGACAATCGCCGAGGTCGCTGAAAACTTCGACATGACCCGCGCCGCCGTCAAAAAGCACCTGACCGTGCTGTCGGATGGCGGGCTGATCACGGTGCAACCGCGCGGGCGCGAGCGCATCAACACTTTCAATCCGCTGGGGATGGCCCCCGTTCTGGACTGGCTGAACTACTTCGATGCCTTCTGGGATGACCGCCTGAGCGCCCTGAAATCCGCCATTGAAAAGGACACCACATGACCATTAACAAATCGATCTACCTGCGCGCCAGCAAGCAGGATGTCTGGGCCTATCTGACCGATCCTGACAAACTGGCGATCTGGTTTCACAAACCAGCCAAAACCCTTGTATCAGGCGACCCCTACGAAATGTTCGGCACCGAAAGCGGTGACAAGCTGATGTGGGGCGAGGTGCTGGATGCGGAACCGCACGATCTGCTGCGCTATACATTCACCATCAAGCCGATGGGCGATGCGGTCAGCACGGTCACCTGGACCTTGCAGGATGTGCCAGGCGGGACCCGGCTCAACCTGTTGCACGAAGGTCTGCCCGCGGGTGAGGCCGCCTTTGACCTGACCCTGGCGCTCGACAAGGGTTGGGACGATCATCTGGGGCGTTTGCGCACGGATATCCACGCCGGTTAATCGCCCTGGGGTGACACGTATGACAATTACTGGCGGTGCCTTTCGCGAATCTCTAGAGGCATCGCCGGTTTCCGGCAGAATTTCATAGCCGACACGGCGACATGCGAAAAACCCTTGAAATTTGCACATTCATCTTCGCCAAGGGATTTTCTTGTTTCTTTTCAAAATATAAGCAGAATTCCGCCGATAATGTGTTCATCGAAACCGCTCGGAAATGTGGCGCAATTAGGGCCGCAACCTTCCGTTAATAGGCGGAAAACCACTCATCGGTCACGTTTTCGTCGGGTTTAAGGTGCAAAAAGAGGTGAGACGAACTGAGGAGTGAGACCATGTCGATTTTTGCAGATATCACCTTTTTCGAGGTTTGCATGGCACTTCTGACTGTCGGTGTCGCTGAACGGGCGCTGCTCGCTTATGCCCCGATCGAAATGGTTGGTCCCCAAGGTTGGCTGATCAAAGCGGATGTTCAGGAATAAAGCCTGCATCGCATCTTGCCCAAGCGCCCATTGCCCCCTAACTGTTAGCAAGGCGGGCTTCTGCTCTTCGCGTTAATACGGGGTTACATTCCAGTGGCCTTAAGCAAATCCGAGGGAGCTGGCTCTGTTCTGACCCTGGTCTGATTATCTGGCGCCCACCTGTACATACAGGTCCTCGGGAACAAAATCCCAAACGGTTGCTGCGGTTCCCGCCACCTTTTTTTAGTTTCTGTCCTTACGCGGCCCTTTGCCAAGCGGCAAAGCACCGATAACCCGCGAGGTCCAGCGCGGCGCAGTGTCATGCCCTATGTCCTCTACGACATGACACTGCTCTGCTCGGTCTGCTGCATCAACCTTGCTGTTTTCAAGCTTACGCTCATCCAAAACGCCAGCCGCACCAACAACCCTGTCTGCTTGACCCTCCAACTCCTCGGCCTTCTGGTCGAGATCGTTGAGGTTGATGGGTTGAAATCGATTAGTCAGCATGGCGCGAATCCGTTCTAAATCAACGATGCCTGAACTCTTTATAGTTGCCGTCGAGCCTCTACACTGAACGTCAAGGCGAACACTTTGTCAGCAAACAAAAGGTTTATGATCGTATATCTTTGGTTTATTTTGGACCGATTTACTTGAAATCACACGAAAAATCGAAATGGGTCAGCGATATGTTGCCGCCCGGTCCGCTATTATGGGGTCACCATAATCCCATCGGCTCGGTGACTGATGTTCCGGTTCGCCAGCGACGGCCAGCCGTTCCACCATCCTTTGCCAAGAAACAATTACCTTGCTTTTCGACCGCTGGCAGGCACCCTTTGACCATTCAAAATGTGGAGGCGAACGATGTGTGATATCTGTGTAATGAATGCGGTAAAGGACAAGATGCTGTCGCGGCGACAGTTTTTCAAAGGTTCGCTGGCGGTTGGGGCCGGTGCAACACTTGGCGTCACGGCGGCCGCTCCGCCTGCGCTGGCGGGTGGTCATGGTGCCATCACCGACATGACCCATATGTTGCATCCCAATTTCCCCACCTATTTCGGCGAATCCGGTATGCAACTGGAAACGCTCGCATCCTTCGGGACGGATGGGTTCAATAACAACCGCATCATGGTCGTCGAACATACCGGCACCCATATCGATGCGCCGCTGCACTTTTCCCAAGACGGCACGTCGGTTGACGAGATTCCGATCGAAAGCCTGGTTGCGCCCCTTTGCGTGGTCGATATCGCGGCCCGCGCGGCTGAGGACGCTGACACACAGGTCACCCCTGATGATCTGCGGGCCTGGATCGCGGCCAATGGCGATATTCCGGAGAATGCCTGCGTGGCCATGCATTCGGGCTGGGGCCCAAAGGTTGATGGAGACGGTTTCAGAAATTTTGATGGGACTGCTCAGCACTATCCCGGCTTTCATATCGAAGCGACCCAGATGCTGATCGAAGAAACGGGTGCCACATCAATGGCAGTTGATACCTTGTCACTGGATCACGGCATTTCCGCTGATTTTGCAACGCATTATGCGTGGTTGCCGACAGGGCGTTTCGGCATCGAATGCCTTGCCAATCTGGATCAGGTTCCTGCTGCTGGCGCTACACTTGTCATTGGCGCACCTAAACATCAGGGCGGTTCCGGCGGCCCTGCCCGCATTTTTGCGATGGTCTAGATCCGGTGGTTTGCGGCCCTTGCAGGGGCCGCGACCCGCACCGGGATCATCCTGCCGCCGCGCGGTTCGTCATCATCATCGCCTGCATTCAGCATGATGGTCACCGCAAATTGCACACTACCAAAAACCGTGCCGTGAAAGAACCATAGCAGAAAAACAGCCAGCCAACCCACATCCGACCCGGCTACCAATGAACCAATCCGCGCAACATCGAACCAAAGGATCATCGCCACGAAGACTGCCGAAAGGGCGAAGCCGATGGCGCAGTGGCGCAGGTAAAGCCGCATCAGATCGGGTTCATGTGCTGGTTTCATAGCGATCCCCTTTGTTCTTAAGATAAGCCTGTCAGGGGTAAGGGCAAGTTAGAATGCGTCGGGCTGCGCCTCGCGTGCCATGTGGTCCAACACGGCATTGACGAATTTCGGCTCTTTCCCATCGCTTGAAAACGCCTCGGCCACACCGACAAATTCGCTGATCACAACCTTGGGTGGGGTTGCCTTGTCGATCAGTTCTGCTCCGGCGGCCCGGAACAGCGCCCGCCAGGTCGGATCGATCCGGGCAATCGGCCATTTGGCCACCAAGGCCCGGTCCGTCATCTGGTCAATCGCCGCCTGATGATCGACCGCTTTGTCCATCAGCAGACGGAACGTATCGACATCGCCTTCTGCCATTTCGCCTTCTTCATAGGTCGCACCGAACCGGTGATCCTCAAACTCGGCCACGACGGCATCGACCGTCTGGCCGGATGCCTCCATCTGGAACAGCGCCTGCACGGCGTAAAGCCGGGCAGCGGATTTCATCTTGCGACGTTGATTGTTCGAAATGGTCATGCTGTCGTCTTGCCGTCCGCATCACCGGCCAGCTGAATTTCCTTGGTAAAGCCGACCCCTTTGGTGGCACTGCCCCACTTACGGGCGAGCGCGATAAGGTGCAAGGCTGCCGCGGCCGCCCCCCCGCCCTTGTTCATCTGATCAGGATCGGCACGCACGGCGGCCTGTTCGTAAGTCTCGACCGTCAGGATGCCGTTGCCGATGCAAAGCCCTTGCAAGCCAAGCAGTTGCACCGCGCGGCTGCTGTCGTTGCAGACGGTGTCGTAATGAGTCGTCTCGCCCCGGATCACGCAGCCAAGGGCAACGTAGCCATCAAAATTCGACATCCGTTCGGCGATGCCGATGGCGGTGGGGATTTCCAGCGCGCCAGGCACATGCACGATGTCCCATGTCGCCCCGGCTTTTTCAATCTCGGCCTTGGCGCCAGTGATCTGGTGGTCGCTGATATCCTTGTAATAGGGAGAGGCCACGATCAGGATCTTCACCGGCTTGTCGAATTCCGGCAGCGGCATGATGTGGTGGGACGGTCCGGCCATTATCCGATCTCCGAGATTTTGCGGGTGCCCACGATTTCAAGCCCGTAGGCGTCAAGACCCACGACCTTCGGCTTGGGCGAATTGGTCAGCAGCTCGATTTCGTGGATGCCGAGCGAACTGAGGATTTGCGCGCCCAACCCATATTGGCGAAGCGTCTGGGGCGAGACCTCTTCATCGGTTTCCAGCTTCATGTGGACGTCACGCAACAGCACCAGCGCGCCGCGTCCTTCGGCTGCGATCGCATTCATCGCATCGCCGAATTCGTTGCGCCGCCCCTTTGGTCCGACACCGACCACATCCAGCATCGGATCCATTGCGTGCATGCGCACAAGCACAGGCTCTGGCGTAGAAATATCACCTTTAATCAAGGCGATATGTTCCGCGCCTTGCGTTTCGTCAGTGTAAATCCGCAGCTCCCATTCGCCACCGAATTCCGATGTGATCGTGCGGGTATCGCGGACCCGCACCAGATTGTCGTGGCGGCGGCGATAGGCGATCAGATCGCTGATCGTGCCGATCTTCAGATTGTGAAGTTGCGCAAAGGCGACAAGATCGGGCAGCCGCGCCATCTGCCCGTCTTCCTTCATGATTTCGCAGATCACGCCGGACGGATTGAGGCCGGCGAGGCGGGCAATATCGGTTGCGGCCTCAGTGTGGCCAGCGCGGACAAGCACGCCGCCGTCACGGGCGCGCAGGGGAAAGACGTGGCCGGGCGTGGCGATGTCGGCTGCGCCTTTGGAGGCGTCGATGGCCGTTGCCACGGTCAGCGCGCGGTCATGGGCAGAGATGCCCGTGCTGACGCCTTCGCGGGCTTCGATGCTGACGGTAAAGGCGGTTTCGTGGCGTGATGAGTTGTGCGAGGCCATCAGCGGCAGGCCCAGCGCATCGATCCGCGCGCCCGGAAGTGTGAGGCAAATCAAGCCCCTGCCATGTGTTGCCATGAAGTTGATCGCGTCCGGCGTGGCCATCTGTGCGGGGATGACCAGATCGCCCTCATTCTCGCGGTCTTCGTGATCGACAAGGACGAACATCCGGCCATTGCGGGCGTCTTCGATGATCTCTTCAATGCTGCTGATCGCGTCGGACCAGTCGCGTTCGACCTGGCCGGGTGTTTCGAAATTCTGGTTCATGCAAATCCCCGTTGGGCTGTTAGAGGCCAGATAGCCCAGCGCCCGGGATTTGGAAAGAGTGATGGGGGGAAACGCAACGTTCGGTGGGGTGCGCAACAGCGTGATCGGCGCCAGGTGGCGAATCGCGGGTTAATCCCAATGAATGCTGCGAAATGCGCGGTCGGCATCACGTCGGCGAAACGTCGGACTTGCGTCGGACCCTTTGCGGCCAAATCCCCGGATTACCGCTCCGAACGGTGAAAGTGTTACCGCGGCGTTAGGATTTCGTAAGATGGGTCTTGACCCATCCTATCGGAAGAATTGCGCAGCACTCAGATAACCTGCCATCTGTGCGGCCTCTGCCCATTCACGCTCGAACGCCGTGTCGCCGATCATCACAAAGCGGTCGGCGGGCTGACCCTGGCTGATGATGATTTCGCGCATCCGGTCCCGCATCTGCGACCAACTGTCGGAAAACTGTGGCGCGGCAAAAGCCCGATCAATCCCCGGCAGGCCCGCCAGATGGGTCGGTGTCACGGGCTTGTGTCCCAGCCCGGTTCGGGCGGTATCGATCAGCACGTCCAGTTTGGCGGCCCGGTCGGCAGGCAGACCCTGCCCCTTCCGCAGCACATGCAAGGCGTTGTTGGAGAACATGAACCCGATCAGGTCATGCCCGGAACTGGCCCGGATGCCGGCATAAGTCTTGTAAGGCAACCCCAGCTGGGCCGCCCGTTTGACCCGCAGCCGTACGATTTCGACCGGCAGGGTCGGCATCAAATCCTTGCGCGCCTTGGCCCAGACATGTTTGCGCCAGCTATGGCCGGGTTCGATTACCCGGCCTGAATTATGTCCGATCCCTGCTGTCATCTTTCAACCATGCAACTTCTTCCCCGGCAGCTTGCCGCGCTGCAGCCGCAGTGTCAAAGGTTGTCAGTATGGCGCCGGACAGATGACGCCAACCATGCCCATCCTCGGGGTCACGTCTGCATTCGCGGTAGGTGTAACTGCCATCAGGCAGGCGGATGATATCGACGCAGCGATCGCCGGTTTCGTCCTCCATTGATTGCAAAACCAGGGGTTTCATTTGGTCAATCATGCAGGTGTTGAGCTATCAAAAACGCCATTTTTCGAAACTAATGCCAATTGTGACTTTCGACGACCTGGACGACAAGCATCCGCATGCTCCTCTCTTTAGACAGGGTCAAGGCGTCGGTCACACAGATACGCAAATGGTCCCAATGCCCGCCACGACCGTCTGTCTGGCCGGGTTTGGACAGCCAATAGGACTTTGTACTACGTCCCCAGTCCGGCACAACTCGCTCTATTTCACGCTGCCCCAACACCGCAAACGTTGCACTCCAATCAGGATCTCTATTCGCGCCTGGACGCCAGTCTTCCTGAATTTCGCCCCGTCTCACCATGTAGAGCCGCTGACAAACAGCCAGACCTTTATATCCCATTGGCACATGACGTGTCAGCGCATCCATTCCAAACGCTTCCTGATGGCCAAGATTTGAATATCCGCTGGCCTCAACGAAATAATGCGCGTCGAAATTCCGGTCGAACGGATTGGGATTACCTTGCGGGAAATCGTATCTGACGTCGACCTTAACCATATTCGCGCAGCCTTGCGACGTAGCGGGCCATGGTGTCGATCTCCAAATTGATCTTATCGCCCATCGCCACCTTGCCCCAGGTCGTGGCGGATTTGGTGTGCGGAATGAAATTGATACCGAAATCGCGCCCGTTGACCTCGTTCACCGTCAGCGACGTGCCGTTGAGCGCAACGGACCCTTTGGGCGCGATAAAGCGCGCCAGTTCGTCAGGAGCCCGGAAAGTAACGCGGGTGCTGTCGCCTTCCTCCTGCATCCCCACAACCTCGGCCACGCCATCCACATGGCCGGACACGATATGCCCCCCAAGCTCATCTCCGACCTTGAGCGCCCGTTCAAGATTGACGATCCGTCCCACCGTCCAGCTATCGAGATTGGTCGCGCCCACGGTTTCCGCCGAGATTTCCACATCAAACCAATTGCGCGGCTCTGCCCCCAGAGCGATGACCGTCAGGCAGACACCGTCGCAGGCGATGGACGCCCCGATATCGATGCCAGCGATATCGTAATGGGTGCCGATCCGCGCCCGCAGGTCGCCGCGCTGTTCCAGCGCGAGCACTTCGCCCTGATCGGTGATGATCCCTGTGAACATGGCCTGATCCCCTGTTGCTTGCCCCAGACCTAGCCCCTTGCCTTGTGGCAGACAAGCCATGCCCACGCCGACAGATCATGTATGTCCTGTATCCGGCCGGAACTTATGGCATAACGGCTTTGTAATCACATCGGGATATGATGCGTCGGTGACCCAGACACCCAGACATTTTCTGTTTCTGCAGGGCCCGCATGGTCCGTTCTTTGCGTGCCTTGGCCGCATGTTGCGGGCGACCGGAGCGAAGGTCTGGCGCGTGGGTTTCAATGCAGGGGATCAGGCGTTCTGGCGCGGATCAGGTTACATCCCCTATCTGGGTCGGCCCGAGGATTGGCCCGATACGCTGTCTGCCCTGAATGCCGAACATCAGATTACCGATCTGGTTCTCTATGGCGATATCCGCCCGGTCCATGCGGATGCTGTGCGGATTGCTCGTGCAGCGGGCCTGCGTATCCATGTGTTCGAGGAAGGGTATCTGCGCCCCTATTGGGTGACCTATGAACGGGGCGGTTCCAACGGTCATTCGCGCCTGATGGATATGTCCGTGCCGGAGATGGCCGCCGCCCTCGCCGCTTCTGACCACGATATGCACCCGCCCCCTGCTGTCTGGGGCGACATGCGCCAGCACGTGTTCTATGGCGCGCTCTATCACTGGTTTGTTCTGTTCAGGAACCAGCGCTATCGCCATTTCACCCGCCACCGCAGCCTGCCGGTGGGTCGCGAGGCGGTGCTTTATACAAAGCGGTTGCTGCTGATGCACTTTACCGCCCTGTCCCGCCGGATCGCGCAGATGCGCATCCGGTTTGGCGGATTTCCCTATCATCTGGTGCTGCTACAACTGGAACATGATGCCAGTTTTCAGGCCCACTCCCCCTTTGCCCGGATGGAGGATTTTCTGCAGCTGGTGATCGACGGCTTTGCCAGGGGCGCGCCGGGCCATCATCATCTGGTGTTCAAGGCGCATCCGCTGGAGATTGGCCGTTTGCCGCTGCGCCGTATCATTGAACGTATGGCTGCCGAACAGGGCATTGCCGCGCGTGTGCATTTTGTGCGGGGCGGCAAACTCGCCCCGCTTCTCGATCAGGCGCGCAGTGCTGTGACCGTCAATTCCACCGCCGCCCAGCAGGCGCTGTGGCGGGGGATCCCGTTGCGGGCGTTCGGCACAGCGGTGTTTGACAAGCCGGAATTTGTGTCGGACCAGCCGCTGCCCGATTTCTTTGCCAATCCGCGCCGCCCCAATGCGGGCGCTTATCGCGACTATCGCCGCTTCCTGCTGGAAACCAGTCAGGTGCCGGGGGGGTTTTATTCGTCCCGTGGCCGCCGCCAGTTGTTGCGCGAGGTGGTCGATATGATGCTGGCAGATGTTGATCCTTATGATGCATTGCAGATGGACACCCCGCGCCAGCCCTTGAAGATTGTGAGCTGATTGGTGGCTGATCCCCCCCGGACGCAGCTTTATGTCTATAATGGCGGGTTTCTGACTCAGGGCCGGGTGCGCCGCATCATGGATCTGGCAGGCTATGATATTCGCCTTGGTGCGCCGGGTGAGGGCGACAGCGTCGGCGTCTGGGGCCAAAGCCCGACCGCCCCACGGGGCGAGGCGGTGGCGGATCGCCGCGATGTGCCGGTGATAAGGGTCGAGGATGCGTTCCTGCGCTCCGTCGGGTTGGGGCGCGATGGCGATGTGCCGATTGGCCTGCATATTGACCGGCGCGGCGTGCATTTTGATCCGGCGGTGCCGTCGGATCTGGAGATGCTGCTGACCGAAAACCCGCTGGATGATACCGCCCTTCTGGACCGCGCCCGCGCCGGGATTGCGGCAATGCAGGCAGGACATCTGTCGAAATACAACGCCTTTGATCCTGCCCTGCCGGTCCCGGATGCTGGCTATGTGCTGATCATTGACCAGACCCGCAAGGATGCTTCTGTCACCGCAAGCGGAGCCGATAGCAACACATTCAAGGAGATGCTGTTTTACGCCCAGACAGAACATCCGGGCGCGCGGATCGTGATCAAGACCCATCCGGAGACGTTGGGCGGGCATCGCGAGGGGTATTTCAAGGATGATGTAGCCAGTGACCGGATCAGCCTGTGTGACCAGCCGGTATCGCCCTGGGCTCTGCTGGAGGGGGCGATTGCGGTCTATACGGTCAGTTCGCAAATGGGGTTCGAGGCGATTTTGGCGGGCCACAAGCCGGTGGTGTTTGGCCAGCCATTCTATATGGGCTGGGGGCTGACGGACGACCGCAAACCGCTGCAGCGCCGCCAGCGCAATCTGACGCGGGTGCAATTGTTTGCGGCGGCCATGATCCTTTACCCGATCTGGTATGACCCCTATCACGACCGGCTTTGCAGTTTCGAGAAGGCGGTGGCGACGATGACGGCCATGGCGCAGGCGGCGCGCGATGATTATCGCGGCTGGGTGGCAGCGGATATGCGGCTGTGGAAGCGGGGCGTGTTGCAGAAGGTGTTCGGCAAACCCCGCCGGGTGATTTTTGCGGATGGCGAGGTGGCCTTCGCCAAGGCAAAGGCCACGGAGCGGCGTCTGATGGCCTGGGCCAGCACCGGTCGGACAGATGCGGTTCTGGTTGAGGACGCGTTTTTGCGCTCGCGCGGCCTTGGTGCGGACCTGATCCCGCCCTTGAGCCTCGTGCTGGATGATGTGGGGATTTATTACGACGCGACCCGCCCCAGCCGGTTGGAGGCGCTGATCAATGCCGCAGGCGATCTGGATGCAGGGTCACGCGCGCGCGCAACCGCTTTGATCGACCGGATCACCGATGCGCGGCTTTCCAAATACAATCTGGCGCTTGGCTCTGAACTGGCGAGCCTTCCCAAAGGTCGCCGCATTCTGGTGCCGGGTCAGGTGGAAGATGATGCCTCGATCCGGTTGGGTTGCGCAGAGGTCAAAACAAATCGTGGCCTGCTGGAGGCCGTCCGCGAGGCCAATCCGGCGGCTGTCCTAATCTATAAACCACACCCTGATGTGGAGGCCGGGTTGCGCCCAGGCGCTGTGACCGATGCCGATCAGATCGCCGATGTGGTGTTGACACAAGCCGACCCGATTGCCGCCATAGATGCGGTGGATGAGGTCTGGACCATGACCTCGCTTCTGGGCTTTGAGGCATTGTTGCGCCGCAAGCGGGTGACCTGCCTGGGCACTCCGTTCTATGCAGGCTGGGGCTTGACCGACGACCGGGCCATGCCCGTGACCCGGCGTACCGCGCGGGTTGATCTGGCCGCATTGGCGCATGCGACGCTGATCGCCTATCCGCGCTATTTCGACCCGGTCACAGGGCTGGCCTGCCCGCCCGAAGTGATCGTCGACCGGTTGGAGAATGATGATGTGCCTGCGCCGGGCCGGTTCAATCGTGGGCTGGCGAAAATGCAGGGGCTGCTGGCGAGTTACGCGCATCTGTGGCGGCGGTAATCTTATGACTGATATCGTTAATGGTATTCTGTTACGAGATGGGTACGTCTTGATGGCGCGACGCACCGCATCACGTCGGAACTATCCCAATACCTGGAGCTTCCCCGGCGGTCATGTGGAACGAGGAGAGACACTGTTGATGGCACTGCGACGAGAGTTGCTGGAAGAGATCGGCGTCAGCGTCGTATCGGCAAACCACCAACATAGCTGCGACGCTGAGGCCAGTGAACAGCAAAGCATAGTGAAATTCCATTTCTTCGTCATTCGTGAGTGGGACCGTGAGCCACAAAACCTTGGCAACGAGCATAGCGCGTTGCGTTGGGTCAATCTAAAGGATGCTGCGCAGATGCCTGATCTTGCTCTGAACGCGTATTTTGATCTGTTTGCTGCATTGCACCCGGACTAAAGGGCTGTGGCAGATCTTAGGTCTCGGTGGGCTGCCGCACCCAGCGCTGCATGATGTCGTTGCCGACCGGGCTGACGTGATCAAGGGTGAAGCGCGGCGCGGCGGCCAGCCGGTCGATGCCCATCGCGGCGAGTGCGGGCGTGCCTTCGGCCCCGATGGCCATGCCTGCGGTAAAGACGACCAGTTCGTCGACCAGATCGGCCGAGAGCAGCGAGGCGGCGAGCATCCCGCCCCCTTCGCAGAAAACGCGGGTGATGCCCTGTGCGGTCAGGGCGCCCAATGCGGCGCGCGGATCGACCTGACCGGCCTCTATCGGACAGGGCAGGCTGACCGCCCCCTTTTCGGTCCAGTCGGTCACGTCCGCCTCTGCCCCGTGGCACAGCCAGACAGGTATGTCTTGTGCTGTTCGGGCGAGTTGAGTGGTGGCCGGTATTTTCATCGCGCGCGAGATCACGACCCGTATCGGCTGCCGTGTAATCCCCATGCCGCGCACCGTCAGCGACGGGTCATCGGCCCTCACTGTCCCTGCCCCGACCATGACCGCATCGTGGCGCGCCCGCATCATGTGGACGGCGCGCCGTGCTTCGGGCCCTGTGATCCACTGGCTTTCGCCCGATGCTGTGGCGATCCGCCCGTCAAGCGTACCTGCCAGCTTGAGCGTCACGAAGGGCCGGTTTGCCGTGACGCGCAGCAGGAACCCGGCGTGATCCTTGCGCGCCTGATCTTCCAGCACGCCGGTGGCAACGGTGATCCCCGCCGCGCGCAGCATTGCGATGCCCCGCCCCGCCACCCGCGGGTCGGGATCGCCAGTGGCGATGACGACGCGGGCAATTTGCGCATCAATCAGCGCCTGCGCACAAGGCGGTGTCTGTCCGTGATGGGCGCAGGGTTCAAGCGTGACATAGGCCGTGGCCCCGCCAGCCGCACCTCCGGCCTGTGCCAGAGCGATGGTTTCGGCGTGCGGCCTGCCGCCATTCGCGGTGGCCCCACGACCCACGATCCGGCCGTCTTTGACGATAACGCAGCCGACTGCGGGATTGGGCCAGACACGGCCCATGCCACGCCGCCCCAGCGACAAGGCCAGCGCCATGTAGCGGGCATCGTCTGCGCCGTTCACTCGCTGTCTTGGGGTGCGTCCGGGCGCAGTTCGCTGACGAATTTGTCGAAATCGTCTGCGGCCTGGAAGTTTTTGTAAACGCTAGCAAAACGCACGTAAGCCACAGTGTCGATCCGGGCCAGGCTTTCCATCACGATCTCACCAATTGTGCCGGATGGGATATCTGTTTCACCCATGCTTTCCAGACGGCGGACGATGCCGCTGATCATCTGGTCCATCCGTTCAGGCTCAACTGGGCGTTTCTGCAAGGCGATCCGGATCGAGCGTTCCAGTTTGGGCCTGTCGAAATCCTCGCGCCGCCCATTGGATTTGATCACCACCAGATCGCGCAACTGCACCCGTTCGTAGGTGGTGAACCGGCCACCACAGGCCGGGCAAAAGCGGCGTCTGCGGATCGCAACATGGTCTTCGGCGGGCCGTGAATCTTTGACCTGGGTGTCAACATTTCCGCAAAAAGGGCAACGCATATCCTGTCCTTGTCTCTATTTCTGGGGTCTACGCCCCATTTATCCACAGGCACTATAGGAACATGCACAGGTTTTGGGTAGTGGGCATTTTGCGCCGCTAGATGAGGGACCATTGGCGTGGCGCGCAGGACTCACTCTTGGAGTTACCAGGGTTGTCAAAGGCCGTCGGGATAGAATCGCAACAGGTGTTTCTTGAGCGGGTCAAGATGACGTTCATATCGCCGCCAGCGCTGCATGGACGTGGTATAAAGCGGCTCGCGGACCTGCCGGGCTGAGAGCGTTCGGCTGTGTTGGCCCCCGGTCTGGAAATCGAGGCAGGCCGGGTCCCAGTCGAGCCCGAGGAAATCTACCGCCCGTCGCGCCTGCCCTTCCAGATCCTCCACGACCTGTTCGTAGTGTACTGTCAGGATCGGGTTGGGCAGTGCCACTGCCCAGTGATCCATCAATTGCCGGTAGTGGACATAGGCATGGCCCAGCGTATCGAGGCTTTGGGTATATGTGTGCCAGGCCGACAGGTTTTGCATGTAGCAGGACACGCAGGTGTCCATCGGGTCGCGCAGCACATGAATGATCCGTGCCTTGGGCAGCATGGCGGCAAAGAACCCAAGCAGTTCAAAGTTATGCAGGGATTTGTCGATCACGCGAGCGACACCGGCGTGGCCCATCTCGCGGATATAGGTCTGCGCCATGCGCTTGGCCGCATCCGGGGGCATCTGCTTGATCGCGCGCACCATATCGCCACCGTTGCCGCGGCGCACGCCGACTTGTTGGATGATCCGGTGCAGATTGGGGCTTTCGCCGATGCTGGCGACCTGTGGATGGCTGGCAAGGATCTGCTCGACCAGCGTCGACCCGCTGCGCGGCATACCCACGACCAGCACCGGGCGGTCATCGCCCGCCCCTTTGCCGAAGTAATTCGCGCGCGAGATATCCCGGCGCAGGCCGGTGACAAAACCGGCATAGGCTTTGGCATCGTATTTGAGCGGTGCGGCCGCTTTGGCCCGTGTGAACGCGTCAAAAGCCGCGTCATAGTCGCCGTGGTCGTTATAGACCTTGCCCATCAGTTTGAGTAGGTGGGCCAATGTCTGACCGCCAATCTTGGTGTAGCGCGGCAGCAGGGTGTCACGCATATGCGCAAAGATCGGGTCATCGGCGCCAACTTTGGTTGCGTCGATGTAAAGGCCGAGCAGGTTGATATCATCAGGCGTTTCGGTCCAGAGCGTGCGGCACAATTCTGCCGCCTGATCCGCATCGCCCTGCCCCAGCAGCGCCCAGCCTTTCTGCAACTGCGATGGTCGGTGGTCCGGTCGGATCGTCAGCGCGTGGTCGATATGGCTCAGCGCATCGGCGAAAGCGTTGCGTTGCAGGGCGGTGAAGGCGGCGGCATATCTGACATCAGGGTCGTCCGGCGCAAGTGCGACGGCTTTTGCCGCGTGCTTTTGCGCGGCAGGTAGCTGGCCCGTGTTGGCAAGGGTTTCGGCGGCCAGCGCGTGGGCGCTGGCCTGTTCGGGCCGTGCATTGACCAGCGCGGCCACAAGCGGCAGGGCTTTGCGAAATTTCCGGCTGTAGCGCAGGTGAAACAGGACCGCAGCTTGCAGAACCTGCGGGCGAGGTTTTTTGGCCGCTAGCAGCTTTGCATAAGCCGTCTCAGCCTCTGCGATGCGGCCTGACCTGGCGAGCGTGAGCGCTTTGTCCAGCATGGTGCCCCCTTTGTGCATGGCCGAAGCTTTAGGCTGGTGCGGCAGCGGTGAACAGAGGTCAGGCCAGATATCCAATCACCTTGCGCTGATGTGGGCGGTTGCGGTGTTCAAAAAGGTAAATGCCCTGCCATGTGCCGAGGGCGAGCGTGCCGTTGATGACGGGGATACTGAGATGGGTCGGCAGCAATGCCGCCTTGATATGGGCAGGCATATCATCGGGGCCTTCGTACGTGTGGGTCAGATAGGCCATGGACGGATCGGTAGTTGGTGGCACCAGACGGGCAAAGTAGTTTTGCAGGTCTGTCTGCACCTCAGGATCAGCGTTTTCCTGGATGACGAGGCTGGCCGATGTGTGCTGTATAAACAACGTGACCAGCCCGGTTCCCTGCACCCAGCGTGTCACATCGGCGGTGAATTCATAGAGGCCAGGGCCCGTCGTGGAGATGTCGAAACGCGTTTGCATTTCGTATTTCTGGGCGGTTTCAGCTTAGGCCGCAACCCCGGGCAATAGGTGACAGGATCGGCAAGCCAAGTGCTGCTGCCATGCGCGGAGATAAACGCGGCGTACAGGCATCAGCGACGCGCACATCGCTGACCTTTTCCTGTTTCGTCACATCTGCTGTCGGCTCAACGCCATAGGCGCTGGCCGCCTGCGTAAAGGTCAAGGTTGCAAAAACCATGACCCTCAATCGTAACACATTTAACATCACACTACCTTCAACCAAAATCCCGAACGGATGATTCAAAAACCGCGCTTATCTGAACAAAAGAATAGTCGATTTGTCCGAAAGCTGTGCGGAATTATGAACACAAGGTTAATGGAGCATTTACCTGCGGCCCGGTCTGTGCCGGAACGCACAATGTGCACATACCTACTTGGCGACACATGCCAGTTCTGTCTGATCCGAGTCAGCCAATATCTGAGGCAATCCCAAAGCTGCGACCAATTCCGGCTGCATGGGCTGCTCGCAGATTTCGCCAGCCTCAGGCAATCCTGCCTCAATCATCGCGACCTGCGTGACAGTGTAAAGGGGCTCCGTGCTGTAGGCTTGCGCCGCAGGAGCGAGCGAAATTGCCATCAGTGCTGTGGCGAATACGAGAGACAGTTTGGACATCGAAGTTTCCTTTTCTATCCAACTATCTGGGTGCAGATCAGTTCCCGATCAATCTGCTGTCATCGAATATCACGTGTTCGTAAATACATATGATGTCAGCGCGATCCGCCTCGGCGCCCTTAGATCCCCGCG
Source organism: uncultured Paracoccaceae bacterium (assembly GCA_947488175.1). GTDB lineage: Bacteria > Pseudomonadota > Alphaproteobacteria > Rhodobacterales > Rhodobacteraceae > Yoonia. The sequence goes on from CANKYO010000009.1 coordinate 54,545, forward strand.
GGAACGGCAACGCAATCGCTTGCGTCAAGGCTCAGCACCGGATCATTGGGGCCGCACTCTTCGCCCGAAACAGGATAACGCCCGGTTTCCGCGCATCCGGCGAGGATAAATGCAATTGCTATGCTGAGGGTCAGGATTAGATGCTTCATCATTGGAATTCTTTCTGTTGCGTCGCTATTGGTTCGCGGAACAGACTATGCGGCACCATCAGACCCATCTTGATATTGATCAATCCGGCGTTTTTACGTGCCGTTTTGCATTAGCGTCGCGGACCACATCCTCAGGCTGCAGATGAATAGTGGTAATGCATCAATCGAAAAGACGGATGCCTTGTTCGTCGATCATCTGCTTGGCTTTGGCCAGAGAAGCGACCTTGGCGTCTTCAAGACTCTGGAATGTATCCGCCCGGATCAGTTGGTGTTCGCGAATTTCGCCATCAACATCATGTGCGATCCGCGCCGCCAGCCGGTAGGTACCACCCTCGCGCTGCGGCTCTGCATAAATCTGCATGCCCTTATAGGTTTCGGCCGGTTCAGACGGTTTGGAGCCGTCATTACCACCAAAGAGTCGGGAAAGAAGTGACATGGCTGTTACCTTTCCGGTTTCAGGTCTTACGGGCGCGATTACAGCGGACAGTCTTTGGCGAGGTCAAATCCAGCTGCATCCTCATTCGGGCAGTAGGGTGCCTGCCGCGGGAAACCGATTGAAAACCGGTCGAAGGTTGCGATGAAGCCACCATTGGCGCGGCCCCATGCCCCGGTACCGAAGGTTTCGGTGAATGCATCGCAGGATTTGCCCAGATAAATCGTTTCGATCCCGTCTTCGATTGACGAAGATGCACCGTTTTCGATGAAACGAAAGACGGGGTAGAGCGAGGTCAGCACGAAACCGTTTTCATTGCATGTCACGTCATAGGCGTGCCCGTCGCCTGAAACGACCAGCGACGGTGCTTCCTGTGCCGATCCGAGCGTCGGGACAAGCGCCGCAAGTGCGGCGCTGATCATTTGCGTCGGATTGATGATCACTGATCCAGAAACGACCGCAGCTTGCGTGACCGGCTGGGGTGCTTGAGCTTGCGCAGCGCCTTCGCCTCGATCTGGCGAATCCGTTCGCGCGTCACGCTGAACTGCTGCCCAACCTCTTCGAGCGTGTGGTCCGTATTCATCCCGATCCCGAAACGCATGCGCAGCACCCGTTCCTCACGTGGCGTGAGCGAGGCCAGAACCCGCGTTGTTGTTTCCTTCAGGTTCTCCTGAATGGCGGAGTCCAGCGGCAGGATCGCGTTCTTGTCTTCGATGAAATCGCCAAGTTGGCTGTCTTCCTCGTCCCCAATCGGCGTTTCGAGCGAGATCGGCTCTTTGGCGATTTTCATCACCTTGCGGACCTTTTCCAGCGGCATTTGCAGTTTTTCTGCCAATTCCTCTGGCGTCGGTTCGCGGCCGATTTCGTGCAGCATCTGGCGGCCGGTGCGGACCAGTTTGTTGATCGTCTCGATCATGTGAACCGGGATACGGATCGTGCGGGCCTGGTCGGCGATGGACCGGGTGATCGCCTGACGGATCCACCATGTCGCATAGGTCGAAAATTTGTAGCCACGGCGGTATTCGAATTTATCAACCGCCTTCATCAGGCCGATATTGCCTTCCTGAATCAGGTCAAGGAACTGCAGGCCACGGTTGGTGTATTTCTTGGCGATGGAGATCACGAGACGCAAGTTCGCCTCGACCATTTCCTTTTTCGCTTGCCGCGCTTCTTTTTCGCCCTTCTGGACCTGCTGGACAATGCGGCGGAATTCGGTGATGTCGACGCCGACATACTGGCCGACCTGCGCCATGTCGCTGCGCAGTTCTTCGATCTTGCCGGTGGACTTCTCCATCAGCATCTGCCAGCCGCGCCCGGACTTTTCGGACATTTCGTCAAGCCAGTTCGGGTCCAGTTCACGGCCGCGATAGGCATCAATGAATTCGCGGCGGTTGATGCGGGCCTGATCGGCCAGTTTCACCATGGCGCTGTCGATGGACATGATGCGACGGTTGATCCCGTAAAGCTGGTCGATCAGCGCCTCGATCCGGTTGTTATGCAGGTGAAGCGAGTTCACAAGTTCCACAATCTCGGACCGCAGCGCCTGATATTTGTCTTCCTGCTTGGAGGAGAACGACGAATCCTCGTTCAGCGTCGCGGACATCCGCGCGTCTTGCATATCGGACAGGTTGGCAAAATCGCGGGCAATGATTTCGAGCGTGTCCAGCACGCGTGGCTTCAGCGCGGCCTCCATCGCGGCCAATGACATGTTGGCCTGATCGTCGTCATCGTCATCATCATCCTTGGCAATCGGGTTGCCATCGGCGTCGAGCTCTTCTGTTTCTTCCTTTTCGGCAGGTGCTGCGCCAGCAACCGGTGCGGCCACCACATTTTCCTCACCATCTTCGCCAAGCTGGTTACCGAATGTGGTTTCAAGGTCGATCACATCGCGCAGCAGGATGTCCTCGGACAGAAGTTCGTCGCGCCAGATCGTGATCGCCTGGAATGTCAGTGGGCTTTCGCAAAGCCCCAGAATCATAGTGTTGCGGCCAGCCTCGATCCGTTTGGCGATCGCAATCTCGCCTTCACGGGACAGCAGTTCGACCGACCCCATTTCGCGCAGATACATGCGCACCGGATCGTCGGTGCGGTCCAGCTTTTCAGCCTCTGCGCCACCAAGGGTGACTTCACGCGATCCGGCAACGGTCGCGACCTCGGTGCCGCCTTTGTTGTCGTCCTCGGCCTCTTCGCTTTCTTCTTCCTCGGTGACCTGGATGCCCATTTCGGACAGCATCGACATCACGTCTTCGATCTGGTCAGACGAGACCTGTTCCGGCGGCAGAACCGCGTTCAACTGATCGTAGGTGATATAGCCCCGTTCGCGCGCATCGGCGATCATCTTCTTGACCGCAGTCTGGCTCATATCAAGGCTGATATCGCCGTCCTGGTCCCCATCCTTACGATCGTCGTTGTCTTTGGCAGCCATGCAGAGGGCCCTTTCAAAATCGTCGTTTTGACGCCGATATGATTCGGCTGATTCGGTTAATATCGAATCAACCCTGCATCGGGGTGATTCGCAAGCAGTTCGCGCCTTGTTTTTAAAGTCTGTTGCCTGACCTAAGAGTTAGAGCGCTTGTGCCCTTTGGCAAAGTCGATCTGATCAAGAAGGTTATCAAACGCGCTACGCTCGTCCTTTTTGATTCGTGCGCCATTCTCGCCCACTTCGTATTCGGCACGATCCTCGTTGTTGCCCCGCCCTGCGCGGTCCACCGCTGCCGAGGCCTGCGCCAGTCGCCATGTCAGACCCTCGTCAGGCAAGCCGTTCAAGTCTTCCACCGCATCTTCGATTTCCCGTGCCTGTCCCCGTCGCGCGGTCAGTTTGGCGAATTCTTCGGCCAGACAGAAACGTGCTACTTCATCATCTCCCGCGCGGCGAATAGCGGGGCTGATGGCCACATGGTTCTGGTTCATCAGCTTTTCAAGGGGCGCTTCGCCCAGATCAGCAATCACAGCAGTGCGCAGGTCCTCTGCGCCAAGATGCCGCAGCAGGCAGCGTTGGATATCGCGGTGGGTCGGGTCACCGCTGTCCATCTGTTCCAGCGCGGTTTCGAATTCGGACGCAACATGAGGCGATGTAATCAGCGTGGCAAGGATAACAGCCTCGCGCAGATAATCCTCATGCGCGCCCCCTGCCCCAAGGGCCGAGCTTTTGCTGGTCGCCACCGGGCTGATATCGCGTTTCCAAGGATCCTGCCTATTGGTCCAGCCCCCTCTTTGGCTCGTCTTTCGTGCTGTCGGTTTGCGATTGCTGAACAGCGCCCAGCGCATATCCTTGATCGCCTGTCCATAATGGCTGCGGATTGACGGATCGGCGATAAGCTTGATCTTGTCGCGCAGGGTCTTGTCGAGCGCGGCCTTACGTTCGGGGCTGTCGAATGCCTTGCCTTCCGTCTCGCGCTGCCAAAGCAACTGCACCATGGGCATCGCCGCATCGAGCAGTTTTTGCATGGCGCTGGCCCCTTGGGCCTTGAGCACATCATCGGGGTCCAGCCCTTCGGGCATCAAGGCAAAACGCAGGGATTTGCCCGCCTCCAGCAGCGGCAGGGCAATGTCGATCACCCGCATGGCCGCCCGCAGACCCGCCGTATCGCCATCGAGCGCGATGATTGGTTCATCCGCCATCCGCCAGAGCAAGCGCAACTGATCTTCCGTAATGGCTGTTCCCAAAGGGGCCACTGTGGCGGTGAACCCGGCCTCTGACAGGGCGATGACGTCCATGTAGCCTTCGGCAACGATCAGGGGCTTGCCTTTGCCCGCCGCCTCGCGGGCGGGTCCGTGGTTGTAAAGACTGCGCCCTTTGTCGAAGAGCTGGGTTTCGGGGGAGTTGTAATATTTGGCCGGATGATTCGGGTCCATCGCCCGCCCGCCAAAGCCGATGGCCCGCCCCCGCGCATCGCGAATGGGGAACATGATCCGGCCACGAAACCTGTCGTAAGGTTCACCGCCTCGGTCGCTTTCGGCGGCGAGCCCTGCTTCGATGACGTGTTTCTGTTCGACGCCTTTGCCGGTGAGCGCCGCCAGCACGCCGCCACCCGCAGGCGCGAAACCGATTTCCCAACGCGCCTGCGCGTCAGTGCTGAGGCCGCGCCGTTCAAGATAGTCGCGCGCCTCTGCGGCGGCACCGGTCTGCAACTGGAGCCGATGCCATTTGACCGCCTGCTCCATCACGTCTGTCAGTTGGGTGCGTTTATCGGCCTTCTGCTGTGCCTGCGGATCACGTTCCGGCACCGGCATCCCGACCTCTGCCGCAAGGATTTTGACGGCCTCCATGAAATCGACATTTTCGGTTTCACGGACAAAGGAAATTGCATCGCCTTTGGCGTGACAGCCGAAGCAATAGTAAAAGCCTTTTCGGTCATCGACATGGAAGCTGGCTGTCTTTTCCTGATGGAACGGGCATGGCGCCCAGAGATCCCCCTTGCCCTGATTGGACTTGCGAGTGTCCCACATGACCTTGCGCCCGACGACCTGCCCAAGGGACAGACGGTTGCGCAATTCATCAAGGAAACCGGGGGGCAGACTCATGCGGGCATTATCGCGGAAGCGGCGGGTAAGCTCCACCATCTTCTTTCTTCCAAAAATACTCCCGCCGGAGGCCTCAAATTTCTAGAAATTTGAGCGTGCCGCCACACCACGCATCGCAACCTCAAGCTCATGCACCAATGTGCCCGCCATGGACCGCATCGCCATGACCTCAAACGCCTGCCCGCCGACCCGCGTGATCGCAACGGACATGTGTCCCAGCATGGTGCGGGCCGTGTGGCCGTTCTTGAACGGCGCCGCGCGCAGATCAATCGGTACGAGCCGCGCCAGCACATCCTCAACTTCCGCCCCTTCAATGCGTATGATGGCCCAGGCATCGGACTGATCGGTCACGGCGGCCAGCCCATCCAGATGGACTGCGGCAGTCACCAGCCATGTGCGATGTCCGAACCACTGCATCCGCGCGCTGCGGTTGCTGGTGGCCCGGTTTGGGGCGGACAGGCCCAGGCCGATTTGTTCCTTCAAAGCGGTGGACGTGGCCATGGTTTTGCCTGCCAGTGGCGCTACCGAATAGATCCGCTCTAGCACCACTTCGGTCACATTGACGCCGCCGATTTCCAGCGGCAAAAGGCCCGAGCAGGGTGTCAGAGGCAGAAGCTTAACCACGGGCGCGCCCTCCCTCTTGGTCAAAGAACACAGGATCGCAAACCTCGACCTGTGCGGTCAACCCGCGCAAATGATCAACCATTTTTATCACTTCGCCATGTCGGGCCCGCCCGCCCTGCAGAAAGGCGAGCGCCAGATTTGTTTCCAGCGTTGGTGAATAGCAGACGGATGTCGTGTAGCCTTGGCTGTTGATCCGCACCGCGTCTGCGTCTTTTTCAAACAGGTGCGCCCCAGCAGTCAGTTGCTTAACCGCCCCCACAGGTTTCAGCCCGACCAGTTGTTCGCGGTCCTCATCCAGCAACCCCGGTCGGCGCGAGGCGGCCTGCCCGATGCAGTCCTTCTTGAGGCTGACCATCCGGTCCATCCCGATATCAAAGGCTGTCGTGCGCCCGTGAATCTCCGCATGGGTGATGAACCCCTTTTCGATGCGCAGAACGTTCAGCGCCTCCATCCCGTAGGGTCCGCCGCCCAGCATTTCGGTCTGTGCCGTCAGCATCCGGAACAAGCTTTCGCCATAGCGCGCGGGCACGGCGAGCTCATAGGCGTGTTCGCCGGAAAACGAGATGCGGAACAGCCGGCCGGGCACACCGGCCACGCCGATTTCGCCACAGGCCATGAAGGGCCAATCATCGTTGGTCAGTTCCTGATCCAGAACAGTATTCAAGAGCTCCCGGCTGCGCGGCCCGGCCACCGCAAACTGCGCCCATTGTTCGGTGACCGAGATCACCCGCGCATCAAGATCGGGCCGCAGCGCCTGCAGCACGAATTCAAGATGCCGCATCACCTGACCGGCAGCGGCGGTGGTGGTGGTCATCACGAAATGCTGTTCGTCAAGCCGCGCGGTCGTGCCGTCATCCATCACATGCCCGTCGTCGCGCAGCATCAGCCCGTACCGGACACGCCCCACCTTCAGCGTGGAAAACGTGTTGCAGTAAACGAAATCGAGCAATGCCGCTACATCCGGCCCCTGAATGTCGATCTTGCCCAGGGTGGAGACATCGCAGACGCCGACCGCGTTGCGCACAAACCCCACCTCGCGGTCGCAGGACTGCCGCCAGGTGGTTTCACCCGGTGCCGGGAAATAGCTGGGGCGGTACCACAGACCGGCCTCGATCATCGGTGCGCCGCGCGCGACCGTGGCCTTGTGCGATGTGGTCATCCGTTGCGGCGCGAACCCCTTGCCCTGACTGCCTGCCCCCATGGACGCAATGGATACCGGCACATAGGGCGGACGGAACGTGGTTGTTCCGGTTTCGGGGATGCCGCGCCCGGTCGCGTCCGCCAGCACGGCAAGGGCAACCACGTTGGACGACTTGCCCTGATCCGGCGCCATGCCCTGGGTCGTGTAACGTTTCATGTGCTCGACCGAGCGGAAGTTTTCCTGTGCGGCCAGTTTGATATCCTTCACATGCACATCGTTCTGGAAATCGATCCATTTGCGCCCTTTGCCCGGGACCGCCCAAAGCGGGCTGATCCGGTAGGTGCTGTCATCGGCCACGGGCACCGTCACCTTGGGTTTCAACCCAAGGTCCGTTGCGACAACGGCAGCAATATCCGCCCCTTCTTGCAGGCAGGCCGCCGTGCTGAAGCTGCCATTGCAGGCCCCGGCGGCGACCATGCCAGAGATGCTGTCCGGGGTCGGCACAAAGCTCGCGATATCCTCGCGCCACGTAGGTCGCCCGTTCATGTGGCAAGTCAGATGGACCGTCGGGTTCCAGCCACCCGACATGGCGAGGCAGTCGGTGCGGATATCGCGCGTGCCGCCGCTATGGGCAATCGTGATGCTTTCAAGCGCATGGCGTCCCTTGGTGGCTGTCACGGTGCCACCAGTATAGATCGGGAAATCCCCATTGATCTGCACATCGTCGCGGCTGTCGATCAGGGCCGCGATGCGGATACCGGCCGCGGCCAGATCATGGGCTGTCCGGTGCGCATCGTCATTGTTGGCAAAGATCGTCACCGATTTGCCCGGGGCCACGCCCCAGCGATTGACATAAGCCCGCACAGCGCTGGCCATCATGATGCCGGGGCGGTCGTTGTCGGGAAAGGCGATGGGGCGTTCGAGCGCGCCAGCACACAGGATCGACCGCTTGGCCACGATCCGCCAGAAGCATTCCAGCGGTTTGTCAGCGCGGCGCGGGCCAGCGATCCGCTCCAATGCGCCAAAAGTCCCTTGATCATAGGCGCCGGTCACGGTCGTGCGGGTCATCAGCCGCACATTGTCCATGGCGGACAGTTCCACCACGGCATCCGCGGCCCATTCCGCTCCGGGCTGGCCGTCGATATCCTCAACTTCGCGCAAAAGCCGCCCGCCCATGGCGGTATCTTCGTCGGTGAGGATGACATCGGCTCCGGCCCGCCCCGCAGTCAGTGCCGCCATCAGCCCGGCAGGCCCGCCGCCGATGATCAGCACATCGCAAAAGGCGAATGCCTTTTCGTAGTGGTCTTCGTTGCTTTTCCCGCTGAGGCCGCCAAGCCCTGCTGCGCGGCGGATCACGGGTTCATAAAGCTTTTCCCAGAAGGATTTCGGCCACATGAAGGTTTTGTAGTAGAACCCGGCCCCCAGAAAGGGTGAGATCAGGTCGTTCACCGCCATCACATCGTATTTCAGACTGGGCCAGGCGTTCTGGCTGAACACCTCCAGCCCTTCTGACACCTCGAGCGTGGTCGCCCGTATGTTGGGTTCGGTTTGTGCACCGCGCCCCACCGTCACCAGCGCGTTCTGCTCTTCCGATCCGGCGGACATGATCCCGCGGGGGCGGTGGTATTTGAAAGACCGGGCGACCAGTTTGACACCGTTGGCGAGCAGGGCTGCAGATACAGGCTCGCCCGGCACGCCCTGATAGCGCTGGCCGTCAAAAGTGAAATACACCGTCTTTTCAGGGGATTGCAGCCTCATCTTTTGACCTTGTGGGCCAGTGTTGTGCCGTGAACTGCATGAGTCACCGTGTTGCGTTCAACCACGATCCAGGCCCCGCAGCCGCCTTCGTGAAACCAAAGGTCTTTGGTGTCGCCTGCGGGGTTATCGCGATTGTGCAGATAATCATTCCAGGCAAGAGGTCCCGCATCAGGTGCGGGACGGGTGAGCGCGAGGGCGTCCCCTTGGTAATAAAACTCGCGCCGGTCCCGTTCGCCGCAATTGGGGCAGTTGATCCGCATATCCGTCCCTTAGTGCAAGTTATGCTGAGAGCCGGTGCCCTCTTCATCCATCAGCCCCACCCCATCGCGGAACCGGTCCAGCCGGAACTTGGCTGCCGGTTCGTGGTGGTTGCCCGTCGCCATCAAATGGGCAAAGCTGAAGCCGGACCCGGGCACGGCCTTGAAGCCGCCGTAGCACCAGCCGCAATCGATAAAGAGCCCTTCTGTCGGAGTCTTGTCGATGATGGGCGAGCCATCCGGCGTCATGTCCATGATCCCACCCCATGATCGCAGCACGCGGGCTTTACCTATCATGGGCATCAGGGTCATGGCTGCGTCCATCACGTGTTCCTTCATCGGCAGGTTTCCCCGCGCCGCGTAAGAGCTGTAGAAATCCAGATCACCGCCAAAGACCAGCCCGCCCTTGTCGGACTGGCTGATATAGAAATGCCCCATGCCAAAGCTGACAACATGGTTGATCACCGGTTTCAGCCCTTCGGTGACAAAGGCCTGCAGGATGTGGCTTTCGATAGGCAGGCGCATGCCCGCCATGGCGGCGACCTGACCTGACCGACCGGCCACCACGATCCCGACCTTGCCGGCCTTGATCGCGCCGCGCGTGGTCTGCACGCCCTTGACGACGCCGCCTTCGATATCGATGCCTGTGACCTCGCAGTTCTGGATGATATCGACACCGCGCTGATCGGCCCCACGCGCATAGCCCCAGGCTACGGCATCATGCCGCGCGGTGCCGCCGCGTGGATGGTAGAGGCCGCCATAGATCGGAAAGCGCACGTTGTCGAAATCCAGGTAAGGCAAGTGCTTCCGGACACCCTCAGTGTCCAGCAGGATCGCATCATCACCCTGATTGATCATCGCATTGCCGCGCCGCGCGAAGGCATCGCGCTGCCCGTCTGAATGGAACAGGTTGATCAGGCCGCGCTGCGAATGCATGACATTGTAGTTCAGGTCCTGCTCCATCCCTTCCCATAATTTCAGCGAATGGGAATAGAACTCGGAATTGCCCGGCAGGAAATAGTTGGCACGCACGATGGTTGTGTTCCGGCCCACATTGCCGCCGCCGATATAGCCCTTTTCGAGGACCGCGATATTGGTCAGCCCGTGTTCCTTGGCGAGGTAATAGGCGGTGGACAACCCGTGCCCGCCACCGCCAATGATGACGGCGTCATATTCCGCCTTCGGCTCTGGATCGCGCCAGACCGGTTTCCAGCCCTTTTGGCCGAAAAGCCCTTCTTTGATGACCTGAAATCCCGAATATCCCATGCGTCAACCCTTGCCAGCATCATCAGACACTAGCAAGGGTTGGGGCGGGGTCATGTCCTCTTTTCGACAAACAGAGGACGAGTGGCGACCGGATCAGTAGGCGAGGCGGAAGTAGTCGATTTCGAAATTGTCTTCCTGGCCGGAACCACAGAAGCCCATATCCATATTGGATGTGCCATCAATCGTTCCGCCGGCAATCATCGACGCACCCTGGATGCCGTTGGCGTTGGCCGCAAACTCGATATCGCCTTTCGCGATGAGTTGGCCGCCATACAAGCGCAGGTCAGAGGCAAAACTCATGCCGCCAAGGGTTACCAGCTGCGCGCCGCCACCGGTTGCGCAATTGTCATTGCGACCAACCTGCAGGCCTGAAGGGGCGTTGATCGAGTCCGCAGCGGTGTCTTTTGAGATGACAATCACATCCTCCAGCACACTTCCGGCAGAGAATTTGATTTCGCAGGGTGACACGATGACAACCTCGCGCAATGTGGGCGTTGCATCAATGGTCAACCGTGGTCCGGCGCAGTTAATGTGATGAATACGGCCTTTCGTCAGGTCTGCGGCCTGGACCGTGCGTTCGGTCATTGTGACGACCTCTGGATCAGTGATGTAGTCAGGCAGTTCGGGAATGTCCGGTCCGGCGATATAGGCCAGCGGCTGTTCAAAGCGGGCGATGATCCCGTCGACACGCGACAGAACGCGGATGTTCTGCTTGGACGCGCGCAAAGCCGCACTTAACCCTTCGTTGGTTTCAAATCCGGATTTTGGCAGATCAAGGCTGGCCAGATCCGGCATGGACACAACGGTGCCCGGTTCAAAGAAGTTGTTGCTGTTCAAGGATACATGGGTGTTGGAGTGGATGCAGAACCCGTTGCGGAACCCGTTATTTGATTGGATATCGACAATCCCTTCGGCCACGAAACCTTCGCGCAGACAGGCGGGCCGGTAGGTGGTGTAGATCGCGCTGGTGCTGACATCAAAGGAGTCGTGCCCAACGAGCTTGAACAGATAGGTGGCGACCGGATTGGAATTCTCTTCCAGAAAGCTGGTACGCACATGGACTGCGCTGGTAGAGTCCGCATCGGGCGTGAATGTCTGATTGGTCCGGTCAAACACACCAAATTCAATATCGTTGACAGTGAGCGTAACGCCGTAATTCTCCGATGGCAGCGTTGCATTCACGATCTCGAGCGCGCGTTGCTTGGCACCGTCGGCGTCCATCCGGTTGCGATTGTAGAGTGCCGCATGGGCGGCCTGATCCGCCGCAATCTGCAAATGCGTACGGGCCGCGTAAAGGTTGCTGACATCCAGCGCGATGGAGCCGACGGCGGCAAAGCCGACAAACATGACCACCCCAAAGGCGCTGACGCTGCCTGTTTCATCGCGGCCAAAACTGCCTGCTGCCTTGATGGATCGGGACAAGGTACTGAAAACCATTCTTACTGCTCCAGAAAGTGTTGTGCGGTGACGACGACGTCGATGTTGTTGATGCCGGGGATGCTGCCGACTGCCATCAGATCAGTGGTCGGGATTTTTGCGGTGCTGGTGACCACGCCGTCTTGGACGGTTGTGGTGACAACGACATTTTCGGAAAAAGGCTGCAAGGCGACGGCGATGAAATCCTGCGTGCTTTCGGTGTCGTTGAACCGCCCCACCGACAGGGCGCGGTTACCATCCTGGATCACACGCAATGCCTGTGCTTTGCCAAAAAAGATGAACGATACGTCCGCCACAAGAACAAGGATGAACATGAACAGTGGGAACCAGAACAGCGATTCAACGGTTGCCGATCCGTCTTCGCTTTTTGCGAAGCGTGATACCCATGAGCGGCTTTCTGCCTGTGGCATATTTTGTCCTTTTCCGCATTTCAGTGTCGTTGCGTCAAAGGTTGAGTGACAATGCGGCAAGATCGTGGCCGCCCGGCGGCTGATCAGCGGCCTAAGTGGCAAAAAAACGTAAAAAAACAAGTATGTTAATCGAATATTAACACAACCTAGACGCAAGGTTAACGGCCAGTTCAACGTCTGTTATTTTCGGGATTCTGGCTGGGGGAGCGAAAGATGATTCGTCGAGCCCACAACCCTTCCGAGTGACCAAGTTAGGTCAACTCTCCCGCTAAAGGGCTCATTCGCGGCGATCAGCGGCATCGCGATGTCGGTGCTCACCACGATATCATCACCATGAATGATGGGCGGCGGGCTGGTCACCGTTCCGCATTGGTGCGCCGCAACCATCGCGCGATCACTGCGCCGCGACGGACCGGGACGTACTATATAGTATATATCTGTCACCGGACCCTGCGCGGGTCCGGCTGTTTGGCGATATCGGTGAGCGGTTAAAGCCCTTTCGCCCGATAACTGTCAGCGACCTTGCGGATCGACACCAGATAGGCCGCCGTCCGCAGGTCGTGCACATCGTCGCGGCTGTGCCAAACCTCGCGCATGGCCTGATACGCCGCCCGCATGGTGTCATCGAGACCGGAACGGACCAGTTCCAGTTCACCCGCGCCGCGCAGATAGCGTTCCTTGAAGTTGGGGCTGATTTCCCACCCCAATCCTTTGTCTGCCGACAACCGCTCAAGCTCATCGACCACTAGCTGGTGGCGGCTTTCCTCTGCCCGCCGCTGCATCCGGCCAAAGCGGATATGGCTGAGGTTCTTGACCCATTCGAAATAGGATACGGTGACACCACCTGCATTGGCATACATGTCGGGGATGATCACGCAGCCCTTTTCGCGCAGGATATCGTCAGCCCCGGCCGTGATAGGCCCGTTGGCGGCTTCGATGATCAACGGTGCCTTGATCCGGTCTGCGTTGCTGAGATTGATCACCCCTTCGAGGGCAGCGGGGATGAGGATATCGCATTCCGCTTCCAGCAATGTGGGTCCGTCCGCCTGATGGCTGGCGTCAGGATAGCCGGTGATGCCGCCGTGTTTGACGATCCAAGCGCGCACGGCCTCTACGTCCAGACCTTTTTCGTTATGCAGCGCCCCGTCGCGTTCGATGATGCCGGTGATCAGTGCGCCGTCTTCCTCTGACAGGAACTTGGCCGCGTGAAAACCCACATTGCCTAGACCCTGCACAATGATCCGCTTACCCTTGAGACTGCCGGAGAGGTTCGCCGCCGCCACATCCTCGGGGTAGCGAAAGAATTCCTGCAAGGCATATTGTACGCCGCGCCCGGTCGCCTCGACCCGGCCGGCAATCCCGCCAGAGTTGGGCGGTTTGCCGGTGACGCAGGCGGCACCGTTGATATCCGTGGTATTCATGCGTTTGTACTGATCGGCCATCCAGGCCATTTCGCGTTCTCCCGTACCCATGTCCGGCGCAGGCACATTCTGGGCCGGGTTAATCAGGTCGCGCTTGATCAGTTCATAGGCAAAGCGGCGGGTGATCAGCTCCAGCTCGTGTTCGTCCCATTCACGCGGGTCGATACACAGTCCGCCCTTCGAACCGCCGAACGGCGCTTCTACCAATGCACATTTATATGTCATCAGCGCGGCAAGCGCCTCCACCTCGTCCTGATTGACGGCCAGCGCATAGCGAATGCCGCCTTTGACCGGCTCCATATGTTCAGAGTGAACCGACCGATACCCGGTGAAGGTGTGAATGGCCCCACGCAGGCGGACACCGAAGCGAACCGTGTATGTCGCATTACATACCCTGATCTTTTCCTCCAGGCCCGGACTAAGATCCATCAGGGCCACCGCCCTGTTAAACATCAGGTCGACAGATTCACGAAAGCTGGGTTCTTTGATAGTGTCGTGGGCAGTCATTTGGATCCCTCCCGAAGCGGCTGTTCCGATGGTGTTTTTTGGCACTTTACATGCCCTAGCGTCACCCTAAACCCGATTCGCCAAAATGCGCTCAAAAAGTGGGCAAATCTCGAAAAAAGGCAGATTTCCCGTGAGGTTAACCGAATATGAACGAAAATCCTGCCGTTTTTTGTTTCGCGGGACGGAACAGTGCGACGTTTAGATGGCAAATGTGGAATATTTGTCTAAAACTGTAGGCGGAACCCTGCTGTCCTGCCCCAATTTTGCCACAGCAAGCTGATTAATATTCCCCTTGGGGATGTGCGTGTGCCACGTTTGTCGGCAAACGTCTTATAAAGCTGTAACGCCACCGGAGAGTTACTTATGTCTGATTTGAAGTCTTTCGCGCACCGCGTAAAGAGCAAGAACGCAGAGTTACGCGCCGAGATACTGCGAAAATTCGGCCGCGATGAAGATGCGGGAGTGCTCGTCCTGACGCTTATGTTGTTTATCATCATGCTCGTTTTGGGCGGTATGGCTGTTGATTTCATGCGTTTTGAATCGCGTCGCGCAGCATTGCAGAGTGTTGCAGACCGGGCCGTTCTCGCGGCCGCAAATTTGAATCAGGACGCCGCCCCTGAGATTGTTCTGGACGAGTATTTCGAGAAGGCAGGCTTTGATGGTTCGATCGTCGGCACGCCCGAAATTGATACACGTGGCGGCACACGTTCTGTCGGGGTGAATGCGCAGCTTGACCTGAACACCTTTTATCTGAGGTTCATCGGCATCGACCAGTTGGCAGCTCCTGCATCATCCACAGCGATTGAGGGGTCTGGCGATGTCGAGATTTCTCTTGTTCTGGATATCTCGGGTTCGATGCGCCATGGCGTGTCCGGAACCGGAAAAACACGGATCGAGCTTATTCGAGAGGCGGCATCCGGTTTTGTCACCGACCTGCTGAAACCCGAATACAAAGATCAGATATCGATCTCGCTCGTCACTTACTCGTCACAGGTTGCTCTCAGTGATGAGCTTTACGCGGCGATAAACACCAACAGCACGAATGTGTCTGATTTGACAATCCCGCTGGACGACAATCGGCTGGATCCTGACCACCCCGACTATAATCCATTGCTGCAGAAGGTGACGCTGCCTGACGGGACCGAGGAAGTCACTTTCCTGAACCCTGCGAGATGCATTGTCTTTCCAGAATCCGAATATGCCAAGGCAGCATTCGATACATCGCTAACATATGATCAGGTTGCGACCTTTCAGCGGCGGGTGTTCAGGGCGGGTCATTCCAACCAGAACGACGACGTGGCCGTATCGGATCAGCCGGATTGCCCCAATTCATCATTCGAGCAGATCATCCCCGTATCGCAAAATCTAGGCGAGCTGACGACAGCGATTGGCAAGCTTGAGCCGCGCCAGTTTACGTCGATCTACCTTGGTATGAAGTGGGGTGTGACGCTGCTTGATCCGTCGATGCGTGATATCATCGGAAACCTATCCACCACAGACGCGAAATTCCAGAGCCGACCTTCTGACTATGTCACCACGACGAATGACGTGAGTACGCAGAAATACCTGATTTTGATGACTGACGGCAGAAACCAGTCAGGCACGCGAGTGCGCGCGAACCATTATGACACGGTCGCTGAACAGCTGCGCTGGTGGGAGCAGAATTTCCCCTATGCGAACAAGTCCGAAAATCGGGGGACATGGCCCTCGCTGAATGAAAACGATGTTGTTCAGCCGCACTGGCCTGAGGCAGATGGTGATGATCGCCTGCAAGAAATCTGCAAGGCAGCAAGAGAACAAGGTATCACCATTTTCGCCATTGCTATGGGTGCCCCAACACACGGTGAGGGAGAAATGAAGGAGTGTGCAACGGCAACCCCAGACACGACAGAAACCGATGGTTACTATTTTGAAAATGACGGTGGCGAGATTGATCTGATCTTCCAAAACATTGCCGAACAGATCACCGCGCTGAGGTTGAGCCTATGATGTTTAATCTTCGTTCTGTCGCAGACACTCTAAAGACGTTCGCGCGCGACGAAGACGGTACGGCGTCTCTCGAGTTTGTGCTCGCCTTCCCGATTTTCATGCTATTTTTTGGCATGACCTACGAGAATGGAATGATATCCCTTCGGCACGTTATGCTCGAACGCGGTGTTGACTTGGCCGTTCGGGATATCAGAATCGGCCGGGTAACAGACCCTTCGCGCGAGCGGATCAAGACGGATATCTGCGACTATTCTCTCATCATTCCGGATTGCATGAACCAGCTTCAGCTTGAGGTGCTGGTCCGTGATCCCCATACTTGGGTTGCTGTCCCACCAGAAGTGACCTGCGTTGATCGGGGCGACCCGGAAGACGCTGATAACACTCCTAACGTCCTTGGGAATAACCAGCTCGTTTTTCTGAAAGCATGTGCTCGCTTTGATCCGGTCATGCCCACAACCGGTATTGGTCGGGCCATCACGAAGGCAGCTGAGGGTGACACGGCCGCAGGGGGTTCTTACGCGCTGGTCACCAGAGCCAGTTTTGTGATTGAGCCCTTCAAAAGAGAAAACACCGGAGGTGGAACGTAAAGTGCTGGGACTACTGCAAAAATTCTCCAAGGAGGAGTCGGGATCAGTGTCCGTCGAACTGCTGTTCGTGGTGCCTATCCTTTTCTGGACCTTGATGTCGACCTTCGTCTTTTTTGATGCTTATCGCGCTGAAGCGATCAGCACACGGGCCGGGCTGACAATTGCGGACATGTATAGCCGTGAAACGGACCCAATCACGCCTGCATATCTGAATGGAACGCGGCAATTGCTGAGATCATTGACCGAGGCAGAGGCTGATCCAGACTTTCGCGTGACGGCTTATCAGTATTTCGAAACTGATGACGAATACCGGGTCATATGGTCACGTAACCGTGGAATGACCCCAAACTATAACGATGCGCGTTTCGCCAATATACGGAACCGTGTTCCGGATTTATCCGACGGCGAGGTTGCGATATTGGTTGAAACACGAACACAATATACTGCACCGTTCACGTCCGCGATTGCGCCCTTTGATGTGGACAGTTTGCGAGAGATCGAGTTCAACACGTTTGTGTTTATCAGCCCGCGCCCGATCCAAGTGTGCTGGCAACAAACAAGTACCAGCGATCAACTTTGCGATAGGTTCAGCGGGTAGCAATCAAGTCAGTTGGTTTCTGATCGCGACGTCAGACGAAATGCAATCTGTTCGGCCATGAATTTGGCTTGGCCGGCTGATGTGACCCCGCCCACACCAACACGGCGGCCCATCCGCCACCAGAGCCCCGGTGCCCAGCCCCGGGGCTTTTTGCTGCGCAACACCAGCGTGAACCCGTTGGACGGCTTGAACGCAAAGACCCCCCGATCGACCAGCTCAATCTCGTCCATGTGTGCCAGAACGATGCCGGAACTATCACGCACTTCGGTTTCGGTCAGCTCGATCACATTCGTGGTCGCCCGGCGCAGCATCTCGGCCCCCAAGAGTGCCGCAAGCCCCATACCCAGCATGACGATGGTCCATAACAAGGATGGCGGCTGGACCAGTGGCAGATAGATCAGCAGCGCCCCCAGCACGAACAATACCGCATAGGCGAAAACCCGGCGTGCCGGTGATGCATGTACCCGGGCGTAAACGCCATTTTCATCCGGCTTGAACATGGGTCTTTCCTTTCGTGACGTCACCCTGCCCTACCCCAGTCAGACAGGGCTGACCAGAGCCGCCGGCTTGCCCCTGACAGCGGCCACACCAAGACATCACACGCTGACGGATTTGCGTACCAGATCCCAATAGATCGTCTCAATCGTATTCATGTCGAGCCGGCCGCCTTCGCGGTACCAATGGCTGAGACCGGTGAGCATCGCAATGAGAGCCATCGTCGCCACGCGGGTATCCGGGACCGCAAAGAGGCCTTCGGCTTCACCGGCGCAAAGAATGTCTTCAAGCTCATCCTCGTACTCGCGGCGCAGGCCTTCGATGGTGGTAAAATTCTCGGGCAACAGGTTGCGCAGTTCCATATAGGACACAAACACCTGATCAGACCGGGGCAAGTGGTACCGGATGTGAAAGCGGGTGAATGCCTCAAGCCGGGTCATGGCGTCGCCATTGATATCCTCAGCAGCCAGGGCCGCCAGAAGATCGGCCATATGGTCACGCATCAGATCGAACAGCAGGCTTTGCTTGTCAGAGGTGTAGTTATAAAGCGCCCCCGCCTGTACGCCCACATCCGCCGCGATCTGGCGCATGGACACGGCGGCATATCCGTGGCGCGCAATCAGCCGCAGCGCCGTATCCTGAACCCGCGGGCCGGTAATGTCGGAATGTGAACCTTGCTTGCGTGCCATGTTTTCCATGTAACTGAACAAGCGTTCATTTGAAAAGCCCTGATGCGCCGCTTGCCCTGCTGCCGCTCCCCCGGATATAGCGAGGCATGCGTTTGATCATCCTGCCACTTTTGCTGTCGGCCTGTGCCAGTTTCCCCGAATTGGACGGGACGATCAGCGATACGGCACGGCAGGCACCCTACCCCCGGCTGTCGCCTTTGCCTGATACCGTTGACGGGGCCATAGACAGCGATATCGAAACAGAACTGGCCGCCCGCATCGCCGCGCTCAATGCCCGTGCCGAACGGCTGCGCCGCATAGACATCGCCGCGTTGCAGTGACCGCGCCTATTCGCTAGTACCGGATCAAAGCTCACAACGGATGGATTGCCCCACATGACCGAACCACTGCGCCTTGGAATTGCGGGGCTTGGCACCGTTGGTGTGGGGATCGTACGGATCATCCAGAAAAATGCGGCCTTGCTTGAGGCCCGGTCGGGACGTCCGGTTGTGATCAGCGCCGTATCGGCCCGGTCGCGCACCAAGAACCGGGATGTGAACCTGTCAGATTATGACTGGGAGGATGACCCCGTAATGCTCGCCACACGCGAAGATATCGACGTGTTTGTCGAAGTGATGGGCGGCTCCGAAGGCCCGGCCAAAGACGCCACCGAAGCTGCGATCAGGGCAGGCAAGGATGTGGTTAGTGCCAACAAGGCCTTGCTGGCAATTCATGGGCAGGCGCTGGCCGAAGCGGCGGAAGAGGCGGGCCGCGTCATCCGGTTCGAGGCGGCTGTCGCTGGCGGCATCCCGGTGGTCAAGGCGCTGACAGAAGGACTGGCCGGAAACGAAATCACCCGCGTGATGGGCGTGATGAATGGCAGTTGCAATTACATCCTGACCCGGATGGAGGATGCAGGCCTGAGTTACGAGGCCGTCTTTGATGAGGCCAACCAGCTTGGCTATCTGGAGGCGGATCCGGAACTCGATGTTGGCGGGATTGATGCGGCGCACAAACTGGCGTTGCTGTCCTCCATCGCATTCGGGACGCAGGTGGATTTCGACGCGGTCGAGTTGGAAGGGATCGGGGCGATCACGATTGATGATATCCGGCAGGCGGCCGATATGGGGTTCAAGATCAAGCTTCTGGGTGTGGCCCAATTGACCGGGCGCGGGTTGGAGCAGCGCATGTCACCCTGTCTTGTCCCTGACACGTCACCTTTGGGGCAATTGCAGGGGGGAACCAATATGGTTGTGCTGGAAGGGGACGCGGTCAGCCAGATCGTACTGCGCGGCCCCGGCGCGGGCGAAGGTCCAACCGCCAGCGCTGTAATGGGCGATGTGATGGATATTGCGCGTGGGATGCGCCTGTCGACCTTTGGACAGCCCGCCAAGACCCTGCGCAAGGCCCGCGCCGCACGCGCCGCCGTGCCTGCCCCTTACTATCTGCGGATGCAACTGCTGGACAAGCCCGGCGCGCTGGCCAAGGTCGCCCATGCCTTGGGTGAGGCCGGGATTTCGATCAACCGGATGCGACAGTATGAACATGGCGACGCGACCGCGCCGGTGCTGATCGTGACCCATAAGACAACACAGACCGCATTGGACGAGGCCTTGGCCGATTTCCGGGCAACCGGTGTCGTCTCCGGCGATCCGGTAGCCATCCGGATCGAGGCGATCTGAGCCTTTAGCGCAAACAGACTTGCCGCCGCGCTGTAGACAGGCTTTAGCTGACGTGATTGACCAAAGGACCTTATCTTATGCACCAAGCCCCTGATTTTAATGACCGCATGCTTTCGCTGGGCCTTGCCCGCGTGTCTGAGGCCGCCGCCATTGCCTGCACGCCACTGATCGGGCGCGGCGATGAAAAGGCCGCCGATCAGGCCGCCGTTGACGCGATGCGAACCGAGTTGAACAAGCTTGAAATCGCCGGCGTTGTTGTCATTGGTGAGGGCGAGCGGGACGAGGCGCCTATGCTTTACATCGGTGAGGAAGTGGGCACAGGCACAGGCCCCGGCGTGGATATCGCGCTGGACCCGCTGGAAGGCACCACGCTGACCGCCAAGGACATGCCCAACGCGCTGGCCGTGATTGCCATGGGCCCGCGCGGGTCCATGCTGCATGCGCCGGATGTCTATATGGACAAACTGGCCATTGGCCCCGGCTTTCGCACCGGTGTTGTGACCCTGGATATGTCGCCTGCTGAACGGGTGTCAGCGCTTGCCGCCGCCCGCGGCTGTTCAACCAATGACATCACCGTCTGCGTGCTGGAACGCCCGCGACACAACGAGATGATTGCAGAAATCCGCAGCACGGGCGCCGCCATCCGGCTGATCACCGATGGTGATGTGGCGGGCGTCATGCATTGCGCAGAACCCGATCTGACGGGCATTGACATGTATATGGGCTCTGGCGGCGCACCAGAGGGCGTGTTGGCCGCAGCCGCATTAAAATGCATGGGCGGACAGATTTTCGGGCGGCTGTTGTTCCGCAATGACGACGAAAAAGGCCGCGCCAAAAAGGCTGGCATCACCAATTTCGACCGGGTCTATACCCGCGACGATATGGTCACCGGCGATGTGATCTTTGCCGCAACAGGGGTCACCGATGGGTCACTGGTGCCGGGCATCAAACGCGAGGTGGGGTTTGTCACCGCCGAGACGATCCTGATGCGCTCCAAAACCGGCTCCGTCCGGCGCATGGTTTATCGCAACCCCACAGGCTAGCCAAGCGGCGCTATCCCGCATATTGTGGGCAGCGATGAACGCCATACAAGATAAACCCGCATTTCTGAATGTCGCGACCTCGGCCACCGGGCGGCGCTGGATCGGCCCGTCGGTGGAAGAGGATCGGCTGTCAGAGGCGATGGCGCAGGAAACTGCCCTGCCCGCCCCGCTTTGCCGCACATTGGTGCAACGCGGTGTGACCGCGCAAGAGGCCGCGGGTTTCCTGACCCCCAAGCTGCGCGATCTGCTGCCGGACCCCCATGAAATGCGCGATATGGAAAGGGCAGCAGAGCGGTTTCTCAGCGCCGTCACCAACACTGAAAAGATCGCCGTTTTTGCGGATTACGATGTCGATGGCGGATCATCTGCCGCACTGCTGATCACCTGGCTTCGCGATATGGGACAGACGGCGACACTCTACATTCCCGACCGGATCGACGAAGGCTACGGGCCGAATGATGAGGCGATGGCCGCATTGGCGCGGGATCACGACCTGATTATCTGCGTTGATTGCGGCACGCTTTCGCATGGCCCGATTGCTGCAGCCAAGGGCGCCGATGTGATTGTGCTTGACCATCACCTTGGCGGCGAAACCCTGCCCCCCGCGCATGCGGTCGTGAACCCCAACCGGCAGGACGAAAGCGGCGATCTGGGCCATCTCTGCGCGGCGGCAGTCGTCTTCATGATGCTGGTCGAAGCCAACCGGCAATTGCGCGCCGCAAGCCAGACCGGGCCTGACCTGATGGCAATGCTTGATCTTGTGGCGCTCGCAACGGTGGCTGATGTCGCCCCCCTGATCGGGGTCAATCGGGCCTTTGTCCGGCAGGGGCTGGCGGTGATGGGCCGTCGCGCACGCATCGGGCTGACCGCCCTTGCCGATGTGGCAGGGCTGGATCAGGCCCCGACCAGCTATCACCTTGGCTTTCTTCTGGGGCCACGCGTCAATGCTGGCGGCCGGATCGGCAAGGCGGATCTGGGCGCCCGTCTGCTGGCCACCAATGACCGGCACGAAGCCGAAGGCTTGGCCGCCAAATTGGATCACCTAAACACCGAGCGGCGCGAGGTCGAGGCGGCCGTACGCGACCTTGCCATGGAACAGGCCACCGCTAGGGGTCTGGACGGCCCTCTGGTCTGGGCCGCAGGCGAAGGCTGGCACCCCGGTGTCGTGGGTATTGTCGCAGCACGTTTGAAAGAGGCGACCAACCGGCCTGCCATCGTGATCGGGCTCGACGGGAACGAAGGCAAAGGATCCGGTCGTTCGGTCTCGGGCATTGATCTTGGGGCGGCGATCCAGCGCGCGGCCCATGAAGGGCTGCTGATCAAAGGCGGCGGGCACAAGATGGCAGCGGGTCTGACGGTGGCCCGCGATCAGCTGGAACCAGCCATGGACCGGCTGGGTGCACTGCTTGCCAAACAGGGTGCAGCGGATATCGGCCCGGCTGATCTGCGGCTCGACGGGTTGCTGATGCCGGGGGCTGCCACTGTCGAACTGATCCACCAGATCGAAAGCGCGGGTCCCTTTGGCGCGGGCGCCCCGGCCCCGCGTTTTGCGTTTCCCGACTGTCAGATCCTTTTTGCCAAGCAGGTCGGCGCAAACCACCTCAAGATCAGTTTCGGCGATGGGATCGGGGCACGGATTGACGCCATCAGCTTTGGCGCGATGGACGGGCCACTTGGTCCGTTACTGATGGGTCACAACGGTGCGCGCTTCCATCTGGCCGGCCGGTTAGAGATCAACACATGGCAAGGACGACAGTCGGTCCAACTGCGGCTGGAGGACGCCGCGCCGGCCCATTGATTTCGGTCGAAAAACGCAAAATACCCCCTTGCGCGCTGGCCGCGGTTTCCCTAAAAGCGGCGCACCAAGTGCGGTCCCTTCGTCTATCGGTTAGGACGCCAGGTTTTCAACCTGGAAAGAGGGGTTCGATTCCCCTAGGGACTGCCATGGTAATTTCCCAAAATGTTGATTTCAGTCGGAGATTTTATTCTCAACATGCTGGTAACCATGTCATGCCCCCAACTTTGAACGGGACGATGTCGAGCAACGGCGATCACCGCAAAGTTGGAGTTTGACCCACCAATACGTCACGATTCCATTTGGCGGCAATCGTCGCCAAAAGGTCCGACGCTTTGCCGACGCAAATCCGACGCGATGCCGACCGCTGATGCCCCTGTAAAATAAGGTATTAACCTATGATTCGCCGTCAGCGCAAAAAACCACCGTACGGTGGGGACCACGCAACACCTGCGAACGGTGGGTCAGTAGGGCATTGGATGCGCCCGATTGAGGTTGTCAATTGCGCCCACCACCTCATCCGACAGCACCACATCCGCCCCGGCCAGAATGCGCTCCAGCTGTGTCGCGGTCGTCGCCCCGAAAATCGCCGATACCGCAAAGTGACGCGTCCGCTGCCAGGCCATCGCCATATGCACCGGGTCCAGCCCGTGAGCGGCGGCTAGGTCAAGATAGGCCTGCGTCGCCTCGAACACGCGCGGCGATTTGCGCCCGCCCAGATCACCATTGATCGCCATGCGGCTGCCATCGGGCACCGCGCCGTTCTGATATTTGCCCGTCAGCAACCCGCAGGCCAATGGCGAGAACGACAGAAGCGTCACATCCTCATTCACCGCCATTTCGGCCATATCGGTATCGTAGAGACGGCAAAGCAGCGAATATTCGTTCTGCACCGACGCCATGCGCGGCAGGTCTGCAGCCTCGGCCTGGTCGATCCATTTTATCATGCCCCAGGCGCTTTCGTTGGACATGCCTATCGCCTTGATTTTCCCCGCTTTTACGCAATCGTCCAGCGCTGTAAGAACATCCATCATGTGGTCCAGCGTTTCCTGCCGGTTCTGCCCCGAAGGATCATAAGTCCAGTTCTGGCGGAACATATAGGACCCGCGCAGCGGCCAGTGCATCTGATAAAGGTCGATCACATCAGTCTGCAGCCGTTTGAGCGATGTATCCACCGCCTCGCGGATCACCGCACCATCATAGCCACGCCCCTCGCGGACCCAACCCGGATTGTCGCCAGAGACCTTGGTGGCGATCACGATATCATCCCGCCGCCCCGTCTTGGCGATCCAGTTGCCGATGACCTGCTCGGACAGGCCCACGGTTTCGGCCCGGATCGGATTGACCGGATACATCTCAGCCGTATCCAGAAAATTGATCCCAGCATCCACGGCCATATCAATCTGTGTATGGGCGTCATCCTGAGGCGTCTGATTGCCATAAGTCATTGTGCCCAAACACCAATCACTCACCATGATATCGGTGCGGCCAAGGGGGATCATTTTCATCGCGCAAGCCTCTGTTCTGAGTTCCGCGCTGACCCTAATACGCCAACCGGCAGTGGCAAGGGCGCATTGCAGATCATTAAGGCGAACCCCATATCAACTGTATGAGATTGATAAGCAAAGCATTTCAGCCAACGCATTGCGGTTGTTGTCCCCCTGCCTTCATCGGAAGATGCCATTCCAGCTTCGCGATGGACGTCGCATCGGGACGAACCGCCAGTGACTGATCTCAACAAGAAACTGGATCGGCTGCAAAGGGGCGAGCAGCTCAAGTTCTGGTCAATCGTCTGCGCGGTTCCGCTGGCCCTTGCCCTGATCGCGCATTTCGTCTTTGCACCTGCTGACACCGCGTTCCGGTTTGCCGAAGTCACCGGCGCCCAATTCGATGCAGATGATACCGGTCCAATCTGGCGCGTCGAAGTGGATTGGGACGGAGTCCAACGCCATATTCGCAGCGAGGCACGGCCCGCTGCCCTGCAACATGGCGGCTATGTTTGCGTCAACTATTCGATGACTAGGAACGGCGAGGCGATCCGCCTTTCTATCCTTCCCGCTGGAATATGCCGCCAGAATGGCGTTTTCGAACCGTCAAGGTAGCAATACGACATCGACCGTCGTCAACCAGCTTGTCCGCAACTGATTTGCCATGCATGCAAGCCTCATGCGCATGCTCCTCTCCTTCGCGTCATTGTTCCTGTCCGTTGCTTTGCTGCAGCTGTCCTCGGGCGGTGTCGGGCCATTGGACGCGCTGACCGGGCTGGAGGCCGGGTTTTCCAAGGCAGAGGTGGGCTTTCTGGGATCCGCCCATTTCTTTGGCTTTTTCATCGGCTGCTGGTGGGCGCCGCGCCTGATGGGCAGTGTCGGCCACAGCCGTGCCTATGCCACATTCACAGCGATGGGGGCGATCGGGCTGGCGGCACATGTGGTGGTGGCAGATCCTTATTTCTGGGCTTTGTTCCGGGTGGCATCCGGTATCTGCGTGGCCGGATGCTATACCGTGATCGAGGCTTGGTTGCAGGCCAAGGTCACCAATGAAACCCGCGGGCGGGCCATGGGCAGTTATCGCATCGCGGATATGGGCGCATCCTTTGTCGCGCAGTTCATGATCGGGGCGCTGGCCAATCTGGAAACCTATATCGCCTACAATATCCTGACGATCCTGTGCTGTGCCTCGCTTTTGCCGCTGGCGCTGACCCGCATCGCGCAACCCGTGACGCCCGCGGCCACGCGGCTGCGCCCCGCACTTGCCTGGGCCTGTTCACCGCTCGGGGTTGCTGCCGTGCTGGTCGCGGCCTTGTCGAGCGCGTCTTTCCGAATGGTTGGGCCGATCTATGGGCAAGAGGTTGGGCTGGGCGCGGACCAGATCGGTTATTTCCTGGCTGCCTTTGTCGCAGGCGGCGCGCTGGCGCAATATCCAGTGGGCTGGCTGGCCGATAAATATGACCGGCGCTGGGTGATGATCTGGTTGTCGGTCGCCGCCGTGATTGCCTGTGCATTCACGGTCGCCACGTCAAACAACGGCACCATCACCGTTCTGTTTGCTGCCGGTTTTTTCGGGCTGACCACCTTTCCGATCTATTCGGTCGCCACCGCCCATGCCCATGATTTTGCCACGTCAGATCAACGGGTTGAACTGTCGGCGGCGCTGATGTTTTTCTACGCGGTCGGTGCCATTGCGGCCCCTTATACCACATCAGCCCTGATCGCGGCGTTCGGGCCTGCGGCGCTATTCTATTTCATCTCAGCCGGGCATATCCTCTTGATCATCTTCGGCCTTGGCCGGATGCGCGTGCGTGGCACACCAGAGGACAGGACGCGCTATGTCTACGCGCCCCGCACCAGCTTTGGCATCGGTAGGCTGCTGGGCCGCGTCCGGGATCAGAAGAAACGGTAGATCATCGCAATGCGGGTGGTTGTCACCGCGTCGGTAAAGCCGCCGAAGTCCTCGTCCAGGAAATCGCGGATGAATTCGCCACGCAGGCTCCACCGGTCCGAGAAGTCACGTTCCACACCGATACCGAAATTGGAGCCGTCATTATCCTCATCACCAAACTGATAGCGCGTGACCCCGACCGCACCAAGAATGGTGTAGTCGCCGATGTCATACATACCAATCAGGCGCAGGCGGTTTGTGTCATAATCGGTGTTGCCATTCAGCGGCATACCGATATCCAGTTCAACCCCGTAGCGGAGTGTCGGGCCGCCAAACGTCACGCCGCCGAGCCAGGAAAATCCGGCCTGATCTTCGCCCGAATGCGGTTTGCCGTAATCAAGGCCAAGGCCGCCATGGAACTCTTGCGCTGTTGCCGCCGACCCGATGCAAAGGGCGCAAAGCGCTGCCAGAATGGTTTTCATCAAAAGTCCCTCCGGTTGATGTGCCTTTGCGGCAAACTAACCATGCATATGCAGAATGACCAGCACCCGCGCGCAACATCTGGCATCTGCCGCACGCCCCCGCTAGAACGGCGCAAACGCATGGGACCGCACCGCTATGGCACGTCATCTGATTACATCCGCAATTCCCTATATCAACGGGATCAAACATCTGGGAAACCTGATCGGCAGCCAGTTGCCTGCCGACCTTTATGCCCGCTACCTGCGCCAGCGCGGTCATGAGGTGTTGTTTCTGTGTGCGACAGACGAACACGGCACCCCCGCCGAACTGGCCGCTGCCAAGGCGGGCAAACCGGTGGCCGAATACTGCGCCGAAATGCACACCGTCCAGTCGCAGATCGCTGACGGGTTCCGATTGTCGTTCGATCATTTCGGCCGGTCATCCAGCCCGCAGAACCACAAGCTGACGCAAGCATTCGCAGGCCGTCTGGCCGAGGTTGGCCTTATCAAGGAAGTGACCGAGAAGCAGGTTTATTCGGTAGCTGACGGTCGGTTCCTGCCGGATCGGTATATTGAGGGCACATGCCCCAATTGCGGGTTTGAAAGCGCGCGGGGCGACCAGTGCGACAATTGTACCAAGCAGTTGGACCCGACCGACCTGATCAACCCGCATTCGACCATTTCGGGCGCGACCGATCTGGAAGTCCGCGAAACCAAGCATCTGTATCTGCGCCAGTCCGAACTGAAGGAAGACCTACACAGATGGATACTTAGCAAAATCAGACCAACCGTATTGAGGGTCGACGGTGTCAAGCAGGAGACCGAAGCAAAGGACTATTGGCCAGTTCTCACCACCTCCATCGCACTTAAGTGGCTCAATGACGGCGACGGCTTGCAGGATCGCGGCATCACCCGCGATTTGGACTGGGGTATCCCGGTAAAAAAGGGCGACCAGACATGGCCCGGCATGGAAGGCAAGGTGTTCTATGTCTGGTTCGACGCCCCCATCGAATACATCGCCTGCGCGCAGGAATGGGAAGATGCAGGCAAAGGCACCGGTTGGGAACGCTGGTGGCGGACCGACAAAGGGGCCGATGACGTGACCTATACGCAGTTCATGGGCAAGGATAACGTGCCGTTCCATACGCTTAGTTTTCCTGCCACCATTCTTGGCAGTCAGGAACCGTGGAAGCTGGTCGATTACATCAAATCGTTCAACTACCTCAACTATGATGGCGGCCAGTTCAGCACATCGCGAGGGCGCGGTGTCTTCATGGATCAGGCCCTGGAAATCCTGCCGCCGGATTACTGGCGCTGGTGGCTGCTCAGCCATGCACCGGAATCCTCCGATGCGGAGTTCACGTGGGAAACGTTCCAGACGGACGTGAACAAAGACCTTGCCGATGTGCTGGGTAATTTCGTCAGCCGGATTACCAAGTTCTGCCGCTCCAAATTCTCCGAGGCGGTGCCGGACGGGGGCGAATACGGCCCGGCAGAGGAAAAACTGATCGTCGATCTGACCGCGCGCATCCGCGCCTATGAAAAGCACATGGATGCGATTGAGGTCCGTAAGGCTGCATCGGAATTGCGGGCGATCTGGGTGCTGGGGAACGAATATCTGCAGGCCAACGCGCCATGGACCACATTCAAGACGGACCCTGACACAGCCGCCATGCAGGTGCGGCTGGCGCTGAACCTGATCCGCATCTACGCCGTGCTGTCAGCGGCCTTTATCCCCGATGCAAGCGCCGACTTGCTGGCCGCCATGCAGACCGAAGATGACAGTTGGCCCGACGATGTGCAGGCCGCCCTCACCGCCCTGCCCGCAGGTCATGTTTTCACGGTGCCAGACAATCAGTTCCGAAAAATTACGGATGAAGAACGTGAAGACTGGGCCGAAAGGTTCGCAGGCAAGCGGGATTAATTGTGCAGCTCCGCAGTGCTGCGAAAGAACATGGCCTGGCTGATTGCCGACTGAACCTGTTCTTCTGCATAGGGCTTGGTGATGACAAAGGCGGGTTCACGCCGCTCGCCTGTCAGCAACCGTTCGGGGAAGGCGGTGATGAAGATCACCGGAATACCCCTTGCCGCACGCAGGATATCATCAACAGCGTCAATGCCCGAAGTCCCATCGGCCAGCTGGATATCGGACAGGATCAGATCAGGTTTGTGATCCGCTGCCAGCGCCACGGCCTGCCCATGGGTGGCCGCGGCCCCTGTCACTTCATGACCCATCGACTCCACAATATCCTGCAGATCCATGGCGATCATTGATTCATCCTCGATCACCATGACGCGGCCACGGATGCTTTTCTTCATTTCGCGGCGGGCTGTGCTGATCAGATTCTCGATCTCGGGCAAGGTCTTGTCCATGATCTCCGCAATCTGCCGGAATGACAGCTCTTCAATAGCATGCAGCAGCAGGGCCTGCCGGGAATGCGGGGTCAGTTCCTGAAGATAAAGCTGCGCCTGGGCGACCAGCCCGTCCTCGGCCACCATGCCAAAGCTGCCACGATTCCAGACCTGAAAGAAGGCGCGAAATAACCCGACCTTAAGTGATGAGGCGGATAATACGGTTGATGGATCATCCAGCACAATTTGCAGCGCGCCCAGCGCATATTCGTCGCCCAGCGACTGGTCACCGCTCAGCGCGCGGGCATGCCGCCGCAGATGGGGCAGGGCGGCCGCCAGGCGGACAGATAGGGGCTGTGACACATCGTCTTGCATAATGAAAATAGTACCCTGTGGCGTGAGCTATGGAACACAATACAACCCTGTGGCGTTTATGGAATAGTCAGTTAGAATAAATTGCACCCCAATGAGTACCTTAAATGCCAAAACACCCGAAAAGATCGAAGGTCGAACGCGATATCGACGAAAACCTGCGCAAGGTCTACCAGCGCATGGTGGAACAAGAGGTGCCGGATCGTTTCAAGGAGCTGCTCGACCGCCTCAAACAATCCGAAGACGATCAGGACCCGGGGCAAAACATATGAGCCCAGCGTTAGATCAAGCCGATCCACGCGACGAAATTGTTGAATTTCTGCCCGAGATGCGCGCCTTTGCGCTCAGCCTGACGCGAAACCCATCGCAGGCTGACGATCTTGTGCAGGATGCGATCATCAAGGCCTGGAAGAGCTTTCATCAGTTCGAAGCCAGTACCAATCTGCGGGCCTGGCTGTTCACGATTGTACGAAACACCTTTTATTCCGACCTGCGCCGCAAGCGGCGCGAAGTTGCCCATATCGAAACCACGCTGACCGAGATGATCAGTGACGGGCAAACACCGGACACCCGGATCGAATTGATGGATTTTGAAAAAGCGCTGGTGTTACTGCCGGACGAACAACGCGAGGCGCTTATTCTCGTCGGTGCCAGTGGGATGTCTTATGAAGAGGCTGCCGAAACCTGCAACGTCGCCATTGGTACGATCAAAAGCCGGATCAACCGCGGCCGCAAACGGCTGGCCGAACTACTTGAATACAAAAACGAAACAGACCAGAACGATGACTGATCAGGGTCAGGTGCGTTTGAAATGCCCAAAAAACCGCTTAGCGATGCCCCAGAGGTCGCGGTCACCAGCACCGCCGCATTGCGCGACTGGCTGACCGAGAATCACACCCGCACCGATGGCGTGTGGATCGTCACTTACAAGAAATCGCATGCCGACAAACACATCCCCGCCGGCACCATCGTGGATACGTGTCTTTGTTTTGGCTGGGTCGACAGCCTGCCGCGCGCCAAGGATGACGCGCGCACGATGCTCTATATCAGCCCGCGCAAACCCGGTTCGAACTGGAGCCGGGTGAACAAGGACAAGGTCACGCGGCTTGAGGCCGAAGATCTGATGCATCCCGCCGGACAGGCCGTGGTTTCGCGCGCCATGGCGGACGGCAGCTGGACCGCCCTTGATGACGTCGAAAACCTTGTCATCCCGCCCGACCTGCAGGCGCGCTTCGATGCCACACCGGGCGCTCAGGCGAACTGGGACAGTTTTCCGCGCTCCGTCAAACGCGGTGCGCTGGAAATCCTGCTGAATGCAAAACGGGCAGCAACCCGCGCCGCACGGGTTGATCAGATCGTCAGCGAAAGCGCAGAAAACAGGCGCCCCTTCCAGTGGCGCAAGCGTTGACCTTGGCGGCTTGCTCAAATCTGCTAGGCTCTGCCAAAATCCAACTTGCGCGAGCGTCCTTATGTTCAAATCCGTCGTTCTGATCACCGCCCTTCTCGCCTCTCCCGCTCTGGCGGCGCAATGCGGCAATGACGCCAGCGGGTTCACGGCATGGAAACAGCAATTCGCCCGCGAAGCAGCCAGCGCAGGCGTCGGTCAACGGGGCCTGCAGGCCCTTGCGCAGACCACCTATGCCACCCGCACGATTAATGCGGACCGCAATCAGCGGTCATTCCGCTATGATCTTGACGATTTCATGCGCATTCGCGGGGCCGACACGATTGTCGCACAGGGCAAGCGGCGCATCGCCCGCAACCCGGCATTCTACGATTCCATCGAACGTGCATTCGGCGTGCCTGCAGCGGTTGTTGTCGCCATCCACGGCATGGAAACCGGATTCGGCAACTTCATGGGCGACGCGAATGTCGTGTCAGCCATCACCACGTTGGCCTATGATTGCAGACGCTCCGAATTCTTTACCGGTCACGCGCTAGCAGCGCTGAAGCTGGTCGATCAGGGCAGCCTGTCATCGAACACCCTTGGAGCGATGCATGGCGAACTGGGCCACACCCAGTTCCTGCCCGGCAATGTGATCGCCTATGGCTATGACGGTGATGGCAACGGGGTCATCGACCTGACTAACCTGACCGACAGCCTGGCATCAACCGCGAATTTCCTGCGCCAGAAAGGCTGGCGACCTGGCGCGGGCTATCAGGAAGGCCAGCCCAACTTTGCCGTGATCCAGCAGTGGAATGCTGCCGGGGTCTATCAAAAGGCGATTGCGATCATGGCCGCGCGGATCGAAGGGTAGGCACGCAGCGTGTGCGTTGGCTACGCGCAAACTGCCCCAATCGCGATTAACTTGCAGCCTGAGCCTCGGTCACCCGTTCGGCAAAACTGGTAAAGAACTTACCTGCCAGTTTCTTGGCAGTCCCCTGCACCAACCGGCTGCCCAATTGCGCCAGCTTGCCACCGATCTGCGCGTTGGCGTTATAAGCCAGCAGCGTGCCGCCATCCTGTTCGGTCAAGGTGACATCGGCACCACCTTTGGCGAACCCGGCGGCTCCGCCATTGCCTTCGCCCGTCAGTGAAAAATGTTCTGGCGGGTTTTCAGGGTTCAATGTGACATTGCCACTGAACTTGGCCTTCACAGGTCCGATTTTCAGGACAACCTTGGCCTCAAGCTCGGTATCGGAATGCTTGATCAACTCTTCGCAGCCCGGGATGCAATCCTTCAATATTTCGGGGTCGTTCAATGCTGCGTACACAACATCGCGTGGCGCCTCGATCAGGATTTCGTCTTTGAGTTCCATTTCTTGAAGTCCTTCAACAACAGGGAAATTTGATGCGAGCCAGCACCTCTGTCTGCTGGGCCGTCAGTTTTGGGGCCAGTCGGCGGATCAGTTTTCGAACGGTATTCAATTGCCGGTTCCTCTTCAACCTAGACCAAAGCGTTACGACGAAAGGATGTGATCTGCGCCAGAACGGACAGCGCGATTTCTTCGGGCGTGATGGCATGGATATGCAGACCGGCGGGCGCATGGACACGGTTTAGATCGGCGGGGGCCACACCTTCGCCGATCAGCTTTTCACGCAAGGCCGCAAATTTCCGGCGGCTGCCGACAAACGCGACAAATCGTGTGGGGGCGGACAGCGCCTGCATCAGCGCGGCCGCATCGCCCTGCCCTTGCGTAGCCACCACGACGAATGGGGTCCCTTCCCAGATGGTCGGATCATCAAAGCTGTCCGCGACCTGATCGACGGCAGGTAGCGCCGTTTCGGCAGCGGCGCCCAGACAGATCGTACGCCGGAAATCGAACTTTTCGGCCAGTTCGGCCAGCGCAATGGCCACGGCGGACCCGCCGCAAATGACCAGCCGCTGACGTGGCAGGACTGGCTCGACAAAGATATCCAGCGATCCCCGGCTGGGGCAGCCATTCCGGGCATAAACGATACCGTCACGCGCCTCTCCCGCGGCGATCCCTTCCGCCTCCAGCAATTCCTGCGGTTTGAGAGAGACGAGTTGCGGCGCGCCCTTCGATATCGCCGCAAGTGTGGCACGCCGCACCGCACCACGCACGCAATCACCCCCCAGAAACCCGGTGATCAGTGTGCCGTTTTCGTCCAGCAGCGCCTTGTCGCCCGGTTTTGCAGCTGTTGACGATACGGTCCGCACAACCGTCGCAATCGCCACCGGGCGCCCTTCCGCTTGGCGGCGGGCCAGTTCGTCAGCGATCATCTTGTCCTGTGTCATGTGGATTGTCATAGCCTTGCCAGATGATGTTCCAGTGCCGCAATGCTGTCCAACGTGTTGGCTGCGCTGAACAAATCCAGATGTGGCAGGGCCGCTTCCATACCCCCTGCGATCGGCGCGTAATCCGCCCAGCCTTTCAACGGGTTCAACCAGATCACCTTGCAGCCCCGCTTTTTCAGTTGTTCCAACGCCGCCCCAATAATGGCCGGCGGATCGCTGTCATAACCATCAGACAGAATGATTACGACACTGCGCCCATTGACGAATTTGCGCGCATAGCTGCCTGCGAATTTCTGCAGATTGACCCCGATCTTTGACCCGCCGCCCATGCCATCGGCCAGCAATGTCACCCGGTTCAGCGCCCGCAGCGGATCAGGATCGCGCAGCGCATCGGCAATCCGCACCAGACGGGTATGAAACACATAGGCGTCCGACGCCCCGTCTGCCCGCATCAGCCCGGCCAGAAACGCCAGAAACGGGCGCGCATACAGCATCATGGACCCGGACACATCGCACAGCGCCACAATCTTGACAGGCCGGTCCGGGCGCGCCCGATGGGCAAGGTGCAACGGCTCACCCCCGGTGCCAAGCGACCGGCGGATCGTGCGGCGAAAATCAATCTGGCGGCCCTTACGTGCCGCCTTCCGGCGCCGAGACCGCCGGTCGCGCAGGGCGCGCCCCAGCCGGATCGCAACCTGTTCCGCCGCGCGGATATCATCGGCATCCACCAGTTCACGCAGGTCCTTTTTCATCAGGTTGCGCAAATCGGCGGCGACCAGTCTGCCGGTGCCATCGGTATATGCGTCGCCTTCGGCCTTGTCGTCCGGCGCCTGCGCAACACCGCGTTCGCCCGTCTGCGCCCCATCGCCCTTGGCGGTCGTCCTTGTGTTTTGGTGGGTCGCCCCGCTTTCGCTTGGCACGATCTTTTCGCGCACCCGGCCTTGGTTCAGCCAATAGCTGTCAAACAGCGTATCAAAGCTACCGATATCCTCTGCATTGCCCGCGCAGACGGCCTTCAGCGCCAGCCGGACCATGTGCCGGTCGCAAGCGTTGATCTGCGTCAGCGCGGCCAGCGCCGCCGCCGTTTCGGACACGCCCAGACGAAACCCGTGCAGGCGCAGATGACCCATGAAACCCGCCACCCGTGCCGCCGGTCCCGGGTCGCGCCCGGCAAAGCGGGTCACCTTGGTCATGCCGCGCGCCCCGCCAGCCGTGCCGCCACTTCCAGCGGCACATTTGCCCTGTCGCTTTCGGTTTTCAGCAATGTCGCCAGCGTTGCCATCAACACCGCCGGATCATCGGTCAAGTCGTTGATCCCTAACCCTGACAGGGCGGCCGCGAAATCCAGCATCTCCGCTACGCCCGGTTTCTTTTCCAGTTCTTCCTTGCGCAGCGATTGCACGAACCCCACGATCTGCCCGGCCAGTTGCGCCTGCACATCCGGGCAGCGGGCGCGCAGGATCGCCAGTTCGGTCTTGCGATCCGGGTAATCCACATGGGCATACAAACAGCGACGGCGCAGCGCGTCAGACAGATCGCGCGTACCGTTAGCAGTCAGGATAACGATCGGGCGGGTCGTGGCCGTGATCGTCCCCAACTCTGGCACGGTGATCTGGAATTCAGACAGAATTTCAAGCAGATACGCCTCAAACTCTTCATCCGCGCGGTCGATCTCATCGATTAGCAGTACAGGCGGCACATCCTGCTGGATCGCCTGCAACAGCGGACGTTCCAGCAAGTATTCGCGCAAAAATATCCGATCTTCCACGGCCTTGCCCGTCTCGCCCGATGCCCGAATTGCCAGCAATTGGCGCTGGTAGTTCCATTCG
Source organism: uncultured Paracoccaceae bacterium (assembly GCA_947488175.1). GTDB lineage: Bacteria > Pseudomonadota > Alphaproteobacteria > Rhodobacterales > Rhodobacteraceae > Yoonia. The sequence goes on from CANKYO010000009.1 coordinate 89,422, forward strand.
TAAATCGCCTGCGCGGAGTCCAACCCTTCATAGCATTGCAGCCGGATCAGCTTTGTGTCGCGGGCCGCGGCCAGCGACCGGGCGATATCAGTCTTGCCCACGCCCGCGGCCCCCTCCAGAAGAAGAGGCCGGCCCAGCGTGATCGCCAGATGCAACGCCATGGCCAGATCATCAGGCGCTATATAGCCCTGCTGGCCCAAGGCAGATTGGAGCGTTTCATAATCCGACATTGCGACACCGTAAGATGGGTTTAAACCCATCTTACCCTTTGCTCAGTCATGCAAACCAAGACCGTTTGCGATTTTCCAGATCCGCCAGTGATCATGCGGCATGTGGCTTTGCCGTAACCCGAACGGGCGGAACGCATCATGCACCGCGTTCGAAAACGCGGGCACCCCGCCCACATTCGGGCTTTCACCCACACCCTTGGCCCCGATCGGATGATGCGGTGACGGGGTGACCGTGTGGTCGGTGGTGTAATGCGGCGTTTCCCACGCGGTCGGGATAAAGAAATCCATCAGCGTCGATGTCTTGTGGTTACCCATCTCGTCATAGGCAATCTCCTGCCCCATCGCGATCGCCAGCGCCTCGGTCAGGCCACCATGGACCTGGCCTTCGATCACCATCGGATTGATCCGGGTGCCGCAATCATCCAGCGCATAGAACTGGCGGATATCGGCGGTGCCGGTATCCACATCCACATCCATCACACAGATATAGGCGCCAAACGGATAGGTCATATTGGGCGGGTCGTAATAGCTGACCGCCTCCAACCCCGGTTCGACGCCCGGGATCGCCTGATTATAGGACGCATAGGCGATTTCCTTCATCGTCTTGAACCGCTCGGGCGCGCCCTTGACGACAAACCGGTCCACGTCGAATTCCACGTCATCGTCGTGGACCTCCAACAGATAGGCCGCGATCATTTGGGCCTTGGCACGGATCTTGCGTCCGGCCAAGGCCGTAGCGGCCCCCGCGACAGGTGTCGAGCGGGAGCCGTAGGTCCCCAACCCATAAGGGGCAGTGTCCGTATCGCCTTCCTCAATCGTGATGCTATCGGCGGGAATGCCGATCTCGGATGCGAGGATTTGGGCGAAAGTGGTGGCGTGACCCTGCCCCTGACTTATGGTGCCGAGCCGCGCAATCGCGGACCCGGTGGGGTGTATGCGGATTTCGCAACTGTCGAACATGCCCATCCCAAGGATATCGCAGTTCTTGACGGGCCCTGCGCCGACAATCTCGGTAAAGAATGTCAGGCCGATGCCCATCAGCTTGCGCGTCTCGCCGCGTTTGAACGCCTCAAGCCGTTCGGTCTGTTCGGCGCGCAGCCCTTTGTAATCCACAGCCTCCAGCGCCTTATCCCAGGCAGTGTGGTAATCACCGCTGTCATATTCCCAGCCGAGGGCAGAGTTATAGGGGAACTGCTCCTTCTTGATGAAGTTGATCCGGCGCAGCTCTGCCGCGTCCATGTTTAATTCAATCGCCAGCACCTCGATCATCCGTTCGATGAAATAGGCGGCTTCGGTCACCCGGAACGAACAGCGATAGGCAACGCCCCCGGGGGCCTTGTTGGTGTAGACCCCGTCGACGCCCAGATAGGCGACAGGGATGTCATAGGACCCTGTGCAGATGCTCATGAAGCCCGCCGGATATTTGGTGGGGTCAGCGCAGGCGTCAAAGGCCCCGTGATCAGCGGTCGTGTGACACCAAAGACCGGTGATCTTTCCCTCTTTGGTCGCCGAAATTTTCCCGTGCATGTGATAGTCGCGGGCAAAGGCCGTGGACATCAGGTTGTCCATACGGTCCTCGATCCATTTCACGGGCACGCCGGTGACGATGGACGCCACGATGGAACAGACATAGCCGGGATAAACGCCGACCTTGTTGCCAAAACCGCCGCCGATGTCAGGGGACACCACCCGGATGTTGTGCTCCTCGATCCCCGACAGCAGCGATGCCACCGTGCGCACCACATGCGGCGCCTGGAACGTGCCGTAAAGCGTCAGCTTGCCATTGACCTTATCCATGCTGGCGACGGACCCGCAGGGTTCCAGCGGGCACGGGTGGGTGCGGTGGTAATAGACCATCTCCTCGGCCACCACATCAGCCTCGTCCAGCACAGCCTCGGTCGCGGATTTGTCGCCGACTTCCCACAGAAAGATGTGGTTGGGGTGCTTGCGGGGACCATGGGCACCATCGGCGCCCGGTTCCAGATCCTCGCGCAACACCACATCGCTTTGCAGCGATTTGAACGGATCCACGATAACCGGCAGTTCCTCGTATTCCACCTCGACCAGTTCGACGGCATCGGCCGCGATATAGCGGTCCTTGGCTACGACGAACGCAACCTCCTGCCCCTGAAACAGCACTTTGCCATCGGCCAGCACCATCTGCTTGTCCCCCGCCAGCGTCGGCATCCAATGCAGCGACAGCGGTTCAAGATCCTTCGCCGTCAGCACGGCCACCACACCCGGCAGCGCCATGGCGGCATCGATATTGATCGATTTCACCCGGGCATGTGCATAGGGCGAGCGTACAAAATCGCCGTGCAGCATGCCGGGCAGGTTGATGTCGTCGATATAGTTGCCCTTGCCTTGGGTAAAGCGCGCATCTTCGACCCGTTTGCGGGCGCAGCCCATCCCCTTGAGGTTGGCAACCCGTTCGTCGCGTGTGACTTCGTCCTTCATTGGGCCGCCTCCTTGGCTGCGTTCAACTCACTGGCAGCCGCCAGTACCGATTTGACGATGTTCTGATAGCCGGTGCAGCGGCACAGATTGCCCGACAGACCAAACCGCACGTCCTCTTCGGTCGGATTGGGGTTTTCCTGCAGCAACCGATGCGCGCGGGTGATCATGCCGGGCGTGCAATAGCCACATTGCAGCCCGTGATGCTCGCGAAAGCTTTCCTGCAGCACATGCAGCGCATCAGGATTGCCCAGACCTTCGATGGTGGTGATGTCCTTGCCAGCGGCCTGAACGGTGAACATGGTGCAGGCCTTGACCGATTTGCCGTCCAGATCGACGGTGCAGGCCCCGCAATGGGATGTCTCGCACCCCACATGCGGACCTTTGAGGTCAAGTTGGTCGCGCAGCGTGTGGATCAGCAATTCGCGCGGTTCGACAAGGATGTCCCGGTCCTCGCCATTCACGGTCATTTTGACATGGTGCTTTGTCATTCTGCTTCTCCTTAGCTGCGCGACCAGGCGCGCGCGATGGCGCGACCCAGGATCACGCCGGCAACGTGACGTTTGAATGCGACAGGGCCGCGATTGTCTTCATTGGGGTCGATATCGTCCAGCATTGCAGCGACTGCCGCCTTGACCGCGTCGGCGTCGCAGGCAGTGCCAACCAGTGCTGCGCCAGCGGCTTTGGAAAACACCGGCACATCGCTGAGATTAGTCATGGCGACAGAGGCCGACGAAACCTTGTCGCCGTCCTTTTTCAACAACACGGCAGCGGCAGCGGTCGCGTAATCACCAATCTTGCGTTTCTGCTTTTCGTAGGCATAGCCCGCATCGGTTCCAGCAAAACTGACCCGCGTCAGGATCTCATCATCCTCGCGCGCGGTCATGTACGCAGCTTCGTAAAACTCACGCGCCGCCACATCGCGGCTGCCGTCCGGCCCAGCCAATGTGAATGTCGCGTCGAGGCACTGCATAAGACCGGGCAGGTCATTTCCCGGATCACCATTGGCGATATTCCCGCCGACCGTACCCATGTAGCGGACCTGCGGATCGGCGATCTGCAGCGCGGCCTCGTGCAGGATCGGGGCAGCCTTGGCGATGTCCGCACTGGCGATCAGCTCTGCCTGCGTTGTCATGGCGCCTATGCTGACGGTGCCATCCTGCACGCTGATCCCGCGCAGATCGGCCACATCCTGCAGATCGACCAGATGCGGAATGTCGGCCATGCGCAGCTTCATCATCGGGATCAGGCTGTGGCCGCCCGCCAGCACACGCGCGTCATCACCATGGTCCTGCAGGATGGCAAGTGCCGCACTGATGCTGTCTGGCCGGTGATATTCGAATGCCGCCGGTATCATTGAAATCCTCCCTGTCTGTGCGGACCGTCAGAGCAGCCGCCTTGCACGAGATCGAGCAGTAGAGGCAGCCACTTGGCCAGCGCCGCATCCTGAGCGGAGCGCGCTTTTGCATGAAATGCGCGATGCCTGCACGAAATGCGTACGCAGATGCAGCACGTTCTTTCGCAGCTGCAGCGTTACATATTCAGCTTTTCGCGCACTTCGGCTAATCGCGAACGGGCAACCGGCACCTTGCCAAGCGACGGAGTGTTTTCAAAATAGCAGACGCCATTGTCTTTCTTGCGCTCAAAGCTGGTCACATGCGAGGCGTTCAAAAGATAGCTGCGATGCGCGCGCACAAAAGCCTCATCCGCGATCCGGTTTTCGGCCTCTGTAATCGACCACGGGCAGAACAGCTTGTTATCTCCGGCGTAAAGAACAGTGTAATGCCCCTCGGCCCGGATTGCCGCCACAGAACTGGTGTCTATGAAATGGGTCTTTGCGTTCGCCTCGTAAGGGATGCGCTGTATGTCGGAACTCACCGGTCCCGGAACGGTCGGTTCTATTTCGGCTGCTTGTTCCACGGCGAAGGTCGCGCCGGTCAACAAGAAGGCTCCCGACAGAACGAAAACCGACAGCGCCACCCCAAATGCCAGCAATTCATTACTAAGCGCGGGGCCGGTCGGCGTTGGACCTGAGACAAGAACAAATCCGGTGCCCGCCATGGCGATGAAGTGAACGGCGAACACGGCCACAGCGAAACCAAGCGTTCCAAGCAGAATGTTCTTGGCCCGTCGTTCACCATAGGAAATCAGAAAGGACATTACGCTAAGACCAATGGACGCCGCCAACGCCACGATGATGCCGAAAGCCGAATAGACCGGCTGGCAAATCTGCATCCCCGACATGCCGATGTAATGCATGGCCGGAATGCCAATACCCAGGATCACACCGGCCACAATGCGTTTGCGCAAGGTCCGCTGCCCGAAATGCACCACCAGAAGGGCGGCACCTGTCATCAAAATGGCGATCAATGCCGAGATCAGGGTGATCAGCGGGTCATAGAAAAACATCACCGGCAGTTGCAGGCCCAGCATTGCAACAAAATGCATCGACCAGATGCCCCAGCCCAGAATGATCGCCGAGCCGGTCACCACAACCTTGCGCATCGTGGGTGCCATGCGTGACGCGCCGCGTGTCAGCGATAAACCAGCAAAGCCCGCCATCAGCGCAATGGCCAAAGAAGCAATGACAAACAGGCCGTTATGCGTGTAGTCCAGCAAGATCCCCTCGACACGTGGTGGCTTGGCATCCTCCCGACCCGCCACTCAATCTCCGACAGTAGTCAGCAAGGTGGGTGACGCCAAGTTGTATCTTGGCAAGGGCCGATTTGGGTCAATCGGGCGCAGGCAGAATTCCGCACCATTTTTCGGTTGGGCGAAATCAAACGTTTCAAACCTCTGGAATCTGGCAAGTTCCCGCCTTACGTATGCGTCGTTGTTACGTCTGCGGTGCATATTTTTTGGCACCTCAACCAATAAGGAATACCAAGATGGCGAAGGATAGTGCGCCAGACCTGACCGGCCAGCTCAGATTTGAGAGTGATAAGGGCGCCGGTGCTTCAAAATGGATCGCGATATTTCTGGGGCTGGTCCTGATCGGCTGGATGGGCAGCGGATATATCATCCCGACAGAAACAGCCGATGAGGTGACCGAGGAGCCAACCGTGCGCCCTGTGGCCGTCGCGGTGATCGACTCTGCCGCCCGGGACATTGAACTGGTGCTGACAGCCGAGGGTCAATCGACCCCGGACCGGTCAACAGGCATTCAAGCCAAGGCATCGGGGCAGATGACCTCTGTTCTGGTGGCGCGGGGTGATCTGGTCGCCGCCGGACAGGAATTGGGGCGCATTGATTCCCGGACAATCGAGGCACAATTGGCCCAGGCGCAAGCCCAGCTTGTGCAGGCGACCGAGGATTATGACCGCGCCGTCACCCTGCAGGGACGTGGCATCGCCACCGAAAACCAGGTGACGCAGACACGAGCGGCCAAAGTCGCCGCCGAAGCCGCTGTGACGGCTGCGCAGGAACAGTTGGACAACACCATCATTCGCGCCCCCTTTGCCGGCCGCCTGAATGAGATGACGCTCGACGTCGGCGAATTCGTCAATGATGGCGATGTCGTCGCCGAAGTGCTGGACAACGACCCGCTGACGGTTGTGGTGCAGGTGCCGCAGCAAGCCCTTTCGCGGCTGGAAAAGGGGCAAGAGGCGCAGGTATCGTTCATCACCGGCGAGATCCGCACCGGAACCGTAGGTTTTATCGGCAGCAACGCCGACAGCCAGACCCGGACATTCCGTGTCGAAGTTACCGTGGATAACCCCGACAGCCAGATGCCTGCAGGCCTGAGCGCCCGGATTGTCATTCCGACCGGGCAAGCAAGGGGCCATTTCATCTCTCCCGCTATTTTGTCGCTTAGCCCGACCGGTGAGTTAGGTATCAAGACGGTATTGCCTGATGACACAGTTGCTTTCCGCCCAATCATGATTGTTCGGGCCCAGCCTGACGGGATCTGGGTGACCGGTCTGGAAGACGAGACGCGGATCATCACCGTCGGCCAGGGGTTTGTGAATGCCGGGGATGTTGTTGATCCCCGCCCGGCCGCACAGCAAGCCGTCGCGGTGAGCCAATGAAAGCCCTGATTGATGCCGCCTTCAGCCGCAGCAAGGTGGCCCAGCTTTTGCTGGTCTTCCTGTTGGCGCTCGGGGCGTTTTCCTATGTGGCGATCCCCAAGGAAAGTAACCCCGAAATCCCGATCCCGATCATCTATGTCTCGACCAGCCTTGACGGGATTTCGCCGCAGGATTCCGAGGATGTCCTGGTCAGGCCGATGGAGACCGAGTTTGCGTCATTAACCGGGCTGAAATCCATGACCGGCCGCGCCAGTGAAGGCCACGCATCTGTTCAGCTTGAATTCGAACCCGGGTTCGACGCCGATGCGGCCCTCGACAAGGTGCGAGAGGCATCTGATCGCGCCGAAAACGATCTGCCTCAGGACGCACAACTGACCGTGACAGAGATCAATACAGCGTTGTTCCCGATCCTAAATGTCATCCTGTCCGGCCCGGTGCCCGAACGAACCCTTAACTCGCTCGCCGATGCACTCAAAGACGACATTGAGGCGGTTGGCGGTGTTTTGGAGGTCGAGATTGGCGGCCAGCGCACTGAGCTGATGGAGGTCCTGATCGACCCCACAGTGTTCGAAACCTACAATATCACCTTCGATGAAATCATCGGTTCGATCACCCGCAACAACCAACTGATCGCCGCCGGGGCCATCGAAAGCGAAGCGGGGCGTCTGGTGCTGAAGGTGCCGGGTCTGATCGAAAACCTCGAAGACGTGATGGAACTGCCAGTGCTGGTGCGCGGTCAGACGGTTGTGACGTTCGCAGATGTGGCCACGATCCGGCGTACGTTTGAGGACCCGACCGGCTTTGCCCGGATCGACGGACAGCCAGCGCTGGCTTTGGAGGTCAAGAAACGGGTCGGGGCGAACATCATCGAAACCGTCGCCGAGGTGCGCGAGGTGATTGATCTTGCCCGCGTGGACTGGCCCGACAGCGTGCATGTTAGTTTCACGCTGGACGAAAGCGAACAGGTCAAAACGATGCTGTCCGACCTGGAGGCGAACGTGATCGCCGCCATCATTCTGGTGATGATCGTTGTAGTCTACGCACTTGGCCTGCGGTCATCGCTGCTGGTCGGTCTGGCGATCCCCGGCGCGTTTCTGACCGGGGTGGCCGGTCTATATTTCATGGGCTTCACGATGAATATCGTGGTTCTGTTCTCGCTCATCCTTGTGGTGGGGATGCTGGTTGACGGGGCCATTGTGACGGTCGAACTGGCCGACCGATATCTGCATGACGGCCACGATGCGAAAGAGGCCTATGCCATGGCGGCCAAGCGTATGGCATGGCCCATCATCGCCTCCACCGCGACGACGCTTTGTGTGTTTTTCCCCCTGCTCTTCTGGGAAGGCGTGGTTGGCGAATTCATGAAATTCCTGCCGATCACCGTGATTATCACACTTGCCGCATCGCTATTCATGGCACTGATCTTCATCCCCGTCATGGGCGGTCTGATCGGTAAACGCCAGCGCCAGTCAGCGAAATCCAAGGCCCAGCTTTACGCAGCCGAACGGGGCGACCCCCGCCGCATGACCGGTTTCATGGGTGGCTATATCCGGTTGCTCGAGTGGTCGATCCTGCGGCCCGGTATCACGCTAAGCTTTGCGGTGATCGCGCTTATCGGGTCCTTTGTGGCATATGGCAGCCTGGGAAACGGCCTGACCTTTTTTCCAGATGTGGAACCTGAATATGCTCAGGTCGAAGTGCTGGCGAAAGACAATTTCTCGGTCTACGAGCAGGATGATCTTGTCCGTCAGGTCGAGGCGAAACTGGCCGGATATTCCGAGATTGCCAGCATCTATGCACGTTCCGGCGGGTCTGCTGAAAGTGGCGACGCCATTGGTTTTCTGCAACTGGAACTGACCGAGTGGGATACCCGCAGGCCCGTCGTCCTGATCGCCGAGGATATTCGCGCCGATATGGCCGAGATTCCGGGCATCGATGTTCAGGTTCAGACTGATTCCGGCGGCCCCGGCGGCGGCAAGCCGATCAATCTTGAAGTGCTGGCAAAGAACACTGAAGAACAGGCAGCCGCCGTACAGACGATCATCGACACGATGGATCGGCTGGGCGGATTCATAGACGTGATCGAAAGCCGCCCCTCCCCCGGCGTCGAATGGCAGATTACTGTTGACCGCTCGGAAGCCGCGCGCAGTGGGGCCGATGTGGCCCTGCTGGGACAGGCCGTGCAACTGCTGACCCGCGGGATCACAGTGGCCGATTATCGCCCCGATGACAGTGACAGCGAGGTTGATATCGTCGTGCGTTTCCCCGCGGTTGACCGGACACTGGCAGAACTGGAAAGCCTGCGTGTTCCGACTAATGCCGGGCTTGTGCCAATCTCTAACTTTGTGTCCTTTGAACCGGCCCCGCGCAGCGGTATCATCACCCGGATCGATCAGGCGCGGGTTGTGTCGATCTCGGCCGATGTGGCCCCGGATATGCTGCCCAACGACCAGATCCTTGCCTTGCAGTCGGCCATTGACGATCTGGACCTGCCGCCCAGCGTCAGGGTGAAGTTCGGCGGCGAGGCCGAAGAACAGGCCGAGGCGATGACATTCCTGATCGGGGCCTTCGTGTCCGCCATCGGTCTGATGTTCCTGATCCTGCTGACCCAGTTCAACAGCTTCTGGCAGGCCTTCGTTGTGATGTCGGCCATCATCTTTTCCATCGCGGGTGTGCTTTTGGGCCTGATGGTCACAGGCCGCCCGTTTGGCGTGGTCATGGGCGGGATCGGGGTCATCGCCCTGGCCGGGATCGTGGTGAACAACAACATCGTGTTGATCGACACCTACAACAATCTCAAACATGCGGGCCTGTCCCCGCTGGAGGCCGCGTTGCGTACAGGTGCCCAACGTCTGCGCCCCGTGGTGCTAACATCGGTGACGACCGCGCTGGGGCTCATGCCGATGGTGATCGGTCTGAACATCAACTTCTTCACCCGCGAAATCGTCTATGGCGCACCATCCACCCAATGGTGGACCGAACTGTCCAGCGCCATTGCAGGTGGACTGGTCTTTGCCACGGTCCTGACCTTGCTGGTCACGCCCGCCATGCTGATGCTGGGTGAAAAACGGGCGAAACGCGCGGTGGGCAGTGGCGTCGCCGTGCCCGCTGAATAACCTCAGACCCGCAGGCCCAGAATTTCGCGGGCCTGCGCGGTTGTGGCCACAGGCCGGTCGTAACGTGCACAAATCTCTGCCGCGCGGGTGACAAGCGCGGCATTGGACGGGGCAAGCGTATGCTTGTCCCAGCGCACATTGTCTTCCAGCCCGGTGCGGGTATGGCCGCCCGCCGCGATGGACCATTCATTGACCATGACCTGCCCGGCACCCACCCCTGCCGCACACCATTGCGCATCCGGGGCCAGCCGGTTCACCGTCTTGACGTAATAATCAAACACATCCTTGTCGACCGGCATGGCGTTCTTCACACCCATCACGAACTGCACATACAGCTGGCCGGGAATGCGTCCGTCGCGGTTCATCGTCACAGCCTGATGGATATGGGACAGATCGAACGCCTCGATCTCCGGCTTGACCTGATATTTGCGCATCTCGGACGCCAGCCAATTCACCAGATCAGGCGGGTTTTCATAGACGCGTGACGGAAAATTGTTCGACCCCACCGACAACGATGCCATATCCGGGCGCAAGGGCAACATCCCGCCCCGTTCCTTGCCCGCACCCGACCGGCCCCCGGTGGACAATTGAATGATCATACCCGGGCAATGTTTCTGCACACCTTCCATCAGTGCTGCGAATTTATCGGGGTCCGATGACGGGGTCTGATCGTCATTGCGCACATGGGCATGGCAGATCGCGGCCCCGGCCTCGAACGCGGCATGGGTGGATTCCACCTGCTCTGATATCGTGACCGGCACCGCCGGATTATCCTCTTTCCGCGGGACAGATCCGGTGATGGCCACACAGACGATACAAGGTTTGGTCATGGTCAGGCCTTCAAGGGGTAAGGGCGGTCTCAACCGCGCCGGACAGCTTTTGCACCAGTTCGTCAATCTGGGCATCTTCGATGATGAATGGCGGGGCCAGCAGCACATGATCACCGGATTGCCCGTCGATTGTCCCGCTCATCGGGTAACAAATCATCCCGGCCTCGAACGCTGCCTTCTTGATCTTGGCGGCAATCTTGCGCGACGGGTCGAACGGCGCCTTGGTCTCGCGGTCCGCAACCAGCTCGACCCCCTGAAACAGGCCCCTGCCCCGGATATCGCCCACATGGGAATGCTGGCCAAATGCGGCCTGCAATGCCGCCATCAGTTTCTCGCCTTGGGTCTTCACACGCGGAATCAGATCACGCTCCAGCATCGCATTCACCACGGCCACACCAGCCGCCGCAGCCGTCGGATGACCCAGATAGGTATGCCCGTGCTGGAAAAATCCGGTACCGTCTTCGATTGTCTGGTAAATTTGACGGCTGCACAGCATCGCCCCGATCGGCTGATACCCCGCACCCAACCCTTTGGCGATACACAGGATATCCGGGGCCACCCCATCCTGTTCGCAGGCAAACAACGTCCCCGTCCGGCCCATCCCGCACATGACCTCATCCAGGATCAGCAGAATGCCGTATTGGTCGCAAATCTCGCGGATACGCTTGAAATACCCCGGCGCGGGGGTCAGCGCCCCGGCGGTCGCACCGACAACCGGCTCGGCAGCAAAGGCCATCACGTTTTCCGGGCCGACGCGCAGCAGCTCTTCCTCCAGCAGGTTCGCCGCACGCAACCCGTACTCTTCCAGCGTCTCATCATCGCGCTTCAGGCGATATTCATAGCACGGATCAATATGGCTCATGTCGATCAACAGCGGACCAAACTGCGCGCGCCGCCAAGCGTTACCCCCTGCCGACAGCGCGCCCATCGTATTGCCGTGATAGCTTTGCCTGCGGGCGATCAGGCGGCCGCGCTGCGGCTCACCTTTTTCGACAAAATACTGCCGGGCCAGTTTCAATGCCGCTTCCATCGCCTCTGATCCACCTGACACCAGATAAACCCGGTCCAGATCACCCGGCGCATGGGCGATCAGCAGATCGGCCAGCGTTTCGGCAGGTTCCGACGTGAAAAACCCGGTATGGGCATAGGCCAGATTGTCCAACTGCGCCTTGACCGCATCAATGATCGTGCGGTCACCATGGCCAAGGCATGACACAGCCGCTCCACCGGACGCATCCAGATACTGCTTGCCGCTTTCATCATACAGATAACAGCCTTCGCCGCGCACCGCGACAGGCGGCAACTGCTTGGTATGTCTTGGAAAAATATGCGACATCCGCACCTCCTCAGGCGGCACCGGGGATTTGCACCCGGCGCCCGCCTTCCTGAAAATCATCCAGCCCCAGCGCCCAGACCGTGCCTGGCCAACGCACCTCCATCTGCCGCAGGCGCGGGCGATAGACCGCCGTATAAAGCGTACCGAACCCCGCATCGAACGCCGTCGAGTAAAGCGGCGGACGCAGGAAAGCACCGATGAACTTTTCCTCGGGATCGCGGTGCAGGGTCAGGCGCTGCAACAGGAACCGTTCGCGTTCGACCGTGGCAGTAAACCGGGCATGGCTGATCCATTCCACGTTTTCCTGATGGTTGGTCGCAACAGCGGCATGGGTGATGACAGCAGGCCGGTCGGGGGCCATCATCGCTGTCAGATACTTGCGCTTGGCGTCCAGGACGGTGACGTTATAGCTCATATGCGTGGGCACCCGCGCCAGCACCTCGCCCGCCTCTTCTGTCGTCTCGCAGGTCTGCAGCACATAGCGGAGTATCAGCGGCACACCGAAACCATCGCCAACCACACGCCTGCCGCCAAAGGTCAACGATATCGCCAGACCCGCATCATTCATGCCATCGACCAGACCCCACAGCCCGTCAGACGTGCCCATCACACGCCTGCCCTGCCATTTCGTGCGCAGGATCAGGCTGTCGAATGCGTTCGGATTATAGTCATAATTGCGTACCAGTACCGGCTCTTCGCCCGGCCAGACCGCCTGACTGCAGCCTGTCAGATAAGGCGGCGGGCAATAAAAGCTCAGAAACCGCGCCGCCTGATCACCGCCACCCGCCAGATCGCACAGCTCTTCGTACAGCGGTATGATCTCTGGCATATGCTGGGTCAGCGCGCGTCTACTTTCCAGATAGCTCGCGCGCGCCGCGTCGCCCTCTTTCAGCCACCAGCGTTTGTAATCCGGCCAGTATTCGGCGAAAAGCCCGGCCCATTTCGGGCCGGGCAAATCTTCGCTGAGGGCGCGCCAAAGCATAGGTTTTCCTTACATGATCTTGAACGCAGGATCAGCCAGCGCCGGGCCCGCATTGGCCACCGGCAGCGGCTTGCCCGACACCGATTGTTTGATGCCGTGGATCCACTTTTTCGCCCGTTCATTCAACTGGAAACTCTTGGTCATCGACCGGCCACGGGTCACCAGAATACCGATATCGGCGCCTTCATACCGGTAATCACCCGGCTGCAGGATCCGCAGGAAAAACGCCTCGTTCTCGCTTTCAACAGCACGGCGGTGATAATCGAACCGGTCAAAGACCACACGCCCGTCTTCCAGCATCTTGTAGATACCCGTTTCCGGCGCTTCGGTGCAGATATCAACGCTGTCCTCGGTATGCTTGATCACCATCTGCGACCAGCTGTCGATCATGTCCGGGTCAGCCCAGCGGCTGTTCAACTCATCCACATCCAGATCGAATTTCTTCTTCGAAAATTCCAGCAGATGGAACAGGAACAGCGGGGCATCAGCATGGGCAAAGGCCGCATGATTGGTCATCGACGATGCACCGGTAATACGCGGATTCAATTCACCCAGCCACAGATCGCCGGTCTTCTTGTCGATCAGGAAATCAAGCTCGAAATACCCGCGATAGCCTTCCTTGCGCAGCTGCTCGCCAAACTTGAACGTCAGATCACGGGCCTTTTCACGCACCTTGGGGGGGAATGCGGTGGACAGGATTTCATTACCGCACCAGCCGCCGCGATAGGGGGTTAGCTCCTTGAACCCCACCAGTTCGGTCATCAGCGGACCAACGATGGTGCCTTCCTTGGTGGCACAGGCCTCAATCGCGGAACCGCGGCAATCGATCCGCTTCATGATCTTGATCTCGCCTTCGCCGACGATCTCGTGCTCGTGACGCCGGAAATCGGCCTCAGACTTGATAAAGAACGTGGTGTGACCGCTGTCGCCAAAGGCCGATTGCAGGACCAGATCATTGCCCAGCTTGGCCTCTTTGCAGACCTCCTGTAGATGGGCGTAGTCCTTGACCTCTGACAGCGTGTTGGGGACAGACGGCACACCGGCCTTGTTCCCGATCCGCACCGTTTCGATCTTGTTGTCCATCGACGTGCGCAGCTTGGCCTTGGGGAACCAGACATCCGCGCCCAGTTCCTTTGACAACCGTTCCGTTTCCTCATCGAACATCAGGAACACGAACTTCGGCTTGCCGCCGCGGCGCTTGATGAAATCAATCACCTCTTTGTGCTGCAGCAGATAGTTGTTGATATCCTCGATCGACTGGAACTCCGCATGCGGCTGTTCGGACGGGCAGAATACGTTCGGATGCTTGCCACCATAACAGTCGATATAGCAGATATATTTGAAGTTCTTGACCCATTCATCGAGGCCCAGAAGGTTGAAATTCGTCGCCGAAATGAAATAGATCGGGTCCTCATTGCGGTGAAAGAACCGCCGGATTTCTGAGATATTCTTGAGCATGGTTGCCATGGTCTTGTCCTTTTCTTACTCGGCGGCTGTTTGGATAGCTTTGGGTTTTGGCAAGGCGGCCAGCGCTTCGGCCGTGAAGACGCGCAACCCCAGATCGGCGCGGTACCCGTGGATCTCGTTGACATCGAGCGCGCGCATGAATGACAGGATTTCCTGGCTGATCACCTGACCGGGCACGAGAATGGGAAAACCCGGCGGGTAGGGGATGATGAAGCTGGCCGATACGACCTCCTGCCCGGCATCCATCGCCTCCTTCAGCGATCCATTCAGTTCCAGATAATCGCAGTTCGCCTCATCATAACTGAGGTAATAGGCGGTCCGAATGTCCCCTTCCGGGGTCAGGTCGTCAGGGCGAAACGCATCATGGAACCGGCTGAAATCGGGCAGTGGCGGATAATTTTCCGTCAGGTTCTTCACCCGGCGATCAAATGACAGACGCTCCATCTTGGATGCATCATCAAGCAGATCGTCCAGTTCATTCGCGATCTCGACCAGCACCTCGATCAGATAGGCAACAGATGACCGTGTGGTCCCGATATTGGTCATGAACAGGACAGTGTTGCGGGATGTCTTGTTGATCTGGATGCCGTATTTATCCATCAACACGTCATTCTTGAATGTATCGCCGTCCCAACCTGTCCCGCCAACGGCAAGGGTCACACGGGTGGCATCCAGCACGAAATCGTCCTGTTCCCAGCAATCCCACATATCGGTCCAGCCCTGATCGACGTCGAAATAGCTTTTGACGCCGCTTTGCCGGTATGCCTCGGGGATCATGTCGCCGGCGGTCAGCACGCGGAAATACTTCTGCAGCAACGGATGGCTGGTGATCGCCTTGCGCATTGCCATCGCCGCCTCGATCTGGCGCTGGACAAATTCGAACCCTTCCAGTTCGACCTGTCGTCGGCCCACATCCAGCGACGCGATGATCTGATAATTGGGCGAGGTCGAGGTATGGGTCATATACGCCTCGTGAAACGACTGTTCGACTTCACCTTTGAAGTCCTGATCGTTCACATGGATCATCGAACCCTGCCGCAACGAGGTCAGCGTCTTATGGGTCGATTGGGTCGCGTAGACCCTGATCCGCGCATCCGGGGGTGCGATCAGGCGAGTGTCGATCAGTTCCTCATCGGACGCATCATCCAGATCGGCCTGCTGTTCATCATAGGCGCGCTGATGCGCCTCGGTCCGCAGCCGCTTGCGCAGGTTGTTGGCGGTGCGCATCGCCGTCCGCTGGCGATAGGTCGGACTGAACCGGGCAAAGGCGAACCACGCCTCGTCCCACAGGAAAATCAGGTCTTTCTTGATCGCCAGGCATTCTTCCATCACCCGTTCAACGTTGTAAACCAGCCCGTCAAAAGTGCAGTTCGTCAAAAGCAGCATCCGCACGCGGTCCAGCTTCCCCGCAGCCTTCAGAGCCAGTAGCTGATGTTTGATTTCTTTCAGCGGGACAGCACCATACATCGAATATTCGTTCAGCGGGTAGCTATCGAGATAGACCACCTCGGCCCCGGCCAGCACCATGCCGTAATGGTGTGATTTGTGGCAATCGCGGTCCACCAGCACGATATCGCCGGGGCGGACGAGTGCCTGCACCACGATTTTGTTACAGGTCGATGTACCGTTGGTTGCAAAGAAGGTCTGTTTGGATCCAAAGGCCCGACTGGCTAGTTCCTGCGCCTCCTTGATTGGCCCGTGCGGTTCCAGCAGACTGTCCAGTCCACCAGACGTTGCCGAGGTTTCGGCCAAAAAGATATTCGGTCCGTAAAAGGCGCCCATATCTTGAATCCAGTGTGACCGGGTGATCGACTTGCCGCGGCTGATTGGCATCGCATGGAAAACACCGGTTGGCTGTTTGGAATAGTTAACCAGTGCGGTGAAGAACGGCGTCTTATGACGCGCCGCCACCCCGCGCAGGATATTCAGGTGCAACTCCATAAAGTCTTCCTGATTGTAGAAAACGCGCCGGCAGATCCCCAGATCAAGCCCCGCGATATCCTCGACCGACCGTTCCGTCACCAGATAAGCATCCAACTCGGGGCGCACGCGCGCGATCAGACGGCAGAGCTCCGGTCCGTAATCCTCTGGCAGCATCGCCTCGATTGCTTCGGAGTCGCTGGCGTTACTGACATATTTGCTCAGAATTTCGTTCGCGTTTTTCGATTTCAGAACCAGCCCGGGGCGAACCACAATGGCCTGGATATTGTGGTTGAACAAAACCGCGATCAAAGCATCTTCAAGGCTGGGCACGACCACAGCCTCGTAATTGTATGGATCCTCCGGGCGGCGCATCCGCGACACGTTGCTTTTCAGCCAGCGTTCCTGATGGTCGTTCACGTTGTCGACGATCAACACCTCAAAATAGGGGCGTGTCATTGCGCGCGCTTCGGGCGACAGCATCGCCTCATCGTTATGTTCTTCGTCATCGGTGCTGTCACGGTCCAGCGGGATGGTCCGCCTGCGATAGGCCCCGGTCGTTAGGGCGCGCGTCACACGGTTGGTGGTAAAGGACAAATCCTCGAAATTGCCATGTTCGAACTGGCGGCGCATGTGATCAAAGGCCGCCATGCCCGGAAACGCCCAATAGGGTTCGATCAGCGCAAGCGACTCGAAAAGGTCTGCGATCCGTATCTTTAGCGCCGCCGCCTTCTTGCCGTTCGGCTCACGACAGATGGATGTCGTCGCCTCGCGCAGCGCGCTCCATCTGTCTGCCCGCAATTGTGTGGCGGAATAGTATTCGCTGACGGAATCCATCGGTCGTTCTCCCATTTGGGGCGACGACGCTGGGATGGATACGCGGCCTGGCAAGCCGCGTGTCAGCCTGCGTCAGCCACCTGATGTCTTGCCCACAAAGGGCGAAATTCCATAGCCCAGCTTCGGCTGGCGGTCCTGTGCCTCAGCCTCCGCATCCGCTTGTACATCGACATGCAGTCCGGCCCGTGATCCTTGCTGGGGTATCTCGAGCGGCCCGAGTGTCTGCAGATAGGCATCGGTGCCACTGCTGCGATCATAAACCGAAAAATCGGCAGAGCGGTCACGGAAGCTTTTCAGAACCTGACCCAGGCCCTTCATTCCCGTTTCGCGCTGACGGCGAACCATGGACAGATCAACCTCGATCGGGAACATGTCCTCCTGCCCCGCCGACTGGTGCAGCACCAGCGATGTCGGATCAACCACAAGCGATTTGCCCACGCCACCGGCCCCCAGCCCGTTCACATCAATCACATAGCACTGGAACTGGGCCGCCGTCGCCCGGGCAATCGCCAGTTCAGCGTCACGGTCGGTGGTCCCAGTCAGGACAGGGTGCAACAGCACCTCGACCCCCTGACTGGTCAATTGGCGGGTCGTTTCCGGAAACCACATGTCATAACAGATCGACAGGCCGAACCGGCCCACATCCGGCACGTCGAAGACGCAGAATTCGGTGCCCGCGGCGATGCCAGCCTCATAAGGCAGGAACGGGAACATCTTGGCATAACGGCGAACGACATTGCCATCGGGGTCGATCACAAGTGACGTGTTGTAAACACGACCATCTTCGGGATGTGTCAGAAACATCGACCCGGGGATCAGCCAGATCTTGTGCCGCCTTGCTGCATCGCAAAACCGGTCAATTACTTCGTTCTCGGGTGGCAGCTTATACTTTTCCAAGGGACCGAACGGGGCAAGTTCGCTGAACAGCACCATCTGGGTCCAAGGAAACCGCATCATCAGCACGTCAAGCCGATGCAGCATGCCATCGACATTGGGTTGCAGGGCGTTGACGTACATTTGCACGCCAGCAATCGCGAAAGGGGTCATGTCTCGAATTCTCCGTGAAGGCGGAGACGGGCCACATCGGCCATCAGAATCTCCGCGTCACGCACCCTTTACGCCCTTACGACCAGAACTGAAACCGGTGACCTGCGGACAACACGGTCCGCATTCGATCCGACAAGGAATTCACGGACCCGGTCCGGCTTGTGCGAGGCCATAACTACAAGGTCGCATTCAACCTCACCGATGGTTTTCAGGATCTTCTTGTGGATCTTGCCAAAGGCCAGATGCTGTTTGACCTGCACGTCCTCTGGTATCTCCTTTTCCACCAGATCATTCAGTGCCTTGTTGGCGGCAGCCACGGCCTTCTCCTCAAAATCGTCGGGAAAGAACCCTTCGACCAAGGGCGTGCCCATATCAGGCACCACGGACATGATATGCAGCGTTCCGCTTGATGCGCGCACAAGCTCCACCGCCTGCGGTAGCGCCTTTTTCCAGGACGCAGGGTGGTTCAGATCGACGGTCAGCAAAACAGTATTGAACATGGTCCGTCCTTTCTATGCCGCAGCAGGTTTGCGGGCCGCGTTGGCACTGCGCCCGCGTTGCAGAAACACGATGAGTGCCAGCACCAACAGTGCGGGCAGGAACATCAGGTACTTGGTGGGCTGATCCACCGGGCGCAGCACACGTAGCACCTCTTGATCCCAATCCAGCCCGGCATCGGCTGCGGCACTGCCAAAGCTCACATCGTCGATGAACAGCGTCTCACCTTCGTTGCGGAAAAGCAGGCCCGCGTTTTCCAGCCGTTCGTCACCTGTCGCCCCCTCTTCAATCGGCAGGATCGCCACAAATTCGATGGGATCACCAAGGTCATTCATGCCCGCAACCCGCAGCCTGAGGTCTTCACCAACAGGCGTGGCCAAGGCCGCATCAGCGATTTCAACCGGATCAACCTCGTTATAGGGGGGATAGATCATGTCCATCCAGAACCCGGGTCGGAAAAGGGTGAAAGCGATCAAAAGCAGGGCAATGGTTTCGTAGAACCGGTTTTTGGCCATGAACCAGCCTTGCGTCGCCGCGGCAAACAGCAGCATCGCTATGGTCGCGACAATGAACACGAAGATACCCTGCGCCCACCCAACGCCGATCAACAACAATTCGGTGTTGAAGATAAATAGGAACGGCAGGGCCGCCGTGCGCAAGCTATAGAAGAAAGCAACGACCCCGGTCTTGATCGGATCGCCGCCCGAAACAGCAGCCGCCGCAAAACTGGCAAGCCCCACCGGCGGCGTCACATCGGCCATGATCCCGAAGTAGAACACGAAGAGGTGGACCGCGATCAGTGGCACGATCAGCCCGTTCTGCTGGCCAAGGGTTACAATCACCGGGGCCAACAGGGCCGACACAACGATATAGTTTGCCGTTGTCGGCAGACCCATTCCGAGGATCAGCGACAGGATCGCCGTCAGGAACAGGATCGCCAGAATGTTGCCGCCCGAAAGCACCTCAACCACGTCAGCCAGCGCCGAACCCACGCCGGTCTGGCTGACCGCGCCGACAATGATACCTGCAGTTGCGGTCGCAATGCCGATCCCGATCATGTTGCGCGCACCGGTTTCCAGCCCGTCGATCAGGTCTTTCACCCCCTGCACAACTGCACCGCCGAACGCCGTATCACCCCGCATCAGCGCCATCAGTGGGCGTTGGGTGACAAGGATGAACACCATATAGGCCGTTGCCCAGAAAGCCGACAGACCGGGCGAAAGGCGATCCACCATCAGCGCCCAGACCAGCACGACAACCGGCAAGATGAAGTGAAGGCCTGACCGGACAGTCGGTCCGGGCAACGGCAGCGTCGTGACCGGGGCATTCGGATCGTCAAGTTCCAGCGGCTCTTCCTTCGATGCCACGAACAACAGCCCGATATAAACGAGCGTCAGGAAAGCAAAGATGATGTAACCCGCTGTCTCGGGGAAGGCCGGGCGAATCCAGCCCATGCCGTAATAGACGATAAAGGAAATCGCGCAGATCGCGGCGATAGTGAACGCGATTCCGATCAGGCGGCGCACAATCGGCTTGGGCTCATAGGCGCGCGGCAGGCCTTCCATACCAGCCTTCAGCGCTTCCAGATGCACGATATAGACCAGCGCGATGTAGGAAATCACCGCAGGCAAAAAGGCGTGTTTGACCACGTCGAAATAGGGGATGCCCACATATTCGACCATCAAAAAGGCCGCAGCCCCCATCACCGGCGGCATGATCTGTCCGTTGACGGAACTTGCCACCTCGACCGCGCCCGCCTTTTCGGAGTTAAAGCCGACCTTTTTCATGAGCGGGATCGTAAACGTTCCGGTTGTCACCACGTTGGCGATGGAAGATCCCGAAATCAGCCCGGTCATCGCGGATGAGACCACAGCCGCCTTTGCGGGCCCGCCCTTGAGGTGGCCCATCAGACTGAACGCCACCTGAATGAAATAGTTACCGGCCCCGGCGCGGTCCAGCAGCGAACCGAACAAGACAAACAGGAACACGAAAGAAGTCGAAACACCCAAGGCGATGCCAAACACACCTTCGGTGGTGATCCACTGGTGATTGACGATCTCGGACAGGCTGTTGCCCTTATGGGCGATGATGCTGGGCATATATGGCCCCAACACCGTGTAGATCAGGAACACAGATGCGACGATCATCAAGGCCGGCCCCAATGCCCGGCGTGTCGCCTCAAGCAGCAGCATCAGGCCGATCACTGCGACCACGAAATCCTGCATGATGGGCGCGCCGACACGGCCCGAGATCTCGCGGTAGTAAACAAAGAGATAAAGGGCGGCCAACGCCCCCACAACCGCCAACGCCCATTCCCAGATGGGAACGCGATCTTTGGGAGACCCCAGAACGATGGTGGCCACAACGGCCAAGGCAACTATCGGAATCCACCAGGTCGCTGTTTGTTCCTTGGCCCCCGTCATGAACAGGAACGCGAGAATCAACGGGACAGCAACGCCCAGTCCCAACTGAAATTTTGTGCGGGCGGCAGGAAAGGCCGCAAAAGCAAGGAATAGGGCGAAAGCCAGATGGATGGATCGGCTTTCAGTATCATTGAAAACGCCAAAACCGACCATGAACGGGATGGGCGAGGCAATCCAAAGCTGGAACAATGACCATGCCAGCGCGGTGCATGTCAGAAAAATCCCGACCGCACCTGCTGCCCCACGTCCGCCAGTGTCGGATGACGCAACCAGCGCATCCAGCTCTTCTTGGCTTAATCCGCCGCGCCCGTCTGCAGCATTTTCGACCGCAGCGGCCTGCTGTTGGTTTGGATTGTCAGACATGTCATCCCCCTGCGGCCCAATTCGTGGGCGCGTCGTCAATTGTCCCTGCTATCCGGTGCGCCAGGCAGGGCCCGCCGCACCGTTTGTCCTTACGAAACGTCCGGCTTACATCCAGCCGCGTTCCTTGTAGTAACGCTCTGCGCCGGGGTGCAGCGGGGCAGACAGACCATCCTGGATCATCTGCTCTTCGGTTAAATTTTCAAACGCAGGGTGAAGACGCTTGAACCGGTCGAAATTGTCGAAAACGGCTTTGACGGTCTGATAGACAACGTCGTCATCCACGTCGGCAGAGGTGACAAATGTCGCCTTCACGCCAAAGGTCTGCACGTCATCAGGCGATCCTTCATACATACCGCCCGGCACTGTGGCAGCGGCATAATAGGGATTGTCAGCGATCAGCTGATCAATCTCGGGGCCGGTGACCGGCACCAGAACCGCATCGACAGTTGATACGGCTTCCTGAATAGACCCATTGGGATGACCAACGGTATAGATGATCGCATCGACCTTGTTGTCACCAAGTGCGGCTGCCTGTTCGGCCGGCTTCAATTCGGATGCCAGGGCAAAATCATCCATAGTCCAGCCAAGCGCATCCATCACGACCTGCATGGTCGCATACTGACCGGAACCGGGGTTGCCGATATTGACCCGCTTGCCTTTGAGGTCCTCGAATGTGGTGATCCCGGCATCGGCACGAGCAATCACCGTAAATGGCTCACCATGAACGGAAAATACGGCGCGCGCGCCGTCGAACTGGTTGCCTTCGAATTCGGATGTGCCGTTATATGCGTGATACTGCCAGTCGGACTGGGCCACGCCCATATCCATGTCACCTGCCATGATCGCATTGATATTGGCGATAGACCCGCCAGTGGACGGGGCCGTGCATTTCAGGTTGTGATCAGCAGTGCCACGGTTCACAAGCCGGCAGATCGACTGACCCACCACAAAGTAAACCCCTGTCTGGCCACCTGTGCCAATGGTGATGAATTGCTCCTGCGCTGATGATGCGGACCCGGCCATCATGGCCCCCGCAAAGGCAAGGTACTTAAAAACTTTCATGATTTACTCCCAGTTTCATAATCGTGATACGCCCTCGTTGAGCGAGGATCAGTTTCCGGCGTGGGCTGAGGATGTTTGAACGCCCCTGCCCAACTTGGCGCAAATTACTGGCGTTGTCTTATGATCAACACATCGCCGTAAAAGCGGCTGGCCTTGTATGAGACTGACAAGGCGTTGCGATTCCTGCAACCAAATTCCTTACGCGACGGCAGTATTGTTTAATATTTTGAACAATTCGGTGGTGAATCGCGTGAAATCGCACCGAAATCACCGGGCCAGTCGATCTCTGAACGCTTACGGCCATGTGGAAAAATGAATGGCCGATCCCAGCGGAAGGTCGATGTTTCAGATGATTAGTCCGGGATCAGATTGCAACATAACGAAAAAGGGCGGGTCGCTGGACCCGCCCTTTCCAAAGGTTTCAAAGGCAATCAGCCTTGCAATTCTGCGACCGCTGCCGCCAGCGCATCCTCAAAGATCCCGAGGCCTTCGTCGATGATCGCGTCTGATGCCGTCAGCGGCACCATGATCCGCAATGCATTGCCATGCATCCCACAGGCCAACAGGATCAGACCACGCTGCAGCGCATGGGCGACGACTGCCTTGGTCAAAGCCGCATCAGGCGTTGCCGTTTCGAAATCCGTCACGAACTCAACCGCCAGCATCGCGCCAAGGCCGCGAATATCCCACATGCGGTAAGGGGCGACGCGCGCGCCAATCTCGGCAAATCGGGCGCGGAAATGCTCACCCAAGGCTGTCGAGCGGGCCAGCAGCCCCTCTTCCTCGATCGCGTCAATCGCGGCCAACGCAGCCGCGCACGCGACAGGATTGCCGCCATATGTGCCACCAAGGCCACCGGGAATGACGGCATCCATCACCTCGGCCCGGCCAATCACACCGGCAATCGGATAGCCACCTGCCATGGATTTGGCGACGGTGATCAGATCAGGCACGACACCCGAATGCTCAATCGCAAACCATGTGCCAGTCCGGCCAAAGCCTGCCTGAATTTCGTCAGCGATCAACAGGATGCCATGGGTGTCGCAAATCTCGCGCAACGCCTGCATCATCTCGAACGGCACAGGGGTATACCCCCCCTCACCCAGCACAGGTTCGATGATAATCGCCGCAACCCGCTCTGGCTGCGCATCGGTCAGAAACAGGTTTTGCAAACCGGTCAGCGCGTCCTGCACCGTGATCCCGTCACGCACACTAGGGAACGGCGCGCGGTAGATGTCCGACGGGAACGGGCCCACGTCTTTCTTGTAGGGGGAAATCTTGCCTGTCATGCCCAAGGTCAGCAATGTGCGGCCGTGATAACCTCCGGTAAACGCGATGACTCCCGGACGCCCTGTCGCAGCCCGCGCGATCTTGACGGCGTTTTCGACAGCCTCGGCCCCTGTGGTGACCAGAAGCGACTTCTTGGCGTGATCACCGGGGGCCAGCGCGTTCAGCTTTTCGGCCAGCGCAACATAGGGCTCGTAAGGCACAACCTGGAAACTGGTATGGGTATAGTGATCCTCTTGCGCCTTGGCGGCGGCAACCACCTTGGGGTGGCGATGACCAGTGTTCAGCACCGCAATTCCGCCAGCAAAGTCGATATACCGCGTACCTTCGACATCCCAAAGCTCTGAATTCTCTGCGTGATCCGCGAAAATCGGCGCTGCCGAAGCCACGCCGCGTGCCACTGCGGCCTCGCGACGGGCCAGCAGATCGGCATTCGTCTTCGTCTCCGCAACCACATCCGGCACAACCGAGATGTTGGGCTTGCGTTTCGCGGCAGACTTGCGGGGTTTCTTTTTTACGGTGCTGGTCATGTCTGGGATATCCTAGCAAAGGGAAATACGGCTCAACAGGTGTTTAAAATTCTCATACTTCGTTTATTTTATCTGTCAATGGGAATTGATCGCGCCAGAACCACCTGTTCTTTCGGTCCAGTTGAGCCGCGCTGTTTGCATCATCAAACAGGTTTCGGCATGGATCAGGTTGTACTAGCTTGATCTGACGACATAAAAACCAAACTGGCAGAGGGATCGCGGGTGGATATCGGAAAACGACTGCAGGATTTACGCAAGGCGCACGGTCTGTCCCAGCGGGAACTTGCCGCGCGGGCCGGTCTGACCAACGGTACCGTTTCGTTGATCGAACAGAACAAAACCAGCCCCTCGGTTGCCTCTCTCAAAAGCCTGCTCGACGCAATCCCGATGAGCATTGCCGAATTCTTTGCCACCATCGAAGAGGCGGAACCGACCAAATACTTCTATACGGTTGATGAGTTCACCGAAATCGCCCCCCAGTCCGGGCAAACAGCGGTGTCACTGCGCCAGCTTGGCAATGCCAGCAGCCATACGCTGCAAATCCTTGACGAAACTTATCCCCCCGATGCCGACACTGGCCCGGAATTGCTGACCCATGCCGGTGAAGAAGCCGGGATCGTGACAGAGGGTGAGATTGAGGTGACCGTCGGTGATCAGATCAGGGTGCTGCGCGCGGGTGAAGGTTACCTTTTTGACAGCCGCCTGCCCCACCGGTTTCGCAACACCGGCAAGACACCCTGCCGGATCATCAGCGCCTGTACACCGCCGACATTTTGATCAGGGCGGCAGGCATCAGAAGCCGTACGCGACCTTGAGGCAGAGCTCACAACCCGCCGTCAAGCGCACCTGCCCCAACAAGCCTCTGATACTTGTCACGATCAAACCACCAGAAATCGACACCCCTGTTGAAATCATAAGGAGCGGGTTCGTCAGGGATGCCAAACACATCCCAGATCGCGACACGATGGGTACCCAGATACCAGGTGCTGATCCAGATATGTTTTGACCGCAAAACCCGATCAAGCGAGCGGGTCGCCGCCACAAGGTCATCGCGTGTCTCAGCCGCGACCACCTGTTCGATCAGCGCGTCGACAACCGGGTCCGCCAACCCTGTCAGGTTGTTACTTCCTCTCGCGGCAGCCGCTCTGGACCCATAGAATGCCCGCAATTCTGCCCCCGGCGTGACTTTGACACCCCATGCGGTGAATGACAGGTCAAAGTCATAACTCTCTCGCCGTTCGCTCCAGGCACTGGGATCAATCAGTTCAAGTTCAACGTCGATACCCAGACTTTGCAGGTTTTCGATAAACGGAACGAGGATCCGTTCAAGGCTGCGACTGTCATCTGGAAATTCGAGCGACAGTAGCTGACCGGCGGCATTCCGGCGCATCCCGTCATCGCCAGCAAGCCAGCCTGCCTCGTCAAGCAATCTCGACGCCTCGCGCAATGCCTCACGGTCGCGCGGGCTCGGGCCGCCATCATAGGGAACATGTGCTGGCTCGGTGAAAATCTCTGACGGCAGTTGATCACGGAATTCTTCGAGGATCGCCAACTCGGCGCCTTCCGGCACGCCAGATGCCTGCATTTCGGTATTTTCGAAGAAACTGTCGCTACGCTTGTATGTGCCGTAAAACAGCGTTTCATTCGTCCACTGGAAATTGAAGGCATATTCCAGCGCCTGACGCACCCGGATATCCTGCAAGACCGGACGGCGCATGTTGAACCAGATGCCCTGCGCACTTGAGGGTCGCCCATCGGGCAGCAAAACCTGCCTGACCCGGCCGCTTTGTGCCGCCGGAAAATCATAAGCTGTTGCCCAGGACGCCGCGCGATTTTCAACCCGCATCAGATATTCACCGGCGGCAAACGCCTCCAACCCCACGGTATCATCCGCGAAGTATTCATAGGCGAAGCAATCAAAATTGTTCCGCCCGGCATTCACCGGCAGGTCGGCAGCCCAATAATCGGGATCCTTACAGAACGTGATCGTGCGGGGCGCATCGAGTGTATCAACCTCGTAAGGACCGGACCCAAGCGGGCGCGTGATCCACGTCTCATCAAACGGGTTTTCATCATAGAAATGCTCTGGCAGTACAGGTAACTCAGCGATTTCCGCAGGAAAGGCGCCAGCACCAGGGGCCAGGTCAAACCGGACACGCAGGTCGGTTTCAGCTTCAACCAATAGCACATCAGACAGCAAGTTGCGGTAATAGGGATGGCCCTCGGTCTTGAGAGCATTGATGGTGAAAACAACATCCTGCGCCGTGACAGGCTCACCGTCATGAAAACGCGCCTCGGGGCGCATATTGAACGCGACGTAGGACAGGTCATCGGGATACTCAATGGTCTCGGCGATTAAACCGTAGATCGCGTCAGGTTCGTCATAAGCACGGACCATCAGACCATCGTAGACATGGTGACCAATCTCAGGCGCTGAATCGCCCTTGATGATAAAGATATTCAAACTGTCGAATGTCGGCGTACCGTAAAGCTGACGCTGGCTCATCGTCCCACCTTGCGGCGCGTCGGGATTGGCATAGTCAAAATGGGTGAAATCCGGGCCATATTTCAGATCGCCAAAGGCGGAGTAACCATGGCTGATCGTCACCTCTGCAAACGCAGGCGCGGCACACGCGACCATCGCCAGAAATGTAGAAATGTGCAATTTCATCTTGTACCCCCTCACTGGCTTCATCCCAATTCTGCAAGTGGAGCATTTGCACGGATCAAGGTCCAGCCGTCAAATTGCTGCACGGGCACCGAACGGTCGGTGATCCATCGGCGCTCGACGAATTTGCAGATTGCGCTTGTTCAAGCGCACAGGATGACTCGACCTGTGCCATCCAATCGACCGGTTTCCCGCCGCTTCAGTCGGACAGCACCCGCTCGGCAATGTCGGCCAGCAATCCATCCAGATCAACGCCGCCGCCCATCTCGGTCATGTCCTTGTCATAAAGGATGAACGACAGGCCGTGGACAAAGCTCCACAGCATGAAACCACGCTTGCGAACCTCCTGCGTGATGTCATCCTCGCCCAGACAAAGCGCGACCTCTTGCAGCACAATCCCAAAGGTCTGCTCGCCCGCGGCCTTCAATCGCTCATCGTTCAGGCCGTCGGTAAATCCGCCGAATTTGAGCCGGAAAACACCCGGCTCGCGCAGCGCGAATGTGACATATTCCTTGCCCAGCGCCTGAACCCTTTGCGGCGATCCCGGCGGGATTCCTTCGAGCGCGGCGAACATGTTTTCGCGGTGTCGCACCATCCCCTCCAGCACCATGGCAACAAGCATTTCATCCTTGTTTTTGAAATGCTTGTAAGGCGCGGCAGTTGATACGCCCGCCAGTCTGCACGCATCAGACACCGAAAAACCATCCGGTCCCTTCTCCTCGACCAGACGGCGCGTTGCCTCGATCAGACCGGCCCGCAAATCACCATGGTGATAGCGGGCCTTCTGCAGTGGTTCTTTGCCGGTTGCCTCAACCGTCTTTGCCATCATTTTTTCCATTCTTTTGCTGATCTGAATTTTCTCAGATCACGTACCACTTGTCAAAGTAAGAACTTCTAACATATGTTAGTCACACTAACTTTGCAGCGATTCAGCAATGGGAAATGATCAGATGCAGAATGAAAGACGCAGCGTCATAGGAAAGATCTGGGGCGGTGTCCGCCTGATTGGCCGGGTTGCTCTGACGCTCCTCGTTATTGCAGGCGCAGTGTTTGCGGTGCAATTCGGATCCTCTGAACTGGCGCAACGCGCCGATGCCGCCCCTGCACCGGATGCAGCACCGCTGATCCCTGTCTCAACCTCCCCCTTGATCGTGGAAAACGGCTATGATGTGACGCGCGCCTTTGTCGGACAGGTCGAGCCGCAAAAAACTGTTTCACTCTCCTTCGAACTGCCGGGACGGCTAAGCGAGATCACCGCCGACGAAGGTGATTGGATCGAAAAGGGCCAGATCCTCGCCAGCCAGGATTTGTCCTTGCTGATCTCAGAGCGGACACGCCTGACAGCGTCGCGCAACGCAGCTGAGGCGCAGTTGCGCTTTGCCGAACAGACCGTGGCGCGAAACGCTGAATTGAACCAGCGCGGCTTTGCCAGCCAGGCCGGTCTTGATGAGGCGCTGTCGCGGCAGGACGAACTGCGCGCCCGGATCGCCGAAATTGACGCCTCTCTTGAAAACGTCGCGATCCGCATTGCAAAATCGCAGATCACCGCGCCGTTTGATGGGCGCGTGACCGAGCGTCTGGTTGATGGCGGCGAGACACTCGGCGCCGGGCAGCGCGTTTTTGGCCTTGTCGCGTTGCGCAAGCCACAAGTACGCATCGGTGTTCCGCTTGATCTGACCAACGCCAGACTCGGCAATGCAACGATTGAGGTTGATGGCACCGCCCACCCTGCCACCCTCGTCACCCTCCGCCCGGATATTGATCCGGTGACGCGCACCAGAACAGCGGTTTTTGAAATCGACACCGACACGCAACTTGCGTTCGGCCAGACCGCCCGCCTGATCGTGACCGAAACGATTGATGCCGCGGGCTTGTGGCTGCCAACCACCAGCCTGAAGGAAGGGGTGCGCGGCCAATGGACCATCCTGACCGTGGACCCCGATGATATCGTTCGCGCCGCATCGGTAGAGATCCTGCACGCCGAAAGCGACCGCGTCTTTGTTCGGGGCGCATTCCCGGACGGCACACAACTCATCGACGCAGGCCCGCAGCGGGTCACCGTCGGTCAGCAAGTCACTACCAAAGACACGCTTTGAAGGGGCCGGGATCATGGAAACGCTCACCTTCCGCCAACCACGCCTTGTTGCCCTGATCATTCTGGTTCTGGTCTCGGCGGGGATGTCATCGCTTCTATCGCTTGGGCGGCAAGAGGACCCAACAATCACCAACCTTTTCGCCACCGTCACCACCCAGTTTCCCGGCGCTGACCCGGAACGGGTGGAGGCGCTGGTCACAGCGGAAATCGAAGAGGAGTTGAGGACGATTGCCGAGGTCGACACCGTGTCTTCCGTGTCGCGTTCGGGCGTGTCGGTCGTATCGGTCGAGCTTCAGGAAACACTGGATGAAGCCACAATTGAACAGGTCTGGTCAGAAGCCCGCGATGCCGTCGAAGACGCGCGGCGGAACTTCCCCGCCGGGGTTCTGGCGCCTGATTTCAACGCGGAAGGTATCTCGGCCTATTCTGCGGTCATCTCTGTGACCGCGTCAGAACCCGACTTGCCCCTGACGGTATTGTCGCGGCATGCGGATGCGCTAGGGGACAGGCTGCGGTCCATCCCGTCGACCCGCGCTGTTGATTTCTTCGGTGTTCCGGAAGAAGAGGTCCTGATCAGTGTTGATCCAACCAAAGCGGCCGCCCTTGGCCTCACCGCTGCCGAAATTTCCAGTCGCATTGCAGAGGCGGATGGCAAGGTGCAATCAGGTCGCCTGCAAGGTGATGTGGATCTGACAATCAACGTCACCGGCGAAATCGAAACGCTCGACCGGCTGCGCCAAGTGGTGCTGCGCGAAAACAGCGTCGGCAGCACCGTCACACTTGGCGATATCGCCCGGATTGACCGCGGCCCGCGCAGCCCGGCGTCCGAAATTGCCATTGCGAACGGCAAACCGGCCATTCTTGTCGGTGTGCTGGCGCAGGACGGCGTACAGATCGACCGCTGGATGACTTTCGTGCGCGACGAACTCGCCGCCGGGGCCGATCAAATCCCGCTCGGGATCGAGGAAACGCTTCTCTTTGATCAAAGCGTCTACACGCTTGACCGCCTGGCAAGTGTCGGGACGAACATGGCGATCGGCGTCGGTCTCGTGGTGATGGTTCTGCTGATCACGCTGGGCATTCGGGCAGCAGCGATCGTTGCTCTGGTCCTGCCTGTCGTGTCCCTTGCCACGCTGGCCACCATGAATTTCATCGGGCTGCCAATCCACCAGATGTCGGTCACAGGCCTGATCGTGGCGCTCGGCCTGCTTGTCGACGCAGCGATCGTGATGACAGACGAAGTCCGGCGCCGCCTGCAAGCTGGCATGGAACGGGCGCAGGCCGTACGCGACGCGGTCAGACGTCTATCCGCACCATTGCTTGCCTCTACCGTGACAACCGCGCTCGCCTTCACCCCGATGATCCTGCTGCCTGGTCCTGCCGGTGATTTTGTCGGATCAATCGCCATTGCGGTGGTTCTGATGCTGGTTTGGTCCTTTCTCATCGCGCTGACAGTCACGCCGGCCCTTGCTGGATGGATTCTGCCCACTGCGGAAAAAGGTAATTTCTTCAGCCGTGGCATCTCATTTCCCGCGCTTGGCCGGTTGTTCGAAAGTTCAATCCGACTGGCGGTCAAAAACCCGCTGCGGGCCATCGCTGTTTCGCTGATCCTGCCGGTCATGGGCTTTGCAGCCTTCCCCACACTGACCGCCCAATTCTTCCCGGGCGTTGAGCGCAACCAGTTCTACATCGAAATCGACATGGCCTCCGGCTCCGCCATTGCGAACACGCAAGAGACGGCACAGCAAATGGATGCACTGATCCGCGCCGATGAGGGTGTCGAAAGCATCTACTGGACCATCGGGCAATCCGGGCCGGCCTTCTACTATAACATCGTGGGCAACCGGTCGCAGGAACCCGGCTTTGGTCAGGCGATGGTCACCACAAAGACTGATGCCGATGCGGCCCGTCTGGTCAGCCAGCTACAAGTCGAGTTCGACGCGCAATTCCCTGATGCACAAGTCATCGTGCGCGGGCTGGTTCAGGGCCCGCCTGTCGATGCCCCCGTTGAAATCACCATCAAAGGACAGGACATTGCGACCCTGCGGCGGCTTGGTGACGAGGTTCGCGGGATCATGGCGGACCTTGATCTTGTGACTCAGGCCCGTGCGGGTGTGAATGGCGGCGCGCCTCAGGTGCGGTTCCAGATTGATGAGGTCAAGGCGCGTCTGCTAGGCCTTGATGTGGCGGATATCGCAGGCCAGATGAACACCGCCCTGGTCGGGCTGACGGGCGGGTCACTTGTCGAAGGGACCGAACAATCGCCGGTCCGCGTGCGCATGGGCGACGGGCTGCGGGGCGATCTGCAGGCGATCTCTGACATGCCGATCCTGTTGCCAAATGCAGCGGCTGTATCTGCAACCGGTGCTTTTCCGGCGGTCCCCCTGTCCGAACTGGCAACGCCCGTAGTAGAGCCATCCGAAAGTGTCATCACCCGCAGCGACGGAATTCGCGAAAACACGATTCAGGCCTTTATCGTGCGGGGTGTGTTGCCCGAAGAAGCACTGCAGGATGTTCTCACCGCTCTGGATGAGCGCGGGTTCGAGCTACCGTCTGGTTACACGCTTGAACTTGGCGGCGATAGCGACGCGCGGTCCAATACCGTGGGCAATCTGCTGGCCTCTGTGGGCCTGATCGTGACCCTGACCATTGCCACCATCGCGCTGACCTTCAATTCCTTCCGTCTGACGGTGGTCGCGCTGATCGTCTGCGTTCTGTCTGCGGGCCTGTCGATGCTGTCGCTTGCCATCATGCAATACCCGTTTGGCATCCAGGCGATCATCGGGGTCATCGGCTCTATCGGGGTGTCGATCAACGCGGCCATCATCA
Source organism: uncultured Paracoccaceae bacterium (assembly GCA_947488175.1). GTDB lineage: Bacteria > Pseudomonadota > Alphaproteobacteria > Rhodobacterales > Rhodobacteraceae > Yoonia. Next base: position 121,424 of record CANKYO010000009.1, read on the forward strand.
TCCTGACGGCGTTGCAGCAGGATGAAGACGCCAGCGCAGGCGACCGTGACGCGATGGCCCGCGTTGTGACGGGATCCAGCCGGCATATCGTTTCGACCACGATCACAACCTTTGGGGGGTTCCTGCCCTTGATCCTCGGGGGCGGTGCCTTTTGGCCGCCCTTCGCAGTAGCGATCGCAGGTGGGGTGCTGTTGTCGACAGTGGTGTCATTCTACTTCACACCACCGGTTTTCGCCCTCATCCACCGGCGGCAAAAGGTAAAGGAAGAGGTTCAAAGCACCGATTGGGAACTCGGCACAGCCGCATCATTGAGGATCGCTGCCGAGTAATGGAATGGTGCCTGAACCAGCGAACACGGCCGCGCTGAGACCCAATTGGAAAAGATCAGGCTCGGCGTGGCCGGCGTAGCTAATCGCCGATACCCGCACTCCGGCCTCTCTGACATGGCACCGGCGGGATATGCGGACCACTCATCATCGCCAAAAGCAAAATAGCGTCTGAGACGCTTCACAATGAGGATTGTCGGAAATGACGGTGATGAGAAGGAGCTCTAGCTGTTTGTATATTTGCGAAATCATGCCAATGGCCAACCTGCCTGTGCGTTTGGCCATGGCCACAGCATGCGGCTAGAGCGATACCAACGCACCGCGCCCCTTGATCACATGCCGGGCGACATTTGATGCTTGCACGATCGCATCCTCGATCGGCGCCCCTTCGACGAAGGCCGTCAGGAAACCAGCGTTAAAGCTGTCACCGGCTGCGGTTGTATCCACCACATCGGACACGATGGCGGGCTGCACGATGCCTTTGTCATCGCCGCTTTGGTAGTGGATCGCTCCGGGACCGTTTTTGACCACTACGATCCCAGCACCCAAGGCTGCATAACGATCGCGCGTCGCCTCGGGGCTTTTGTCGCCGAAATGCACGGCCTCATCATCATGCGAAGGCAACATGATATCGGCCAGTGACGCGGCCTTGGTCACCCATGCGCGCATATGATCATCGCTTTCCCAAAGGGACGGGCGCAGATTGCTGTCAAACACCACAAGCCCCTTTGCCGATTGGGCGCGCTGCACCGCGTCAAGCAGCTTGGCCCGGCCCCGCCCATCCTGAATGGCGAGTGTGATACCCGAAAAATAGATGATATCACCTTCCGCCAAAGCGGCATCTAGCACATCGACATCCGCCGCCAGCATCCGCGCTGCCGACTGACCGCGCCAATAGGAAAACTGGCGTTCGCCGTCGACAAGCGAAATCAGATAGAGACCCATCGCCCGGTCGCCCAGGCGCTGCACATGCGCGCGCCCGATCCGGGCGTCATCCAGAAACTGCAGCATCTGGTCAGAAATGCGATCCGTCCCGACGGCGGTGACATAATCAACGTCCCAACGCGGCTTTAACGCCCGCGCATACCACGCAGTGTTCAGCGTATCGCCTGCAAATGACATCTGAAACTGGCCGGGCGCCGCCAGTGGAGCCATTTCAACCATAGCTTCACCGATGGAAATGAATCGTGTCATTCGATGCCCTTTTTACAAATATTCTCATGACTTAGCACAGCCTGCACATAAGTCTCAATTCATCTCGCCGCATTCATGCTGCATTGCAGCAAAAAGATTTTCTGAGTGGCATGACTACCCGACTTGCATGCGCCGCGGCCTTTGTCGGCATTTGACATTGGCCAAGCTGACCACAGCCGCTAGGTTTTGAGCCAGCAAAGCCGGAAAGGATTCCCAATGTCGCTGAAATATCTCCACACGATGGTCCGCGTCAAAGATCTCGATAAGTCGATGGCCTTCTACGCCCTGCTGGGCCTCAAGGAAACCCGGCGTTTCGAAAACGAAGGCGGGCGCTTTACCCTTGTTTTCATGGCACCTCCGGGGCAAGAGGACTGCCCCGTCGAACTGACCTACAACTGGGACGGTGATGATGGTTTACCATCGGACAGCCGCCATTTCGGCCATCTCGCCTACCGGGTCGACAATATCTACGACACTTGCCAGCATCTGATGGACAATGGTGTCACCATCAACCGCCCGCCGCGCGATGGGCATATGGCTTTTGTCCGGTCCCCCGACAACATCTCGATCGAACTGCTGCAGGCCGGCGACAATCTACCCCCGGCAGAGCCTTGGGCCAGCATGGAAAACACCGGCCATTGGTAAAGGCGCTTCTGTTTGCCGGGGTCTGCCTCACCGCAACCCCGGCGGCCGCCTGCCGGTTGGCGCTTGTTCTCGCCATGGATGTGTCATCATCGGTCGATGCCGATGAAGACAGGTTGCAGCGGGGCGGTTTGGCCGCCGCACTGATAGCACCCGACGTGCAGGAAGCGTTTTTCGCCAGCCCCGATCCTGTCGCGCTGTTGGTTTTCGAGTGGAGCGGGCGATACAATCAGGAAGATCTGACTGACTGGGTCTTGATCGACAGCCCCGCCGACCTGCTGGGTGTTTCGGAAACCATCGCCTTCAGTAAACGCAGCCATAATGATTTCCCGACAGCCATGGGCCATGCGCTGGCCCATGCCGCCACCCGGCTGGCTGACGCGCCTGATTGCCTGTTTCAAACCGTCGATGTCGCAGGTGATGGTGAAAACAACGATGGTTTCGGCCCGGCAGAGGCCTATGCCAATCATCCGTTCGACAATGTCACGGTAAATGGGCTTGTGATCAACGCAGCCGAATTTGAGGCCGAAACCGAGTTGATCCCGTTTTACCGCGATCAGGTCATCCGCGGGCCGGGATCATTCATCGAAATTGCCAATGGTTTTGCCGACTACGAACGCGCCATGCAGCGCAAGCTGGTGCGCGAACTGTCCGCACAGATTATGGGACAATCGCCGTCGTTGCCGGAGCCCCGCGGATGATACGGGCCGCATGTTTCCTGATGCTTCTGCCAGTCACGGCCGATGCGGCCTGCCGACAGGCGCTGGCCCTTGGTCTTGATGTGTCAGGCTCCGTCGATGCTGCCGAGTACCGTCTGCAACTGGAAGGTCTGGCCACGGCACTCAACAGCGACAGGGTACAACAGGTGCTCTTCGCGCAACCCGAAGCCCCGATCCGCATCAGCGTCTATGAATGGAGCGGGCCGGAGAACCAGACAATCATCCTGCCTTGGACCACAATTGTGACCACCGATGATCTGGACCGCGCAACAGATACGTTGCTGTCCCACCAACGCGGCACAGCTGCACCCACGACCGCGATCGGGTCTGCAATGCTGGCCGGTTTCGCGTTGCTGCGGGACCAGACAGATTGCTGGAAACGCACCCTTGATCTGTCTGGCGATGGCCCCGCCAACACCGGTCCGCGACCGCAAGATATTGGACCTGCGGAGCAACCGCCGGGCGTCATCGTCAACGGACTGGTGATCGGTTCGGGCAACCAATCCGGCGATGATCAGCGGATTGCAGATATCAAAGAATTGTCGGCCTACTACCGCAGTTACGTGATCCGGGGGGCCGATGCCTTTGTCGAAAGTGCCCTCGGGTTTGAAGACTATTCAGCAGCGATGGAGCGCAAATTGTTAAGGGAACTGCAAAGCCTCGCCCTCGGGCAAGCTGATGTCACACGCTGATCTTGGCACGAAATCCTGAGCACAGCCCGCCCTTGCAAAACCGACCCCTTAACCCTCTACAAACGCAATCACCGTCACAAGCCAAGGATACACGGTGCCACGAATTGACGGGCACACCACTGGGCAAGCGACCAGCAATTTGAACTCTTCAGACTATCCAAGGAATATCGACGCCTCAGCGTTTTACGGGAATCTGAAATACCGATCTCCGGGCGACACCCTCCGGTTCAAATCCCCCAAGTATTTCCCCGCAATCGGTGGTGTCTGGACAAAGGCGAAACGCATCAACCAATGCCTGACAAATGCAGTTGCGGGCCAATGCATCCGGCATTGACCCGCGCTTAACCCAACCCTCGTTACCAACCCCATCACTCAGATGCGGTGGGACCGCAGTCACATTCCTAGATGTCCGAAAGCACCCCGATGGGTTTCGCTCGATCGTGTGCGCACCACGCCCGCCGCAACTATCCGGCCAAAACCACCATCAGTAGATATAGCGGATCTGTTCGGTCCAGTACCGTTCCACCCGGCGCAATGACGCGGTGATGCTATCGATACCTTCCTGGTCCAGCACACCACGATCGACCAACCCATTGGCATGTGTGGCAAACAGCTTGCCCACCACCTGCCGCACGCCGCGCCCCTTTTCTGTCAGGCGGACCCGGACCGATCTGCGGTCAATCTCGCTGCGTTCATGGTGCATGTAGCCCATTTCAACCAGTTTCTTGAGGTTGTAAGACACGTTGGACCCCTGATAATAACCGCGGGTCTTCAATTCACCGGCAGTCACCTCATTGTCGCCGACATTGAACAGCAACAGGGCCTGCACCGCGTTGATTTCCAGCACGCCGACACGCTCAAATTCATCCTTGATCACATCCAGCAACAGGCGATGCAGCCGTTCCACCAATGTCAGGGACTCTAGATAGGACGCCATAAAGGTCGCGCTGCGCGCCTGGGCCATGCCATCCGTTTCGGGGCCATCAAGGTCCGTATGAATACTCATTTCATCACTCCGTCTTCTGCTCGGAAATCTGCATAAGACGAAACAAAGAAAATTCAGTTAAACGATAAAATTGAAATTACTTACCTGAAAATCATGCAGGTCTGGTCACCCCATGGGCACCGTGGGCAATGCGCCAAATCAGATCGGCGTAGGTGTCAGGCACAGCAAACTGGCCACCGATCCAGCCATAAATATCATGGTCATTTTCAGCCAATAGCTGATCATACTGTGCCAGTTCGATCTCAGACATTGATGCCAGATGCGCGTCGGCAAAGGCGGACAGGATCAAATCCATTTCCTTGATCCCCCGCCGCATCGACCGCATCCGCAGCCGTTTGATCATCGCCTCGCGGGTTTCTGTCATGCCTGTTCTTTCAACGCCGCACGCAAGCGCTTTTCGAGCTGGCCAAGCTTTTCGCCAGACCCGACCATCTGCGCGCGCAGCAGGCGCATTTCGGCCAGCAGGTCCAGCAGATCAGTTGACACCGGGGCGGCATCGTCAGGGGCATCGGGGCCTTCGCCCTGCCCGGTCAAAAGCCAGCTCAGCGACACGCCAAGGATGCCCGACAACATCTGCAACCGGTTCGCCCGCGGCTCTTTCAGGTCATTCTCCCAGCCGACGATCACCGATGGTTTCACGCCGATCTTGGCCGCCAGCGTCTCCTGGTTCAGGCCCGCCGCCTCGCGGGCACCCGCCAGCCGATCCCCGAATGTTGCGGCCTCTTCGCTGAACCAGCCTGTATCGTCTGTCATCATGCCACCCTTGCGTTTAATTGCTCGCGCGTCCTATGTCACATGCAGCACAAACTTACCACCGGATGCCCCGATGACCTTTCTTTCTGCGACACTCGACCGCGTCAAACCGTCCCCGACGATTGCCGTCACCACCAAGGCCGCCGAACTGAAAGCCGCCGGTCGCGATGTGATCGGCCTCGGTGCCGGTGAGCCAGATTTCGATACGCCGCAAAACATCAAGGATGCGGCTGTTAAAGCAATTGCAGAGGGCAAGACGAAATACACCGCCGTCGACGGTATTCCAGAATTGAAAGAGGCGATCTGCGCTAAGTTCAAACGCGACAACGCGCTCGAATATGCCCCATCTCAGATCACCGTTGGTACCGGCGGCAAGCAGGTGCTCTATAACGCCTTCATGGCCACCCTCAATCCCGGTGATGAGGTTATCATCCCCGCCCCCTATTGGGTCAGCTACCCCGATATGGTCCTGCTGGCAGGCGGCAGCCCCGTCCCGGTCGAGGCCACGCTGGAGGCGAATTTCAAGATTACCGCCGCCCAGCTTGAGGCCGCCATCACCCCCAAAACAAAATGGTTCCTGTTCAACTCACCTTCAAACCCGACCGGGGCTGGCTATTCTTGGTCGGAACTCAAGGAACTGACCGACGTACTGATGCGTTACCCGCATGTTTGGGTGATGACGGACGATATGTACGAACATCTCGCCTACGGCAATTTCAAATTCTGCACACCCGCACAGGTCGAACCGAGCCTCTATGACAGGACCCTGACAGTCAATGGAGTCTCCAAGGCCTATGCCATGACCGGCTGGCGGATCGGCTATGCTGGAGGACCCGAACACCTGATCAAGGCGATGCGCAAGGTCCAGTCGCAATCCACCTCTAACCCCTGCTCGGTCAGTCAATACGCGGCCGTCGAGGCCTTGAACGGCACGCAAGACTTCCTCAAACCCAACAATACACTGTTCGAAAGACGCCGGGACCTGGTCGTCGACATGCTCAATCAGGCCCCCGGTATCGTCTGCCCCAAACCCGAAGGCGCGTTCTATGTCTACCCGTCCATTGCGGGCTGTATCGGCAAAACGTCTGCGGCAGGCACGTTGATCGACAATGATGAGGTCTTTGCCACGGCACTTCTGGAAGAAACCGGCGTGGCCGTCGTCTTTGGGGCAGCCTTCGGCCTCTCGCCGAACTTCCGGGTCAGCTACGCAACCTCAGACGACGCGCTGAGGGAGGCCTGCACACGGATTATCACCTTCTGCGAAGGTCTTTCTTAGGCGGCACCTGCCATCGGTCAAAGCCATCCGGCCTCATCTCCATTAAAGTAAGGACTTCCTGACTATATGCTGCCCTGCAGCATGTGTATGTTGGGTGCATTCAGAACGACTATTTTATGACGACCCGACCTCTGCACAGACACATTATTAGACTGACATCTGGCGCGGCGGCAAAACCATACGATCACAAGACACGGGTCTAAGCACCCGCATTCGTTTAAGAAAATACATTTTAGTTTCAATTCACTTTCCAGATTCTGGAGAAAAAATCATGTTGTCCATACGTACGCCCCGTGCGGCCATACGCACGGCATCCATATCTTTCGGCGCAATCACATTTGCTACATCCGCCCATGCGCACGAGGCCTGGCTTTTGACCCCAGACGAAATTGTAGCACTGGCGATGGAACCGATCCCTGCCATCTTCACCAGTTATCTGGTGCTGGGTCTGGCGGCAGTCATTGGCTGCATCGCCACCATGGCTGCACTTTTTGTCGAAGAACAGGTCCAACCAATTGAGGCACGGCTGGAGCCCACCTTGCAAACAGCCGCCTTCGCCGTCGGCCCCCTCGTGCTGCGCCTTGGGCTGGCGATCATGCTGGCACTGGCGGCCACAGGCGGACTGCCCCGGCATGGTACGGCCATGTGGACCCAACCGACGCTTCTGGTGCCCGACATGCAATTGTCCCTCGTGCCGGGTTGGGACTTGCTGGTGCCTCTGCAAATCGGCATCGCCATCCTGCTGGCCGCCGGGTTGTTCACACGCGTCATCGGCGCTGTCCTGATCGGGGTGGTCGGCATCGGTCTGGCGGTCTTCGGGTCCAAATTCATGGCCTACGCCCCGCATTTCGCAACCCCTGCACTGGTGCTGATCCTTGTGGGTAGCGGACCATGGGCGCTGGATCAGATCATTGGTCTGTCTACCCGCCTGACACCCCGGCCCGCCATCAGGCAGGCGATCTGGCGGCTGGCTCAGATATTGGTTGGCGGCGGTTTCGTCTACCTGGCGGTGGTCTACAAACTGACCCAACCCACCCTGCTGATCGCGATCCTGCAACATGGCGAGATGCCCACATTCGGCCTGTCCTATCCGGTCATCGCCCTGATCATGACGGGGGTCGAGATCATCTGCGGCGCGCTCTTGATCGCGGGGCGACTGATCCGGCCCGTGTCACTGGTCATCATCGGGGCCATCACGTTTCTGGCTGTGGTTTTGGGCGAAACGCCGCTGTTCCACGCCAATCTCTACGGCACCATGCTGATCTTTGCACTGGCGGGGCGGACCCTGCCAGCGAGCATCAGCGGCCCCACAGAATTTCGGAGGGTTACAGCATGAAACGCAGCACATTATCACGGATCACCCCAATCGCCATCGTGGCAGGCCTTCTGGCCAGCCTCGCGGTAGGGGCACCCTCCTACAACACCAACCACACGGCCCCCCGCGCGGTTTTTCTGTCCTTGCCTACTGACCTGCCCACCCCGCAGGTCAGCCTGACAGCGCGGCAAGATCCATCCGGCAACTGGGTCCTGCAACTTGACACGCAGGCGTTCCAATTCGTCGAACTCTGCGTCCCTGATGCCGACGCGCTGCCCATTGGTCACGCCCATATTATCCGGGACGGTGTCAAGATCGCCGCCGCCTACCAGCCTGTTATTGATATCGGCAGATTGCCACCCGGACAGCACCGGATCACCGCGATCCTGCGCGGTCAGGATCACCGGGCACTTCTAGGGGCGGATGGGTTGATCAGCACCGAAATCGTGATCGATGTGCCAAGGCTTGGGAACCAGATCTAAGGCCGCCGGCAAAGGCGCAACCAAGACTATTCAAATAGTCTTGGCAAAAATCTTCGAAGATTTTTGCAAGAAAAACCCCGCCGCAGTGTCCTGCGGCGGGTTCAATCCATAGACCAATAGGTCTGGACTTATTCGTCGCCCTTCAGCGCCGCACCCAAGATATCACCAAGAGACGCACCGGAGTCAGATGAACCATACTGCTCAACCGCTTCCTTCTCTTCGGCGATCTCGCGGGCCTTGATCGACAGACCCAGTTTGCGGGTCTTGCTGTCGATATTGGTCACGCGCACGTCAACCTTGTCACCGACGCCGAAACGCTCTGGGCGCTGCTCGGCACGGTCACGGGACAGGTCGGAACGACGTATAAAGGATTTGGCACCTTCGTAATCCACTTCGATGCCGCCATCTTCGATCTTGGTCACTTCAACCGTGATGATCGAACCGCGCTTCACGCCGCCAACGGCTTCAGCGAACGGATCACCGTCAAGCGCCTTGATGGATAGCGAGATACGTTCTTTCTCAACATCCACTTCGGCAACCTTGGCCTTGACCACGTCACCCTTGCGGAAGTCTCCGATGACGTCTTCACCGCGGCCTTCCCATGTCAGGTCGGACAGGTGAACCATGCCATCAATGTCGCCTTCAAGGCCGATGAACAGACCGAATTCGGTGATGTTCTTGACCTCGCCTTCAACCTCGGTGCCCTCAGGATGGGTCTCGGCAAAGACTTCCCATGGGTTGCGCTGTGTCTGCTTCAGACCAAGGGAAACGCGGCGCTTGGCTGAGTCGATTTCCAGCACCATGACTTCGACTTCCTGAGAGGTCGACACGATCTTGCCGGGGTGCACGTTCTTCTTGGTCCAGGACATCTCGGACACGTGAACCAGACCTTCAACACCGGCTTCCAGCTCAACAAATGCACCGTAATCGGTGATGTTGGTGACACGACCCTGATGCACCGAACCAAGGCCGAATTTCTGCTCGACCGCATCCCATGGATCGTCCTGCAGCTGCTTCATGCCAAGGCTGATGCGGTGGGTTTCCTTGTTGATCTTGATGACCTGCACCTTGATCGTCTCGCCAATCGACAGGATCTCGGACGGGTGGTTGACCCGGCGCCATGCCATGTCGGTGACGTGCAACAGGCCGTCAACACCGCCCAGATCAACAAACGCACCATATTCGGTGATGTTCTTGACGACACCGTCAACTTCCTGGCCTTCGGTCAGGTTGCCGATGACTTCGGCACGCTGTTCGGCACGGGATTCTTCAAGGATCGCACGGCGGGACACAACGATGTTGCCACGGCGACGGTCCATTTTCAGGATCTGGAACGGCTGCTTCAGACCCATCAGCGGGCCTGCGTCACGCACAGGGCGCACGTCCACTTGGCTGCCTGGCAGGAACGCAACAGCGCCGCCAAGGTCCACAGTGAAACCACCCTTTACGCGGCCAAAGATCGCGCCATCGACACGCTCTTCGTCAGCATAGGCTTTTTCTAGACGATCCCAGGCTTCTTCGCGGCGGGCCATTTCACGGCTGATAACGGCTTCGCCACGGGCATTTTCAACCTGACGCAGGAACACTTCGACAGTGTCACCAACGGCGATTTCAGCCTCTTCCCCGGGATTTGCGAATTCTTTGATATCAACGCGGCCTTCCATCTTGTAGCCGACATCGATGATGGCCTGGCCCGCTTCGATTGCGATCACCTTGCCTTTGACAACAGACCCTTCAGCGGGCGTGTCCATTTCGAAGCTTTCGTTCAAGAGTGCTTCAAACTCTTCCATTGTGTTTGCCATGTGGCGTCGATTTCCTAACGTTTGGTTTTATACGGGCCGCGCGGTTGTCTCCGCCGGTCTTTCAGATTGCAGTTTGGTCTGGCGTCATTCGCGGAACATAAAACAACAGGGCCGGTATGCTACCGACCCCGCTCAAGTCTCAAGTCCGCGCCTGTCTCGACGCTTCGACAGGGCGGCGTATAGGGGGGTTGCGCCTGTAATGCAAGGGGGATTACGGCGTCTGCGAAAGGGCCTGCAGGATCGTTTTTGCCGTCAGGCCGCAGAGGTCAAAGTCATTGCCGCGCAAAAACTGTTCAGTCACATGGCATCCGAAAGCGCAACCAGACGCACACGGATAAACCCGCTTACCCCTCGTCCCGCCATTGCCTTGTCCAGATGTCGAAACGTTCCATCGCCCGGCCGCAGGGTGCCAGCAGCACCAGATCGCCAGCATGGTCAGCATTGTCAGCATATTGCGTGCCAAATTCACGCAGGAGCTGCGCATCAGATGACCAGATCCGCCCCTGATCCTGCGCGGCCTGTCCAACGATCAGGCTGTATTGCTGCTCTTCTGTCATCCGTTCTCTCTTTCCTTATCCGCCTGCTTTGCGGAGCCGCCGCCTCGTCCCGTGAGTGGTGATTGAGCCCGGTGCCGGCGGCTCAGGCTGGTGCGGCGGCTCAGCAAAATAGGGCAAGCCAAAATCGTTTCATTCAGGTCATTTCACAGCGGCAGCGCCGCGCAAAACCGCAACTGCCGCATAAACTCTGACCTAGCCGAGCAGCGTTGCAGCCAACGTGTGAAGCATCGTGGTAATAGCGGTGAAACGCCGTTGGAATTGCGCGGAATGGGCAGGCGAGCCCGGCCGAGGGGTTGCGCCACAGGTTTTTTTGCTCAAAGCGGGAATAAGTTAGACTGCCCATACGTAACCCTTTGTGAAAGCCATATGACAAAGGGAAATTTTTAATGAAACTCAGATTGCAGATCACGTCACCCGACACCAACCGGCCAATACAAGTCAGGACTTTCACAACCGTCGGGGCGCGATCATGACCTACGCTTTTCCACACACGCCGCGCCATTATGACGGGCCACGCCAACTTTGGGACCTTACTCCAGACCATGCGACGCCGTCGGCGGCGCAGACCTGCCGCAAGGATGTGTCAATGCATTACCAATACCCAGTTGAGATCAGTGTCCTTGGGGAGGTGAAGCTTCAGCGCGGAGGCGTCGACATTCCCCCCACATCATCACGCAAAACCCGCGCCCTTCTGGCCTATCTGGCGATGACAGGGCGGGCGCATCGCCGTGAGCACCTGTGCGAGCTGTTTTTTGACACCACCAATGATCCGCGCGGCGCCCTGCGCTGGTCGCTGAGCAAATTGCGTGCTCTGCTGCGGCACAACGGGTCATCGCCGCTGATGGCGAACCGGGACAGTGTTGAGCTGGACATGACCGGTGTCGCGCTGGATGTGAATTTCGTCCGCGCCACCCATCACCATCCCGATCCGTCCACGGACGACCTGCGTCGGTCCGCCAATCTGCTGTCGCAAAGACCGCTCGCCAGCCTCGATTTGCCGCGGTCGGAAGATTTCCAGGCCTGGCTTTTCGGCGAACGCGAAGAACTGCAAAGTATCCGTGGCAGCATCATCAAAAGGCTCGCCTCTACCACGGACGTTGCAGATGCAGAGGCGATCAAATGGTTGCGGCTCTGGTGCAGTCTTGAGCCCTTCTCTCATGACGGTCCGCACGCCCTGTGGCAGAAACTGTCCGCGGTTGGCCGCAAAGATGAGGCGTCGGCGGTGCGCGTCCGCTATATGGCCCTGATGGGTCCGGATGCCCGTGACTGGCGGCCCGTCAATGACCCGATCCAGGCTGCCGACACATCCTGCCGACATCGCCAGACCATCGGTTTTTGCAAGGCCGAGGACGGGGTCAGGATTGCTTATGCAAAGGTCGGATCGGGGCCACCGCTGGTCAAGACAGCCAATTGGCTGAACCATCTGGAACTGGATTGGCAAAGCCCGATCTGGGGGGATACGTTCCGGGCGCTGGCGACCGACCACACCTTTATCCGGTACGATGAACGGGGTAACGGGCTGTCGGACTGGGATGTGCCTGACATCAGCTTTGATGCCTTTCTGCATGATCTTGAAACGGTGGTGGACAGCCAGTCGCTGGGGCGGTTTCCGCTGCTGGGGATGTCGCAGGGCTGCGCGGTTTCCATCGAATATGCGGTCCGGCATCCTGAACGGGTCTCGGCGCTGATCCTGATCGGCGGCTATGCCAGTGGTTGGCGGATCGGCATGTCTGCCGAAGAACGCGAACAGCGCGAGGCGGTCCTGACCCTGACCCGGCATGGCTGGGGAACGGCCAACCCCGCCTACCGGCATATCTTTTCCCAGACCTTCATGCCCGACGCCGATGGCGACAGCTTGGCCTGGTTCGACGATTTCCAGCGCCAGACGACATCGCCTGAAAACGCGGTGCGTTTTCAAGAGGCGTTCGGTTCAATCGATGTCAGGCACCTGCTGCCCCATGTCAAAGCGCCAACGCTTGTCCTGCATGCCCGGGGCGACCAGCGCATTTCGCTCGATCATGGTCGGGAACTGGCCGCCAGCATTCCCAATGCCCGCCTTGTGACCCTGGAAAGCAACAGCCACATCATTCTTGGCACTGATCCGGCCTGGCAAACCTGCATGAGCGAGATCAGGCAGTTTTTGCGCGAACACAGCTGAAACGTGCAGGAAATCGAAGGGCACACCAAAAAAACCGCAACGGGTCAGAATAAATCCAAGCTCTGAGGCGTAAACATTACAAGAGCGGCATGAATAGCTGCTCTGTTCAATGAAAACAGGAGCTTAGACATGAAACTGACTGCCGCGATTGCCCTTGGATTTCTTGCCGCAGGTTGTGGCGAAGCCTATGCACAGTCCTATTACGGGTATGATGACACAGCCACGCCCGTCAGTGCAGATGCGCCGTTGACGGCTGCAAACGGCATGACACTCTACATATTCGACAAAGATGCGCCGAGTGTTTCGAACTGCGATGACAATTGTGCCGTGAACTGGCCACCCTATCTGGCGATTGCAGGTGAGCCTGCATCCGAAGATGGGCTGACCGTGATCACGCGGGCCGATGGAACGCAGCAATGGGCCAAGGATGGCGCACCGCTTTACTTCTGGGTTGGCGACACGGCACCGGGTGACACAAATGGCGACGGTGTCGGTGGTGTCTGGCATATCGCACATTAGGGTGACGGGTCGGATGGCCGGCATCATGCCGGCCCCATCGCTGCCAATCGCACCGGCAATCCATTGCCGAACAGGTGAAAGTAATACATTGAAACTTTTGCCGAAATCGCTGATGATAGGACTGATTTCACACGTCCTTTCGAAACCAGCGCGCGCGGTGGCGATGACCTCAGACCAGTTCAAGACTGACATGATCAGCCTGCTACCGCGATTGCGCCGTTTCGCGCTGAGTCTGACCCGATCCAAGCCCGATGCGGATGATCTGTTGCAGGACGCCTGTACCACGGCCCTGCAGAAATGGCATCAATACGACCCATCGCAGCCACTGGACCGATGGATGTTTCGCGTTTTGCGTAATCTATGGATCACCGAGATACGTAAACGCAAGGTAAGGCAGGGAGAAGGACAGGTCCCCGCCGAAGATGCAGTAGAGCTGCAGGTTGAAAGTAACATGGACGATGTACTCACAGCACAAACGGTACGCGGCAAGGTCAATGATCTGCATCCTGACCTCGCCCAACCGCTGATGCTGGTCTGTGCCGAAGGGTACAGCTATCGCGAAACGTCTGATTTGCTTGGCGTTCCGATCGGTACGGTGATGAGTCGCATTCACCGCGCACGCAAGTTGCTGGTATCAAGTTTGGCCGAGGGGGAGCGTGTGGCGCAATGACAGACCTGTCGCAAAAACTCAGCGCCTATCTGGATGGCGAGCTAGACCCAACCGAGGCTGAAGCAATCGAGGCGCGCATTGCCAGCGATCCTGATGTGCAGGCCGAACTGGATGCGCTGATGGAAGCCGATGCAATGGCGCAGGAACAGTTCGCGGCCATGCTGGACGATCCGGTACCCTTTAATCTGGCCCAGCAAATCAAGGCCACCCCGATCCCCGAACGGCCCGTTGCGGCCAATACGCCAAGTCGCCCGATCTGGGGCACATTGGCGGCGAGCCTTGTGGTTTTCGCGCTGGGCGGTGTGGGGGGTTACGTTGTCAAAGGGCAAACCACCCCGCCCGTCCAGACCGCCGGGTGGCTGGCCGCTGTCGCGGATTACCACGGCGTCTATGCCAGCCAGGGTCGTCATCTGGTCGAAGTTGGCGCGGACGAGGCTGACCATATCGAAACCTGGCTCGGCAACACGGTCGGGGCCAGCTTTACCATTCCTGATCTGACCGAATTCGGCCTGACCTTCGAAGGCGGCCGCCTGCTGGTCGCCAATGGCAAACCGGTCGCGCAACTGATGTACCGGCAGCCGGATGGCACGGTCATCGCCTTGTGCCTTCAGCGCAGCAACAAGGATCCCAATGCGCCGGTAGAGTTCCGCGAACAGACGATCAATGGCTTCGATTTCGTGTCGTGGAGCGCGGATGGCGCAGACTATGTCGTGATTGGCCCGATGGGTGAGCCCGAACTGGACGCCATCGCGGCGTCCGCTGCCCTGGAAATCTGACCGCCCGAACGCGTTGATGGGGCGCGGTGGCCTGGCCAATGCATCCAGCGAGACGACAATAGCCTTCTGAAACTTGACTTGCTGAGAGCCCAAAAGTCCGGGCCGCTCTATGACCCGGCAAACCACAGACCACACAGCGGACCGATCAGAGAGGCTGAGGGCGATGACCTGCGTCATGCTGCCCTCAATCATGCTTTGCAGTCTGCGTGGTCTTTTGCTGCTCATCACGGGTGCAAATACCAATCCGGTGTCATCATTTGTGTTGCAGCACCGGCCAAATAGTGGCCGGTGCGGTCGTTGGCTATGTTCAGAAGGAAAAGCTGACGCTCAGGCTGGCCGAGATCGCCTCTTCCGCGTCGCGACCACCCAGATATTCCACATCGCCAATCAGCGTCAGCTGGTCGGACGCGGCAAATGTGGCACGGGCACCGACAAATCCACCAAGGAACGTCTCGCTGTCAGTTGGCGCGAAGGAGAACGTGTCGCTGAAGTTCGGCACGCCGCCCGCTGACTGGATCACCTGCGCGTCAAAGTCATCCTCGCTGCTCAGTCGCCCGTCCAGACCGACGCGGAACTCTGCATCCAGACGGCCTGCGGCATAGCCCAGCGCCAGTTGGTGCCGCGCGCTGAGCGTCTGGGCAATCCGGCTGTCCACCCGCAGGTTTGACCCGGTTGTGCCAGTTTCCTCATATGCGTCGAAGGCCGTCAGCGTGTAGTTCAGCGACGCCGATGGCCGCAACTCGAACGCGCCCAGCTGCTGGACGAACCCGGTGGCACTGACCCCGGCACTGACAAAGCTGCTGTCGACCGTCGCTGTGGCAGTTTCAAGCCCGTCAACAATTGTCGTATCCAGCACCAGCCGTTCGCTGTCATGGCGTTGGGCCCCGGCGAGCAGGTTCAAGGTGTATTTACCTTCTGTACCCGGCACGGTGTAATAGACCCCGCCAAAGAACGCTTCGCCTTCCAAACTGGAAGAGGCGACATCAGTCGTGATCTGGCTATTGGCCGCCCCAAAGACGAAACCAACATCGCGGTCGCCAACGGTGCCTTCATATCCGGCCAGCACACCTGCAAATTCCTGTGAATAGGCAAGGGCAAAGCCATCATCGGAATGGGTCTGGGTCTGCCCGATAACACCGGCCCAAACCCCCGGCGACCCGGCATTGTCAAAGATCGCACGCCGGGCGCTATCGGTCAGCGCACCTGTCGCTTCGTTCAGGACCGAGGTCGCGGTGCTATCAATGCGCATCACATCAATCTGATCGCCTTCGAACGTGACAAGCTCGGCATTATAGGCCTCATCGATGTCAAACTCCTCAACACCGAAAGTGGACACCCGCCAGGAGATATCTTCGGGCAGGACGAACCGTTCGAGTGTAAAGGCGTCGCCCTCACCACCGGCCAGATCGAAGATACCGATGAATTGCGAGCCTTCCGACATCGTCACTGATTGCGCGCCAGCACCACCGCGAACCGCAGCATTCAGGCCTGTGCCCGCCGTGGTCACGACACCAGTGTTGAAGAACGTGGTGCCTTCGCCTTCCAAAAGCACCGCATCCGTAATGTCAGCCCCGGACGTGATCGCGCCCTCATTGGTCAGCGTGCTACTGGCGCCGGTCACAACAACCGTGGTGTTTGTTCCACCGGCAATGCTGATCACGCCGGTATTGTCGATAATAGCGTTCTCGCCGGTGGAAATCAGCCCGCTTCCGTCTGCACCATCATCCGAGATAGTGCCAGTATTCAGGATCAGCGCATCCACACCAGACGAGAAGATGCCAATGCCATCATCCTCAACCCCGTCGCCCAGCAGGATCGCGCCTGTGTTGGTGATACCTGCCCCGTCACCGGTGCTCAGGATGCCGTTGGAGTCGCTGGCGTTGATGGTAATCGCCCCATCATTGACGACGTCTGCCCCCTCACCTTGCGAGACGATCCCATGTGCCGCGTTACCTGTTGTAGTGATATTACCGAAGTTGAACGCGGAGCTGGCCAAACCGTCAATCTGCATACCGTGGGAAGCGGACCCGGTGGTGCCGATGATAGCACCCTCTGTGTTCTCCAATTCGGTCTCGTTTCCGGTCCCGAGCATGCCGACGGATGTCTCACCCGTCGTCGTAATCAGATCGTTGTTGATGACTTCAGCCAGAAAACCCGTTGCGATGACCCCGGCAGAGCCGTCGCCAGATGTGGTAATATTACCGTTATTGGCGATCGCTGCCGCCTCACCCGCGGCAGCGACGCCGGCGGCGAACTCGCCACTGGTAGCAATGCTATTGTCATTGGTCAGTTCAATGCGGTCGCCAATGATGTTGACACCAGCGCCAAGTTCACCAGACGTGGTTATGGTACCGGTATTGGTGATGGTGGATTCCTCGCCATCGGCCTCGACGCCGTTAGAGCTGTCACTGTTGACCGTGATATCGCTGCTGTTTGTGATATCGGCCGTGCCAGTGGCACGAATACCGTCGCTGTCCGGCCCGTTCGTTGTGATCGTATTTTGGTTATCGACTATGTTGCCGGTACCGTCCGCAAGGATGCCCTCTGCATTGGCACCGTTCGTTGTGATGATGCCATCGTTGCTGATCTGGCCGTTGTCACCGGTCAGCACAGTACCGCGAGATCCATCGCCTTCTGTAGCAATGGTCCGATCCTCTTCATTTAAGATGAGCGCGCCGTCGCTGGTCACATTGATCCCGTCGCTGTCCACGCCGGTTGTTTCAATCTGATTGTCATTGATGACAATCGCATTCAGGCCAGTCACCTCAATGCCGTCGGCATCTGCACCTGACGTGCTAATGAGGCCGTCATTCTGTGCGATGGCCGTAAAGTCTACATCCTCAACTGCCGCCAGCCCGGCGGTGATTGAGATACCCTTTGCCCCATCAGCCCCCGTCGTAATCGTCCCGTCGTTAAAGACGCCGCCAAGATCGGCGTTGACCGTGATCCCGTTTGCGTCTGCACCGGTTGTTGCGACGGTCCCTTCATTGTCAACCAGAATGACACCACCTTGAGCGATGACCCCGTCGGCACCGCTCCCAGCCGTGCGGATGTCACCTTCGTTCTCAACGATCCCGTTCAAATCGAATTCCTTGCCCAACTCACCGTCAGCGGTCAGGGAGATGCCAGCGGCATCAGTTCCGGTTGTCGTGATCCCGCCAGTGTTTTCAACAGCCGAGAGATTGCCAGTGATAGCGATGCCATCGGCCCCACCACCTGAAGTGTCGATGGTACCATCATTGATGATGGCGCCTTCTTCGCCCTCCACAGCGATCCCGTGCGACCCGTCACCCTCTGTGGTGATTGTGCCGTCCGCTGCGTTACTAACCCCTGCGTTATTACCGATGACAGTGATCCCGCTGCTGTCAGACCCGGTGGTCAGGATGCTGTTGGCGTTGTCCACGTCAGCGTCGTCGCCATCGACAAGAATACCGGTCGATCCGTCACCCGCCGTCGTGATGGTCCCGTCATTGTCGATGTCGTTGTTGTTGCCGATGACCTCGATACCCTGTGAATCGTCGCCCGTGGTTGTGATGCTGGCATCAGCCGCGTTTTCAACGACGCTATCATTGCCTTCGAAGAAGATACCGTCGCTGTCCGCACCAATGCCGTCTTCACCGCCGGTCGCAATGGCCCCGATATTGGTAATGTTGACCTGTGTGCCAGGGCCCCCGACATTTGTGAAATCAATGCCCCGAGCCGCAACACCAGTTGTGGTAATCGCACCGGTGTTGGTCACGTCAACCGCACCGCCAACAACACGTATCCCGGCGGCGTCATCACCGTCCGTTATGACACTACCGGTATTGTCGATACTGCCGTTTGTTTCGAAAAAGCCGATCATGGCGATCCCTTCGGCATTATCGCCGAAAGTTTCGATATCGCCGCTATTGAGAATGACGCCGCCGCCATTGGCGATGCTGATCCCCTCGGCGTTCTCTGCGTCGGTCAGAATATTGCCAGCGTTGGTGACGGTGTTTCCATCCCCGACGACAGCAATCCCGTCGCTATCCGCGCCGAACGTTTCGATCTCTGCATCGTTTGTGACAGTGGCACCGGTCCCGACCACGCCGATCCCGTCCGCCTCGTCACCATCGGTCTGAATGAAGCCATCCGCATTGTTGCTGATCACAGCGCCAGCGCCTGTCACCGCAATCCCGGTTGATCCTGTCCCAGCGGTTTCCAAAATGCCGTCATTCTCAATGTCAGCGTTGTCGCCGGTGACGCTGATCCCTTCGGAGTTGTCCCCGCTGGTGTCGATGCTGCCGCCGAACGCAGCCGTAACCTGCGCGTTGTCGCCAGTGACGCGGATCCCATCACTGTCTGCGCCCTGCGTCTCTATCGCCTGATCATTGATGACAACGGCGTCGTCGCCTTCGGCAATGATGCCCTCGGACTGATCACCGGTGGTCAGAATGCTATTAGCATTGGTGATCGTAGCCCCGGCACCCGTCACCGAAATCCCGGCGGCGCCTACACCAATGGTGTCCAGTACGCCCGCATTCTCGACCGCCGCATTATCCCCGATGACAGATAGACCGGCCGCATTATCACCATCGGTAATAACCTCGCCGTCAGCCTTGTTCGTGACCTGCGCATTGTCGCCGCGGACGTCGATACCATCGCTATCTTCGCCGGTCGCCACGATCTCAGCTGCGTTCGTGACCACCGCATCATCGCCTTCCGCGCGAATGCCCTTGGCGATATCACCATTAGTTGAGATGCTATCGGTATTGGTGATGCTCGCGCCATTGCCGAGCGCCGAGATACCGTGCGAGAGACGCCCCTCTGTCTCAATGCTGCCGTCATTTTCGACAACGGCGTTGGCGCCACTCACGGATATCCCAACCGAAGTATCGCCGGATGTGGACACTGACCCGCTGTTGATAGCTGTCCCATTGGCGCCCCGTACGTCAATACCATTCGACTGATTTCCCGATGTCGTCACACTACCACTGCTGTCGACAAGATAGTTGGATCCGCTTCCGAGGATCCCGTCCGCATCCCTACCAACTGTATCGATGCTGCCACTGTTTTCGATAACGACGTTTCCGGCACCACTCCCTGTCTGAACGATGATGCCAAAACCGCCATTGCTGTCGGTCGTCAATGTACCGCTGTTGGTGATGGTCGAGTTGCTGCTGCCCGATACGATGCCTGAATTGTTCACGCCCGTGACATCGATCGTGCCCGCATTGTCGATGTCCAAGCCAGGGATGCCGTTTGCTTCTACACCATCGTCCGTATCGACAATCAGGCTGCCGCCCGCCTCGATGGTCAGACTGTCACCAGCAGTATTCAGCAGGATCGGATCAGTTACCACCTCGCCATCAGCGATGACCTGTTGGGCCATCGCGGGCTGATAGCTCAGCAGACCAAGCATCAGGGCAAGAGGCGATACCAAGCGGGACGGGGCGATTGCTGTGAACGGGGTGGCCTGTTGGCTGGTGTGCGTGCGAAAAGTGTGTGTCATGTTTTATCCGTTATCTTTCAAAATGGCGCCGCAGCGTTTCGTGCGGCTCACGACACTGACGCGCGAGCCGGGGGTTTTATTCTCGGTTTGGGAAAAAAGGGACTGGCTATGTTTGGTGTCGGGGGTGCTGGCCTCCGCTATTGCGCGCTGACGCGAGGGCCATAGGCGACTGGCAAGCGGCCCAGCAGGAACGGCAGCACCGCCAGCACTCTCGCCCCACGCTCCAGCCCGGCTCCAATCAGATGACGACCCTTGCGCGGCCAGAACAAAAGCAAGGCAAGACCGACCATCAGACTTGCCGCGCCAAAGACAACATGGCGGTTCAGTTGCAGGAACATGCGCATGACATGTCCGCCCCCGCTGCTCGTGAAACCCAGCCTGCGGTGGTGGCGGGCCACCTGAAAGGCGGCTAGCTGCGTGCGCCACGACCGCCGCAAGCGATAGCCCAGTGTCGCACGGGGTCCTTTCCAGTCCTCAAATGCAACCGCATCAGGCAGTGCAGCCGGAACCCAGCCACAGGCACGTTCCGCACGCAGGAAAAACTCCAGATCCTCGCCGCCGCTTTCGTTGTAAGCGGGATGAAAGCGCAGGCCCGGGCCATAAGCAGGATCAAAGACCCGACAGTGGAGCGCGAAATTGCTTGATGCCATCACCACCGGGCGCGCGCCACGCGGCTTGCTGGGCAACTGGATCGGCTGCAAGAAGCGGCTAAGCCCGTCATCATAGACATAATGGCAAGGCGCGATCAGGATCGAACGGCCCAAGGTTTCCATCCCGTCGATGAACCGGGCGAGCCAATCCTGCGCGACCCATTCATCATCATCGACACCAATGAACCAGTCTGCACCGCGCGCGGCGGCCTCATTCAGCGCACGATTGCGCGCGTAAACCAGACCGGCACGCGGCTCATGAACCACCGTCACCGGAAACGGGCCCGACAGGCCGACCAGCGCATCGCGGGCCACAGGATCATCATTGTTGTCGATCACCAGAATTCCCACGTCATAGCCCGCCGGGGCCGGTTGGGCGCTGATACTATCGATCAGGCGACGCAGCAGCACGTTGCGCTGCCGCGTGCAGACCCCGATCAAAAGCCGCGGTTGGGGGCGGTGCATTCTCGCCCCTTTTGCAGCCCTCTTGACGAGGAATTCAGCCCAGTCGTCAGGACGCTGCACTATCATCATCATCCCCTGACAGCACGGCAACACCGGCCAGCACGGCAATGATGGCCACGGGAATGACCCAGCTTGGTACGCTGCCCGACGGCTCGTCAGGGCTCATGACGATTGGCTGCGTTTCGACCACCGCGTCGGCCAGCCCCCCGGCATAGGCCGACACTGCGGCAATCATCAAAATGCCGGACCCGGCCAGCAGCAATTTCATCATTTTCATTTCGTTATCCTTCTTTCTTCTGGAGTTGATGGCGGCTGAACCCCGTGCGTCGGGGCCAGACCGCCGGAATGGGCAAGCCATGCAGTCAAAGCAGGGGCTGATCAGAAAAAGTGGTAGTTCACGCCAATGGTGACAGTGTCGGCCTGAATACCGAATGTGCCGAACTCATCGCTATCGCCGACCTCATCCACTGTCTGGTCATCTGCCATGTAGGACAGGTATTCAGCATTCACCGACAGGTTCTCCGCGATCATCGATTCAACGCCAAAACCCACAACCAATGCTTCATAGGGGTCATCAAGCACCCCACTGTCGGAATCGGCGTCGTCACATGCCAGCGTTTCATCGGTATCGATGATCGCCACACCGGCCGTTCCGTAGAACTGGGTGTTTCCAGTGGCCAAGCCAACGCGACCCCGAACAGACCCCAACGCGTTGACGGCCGTCTGGTGTGTTGCCGGTTCGCAGAAATCAGTTTCAAATTCTTCGTCAAAAGACGTCGTGCCGATACTGACGACAGCGCCGTAAACCAAATTCCCGCTTTGCCAATTGTAACCAGCCTGCAGGTTTGACACACCGGCTGGCCCATCGTTTCTGGAATAGCCAAAAGCGGCTTCCTCATCGAAATCGTGAATTTCGCTCTCGATCATGCCGATGCCGATATTGGCCCCGACAAATGCGCCGGACCAGTCTGCATCCTGTGCCACCGCCTGCAAGGGCAGCAAAATGGCCGCCGCGCTGATCATGCAGCGTGACGTTAACAATTTTGAAATAGTCATCATTGATCATCCTCTGATAAATCTGGAACGTTCGAAAAGCACCCGCGCAGAATCGTAACGGGCGTATCAGAGGTGTTTCTAATGTCCGGTCGTTTGATCAGGCGTTTGAAGGAGCGTGGTAATTTCACCCGACAACCATTGGAATGGCGATAAAACCGTCTTCAGACGGTGATGTTGCGGCGGGTACGCTAGGGCAGCAACGTCAAACCTGATCCAGCGCCGTCTGCACAGCGGCGAAATAGGCACCGACTTGCTGGCCATCGACCAAGGCGTGATGCACCTCCAGTGTCATCGCCATGTCCCAGCGCCCGCCCTGATCAACAAACTTGCCCCACGACACACGCGGGATGCAGTCATCCGGTCCGGGCAGCGCGTTGTTGATCGACGTATAATCCAGCCACGGCATGCAGGACAGATAGGCAAGATCGTCGCGCGCGCCTGCATTGGCGTCCAGCGCACCACCCTCTGCCGCTGCAGCAATGAGGGCGGCGGCCTTGGCATCAAACGCATCGAAATCCGGCTGATAGGGCACGTAGGCATAATTGAAACTGCCCGCCTTAGTCGGCACCGTCATCGACAGCTCCACCCCATCATGCCGAACAACCTGATCCCCGCGAAACCGCATGCAAAGCTCCGGCACCGCATGTATCCCGGCTCCGATCGCATAAAGACAGGCCCGGTACGGTGAAATCCCGTCAGCCTTGCGCCTGATCACATGGGTCACGTCCAACCGCGAGGTAACGGCGTAATGCGGTTTCTGATAGGTCCGGAAAAACCGGAACTGATCCGCGCGCGGCCAGTGTTCCAGATCGACAAGCTCAAACCCCATGCGCAGGCTCCTTTCAGCACCAGCCTACTGTCCGGCAAACTGAAGGAAAGCCCCAAACGGTCGTCGCGCGTCCGGCAGCCTGCCCGCGTCGCTCGTTTTCCGGGGGTGATGTCTGTCTCTTTGGGTAGCGGCGGGGGGCTAGATGTCCTGACCTCGCTCCAGCAACTCTTCGATCAACTGGCGCTGCAGGTCACCGCTATCTCCTGCGCCAAACTGCGCGGCACCACCGCTGTAAAGCGTGCCATAGGTCTTGGCGACATTGACCGTCTGGGCCAGGCCAGAGATCAGCTGATCCTTTTCCAGTTCCGCAAAAGGATGGATGAAAACGCCCCATAGTCGGCCATTGGCAATCGCATAGCGCGCATCCAGCGCACTGTCGAAATTCGCCTGCATCACGCGCATCATTTCCTCCGGTGTCATGCCATCAGCCGAACGGATCGGCACCATCGCCCGCATCCGGTTGGCCCTGACATCCGTCACGATCAGAACCGGGATATCATCAATCGTGAACTCAAACCCCGGCCCCGCGACGCGTGCATCAGGGTCAAGGGCGGCAACAATTTCCGCCATGCGTGGCAAGGTCATATGTGGCTCGGCCTCGCGATCCTGCGCTTGCAGGCTGGCAGGGATCATCAAAGCGATCAGGGCTAGGGTACGGATCATGGTGCAAACTCCTTTTCAGGCATAATAGCCCTGCAGCCGTAAAACAGCCTAAGCAAGCTTTGGTGAAAATTTGCAACATGGACCGTGCGTTGGGGTCCGACGTTTTGCCGACGCAAGTCCGACGCTTATCCGACAGCCCTTTTTGCCGCCGCGACAACCGCCACAGCACGGGCCACGGCAGCGTCAATCGTCAGGTCTGACGTATCGATAATGACCGCGTCGTCAGCCGCAATCAGCGGCGCGGTCGCGCGGCCGCTGTCGCGCGCATCGCGTTCCCTGACATCCGCCAAAACCTGTTCCGGCGTCACATCCAACCCCTTGCCCGACAGTTCTTTGAACCGCCGATCGGCCCGGCATTCCGCGCTGGCAGTGACAAACAGCTTCACCGCCGCATCCGGGCAAATCACCGTCCCGATATCGCGGCCATCCAGCACCGCACCACCATCGCGGGCGGCAAATTTCCGTTGAAAATCAACAAGCGCGCTGCGCACATCGGCGATCGCGGCGACCTCGCTCGCGGCCTGCGCCACCGCCGGGGTTCGCAGGCTGTCATCCTCCAGATCGACCGGATCAAGCGCGCGCGCCACCGCCACCGGATCACCCCCCGCCAGCACCTTGGCCCCGACAGCGCGATAAAGCAGCCCGGTATCCAGATGGGCAAAGCCGAAATGCGCGGCGACCGCCTTGGAAATCGTGCCCTTGCCCGCCGCTGCCGGCCCATCAATCGCCACGGTGAATGTCATCGGACCCTCATCAAAAACTGCTGAAACGCCAGTTAGTTAGGGGAAAACCATCAAAAGGGCCGCCCCATGCGCATCACGCTTCTTCACCCCCCGC
The DNA here is from genome assembly GCA_947488175.1 of uncultured Paracoccaceae bacterium. Lineage (GTDB taxonomy): Bacteria > Pseudomonadota > Alphaproteobacteria > Rhodobacterales > Rhodobacteraceae > Yoonia. Next base: position 146,284 of record CANKYO010000009.1, read on the forward strand.
ATACATCCATCGGCAGCCGCATTCCACGCGAAAATCTGCCGCCCTTCGGACTGCTGTGCATTGGCGGACCGTTGGTCGACGCAGGCCATAAGGTGCAACTGATCAATGCCGATATCGGCCCGATGCCAGATCTGGAGATCCTGACAAAGGTCATTCAAAGCGCGCCGAATGTGGTCATGATCGGGCATTCCGGCTCAACCTCTGCCCATCCGACGGTCGTGCAACTCGCAAACGAGATCAAAGCCTGCCTGCCCGATGTGACCATCATCTATGGTGGCGTCTGGCCCACATACCATTGGCAGGATGTGCTGAACGAATGTCCCGCCATCGACATAATCGTGCGCGGCGAGGGCGAGGCGACAACACCGAAACTGATCGCGGCACTTGACGGAACTCTGAATGAAATCAACGGTATCGCTTACCGGCGCGATGGGCGACCCCACGCCACGCCCCCTGCCCCGATGATCGCTGATCTCGACAGCAACCGCATCGGATGGGAGCTGATCGACTTCACCGATCACAGCTATTGGGGCGGCAAACGATCCGTCATCATGCAATTCTCGCGCGGCTGCCCGCATCTGTGCACCTATTGCGGGCAGCGGGGGTTCTGGACCAAATGGCGGCACCGCGATCCGGTGAAATTCGCCGCCGAAATCGCATGGTTGCATCGCCAGCACGGGGTCGAACTGATCAACCTGGCAGATGAAAATCCAACCACCTCACCCAAAGCGTGGCGCGTCTTTCTTGAGGCGCTGATCGCCGAAGACGTCAATATCCAGATCGTGGGCAGCACCCGGGCAGACGATATCGTGCGCGACGCGGAAATCTTGCATCTCTACAAAAAGGCAGGCGTCATCCGGTTTCTGATGGGGCTTGAAGGCACGGATGAGGCGACGCTGGAGGCGGTCAGAAAGGGCGGCACCCGCGCCAAGGATCGGCAAGCGATTGAACTGCTCCGCGCCCATGGGATTATCGGGCTTTGCACCTTTGCCGTGGGGTTTGAAGAGGAAACGGATCGCGATTACTGGCGAATTCTCAAGCACTTGCTTTCATACGATCCTGATCAGGTGATGTCGGTCTACGCCACACCGCACCGCTGGACACCCTTCTTTCAGACCGTCAAGAACCGGCGTGTGATCGAAGCCGATCAACGCAACTGGGATTACAAGCATCAGGTGATGGAGGTACCCGCCGTCCCGGCCTGGCGCGTGTTCCTTTGGGTCAAACTGATCGAGATTTACCTGCAGGCCAGGCCAAGGGCGCTCTACCGCAGCTACCTGCACCCCGATCCCGACATCCGGCACGCAATGCGCTGGTACACGGCTATGGGGCGGCGGGTGGTCCTGCGCGAGCTCTTCGAATGGCTCCGCCGCAGACGCCACCCCGGCCCAACAGTGGCTGCATTTCTGGGGGCGGACGCCCTGCCCGAACAGGCGCTTAGCCGTTCGACCGCACGATTTGTGCGCCAAGTTCCGCCATCAGTCCCTCGAATATCGGAAACGACGTCGCAATCGGAGAACCATCATCGACCGACATCGGCTTCTGCGTCGCCGTCCCCATGACCATGAACGCCATGGCGATCCGATGATCCAGCTGGCTGGTCACCGTCGCGCCGCCCGGCACGTTGGCATGGCCCAGCCCGGTGACCTTCCACCAATCGGGGCCTTCATCCACAGTGACACCGGCCGCACGCAGACCTTTGGCCATCGCATCGATCCGGTCGCTTTCCTTGACCCGCAGTTCCTTGACACCCTGCATATCGGTGACGCCCGTCGCAAAGGAAGCCACCACCGACAGCACAGGATATTCATCAATCATGCTGGCCGCGCGTGCAGGGGGCACAGCGATACCTTTTAGATCGGGCGAGAATTTTGCGCGCAGATCGGCGACAGGCTCGCCCCCTTCCTTGCGCATATTCTCGTATGTCAGGTCGGCGCCCATCTCCTGCAAGGTCGTGAACAGCCCCGCCCGCGTGGGGTTCAACCCGATATTCGGAACCAGCACATCCGATCCAGGTACGATAATCGCCGCGCAAACCGGAAACGCGGCCGAGGATGGATCACGCGGAACAACTATAGTCTGCGGCGTCAATTCAGGCTGACCATCAAGGGTAATCACCCGGCCTTCATCCGTTTCCTCAACGGTCAATGTAGCACCAAAGCCCTGCAGCATGCGTTCGGTATGGTCGCGGGTCGCTTCCTTTTCGACCACAACTGTCTGACCCGGGGCATTCAGACCGGCCAGCAGGACGGCCGATTTCACCTGCGCCGATGGCACAGGCACCTCATAGCGCACCGGCACAGGATCAGCGGCGCCCACAATTGTCATCGGCAACCGCCCCCCCCTGCGCCCCACGGACTGCGCGCCAAACAGAGCCAAAGGGTCCGTGACCCGGCCCATGGGCCGCCCGTTCAGCGATGCATCGCCAGTGAATGTCACCGTAATCGGCGACGTGGCCATGGCCCCCATGATCAGGCGCACACCGGTGCCGGAATTCCCGCAATCAATCACCTGATCAGGCTCAGCAAACCCGCCAACGCCCACGCCCTGCACAGACCATTCACCACCCCCATGATCGGTCACCGTCGCGCCAAAGGCGCGCATGGCCTTGGCCGTGTCCAGCACATCCTCACCTTCCAGAAGGCCAGTGATATGGGTTTCACCCACGCTAAGCGCGCCAAGGATCAGCGACCGGTGCGAAATCGATTTGTCACCAGGCACGTTGGCCACACCTTTCAGTGGACCGCTGCGCCGGGATGTCATGGGAATGGGGGTGCCGTGACCGGACATAAGCGCCTTCCTCTTGTTCTTCCAAGGCGTCTTAGCCGAGGCGTCAGGCAGGGTCCATCGCCCTTCTTGCCTCAGCGTCTACGGAAGGTCAGGTAATGCGGTGTGCGGCCCTCGCGCAGCGCCTTTTGCTCATACCGGGTCGACAACCAGTCATCCCACGGTTCGCGCCAGTCGGAGGGCCGCTCTGCCAGCCAGGCGAACCCCTGCTTCGGCACTTCTTCCAGGGTTTGACGGACATAATCGGGAATATCTGTCGCTACCCGAAACACGGCCCCCGGCTTCATCACGCGGGCCAGCGGTTCCAGATGTTCGGGCGTCACAAACCGGCGGCGGTGATGGCGCTTTTTCGGCCAAGGGTCAGGGTAGTTCAGAAAGACTTTGCTGACCGCCTGGTCCGGCAGCACATCAAACAGATCGCGCACATCGCCGGGATGGATCGCCAGATTGGTCACGTCCGCCTTGCGCACCTTGCCCAGCAACATGGCAACCCCGTTGATATAGGGCTCGCAACCGATCAGCCCGATATCGCGATAGCGGTCCGCCATATGGACCAGATGCTCGCCCCCGCCAAATCCGATCTCGAGCCAGATATCCTTGCCGCCGAACAGCGCATTCAGGTCAAGCAGGTTACGGTCCGGGTTCTCTTCCCAACTGACCGGGCCGGGGGACAAGGGGGCCAGATCATTTTCCAGATAATCCTGCTGGCTCGCGCGCATTGTCTTGCCGCGAAAGCGGCCATAGAAATTGCGCCAATGCGCGCCGGAGGGATGTCTGGTTTTGCTCATGTCGCGGCTTTAGCAAGCGCGGCCAGCCTGCGCAATCGGCGGGTGGGTCAAGACCCACCTTACGCCGTGGGAACGCCGGGTTTGCCGCAGCGTAAGATGGGTTTTAACCCATCGCCTTTCAGATCGCCTTTTTCAAGGCGTCAACCAGATCGGTCCGTTCCCAGCTAAAGCCGCCATCGGAGTCAGGCTCGCGGCCGAAATGGCCGTAGGCCGCTGTCCGTTCATAGATCGGCCGGTTCAGGCTCAGATGCTGGCGGATACCGCGCGGCGTCAAATCCATGACCTGTGCCACGGCCTTTTCGATGTCCGCAGGGCGTACATCGCCGGTCCCATGGGTGTCAGCATAGATCGAAAGCGGTTTGGCCACGCCAATGGCATAGCTTAGCTGGATCGTGCAGCGCTCGGCCATTCCGGCGGCCACCACGTTCTTGGCCAAATAGCGGGCGGCGTAGGCCGCAGAGCGATCCACCTTGGTCGGGTCCTTGCCGGAAAACGCACCGCCACCATGCGGCGCGGCACCGCCATAGGTGTCGACAATAATCTTGCGGCCCGTCAGACCCGCATCCCCATCCGGGCCGCCAATCACGAACTTGCCGGTCGGGTTCACCCACCATTCGGTGTTTGCGGTGATCAAACCATCTGGCAGGACCTCGCGGATGTAAGGTTCTACAATGGCGCGAATATCCGCGCTGCTTTGATCCGCGTTACTATGCTGCGTGGACAGAACAATCGATGTGACCTCGACCGGTTTGCCCCCGGCATAGCGCAGCGATATCTGGCTTTTGGCATCCGGGCGCAGCGTCGGCTGTTCGCCGGATTTACGCACCTCGGCCAGGCGGCGCAGGATCGCATGGGCATACTGGATAGGCGCCGGCATCAGCGCGTCAGTTTCGGTCGTGGCATAGCCGAACATAATCCCCTGATCACCGGCACCTTCGTCCTTGTCGGCGGTCGCATCTACACCTTGGGCGATATGGGCCGATTGTTCGTGCAGCAGATTGGTGATCTCGCAGGTCGCGTGGTGGAATTTGTCCTGCTCGTAGCCGATATCCTTGATACAGGCGCGGGCGATCTGGTCAATGCGGCCCATGTAATCCTTCAGCTTGGCCTGATCCGCCAAGCCAACTTCCCCCCCGATGACAACCCGGTTCGTGGTTGCAAAGGTCTCGCAGGCGACCCGCGCTTCGGGTTCTTCGGACAAAAGCGCGTCAAGCACCGCATCAGAAATACGGTCACAGACCTTGTCAGGGTGCCCTTCGGAAACGGATTCCGAAGTGAAAATGTAGTCATTTCGTGCCATGGGGAAGTGCTCCATTGAATTTCCCTGTCACGCCAGGAAGCCGTTGTGACAGAACCAGCCTCCCCTCTATGGGGTGAGGCAACTCGCGTCAATCGCTATTGCGACGAACGACCACATAGAGACCCAAGGTTAAGAAAATGAGCATCAGAAAGAACGGCCATTCACCCCAGCGCGCATAAGGCGTTATGGGCAGAGCCGCCGGAAGCGGCGCGTCGATGACGCCATCAATGCCTAACGGTATTTCGGCTATGATCCGGCCGCGCGCATCGATCATCGCGCTGACCCCGGTGTTGGCCACCCGCACCATTGGCAATCCCTGCTCAATCGCGCGCAGACGCGCCTGTGCAAGATGCTGATAGGGGCCCGCTGCCTGCCCGAACCATGCGTCATTGGTGATCAGCAACAAAAGACGCGGCCGGTCGGGACCGCGATAAATCTCCTCAGCGAAGATGCCTTCATAACAGATCAGCGGCACAGCCCCACCGATGCCTGGCAAATCGACCAACCCAGCATCCCGACCAGGAGCAAAGCCGCTGCCCATCGTGTCGGCCAAGCCAGTCAGCCCCATGGATCGCGCAAGCGCCCCACCAGGCATATATTCACCAAACGGGACCAGATGCCTCTTGTCATAAATCTGGGCAATCTCTCCCTCAGGGTTCAATGCAATCAGACTATTGTAGAAACGTCCGCCCGTATCCCGCCGCTGGATACCAAAAACCAGCGGTGCGCCGCGGGCGGCATCCGCCAACAGGCTCAAATCATTCTCAATGAAGTTCAAAAGCGTCGGCACAGAGGTTTCGGGCCAGACAACCAGATCAGGGATGACCCCCGATTCAGTAAAGCTGACAAGGCGCTGCAGGAAGACATCCCGATATGCCGGATCCCATTTCAGACGCTGTGGGGCATTGGGTTGAGCAAGGCGCACAATTGGCGCGTCAGCGACCGGCGAAGGAGCGGGGCCTGCGCGAAGCCACAACCCCACCGCCACGACAGCCACAAGAACAATCGCGCCACTCCAACAGCGCGTCACCACCAGCGCAACACCCCATCCGGTCAATACGGTCACAAGCGTCAGAAGATGTGGTCCGCCAAAGGCCGCGAGTTGCGAAATTGGCGTCGGGACCCAGATATGGCCCAAAAGCGCCCAGGGAAATCCGGTCAGGATCAGGGATCGTGTCGCTTCCGCCCACACCAGCCCCAGCGCCAGCATCAGCGCGCTTCGCGGTGCCAGACGAGCCGCACCATAAGCGGCGACCGCCCAGAACAGACCCGCCCCCGCTGCCATGAGCGTCACAGCAAACGGGGCCATCCAGCCGTGACGGGCCACATCGACCAGAAACGGCTCAACGATCCAACGCAATGACAACGCAAAATAGCCAGCGCCAAAAGCCCAAGCTTGCAGGGCCGCCGCACGGGTGGTTTGCGCCATCTGATGGGCCAGCATCAAGGCCGCAATACCAATGATCGTGGCAGGCCAGAGATCAAGTGGGGCTTGCCCCAAACCGGCCAGCACACCAAGTGCACCCAACAGGGTCAACCGCATCCGTGCCGACATCGCGCCAAAGCGCGCGGGCAAATCAGGCATGTTTGGCGCCGGGCAAACGGACCCGCAGCCGCTTGATCCGGCGGGGATCGGCATCGACAACCTCGAATTCCGGGCCGTCGGGATGCATGATCACCTCGCCCCGGGCCGGCAGATGTCCGGCCAGCATGGTCGCCAAACCACCCAGCGTGTCGATCTCTTCCTCGTCGATCTCCTCATGGGCGGTCAGTTGCATCCCGATCTCGGCCTCGAAATCTTCCAGCTCGGTCCGGGCCTGCACCATGTAGACACCAGGCTTTTCCATCACCCAGCTTTTAGCCTCTTCGATGTCATGTTCATCTTCAATCTCGCCCACGACCTGTTCGATCAGGTCTTCGATGGTGACCAGCCCGTCGGTGCCGCCGTATTCGTCGATGACAAGAGCCATGTGTATACGCTCGGCCTGCATTTTCTGCAGTAGCACACCCAGCGGCATCGACGGCGGCACAAACAATAGCGGGCGCAGCATGTCGGCCAGATCCATGTCCTTGCTGTCGCCATTGAACCCATGGCGCAGGGCAAAATCCTTGAGGTTGGCGATGCCAATGGGGGTGTCCAGCGTGCCGTCATAGACCGGCAACCGGGTAAGTCCGCTGTCACGAAACACCTTGACCAGTTCGTCCTTGGTTGCGGTGACCGGCACCGCCACAATGTCCGTCTTGGGAATCGCCACATCTTCGACGCGCATCCGGCGCAGGTTGAGCATGCCAAGCATACTGCCTGCCGGTTTTACGGTCTGGCTCGGCGTGTCCTCGGGTGTTGCCGGGCTGGCTTCGGGCAATAACGCGTTACGCAATCGGGCAAAAATGCCCTGTTTCTGATCATTCTGGTCCGGAGGCGCGCTTTGCGCTGCCATAGATGGACCGTCGCCGGTATCGCCCATTTCATCCTATCTCATGCGGGCAAAATCGCCCGACTATTCACTATATGGGTCAGAAATACCCAATTTGCCAAGTATCTCTGTTTCCAACCCTTCCATCAAGGTGGCGTCGCGGTCACGCTCGTGGTCGAAACCCAGCAAATGAAGCGTCCCATGCACAAGTAAATGAATTGTGTGGTCCTGCGATGATTTGCCAGCATCAGCAGCCTCGCGCGCACAGGTATCATAGGCAATGGCAATGTCACCAAGCTCATTATCCTGCCCAGGCTGCGGGGCAAGCGGCATTTCGCCATCTACCGCCGCCGCCCGTTCATCGGAAGGCCAACTCAGCACGTTTGTGGCTTTCTGTTTTCCGCGAAAATCCGCATTCAGCGCGGCAATGCGCACATCACCACAGGCGAGAATGCTGATTTCGAAAGCCGATGGCTCCAGCCCCAGGCGGGTCAGCGTGGCATCCGTTGCAATACGTGCCAAAGCATCAATATCGCCCCAGCGCACATCCTCAACAACGCAATCAACCGTCATACGGGGCCAGCTTGCTCAAGCCGTCTCATCTTTCTCATAGGCCTCGATAATCGCTGCAACCAACGGATGACGGACCACATCCTTTGATGTGAAGTAGTTAAAGCTGATCTTGGGGATGTTTTTCAGCAACCGCTCCGCATCCCACAGCCCGGAATTCACGCCGCGCGGCAAATCAATCTGGGTGCGGTCGCCCGTGATCACCATGCGGCTGCCTTCACCCAGACGGGTCAAAAACATTTTCATCTGCATGGTGGTCGCATTCTGCGCCTCATCCAGCACCACAAAGGCATTGGACAACGTCCGCCCGCGCATGAATGCCAGTGGGGCGATCTCGATCACCTTTTCCTCGATCATCTTGGCGGCCTGCTTGCCAGGCAGAAAATCGTTCAGCGCATCGTAAAGCGGCTGCATGTATGGATCGACCTTGTCCTTCATATCGCCGGGCAGATAGCCCAGCTTCTCGCCCGCCTCGACCGCAGGGCGGGACAGGATGATCTTGTCCACATGGCCGCTGATCAGCATGTTCACACCCACAGCCACCGCCAGATAGGTCTTGCCCGTCCCCGCAGGGCCAATGCCAAAAGCCAGTTCATTGTCAAACAGCGATTTCACATAAGCCTTTTGTGCATCGGTGCGCGGTTCAATCAGCTTCTTGCGGGTCTTGATTTCGACCCGCGCAATGGACGCATCGCCCTTGAACAACTCAATCTGATCACCATCGCGCGCGGGACCTCGCACCGTTTCCGGCCCCATGCGCAATTCGCGGTCAATATCACCGGGTTCCAGCGACCGTCCGGCCTCCAGCCGGGAATAAAGCGATTTCAGCACCTCCACTGCGTCCTGACGCGGTCCATCCTCGCCAATCACGGCAAGCTGATTGCCGCGCCGCAGGATCTGCACGCTTAGCTTGTCTTCGATGGTGGTAAGGTTGCGGTCATATTCGCCGCACAGGTCGATCAGCAGGAAATTGTCGGGAAATTCCAACAGTGATTCTGTGACATCTTCAGCGGGTGGGGTCAGGGCACCAGTGGCCAAACAGCTCTCCTTTGAGTCTCTATGCTAGGTATCGTGGCAAGACCAGCCGGACGACGCAAGCGTTGGTATGGAAATGTCACGCATTTGAGACGAAAAACTCTGAATGCCCAGAAATTTTGCGCATCAGACTTTTCGAAAAGTCTGAACAAATTCCTTCGAAGGAATTTGGCACCTGCGGATAATGTCAGGTGATCAGCCGTCCTTTCAATGAATTGGGACTGTCTTCGACCACTTTCACGGCGCGAACCTGTCCCAATACCTCCGCCGGAGCATCAGCATAGACCGCGTGCAGGTACTCGGATTTGCCAATCATCTGACCGGCCTCACGCCCCGCCTTTTCAAACAGGACCTTAACCTCCTGCCCGACCATTGCGGCCTGCGTCGCCCGTTGCTGCTCTCGCAAAAGCGCCTGCAACCGCTGCAGGCGGTCATTCATCACATCCTCGGGCAGTTGTGGCTTTTCAGCAGCGGGGGTGCCTGGGCGGGTGGAGTATTTGAACGAATAAGCCTGGCCGTAATGCACATCGCGGACCAGTTGCATGGTATCTTCGAAATCCTCATCCGTCTCGCCGGGGAACCCCACGATAAAGTCGCCGGACAACAGGATATCCGGGCGGGCCGAGCGGATGCGCTCAATCAGCCGGATATAGCTGTCGGCGGTATGTTTGCGGTTCATGGCCTTCAGGATCCGATCAGAGCCAGACTGCACCGGCAGATGCAGATAAGGCATCAGCTTGCCGCAGGTCCTATGCGCCTCGATCAGCGCATCATCCATGTCGTTGGGATGGCTGGTGGTGAAACGAATACGTTCCAGCCCGTCGATCTTGTCCAACTGCCAGATCAACCCGGCAAGCCCCTGATCGTGGCCGTGATAGGCGTTCACATTCTGGCCGAGCAAGGTAATCTCGCGCACGCCTGCATCGACCAGTTCCTGTGCTTCGCGCAGGATGCGATCCGTCGGGCGCGATACCTCTGCCCCGCGGGTGTAAGGGACCACGCAAAAGGCACAGAATTTGTCGCAGCCTTCCTGTACGGTCAGAAATGCGGTCGGGCCACGCTTGGCCTTGCTGCGCGCCTTCAGCGTGTCAAACTTGTCATCTTCTGGGAAATCGGTGTCGAGCGCCTTGGCGCCTGTCTGGATCGCATCATCCATCGCTGGCAAGCGGTGATAGCTTTGCGGCCCCACCACCAGATCGACAAGTGGCTGACGGCGCATGATCTCTTCGCCCTCGGCCTGCGCGACACAGCCCGCCACACCGATTTTCAGATCGGGCTTTTCCGCCTTTAGACCCTTGAAGCGTCCCAGTTCGGAATAGACCTTTTCTGCCGCCTTTTCACGGATATGGCAGGTATTCAGCAGGATCATATCCGCATCATCGGGGCTTTGCGTTTCCACATATCCCTTGCCACCCAGCGCCTCGGCCATGCGTTCGCTGTCATAGACATTCATCTGACAACCATAGGTCTTGATATACAGCTTTTTCGGCGCGGACATGTGCGGGCTCATTATCGGGATGAATTGCAGGCCTTCTAGCCGCTTGGGGGGATGCTTGCAATGCAAGGCAAATTAACCGAATTTGCGCCCACCCCTGATAACCCGGACCCGATGCATTATCTCAACCTGCCCGCTCTGATCAACGACCTTAAGCGTAGCCCGCCCGCCGGGCCAATTGCGCTGGTTTTGGTCGAGGACGATGTGGAGGTCCAGAGCACGATCACCCATCTGCAAAAGGCGGGCTTTGCGCGGGTCATCACTTTTGCGCCGTCTGACATGGCTTTGCCAGAGGACATTGACCGGGTTGACCATCCCGTCCTCACGGATGCGGCTTTGCCTGAGATCGTGAACGCCGTTATGGCAGCTGTGCCCGATATCTGGCTACATTACTGCTACAACGCGGAATATCTTTTCTATCCGTTTTGCGAACATCGCAGCGTGGGCGAGATGACAACCTTCGCGATGGAAGAGCGGCGCGATAGCATCCTGACCTATGTGGTCGATCTTTATGCAGGTGATCTGCGAAATGCCCCGCTGGCAGTGGCGCGTGACGATGCGTTTCTGGATCGGTCAGGCTATTACGCCTTGGCCCGGACTGATGCAACCGGTGCGGCGCTGGAACGGCAGATGGATTTCTACGGTGGCCTGCGCTGGCGGTTCGAGGAACACGTACCCTACCACCGTCGCCGCATCGACAGAGTCTCGCTTTTTCGGGCGGTGCCAGGGCTGAAAATGTTGCCGGACCGGCTGTTTAATGTGCCGGAATACAACACCTTTGCCTGTCCCTGGCATAACAACCTGACGGCTGCAGTATGTTCATTCCGCACAGCCAAGGCGCTGAAACGCAATCCGGGCAGCCGGTATCAGATCGAAAGCTTTCACTGGCAGAATTCGGTCCGGTTCAACTGGCAATCGCAGCAGCTTTTTGACCTGGGACTAATGGAACCGGGCCAATGGTTTTAAGGGGTGATGGGTCAAGACCCATCTTACGGTGTTGCAACGATGAATAGGGCCATTCACCGGGGCGCTTGACCAGACCGGCATGGACCGGCGCAGATGCAATCACATGCATATGCAGGTCGAAATCCTGCTCATCGCGGATGACATGCTCCCAGAACCGGCGCTGCCATGTCCCCTTTTTCCCTCGTTTCGACTGGCTGGGTGCGACATGGTCAGGAGCCGGGACATGCCGGGAAAACGTGGATTTGATCAGCCGCCAGCGCTTGGAAAATGCCGCGTCACCGGACGGCAAGGTCCAGATCATATGCAGCTTGCTTGGCAGGATCACAGCGCCCGCAATCTCGAACGGCCAGCGTTTCATGCAAAGCCGGGTGGCATTGCGCAAAAGATCAATGCGTGCGGTTAGCAGGTCCGAATTCTGGTCCTGCAACCGAACAGTGAAGAAATAGGTGCCACCAGGGACATATCGCCGTCTGTAATGCGTCATCCGGCAAATCTGCGCGCTCAGGGTTAATGGGACGTAAACAGACGCCACATCGTAAGATGGGTTTCAACCCATCGCCCCCTGTCAGGCCTTCGGCAACTCCGCGTCGTCAATCGCCAGCGCCTGTGAACCGGTCAGATTGGCCAGGGCAATATCCGCCCTGCCCTTCACCAGCCAGGACACGCCAAAGGCCCAGATGCCGATCGCCTCGAACACCAGCACGGCCTTGGTATCCACCACCAATTGCTGTGCTGCCCCGCTGCCATAGATCTTGATCGCGGACGCCGCTGCAATCGCCACCAGCATCACGATAATCACCCAGCCGCAGGCCAGGTAAATCGGGCGCCGTCGTTTCTTGGCCGTGCGCGCGAATTTATAGCAGAAATGGGCAAGACAGCTGAAAAACACCAACGCAGACAGATAGTGCAACATCGGATGCGTGCCGAGCATCACCCCCGCCTCGCGCAGTATCACCAGCTTCTCTTCCGGCCCCTCGTTAGGAAAAAGCGCCACACCAAAGGCAGAGAGCCCCGCCACGGTGGCCACCCAGTTGTCATCGAATAATTCACCATCCTGCAGCTGATACCCCCGATAGGAGATCAGGAAGACACCGATAGCACACAAGGTCCCCACAAAGATGTCGCGATAGACGGTATGATAGAAGTCGCTGATGGATGGCTCGATACTGCGGTCATAGATCAGCCCGCCAACAATCAGCACAACCGGCAGGAAAATACCCAACAATCCAAGTGCCGTGCGCACCCGGTAGAACGATAGAACCATTTCATCGCGTTTTTGTTCAACCATTGGTCAGCCCCAGTGCCCATCGCGCGAAACGATGGGGCGAAAAATCCAATGATTCAAGGTCTGTAAATCCTGACCCGGATCGGGGCGTGACCTATTTGCGTCGCAGGCGGATCACAACATCGACCGATGCAATCTCGGCCCCGTTCGGCGCTTGCGGGACACGCGTGATCTCAAGCTGATCGGCAGGTGCGTCAGTCAGGCTGGCATCGTCTTCCCAATAAAAATGCGGGTGGTCGGTCATGTTGGTGTCGAAATAGCTTTTCGAGCCGTCCACAGTAATCTCGCGCACCAACCCTGCATCGCAGAAGGCCCGCAGCGTATTGTAGACCGTCGCAAGCGAAACTTTCTCGCCCGCATGGGACGCTGCATCAAACAGGCTTTCGGCTGTGACATGGCGATCCTGGCCGTCACCGATCAAAAGGCCTGCAAGCGTCATCCGTTGTCGGGTCGGCCGAAGCCCGGCCCCTGCCAACCAGTCTGCGCTGCGCTGTGTTTCAATCTCTGTCATGGTCGCCCAATTGCTGCCTATCCCTTAATATGGGGGAAATGTGCCCCGGATCAATTGCAAATCGTTCTCAATTCTTCAAATACGGCGCAGACTTGCCCTCATAAACCCCGCAATGCTAGAGGTCGGCGACCGTAGCAGCCAAGAATGAGACCCGTAAGATGGCGGAATACCCCAGCAGCTTTGACAAAGAGGACCTGCTCAAATGTGCGCGGGGTGAACTCTTCGGCCCCGGCAACGCCCAATTGCCCGCACCGCCCATGCTGATGATGGACCGGATCACCGACATTTCCGGCGATGGCGGCGCGCATGGCAAGGGCCATGTGCTGGCCGAATTCGACATCAGCCCAGACCTTTGGTTCTTTGACTGCCACTTTCCCGGCAATCCGATCATGCCAGGCTGTCTGGGTCTTGACGGGCTGTGGCAGTTGACCGGTTTCAACCTGGGCTGGCGCGGCTGGCAGGGGTGCGGCTATGCGCTCGGCGTGGGTGAGGTCAAGCTGACCGGCATGGTACGCCCGGATCGCAAGATGCTGACATACAAGATCGATTTCACCAAGGCGATCCAGACCCGCCGCCTGACGATGGGTGTCGCGGACGGGATTGTTGAAGCGGATGGCGAGGTGATCTATCAGGTCAAGGACATGAAAGTGGCGTTGTCAGATAGTTGAGACGGCTGACCCCTAGCCGGTGAGTTAAGGCAATTCTTCTACCCAAGGTCGTCATTGTTACGCATAATCTTTGCGATTGGCGGCCAACTAACAAGATACTTGGGAAACATATTTTGAGAACTCTTCTGATACCCGTCTGGGTGCTGTTCATCGGAATCGCGCTGATTACACTATATTTTTCGCCGATCGGTAAAAGCTTTCTTGCGTCACCTTGCTATAGTGACGGTGCCGCCACTGATGAGGCAATTGCTGATTGCACGCTCATACTTGGCGCCGACAACAAATCCGACTCTGCTCGCGCAGCGGCACTCGTGCGTCGGGCCGAACTTTATCGCGCTGAGGGTCAAATTGCGGACGCATACGACGACCTGTATTACGCAGCCCGGCTCACAGATGAACGTCAAGTCAGACTGCAAATGGTTGATGTCGCGATCGAGGGTCAAGGTTACAGCCGAGCGCGGAACACGCTTTCGGATTTGATCATAAGCGATACCAATGATTTGGAGGCGCGTTACAAGCGCGCGCTGGTTCATGCGCGTTTTCTCGATAAACTCGACGAAGCGAAAGTTGACTTGGACTTTGTGTTGAAGGCAGAACCTGAGAATGCTGAAGCCTTGGCGTTATCAGGCCTTGTGTCAGAGCGGCTTATGCTGGATGCGCTGGCACTCGAGAGATATGAAGCGGCACTTGCCATTGCACCTAACAACGAACTTGCCACCGAACGGGCGGTGGTACTACGCGAGGAACTGGCCGACAGCCGTGAAAAGGCATCTGTCTTCGCCGGGGTGGGAGGCCGTGAAATCCCAAGTATAAGACTGGGTCTGGCCCGAGGATTACGATTCTTGTCTTTGGGCGATACAGAGCGCGCCCTTGATGACATGAACCAAATCGTGGCGATCGAACCGTACCACTTCGAAGCCTTGTTCACCCGCATCAAAATCTACGATCTGATGGGCGAATACGATGGTGTTATCGCAGCAGCTGCGCCATTCTTCGCTACGGTAGAGTCCAGGGCCGAACGTTACATAAGATATGCGCGCGAAAAACCCGATGATGCCAAACTGGTTGTATCACGCGCCTACCTGATGCTGGGCAACGCCTATCAGCAAACTGGTCAGGCAGAACAAGCCGAACGAGCGTGGGGACAAGGTATCCAACACTGGGGTCGAGACGCCGTTTTCTTTTGGCAATTGAGATTGCAGGCAGCGGGCCTGTTCGAATTCGAACCAAGTGGCAACGGAACACCCCTACTGTGGAGTGGACTAGGCACTTGCGCGCAATCACCAAGTTGCTAGCCCCACCGCACTTGCCCCCTCGCCCTTGCTACCCTACACAACAAAAAAAGTGTTGAGGGATCCGCCATGCGCCGTGTCGTCATTACTGGATTGGGTATCGTCTCGCCCATTGGGAATAATGCAGCTGAGGCCACTGCTGCGCTGAAAGCCGGCAAATCGGGGATCGAGGCATCGCCCGAGATGACCGAACACGGCTTCCGTAGCCAAGTTGCAGGCACGCTCAAGATTGATGTGACCGAGCATGTGGACAAGCGGACATTGCGCTTCATGGGTCCGGGTGCCGCCTATGCCCATATTGCGATGCAGCAGGCGATTGCTGATGCCGGGCTGGATGAAGATGTGATCTCGAACCCGCGCACTGGTCTGGTGGCCGGCTCCGGCGGGCCGTCGACGTCGGCCATGCTGACCGCGCATGAGGTTGTCAAAACCACCGGCGCGACCAAGCGGATTGGGCCGTTTGCGGTGCCGAAATGCATGTCCTCCACGATCTCTGCGAACCTTTCAACGGCCTTTAAAATCAAGGGAATCAACTATTCGATCACCTCGGCCTGTTCGACAAGCCTGCACTGTATCGGCAATGCGGCTGAACAGATCATGATGGGCAAGCAGGATGTGATGTTTGCAGGCGGCGGCGAGGAGCTGGACTGGACACTGTCCTGCCTGTTTGATGCCATGGGGGCGATGTCGTCGAAGTATAACGACACGCCGGAAAAGGCATCACGCGCATTCGACGCCAATCGCGACGGTTTTGTCATCGCTGGCGGCGGCGGGATTGTCGTGCTGGAAAGCCTGGAACATGCGCAGGCACGCGGCGCCAAGATCTATGCAGAGGTGACAGGTTTTGCGGCCACATCGGACGGCCACGATATGGTTGCCCCATCCGGCGAGGGCGGCGAACGGGCCATGCGGTTGGCGCTGGAAACCATCCCCGAGGGCAGAAAAGTCAGTTATATCAACGCACACGGCACTTCTACCCCCGTCGGTGACGTAGGCGAGGTTGAGGCCGTGCGCCGGGTCTTTGGCCAGGGTGCGACGCCGCCGATCAGCTCTACAAAGTCGATGACAGGACACAGCCAAGGGGCCACAGGCGCGCAGGAGGCGATCTATTGCCTGCTGATGTTGCAGGATGATTTCATCGCACCATCCATCAATGTCGAAACGCTCGATCCCGCGCTTGATCCGGCCGAGATCGCGACGCAACTCGTTGAAAATGCAGGGCTTGATACGGTGATGACCAATTCCTTCGGGTTTGGCGGCACCAACGGGTCCATGCTGCTTTCCAAATTTCAAGGATAGACCAATGACCATTTCGATGCAGGGAAAACGCGGCCTGATTATGGGCGTGGCCAATGAACGATCCATCGCATGGGGCATCGCCAAAGCGATGCACGAGGCCGGGGCAGAACTGGCGTTTTCGTATCAGGGCGAAGCTTTTGGCAAGCGTCTGGAACCACTGGCGGAAAGCGTCGGGTCGGACATCATGGTTGATGTGGACGTGACGGATGATGCCAGCATGGATGCGGCATTTGGGCTGCTCAAAGAGCGCTGGGGCAGGCTGGATTTCGTCGTCCATGCCATTGCTTTTTCAGATAAAAATGAGCTGACGGGTCGCTTCATCAACACCACCCGCGACAACTTCAAGACATCGCTTGCGATATCTTGCTATTCGTTCATCGACGTGGCCAAGCGGGCGTCGGAATTGATGCCGGATGGCGGCACGCTGCTGACCTTGACCTATCAGGGATCCAACCGCGTCACCCCGTTTTATAACGTCATGGGTGTGGCCAAGGCTGCGCTGGAAAGTGCCACACGCTATCTGGCCAATGACCTTGGCCCGCAGGGCATTCGGGTCAATGCGATCAGCCCCGGACCGATGAAAACCCTTGCTGGGGCAGCGATTGGCGGGGCGCGCCGGACCTATAAGCATACCGAACAAAACACGCCGCTGCGCGCCAATGCCACGCTTGAGGCGGTGGGTGGTACGGCTGTTTATCTGGCCTCGGATGCGGGCGCCTGCACCACGGGCGAGATCATCCGCGTGGACGGCGGTTTTCATGTTCTGGGGATGCCGCAGCCCGATCATCTGGTCTGAGACCAAGCAACGTTCGGTGGTGTTTTAGGGGGTACGCAACACCCTTTTGGCACGAATCAGCGCGCGCGTCATTAATGCAGGGGTTTTCGCCGGAATGGCCTGTCGGCATCGCGTCGGCAAAACGTCGGACTTGCGTCGGACCCCTGACGACCATTTGGCCGGATTAACGCCCCGCGCGGTGCGAGTGTTAAGCCGCCGTTAGTATTCCAGACCGAAAGCCGCGACATCAAGCGGCTGGTTGATACGCACATTCACCTGTTCGACCGGTCCACGCCGGAGCACCAGAACTGCGGATGGGTTGCCGTGGTAGTAATAGCTGACCTGATCCGAACCATCGTTTGTCCGCCCGGCAACGTGGAACCGTTGCAGCGGCAGCCCTTCAGCGTTAAGCGCAAAGACTGCGATTGTGCTATCCTGATCGCGCCGCGATATACGTGCCCAGTCTTGGTCGCCAACGAGGCTTAGAAGCAGGGCGCCATCGACGGTCACCCGGTTGCCGGTCACTGATATCCCGGCAGGCAGTTGATCCAGCGTGAAGGTTTCGCGCGACAGCGCTGTCAGAATGTTCACCACAACCTCGCCCGTGACCCGTTCGGGCGGTTGAGGGAAAGCATCCGGTTCGAAGCGGATCGACGTCGCGCCGACGTCGTAAATCCGCCAGTCATCATGCGCGATATCGCGATTGGCCCGGCCAAAATCCATGTCGCCGGATCGCTCCATCCGGCCAAATTCACCCATAAATACATCGCTGACACGAGGTGGCAGGATGTATCTGACCGCATCCCTGTCCTGCCAGACGGATAAGGCATTCTGGACCTCGCCCGCATCCCAGAGATCCGGCGTGTTGTCGGCTAGATACATCAGCTGTGGATCAATGATCTCGGACGGTTGTGAGAGATCGGGCAGATCGGCAATTTCGGCATTCGGTACAAAGACCGGCAGAACCAGATCGCGTGTCAGCGTCCGTGCCAGCCGAAAATCGGCAAGGTAGACATCAAGCGTGCCAATCTGGCCCTGAAAGCTGGAACGGGTGATCAACGCCGGCCCGCCATCCAGCAGACGCTCGGCCTGCTGCGCGGCATCGGGGGTATCGTCCAACGCGATGATATCCTCGATCGCTGTGCGAAATGCGTCGATATCAGCAACATCATTGCTGGTTTGTTTGATAGTTACAATCGGATGACCGTTACCATCGCGCGCGCCCAGATCCACGGTCAGCATCCCGCCTTTGACCTGGCCGTCATCGGTGCGGTTGACCGTTACTTCGGCATATTGGGGCGTGATATCTGTAATCGTGACACGGTAGTCATCATAGGTCTGGGTCGCACCGATGCGTGGTGCAGGAAATGACAACACCCGCAGATCAGATGGCACCTTTAGCTCTACCTGCAAATTGGCCCTGAGGGGAATGGCGCTGCCAGCCTTATCCCGTCCGAGAATATCGACGCCATCATATTGATTGGCCCGTGCCATCAACATATTTTCATGAGGTGCATTCTGCGGCTGCACAGTCAGCGTCCGGCCGTCGGACAATTCGACGGATTCCCAACGCACGACATCACCGAAACGGTAGCGTAAAGGTTTTTTGAGATTGATCTCTTTGGGATCAAGGCTGTCTTCCCAATTGGCCCGCAGACTATCGATATAGTTTTCGGCAAAACTGTTCAGGTCGGCGTAATGACCGATGGTCGCCATATCGTGGGGATCGTAGCTGACCCCAACGGGCGGATAGGCCCGATCCAGCAGAAGGCTGCGGGTGGAGACATAGGCGAAGTTGGCGGCAAACAAATGCTCTCCCACATCTTCGTTTTCCACGGCGCCCATGCGGTCATGCAGCGTTTCGAGATCTGCGTAAAACGCTTCTTCGGCGTTATATGCATCGACCTGACTGGGTGGAGATGTGAATTGCAGTGAGGCCCAGGTCGCGGCCCCTGCCACGGCGAGCCCGGCCACGAGGCCGATAATCGTCTTCTTCAAGGTCGTCTTTCCTCTGGCCGTCGACCCAACCTGGTCCGAATACTCACTAACAACACGTGCTAGGCCGCGTCGATTCCCATGATTTCGATGGCAAAGATCAGGTCCTTGCCCGCAAGCGGGTGGTTCGCGTCAAGCGTCACTTCTTCCTCGGTCACTTCGGTCACGGTCACCTGCACCACCTGCCCTTGCGGGGTCTGCATCTGCAGTTGCGTGCCGGGGTCAAGCGGGATGTTTTCGGGGATTTCGGAACGGGGCACAGCCTGCCGTGCGGCGGGGTTGCTGGCCCCATAGGCCTGATCGCAGGGCACTTCGACGGTTTTCTTGTCGCCCACCGCCATGCCGGGGATGGCCGCATCGAGGCCGGGGATGATCTGGCCGGAGCCGACGACGAATTCCAGCGGATCGCGCCCGTCGGAACTGTCGAAGGTTTCACCGTTTTTCAACGTGCCTGTGTAGTTGATCCGGACGGTATCGCCTGCTTTGGCCTGGCTCATCGATATGCTCTTTTCATGCAAACTCTGGTTGCGCCGCACGCTACGCGCCCTGTCCTTTCATTGCAAACGCCTTTGCCCCCTTTTCCCCGACCTGTTGCCGTGACACGATGCCCATCAAGCAGGAGGGGTAAATGCCGATCACCACATGTGTTTTTGATGCCTATGGCACGTTGTTTGACGTGAACGCGGCGGCTGCACAGGCGGCTGAGGAACCGGCACATCAGGCGTTGGCCACCGTCTGGCCCGCGCTGGCCCGTGATTGGCGGCTGAAGCAGCTACAATACACCTGGTTGCGTGCCGTCGCCGGTCAGCATTGCGATTTCTGGCAGGTCACGCAGGACGGTCTGGACTGGGCGATGGAGGCAAATGGATTGGCCGATGATGCCACCCGCGCCCGGTTGCTGGAACTCTACTGGGAACTGGCCGCCTACCGCGAAGTGCCCGCGATGTTGCAGACATTAAAGGATCGAGGCCTGGCGACCGCGATCCTGTCGAATGGCTCACCTGATATGCTGGACGGGGCGGTGTCATCTGCCGGGATTGGCGAAGTGCTGGATGCCGTGCTGTCGGTGCAGTCCGTTGGCGTCTTCAAACCGCATGACAAGGTCTATGATCTGGTCGGCGACCATTTCGGTTGCGCTCGGTCCGAGGTGTTGTTCGTGTCCTCGAACGGGTGGGACGCGGCGGGCGCTGCGGGTTATGGCTTTCAGACCGTCTGGGTGAACCGCGCGGGCGAGCCGATGGACCGGCTTTATGCCTCACCCACACATGTCTTGTCTGACCTGACCAAGATACCGGAGCTTGTCTGATGCCCTATTTTCAAAGCAACGATGGTGTGCCGCTGCACTATCTGGATGAGGGGGAAGGTCTGCCCGTGATCGCACTGGCCGGGCTGACCCGCAATGCAGCCGATTTCGATCACGTCGCCCCGCATTTGCCGGTCCGCCTGATCCGGCCTGACTATCGTGGTCGGGGCAAATCCGACTGGGCGGATTACACCACCTACACCATCCCGCAGGAAACGGAGGATGTTCTGGCGCTGATGGACTATCTGGGGTTGGACAAAGCCGCGATCCTTGGAACCTCGCGCGGGGGCCTGATCGCGATGATGCTGGCGGCCACGGCCAAGGACCGCCTGATCGGGGTCGCCCTGAACGATATTGGCCCTGAAATTTCGCCGGTAGGTCTCGAGATCATCAAGAATTACATCGGTCGCCCACCCGCGCAGAAAACTTATGCCGAAGCGGCCGAATTTCGGGCGCGCAATTGGGTTCATTTCAAGAACGTGCCACTGTCGCGCTGGCTGGCCGAGGTAAAGGCGCATTACGAGGAGACGCCGGAGGGGCTGGTCCTGCGCTATGATCCCAAGCTGCGCGATGCGGTGCTGGAAGCGGGTGCACAACCGGCGCCGGACCTGTGGCCGCTCTTTGATGCGCTTCACGGTCTACCGCTCGCGTTGATCCGCGGGGCAAACTCGGACCTGCTGACCGCAGCTACAGCAGACAAGATGGAGGAACGTCGCGCAGATATGATCCGCGTTGATGTGCCGGGGCGTGGCCATGTGCCGTTTCTGGATGAGCCCGAGGCGCTGGATGCCTTGCATCGCTGGCTGGAGAGACTGCATTGAATATCGAAATGATCCGCGCCGCGGCAAAGCGGCTGGAGGGGCATGCGCGGCGCACACCGATCCTGACATCACCTTTTCTGGATGAGATTGCGGGGCGGCGGGTTCTTGTGAAGCCGGAGTGCTTGCAACATACCGGATCGTTCAAGTTTCGCGGCGGCTGGTCGGCGATTTCCGCGCTGACGGACAATGCCTTGAAAACCGGGGTGATCGCCTTTTCCAGCGGGAACCATGCGCAAGGGGTGGCCCTGGCGGCCCGCGAACATGGTGCGCCTGCGGTGATCGTGATGCCGTCGGATGCGCCTGCAATCAAGATCGCCAATACGCGGGCTTTGGGGGCAGAAGTGGTGCTGTATGACCGCGCGACCGAAGATCGTGACGCGATTGGCGCGCGGCTGGCCCAGGAACGCGGGCTGACACTGGTGAAACCGTTTGACGAACCCCAGGTGATCGCCGGGCAAGGCACCTGCGGGCTGGAGATTGCCGAAGACATGAACGCCCTGGGCATCACCGACGCTGATGTAGCCGTCTGTTGCGGTGGTGGCGGGCTGACATCGGGCATCGCATTGGCACTGGCGGCGGATGCGCCGGGGCTGCGGGTTCGCCCGGTGGAACCGGAAGGGTTTGATGATGTGACCCGGTCGCTGGTCAGCGGGAAGATCGAGCGGAATGCGCGCACCTCTGGTTCGCTTTGCGACGCCATCATCACGCCGCAGCCGGGTGAGATCACCTTTCCCATCATGCAGGCCCATTGCGGGCCAGGTGTGGTGGTGACCGAGGAGGAATGCCTCCGCACCGTCGGCCTTGCCTTTGAGAGGCTCAAAATCGTGGTCGAACCCGGCGGTGCAGCCGCGCTGGCGGCCGCCCTGTTCCACCCGGACGCATTTGAAGGCGATGCGATTATTGCCGTGGCCACGGGCGGCAATGTTGACCCGGATGTCTTTGCCAAAGCTTTGGAGACCTTGAATTGACCCGTTTCACCATCGCCAGTTTCAACGTCAAGAACCTGATCGAGGCTGATCAGGAGTATTACAAGTTCGAGGAATACACCCCCGAGGAATATGCCTGGAAACGCGCATGGATGGCCGACCAGTTGCTGACCATGAATGCGGATATCGTGTGTTTTCAGGAGATTTTCAGCGAGGACGCCCTGCGCGATGTGGTCATTGAGACCGATGAACTTGGGCTGGCCGCGAACGAGGCGAACATCCCCGACCGGTCCAAAGGCTATGCGCGCAAGGCGATTTTCCGCAAGCTGGCCTATGAACCCTATACCGAGGCAGCACTGGCCTTTGCCCCGAATGTCTTTGATGGGGAACCGGGCCAGCGGCGGCCCGGTGTCGCGATCCTGTCGCGGTTCGGGTTCGAAGGGTTGCCGGAGGTTATTCAGGAATTGCCCAGACCGCTGGCGATCCCGTTCACCGATCTGGACGGGGATGAAGGCGGCCATTACCGGATCAAACGCCTCAGTCGCCCGGTGCTGAAAGTACGGATCAAACTGGGTGAGACGGTCGTGACCGTCTTCAACTGCCACCTGAAATCAAAACTGGGCGAACTGCCCCGGCCGGAAGGTGCGCCCTTTCCGCCCGCCGCCGATCTGGTGAATTACGATCCGGCCACCCGGGCCATGGGGTCTCTGCGGTCCGGCCTGCGTCGCATGGCCGAGGCGTGGGTGCTGCGCAATGCCATTCTGGACGAGTTGAAGGCAGGCAACCCGGTGATGGTGCTGGGTGATTTCAACGATAGCGAACATGCGGTCAGTTCCGAGATCATCACCGGTGAGGCCCCGTTCCGCAATTACGCCTGGATGCGCCGCCACGATGCCGAAACCCGGCGGGACCGGTACACGGATGAGGAAAACGAGATCATTCAGGAGAATATCGGTGCCGTGCGCCTCTATTCTGCCGAGAAGCTGTTCGTGCGCAAATCGCTGCGCGATATGGTCTATACTTCGGCCTTTGGCGGCGTGTTCGAAAGTATCGACCAGATCCTGATGTCACGCCATTTTCACCCTGATTTTGCAGGCAAACTGGGCGAGATGGAATATTTCAGCGTCTTCAACGATCACCTGACCGACGGATCGCATCCGGAGGCCCCTTATAACAAGCTCGCCTCGGACCACGGGCAGATCATGGCACATATGCTGATTGGTGATCCGGATGACTAACCTGTCCAAAAGTACAGGTTGCCCGGAATCACATATTCCATGTTTCTGTTATGTGGGAGGGTTGTTTGTGATCGCCATGCGCTGGTCACGACAACAAGTGAAAGCCGCGCCGGGAAGGGACACCCATGCGCGGCTTGAGCTTTTCTGAGGCGGGATTTCATGAGAATTGACCGGCAGGGTGTGGCGCTGAACGTGCAGGTTGACGGGCCAGATGATGGCCCGATGATCATGTTTGCCAATTCGCTCGGCTCGAACTTGCAGCTATGGGATCAGGTGGTGGCCTTGCTGCCGGATGGGCTGCGCGTGGTGCGTTATGACATGCGTGGTCATGGCGGATCGGACGCGCCGGAGGGGCCGTATACAATGGGCCAGCTGGTCAGCGATGCAGAGGCTGTGTGTGATGCGCTGGAGGTCCGCGATTGCCTGTTTGTCGGGCTGTCGGTCGGCGGCATGGTGGCCCAGGGTCTGGCCGTCAAGCGCCCCGACATCATCCGTGCCATGGTCCTGTCCAACACCGCAGCCAAGATTGGAAACGGCACGTTCTGGCAGGATCGCATCGCCAATATTGAGCGGGTGGGTCTTGACGGTATCGCCGACGAGGTGATGACACGCTGGTTTGGCCGCGATTTCCTTGCCACTCCGGCGGTAGCACGATGGCGCAAGATGCTGCTGCAAACCCCGCAACACGGGTATGTCGGCGTTTGCGCCGCGATTGCGGGCACGGATTTCTATACGCCGACAAGTGGTCTGCGCCTGCCCACGCTGGGCATTGCCGGATCAGAGGACGCCACCACCCCACCCGATCTGGTGCGCGAAACGGTCGATCTGATCCCCGGATCGCGATTTGCACTGATGCGGCGGGCGGGGCATTTGCCATGTGTGGAGGACCCGCAGGGATACGCCGCCCTGCTGCATCAATTCATGGCCGAGACCGGGCACCTGACCCCGGATCCTTGATCCCCAGCCTTGCGCGAAGCTCCACTTTGGGCACATGGGAATTGGCCTGCACGTCCCGGCTGACCCTATCGATGAAACGATCAAAAGGGCCCAGAAAGCGTTCGTCGATCTGCACCCGCGCGGCCACATCCCGCATCAAGTTCACCCACCTGGCCCGTTGCGCGTCGGTAATATGCATGCTGACATGTTTCCAAATCACGAACCGCAAATCGCCCCTTTCGGTCAGATAATCCTGCGGGCCGCCAAAGATCACCGAAAACCAGCCAGCAAGATAATTCGCGTGATCGGCGTCGCCATTGGTGAACAACGGCGACAGGAGCGGGTCGACGACGGCCTTTTCATAAAATGCCGTTGTCATTGCAGTGATGCGATCCGCGCCACCGGCCACATCATAAAGTGTCATGGGTTGATGTATGGTCATTTGGCGGCACCTTCGGCCAGCGATCTGATGGCCCCGCGCAGGGTGTCTGCATTGGCAATTGGCGTCCAACCAAAGGTGTCGCGCGCCACGTCACCCGAGAAATGCTGGCTCATGCCGAATGCCGCGGCGAACATCCCATAGGACTGTTGCGCCTCTTCATCGGTGGCGGCGCGAACAGGCAGGTTCAGGGCCGCACCGATTTCTTGCGCAAAATCGGCCATCGAAACCGACCGGTCGGCAGCAAAGATCGGCCCGCTTGGGCCATCCTCGCTGGCAACGGCCGCAACAAGCAATCTGCCGAAATCATCGACATGGACGGTTGACCAGATTTGGCTGCCATCACCGACATATAGCACTGCTCCGCTTGCGCGCGCGGCGCCGACCATGGCCTGCGGGATCACCGCGCCGGGGCCGCCATAGACCAGCGACCCGAACACGACATGGGTGTGGACCCGCCCGTTCCCCGCATCAAGGATCGCCTGATCCAACGCGGCGCGCCCCGCCAGCGGGGGCGGCGGGTTCAGCGTCGTTGGGTTGGCCGGGTCATGGGTGGTGGGGCCAAAAACAATCGTGCCGCCATGGGCTACGAAGCGGCCGCCATCGGGCAGCCCTTCGATCATGGCCAGGGCGGCGGCCTGGCTGACCGGCCAGAAATCAGGATTATCGCTGGCCGCCGCATGAATGACTGCATCAACACCTGACGCCGCCTTGTGCAGGCCATCAAGGTCGGTCAGGTCCACGGCGACGTCATGATCTCCCAAGGCGCTGCCCGGTCGCTTGACCACGATAGGTGTATGGCCCGCGTCGACCAACGCCTTGCGGGCCGCTGACCCGATGAAACCTGTCGATCCTGTGATAAGCACACGCATATCAATTCTCCTGTTTGCTGGCCTCAAGATAGCGGTCACGCAAATCGGATAAAGACTTGCTATTTCGGAATAATAATCCCAAAAATGGGATAATGTACCGCAACACCAACCACCTTGTCACGCTGGCTGCCGTTGCAAAAGCAGGTAGTTTTGCCGGGGCGGCCCGGCGTCTGGGCATGCCCACATCGACGGTAACCAACCACATAGCAGCGCTTGAGGCCGATGTCGGGCTTGACCTGATCCAACGCACCACCCGCAGCATCCGGCTGACCGATCAGGGCCATCTGCTGGCGCAAGAGGCGCAGGAGATGGTGGATATTCTGCAAGCTTCGCGCGCACGGATTGTGGCGCAAAAGGACCGACCGGCAGGCAAGTTGCGCATCTCTGTGCCGTTTACCTTCGCCTCCGACCTTCTGGCACCGGTGCTTGTCGCGTTCTCGGCGACCTATCCGGATGTTCAGCTTGAGGTCGTGGCCGACAACGCCTTTGTCGATCTGATCGCTGGCGGTTTCGATCTGGCGATCCGCATCGGTGAGATGGAGGATTCGAGCCTGACTCAGCGCAAACTGGGGGGTGCACGCCAGGCACTTGTTGCTTCAAAGTCCTATCTTGATCGGGCTGGTCGTCCGGCTTCGGTTGACGACCTTGCCAAGCATAAGATCATCGCACTGCGCCCCGACATGCCATTGGTTCTTACTGGCAGGGGTGGCAGTGTCGCGGTCGCGCCGAAAACGCAGGTGTCGGTCAACGACCCGCGCACAATTGCTGCGATGGCTTTGCACGGCGGGGGTATCGCAGCACTGCCGCTTTTTCTGGTGGACCATGTGCTGAAAGACGCCCGGCTTGAGGTGGTATTGCCGGAACAACCGCCGCGCCCGATCGATATCTCGCTGGTCTACTACGGACATGCGGCGCAAAATCCGCTGACCCGGCTCTTCGTTGACTTCGTTGCCGACAATATCTCGTTCTAGGTGAAGGACCCGCCAAAGCGGGGGCTTGCAAAGTGAACCAAGCGGTTTAACCCTGTCGGGATGCAAAATCGCCTGCCTGTCATCTTTATCCTGATCACCGTTGTCATCGACAGCATGGGAATCGGGCTGATCATGCCGGTGATGCCCGACCTTATTCAGGAGGTCGAAGGTCAGGGCATTGGTGCCGCTGCTGTCTGGGGCGGTATCCTCGCCACGATCTTTGCCGCGATGCAGTTCCTGTTTGGTCCAACGGTCGGTAATCTGTCGGACCGGTACGGGCGGCGGCCTGTGCTGATCATCTCGCTGGTGATCATGGCGTTTGATTACTTCCTGATGGCGCTGGCCCATACGATCTGGCTTTTGATCATTGGCCGGATCATCGGGGGGATCACGGCAGCGACGCAATCAACGTCAGCGGCCTATATGGCCGATATCTCAAAACCAGAGGAGAAGGCCGCCAATTTCGGCCTGATCGGGGCGGCCTTTGGCGTGGGCTTCGTGCTGGGGCCGCTTTTGGGGGGTGTGTTGGCCGAATTCGGCACGCGCGCGCCCTTCTGGGCGGCGGCGGCATTGGCTGCGGCCAACGCCATTTTTGGCTATTATGTATTACCAGAGACGGTGACAGACCGCATTCGCCGCCCGCTGGAGTGGCGGCGCGCCAATCCGCTTGGCGCGTTCAAGAATATCGGTGCCCTGCCCGGCCTGAAGCGGCTGATGCTGATCACCTTTGTCTATACTGTGGCGTTTTTCGTTTATCCCGGCGTCTGGGCCTATTTCGGGGCCGAGCGGTTCGGTTGGGGGCCGGGCATGATCGGCCTGTCACTGGCGGTCTTCGGGATCGGGATCGCGATTGTGCAGGGTCTGCTGATCAAGCCGATCCTGAACCGGATTGGTGAACGGAATGCGGTGATTGCCGGTCTATCGATTGATGTGGCGGCCTTTGTGCTGCTGGGGTTCGTCACGCAAGGCTGGATTGCGCTGGCATTGACCCCCTTGACCGCATTGGGTTCAATCGCGGGACCCGCCCTGCAGGGGATCATGTCGCGCACGGCAGCTGACGATCAGCAAGGCGAATTGCAGGGCACGGTCACTTCGATCAACGCTGTGGCCACGATTGTGGCACCGTTGCTGGTGACCCAGACCTTCTGGTATTTCACCGCCGCTGAAAACACGGTTTATCTACCCGGCGCGCCGTTTCTGTTATCTGCTGTGCTGACCATTGGATGTATCTTTGTTTTCGTCCAGACACCCCGCCCAAAGCGGGCGCGCGTCATGTAACGTCGCGATCAGACTTGCGCAGGGCAATGTCCGGTGGGACATGTGCTGCAACAGGATTTTTGCAGGACAACGCCATGCCCCAGATCAAAGCCGCCATTTGCCGTGAATTTGGCCAGCCCTTGACGATCGAGACCGTCACCCTCGCCGCACCCAAGATGGGCGAGATCGAGGTGACATTAAAGGCCTGCGCGATCTGTCATTCCGATATCTCTTATATGGACGGGGCCTGGGGCGGGACACTGCCTGCGGTCTACGGGCACGAGGCGGCAGGGGTGGTCAGCGCCGTGGGCGAAGGCGTGCGTGGCGTTACGATGGGTGACCCGGTTGTGGTGACCCTGATCCGCGCCTGCGGCACCTGCCCGTCCTGCGCGGGCGGCAAGCCTGTCGCCTGCGAGACCGGTTTTGAGGGCAGCCCGCTGTCAGATGCGGATGGCGCCCCGCTGCATCAGGCGATGTATACCGGCGGCTTTGCCGAGCGGGTGGTGGTGGATCAAAGCCAGGTGGTGAAACTGTCGGACGCGATTTCGATGGAGTCGGCGTCTTTGCTAGCGTGTGGCGTCATCACCGGCGTTGGCGCTGTGGTGAACGCCGCCCATCTGCGCGCCGGTCAGGATGTCGTGGTCATCGGTGCCGGTGGCGTCGGCCTCAACGCCATTCAGGGCGCCAGGATTGCCGGGGCGCGGCGGATCGTGGCGGTGGATATGTCTGAAGAGAAGCTCGCCATTGCACGCGAATTCGGCGCGACAGACGGTGTGCTGGCCACCGAGGAAAAACCTTGGCGCGCGTCGAAAAAGGCGATGGGGCGCGGGGCCGATGCGGTGTTTGTGACGGTCGGCGCGATCCCGGCCTATGACAAGGCCCCCCAATATCTGGCCAATGGCGGCCGGGTCATCATGGTGGGCATGCCGCATTCAGGGGCGATGTCGACCTATGAGCCGGTGATGCTGGCCGCGACCGGACAGGGCATGGTTGGGTCCAAGATGGGCGACGTCGTCATAGCGCGCGATATTCCATGGATGGTGGATCTTTATGAGCAAGGGCGGCTGAAACTGGACGAGCTGATTTCGGGCCGCTGGTCGTTGGAACAGATCAACGAGGCGATTGCCGATACGCGGACAGGATCGGCCAAGCGGAATGTGATTGTGTTCGGGTAGCCGGAACGCGAGGGCGACGGCGTGAGGTCCCGGATCAAGTCCGGGACGGCTGGCTTGACGACGGCGGGCGTGGCGCTGCGTCCGCAACTGCACGCATCAGAGGCGAAACCGTAAGATGATCTTGATCCATCCTACCCGTCCATCGCCCTGTCCCAATCGTACACAACAATGCCGCCGGTTTCGCGCGCGTCCAGTGACCGGTAAAGCGCCCGGGCGGCCACATTGTCGGTCTCCGTAGCAAGCCAGATCCCATCGCACCCCCGGTCGCGCGCAACCTGCATCAGCCTGTCACAAAGCCGTTTGGCGATGCCTTGCCGCTGATATTCGTCTCGCACCCCGACCTCGGCGATGAAGAAGGCAGGCGGTTTGTCCGGATGCAGCAGGATCTGGCCCGTGGCCATCCCCACAACATCGGCCCCGTCCAAAGCCAGCACGATCTCGTGCTGCGGGTCGGCCAGAAAGGCCTTTGCCTGATCCGGCAGGATCGGATTGTCAAAAAGGCCCGACTTGACCACCAACAGCAGGTCCAGATCATCTGGACCCAGGTGGCGAAGCGTGATTGTGTCGCCCATAACATCCTCGTGACCAAAGGTGCGCACATGAAACTCGCCGATCTTGATGTGATTGTCACGGCACCCCCGGCCCCAGGCTGGGGCGGGCGCTATTGGATCATTCCAAAGGTGACGACGGATACAGGCATTGTGGGTTACGGCGAATGCTACGCGTCCTCGGTTGGGCCAGAGGCGATGACGGCGGTCATCAGGGATGTGTTCGAGCGCCACATGGCGGGCCAAAACCCTGAAGACATCGAATTGATGTTTCGCCGGGTCTATTCAGCAGGCTTCACTCAGCGCCCGGACTTGACGGTGATTGGCGCCTGGTCGGGGCTGGAGATCGCATGCTGGGACATCCTCGGCAAAGACCGTGACCGCCCGGTCCATGCCCTGATCGGGGGCCGGATGAATGACCGCATCCGCGCCTATACCTATCTTTATCCCCGGCCGTCGCACCCCCTGCCCGCCTTCTGGGCCAGTCCCGATATGGCGGCCGAGGTCGCGCTGGATATGGTCGAAAAGGGCTATACAGCTGTCAAATTCGATCCGGCAGGCCCCTACACCATCCGTGGCGGGCATATGCCGTCGATGCATGACATCTCCCTGTCGGTGGCGTTCTGCAAGGCGATCCGTGAGGCGGTTGGCGACCGCGCCGATCTGCTTTTTGGCACACATGGGCAATTCAGCACCGGCGGGGCGATCCGCATGGGGCAAGCGTTGGAGCCCTACAGCCCGCTTTGGTACGAAGAACCGATCCCGCCAGACAATGTGGCCGAGATGGCCAAGGTGGCCGCGGCGGTACGTATACCCGTGGCCACCGGCGAGCGGCTGACGACAAAGGCGGAATTTGCCGAAATCCTGCGACAGGGTGCGGCCACGATCCTGCAGCCGGCGCTTGGGCGGGCTGGCGGTATCTGGGAAACCAAGAAGATTGCGGCATTGGCTGAAGTCCATAACGCCCAGATGGCCCCGCATCTTTATGCCGGGCCAGTGGAATGGGCGGCGAATGTGCAGCTGGCCGCGTCGATCCCGAATATCCTGATGGCCGAAACGATCGAGACGCCGTTTCATCACGACCTGATCAAGGGATCGATCACGGTCGAGGATGGCTATATCCCGGTGCCGACCGCTCCGGGGCTGGGGATTGATTTCGACGAGGCCTTGGCCCGTGCGCATCCCTATGAAGGGGACGGATTGCACCTGCAGATGCAGGAGGAGCCGATCAGTTATTCCGAGGTGAACAGTTTTGCGGGTGGTGCGCCGGTGAAGGTGGAGTAGTGAAAAAGGACACATGCACACGTTGAGCGCGACGGGGTTAACGTCTGGTTTGAGCCCAGAGTACCGGATGCCGCAAACTGCACGAATGCCCGGTTCTCAGGTTGGATCAGGAAGCTTTCGATAATCAAACTGAATTTTTTGCGGGCTTTGATACCTCTCCTTTCGAACGCCATCGCGATGCGGCTCCGTGCAAACTTCGAAGGTAAGCATCCATTGAACCCGATCTAAAGCCTGCCGATTATCGAGGCTAAACAGTCTGGATCAGAAGGCAACGTCGACTTTACCTCACACCACCCCTGTTCAGCCTTGTCCGCCGTAGCAAAGGTGGTCGAAATGGCGCGTTCGGCGCTCATGTTGTGACGATCCGACGATGGCAACAAGCTAACCTGTTGCCATCACCCGCACCGGTCGCAGCCAGAGAGCCAGCCGCTATCCTTCTGCGGCCGCTGCGAGCTCTTTCAGGTCGTCCTCGGTGGCGGTGACAATGTCGACCCTCTTGCCGCGGATTTCGATGATGGCGGTTTTGAGTGCCTTGGACTCTTCAACAAGCTTGCGGGTTGTCGCGACAAGTTTGGTGACCGCTTCCACTAGTGAATGTCCCTGGTTGACCAGTACAACAGCAGCGGCAAGGATCGAGGCGGCGTCGGCAAGGCCGATCCGCTCATTGCTTTCGCGCACCATGAATTTGTCGATTTCGGTCGCGCCCTCATAGCTCTGTTTGATCTCGTTCTGCGCCTCTGACAGGTCGGAATCCGGGTCAACGGCAAATGTAATCTTGATTGAGCTCAACGATCCATCCTTCGTTGTGGTTCAAACTGGCCTCGCCCGACGATAAGGAATGGGGCCCAGTAATCTACATAAACATCTTCAAAATCACGGTTGTCAACGATGAATACCCGCATGGCTTCCGCCAAGGCAATATCCGCAGGCTCGCCGCTGGCGAATGCACGATGAAAAGCGACGATGATCTGCTCTGCGAACTCGTCGTCGGTCGGAAACAAGGCAGCGACCATCAGCCGGGCGCCAGACGCAAAGAAGGCCGCTTGCAGTCCAAGCAGATCATCCGCGGGAATATCCCGCATCTTGCGCCCGCTGATCGCACGCTGTCCCGATGAACAGGCCGACAGCACAACCGTATCAGCCGATAGCCCTGCCGCCCAGATATCGAGCCCGTCGAGCTTCGCCTGCTGAAGATAAAGATGCGATTCCAAAGGTGTATCCCCGGCGACACCTTCGCCATGGCAGGACAAGTGCAGGACTGATGGCCGCCTATCAGCGGCAGACGTCGTCAGTTGCCCCTCGCTGGCATCGGGGGGCAAGACGGTGCTTTCCCATCCGGCCGCGCTGTAGATCGTATGGGTTTGAGCGACTTCCAACTCCGCATGGGGAAGTTCGCGCAGACCGTGCGCATCATATGACACGATGCCAATGGCCAGTGCCGACATTGTGGCCGGGGCAGAAACCTCCTCAAGGAACATATCAAGGCTGGGGGCGTAGCGCAGCGCCCAACGCTCAACAACAAAACCGTCGGGCAGCCGCACCGCCGCAAAAGGGATATGGTGGAGCGATTTATGCGGCACGATCACCAGCCGCTGTGCCGAGTGCAGGATGCTCTGCATGTCCGATGCAGTCGGCCACAGGATATCGGCAAATCGGCTGATGTCGCTGGCGTTGCGAAAGCCGCCACTCTCCGCCACGCTGAGCCGCCCGAGATAGGTCGCCAACTCTTCTCGCGTTGCGTCGGTCACCTCGACCGTGTCATGCGCCAGATTGTCGCGATCAAGAACGAAGCGCAGCAGCTTGCCGTGTCCGATCCAATGGAAATAGAGGGCCGCCTCGCCTTCCCGCAATACAGCCTGGGCAAGCTTTCGCGTTCCGCCACCGGTCGTCATGGCATCACGGCAGTCCCGCATGAAACGATCCCACAGACCACGGCGGTCAATTTCCAGTTCGGTGGTGTTTTTTCCCCTGCGCCTTGCGTCTTCGATGCGCTTGCCAATGGATCGGATCTGTTCACGGTAGACCTGCGAGGTTGCGTTTTTGCGCACTTTGGGTGTGCGCGACTTGGTCAGCTCTGCCCTGTCGATGGCCAGATTGACGTCGCCGCGCGCCAGCGCAACTTCTACCCCGTAATCATAAAGCGCGATCCGCGTCCTCAAAAAACCCGCGCGTTCATATGGCGCAGAGATCGTCGCGCGCACCTTCTCGGCCAAGGCGATGCCGGTCGCGCAAACACGCTCTAACGCGTCATCGTCGCCAAGACGTGCGAGCGCATGGGCCTGCAACAGCAAACTGTCGATCAGCAGGGTATCGGACGACGCCAACCCGATGGAGCGCGCGGCCTCTTCGGCCGCGATCAACGCACGCGCTGCCAGCCCGTCAAAAAGAAGAAGCTCTGACTGACATTGATGGCATCGGCATAACATACCGGGATCACCCAAACCGCCGGCATCCGCAAAAAGCTGGTCCAGCTTTTCGTGCAGGCCATCAGTCTGATCCCCGTCTGATAGCGTGGAAATGTCCTGCACCAGCTGTTCGAGATCCAACGCCAGTGTGATGACGGCAGAATAGCTCATGTCGGGTCGTCAAATTTCTCCGTTCCGAAAAGACCCATCATGCCTTGCCTGAGCGCGTCGCCAATTTCGCGGCTGTCGATCTCTTCCAGCTTATGCGTGTACGCTGCGACCTTCTGCTGATCCGCGACAAAGTCCGGATCGCCAGGATTGCTTTTGCCGAAGAGCCTGATGAACTGAAGATAGAGGCTTTTGTAGGCCGCACGCAGCTTGACCATTTCGCTGGCAGCGGCGCCGCCGGAATCAGGGTCGCTGACAATCTCGGCAAGGCTTTGCACCATTTCGTCCCCTGTCGGCGGGAAGAGCTGATTATCAGCCAGCAGCTTCTCACTCATGATCAGCAGATCAAGGGCGCCCTTCTGATCGTTCATGCCGACATAAGATGCTTTGTCAATCAGGCGATGCGCCTCATCGAGCGGCAGCTCGGCCGGATCGTCAAGATAATCCGGCATGACATTACCTTGCCCGCCGATCTTTGAGCGAAGATCATGCATGTTACGCTTGACGGCCCGAAGTTTTTCTTCGGGCAAGGCCCCTGCTGGGAAGTCACTGATACGCTCAAGATAGCCCAGCGCCCGCACGAAATTCGCCTTGTCATCACCCTCTCGTGGCAATGCTTCGCAGGCACGGGCAGCGGTTTGAAGCGTGACCAGCATGTCAGGATATAGCTTGTCGATGTCAAATCCATCTGGCCCCTTGGGCGCGTCCTTGATCAGGCGCTGCTGCTTTGCGTAAGCCAGATCGAGGTTGGCAAGAACATCTTCGTTGACCAAGAACGGCTGCGCCCGCGCCATCGCAGACATCGTCAAACTGCTGGCCTCTTGGTCAAGTGCGTAGGCCTGCACCAAGCTCAGCAGCCCGGTTTCAGGATAGCTGATCGTGTTGCTTTCATCCTTGGGAAAAAGATCTTCTATCTGGTCAAGATAGTGCCGAACTCGCGAAGCGCGCTCATTCTGGGGCTGGTCCGGCGGCGGGTCGGGGCTTGGGCCAGACGGCGTCCTATCAGAGACCTGTGCGAAGTTTGCAGGAGGCGCAGGCTGCGCCGATCGTTCGGCCCAATATTCCTGGGCGAGCTTGTGCATCAGCGCGTAGATCTCAACCAGACGCTCAGCTTCGGGGTCGTTCATCGTTTGACCACTTCGGATCATGGCCATCCTGTAAGCGACACGGTCTTCTGTCGTGTTGCCCCAACTTTGGTCGTGACGCGGCTTCTGTGCCTGTTCGGCAGCCTGATCATAGCTCTGCGACACCACGGACAGAAACATCCGGTAGTCGCTTTCATCGTCTAGCGTATTGATATGCTTGCGCAGCGCGATCTTGCCGCTTTCGATATCCGGTGATTGCATGATGTGATCGACGGCAGCCTTCTGAGTCAGATATTTCAACCCGGCCGTTGCAACTGATCCTGCCGCTTTCTTGAGAAAATCCCACATAATTTGTCCCCTGAAACTCTACGTTCAAAAGTCTGCGCGCGGCTGCAATATGAAGTTTCTTGGTCTCTGCGCCTGCGGCTGCACCCATCAGAACAGATTTTCCCAAGCCAAAATATGCTTTCTAAACGCAAATCAGCGCCGATCAGGACCAGGCTCACGCCCCAAGAAACCGCATGTGACAACACTTGACTACGGCTAAAATTCCACAATGCCTGAAGATGTTAGCATAAATGGACATATGCCCATAGCAGTTCTTTCTTAACTTTGGTCGCAACGGCCCGTGCCAAGACACCACCCCTCGATTACACCTCATTAGCCAAGCGGCGAACCGGATCGTGAACTGGCTGGCCCCCGTCAACTCACCAAAACCGCAAAACTCGCCGCCAGAGTCATGGCATGTCGCCGCTTGAAGATCCGGCTGATGTGCGGAGACAGAGATGCGCCGAAAGCGATGGAGAAGAAATAGGTCGCAGTGACGACACCTATGACGGTGTTTGCATAACCCTCGTCCAACATGGGTTTTGCATGGGTCGGCCAGAATACCTCGACAGGGTTGGTTGCCATCAGAAAGAATGCCAACGCTGCCAGAAGTACCGACAGAGCGGGATGTTTCAGAGCCAAAACGCTCGCGTCCTTTATCACCGTTGAGACATTCGCGAAGCCCTGCATGAGAGCAGTGACGTCTCTCGGACGCGGTTTTTCGACAATGGCCAACATCGTGAAAACAAGCACGCCCAACATCACACCGAAGCTTGCCACGTAGGACACATCATAGATGCTGAACCCAAGGCTTTTCGCGACCTCGCCTAAAACATCGGGCATTAGACCTCCCAAGACGGCGCCAATGGCCAACCCCACGGCATTGGCCCATTGCGCTTTGGCCAGTGCGGGCTGGACATCCACATTGGGTGCTGCGGCATTGAAAGTTTCGACAAACCACGCATCAAGCGTGCCCGACCTGAGCGCGCGTCCAAAACCGATGAATGCAAATGAAAGCGCCAGAACATGGAAATCACGCGTCGAGAGAAAGAGCACGAGCGAAATCAAGCTGGCGACGACCGCCGTCAAAAAGACTGGCTTGCGGCCAATACTGTCGGCGAGGCCACCAAACGGCAACTCCATCGCCATCGTCGTGAGCGAGTAGACCCCGAAGAGAAGCGAGATTTGAAAGAGGTCCATGCCACGGTCAGTCAATGCCAGAGCAACAACGGCGACTGTCAGTCCCATCGCAAAACGGTCAAGGAACTGGTGTATCTGAAACACGCGAATGTGCCGTCGCGCTGATCCGTTCAGTGCCGCGAAAGAGAACTCGATTTCGGTGACCATCCTTGCAGCATCGTCGTTGGCGTCGACGTGCACAATACCTCGGGTGAGCCGTAACGGTTTTCGCAAAACAAAGCCGCCGTTCGAACCGGCGCAGCAAATGGTCGCAAAGTCCCGCGAAGCCGCCATCTACGCCACTCTTCCCATCTTGAAAATCCTCTCCTATAACTGAACTACGTTCAACTGAGGGTGACATGGCAGGTAAAGTGGCAGAGCGGCGCGCGGCGTTGCGTGAGAATTTGGTTTTGATTGCAGAGCGGACGATTGCAGACCACGGGCTGGGCGCTTTGCGCGCCCGCGATCTGGCGTCTGAGGCGGGATGCGCTGTTGGTGCCATCTATAACGTCTTTGGCGATCTGACCGATCTGGTTCTGACCGTGAACGCCCGAACCTTTCACCGCTTGGGCGCTGATGTCGCCGAAGCCCTGGCCGATGCCCCGCAGGACCCGGTGGAACAGCTGGTGGTCATGGCGCAGGCCTATCATCGCTTTGCTGCGGAAAACCACCAAAGCTGGCGCGCGCTGTTTGATGTGGAACGCGCCCCGGGCGAAGCGGCGCCGGACTGGTATCTGGAAGAAATGGGGCGGCTCTTTACCTATATCTCTGACCCGCTGGCGGTGATTTTCCCGGATCGCGATTCTCAGGAACATGCGCTTTTGACCCGCGCGCTGTTCTCATCGGTGCATGGAATCGTGCTTTTGGGGCTGGATGAGGCCAGCGCTGGTGTGCCGTCTGATGATATAGACCGCATGATCGCCCTTGTTTTAAGGCAGTTGACGGCCTCTCGAAAATAATTTGAACATTGTTCAAGTTTTCTCTTGAACGGTAGGGCGCTAGTTGCTATCTCTATTTCATGAACAGTGTTCACACACTGAAGCGAAACGGAGAGACACCAATGTTCAAGACACTCGCCACCCTGATCCATGGGCAGAATGCACGGGCCGAAGACCGCGTGCGCGACGCCTTTGCGATTGAACTGATTGACCAGAAAATCCGCGAAAGCGAAAACAGCCTGCGGGCCGCCAAGGCCACACTTGCCAGCCTGATCCAGCGCCAGCGGTCAGAGCAAAAGCAGCACAGCGCGTTGAAATCGCGGATCACCGATCTGACGAAGCGCGCCAAGGAAGCGCTCGACAATGACCGCGAGGATATGGCCGCCGAGGCTGCCCGCGCCATCGCGTCGATGGAAAACGAACTGACCGTGCGGACCGAAACGCTGGACCGTCTGGACCAGAAGGTAATGCGCCTGCGGTCTTCCATCGAAAGCGGCCACCGCCGGATCATCGATCTGAAACAGGGTGCTATTCAGGCCCGGGCGGTGCGCCGCGAACAGAATATCCAGATGCAGATGTCGCGCACTGGCGTCACATCGGGCAGCGTGGAAGAGGCCGAAGAGCTGATTTCCCGAGTGTTGGGCAAGGATGACCCGTTCGAGCGCAGCGAAATTCTGGCCGATATCAACCGCGACCTGAACAACGATACGCTGACTGATCGGATGGCGGATGCTGGCTTTGGCGCTGCAACCCGGTCCACTGCTGACGATGTTCTGGCCCGCCTGAAGGCCGGCAAGAAGTAACCTCACAAACCAAGACAATACGCATTCAAAGGAATAGAAAAATGGCTGTAACGAAATCCGACAACTCACTGATCATGTTCGTCAATGGCGCAGGTGTCGCCGTGGCTTACGGTATGCTCGGTATCTCTCTCTGGCTGTCGACGGAAGTGCCGCTGTCAACCAAGGGCTTTTGGGGCATGGCCGTTCTGATGCTGACGCTGGCTCTGGTCAACTTTGTCAAATACCGCTTCGACGACAAGATGTCCGAGGACCGCATCCAGCGGATCGAGGACGCCAAGAACGAAAAGCTGCTGTCGGACTATATTGGCGACGACAAAGCCTAAACAGGTCCCTCCCCCGAACCCTGCCCGTGATCGTCACGGGTGGGGTTCTCTCTTTTCAAACACCGCGCGCTTCGTCAAAGTTGATCCCATGAAGTATCTTCGCCAGTTTGCCGCCCGTATCGTTGGCCAGTCCATCCGCATCTTTGCCCGCGCGATCACGGCTGTCCGTGCAGACTGGCAGGGGATCGAACCGGTTCCGAAACAGCGGGTCTATTTTGCCAACCACACGAGTAACGGCGACATGCCCATGATCTGGGCTTGCCTGCCGCCTGCCATGCGCCGGACCGTGCGGCCCGTGGCTGCCGCCGATTACTGGCTGAAAAACAAGATCCGCGCCTTTGTCGGCCCCGAAGTGTTTAACTGCGTGCTGGTCGACCGGCGGCCCGAGGTCAAAGACAAGCCGATGGACAAGATCATCGCCGCTCTTGACGAAGGATCGTCCCTGATCATCTTTCCCGAGGGCAACCGGAACATGACCGATGATCTGCTGCTGCCCTTCAAGGCGGGCCTTTACAACATGGGCGTCGCACGGCCGCATGTCGATCTGGTGCCCACATGGGTGGCCAACCTGAACACGATCATGCCCAAGGGCGAGGTGATCCCCCTGCCCCTGATCTGCACCGTAACCTTCGGCGCGCCGATCCATGTGAAGGAGGGCGAAAGCAAGGATGAATTCCTCAAACGCGCGTCCGATGCGCTAGCGGCCCTGGCACCGGAGGATCGGTCATGAACGAAACCACAAGTGATATCCTGCTGCTGGCGTTCGGAAGTTTTGGCATCCTGTTTGCCTTGACCTTTGTGGGTGAGGTTTTGCGCGCCCGCGAAGAACCGGGTTTCAACAACCCCGTGCTGGATACCTACATGACCCGCGTGCAAAGCTGGTGGGGCATGGTCGCCTTTGTCGGGATTGCCCTGCTTTTGGGTCGTCACGGGGTGATGTTGCTGTTTGCCTTGACGTCTTTCGCTGCCCTGCGCGAGTTCCTGACCCTGACGACAAAGGCGCAGGCGGATCATATCTCGCTCGCGCTGGGGTTCTTTGTGGTGCTGCCCTTGCAATACATCTTTGTCGGCTTTGGCTGGGACGGGCTTTATACCGTTTTCATCCCGGTTTATGCGTTCCTGCTACTGCCAATTGTGTCGGCCTTGCGCGGCAACTCCGAACGGTTTCTGGCCCGCGTCGCCGAAACGCAATGGGGTCTGATGATTGCAGTCTTTTGCGTCAGCCATGTGCCTGCGTTGATGACGCTGGATATTGACGGCTATCAGGATCGTGCGGTACTGATGATCGCCTTTCTGGTCATGGTGGTGCAGTTGGGCGATCTGCTGGAGTATTTCTTTGGCCGCCGCATCGGCAAGACCCGCATTGCCCCCGGTCTGTCCCCCAAGACATGGGAAGGGGTCGCCTGCGGTGTTGTCAGCGCGATGCTGATCGGTGGGTTGCTGAACTGGATCACGCCTTTTGGCCTGTTCGGGGCCATGGCGATGGCGGGTGTCGCCTCACTGGTGGGCATGCTCGGCAGCCTTGTCTTTGCGGCCATCAAGCGCGAACGCGGCGTCAAGGACTGGTCGCATCTGATCCCCGGTCAGGGCGGTTTTGTTGACCAGCTGGACAGCGTGATCTTTGCCGCGCCGATCTTTTATCACTTCACCCGGTATTTCTATACCTGAGGCGGGCGCGCCCCAAATTGCGGCAGCTTGGACAGGTTCTTGGCCAGCAGGGTGCCCATACCGCCAACCTTGTGCCGCCGGATCGCGCGATAATCCTCGCGGCTTTTGCGCAGCATTTGGGCGAATGATTTGTTGCTGGCCCCGCCGATCTGCATGCGGACCATGACATGAGGGATATATCCCAGTCTGATCTGCCCGGTCGTCAGCCAGCGCAGCATGCCGTCATAATCGCCGGAAATCCGGTAGCTGGTATCGTAAAGCCCGGCCCGTTCGAACACCGTGCGACGCAGGTAAAGCGTGGGATGCGGGGGCATCCAGCCGCGCCTGAGCCGCGCCGCCGCGTATTCGCCAGCCTTCCAATAGCGGATCACCTGCCTGTGGTCGGCCCGGGCCACATATTCCAGATCACCATAGACCCCGTCGATATCCGAGTTTTTCATTGCCTCTGCCACGTGCGCCAGCACGTCGGGTGCCGCCAGATAATCATCGGCATGGAGCAGCCCAACAACATCACCCGTGGCACGCGAAATACCTTTGTTAATCGCGTCATAGATCCCGGTGTCGGGGGTTGATAGCAGCGCAATGTTCCGATGTCCGTTGGCCCGCAAGTAGTCCAGCGTTCCGTCCGTCGAACCGCCGTCTTGCACCACATGTTCGATATCCAGGTGGGATTGGGATTTGAGGCTGTCCAGCGCACGCGGCAGGGCATCGCCCCCATTCATCACCGCTGTCACGACCGAGATTTTCATGCAGCCGCCTTTGCAGGGATGACCGGCGTTGGAGCGATGTCGATCCCCAGAACATCCCGGATTGCATCACGCGGTGCTGCCCCCGTATCAGCCATATGGCGGCGCACCTCACCCAGCTTGGCATCGACCAGATACCGGTACCAAAACCCTTGCAGCACATGAAAGGCCCGCGCCTGCGGCCCATCCAGCACACCAAGCCGCAAAAAATACCGGTAGGCGAAATAGGCCCCGGCCCGCGCCCCGCCCGGCAGCCGACCATAAAGATGATCCTTGATCCAGCGTTTTGCCCCCCGCTGCCGGGTTCCAGCGATCAATCCATATTCCCGGTTCAGGATATCCACCACTTCTCGGCTGGCGTAACCGTTATGCTTGGCAATCCACCAATCCAGCGGTTTGTGATTGTCGTCGACGATTTCGCCTTTCAACCGCGCAGTCGGTCCGTCAACGACGATATGTTCATCCATCCAGCGATCCTCGCACCGGCCTGCCCCGTTACGAAACAACCGCAGGATGGGCACGGGAAAGACACCACCATGGCGCACAGGCTGACCCATGAAGTGAATGCGCCGGTTCACATAAAGGCCTGTCACATCTGGCAGGCCGGTCGCGATCTGATCGGCCAGTTCGGGTGTCACATATTCATCCGCATCAAGCCGCAGCACCCAGCCCGGATCATCCGCGATCTGATCCAGCGCCCAGTTGAATTGGGCCGCATGCGTCGTCCAGGGATGCCGCAATACTTCGGCCCCTGCCCCATGCGCCAGCGTCACGGTGTCATCTGTTGACCCGCTATCCAGCACCAGCACCCGCTGCGCAAATCCACGCACCGAAGCGATAGCGCGGGTGATATGGCGCGCCTCGTCCCGGGTGAGGATGATGACGGTGATATCGGTCATGGTCGTTCCTTGATTTGCATCGGGTTGCCCAGCCCGGTTTGACCGGCTGGCAGGTCCTTCATCGCCACGGCCCGGGCGCCCAGCACAGCCCCTGCCCCGATCCGCACACCGGGACCGACAAAGGCATCGGCACAGA
This sequence comes from uncultured Paracoccaceae bacterium, assembly GCA_947488175.1. Classification (GTDB taxonomy): domain Bacteria; phylum Pseudomonadota; class Alphaproteobacteria; order Rhodobacterales; family Rhodobacteraceae; genus Yoonia. The sequence goes on from CANKYO010000009.1 coordinate 187,911, forward strand.
CCCACGCATCTGCGCCTATGCTGATCGGGGAACGGACCAAGGCGCGTGCCGGGTCCGACAGTTCATGACTGCCTGCGCAAAGATGCGCGTTCTGGGACACGGTGGCGCGCGCGCCGATATGGATAAGCCCCAGTGCGTAAAGGATAGCCCGGTCACCCACCGCAGCCTGATCGTCGATGCGCAGATGCCAGGGCATCATGATCCGGACGGTGGGGTGGACATGGACACCCCTGCCGATCTGCGCGCCAAAGCACCGCAACAGCCAGACCCGCCAGGCCCAGAACGGTCTCGGGCTGAGCCGGAACAGCGGATGGCACAGGCCCCACAGGATGCGGGCGATCTGGGCGCGGTGGCCCCACTCGCGCCGCGCCCGATTGGCGCTGACATCGACGCGCGCTGTCATGCCAGCACCGGGTCTTGTGGATGGGCGGCAAGGTCCCGATAAAGCTTAGCAAATGCGCTAACCATTGCATCTGTAGAGAAATCGCGACGCATCCAATCGCGCCCGGTCGCCCCCATGCGGCGCAGGTCAGCGCCTGCCATATCCATGATTTCCGCGGCCAAATCAGTACGATAAAGCTCAATGCATCGCCCGCAACCCTGATGATCAAGGCCCTGCCATGGCGTGCCTGTCGTGGTGAGAACAGGCAGCGCATGGGCCAGCGCTTCGGCCACGGCGATCCCGAAATTCTCGGAATGGCTGGGCAGGACAAAGATATCGCCGGCCGCAAATGCACGGGCCTTGGCCGCCCCTTCGACGTGGCCATGCAAGGTGATGCGCCCCCCCGATTGCGCAGCGCGTCTGTGCAACGTGGCGGTATAGTCGGGCGCGCCGGTACCATAGACATCCAGCACCACATCCGTGGGCAGTTTCGCCATCGCATCAAACAGCAGATCAAGCCCCTTCTTGGGATGAAGCCGGCCCAGATAAAGCAGCCGCAAGCGGATATCCGGCGGCATCGGGCGCAGGTTCAGCGGGGGGATATCCACCGCATTGGGGACAAGCGCCGTAGCGATGCCGGGCAGGCGCGCGACGCTCTGCGCCGCCTCGGCAGTTGAGGTGACATGCAGCACCGTGTCGCGCGGGCGCAATGCCTGCGCGGCCCGTTCGAACAGATGCTTGGCGCGTTTGCGCGGGGCGTCGGCCCAGTCTGCGGTGGCCTGCAGCGCACCGCGGGGCGACCAGACGACTGGGCGGTCCATGGCACGGGCCAGTGCCAGTGTCGGCAAGGTCGGGAAACTGTAGGTGGCGGTCAGATGCACCACATCCGCCCACGCGACAGCACCCGGCAGACGCGCAAGAAGACCCGGCGCAATCGCATGTCTGGCCTGTCTGCGGGCGTAATGCACCGGGTAGGGCAGATCGGCCGGATCGGCCCGATCACCCCGGTCGGGGCTCGCCGCATCGGTTGTCAGCACCCGCACTGACATATCAGGCAAACCCGCGACACCATCGCAGATCGCCTTGGTCGACCGGATCGGTCCACCCCATTTGACCGCCGGATAGAACGAGGGCACAACATGCAGGATCTTCATGCCGCCACCTCTGCCAACAGTGGTTTTTGGCCGATGATCCGCGCCGGATTTCCGGCAACAATCGCCCCCGGCGGTACATCATGCACAACAATGGCCCCCGCCCCGATCACCGCACCGCGCCCGATCCGCCGGCATTGCGGCATGATGACGGCCCGCATGCCGATCCACGCATCATCAGCAACGGTTTTGGGCATCATCTGCGGGGCCGCACGCGGGTCAAGCCCGTGATCATGGGTATAGATCACCGCCCCTTCCGAAATCAAAACCCCGCTGCCCAGGGTCAGCCCCCCGGTCGTGTCCAGATGCACATCTTTGTTGACCTGTACCCGGTCGCCGATGATCAGCGGTGCATCCGCCACCTCGGCCGAGGCATTGCAGCCGCGCCAGAAATAACATTCATCCCCGATACTGACGGTGCGGGGCTGGGCAAAACGCACCCCCGCCTGAAACCGCGACCCCGGCCCGACCGAGGCGAGCGTCGCCTGATGCAGCCGGGTCGCCGCCATCATGCCGACCCGGCGACAGATCGCACCGCAGATGCGCAATGCCCAATAAAGAGCTTTCAACAAGAGGTTAGGCAACATGAAGCAGGCTCCGGTTTCTGGTGTGGGACGGTATCCAAAGGCTGTAGCGGGCCACAAAGACCCAGATCATCACAGCCAGCAGCACAAACTGTGCTGCTGCCCCCACGATGAAGGCGCTGAAAGATGATTGCAGGGTGGCCTGCACGAAGGGATAGAACAGAATCGGGTAAAGCAGGCAGGTCCCATGCCGAAACGTGCCACGTGCCGACAGCAACGCCACCTCGCCCTTGCGATAGACCCAGCCCAGTACGAACCCGACGCCAATACCGGCCCAGCCGAAATTGATAAACGCCTCGCCCGGTCCAGTGACGTTAAACGCGCCGCCGGTATGGACGCCCATGATGTCGCGCTTGAAAAACACGCCAAGGTCGATGGCAGGCTTGTCCGGCCAGATGCCGCGCGGGACCCAGCCGAATGACCACCAGGTATAGCTTTGGCCAAGCAGCAGATCGGGCGGCGTGACCCGGTCGGTGACCATGATGGCCGCATTAATGTCCAGAAAATAGGTTGAGCCGACAACCTGATCGGCGAGCGCCGCCCAAACCGGCCCTCCCCCCAACCGCAATTGAGTCATATAGGCCGACACCCCGCCCAGCAGCAGCAGGGCAAGCGCGCCGAACGCAAGAAGCCGCAGGTTCAACCGGCCACCCAGCATCATATGGACGACCAGCGCAAAGACCGTCAGTTCAACCAGTTCAAAACGGTCACCCGAGATCAGGGCGATCACGATCAGCAAGAGCCCCAACAACCCCGCCTGCAGCATCACCCGGCGCTGCCCGGTGGCTATCGCACTGGCCAGAAGCAGGACAAAGGCGAATTTCGGGATAATGAAGAAGGTCTTGATCCCGGCCAGCGTCGCGCCGATCCCGTTGGCATCGACATTGATCTGCTTGGCGGTGTTCAGCGATGTCAGCAAGGCAAGGTCCAGCCCTGTCGCACCGCGCGCCCGCAGGATCGCGATGATCGTCGCCAACGCCACCCCCAGCGCCACAATAAACAGACTGCCCTTGCGTGTGATCCCGGCGGATACCAGCCGCGCCGCGACAATCATATCCGCCCGGCGGCTTGCCCGGCAGGCAATTCGGTAGCCCGCGCAAAGCAGCAGGATGAACAGCGCCAGATAGATGGCGCCCAATTGATCCCCCCACGGGTTTTCGACAAAGCGCCGATAGAACGCCAGTTCAGGTCTTGCCGCGTAAACCGCCACCTTGAGCAGAAATCCGAAAAAGCAGAAATAGGCCACCAGATGCATCGGCGATACCAGCCGCGCCAGCCCGTAACCTTGTCCCAACATGAAGGGGACTGCCGTGCAAAGAAGGGCCAGAAGTATGATCACGACGTCCTCCAGCTGGCCGTGCGGGCGGTGATCAAGGCGAAAAAGGATGTGTCGATACCGAGGCGGCGCAGGACGATGCCCCACAAGCCGACACTGCCCAGCGCCATTGCCACGGCGTAGGCGGCCGCGTTTGTGACAGGGCCGAAGACCGGCATGAGACCTACCAGCCCCAGATAGGCAATGATGCTGCCCAGCCGGGCGATAGCGGCGAAATGGGCCAGCCCGCATAAGGTCGCGACGGTAAAGGTCGCGGCAAATCCGACCTGCACCAATGCCCCTGCCAGCAGGATCAGGAATACCAGATCGCCCTCTGCCCCCCATACCCGCAAACCGGGGAGTTGCGTAATGGCCAAACCGGCCAACGCCACCGCACATAAGGCCAACCCAGGGATCAGCGCGATCCGGCTGCCATCGGCGCTGGCGCGTGCCAGGCGGGCCCGGTCACCATTGCCATGGGCCGCTGCGACGGGAACCGATGTGACCCATGTCGCCACGCTGACCGGCAGGGCCACCAGATTTGTGATCCGGCGCAGCAACGCATAAAGCCCGGTCTGCCCGTCGGTCAGAAACGCGCCGCCGATGATGATATCGACCTGCGCCAGCGCCATACCCAGAACCGATGTGCCCCACAGGCCAAACGGCATGCGCGCGGCACGGCCCGACGGATGGATAATCGTCGGCCATGCGGGTTGTCGCCAACACCAGATGGTGGCCAAACCAGCAACAGCAGCCAGAATGACAGCGGTGATTTCAAGTATATTGCTGTGGCCCATTGCCAGTGCCGCACCCATACCAAGGGCCAGTTGCGGCCCCGCATCACGCAACGCCATCGACACATGGACCGAGCCAAGGGCGCGCATGACGCTGGCCAAACAACTGACCAGATGAATGCCGAAAGCAGCCAGAAAAATCGGGACCCATGGCAGCTTCGCAAATAGGGTTGGCAGCGCGATCAATCCGATCACCACCAGCACCAGCGGATAGACGATCACGTGCTGCGCCAGCGCCCGGTCCGTCAACCCTCCACCATCGGACAAGGCCTGCAACAGTAAAAGCGGGGCACCAGCGGCGATGATGCTGGAGGACACCAGCGCCAGCCCCCAGATCACCGCCAGACGGCCAAAATCTGCAAGCCCAAGCAGCGCAGCCAGCCCCAGCATGACAGCGAAATTAACCGCAACGATACCGGCGCGCAGCAGCATCGCCGGGGCTGCGCTTCCTTTCGTCAATCCTTTGAAAACCGATGCGGTCATGACCCTCGAAACTCTGGATGGCGCGCTGTTAACCACGTGCCGGACCGCTTCAGTCGTCATTCATTGTGATTAATTTAAGGTTAACCCCTCTGTGGTGGATTGAGGTCGACGTAACGAAGGCAGCACCACCCATGGCAAAACTGGTCGACGACAAGACCCTGAAGGTACCAAACCTGTCCGCGATCGAGATTGAGCGCATCGAACCCCTTGATATCATGGGACTTTTGCGATCTCTCTGGTATGGCAAAAGCCTGATCGCGGGCTGCACAATCCTGGCCCTAGTGGCCGCGGCCTACTACGCTTTTGCTATCGCCCAACCACGGTTCGCTGCAGTCACAACCCTTAAGATCGAGACAACATTTTCGCCCGGGCTCGACCTTGATCAGACCCTTGCCAATCCCCCGACCGACCAAAGCAGCCTGAATACGGAGGTCGCAGTGTTGCGGTCACGCCACCTGCTGGAACGCATGGTGCATGAACTGGATCTGACAAATGATCCCGCATTCAACCGGTATCTGACCCCCATCGCGCCATGGTCCATGACGGGCATGCGCACACGCGCGCGCAACCTGCTGAGCGGTACGGTCGCGGCACCGCCCGATGACGCCGCCATTCTGGACAAGACGGTCGATAATCTTGCCGCTGCCCTGTCGGTGGACAAGCTGCGCGACACCTATGTTTTCCGGATCACGGCCACGACAGGCGACGCTGACATGTCCGCCCGGATCGCTGACACACTCGCCCGGCTTTATCTGGCCGACCAGGTGGCCGCAAAGCAGGCGGCAACCGAAACCGCATTCAATTGGCTGTCCGATCGGGTCTACGCCCTGCAACTGGAACTGGAAGCCAAGGAAACCGCCGTCAACGATATCATCATGGCCAACCGGGCCAGTGATGCAGCCACGCTCGACACGCTCAGCCGCCAATCCATCGAAGCACAGGAACGTCTGCTGGATATCCGGCGCGCCTTGCAAGAGGCCGAGGTCAAGCTGACCAGTTTCGACGCAGCCGTCACCCCGGCCAGCCAGCCCGCGCGCCAACGTGTGCTGGCCGATATCCGGCATTACACCGATCAGGCAGCGGCGCTGGAAACCTTTCAGTCCGGCGTCAACAGCCAGTTGGCTGCGCAGTCCGCAGGCATGGTACGGCTGCAGCAATTGCGCCGCGAGGCCGAGGCGACACGCGTGCTATACGAAGCGTTTCTGGCGCGGCTGCAACATACGAATGTGCAACGCGGTCTCGGCCAGGCCGATAGCCGCATCCTGGCCCTTGCCGCCCCCGGCAAATACGTCGCGCCGCGCAAAATGTTGATCTTGCTGATCGCCGCGATGCTTGGCATGGCGCTTGGGGTGTCGTTGGTTCTGGGACGGCAGGCGATGCGCAAAGGGTTCAGCGGCGCAGACGGATTGGCCGATGCCACGGATGTGCCGGTTCTGGCGCAGATCCCGCGCGTCAAACTGCGTAAACCCGCGGCCTTGCTGGATTACCTGAACGCCAAACCCACATCCGCACTGGCCGAGGCCATGCGCAACCTGCGCACATCGCTGTTGCTGACTGATCCGGGCAAGGTGCCGCAGGTCATCCTGTTCACCTCCAGCGTGCCGGGCGAAGGCAAAACGACCCAATCCATCGCCCTCGCCCATAACCTCGCCAGCCTCGGGAAATCCGTCCTGCTGGTCGAGGCGGATATGCGGCAACCCAGCTTTCGATTCTATCTGCAATGTCAGGGCGGCGATCTGGGGCAGGTTGTGACAGGGGAAATTCCGTTGGAGGACGCCATCGCCCGCGACCCGCGCTTGCCTGCCGATGTCTTGTCCAGCCATTCCATGCGCCATAACCCGGCCGATCTGTTTACCGGGCCAGATTTTGCCGCTTTCTTAGATCAGGTGCGGGACCGCTATGATTTCATCGTCATTGACGCCCCACCGGTGCTGCAAGTACCCGACACGCGGCTGCTGGCGCAGCATGCGGATGCGGTGCTTTATGCGGTGCGTTGGGAAAAGACGGACAAGCACCTTGTTCTGGCAGGGCAACGGGCCCTCGTAGATATACGTGCGCCGATCACCGGCATGGTGCTGTGTCAGGTCGATATCCGGCGCATGCGGCGCTACGGTGCGGTGCCCATGGCAGCCTACGGGCAACCCAATTATCAGAACTGAAGTCTATACACGGTAAGAGCCGCCCGATCATCCCGGGCGGCTCAATACTGTGGTTCATCAAGATGCTGGTTGGTCAACCCGCATCACATGACGGCTGAAAAAGCCTAAGCTGTCGCCAGTGCCAATCGTCAATCCGCCACCCGCGTCGCCGGTGATATAGGCCTTGGCCTGCCAGTCCAGACCGCCACCAGATACCGTTGCGTTCAGATTTGGCCGCAGGAAAGCATCGAACTGGCTGACAATATTGCCGGGCACCGCCAACGCGCCGGCCTCATGCCCATAGCGCAGGGTGCCGCCGTCAACATCAGCCGTCATGCCGATGCGGTCGGCACCAACAAAGGCGATATTGGGTGGATTGACCCCTTCGTAATCTGACAGCGCAACCGGAACACTGCCCGCAACCTCAACCGTCTGCGCCACGGCGCTGCGGCTTTCGCCATCCCAGGCCACCATGGGCAGCATACCGGCATAGAACCATTCGAACGTAGCCGTCGCTCCCGTGCCAACCACATCAACGCTGTGAAACACCGCACCGGGTGTGACAGTGCGGCTGAGGATGCAATCGGCCAAAGGCGCGCCGGTGCCGGTCTGCCACTCCGTCGTTTCGACAATGGCAACCGCGCTGCCCACGCTCAGGCCATTGCCCGTCGCCTGCGGCACCCACGGCACATCATCCAATGTGATCGTACGGCTTTGCAGGGCCTCGTTCCCATGGGTCTGGCCACCAATCTCGGTTGCTGACCCACCCACATTGACCCTTGCGGCATATTCGCGCTCTGACGCATAGTCGATCGCCACGAATTTGGGATAGGTCGGACGATTGTCCACCCGCCAGTCCAGCGCCCCGTCAGAGGCGATGCCACCGGTATGGGTCGGGCCGGTTGTCCCGCTGACACCATTGGCCCGCGCCGAATAATAAAGGCCACCCAACTGCACCTCGTCCCCCATCTCATAAGCTGTACCGGGTTGCCAGATCGGCGGCAGCACACGCGGATCGGCAAGACTGGCGGAAATTGCCACAGCTTCGATCAGGATCGCATTGCCGCCGGGGGTGGCCGCACCCCCATTGATGATCGTGATCTCATGGGCGCCGGTCAGACCAATGGCAACCTTGACCGACTGGCGGCGCTGCAAATCGACAGACGCATAGGTGGGAAATGCTTTAAAGCCCAAGGCTGCGGGATCATCAATCTCGGTCACAAGGGTCTGGGCACCGTCAATATCCACCCGGGCATAGCCGCCATTGGTACGGCCCGTATAATGGATCCAGACATCATAAGGCGCCGCACGGTCCACGGTCACCGATGCGGTCGCCGTCAATGACGACGTGCTGATCGCGCGATTACCGGTATAGCTGCCGGCCAGACCGGACCCTGACGATTGCAGCTGCGACCAGCCTGACGACAGTGTCAGATCGCCAACGGGATAGATATTGCGCAACTCGGCCACCAGTGTTTCGCGCCATGACCAGCGGGTCGCGGCGCTGTTGGCATCCAAGCTCATCCAGGCGGCATGGCCCGGACCGATCTCGGTCCAGGCCGATACGTTGTCATCGGGGCCTTGGGCAAGGGCAACATGCTGACCGGCCCCGGGCACGAAAAAACTTGCCAACGGCTGTGGTTGCGCGCCTTGCCCGCCCCGCGCGGCCCCGGGGGAAAGCGTCAGACCAAGCATGGATCAATACCACGCCACAAGCTGGGCGGTCGTGCCGGTCGCCAGAACACGGGTGGGGCGCAGGGTCAGCACAGCACCGGCAGTCACCTCATAGCTGACGCTTTCACCATCCTTGTCCTGCAAGACAGCGGTACCGGCGCTGTTGACATACAAGGCCCCCGGACGCACCGGCAGGTCGGCACCGTCCGATGGGATCACCACGTAATGCGCTACGGCAGGCGAGGTCAGGTTCACATAGTCGGAATCAAAGGGATCAGGCATCGGGTTCTCCAAATTCGGGTTGAACCTGATAACTAGCGGGCCATGCTTACCAATCACTTGGGGCTGCGTGCGCTGGGTCGGTGCCGCGCAACAGCCCTTAGACGATAGTCATATCCGCACCCATGCCATTGCTCAAACGCGGTCATTCCACGGCGGCCTGCTCCACCGACAGGCTCAGCGCGCTCTATATGACGGACGGAGCCATCGCACCGGTCTAGGCCCCCCGGCGGGTCAGCACAACAACAATGGTCCGCCAGACAATCCACAACTCCAACCGGAAACTGCGGGCCGCGATGTAGCGCAGATCAGCATCAACCTTCCGCCGTACACCCTCCAGCCCATCGACATAGCCGACCTCGGTTTGGGCTAGGCCACTGATGCCCGGCATCACATCATGGCGGCGACGATAACCGGGTATGGCAGTCAGATAGACTCTGGCATGGTCATAGGCATCAGGGCGCGGGCCAATCAGGCTCATCTCACCGCGCAGGACATTGATGATCTGGGGCAACTCATCCAGCAGGATTTTGCGCATGATACGGCCCAGCATCGTGATCCGCTCTGTCTCAAGCGCGTCAAACGCGCCACGATCCGGACCGCGCGGGGCGGTCATGGTACGAAACTTGATCGCGGCAAACGGTTGGCACCGATAGCCCATCCGCTCCTGCACAAACCACAGGGAGCCGCGGTTAAAGAACGGATTAAGCATGATCAGCACAGCCGCAACAATGGCAAGCAGCACCAGAAGGATGATCGCAACCACCACATCCAGAAACTGCTTTGCGCCTGTGCGCGGTGGTAAATCATGCGGAGCATCAGCAAACCCCACATCCCTCGTATCAACATCCATCAGGGACGTGTGAAAGTCCAGCATCGTCGCAACCTCTTCCCAAAAGTTAACGAAATAACAATGCCTTACGACACTGCATGGTTAACAAACCTGAAACAGTTGCGGTTAATGGGACCTTAATAATCGCTGCCCGATCGAGCGAAATTCGGGGCTGTTTTGAAGATTTCTTGCATTTCGAATTAACGAACACACGGCATGCGTGTCGGTTAACAGAGAACACATCTTTAGATGAATGCGCCGAAATGACTGACAGCAACTCACAGTGGGTCGCCGGGAATCACGTCGAATACGACCAGCTGCCACCGAGTTCAAACTGGCGATCCCGGAAGGACTCGAACCCTCAGCCTGCTGATTAGAAGTCAGCTGCTCTATCCAGTTGAGCTACGGGACCGCTCGGCGCTGGTATGGCGCGAGAGGCAAACCCATTGCAAGTGGCCAGGCTCACTTTTTCTGCAACGCTTTTTCGATGGCTTCCAGGCGGGCAATTATCTCTGTCCGGTATTCATCAGTCGCGGCATTGCTTTCCTCGGCATGGGCGTCCTGCATGGAATTCACAATCAGACCGACCAGCAAGTTCACCACGGCAAATGTCGTGACCATGATAAAGGGGACAAAAAAGCCCCAGGCGTATGGGTAAACCTCCATCACAGGGCGGACGATGCCCATGGACCAGCTTTCCAATGTCATGATCTGGAACAGCGTATAGGCTGATTGCCCCAGACTGCCGAACCATTCAGGAAAGGACGCACCGAACAGCTTGGTCGCCATGACCGCCCCGATATAGAAGATGATCGCCATCAGCACGAACACCGATCCCATGCCGGGCAAAGCAGTAACAAAACCTTCAACAACCCGGCGCAGGCGCGGCGCGACAGAGACAAGGCGCAAAACCCGCAAAATCCGCAGCGCCCGCAAGACGGACAAACCCGCAGAGGCAGGGACAAGTGAAATCCCCACAATTGCCAGATCAAAGAGGTTCCAACCACTGCGGAAAAACCGACCGCGATAGGCAAACAGCTTCAATAGTATTTCAACAACAAAAAACGCCAGACAGGCGGTATCGAGTGCAAGGATCAACGGACCGGCACGCGCCATCACTGCGGGTGATGTTTCCATCCCCAGAATGACAGCGTTGAAAAGAATGACGCCAATGATCAGCCCGCCAACCGTGGGATGCTCAACAAAAGCAGCGGTGCGCGCGCGCAAAGACATCAATGGCTCTCAGAAATGGCAGCTGCCGGGTGGCTCAATGTGTCCAGGCGCCGCGTCGGTTGGTGGCAAAGTTCTCGCCATACCCGCCGGGGCGAATATTGGCTTTGCGGGGCTTGGGTTCCTGAACGATGAAATCGATACCCTTTTCGCGGGCGTAATCAATCGCATCTTCCTTGCTGTCAAATGTCAGCTTGACCTGCGCCTGTGTATCGGCGGATGAAGTCCAGCCCATCAACGGATCAACCTCGCGCGCGGTCTCGGCCACATGTTCCAGCACCCAATGCTTGGTTTTAGCCGTGCCCGATGACATGGCCGTCTTGGCAGGTTTGTAGATTCGTGCGCGCATCATCGTCTCCGTTCCGCTGGCTCCTATATGTGCAAAAGGTGAAGGTTTCGCAAGCACCGCTTACGCCCACTCACCCCCGCGCATGACCGGCACCCGGTCGCCAGTTTTGGTGATCCCATCAATATCCACCGCATCCGATCCCATCATCCAATCCACATGGATGATGCTTTGGTTGCCACCTTTCTGTTTCAATTCTTCCGGTGACAGGACCGATCCACCCTCAATCGTATCGGCATAACACTGGCCCAGTGCGATATGGCAGGATGCGTTTTCATCAAAGAGCGTGTTGTAGAACAAAGTGCCCGACTGGCTGATCGGGCTCGAATGCGGCACCAGTGCCACCTCACCGATCCGACTGGCCCCGTCATCGGTCTTCAACAGCTCGCGCAACACATCCTGTCCCTTGCTGGCCGTCGCCTCGACAATCCGGCCCGCCTCAAAACGGACGGCGATATCTTCGATCACACTGCCCTGATAGGCCAGCGGTTTGGTGGCTGCGACCGTACCCTCGACCTTATAGGCATGGGGGCAGGTAAACACCTCCTCGGTGGGGATGTTTGGCTGACACACCACCCCGTTCAGCGCAGGCGACGCACCACCTTTCCAGATATGGCCGTCCGCCAGACCCAGATGCAGGTCTGTGCCGGGGCCGGTATAGTGCAGTGCGTTGAAACTCTGGGCGTTAAGCCAATCGACGCGTTCTTTCAGCCGCGCCGTATGGGCCTTCCAATTGGCGACCGGATCATCCCCATCCAGCCGAGACGCCGCATAGATGGCATCCATCAGCTTGCCCTGCGCTTCCTCGACAGGCAGGTCGGGATAGACCTGCGCGGCCCAGCCCGGCGTGGGATAGGCGACGATGTTCCAGTTCACCTCGAACCCTACAATCGGGTCCATCGCCGGTTTCCGGGCAATTGCAGTTGCTTTGCTAACGCGGGCCACCTTGTCAGGGTCTGCGGCGGCCAGCAGCATCGGATCCTCTCCGGTGATTGCCATTCGGGCCGCCCCTTCCTTGAAGGCCTGGCCGAGACCTTCAAAAAACCAACCTGGTGCACGATCGAAACTCGCATCATCACCAAGTTCGAACCGGGCGAGGGTCACCGCATCATCAGTCAAAAACGGCAAGACCTGCCCGGCACCGGCCTTGTAGGCATGCACGGCAATGCGACGCACCAACGGCAAGGCATCCACTGGCGCAGTGATGATCAAATCCTGCCCGCGCTCCAGATTGACACCAATCCGAACGGCAACTTCAGCAAGACGGTCAAGTTTTTCTGGATCAATATAGTCCGACATCGGGGCACCTCATTTTTGGATTGGCCCGAACCTATGGGTTACAGGGCCAAGGTCAACCAACGCCGTATTTCGGCCGATCCGAACTCAAAGCGGTTCGGGGACGGGCAGTCTTCAACAAAGAGGTTTACCGGCCGCCGAAGAGGCATCTACTATGAAGATACCCGACGGCATTCCGCCTCGTCCGGGATCGCGCAGCTTGACGGTATCAAGGCAAGGCGCAGCCCCTCTCATATCTCCCTACAACTCTGAGGCCATGAAAGATGATTTTAGCCGAATACTGCCGCCTGTCTGCGCGCTACAACAGCTGGCAAAACAACGCGCTCATCACCGCAGCTGATGGACTGACCCATGCCGCCCGCTGGATGGATCGCGGTGCATTCTTCAGATCCATTGCAGCGACCCTGAACCACCTCTATTGGGCCGATGCCCTTATGCTTGAGCGCATCAAAGGCAATGAACGCCCACAGGACACGATCACACATTCGCTCAGCAGCCCATCAGACTGGGCCGAATTCAAAGACTTGCGCAGCAGGCGAGATGCAGAAATCGATGAATGGGCAACGCGCCTTACCAATACAGACCTGAACGGTTTCATCGCTTGGTATCCGTTTGACGGCTCAGACCGGATTCAAATGACCAAGGCGATCTGTGTCATACAGCTGTTCAATCACCAGACCCACCATCGCGGACAAATTCATGCCATGCTCACTGCTACAGGGGCCACCCCCGACCCAACGGACATTCTGGCGATGCCGCAAGCAATAGACATCCGCGCGCACTGACGAGCGCCCAAATAAAAAGGCCCACCCAAACCGGGTGAGCCCTAAATCATGCGGTGCAAACCGCTATTGAACGCGGGTCCAGGTGCCGCCGTCCCGGCAGATGCCGAACACACAACCGGACACGGCGAGGGAGTTCCCGCTCAGTTGCAAACGCGAGTTATAGGTCTTGTCACGATCCGGCGAATACACCTTGCCACGGTACTCGCCACCACCACGGGCAACGGTCTCCGAGATGATCGTGCTCCCAGTCAGGTCTGATGAAACCTCGCTTCCGGAGGAATCAAACGACCGCACGAGGGTTCCGCACAACGTAGGCCCACAAGGGGCCACCTGAATATGTCCGAAATTGCCATTGTCATCGCGCGACGTCTGCCAGACGCCTTCCAGCGGATCAGCAAAGGCTGCCCCGGCGATGCTTATGGCCGCAATCGCTGTCATCAAAATCTTCTTCATATGTCGTATCCCCATTGGTTTTGCAGTCAGCATGCGCGCTTGGCCCGCAACCGATCAAGTCTTACGTTAGGTCGCAGTGACGGCGTTGCATTCCCCCCGACCGCATGCATAAACATCCCAGACAGATGAAGAAGGCCTAAACATGATCCTTTATCCCGCCATTGACCTCAAAGACGGCAACGCGGTGCGGTTGGTGCATGGGGATATGGATCAGACTACCGTGTTCAACGACGATCCGGCGGCGCAGGCGCGGGCCTTTGTCGATGCGGGCTGCGAATGGCTGCATCTGGTGGACTTGAACGGCGCATTCGCAGGTGAGCCGGTGAATGCCGCCCCGGTCGAGGCGATCCTGGCCGCCTGCCCTGTGCCTGCCCAGCTTGGCGGTGGTATCCGCGATATGGCCACAATCGAACGCTGGCTGGACAAGGGGCTCGCCCGCGTGATCCTTGGCACCGTCGCCGTCGAAAACCCAGATCTGATCCGCGAAGCGGCCAAGGCTTTTCCCGGACAGGTCGCCGTCGGCCTCGATGCCCGCAATGGCAAGGTCGCAACCCGTGGCTGGGCGGAGGAGACCGAAATCATGGTCACCGATCTGGCCAAATCGTTCGAGGACGCCGGGATCACCGCCATCATCTATACCGACATCCTGCGGGACGGCGCCATGAAAGGCCCGAATATCGACGCCACAGCGACCCTCGCCCGCGCCGTGAATATCCCGGTCATTGCCTCTGGCGGGGTATCGTCGCTGCACGATCTGACCGCGCTCAAAGATACCGGCGTCATATCCGGCGCGATTTCGGGCCGCGCGCTCTATGATGGGGCGATTGATCTGACCGAAGCCCTGAAGCTGCTGAAGGACTAGCCATGCCCGATGTCCGTACCACCGATCTGCCTGATGTCAGCAAACTGCACGCCAGGCGCGTATCGGGGGATTTTCTGGATTGTTACAGCGTAACCTCTGATCTGAACCCACGACAAGCAGGCGAGGTCATCACCGATTTCCCCGGCTGGGCACAGTTTCTGCTGCTGATCCGGCGGATTGTGACAGCCCCTTTCGGGCTGGACAATGACGGGCCACAGGTGACCGACAAGATCGGTATCTTTCCTGTCGAAAGCGAAACGGAAACCGAGCTGATTGCCGGTTTCAACGACAAACATCTCGATTTCCGGGTCTCGGTCCTGCAGCATGACGGCCAAGTCAGCCTCGCCACATGGGTATCACCCCATAACATCGGCGGGCGGCTTTATCTTGCGGCAATCATGCCATTTCATATCGCCATCGCGCGCAACGCGCTCGCGCGGGTGGCGCGCACCTAGTTCGCGCTCATCGCCTTGTCGGTCAGCGCATTCAGCGCGCCATTCACCTTGGCCACGACTTCGGCATCCGGCGCGATATCCAGACCTGCAAACAAATCTTCTGCCGGGGTCCACGTCATCTGTGTATTGCCGTCAGCATCCTCATAGGCCAGCACCCGCAGCGGCAGGACCAGACCTGCACGCAGATCATCCTCCATCGCCAAGGTGCCCAACGCTGGATTGCCAAAGATCAGCAGTGTCGCATCCGGGATCGACTTGCCGACGCTCTCGGCCCCGGCAGCATGATCGACACGGGCAAACACGGTGGCCCCTGCCCCGGTCACGGCCGCCTCCAATCCATCAATGGTTTCTGCCACCGACAAAGGTGAGGATTTGACCACGTTCTCAGCCATTGCCGTGCTCGAAAGCCCGATCAGGGCGGTCGCAAGAAGGTTTTTCATAAAGTGCTCCCATTTCCAGTTCCCGACACCTATCACCACCCTCTTCCCATTTCGCCCCATTCCGCCTAGACCTCACAGCATGTTGAAAACACGGATCATCCCCTGTCTGGACGTGGCCGAAGGCCGGGTCGTGAAAGGCGTGAATTTCGTCGATCTGGTGGATGCGGGCGACCCGGTCGATGCAGCCATCGCCTATAACGCCGCAGGCGCGGATGAGCTGTGTTTCCTCGACATCATGGCGACCGAAGAAAACCGGGGCACCATGTTCGATCTCGCCACGCGGACAGCCGAGCAGTGCTTTATGCCGCTCACAATCGGCGGCGGAGTGCGGACCCACCACGATGTGCGCGATCTGCTGTTGGCCGGAGCGGACAAGGTCAGTTTCAACTCAGCCGCTGTCGCTGATCCCAACGTGGTGACCGAGGCCGCTATGCGGTTCGGGTCGCAATGCATCGTCGTGGCCATCGATGCCAAAACGGTGGCTCCCGGCAAATGGGAGATCTTTACCCATGGCGGCAGACGCGAAACCGGCATAGACGCGGTGGAGTTCGCCAAAACCGTGGTAGAAAAAGGCGCCGGGGAAATCCTGCTCACCTCGATGGATCGGGACGGCACAAAATCCGGCTTCAACCTGCCACTGACCCGCGCCATTTCCGATGCCGTAGATGTACCTGTCATTGCCTCTGGCGGCGTTGGCACACTTGATCACCTCGTCGAAGGGGTGACCGAAGGCAGAGCATCTGCGGTCCTCGCCGCCTCAATCTTCCATTTTGGAACCTACACAATCGGCGAGGCCAAGGCCCATATGGCCGCCCACAACATCCCGGTACGGCTATGACGCTCGATGACCTCGCCACCCTGATCGCATCTCGCAAAGGGGCGGATCCGGACAGCAGCTGGACCGCCAGGTTGCTGAGCCAGGGACCCGAAAAATGCGCCGAAAAATTTGGGGAAGAGGCCATCGAGGCGATCATCGAAGCCGTCAAGGGCGACAAGGCACGATTGACATCAGAGGCCGCGGATGTGCTCTACCACCTTCTGGTCATGCTGACAGCACGGGATGTGACACTGAACGACGTCATGGCGGAACTGGAAAAACGTCAGAGCCAGTCCGGCATCGCGGAAAAAGCATCCCGTTGAAACCGGACCTTTCGACTTCTTTCTTCCCAAAATACTCCGGGGTGAGGCCGAGGGGCAGCGCCCCTTACAACTTCGACGAAATGATGCCCGTGTTGAACCCGCCCATGCGCAACTCACCAAACAGGCGCTGATACTCGATCTTGGGGCAGCGGTTCTGCACAACATCCACACCACGGGCCTCGGCCATAGCCGCCGCATCCGCATTCTCCACCCCGATCTGCATCCACACAGTCTGCAAATTTGGCCAACGGGTCAATGCGGCTGCAACAATCGGTGGCACGGCTTCTGACCTACGAAAGATGTCAACCATATCCACATCATCCGGCACATCGGCCACATCAGCATAAACCGTCTCACCCAGCAGGGTTTGCCCGGCTAGCCCGGGATTTACGGGAATAACGCGAAAGCCCTTGAGGCCCAGATAGCGGGCAACGTAATAGCTGGGCCGCACCTGATTGGCTGACACACCAACCACCGCAATGGTCTTTGTGCGTCGCAGGATGGCGCGCAGGAAATTATCTGAATACGTCATAAGCCAAACGCTACCGTATCACCGGCCAATAAAAAAGCGCCCGGAAAAGCCCGGGCGCAAGTTGTGGAACGAGGGACAGTGAGTTGAGATGCACGCGTTCCAACGCACATCTCCACAAAATTAAATATGAACAGAAATCGCTGGAAAGAAGGGGCGTTCAGGCAAATGTGAACAGTCGCCAACTCAGCCATTCAAGACCGACGACCAGTTCTGATCGGCCATACGAATATGGGTCGCCGGATCGCTCAGCCACCGCTCTCGGGCCGCCATTGAGTGATTGAGGTAAAGACGATCTTCGTGGATTGTCCACGCCTCTGGATCAGAAGGGGCCAGAACACCCTGCGTCAGGGCCATGGCGCAATAGCCGCCATATTGCGGGGCAAAGGCACGGGGGTTCCGCTCAAACGCATCGCGGCTGGCCGGGCTTTCAAAACACCAGACTGCACCGCGCCACATCACTGTCAGACCGGCATGACCGGCCACAACCTTGCCCTTGCGAAAATAGGCCACGGGGTCCGACCCGCCAAGCGCCAACCCATGTTGGGAAAAGACGACAGGCGTTTCGGCCAGCAGCTGAGGCGCCAGAAACGGCGTAGCAAGAAATGAGCCTATGACGGCCCGGCGGGTAAGCATCTGACAGGTCCCGACAGTTGAGGGTTGCGTGGATCATACCGTCAAATGTAGGCGGAATGGTGTCCTGCAAAGCCTCCTCGCCAAGGCGTGACCAACAGTGAAATCATGTTTCAGTCGAAAATGTCTTCCAGTTCATCCCAGATTTCTTCAAAGACCTTGCGCAGCAAACCCTTGCTTTTCTTGCGCTTTCGATACTTCGCCGGGCGGGCATAATGGCCCTTTTCAGGCGCCGATCTATGGTCCGGGCGGGTGGGCGTCGCCGCAGGCGCGGTTACCCTATCGGGCTCGGATCGTAACATTTTCATTGCCCGCAGCGGGGCACCACAATTGCTGCACGCCAATTCATGACGAGATTGGCCGCGCAGCACCAGCGCCGCCCGTGTTCCGCAATAACAACATGTCGCAATCTTCGTGGCAGCCATAACCCTGTCTTTCGTCAGCCTTTGGCTGCATATAGGGCGACAGCCGCCGCATTTGAAACGTTGAGCGACCCAAACGCCCCAACCGCGTCAATACGCACCAGCGCATCACAGGTCTCGCGGGTCTTTTCTCGCAATCCAGGCCCTTCAGCACCCAGCACAAGTGCGACGGCACGGTCGCGTCGGCCCTCCAGGGCGGCTTCAATGGTCTGGTCGGCCTCACCATCCAGACCCAGTAAAAGATAGCCCATATCCTTCAACGCCGTCATCGTATCCGCCAGATTGCGCACCCGCAGATAAGGCTGACGCTCGAGCGCGCCACTTGCCGTCTTGGCCAGTGCGCCGGTCTCTGGCGCGGCATGGCGCTGCACCGCGATGACAGCGCGCGCGCCGAATACCTCGGCCGAACGCAAAATAGCCCCGACATTATGCGGATCCGTCACGCGATCCAGCAGCACAAGGCGCGGCGGCATTGTTCCGTCACCAAGGGCGATATCCTCCAAAGACCCCCAATTCAGAGGCTTGACCTCCAGAGCCGCCCCCTGATGGACCGATTGCGGGTCCAGCGGCGCGGCAAACTTGCGCGGATCGGAAATCTCAGGCTCCAGACCGCTTTGGGCAACCACATCGCCCAGACGTTCCAGCGCATTGCGGGTCACCACCAGACGCAATTTCTCCCGCGCCGGGTTTTCAAGCGCATCACGGACCGCGTGCAGACCAAACAGCCACACCGTCTCATTGGCCGCCACGCGCTTGGCTTGCTCCTTGGCAATGACCCATTTGGGTTTCTTCATCTTCGTTCCTATCTGCACCGGTTTGCGTGGGGCGATATAGCACCGGCACCGGGCTGTGAAGAGGATGAGGCAAATCCGGCACTTTTGCTGTTGACGCACCATGGGGCCGCAGGTAATCAGCCCGTCAGTGGGCGACAGGCCGCAAGGTGTGGCAGGGGACTGTAACTCCCTCGCGGAGACGCACGCCTGGTTCGATTCCAGGGTCGCCCACCATTTCGTTTCTTGATAATGACTTAGAAGCGAGGCTTGCCGACGCGCCGCACAGGTGAGCCCTACCTATGCGCCATGCAGCCCATTTAAGTACCTCAAGACACCGCATTTTCTACTTCCGTTTACATATTCCCCCGCGCCTGCACCGGCGAGGTGTTTGCCAAGTTGCGCAGGTGATCGTGTTCAACTTCGACTCTAAAGTTTTCGCCGGCCATAGGAGAGCAGATACTCCTTGTTTGGTCCACTGAAGGTTTGGCCGGCGGGACACTTATATCCACCGATATGCTAATGGTAGGGCATTGGTAGGTCCATCTTGCTAGAGGAAATTGATCATGCCCCCACTGATCGCATCCGTTAGCGTGCTCACCAAAGGGAGCGTCCGCTTTTTTCCTCGTGACTTGTTTATTTTGCAGCCGCAGCCACTGACCGCTTCCCGACAATTCGTATAATGGTATCAGTAGGTTGAATTCGACCCAATGGAGACATCCAGTAACCCATCCTGATGCTGCGGTGCGGTCCGTCAGAGGAGACATTCGCCGCAACCGCAAAATCTCATGACGTACGAATTTACAGTGTGTGGGACAACGCTGATACCCAGCCCTAAACCTTGAATATAACCCGTCTTGCAGGGCTTCTGTGAACCAATCAGCACCATAGCCGCGACCTTTAGGCCAGCAACAAATCCAAGGTGGGTCTACACTTTGACCCCGCGCAGTCACATTTACGGCATTTTTTTCAGGCTAGTTAGGTGAGTTAATCGATGGCTCGTCTGAGTTGGTTTCAGATGGTTTGGTTAGTCAGTAGGAGAGAATAATGACTTACAGAACGATTGGGGCGGCAGCCCTCGGCGTGGTAATATGCACGGGTGCTACCGCCGAAACAAGCGCAGGCCGAATGGCTGACAGATATGTGGGCACCATTGCCGCGTCTGCGACCGTCACGCATCAGGCTCAACTAGTCTCAAAAGCGGCTAACACGACATGGGTACCAACAACATATGTTATGGTAGGTG
This sequence comes from uncultured Paracoccaceae bacterium, assembly GCA_947488175.1. Lineage (GTDB taxonomy): Bacteria > Pseudomonadota > Alphaproteobacteria > Rhodobacterales > Rhodobacteraceae > Yoonia. The sequence goes on from CANKYO010000009.1 coordinate 208,150, forward strand.
TCGCACACACGATCGAGCATCAGGCACAGCTTGTTTCGGCATCGGCACGAACCGACTGGTCCGCGGCAACTTATGCCGCCAAAGTCATATCACCCAATGTGACGTTGCCCTTGCAGCACCAAGCGCAGATGACGGCACTGATTACACAATATGAGTGGAAAGTTTCCGCTGCGAACCTCAACAATTAACGAAACAGAATGAGCTTCTCATAGTTTCGACAGGGCATTCGTATCGGATGCCCTTTTTCGTTTGAGTCATTTGCATTCTGGTTTCTTTTACCTCGCTCACTACGCATCGCAAAAGAGATGAGTCGTGAGAGATCAAACTCTATGAATTTCAGGTCTGAAACAAATTCTGGCGCCCCAAAGTGGGGCGCCAGATCGACGTTCAGATAGTGTCTTTGTTAGGCCCGCGGCCGAATCCAGATTTCCACCCGACGGTTCTGTTCGCGACCTTCGGCAAACTCGTTGCAGCCGACCGGGGCGATTGGTCCGATCCCAAAACTACGTACCGTGCCGGTTTCCAGGTAGCCGGGGTTCTTGTTCAGTAGCAGATCCCGCACGGAGTTGGCCCGCCGTTCGGATAGGTTCAGGTTGGCCTCTAGCGTACCGTACGAGTCGCTGAACCCAAAAACCAGAACCTCATAGCCTTCGTATTCACTCGAACGGACGATTTCCGATATACGATCAATGTCGCTTTCCGCTTTGGTGTCGAGCGTCGCATTGCCGCTCAGAAACCGCAGCGATGTGGAGATGCGGCGGGCATTCGATGCCTCATTGAAATAGTTTCGCATGACTGTGTTTGACACGCGATCACCATTGCCGGCCAAAACGGTCGATAACAGCCGCGCACCCTGCTCCTGCATCGGCACGATCTGCAATTGCTGCGTCACCAACCCGCGCGAAGCGATAGACTGCTGCCCAAAGTCGGTTGGTATGAACCGGCTGACATTCTGGGCAAATTCAGAACCCCCGCCATCTTTCATGCTGTATTGGTACCAGCGCAGCGCTAGAGGATGTTCTTCAGTTTGGATCGCAAAGTCCGAGTTATCAACAAAGATGTTGCAGGCGGATGCCAAGTTCAGAGCTTTCACCCCAGATGCCTGCGATCTGTAAATAACACCAAAGGCGGATGAATCCGCATTGATCGCTGCGTTCAGGGCGTCAACAGAGTTATGAAGGACTGCGTCAGGAAGGTTGGCGGTATTCACCATACCCCACGCTCGAAGCTGATCCATCATACCGCTGTTGTCAGCCATAGTATGAAGCTTGATTGGCATATCCGCGCCACCAAGTTGCGACCAGTTTCTGATGCTGCCATTCATGATCGATTGTGCGTCACCAAGGCTGATGACATCGATGCCGCTGGTGGCACCAACCACAAAGCTGACGGCATCCAGACCAATGATTTCTTCATTCAGATATTCTGAGATTTCTGAGATTTCGGCTCCAAGCTGTGCAGAAAGCACCGCCGGTGTGATCCGATCACGGGTGATTGCGAACTGACTATCACCATCGATCAGCGCCTTTATCGCCTCTGCCGCTTGCATCTCTCGAATTGCGATGCGCGATATTTCCAGACCTCTCTCATTACCGACCAGCAATGTGCGCAACGTGTCAGCACCACCAAGCTGTTGGGTCAGGTTAAAATCTTTGGCTGCCGCGTAGTCGCCGACAATAGCTGCGACAAGATCAGCGCCATCGGTGCCGGAAACAGTGACCGCGAACCTATCGCTTTCGATGTTGATGCTCGGACAGGACGCTCCCTCGCAAATGGTGAATTCGCGGCGTACCGTCAGGCGACCGCCCGGAGTGTCAATGATGTAGGACGTATTGGTGACATCAACCAATCGCCCATCAATTTTGACCCGACCATCTTGCGATGTCAAAGTCACTTCGCCATCATCGACAACTTCGTCTGTCTCCACCTGAGGGCATCCATCCCCGGAACAAGTCACGAATTCACGGCGTACCACAAGTTCGCCCGATGGCGTCATGATGCGATAGGCCGTTTCGTCGATACCACGCAGTTCACCCTTGATCGTCACAGTGCCATCGATTGCCGTCAGTGTCGTCTCCGCCGAGGCTGGAGACGTCGCGAGAAGAGCGATCGCCAATGCCAAATGCGAGGTGAAACTCTTACCAGATTTACTGAACATATTTGTACCCTTAGCCTTCCGACGGATAGACAGATGCTATCCCGTCTACATAGTAGTCCATTGTCAACAGATCGCTTTCGCTTGCCGTTTCGCCTGGCGCGAGCCACCCAGAGCCGTCTTGCCTACGCAGCGGACCAACGAACGGATGCTGCTCACCCGATGAAAGCCGCGTGATCAAATCTTCAGCCTGCAGCACCGTGCGGTTGGGGAGCGTTTCGAGCAATGGACCCATGGACACCATTTTCTGACCCAACCCCAACCAGTTGTCCTCTGACTTCCAGGTGCCATCAAGAAATTCGCCAATACGGCGCGTGTAGTATGGACCCCAGTTATTGATCATGGACGTCATCACCGCATCAGGACCCCACTTGCTCATGTCGGAGCCTTGTCCAAAGCTGTAGATGCCATTCTCTTGTGCTACCTCGACAGCTGCCGTGGTGACCGTATGTTGCATCAATACATCGGCTCCTCGATCCAACAGGTCTAACGCAGTGCTTCTTTCGCCATCAGGATCAAACCATGTGTTCAGCCAGACAATATCGAATTCGATGTCAGGATTGACCGACCGTGCGCCAAGATAGGCAGCATTTATGCCGCGGATCACTTGTGGAATTGGATAAGCCCCCAAGTATCCAACCCGATTACTCTTTGACATCGAACCTGCAAGGAAACCTTCTACATACCGCCCCTCGTACCAACGCGTGTTGAAGGTCGATATGTTTTCTGCACGGATGTAACCATCAAAGCACTCAAACATCACATTTGGGTTTTGCTGTGCAATTTCCACCGCTGAACGCATGTAGCCGGCAGAGGTGGTGAAAATCAGATCGTAGCCATCGTCGACAAGTTCCTGGAACTTCTCCTTGTCGCCATTTCCCCATTCAGCGACCTCGTGAAAGGCGTCAATCTGAACCCGGTCACCATATACATCCCGGGCTTGCTGCAGGCCGCGAACATGCTCGTAGTCCCACCCGTATTCGCCACCAGGCGCAAATAAGAGCGTATATGCAACTTTTGGTTTCTTTAACGATTGCGCATATGCTGGGCTAAAGCAGGCAGAACTGGCAGCTGCAGCTGCCATCCCAATGGCCTGCCGTCTCGTTACAGATGTCATACTAGTCTCCAAATGAGGTTTACAGCGGACACTGCTGCAAACTATTTTCTTCTTGTTCATCAGTTGCTCAAAAAATGGGCAAATGTATGTCCGACTTGTGAAACCGGATACAACTCGAAACCGAAGCTCATCAATGCCCCGCCTTCTGCTCAACTCGTCAATTTATTGCCAATTGCGAAACGACCTAGAAATGAACTTTTGTCTCAAGAGTGCCGGAAGGCGGTCATTTTCCAAAGGTCACTGTATCCAACCGTTCTGGGCTGCGTACACCCAGACAACCCCTTACCCGGTCGCTCGATCGTTGCTGCATTTCGGCCTTGACCGCACCGAAGCCACCCGCACAGACCGGAGCACATGGATGAGCAAGGCATGTTCCTCCACGGCAGCACGAAAATGTTCGGGATAGTATCCTTCCCTGATCAGGTCGAACCTTCACCGCAACGCTTCTTTGACTTGTTGGCCTGACAGTGCAGACGGCCTCTTCGACTGGTGACAGTCGAGACGTCCGCTTCGTCGAGCTGAACCTTGCACTTGCGCACGTGCAGCGAATGGCTGCTTCCTGCCGATTCTGTGGAAAAACAACGTGTTGCTGGCGCGGAGAAGGTCGCGCTTAACTGAGCGCATGCGCCTTTCTTGTCAGGCTTTGTGCGTTTGCTGCGGTGCAGGAAAGATCTTAGCCAGTTTCCTGCGGCTTTGAGCGATGGCAGCGTGGAGGAATTCGTCATTCGCGCCACATGGACCGCGTAATCGGAGACGGCCTAGGCCCAGAATGGGTTTGAGATGGGCGAAGAGCGTCTCGACCTTCTTTCGCAGCTTTGACGAGACCTTGTACTGGCGCGTTTTTCTGATGGCACGAGCGACGTCCCGGGCATCTTCATGCTCTTCACGGGTGATCTTGCGGGCATCGGCATTCGGGCAGCATTTGTGTTTGGATGGGCACGCCTGACAGGTGTGTTTGGCGATAAACCGTTTGCGATGATGGAGCCGCGCCATGTCCGGGCGCGCCGTGATCAGAATGCGGATCGGCCGGAAGCGGCGAACGCAATGGTGAAGTGTCCGTCGTCAGGGTTTTTGGAACCAATGGCGGCTTAAAGTAAGAGAGAGTTTGGCTCATCTTGTTGGTTTGGT
>CANKYO010000010.1 GCA_947488175.1 uncultured Paracoccaceae bacterium
GCGCATCCCAATTTTGCGACCTGAGCGCATGCCAGCAATGCGGTCAGCTGACGAATGTCTGTAATGGGCCGTCCCCAAGTTTCGGTCTATGCAGGAGTACCAGCCTGCATGAACGCTGTCGCCGCTGCAAAGAAAGCCTTTCAGGCTAGGGAGCAAATCTGACATTCCTGAGGTGAAAATCAAAGACTAACGAAGCAACGCAACGTACGAACTTGAAGACAAGACTTAGTCCCTGAAAACATCTTTGGTGTTCACCAAGTCGGCTTGCGATGAAATGAGCTAGAGGACAGCGCTGACATGACCTGAATACTCTGAAAGTACGGTTTGGTAGAGCTGGAGCCAATGTCTGCTATGCGGGCTGCAGCCGCAGCATCCGGTACACCGATCAGACGGCGGCTTTGGGCCGTCCCCATTAGCGAAATGCAAGCATGAAGGGAACATGCTGCGCTCGGTCTAACGGCGGCAGAGAGCTGATTGTGTTGAAAAACTCAAAAATCCAGATATCGCGATTTCCCTGCAAAAACCCAATGCGCCAAAAAGTCAGATAAGACTGTTCATGAGGGCGCGAGAGCTGGCATATGAGCTACGGGCTGACAATTTAGCCGAACCCCTCGCCGCAAAGACCTAATCGGCCTATACGACGAAAAAATTCATCGATGAGGCCCAAAACTGGAGTTTTTCAACACAATCAGCCCACTTTGACCGCTATTCTGCAGTGCGGCTAATGCCTACGCAACACTATAGGGCGCATGCATGCCGCCATCTCGTTAGCATCGAACTTGTGGAATACTGTTCTTGTGAACTACGCTCCTTGAGAACATTCGCTGCGGTTGTTGAGGGGCGATGAGAATGCAGCCTGAGTTGCCTTTGGAAATGCCAAAGATACCGGTCTACAAGACCAAATGGTGTGTGATAGTTTGGATTGACATCTTGGGCTTCGCATCTTTGCTGGCTGGAGTTGAAGCGTCAGACAAAAATGCAACACACAAATTTGCCAGATTGGAGTACTTCCTTCAAAGTGAGGTGCTTAACGGTGTTTTCCCTTGGAAGTACGAGAGCCAGCTGTTTTCCGATACTTTAGTATTGACAGTACCAGTTCCAAAAGATCCTGAACTTGCGTCAGGGTTCTTTTACAGACTTCCGTTTGAAATTGGCATCCTGCAGTGCAAGTTCTTAGAGGCAGGTTTTCCAATCCGAGGTGCAGTCACTGGCGGGCGTGCAATCAGTGCTAAACGACTGAAGTCCTCATTGATGTACGCTCACCTTGATCGCTACGAGAAAGAATACGCAATCGTTCCTCGAATTCTGTACGGACTTGGAGAGGTCGATTTCAGAGAACTGGCTGACGAACATTTTGATGCATCAGTCGGAGCAGGGTTGCCAGGATTTGATTGGCCGATTGCAACTGCAACTGACGATGATGGGAGGACGTTTATCGACTACATGGTTTGTTGTGGCATCGGCTACAAATCAGGCGACGAGTTCGTCACAACTCACAAAAAGCTAATAGAAACAAGTCTAGCGGAAGCCGGGAGCAACTCCCGGATCAAAGGCAAGTATCAGTGGATGGCGCAATATCATAATCGGGTTATCGCTAGTGAATGGTTTGATGAACACTTCGTTGAGTTGTCAAACGACGAGGCGCATGAATTCTTGATTCCTTCTCATTCTATTGAGCGCTTTGAGCCTAAGAGTGTGTTTCCTGAGCTATCTGAAGATGGCTCGTTCTATTTTAACTGGGATCGCGAAAACCCTTATCGGCATATCTGAGTTCTACTGACTGCCGCACCGAAGCGGACGTAGGTTTGCGCAAACGAAATGTCAGTTCTGTCCCGCATTCTTGCCATTAGTCGTCGGCGGGTGGACGGCAGCTTTCGTCACTGGATGCGTGTTACAATAATTCCTAGTTATCGTTACTTCAATTTCACTTGAACCATTGCTGACCGATCGCTTTCGATCAAGACCATAGATAGAATTTGCTTGCATACCTCTTCGCCGCTACGATGTTTCGATGGATTTGGGTGAACAGAAAGACTTATTAGCAGCCTTTGTGGATCGCTGGGGTCAGGTCGAGCTCTATTCGACCGGGTCCCAGCTGATCAATTATCCCGGCGTCTTGTACAACGTTGATGGGAGTTCGGATGATCCCCAGATCAATGGGGAAAGCTGGAAGGGTCTGCTCATCGTCAATGGAATAAACTCATTGTGTTATGTCACGAACGAGACGCCGGATGGAAACTCTCACCCCAAATTCAGTGTTGGCGGACACATGACGCCCAATCCGGACGGTAAAGTTGAGTTTGGAGCGGACAGCTATTTGATGCCGCTTTGCTCTTGGCATAACAGTAAGGCAAGGGATGGCGTTCCGTTCACTCATACGAACACACTGATGCTCAAACTTTCTGGATTTATGGAAGGCGAGATCGCTGCAACCTTCATGGCGAGATTGCCAAGTGAGAAACGCCATTCGATTGTCTATAGCGGCGATGACGGTCCGATGTGTAAAGACTTGTCTGAACCCGAAGCCGAAGCCGCAGTGAACGGACGCACTTTAGACGAGGTGCTAGGATGCCATCCAGCTGATTTCGTTCTGATGGAGCAGTTCATTCACGGCGACCAGACACGATACAAGATCAAGACGACATCCTTTTGATTGCCGAAAGGTAGAGTATCCCTCAACTCGCGAAACAATCCAAACGGGTTCCTTGATCATCGACACATATGGTTCGACGCGAAAATCGCGGGAAAGAGTCGACATGAAGCATCGAATGACCAAAGTTGAACCTGAACTTCATTGCAAAATTTCGTACGGAACGATTATGAGACATCTTTTCATTTCTATATTTACCGCCTTGCTTACGCTCACCTCTGCAACATTGGCCTCTGCAAATTGCGCTGATTTTTCTGGTAGTACGATGAATGTTGGTACTGGACCGATTGCAAATTGGCGAACTGACTACCCTGACCGCATAACTAATTTCGATACGCCATGGTTGGATCATTCCTTCACAAATGATCCCCGAGAATACATGGATGCGGTCCTGTCTCAAATTCGACTTGGTTTCAAAATTGACGGCGATAGGCTTGTGGGAACCGGTGACGAGCAATGGTGGGCGTCACTTTGGATGGACTACGGTACGTCAGGAAGAGAACGACGCATGGGTCTGACCAAAGAGCGCGGGCCAGACACCGGAGACCTGTCCGTGGGGAGTTCTGATGAGTACCAGGTATGGGCTATAGGGTTCTACAATGTCGCGGGCGCGACAACTTTCGGAGATATTTTCGCCGATCCATGCGACCCATCGCTGCCCGTTCAAGTTCGATTTCCGAGGAACACCGTTTCGACGAAGTTTCTGTTCACTGACGCCGATCCAGATGAAGTCCGCTATCTCGAGGGTGCGCCAGAGTTCAAGGCACTGATTGATCCAACCCCCTCGGGCGGTCCCGCAGAAAACCGCGTCGAGACGGTCGTCAGGCTCTTGCAGGTCGACATTGCGGTGAAGGACCAGCGTGCCGCGGAAACGGGCTGGGTGTTTGGCACCTTCGGCTGGGTCGGCCCGCGACAAGGGGATGGCCTCTTTGACAATCTCGTGCCGGTTTCACTTCAGTGGGGCGATGATCCGGGTGTCTATAACCGGGAGATAGCGGAAAGTTGGATAAACCCTGAACTGGACGGGATCATGTACGGTTGGGATGCGCGGCCAACATTGGGATTCAACGGCCGCGCCAACGGACCTGCGGATAATATTCGCTCATCTTGTATTTCTTGCCACTCAGCTGGGCGGGTTCCCAGATCTTCTCTCGGATTGCTGGGTTTCCGCTTTGACATGGAGCGCGATGTCTCTGACCCACTTCGTGTGATTCAGCATGTAAATACTTGGTTCACGAACCGCAGCGGGTCGCAGGTTTTCAAGCCGGATGAACCAAGTGTGTCAGTCTTGGACTATTCACTTCAGCTCGACGCCGCAACGTTCAGATTGTGCCGGGCGTGTCGCGCCGGTGACCTTTCAGGTCATACTCCACAGCTGTGCCGAACCGCTGGGTTCTACAACAGGCCATACTGCGCATCTGACACCCGCGAAGATGAGATCGCTGGTCGCCTCGACGCTGAATTGCTGAAGCTCCAGCAAGAACTCAGAACACTAGCTCCGCCTAGGCAATGACTTTTGTTAACCGCGTTACTCTGGGAGAATTCGAAGATGGTGGTGATCCAAGCTTTTGTTGCTGCACTCGCTGTAACAACACTGATGACAGCTACTGCTGCGGCTGATCCGTATGTCGCCTTTCTGGAAGATGTTGAGGCGGATATTATCCGGGACGGTGACACACCGTTGATTCAGATCCGGATGTTCGGCATCGATACGCCTGAGAAACAACAGATGTGCGAAAGAAGCAACGGCAGCTGCTATCCTTGTGGGCAACGAGCAACCTGGGTTCTCTCTGGATTACTGGTCGGAGAAGCAACATACCGTTTTACTGGGGAATCGACTTATGGACGGCCTGTGGCGACCATTTTTATGGGGCAACGTGACATAAACCTCGAAATGGTCCGCCAAGGGCACGCAGTCGTCTACGAGCGATACCTTCCAACTGAAATGCGTGCCCGGTATCTCGAAGTTCAGGAGGAAGCCAAGGATGCCGAAAGGGGCATCTGGCAAGGTCGGTTTATCCTGCCCGAGAAGTGGCGACAGGGCGAACGATTGGAATGCGAATGACCTTGTCGGCTTTCCATCGCGTACCTCGTCTTATCACCTGAGTCATGAAAGCGGACCTTATAGGTCGGCTTAGCAAGTGACCGTGTAGAATCAATTGAATAGCCGCCAATACGATAATGGGTCCCATTATCGTTACCGCTCTGGCGGACGGGCTCATCAGTGCCCATCGCCCGAAAAGAAGGCTTCTCAATGGTCCAACCTGCACCGTCACGATGGTGGTGCTACCGAGCGAAATCTTCATACACATTCAATACGGAGCGTGGTAAGTTAGACCTATGAGCAAGAGCACCGCACTCAAGAGATCGGCGACCACAGGACGCTTCGTGACCAAGGCTTTGGGCAAAAGCAAGGCCACCAAGTTTGCCAAGGTCGAGGGTGTAACCACCACCTCGAAATCTGCCAAAACACTTAAGACCTATTCCGATCGCGGCCTCAAAGGCGACGCACTTCGTTCGGCGATCACCGGTACCTTTACCAACAAAAAAGGGAAATGAGCCGGTACGACGTCACTGAGGATCCCCTCTGTTATCCCGACACCAACGTTCTGAGGAACAAGGCCGACCTAACCGATCAGGACGAGCTTGATCAGTTCGAGCAGCTTATGTTCTTAACTCGGTCTGAGGAGCCGCTGCCGGAAGGTGCGCTCGACTATATGCATTATCGAGCGATCCATCATCACTTCTTCCAAGACGTCTACACATGGGCGGGACAAGCGAGACAAGTTCGAACCGCTAAGGGTGGGAATTGGTTCTGCTATCCAGAGTACATCGATGCCGAGATGAACAGGATCTTTCGCGAACTCTCTGAAGAGAACCACCTGGCTGACACCAGCAGTGTTCAAGATTTCGCTGAGCGCGCGGCCCACTACATCGCTGACATCAACGCCGTCCATCCCTTTCGCGAGGGTAATGGGCGTTGCCAACTCACGTTGCTCGATATCCTCATGCAGGTCGCCAGCCTTGAGATGGTCGAGGAAAACATAGAGGAGGACGAGTTAATGAATGCCATGATATCAAGCTTCGCCGGGGATGAAGCTCCTCTCGTCAACGCGATCATCAAGATGGTAGTCTGAATCTGACGATGTCTACAGGCGCATTCCACCATTGTGACCAGCCTACCAACCGCTCTGGCGATGCGCGAAGTAACGATAGCTGGAGATTATCGTTACTGCATACGCAAAGACATTTATACTAAGCGTTCTTTTCAAGGCCTCTGTAAGGCCAAGGCAATCCCTTGACCGACCCCGATGCACATCGTGGCGAGCCCAGTACGTGCGTCCGTGTTTTGCAATTCCAGCGCCAAAGTGCCGGCAAGCCGCGCTCCCGACATTCCAAGGGGGTGTCCAAGCGCGATCGCGCCGCCATTGGGATTGACGTGAGAGGCATCGTCCGCAATCCCGAGTTTGCGCAGAACCGCCAAGGCCTGACTCGCGAAGGCTTCGTTCAGTTCGATCACATCAAAATCTGTCGGTTTCATCCCGATCTGCTGGCAAAGTTTGAGAGTTGCTGGTGCGGGACCCATGCCCATAATTCTAGGCGATACGCCAGCAGTTGCACCCGCTACAACTCTGGAAATGGGATTCAACCCATGCGTTCTTACCGCCCCACCAGACGCAAGCAAAAGAGCCGCAGCACCATCGTTCACCCCCGATGCATTTCCAGCCGTAACGCTGCCGCCCGACCGGAATGGTGCCCTTAGCGCAGCGAGCTGTTCCATGGTCGCCGATCGCGGATGTTCGTCCGTGTCGACCAGGGTGACATTGCCCTTTCGATCTTCTATCGGAACCGGGATGATCTCCTGAGCAAGCCTGTCGTTGGTCTGTGCAGCGGCCGCCCGTACCTGAGATCGCAGGGCGAACGCATCCTGATCCTGACGCGAAATACCAAAGTCTTCTGCAACGTTCTCAGCCGTTTCCGGCATGGAATCGACACCGTAAGCGGCATTCATCTCCGGATTAACAAAGCGCCAGCCGATAGTCGTATCGTGAACCTCAGCAGATCTTGAAAAGCTGGAAGTTGCCTTTGGCATCACAAAAGGCGCGCGCGACATGCTTTCTACGCCACCTGCAACTGCAAGGTCATAAGCGCCGACCTGAATGGCGCGTGCCACATACATAACAGCATCAAGCCCGGACCCGCACAGCCTGTTGAGCGTTGTTGCCGGAACGGAATCAGGAACACCGGCCAGCAAGAGCGCCATACGCGCAACATTGCGGTTGTCTTCACCCGATTGGTTTGCACACCCGAAAACAACTTCTCCCAGATTTGCGGGGGCAATATGAGGCGCGCGTTCCATGAGAGACTTGATCGGAATCGCCGCGAGGTCATCCGCGCGAACGGACGATAACGCGCCACCATACCGGCCAATGGGCGTACGCACGTAATCACAAATATAGACGTCCCGCATGCTCATCCTACGGGGCGCTCGCCATGCAGGGCAGCGTTCAAAATAGCGATGATATCGCTGCGTCTAAATGGTCTTGGGTTCCAATACGGACTTTCCATGGCAACGTCCGCAGCATGCGCAATGTCACCTTGTGAAAAACCCAGATCCGCCAGATTAAGTGGCGCACCAAGATCTGCTGCAAGATCAAAAAGCGCCTGGCCCGGCTTGCTCCCACCGAGCGAACGGTTAATCGCAGCAAGCTGACCGTCCATCCCGTTGAAGGCCGTTACATGTGGCAGGATAACGGTGTGTGTGGCAGCATGAGGCAAATCAAACGTGCCACCAAGAACATGGCAAAGCTTGTGATGCAGCGCCATTGAGACTTGGCCGAGACAAGTGCCACACGCCCATGCACCAAAAAATGCATCACTTCGAGCGTCTGGATCATCCGGGGCTGATTTGAGCACGCAAAGCGACGTTCCAAAAGCGCGGATGCCACGTTCAGCCAGCGTTTCGACAACGGGGTTGCGGTCTTTTGCATAAAGCGCTTCCACCGCGTGCGCCATGGCGTTCATCGCGGACGTGACCGTCATTGACCATGGCAGGCTGAGAGTCAGATCAACATCGTAGATCACGGTCGCAGGCAGGATGCTTGGGTCGCGACGGGTCAGCTTTTTCCCATCCGCCGTCTCACCCAAGATCGGGGTCATTTCCGATCCGGCGTAGCTGGTGGGTACAGCGATATGCGGCAGTCCCGCGCGCACGGAAATTGCTTTGCCAAGCCCGATTGTCGAACCGCCACCAATAGCGAGGATACCATCTGCATCATGCTGCTTGAGCGATGTCATGGCTTTCTCGGTGACATCGGTCGGTGTGTGCATTGTCGCGCCTGCGAACATACCAACGACCCGCTTTTCCGCCTGTTGTGCAACCTGCCCCGCCTGATCTGCTTGCTCTGGCGTCGCCAGCACCAGCAATCGCTTGACGCCAAGCTGCTCGGCTTCACTTTCGATTTCTGTTATCGTTCCAGAGCCGAAGAGAACACGGGATTTTTGGGGTTCATATGTGAAGGCACGCATAACTTGGCTCTTTCTATTGGGTATTGGCTGACCGCGCGTGCAAGGCGCGCAGTGTTTCGAGTTCAAGCGGTGTTGGAGTGGGCGTGACCCCGAGGTGGGGCGCAAATCGAACGGTCCACCCGACTGAGGCTACGACATCATCGCGCGTCACCCCAGGATGGAGCGAGACAACGACAAATTCCGCCGTCTGTGCCTGGAAGTCCGGATCGCAAACCTTGAGCCCGTCAGGGTCCAGCATGTCCCATATGGCCAGATCCGTAACCAGTTGCGTGGGACCCTTTGTATGAACACCAAACGTGCCACGACTTTCACCGAATTGGCCGTGGCCAAGGCTTGTCAGAAAATCGATCTTGTCGACAAACGTACGTTTGGACTGTTCGGCTGTGATGAATATCTCGCGCGCCTGCGTCGCGATCTCGGGCGCGCCACCGCCACCCGGCAAACGCACTTTGGGGGCATCATAGCCGCCAATGACCGTCGTATTCAGGTTACCGCGCCGGTCAAGTTGTGCCGCGCCAAGGAAGCCAATGCTGATCCGCCCACCCTGAAGCCAGTATTGAAACATCTCTGGAACGGACACCGTTGTCAGTGCCGTATCGTGCAGCTCTCCGTCGCCGATGGACAGCGGCAACCGATCGGGTGTGGTGGCAATTGTACCGGATTCGTAGATCAGGGTGATCTCAGGCGCATGTGTCAGGCGGGCCAGATTGCAGGCGGCAGACGGCGCACCGATGCCGACAAAACACACATCTTCATTGCGCAACAGACGACCAGCAGAAACCGTCATGTATTCCTTGGGCGAAATGGTGGTCATCGGGCACCCTCCTGCACTGAAGCGTCGAATGGATGCGCCAGAACATGTTCTTCAATCCACGCCAGAAACCTGTCTCGATCAGACGAAATCCTGCTCCACTCCAGATAAAAATCATTGTCGCGCGGGTAATAGCCGGTGGCATAGCTCGGAGCAGCGCCCTTGGGCACATGACAGATCGCAGTGACACACCAACCTGGCAGGATGCAGGTATTCGCGTTGCGGTTTGGCAGCGCCCGAAGGTCGTCGACAATCTCTTCAACGGTCACGATGGCCGCTTTGGCCGCCAGCACCGCTTCCTTTTGCACGCCAATGATGCCCTCAATCTGAACATTGCCATTCCGATCAGCGCGCTGTGCGTGAATGATCGCCACGTCGGGACGTATTGCGGGAACGCAGGCCAGCGTTTCATTGGTAAATGGGCAGATGACGGATTTTATGTTCGGGTTGACGTTTGTCAGGTCTGTCCCGCGGTACCCTCTGAACACGGCGCTCGGCAGGTTGGCGGCACCTGCATGGTAGGCGTTCGCCATTGCTGCATGGCTGTGTTCTTCCAGCTCGATGGCCCGTGGCCACGCGTTCTCTACGGCATCCCGAACGCGGTGAAGCAGACCCGCACCCGGATTGCCTGCGTAGGAAAAAACCATCTTGCGTGCGGCGCCCACTCCGACAAGTTGGTCATAAATGATGTCAGGTGTCATTCGGATCAACGTCAGGTCCTCGACGCCCTGACGGATGACTTCGTGGGCCGCGGCGAAGGGGATCAGGTGAGTGAACCCCTCCATCGCAACAGACTGGCCGCTTGAGACGTGGTCCCTTATGGCCTCGGATAATGTAGTGAACGTCGCCATCTGTGCTTCAGAAGATTCGTGCGACGTCGTCGAAGTCCAAGCGCGGCAGGCGGCGGAACAGTTTATCTTCATCGCCGTACCCCAGGTTGCACAGGAAATTAGACTTCCATGTGGTCCCAGCAAGGAACGCCTCATCGACGGCGGCAGGATTGAAGCCCGACATTGGCCCCGCATCAAGGCCCAGTGCCCGCGCCGCGATCAGAAAATATGCGCCCTGCATAGAGCCGTTGCGAAACGCATTTCCGGCGGCCATTTCGGCGTTGTCCGCGAACATGTCACGCGCCTTGGGGTTTGGCGGAAACAGGACAGGCAGCTTTTCAAAAAAGGCTGTATCGAACGCAACAATCGCAGTCACTGGGGCAGACATCATCTTGCCCTGGTTCGGTTCCATCAATGCGGGACGCAAACGCTCTTTGGCTTCGGCACTGCGCACAAAAACAAACCGTGCAGGCTGTTGGTTCATGCTGGTTGGACCCCATTTGGTGAGGTCGTAAAGCTCTTTCAGAACGTCATCGCTGACTTCTTTGTCGGAAAACCCATAATGCGTTCTGGCATCCCGCAAAAGCAGGTCCAGGGTCGCCGGGTCTGCTTTGGTAATCCGGGCGCGGGCTTCGCGGACATCGGCGCGCGCGTTCGCATCAAGTGTATCTGTATCCATCTGCTTTTCCTTACTTTTGTTCGATTATCGAACCACCGAAACATCGACCTGCATGGAAAGTGATCCGGAAGTTCATATTTTTGTAGTAATCGTTCTTGACGGCTGTCTTTATTTTTGTCAACATCATTACATAAACTAATTTTCGTTCGATTATCGAACATGAGAGGAAATAATGTTACCCAAATCCGCTTTGGCGGCAGCCGTCCTGCTGACCGCTCACACGGCCTCGGCCGAGACGTTCAATCTCACGATGGGATCGAGCCATCCAACGGTGGTTCCATGGGTTGGCGTCTTGTCCGATCACGTGGTTGGCCAGACAAATGCGCGCCTTGAGGCGATGGGGTCGCAAGATCGCGTTGAATGGACCGAAAGCTATGGCGGGGCCCTGTTCGGGTTTCAGGACACCCTCGAAGCTGTCGAAGACGGGCTGGTCGATGCGGGATGGGTCGGCGCGGGACTTTGGGAAGAGTCCAAGATGCCGTTGCAGACCATCACCTATTACGCACCGTTCGTCATTGATGATCAGCCAACACTGATGCGCATCATGAATGAGATCAATGCAACCGTACCGGCCATGGCGCAGTCATGGGAGGCGCGCAATCAGGTCTTTCTCGGGTCTTCTGGTGTGGAAACCTACCATCTGCTGACCACGTTCCCCGTGACTTCACTTGCTGATCTGGAGGGGCGTAAAATTCTTGCGCCGGGTCCCTCAGGCAACTGGATGTCCGCGATTGGCGCTGTGCCTGTCAATGGCGCGTTGCCAACGTATTATAACTCTCTGCAGACGGGTGTTGCCGACGGTGTCATCTCGATCATCACCGGTACCTATCCCAACAAGCTGCACGAAGTTGCCCCCTACCTGACCCTTGTCGGTGTTGGCGCACAATACACCGGTGGGCTGACCGTCAACAAAGACAGCTGGGACGGGTTATCCCCCGATGTCCAGACCGTCCTGCGCGAATTGGGCTCGGAATACGCAACCCTTCACGCAGAGCAGGTGCAGGCCCGCTACGATACCGCGCTTCAGGCCATGCGTGATGATCCCGCCGTCACCGTCACAACCCTTTCTGAGACGGAACGGCAAGCGTGGATCGACCGACTTCCAAACTTGGCCGGTGACTGGGCCTCGCGCCATCCAGCGGGCCCGGACACCCTCACCGCCTTCATGAGTGCCGTGCGCGCGGCCGGAATCGAGCCAGGTCGCAACTGGGATCAATAAAGCGGCGCAAGCGCGGCCCTGCGGCACATGCTGTCGCGGGGCAACCCGGCTCTGAGAAGGAATTCAAATGTCGCGTTCACCTACCCTGTTGCATCGTGGTTTCGATGCTGACGATCCCGAAGGATCAAGACAACGCAGCTGGTTTGACCGCCTGCACATCGCATTTTCAAAATGCGCCGCGTTTCTCGCAGCCGGAGCGACATCCTGGATATTCGTGATCATGGTGATGATATGCGCCGATGTCATCGGCCTCAAAGTGTTCTCGCGGCCTCTATACGGCGTCGTTGAACTCACAGCCGCCTCCATTGTGGCCGTCGTTTTTGCACAGCTGCCCCACACCTTGTTTGAAAAGCGCATGACACGCGCCGACTTCCTGATCTCAAGCCTGGAAATCCGCACGCCCTCGTTCGCCGCCGCGCTAAATCTGATCTTTTGTCTTTGTGGTCTTGGCATCTTCGGCGCGCTCGCATGGTCCCTGATCGCGCCCACCACATCCGCGCTGCTGAATGGCGAGTTCATCGGTACCCAAGGCATCTTCACAATGCAGGTGTGGCCCATCAAGGCGATCATCCTGTTGGGCGTCGTGATGACGGCGATCGAATTTGCCTTTCAATCCATTCACCAGTTGCGTGACATCACGGCTGGCCACGCCTGGAAATCGGTTGTGCTGGTGTCTGTCGTTCTTGTTGCGATCATCCTCATCATTGCCTTTTCGCCCAATCCCGACCGTGTCTGGATCGGCACAGTCGCCGTTGGTGCGCTGGTCGCGATGATCCTTCTGGGAATGCACATCCCGGTCGCGATGATGCTGGTAGCGCTGGTCGGCGTCTGGCTGATCCGCGACAACCCTACGCTCGCCGTAAAAACGATCCGCTCAGCCGCGACCGGTTCCATCAACAAGTTCGATTTCGGTGTCGTGCCCTTGTTTGTGCTGATGGGCCTGCTTGTCGATGCGTCCGATCTGGGCAAAGACGCCTACCGTGTCATGGCCGCACTGTTGCGCCGACTTTACGGCGGTCTGGCCATTGCGACAGTCGCCGCCAACACGGTCTTCGCCGCCATCACCGGAATTTCCATCGCGTCGGCGGCTGTGTTCACGCGCGTGGCTGTCCCGCAAATGACAGAACATCACTATTCTCCAGGGTTTGCAGCAGGAACCGTGGCCGGGTCTTCGGTGCTGGGTATGATGATACCGCCAAGTCTGCTGCTGATCATCTATGGATTTGTGACCGAAACAAGCGTCGGCAGCCTGTTTATCGCGGCCACCCTGCCCGGCCTTCTACTTGCTGCATCCTTTTGTCTGTTCATCTATCTGGCGGCACGTTTCGCACCCGAACGCGTCGGATGCCCGGCAATCGCCGATGATATTTCACCGGTTTCGGCCCGTGAGATATTCAAAGCCCTTTTTCCGATCCTGTTTCTGGTCTTTATCGTGATGGGCGGCATCTATGGTGGTGTCTTTACACCGACCCAGGCGGGCGCGGTCGGTGCCGCCGCAACCCTCGTGGTCGCAGTATTGCGCCGGTCCCTCACGTGGCGCAGCCTGTGGCGCGTGATGAAGGAAACCGGCGTCATTTCCGTCACGATCCTGATGCTTATAGTTGCGGCTTCGGCGTTCACCAAGATGCTGGTCATGTCGGGTATCCCGAATGCGATCGTTTCGGTGTTTCTGGAACAAGGTGTGTCGTTCTGGGGCTTCATGCTCGGCTATTTTGCCGTGATCATCCTATTGGGGATGTTTCTGGATTCGACCTCGATCATCCTGATTGTCGTTCCACTTGTGATCGGGATTGTGCCGGACATCACCCACGGCGTCGTCATCGGGGATCCGATGATCTGGTTTGGAATCGTCACAATCATTGCCGTCGAAATCGGCCTGCTGACGCCCCCCTTTGGCATCACGGTCTATGTCGTCAAAGCGACACTGGATCGCGATGACATCACACTTGTCGACATCTTCAAAGGCGCGATGCCCTACGTTGGGATCATGGCGATTGTCATGATCATTTTGACAGCTTTCCCCACGATCTCGTTGTTCTGGTTGCAGCCATGATTGTCATCCCCGCAAAAAAGAGGCCCTCCATGATGCTGTTTGTCTTCGGCGCAAGCGCTGCGCTTCTCTGCGGTATGTTGATGGGCATTCAGCCAGCGGTGAATGCCGAAATTAGCCGCCGCTTGGCGTCTCCCTTTGCAGCCGTTCTGTTTTCACTGGCGATCAGTATCATTGTCATTCTGCCATTCGCCCTGTGGCAGGAACGCGAACCGGTTTTCACAGCTATTACAGATGCCCCTTGGTGGGTCTGGCTCGGTGGGTTGGCTGGGGCGGCATTCGTCACGGCGGGCATAACGATCGCACCGATCATCGGGATCGCCCTTTTTCTGATGATCGTCGTGACCGGGCAACTTGTCGCGGCATCATTGGCTGATCACTACGGCTTGTTCGGTGGACAGGAACGCCCAATCACGATCAGTCGCCTACTTGGTCTTTGCCTTGTACTTTGCGGCGTTCTGACGTTTCGGTTCGGCAAGTTCTGAGATATGCAGATGTCCCGATCCGGTTCAGAACGCAGCTCGACCCTGATAAAGGGGTTGGCGGTGCTGCGGTTTGTTGCCCCTCAGGCAGAGGGCTGCACCATTTCGCAAGCCGCACAGGGAGTGGCGATCAGCCGCGCGGCGGCGCGGCGATTCCTGCTCACGCTTTGTGACGAAGGCTACTTGCGGCAAAGCCAAAGCCTATTTTTGCCCACGCCAAAAATCAGCAAGTTGGCCGATACACCCATCGCCGACGGCACCTTCTGGAACACGCTACTGCCACCTATGAAACACGTCGCCGACGAGACCGGCGAGGCGTGTTCGATGTCGGTCATGGTTGATCACGATATCATTTATGTTGCCCGCGCGCCCAGCAGACGGGTCGTGTCCGTTCATCTCGAAGTCGGCAGCCGCCTACCAGCCGCGCATACGTCGATGGGCCGTGTCATGTTGGCCAGCCAACCCCAGGACGCAGTCGCGCATTTTCTGGACATGGTCGACTTGCCGCGTCGAACACGGTTTTCCATCTCCGCGAGCAGCAGCTTGCGCGACGTGATCTCGGCATCGGCCAGCGATGGATTCTCCATTGTTGATCAAGAGCTGGAAGAAGGTCTCATCTCGGTCGCCGTTCCCGTCACAGCCCCGAACGGAGCCGTTCTGAGCGCCCTGAACTTCAGTTCCACGCCGACAAGATACCCGTCAAAACGGCTCCGGGAAAGCATTGTACCGATGCTTCAGGCGGCTTCCCGAGACATCACAGAAATTCTGCGCGCCGCGCGCGAGATTGCCTCCATCCCACAAAAGGAAACACTCCAATGACCAGAAATTTCACCGAGGAAAACGCAACTGAAGAAGTCCTGAGCCGCTATGCAGACTGTCCGAACCCGCGGCTCAAGGAGGTATCCGAGGCAATCGTGCGCAACCTGCACGCCTTGATCCGCGAAGTCGAACCGACAACGGAAGAATGGATGCAGGCCTTGGAATTTCTCACCGCTGTGGGACAGAAATGCGATGAAAAGCGGCAGGAATTCATTCTGCTGTCAGATGTCTTCGGGGTCTCCACGCTTGTCGATGCGATCAACAACCGCAAACCCGCCGATGCAACGGAATCAACCGTGCTTGGCCCGTTTCATATGGTCGAGAGCCCCGCCTATCCAAATGGCGAAAACGTCGCGCGTCACGGCAGCGGTGCAGCACTGGTCGTCACTGGCACGGTCACCGACACTGACGGCAACCTGCTTCCCGACGCAAAAGTCGATATCTGGCAGGCGAACGAAGATGGTTTCTATGACGTTCAAAAACCCGGCGAGCTACCTGATCTGAACCTGCGCGGCTTGTTCACCACCCAGCAGGACGGTTCATTCTGGTTCCGCTCTATTCTACCGAGCTTTTATCCGATCCCGACAGATGGTCCGGTCGGGGAAATGGTTCTGGCAGCAGGTCGCCACCCCAACAGACCCGCACACATCCATTTCATTGGGATGGCTGAAGGTCATGAACCAATCACCAGCCATCTGTTCGTCGAGGGTGATCCCTACATCGAGTCCGATGTCGTCTTTGGCGTAAAGGAAAGCCTGGTACGCGATTTCGACCTGATTGACGATGAAAGGCGCGCAAAGGAATACGGTGTGCCCAATCCTTTCTACCACGTGCACAACGTCATCTCGCTTGTGCGCAACACATAAGGAGGCGGGACCATGTATTTCGTTGCCAAAGCACTCGACCGTCCCGGTGTATCAAATACCCGCGGCGACTTGCATCCCCGGCACAAGGCCCATCTGGACGCGGCAGGGGCAGACACTAAGGTCATCATAAGTGGCCCCCTTGTCGGAATGGACGGAGAGCCCGAAGGGTCATTTTTTATCTATGAGGCCGAAACGCCCGAGGCTGTACGCCGTTTCATGGATCAGGACCCTTTTGCGCAGGCGGGGGTCTGGTCATCGCTTGAAATACACGCCTTTGATTGGCGGCGCGGAAAGCCGCCCGTATGATCCGCCTATGGGGGCGTGACACGTCCACAAATGTACAGAAGGTTCTTTGGCTAAGTGCGGAATTGGGTTTGACGGTAGATCACCGTCAGGTGGGTGGCCCCTTTGGCGGCCTCGATACGCCGGAATTCCGACGACTGAACCCCAACGGCACGATCCCCGTTCTGGAATACGGAACGGCTACTGTCTGGGAGTCCCATGCCATCCTGCGGTTCCTCGCGACGAAAACCGGCGCGACCGGCATCTACCCGACAGATTCAGAGGCGCGGTCCTTTGATGACAGTTGGTTGGACTGGCATTCAAACGTCTATTGGCCACCGATCAGGACCCTGTTTCTGGAAGGATGGCGGGACAAGGTGTTGCGCTTTGAGTCTGGCGAGGGAAAGGCGCTGTTCACGCGCATCGATCACAACATGTCATTGCTGGCGGAAAACCGGCTGACGGATGTGCAGACCTTGGATCAAGGCCTGCGACTGAGCGACATACCCTTGGCCGTCGGCATCAGCAGACTACGGACGATGCTGCCGGAGTATGAATTGCCAGCCGTGGTCGAGGATTGGTTTGAAGCACTGACGAAACGCCCCGCATTTGACGTCGTGCACCATGCAGAAACAAAATTGAGGACCCCAGACCATGCAGGATAACTTTGGGAATGCCGCGTCCAACACTGATGCCACATTCAAACTGGCCTTCAAGAGTGTTGCGATCTCAGTAGCAAATCTTGACCGCAGCATCGCTTTCTATGAAAGGGTTCTGGGCTTCGGCGTCACCTCCCGAACCTATTTTGAACCTGTATCAGCGCATGTTGCATTCATCGCCTCCGGCGCGCTGCAACTCGAACTGTTGGAGGTGACGGGTTCATCGCGGTTGAAACAACTGGATGCGGCACCGCCGGATCATCTCCTTACCCAAGGGTTCAAGGCCATCGTTCTTGAGGTGCCTGATCTGGGTGGGTTTACCGCACATCTGGACACCGAGGACGTCGATGTCGTTTGGCGCGAATTGGTGCTGGATGATACAGGATCGGTATCCACCCTTTTTCGCGACCCCGATGGGAACCTGATCAGTGTCTTCGGGGTGAAAGATGATTTATTTCTATTATTGGAACACATCGAACGGACACAAGGTCGCGATCTGTCTCGAAGAATTGCGGCTCGACTATCAGGTGCATACGATCAACATCCAGAACAACGAACAGTTCACACCTGCGTTTCTGGACATCAATCCGAACAACAAGATACCCGCGATCGTCGATCATGCGCCGCACGACCATGTGCCACCTCAAACACTTTTTGAATCCGGGGCCATCTTGCTTTATCTCGCTGAAAAAACGGACAAATTCCTGCCGCACGACACAACGGAACGGTTCAACGTGTTGAAGTGGCTGTTCTGGCAAGCCGCCGGATTTGGTCCGATGCTTGGCCAAGCGCACCACTTCAACCGCAAAGCCCCTCAAGACGCAACATACGCGCGGGATCGCTACAACAGCGAAGCACAGCATCTATATGGGGTGTTAGAACGCCAACTCACCGGGCAGGCATACGTTACGGGGGCGTATTCCATCGCCGACATGATGATCTTTCCCTGGGTGCGGAGGCATGACTGGCAGCGCATCGACTTGAATGACTTTCCAAATGTGTCGAAATGGCATGACAGAGTCGGGAGCCGACCCGCAGTCAAAACAGCCTACATGCTCCCAGCAAGGCTGCACCTTTAACGCTTGGCCAACAGCACCAGATCGACAACGGAATCCAGGTCGTTCCGGCTAGCGTTCGTTCTGGCGGAAACGGAAAGCCCGCGCATCAGGACGAGGATGCTTGCCGCTGACTCCTTCGGATCGGGATCGCCCAACTCTGCTAATCTCGCCGCTATTGCCGCCTGAGTCGCCTCCGCTTGCGCGGCCACCAGCGCGTTAGCTTCTGCATCCTGTGACATCAACGCACCATTCAGCACCATGCACCCTTTGATGTCCCCAGATGAATACACTTCGGCGGACGCCCGAAGGACTTTCTCCCAGACCTCGAAGGGTGTCGTGGCGGCTGCAAGTGCAGCGCTGACAAACCTGCCGGTCGAATTGGCATAGTTCTCGACCGCGCGTGTGTAGAGACCCAACTTGTTGCCAAAAGCGGCGTAAAGTGATGTTGGCGTGACCCCCAACGTTTCGCAAATTTCACTCATCCCCACTGTGTCGAAACCACGACCGGCAAATAGGGCTTGGGCCTGAACAACACCCACATCCACGTCAAATTTCCGGGGTCGGCCTCTAGATCTTTTTTTTGCAGTGGTCATTACATTATTCTCTTGACGCTGGTTCTCATATATTAGTAACACTCACTACATTAATCAGTTGCCCCTCTGTTTTCAACTGATTTGTCAAAACCTAAGGAAATTCCAAATGTTCCCTACCTCAAATCTGCCTTCCTTGAAAGGCGCTCTGCTTGCCGCCGCTCTGATCTTCACACCTGTGCTCGCGTCGGCTCAAGAGGCAACAGCGACCCTGACCACAACCGGCGATCACGTCACTTTCGTCAACATCATGAAACCCAATGACGGCGTGAGCCTTGATGAACTGGCCACGCAGTTGACCACGGCGATGGCAAACGATGCCAGCAAGATGCCGGGGTTTCGCAGCGCGTCGGTGCATGTCAGCCGCGACAACAGCTATGTGCTGAACTACGCACAATGGGATGACGTTGCCTCGGTCGACGCCGTCGTCGCAGCGCTGCAATCCGGGTCCTTGCCTGATCTGGCACAGGCTTTCTCGATGTCCTCGCCAGAGTTCCATCCGTACGACGTGTTCAGCATCACGCTGCCGAGCGAGTAAGACATGGCTGATCTCACATTCTTCTTTCACCCCTCCCCCAACCCACTGAAGGTTGCACTGATGCTTGAAGAGCTCGGGCTCGACTACGCGGTCAAGCCCGTGGATACCTTCAAGGGCGAACAACACGAGCCGGACTTTCTTGCGGTCAACCCAAATGCCAAACTGCCTGCGTTGCAGGACGGCGCAGTCACCGTGTTCGATTCAAACGCCATTCTGCTTTACCTGGCAGACAAGCATGGCCAATTTCTGCCCGCGTCCTCTGACGGGAAGGCGCAGGTGCTTAGCTGGCATATGTTCGTTGCAACGGGCCTCTCGCCGTTTTCCGGTCAAGCCGTGCACTTCCTTAAAATGTGCCCGGAGGATATTCCCTACGCAAAAAACCGGTACGAAAAGGAAGTGATACGTCACTATGCGATCCTGGACGAACGTCTGAAATCGAACCCCTATATCGCTGGCACGGACTATTCGATTGCAGATATCGGCGCGTGGGGCTGGATGAATTTTGCACCCTACATCTTCGACGACGGACTGGCGCGGTTCCCGAACGTTGAGCGGCTGTTCAACGAGATTTCAGCCCGTCCCGCCGCACAGCGGGTCAACGCGGTGAAAGAGAAATTCGAGTTCAAGCAGGACTTCGATGAAGAAACGCAAAAGGCTCTGTTTCCGCAGAACGTTTAACCATTGGAGAGTGCTCTGTCGCCTATGGGCGATTGGGCACTCTCACTGTGTAGAGTCCCCGTTTGCGGACATCCGGATCACTGTGAAGATCCCGCGGAAGCTGCCGCGCCCCATCGATCGAGACATCCTTCGAGCGGTTCTTCAAGCTGGTGAGGGCCCAATGGCTATGCGGTCGAAGCCGGGATCGGACGCCGCGGCGTCGGCCTCGCAAGATCGTGTCACGCTCCTGATCATCAAGCTGCTCATCGTGACAGGGTTGCGGATCAGTGAACTCACAAATCTAAAGGTCCGTGACGTCTCGCCGGACGGCGGCCAGATTCTTGTAAACGGCAAAGGTAGCAAGGAGCGGATTGTCTTCGTGCCCAACCGCGAACTGCAGGAAGAGTTTCAACGCTACTGCCAGCTGCGTACTGAACGAGGCTCCATTGCAGCGTCCCTGTTCCTCAACACAGTCGGACGCCGACTTCGCGCAGCGACTTTCCGAAAGCGGTTGCGGGCGCTGTCGAAACGCCTCGGCATCGAACCCCACCTGACCCCACACCGGTTCAGACACTCGGCGGCGACGCTGCTGATCGAAGAAGGTATCGACATTCGGATGGTTCAGGCGCTCCTCGGGCATGCGAACCTAAAGACCACCGAGATCTATGTACGGGTTTCGAACCACGCGCTGCGTCGCGCGTTGGAACGGGTCGACGTTCTCGCCGCAATCGGGCATTTGGAAGAAAGCGGTAGTTCGCTAAAGATGCATAGGTTACCCAAGCGCGTAGAGGATAGTCGATCCTGCAAGCTCTAGCGCTTCGCTTCATCCGTCACGCACGTTAAGATTGAGCTAGTTTCGCCGGGGAAATAGTACTAAATATCGGAGGATATTGGAAAAATTCATTGAGAGCGCGATGGTAGTTGATTGGCAAGAGCGTCGGAGCGGATGGAAAAAGCGAGATAGCGACGCCCGTAGCGATTGGGATGTGGACTATGCGCGTGTAATTCACTCTGCATCTTTTCGGCGTCTTCAAGGGAAAACACAGATCCTCAACCTTGGAGATAGTGACTTTTATCGTACTCGACTGACTCATTCGCTTGAAGTTGCGCAAATTGCAGCCGGAGTGACCAGACAAGTTGAGTTGGACAATCGCGGCCATGAAGCGCTTAAATTTTTCCCCCAACTACCTTTGATCCAAACAATTGCGTGCTGCCATGATTTGGGGCACCCGCCATTCGGGCACGGCGGTGAAGTCGCTTTGAACTACTGCATGCGCAACAACGGAGGGTTTGAAGGCAACGGGCAGACTTTGCGAATTTTGTCCCGATTGGAAAAGTTCTCTAAGGCTGACGGAGCGGATCTAACTCGGCGCACGCTACTGGGAACGCTGAAGTATCCCGTTAGCTTTTCCGCAGTCAACGGCACTGAGATGATCCCCCAGTTGACTGATGGAACAAGCACGGTGCAACTGATTGATCGCAGTAAATCAAAACCTCCGAAATGCTACATGCAAAGCGAAGAAGAATTGGTAGATTGGCTCTTCACGGGGATATCGATTTCCGATCAAGACGCGTTTCGCTCGTTTAGGGAAACTGATGGAGGAAAAAAACATGGCAAATCGCTGCATAAATCTCTGGATTGTAGCATCATGGATTTGGCCGACGACATTTCCTACGGCATCCATGATTTCGAAGATGTGCTTTCGCTTGGCCTGATCACGAGGGAAGATTTCGAAAAATTTGTCACTCCAGCCCAATGTTCGGCTTATCTGGATTATCTGAAGAACAGATACCCTCACGACTACGAAAATGATGTCTACTCCAGATTTCTAGGTCAGTTATTCGGTGGAAGCCAAGAAAGAAAACACGCAATAAGCCGTCTGGTAGGATTTTTCATTGGATGCGCCGAGATCCTGGAGGTGCCAGAATTCGTCGAACCTATGTTGAGGTTTCGGATTATTTTGGGAAGAGGAGCAGACCCGTTCTTGGACGCACTCAAGCAACTCGTCCGCGAAGTTGTGATTTTTAGTCCAGAAGTTCAACACCTTGAATTCAAAGGGCAGCAAATGGTGGTGGCGGTCTTCGAAGCACTTCAGTCTGAACCAAAGGCTTTCTTACCTAAGGATCAGTTTCAAGTTCTTGAAGCAAATGAGGGTGATCTCAGAATCATATGTGACTTCGTTGCTGGGATGACGGACAGCTTTCTCATGAAAACTTACGAGCGCCTATTCAGCCCACGTCTTGGTTCGGTGTTTGACAAGCTATGACGCACCTTGTCGCTGGTTAGATTGCTAAAACTAGCTGGAGGAATGACTCATGAAGTGTGAAGAGTCTACTTCGGTCGCTACCTCAATCACGCAGCTAAGACTTTCTCCGGTCCCGAAAGCTCCTCAGGCACGATTTCTTCACCCTTGTTGTTAAATGCGTAAATTGAAGAAATCCTTTCTCCATCCCATCGAAAACGATAATGTTCTGTCTGAATCGTTTTGCCTAAGGCGTTCTTGTTTATGACTGCAACACATTTCGCAGTTGGGCGTTCAATTGGGGAGAAAAGGACCCCATCCAGATCGTTGGGAACTGTCTTCCCAATTTCAAGTTTGGCACTTCGCTCCATGTCAGGGGGCAGATGTTGAAGGTCCACAAACCGTCCATCGACAGGTGTCTTGAACATTCGCATGTCTAGATCTCTTGGGCCCTCCTTCGTTCGAGAGAGGAAGAGCTCTCTCCGTCTCACGGCTACTGCCAATGCTGTTTGAGGATCGTCAGCCAATTCCAAGGCCGGTCGCATAGGGCCAAAAAACCGGCTGCCTTCTGGGTTGATGTATTTGAAGGGTGCGAGGTTCCAGTTCTGCAGCTGAGGGGTGTTTGGGTCTCCGAAGATTTCTAGAAGGCGGGGTTCAGACCGCAAACGAGGATTGGTAAGGTTCTCCACTTTGACAAGATCATCAATCCGGTCATTGGCTACGAGCCCCTCGTAAACCGATACTGGGGGAAAGCGTGAAGGGATCAGTCGGTAGGTGGCCGCATTGAAATGTGCTGTTTCCACGTCAACCTCCCCGCTGCGCGTCAATGTACTGACGTACTTCTAGGAGTGCTGACATCTCGCCGCCCAGCATGATCTGTAGAGCGGTTTGGCCGTCCCAATAGTCGTTGCGCTTATTGATCCATGCTTCACCGTGCTCATCCTGTGTGAACAGAATGCGCAACGCCTTCCAGATGCTTAAGATGTGGGAGAGACGTTCTGTTGTGTCGTTCGGAAGGTTACCACCCTCTTTTTTCCATTTGAAGAATGTCGATCGACCAGGCGAGCCTAACAGGATGATTTGCTCGTCAGTAGATAATTTCCATCGCTCCGCGATTTTAAAAAATGCTTCAAGCTCTGGCTGAATCGTTGCGGCCTGGCCGCTCTGATGAGCGCCAGGCGAGTTGTTTGATGACATTTTACCTCCAGTCCTTATATGGACTTGACAATGAATTTAGTACGAATGTAGATTTAGTGCACATTCGGACTGATTATCAGTATTAGTCCAAAAACTACACAGATCAAGAGTCTAGATAAAAAAGGAGCATTCTTGTGTCGGGGAAAAAGAACAACAGCAACTATCGCAGTGCAAAGAGCGGGAAGTTCGTCACTTCTAAATATGGACGGTCGCACCCACGAACAACCGTAAAGGAGCGCGGGGGCAAGTCGGGGAATACCGGTGGTCGATACCGGAGTGCCATAACTGGTCGGTTCGTCACCAACAGGCACGACAAGGCGAGTCCACGCACAACACTTCACGAAAAATAAGCGATGAACTTCTGGAATCTCCAGAAGTAAAATTCGCGTTTCGAGTTTCTCGGAAAGGAGAAATCCATGAAACAGCACGATCACAAGAACAATGGCTGCAAGCCGAACCCTGAAAAAGGGGGGAGGCAAATCACCGTTACCGTAAATTATCAGGCGCAAACCGAAACTTTGGCATTTGCGCCCAACACAAAGGTCAAAGACGTCCTGTTGTGGGCGATCAGTATATTCGGAATTGATGCCACGCTTGCGACCGAGATGGAGCTGGCGATTGCAGGTGAGAGCGACGAGCTAGCAGGCGGCAAACCCCTTGCATCCATTGCCAAGGGTGAAAATGCGCTTGTCTTGGATCTCGTGCGTGGCGACATCGCCAACGGGTGCCCCAATGGTAGCTGACCCATCTAAAGCAAAGGTCGCCGCGGATCTTGGAGACGAGGAGTTCGTCGCCGGTTGTGAGAATGGCCAATGGCGAGTCCTCTCCTTCGACTATCCCAAGCTCGACTTCGTTATCTCCGCTGTCGAGCCTGATGGTAGTAGCAGTGAATATGGGTTTCGAGCGGATCTTGCAAACTTCCCAGGTGCCGCGCCGATGGTAAGAATCTGGGATCACGAAAATGATCGACTGTTGCCTAGTGACAGCCGACCGAAGGGTGGACCGCGTCTCGTAGGCGCCTTCAAGGATTGGAGTTCACACACCGTCTACCGCCCATGGGACAGGATGACCGGGCCGCACAATAACAATGCCAGAACGAAACCGCATCTTGGGTGGAATCCAAACCGTCGACTTGTTTTCATATTTGAGGATCTTCATGGCCTACTTACTAGCAACGCTCGTGCGTCTTGTGATCGGCAGGTCGCCTGAGCTTACGTGCTCAAAAGATATCTGGGATGCCGGTGTTAAAGAACTGCATCGTCGCACTTTTGAGCGGCGAGAAAGCGGTGCCTTCTTGCTTGGAAAAAAGGGCCGTACCCGGCACATCCAAGAATTTGTTTTTTACGATGACATCGACCCGGGTGCCTTGGACAGCGGGATTGTGGTCATCGACGGTCGACGCCTTGGCGCGCTTTGGGCTCACTGTAGAGATAAGGGATATGAGGTGGTCGCTGACGTTCATGTTCATCCACACGGATATAGACAGAGCAAATCTGACAAGGCGAATCCGATTATCGCCGAGAAAGGTCATGTCGCATTGATCCTCCCTGACTTCGCGAAAGGATCGAATCGGCCTGGAAAGATCGGAATGTACAAATATCTTGGTGATCGACAGTGGAATGATCAAAGCGCTGCATTTTTCTCTCCTTTACACTTGGGCTGGTGGCCATGGCGTTAGAAAAACAGATCGCGCGCCTCTCGAAGATGCTCGTGGAAGCAGATGAGATCACGTTCGAAGAAGCGCAAAATCGGCTGAGGGCCATGACTCTGGAAGTTGTGGTCGGAGGACATACATCGTCGCCTGCCGCACATTGCGCAATTTTAACCGCGATATCGATTGGTCGCCGGACTTTCATTGGCGGAGTACGAGTCGTCGGCGCATTGGATCAGCCGTTGAAGGCCGCGCTACCATTCGCCTCAGACACCTTGCGGAACGCTGTTGCCGAAGCTGGAGCGATCGAGTTTGACGGAGTCCCGTCACAACGGTTGATTTTCGGAACTCTTCCCTCGCATCAGTCAACCGATGGATTCCACGTATGGTGGAATGGCTGGCAAGCAGGCGCTGACAACGAGATCCAGCCATCTGATGACGGCAGAAACCCACTTTCAGGTATCGCAGGAGCGGCGCTTGGCGTGGGCCTTGCCTTTCAGGCGTTGCGAAACTCGCCACAGCTTGCTTCTGAGATAGACCTATGGCCCATAGGGGCGGATGGGAAAATCCCAGCATTTGAAGATGTCTGGCTTCCAGCAGCAGCGTGGATTGTCGGGCTTGGCAATCTGGGACAAGCTTATCTTTGGTCGCTTTCCGCGCTACCCTACAGCACCCCTGCCGACGTCTCCTTATTGCTTCAGGATTGCGACCGTGTGTCCGAAGAAAACTGGGCTACTTCAGTCTTGGTGCGCGATGAAAACTATGGGTCCAATAAGACCAAAATTGCAGAGGAGTGGGCGCTACGAAAGGGATTCAGTGTTAGGCGGGTGGACCGTTTTCTGGGTGCAACTGACCGCTTGGATGGGCTTGATCCAAGGCTTGCGTTCAGCGGTGTAGATAGCATCGAAGCCCGCAAGATCATGGATCGAATAGGCTTTGATTGCATAATTGATGCCGGATTGGGACGCCGGGCGAATGACTTCGACCGCTTCCGCATAACAGCCTTTGATCAAGAGCGTTCGATTGCCAAGCACTTTGCCGGCCAATCAGATGCCGAGGCACCTGACGAAGTACCAGACCAAAAGGCCTATCAAGAACTTGAAAAAGGCATTGGACAGTGTGGTACTGTCAAAATTGCAGGGACTAGTGTTGCAGCTGCCTTCGTCAGTGCGGCGGCAGCAGCTTGTGCGGTTGCGCGCAGCATCGCCATAACCTCCGGTTGCCCAATTCCGTTGAATGAAGTCCGTCGCCTTTCTGAAGCCAACAGTCGTACGGCACCCGCAGTAATTGTTAGTTCGCGAGGTTTGGGTCATGCTGGAAAACCGGTGATCATCTAAAGCTTGCAAACAAGCGCCGCATAGATTTTGGATTTCATAGGGGCTTAGCTCTTGGCCAGACCCAGATTACACCTTCAACAGCTCCGGCAGCGATGAAGACAATTTAATCGATCCCCGAGAATTGAGCGGATCCGTGGACAATCTGGCGGCGTAGTTTTCTAAAAATACACAAATACGATAACCAATTGCACCTATGAAGCGAGTAGGAACGGATGACATGTCCTGTGCTTGGATCACAAGGCCTAAGACGAGCGTGAGGGCTGGACGGTGATCATCTTCCCGCTTGTCATCAGGACGATCAGGCCGCGCTCGGCTTTGGTGACTTCAAGATAGGCACGGACCTGAGCACGATAGTGATCGAGTGTCCGCTCTGTGGGCTCCACGTCGCTCTTCCAGTCGATCACGACGGTTGGCCGACCTTCCGGATCAACCGTAAGTGCGTCCACGATCCCGGCCGTCACAATCAGCTTAGAATCCTCTTGCTGAAGGCCATAGACTGGGAACTCTGCGAGCAAAGAAGGACGCAAGGCCGCCACTTCCGACAAGGCCAGCGTCCGGGTCACGCAACCGGCCATTTCCTCAGGCGAAAGCCCGTTCGCCGGATCGGAGGAAGGTTCCTTGCCGAGCGCACAAATGAGGTCGCCAGCACGCGCGGTGAGCACCTCGTCGGCCTCGCCGCATTCCCCTGTCAGGACTTCTTCCATGAGCTTGTGAAGGATCAGTCCACGCTCGCGTCCGCCCTGGATGGAGGCGAGCGCGTCGGCGTCCGGCGCCGGAGCATCAGCCGAACCGGCCCAGACGTCCGGTTCTTCTTCTTGAAGCACCGAACCGGTTGTCGTCTCGTCGCGGCTCGGCGCAAGCCAGGCCAGGTGCATCTGCCTTTCGTCAATCGCACCGGCCTCAGCGGCGAAACTCTCCCGTGTCTGATCGTTTGCGGCATCGCCTGTCACCGCGATCGGGTCGACCGGCAGGTGCGACACGTCGAGGGCAGGGAGATTTGTTAGGGACAGGTCCACCAAGCCAATCCAAGCTGATTTCGAAGGCGTTACGTCGAGCCGTGGCAAGACCAAGAGCTCCCGGGCGCGCGTTGCCGCGACATACCAGAGCCGGACCCGCTCGCGGTCCAATTCGTCCTTCTCGGCCTGACGCGCCGCGTCGTAACCGGACGGAGGGACGCCCAGAACCGGGCAGTAGAAGGTATCGGTCTGGCGATCGGTCACAGCGCTATCGGGTGACATTACCCCTGTCATGGTGTTGATGGGAATGACGACCGGCCACTCAAGCCCTTTCGCTGCATGCATCGTGTAGAGGGCGACGGCTTCTTCCTGCGCATCGGGCCGGCCTTCCACTGCACGGGCCTCATCCGTCCATGCCGCCGTCATAGCCTCGGAAAAAGCTCGCAGGCCGCGTACCGAATAGTTGACGGCGAGGCTGAGATAGAGATCTACATTGGCAAGTGCTCGTTCTGCTTGACCGCGATGCCGTTCGAGAAGAACCGGGCGAACCCGAAGGACATCGACGGCCTGCGAAAGAAGATCGTGCGGTGTCGTGCTGTTGGCGCGTTTCTGAAGCGCTTGCAGCCGCTCGATCACATCGCGCGCCAGCGGATGCGCTATTGTCCCAGGGTCAATGCCGAGGTCGAGCCGTGGAATCCGGTCGGGTTCGTCTTCCGAACGCGGAAGTGCCCAGACGATGTCCAGGAGCTCCTCTTCGTTCAGGCCGACAAGCGGGCCGCGCAGCAATGCGCCGAGCGCCAGCGTGTCACGACGATCGGCGAGTGCCCGCGTGATCGCGATGAAGTCCTGCACTTCCTGCCGGCGAAACAGACCTTTGCCAGCTTGGGTTGAGACCGGGATGCCACGGCGCTCAAGGGCTTCTTCATAACGCCAGAGTTCCGCGCCAGTGGGGGCGAGCAAGGTGATGTCGCCCGGCTGGCAGGGGCGTTGTACGCCGGCTTTGCGATCCTGGACCGGATGACTGCCGATCAACCGTGCGCAAAGTTCAGCCACTGCTTCGGCTTCAGCGTCACGTCGCTGCTCGGCGCTAGCCTTACCGTTCTCGTCAGCAACCGCGACATTGATCGCCGCAACGCAGACGCCGTCATCCGGATCGTCGTGGAAAGGATCGAGCGTTGTGAAACCCGGCTGGCCATCAGCCGACAAGACAGTCTCAAACCGTTCGTTGACGAAAGTTAGGATCGAGGAACAGGAACGAAAATTGGTGGAGATCGAGACGAGGCTGTCCGCGTCCTGTGTCGAGAAGGCGGTGCGGGCCTGGACATAAGCGCCGACATCCGCGCCGCGGAAACGATAGATTGCCTGCTTGGGGTCGCCAACCAAGAAGAGCGCGCCCGGCCGAATCCGGAAGCGTGTCCAATCCTGCGGATCATCACCGGGATCACCGCATAGACGCCAGAAGATCTCGGCCTGGAGTGGGTCAGTGTCTTGAAACTCGTCGACGAGGACCTTCGAATACCGCTGACCGAGCGCCTGTCGCACAGTTTCATGGTCGCGCAACAGGTCGCGCGCGGCATAGATGAGATCGTCGAAATCGAGCTGGGCGCTGGCGCGCTTGTGCTCACGATAGCGTGCCAGGATTGTGCGTGCTTCGTCGATCAATGTCGTAAGGACCTGGCCGGAAATCGCCTGGAGCAGTGCGGTCCACGCGGCACAGCACGCCTCGTACAGGCCGCTGGCAGTATCGTTCAGCCTGTCGCCGTCTGCCTTGGACAGCCCTGCCTGCTTTGCCACCGCCGCCCATTTGCCTTTCTTACGGTAGGCGTAAAAGCTGCCCGTCCCGGTCGTAAGGTCGGGATGCGGGCGTGCAACCAGAAACCCGACGAGCCCGGCGGGCGTGGAGCCGTCTGCAACCGATGGAAGGGCAGCCGCCATTTCAGAAAAGCGCACGGCGAAGACCTCCGTTTCCGGCTCATGGACGCCGGCGCCTCGCATAAAGGCCGAAAGTTCGTCGGTCGCCTTCCGGAAGGCTTGCAGGTGACCTGCAAAAGGCATCGCCTCCGGTGCAACCAGATTCCTCGACCGCCGGAGGGCTTCGGCGATCTTGTGCATCAGAGCGACGGATTCTGCCGGGTTGTGAAGCACCATCTCGGCCAGGACACCTCCCTGATCTCCCGACAGGCGCTCGCGCAGCCAGCCGTTGACGATTTCGAGGAAGTTGAGATCGGCCTGGTTGCGGTCGATGACCGCTGCGCCCGGATCGATACCCGCTTCCGCCGGGTAGGGCTTGATCAATCGCTGGCAGAAGCCGTGGATAGTCGAGCAGGTAATTTCGTCGATCTCCGTGCTGGCCGAAATCAGATTTTCGTGCTGCGCCGCAGTAAGTCCTTCCGGCAAGCCGACGCGGAGCTCCGGTGCAATATGGCCGGCCGCGAGATCTTCTACGAAATCCCGGACGCGCAAGAGGAGCTCGCTGGCCGCCGGTTCGGTAAACGTGACCGCGGCGATGGACTTTGGCGCGACACCCTGCGCCAGCATGACAGCGATCCTGCCGGCCATAACGGCGGTCTTGCCCGATCCCGCGCCGGCCTCAACCAAGATGGACCGGTCGTGACGGCTGATCGCGTCATGCCGGGCTCCATCATCGTTCAGAACTTTCACGCTGCTCATCATTCCGCCTCCCAGATCGGAGCAACATTGCTGAGCCGCTCGGTCGCGGCGGCTTGCTTGCGTTTGCAGTAGGTGGCGCCTGCGTTTGCCGGCAGGGCAAAGGCGAGATCGTCGTAGTCGCCTCCGGTATCCGGCCCGGGCAGTGCAGCGCCGCTGGCCAATGCGGTTCTCGCCGCCCGCAGATATGCCTTGATCTCCGCCAGGACGATGTCCGGCTCGTCGAGCTGGAGATCAAGCGGTTCACGCGGATAGAGCAGCGAGGCGCTGATCGCGATGTGGTCGCCCAGGAGCGCCTTGACGGCGAAGGCATACAGGCAACGCTGAAGCTCGCGGCCGCCGTTCACGCGTATGTCGCCTTTGGGCGGCTTGCCGGTCTTGTAGTCGCGCAC
Source organism: uncultured Paracoccaceae bacterium (assembly GCA_947488175.1). Classification (GTDB taxonomy): domain Bacteria; phylum Pseudomonadota; class Alphaproteobacteria; order Rhodobacterales; family Rhodobacteraceae; genus Yoonia. The sequence continues at coordinate 30,163 of CANKYO010000010.1, forward strand.
GAGTGCCCGGCTGCCGTCATCAGCGATGTCGAGTCGGTCGATATAACCGGCAATGTGAAATCCGGTGTCGGGGATGATCACCTGCACATTGGCGTCCCAGGGCAATGCCGCCTCCGACTTGGGCTCGGACCCGCCGAACGGGACTTCGCCAAAGGATCGGCTGCCCGGCAAATGATCATTGCCATAGGCAAGCGCCTGTCCGGCAAGAGCGCGCGCGTCCCAGAGCGTGCGGCCCCAGATAACAGCGGGCGGAATGGGCCGCTCGCTTTCCCATTCGGCCGCCACCGCACCTGCAGTTTCGTCCACCGCTGCCTGAATGGCCGCCGCGTCGGCCGACGCCAGGCCGCCCGTCGCTTCGAGGTTTCGCAGGGCGCGGTCAAGCACCAGATGGATGAGGTCGCCGGTTTGTAGTGCGTCAAGCACGAGCGGCTCGGCACTGCCTTGCGGGGATTTCCAACCGAGAGCATAGCGCCAGAGGAAATTGAGAGGGCTGCGCAGCAGTGTTTTGAGCGAGCTCGCCGACTGGGTCCGCCCGAGGATCGCGAGAACCAAAGGATGATCGGTCCTGACCAGGCCATCATGAGCTGTCACATCGGCCATGCGCCAATCGCGCCAGCAGGAACGCGCACTCAATGCCTGGGGAACGGCGGCGAATTCCTGCGGCCGCGCCATCAACCGGTCGGTTTCACTGAAGGCATGGGCGGGAACGGCGTTGCGCCGCAGATAGACTTCCTCGTCATAGGAGGCGAGGAGGGGACTGCGACCCAGCAGCCGGCCGTCGCTGTCGCGTCGGGCGCGGGAGAGGACAACGTCGCTGCACGTGGTGGCGAGTATCGTGTCAAAGTCACGGCGATCTGCCAGATTGACGGGCAGTGGGTCGAGTTCGTCCGTTGGAATGATGTGGTCCGGGATAAGTCGATCTTCGGCGAGCCCGCGTGGCCAGCGGGAGGAATTGAGACCGATCAGCCGAGCGAAGCGTCGCGGCGATGCAGCCAGAGTACTGGCCGGCATCCAGGCCACCGAGACGCAGGCCTCGAGACCGTCATCCTGTTTCAGCGATTCCAGTGTGATGTCGATCGCGCCAGCGGGTCCTTCCAGAAGGGCTTTGCGCCAGATGGACAATGCCTGACCCTTGAGGAAGGCTTCACCGATCTCCAGTGCCCCGTCAGGTCCTTTTGCCAGCAGATCGACCGCAGCGCGCAGTACCGGGGCGTGATCCATGCTATCGGGCCAGTCGTCCGGCGCGAGACGCGCCAGCAGTTGGTTCCAGGCAGACGACGTTGACAAGGGCGCATCGTTCGGAAGGACGCGCATCCAGCCGTCGGGAAGGGGTGCCAGAGGTGCAGAATCCCGGCACAGGGCGACTAGACGGCGCAGGCGCGACTGTGAGAGCCCACGTGCGACGATGTCGGCGAGCGCCGCTGCCGCTTGTCCGTCACGTGTGGTGACTGCCGGAATCCCATGAACGAAATGCAGATCGATATTGGCATCGGCGCGCAGTGCGAGCAAGTGATCGTCGTAATCGGCCGGCGAAGCAGAGGCGATGGCGATGTCGGTGGGCGATACGCCCGACGCAAGCAGCGAACGCACCCAACGCAGCGTCTCGACTGCCTCATGGTAAGCGGTCGCGGCACTGACAGATCGAATGGCCGGTGCCTCAGCTTCGCATCGAGCGATAGCAGCGCCGCATTCGTTGAGCCAGGTCGGGACAGTACGGGGACCTGACGTCCATTGCATGGGGATGTGCTCGGCGAGCGCCGTGACCAGAGGCCGCCAGCAGGGAGACAGTTCAGTCAGTCCGACGATTTCCATTGAGCCGAATATGGCGGGCGCATGGGTGATCCGGCTGATGGCTGCGGCGACTATATCGACCGGACGCATCATTTCGCCCGGAAGTTCGGCGAGAACAGCGGCTTCCAAGCGAGCTATTGCTTCGAGCCTTGGATGATCAGTTGACCGGGAGGCGAGATCGATACCGGCCCGCCATACCTTGTGCAGTGTGTCGGCGGCCGCCCCGATCATCCCCGGTAGCATCTTGATGTCTTCCAGTTCGCCCATCGGGGTTTCAGGGAGCACCGTCTGGACCGCCGCGCGCAGGCTTTCTACGTCGATCGCGCAGGTGAAGCCACCCGCGAGCCGCACCGCAGCTTGTTCGAAAGACATGATCTGGAGGCCGTGCCGGCCGCTGCGGGTCGCCTCAAGACGAGCATCCCGCATTTCGTGTCGTCCGTAGACAATAAGCGTTGAGCGGCATATAGCGTTCATCTTTTGAACTCCTTTTCGATCATATGCCGCTGCCAAGTTTATAAGTGGCGCTACCGACAGCTCGGCGGCTTGAGAATTGCACGTAACCAGTTGTGCATCGAGGCGTCATAGAAACGACCGGTATTCATCCATAAAGGTAGCTACTTGCAGGAGGCCTTGTGCTTCGGATTTGTGGATCAATGCGGCGATATCGAGGGCTGGGTTTTTGAACCGCTCGCGCATGCTCCGCAAAGCGAGGATCGCCTCCGAAGGATCGAGCTCGATCGTATCAGCGATGAAATCGTCCGCCGAAATCGCGTCGATTGCATGAGAGGAGAGCGCCTCGGGGGGAAAGTCCTTGAGATTGTCGGTCACGATTACCGAGGCAGACGTTGATATCGCAGCCGCCAAAACATGGTTGTCATTTGGATCCGGCAGGTCGAGATTGCTTTCGAACACCTCGTAGCCTGTTACTAGGGACTCCGGGAATGCCGCCTCGATCACGGCGCGCTGCTTCGTGCCGTCAGTGGCTCCCTTAGTAATCTGGGAGATAGCTTTCTGGGTTTCATCCAGAATACGTGCACTCCAACGCGGCCGGAACAGGCCGGCCTCAGCCAAGCTGAGCAGCATGTTCCGACGCAATGCGCCGCCCAGAACACATGCATCGATCAACGCTGTGAACCGATCGGCGTATCCGTTCATACCAGCCCATCTTCTGCATCTATCCGCGCGAGATCACTAAGTGCATTGGAGCGTTCCGCATCACGCTTCTCTTTGTACGCGAAGAGGTCGTCGGCCCGCACACGCCGATGTCGCCCAGTTTTCGCGAACGGGATATTGCCCTCTTCCAAAAGTTTTACAAGGAACGGACGAGAGACATTCAAAAGATCCGCCGCTTGCTGTGTTGTAAGCTCGGACTCGACCGGTATCATTCGAAATCCGCGTCCGCTCGAAACGAGCCTGAGCACTTCGAGCAGGGAAGCCGTTAGCGCCGGTGCCAATGTTACATTTTGAACGTTTCCGCCTTCGAGCGCGAGCGACAACGTTGTCGGTTCACCTTCCTTGATCTGCGAGGCGACGATAGTTCTAAGCTGCTCGGCATTCTTGATCTCGACCTCATCAGGCAGTCGGTCAAAGAACGCCTCCTTCTTAAGGGCGGTCATGGTGTGCTCCAGTTCAGTTTGCTAAGTGACATGTAAGGTATCCTCTATTCGAATCAAACGCAATAGTCGAAATAATCGAAACACCTTAACGTGCGCCTAACGCTCAGCGCGGTAGCTCCCATGAGGTATAGAAGTCATTTCTATAACTCATCACAGTCAAAATTTTGAGCGATAGAACTGTGCGTCACGCCTCCGCAAGCCCTGCGTCCTCAAGCTGCTCCCGGTCCGGCAGATCCTGCAGAGTCTCCATGTCGAACGCGATCAAGAACTTCTCGGTCGTGACATAGGTGTAGGGTGCTCCGCGCCGCGGCGACCGTGGTCCGGTCCCGATCAATCCGCGGGCATGTAGCCGCCCGATAAGGTCGCGGCTGATCTCCTTGCCGAAGATGTCCTTGAGCCCGTCCCGGGTGATCGGCTGGTGGTAGGCGATGGCGGCCAACACGGCAACGTCGTATTCGCGTAGGTCGAGATCCTGATCGCCGACATCCGCCGCGGTCTGGATCGCCGCCGCATAGGCCGGCCGCGTCCGCAGCATCCATCCGCCGGCCACTTTAGCGACTTCGAAGGACCGCCCCTCGAGATCAGCCACGAGATCGTCGATCAGCAGATCGACCGAGGCCCCCTGCCCCACTACGCGCGCCAGGTCCTCGCGCGGCACGGGTGACGCTGAGGCAAAGAGCACGGCTTCGATCCGGCGCATCCATTCGCGCCACCGCAGGTCAGCAGGCAAGTCTTCCAGCTCACAGTCTAGCGCCTCTTCTGTGTGATCCTTGGCCATCCTCAGACCCCGTAGAGCCGAAAGGTATCGCGCCCCGTCAATTCGCGCACGGCGCCGAGCTCAACCAGACGGTCGCAAAACCGACGTGCAGCGCGATCCGACCGAAGCGATGTCAATGATGTAGGCGCGACAGCATCCTGTGTTAGTAACTGCGAAACCGCCTCCTCCGCGCCCCTCGCTCTCAGCTTTGGCGCTACCGCTCGCAAGCGACTTGCGCGTCGCGTCAGATCAGTGGCCTGTCGTGTCGCTTCCGCAACCGCCGCGATAATCGCTTGATGGCAGGTCAACCGAAGCCCCTCATCTGACTTTCGCAGATCGCCGCGCTTGAAACCGAGCCCCAGAAGCGGCGTTAGATGCGACCATCCAAGCGCCTGTGCCAAAGCCGCATCGGCCAATAGTAGCGCCGTGGCGAGATCGCGAGGTCGCTCCTCGATCACGGCTTGCAGCACAGCCGCAGCCCGCGAGACCGGCGGCCCCTGCCCCGCGTCGAGCCAGGTCGCAATCTTCTCCGGCTCCAGATCAGGCAACGCCCGGTGCAGTGCATTGACTGACACAGGTCGTTCGATGGCCCGTCGCCAGGACAGGTAAACCTCCCCGGCAGGGCCCGGGCTGTCGCCGGGCTGCAGAAACGCAACCGCATCCCGTAACTCTGACGCCCGTTCCGGGCGTCCCTGATGTGTCATACATGCCTCCGCCGCGCGCAGCGCCAGACGCCCTCGGAGCAAGGTCTGGGGGGCATCCTCCCGGCTCAACACAAGATGCAGATAGCTCAGAGCCGCACCCGACAAAAACGCCACATCTTCAGGGGTTTCCACGCGGCCTGAGGTGACCCAGGACGGCATTCGCGGTACTGTCTCGGAGCTGTCGACGAAGGGTTGGCGGGCATGTGTCATGCCACAACACTATCCCGTTGCGGCGCTTTCCGCTACAATATAGTGTGCAAACCGCCCCTCCTTGCGGCTCTCCGCTATGTCCAATAAGTTTGCCTTATCGGACGTATAGGGATACGCTGCAGCGTAGTCTCAAGAATAGTGAATTTGTGGGGAAAAGGTGGACTCAGAAAGCGAGAAATCGACCTCGGCGCCCTCCGACGCGTTTGATGATGCTCAGGTCGACGAGAGAGATCAAGAGGAAAGCGATAAGATCGCCCTGCCCTCCCATATCGCCGGCTCCCGCACGCTCGACCGCTTGGTCGACACCGCCCGCGACTATGCCAAAGCCGCGACCGCCGAGAACACAAACAAGGCCTACGCGGCGGACTGGAAACATTTTGCACGGTGGTGCAGGCAGAAGGGCACCGATCCTCTGCCCCCGTCGTCCGAGATGATCGGACTTTATCTGACAGACCTGGCCGCGCCGACGAACGGCGCCCCATCGCGGTCGGCGGCCCGACCCCTCTCGGTCAGCACGATTGATCGCCGCCTCTCTGGCCTGACTTGGAACTATGCACAGCGCGGGTTCACGTTGGATCGCAAAGATCGCCACATCGCCACCGTGCTCGCCGGAATCAAACGGAAGCACGCACGCCCCCCTGTGCAGAAAGAAGCCATCCTGCCGGAAGATATCCTTGCCATGGTGGCCACGCTCGACTTCGACCTCCGTGGGTTGCGCGACCGCGCCGTCCTGCTTCTAGGATATGCGGGCGGGCTCAGGCGCTCAGAGATTGTCAGCTTGGACGTTGGGAAAGACCATACGATTGATTCCCGTGGTTGGATTGAAATCCTCAAGGATGGCGCCGTGCTGACGCTGAACGCCAAGACCGGTTGGCGCGAGGTCGAGATCGGGCGCGGCTCCGCAGAACAAACCTGCCCCGTGCATGCACTGGAGCAATGGTTGCATTTTTCAAAAATTGACTTCGGCCCAGTGTTCGTGCGCACCTCCCGCGACGGCAAGAAAGCGCTGGACGCCCGGCTCAGCGACAAACATGTGGCCCGTCTCATCAAAACCACCGTGCTGAACAGCGGCATCCGGTCAGAACTCCCTGAAAAAGACCGCCTCGCCCTGTTCTCAGGCCACAGCTTGCGCGCTGGTCTGGCCAGCTCTGCAGAGGTCGACGAGCGCTACGTCCAAAAACAGCTCGGACACGCCTCGGCCGAAATGACCCGCCGCTACCAGCGTCGCCGCGACCGGTTCCGCGTGAACCTGACCAAAGCTGCCGGCCTTTAGCCGCGGCAATCCGACAAAAAGGCATTACGCCGCCTGCCCGCTCAACCGGCCATAGAAGCTGCGCTCCAGATGCAGCTCCCCTGCCCCGGCTTTTTCGACCATGCCGCGCAGATAACCACCCGGGGACGCCACTTCGCCCGCCGCATGCTTGTCAAACACCAGAACGAGCGCTGCCGTCGCGATCTGCGGCCCAAGCCGCTCCTGTGCAAGGTTCCAGGCATGTTCTGAAATGCCAATCATTGGCCTCAACTGCCCCGCAACGCGGTGCAGATCACCCCAATCCTTCAGATACCCGCCCATATTGCGCGCCCAGGACGCAAATTCAGGACAGGCCTGCATCACCGTGGGCAAATCGAGCGCCGCACCACGTTTCTTACGGGTTTCGGCCACCCATTCTTCCAACTCCCTGTCCACTTGCTCTTCCGTTGGCGCATTGGGCACCACGTCCGCCGCGTTCTCTGGTTCAGAGGACTTACAGGTTACAGGATCAAGTTGATTTGTAATTAGTATATGAGGTTCGGAAATGACCTCCCTGGGGTTCATTTTTTGAGTTTGTTTAGTTGTTTGTCCACTGGTATCAGAGGTGTTTTCCACAACCTGATCCACCTGCGTTGCCTTGAGATAGGCTCCCTCCACGCGCACCTGAAGCTCGCTGAACCAGGCGAGGAGCCGTTCGAGCGTCTCTGAAGCGACATTGCGGCGTGGCAGACGGCCCAGAAGCTCCTCGAAGAGCGTGGTGAACTGCGACCACGGGCCTCTCAGCGCGCCACTGACGGCCGCCTCGATCCGGGCGCGGATCATGCGCCGTGCAACCGTGATCTGGCGCTTTAGCCGCTGGCAGAGGGCGCGTTCGACCTGCAGTTCCGCATGCAACTGCTCGAACTCTGCGACACGCGCCGAGAGCGGCGACAGATCGAAGCCATAAGCCTCTACAATGACGCCATCCGCGTCTCTGCGGCCCCACCGCTTGCCGTTGGGGCTATCTTTGAAGGCGATCACGCCAGTTTCAGCCAAACGCCGCGCATGACGTTTGAGGGCCGACAGAGAGAAGCCCGTCTGCTCCATCAGATAGGCGTTCGATGCCCAGACGATCGGGCGCTGCCCCTCCTCCCAGTCCTGGGCCTGTGTAAAGGCCCCAAGTGTATCGAGAAGCATCATATCGCCGGCCTTGAGGCCGATATGAGCGCCCACGCGTTTGACGGCGACGAATGCTGTTGACTTGGGTACAGCTAGCCGTTCACCGGCTTGTGCGAGATGCTCTGCCACGCCAAGACCCGGTGTCGGCTTACGCCAACCTGTATGTTTCATGCCTGTATCTCACCTCCGATTTTGTGGAGGCAAAAGAATCCCGTTCGCCAAAACGACGTTCTTTCGTTGACAGTGATTCGCGGGAGCGGTATCCAGTAGGTGTCTAATCTAATCGGATAAGCTCTCGGGCCGGATCGGCTTGGGGGCTTTTTCTTTTGCCTCAGGTCATGTTGTCGATGTCTCCTCAGATTGAGAGAGAAAATCCGCGTAGAGCTGATCGAGGTTCTCAGAGAGAAACTCCCCGAACTCAGCGGAATCCTTGGATGTCAGCGAGATGCTGTAGGCCCGGCCTGAACGGCCAATCACGCCCTTGATACGACCCTCTCCGGCCGTCCAGGTGCGCTTGGCAGGCGCAGCCTTTACGGTACGGCGCTTCGGCACCCTACCCGCTTCGACAACTTTGCTGTGTAGTATTTCAAACTTTGTGTCGCTGTCGAGTTGATCAAACCCATCTGTGGCCAGCACACTGTCAGCCACAGTAACGTTCGTCTTCACAGCCATTAGCTTTTTCAAGTCTTCCCAGCGATCACGCCCGATCTGCTTGGCAGGTCCAATCGCCGCGATGACGTGTTCTGGCACCACGCCTGCTATGGAAAGCATTCGTGACAGTAGCGTACCATCGATAGTCAGCGCTTGCTGAATCACGTCCTTGCCCTGACCCAAGTTATGTAGATTCTTCGCAAAGAGCGCTTTTTCGATGAAGGACAGATCTGCCCTCGCCGTATTCTCCTGACCTTGCGCCAAAACATGGGCTACATCGTCCATTTCTTTGACCACGGCCCGCACTGGTTGCCCAAGTGCGCGTGCTACGCGTACGCGGCGATGTCCGAAGACCACCATGTACCGATTAGGGGTCTCCGGATGGGGCCGTAACAGAACCGGCGTGTCCTGCCCACTAGCAGAGATCGACGCCTTCAACTCATCGAAGGCCTCATCATCTCCGCTGAGACGATCATTCACGAACGAGGCATCGATGAGATCCGGATTGATCTCGACGATTGTTTCGCCTTCGAGAAGACGTTTGGAATTCTCGGCCAGACTATCAATAGAAACCTTCATCGATTTTGAGGCTCCACGCATCGCATAGCTTGAGCGGCCTCCATCGACAGGTCTTTCGGCTGGTTGCCCGATAACGGATTTCAACAGGTCTTTTCTGGCCATGTCGCCCTCCTTTTTAAGGTTCTCAAAGCACCGTCTGCACGGCTGTCAAAACACATCTGCACGGCTGTCAAATTCATGAACTATCCCGCCCCCAAGATTGGTGCACCAGATCAGCAATCTCGTCATTCACAGCATTGAGGGAGGTGATCGCCCGGTCATATGTCGAGCGCACAAACTGCGCCCGCTCAACTTCATATAGCGTCTGTTTGGTGATGCCGGCATCTGAGATTGCTGTGGACTTAACCATTTGTGCTTCGAGCATCTCATTGGGGAACATCGCCTGCAAAAAGCCGACCATTTGTTTTTGCGGGCCATCGGTTGGCTCAAAGCGCGTTACAAGGTAGCGGAACCATTTGAGCCGCATCTCGGCCCCAGCTTCTCGGATGGTCCGAAGAATACCGCCTAGCATCAAAAGGAACTGACTCATCGACATCACATCTAGCATCTGAGGATGCACCGTTATGAGCACAGAACTAGACGCTGTAAGAGCAGTTAGAGTTAAATACCCAAGCTGCGGCGGGCAATCGATCACGACGACATCGTAGCGATCTTCAACTTCTTTCAGAGCTTCTGAAATGCGCGTGAAGAACGCGCGGCCCTCAGAAGGGTCGCGGCTAGTCAACGCAACAGGCGTGTCATATTCATACTCCTGTAAATCCAAACTTGCAGGTACAATATCAAGGTTTGGGAAATTTGTTGGTCTTATGACTGCGCTGATCGGCTGGCGCTCGTCATCATATCGTAGCGTTTCGTAAAGGGACGAAACAGAGTCTAGTTCAGGCTGAATCCCATGCAAAGCAGTGAGTGACGCCTGTGGATCCAGATCGATCGCCAGCACCCGGTGACCTTTGAGAGCGAGGTGCTGCGCGAGGTGCGCTGCAGTTGTCGTCTTACCACTACCCCCTTTGAAATTCACGACCGAGATTACATGCAACTCTTCACCATCTGCGCGGTTAGGTAAGTAACGCCGCTTGCCTGGTCGACCATGCGCATCGAGGTAGGCTCGAAGCTCAAGCATTTGCTCGGCAGAGTACGACCGGCGACCTGAAGCCGACGTCACTGGCTCTGGACCCTTACCTTCCAGATGCAGCTTTTTGATCGTCGATTGAGTAACACCGAGAAAATAGGCCACTTCTGCCAGTGAAAACTGCCGTAGTCCTTTTTGAGCATCCGGTGGATACTGCTCCTGACGCAAGATATTGAGTCTGTCAGAAATCAACTCTCCTTGTTGGAGGATGATCTCGTCAAAGGCCATATCGCCTCTATTACTCTGGAATGGTGCTTCTGCCATTCTTGTGCCCCGCCTAATATCGCTTTTAATGCGATTTCTCTGGTTAAACTGTGACTACAGTGGAAGCGGCTTATCCACAACATTTTTTTCTGCTGGCGGAAGTGTACCTCCAAACCATGGAAGAAAATGGCGTCGGCACAAGACTCTGCGGGACCGCCACAATTAGCTGCTACATCTAGGTAATGTCGCAATCTTCTAAAATTGCTGCAAGAAACAGATTCCGCGCTGAACTGCTCATAACTCACTGTTTCAAATGGCTTTTCCGGATCTGCACGGCTGTCAAACAATGACAAAGTAGATTTAGCTCCGTCGCTCACCTGGTTCTGATTGCTACTCACTGGTCTCTTACCACTGACCCAAGAATGACCCTATCCAAGAATTCTTGCGATTATCTAATCTACCGGTCACCAGTCGGAAACTGAGGTGTTTAGGCACAACGAAGAGATTGAATCGGTGCCCGATTCTCTCAAGCGATTGTATTCTGCTGGCCGGTCGATCCGGCCGGCAAAGAGATTGAGTCGCGCCTTTCGGACTTTAAGCATTCATTGCCTGAAGTTTGGCCGCGTCTTGGTTGACGGCTTTTCCAAGTCTTGCGTAGAAGCCAAAAACATGGATCGACATCGTGAAGTAATCGGCACCGGTGTTGCGGGTACATATCTTCCAGACCCTGCCACGTTCGTCCAGTCTGCCCGTGGAGGCCGGTCGAGGACGCGATGCGTGCGGGCCATCGGGTTATCGCTGTTGACGCGCTCATCGGTGATGTCGACGTCAAAGGTCAGGGTGGAGATCATCAGACGCCCTTTGAGGTCTCGATGTCAGTGCTATCGAACTTAATGCAGTTGGCGGTCATTGCTGTGCTCCTTCGTCTGGTGTTGCATGATGATCAGAAGGCAGGGGCGATTGACCCAAACACACCGAAGGCGAAGCGGAGAAGGGCAGGGTGCTTATCCGTCTGCCCCTCCACCTGACGATTTTGCAGGCAAGACGTCTGCTATCGACTTAATCAAATGGCCCCGCCAAGGCGGGGCCATTTGGTTCTTACCCGCGAAGAAACCGTTAAACGCAGTCAGGAACCCATTTGTCGAGCTTGGCTTTCTGATCTGGCGTCAGGCCCATCAGCTTTTGCGTGGTGGGATCGCTCACCAGCATTTCCATCTTCTCAGCTTTTTCGGCCTTCTTGAGCTTGGCGAAGCCAGCGACGCGGTCGTCACGGGCATCGCAATCAAGGAAATCACACATCAGATCAATGAGATAGGTTGCCGAAACCCGCGCAAAGAAGTTCTCTGCGGTCGGGGTCCAATGCTTGCGGATATCTGCGCCTGCTTCGTCCGCGATCAAATTGAAGAATGCGGGATCGCCAGCTTGATAGGGCAAGGTGCGCGTGATCGCCTCAGTGATCTTGGCGTTACGAGCCTTCTTGCCGCTCTCACGGAAGGTGACAAACGCTAAAGAGAGATCCTCTACACGCTTTCCTTGCTGCCAGTATTCACTCGCGTCCATCCCGTGATCCAAACGCGGCTCGCGCGAGAAGCCATCTTCAACGCTTGGCGCATTGGTCGGGCGGTTTAGTCGGATGCCAAAGACGCTCTCGAAACTGCCTGAGACGTCCGATAGACCAAAACCCAACAGGTCCAACACAAGTTCTGGCTTCGCCAGCAGGGCAGCTTGGACCGACGCAAGTCGGATCGCCTGCATGTCGGTGGTGAGTTTCTGCGAGTAGGGGGATTTCGGCGTATCCGTTTTTGACGTTTGCGGCGCTTGCAGAACGCCTGCTTCAATGGCTGCTTTTTTGTCTTCGGGTCGTACCAAGCCTGCGGTTACTTCCAATTTGCCGGAACCATTTACAAGAATGATACAGCCTGCGTGGGCTCTTTGATCTGTAGAATAGTCACCGTCGAGGATGGCCTGCAATGTGGACAGCCGTGCCTCTCCCGCTTCATCCAGCACACCGCCGTTGGCCAGTTCCGCTAATTCGTCATATTCCTTGGCCTCCGCCCCGGTCAGTTCACCTCCGATTGGGTAAATACGGGCCAGTTTCATTTGATCGAGATCATAGTGGTTCAACCAAGCCTCGCTGCGGGTCTCGGCCCATGCCCAACCTTGCGCCTTAATTGGATCAGCACATGCAGTGTCTAGCTTCTCGGCGAAGAGTTGATCCAGAAGGGCAGGGGAGGCGAGGAAGATCTCTTCAGAAAACAGGTCGCGCGTGACCGCACCGCCCTCGGCCTCATAGGCGTCGACTCCGACAAACTTAGCGCGGCGGTCGCTAGCCTTGATGGCATCGGGATGCAGCGCGTTCTTGATTGCACTCTCGGAGATGGCTTGTCCCTTCACTTGGTCCAGAATGCTTAAAGTGAGTGCCTCATCATCAGAGAGCGTGAAAGCCTTGGCGGTCCCAAGACTGATTTCACCATCTGTCAGTGCGTCCAGGACAGCGGCGGGCAATCCAGCAAGGGCCAGACGCTGATAGACTCGGGCTTCCGTCACCGCGAACGCAAGGGCGATCTCTGGCACGGTGGCCCCGCGCATCTTCATGCGCCCGAAGGCGCGGACTTCATCGGCTGGGGTCATATCCTCACGCGCCGCGTTTTCGGCGCTGGCCCAGTCCTCGGCCTCGAGGGCGTCAGCGGCAAGCTTGACGGGTACAGTCACGAAAGGGTGGTCTTTGGACCGCTTAGCGATCAATTGGATAGCGCGCAGACGGCACCCGCCTGCCACAATCCCAACCTTGCCGTCCTCATCCATGAGGCCTGCAAGGTTATGAATGAGGCCAAAGCGCTCAATACTGTCAGCGAGGTTTGCGATATGAGCGTCAGAAACGGTTTTGCGTGGGTTGAGATCGGAGATGGAGAGCATCTCTAGCGGAATTTGCAGGATCGCGGTGCTGACGTCGTTTGTTTTGATCGATTGTTGCTTGGTCATTGTTCTGTTCCTTTCAAAGACTATCATGACTGCTCAGAACGCCTCTGAGGGCGTCGAGCGACTTGTTTTGTTGGAAAGCGTTTGGGAACGGAGTCTAAGCATCTGACCGCCTTGCCTCCGACCGGTCGGCAGGAGTCCCCTTTCCGACCCCTTTAGGGATCGTGGAACGGCGCAGCCGTCTTTTCTCTTTTCTGGAATGTGCCAAGCTGGGTCAGAGGGGCAGGGGAGGGGGCCGGGCGGTTCGCGGCTAGCAATTGAACTGTTAGATCGTCTCCCGCGACGCAATGAAGGTCATGACCGCGCAGTTGTAGGACGATCGACAGTGTTTCCGAGGCTTATGAGAAAGAAGACTTGACGCGGCTCAAAGAGACCCAAATGTCTCAACACCAAAGGATCGTCGCGTTCCGCGCCTCGTCCGGTCTACCCGATGGAGCGAATGGCCGGATGCCTCGCCGAGAGATGTTCCGGTGGCCCGACTTGGCGATAAAAATTTGATCGATCAGATGCCTTCAGCAGGAATGTTGCCTGAAACACTGGCAAGCAGAATAACCTCAGTTTTCCCTTAGTGCCGAAGAAATTGATTTCACCAACTATGAATTCAGTATTTTGCGTCTTGTAGTTTGTCACAACTGATACCTCATGAGTACTTTCTCCGAGGTCTTCGTAGAACGAAAGATCAACGTTCTGTCCGTGTAGCGGATAGACATGTAACCAAAGCAGTGCTGCACCGTCGTTCGTTTCTAAGACTGATCCTGCTTTGGTCGTGAGCCTGCCATCGGTGGACGAAAGAGAGGCGCGGCCCACCAATCTCATTGAGGCGTTCGGTATCATTGGTTCATCCATCACAAGCTGTCCCCCGATTTGTTGGCTGGTGACCGAGAATTCAGATCTGTAAGTGCCTAAACAACTTGAACCGGCCCAGCTATTTTCGTGTGTGTTGAAGCGATAAAGTTGCGATGATTAAGCTGTTTCCCACCAACACGGCACCGTTTGAATCGTTCTGAAGAACTCCTGGTTGATCACCTCACTTTAATTCTTAATATCCGGAGGTTGAAACTATCAACTGGACTTAGTCACGAACACAGGCGAAATCGGACGAACACCAACGAACCAGAAACGTTTAGACATTTGATTAAGCGCGGTAAATTTTATGCGCCCCCGCCCAGTGACGGCAGAGACGTTAGGCAACTCTTTGCATATGCGGTCGAGAAGGGACTTGGACAACCTGTAGACGAAGAAGGTGTGCCCAGTGGTCAATGGACGCCTGAAACGCTGGCAGAAGCTATATCGAAGATTGACCACCCCGACGCTCATGTTGATCTTCGAACGGTTCAGTATTGGTTCCAGATGAGCAACCAACGGAACATCAGCTCTACTAATTGTCGTTGGTTGGCGAGGATCTTCGGTTGTGGTGAAGCGGACGCAGTTTCAGACTGGCAGTCTGCTCTTCTTGCCGCCCGAAGGCTGTTTCTGGAAATTCGTGCTCACGAACAGCCGTTAACGACCGGACAGGTCGACGATGAAGACGAATCTCCAAACGCTGCGTTGAACTACCCGACGGCGCAGGATGCGCAGGAGCGCAAGAGTCTCAGCATCGAAATACAAACGATGGCGATGTTCAGCAGTGAAAGGGCGCTCACATTACCGCTGGTGGTGTTTGCGGGAGCTTGTTCACTCGCATTGATCGCTTTGGGGCTGAACATCCACAGCGTCATCTATGAACAGGACAACGGGATTCTTAAGCAGGTTGGGTTTCTGTGGGCACCCAATTGGACAGTCGTTTTTCTTGCCGTACTCCCCACATTCTTGGCCCATCTGATTGAGTTGCTTCGTTCTTGGAGAGAAGAATTGCGACCGCAGTTGTTATTGGTTTTGGCCGCACCACGGGATGTTCAATCATGGGGCCAAAGGGTTGTTGAAGCGAGACAGTCGTTCTTGGTCGTCTTCTTCGTCACTGTGATTATTGCTTCCGGATACAATTGGGTTGTAACTCATCTTACGCCTTTACTCGATGGTGATCCGGGTCGATGGCCGATTGACTGGGGTCGTATTGCCATCGTCCGCCCAGAAATCGTGTCGATCCCAGCGGCAATCGCATTTAGTGGCCTCGTCTTCGTTTACAACGGGTTCACCGCCTATTTGTTCTTCACCGGCCACGTGTTTCTTCTATTATTGAAGAACGACTTTTCTCGTATCGTGAAAGGGCTCAATCGCGACGATGCTCAGACCAATGCGGCTAGTATCGAAATGATCGCCGTGACCTTGATGGATGGTATCTTCAGATGCAATGCTCTGGGTATCGTCATCACAATCATGATGAAGCTCCAAAGCGACTTCTTGCTGTCGAGTAACACGAACATTGTTGATTGGCTTCGCGCCGACATCTTGATGACATTCGGACAAGAAGTGACAGTTGTAAGAGATCCAATAACGCGAGCTATACCGCCAGGGTCCCTCTATAGCTTCTTGTGTGTCCTAGCGATAGTAGGGACCTTTGTGCTTTGTCAGGCCAAGATTAGACATGAACTGAGCCGGATAGGTCTTGGATGGTCAGGAAGATGGAAGTCACCTTGGACGAGCATGAATAGTTCGATGCTCTTTTTGGTTCTGAGTTACTTTAGCATCGGTGTTGTTCCCGGTTTCTCAGTCTTAGTTCTCTTATCATTGTTGTTAACGGTTTATCTGGTGAGCAAACCGCTAAAATACGTACCAATGTCCGTCGCATAGAGGATTTTTCAATGGAGACAGCGCCGTTTTTCCCGAAGGTCGCAGAAGGACCTCAAGATGTTCAAGCATATTGGACGAAAGCGGATGACGGCGTTCGTATCCGGGTTGCGCACTGGCGCAATGCTGCGCGACCCAAAGGGACGATTTTCATATTGCAAGGAAGAACCGAGAATATCGAAAAGTATGGCCGCGCAGTCGAGCAATTTCAAAAAGAGGGATATGATGCTTTTGCGATTGATTGGCGTGGTCAAGGGCTTTCAGATCGTCTTACTGATGACCGCATGATGGGCCATGTTGGCCAGTACCGGGATTACCAGAAAGACTTGGCAGCATTCATGAAGGTTGCCCGAGAACTGAGTCTTCCCAAACCGTGGTTTCTCTTTGGTCATTCCTTAGGCGCATGTGTCGGGTTGCAGTCATTGATTGATGGTTTGCCGGTCAACGCGAGCGCCTTTTCAGCGCCGCTATGGGACATCAACCTCCCTTCCCTTCAAAAGATCGCGGCATGGCCTTTCTCATGGGCTGCACAAGCGATTGGAAAAGGTGCAACCTACTCACCTGGCACACGTGGCGAAAGCTATGTACTTACCACGGAATTCTCCGCGAACAGACTGACACATGACCCGGACATGTACCGTTACTATCAGAGCGTTTCGGAGAACCTAGTTGATCAACAGATAGGGGGTCCTAGTTTGGGATGGCTGTTTCAAACCCTGAAGGAAACGAGCCGCCTTTCAAAACTCCCGTCACCCCATACGCCCTGTATCACATTCTGCGGGGCTGAAGACACCATTGTAGCTATCCCGGCGGTTGAGCAACGCATGAGGCATTGGAAAAACGGTTCCTTCGAGCTTGTTCCAAATGCCCGACACGATGTTTTGTATGAGAGTGCGCCGACTCGAGAACATGTTTTTAGGTCAATTTTGGCACATTTCGACGAATTTAGCCGAAGATAAACTTTGCTTCAACCGATGTTGCATTCGATGTTTGAGCTGTTGAGGCCCGCTCAAACTGCAGCCGCAAAATTCCAAAATGACAGTCTCAATATGAGCGTCCCGGCTGACTGTAACATATGGGGCTTGTTCCGGTGACGGGCATGATCGCACTTTAACGAAACCAGCCGTTCGTTCGACGCGTAGCGAAAGAGGAAGAGGAGCCCAACCCGGTCATTGTGATATCATGCTGCATGCGCTCGCAGCGTGAAAATCGCCGCACCTGCTCAGATGGTGGCGCTGCGTGGCGGCGAAGATACCTGCCATTCGTTGGCAGCGCAGCGACTATTTTGAGGGCAACTCACAGGTCGCGGACTGAAGCGGACGTTTGCGGCAGATGCGTCAAGGTCAGCTTTGTTCTGAACAAGATTGAGAACGTTACTATGAGTCCAATGTTCAACGTCGCTATTGATAGCAAACTGCGCGGCTGCGATCTGGTCAAGCTTGCCGTGATGGATCTTGTGAAGCATGATCGTGTTCGAGAGCGTGTTTCGGTGATCCAGAGCAAGACCCAGCGACCAGTTCATTTGAACTGACGGAAAACACGCGACAGACCGTGTTGGCTTGGGTCAAGTCGCCAGAGATGTTGGCGTGCAGGTTCATGTTCCCAAGTCGGTTTCATGACCGCCCGCACGTTTCAACCCGACAGTATGGACGGCTTGTTCGCGACTGGGTGACTTCGATTGGCCTGGAACCGAGCGGCCACGGCACGCATTCGCTCCGTCGTACGAAGGCAGCAGAGATCTACCGAAAGACAGGTAACTTCCGCGCGGTGCAATTGTTGCTCGGTCACACCAAGGTCGACAGTACTGTGCGCTACCTTGGCGTTGAACTCGAAGACGCTCTGAGCATTGCTGAACGGATCGACATCTAAGCCATCTTGGCGAACGGTCCTGCCGTTCGCCATACCAAAGCAGTTGTCCGTCCCTAGTCCGGCGTTGGATCATTCCTAGCCCAAGATACGAGATGCAGCAATATGCACCAGCGGCTGAAAACCGGTGCGAAGCGGTCATTCGACGAAGTTACCTAAGGGCGTCCAGTGATGGACTGGACGAGTTTATCCTACATTTCAATATTGTAGGTGATGTTGTGTGCACTATGCATTAAGTAGCGTTCATGTAAGCCCTGGGCGACTTTCCTAGCCACCTTCGAAACGCCCTGCTAAATGCTGCGACATCAGCATAACCCAGATCAAAGGCCAGATTTGTGATCGACTGTTGCTCTTCATACAAACGTTGCTCAGCAAATTCCATCCTGGCTCTGCCAACAACTTCAGAGAAATTGTGGCCCTCCTTCCGGAGTCGGCGCTGCAGTGTTCTCGTACTCATTCCCATTTCTCGCGCAATGCTATCCAATGAAGGTAGTCCGATTTCGATCTTGTTGGTAATTATTTGACTAACCTCCGCGGCAGTGGATTGCCCTTCGGGCCAGTCTTTGGCCCCGAGGACGACTAATTCCTCCAATACTTTGCACAGTTCTGGATCTTGTTGCCCAGTCGTCGCATTTGCCTGTTCGATGTCGACGGTAAAGCCGTCGAATGGCTGGCTGAATGCGATATTTGGACCGAATGCAGTCACCAATGCATCCATTTTGGCGGGCGGTTTGCGACGCAGATGTACACGTGTAGGTTGCCAATCCGTGTCATGAAATCGCGCCAAGCATGACAGAAGCAACGCTAGCTCTGCATCAAGCAAGTGGCGCGTTTCCCCAAGGTCGATCGCGGTGTAGCGTAGCTCGCAGGTGCGGACGCCATGGCTTGCTGAGACCTCGAAATGTGTGGCCTGCTGGAAGTGCCTGACAAAACTGGAAAAGAAATTCAGGGTGTCGTCGGTGCTGCTGGCGTAAGCCAGCCGCATTCCAAATGATCCCAATGAGCGCGCTGAGACGGTTGTCCCAAATTTTAGGCCAAAGTCGGTTTGGTTTGTACGGTGTGCTGTCTCTTTGAGAACGCGCACAAGCTGCTTCAATGGCATTGCGCCGGTGCCATGCGGCTCAGTACACCTCGTCGAAGATGCACTGGTTGGTTCCAAACCGAGTTTCGACAAGACATCCGGTATCGCGAGCGCCACATACGACTGGACAAGTGGCGTGGGCATCAACCGGTCCTTTTCGTCGTATGAGGAAGGTGGCGTTGGTCCAATAGCACGGGCATCACGCTGTGATCTGGCGGGTCAGAAATGTTTACATAACAACGCACTAGTTCGCCTTGACGCTATCTGGAGCACGGCGCCGGTACAACGTTATTAACCGTCATTAACGTTCTTCGTGCTCATTTTTCAGATGTAGGTGGACCGACGCAAAACTACATGTTGTGGCATTTTTTGAGGATCAATTGGCATATAGGGGTGTCACATTCTGGAACCGTATCGACCGAAGGTCGTGTTCATTGCTCGGCAAAGATGCCGTTACTGCGGTTTCCCATGCTTCTTAGCTGCCATTAACCATTTATTAACCGAATCGTTTTCTTGGCTCGGCAAAGCATTGACGTGCTCGGCAATCGCTCTATTTTTACGGTGTTAACAAGGGAAAGTTCGATAGCGCATCGTGTCGGCGTGAGTGTTGGTCGTCTGTAGGGCCAGGCTGCTTGAAGAAATACATCGAGGAACACGCAAAAAGTCCATGACTGCAACTACTTCTCCATCCAAACCTGAAGTCCGGATGCAATTAGACAAAGTCTGCCGCAGTACGGTGTTCAACGAAGCAAACCGGTTGTGTGATTTCTTACGGTACATAGCGAACGAAGCCACCGCCGGACGCGGAAAACAAGTAAATGCGTCTTCCATCGCGATAGATGTTTTCAAGAAGGGCGCCGATTTTGACGCAAATTCGCAAAGCCTTGTCAGGGTTCAAGCAGGGCAACTTCGTCTACGGCTTGCGAAATACTACTCCGATTTAGCCAAGGATGATGAGGTGCTTATCGAGGTACCAAAGGGGCGATACGCGCCGGTCTTCTCTTATGTGCGTGGTGCGCTTGTCGGGCAAACCAAGGCGGCTAAAAAGGCAAGCGATGTGTTTCGGCTCTCTGTGTTGGTCTTGCCGCCCAATAACCTGAGCGGCAACGCCGATTTTGATCTTACATGTTTGGGCTTTTCAGAAGAAATCGTAACGGCTTTAACGAAGTTTCCGGAGCTTCGGACACTTTCGGTATCAAGTATCTGGGAAGAAAGCCCCAGTGTCGAGAGTTTGAGCAGTGAAGATGCGGACTATGCCTTGCGGGGCAGTTTGCGTGCGCAGGGCCATCACCTTCGTCTCGTTTTCCATCTGATTTCTCTGAAGGACCGGACACAGATATGGTCATCTGAGTATGAGGCGGATGGATCTATCCAGGATATGTTTTCCGTACAATCCTCGATCGCGCGCGCGGTTGTCTTTGCGCTGACATGTCCGACTGAACCCCTGATTTCGGGTGGCCCGAGTGTTATTGGGGATGACCCGGATCAGAGTACCCAAGCATACCATGCAGTTCTCGACGCATATGAATACCACCATCATCCGTCACGCGAGCGGCACGGTATTGTGAAAGAAAAGCTTCTGGTCGCGCTGAAGAAAACCCCCAGCTATCCCGAGGTCAGGTCAATGCTGGCCATGATCTATCTTAATGAACATCGCTACGGCTATCTCTCAGGTCCTGTCAGCCCTGACCCTTTGGCACGAGCCCTACTTGAGGCTCAGGAGGCGGTAAATCTGTCACCGCGAAGCGGGTTGTGCTGGCACTATCTTGCGCAGGTCTATTTTGACCTCAGGGATTTTGGAAAATATCATGCCGCTATCGAAACAAGCCTCTCACTTTCAATGCGACATCCTTATGTTTTGGTGGAACAAGGTCATCACCTCTGGATGATGGGTGAGGAGGAACGCGGTCGACAACTTATTGCAGAGGCATTTGAGGCAAATCCGCGGCCGCCGGGGTGGTATTACTTTGGTTTGGTTCACGACAGTATTTCCTTGGGCCGTTTCGACCTTGCCTTAGAGCAGGTGAGCAAGTTGAACACGCCAGATTTTTTCTGGGCCAACTTTCTGGCGGCTGTTGTCCATGGCCACTACCATCATACTGAAGCCTCGCGCACTGCGTTGAAGACCCTAGAACACCAGCATGCTGACTTTGCAAACCAGGCTGAAACAATTATTGCGCAAGCGGTATTCCCAGAAACGTTCAAGGCAAATGCAATCGCAGGCCTGAACAAGGCCAAGCAGTTAGCCACTTGAATTTTGGACTGAAACCCGGTGGCCTAGGATGCCTATCTACAGGCCCTAGCTGTCACGGTCATCATCGTTGAAAACACTTGGCAGAATTCTGGACAATACGCCTATCAGAAACGCCGTACTGATGCCAAAGGTCAAAAGACCCGTAATCGCGCAGAATGTAGCCACAATGCGTGCGTCTTCGGCAAGGACAATATCTCCATACCCCAAGGTCGTGTAAGTGACCGTCGCAAAGTAGAAGCTGGTTGAGAGGTCGGGTAAATCTGTGATTGCCATAAAGCTCACCGCCCATGTCCAGACCTGCAAAGTGTGTGCAAAAACAAGAACAAACACAGCCAATGCCAAAAGCGCAACGGTGCGAAGGCGGGGCCAGTCTTCTTCGGGCATGCGGGCTGCAAGTCTGCCAAATAATGGAATGCTCAACGCAACCGCCGCGACATGAATGAACGCGCTGAAGGTGAGAAGGACTGTTCCAAGGCCGATCTGCTGCAAGGCGGTCATTAATACAATACGTTCCGTATTCATCAGCTAATTTACAGAACGAAGGTAGACACAAAGCACGGTCAGGAGCAATTTATATGTTGAGATTCACTACGTTGTGTGTACTGAGCATTTTTGCTGTCAGTGCGACAGCGGCTCAGGATGCCATTTCGCGGCCCGCAAAAGTTACTGAAGTCACATCAACGGTTGCGACCGTATCGCGGACTTACCCCGCCACTGTATTGCCCTCTCGAGAAATCGAACTGTCTTTCAAAGTTTCTGGTCAAATCCTGGAACTGCCGATCCGTGCAGCCACGGAGGTTGAACAAGGCGACATCATCGCACAGCTCGACACGCGAGATTTTGAGAATCAGATTGCGCAACTTCAAAGCCAGAGAGATCAGGCTGTTGCCCAGCTTGACGCGCTGAAGGCGGGTGCGCGTGAAGAGGAGATCGCAGCACTTGAAGCGGCCGTTCAGGCAGCCGAAGCACAAGTCGATCAGGCAAGAGAAGCCCTGGCGCGCGCAGAGGAGTTGTTAGAGCGCGGCGTATCGACAAAAGCTCAGGTGGAAGATGCGCAGGCGGAATTCAGAGTCGCCACAGCCGACTTGCGCGCGCAACAGGAACAGTTGCGTATCGGTCAGGTTGGCGGTCGTCCTGAGGAGATTGCCGCCGCCGAAGCAGCACTGCGCGGCATCGAGGTTCAGATCCTGGTTGCTCAGGACAGCCTGTCTGACGCGACACTTACGGCACCTTTCGACGGGATTATTGGACGCCGTGACGTCGAAAGCTTTGCCAATGTTCAAGCGGGGCAGAGCATCGTGCTGCTACAGGCATTGAACCCAGCACATCTGGCTTTCGATATCCCCAGTCCCGATATCCCGGACCTGACTGTGAACGGACCCGAAAACATCACCAACACTGTTGTTTTCGATGCCTTGCACGGTCAGGAATTCGAGGCCGAGATTATCGAATTCTCGGTGCAGGCAACAACCGGCACGCAGACCTATCGTGGCCGTGTTTCGGTTGATCTGCCGGAGGGATCGTTGATCCTGCCCGGGATGGTGGCGAATGTAATCGCGTCGACGCAAGGGGCCGAGGCACAGATCCTGGCGCCGTTGTCGGCCATCGCATCTGCACCTGACGGCGCCCCGTTGGCATGGGTGGTTGATGAAAACGGTACGGTTTCGGCGCAACCTGTGACACTGGGGCAAGCCAGCGGATCACATGTTGTTGTAACCGAGGGTCTGCAGGATGGTGATCTCATCGTTTCGGCAGGTGTCAGCGAAATCATAGATGGGATGACCATCCGACCAATCACACAGGTGGGAAACAAGTAATGGATCTGGCTCGGTTCGCTCTTGAGAAGCGATTGATTTCTGCTGTCGTGACGGTCCTGATCCTGCTTGCAGGGTATTTTTCCTATACCGTGTTGCCGCGATTTGAAGACCCGGAATTTGTCATCCGTCAGGCGCAGATTATCACGCCCTATCCCGGCGCGTCTGCCGAACAAGTGGCCGAGGAGGTCACGGAAGTCATCGAAAACGCTTTGCAGCAACTGCCCGGAGTTGATGAGGTCCGGTCAGTCTCTTCACCTGGTCTGAGCACAGTGACGGTGGAGTTCACGATTGCCTCGACGCCCGACAATGCTGAACTGGACCAGAAATTTGCAAAGATGCGCGCGAGGATATCGGATGCGCAGTCTGGCTTGCCGCCCAATGCACTTGCATCTCAGGTTTATGACGACTTTGGCGATGTCTATGCGCAGTATTATGCGATCACCGGCGAAGGCTTCAGCATCTCTGAACTCTACGAGTATGCAAAGGACCTGCAGCGCGATTTGGTGACAGTTGATGGCGTGTCCAAGGTTGTTCTGAACGGCGTGCAGGAAGAGGTTATCTATGTCGAATACGCACCAGCCCGGCTGACGGCATTGGGTCTTGCTCCGCAACAAATCCAACAATTGCTTGAGGGGCAAAACCTGGTTACGCCAGCCGGTTCAGTTGTGGCCGGGGATACGCGCCTGACCATCCGCCCGGAAGGGGTGGTCAGTTCGGTTGATGCCATCCAGAACCTGCTGCTGACTGATGTGCAAACGGTCACGTCGTTCCGTTTGGGCGACATCGCTGAGGTCTCACGCGGTCTCAAGGAACCGGCGTCGACATTGCTGTTTCGTAACGGGCAGCCGGCCATCGGGCTTGGTGTCTCGAACACGCTTGGCGGCAATGTCGTCAATATGGGGCAGGCGGTTCAAGACCGGATAGATTTGTTAGAAAGTGAACGGCCAATCGGCATCAACGTGCTGCCGATCTCTGATCAGGGCGCAAGCGTAAAGGCGTCCGTCGACGATTTCGTTGTAAACGTGATTCTTGCACTGGCGATTGTTGTTGGCACTTTGCTCATCTTCATGGGGCTCAGATCGGGCATTCTGATGGGTGGCATCCTACTGGTGACGGTCGCCGGTACGCTCTTTGGCATGTACCTCTATGGGCTTGATATGCAGCGTATCTCACTCGGTGCGCTGATTATTGCCTTGGGCATGCTTGTCGATAACGCCATCGTTGTTGTCGAAGGCACGCTGGTCCGTGTGCAACGGGGGGAGGACGCAGCAGAGGCGTCTCGCGCGGTGGTCAAACAGACGACATGGCCGCTGTTAGGTGGTACGATTGTAGGCATTCTTGCCTTTTCCCCCATCGGTTTTTCGCCTGACAACACCGGCGAATACGCAGGCAGCCTCTTTTGGACGATTGGCATCGCGTTGCTGTTTTCCTGGCTCGTGGCAATTTGGCTGACGCCGTACTTCTGCACTGTCTTGCTCAAGACAGGCAAGTCAGACGCAGAGCCGAAAGAGAATGCCATTCTGAAAGGATACCGTCAGCTTCTTTCGCTGGCCATCCGTGTCAAGTGGGTCACTGTCGGTCTAGTGGTTGCCCTTTTTGCCTCGGCCATCCTGATGTTCAGCGCGGTCCCACCGGGCTTTTTCCCATCCTCGACGCGGGCGCAATTCGTTATTGACTACTTCCTGCCGGAAGGCACCGACATCGCGCGAACGGAAGCGGACATGCGTGAAATTGCGGAATATGCGCGCGGTCTGGATGGCGTAACCGGCACAAATTCGGTGATCGGGGGCGGGCACTTGCGTTTCATGCTGATCTACGAATCCGAAGGGGGCAACTCGGCCTATGGGCAAATCCTTGTGGATGTCGAAGACTATCGGCTGATCGATGAATTGCGCGCCGATTTGCAGGCTCACGTCGACAATACTTACCCTGAATCCAATGCCAAGGTCTGGAAGTTCGTCCTTGGCCCGGGTGGTGGATCAAAAATCGAAGCCCGGTTCTTTGGGTCTGATCCGGCTGTGCTGCGCGATCTTGCTGTACAGGCCAAGACGATCATGTCTCAAGCCGGGGCAGTTGCTGTCAAAGACGACTGGCGTGAACAGGTCCAAGTTGTGCGCCCGGCTATCGAAACCGAAAACGCCAGCCGCCTTGGCTTGACCCAAGGCGAGATTTCCAACGCCATCTATAGCCACCTGACAGGGACAACGCTTGGTGTATACCGCGAGCAGGATGAGTTGCGGAATATTGTCATGCGCCCGGTTGAAGCCGCGCGCAACGATATTGGAGAACTGCAAAACATACAGGTCTTTAGCCAAACCAACGGTGGCTACATCCCGATTAATCAGGTTGTCGACCGATTCGATATCGTTTTTGAGGCCGGAAACCTGCGCCGCATCGATCGCAAGCTGGCGATCACGGCACAATCGGATAACGCGCCGGGCGTTCTGTCGGGTGATCTGTTTGATGCGGTGCAAGGGCCGATTGAGGCCATCGCATTGCCGCCTGGCTACAGCATGGCATGGGAAGGCGAATACGGAAGCAGCCAAGAAGCGAATGCCGGTTTGGCATCAACCATGCCGATTGGTTTCGGCGCGATGTTCATCGTTGTCTTGTTCCTGTTCAACGCCTGGCGTCAGACAATCATCATCTGGCTGGTTGTCCCATTGGCCCTGATCGGCGTGATCTATGGTCTGGCAGCAACCCAAACACCGCTTGAGTTTATGGCGATCCTTGGGATCCTGTCGCTGACGGGCATGCTCATCAAGAATGCGATCGTCCTGATCGACGAAACCGACACCCAGATTGCTGACGGCAAGGCCAGAATGGCGGCTGTTGTGGATGCAGCCGTCAGCCGTGTGCGGCCCGTGTCGCTGGGTGTTTTGACGACAGTCCTGGGTGTTGTTCCCTTGCTGTGGGATCCGTTCTTCAAGTCACTGGCGATCGTCATCATCGCTGGTTTGAGCTTTGCGACCATTCTGACGTTGATTATCGTGCCGACGCTGTATGTGATCTTATTTGCTGTGAAGAAGAACGATCAGGAAGCCGCGACTTGATCATGTTGCACCGGAAGTCAAAATGATCTTCGACGCGGCCTGCATGTATTTGGTTTTCTCATCTGGGTTTCGATACCCCGGTGACAACGGGTCTGTTCGCGCAGCCCACACACCATGCCAGACTGTATCAACTGTACCGATATCCTGAAAACGACGTCAGGGATGATGGGCCTAACGCGTCAATCGAATTGAGGAAGCTATGCCAGAGATTGTTGTCCCCGCGTTCATCTCCGTTACTCTTGGATTTGTCGTATTCTTTCTTGGTGCATTTTTGACCAGAAAGATCGCCTTCTTGGGCGATTACAATATCCCAGAACCGGTTTCGGGGGGCTTGGCAGTTGCCGTTATGACGTGGGTCTTTTTTGGGGTCACAGGACAGCAGATCGGCTTTGACCTTGAGGTACGTGATTATCTTCTCGTGGCCTTTTTCGCGACAATCGGTCTGAACGCGCAGATCGCGGACCTGTTTCGTGGTGGCCGATTGTTGATCTTACTGCTGCTGCTGACATTGGCCTTTATGATTTTGCAGAATGTCGTCGGCCTTTTGGGCGTCAGCTTGTTTGGACTGCCACTCGCTTCATCCGTTCTGGTTGGTTCGGCGTCTTTGATCGGCGGCCACGGGACCGCTATCGCTTGGGGGCCACAGATTGAAGAAATGACCGGGTTCGGTGCTGCGGCCGAGATGGGCGTTGCGTCAGCAACATTGGGTCTGATTCTCGCGGCGCTGCTTGGTGGCCCGATTGCAAAGCGGCTGATCGACCGCAACAATCTGCAAAGCGACCAAAGCGAAGAACCGATTGTCGGTTTGGAGTTCGATGATCAAGAAAACCCCGACGATCTAATCAATCATGTCAGTTTGATGCGCGGCATGCTGGCCGTCCATGTGGCTGTTCTGATTGGTTACATCCTGCATCTGGGGATTATCGAGGCTGGCATAAAGCTCCCTCTATTCGTGCCATGTTTGCTGGTGGGGATCGCCATGTCAAACACGATCCCTTACCTTTTCCCAAAGATCGCCTGGCCCGCACGTACGAAGACGCTTGCCGTAATTTCCGACTATTGCCTGTCGGTGTTTCTGGCGATGTCACTGATGAGCCTGCAACTTTGGACATTGACCGAGCTGGGCGGTCCCATATTGGCAGTCCTTGCCCTGCAGGCGGTGATGACCGTGGTGTTCATTCTGTTTGTGTTCTTCCGCCTGATGGGCAGCAACTACCAGGGGGCAGTCCTGAGCGCTGGTTTCGCCGGTTTCACACTTGGCGCAACGCCGACGGCCATCGCCAACATGTCATCGGTGGCAAAGCGCTATGGCCCAGCCCACTTGGCCTTTATCGTACTTCCGCTCGTGTCCGCATTCTTTGTCGACCTCGCCAACGCCGTGATCATTCAGTTTTTTGTGAGCCTTTGATGCGTGGCTGTGTGTTTGTAAGCCAGCGGCTAGTAACCTGCTGCTGAGCTTCCAACGAAGCGCAACAGGACAACTTGCGGCCAAGCATCGTTGCGTGACATTCTACCTGGCTTTCACGTCCCACAATGCTTGATCAAAGTTGATCGTAGATATTGCCAGGAGCTGTCGCAGCATCGCCAAAGGGATCAAAAGCGAAACGACGTGAGTTTCATTCCTGCATGCTCCGGCAACAATTCCCGTTTGTCCAAAACCGACAAAACTACAATAGCTCCGAAGTCGCGACTGGTAACAATTAATTGTCTCAAGGGCCTCTTTGGTTGCAAGACGACAGAAGGTCGGAACTCCCTTTTGTTCCGACGGTTATCCTGTCGAGTTTGGACAGTTGTCGTCAAAAGCGAGCGATGCAAGCCGTCTTGAGCATCAGAATAGTGAAAGGACATGACTATGACACTGAAAGCACTAGCAACTGCGACTCTACTTGCCAGCGGTATCGCTACAAGTTCTCATGCATTGACTTCTATCAAATGCACTGAATATGTAATCGTTTTGCCTGAAGAGTTGGCTATTGCTGCGGAAATCCGCGCCGGTTCAACACGTGAGATGAATAGAATTGTTTGTGATCGATCATCTTCAGCAACTGAAGACCTTTATCAAGAAGATAACCCGCATCGGATTGCGGTGAATGTCGAAGAGCTTGGAATGGCCACATACGTGATCATCTTCATATATGATGGCGATGAGAAGCCAAGTCTAAACGACAACTGATTTCGGTCTGGGTGTCTGGCCATACTGGTAATAGGTTGGGCGGGAAGAAAGCAGCTTGAGGCGTTGGGTTTCGATCTAGCGTCTCTTTTCTTGGTTCAATTTGGCAGTAATCACGCATTACAATTCTACAAGAGCATAAAACCCATAAGGGATCATATAATCGTTCCGGCTGCAGAGATATTATTTTGCTATTGACCATATTGGCACGATCATACTGAAGACGAGCGCCAATGATCGAAAGTCCCATTGTCTTTAAAAAGAGAGAGGTACAAAATACCACCTATAAGGATTTAATTTCAATTCTAGCGACGGCAGCAGGAAACTCATCAGCGTAGATGCTATCATTCGCAGGCGTGACGTTGGGTTGTCAACGGCGGCACGAACACGTCGATACCGATGTCGACGATGGTGTTTCAACCGATGCTAAATCTTTCAATCTGGGTGCGAGCCACTTTCTTTCACCGAGTGGTCCTATCTGAAGGTTGGCGGTTACCAGCAGCATTCATGGATTGAGCGGCCAGCATACCCGAAAACATCAAGCTTCTCGTCTTAGCCTTCCGGGCGTGCAACCAATCTGTCGACGAAAGGTGTGGATCATGTGCGCTTGATCATAGAAGCCACAGTCGACTGCGATGTGAGCGAAGGAGTCATTTGTATCAATGATCTTCTGCTTTGCTTTCAACACGCGTCTTTCAACAACATACTGTTTGAACGTCTTGCCAAACGCGGCTTTGAAGTTCTTTTGAAACTGTGCCTTCGAGTGATCAAAGTGCCTCGCGACATGTGCGATCGATATGCCCGACTCCAGTTCGTCGTCGACCATTTCAACAATCTGAACAATCGCATCGGCACACAATGTGGATTTTGAACCAGATTTTTCACTGTCCCAATGAGACAACACGCATCCTAGAAGCGACGTTGCTGCACCACGAATCAAGAGCGACCTGTGAGTATCATTCCGGCCGAGCTCTTTCCAAATGGAGCGCATCGCATGCATATAGAAGCGGTCGGTGAGTTGAGTACCTACCCCATACGTGCTGGGCGGAAAGTCTATTCGTCCAGGTTTACCAATGGAAGAAATGATAAAATCATCTGATATCTCAACATAAAGCAAGTGCAGAGGCCGGTTCAATTTCGTGACTAGTCGGTCATTTTTTGCCAAGGGTATTACGCCACCCGGTAATATGGCTCTGGCCGTACTTTGATCTCCTGCTTCGCTCTCCATACGTGCGACAGAGCTGCCATTATTCATTAAGAGCGAGATACCCTTTCTGAGAGTTAAATCTAATCGGACAGCCTCCAGGACGCCAGATGCTGCGACGATCCCAAGCGTTGTATCTTGTCGGCAATCAAGGACTTTAGCAGCATGAGAGCCAAGATAATCCCGAACATGATTACCAGCAAAAGTCATAAGGTCGACTCCAATCATATTGGCCGCACCTTTCCTGTTCATATCAGTGTAGAACTGCGAGTGATCAAAAAGGAAAGGTACAGAAACGTCACGAACTGGTCAGTGGATCTGAGCGTTATTATTGAAAGCCCCCACTTTCCTGAATTCATGTTGCTACATACACGCCGCAACCTTCTTGATAGTTCACGCCATAGAGTTTGCTTCTCACGCCAAAGCGTCGGCTGTTGTCGCGAAATGTCAGATTGCGAGACTGGACAGTGTCTTTTGACCTTTAAAATATTCAACAATGCGAACTTAAGCAGAATCCCATTGGAATCAGCCTGTTATTCATCAATTCTGCTTGGATGCTCAATGCGGTGTTGCCTAGCGAAATTGGCTTGGCGAAACACCTTCCCACCTTTGAAAGGCGCGACTAAAGGCCGACACGTCCGAATAGCCAGTTCTAAAGGCAACTTCTGACACTGCAAATGTGCCCAGACGCAGGAGCCTGCGCGCCGTGTCATGCCGAACGCTTCGGACAAGGTGACTAAACTTGATGTTTTCTTGGTCTAGCCTACGCTGTAAAGTCCGCGGGCTAAACCCTAGCTCTTTCGCAATGGTGTTTATCCGCAAAGTTTGGTCCTCAAGTTTTCCGGATATGGCATCTGCGACAATGATTTTGAGATCTGCAATCTGCTGGGATAAGTCGACTTGATGCTCGAGGTAGTGTTCAAGAACCGAACAAAGCGCCGGGTCGCTGTGAAGTAGCCGTGCATTGTACGACTCCGTAGTAAACTCCATGCCGTTGAATGAGCTATTGGAAATTACAGGGCATCCAAAGTAATTTTTGAGGTCAGCAGATTTTTCGCGACACTGGCTCCTAAGACTTACCTTTATTGGCTCCCAGCTGCTTCTGTAGCATCTCCTGATCCAACTAACGAGCATGGAGAGTAATGTTTCTATCAAATGACGAGCGCCGGGAATCTGATCACCCAATAGGGAGATTTCAAGGATATATGTACGACCGGTCTGCTTAAGTGTGATATCGGCGGCTTGCTGCACTCTGCGAAAATGCTGCTCAAGAAATGCAAGCCCATCACCGATTGTTTGGGAGTAATGCAGCCGCAGGCCAAATGCACCCAGCATTTGAGGGCTGAGCGCCGATCCAACCAAAAGTCCAAAATGGGGTTCTTCCAGCTCCTTGGCACAAAGTTGAAGCAGATGCCCACAATCATCCACCTTAAGACAAGCACTTGGGTCGCTCATGCCGCGAATGCTCAAGCCAACAGCGTCAAATAGCTTTGCAGGGTTATAGCCCCGGGCTGTGCATATCTCCGGAATGGATTGAACGAATGTCGCGCTGATGAGCCGACTTTTCATGACTGACCCCAGATGCAGAATTTCTAATTAATATTGCAGCTTTGGGGTGGAAATTATTGGATGGAGTGGTCACGCCGTAACGCTCTAGGACAATACTAAAGATACTCAAAAAACCTATATTAATTAATGTGTTGACCTCTGCATGGCCGGCCAAGAAAAGGGCTTTTACGGCATTGACCGGCTATGCATTGGAAAATTGATCGCGTCCATCAATGTTTTACAATCTGAATGTGCGGTTGCGGCTGTTAGCACGCCCGTCAGAGCATTTCCTTGCGGTTAGTTCGATTTTCTATAGCGGCATTGTTGCCGATGGTCGGCATCACACAAGCGAGAATTACAATGTCGACGTAAAACCTCCAATACCCCTCCTTGTCCATTCATCATTCTTTTCGAACGAGCGGGCGTCTAATGCCTGTCGTGCTGTCTGTCCCTGAGCAAATTAGAGCGGCAAATGAAACTGCGATTTCCAACGGCATATACAATTCTGTTTGCGCTCATCATAGCAGTTGCTATTGCGACATGGTTTGTACCCGCTGGTCAGTACGAAAGGGTTGAAAACGAAGACCTTGGCCGCATGGTGCCTGTTCCAGGCACGTACCAGGTCATCGAGTCTCAACCCCAAGGCTTCTTTGACATTATTTTGGCCCCAATCGCTGGCTTCTACGACCCTGTCTCGTACGAGGCCCGCGCTATTGACGTTGCTCTGTTTGTTCTGGTCATCGGGGGATTTCTTGGTGTCGTCACGAAAACTGGTGCCATTGACGCAGGCATAGCCAGGGCGATGCAGCGTCTTGAAGGTCGTGAGAAGTGGATGATCCCCATCATGATGGCCGCGTTCGCCGCTGGCGGCACGATCTACGGCATGGCCGAGGAGTCACTAGCGTTCTACGCACTCATTATTCCTGTCATGATTGCCGCACGCTATGACGCGCTCACCGGGGTTGCGATTATCATGCTCGGTGCAGGGATCGGCACGCTTGGTTCTACCATAAATCCCTTTGCCACCGTCATTGCGTCAGACGCGGCAGGCGTCCCGTTTACCGATGGGATCATACTGCGGGCCGGCATCTTGGTCACTTGTTGGCTGACATGCGTGATATACGTGATGCGCTACGCAGAACGCGTGCGGCAAGATCCGATGCTGTCGATCGTGGCAGATCGCCGTGAATCGAATGAGGCGCATTTCCTAAAGGGCCGATCCGAAGAAGACGGCCCGCCAGACTTTACGCGAAAGCACGGGCTCATCCTAATCCTATTCGCCATCAGCTTTGCTGTGATGATCTGGGGCGTTGCCATCAGCGGCTGGTGGATGGCCGAAATGTCTGCCCTGTTTCTCGTCTCTGCGATCATCGTCGGATTTGTCGATTGGATGGGTGAAGAACAGTTTACGTCGTCCTTTGTTGATGGTGCGCGGGACTTGCTGGGCGTGGCTCTGGTAATTGGTATCGCGCGCGGGATTGTTGTCATCATGGATGCTGGCAACATCACCGATACGGTTCTCTTCTGGGCTGAGGGTGCGGTAGCAGGCCTCAGCGAAGTTGCCTTCATCAACACGATGTTTGGATTGCTGTCTGCTTTGTCGCTGCTGGTCCCATCATCTTCTGGGTTGGCCGTCTTGACCATGCCGATCATGGCCCCACTAGGTGACTTTTCGGGTGTGGACCGCTCCCTGATCGTAACCGCATTTCAATCCGCGAGTGGCTTGGTCAACTTGGTGAACCCAACGTTTGCCGTTGTCATGGGCGGGCTGGCCCTAGGGCGCGTGCCGTATGAGCGTTGGCTTAGGTTCATGGCCCCGCTTCTTTTGATCCTTACCATTATTATCATGGCGTTCCTCAGCCTCGCCACCGTGCTTTGATGACGGCGGATGTTTCGATCACGGCTGCGGCAGCCCCAAGCAAAGCGGCATTGGGTTTAGGCGCATGCACAGCGCTCGTGGTTGGCAACATGATTGGCTCCGGGATTTTTCTGTTGCCGTCGTCGCTCGCCGCTTTCGGTCCGATTTCGTTGGTCGGCTGGGTGGTCACAGCGTCTGGTGCGATGGTGTTGGCTCTGGTGTTTGGACGTCTGGCGCGGGTGGTGCCGAAAACCGGTGGACCCTATGCATATGCCCGTGAAGGCTTTGGCGATTTTGCGGGATTTTTGATCGCTTGGGGCTACTGGATCGCCCTTTGGTCCGGCAATGCGGCCGTTGCCGTCGCCTTTGCCGGATATCTTGGTTTTCTCGTACCAACCATTGGCGCTTCTCCACTGTCCGGTGCGCTGGCAGCGGTCATCGCAATTTGGTGTCTAACCTTCGTCAACATACGTGGTGTGAAAGAGGCGGGCATCGTCCAGCTCTTCACGACTATCGTCAAACTCTTCCCCCTTCTGACGCTCATCATATTCGGGGCCGCATACATTGAGCCCGCCAACTATACGCCGATCAACCAAAGCAATGAGACTGCATTTTCGGCCATTGCCGCATGCGCAGCGCTGACGCTGTGGGCGTTCATCGGACTGGAATCCGCCACCGTCCCGGCAGGGGAGGTCGTAAACCCAAGGCGTACCATCCCGATGGCCACCATCATTGGCACAGCAATTGCCGCGACCGTCTATATCGGGGTCACATTCGTCGCGCTTGGTGTGATGCCATCAGACCAATTGACAGGGAGCACGTCACCACTGGCTGACGTGGCCTTTGTCATGTGGGGGTCACTGGGTGCTGCATTTGTTGCCTTGGGCGCGTGCATTTCGACATTTGGCACATTGAACGGCTTCACAATGCTGACAGGGCAGGTACCGCTCGCTGCGGCACGGGATGGCGTTTTTCCAAGCCGCTTTGCCAGGCTGTCATCTTCCGGGACCCCGGCGTTTGGTTTGATTTTCTCAAACACGCTGGCAACCGTTCTGATCTTGATGAGCTTTTCAGAAGGTCTTGCCGAACAGTTTGAGTTCATCATCCTGCTGGCAACATTGTCGACGCTTGTACCCTATCTGGTCTGCGCGTTGAGCGAGATCATGATCAACGTCGCATCACGACAATCCCCGATGGCCACCCTCTCACCCCGCCTCATCATTCTGGCTGGAATTGGCTTCTTTTATTCGCTCTGGGCGATCTACGGCGCGGGGCCTGACGTCGTTTTTTGGGGCTTCTTGCTGCTGATGCTTGGCTTGCCTGTCTACGTCTGGCTCAGGGCTCAACACACACCAACGGAACACATGGAGATGGATCAACATGTCTGAGTTCGGAGCACATTCGGAAATTGGGAAACTTCGTAAGGTGATGGTTTGTCAGCCCGGGCTCGCCCACGCGCGTCTGACGCCAGAAAACGCCGGAGAATTGTTGTACGATGACGTCTTGTGGGTTCATCAGGCACGGACTGATCACGCCGATTTTCGCATGAAGATGGAAGAACGCGGGGTCAAAGTCTACGAGTTCCATGCGTTGCTGAGCGAGACGGTCGCCGATAAGAAGGCCCGCAAGTGGATTCTGGACCGTCGCATCACCGAAAACCAGGTCGGCGTCGGGATGCTGGACGAGCTGCGGTCATGGCTGAATGAATTGCCGTCCGAAGACCTCGCTGTTCATCTGATCGGAGGTATCGCTGTCGCGGATATGCCGTTCAAGCCCTCGGGTATGTTCGGGTCTTACCTTGGCCAACTTGGTTTCGTCATTCCGCCCATCCCGAACACACAGTTCACACGCGACAATAGCTGCTGGATCTATGGTGGTGTTACCGTCAATCCGATGTACTGGCCCGCGCGTCGACCTGAAACACTGCTTGTGACGGCCATCTACAAGTTCCATCCGGCCTTCAAGGACGAAGACTTTGAAATCTGGTGGGGCGATCCGGACAAGGATCATGGCGCCGCAACTGTGGAAGGCGGCGATGTCATGCCCTGGGGCAATGGCTCTGTCCTGATCGGCATGGGCGAACGCACCAGTCCGCAGGCCGTTGGCCAAATCGCACGCGCGCTGTTTGCCAAAGGTGCGGCAGAACGCGTGGTGGCTTGTCAGATGCCCAAAAGCCGTGCGGCGATGCATCTGGATACAGTATTTAGCCATTGTGACCGCGATGTTGCGACCGCATTTGTCGAAGTCTGCGATGAGATCAAGTGCATCAGCCTGCGTTCCGGCGACAAGGAAGGCACGCTCGATTTCCGTGAGGACGACGGGCATCTGTTCGACATCGCAGCTGAATGTTTGGGGATCAAGAAGCTCAACATCGTTCAGACCGGTGGTGATGCCTACAACCAGGAACGCGAGCAGTGGGATGACGGTAACAACGTGGTAGCCCTCGAACCCGGCGTCGTCGTTGCCTATGATCGGAACACTTACACCAACACCTTGCTGCGCAAAGCCGGTGTGGAGGTCATCACAATTTCTGGATCGGAACTCGGCCGTGGCCGCGGTGGCGGGCATTGCATGACCTGCCCGATTTGGCGCGAACCAGTCGATTATTGATCAAGGAGAGACGACATGGCTTTCAATATCAAAGGACGCAGCTTTCTAAAGCTCCTGGACTTCGATCAGCGCGAGCTGCGCTATCTTCTGGATCTGTCGCGGGACCTGAAGCGGGCGAAATATGCCGGATCAGAAATCCAACATCTGAAGGGCAAGAACATATGCCTTATCTTCGAAAAAACCTCGACCCGCACCATGTGCGCGTTCGAGGTGGCGGCAATGGATCAAGGGGCAGGCGTCACCTACCTAGGGCCATCCGGTTCGCAGATCGGCCACAAGGAAAGCATGAAGGATACGGCCCGCGTTCTGGGCCGGATGTTCGACGGCATTGAATATCGTGGCTTTGGTCAGGAATTGGCCGAAACCCTTGCCGAATATGCAGATGTGCCGGTCTATAACGGCCTGACGGACGAATTCCATCCGACACAGATGTTGGCCGATCTGCTCACGATGCAGGAATACGCTGAAAAACCCCTGCATGACATCAAGTATGCCTATGTCGGCGATGCCCGATCCAATATGGGGCACTCGTTGATGATCGCGGGGTGTCTGATGGGCATGGACGTGCGCATCGCATCGCCCAAAAGCCTGTGGCCGGCAGATGAATTCCGTGTGCCTGCCGAACAGGCCGCCGCAAGGTATGGCGCGAAGCTCACGATTACCGACGACCCCGAAGAAGCTGTCGACGGTGTCGATTTCATTCACACAGACGTCTGGGTGTCGATGGGCGAAGCGGCAGAGGTCTGGGAAGAGCGCATCAAGCTGCTGAAACCTTATCAGGTGAATGCCGAGTTGATGACAGCATCCGGCAACCCGAATGTGAAATTCATGCATTGCCTGCCCGCGTTCCACAATCGCGAAACAAAGGTCGGGCAGGACATCTTTGACAAGTTTGGCATCTCAGAAATGGAAGTGACTGAAGAGGTGTTCGAAAGCCCGGCGGGTGTTCAATTCGAGCAGGCCGAAAATCGTATGCACACGATCAAGGCCATCCTCGTCGCGACCCTGGGGAGCTGACACATGCGGATTGTCGTCGCTCTTGGAGGAAACGCCCTGCTGCGGCGCGGGCAAACGCTCACCGCTGAAAACCAGCGCGAGAACACTGCGGTTGCGGCCCGCGCTTTGGCAACAGTTGCCAAAGACCACCAACTGGTTGTCACGCATGGAAACGGCCCACAAGTCGGGCTTTTGGCGCTGCAGGGGCAATCCTACAAGCCGGACGAAGCCTATCCGCTGGATGTCCTTGGTGCTGAAACCGAAGGGATGATCGGCTACATGATCGAACAGGAGTTGGGAAACCTGCTGCCGTTTGAGACGCCGTTGGCGACAATCCTGACGATGATCGAAGTCGACGGCGCCGACCACGCCTTTGCCGACCCGACCAAATTCATCGGACCCGTCTATGAAAAGGCCGAAGCCGACGCGCTTGCAGCCCAGAAGGGGTGGATTGTGAAAGCCGATGGCGACAAATGGCGGCGTGTCGTTCCGTCGCCTCTGCCCAAACGCATATTTCAGATCCGCCCGATCAAGTGGCTGATCGAGAAGGGCACCGTTGTGATTTGTGCTGGCGGTGGCGGCATTCCAACGATGTATGACGACAACAAACAACTTCACGGGGTCGAGGCGGTAATCGACAAGGACCTTGCCACCGAACTGCTGGCGCGGGAGGTCGAGGCTGATCTGTTCATATCAGCCACTGATGCCGACGCGGTTTACCTTGACTGGGGCACCGACCAGCAACGCGCCATTAAATGCGCCTCTCCCTCCGCTATGTCCGCGAAAGCGTTTGCCGCAGGCTCGATGGGGCCAAAAGTCGAAGCCGCCTGCCAATTTGTTGAAAAGACGGGCAAGTCCGCCGCCATAGGGTCGCTCGCCGATCTTGACGCGATTGTTGCAGGAAAGGCGGGCACGACGATATCGCCGGATGTTTCAGAGCTAGAATTCCATGCCCAATAGGATCATGATGACCTTACAAAAGGAGATATCCGATGGTGCGTGAGCTGGTGAAATATTCGCGTATTCTGGAGATCGTTGGCGACACCCTCAAGGTCCACCTACCGACAGAGCAGCAGGCTGAAACAGCAGTCCGTTTCGGTGATCTGGCCGTGATCGACGGGGATGAAGGCAGCAAGGCGCTGGCGCAGGTCATTAACATCGACCGGAACGAAGTCACGCTGCAGGTGTTTTCGGGCACGAAAGGCCTGTCAACAAGCGCCAAGGCGACCTTCCTTGGCCACCCGATGCGGGTTGCCTATTCCGAAAACATCATGGGGCGGGTTTTCGACGGCGCAGGTGTGTCAATCGACGGTGGCCCTGATCTATCATCCGAACCGCAGTTCGATATCAATGGCGCTTCGGTGAACCCCGCGCAGCGGATCGTGCCCAAGAAGATGATCCGGACTGACGTGCCAATGATCGATATCTTCAACACGCTGGTCGAAAGCCAGAAAATCCCGATCTTTTCTGTGTCGGGTGAGCCTTTCAATCCTTTCCTAGCGCGCATCGGCATTCAGGCCGACGCTGACATTGTGGTCTTTGGCGGGCTTGGCCTGATCTTTGACGACTATCATACGTTCCGGCAGTCGTTCGAGGACGCAGGCGTGTTCTCGCGGACTGTCATGTTCGTCAATCAAGCCTCTGACCCTTTGGTCGAACGCCTGCTGGTGCCTGATATGGCGCTTGCCGTCGCCGAAAAATTCGCGGTGGAGGAAGGCAAGCGGGTCCTTGTTCTGCTGACAGACATGACCGCCTACGCCGACGCGATGAAAGAGGTCGGGATCAGCCAGGAACGTGTCCCTTCAAACCGCGGCTATATGGGCGATCTCTATTCCCAACTTGCGCGACGCTACGAGAAGGCCTGTGACTATGCCAAAGGCGGATCAGTAACGATCCTGGCTGCCACCACCATGCCGGGCAATGATGTGACCCACCCGGTCCCCGACAACACGGGCTACATCACCGAAGGGCAGTTCTACGTGCATTCAGGCGTGCTGGACCCCTTCGGCAGCCTGTCGCGTCTTAAGCAGAACGTGATCGGCAAGGTCACCCGCGAAGATCACAGCCAAATCATGAACACCATGATCCGGTTCTACTCCGAAGCGCGTGATGCGGCACAAAAACAGGCTATGGCGTTTGATCTGTCCGACTATGACCAGCAATTGCTGAAGTTCGGCGCGCTTTTCCGTGAACGGTTTATGGATATCAACGTGTCAATTCCCCTGGAAGACGCGCTTGATCTGGGTTGGGCCACGTTGGCTGAGTGTTTTGAAGCCGATCAGCTTTTGATGAAGCAGGAGCTTGTCGACAAATACTTCAAGAAAGAGAGCGATGGCACGGCTGCAGCTGAATAAATCCTCCCTTGCGCGCGAGGCGGCCAAGCTCAGAACCTATGAAAGGTTCCTACCCTCGCTCGACCTCAAGCGGCAACAACTGATGGCAGAGCGTGCGAAAGCTGCCAATGAAGTTGGTGTGCTCGAAGCACAGGTCAAATCGCTTGCAAAGAAGGTTGGCGAAGACCTTCCCATGCTGGGCAACGATGAGATCAGCCTTGATGGTCTGGTCGAGCTGACGGATTACCACCTTGGCGTTGAAAACGTGGTTGGTGCGAAGCTTCCCGTACTTGAAAAGATCACGGTCGAGGTTCGACCATACTCGCACATGGTCAAGCCGCATTGGGTCGATGACGTGGCCCGATTGTTGCACGACATGCTGGAGGCGCGTTTGCGCGTTGAGGTCGCAAAAAAGCGCATCACGGTGCTTGATAAGGCGGTCACGACCATCACACAGCGCGTAAACTTGTTCGATAAGGTGCTGATCCCGACAGGCCGCGAGAACATCAAAAAGATCCGTGTCTATCTGAGCGATGAGGCCATGGCCGCTGTTGTCCGTTCAAAGATATCCAAACAGAAACGGGCGGCGATGGTATGAGCATTTCGCCCCTCAAAAAGGTCACGCTGGTTGGTCTGGCCCAGCAAAAGACCGCTACGCTTTCGTATCTGCAAGACCTCGGGTGCATGCATCTTGTTCCTTTGTCCGAACCCCCGGCGCATGCGGAAGATGCAAAGCAGCGCAATGCCGAAGATGCCTATAAGGCGTTGCATTTCCTTGCTGCGGTGGAAGGCCAGCGCAGACTTGTCACGCAGGACGACACATTTGATGTCGAAGATTTCGTCATCCGTACGCTGGAGCTGAAACAGAAGCTGCGCGAAGTCGGCGATCGTCGCGATTTTCTGGCTGATCGCATTCAGACGCTTGGCTCTTGGGGTGAAATTGCTTTCCCGGATCACGAAGCGCTCGCTGGCATTCAATTGTGGTTCTATCAGCTGCCCGTCAAGGAACGGGCCAGCCTGGATAGGCTGGATGTGCCGTGGGAGATTGTGTCGCGTGACACGCAATTCTTTTATGTCGCTATTCTTT
Source organism: uncultured Paracoccaceae bacterium (assembly GCA_947488175.1). Taxonomy (GTDB): domain Bacteria; phylum Pseudomonadota; class Alphaproteobacteria; order Rhodobacterales; family Rhodobacteraceae; genus Yoonia. The sequence continues at coordinate 69,797 of CANKYO010000010.1, forward strand.
CAACAGAAGAACCGGACGAAGACCTTTTGCCGGTGCCACGCACGCATGTGGGCGACAAACCCGTCAGCGTTCTGGAAACCGAACTGGAAGCTGCCGAGATCGAACTGGAAACACTGCACGCAGAGCGTATCAGCCTGACCCGTTATCTGTTTCTTCTGCGCCGGGACCTTGCTTTGGCGGAAACCCAGGCCGAGATTGCCTTTGCCGAACAACAGACACGAGACGAGGCTGATGTCTTCGCTGTTCAAGGCTGGGTACCCGAGGCCGATTTGGCGGCGGTGGAAACCTACACCGAAGCGCATGAACTCGCGATGATCGTCGAAGACCCGGCTTGGGACGAAACGCCACCAACCCGGATCGTGCAGCCCGAGACCGAGGCGGCGGGCGTTGATCTGGCGATGTTCTACCAGATTCCGAACTACCGCGGATGGGACCCCACATTACTGCTGGCTTTCTCGTTTGCGATATTCTTTGCAATGATTGTCGCCGATGCGGGCTATGGTGCCGTCATCATGGTCGGTTTGCTTGCCGGATGGAAACGGCTTGATAGCACCGCCCACCTAAGAGCATGGCGGCGACTAGGTTTGATCATCGCTGGCGCCACCATCGCCTACGGCGTGATTGTCGGCAGCTACTTCGGTGTGGCCCCGGCTGACGGGTCAATACCGAGCTACTTCATCCTGCTCAGCCTGAATGACTTTGACACGATGATGCGCCTGTCGATCCTTGTTGGCGTGGCGCATCTGGTCATCGCCATCGCAATGAACGCCCGAGCCAGATGGGCCTCACGCTCATCGCGGGCGCAGCTTGGCTGGATCTGCATGATTCTTGGGGGCATGTTGATCTGGTTGAGCGGACAGGTGGGCCCAGGTTTTCACGTTAGCATTGCTGTTTTTGTCGGTGGTTTGGTTGCGGTCATCTGGTTCACCAGCGAACGGCCAATCGAAAAACGGCCCGACATGGCCTGGCGCCTCTTTGACGGGGTCAAGGCGCTGAATGGCGCCATGGGCGCATTTGGCGATGTCCTGAGCTACATGAGGCTGTTTGCGCTTGGGCTTGCTTCAGCGTCTTTGGCGTTGACCTTCAATGATCTGGCCACACAGGTCATGGATGCCCTTCCCGGGATCGGCATTTTGCTGGGGCTGCTGATCTTACTGATCGGCCATGTCCTGAACTTTGGCTTGGCCCTGATGAGCGGCGTGGTTCACGGCCTGCGCCTCAACTACATCGAATTTTTCAAGTGGGGACTGCCTGACGAAGGAGTCGCCTTTCGGCCCTTAGCACGCAAGGAGATCCAGACATGAATGAACTGGTACTGACACTCGGATGGCTTGGCATTTTTGCCCCAATGGCGCTTGGGGCGGTCGCCAGTTCCATTGGTTGCTCAATCGCGGGGCAAGCCAGTATTGGCGCGATGACGGAAACGGACGGCGGGTATGGGCGGTTTGTCGGCATCTCGGCCTTCCCATCGACATTCGTGATCTACGGCATTGTGATCATGTTCACATTGAACCGCGAAGTGACTCCGGAAAATGCAGGCGGCCTCTTTGGGATCGGCATTCTGGCGGGCATCGCACTTTTGTACTGTGGGATATGGCAAGGCCGCGCTTGCGCCGCGGCGATCAACGCCGCTAAGGAAAAGCCAGAGATATTCGGGCTATCCCTTGCGCCCGCCGCGATCATCGAAGGCTTCGGCGTCTTTGCGTTCGTCTTTGCCCTTGTCATCAGCGCGGGGATTTCGTGATGCAACCTGCCGAAGCCACGTCAAAAGGGGTCGATACACTGATCGCGCGCTTGCGGGATCAAGGCGTCACTGCTGGTCAGGAAGAAGCCCAACGCATAAAGACCGAAGCGGAGGCCGAGGCCGCCCGGATCATCGCCACCGCCAAGACCGAGGCAGAAACGCACCTCAACGATGCCCGCACAAAGGCCGAGCGCTACCAATCTGCGGGTGAGGAAGCCCTGAATACCGCCATGCGTGATGCGGTCCTGACGATGAAATCGGGCCTCATAAGCCAGTTTCAGGCCGATGTGACGCGCATGGTTTCGAAACTGACAGCTGATCCTGAAACGCTCAAGACTATGATACTGGAACTGGTGGGACGGGCGCGGGATGCAACAGGGGCCGGCAAAGACACCGAAGTTGTGCTGCCTCGAGCAATCGTCGGACAGGCCGATATCGAAGAGCGCCCGGACGACGTTCGCCAACGGGCTCTGACAGAATTTGCTTTGGGTCTAACACAAGACATGCTCGCGGAGGGTGTCACCCTATTCGCCGAGAGTGACTTACATGGCGGCATTCGTGCGCGTACCGCAGGTGACACCGTGGAACTTGATCTGTCGGATGAGGCAATTGCGGCCCTGATCATGCAACATCTGCAACCAAGGTTCAGGGCGGTGATGGAGGGTGTGATCCGTTAAGTGATGGCAGACCCTGACGCTTATATCGCGCTGGTTTCCAGCTTGCCCAGCTCCGAACGATTGTTCGTCGCGAAGCAACCACCTTTGTCGCGCCTGCGTCTGGAAGGTCGATTGTCTACCCTTTCTTTAGATGATCGTGCGGTCTTGCGGCGGGTTGAAGAGCTCATGAGCTGGGGGAGCTATGAGATGTCAGATAAAGAACCGGTCGCAATCAATCGCGCCAAAACCGTGCTGGGCAACCTGGAGAGTGAGACGTTGCGCGCAATCATCGCAGAACGCATGGATCTGCGGGCCGTCATTGCCGCGCTGCGGATGCGAAGGGCCAAGCAGGATGCTCCATCAAACCCATGGGCGCTGAGCCGGTTTATTCCGCATATCCGCACAAACTGGTCGGACCCACATTTTCGCCTCGATAACCGCCTGCCATGGCTGCGCGAGGCTGTGATGCTGATGGAGCAGCAAGACCCGCTTGGTTTGGAACGGCACATTCTGGGCGTTACCTTCAGACAATTGAACCGACACGCGGCCAGGCACCAATTCGATTTTGAAGCGGTCGTTATCTACGTGCTCAAATGGAACATCTTTGACCGCTGGGCGCGCAGCGATGCAGCGGCCGCCGCGCGACGCTTTGAAGCCTTGGCCCAAGACGCTCTTGGCGACTTCTCTGACATTAGCCTTCAGGAAACAGCATGATGACCAAAACGCCCACAGCAAACTCGACCGCGTTCCATACAGCCAAGGTTGTGGCCGTGCAGGATGACCTCGTTCAGATCGAAGCATTGGACGACGCCGAAGGACACACCGGCACACTGATCAAAAACGAGATCATCTTCATTTTACCTTCGCAGCCGGACGAAACCGGACGGCAGGAGAGGCTGAAAGCCGAAGTCCTTCGCGTGCGCGGCAAGACAGCTGATGCGCAGGTCTATGAAAGCACGCAAGGTATCGCTGTCGGCGACCGCGTAGAGCAATCAGGTACGATGCTTTCGGTTGAACTTGGCCCCGGCCTATTGGGGCAGGTCTATGATGGGCTGCAGGCCCCGCTGGCGGAACTTGCATCGCAGTTTGGTATTTTTCTGCCGCGTGGGGCCGATGTGGCGCCGCTTGATACCAAAGCAAAATGGAGTTTCACACCCACGGTCAAACTGGGTGACGAAGTGGCAGCGGGCGACGTAATTGGGACGGTGCCTGAGGGTCGGTTTGTTCACAAGATCATGGTGCCCTTTGGCTGGTCCGGCAGCTACAAAGTGGCGTGGATCAAGGAAGGTGCCTCCAAGATTCACGACACCGTCGTGCGTCTTGAGGACGGGGATGGAAACGAGCGTCTCGTGACGCTGTCCCAAAAGTGGCCCGTCAGACGCGCATTGCCATCAGCCCTATTGAAGAAAGCAGCATCGCGGCGCTTGTTTCCAAATGAGCCGGTCATCACGTCCCAGCGCCTGATCGACACCTTTTTCCCGGTCGCGCGCGGCGGTACGGCCTGCATTCCGGGGCCATTTGGTGCGGGCAAGACTGTTCTGCAGAACTTGATCGCGCGTAACGCCAAGGTCGATGTCGTCATTGTGGTGGCCTGCGGTGAACGGGCGGGTGAAGTCGTGGAAACCATCCAGGAATTTCCTGAAATGACTGATCCGACATCGGGCGGCAGCCTGATGGATCGTACTATTATCATATGCAACACGTCTTCCATGCCGGTTGCGGCCCGAGAGGCTTCTATCTTTACCGGGATCACATTGGGCGAATATTATCGCCAGATGGGCTTAGATGTTCTGCTGATTGCCGACAGCACGTCGCGGTGGGCGCAGGCGATGCGCGAAACCTCTGGTAGGCTGGAAGAGATCCCCGGAGAGGAGGGGTTTCCAGCTTACCTCGAAAGCTCGATCAAGGGGTTGTATGAACGAGCAGGGCTCTTGCGGTGCAATGATGGCGACACCGGAAGCCTGACCATGATCGGAACTGTTTCCCCTGCTGGCGGTAACTTCGATGAACCCGTGACCCAGTCGACGCTATCGACCGTGAAGTGTTTTTTGGGTCTATCGTCAGAGCGTGCTTATAAGCGTTTCTATCCGGCTGTTGATCCGTTGATGTCCTGGTCCCGCTATCTCGACCAACTTGAAGACTGGTACGACAAGAATGTTGATCCCGGCTGGTGTGGGCGCGTCCGTCAGCTGCAGGATTTGCTGGCAAAGGGCGAACAAATCTCACAAATGATGCAGGTCACCGGTGAAGAAGGCGTGACCATGGACGACTTCATCACGCACCAGAAAGCACTGCTCATTGATATGGTCTTTTTGCAGCAGGATGCGTTCGATGCAGTCGATGCCAGCGTCCCGATGGATCGGCAGAAAGCCATATTCGACAGAGTATTCGAGATCGCCAAGGCATCGATGTCGCTTCAGGACAAAACAGTGGCGCGCAAGCACTTCACTGATCTGACGCGGCTCTTCAAGAACTTCCATTATGAGCCTGAAGGCACACCCAAATACGCATCACTTCTTGAGGAAATTGATGATCTGATCGAAAACGGCGCGCAAATGACCGCGCCATGACCTTGCAGGTGATTGGTCAGTTATCCCTCGGAGTCCCGACTAATAGAACTTAAACACCTGGCTGGCAAAGATCACGGCGAATGAAATAGCAGCCGCGCGAAGTCCGCGGATGAAGCGTTGACGCTTCTTGTCACGAAGATCCGAAATTTTGAGCGTTTCATAACACAACTCATTGACAAGGTTCGTTTGCTTGGCAACATTACTGAGTTCAGCGACAGTTTTGTAGGTCCCAGGTTCCACATACAAGACGCGCTCTGGTCGCTCATCATAACCCTTTTCAAGGTCGGGCGCAGTTGCGCGGGTCGGATGCAACACATAGCCGAACAACAACACAGGCAGGATTACGATGAACCAGAAGGCCAGAACGGTAATAATGTTCTGATCGCCGGTCGTCGGCATATTCGCGTCGAAGCGGCCAACGACACCAAGCGCAAATAGATACCCGACACCGACGATCTGCGATTTCGTGTCATAGGACCGTGCTACCACTTGCGCTTCGCTCAGGGACAGCTTCAGAACCTGTTCAGCATCTGCGGATTCAGGTGTTGCGCTACTTACCAATTCTTCCATCTGCATCTTTTCAGTGCTCCGACCTGAACATTTACGTCCGCGAAATTCGCTCAGGTTTTGCGACAGCACCCATAGCGCGCGAGTAGGAAAAAACGCCGGGAGAAAGAAACATCTGATCCCACTGGCGCTCCAATCTGAGCAATAGCCTCTCCTGAAGGAGGTTAGGAACTTGTTTGAACCTAGGATTGTAATTTCGATACCTGCCGCGCCACACTAAGTTGGCCGGGCGCTTAGCATCAAAAAGTGGTCCTTGATGCGCAGAGTGTCATCTTGGGTCCAACCATCTTTGGGGCCCAGAATCGCCAACCACGCATCAATATAGCTATCTGGCGTGAAAGTATGGCCGTAACCTGCCGGAACAGACGTCGCCATCGGAATGTCGAACATGACCTGCAGAAATGTGACAATCGGATACCAATCGAAGTAAGGCGAAATGTCAGGTCCGCGATCTTCAAGCCAATCGGGTTTGCGGAACGCAAGTTCCGGTGAGAAAAAACTCATCGGGTCACTTGGCTGTTGCAGGTAAAGTAACCGCATTCTCCCCCATTGCGCATCATCTGGCGTCGCAATCCCGTCTTCCCCGGTCATGAAGCGGATCAGCGATCCATCTCTAAAGACAGGTCGCCATGCCGGTGAACCTTCGACTCGGCCCCGTACCACTTGTGACCAGACGGTGCTGGCGAACGGAGGGCCGGCCCAAAGTGCACCATTGATCGGGTCCTCGAACAGCGAAATGAACTCTACTGATGATTCAGACCCTAACGCGCCCAGGCTCAAGCCGAACAGATAAAGGTTCGGACGGCTGTCGTTGGGCAACGCGGTCCAGTAGGCGTATACGACCTCAAACAGGGCACGTGCTGCACGGCGGGAGCGATCAGGTTCGACAATCAGCGTTAACCAACTGGGCAAATACGAATACTGGATCGTTGCAATCGCCACATCGCCGTCCTGTAAATAGACAAGTGGCTCCACTGCGGCTGGGTCCAGCCAGCCCGTGCCTGTTGAAGTCGCGATGACCAGGGTGGACCATTCAAAACCGCCAGCGTGGATGAGATCAGCAAGGGCAAATTCAGCCCTTCCTGCCAATGTATCGGCCGTATTGAATCCCGCATAAATACGCACAGGTTCCACTGCCGGGCGTCCGGTAACGGCCGTGATGTCTTCTGCCGTTGCGCCACGCGACAAAAAACCCTTACCCATGCGGCCAATGCTGTCCCAAGCTATCAGAGACTGTGGATTGCCAGATCTGGCTGATTGATCGGGTGCCGCCAAATCATCATCCGATGTGCGATCGAGCGCCGCAAATGTGCGATCCATGCCGAGGAGGGTCCTTTTTACAATGAACCCATCCACAGACAAAGCAACGACAGTGAGAAAGGTAAAGGCACCCAGCCCAACTGCAAGTCTTGGTGGGAAAACATGTGCAACAACACGGATCACCCGGCGGCAAAGCCAGACGCCCAGACGGAAAAGCACGATGAGCGAAAGTGCAACACCAAAGGCGATGCCGACGATCTGCAAGGGTCCTGTTGTTTGGACAAGCTCCATCTCCATGATCTCGCGGATCGAGTTTTGCCAAACCCGCATACGATACAGCGTAAGTACCGCTGCAATACATGCGACACCTGTCGATATTGCGGTCATGTAGCCTGCGAATGACGGACGAAGGCGGGGCAGCTGTAGCCAATTCCAAAGCCAGATAACCGATACGCCAAAGCAATAACCGACGGAGAAAACGGTTCCAGACAGAATGCCCTGCAAAATAATGGGACGCGGCAAGAGTGAAGGTGTGAGCGAAACACAAAAGAACGCCATTCCCATCAAAAATGCGAAGCCGGAAAAGAATTTGAGCATTCTTTGGATCATGACTTCCGTTGCCCTCTAATTGTAAAATTGGTCTGAAGATGTGGTCCACTCGGAAACGCAGGACAAGTTAGATGGGGCTTTAGATGGGGCTATAGCCTCAGATCATTTGGACGAAACTTTTCAGGTCTGCCTTTCAGATTTTTTTGACCGTGATATCCAACAAACGCAAACACCGGTGCCGTAGTGGGTGTTTGGACATGATCTTAGCCAAACAGGTGCAACCCGTATTGTATCGTAAAAGCCGATGGTCTTGAGGGTTTGAGCGCACTGCGCCAAGACAATTAATCGCGCTTAAAGCCAGCCAAATGGTAAGAACCTTTCGGTTGTGTTTTTTTTTCCAAGAACTGCCGCCCCAAGCTCGCGTAGAAGGAAAGCTCATCCCAACTGATGCGTTGCGTGGTATCGTGGAAGGCAGATAACAGGCACATGGTCCTAGTATTTAGATATCTTGCCAGTCTCACTATTCTGTTGGGTCTTGCGGCCTGCTCTGAACGAGGAGAGTTACAATTTTCTCCCGCGGTCTCATCGGGCACACTGCATGATATCTGGGTCGCGAACTTTCGATCCGACGAACTACCGGCAGAGGGCCAGCGGACGCCTCCTCGGCCGACGGAAGTAACCTTCCAGAAAAACGTAGTTTCAGTCCCACAAACCCATCAGCCCGGCCAGATCGAGTGGCCGGACGGTGCGCCAGATCCTGAAACAGACTTTGTGACGGTCTCATCAACGGAAATTGGTGACCTGAACGCATTCGCCGCCAATGTGATTGCATCTGATACCTCGGGCCAAAACGAAATTGCCGTGTTTGTCCACGGATACAATCTCAACAACGCGGAGGCGGTGTATCAACTCGCACAGATCAAGCATGATTTTGAAACACCAACGCCGACTGTTCTGTTCTCTTGGCCATCTGCGGGCAGTCCAGCAGGCTACATTTATGATCGTGACAGCGCCCTCATTGCACGCGACCAGTTGGAAAAACTGATTGTTGCGCTGACGCGGCGACCCGGGCAAAAAATCACGCTACTCGGCCATTCCATGGGAAGCTTTGTTATCATGGAAACGCTGCGGCAAATAGAGATATCAGGTAGCGTGGATATTGGGCGAAAGATCAGCGGAACGATTTTGCTGTCGCCCGATCTTGATGGTGAACTATTTCAGGCTCAGGCCGCAAGCATGAAGACGCTGCCGGAGACATTTGTGATTGTAGTTGCAAGGCAGGACCGGGCCCTGCGTATTTCAGGATTTCTGACTGGAAGAGGAAACAGTTTGGGAACCCAGACGGATCGGAGCGCCGTTGGCGATCTGCCGATAGATGTCGTGGACGTGAGCGAACTATCTATTGGCGGGAATGAACACAGCATCGGCCTGTCTTCACCGACAGCCATTTCAATTTTCAAGCAGCTCCGCGAGGAGAACTTGCCGACAGAAAATGAGCGTCGAACCGTTGTCACAATTTCGGAATTGGCAGAGTTGGTGACTCAATGAGGCGGTTCTGTTTTCGACGCACTGCCGTCGGCGGTCCACCGTGCAACGTCATCCCAAAGAATTACAAACGTGGTGACTTAATGCCCTGGGAGTCTGGATTTATGGGTTAGCTCTGATCAGGTTTTGGTCTTCCTTTGACCGGTTAGCATGTTCATTTGGCGTCAGAACAGCGAGACTGACGTCAGGATGTTTGTGATTGTAGTCGATGCGCCATGCCACAATCATGTGGAAGACATGGCGCAAAGACGGAAAACAGGTATCCGTTCCTGCTTGCTCGCCGATGGAGGAATGGACAGACTGTCCGCCTGAATCAGATTTTTTGCCTATGGACGTGTGCAACTCGTGTGCAATCCAAGGCGAAGGTTCGCAAATCACACAAAGCTGCCTTCTGCGCAAACGCAGCGAAATGGCGCTTTGTCCGCGTCTCACTGGTTCGACTAAGTTGCGGCGAAAGCGCGGTCTTGGTTCGGGCGAAATCGACACACATCAACGACCGGTTTGGCGACGTGCACTGCGTTGCAGCGATAGGCGTGCCGCGCGTGCGAATGTTTTCTGCGTCAGCGAAGTAGAAAAATCCAATGTCGGCAAAGTCCGCATCATACCAGTTCGCGCACGGTGCAGCGAAGGTCGTTTTCTGCTAGAGACTTCTCTGAAAGTGCCAATACAGGTTCAAGGAGTCCAATTTAGCCGGACAGATTTTGATTGTGCCGATATCCTCGAAACTGCTCCTGCGAATTTACGGGAATTGCTGCCGCGCATCGGCATAGTCAGAAGGGCGGCATAAGGGAGGTTGCAATAAGCTTCTTTCTACATTGTCATCGTCATAGCGCAGAGCTATTCCCAATCGATCTTCGGCCACATCTCTTGGACCTTTTTCTTGGCGATCCTTGCCAACTGGGTCTTTACCTCCGGGATATCATCACCCCTTTGTAGGACACGGTAAAATGTCTGATACTTGTGCCCCTTCTCAAGACACCAGGTACGCAAATTCAGGTCCTTTTTGGCCAGTTCTTCGCTAACCCATTGGCTTCTTCGTAGTCGTGCTTGAAAATATTCTCGGATGGCTGGGGTAATGACTAACTCAGCTGTTGTTGCTGATGCAAAGCGCGCTGTTACAATGACGGCGCCGAATGGTTCAATGCGCTGCGGTTTGTTCTTTTCACCGGTGAGTGGTACGCCGTCGATCTCTAACGTCCAATAAATCTTGGGGTTTGGGCGTGCCATTCTAATCACGCTTTTCTTACCGTCTTTTGGTTCCTGGCCGAACGGCAGGAGGGGTAGGGTGATGCTATCGGCAGTGCTGTGTGTTGCTATGATCTGAAACAGGGAAATCCCGTCGACTTCAGCCGGGACAGCTACCGCCGATTTCTTGTCGATCACGACAAGTGTCTTGGCTTCACTGTTTTTCGAGAAGGTCACATGATAGCCCTTGGCGCCCTCGCGCAAATAGGCGTTGACCCTATATCCATCGGCGACGAGGTCGGCAGCTTGATCCCAAAACACTGCGTTGAAAGCCAGTATCTGGTCTAGGTCTGCACTTTTCACTGTTTTTGCCTTCATACTGGCTCTGATCGCCTGTTATTCTTGGCGTCCAATGTTGCCGATCTGAGCAACGGAGTCACCCTCTTTTTCAGGTTTCACACGGACAAGAATTTCTCTTATTTGTGTAACATTTATTTTTTTTCACTTTTTATCTTGCATCTTGACTATTCCTCTTTCTACCCTAGGGCGAGAGCTCGTTGCTCTCTCCAACAGAGGTAAAAGACATGTTCAAAAAACTCATCCTATCCAACTTTGGCTGCCTGACTGTTGTGACAGCGGCCGTCATGGCTCCGTCATTGGCATCAGCCGCCGGTGCCGGTGCAACCGGTATCGACGCATCGTTCACAACGATGCTTGGCGACCTGAATACAATGCTCGGCGGCAACTTTGGCGCGCTGATGCTGCTGGTGTCGCTGATCATCGGTATCGGCGTTTACGCTGTGACGTCGAATTGGAAATGGGTCATCTCAAGCGTGATGATCGCGTTCCTGATCGGCTACGGCGTCGACATCATCAACGGTATCGGTGGTGTGACAGCGACCGTCGATATGTTGATAGCCGCTGCCGAGGTTCCATCCGTCACCCTTGACGGTGCTGGCCCAGTCTAAAGCTGGGTCCGTGGGCTCCGAAGTTGGCGGCGGGGCCCACATCAACATTGATCATGGGGGATCAAGATGTCTGACAACTCTAACATTGTTCTTATTGAACAAAAGCTCGAAGTACCCGGGCGTTTGTTTTTCTTCACCGCTGATGATGCTGCAATGTTCCTTGGGCCCTGCTTTGTTGCGTTCTTGGGCCGCAACCTTATCGCTGGTGTCGTCATTGGCCTGATACTCTTTGGCCTCTGGCGTCGTCTCAAAGGGGAAGGTGGAATTGAGCGGCTGAAAGCGGCCGCATACTGGTTTTTGCCTCCCGAGATTTCTCCATATCGGTCGTTTCCGCGCTCCGATGTGGTTCATTGGAGGGGATAGCCATGAGCCCTGATCAACAATCGCGACAACTACGGTCTGCCCGTGGTACGCGCAATCTCTTCATCTTGATTTCACTTGTGCAGTTGGCCGTCATTGTCATGCTGGTAGGGTCCTATACCCAAATCCAGCGCACAACTGTTCTTGTTCCTTCGCGCATTAGTGACGGCATGGTAGCAGCGGGTGCTGTGGACTCACGTTACGTTGAATCTCTCGCGCTAGACGCGGTCTACGCGTTTTACAATGTGAGCCCTGAGACTGCCGCCTATGGTCGGCGTGTCGTGGAGCGGCTGTCGAGTGTGCGAGATCGGCCGCGACTTCTGGATGCCTTCGACACCGTTGCTGAAGACATTCGTGAGCGCCGTATCTCGACCACGTTTTTCCCAGAGCGCTTGGATCACGACATGAACGGGCTGCGCATTGTGGTCACAGGTAACCTTGCCACCTTTATCGAAACGCAACGTGTGACGCGGGAAGAACGGGTCATCACTCTGATCTTTGTTGAAGAGGCATCGTCGGTTCGCCTTGCTTCAATGACTGTTGAGGAGACTGCGTCATGAATCGCTTTGCTTTGCTCATTGGTTTGATGGTTATGCTTTTGTCGTGGTCTCAGGCCGCGGCTGATACAGTTCGACTGACAACGCGACCGGACCAGAACATCAGTTTTGATGCATCCGTGACCGGGCCAACTCGCATTTCCATTGTTGGCCATCGGATTTCCAAAATCCTTCAAAGCTCCAGCAATTTCGAGATGGTCAATGATGAAAGCACCGGAGATGTGTTTCTACGGTTCGCTGGGGGCCAGCCGACATCTGAAAGTGGCTACATTGTCACCGAAACGGGTCACACGATTGGGTTCACAATGAACCCGAAAACAGAGCTTGAGAACCATACCGTCTTGGTGACGCTGCGTGGTGTTTCGACCTCCGCTGCCGTATCTCAACAAACGAATGCTCCCGCATCGTCATCTGGCTTTGCCGTGAACTCTGGCGGAAGTGGTTCTTCACGGACGGCCAATCTAGTTAGCTTCACGCGTCAAGCCTATGCGGCCCGGATAGGTAATCGCGCTGCGTCTGGACAGCGGGTCGGTAACTTTGCGTCTTACTCAGCAGGTGGGCTGATTGCCCGTATCTCCGTTGCGAGTGCTCGGAGCGGCCAGATTCCAGCGGAACGCCAGTTTTACCGGTCCAGTCGCACGCTCGCCGTCTACGTCGATCGGGTGATTTCCGGTGGGAAGGTTTGGGTCATTGTTGTGGAGGACACAAGATGAGCAATACGTCTCGCAGAAATAAGCAATTGATCATCGCCGGCATGATGGGCGTTGTCGGTCTTGGAGCGATGTTTGTGGTCAGTCAGACGCTCAACACCGGAGGGCCTGGTATCCCAACGGGTCAGGCCGAGAGTGGCGTGACAACCACCATGATTGCTGATCGGACCCGTGCAGCTGCGCCTGAGATGTCATGGATCAAAGATGCAGCGACTGAGTTGGAGGATCTTCGCGACAAGTACGTCAATTTGGAGACTTCTGTTCAGACAATGGTCGAACTTCATGAAGCTGAGAAGGCGCAAACGGCTTCGGAATATGACGCCATTCTCTCGCGATATGAAGAGACTATCAACGCTTTGCAACAACAAGTTGAGGCAGGGCAGGGGGGCGCACTAAACCCCGCGTCAGGCAATTCTCAAAGTACGGGGTTTAACCTCCCTGGCAGTGATCTGGTGGCGGACTTTCTGTCACCAGCTGCCGTGCGTCCCCCTGCGAACGGCCCGCTTGGTCCGCAAACCTCGCCGAACAACAATTCTGGCGGCACATTTCCGATACAAGCGCAGCCTGGGGCAGGGGGGCCGTCCGCTGGATCCACACCAGGGTTCGAACCTATACCTTTTTCCCGTCAATTCACTCTGACGTCCTCTGGGTCGCCCGCCGATGAGGAAGATGTGCCCGCTCATCTTTCAAACTATCTGCCTGCAGGGTCCTATGCGCCGGCCATTGTTCTTTCAGGGGTTGATGCGTCCACATCCGTGACAAGTCAGGCCGAGCCTGTGCCGGTCATCTTTCGCATCACATCACCCGCAATTACTGCTGGGACGCGCTCAACCCAGGGTCATACGATTGATTTGACGGGTTGCACGGTTACGGGTTCAGCAAGAGGTGATCTGAGCTCTGAGCGTGTTTACGTCCGGCTTCTCAAACTATCTTGTGTTCAGTCCGGTGGTCGCGTTTTTGAACGTGATGTCGCTGGGTACATGAGCGGTGCTGGCAAAGCTGGCGCACGTGGTTTGGTTGTGTCCCGCGAAGGTCGCTTGATCAACAACGCTGCGATTGCCGGAGCCCTTGGGGGTTTGGCTGATGGGATCAAGAGCGTTGGTGATGCCGCCTCTGGTGCTGAAGCAACTTCGTTTGAAGATGTGCTGAACAGCGCCGGTGCTTCTTCGGCCGCTGGTGGTGTCAGCGGCGCGGCTAACCGTCTGAGCGAGTATTACATCGAACGCGCTGAGCAGTATCAGCCTGTTGTCTCGCTCTACGGTGGCACGCAAGTCGAACTTGTCTTCATGGAAGGCGTGAACCTTGAATAGGTTCTGCCTCCTCGTCCTGTGCGCGCTCGTCAGCGCATGTGCTGAGCATGACCATTTTTGTGGCCCCATGCTCCCCTCATATTTGGAGAACTCAGAATGAACCGCCAACTCATTTTTGTTGTCGCCGTTGCTTTGGCCGGATGTGGCGAAAGCAGTACCGAGAAGAACTTCCTATGTGGTGCCCAAACCGGTCAGCCGTGCAGAACTATGGCCGAGATCGATAGCGCCGGTACTTTGGGTGGGTCGACCGTTGCTGAGAACCCTCAAGACAGCCAAAACGATCAGCTGACGCAACCGATCCTAACGGGTGGCAAACCTGGATCAGCGGTCGCGGGTGTTCCTGCAGGTGGCGCTGCATATCAATCGGCGCAGTACAGGATCCCTGAAAAAACCGGTCGCCTATGGCTGCCACCATATCTCGATGAAGCCGAGATCCTTCATGAGGGTACTTACGCGCATTTCGTTGTCCGCGAAGCACGGTGGGGAGCGAGATAATGGGTGCATTTGCCAACTTTATGTCATCACTCTTGGATGATGCTCCGTTCACGATGGAGGATCGCGAGTCATTCGTTGATCATGTTTTCTCAGATCTGTTGTCCTATCGAATTTATGATCCAGAGGACAATCTGTTTCACAACGTTGGCACCGTGGGCTTTTTGCTTGAGACGCCTCCGATCATTGGTGCGGATGTTTTTCGAACATTGCAGACGGCAATCTCAAGCTATTGCCCACCTGAAGGGACGGTTCAGTTTATCTCATGGGCGTCCCCAAATCTGATGCCAAGCCTGACGCGGTGGTCGAGCCAGCGTCACGTTCAAACGCCGCTCATGCGGAAGATGGTTGAACGCCGGATTGGTCACTTTAACAGTCTCCGTTTCGGAACAAATGGTCACATGAAGTGTGTTCCACACACGCGACGCATTCTGATTGCAGGTTGGATCGATGGGGATCCCTCCCAAAGCCAACTGAAGGGCCTCAAGGAGTTTCGTCGCAACCTCATTCTTGCAATGGGTGGCGATACGCTTTGCGTGAACGTGCAGCCCAACACATTCCTCGAACTGTTGTCTGAAATGCTTCATACCCGTGGGTCGGTTTCTGCTGAACCGCTGGTCTATGACGATGATGTTCCGCTGAACTACCAACTGCCCGGGGCAGGGCTTGCCGTCGCAAGCGATGGGATGTCGTTCCTGAATTCTCCAGAACTTTCGGTGTCATCTGCGACGGTGCGCATGGTGCCTCACGAATGGGCCGCCGCACTGGGGTCCTTGTTCAATGGATCGCCGGATCGTCCAGATGATAACCCTCACGGTCCGGTTCTGACATGTCTGACGGCGCGGTCCAAGCCAAACCGCCAGAGCATGTCGGAGGTTGTCAAGAAGCGCGCCAAACTGGAGCACGCCAAGACAACGAATTTTGGCAAGTGGATGTCGGATTTGCCGCAGCAAGATACCGAGTATGAAGGTTTGCAGGCACAACTCGAACGCGGTGAGCGGATTTTTGAGACGCTCACAACCGTATCGGCCTATGCGCGCGGAGATGTGGATGACAGCACGGCTGCTCTCTCTGAAATGCGGAAAATCTACTCGATGGTCGGTGTGACTTTGGAGAAGGACAATTTTCTGCAGCTGCCCGTGTTCCTCGCTGGTCTGCCATTTCAAGCCAGCGGTCCTCGGATTGAAGACATGCGCAAGGCATCGCGGGTCAAGAAAAGAAAAGGCGCGGCGGTCACTGCTTTGGCGCCAATTCACGGCGAATATGTGGGTCCGCGCCAATACACGGGTTTGCTCTTGTGCGGACGACAAGGTCAGCTTTGTGACTGGGATAACTATCGTTCGTCCGGCAACTACAATGTCTCTGTGGTTGGCAAGTCAGGTGCCGGTAAATCGGTGTTTATGCAGGAGCTGGTCACATCGATCTACTCCGGCGGTGGTCGCGTGTTGGTCATCGATGATGGTCAATCGTTCAAGACGACGTGCGAAATTATCGGCGGTGATTGGTTGAGTATCGGTTCTGGCAGTCAGTTCCGGCTCAATCCATTCGCGATGCTCAGTGCCGAGCACATGGATTCGATAGAGTACCGCGGCGAGGCGCTTGAGTTGATCACGCGCGTGATCGCAACGATGGCGAACCTGGGTGAACAGCGTGAGGGCCGGGTCTCCGGGATCGAAGAGGAATTTATTGAGCTTGCCTGTGCGGACGTGTGGGATCGGCTTGGCAATGACGGCAACGTCACCGAAGTGCTTAAGATCCTTAAGTCGAATGTCAAAGATGAGCCCAGGCTGGTCGATGTCGTAACGAAGCTCAGCCGTTATGCGGTTGGCGGCACCTATGGCGAAATGTTTGACGGCCCATCCAACGTGTCGATCGATAGCGCCTTTACCGTTTTTGAGATGTCGGAACTGAAGTCCCAAAAGGATCTGGAAGCCGTTGTGCTGCAGATCATCATGTTCCTTGGCACCGAACTGATGTTCAAGACGGATCGTTCAACCCGCGTAGCCATCCTGATCGATGAGGCCTGGGACATGCTTGGGGCGGAGACGGCCAACTTCCTTGAAGGGGTGGTTCGCCGGGCGCGAAAATACACCGGTGCGCTCATCACTGGCACCCAATCCATGCTGGATTATTACGAGAACCCGGCCGCTCTCGTCTGCCTCCAAAACAGCGATTGGACGATCTTCCTCTCGCAAAAGCCAGAGGTGATCGATCAGCTGGTCGCCGATGGGCGGCTCAATGCGCCAGAAGGGATTGCGCATAGCCTAAAGTCTCTCACCTCCGTGAAGGGCCAGTTTTCCGAGTGCGGTATTCGCGGCCCGGAAGGCTGGCTCTTTGGGCGGCTGCTGCTGGACAAGTACTCATTGGCGATTTTCTCGACCACCGGACACATGGTCCAAAAGCTCAATGACCTTGTGAACGTGCGCGGCATGAACATGGGGGACGCGCTCGAACAACTCGTTGAGAGTGGGGAGGTTATCTGATGCTTGATGGTCTCACCATTTGGTTGGCGATGGTCGGCGTAGCGACGATCGCGATGCTCACATTTGATGTTCTTTGCTGGACACGGCGGAAGCTGAAGAATGCGGTTCGCCAGTTCTCAACAATTGCTTCTCAGCGGTCGGTGAAAACCGATGACTGACGCTGCAAACAAGATCAGTAATACTGACTTATTTAACATAACCAACTTTATTGGTCTTTTGTCCGCGGCCGCCTGTTTCGCGCTTGTAAACGTCGCGATCACCCTGACCGTTTTGGATCGGACCGGCAATCTTGGCCGCCCAGAAGTGGTGTCGATCGATGCTGCAGATCTCATTCGCTCATTTGTGAACGCCCAGGGCCGCGATGTGCCTGATGAAGAGCTGCAGGCACGTGTCAGGGCTTTGAACGCGAACCTCGATCCGATTGTCCAAGCCTATGCGATCGAGCGTGGTTTGATGATCGTCAATTCTGCAGCGGTCCTCGGTGGCGTGCGCGACATCACACCGGAACTTCTTCAACAAACGGGGCTACTGCAATGACGGATGCATCTCTGGCGAAAGAAAAGAAGCCCAAGGTGTCGCGTGCGCGTCGCGCTTTTGGCTTCGGGACAATCTGTTTCGGTGTCGGCTGCATCTTTGTTTTGGATCAGTTCAATATCATCATGAATGCGTCGCAGTCGTTGGATGAGCCTGCATTCGTTGTGTTTGAACATCCGATACTGCTCCGCCGGGGTGCTGTGGTGGCGGCCCAAATGCCGGAAATCCTTCAGGATCGCTTTGGTGAGTATCAGTTCGTGAAGCGCATTGGCGGCCTGCCTGGTGACGAAATTACTTTGGACCCGGATGGTAGCCCCTGCGTCAACGATCAGTGTTACCCCCTTTGGATCAAGGATGGTGAGCCTGTGGCTGCCCGAATTGCTCCCGGCGTTATTCCCGATGGCCACTACGCCGTTTTTGGCACGTCGCCAGACAGTCTCGACAGTCGCTACAGCGTTATTGGGCTAATTTCCGAAGATCGCTTGATTGGCCGTGGGTGGCCACTCCCTGTCATGGCCGATTGGCGGGAGGCGGGACTATGAAACCTACTTTGAGTGCCGTCGCCGCAGTCCTGTGTCTTGCCGGTCCAGTTCATGCTGTTGACTATGGCGTGTTCGGCGCCCTTTTCCCGATCGAAGAACCCTCGGTGCTCGACACAATCATGAATCGCCTGACTGAAATGGAAGGCAATGGTGAACTCGCGCAAATGCAACAAGACATGCAGGACAAGGCGCGTTCCCGTGTGAACCGGCCGATCCCTGTCGTGGGAATGCGCCCTGCCGAAGTCTACAGAAGCTACAATGTGGATCTTTCAATCATTCTGGACCGCGATCTTGCAGACCATCGGGGAGTGGTCTTCGCCCGTGCTGGTACGCGGGTTAACCCGTTGGAGCATAGCCGGTTCAATCAGCGCCTTGTCTTTATTGATGGCGACGATCCTGATCAGGTCGCCTTTGCTGTGGATCTTGCGAACCAGGAGCCGGTCAAACTGATCTTGGTGAATGGGGCTCCTTTGGAGCTGACCGAAACGCATCAAAAGCTCTTCTACTTCGACCAGGGCGGCGTGATCTCTGAGCGTTTTGGCCTGACGGTCGTTCCCTCGGTCGTTAGCCGTGCTGATCCTTTGATGCTTGTTGAAGAAATCCCTGTCACGCGAGGTGAGAACGAATGACCCGTTTCTCGAAGATCCTGCTCGGTGCTGTTGCTGCATTGGTTTTGTCAGTTGGTGCAGCGAATGCGAAGTGCAATGCCCGCTTCCTGAACCCAATCACCGAAGTCTGTTGGGACTGCATTTTCCCAATCTCCGTTGGTGCTTTGTCGATGAACCTGGGCGCGTCTCGGCCGGACACGAACAACCCGAACTTTCCGTTATGCGTTTGTCCTGCCTTTCCGATCCCCCGCATTGGCCTGTCAATCGGCATCTGGGAACCTGCACGTCTGGTTGACGTGTCCAACGAAACCGGATGCTTCTCAAACCTCGGGTTTGATGTCGATTTTGGACTGTTCTCGCGCGGCAGAACCAGCGTGAATGCGAGTGATGGTGGTGACAACGGCTCCAAATGGCACGCTCACTACTATTACTATCCCCTGATTTCGATGCTCGGGACCACCATCGATGCGCTGTGTTTGGAAACCACGGCATTTGATCTGGCTTGGATGAGCGAGCTTGATCCGCTCTGGATGGATGCAGAATTATCGACCTTGCTGAACCCGGAGGCACTGCTGTTCGCCAATCCCATCGCGCAGGGCGCATGTGCTGCCGATTGTGCCGTTGCCTCGTCGGGTAACTTGCCACTCGATGAACTGTTTTGGTGTGATGGCTGTTCCGGGCCGCTTTACCCCGTGACCGGCGACGCAAATAACCATACGGGTGGTGTCCAGGCCACATCCGTTGTTTCGGCAAAACTGCTGGCGCGAATGCATCGGATGCTGCTCGCACAACGTACTGCTTCAAGCACTTCCCTCTGTACGCCGCAACTGGCGCCGATCATCCCAAAGAGCCAGTATCGGCGGCAGATCACCCGGCCTTTCCCGTCAACATCTGGCCGGTATGCCTGCGCGCCTATTGGTGCGACCACCCAGTTCTATGACCGGTACAAGGAGACCCCCTACGTCGGCGAGTCCTTTGGCTATCTGTTTTGGAGGAAAAGAAATTGCTGCGCACTTTGACCCTTCTGACCTGCTGTGTCGGTTCCATTCTCTCGGCCGAACAACTCCCAAGTGCTACCACTCACGGAGCCTTGATTGATGATCGTCTCGAAGAGGCAGACGCGATTGGTGAAGATCTCCAGTCGCGTCTGCGTCTCCTCCAGCAAGAGTTCGACTTGCCGGAAGATATCACGGCCCGAGCCCTCGACAGCCTAGAGAATGGCCGTGTTCGCCAGATGCTGAACATTGGTCCAGGTGATCTGCCAGAAGGCGTTGCCGAAGACCGCCGTTATCCCGGTGGGGTATTTGTCTTCGCTTCGTTTTCGATGCCAGAACCTTCGTTGAAAGCGGTTCTGACTGATGCAGCTGATCTTGGCATTCCGGTGGTTTTCAATGGATTTGTCGAAAATTCGGTGTTGGCGACGGAACAACGTGTTCGGTCAATCTATCAAGGTTCAGATATCTCCCACGGCTTCATTATCGATCCGACCTTGTTCACGCGCTTTGAAGTGACTGCCGTCCCTACCCTTGTCTCGACGATGGTCAATCTGGATGTCTGTGAAACGCAAGGTTGCGATGCGGATGAAGTGCCTGAGCATGATCGCATCGCTGGTAACGTTCCCCTTCGCCATCTTCTGGAAATCATAGCGAAAGGTGAGACGGCGAATGCAGTTCCGGTGCAGGTGATCTTGGAGGCTGACCAATGATCAGGGCTATTCTGCTTTCTCTTTTCATCGTGCCGTCAGTTGCACTGGCTCAATCTGATATCGATTATCAAGGCCTTGCTCAAGACGCCTTTGGCAACGCGCAACGGTTCACCGACTATTCCAGATCGACGGCCGAAGATGTGCTTGGCGTCCCCGTGGAGACTGACCTGCCCCAATCAGATATGGGCACGGGTGATCTGGAAGACTCTGGCCTGATCATGTCAGGCTCCGACACCATTGAAGGCAACGCATTTTCGACCTTCTCGAACAACGTCGCTGATTGGGGCGTTTCAGCCGCCGATCAGAGCCTATTGGGTGTCGCTGATGGCGCGGTTTCAAATCCTGATGCGTTCGTTGATCCTGCAACATTTTCTACATCAGGAGGGGCCTGCAGCGTAGATGACTTTGAGGATGCGCCGGTCTTTGAACGGGTCTGCAATCGTTCGCGTGCACCGACGACGTCCGTTTGTACCTCAACTGCGGAAATCACCGTCATCAAGACACAAGCGCATCGTTGTGAGACGCTTGGCGGTATCTTTGGCGATGGCGATCGCACCTGTCACTCCGAGCTCAGCGCAGCCAGCTACTGCAGTCTGACTGTCGAAGAGTGCGAAATCAGCTGGATTTTCGGCTGCCTGAGACATGTGTCTGAGTTTGTTTGCTCAAGCGATGAACCGATGACGGTGCGAGGGGATCCCGATGGACCTCTGATCGTCAATGACCCGATCATCACTTGGACTGAGACCTGCGAAGCGGGTTTTTCTTCGATGCTCTGTGGTGCGCCTGAGACGACTTGTACGTCCGGCCCTTCCGTCGAAGTCGTGAATGATGAGCTTGTCCCAATGGAGTGTACGGAAGAGCAGACGGAATGGACCTGCGCCTCCACTGAATACACGAGCGATTGCGGCCCTCTCGAAAGCGATCCTGGATGCAGCTTGACCAATTCAGTTTGCTACTCGATGGACGAAGACGGCGTTTGTGGTGCCTTTGAACAAACCTATCAGTGTGGTTCGCCCGATAGCCAGGCATTCGATGCGACCTGCGAGGCGGTCAACGTGACCGTTGGCGGCGTCACACAATCCATCCCGCACGACACCAATGATGATATCGGTTTCGCGCTTGTTGGCATCGAAGCACTGAACACGATGGCGACCGAATTTACCCACGATATGTCAATTATTGATCGTCTTCTTGGCAACGTCGAAGGCGATTTCGACGTGCAGTATTTCAGCGCATCTCGCCACAGCTGCCGTATCGGTATTCTAGGTACTGTGAATTGCTGCGCTGAATCTGGATGGGCGCTTGGCAGTCTGACGGAATGTGACTCTGGCGAGGTGATCATCTACGGTGCGAGACAAGCGGGTGCTGCAGTTTACATGGAAACTTATTGCTCGCAGCGCTTCTTGTTTGTGTGCGCCCAGCGTTCTCGTCGCTACTGCACTTACAACAGCCGCATCGCCCGCATCATTTCTGAACAGGGCCTTCGTCAGCTCTATGGCTCCTTCAGCTGCCGCGCCATGACGCAGGAGGAGATGGAGGCCATTGACTGGAGTCGGATCGATTTTTCATCGGCGTTTGGTGAGGCATTTGAAGGCATCGGATCAATCGCACCTTCTGATCTCTCAGGCTTGATTCAGGACAACATTCTTCTCTCTCAACCGGTGGTTCAAGATGTCTATGAATAGGCGAAAATTCGTCGCGGCCCTGCCCGCCGCACTCCTTCTATCTGCTCAGGCAGCAAGCGCGGCACCCGCCAGTTTGGGTATCGTCTTTGTTGCGCAAAGCACATGTCCCTACTGTGCAGCTATCGCGCCGGTTTTGAAGCAGCTTCAAGACCAGACAGGCATCGACGTTCTTGTAGCGTCGATGGATCTTCAGCCGGTTTTGCCTTTTGCCGAGTTTGAGGACGGCCTTCGTCATCCACTGACCAGCCATTTTCAGTCCGTTCCGCAGGTTTTGATTTTCAACAGCAAGTATCAACGCATCACCCATCACGTTGGTGGGGTCAGGACGATGCGCCACTTCATCTCACGCCTGTCATCGGCACTTCGCGAAAGCGCACTTCTATGAATCGGCTCTGCGCTTCTCTTGTCGCCGTTCTTGCGCTCGCGATGCCGGCCTTTGCGGATTTGACTGAACCGCAGGCTGGACGGGGTTTCGCCTGTGATGATGAGCGAACAAAGGGTTGGTACTTCTACTGCGACCCCAACGCAGTGGTTGAAGAGGAGCCGGAGGCGGCGGCGGACCTTCCCCCTGCCCCGCCACCGGCCCCTCCGAAAACCTACACAGAACAAATTGAAGAGTACCGTGCCGGACTCGATGAGCTCAAGAATCGTGCCATACTCGAACCGACCTCAGAGAACGTTGTTGCCTATATGGAAGCACAGGCGGCGATGGTCCGACAGGCCGGGCTGTTTACGGAAGTCTGGCAGCGTAGCTTGTTCGCCAATCCCAATCTCGATGCAAATGTAAATCGGCCGCTTTCCCAAATCGGGAGCAATCTCTATCAGGATCGTCTCGATGTTGACCGCGAGGCCGCATTTCAGACTGCGACCACTGAACGCGCGCTCATGTTCGTCTATGACGGGTCTCCATCTTGCCTCGTTTGCGCCACCCAAGGCGAAGTCCTGCAGGCACTCGTCCAACAATATGGTGTTGCGGTTCTGGCCGTCACGCGAGACGGCATCCCATTGCCAACTTTTCCCGACAGCAAAATCGATCAAGGTGAGGTCCGCAATCTCGGTTTTGCTGATGTCCCATCGCCGTTTCTGGCTTTGGTTGAGCCCCGATCCGGTCAGGTTGATCTGATTGGTGCAGGCCTGATGACCCAGGACATTGTTTTGGATCGCATTCGCATCATCACCAGCATTCCAGAAGGAGAACTCTATGATTAAGTTTCCGCTATCGGCCTTGGCTGTTTCTGTCTCTTTGCTGGCACCAAATTCAGCGTTTTCGCAGGTCGAAAGCGACCTTGCTGATTTCTGGTCCCGATCATCAGGCGGCGTGAATATCACCAGACCATCTGCTTATGATGGTCAGCGCGCGGGCTACGTCTCGTTGGGCTCACTCTATGTTCGTACCCAGCCGCGCAATAGTCAGCTCGCCTCGATCCAACTCCCCAGCGTCCGTTCCGGTTGCGGCGGTATCGATATCTTTGGTGGCGCCTTCTCGTTCCTTTCCGCGGACGAGCTGATTGCCATGATGGAAGCGATCATGGCGAATGCTTCTGGTTTTGCCTTCGAGTTAGCGTTGGAAAGCCTTTCTCCTGCCGTTCAAGAAGTCGTTGGCAAGCTGCGGGATCTGCAGCAACAGGTGAACTCAATGAACATTAATTCATGCGAAGCCGGTCAGGCGCTTGTGGCATCGGTCTGGCCGCAAACGGATGCTGCTTCTCAGCACATCTGCCAATCCATTGCGACGCAAAGTGGATTGGTCGCGGACCGGGCCCGGGCCCGGCATGGATGCGGTACTGGTGGCGACCATACAAGTACCCTTGCGGCTGGTGATCCTGAAATGCAGGCACAGCTGCCCGTCAATGTGAACTACGCATGGAAGGCGTCGCGCAATAACGCATTCCTCGCTTCAGACGATGAACTCGCCGAGTTTTTCATGACGATCACGGGTACGATCATTGTCATTGGTGGTGCCGATGACGACACGCCCCGTTCACATACCAACTACCCTCCACGCGCTTTCTCATCACAGATGATCCGCACAATGGTCGAGGGTGGTGATGTCGAGGTTTTGCGCTGTGACTCAGACCCTGCAGACCGGTGTTTGAACCCAACCTTTGCGACTCTATCACTAGCGGCGGACCAGGCACTCTATGCCCGCGTGACGGAGATCCTTGAAGGCATCAACAATGCTCTCGCAACCGATACCGATCTTCCTACGGGATCCGAGGGCTTGATTGGTATGACCTCCGTCCCTGTCTATGAGATCCTGAAGACAGCGCGGTCATACAAATATGAGTTCGTCGGCGATGAGATCGCACTGATGGCTGAGTTGGTCGCCTTGGATTTTGCGATGCTGTACACGCGCGAAGCCCTCGAAGAGATGCTAAAACTCGCTGGCAACACCGAAGGCCTGGGGCCTCAACTTGGGGAATATCGTGACCAGGTCACCGATAGCTACGCGAATTTTTCGGCGATGCGACGTGAAGCTGCTGAACGTTTCAATGATGCCGTTGCCACCCTAACCAGGCTCATGAGCGTTCAATCAACGCTGTCCGGAGAACGGGCAGGTTGGTTGGCGACGCAAGTGGTGGAGTTCTGAGATGCTGGAAATCTATTCCACCGGTGGCGGTGAATATCTGACCACCACGCTCAACGCCGTTGCGGCGTTTTTCAACACCGGCAATGCGCTGGCGCTGGTCAATCTCGCCCTCCTTGTTGGCCTCATCGTGCTCGTTTTTCAGTTGGTTTTTGGTGGCGATTTTAAGCAAGCTGTGAAGGCTTACGTGGTCATTGGCATGGTCGGTGGTCTGAGCGTTGCTGACAAGTCAGACGTGATTATTTTCGACAAAACGAAGGGTCCACTTTGGTTTGCCACTGTGGATAATGTCCCCACCTCCGTTGCTTATGTCGGCTCTTTCACGTCACGCGTGTCTGATGTTCTGACGACGCAGATGGAAACGCTTTTTTCGCCACCCACAAACCTTGCCTATCAGCGTCATGGCATGTTGTTTGGTGCGACGCTGATGACGAAATCTGCGCGCTGGCGTGCCGTCACGTCTACCGTCCATGAGAACCTGACGAATTTCTTCGATCAATGTGTCATTGATGCCGTCGATCTGCGTTACATCTCTCCCGAGCTGGTGACCCGGTCTGGCAATCTTGAAGCCACGATCACGGCCAACATGCCGGCGTCTTTAGCCTACTACGATGTCGTGACCCAAACGACGCGCACCTGTTCCGATGGCTGGCCCGATATTGTCACTCAGATCAATGCAGAGGTGGATGTTGTGCTGGGTGCGCAAGCTGCTTCAACTTTCCAAGGTGGAGATCCGACACTCGCCATCAATGACCTGCGCGCCACCATCTCTGATTTTGCGACCTTCGCTGGATATGCCTCTACGGCTGCCGAAGACCATATCAAGCAATCGATGCTGATCGCTGCCTTTGATGATGCTGCCAATCGCGGAATTTCGGCGACCGGAAACGCGGCCGCATTGCAGCACCTCCAATCTGCGCGTGCCGAGGTCCAAACCAGATCCAGCTATCAGGCCATCGGTTCAAATGCTCTGAGCTGGGTGCCTTATCTCAAGATCGTTTTTGAGAACCTTTACTATGGTGCCTTCCCAATTGCGCTCGCCCTGATGATGACACCCTTTGCCCTGACCGTGGTCCGCGGTTACTTTGGCGGTTTCGTCTGGCTGGCGTCCTGGGAGCCGCTTTCGGCCATTCTGCATTCCTTGATGATGAATGCGTCTGTCGAGCGGTTTCAGACCATCACCTCTGCGTCAACCAGTGGCGCCTACACCGATAGCGTCATGAACTGGGCCAATCACTTTGGGGTCTATTCCATTGGTCAAGACGTCGCCGTGATGGCGGGCTATTTGATGATGTCAGTTCCTTTCGTTGCTGCTGCGATCTTCTTCGGGACACAAAAAATGGTGGGTCTGGCGACTTCGATGCTTGCCGTATCGCAAAGTGCCGCATCAGAAACCGGCCGCGAGATGGCAACCGGCAACCTTGCATATGGCAATGCCAGCGTTGGGAACCGGAATTTCCGCAATGTGAGCATGGACAACTATGCTCGCAACAACGTCTCCTATGACAACACGTCTGCAAATCGGACTGTCACATCACCGTTTACGGACACAGGCCGTTCCAGTTTTTATGGTCGGGACGGCTCCCTCATCACTACGAATGCGAATGGGACGGTTGGGATCGATGGCGGTAGCTCACGCGTGAACACTGCCGCAAATCTATCAATCGGCCAAAGTGTTGTCTCGTCCCTGCGTGATACCGCAACAGGCCTGCGCGAAACCGGGAGCAACTTGCGGCAATCCTTTGAAAGATCCGTGTCGGAACTGTCTTCGAACACCAGCTCTTTCATGCAGTCGATAACGACGGGTGAGGCCTGGTCAACTGGATCTGGTGTAAATACCAGCTCTGAGGAAAGAGCGTCGCTCACAGAGTCTATGGATGTTGTCGATCGATTTGCTGAAACACATTCCATTTCTCGCCAGACCGCAATTCAGGTTGGGACATATGCAAGCGCCGGCATAGGGTGGGGCGGGTTGTCAGCAGGTGTGCGTGGCAGCCTTGAGCGTCAAGGAGTGTCGGCAGAGAAATACGATTCCCTCTCTGAGGCCAGTCGTCGCCAAGGCATCGACAATGCCATTAGTAACCTTTCTCGAGCTTCTGAGTCTGCAAGCCACACGGAAAATGGTAGTCTCAATACGACTGGCGACAATGGTTTCAGAGACACGGTTGACGATATTCAACGTCAAGGCCGCACTGCAGATAATTACTTCCGAACCGCCAATAGCTACAGCGAGGCGGCTGATCGTGCGCAAAGCGACTTTTACGACAGTCGTCTTGATGTTTCCGGTGCTTTTGCGAGCTGGATGATAGACGACAAAGGCATGAATGCTGGTCAAGTCGCGGAGTTGATGAACGGTCGGACCGACAACCCCCGTTTGGCAGAACTCCGTGGAGAGTTCTCAGCGCGGTACATTGAAGATATGGTGAAACCACAAATACAGGGGGATATGAGTGGGTCTGTAGGTGCCCCAACTGATCCTGGCCACGACGGTCTTCCCGTGCCTGGCTTCCCATACAATCACATGCTGCCCGAGCATACCCCTCTCGCTGAGCGATCAGTCGCGGCTGAAACAGAAATTCTGTACCAAACAGGCAGGATCGATGATGTTGGACCTAGTTCTGCGGCTATTAGCGGTCGCACGTCCGACATTGCTGGCCGGAATGCCCAAGCAAACACTAATTCTTGGGCAAATGGCGCAGGCGAGTTGATCGATCGTGCTCCTGGCGGTGAGTTGGTTCAGGATGGAAATCGGGTGGAGTGGCGGCCCTCAGCCGCCAATGCGCCAAATGCAGTTGGCCTCGATGCTGGCGATCGCGACTTGGTCATTCGTACCATTGCAGCCGAAGCAGGTGCCGAAACCCGTCAAGGCCAGGTCGCCGTTGCTTCGGTTATCCGCAACAGGGTGAACGACGACCGCCATCCCAATGATGCCTCTGCCGTCGTCTTTGCTCCTAATCAGTTCTCCGCATGGAACACCGATGGTACTGGCAACAACATCGGACGGGACCTCCGTACAGACTCGGAGCTATACCGCCAAATCGGTGATGTTGTTGATGACGTTTTCTCTGGCAACGCAATCGATCCTACAGGTGGCGCAACCCACTATTACAGCCCAGCCGGTATGCAGGACTACGTGAACAACGGCCATCAAAGCAATCTGGTGCCGACGTGGCAGAAAGAAACCGAGGCTGAAAGTGGTGGTACGGTTGATATTGGCAACCATGTTTTCTCTGGCCGCACCGTGGATGAGCGCTGACCGCTCATCCTACTCGATTTAGCGGTGACGATTGTGAACGTCTCGCATCCAGGCATACCGTCCGCTTTGGTTAGTTTGATCCATCTCATCGAGATCAATACCAGCGTTTTTCATACGGGGAAATGCGCAGCGTCGGCCAAAACCTCCATGAAAGATGCCGTATCCTAAAACGGCAAAGAATGCACTCACCATGCATACGAAAAGGATCAGGTCACGGTCACCGCCCAATGCGATGCCGTTCTCATACGCCCAGAAGGCATATGGAGCCAAGGCACCTAGCAAGGCACCCAAGACACCCCGGCAGTGCGGGTTATGGATCAGCGAATTCAACATTGCGTCATGATAGCAGATATTTGAACGTCTTTCTACTTTTCGGCGAGCGCTTCTCGATCGACGTGACCTTTTGGCCTCCCCGCCCGCCGGGGACCCTTTCCTTACAATCCTACCGTAGCAATTCAGCAGTATCTTGCTCTGGTCAGTCTTGATTTCGCGGCCGGCGTTTCGAGATGTTCATATCTGCCGCCAGAATACCTGGCGCAGTCGAGCGCATATCCGGCCGCAATGACTGCTGCCCCGATGTCCTCACAGTCAGCAAAACAAACCCCGACCCAACGGTCATGGGTCCGTTCTCCGTTGAGGTCACATGTGACCTGTTTGCCTCGCAGGAAATTCACCAACCATCGACGCGAGTCCTGGCCAGAACGTGTCCCCAACTCCGGTGCATCGACGCCGTTTAGTCGCACTGCTGTGCCGTTCACAACGATTGTGTCGGCATCACGTACTTGGACCTGTGCGGCGGCGGCGGTGGTCCAAAGGCATGTTACAATGGCGCTTGTTCGCAGCAGTAATTTCACTTCAGTACTCTTTGTGAGTCTTGGTTTTGAGTTGTCATTTGGCACTGTTGTTGGAACCTTCCGGACATAGCTTGACACAGCAGTCGTTGGACGTCCAATGGCTACATTGCGCAGAAAGCGGACTTTGCAAAGTTTGTTCGGAATCGCCCTGCTTCGTGGTAATACGCAACTGATTTGTGCGCCAAGTTAGCGCACTGATTTTATTGTGCTCTGCCGTTGGTTCGTGAGTTATGATATGGGCACCAGTCTCTGTTATGGGTCGTCATGAGCCATAAGTGAGAAAGTCCACTGTTTCTCTTTCAAGCTTGGCCACTTCGCGCTTGACCATCTTCCAATAGATGCCCTCCACTTCAGAGCGATCCATTGACCCTAACTTCTCAAGCGACATACCTTTCACTAGGTGAATTGCCTTCATCATGTCAGCAAGGCTGAAGTTGTCAAAGTCAGGAATGTAATTCGTGCCATCCCGGTTGAACCTTGTCTCATGATAGGCTTTGGCAAAGCGCTTAACACTCGAATTTTGATTCTTTAAACCATACAACCTTAGTTGCTTCCGTACAAAGGCATCCATCCTGTGAAATTGGCCTACGTCTGTCGATTGCCTAAAGAAGAAAACCCAGCCTACCGATCTTTCTTCCACGCGGCATCCAGTGATGATCAAATTCAAGCGCCAAAGTACTTGCTCAACTCGGGCGGAGCCTTTCAATGCTCGAAGGCATCCGACAATTGCACGAAACATCTTCTTGTAGGATCGTTCCCTGATCCGGAGTCCGCCGCTTGAGATATGATAGCCTAGATATTCGGTACCCACTTTCACGGGAGTAATCGCTGTCTTGTCCGCCTGGTTGGGGTCAAGCTCGTGCGTCGTAAGGCGAAGTTCTGTTCGCATGTGACTTGCTATCTCATCATGAATTTCGACCGCCGTATCCTCCCGCACAACCAAAAGAACGTCATCAACATACCTAAAATACCGATACTTCTGCGAGAAATGATGATCAAAACCTTCTAGGTAGAGCATTGATAAAATGTTTGAAATGCTCAAACCTTGGGGCACGCCGACTTCTGACTTGTCACCCTCATCGAAACCAGTTGGGTTTTTGATTGCCTTCTCAATCAATACAATGGCTCTTGCGTCCGCTCCCTTATTTCGAAGTTGATCGAGCAAAATTTCATGATCAACTGAGGGGTAGAAATTCACGACATCCATACGCAAGAAGCTATCGGAATCAGATGCTTCTTTCGCAGCTTGCGCAACGCGTTTGGTGCAATCATGAGGCGGTCGCATCCTGCACTCATGAAATTGGAACGTAAGGTAATCACATAATGCGCGGAGTGCTATTGCGTCTCGGATTGTGGGTATTGAAATCTGGCGGGGCGGCTTGCGAGCAGTCTTGAGGATCAACTTCTCGCGGAATCTAGTAAATCCATATGTCCCACCTAAGACCTTTCTGCTGATCAAGGTGACTTCTGCATCGATATTCTGCTGGAACGATGAAGCTGAAACCCCGTCCAATCCAGTAAATCTAGCATCCTTGAGCCGATCATCAAAAATCGACCTTAGATGTGCCTCTGAAAATACTTGCTCGAAGGTGAGTGGACGATCATCCTGCGACATACAAAACCGCTAAAAAAGTCAGCGGTAAGGTAAGAACAAATGCCGCTATAATGATGCGCAGCGAGCGCGTGATTTGAAACTTCGCAGCCCGCCACCAGCCAAATGACACGACACCTGATCGGTCTAAGAGCACTTTTTCCTGACACCAAACATTTTTATAGAGCATTGCATCGTAGTCGAAGTCAGATTGGTTCGGGTAGCGATCTAGAATTTGGTGATATTTAGAAGCATCTTTCCTTGCTTCATCATCTTCGTAGAGGCGCTGCAAGGCCAGATAGCATTCCCTATGTTCGTCAGCAGTTTTCCCGAATTTAAGCCCCCAGATCACAAGCGATGCGCATAGCACTGATAAGGACAGAACTATCGATATCTCTGAGATGTATGGACCAATTTTGCTACCGTTTAAGTGATGAGAAAACACGGAAAATCCCAACAACAGTACGGAGTATGCTGTCAGAACGATATGCGAGAGAAGATCATATCGCGTGTAGCGAGCGTGTGATTGCATCCGTGTGCGCGATGTGATCCAGATATTGCCAAACTGATCACGTTGTTGGCTTTGTTCTTGTTCGGTCAATTACTTCCTCAAAAAATCTGTGCGGGCGCAATGATTTCACAGTTTGAATTCCTAGAATGCCTAGAAATAGCTTATGCTGGGACATGCCCGTGCTTTAAGAATAGTCCCTGCTAGGGGAACTAGCGCAGTGCGCTCCGCCCGCACAACCAGAATGTGTGCATTATTGGTCGCGTATGCAAGCGGTGGGCGAAAAAAAGAGCATAAGACCCTTTTATGCTTCAGGTCCCGCCACAACGTCCGGTTTGGGCTGTGCGGTCATCGTTGCCTCGCAAAATACGTCTCAAGTCGAGCATTGCTAATGTCGCTATCATAGCAGATTGGGCTATATCCACCGGGCCGTGACCACGCGCTCCTTGCGCCACAACGCCGCCCCCCACGATCGACATTGTAAGGGCACGGGCAAGAGCCAGGATACGCTGCTATACTCTGGCGGATGATCTCCCGCCGAGCCGTTTGAATCTCACGACTAGTTGGCGTTGCGATGCTCCGTACGGGTGCTCGGGTCGTTGGAACGTCAACAGATGGCCGTGAGCTTGACAGGTACGTCGAGGAAATCCAGCCGCGTCCGAGCGATGACACGATTTGTGTCCAGCCGTCGGATGCAGACACAAATCGTACACGCGCCGCTTCATTTAGTTGCCCCATAACCCTGTGGTCTGTTCCGGGCCCAATGCGCTGATTCACACGGCTTCCCGTCACGTACAAATATGATGACACATTTGTTGATGTGATGCTTTCCGGTGGCGATGTGATTGTCGAACTTGACCCTGAAGTCCCGCCCGTTTCTGTCGAGTCGGACTGTCCAACCGTATAGAGGAAAAAGGCGACCAGTCCGATCCAAATCCAGTGTTTCATAGCGTTCTCGCAAATGATCAAAGCTGTGCTCAGAGGCGCATGATCGTGCTACTGCCGATCAAGCTTGATGAAGTAATGAAATAAATCTTCTAAAAAGGTACTGGCCTAGGGCGTGTGCAGTCAATGCGGCTTCAGAATAGACCCCGTTGAAAGCGCATTTCGCTGGCCTCGCATGGACGCAATGCTAACAATTGCGCCAACCATCCCGACAACAGGTTTGTCCATTGACTGAACGGCTCAGTCGAGAATCCAACGTCTGCTTCGGGCTGCGAGCGGTCATTCCTTCAACATAGGCGAACGGCAGTGTTGTCCGCAAAGAAAAATTCGACACAAATGAGCGTCCGTCAAACCGGACCAAACGGTTGTGTTGGGAGTGGTGCAAATGTCCACTATCAATAAAACGGCCTGCCCAAGACGGGGATCGCGAACGGTCAGTTGCGGTCGATTCGGCAGACCTCCTCACCTGCGCGAATGGTCGAAATCGCGCGGACCCCGGCGCCCATGTG
Source organism: uncultured Paracoccaceae bacterium (assembly GCA_947488175.1). GTDB lineage: Bacteria > Pseudomonadota > Alphaproteobacteria > Rhodobacterales > Rhodobacteraceae > Yoonia. The sequence goes on from CANKYO010000010.1 coordinate 102,077, forward strand.
CAAGCCGATCTCATGTGCTGGGTAGGCCTTTTTCATCCACGGATCGCAAACTGCAGCGTGAGGCCCCCAATCGGCCGGATTTTGCGCCAAGCCGGTCCGACCGATGACGACGAATTGGTGGTCTGCATACACCCGACTGAGGATGTCGATCGGTCGAATGCCCATAAAATGCAGAAAAACGAAAGCGACGGCAGATTGCTCGCCGCAGTTGCCGGCTCCTGCGGCCCGCGCGTAGTGGGCCAGAGTGCAGATTTCATGCAGATTCCAGCGGGCGCCAATGTCCATACTCAGTCCGGCGATCTTGGCTGCTATGGAGCCCAATATCGACAGCCCCGCGCTATCGATCACATCGTCCAACTTGTTGCCTGCGCCGTGCGGCAAGGCCGACTTGGTATAAGCCACGGCGCTACGGGCAATGCGGACATTCGCGTCAAGTATCTTGTTATCTGTTTTCTTTGAAGTGGGTTCGGGCGCAGGGGACTCCCCACCGCCGCCACTGCTGCCGTAGCTGGGCCCGAACATGCTGTCCACGGCACCTCGCCATGTCGTCCATTCCTTGGCCAGCGCATCGTAGTTGGCCATGCCTGGGTTGAGTGACCTACCAATTAGGTCACGGTGCTGGTGGTAGAAGGCAATGTCGGCTAGCGTATCCCGGTTTGTCACGCCATTGTCGAAGGCGGCGACCGCGGTAACTTCCCAGGGGTTCAGGGGATTGGCGAAGCTTTGCTGGGCAGCGGGAGGCAAGGTGTTGGGAGAAAAGGCCATGACGGATCTCTCTGCGGCTAGGAAATATTTGTGCAGTCAAAAACACCCCGGCATTTAATAACGGCATCCGAGGCAACATAAATACTGAATAGTAGCATGGCCCCTTTAGGCCGAGCAATCTCTTTGGGCGGGGTGGGCTAGACCGGCTGTGTCCTATGAACACTTGAAATGGAGCGATTGACCTGGATCGCTTAGCTGCTGCAGATTGAGTCGATGTGCAACCTGTACTCCAACACTACGGCCGTCGAAGCCATGAGATGCCTGTTCGGTGCGCGCGCCGACAACGATCACCTAGGGAATGCCGAGCCGCAGGACGCGATAATACCCAAACCGGACTTTCGTTACATCCCAAGGAATGTCTGCTCTGCGTCCTCTCTGAATTGGAATTCTCCACGGCGCGCACTTCCAGCAGGAAAAAGGCGTCGCGGCCATAATCATTTGCTTTTCTGTGCCCTAAGTAGAGCAGCAGGACGTTCATCCGTACTGTAGGGAGAGCGAGCCGGCTCAGGTGGAGGTTGCGGACCCAAAGTTGCCAATGGTCGGCACATATCTAAGATCACGCATTAGCGTGACTGCGACAGATAACTGGAAAGTCCACTATTGCAATAGAGGCTTCTGGTTCTTCTGATGACGAAACACCAGCTGTTTCATATCTTTCCCCTTGTTCGGAATGAAACGAGCCGGGCTGGCAACATAGCTTTCGTCCATGATCTCGGGAAAGAGTATCTCAATCTCGCGACGCGCGTCTTCAGAAACCATCTTAAGCGCTTCTGGGCCGGTGAACAGGCTTTCTGTCGGAGCCCCATTTGAGAACACAATCTCATGCTGGTCAAAAAGCATATGGTAGTAGTCAACAGCATTGCAATCAGACTCAACATCGATTCCATCCAACTCCACAAGTTTGATCGCAGGGATCAGCACCTCGGTCTTGTTGAACATGCGTTCGACAATTTTCGACCTCACCAACACACGGTGCTGTCGTGATACAACCAAGTCAGTTTTTGGCAGCCCTTCACCTAACGCACCTGCGCGAATTCTGATCGGCAAAAGCTTAGGATTGGCGGTTAAATCAATCTTATCAAGCTTATTAACACCGATCCAGTTGATTGACTGCAGACCGTGATCCATCGTTTCTACGAGGTCACCCTCAGACAGCGTTTCGATGGATCGCTCGCCTTTTGCGGTTGCAATCATTGTGCCACGGGCAAAACATACGACCCCAAAGTTGACCGTTTCGAAGTTTTCAAACTGCACATTGCCAATTTGGCCGGACTCATCCCCATTTGTGATCTGGAATGTCCCCTTGGGACCTACTGGTCCATCCCCGGGATCAAACGTGCCGCCAAGAATTTCCCCAAGTGTTGGGCCACCAGGGCCAAAGCTCACAGTTCCAACAGTCGGATCGTTCGACACCCACGTTCCAGCAGCATTCGTGGTGTCTATCCCGGAAATCTCGCTGACGAGGAAATCACCCGTAATTTCAATGACGTCAATTCCGCTGGTTCCAGTTTGCCCTTCATCGGCAGTGAAGATTTCGATGTCGGTTGTCGTATCGGTGCCGCCGTCGCCTTCCTTGGCAATAGTTGCGTCGCCATCATTGTTGGTTACCACGTCTATCGTCTCATCCGAGAGCGCGGCGCTGTTGTCAGACGAATATCGGTCCTCGCCGGTACCGCCCGTGATTATGTCGGATCCTTCACTGATAAACACGGTATCGTTGCCATCGCCGCCGTTCAGTGTGTCGTCGCCTTCACCACCCGTGATTTCGTCGTCTCCACCGGCAGTGTCGACGGTGACAGATGAGGTTGCGGCCGATGCATCGGCGACATCGTCGTCATCAGTATAAACGATGTTTTCAATCTCGGTGAATGTCAGATCAGGATCATCTTCAAGACCGTCTACGCCAGTGACCGTCCCATCCTCAGGATTGGACCCGTAGGTAACTGTTACGCCGTCAATGCCATCTTCGGCATTGGCGTCGCCGCTAAGATTGGACAGATCAATGGTATCACCGGCGTCGCCGTTCGCATTGTCGTCAGGCTCCGCTGGAGTTCCAGTGCCCGTTCCATCGGATCCACCGTCAATTGTTGCGTCAACATTTTGTGCGGTGTCGGTGTCATCGATAGCAAAGACGTCGTCACCTGATCCACCTGATGCATCGTCGCGACCGCCGACGAATATGTCATCGTCCCCAGCATCACCCGCCATCGTATCTGTTCCATCGCCGCCACGAATGGTATCGGCGCCATCACCACCGGAAATCGTGTCGTCCGATGCAATAATAGAATTGAAAAACACATCAGAAACATTCGGTGTTGCGGTGCCGCCAGCACCGTCGACTTGAATGACCAGACGGGCGATGGGTTGGTCGACAAATACGGTCGCTGAGGCCGTTGGGTCATTCGAAGCATGACCACCGCCATCGGCGGTCAAAGTTCCTGAAGCTGCCGATGCCGTTACGTCAGAGCCGACGTCTGTGAACGAAACGTCAACCTGATTTCCATCGCGATCAAACGCCAGAACGGTAAGTTCGACGTTTCGTTCGATTTCAGCGATGCGGAATGACACATCTTCAACGTTGAAACGAAATGCGAGTTCGATCTCAGCAAAGTCGTTCTGATTGTTTGTCTCCAACTCCAGCGTTTCAGTTGTGCTCGCTGGGTTCAACCCCCCGGTGATGATGCCCGTCGTCGTTATCGTCTGGTCATCTTCGCCCTGAATACCAACAGAGTTATCAGTATTGACGTTGAAGGTGACCTGGTTTTCCTCAGTATCGAGGATGAAGGACTGCACATTCTGTTCATCGCTGGTGAACTCGTTCCAACGCAAGACCTCCCGCACGCTACTCTCAACGCCAGTGTCGATGATGATGTCATCACCGCTTCCGCCGCTGATATCGTCAGAGCCATCACCGCCATCAATGGTGTCTTCATCAGCGCCACCATCAATGGTGTCAGCGCCAGTGCCGCCAAGGATGTTGTCGTCACCATCACCGCCTTCAAGAGTGTCAGCGCGCGATCCACCATCAATGGTGTCATCACCCTCTTCACCGCGAATGGTGTCTGAACCTAGGTCGCCTCTGAGTTCGTCGTTGCCAATACCCCCTTCAATGGTATCGTCTCCGGCACCACCATCAACAAAGTCATCACCCGCGCCCGCGTCGACAAAATCATCCCCCTCAAAAGCAAGTATGTAGTCTTGGTCGGTGCCGGGCGCGTCCGTAAGGCCTGGTAGGCCCAGTGAGTCTAGATTATCGACTTCTTCTCCATCTTCATCGACGTAGGCTCCGGCCACGATAACATCATCGCCGAGTGTTCCCTCAACGACGTCGTCCTGTCCCGGCGAAAACTGGAAGTTGACATTGCCGATGAATATATTACCGGCGTTATCGGCTTGTGTCCCGTTGTCTTGAATAATTTCGATTGAGGCGATGTCATCTGGAAAATCGAAACGCAGTGAATCTGGCGCGCCGCTGCCTTCAACGCCGGCACCGTTGTAAGCGGTCGGATCAATCCGCAACGCACCATCCGGATAAGTTGCGTCGCCGGACAAGGTTTCAACAGCATGGACATCTTCCGAACCGTTGATATTCTCTTCATCTGTAGGTGCGTAATTGGCTGTGACGTAGCTGGGGTCAAGCGATACGATATTTCCTTCGGCGTCTCGCGCAATAATTGTGATAAGATCATCCCATGAAGCGGGATCTGCACCTTTGTCAGTGTTCGGCGTACCCGCGTCTATGTCGAATACCTCAAAACCGATATTCTGCACGTTCTGGCCAAAGTCAATGAGATAGGAATGCGGTTCATCGACGCCATTTTCGGGTGTAAGGACGGGCGAACCGTCAAATATTGCTGTGCCACCGACCGGTGTACCGTCGCTGACGACTTGGCTGGTGACGGTCACATCAATCGAGTCAAGACCAAGATTAATGTTAAACGTACCGTTCGCCGTCGCGTTGGGGTCTGACCAGTCGATAACAGCCATGCATCGTCTCCAAATTGCAACTAAAAGGTTAACTTTTGGAGCAGCTTCGCGCAACCTTAAAGAGTGCGTACCTTAGGCATCCTCCCAAAGACCTGAAAGCCGTTATCGCCGTCGCCGATCACCGTAGCCAAAATAGGCCGTGTGCAAATGGCCAAGTTGTAGCAATGGCCAAAGTTTTCCAGATGGGCTTCCCCTAAACGAAGGGTGGGCCATCTATTTGTTACTGTTCGTGCTGGACTTTGGATTGGGCGCAGCGAACTTTTGAAAATTCCGCTTCTTTCTGGTCGCTGCAAGGCGTAGCGACAGGGTCTTGTGGGTCCGCCATCTCACGACGGTTTTCAACGCAGGTTAGGCGACTTGGGCGTTATCGCAGCAGAAAGCTATCATAGGTGCCAATGAATGTTGCGTCAGCAATCACTGCAAATGCATCAGTTTGCATTTCCCGCAAAACAGACCTTGGCGCTAGACCCAGCCAAGGTTTGCTAAACCGCCCGACGCGCAGAAGAGCCATGTCCGCTTTGGGCTGGCACCAGTCATCCGACCAAAACGGCAGATGTCGGCAGCGAGCCCAGACCTACCGATGCTGCGACAAAAACCAATGGCCGCTTTAGGTCGATGTCTTTCGAAAGAAGAAGGAAAACAAGCGGCCATCCGTCACGGCAAAACCCAAGCCAATGATGGTAAAACCAATCCACGCTTCCAGTCCCATTTTTTCGCCAAGGAACAAAACACCAAGTCCAATGGCGAATGGTGGAATTAGCAAGGTGACCAGTAAAAGATTGGCGGCCCCAGCTCGTACTAGAATAGCAAAGTAGAGCACATAGGCTAGTGCGGTCGACAAAGCAGCCATGCCAATCAGAGCGCCCCAAACGCTTGCAGAGAGTTCAAGATTTGGCGGGCCATCAAACACAAGGACAATTGGGATCATCAACAGAATGCTACCGATCAACATACCAAATGCGTTCATGAGTGGTGGTTGACCAGCAAGCGCAGTCTTGCCCCAAACACCAGCAAATGCGTAAGAGAGTGTTGCGCCAAGTATAGCAAGTTGAGCGAGATTGCTCGGGTTGAAGTCGGTCAACGCACTCGGACCCATGATGAAGGCCACCCCCGCGATGCCCAGAACAGCACCAATTATTTTTTTTGCAGTCAAAGGCTCATCGCGAAGCAATAGGCCCGCCACAACTGCTGCAAACATAGCAGTCGTCCCGTTGAGGATGGACGCCAACCCGCTCTCAATCTGCGTCTGCCCCCAGAATATCAGCGAGAACGGAATAGCGTTGTTGAGTGCACCCATCACTAGATAAGCTCCCCAAACTTTTGGGGAACGCGGAACGGAAATTCTTTTAAAGAGGACAATCAACGCCAGTATTGGCAATGCCCATATGACCCGGTGAAGGGTTATGGTGAGCGGCGGAACCTCACGCAGAGCAATCTCTCCAAAGAAAAACGAACCTCCCCAAACGGCTGCCAGCAGCAACAGCATGATCGTCGAATTCAAATCCAAGGTCAGCGAAGGAGTTTTGGTCATTTCAGATGATCTCAATGCACTGGTTGTTGCCATCTGATACCTTAGCCAACCCATGCAAGACGACCCGTTTCATGCGGATATGGACAAATCAACCCATTGTCCCGTTCAAGAGATAGGCATCCAAAGCAGACCTTGGCGCAGCCGCAGCGAATTGGTCCTTTGTCCCGCCTTCACGCCTAAGACAGTTCTGAAATCAGTGTCCGCTTTGGGCTGATCGGAGACTCTGAGCGTACGGAACGAATCTCAGTTACGGGCCATCAGCGCCAACCTGACTTCGGTGTTTCCAACCGGAACTTTAGTCGCTCAATCTGAACCGATGCGGATTGAGCCTTTGCGATAAACGCTTCAATTTCATCAGCGTTCGAGGTAGCCGCTTTCGGTGCCGATACAGCTAAGTCTTCGAGCAAACTGGCACCAGTGTATTCTAGCTCTCGAATATGATCGGTTTCTGATCCAAAGCCTAAGCCGTTTCCCAGCACTGGCATGTGCCTGTCATGCCGGTTTTCCCATTGAAGACGTGTCTCATGGCAAGCATCGTGAAGTCTTATCAGGCTTCTTTCAGCGTCAGAGATACCTTCTTGCATCTTCACCCTCAGCGCAGTCAGGTCCGAATCCTTTGTAGCTTGAATTGCGTGCTTGGCTGTTTTGAAAGCGAGCGCCGCGTAGACCAATGCAGCGACCGCAATGAGGAGTGAAATTATTTCGAACACACGTTGTGCAACAAGATCAAGAACAGATTCCAATATCACAAGGCCCACCACATCTAGAAGTCATTGTTTTACTACTTACAACCCCATGTGGTGTGGCCCCTGTCGGTTTGCAAGTTTTTGGTCTGAGTTGGTTCGTTGAGATCCGCTGAAACCGGAATATAACGACACAACATATGGAACATGCAACCCCACATTCAGACGTCAAATCTCAATGGTAGGTTTTCGCGCTGAACTACCAGCGGAACCCGGAGATCGAGTGTCCGCTTCGGGCTGGCCGCGGAACTTGCAGCTTGGAGCGGCTGGGCACCTCCAGGGTTTTGGGCGTGAGTTGCAGTGTCGAAAACAGTGGAACAAAACAAGAACTTATGCGATTTGGTCGTATGCCCTACGAACCAGTCACGCTCGGTTTCAAGTTTTCGATCCGTCTCAAACAGCTGACGGCCCGTGATGTCCTCGTGGTGACCTGCCCTGCTTGTCACAAGTCGTACTACGTTGCTCCACATATTCTTTTAGAGCGATATCATGAGCATAGGCCGATAGAGAGTTTTGCTGACGACTTCGTTTGCAAACGCTGTGGGAACCGGCATGACATGTCCTGGCGGATTGATCGCGCGGTTGGACCTGAGTTTCCGCGTTCGGCCTAACTGTCGTGAATCGCACGTCCCTTTAGGATCTCGGATGCTGGCCAGAGAACTTCGCCATTCTCTGCGGTGATCATTTTGATCCCGAGGAAGGATATGATTGGTGTCTGTTCGAGTCGCGTGATCCCGTAGAGGACCCCTGATCTATGATCGTCGGACAAGACTTCTTCTCGCCCGTCCTCAAAGATGACCTTAAAGCTGTTCATGATAGCTGCTTTGTCGCAAATGTTCGGATCTTGCTGTCCCCGCCCCACGAAAACTTCAACCGGGCTTCAAATCGTACTTCAATAGCTGTTCTCAGGATCCTGGCCGCAATGTCGTCCATCGTTTCTCTCCGGCGCAAGATGAACCATTCTGTTCCACGCCGATCACGACGTCCGAACCATCGACCAGCCAGTCCTTTCAGCGTTCTATGCTCCGTCACATAAGCGTGCGGCATTGATACTGTGAACACAATGCGCAAACCCCCGTCCACCAGACCTTTAAGTTCGTTGCGACGTGTGTTCGTCTTTCGCTGTGTGAAGCCGACTTTGAATAGATCAGGCTCCGATCTGGACTGAAGCAAGTAGACTGTCCCCCACCCTCTCGTCCGGAAGCAAGGGATGTGGTTTTTTCTTTGCCACAGCCGCCTTGCCATTGCCTCAGGCCCATGCCGGCGGCTGAGATAGCTCATTCACAATCAGCCCTGATATGCTCGCGAATGACAGCGTTCCGTCCGGGTTTTCTTTGCGGGCAAGCGATTTCGCCACCTCGTCGGGCTTCATGCCATACTGAAGCAAGAGCGAAAAAAGCACGCAGAAGTCCTGCACTTGAAATTCCAGCATCGATCCTGACTTGAACCCGGATGAATAGAAGACCTCTTTTGGTTCATCTGGTCGTTCTGGGTCATAGCCAACTGACAAGAACACGGTTTGACCCTGTTCTGTCTCGACCCTGCGGGTTTCTGTCAGTCGCCTGCTTGGCAGCCGTTTGCGTTCTTTCTTTTGTGCCATCGTTGAGGTCCATTCCTGCAAAGATCTACGTCAGATTTCTGCTTGCTCACGTTGCTTCATGATCAGGTAAAGCCATAGTGCCTCGATTCTAGCTGATGCTGGGTCCAACTCCGCCAGTTCCGCCACTGACCGTTTGAGCCAATCAGAAGCGTGATCTGATTCAAGCACTTTTTCTACTGACGGCACTTCAAATGGACCCAGCACGCTTAGCAGCCTTTCTCGACAGAGGCGCGCTGCAGCTCGGCAGAGCGTTGTAACAACGCCAACGAGTCTGTGACATTCGCAATCGACTCTTGGCCCTGTTCTGCTCTCCGTACAGCTTCAACGCCTTGAGCGGTAGCCGACGCTGCCCTGATGCCATTCAAACCACCTTGCGCACCTGCACCCAGGACAGCTGTAAGCCCCACACCAACAACGGCATCTGTCAGTGCGTTATTGCGCGCTGCGCGTTGTTGTTCAGCTTCAAGCTCCCGCACCCGTGCTGTAATGTTGCTGTTCCTGATTGCCAGCTCGTCGCAGCTCAGCGCCAGTGTCGATGGGTCACTTGTGGACTGGCCGACCGTCGGTAGTCCTTGAACAGATGGTTGCCCAGTGTTTATGCAGCCTGCCAGCGTAGCCGCCGTTACCAATGCTAGTGGGAGTTTCATCAGGATTCGTCCTTTTCAATTTCAAGAATTTCAACCAGTTCTTCCGGGTTCAGTAATCCGTCGTAGATTTGATCGCGGCCAACGAATGTTGGTGTGCCTCTGATCCCCAGCGTTGATGCGAGGCGCTGATTGCGGAGAATTTCTGCAGCAACATCATTCGACTGCGCTTCGACAGAGATCGCATGGACGTCAAATCCGAGGTCTTCCACCAACCGCAAGGCGCTGGCGGTGCCACTCACCCGCCCTGCAGCGTCGAACACCGCATAGTGAAAGCGCTCATATGCATCGCGACCCTCAACATTGCGAACCGCAATCGATACCTTGGCAAGCTCATTGGACTGTTCACCGAGGATCGGAAACTCGATCAACCGAACACCGCGTGTCATCCCATGAGGCAGCGTCTGCATATGAGCAGCGCTTTGCGCACAGAACCCACAGCGATAGTCGAAGAACTCAACAAGCCGGATTTGCGGATTGTCGCCAAATAGCTCTCGTGTCAGCTCATCGATTTTTTGGCGTTCAACCGCTGTTTCGGCTCGCTCTCGCTCTTCCTCCAACTTCTGTATCGCGAGCAATACTACCTCAGGGTTATTGAGAATTGCTTCCATGACTCTCTGATCAAAATCGTCCTGCGCCATGAGTGGCGACGCAGCAAGCAAGGAAACTGCAAGTACATAAGCGCGCATTTTTTCATCCCGTAATAGTGTAAAATCTTTTCTCTAACACTTTTTTGGACTAGTCTAGCCACAAATACATCAATTTTTTGGGGATTTGATGATGGCCAAGACAGTCAGCTCTGCTTCAACACTCATTCGCGGAGGCCAGACCGCGCAACACTGGTGGCGCATGGGATGGCAGGTCCTGCGGTTTGCGACCGTTGTCGGATCTATCATTTACGTTTGCAGCTTCGTCTTCATGGTAGCACGCGCATACAACCCAAGCGAGATGCGCATCGCCTTCTATTACGAGATGGCTGAGCGGGGTGTTGTCGGACAAAACGGTTTCGACAAACTCTACACCTTCAGGGATTTAGATGGTGAAACGGTCACAGTGCCAGCCGTACAGCTTTATCGGAATACTGAGTATCGCCGGATCCGGGATGGGTTCTTCTACTCGATACATAGCTCGGCCCGCCTTGCTGGCATTCCTGCTATCCTCATTGGCTTGGTCTCACTGCTGATCTTCGTCAAAACAGGCAATCGGATCCAGGAAGATGAGTTTGTGCGTGGCGCGAGACTTGTTTCAGCCGCCCAACTCAAGGGCTGGAGCGCTCTAAAATGGCGGAAGTACAAGAAGAAACACAAAGGCCGTAAGACCGCGAAGCCTTTGACGATCGCCGGCATTCCTTTTCCGCCCGATGCCGTTGAAGCCCAGACGATGCTGAATGGTACAGTCGGTGTTGGTAAGACCAACGCCATGATCGAGATGCTTTCGATTATTCGGGAGAATGGCGGTAAGGCGATTATCTATGATCGCATGGGTGGCTTTGTTTCGCGGTTCTACGATGAAAATACGGACCACCTGATCAATCCCTTTGACGATCGGTCATCATCTTGGAACCCATTCGACGATGTTCTTGATGCAGCTTCATTCACCCAACTTGGCGAGGTCATGATCCCAGAACATCGTGGCGCTGCGAGTGATCCCTTTTGGTCTCAGGCTGCGCGCATCGTCTTCGATTATGCGGCGCGGGAACTATACAAAACCAAACGTCGTACCGTTAAGTCGTTGATCCAGCACTTGTTACACCTCGACTCAGAGGTGTTGGCAAAACTCCTTGCCGGAACTCCTGGCTCTCACTTCTTTAACGAAGACATTGTTAAGACGGCCCAGAGTATTCGCGCGAACCTGATTTCGGAACTGCGTTTCCTCGAATACCTCCGCGATGATGCTGAGGCGTTTTCCATCCGAGAGTGGATGAAGTCAGATGAGCCGTCGTTCCTCTTCTTGACGGGTGATGCTGAACACGCAGCTGCTACCCGCAACATCATTTCCACGATGCTTGAGATCTCTGCCAACGCTTTGATGGGGATGGGTCCGGCCAGCGAGCCACGCTGTTACTTCTTCATGGATGAGGTCCCTTCTCTCAACCGATTGCCTTTCTTGATCAGTTCGCTCGCTGAAATCCGTCAGTTTGGTGGCGCTTTCGTCCTTGGCTATCAGGTTTATAGTCAGTTGGAAGATATTTACGGACGCGAGGCAGCACAGACCATTTCCGGCACGGTCAACAACCGGATCGTCTTCAACACCCCCGATTTTCGCACAGCAAAACTCTGTTCTGAAATGCTTGGCAACCAAGATAAATGGGAGTCGAACACGAACATCAGCGTCGGCGCCCATGAAGCCCGGGACGGTGTAGGCTTCACACAGCAACGCGTCGAACGCGCCATCATCACGCCGGCCGAGATACAGAGCCTTCCTCAACACAGAGCCGCGGTGAAGTTCGCTTATGACTCACCAACGGCTGTCGTGGACATGAAACAGGTCTTTGTTGACGAAACCCAACCCCGTTTCTTGCCCTACATGGGGAACGCAGCGGGGTTTGCTGAATACAGCGAACCAAAGCCGAAGCCACCAGCTGAAGATCCGGCAAAGAACGTCGAAATGGTCCGCGCCTTCCACCAATGGTGTGGTTGGCGGTTTCACTGCGATGCCAGCGAGTTTGCCACTGATGCCACAGAACCTTGTGCCGAATACAAAGTATACTTCGATCACTTCAAGAGCTGCTTCAATGCTGGGACGCACCCGGAAAACATCCATCCCGTCGTTCCGTTGGGTGACGGTTTGGCGAGGAACGCCCCCATTTGTCCGACCGAAGACGATGCGCCATTCGAGACGGCTGATGCAGGATCCGAGACAGTCATACGGACTGAAGGTCCAATCCCGCCATTTTACGAGGGACCGGGACCACACGAACCTTCTGGCCAGATCAACCTATTCGATCACTCTCGCCATGCCGAGGCCGAGGTCCCTGCCCCCGAAGCGGATGCGAATCCCGACGACACGCCTGACACGCCTCCGGCTGAGCTGCCCCAGCGGAACCTTCCATTGCCAAGTGGCTGGTCACCAGACGCTCCATCGGGGGCTTGATCCGTGCTTTCCATGTCGAATGTGTCCTCTGGTCACGCGTCCAGCGGATATTACAAAGCTGAAGGCTACTACCTCGAAGGCAGTAACGACGCTGAGAAATCTTCCCAGTTCTATGGCAAGGCCGCTGAAGAAGCTGGCCTCACCGATACGTTCTCCGATGACCGGTTTACCGCCATTCTGGATGGCCAGACACCTGACGGCAGGACACTAGGCCGCTTTCGCGACGGCGAGCGCGAACACAGACCAGGCATTGATCTTACATTCTCCGCGCCAAAGGCGGTGTCGATTGCAGCCTTGGTTGGTGGCGACACGCGCATCCTCAAAGCACATACCGACGCCGTAAAAACTGCCTTGGACTATGCTGAGGCAAATCTTGTTCAAACTCGAAAATACGTCAACGGTCAGGTTCAGGTTGAGAAAGGTGGCAAAATCATTGCTGGCTTGTTTCAGCATGACACATCGCGCGCCCTGGACCCCCAGCTGCATACACATGCTGTCATCGCCAACATGATCAAGGATAGTTCCGGTCAGTTTCGGTCACTGTCAAACGAAGCGCTCTACAACGGTAAGATGCTGCTCGGCCAAATCTACCGTTCTGCCTTGGCTGGGAACCTTCAAGACCTCGGATACGAGACCAAGCCGCTCGACAAAGGTCTCTTCGATATTAAAGGGGTGCCTCAAGAGCTGGTCGATACATTCTCTAAACGTCGTGAGGAAATCGAACAGGCTCTCAAGGACAAAAACTACGAACCAACGGCGATTGCCAACTCCCTTGCCGCGTTAGCGACGCGTTCGGCAAAGAAACCAGTCCAACGATCGGAACTCCGCGCAGCTTGGGCTGCTGAGGTGAAGTCTCTCAATATTGACCTGCAGCAAGCGTTGAATGACGCCACCAAGAACGACCAGCCTTCCGCGACGTTCAGAGAGAAATCGGCAGCCGATGCTGTAGAGTTTGCGATTGCTCATCATTCCGAGCGCGAGGCGGTCTACTCACACAATGATCTGCTGATGACAGCTATGAAGTTCGCGCCAGGCGTTACTGAAAAGGCCGCGGCAACAGAACTCGGAGAATACGTCAAAGATCGCATCCTATATCCCGTCGATCTTAAAGAAGGTCGTTTCTATACCGATGTTGAGAACATCCGCCTTGAGTCCGAAAACAAGGATCTGATGCGCGCCGGTTTGAGGCGTGAGGTCTTGGACCTTCGCAACACGATGGAAAGAGCAACCCGCCGGACATCTGACGGCGTCATCTCACGAAAACTGGATCGGACAACGTTAACCGACGGACAGAAAGATGCCGCCCGCATGGTCCTGTCGGCAAACTCGTATGTGACAGCTGTCCAAGGGTATGCGGGTACAGGCAAAACCTACATGCTGGAAACTGCCCTTCGCATGGCACAGGCACGGGGCCACGAGATTGAAGGCCTGGCCCCGTCGCACAAAGCCGTCACTGCTCTCAACGATGCACTGCCTGTCGCATCCACAGTCGAGAGCGCGTTAGTTCGTCATGAGAACGGCGCAAACCTCGGTGACAAATCTAAAATCATCCTCGCCGTTGATGAAGCCTCGATGCTGTCATCAGACTCGATGAACCGGGTCCTCAAGATGGCGTCCGCCCAAGGCTATGCCAAAGTCGTCCTCATCGGTGACGTCAAACAACTCGAAGCCGTTGGCGCAGGATCTGCATTCCGCGCGCTTCAGGATGCCGGTATGCCAACCGCTCTCATGACAGATATTCAGCGGCAACGGACTGATGAGGGTCGGTCTGTCGTCCTCTCTGCGATCTCCGGCGACATCAAAACGGCCATGGCTGGCGTCAATCAACTGACAGAGGTCGGTGGTGGAAAACTCACCGACGTTCGCGATCAAATCGCGGCGACGATGGCTGACACCTACATGGCCATGACACCAGATCAACGCGCCGCTACCGGTCTGATCGTTCTCACCAACGCGCTGCGGAAGGATGTGAATGAACAGATCCAGAGACAGCTTCGCAGTGCCAACCTCATTGGCAAAGACGCTGTGAAAGTCGCATCACTTGTACCCCGCAATTTCAGCCAGGCTGAAGCGAGAGAAGTCGGGAGTTATAAGGTTGGCGATATCGTCGTGTCGCCTGTCGCCTCGTCCCAATCTCCGATGACGGCAAACGTTCTCTACACGGTGACCAGTGTCTCTCGTGATGATCGAAAACTGACCCTTCAGTCCCCCGACAATGAGACCGTCTCAATCAATCTTGCGCATGGCAGTTCGGATGCCCGAAAGCTCGCGGTGTTCTCGGCCGACAAGCAGGACTTCCATGTTGGTGATGCCGTCAAGTTCAAGATCACTGATCGCGAACATGGCATCTTCAACTCAGCTGAAGGACACATCAAGTCGGTCGGCAAAGGCTCCTTCGATATCGTCACCAAGGACGGTGATACGATGGCCATTCCCACCGACAGCCTGGCCGCCCGAGGCATGCAGTTGGCCTACGCGTCCACAGCCCATGACTTCCAGGGAAGTACCGTGGATCGCGTTCTCTTGGCGATGTCGTCGGCTGAACAACTCACCACTCAAAAGAGCTTTTATGTCTCGCTATCCCGGATGCGCGACACCATCCACTTGGTGACCGATCGTGTCGACAAACTGGCTGCCACAATCGCCGATCAAACCGGCGAACGCATGAACGCATTGGAGGCGCTGGCCGCCCAACGCGACGAAGCAAAACCGGATGCCAAAACGCCCAATACGGAACGTGACGAAACCAGCAAAAACGAGCGCGATATTCAGGTCGGAAAACCCGACAAAAAGCAGTTTGAGAAACACACCGAAAAAGAGCCCAAAGATCACGACCAGGATGACAAGTCGAAGGACGCTCAAATGAGCTTCGCAGATCGCCTGATCGCAAGCATGACCCAAGACCAGAAACAGCGTGACGAACGCTCCCGATAGGAGACCAACCAATGCCCAGCGACACGAAATCCGGCTACCGTATCAAACTTGGACCGGTTGCTACCGACATGCTCGACCGGCTGTCTGAACAAACGCCGGCCGCCCTCGATCTCGAAATTGCGCGCCTTCTTCAAACGACTGATCGTGTCGCACATCTCGAAGCTCAAGCGATCTCAAACGCAGAGACGGTGTCCCGCCTGGTCGAAATCAACAGCGCGTTTTCCGCCGCACTCGGATCCACATCGACATCCGTTTCAAACCTCACTGATATGATTGACCATCGCACACGCGAGTTCGAAAAGCTGCTCATCCATATCAGCACAATGGTTGGCAGCCACCTCAGCGATGGCGACGAACGCGACCGACTCCACAGCCGTCTACAGGACATCGAGAAGGATCTGGGCACACAGATGACAGCTCTCTCATCGCTCGTCCGGGACCAGAACAAGTCACGACATGCGCAAGTCCAAAATGCCATCGGCCGCGCTGAAGAAGAACGACTGACCATCGCCGAACAAGAGTCGGTCCTAACGAAACCCCAACCGGAACGCGCAGGCGTGGAGCGATAAGATGACCTTTCAGACCTTCCAGAATCCCTCAAATCCGTGCCATATCGTGCAATATGGCTTGCCACGCCGTGCCACAGCCGTGGCACGAAATGGCAGGAAAACAACTAAGCGATTGATATTAAACCATAAAAATCGACTGTACCACAAAAAAGTACCGAATTATTCGCCTAAACCCCTTATTTTATTGATCAAAACGGCCCTGCAGCTTCAGCTGCGTCAGGTGTGTCTTTCTGATCGGTCCGCAGGGCCGAAACCTCAAACCCTTCCGCTTCTCATCCGAAACATTGGCTCCGCTGCTTTCAAAATCGCGCAACGGTTTGGGTCTGCCGCTCAGCTGGTGGTGATCACTGCAGCCATCGGATCACCGCTTGCAGCTGAAGGCTGGGCACCTGTTTCCAGCGGTGTGGGTTGGTCGTCTGCTGACCGGTTCTCCCCTGCATCAGCTGCAGCGACACAGACGGCTTCGACCCCTGAAGCGACGCGCCAGGTCGTTCCTTTCGTGCGCGCTGTCCAGCAAAGCCAGGGTCCGCAGATGGACCGCTTGCTGACGCTGATCAGCCAGGCGGAAAGTCCGGTCCATGGATATGACAGCGTGCATCACGGCGCGACCATCCGCCCGCCGAAGCGCCCCAGTCAGATGACTATCGCGGAGATCGTTGCATGGGTTCGCGCAACACCCGGCCAGCCTCATGCCATCGGTCGCAACCAGATCATTCCCGAAACCTTCAACCGGGTTGTGCGCGCTTTGGGTCTCTCCGGCGACACTCTCTATGATCGCCGCACCCAAGACCTCATGGGTCGTTACCTGGTCGAAGAGGCCGGCTACTCGGACTTCATCAACGGACGCATCTCGCGCGAACGGTTTATGAATCAGCTGGCCGCGGTTTGGGCTGGTCTACCCCTCGCAAATGGCCGCTCTGCCTACCACGGTTACGCAGGCAATCGGGCCACCATCACACGGGCCGAATATGCCTCGGCAATGGCCTCAATTTTCCCAGTGCGGAGGGCGTCAAATTGATCGATATTCTTGCAGTCGTTTTCGGGGTCATTCTGACCTTCCTGATTGTCGTCGTGATCCATGAGTTGGGACACTTCTTTGCGGCCCGATTGGTGGGGGTCAAACCGGAGATTTTCAGCGTTGGATTTGGCAAGCCGATCTGGTCGCGGACAGACCGTCACGGGATCATCTGGCAGGTCTCCCGCATCCCGGCCGGTGGCTATGTCCGCTTCGTTGCTGATGAGAATGCGGCGTCACTTTCGTCTGTTGCAGACGGTCCCGTCATTGCCGGATCGCTCAAGGCCGCGTCGAAACCGGCGCAGGCATTTGTCGCCATTGCCGGACCCTTGGCGAACGTCATCTTCACGGTCGCGGCTCTCTCTGTTCTCCCGCTGATGTCCGGTGTCACGTCCTACCCGTGGACGGTCTCGAATGTGACCCTTTCGTCCGATGCGACGGGGCTGCGCGTTGGAGACCAGCTCGTTGCCGTGGGCGGTGAGGAAATCACATCGCAGGACACGCTAGCGTCGGTCTTGAGCCGCTTGCCGTCCAATTCCGAGGTCGTCTACCAGATCGAACGTGATGGCGCTCTGCGAGCCGAATTTGCACCGCGGCCTGACCTGCCTCTGATTGGAAATGTCGCGGACGGGTCAGCTGCAGCGGAAGCCGGTCTGCAACCCGGCGACTTACTCAAGACCATCGATGACGAATCCGTCCACGCTTGGTCAGATCTTCAACGCATCGTCTCTGCTTCAGGCGGGGATCCCATGACCTTTGTCTTTGATCGCAATGGATCGGAAATGATGGCACAAATGGCACCGCGCCAATCCGATGGCCGCTGGTTGATCGGTGTCGGCGGTCTTCCACTCTTCACGCTCGCGACTGAACGCCCCGGGATTGGTGAAGCGGTGCAGTCTGGTGTCGCCCGCTCATGGGACCTGCTGACCAATTTGGTAACGGGTATCGCCGGATCACTGATCGGCCAGAATGATAGCTGCGATCTTGATGGCCCTATCCAAATCGCATTTGTTGCCGGTCAAGCTATCCAGCTTGGCCCGGAAACCTTCCTCTTGTTCTTGGCCATCATTTCACTCGGTCTCGGTGTCCTGAACCTCTTACCGGTTCCCATCCTCGATGGTGGTCACCTGATGCTGCTCGGCTATGAGGGTGCGACTGGTAGACCTCTTGGCAAGAAGATGCAGGCCGTCCTGTTCATCGGCGGCGTGACCGTGATCGTTTTCCTCATGCTCACGGCAACAGTGAACGATTTGACGTGTTGAAAGGATAGTCTAACGACTGATGACTATTCGGTTCGCTTGACCTCCTGGGTCTTTCTGGCGCGGATAGCCTCGGCGAAACGCCCCGCCATGACTTTCACGAACGCTTTCGAGAATGATCCGATCCCGGCGTGCGGCTCAAAGTAGAAGCTCGTTTCTAGTTCGTCGCGGTTGTACTCATCGATGATGACCCACAACCGTTTGTATTCGGTCAGCCCGGCCCGGCGGATTTCTGTTGCCGGGATTTCCAATGCATTCTGATCAGCGAATGGTTCTGTGCCCGTGATGGGCAGCAGGTAGAGGCGTGTTGATTTCTGCGATACTGGCACAACCGCTGCCAAAGCCGTGGGCCTTGGTTTACGTCCGGTCTCTTCGCCGTCCAATGCTTCGCGCCTCCACAGATAGGGATAGCGCCAAATATCTCCGATCTTTGGCTCAGTCATCGCTTCTGATCACGTCGTCCAGAACCTGTAGCAATGCGTCCGCTTCGTCGTCTGGCGTTTGAGACGTTGCGCGCACAATGCGGGGGTCGGCCCGCGATGTGAGGTCATCGAACATATCGCGCGGCATCAGCACGAACCGCGATGTGCCGTGATCAGACAGGCTGACGGGGCCGCGCGACGCTGCCATCCATACATCGGTGGCCTTGCGGTTCATGGCCGTTTTGGGAAATTCGTCTACGATCTTGACTGGCATGGGTGCCTCCATTGCGTAATAAACGTAAATTACGTATTTTACGTGTCACTGTCAAGGATCGTCTTGCTGATCCCGGGCTATTGCAACCATGCCATCTTCGGTGATGGCCGCAATGCTGTCGTCCGTCCGGCGCGATAACTCCACGCCGTCTCCTGACATCAGTGCATCGACAAACTCAGTTTTCTTCAGAACTGCGCCGTCACCCTCTATGTAGGTTGTTGCGCTTGCGTCTTCGTGGCTGATCGACCCGTCGTGCTTAATGCGGATGCGGACGCCATTGACGCGGACGTCGATTTCGTCCTCGGTCACAATGATGCCTTCCCACGCAAAGCCCTCGTCCCGTCGAACGACAATCTGTTCCGGACGCAGTTTGATCTGTACGTCACGGCCATGTGTCTTGTCATCAGCAGCCAGTTGCAGGAACACCTCTTGCTTACCCTCATCGGGATGGATGCTGGCTTTGCCATTCTTGGGTGGCCAAACCTTCGGATGTTCGCGGATATTGCCATCCTGATCGGTGTGAAACCCGATGTAGAGCTGCGCCGATTTCCAAACACGCTGTGCCGTTTTTGCGATCTTGCTCATTTTGCTCCCCTTGGGCCTGCCGGTTGTTGAAACGTCGCTCTTAACCTGCACTTGCTGTCTCACCCCCCACAAGGGGTGGGACGTGGACGCTTACTAGCGCCGTGTCATGCAGCGCCAGATGCCATCCGCTTGGGAGGCCCTGTCAGACAGGCCAAGGAAACGGCCTGTTCTGCGCTGCCATCTGTTGTTGGTCCCCCTTCCCGCGTTTTTCCGGCGCTGAGGGGGGCCGGTGAACGATGACCCGTGCTGATTCAGGCTGGTGAACACCCAAAGGGCCGGAACGCAGAGGAGGACCGCGCTTGCGCGGTTGTGAGCCAGCGTGAATCTGCTAAGGGAAATCGCCGGCCACCCGATGATGGGAAAACAAGCGCAGCCGCCTTTCATGGCGGCGAAGCAACAATCAAAATTCGTCAGATTTGCTAGAGCGTCAGCGGAGGCAGATCTGTCTAAACCTCCGATGCGATCCTTACCTCAAGCAAGGATCTCCACTGAACCTTTGATGCCATTCTATATGATGCGGGGGACGCCTGTGGGCTAAGACATGGAAAATGGACGGCCCCTTGCAGGACCGTCCGTTGTTTTGATCACTCGGCGTTGAACTGGCCAACCTTGATCCCTTTCGCTTCGGCCTTTTGACCCAGGCTCATCGCAACGCCATTGCCCCCGAAGATCAGGACGCCAATCGGCTTTGCGGCGATGATCGCATCATTGGCCTTGAATGGGGCCGCTTTGCCGTGACCCGCCCAGTTTGGCCGAAACAGGACCTGGCGGACCTTGTTGTTGCGGGCCCATGTGGCTGCAATGCGCTCTACACCTTTGCCATGACCTTTATGGCAAAGAACCATGTCCGGGTATTTCGCGAATGTCTGGTCGAGAATGCGGTAGATTTCGCGGCAGTCTTTTGCGTCTGCATCGCCGGTGATGGCAATCTTCGGTCCTTCCACCTTGTTGCGCTCGGCCTGTTCGCGGTCGTGCCGGTTGAGAAGCTCTTTCGCCTCAAAAACCGCACCCGTTGCCTGCGCATCTTTTGTCGTGCGGCTGCCTGTGACGGGCGTATAGGCTTGCCCGGTCTCGATTTCGTAGCACTGTGCGGCCTTTTCAGCCATGATCTTCAGCGCTTCGGCTTTCTCCCAAAGGGTCTCGAAGCGGCTGGATGTCTTTTCCAGTTCCATTTCCGCGACCTCGGAGCCATCCTGCGCTTCGATCAGGCCTTGGATCTGGCGCTTATGCTTGTCGGCCTGTCCTGCCAGTGCCGTTGCCCGGCGCTGCAGCATCGTGGCCAATGCGTGAGCCAATGGTTCGATTTCAGATGCAAGACCTGTGCCCTGCAGCCCGCCGATCAGTGTCTCGAAGGTTTCCAGCACGATCTGGTCGCGCAGCTCGTCATCATTCGGGATGATCAGGTCGTCTGTGCCGTTCTCGGTCAGGCCAAAGAGTTCAATGGCGTCATATGTCGTTGTTTGGTCAAGCATCTCAATTTCTCCTATGGATGTCTCGCCTCCACAGAATGCGGGGCATGTCCGGTGACCCCTTCTAAAGTGGTCCGGGTCAAGGACGCCGTAGGCGCCAGCTTGCTGGGCCCGGTATTTTCAGAGTGCTAGTTTTCAACATGCACGCGCTTACCGATTGGCGCGATCCTGGCCACACCCCCTTCCCTCGCCGAAAATACCGTGATCCTTGAGGCGGGCCGCTTTCGGAGCCAATCCGGAGGATATGCTTCCGCCTTCAGTAGGAGGAGGAATACGTGAGGCAGACGATACCGGCGCAGGCAAAGGCTGTGCTGCTGCGCAGCGCCGATGACGGAGTGTAGGAATGCCTCATCGTAGCTTGCGAAGATGATGGCTGACGGAATGCAGTCTTTGGCCAAGCGGCAGATCAGACTGCTCGTGCCGCAATCGGATGCCGGGCCACCCCACGCTACATCCACACGACTGTGTGAGCGCGCAAGGCGCGCTTCAGACTTTCGACATACACAGCCGAGGAAGGCTGGCCGCAAGGCTTTGCAACGCTTGCGTTGGATTGCAACCGACGATGAACGCGCCCGGCGAAGGGATCGTTACCCCTTGTGGGCCGAGACACCTCTGGTGGCTCGGGTGGAGCGCAGCAGAACTAGAGCCCGGTCAGCTTCAGCTGATAGCCCCAGATAGCTGTTGTCACTCAACTCATCAGTGTGCAAATTGCCGGAATGCAGGAGTTCTCTGACTACATTGTGTATGTTGACGAAAGTGGTGATCACAGTCTGACGTCGATCGATCCACAATATCCCATTTTTGCGTTATCTTTGTGCATCGTTGCCAAGTCTGAGTACGTTGCTTCTGTTGTTCCTGCTCTGCAAGCGTTCAAGTTCAAATACTGGGGCCATGACAGCGTTGTCCTACATGAGCACGAGATCAGGAAGGAGAAAGGAGACTTTGGTTTCTTGCGAACAAACGCCAAGCTCCGCCATGATTTCATGGAAGATCTGTCAGTGTTGATGACCTCTGTGCCTTTTGAGATCATCGGTTGTGTAATCGATAAACAGAAGCACCTCGATAAGTACGGCCAAGGTGCCTGGAATCCTTATGAAGTCGCGTTGAAGATGGCTTTGGAGAGGCTTTTGTTGTTCTTGCGCGAAAATTGCACGATGGGGCGAAAAGTACATGTCATCTTTGAGTGCCGCGGATCTCGCGAAGATGCCGATCTGGAGCTAGCATTCCATCGCACGGTTACTGGACACTACAACTGGGGTTGGATCAAACGCGACTTTTCGGAATTTGAGTTTTCGCCTCGTTTTGTGAAGATAGGCGCGAACTCGACAGGATTGCAATTGGCGGATCTGACGGCTCGTCCACTTGGCCTCAGTGTATTGCGCCCTGGGCAAGAAAATAGGGCATTTGATGTGATTTCGCCAAAGCTGCGTTACTTCAAGACGTTCCCCTGAAAAGCAAAAAGGCTCCGGAAATCCAGAACCTCTATGCCGACCGGGAAAAGCCCAATCCATGTCGTGTATATACGCAGAATGCTAAGAAATTACAACCATTATGGTGACCAATGTGGGCACAATCACTTGTTGCAGTCGATCCATTTGGACATGAGGCCTTTGTCGCGAAAGCACTCATGAGGAACTTCGCTGCGCTTGTAGCGTGCGATCCGCTCAGCAAACTGGACCTGTCTGGACGATGGATAATTGTCAAACTGCCCTTTACATGGGCGGGAGATCGTTTGTGCGTCAATCCAGTCAGACAGGCTGCGGCGGTCTTGCTGCACTTCCCATGGCAGCACTATGCCAATCTTCTGCGACAGGAACCTCGCATACTTCAGCTGTTTTTCCGTCGCGGGCAGCTGATGATAGTCGTTTGACTGTATGCGTTCTTGGCGTTGACCATGTGAATCCTGCATCTCACCCTCCATCATGAAAGGTATATAGAACAAATAGTGAACAAAATTAATTTTTCACTGCAAGTGCGTTCCTGCCGATGTAGAAACCACTAGTTTCAGACCGCAACGCGGTCTTCGGATGCCTTTATGGCTCCCGGTGCTTTATCGAGGCACTTCCCGGCGTTTGTGCTGTTTGATGATGCTGGCCACGGGCAAACGGGGAAGGCTTTCGGCCTTCCCCTTTGGAGCGACGGTTATTCCTGGTCACCGTCGCGCTCCTTGGGCGGGAAGATGACCATTTTGCCGTTGGTTGGTGTTGCGAAGAGTTCGATGGTCATGATGGCTTTGGAGTCTTCCTTTGCGGGGAATGCCACCCCGACCCGGTTGAAGCGTGTGACGCCATCGTTGCCTTCGACTGGTGTGGTGACGTTGTAGAATGTTTTAGACATATCGTGTTCCTTTCGTTTTCGATGCAAATCTTCTGCGGCCCCGCTTGCGGCCGGATGTCAGGCGCAACTTTGTCTCGCGAGGAATGGGCGCGCAGCGCACAGGGGAAAGTTGTGCTTGAAGGCACACGCGTGCCGGCATCCGGTCCAGGGGCCGGATCTTGCATCTTCCAGAAAACGAAAGGGATGCGATCTTTCCTATCGGCTTCGACGTCACCTCTTTCGATGGCTCGTCGGCATGGCCTCAACAGGTCTGGACGTGGTTCGCTCAAACGGTTTCCAAAGCCATCATGACGGTCTTGTCCGTAATGCTGGACGTTGGCTGGTTCAATCGAAGAGCCCAAGCTGCTCTGCTGGGCGGGATTGAGCGGTGGTCCCAAGGCCTTTGCGCCTCTTGGCACGTTCTGCACTTTGACCTGCGTCACGTACAGCTAGCCTTTGCGCCGCGGCTTCGTTGAGGATGCTGATCAAGCCACCGCGCTTGCGCGTGTTGCTCTCTTTGCAACCAGCTCATTGATGTAATCGACGGCTTTTTGCGCTTCGGCGGCAGCCTTGAAGATAAGGTCTTTGTCGTTCTTGAGGGCGCGCAGCCAGCCCTCGATGTAGGCGGCAGTTTGGGCAAAGTCGGGTGTCACCCCAAGCTGCACGGCCAGGAACGCGGCACCGATCTCGGCGACCAATTCGTCAAAGGCGTACTCTCGTTTGGTGCTATGGATTTTCTGCGTATTGAGCCGCTTTGGGCCACAAACCCAATGCGTTGTTTCATGTCCGAGCACCCCATAGTACCGGGACGCGTCGTAAAACGTTGCAATCGGCGGCATATGAATAAGATCTTTCATCGGATGGAAATATGCCCGTGGTTCGTCTGTCGTGATGATGTTTGCACCGGTGTCTGCAAAGAAAGCGCCGAGCTCTGGATCAGCTTTTGTGCCGAGATCGCGGGGCGGCGCGGGGCGCTGGTAGTATTCCTCGGGCAGATCATCGATTTGATCGGCGTTGAAGACGTTGTTAACCTTCGCAAAGCGGCTCTGGCGGGTTTCGACCTCTCCGCTGTCTGTGTCCTCCTGCTCCCGCTGGTATGTGCCATAATAGACTGATCGTGTGGCCTTTTCGCCTTTGCGGACACATCCGCCCAGTGCGAGGGCCTGTCGGTAGGTCATCCAACGTGCCGAATGAAAGTTGCTGATGGATGCGGATGCCCAAAGCATCAGGATGTTCACGCCCCGGTACTGTTCTCCATTGTGGCGTTTTGGGAATGCGACGGCTGCGGCGTCGCCTGTCCAGGGCTTTCGCCATGGTGGGGTCCCTTCTTCGATCTGCTTGATGATAGTGTTAGTGACGTGCGCTTTGATATCGATTTTCATCGGATCGTCCTTTCGGTTGCAAAAAAGGCGTCACGCGGATGCGCAACGCCTTTTGGGGACTTGGGGTTCTTTTCTACGGGTGAGTTTAACCGAAGCGGCGGCCGCTCACCGTGAATGTGTATTCATTGGCAATGATGGCGGCCGCGATTTCGCTCTCCGAGGTGATGTGCTCATGTTCGGCTTCGAGCTGCGTGTAGAGCCATCGGGCAAGGTCACGCATTGCGCCTGCCACCGCGGTTTCCGCGTCTTCGGTGGGCGGCTGACCGATCGAGCTGTCGCGCTCTACGGTGATGACCATGGCGTGTGCATGGCAATACCGCCCCTGATGGGCGATGTCGCCTGTGAGCTGATAGATGTTGCGACGTTGGACGTCCTGCAGGCGGTCAGCGATGTCATGAAGGACGCGATCTTGCGGCGCATGTGCCCTGATGGCAAGGCTTCCACCACGGGCATAGCGCCATGTCGCCTCAAAACACGCACCGTCACCTTGGTTCCAAAACCCAGTGAACCAAACGCAAGGTTCGTGATACTGCCTTTGACTGGTTGGGTTCCTGAGGCGTGTCTTGAGATGAATGCCGATGCAATCGCAAATCATCGCAAAGTCTTCATAGACGGCCTGCCACCACCCGTCGTGTGGGCCGAGTGCGCGATACCAATCCTTTGCAGCGTCCTGTGCAGCCTTAGAGAGTTCTTCATAGGTGTAGACGATGGTTTCTATGACCTCAGGCATCGTCGCTCTCCTCGTTGTCAGGCCATGCAGGCCATGCTTCCGCAGCTTCGACGGCGCGTTGAATGCTGCCATCGTCATCGTTGAAGATACCTTGCATCTGGTAGACCTGATGCAGGAGATCAGCGAGTTGGGCCTTTGCTAATTTTGTCAGTTCAGCAATGGCATTTGTGTCATCTATCTCGTGTTTCACGATCCAGAGGGCGTCGTCGAAATCGCCAAGCGCTTTATAGGCGTCGCGCCAGTTGTCAGGGCACGGTTCTGGTCCTGTCCAGTATTCGGCACACCATGCGAGTGCTGCTGCATCCGCAGCGGCCTCAGTTGTGAATGGGCGTGCTCTGATGCCGTTGCTGTCATCGGTGATGATGATCCAGATGTTCATGATCTCTCTCCTTGATCAGTTTCTGAATCCTCCAAAGCTGTCTTTTTCTTTTGTCGCGCGGCGTCTTCTCGCTCTGCGACGTAGATCCGGTACGCGCTCCTGTCCCAGAGCCCAAAAGCGAGGTTTTCTTGATCGGCCAAGTGCCGCAGGTCGCAAAGGACAAACATCATGGCGTCACCTGGGCTCTCTGCGTCGGGATAGGCCCGCTCCAAGAGTTCGTTCATCTGATCACACTGCCATCGGGTGTCTGGGCGTGGTTCCGTATTGCCGTATGTCACGGCCTATGACTGGACGTGTTGGATTGTAAGGCCCCTGAGCTGGACGGTATTGTTGCTGTCTGCACCCAGGAGCCTGACGACATCGTCATGGATCATGTCAGACTGGGCAGACAGCGATGCATCTGCAGGGCAATCGTAGATCAGCTGCACTGTGGCGGTGACGTCTTCGCGCATGGTTTTTCTCCTGTGAAATGCGAAACGCGCCGCTCTGCTCCTGCAGGCGGCGCTGTGTTGTTTCGTCGTTGGGATGTGCTGGTCAGTATTCTGACGGCAGCAATATGGTCATGACCCGCCGCGTTTGCGTTGGATCGTCTGGCTTTTCTGAACCCGCTTTGTAGCTTGGGTCGTACAAATCAATCTTGAACCAGATCTTTGTGTCTTCGCCGTTCACGCTCACTGTAAATTCGCCGAAGTCATGCGCGCCGTATGGATCATTGTCTTGTGAGAAATCGTCAAACAAGATGATTGCTGAATGGATTTGCATCATGACCAGGGCATCGAAATCCGC
The DNA here is from genome assembly GCA_947488175.1 of uncultured Paracoccaceae bacterium. Taxonomy (GTDB): domain Bacteria; phylum Pseudomonadota; class Alphaproteobacteria; order Rhodobacterales; family Rhodobacteraceae; genus Yoonia. The sequence goes on from CANKYO010000010.1 coordinate 128,560, forward strand.
CACTCCGGGCGTCATCATGATCCGCCCGGGCACGCGAGGTGATTGTCCAAAGCTGCGGCGGAATTCGTCGTTCTGTCGGGCAATCTCGGCATGGTCGGTTTCTGGTATGGTTGTCATTGCGTACCCCCCTGCCCGACCGCGTCGCACGGCTTTTTGCCAAAACGCGGCCAGTTTCGGATGAACTTCAATCCTTCAACCACATCTTCAATCTCGGCGGGTTGACCGATCATGGCCTCCCATTTCCGCAAGAATGTATGGGCATCACAATCCGCTTCCAGTGCAATCGTTTCGCCCGAAACGTCCCGGTACGAGTATGGTGCGATGTCGCTTTCCGTGATGCCGACGGCGCGCAATTCTGCCGGTGTGACCAGTAACCATCCGTGACTTGGGTCGCCAATGAAACTGAAGCGGGTGCGCGGGTTCTGCATATTTCCCATTGGTCTCTCCTTTCGCATGGTGGTGGATGTGCCAATGGAAAAAGGCGCCATGCTTTCGCATGACGCCCTTGCTTTGGAGTCCGGTCAGGGAGGGAACTGGACCCCTGCCTTGCTTGTCGCCTATGCGGCCTCTGGCATCTGTTGCTCTGCCAATTTGATGATGTTGAACTGCCCAGGCTCCGCACCTTCGCTCTGCACGGCGTTCGCACGGTGCTGCGACCCCAATGGGGCGTAGAATGACAGCGAGAAATAGGCGTTGCCGCGGTCCGAGACTGCCTTCCAGGCTGATCCGATCCGGATGACGTGACCCGATGGCGATGTCACCTCCATGCGGAAATCCGGGTGCTTCTCATCCTGCTTGTCTTCGACGGGGATCAGGACAACGTTCATCGAGAAATCGTAGCTTTCGATGATGCCAACCAACGCGCCGTCATCCGTCATCTCCAAGTTCCCACCAACCATGATGGGCGACGTTTCACCCCCTGCCAGGGGAACCACCGTAAACTCACCCTTGGGTGTTGTTTCGTTGCGCACGGCGTTCATACGCCATGTCTTGCCGTTACGGTCGGTCACGGTGATCGCGTAGTAGTCTTTGCCAGACGTAGTGCCGACTGCTTTCCACATCGACCCGACGCGCAATTGGTTGCCGCGCGGTGTGCGGGCCTCGATGTGATAGTCTGGGTGGTTGTCAGCCTTCTTGTATGCGTTCGGGGTGACCCGCAGGCCCGCGATGTCGAAGAGCAATGTTGCGATGCTGAGTGTGAAGTTTGGTGATTTTGCGATTGGTTTCAGTGTTCCGGTGATCATTTTGGCTTCCTTCGGTTTGAGGTTACAGCCCAGCATGTGTTGCTGGATCTCTTTTCCGATCCCGTGGGATCGCCCTCGGCGAAGCCGCCTTTCACCTTTGTTTCGCAATCGTTTCGGCAATCACTCCCTTAATGTCGTATTCCGACATCAGCCAAAGACAACGGATTCCCAATCACTGTCAGTTTCGATTTCTTCTTCTGGTTCACAGATATGAACGCCGGTCGCGTGCATTCTTACCTTGACCCAATCCAATGGCAAAAGGTCCACGGCGACTGAGCCAAGATGTTGTATTTGTTCGTAAATGGTGACTTCATGCCCATCATCCGTAGTGATGGTCTTCTTGGCGACGGCGCCTGGTACGACGACAAGTTCTTTTGGCATTTTCCAGCTCCCAAAAGCTCTGTGCTCAAATGATCTTGCGGGAACTTTATCACGGTTTTGCCATTATGAAAGAAGGCTTGTCATGTCCGTGACGACCCTGATGAAAATGGCCAGCCACATTTCCGTTCCGCCAAGATAACCAGCGATGAAGACGCTCCAGAACCCCAACCGCGTATGGAGATCAGGCCGGGGATACGTCCTGAGGAAGTAGAAAGCGGTTCCCGAAAAAAAGACGATGACCCATCCAAACATAATCCTTCTTTTATCCTGATTGGGCGTGGACGTATACACGCTTGGCGGGAGGATGGCCGAGGTTAACTCCCTTGGACAAATGTGATCTGTTGCGCCCAGCAACTGCATAGGACACCCAAATGAAACCAGACCTCAAATCCATGACACGTAAACAGCTGGAGAAGCTCAGCACAGATATCGACATTGCACTTGCGCGCGTGTCCAAGAAGGAAATGAAACTGGCATTGGCTGCGGCCGAGAAAGCGGCAAAGGCACATGGCTTCACCCTTACCGAGGTATTGCCAGCTGGTAACCCTCAAAAAGGGTCACCGACGAAGGCAGCCAAGACACGAAAGAATCCTGGCATCCCTAAATTCGCTAATCCGGACGACAAAACCCAAACTTGGACGGGCAAAGGACGACGGCCCGATTGGTTCCTTGCCGCTATGCAGTCAGGGAAGTCTCCAGACGATCTCGCGATCTAAACGCTGGGCCCAACGTAAATAGCATGAACTTCGTGCATTGATGGTATTGGCCGTACGGCTTCAGAACCTAGCGAAAACGGTACCGGTAACGATAACCGAGAAGTCTCGTTACCTGGTCCGGGAGCGGCCGTTATTGCAAAACGCAGCGGATGTCTCGAGTGAGCCCAACCTGTGAATTTGATATTCTTGCTGCGTGCGCTCGCAGCGCGGAAATCGCTGCATGTGCTCACTTGGTGGCACTGCGCGGCAGCAGAGATACCGGCCATTCGTTCACGATGCAGCGAATATATCGGAGCAAGGATCAAGTCGCGGACGAAACGGACCTCCAAACTTCACGAACGAATGTCCGCTCTAGGCATCGTGCTTAGTGGCGATTATGTTCGCTTAAGAAGCGCTGTCTCCAGTTCTGACTTTCATGATCCGCCAACTTGGCGGTCGGTGTTTCGACTTGCTGAGCCAAAGTTGGATCGCAGCCGATTGAAAAGAGAACTTCCGAAAGCACTTTTTGCGGGTTTGCTGATAGCGCATCGTAAGCAATGCGCAGAGGTTCTATTTTCTGTTGCTTGAACCACCGTTCCCACGCGGCGTCGAGCGCACTCAACTCCTGTATGTGCCGCGCTATCGCATCCGGGTCGTAACGCGGCTCTTTCGGAGGTGCAACGCGCTCCAATTCTGAGCCGTCAGCGTGTCGATGCCACAATCCCGTTTGCTCGGCGCGCAACCGCGAGATGGCTTGATCCACGCGATCCTTGCGAGACAGATGAATATACGTCGTCGGTCCGAAAACGCTTTCGATGCGCTTTTCGTCGCTCCGAAGGTTTGGCGTCAAGAGCGAGAGCTGTTCCATGAAGAAGTCAAAACTACTCCGCTGCATTCGCAAGCCGAAGATGTCGGTGTGAGCAGTGCCTCTTGCCCGCGCCGCATCAATGACCGCTTGAAGTGCCGCCTCTCGCGAAGCGAATTGCTTTTCATCCAACCGATAGACGGTCAACCAACGTTCAACTGACGGGGTATGAAAATGTGAGTCAGGTATTCCAGCAACGCCGGTCGCCGCTAGCAACTTGCAAAGTAACGTACTCCCACTTCGGGGAGTTGTGCAGATCACATATGAACGCGACGGGAGCTTGGTCAAATCTTGAATGGCCTTTGGCAGTTTACCCACCGATAGCAGACAGTCGTCCGAGGCGCAGCATCGGTTGAAATGGGCTCACAGCGGCCCAATGCTCGCGCAACAAAGGCTGCCAATGTGAGTCTCTGACACCGGCCCTTCGATCAAACTGTAGGATCGTGTCGTCAGCGCGGTATTGATGATTGGGTGCGGAGGGAGGATCGGAGGGCATATCATGCCAAGAGTCCAACTTCCCGCAACCACCCCAAAACGCAAAGCCTGGAACAAGGGGCGGATCATCGGTCAAAAACGGGCCTTGCTGCCAAAACAGGTCTGGGCGATCCGGGCGCGGCTCGAACTGGCAGGTTATCTACGCGATCTGTCGCTATTCAACGTCGCCATCGACAGCAAACTTCGCGCTTGTGATCTCGTCAAATTGGCCGTGTCTGACCTGGTAAAGGATGATCGTGTGCGAGAACGCGTGTCGATCATCCAGAGCAAGACCAAGCGGCCGGTCCAGTTTGAACTGACGGAAAACACACGTGAAACCGTCTTTGCCTGGGTCAAATCACCCGAGATGTTTGCGTGTCGGTTTATGTTCCCCAGCCGCTTTTATGATCGGCCACACATCTCAACCCGCCAATATGGTCGGTTGGTGCGTGACTGGGTCACGGCGATCGGGCTAGAACCAAGTGGATATGGCACGCATTCGCTCCGCCGGACAAAGGCAGCGGAGATCTATCGAAAAACCGGCAACCTTCGCGCGGTCCAACTGCTACTTGGTCACATGAAGGTCGATAGTACAGTTCGCTACTTTGGCGTTGAACTCGAAGACGCCCTGAGCATCGCCGAACGTATCGATATCTGAGCTACCTTGGCGAACGGGCCTGCCGTTCGCCATTTCAATGCGGGCCTCTGTCCCCTGTGCGGCGTTGGTCGGTGCTGAGCCCATTTTACCGATTGCTGCGATCCTAACCAACGGCTGCTTTGGCGACAGCGGTGCCACGTTTACAGCATCGCGAACTTGGTAGAAGACAGTCACAATTCACAGCGTGATCTGGCGCATCGCAACAGGGCAGTGCGCTTGACCGATGACTAGAGAGGTTTCACGTGCTCAGATTTTCTTTTCTGCAAGAAACTGACCGATTGTCTCGGCGCAGGTTTTCCATGCGGGTTCACGTTCGATCAGAATGTGATTGCGACTCTCAAGTGGCACAAAATGTGCATTCGGAATCCCAGATGCGACCTCCCGGCCAACGTTCAGAGGGATGCGTTGATCATATCTTGAATGTAGCACGATCGTCGGCACCTTGACTTGCGCGAGACGGTGGCGGACGTCGATCTCGCCAAAGGCGTTCTGGAAACGCGCGGCATTGCGTGGCGATGTGGTTTGACGTTGAAACTCATCGAACCACTCAAGCTCCTCTCGCGTCGCTTCGGGCATGAATGTCCGTGAAAAGATATGCCGGTACGCCGAATTGTCGGTGCCCCAACCAAGCTCGGTCAGGGTCAACACTGCTTCGCGTCGGGCCTGTTCCTCCGGGTCTGTCAAGTGGCGCCAACCGGCTGCATATGCGCCAACCAAGATTAAACCGGAAACGCGTTCGGGGTGGCGAACAGCATATTCAATCGACACTGCAGCGCCCTGCGATATGCCGAGCAGCGGAAACCGTTCGAGTTCCAGCTTGTCGGCGACCGCTTCAAGATCTTCGACGAAGGCGTCGAAACTCAGGTCGTCCACGTCCCAATCCGATAGTCCGCAGCCGCGTTCATCATAGCGGATGAAGTTCCGGTAGCGGGCAATTTCCGCGAAACTGCGGCCCCAAATCGGGCTGTTCCAGTCGAATTCGAGGTGATTTAGCCAGTTTGCGGCCTTCAACAGAGGCGGACCCTGCCCCAGCGTTGCGTAAGCGATCTTGGTACCGTCGCACACTTTACAAAAACCTATGCGCTGAGCACGAAGAGCGCCTGCTTTGCGGTCAGCGATGCGTTGTGCTGTTTTTGCGGCAAACGATGCAGATGCGGTTTCCGCCTGATCCGGATACGGCGACGCGAAGACTGGCAATTCTACGTCCGGGACTGAGGCAACGTTTTGTTCGGGCGGAAGCACGGCCAGCGGGTCTGCTTCTTGCCACAGACGGCGCCACTTGCGGGCGGCCATTCGATCCACATCGGGGTGCATGGCCAATTGCTTCAAGACAGTGATGTGCGCCAGCTGGGCATTCTCGCGCTCGGTGACCAGCCACATATCAAAAACGTCGTCGCCCGCGCCGTCCAGGCCATCGAGGAAGACCTGATCGAGTTGTCGTTCCATTGCCGTTAACTCAGCTACTGTCGGCACGTCGTCACGCGTAAGCAGTCTGGTGTAGATCATCTTTGTATCTATCTCGGCACCTTCGGTATCGAAAAATACCCGTTCCCGGTCGGCTACGATGCGTGATTGATCTTCGGAACCGCCCGCGCCGCGCAGCTTACTGAGCGCCCAACGTAAGGCCGCCTTTGGATCATCGGGCAGATTCCAAAACACTTCGCAAAGCCGTTCACGCCGGTGCGGACGATCTGTGGCCACAAGAAACGCTAACAAAGCGCGCGTTTTTCGTGAAGCGGGCAACGTGACCTCAGCACCGCCCCAAATGACGTGGAGTTGACCCAACAGAAATATCTGAAGGTTCTTTCGCATTTGTCACTCCAAGAATAATAACAAAAAACGCTTTCAATGTCCCGCTATCATGGGTTGCACAACGGCAGCAACGTTGATGAGGGCTTAGTGAAGCCGTACGAGCGGCCTTTCGCCTTACCCCTCGCTGAGTCCTCTCAGCGAAGCCCAATAGGTTTGCATCGAGACAGAAATCAAGAAAAAGCAGGATGAAACGGCCCGTCGTTACTCGCACAACCCCTCCGCCAATTATTGAGCCGGGCGGATTTTGTTAGTGACCCGCAGGCCTGGCCTACTGCGCTGCGCCAAGAGAGCCCTGATCGAGATTGCAGCGGGCCGATACGTAATCTTGTGCGCTGAGCATATCCTACCAGTGTTGAACGATTCAGGCATGCAATAGGTTGCCCATGTCTGGCAGTTGAGCTGCGCCTACATAACGAAAACAGCCAGCCGTCTCAAGGACATGCCATCAAAAGAACGCGGCTTTCGGGTCATCCACATACCGAGCCTGGTGGTCAAAAATACAACGCTTTTGGTGGGTCGTTACAACGGAGGCCTCACCGCTCGTGACAACGGTTGACGGGTAAGTGTGGCTGACAAACGCGTTCATGAGGTTAGGTCAAGTTTTGACCGCAAGCCTCTATCACGTTCCGAACTGCAATCTAAGGAGGGCCTCAACTGGACGGTGTAATCGAAGCAGTAACGACAGCACGGTGCATCATTATTGCACTGTTGGCGACGTTAACGGCGGCACCGTTACTTCACTCATCCTAACATTATCAACCTGATATCAGGCCGCGTTGCCGACGTTAGCCCGCCCCAATTCAAACTCTGAAAACAGCGCAATTCCATCCGGACTGCGCCTTTCAAAAAACCTTTCATTGCAACGCATCGGTCCGACAGGACGCGGTGAAAATCATTACTCGACCAAATCAACACACACAAAGGATAGACATATGACAGACCTTGCCCAGACCAGAGACGACGATACCCTCGCTGTTGGTAGCGACAACGATACCATCACCGGCAGTAGCGACGATTTTATTGTCCACCATCCTATCCGCGAGCCCATCAGTACCGTCACCAACCAGACTGCGGTTGACGCCTTTACGATCAATACCACCGAGGCGGTCGGCAATCCAAAGGTCCTCTCAAAAGCCGATGGCACACTGTTCGCAGCTTATGTAACGCGGGACGGCGATGGCAACTTCTTGATCAAGGGTCAATCTTTCGACGCATCCGGCCAGAAAATTGGAGATGAAGTCACATTCGATATGGACGGCTCGGTTGGTTTCGTAGTCGATAAGTTCGATTTCGACATCGACATTTCGCCAAATGGACAGGTCGTCGTGAGCGCTTATGTCAGCAATCCAGCCTCAGACGATTCTCCAGATAGGCTCACGACGGCGGTTTTCGAATTCAATGATTCCGCTGAACCAATACTTCAATCGCAACAGGATGTTCCTGTATTTAACGAAACGAGTGACCTCGATCAGGTAATTACCAGCACAGATGACGGCTCTCAGGCCTTTTTCGTAGAGCGCGACAGCGCCGGGAGGATGGTCGTTAAGCAAAAAATCGATGAAGATGGTGAAGTCACAATAAATACCGTAGCAAACTTCAACCGCAACGATGATGCCGAGCTTGACGCCACTACGCTTGTGAGTGGTCGTACCGTGATGATCCTGGACCGGAACGGCGACGACAGCGGTGGAGACGGCAGGATTCTGTTCAAAGTGTTTGGGTCCGACGGTCAGGAGGTCCGAAGCGGAAACACCGGCGACAGCAATGCGAATACACACGACGTTACGGTGACTGCAATGAAGAACAGCGGCATACTCGGCCTCGACTTATTATTCACCGGCTTCGTGGTCGCCTGGACCGAGGAGGACGGGTTTGACTCCGACGTTCAGTTCCAGCTTTTCGGCTCAACGGGCTTCCCCATTGGACCGGTCAAAACCGTGGGTGACTCCGGTGGGGTCGACAACAACAACGAACCGACCATTGTTGCACTGGATGACGGTGGATTCATCATCTTTTACGACGATGACAATGGTGCCAACAGTGGCATCAACGGCCAGCGCTATGACTTTGCCGGTCAAGAGGTGGGCGATGTGTTCCGAATCTCAAACGAGGGCTTCAGGCCGGACGCCACCCTGACAGAGGACAATCAGGTCGCCGTCTCTTACGTCACGAATGACCGAGAGCTGAAGGTCGAAATTATTCAGTTCGAATTGAACGAGGTCTTTGGCACCGTCGGTAGTGACGAATTAACCGGAACATCTGCTGGCGACCTTATGCGCGGCTTTGAAGGCAACGATATCCTCACAGGGCTGGATGGCGATGACGAAATTCATGGCGGTGATGGCGATGACGTCCTCATAGGCGGGTCCGGCGACGACCTGTTTTTCGGGGGTGCGGGATCGGACACATTCGTTTTCTCTGACGGTGATGGCAATAACGAGATCCGGGGCTTTAACGCAACTAACGATGCCGAAAAAATTGATCTGACCCGCGTTTCAGCAATCACGGATTTCACCGATTTGGTTCAGAACCGCATGACGCAGGTCGGCGATGATGTCTTGATCGATCTTGGAGGCGGAAATTCTCTTCTTTTGAAGAGCGTCGACAGGGATGATCTGAACGCTTCGGATTTCCTATTGCGGTTCGCCAGCATCAACGGCACGGAAAACGACGAGACACTGACGGGAACTGAAAACGCCGACGTTATTCGCGGTCTGGAAGGCGACGATGTGATCATCGGCGGGCGCGGCGACGATCTCCTGTTTGGCGGCGCCGGCTCTGACATCTTCGTTTTCGCTGACGGCGCCGGCAATGACGAAGTCCGGGGCTTTAATGCCACCAACGATGCCGAAAAGATCGACATTAGCGGCATCTCCGCGGCTGGCGCCACTGATTTCGACGCACTGCTTCGCGATCATATGCAGCAAGTGGGCGACGACGTGGTCATCGATTTCGGGTCCGGGGACACTATCACACTGCGTTCCGTGCAATTGGACGACCTCGATGTGAAAGACTTCGTCTTCAGAGGCCAGACGATTGTTGGGACCGAAGCCGACGACGTGCTTGCAGGTGGTGATGGCGATGACCAGATCAACGGGCTTGCCGGAAATGACGAGATCGATGCCGGCGATGGTGATGATGACGTAACGGGTGGCTTGGGTCGAGATACGGTGTTTCTTGGCGACGGCAACGATGTCTTTCGGGACACCGAGCAGGATGGGCCAAATGGAACGGACACTGTCTCTGGCGGTACAGGCGACGATACGTTCCACGGCGCAGGTGGCGATGACGTCTTTGACGGCGGCACAGGCAATGACCTGTTCTTCGCGGGGAGTGGTGACGAAACATTCGTGTTTGCGGACGGATTCGGCAACGACACGATCGTTGATTTCGGTGCCGATGACGTCCTCGATCTCTCAGCAGTGTCTTCCATCGAAAGTTTGAGCGAACTGACCGATGATCACATCCGGCAGGATGGCGAAAACCTGATCATCGATGATTTGGCAGGAAATACGATCACCTTGGAAGGTATAAACATTCTGGACTTGAGCGGGGACAACTTCTTGTTTTGATCGCGTGTGAACTGACGCACCGCCTGTCCCAAACGAGGTTCAGGCGGTGCGTTGCCACCGGATGAACGGCCAGGCAACGCGCCTCAATTTTTCGGGGTCAAGCAAGACCCATCCCGAACACTTCCATCAACCAAAACTGATACGGATATTGTCGTGCCCCATACCCTACTTGTCTTCATTGCCATCGCTGTAGCGCTTCGCCTTGTCGCCCTTGCAATTTCGATCCAGAACGAAAAGCGGATGCTGCAAAGTGGCGCGATCGAACATCATGCCGCAACATCCCTAGTCCTGACGATCGCACATATCGGTTTCTACGTTGCTGCCATCGCCGAAGGGCTGTGGCGCGCTTCTCCGGTTTCTGCGATTTCTGTGGTTGGTCTGATCCTCTACGGTCTCGCGATGTGCGCGCTTGTTTGGGTTATCTGCACTTTAGGCCGGTTCTGGACGATCAAAGTGATCATAGCGAGGGATCATCAGCTGATATCGAATTGGATTTTCGACAAAATCCGGCATCCGAACTACTATCTCAACATCATTCCAGAACTTATTGGTTTTGCGCTGGCTTTGCAGGCATTTGGTGTCTTGTGCTTGGCGCTGCCTCTTTACGTTGCTGTTCTTTGGTTGCGCATCCACCAAGAGGAAAAAGTAATGCAGAACCATTTTCACAAGTATGGATCAGTAGGGCGCAGCCTTGGCGCGTGATGACCACTCCGTTGGTCTCAAAACGTTTGCAAATCTGTATTGATTGGGTTGGCTAAACCAGAAAAGCGTAGTGCCTACCTACTCTTGACTTGGCCAATCTATGTACCCCCTGACCTTGCTGGTAGCGATCTTAGGTAACGGCGAAAATACAACGCTTAGAGCTGCCAACCACAACGCTGGTTCATACGCTCAGCACAACGATCGTCAGGCATAGATCACCTAAGAGACTTGCTGCAAAGCCAAACCCTTATGCCGAAGCGCTCGGAGTCGCTTGCCATGCAATTTTTATTCTTGATTTGATAAGGTCCGGCCTCGGTAAAGCCGTTCATGCCATCAAGGGAAACCCAGTATTTGAAAGATCGGAGATCAAAAAATGAAGACGTTACCATACGAAAAAACAGTACTTCCCAAAGACGAACTGATATCTCGTTTGCTCGCTGAACGCCCACTTCCTTTGCAGTGTGAAAAATCCGTCCTGGACGCTTTGGAATACAACACCGATAACTGGGTGCGAACCTGGATCGATACAGCCCATACCATTGAACACCGTAGCGGGCGTATCAAGGCCAGCCGCGCAATTACCCAATCAGGCCGCCTGATTTGGATGATCCAGATGCACGGGAACCGCTTTGCGTTCCATGCCGATCGCGATCCAGTTGAAGATGCTTTTCGTCAAGCGTCAGAAGCCCGCAGGGCACGTAAGGCGATCGCGGCACGCTGGCCGGAAATCGTAAAGCTGCGCCGACGTATCCTGATCGGGACAGAGGGTTTGACAGTTTCAATCGACGACGCACGTCACGCAGGGTTATGCGAGCTTGGCATCCAGGGTTTTCTGCACCGCGTTGGACTGGGTGGCCGTACGCATTTCCCCGGCCGGGTGCTGGCTGTCTTGTCTTTCATGGATCGTCAGGTTGGTTATGCGATTTTTGCGGGGCATTTGCGCCAGCGAGCCGAGCGGAGCGGGAGCAATCTGATGTGGGCCGTCCCAGATGAACATTAGCGTAATAAGCCACAAAATTTCTGATCCGCACGAAACGATTGCTGTTCCTTACATCGATACCCTTCTGCATGAGCGTCGGTCTGTTCGGGCATTCACAAATACGGACGTCAGCATCAGTCAAGTACGAGCAATCTTAGGTGCTGCATCTCGCGCTCCATCTGGCGGTAACATGCAGCCTTGGCACGTTTGGATCGCTGACCGTCCCGCTATCGCCCGGATTGAGCATGCAATCCTCTCGACTGGCGTATCTCCTCATAGAGCCAAGTGGGATGATTACCGCTACTACCCCAAGCGATTTTTTGGCGCATATGACGTGCGACGAAAGGCGCTTGGTAGGGCGCTTTACGGTCATTTGGGAATAGAACGGCATGATGTGCCGGCCATGCGTGCGCAGTTTGAACAGAATTTCAGGTTCTTTGGTGCCCCGGTTGGCCTTTTGGTGACTATCGACCGTCGGCTTGAAAAAGGATCTTGGTTGGATATGGGGATGTTCTTGCAGAATATCTGTCTGGCGGCGCAGGGCCGAGGGCTGGCAACTTGCGTGCAAGCAGCCTTCGCCCCTTATCATAAAGTAATCCGTCCGATAGCAAATCTACCTGATGATCAGGTACTGGTCTGTGGGATTTCATTGGGCTGCGAAGATAGGGCGCATGCTACGAACGCCTTGCGAACCGAACGTGCTGACATGCGCGAGTGGGTTTCCATGATCCGCTCGGATAGAACTCATGTCAGCCCGCCCCAGAAGGAGACGCAGATCAATCCATCGCGTACATCTGATAGGTAACCTAAAACCATCGAAGACCGGCCGTCCGCAGGACTGACGTGTACTTCAAAACACTTTGGGATTGCAGCTGGAAAATCGCAAGCGATCCGGATTGCATGGCAGCTTACAAGGGACAAAACCGCACAGTTTAGTAGCCTTAGTGCCTTGAAGTACCATACTGCAAGACGACCGTTTGTCTCAACGCGTAAAAAAAGCGGACCTTTGCGCAAGCGCAGCAAAATGGCGCTTTGTCCGCCACCTCGCTGGTCTGACCAGGTCGCGGCGAATGTGCGGTCTCGGTTTGGGCCATGTTAGCGCTGGTGAACGTCCGGTTCGGTGACCTTCGCTGCGGGGCAGCGGTCGGCCTGCCGCAGCTGCAAAAGGATGCCGCGTCAGCAATAGCCACTCCTGCACAAGTCAGGTTTGTCCGCATCTTGTCTGTTCATTCGAGACGCAGCGAACGGCGCGATTTCCTGAAGCTGCCACTCGTGTCCGATGCAGCGAAGGTGACGAGAGAGCCTGAAGTTCATGATGCTGCAACTTGCATCAACGTCTGGCTAGAATACTTTGAGACTGATTAAACTACGCGGTGACGCAATGGTGCCAAAGATATCCGAAAAATATTTCCAATCGTTGCTCAGGCAGGCGGATGCTTTGGACGCGGTTTCAACAATCAGTGGGTTCTGGTCCCACCGCGCAGATGAAGCCCGGCCGATGTTTGGCCTGTCGCTACCTGAATACCAATGCCAACTTGTTCTTATTTATACTGGAGAGGTCGGCAACGGAGGCCATGTTCAGTTCTTCTCCAACAGAGGGCAGAAATACCTAGACGATCATTTGGCTGCACTTGAAGCTACATCGTTACATGCCTTCGTTGGCACCCTAAGTCGGGCACTGAACATGCAAGATGATATTGAAGGCCTGCATCTGCTTGATCAAGAGGTGTGGGAGCACAGTTTTGCAGTCGATGGTGCGTTACAAGATTTCTTGCGAAAGAACTCAAACATCGTGCTGAAGCCAGAGCGATGCTGAAGCAGACATTCAAGCTACAGAGCGCTAGGTCCGGTTCGTCCGCATCTTGTCTGTTCATTCGAGACGCAGCGAACGGCGCGATTTCCTGAAGCTGCCACTCGTGTCCGATGCAGCGAAGGTGACGAGAGAGCCCATACCTCCCAATTTCGCGCAATGCGGCGAATGTCTGCAATGCGCGCGATCAACTTTTCATACGATCTTCGACTATGACCCTGACCTGCTCGCGGAGCCATTTGTTCAAGGGGTCGGTCCGCCGTCTCTCGTGCCAGCAAAGACGGACGGGAACGGAATCGAGATTGAACGGTAGCTGGGCCACACCAAGCCCAAAGCGGGCCACGTGGTGCCGTGCGATTGGCAAAGGCATCGTCGCGATTGCGCCGGTTCTCGCCACGAGGTCGGGAATGAACGCAAACCTTGGCGTCCAAGCGATCACGTGACGATTGTGCCCCATGGCAGCAAGCCGTTGATCTGTGTAGCCTGCTTCGTCCTCTCGGAAGCCGACGGCGACATGGGTCGATTTGAGGTAGGACTTCAACGAGACCGGCGGTGTCACATCGGGACGGTGCAAGAGGACGAAGCGCTGTTCGAACAAGACTGATGCGCCGAGGCCCTTTGGCGGGGAGGGTGCGACCGAGACGGCTAGATCCACCCTACCGTGGCCGACCTCTTGCCAGAGTGATTGGTGATCGACCTCCCTCACGCGCAGGACAACACCCGGTGCACGCTCGCGTATGTGCGAGACCAGGTGCGCGAAGGCAATTTCGTGAACGTCATCTGCAAGACCCACCGTGACTTCAGCACGGATCGAAGCCGGATCGAAGTCGGAGTGTGTCAGCGCCTGCGTGATGACGTTTAGAGGATCGCGGATTTCAAGCCAAAGCGCCTCCGCTCGCGGTGTCGGCTTAACTCCCTTCGGCGTCTTTTCGAAAAGCGTGTCGCCGAGAATGTCTCTCAGACGCGCTACAGATTGGCTGACCGCAGGCTGAGACCGACCAAGGCGCTCGGCGGCCAGGCGGAGGTTTCTTTCAGACATGATCGCGTCGAAGACGATCATCAGGTTCAGGTCGGCATGCATGGTCATAATCAAAGCTTATGATAGTGCTAAAGTAGTTCAATTGGAAGATATGAGGTGCAGACCGTAAATTCAGTTCATCGGCGCTCAACGCCATAACCAGAACCAAGGACTGAACCAATGATCACCACCAACCTCCGCACCAACCAACTCAGTGACACCGCCTACGACGCATATCTGACCTACCTGAGCGTTCTCGATGCCAAGGACATCGACGGCTATGCCGAATTCCTGGCCGATGACGTGTCGATCCAGTTCGGCAATGCGCCAGCCGTCGAAGGCAAGAAAGCCGTAGTCGAGATGCTCGGCGGCTACTGGCAGAGCTTCAATAGCATCGAACATGATCTGCTGAATATCTATGGAACGGACGAGACCTACGTCTTGGAGGCGTTGAATCACTACGAGCGCCATGACGGAAAGCAGATCACCGTCCGCGCCGTTGCCTTCACGGACAAGAACGAAGATGGGCTGGTGAAATCGGTTCGCATCTTCGGGGACACATCACCGCTGTTCGAAAGCTGAGTTTCGCGACAACAGACCATCTGTGCCGGGCATGGATAAAAGTGGCCGCCCGGCACCGATAGCAGGCATTGGTCTCCTGCCGATCAACGGCAGCGAAGTCCGCTGACCCGGCCTTATGTATCAAACGCACCAACAACATACCTTATAAAAACAAGGGTGTGAATCCATAATGAGGGCATGCAGAACACAATACATGGACTGATTAAGAAGCGCGGCGAGATAGCAGGCCAACTCAAAGTCGCGCTTATGCCAGAGCAGAACAAATGGGAAATGCAGGCCACAAATCTTCTCAAGTCAGAGTTGAATCGAAAGGGCGTGACTTACGCGCAACTTGTTGAGAAGCTGGCCGACATTGGAATCAGTGAAAAAGAGGTAAACGTCGCTAACAAGCTATCCCGTGGGAAGTTTTCAGCGGCGTTTATGTTGGCATGTCTAAGGGCGATAGAAACGCAAAACCTATACCTAGCATAGCCATAGCGGTCTTACTGCTCACTCTCTTTGTATTGGGTACTCTGGCGATATGGCTATCAGGTGAGCATGGACCAAAGACAGTATCCAATTCCTACGAGGCTAGTAAGTATACTGAAAACGCCCAAAATCGCGTAAATGCCACTTGTCTCGGGCTTGAGGGTGCTAGCATGGCGGAATGCGTAATCAAGATAGAGCAATCCGAACGCGAGAACCACAATACCCAAAAGGATATTCGAGCCCAACGCTATATGGCGGTATGGGGATTTGTCATGGCCTACGCCGCCATAGGGACCTTGGGGGTAGCTACCGTAGGTCTTGTCTGGATCAAGGCCACATTGGATGAGACTCGAGAGGCTGTCAGGGCGGCTGACGATGCTGTTACAGTCACGCGTGAAATCGGAGAGGCGCAAACGAGAGCTTATCTTGCAGTGAAGTCTATTCGGTGGCTCTGCAAACCTGGCGAAGCAGACTTTATCAGGGCAGAGTGCGTAATCGAGAATTTCGGACAAACACCCGCTTTTAAATGCTGGGTGGAATTTCAGGTCACCGCAGTCATTTCGCCTGTAGGGAAAATCTCTTTCGAGACTGCCGTGTCTGCGCTTCAACCCGTTCCAAAGATGCCTGGTGGGAGCAACAGTGTTCACGTGAAAGGCGACGAAATTCCCATCAGAGCAGAATGCAAAACCCAGCTTGGTATTCTTGATCTCATAAAGGGCCGTAGCGCTGTTATTTTCCTTCGAGGCTGGGCCACCTATGAAGACATTTTCGGTCGTGAACACAGACTCGACTTCTGTGAGCACTTCGACGCAGTTTGTGTTGAAAAGGGTTTCGCCTTTTTGAGGACACCCGGCCAAAACAAAATGACATAAGAACGCAACATACTTAATCATCCCTCACACCCCGCAGCATCGGCTGGGCACTTGGTGCGCTTGATACATAAGGCCGCGCTGACCGGCCAGTCCCGCCCAGAGACCGAATGTCCGGTTCGGGCCTGATAGTGTTGAAAAACTCCGGTTTTGCCAAAGATCGCCGAAAAATTTGCCCATAGAACGCCAAGTGGAGAATTAGGCCAAGGGGTCGGCCAAAATTCGGGATGGACGATGAGGGAGCAGCTCTCGGCCCCTTCGGGGCAAGTGGTGCCGACTTTGCTGATGCAGGAGAATTTGGCGGAAAAATGAGGAAGCAGAACTTTCGAGTTTTTCAACAGAATCGGCTGGCACCAGTCATCAGATCAAAACCGTCAGATGTCGACAGCGAACCCTTATTAACCAGTCCCGCACGGCCCACGAATGGTGGCTTTAGCTGGCCTACAGTGTGCGAGGTTTCGCTTCAGCCTTTTAACGGATCACTCCACTCTGCCCTCACTGGCTGGTATCGGGCAGTCCGAACAAACTTGAACATCGCAAAGGCGGCAAAGCGTTCGTCTCTCAGATACTGTCGTGTCCATCGCGGTCAGGACTTTGCGCAAAAGACCATCTAGTATATCTCTCTCATGCTTAGTGAGCGGCGTGAGCAATGCATCTATGGCCGAAAGCCGTCCATGCAGAAGCTCGTCGCGAACACTTTGACCTTGATCGGTAAGCCGCAGCGCAACCGCTCGTCGATCTTGCCCCTCGCGACGTTCTACAAGGCGGTCTGCGACAAGCCTATCCACAAGCCGGACGGTACCCGGATGCGACAAACCAAGGATGCGTCGAAGCCCGTCATTTGAGAGTCCAGTACCGTGCCCAATGACAACCAGAGCGGCGGGTGTTTCGCCAACGCGACCCAAAAAATCACGTGCGACATCCTCTATCCGATCAGCGACGGCGAGGCCCAAGACCCCAAGAAGGTTGGCTGTTTTGTCCATCATGGTGGCACAATATGTGCGCAGTGCACGATTTTCAACTTGACGATATGTGCGGAGCGCACATAAAGTTGATAATACGGGTAGGAACCAAGCGGGGAGTTGATCGAGCTCTACCGGGCCTCCACCACCGAATGACAGAACCAGGGAGCTAAGACCTATGGACCAGCTGCGCAGAAACATGCTGCTCGGAGCGGGCGCTTTTGGAGCCGCGACATTAACCGGAGAGAGCAAGGCCCATGGAATGGACCCAAATGGTGGTGGCCTAGTTCTCAGCTCAGAAGGCTGGGATGCAGAAGCGCCGCCTGAGCTGGTGTTTCTGACAGAGGCCCGGGTTCAACTCCGACTCCCGCCAACCACCACGGGCTCTGGTCCAGGCGGACACCGTATCATTTTCAACGTGACGGGCGGGACCTTCGAAGGTCCGTATCTGCGTGGGCGCGTGACGGAAGACGCAGGTGCGGACTGGGTGAACATCCGTGCCGACGGTGTTGGCGATCTTGATGTACGCTTCACATGGAAAACCCACGACGACGCATTGATCTATGTACACTGGCATGGACGGTTTTGGTCGGGGCCAGAAGATGCCGAGTACGCCGCAGATGTAACGAAGGCAGACGATCCGAATGGCGCGTGGCGGTACTACTTCCGAGCCGCACCGCAGTTTGAGACCGGTGATCCGCGCTATGCATGGCTCAACAACATTGTGGCAGTCACGAAATCGCGCACGGGCGATGGAGGGCCAATCCATCGGTTCTTTGCAGTGCTCTAAAGAGCCGGGTCTCGGCAACAGAATTCACCGCTAGGGGCTCCTGAACCCCGCGCTCATTGAAAGGCAGCAGATGATAAATGGATCGGAACATGGCAGCGACAGTTGAAGATAACGCCAAGCGTTTGCCACTGCCAACCGTAGAAGCAAAGCCCTAGCGACCATGTCTTAGGCAACACGGTTCACATTGTTCCCGACGGCCATTGGCCAATGCGGCATTGGGTGGCGTGGCGAGCGTGTGGTCACAACCCGTCTGCCGGATGCACGTCCCGACACAACACGCCGCTTCTTGGTCAAGCGGTGGAACGCAGAGGAGAGTGCGCCTCCAGGCAGTATCACCACAGCAGTCAATGCTATAACCGCTCTTCTGGAGGGGTACAGAACAGATCTGTCGTTCATTCTTTGTGACTTTGAAGGCGTCGATCCGTTCGCAGACAAGTCTACATAGAAACAAGAAATCTAGCCTCAGGCGAAACATCCACCTACGACGCGATCGCCGAAGAGATTGCAAAAAACAGGATGTCAGAAAGGTCGGGCAAGCTTTGCGTTGCAACCCCATCCCAATCATCGTTCCATGCCATCGGGTGCTGGGAGCGAACGGGCTGTTGACGGGCTTCTTGGCACCTGGCGGCGTTGTGCTGAAACTGAAGATGCTTCAAATCGAAGGGGCAAATATCGGCGGCGAACCTGGACTCTTTGAGGACTTACCACCTTCAGTGAATTCGAAATCCTAGTTCTGTTTGGAAGCTAGAGATCAAGCGTAACGACCCATTTGTGCTTCCCTATCTTGCGGGAGCGCTCGAACCCCAATCTGTCGAACATGTGCAACGCCCCATTGAACAGAAACGCTGGCGTTGGTTTTCGTCCTTCGATGTCTTCGGGGTAGCCCTCGACCCGCCCACCTCCAAGTGCCTTTATTTGTGAAACCGCGGCGGCAAGCGCGGCAGAAGCGACACCGCCGCCACGTTGGCCCTTGCCTGAGAAAAAGCACGTGATGCGCCAGTCGGGTAGCGCTGCAAGTTCCTTTTGATACGCCCGCGCATTATGAAGACGGGGAAGTTCTTTGGGCGGGCCAAACTGACACCAGCCCACGCATTTGCCGTCGTGATAGACCAGAGCTGCATGTGCCTCGCCCGACCTAACTCGGGCTTCCTTCATTGCGCGTTTTTCTTCTAGCGATGCTTTTTCACCTTCCTTGCCATGATACCAAAGACACCAACAGCCGCCCCACACGCCGTTGTTTTCTTCGACAAGGTTGGCGAAGTCATCCCATGTATCCGCGCTGAGCGATCTGGTTTCGTAGTCGATCAAAAGAGTTCTCTTTGTTGCTTCGGTGGATCGAGCCTAGTCGCCACGTTCGCTGAAAGGAAGCGCTCCAAGCGATCGTTGAAAGCCAAAACCGCAACGGCAGCTTCGCCTCACCCTGCGGCCGCCCAGCATATCGGAAGCTTCCCGAGACACCCCCCTGACTTATTTGGATGGCCGTTCTGAACCCATGAATACTGATGCTGTATGCCGCACGAATGTCGGCTCTGATGAGCGCCAACTTGATCATACTAGCAAAACTGATATTAGTGATGACTAATATATGTGTTTGGGGGAATATGATCATGGATTTCAAAAGAGCATTTGGTGCCGACATTCGCGAGGTCGGAAAAGGTGAGCGTGAAGGTCGCCCCACGCACTTGGTTCGTGCCGCACGCACCTACCCAACCAGTCAGGAAGATTTATGGACTGCGATTGCCGACAAACAGCGGATAGAACGCTGGTTCGGTAACGTCTCCGGCGACTTCAAACGCGGGGGGCGGTTTTCCATCGAGGGCAACGCAGACGGAGACATCATTTCCTGCGATCCGCCGCATACCTTGGCCCTCACTTGGGAGTTTGGCGGAAACAAGAGTTGGGTCACTGCGACGATCCAAGATGTTGAGGACGGCGCGCTGTTGACGCTTGAACACGAACTTCCGACTGACGAGGAAAGTGAAGCGCATTGGGAAAAATTCGGTCCCGGGGCAACAGGTGTTGGCTGGGAAATGGCAATACTGGGTCTGGACGGCCATGTGCAAACGAACGGCCAAAAAGTGATTGAGGCGGGTCAGGTATGGGTAGAGGGAGAAGAGAGCAAGAACAGGTTGCGTTCTTGGGCTGAGGCTTGGGGGAAGGCCCATGCCGAGGATGGCACGCCCATGAAGATCGCGATGGAAACTGCCGCTCGCACCGCAAATTTCTACACCGGGGAAGAATGATGCACGCTTTCGATGTTCTCTCGGACCCCGTTCGGCGACGCACGCTGGAACTGATATCCCAGAAGGAGCACGCATCAGGTGAAATCGTCATGGTCATCGAAGCCGAATTTGGCATTTCGCAATCAGCAGTTTCACAGCATCTTCGTATCTTGCGCGATGCTGGATTTGCAAAGGTGCGCAAAGAAGGTGCGAAACGGTGCTATTCGATTGATCCAACAGGCTTCGAGGATGTGCAGGGATGGCTTGATCAGCTTCGTCGCTATTGGGACTCCAAGATGGAATCTCTTGCGACCGAGATTGAGCGAGGCAAGCGTTCCGGCACGGCAAAGTAGCTGTTGTCGGCTCAAAAGCGGCCACTGAAAGCGCTATGGCGAACGGCAACAACGTCCCGCTGACCGGCCAATCCTGCCCGGAGATCGAATGGCCGGTTCGGGCTGCTCTCCGCCCCTAGCAGCCCTGCCGCGCAGTCTTACTGATAAACCGATGTGTTAATCGTTCGGAGGAATTGCCGTGAATCGCCCCCAAGCTTGTTTGGCTTGGTTTGAAAGGCAGCTCCAACATGTCCTCGCAAAGTCAGGTCCCTGGAATTCGCATTTACATTTCCTGCAGCTGCGGTGATGCAGCATACTGTTCGGCCAGTCGCGTCTCTTGGCTGAATTCAAATCTTCCGTTGCAATCGGATAGGGTACGACAGTGCTTTGAGAAAAGTCTATTTCCTTCGATACCTTCATAGTGCCTCGTACTGTTTTGCTCGTTACTCTCGAAGGCGTCCGACAACTGATATGCGTTAGTCTTCTTGTTCACGGCGATAAGGTACCCCCACCCATCGCGCATAACGTGTGGCAGAAATAGTTAACAAAAGGTTAACAAGCCCGGCGATCGCCAACCTGACCTATTGTGACCAGTCGAATGTCGGAAAACAAGAATTGGATACATCTCGAATGATACGGCAGTGAAGGTCTGGTTTAGCCGAACAAAAGATCACCGATAACTGCTGTCAGGGCGTCTTCGCTCTGCGCAGCATCGACTTTTAAGGCGTGCAGCCCCAAACCGCTGACTTCATCTCGTACACGATCGGTAAAGAGCTCATCGCGGGCCAAAAGGTTGGCGAGAGCAAGTTTCGGATTACCTGTTTTGCGTGGGATGTCCCAGGTTGTTTCACGGGCGTCAAAAGATTGACGGCGGAAGGCAGGCGTCGGCAATAGCCAAATCGCGTGCCGCTTGTTTTGAAGTAATGGCGCAACTAACAAAGGTAGCAGGCGAAACCCTTCAGCGATCACAAACCGGCCTTTCGGTAGCTCCAATAAATCGTCGATGATGAAGTGAAACCCTTCGCCCTCAAACCAATGGAAGGTTTTGAGCATCTCATTGGGTGACCGGGCGACCCATCTTTCATTCATTGTCATTCGCATGAAATTGGCGAGTTGCGGACACTTATGACTTGAGCAGCGAGATGAATGATCGCTCATGACTGCGTCAGTGTCGTAGATCACCGCGTCATGTGCTTTGGCCAATCTACGTGTAACCGTTGATTTGCCTGCTCCGCTTCCGCCTCCGATCCAACGGACATGAGACAATGCATGGGAAAGATTGATTGGAGAATTCATTTCTTAGGGAGTACCACAAACCTTAATCGGTTTGGAGTGCCCTTCGGAATAACATACGAAAGCGGACACTCGCGCAATTACAGCGTAAGTCCGTTTTTCCCGCAGACTGTGAGTTCGACTAGTCACGGGTTTTGGCAGCGCAGCGAATGGCGGCAATGCGGACTGCGGCTGCAGCATCTCGTCCAGCCGGTAAACGGCCGGTATGGGCCGATGGCAGCTATGAACCCAATCTGCTGGATTGTTGAGACGCTGAGAATATTTGTTAGTGGACGGTTTCAAAGTTTTAGTTGTAACATGCAACTATGACTCAATCACTTCCAATCCCCCGCATTGACAAAATGCGTTCCGCTGCACGGCATATAGTGCGCGAACTTGGCTTCATGCAAAAGGGATTGGCTGGAACAAAGCTATCTCCATCTGCGGTGCACACGATTATTGAGGTTGGTTATGGCACGGTTAAAAATGCCAGTGACCTGGGCGCCCATTTGCATTTGGAAAAGTCCAGCGTCAGCCGTCTTGTTCAAAAGCTCGAAAACGATGGTCTGATCGAGGCTGACACTGATCCGAGTGATAAGCGGTCCCGTATTCTGACTTTGACGCAGGAAGGAAATAACCTGCTGCGCGAAGTCGAGAGTTTTGGGCGACTACAGCTTCAATCTGCCCTCGACGTGCTGTCGCCAAATGAAGTCGCACAAATTGAGACTGGCCTTGTTCTATTCGCAAAATCTTTAGGCGGCGCGGTCAGCACTGCGCCAGACGTGGAACTACACGAGGGCTATCGTTCAGGGGTCATCGCATCCGTGGCGCATCTACACGCGACCTTCTACTCACAGCACTATGGGTTTGGAGCAGTTTTCGAGCGCAAAATCGCAACTGAAATGTCAGATTTTATGGGGCGTATAGACAATTCGGTAAACACGACGTTCTCCGCTTATGAAGGCGAAGAACTTCTGGGGTCTGTCTCTCTCGATGGTGAGGATTTAGGGGACGGCGTTAGCCATTTACGGTGGTTCATCGTTAGCCCCAAAGCGCAGGGTATGGGTATCGGAAACGTGCTTCTCAGCAAAGCCACGAAGTTTGTAGACAAGCAGGGCTTTGATCGCACGCGCCTGTGGACCTTCAAAGGATTGGATGCGGCTCGCCACCTTTATGAGAAACACGGGTTCGCACTGGCACATCAGACCCCCGGTACGCAGTGGGGAACGGAAGTGACCGAGCAGGAATTTGTGCGACGTCAGGGTGCCTAGAGCAGCATTTGCTTGCCTACCTTGCGGCGTCGTTTACCGGTAGCACATCATCTGATTTTGCGGTTGCGGCGAATGTCGACAATGCGGGCTGCAATTGCAGCATCCAAGCACAGCGCTGAGAGTCCGGAATGGGCCGTTCATGTGGGGTGCTAAGGCGGCATCCGGTGGAATGCTGCGTTTGCCCCAACGGCGGCAGCGAGCCCAATTTGTGAGTTAAATTTTGTCGCTGCGTGCGCTCGCAGCAGATAACTGCCGCGTTCGCACTCTTCCGAGTGCTACAGTGCAGCATGAAAGGCTGCCATTCACGCCAAACGCTGCGAGGCCTCATAGACCAACGAGCAAGACCCAGGCGAAGCCAACGTTTGGGTAAAACTCACAAATGACCGCTCGTAGGTCTGTGGCGCTTTCTCATTGTGCGGCGAACAAAACCTTTCGAATTGCGAAACCGCCGAGATCCGTCTGATTGCGTTAGATCAAAGCTCGTCCTCCTGTGGCTGGTATTCAAAGGCGTTTTCTGAGGAAGTAGGAAATGAGCTACCCAACCAGAGCCGCCGCGAGTGGCTATGTAAGTCCAAGATTTGCGGGCGTGAAGACAGCATTCGAGGAGAATTTTACGAAGCGCGATGAGCTGGGCGGCGCTTGCTGCGTCTATTTAAACGGCGAACAGGTGGTTGACCTCTGGGGCGGTGTTCGCGATCCAGCGACCGATGCGCCTTGGGAAGAAGACACCATGGCCCTTGTCTTCTCGCTGACCAAAGGGATGTCAGCATTGACACTCGCGTTAGCGCATTCACGTGGTTGGCTGGACTACGAGGCGCGCGTCGCGGAGTACTGGCCAGAGTTTGCGCAAAACGGCAAAGAGGTAATCACCGTGCGACACTTGCTGGCGCATCAAGCTGGCCTGCATGCGATCCATCAAAAGATCGACCACGAGATCATTGCTGATCCGGATCGACTGGCGACGATCTTGGCGCGCGAGACCCCCGCATGGCCGTCCGGCACCCGCAACGCTTACCACTTTCTATCGCTTGGATTTTATGAAGGTGAATTGCTGCGTCGGATTGATCCAGCGCACCGCACTTTGGGGAAGTTCTTTCAGGACGAAATCGCGACACCGCTTGATCTCGATTTCTACATTGGTCTTCCAGATGTGATCCCAAACGAACGGCTTGCGCCGCTCACCCAAGCTGGCCTGATCAAGTCGATTTTCGGATATCCATTTCCGATGATACGGGCGCTGATGAACCCTTGGTCCGACGCGTTTCGTGCCTGCATCGTGAACCCTGGAGCAGGCGTGGTCATGGACAAGGACCGTATCTATGCGCGTGATCTTGAGGTTCCTTCTGGCGGCGGTGTCGGCACAGCGCGCGCAATTGCAAAGGCATACGGCGTCTTCGCGACAGGTGGATCGGAACTCGGGCTCCAGCCGGAAACGCTGGCAGCACTGACAGCACCTGCCGTACCGCCATCACGCGGATTCTTTGATGAGGTGCTTCGGGATGACGCGCAATACGCACTGGGTTTCATGAAGCCGTTTGCGGACTTTTCCTTCGGTCACGCGGACGCTTTTGGTGCGCCAGGTGCTGGCGGTTCGCTTGGCTATGCCGATCCGTCGATCGGTTTAGGCTATGGATATGTGACAAACCGCATTGGACCGGGCGTTGAGCCCGATCCGAGGGACGTCGCATTGCGCGAGGCCATATCGGCAGCACTGGCCTAACACCAAAAAAATCTCTGCGGCCGACATCAATCAGTTGCGCCCACCTCTCTACGTGGCTGTCTGTCACATCACCCGTCACCGGCGTTCAATTTCGCTACAAATGTATCGACGGCGTCCGAGTATCGACCTTCGACGACCTGATCGTGAGGCAACTCCAGCGAGACCTCCAATGGTATATGCAGAAGACCTTCCACCATCTTCACTGCCTTTTCAGCAGGAGAGTGTCCGCCATAGGTCAGGAACACTGCAACCCGCCCCGGTAACTCCGGCTTCTGCGCCAAAAAGGATCGCAGTGGCAAGGCAGGGTAGCTTGTCCAGATGGGTGCTCCGATGATGACCAGATCGTAGTCCTCGAAGACCACTTCCGGAACGTCGATCAGCGGCAATCGGCCTTTAACACTGTCATAGCCGGCTCGCAGATAGGCAAACCAACCGCTTTGATAACGCGGACATTTGATCTCTTTGATATCAGCGGAGAGTGCCGTTCCAAGCGCGTTCGCGACTTTCGCCGTGGCGCCAGAACGTGAATAATACAAAATCAGGGATTTCATTTTCTGGGGTTACTCCATCCTAGGCTTGCAACAAGCACAACAATGCGCCGTCTGGATCGCGTATGAAGGAACCGTGCTGCTGTGCTGGTTTCGCCATCAATTCGTTGAAGGACTCTCCGCCTAAAGCCGATGCATCATTGAGCGAGGTGATTGGATGAGCAACCTTTATGGCAGGCACCCAAACCGCCTGCGCATCTGTTGGGGACTTTCCAGGCAACACTACCGCAACATCCTCGCCCGAAGGTCCGGTGACCAGCAGACCAGACTGGTCTCCGACAGGCGGTGGGCTGATGTTCCAGTCGAATAACTCTGAATAAAACTCGTCTGGGAATGACAGTGTATCTGACACATAGACCTCGGTACCAAATTGGCGCTGTGGCACGGGATAACTGTGACGAGATATGGAGACGCCAATGAGTGCGCCGAGAGGATCACGCAGAAGCGCATTGCGTCCCACACCGGGGACTTCGAATGGTTGCCGTACAATGGTCCCACCGAGCATTTCGGCTAGAGCCACCGTTGCGTCCACGTCTAGAACTTCCACATAGGCAATCCACCCATTCGTCATTTCGGGTGGTGTTTCCGCAAATCCCGCGCCCGCTTCATCTTCTGAAAGCGCAAGTACGAAGTCTTTCTCACCCCCGCCCCAAGCAAAATCAGTCGCGTGCTCTGTTTGGTAGGTCCAGCCAGCCACACGTTGATAAAACGACATTGATCGTTGTCTGTCGCCGGTGAGGAGATCGTGCCAGATGATCCGGCCTGTCTTTTCAACGGTCATTGCGGAATCCTTTTCATCCCTCTTCCATTTGTCGCGGGAAGCATTTCATACTCCGGCGACCTAGCCCTTGATATGGGTCAACTTCTTGCACGCATTTGTGCTTGTTGAATGAGATTATTGAGACGCCCGAGGTTGAATGCTTGGCCGCCCCAAATTTTGCCTTATCCCCTTTTTGCCTTTTGCTTTGTGACCCGGCGGATCATTTTGCCGAACGCTTTGTCTTTTGATCTGCGCTCAGCCAGGCTCGACGAGTTGAAAGCCTCTTCAGCCATCAACTTGCGCCACCTGCCTAACCGGGCCTCGTCGATCTCACCGTTCTCAATCGCCTTTAAAACGGCACATCCTGGTTCCGTCATATGCTGGCAATCGCTGAACCGGCATCGGGTTGAGAGGCTATGAAGGTCTGCGAAAACATCATCGATCCCCGATGCTGCATCGGTCAGTTGCAACTCGCGCATCCCCGGTGTGTCCAACACGATGCAGCCACCTGGCACAAAGTGTAATTGCCGGCTTGTCGTCGTGTGACGACCTTTGGCGTCATCTTCACGGATGGCTTGCGTTTCAATCGTCTGTGTACCCGATAGCGCATTGGCCAAGGTTGATTTACCCACGCCAGAGGACCCAAGAAACGCAACGGTCTTGCCTGGCTTGCACCATTCTGCCAACTTCACCTTCGGTTCATCACCTCGCGCATCAAGAGTGACGATGGGGACAATTTCCGAGATCGCTTGCGCTCTATCGACATAGCTTTGTGTATCGGAAGCCAAATCAGACTTCGTTATGACGATGACCGGCATAATTTCTGCTTCAAAAGCTAAGGCGATATACCGCTCCAAGCGAGCGATTTTGAAATCCTGATTACAGGACGTCACGATAAACGCCGTGTCGATATTGGCCGCGATCAACTGAACCTGGCGATCCGTACCCGGCGCGCGGCGTTTCACAAGGCTCTTGCGATCCAACACGCGGCTTGATTTTGGATGCGCATGATCAAGCAACAGCCAATCGCCAACTGTCACGTCCGGTTGCGGGGGAATTGCCACGTCAATGCCATCGCCAACAATATGCAGTGCATTGCGATGCACTTCGACGACGCGAACGGGTGGCGTTTCTGCCAGTTCATCGACGCTGATTTGTTGCGCGAAAAATGAATGCCAGCCGAGTGTTTCGAGGGGTGATAAGTGTCGTTT
The DNA here is from genome assembly GCA_947488175.1 of uncultured Paracoccaceae bacterium. Taxonomy (GTDB): domain Bacteria; phylum Pseudomonadota; class Alphaproteobacteria; order Rhodobacterales; family Rhodobacteraceae; genus Yoonia. The sequence continues at coordinate 155,777 of CANKYO010000010.1, forward strand.
TGGTGCTCCGCCTTTCATCTTGGGCGGAAGAAATTTGGAATAGTCCCGTGTCATTAGGGATAAGCTTTCATGTCTTAGCCATGAGCAACGCTCATGCTTGAAGTGTCAGTTTTGTCTGAGATTGCAGCTCAACAGGCCGGCCAAATAGCTTTGGCAGCACATCTAGATTGTTGATTTGCATCGGGAGGGCTGTTGCCTCCCCACTTTACCGGGACATGAAATCTCCATTATTCTAACTGTAGAAATAGTATCGGATTGCCGGATTTTCAAGCTGTGCTGGCCGCTGCCGCTCAACTCTGGAAATCGATCACCACCGATGACGCGCTGCGGTCTGCCTGGCCATGGTATACGGCCTCGATATTGTTTTCGGCGGGGTCTAGCACGAAAGCAGCGTAGTAGCCTGGATGGTAGACGCGCTCGCCGGGTGCCCCATTATCGCGCCCACCATGGATCAGCGCCGCCCGGTAGAAAGCATCCACCGTCGCACGGTCCTTTGCCTGGAAAGCCAGATGGTGTCGCCCCGTCAGCACACCCAGTGCCGTAGGGCTGTCGACTGAGGACACGACAAGTTCGTCAGCCCAGAAAAAGTCTTCCGTCGTGCCGATAACGGGGATTCCCAAAACAGCCAGAACGGCTGTGTAAAAATCCTGACTGGCCTTGAGGTCGTTCACCACGAGCTGGACATGGTCAATAAGTCGACCACGATGCAGTTGATTGGTTTCCATGGTCATTCTCCACATAAATATGTGTCAATTGATCTTTCGCGCCGAAGGCACGATCTCCTACTTGTGGGGACTATTGTGCGACTTGTTGCTTGCCAGCATTGCGTTAGATCAATCGGCCGTGACGCCGCATCTCGGAAGCTGAGATGGCTGTATCTTATTGCATCTATACGGTGCGGTTTCGGTTCTTAGTAGCCGCCAAACTGCTCAAACTGGATGTTGTCTTTGTCGACACCTGCCGAAGTCAGCATTCCAATCATCGCTGAAACGAACCCGCCTGGACCAACGCAGTAGTAGATGGGCAGTGACAGATCGGGCAGATGCCTGGACAGCATTTCCGCATCGATGCGCCCTGTCTCGCCCTCCCACTCCTTGCCGTCTTTGACATCCGACATGGTTGCAACCATTTGGAACCCTGGATTGGTCGCGCTGATCTCTTGTAACTCATTCAGCATCGCCGCATCAGCCGGGCTACGATTGGAGTAGAACAAAGTGGTTTGTTTCAGATGACCTAAGTGATCGGCATCGCGGATCATCGACAGAAACGGTGTGATGCCGATCCCTCCTGCCAGAAACACTGAAGGGTGATCTTGATCCTTATCTCTCATGAAGCTCCCCAACGGCCCCGTAACCTGAAGGTCTGTTCCCTCCGGCAATGCCTGCAAGGCTTGCTTGAAAGCGCTGTCTCGCAGGCGCGTGATCACTGTCAGGTCCGCTTCATGTGGCGCGCTGGCGATGGAAAGGACGCGCGCCTCGCCAGCACCTGCGGGTGCATCAGCCAGTATGGTCAGCCGGATCGCTTGGCCCGGTTTAAAGGTGAAGTCAGCAGGTTTTGTAATGCGCACCGCAAGCGTGTTTTCTGCGACCATCTCGCGCCCGAGCAGCTTCACCGAGGACGCCCGGGTGTTCCGACCCGTGAGCCTGACACCATCGCGCATGTTCAAACCCATCAACGTCAAATTGGTTGCCCCGGCGACCAGCTCAACACCCTGCAATATGTAGAACAACGTATCGAACGTGCCCGCTGAGGCCTTAGCTTCAAGAATGAAAGCCATCGGTAGCAGGATCAGTATCCCGTTGGCGGCGATGATCGGCATCCGCTTTTTCTTGGTGGAGACAAGTGTCTCAGATCGGCCAGCCCCCAGCGACATGCCAGAGCCACCCACAATCGCCATCGCAGGAATCAAGATGAACATCCCATTCAGAATCCATCCCTTAACGGCCGCGATGGTTTCATACGATCCGAACAGCTCTGAGATCACGGTCGAGGTCCAGAACGTGAAGATCATGAGCAGACCGACAGCTCCGGCAATGGCGTGAATGCGGGTTTTCATGGGGTCGTCCTCTTCTGTGTCGCAAATTTGTGAGTGGTGGATGGGTGGTGTGTCAGCCTTTGATCGCGATGCAGCCAAAGACCGCAGCCGCCATGCCAAACCCGATACGGAAATGGTGGATTGTAAGCCATTGGTTCAGCTTGGCAGCGCCTGTCACCTCGTCCATCGTCCCGCTCGCAAATGCTGTGTTGGTGGGGACGAAGAAGGCGAAGGTCAGGACCGCGACAACCACAATGCACAGCGAGCTCAGCAGCCAATATTTCAAATCCGGGCTGCCCCAGGACAACCAGACCGATCCGATGAGCCCGATCAGGGTCGGCATGAAGATCAGCGGGATTGATCGAGAGACGAACTGATTGTTAGCCGCAAACCAGTCGAGGAATGCCTGGGTCGGAAGGCTGCGCCAGTATCCACCCAAGGTCACGCCGATACTGAGCATGACGCCAGCAAATCCTGCCGCCCCACAGATGGCGAGTATGTTGAACGCTGTTTTGATCATGAGCCGGCTCCTTTGCCTTTGGAGCTGAACCACATCCGCCAAATCAGCCCGTCCCGTTTGATGAAATGGTGATAGAGTGCAGCCCCCGCGTGGAGTGCGAAAAGTGCCAACATGAACCGTGCCCCCAGACCATGTGGTACGCGTGGCAGGAACTCACTGAAGTCCGGCAAAGGTTCCGCACCTGCGCCGAACAACACACCGCCCGCACCCGATAATGCCAGCATGCCGATGCCGCTCGCTGCCATTCCAAGAATGACAACGTAGAACAGGACATGGATCGCTTTTGCAGTGTAAGTCTGCCAAGCGGGGTCACCATCCACCGGGCGCGGCTTCTGATCAACGCGCCACCACCAGAACAGGCGCAGCAGCGTCAACATCAGGATCACAATCCCCAAAGGTACGTGGAACATCAGAACCGCTTCTTTGGCGGCGCTTTCGATCATTAATGCGGCTCGGAATCCTGAGCCAAGCATCGCAAGAATGAAGATGGCGCTTAGCCAATGAATGGTGACGGCGACCGATCCATATTGGGTCGGGGTACTTTTCATGAGACCTGCCTCCTTATTCCGATAGATCAGGCTTACAGACCGGTGAGCGCGGCGCGGTAGGCGAGGTTGACAACATAGCCGCTGAGAAACTCGTCACGCGTCAGGAATGCATCGTCATCGGTGTCTGCACGGCGGAAATCCCAGACCATCGACTTGTGATACTCTTGTCGCCCGATCTCGCCATCGCCGTCATGATCCCAAATCGCAAAGAGAACCTTTTGTGCGGTTTGATATGCACGTTGTTGGCCTTCATCCTCGGCGATGAAGTTGAAGCCGAAGTCCCATTCAGTGAATTCGATGGGATTGACTGCGCCATCCTCGTTAGAGTCCATGGACACGAAGATGTCCTGACCGAAATTGACGAACTCACCCATATCAGCTGCACCAGTTGGGTTGTCTTCAATCGATCCGTAGATCAGCTCCGCAAGCTCGCGACCGGGTGTCGCCTCGTCTGTTTGAGCCAGTCCAGCGCTCGGGAGAGCCAGAAGCAGTGCGCATGTTGCTGTCAGAATTCTCATCTTGGTATCCCTTCTGATTCGTATTGAATAGCAAGCTATATACTATTACATAGTTAGCTATGCAATGCTATTAGGTGCCATGGAATTTGATCGTATGAACTCTGCGGGATACCTCGTGAATAATATGGCCCGCTTGCTTGTCGAGGTGCTTCGCAAGCGCATCGCACCATTGGGCATCGTCCCCGGACAGTTTCCCGCGCTACTGGCTCTTTGGGAAAAGGACGGTCTGACTCAAAAGGAGCTTCTGGCCATGCTGGATATTGAGCAGGCCACGCTGGCAAATACGCTGACAAGGATGGAACGGGACGGGCTGATTACCCGGAAGGAACATCCAGCAGATGCACGTGCGCGGACAATCCACCTTACCGAACAAGGGCGCTCAATCAGAGATTCCGCCTATCAGACAGCAATGCAGATCAATGAAGAGGTGCTCGCCGATCTCTCCACGGATGAGACGCAAGCGTTCCTAGACTACATGCGCCGGGTGATTGGCAAGATTAAAGAAGTTGAGAATCCCTGAACCGAAGATTGGCGCAACCGCAGCGAAGTGGCGCTATGTCCCCGTCTCGATGGTTGCTCTGCCAGGCAGCGAGTGAAGGGTTGGATTCGACAGCTTAGAACAGTCTTCAATGACCGCTCTGGCGATATGGGCTGCGATGCAGCGATGGTCGCGCTGCAAGAGCAAAGAAATGCTGCGTCAGCAATAGCCGCATCTGCACAAGTCCGGAAAGTCCGCAATGCGGTAACTTGGGTTGAATTTGTGATCGACCGCTTTGTCCCACAGATTGTAAGTCCGATCATTTCCAAATTTCGCGAGTGCAGCGAACGGCGTCAATGCGGGCTGCCACTGCAGCATCTTGATCCTTTCGCAAGCAGCAGGATTGGGCCGCAGTCGCGGTGACGACAATGAGGTCTATTTTTGCGAAAGGGTACAGTCGTGGCTATAAGTTGGCGCTTTGCTGACCGGTCCTTAGCTTGGCCGTAAAGCTGCGCCGTTTAACCAGCAGCCCGACACAACCAACTCGAGGTCGCTGCTAGCTCGCCTTTAGTTTTGTGGGGGGAGTGTATCGAAAGCTGGGATATCCTCCGGTATGAGGTGCCAGTCTTGCTTCTCTTCGCAGAAT
>CANKYO010000011.1 GCA_947488175.1 uncultured Paracoccaceae bacterium
CTCGGTGGCTACGATGAGCAACAAACACTCTCTTAGCAAATACCGCTATTTGGACCCATAAGCGCTGACGTCAGACAGGCTTGCCAGTAGGAGGTCAATGCGCGCGCGTATTGGCTGAAGTAATGATGACGCCTATCGACCGTTCCCTATCAGATGCCGGGATTGTCTGGCACCGCTATGTGGACGACTTCACCTTGATCTGCGCGTCGCAGCAAGATGCCTATAGGGCGCTTTCTGTCCTGTCCCACTCGCTTGCGGACTATGGGCTCTCACTCAACCGCACGAAAACGACGACCTTAAGCGCAAAGCATTATATAGATTACATAGCTGCACAGTTAGGTCATGGCGAAGACGCGAGTGTGGCGCTCCGGGAATTAGATTTGCATCTTGACCCATATTCCGATGCTGCCCAAGGCGAATATGAGCAGCTGAAGAAATCATTCAAACAAATCGACGTGCAGTTCTTGTTGGATCTTGAGAAGGAAAAGTCGCAACCCGACACCTTCGTCCTCGCTCAAATCGGAAGAGCGCTGAAATTCCAAGAGCCAAAGGTCGCATCTCAACTTTGTGCCACCTTGCTGGATGCAAAGAACTTAGACTCTTTTCGCGCTTCGTGGTCAAAAATCATGCGAGGTGTGTACTCAGTTCGGGCAAACGACGAATTCGAAGCGGTCTTCGATCAAGTCGACAGCCTGCTTGATCGGGTGCCTGCGAGTGTACCCCACTTGCTCATGCCCGAGGTCAACAACTTGCATTATCTCCGGGCGATCAGGTTTTCACGAACCGATGCTCGGGGCGCATATGTGCGAAATGCATTCGACAACAGCTCATCGCCAGCGGTGAAGCGGGCATGCATTGACTGTTGGCGGCATTGGCGTGATAGGGCCAGCTTCACTCGCTTGAGGAACCAATGGGAAAACTTGAGCCCCGATGAACAACGAATGCTCTGGGTCGCAGCAGCGGAGTTTGGCGATGAAGGCAATAAGGCGAGGGGTCAGTTGCGTAGGTCCATCGTATCAGCTTGGAGGCTAGGCTTCGAATCTAAGAAGGGGCCATCTTTTGCTTCGTCTTTCGTAGACTGGGCAGAGAATGGCGATTAGCAGACTACCATTTCGCGATCCTCGCACCGTTGCGAGAGATATCCCGGGCGTGCTGGACATTTTGTTCCCCCGTCTGACAGGAGGTTTGGTTGCGTCAATCAACCGAGAAGCTTTCACATTTGATGGGCTTGAACCTGTTTCAAGCGAGTTGATTGAAGAAAGCGAACTTCAGAAGGCTATGTTGTTTGAAATTGCCGTCGCGCGCGCCGAATTCATCCTTGCGGGGGACGGCAATCCGCCGTGGAGTGATTGCATCCAGACGGCAACTGAACGACAAAGCCGACACTACGACGCCAAAGTTCCAGCTGTAGTCAGTGAGAATGACATCCTGATCGCAGAACATGCCGCTGAAAACCTCGTGCAAATGCTGCGGCGAACCCAAAGGCAGCGCCCCGCTAGCCAACTTGAGGCTGGTCCCGTCATCCCTGGCATGGGATGGATTGCGACTGGCAAGGGGGACTTTTCACTTGGAAAAATCCTGATTGAAGTGAAACACACAAACCGGAATTTTGTGTCCGGTGACTTTCGACAAGTTCTGATGTACTGGGTCCTAAAGTATGCTGATGCCATTGAGCATGATGATGATGTCTGGTCGGACTGTCTACTCTTGAATCCGAGAAGGAATTCGGCAATCTTTATCAGCTTTGATAAGCTGCTGCAGTCAGCCTCTGACAACTCTAGCAGGGTCGAGATATGTGAATTACTGCGATCTATCGTGGGGAAAGACTTGGAACGGAGGTAGTAATTCCGTCCTAAAAACCGTCTTAGCAGTCCGTCTTAAAACTCAGGTATCCGGTAAGTCATTGATTTTAATGGTGCCCCCACACGGACTCGAACCGCGGACCTACTGATTACAAATCAGTTGCTCTACCAGCTGAGCTATAGGGGCACTGTCGCGCGAATTACCATTGCGATTGAGAGTTGGCAAGTCGGCTCGATCGTTTCTTTTGTCTTTTTGCGTGTGATGGGAGCAGGCCGCAAAAGGGCAGAGTGGCCAAGTCATAAGTGAGAGGCATGTCCGGACCAGCACAGGCCCAGGCGGCAGTTGCCTAGCCGCGCCAGCTGCGGATCGGGCCGCAATCCATATGCACGAAATTGGAACCGGCATAGCGCCCAACGCCACCGGCGCGACAGGCGATGGCGGCATTGGCCATCTGAACCGTGGTTCGGCTTTGCAACCGCAGATCGGCGGCCTGACCGCGCATGTGCAAGGAGTTGCGGGCAACACCGGAAGAGCGGCTGCGCAACATGGCGTTGGTCTGTGGGGAACGGTAGCCGGACAGAAGAAGATAAGGTTCGCTCGTATCCATCAGGTTCAGGGCGGCTGACATGATGTCGATGGTGCGCAGGTCGATCTGGATCGCCTCACTTGTGCGCCAGTCGCGCATAAAGACGTTGATCTCTCGCACGGCTTCGGGAATGTATTCGCCCTCGATCCAATAAATCGTGTCGATCCGTTCACCTGTCCGGCCGGAATGCATGGCGATGCGGCGAATGTCGCCCGCGCGCCCGCGCAAAAAACCTGCTGCATTTGAATAGGTTGGTGCCGCTGCGATTGCCGTTGCTGCAAATGCCCCCAGCAATCCACGCCGGGTCATCCCCGAGGAAGTCAGTTTTGTCATGTCTGTAGCGCCTGTCCCGTCGCTCAATAACTCCGCTTTACAGCGGATTTTCCATCATGCCCCCAAGATGATGCTAGTTTTATGGCATATTTCGATTCGATCACCAAGAGGTGTTTAGCCCGTTATTGGTTAACGGCGCGGAAATCGGCGGCAAATTGCGCAAAGACGACACCCGCTTCCGTTCAAAAACGCTCCGCAAGGCGGCATGTTGGCAACACACACGGGTCGTCGCCAGCGCTTCGCCGCATTGTGAGTGGACAGGGCTGGGGTATGGATATTGATACTCTTCCCCATGGTGACTTTGCGTTAGTGTCATTTGAAAGAAGTTATGGGAAATTTGATTTATGCGAGTTGACAGCCTGCCACTGCAAAGGGTGATGCTTCGGTTTTTAGCGATTTGTATGTTGCTGGTTTTTGGTCTGTTCAGTGTGCCGCAGGCCCATGCGCAGGTGACTGAGTTCCGGCAGGCGGTGGCCGAGGCTGCGGCCAGCGATGATGACCTGATGGCATTCTACCGTGCGCGCAATTTTGAAGGTATCTGGGATGAACGCCGCCGCCGCAATGCGTTGCTGGCCGCGTTCAGTTCTGCAGGCGACCACGGATTGCCGACCGACCGCTATGATCCAGAGACGCTGCGCGCCCAGTTCCAATCGGCCACGACACCTGCCGCACAAGGCCGGGTCGAGGTCGAGGTCAGCCGCCTGTTTCTGCAATACGCCCGTGATGTGCAGACCGGTATTCTGATACCGTCGCGCGTCGATAGCGGTATCCGCAGGCAGGTCCCATACCGGTCCCGTCTGGCGACGATCCAGGCCTTTTCGCAATCCAACCCTGCGGGTTTCTTGCGGGCCTTGCCGCCCGCATCGCCAGAATACACCCGCCTGATGCGTGAAAAACTGGCGATGGAGCGTCTGCTGGCTGATGGTGGTTGGGGGCCGACAGTCAGTGCCCGTAAGCTGGAACCCGGCGATACCGGGCCACAGGTTGTTGCACTGCGCAATCGGTTGATTGCCATGGGATTTCTGTCGCGCACCAATACGCAGACCTATGATCAGGCGATTACCACCGCCGTTCAACGGTTTCAGCAGGCCAACGGGCTTGCCATTGACGGCACGGCAGGCCCCGGCACCCTGACCGAGTTGAACACGTCCGTAGAGCGTCGGTTGCAGGCCATTATCGTGGCGATGGAGCGGGAACGCTGGATCAATCGCCCCCGTGGTCAGCGCCACATCTGGGTCAATCTGACCGATTTCACCGCCAAGATCATCGACAATGATGTGGAAACCTTCAGCACCCGGTCAGTTATCGGTGCCAATGAACGCGACCGTGTCAGCCCGGAGTTTTCCGATGTCATGGAGTTCATGGTCATTAACCCTAGCTGGTATGTGCCTCGTTCCATCGTCACCAAGGAATATCTGCCCCAGTTGCAGCGCAATCCAAATGCGGTGAACCAGCTGATCATCACTGACAGCCGGGGCCGTCAGGTCAACCGCGGTGCCGTTGATTTCAGCCAATATACCGCATCTAATTTTCCCTATTCGATGCGCCAGCCCCCGAGCCGGGGCAACGCGTTGGGACTGGTCAAGTTCATGTTCCCAAACCGCTACAACATCTACCTGCATGACACCCCGGCCAAGAGCCTGTTTGGCCGCGAGACCCGGGCCTTCAGCCATGGCTGTATCCGCCTGAATGATCCATTTGATTTTGCCTATGCCTTGCTGGCCAAGCAGATGGGCAACCCCGAAGAGTTCTTTCAGGCGCAGTTGCGCACGGGTCGTGAGCAGCGTGTCGACCTGACCGAGCCGGTGCCGGTGCATCTTGTGTATCGCACAGCCTTCACCCAGGCTGACGGCCGGATGCAGTACCGTCGTGATGTCTATGGTCGCGATGGCCGCATCTGGGACGCGCTGGCCCGTGAAGGGGTGGCAGTTCGCGCCGTTCGCGGGTAAATCTTTCCTCGGATAACTGGTCCGGGGACAAGATGGCACATTCCATAGCAGACATCGCGGCAGCGCTGGGGGCAGAAGCCTTTGGCGCTGTTGATCTTTTGGTGGACGGTGCAGCTGAGCCCGCCAGTGCCGGTCCTGATGATCTGGCGCTTGCCATGACCCCAGCCTATGGCGATGCGCTGGCGAAAGGGCAGGCGCGTGCCGCCGTTGTCTGGCCAGACGCGGATTGGCAGGCATTGGGGCTTGAAGCCGCAATTCTGGCCCCCCGCGCCAGATTGGCAATGGCAGGTCTGACGAGGATGCTAGACCGAAAGCTGCCGGGCGAAGGGATTTCAAAGCACGCTTTGATTGATCCTGCGGCTCAGATTGGCACTGATGTTGTGATTGGTCCGTTTTCGGTCATTGGCGCGGATGCGGTCATTGGTGACGGATGCTGGATTGGCGATCAGGTCAGTATTGCCGCTGGCGTCACCATCGGACGCGACTGTGTCATTCACCCTGGTGTTCGGTTGCAGCGGCACGTGCGTATCGGTGATCGTGTTATCCTGCACCCCAATGTGACGATCGGTGGCGACGGGTTTTCCTTTGTTACCGCCGAGCCATCCAATGTTGAACTGGCGCGCGAGACGCTGGGCGATGCGCCCATGTCTGCCCCGGCAGATCCGACATGGCACCGGATCCATTCGCTGGGCGGCGTGGAGATCTGCGATGATGTGGAGATCGGGGCGAATGCGACGGTGGACGCCGGAACCATTCGCGCGACGCGCATCGGCCAAGGCACCAAGATCGATAATCTGGTACAGGTTGGACATAATGTGATTGTCGGGGACCATTGCCTGCTTTGTGCGCAGGCGGGTGTGGCCGGGTCCACCGTGGTGGGTGACAGGGTGGTCGTGGGTGGCAAGGCGGGGATCGCTGATAATCTGAAGGTGGGCGATGATGTTGTGCTGGGCGGCGGTTCAGTCGTGTTGTCCAACGTGCCTGCCGGACGGGTTATGATGGGCTATCCTGCCACAAAGATGCAGACCCATGTGGACAGCTATAAGGCATTGCGCCGTTTGCCACGAGTTCTGAAAGGTCTTGGAAAAGGTTAACTGCCTGTTTCAAAGTGGCCCCTTTGTGACTACATCACAGATGAACTGAAATGGACGTCGAAGCGACATGAACACCCAGAAAAAGGTTGTCGAAATCATTGCGGAACAGGCGATGCTGGAACCGGCTGATGTCAAGCTGGAACACACGCTTCAGGACCTTGGCATCGACAGCATGGCATTGGTCGAAAGCATTTTTGCGATTGAGGAATGCTTTGATATCTCAGTGCCATTCAACGCCAATGAGCCGGGAGAGAGCGATTTCGATATCTCGTCCGTTGCGGCTATCGTTGCTGCGGTTGACCGGCTGAAGGCCGAACAGGGCAAGTAAATGCGCCGGGTTGTCATCACCGGGGCGGGCACGATCAATCCGCTGGGCGAAAACGTCCCTGCTACGTTCGAAGCCATGCGCGAAGGGCGTTGTGGCATTGGCCCGCTTGAAATTGCGGATGTGGACCGTCTGGCCATTCAGATCGGTGGCCAGATCAGGGGCTATGACGAGGCGCTGCATTTCAACCGCCAACAGATCGCGCTTTATGACCGTTTCACTCAGTTCACGCTGCTTGCTGCGCGCGAGGCGATTGCGCAATCGGGCCTGAGTTTTTCCGGTGCATTGGCTGATCAGTCGGGTGTTGTTCTGGGCACCTCTGGTGGCGGACTGACGACGCAGGACGAAAACTATCGCGCGGTCTATGAGGCGGGCAAGAACCGGGTGCATCCGTTTATCGTGCCCAAGCTGATGAACAATGCCGCGGCCAGCCATGTGTCGATGGAGTGGAACCTGCGCGGCCCCTCCTTTACTGTGGCGACCGCCTGCGCGTCGTCAAACCATGCGATGGGGCAGGCGTTTAATATGGTGCGTTGCGGTATGGCCAAGGTGATGGTGACCGGCGGGTCAGAGGCGATGTTATGCTTTGGCGGGATCAAGGCCTGGGAAGGGCTGCGGGTCATGTCCAAGGACGCCTGCCGCCCGTTTTCGGCCACCCGCAACGGGATGGTGCAGGGTGAGGGTGCGGGAGTGTTTGTGTTCGAAGAGTATGAACACGCCGCTGCACGGGGGGCTGACATTCTGTGCGAAGTCGTGGGTTTCGCTATGTCCTCGGACGCTGCCGACATTGTTATGCCCTCAAAGCAGGGGGCGGCGCGGGCTATTGGCGGCGCATTGAAGGACGCTGGACTGGCTGGCGATAGTGTTGGCTATATCAACGCCCATGGCACGGGGACAGCCGCGAATGACAAGACAGAATGTGCTGCGGTCGCTGATGTGTTCGGGGCGCATGCGGACCAGTTGATGATATCGTCCACCAAATCCATGCATGGACATTTGATTGGAGGCACCGGGGCAGTGGAACTGCTGGCCTGCATCATGGCCCTGCGCGACGGGGTCGTGGCACCGACCATCGGGTATGAGGTACCCGATCCCGAATGCGCGCTGGATGTGGTGCCTAATGTCGCACGCGATGCAAAAGTGGATGTGGCGCTGTCGAACGCCTTTGCCTTTGGCGGTCTGAATGCGGTGCTGGCATTGCGGGCTATCTAAGATCGCACGGCGTACCGCCGCGAGCCACGCAGGGCATTCCGCAAAATTCCCAGTCGCCGTTCAAAGAGTTCTGCGAAAACCAGGCCCACGGCGATAGCGCCCAAGAGTAAAATCGCGTGACGACCTAAAATGTTTGAGGGCAGGCTGGCATCCAGCAAATGCAAGGCGGGGTAGTGGGTGACGTAGATCGAGAAGCTGGCGCCGGCAAACCAGCGAACAGACGTCCAATTCAACCTGCTGCTATGCAGCAAATGTGCCATTCCGATCAGATGCAACGTGGTGAATATACCGATCATCATGTTCCAGATGAATTCGTCTGAGAAGCGCAACATCTGGCGTGCGTCAGGTAGGCCCAGTGCGTCAGCCGTCAAAGTGCTGAGTTGATCAGGCAGGTTTATCGCCTGGCATATCACATAGAGGGCAGTGGCGCCGATGCTGAGTAAGAAGGCCGAGGCGGGTTTCAAAACTGGCAATGACCCGGAAGACAGCCGCTGCCAAAACCAGACACCCATGAGCCAAGCCGGCATCAAGAGAATGATCCGCGGCCCGGCGATCATGATCAAAACCAGAAGCACGGCGATGCGGCGTGCACCGCTCAAAAACACGGCTGCGCCGAAAATGGCGTAATAGGCCGCCTCGTAACTCAACGACCATAGCGGACCGTTTGTGCCCAATCGCGCAGGACCGGGAAAGGCGAATTCATTGCTGAAAGTAAGGCCTCTTCCCAACATTTCCCATAGATTGAGGGGCTGGAAATATTGCTGTGGGTAGGCAGATGGATCCAGACCAATGCCAAGCCGGTCGAACAGAAATGTCAGCAAAATGGCGGGGATCAGAACGGACCAAAGTCGGGTTAATCGATTGAAAGCAAAATGACCCGCAGTTTGATCGCGCCCCGCAGCATAGGCAATCACAATTCCCGAGATAACAAAGAAAACAATGACAGCGTCACTGCCGACATTCCATTCACGCAGGACAATATAGGTGCCATCGGTGAAACGGGGGTAGGCCCAATGTGACAGAACAACGATGAAAGTTGCAACGACACGGATCATGTCCAGCCATATGGACAGGCCGGGTTTCACTGCTGTTTGATGTGTTCGGACGGTTTGGTTTCAGTCGGTTTACGCAGGCTCTGCCAGCTATCCCTGAAGGGCTGAATGATCGCGGCGCGCAAGGTTGGATGAGGTTGTTCTATCAGATTTCCCTGCCCATCAGCGATGCCGAATTGTAGCACCTCTTCCTTTTCGGGAACGTAAAGCGTGCCGAACATCCAGTCCCAAAAGGCAAAAACCTCTCCGTAGTTTTTGTTGTGGTGTTCAACTGCACTGGAATGGTGGATCTGATGCTGTGCTGGAGAAATGAAAACATGTTCCAACACACGCCCGTAGCTCAGCCAGATATGCGTATGCCGCAGATTGGCGCCGAACAGGTTGAACAGTACATAGCCCACATTGGCAGATCCGATCGCAATCACGTCCACCTTGCCCATAACTGCAAACAGGATGATCGCCTGCACGATACCGACGCCGATGGCCAAAATGATGTTCTGGGTGACCTTGTAGATGGGGTGGACTCGCGAAACGGTCACGGGGGTCAAAACTTCGGCAGAGTGATGCACTGCGTGAAATGGCCAAAGTGTTGGCGATTCATGATGAAAATAGTGCGTCCAGTACTTGCAGAAATCCAAAGTCAGGATGATGAGCACAGTCGTCACAACTGTCCGCCAAAAAGTGCTATCGATTGGCGTGTATTCTGTGTTCGTCAGCCCCAACAGTTGTTCGAGGACCACAATGGTGACGAGAGGTGTGAATGTCAGCAGCGCGAAGAATCCGACCACATTCAGCAGGAAGTTGAGCCCGAATAGCTGTAAATCAACAATATTGGACCGATGTTTATAGACTGCAGAAGGCATCAGCCAACGCAGAAACGGCTGAGGCTTCGCCCGCCAGATCCAAATTGCATAAGCCAGTACAACAGTCGTGATCAAATAGACCAGTGCAAGTCGGGATTCCAAGCCAAGAAAGGTCGCTGAGAATGCGCTTCCAATATTGTCGATCATTTCGCCCATAGTAAGCCCCAATACAGACTACCGATGAGCTTAACCATCAAATGTGGAGGAACAATGACGCGACTATGGAAACTTGGCGGGCACGTTGATGCCCGGCCAGTTTGCTGCATGTCGTCCTATTCGACGGTCACGACACCTTCAAAACCTGCTGTGAAGCCTGTCAGGGACATGGTGAGCAGGACTTCTTGATCTGGTGCTGCTGCAGGCACCAGCCTCAGTGTCGCGTTACTTCCGCGCTTGAACTGATCGACCTCGGCCTGAGTGAACCCAAGACGCGAGACGCAACCGGCCGCATTGCAGAAGGTGAACGGGTAACGGCGGGCTTCACCGCCATCCACAGACAGGGTCAGTTGCTGGGTTAGCAGTGTTTCGAGTGGGACGACAATTGTAGCACCAGCAGCGGCGCGCGATCCGTCGGGCAGGCGGAACAGGTTGACCTCGGCCACTTGATTGCCGTCATTGTCCAGCAATAGCTGGTAGAGGTTGCATGGATCATTCTGCCCTTCCGGGGCCTTGACGCAGCGCATCTCCCAATCACCGAATTCCTGCAGCACGTAGGGTTCGCCTACTTTCGGCGGCAGAGGTTCACCGAGGATCAGATCATCGGGTGTGCCCTCCTGCGCGGGTGCGTTTTCTTCCGCAGGGGTTTCTGTTTCGGTTTCCTGCGCTATCGCGGCACCGGCCTGCGTCAATAGACCAGCCAGAATGATGGATTTGAAAAAGCTGCTCATCTTGTTTGATCCTTCGCGTGTTTTTCAAGGGCTTTAGCATGGTCAGGCGGGGCTGTCAGCGCCAAAATCCGCGCGATGGGCAGGCATCCGCTAAGACTGTTCAGCCATAGAAAAAGGGCCCCAAAGGACCCTTCTCCGTTTTCTCCCTGTCGGACTTGGCCGACTAATTGCAGGGGAAGCTACGCAAAGCCATTGTGTCCGTCAACAGGAAATCTTTGCCTATCTATGTCATAAGATGGTGATCTTGCCAGAAAAAAGCCGTGCCCGCAGGCACGGCAAGTCTAACAGGGAGGAAATATGCCAAACCGCCCCGTTTGGGTGGCGTGACAGGCGTTTAGACTGGCATGGATTGGTTAAGAATGTATTTTGATCTGAAACAATCTGACGAGGGAGCAGTTTAAATGGGCGATCATATCTTTATCGGGGGCGGCGGGGCCGAATACGGAGTGCCGCAATCCCTGTTGCTCGACAAGGCGAACCGGCATGGATTGGTGGCCGGTGCGACCGGCACGGGCAAGACGGTCACCCTGCAGATTATGGCCGAAGGATTTTCGGCTGCCGGTGTTCCGGTGTTTTTGTCGGATGTGAAGGGTGATTTGTCCGGGCTTGCCGCTGCCGGGTCAGCCGAGTTCAAGCTGCATGACGCTTTCATGAAACGGGCTGATACTATCGGCCTTGATCTGCAATATGACAGCTTTCCGGTGACATTCTGGGATCTTTTCGGCCAGCAGGGCCATCCGATCCGGGCGACGGTCGCCGAAATGGGGCCGTTGCTGCTGGCCCGTCTGATGGAATTGACCGATGTGCAGGAAGGCGTGCTGAATGTCGCCTTCCGGGTCGCGGATGAGGAGGGCTTGCCGCTTCTCGACCTCAAGGATTTGCAGGCGCTTCTGGTCTGGGTTGGGCAGAACGCGCAGGATCTGTCATTGCGATATGGCAATGTGGCGTCGTCGTCGGTTGGTGCGATCCAAAGGCAGTTGCTGGTACTGGAAAATCAGGGGGGCAATGCCCTGTTCGGCGAACCGGCGCTGGATCTGGCGGATATGATGCGGACCCGCGATGGCCGGGGCGAGATCAACATCCTTGCCGCCGATCAGTTGATGGGTAGTCCACGGCTTTATGCCACTTTCCTGCTTTGGCTGTTGTCCGAGTTGTTCGAGGAATTGCCAGAGGTCGGTAACCCCGACAAACCCATACTGGTGTTCTTTTTCGACGAGGCGCATTTGCTGTTTGATGATGCGCCAAAGGCGCTGGTGGATAAGGTCGAACAGGTGGCGCGCTTGATCCGGTCCAAAGGGGTTGGGGTTTATTTCGTCACGCAAAACCCCGGTGATATTCCCGAGGATGTCCTGGGCCAGCTAGGCAACCGGGTGCAGCACGCGCTGCGGGCCTTCACGGCCAAAGACCGCAAGGAGCTGAAGACGGCCGCCGAGACCTATCGTGACAATCCGGAGTTCGATACGGCTGAGGCTATTCAGGAGGTCGGGACAGGTGAAGCTGTCACATCGTTCCTGAACCCCAAGGGTATTCCGACTGTTGTCGAGCGCACGCTGATCCGGCCGCCATCGTCACAGCTGGGGCTGATCACCGCCGCTGAACGCAAGTCTGTCATGCAAGCGTCTGATATGGCGGGAAAGTATGACACGCCCGTTGATCGTGATAGCGCCTTTGAGATGCTCAGAAACCGGGCTGATGCGGCTGCGGCCGCTGCCGAGAAGGCGGAGGCGGAAGAAGAAGCACTTGAAGAGAAGGAACGCGAGTTTAAGGCGGCCCGCCGCTATGACGGTGGCGGGACGGGGCGGTCATCGTCGCGCAGATCGTCCCGGTCGTCAGGCGGTGGGTTTGGTGGCAAGCTGGCCTCCGTCATTACCAAGGAACTGACGGGCACAACCGGACGCCGCATCGTTCGCGGAATTCTGGGTGGATTGTTCAAAGGGCGCTAGGCAGATGATTGATGGCACAATGCATCGCGGCGCGCGCTTTCTGACATTTGTTCTGGCGGTGTGTGGCGTGGCGGCGATGGCGGCCCTTCTTTTCGTTGTGCAGTCCCAGCCGCAATTGATTGAACAGAAGCTGCAATCCTTCGCGATCAAAGAGGTCCAGAGCCGTGCCATTTCCGCGCTGGATCAGGCGCAGGATGCGGCCCAGGGCAGCGAGAACGGGCTGTTGCGTACGCTTGCTGATCGCTTTGCCGATGATGCGGAGTTGTTAGAGCAGCGCGATGCTGTGATCCGTTCGATGGTCGCCTCGGTCGCGCAGGATCGCTGCGGTTGTGAAACCAACCGTCTGATCATGGAGGCAACGCTGGCAAGCATCGCGATCCGGGATCGTATTGCGGCCATGCGGATTGGTGAACAGACGGTGGGCGATTTTGTTGCTGCCCGCTATGACGCGACAATCACCGGACTGCGGGCTGATCTGACGACCTTTGGCATTGCCAATCTTGTTGCTTTCTTGACCCTGATCTTTCTGTCGGTGTTCAAGGGCCGCTTTGGTGCACGCATCCTGCCGATGACGCTGCTTTTGGCTGCATATGTCCTTTATGCGATGTATTGGTACGTGTTCACGCAGGATTGGGCGGCCGCCATATTGTTCAATAATTGGGCTGCTGGCGGATATGTGGCCACAATGCTGGTGGTCTATTTCCTGTTGATAGATTTCACCTTTTTCAACGGGGCTATCACCGATGCGATTGTTCAGACAATTACAACGGCCTTGTCCAATGCACCGGTGCCTGGCTGTTGACAACACCCGCCTGTATCGAAGGCGGGTGTCGTAGTTCATTGCCCGAGCGCAATCCCCTCGCGCCGCGGGTCGGCACCACCTTCCAGCGTCTCACCAATGGCGATGGCATGTAGGCCGGAATTCAGGCCGCGGATGTTGACCTCGTATCCCAGTTCAGTGAGCGTTGCTTCAAACGATACCGCGTCGCTGCCTTCCTCAACATCGTAGGTCCCGAAGCGATTGACCAGATGCGGCATTGCGACCGCCTGCTGTACATCCATTCCCCATTCCAAATGGGCGATGATGGCTTGGGCCACATAGCCGATAATGCGACTGCCGCCGGGGCTGCCGATGACCAGAACAGGCTCACCATCCTGGGTCACTATGGTCGGTGACATGGATGAGCGTGGCCGTTTGCCCGGTTCGACCCGGTTGGCGATGGGATAGCCATCGCTATGCGTGGCAAAGGAAAAGTCGGTCAATTCGTTATTGAGCAGAAAGCCCCGCACGAACAGCCGTGAGCCAAAGCCATTTTCGATAGTGGTCGTCATGGACAGCGCATTGCCATAGGTATCGACGATGGAGATGTGTGAGGTTGAGGGAAACTCGATACTGACATCATCACCCCAAAGCTGCGCGTGGTCCCATGTGGGGTTGCCCGGCGCCACCTCTGGCAAGGCGACAAAACCATCGATGCGATCACCTTCGATCAGCCCGGCCCGTTCTTCCAGATAGGCTGGATCGACGAGCCCTTGCGTGGGCATAGGCACGAAATCACTGTCGGCCATGTAACGCCCCCGGTCGGCAAAGGCGAGGCGGGACGCATCGCCAATCAGCCGCCATGTGTTCGAGTCGCTTGGGTCCGAGATGTCGAAATTATTCACGATCCCGAGGATCTGCCCGACTGTTAGTGCGCCGGATGATGGCGGCCCCATGCCACAGACATCGTAGACCTGATAGGCCACGCAGACGGGGGCGCGTTCGACCACGTGGTAAAGGGCAAGATCCAGCGTCGAGAGCACGCCGGGATTGCCCTCGGCATTGCGCACGGTGGCGACGATATCCTCGGCGATGGGACCAGTATAGAATGCATCTGTTCCATGGGTCGCGATCTGGCGCAGCGTATCCGCATAGTCCGTGTTGATCAGGGTGTCCCCGGCCTGCAAGGCGTTGCCGCCCGGAAAGAAGTAGGCGGCGGTAGCCGGAAAGCGTTGCAGTCTTTCGCTGTCATTGGCGATGGCGCCCGCCATGCGCGGCGAGACGGCAAAGCCGTTTTCGGCAAGGCTGATTGCTTCGTTGAAAAGGCCCGCCCAGTTGGACTGCCCCCAGCGGCGATGGGTATCTTCCATCAATTTTGGCGTGCCGGGTGTGCCGACGGACAGGCCACCGACGACCGCGT
This sequence comes from uncultured Paracoccaceae bacterium, assembly GCA_947488175.1. Lineage (GTDB taxonomy): Bacteria > Pseudomonadota > Alphaproteobacteria > Rhodobacterales > Rhodobacteraceae > Yoonia. The sequence continues at coordinate 14,228 of CANKYO010000011.1, forward strand.
CGAAAAAGCCAAGGCGTTCACCGTTTTCGTCCTGAAACAGCGTGGGTGTTGCGGCTAAAGGTGCGGTTTCACGACCATCCAGCGTGGTGATTTCGCCAGTTGTCGCATCGTACCAGACAAGGAAGGCGCCACCGCCCAGCCCAGATGATTGTGGTTCAACCAACCCGAGTACTGCCTGCACCGCAACCATGGCATCCGCTGCTGTGCCGCCATCGGCCAGAACGGCAGCACCTGCCTCAACCGCGAGCGGATTGGCAGCGGCCACCATCCAGTCTTCCGCAGAGACGGGAACGCCCGCCGTCTTGGCAGCGAGGGCGGCCTGTGCCGCCTCTGACAGGTTCTCGAACCCGGCCTGTGCTGTGGCCTCCTCTGGGGCGACCGCATCTGCGGCTTGTTGGGCGAAGGCGGGAGACAGAAGGCAGGCACTGAATAGGCAAGGGGTAAAGAAACGACGCAACATCATGATGGACCTCATTGTTGGAACGAATGCGGTCAAGGTGACGCAAGGGCAGGTGAAATGTAAAGCGGGTCGTGGCGTGCACGATTTTTCGTCGAAAAAACGTAGGGCTAAAAGTCTTCGCGAAGATTTTTAGCAGATCATCGCAAGCGGTGCGTTATTGCAGATCACGATGAATTGGTTGCCATTGGCCATCAGGTGAAATCCGCGCCGCCGCACCTCTCATTCAAAGCGTTCGCGCCCGATCTTGCGGTTAACATCGCTGATTTTGCGGTGGATCACGTTAATGCAGTCCCAGTTTTGGATTAAGCGCGCCGCCGCCGACCGGTCCGCGCGCGCCCTTCGCCCTCTTTGACCGGGGCGCGGTTGAACTTGATCCATTCTGCGCCCGACGGGTCATTGTCGGTCAAGAAGTTGGCGGCGCGGATTGCTGCCATCTCGCTACCAGCGCGCGGTTTTGTGGAGCCAAGGCCGAAGAGCGTGACAAAGGTTTCGTCGTCCATGTCGTCGGGCAGGATGATACCGGCGGCGGCTATTTCGGCCTTTTTCTCGGCGATCTTGATAGGGCCGATTGGCAGTGCCACCGGGTTCATGATGGCAGAGGTCATGCCGGCGGTCATTGCCATGGGCAGGAAGGCGTTGTTGATCCCGTGACGGTTGGGCAGACCGAATGAGATATTCGACGCGCCGCAGGTCGTGTTGACCCCCAGCTCTTCGCGCAGGCGCCGCACAAGGGTGAAGACCTGCAGCCCGGCGGTGCCCATGGCACCGATGGGCATCACCAGTGGGTCCACAACGATGTCATGGGCCGGAATGCCGAAATCGGCGGCCCGTTCCACGATCTTCTTGGCAACGGCGAAGCGCACGTCGGGGTCTTCGCTGATCCCGGTATCGTCGTTGGAGATGGCCACGACTGGGACATTGTATTTCTTGACCAATGGCAGGACGAGTTCCAGCCGCTCCTCCTCTCCGGTGACCGAGTTCAGAAGAGGGCGCCCTTCGGCTGCCGCCAGACCATTTTCCAGCGCGCCGGGGACGGAACTGTCGATGCAAAGCGGGATGTCGACCACGGCCTGCACTCGTTTGACCAGTTCGGTCATCAAGGGCGGTTCGACAAAGTTGTTGTCGGCGTAGCGGGGGTCTTGGGCCATCTTGTTGGAAAAGACTGCACCGGAGTTCACGTCCAGCACGTTGGCACCGGCTGCGGCCTGCGCAATCGCGTCAGCCTCGACCCGGCTGAAATCGCCACGTTCCAGTTCCTCGGCCAGGATTTTTCGACCTGTGGGGTTGATCCGTTCACCGATCACGCAAAAGGGCTGGTCGAACCCGATAATGGCCGTCTTGGTTTTGGATTCGACTATTGTGCGTGTCATTTTGGGGTCCTTAGGATTGGCAGGCTGGAACGGCTGAACTGCCGCCATGATCGATCGCCCACTGTGCGTTGGTCTTGATCCCGCCCAGCGGGAAGAAATGGACACGTTCGATATTGAAATCAGGATTTGCGGCCTTGTGGGCGGCGAGTTCGGTCAGAACCTCGGTTGGTTCGTAGGGGAGCAGCAGTTTGGTCACATCCATCGCCCGCTTTTGCAGAACCTTGAGCGATGGCCCGACGCCGCAGGCGATGGCGAATTTGATCAGGGTCTGCAGCTTGGCGGGACCTGCGATACCGATATGGATCGGGATCGTGATGCCCGCGTCGCGCAGCGCGTCGGCCCAAGCGATGATCGGCTTTGCCTCGAATGCGAACTGGGTGGCCAGTGCCATGTCGGCATCTGTCGTTTCGCTGAATTTCTGTTTCCAGCGCAGGGCGTCCATGACGTTTCTGTCGGTGCCGTCCTTGTCGATGTCGCGGTTGCCTTCAGGGTGGCCGGCGACGTGCAGGCGCTTGAAATCGCCGAATAGACCGGTTTCCATCAACTGCATTGAACTGTGGAAATCACCATGTGGTTCCGCCACACCACCGGCCAGCAGCAGCGCCTGATCAACGCCAGCCTCACCTTTGTATTGTGCGATCCACTCCGCCAGTGTGGCCTTGTCCTTGATGATGCGCGCCGGGAAGTGGGGCATGACGTGGTAGCCATCGGTAGCCAGCCGCTTGGCGGTGGCAACCATATCCTCGATCGGGGTTCCCTCGATATGCGCGATGTAGACGCGTGTGCCAGCGGGCAGAAGATCGCGGAAATCCTCGACCTTTTCGGCGGTGCGCGGCATAACCTCAATTGAATAGCCCTGCAGAAACGCCTCAACATCAGGATTGACGCTGATCTCTTCGATTTCTTTGCGCTTGAGGAAGGGTAGCAAGGACATAACGACCTCCGTAAGGCGTGGGGGGATGCGGGGCGGGGGTTTCAAGCCCAACCGTCATTGGTGATCAGGGTCTTTATCCGTTCGGCATCGTATTCGGCATCAATGCGGGCGACGGCGGCTTCGGCGGCTTCAGCATCTGTGCCCTCAGCCGGGTAGGGGTCGGCCTTGCGGAAACCGGCCATGTATTCATCGGATTCGGCGGCACCTGACTTCATCGCGGCCCGGTCGATTGCCTGTTCGAATCGTTCCGGCAGGGGCAATTTAGTGCCCCGACGGCCACGGCCCACGATGACCTGAGCGGGCATGTCGCGCCAGTAAACGATGGTGACGTCAGGCATCTGATTCCTCTTTATTCTGATCCCGGTTTAACATCCGTTTTTCCTTGTCGAAGTCGGTTTTCGACATCGTGGATGCTCTGAGCGACTGCATATGGGTACCGTGCACATCCGTTCCACACCAGAGCAGTTGGGGGTCATAATCCTCATATCCAAGATGTGGACGGCTCACGAAAGCGTACACAAGACTTGCACCGCACCCGTTGTCGCCCTAGCTTGGAGGTAACTCGAAATGGAGGGCGTGAACATGGCGCCCAGGCGTCCCAAAGGTGCGGGCGCGTTCCCCAAAGCGGTCGAAACCCCCGCGCCAAAACCGCCTGATCCGGCGACGCTGTATGCGGCATTGGATTTGGGCACAAATAGTTGCCGTATGCTGATTGCCCAGCCCAAGGGCAGCCAGTTTCATGTGGTGGACAGCTTTTCCAAATCGGTCCAGTTGGGACAGGGTTTGGAAAGCACTGGCCGGTTATCGCGTTCGTCGATGAACCGCACTATTTCGGCCATGCGCATCTGTCGTGAAAAACTGAAGCGTTACGGTGTCGAGCGGATGCGTCTTGTCGCGACGGAGGCCTGTCGTCGCGCGTTGAACGGCGATAATTTTGTGGCTCAGGTCCGTCGCGAGACCGGGTTGAAGCTGGAAATCATCAAGCCGGAGGAGGAGGCGCGGCTTGCTGTTATCTCCTGCGCACCGCTGGTTAGCGTGAATACTGAACAGTTGCTCGTCGTGGATATCGGTGGCGGTTCGACCGAGCTTGTCTGGATTGATCTGACCAACGTCCCCAAGCGCGAACGCCCGCGTGCGATCATGCGTCTGCATGCCGGGTTCAAATCCGATCCTGGTCCCTTTGCCGCGGCCAAGGTGGTGGACTGGATTTCTGTGCCATTGGGTGTTGCCACGTTGCGCGATCAGTTTTCGGATGTGGAAGACGATGCCGCCCGCTTTGCCCTGATGAGCTGGTTTTTCGAGGAGAACCTGGAAGAATTCTCACCGTCTGTGGCCGCGCAGGCCCGTGAGGGTTTCCAGATCATCGGGACCAGCGGGACGGTCACGACTGTCGCGGCAAGCTATCTGGGGCTCAAGCGCTATGACCGGACCAAGGTGGACGGGCTGCGTATGACGTCGGATCAGATCGATAGCGTGATCCGCGATTATCTGTCGTTGGGTCCGGCGGGCCGCCGCGCTGATCCGCGTATCGGCAAGGATCGGCAGGCGTTGATCATGTCGGGGTCTGCCATCCTGCAGGCGCTCATGCGGCTTTGGCCCACGGACCGGCTGTCGGTTGCGGATCGTGGCCTGCGTGAGGGGTTGCTTTACGCACAGATGTCGGCCGATGGGGTCTTGGAAGATACGCCGTTTTAGGCGATAGGCACCCAATGGCCAAGAAACCCACCAAAAACACCTCTGGACGCGGGCAGCGTGATCTGACCGTCAAGGTCAAGACTGCGCGCGGACGAAAGCTGAGCTCGACCAAATGGCTCCAACGTCAGTTGAACGATCCGTATGTGAAACGGGCCAAGGCCGATGGATACCGGGGCAGGGCGGCCTACAAGATCCTCGAATTGGATGACAAGTACCGGTTCCTCGTCCCTGGTGCCCGGATTGTCGATCTGGGTTGCGCACCGGGGGGGTGGCTGCAAGTTGCGGTCAAGCGCGCCAATACGTTGGGGGAGAAGAAGGGCAAGGCGCAGGGCTATTTGCTGGGCATCGACCTGCAAGAGGTCGAGCCGATTGCTGGCGCCGAAATTCACCAGCTTGATTTCATGGAAGATGACGCCGACCAACAGGTCAAGGATTGGCTGGGCGGGCCAGCGGATGTGGTGATGTCCGACATGGCGGCGTCCGCCTCTGGTCACAAACAGACGGACCATTTGCGGATCATCGGGCTGTGTGAGGCGGCGGCCTATTTTGCATTCGACGTGCTGAACGAAGGCGGGACATTCGTGGCGAAAGTGCTGGCAGGAGGGGCTGAGGGTGAGTTGCAAAAGCTTCTCAAGGCGCGGTTCACCAAAGTCGCCAATGTCAAACCGCCAGCATCACGGTCTGACAGCTCGGAGAAATTCGTTGTGGCGACAGGGTTTAAGGGCAACGCTTGAAGTCAGAAGACTGACTTAGTCGCCCTCCGGTCAGTCACGCGCTGTAGGGTTTGAGGGCCAGACATCTGCCACAACACCATAATGATCAGAGCCGATCATTGGGCGCAGCTCTGCTTTGCCGCCCAAGGCCCAGACCTGATCAAGCGGAAGCCCGACGCCCCAGAGGCGAAAGGTGGTTAGCCTCGGGGGGATGGCTTTCGTATTCGTTAAGTGGCCGATGGTCTTTGCAGCTGCGCTCCACGGTACTGTATTGAAATCACCAGCAACGATTGCATTCCCGTTCACTTCCGAAAGCACTGGCAGAGCCCTTTCAAGATGTGCCCATTGCACATCCGGCCATGGCTGTTGCAGATGCACACCGACCACCCAGAAGGCCCCGTCGTGCCTTATCACCTTCACGGCCATCAATGATCGTTCTGGCGAACATCGGGTCGCGTCATTGGAAAGTGGCCAGCGGGACAGAATAGCAATCCCGTTCCAGCCTTGCCATGGGCAGCGCGCCTGATGGGGCAGTATTGATTGCAAATCGGACATCAAGGCGACGTTGTTTTCCGAGACCTCCTGCAACACGACGATATCAGGATTGGCATTCGCGATATCGGCTGCAAGCGCGGTGATCTCAACGTTCCGGTGCCATAGGTTCTTTGTGTAAACGCGAATGTTTCCTGCCTCGCCATCCCCGGCGACGCGTGAATTGGCGACAACCAGAACCAAGGCAGCCAGCGCAAGCGCAGCCAACACATACCTGCGGTTTAACAGCACCAGCAGAAAGAGGCAAAGCAGCAAAACATAGATTGCGATCCAACGACCGATGGCCAAGGCATCAAACATGGGGTGCAGATGCCCAAGAAAGCCCATAGTAAGAAATAAGCCAGAGAGGGCAGCTATAGCCAGACAGACCGTTTTCATGGGATCTTATTGCAGGCCAACAAGTTTTCCAAACGTGCAATCAGCCGATCAGATATCAAACCGCGGAGGTTCCATAACTAGATCGCCGCAGTCACGATGATCTCTACATGAAAATCGGGTGTTGCGAGCTTGGCCTCACCGGTCCAGCGGGCTGGTGAGGCGCCTTCGGGCACCCAGGCTTCCCATGCGGCGTTCATTTCTTCGAATTGGCTGGCAATGTCGGAAAGCCAGATCTGCGCTGTCAGCAGGTTGGATTTGTCTGTGCCTGCCTCGGCCAGAAGCGTATCGATCTGCCCCAGGATGTCGTTGGTCTGCTGGGTGATCGACGCACCGGGCGTGCCCACCTGACCGGCCAGATAGGCCACGCTGTTGTGGATGACCAGCTGGCTCATCCGCGGACCGACATGTTTGCGTGTGATATCCGGCATTTTGGACCTCATCTGGTTGAAAGTCATGGAGCGGGTAACGGGAATCGAACCCGTAACTGAAGCTTGGGAAGCTTTCGTGATACCTTTTCACCATACCCGCAGCGGGGATCTGGATACGCCCCGGCGCGGCCATCGTCAACGTATGTTTTGTGTCCACTGGGAGGGCAAATTCACAGGCGGGGACAACCCCACATCATGATGTCCGCGCCCGCCGCCGCCGTCCTTGGCGTTCGCTGTTGCCCGCGTTGTGGTTCACGGTCGGTATGTCTACGATACTTTTCAGGATCGGGAAGGGTTCGACCGCGTTGGGGATGGCGGACGCGTTGACGAAGTGTTCCTGAAAGCGCGGTTCAATCGCGGTTTCGACCTTGTGGATCTTGTGCACCACATCTTCGATCTCGCGCCGGGCGTCGGTATTGAGCAGAGCGATGCGTGCCCCGGTGCCTGCCGCGTTGCCTGCACTGGTGACTTTGTCCAGTGGTGCGTCGGGGATCATGCCCAGGATCATCGCGTGTTTCGGGCTGATATGCGCCCCGAACGCTCCGGCGAGGACGATCCGGTCGACCTTGTCCACGCCGAACTTGTCCATCAACAGCCGCGCGCCGGAATAAAGTGCCGCCTTGGCCATCTGGATTTGCCGGATGTCGGTGTTGGTGACGGTGATCTTTGGCCCGCCATTTTCGCTGCCGTCATAAAGCAGATAGCTGTTGGTGCGTCCGTCGGGGAAGCAATTGGGCGATCCGGTCTGTTCGGCGGTGCCGATCAGCCCCGGCCCGTCGACGATACCGGCAAGGCGCATCTCGGCGATCACTTCGATGATGCCGGACCCGCAGATGCCGGTGACGCCGGTTTGCGCGATGGCTGTGTCGAATCCCGGTTCGTCGGACCACAATTCGCTGCCGATGACCTGGAACCGGGGCAGTTTCGTGACCGGGTCAATTTGGACGTGTTCGATGGCGCCCGGTGCCGCACGCTGTCCGCTGCTGATCTGTGCCCCTTCGAAGGCCGGGCCGGTGGGGGAGGAACAGGCAAGCACCTTGTCCTTGTTGCCAAGGATGATTTCGGCATTGGTGCCAACATCGACGACAAGCACGAGGTCTTCGGATTTGTCAGGGGCTTCGGACAGGGCGACAGCGGCGGCATCGGCCCCCACATGCCCTGCAATGCAAGGCAAGATATAGACGCGGGCGGCAGGGTGCAGGTTGAGTTCAAGTTCGACAGCGCGGAGCGATATCGCCTCCGACGTGGCAAGAGCGAACGGGGCCTGCCCCAGTTCATAGGCGTCGATGCCCAGAAAGAGGTGATGCATGACGGGGTTGCAGACAAAGACCGCGTCGACGATCAGGTTGCGGTCGATCCCGGCTTCGGTGGCGATTTGTACAAAAAGTGCATTCATCCCTTCGCGCACCGCGCGGGTCATTTCCTCGGCCCCGCCGGGATTCATCATGGAATAGCTGACCCGGCTCATCAGGTCCTCGCCGAACCGGATCTGCGGGTTCATGATGCCGGATGACGCCACGACCTGACCGGAATGCAGATCACAGAGATGCGCCGCGATGGTGGTTGACCCAAGATCGACCGCCAGCCCGTAGATGGTGCCGTCGTAGAAACCGGCCCAGATTTCCATGATCCGCGGGCTGAAGACCGCATCGCCCAGATGCACGGCGACAGTGACTTTCCATTCGCCTTTGCGCAGGGCTGGCTGCAGGGTCTTCAGCACGCCAAGATCTGCCTCAAGCTCTGGTAGGTCCCAATCGCGGCGAAGTGCGGCGACAAGCCGTTCCAGATCGCCCGACGGGTCGTGCATATCCGGTTCCCCGACCTCGACATAGTAAAGCCGTGTGGAGGGGTTCATGATGATTTCGCGCGCTTCGGCCCGTTTGCGCACGACTTGTTTGTGGACCTGGCTTTCAGCGGGCACGTCGATGATGACATCGCTTTGGATCGTGGCCTGACAGCCAAGCCGCCGTCCTTGTTTCAGGCCGCGTTTTTCGTCGTATCGCGCCTCGACCGCGTTCCATTCCGATAGGGCGTCGTCGGCGACGCTGACCCCGTGTTTGGGAAATTCTCCGTAGGAGGGTGTGATCTGGCATTTGGAGCAGATCCCTCGCCCGCCGCAAACCGAATCGAGATCGACCCCCAATTGCCTTGCCGCCGTCAGAACCGGGGTGCTGACCGGGAAATGGCCCCGCTTGCCAGAGGGGGTGAAGATCACAAGAGGGTCACTGGACATGGATACGCCTGTTTGTTGTTGGCCCATACATATCGTGTGATGCCGGTGGGGGAAGTACCGAACCCGTCATAATAAATATGAAAACGGCCAATGAGGGTCCTGACCCTACCGCAGGATATCTGTGCCCATGATCCAGACGGCCAACGGCACGGGCATGGTAAAGACGGCGATGGCGATGATGGTGTGGTGCGTCCGGAACAGTCGGCTCAGCCCGGCGGCTATCATAATGCCGCCGCCGCCGCCCAGCGCGATGTTGCCGGGCAGATTGATCAGCGCGCCGAGCGTGACATAGCGGTAATTGATCAGGATCGGGGCCAGCCAGCGCGGTAGCCGGTCGTTCAGCGTCGTCAGTCGCTGGTCCAGCGGTGTCGTCTTGATCGTATGCAGCAAGGCGCAGACCCGGAACATGTAAAGATCCGCGCAGAACCGGCTGAGCCGGTCAAGCGGGACGAACTGACCAAAGAGAAAGGCCAGCGACAGCCCTGTCAGGGTTGCCAGATACACATAAGGTGCGGCACTTGCCCCCTGGATCAGCAAGACCGCGATCCCGATTTCGACCCCCGGCAGGAACGGGATGGCCAGCATCACGGCGTATCCGATCAGAACCAGTATGATCAGCCCGATCATCGCCCCTTTGGCGCTGTCGCTTTCCAGTTGTGCCACCTTTGCCGACAGCGCATCCATGCCGAGTTTGGCCAGCAGAACAATCCCGAAGATCACGCCAAGGCGCAGGATCAATCGGATTGCTCCGTAGCGCCGCGGCGCGATTTGCTGAGGCTCTTTTAGGGTCATGCCGCACTCTGTCGTGGGGGCCGGGCGGCAGCAACCCACATTCGGGTGAGTTTGCTCTTTCCGACAGTTGCGTTCCATGCGATAGGGACGTGCCAACGATGCCACCCAAGGAGACGGTTGATGGAAATTCGCGAGGCACTTACCTTTGATGATGTTCTGCTGGTGCCGGGGGCGTCGAGCGTCCTGCCATCCACCGCAGATACCCGCACCCGTGTCACCAAATCCATCACGATGAATATCCCGCTTTTGTCTAGTGCCATGGACACGGTGACCGAAGGCCGCATGGCGATTGCGATGGCGCAGGCGGGCGGCATTGGTGTGGTCCACAAGAACCTGAGTATCGAAGCGCAGGCCAAGGAAATTCGCCGGGTGAAGCGGTTTGTGTCGGGGACCGTTTATAACCCCGTGACCTTGCGCCCCGATCAGACCCTGGCCGATGCCAAGGAACTGATGGAGCGTTATCGCATCACTGGTTTTCCTGTGGTCGGTGAAGGGGGCAAGGTCGTTGGCATTGTCACCAACCGCGACATGCGTTTTGCCACCGATGACGAGACCCCCGTCAGTGTCATGATGACATCAGAAAATCTGGCTGTTCTGACCGAACCTGCTGATCTGGATGAGGCCCGGTCGCTGATGCAGGCGCGCCGGATTGAAAAGCTGTTGATCACGGACGGGCAGGGCAAGTTAACAGGGCTGCTGACCTTGAAAGACAGTGAGCAGGCCGTTCTGAACCCGATTGCCTGCAAGGATCATCTGGGCCGACTGCGCGTTGCTGCGGCCTCTGGCGTTGGCGATGCCGGATTTGAGCGGTCGCAGGCGCTGGTCGATGCCGGTGTCGATCTGATCGTGATCGATACCGCCCATGGTCATTCCGAAGGTGTCGCCAAGGCGGTCGAACGGGCCAAGATGCTGTCCAACGAGGTCCAGATCGTCGCGGGCAACATCGCCACGGCCGAGGCGGCCCGCGCCCTGATCGGATCAGGCGCCGATGCGGTCAAGGTGGGGATTGGCCCCGGGTCGATCTGCACCACCCGCATGGTTGCCGGTGTGGGTGTCCCGCAGCTGACGGCGATCATGGATTGTGCGGAAGGTGCGGGTGATATCCCGGTGATCGCCGATGGCGGCATCAAGTTTTCCGGCGATTTCGCCAAGGCGATTGCCGCCGGTGCATCCTGCGCCATGGTCGGGTCGATGATTGCCGGGACCGATGAAAGCCCGGGCGAGGTGATCCTGTACCAAGGCCGGTCGTTCAAATCCTATCGCGGTATGGGCAGTCTGGGTGCCATGGCCAGCGGATCGGCCGACCGGTATTTCCAGAAGGAAGCCGCCAGTGACAAGCTGGTGCCCGAGGGGATTGAAGGGCAGGTCCCCTATAAAGGATCGGCACATGCCGTTGTTCACCAGTTGGTCGGCGGCCTGCGTGCCGCAATGGGCTATACTGGCAATGCCACAATCGACGAAATGCGCCGGAACTGCCAGTTCGTGAAAATCACGGGTGCGGGTCTGAAAGAAAGCCATGTGCATGACGTGCAGATCACTCGCGAAAGCCCAAATTATCGCGTTGGCTGAACAATGACCCCCGGCGCCCGCGTTGCAGCGGCGATTGAGATTCTGGATCAGGTGCGTGGCGGGATCCCTGCAGAACGTGCACTGACCGCCTGGGCACGCGGCAGTCGTTATGCCGGGTCCAAGGATCGTGCGGCTATCAGGGATCATGTCTTTGATGTTTTGCGGGCCAAGCGATCATTAGGCGATGGTGACGGTCGGGCACTGATGATTGCATTGGCATTGCGCGATGGGTGGGATGTTGATGCCCTGTTTTGCGGTCAGGGCCATGCGCCTGCGGCATTGATGGGTGCGGAACGATCCCCGGTTTCGGTCACGGACGCGGCGGCGGTATGTGACCTGCCTGATTGGCTTTGGCCGTTATGGCAAGACAGTCTGGGTGATCAGGCTGAGGCCGCTGCACATGCTCAGCAGGTGCGCGCATCGGTATTCCTGCGGGTCAATATGCGACGCGGTGATCGGGAGAGCGCCATCAGGATGCTTGCTGATGACGGGATACTGGCCGTTCCGCATGGATCGGTTCAAACCGCCTTGCGCGTCATTGAAAACCCCCGTCGCATCAAGACGTCGCGGGCGTATCTGAACGGCTATGTCGAATTGCAGGATGCGTCGTCTCAGCATGCGGTGGCACAACCGCAAGTGCCCGCAGATGCGCGGGTGCTGGATTATTGCGCTGGTGGTGGCGGCAAGGCGCTGGCCTTGGCTGACATGTATGATTGTCAGGTTGTGGCCCACGACATTGCGCCGGACCGGATGAAAGACTTGCCTGTCCGGGCAGACCGTGCAGGCGTACGGATCGAAACCCGAACGACGGCGGCGCTGGCAAGCGCGGCGCCCTTCGACGTGGTGTTTTGCGATGCGCCTTGCAGTGGCAGCGGGACCTGGCGGCGGGTGCCGGACGCAAAATGGCGACTTTCAGAGGACAATTTGGCAAAGTATCAGGACATGCAGTCCGAAGTTATCCTTTCAGCGGCAGATCTGACCGGGCCGGATGGCGTATTGGCCTATGCGACCTGTTCAGTCCTGCGGCAAGAAAACGATGTGATCATCGACAAGTTTCTGAAAGCGCGGCCCGAATGGCGAATTTTGTACCGTGAACAACTGGTGCCCTGCGATGATTGGGACGGGTTTTTCCTGTGTTGTTTGACCCGCGACAATAGCAACCTGTGATTGCGCCATCATTTGCGCTATGCTGCTTAAGGATTGATTAATCCTTGATGCGATAAGTCTAAAACAAATGCGTGATTGAGGTTCGTGTGTGCCATCTGACCAGTTGATTGAGATCCCGCCAGGTGCAAGACTGCGGCGCTTGCCGATTTCCGCAGTGTTACTGCTGTTCGCGGTGACGTGTTATATTGCCGCCGCATTGGTGCCAGTGATCGCACTGCGATATGGCCTGCTGATTGCGGGCGGCATCTCGCTGTTGCTAGCCCTGCTGCTGGCCGCGCGATATCTCATTTTGGGACGCTTGAATGAGGATCTGACAGCCGCTGCGACTCTGTTGATCGCAAAAGATGCTGACAGCGCCTTCGTGACCGATGCGGCATGCATTGTTCAGGGGGCGAACGGCCCGTCACAAGCCCGATTTGGCCAGACAACCGGCCAGTCAATGCGACAGGTTCTTGGCACATTGATAGCCCAGCCAGATGGCCTGATGCGGCGCGTGAAGGAACATGTTGCTGCCGGCGGCCATAGCAAAGAGGACATCGTGACCCACAGCGGTCATTTCCGGCTGAGCGTTTCGGCCATCGGCGACGGCGCCATATTGTGGCGGCTCGATGATCTGGAAGATACAAGATACGCGCCCTTGGGCACTGCAAATATCAACCTGCCACATCTGCAAATCAGCGCGACGGGGACGGTTGCACAGATCAACGACGCCGCGCGCCGTCTTTTGGGAGGACGGCCCAAGACGCTGTCAGACGTTATCGAAGATCTGCCAGTCCGTGCAGGTCAAGTCCACAAAATCAAGACGACCGGAAACCGGACAACAGCGGTTGTGGCAGAAGTCACGGGGCGTGGCGGTGAGTGTGACATCTATCTGCTGCCCGATACCGGAACGACGGCCCCCAGGAAGTTCAATGCTGGCTGGGACGCGATCGAGGATCTGCCAGTTCCTTTGATGAAGATTTCACCGGATGGTGAAATTCTGGCCTCAAACCGCGAGGCACGGCAATTGCTGAATCTGCAAGACACTGCGGGTAAACGTATGGCTGACGTGCTGGACGGGCTGGGGCGCCCGATCAATGATTGGCTGCGCGAAGCGGCTGAAGGGCGCGGCGGCAACGTCTCGCAGTTTTTGCGTGGGCGCTGTGAAAACCAAGATACGTTTGTGCAGGTCACGCTGAATATTTCAGGTGAAACCACGGATACCCACCTCATTGCCGTGCTGAACGATGTGACTGAGCTCAAGACGCTCGAAGCGCAATTTGTGCAAAGCCAAAAGATGCAGGCCATCGGCCAACTCGCCGGGGGCGTGGCACATGATTTCAACAACCTGCTGACGGCAATTTCCGGGCACTGTGATTTGCTGCTTCTGCGCCATGATGAAGGCGACCAGAATTATGGCGATCTGATCCAGATCCATCAAAACGCCAATCGTGCCGCTAGTCTGGTGGGCCAGTTGCTCGCGTTTTCACGCAAGCAGAATCTGCAGCCCGAAATCATCGATTTGCGCGATACGCTGTCTGATCTGACCCATCTGTTGAACCGATTGGTGGGTGAAAAAGTGACGTTGCTGCTGAACCATGACCCTGCACTGGCACAGATCAAGGCCGACCGCCGCCAGTTGGAGCAGGTTTTGATGAACCTCGTGGTCAATGCGCGCGATGCCATGCCCCAGGGCGGCGAAATCAGGGTGGTGACTGAGAACCTGTCGCTGAAGACGCAGATGGTCAAGGATCGGGCCATCGTGCCGCCGGGCGAATATGTTGTGGTGAAGGTCATAGATGAAGGTCACGGGATTCCAGCCGAAAAATTGCCAAAAATCTTCGAACCTTTCTATACGACCAAGCGTGTCGGTGAGGGGACTGGCCTGGGGCTTTCGACGGCTTACGGGATCGTGAAACAGACCGGTGGTTACATTTTTGCCGAAAGCGAAGTGGACAAGGGGACGCAGTTTTCCTTGCTTTTTCCCAGCTATGATCTGCCTGTTGCAGAACCGCTTGAGGTGGCCTCATCTGCACCCCAACCGATCAACACCGAAGCCGAGGGCGTTGTCCTCTTGGTTGAAGATGAAGCGCCGGTTCGGGCCTTTGCGTCACGTGCCTTGCGTCTGCGAGGTTACACGGTGCTTGAGGCCGATTGTGCAGAGGCGGCACTGGAGATGCTCAACGACACTGAACTGGGTGTCGATATTTTTGTAACGGATGTGATCATGCCTGGCATGGACGGGCCCACCTGGGTGCGCGAAGCATTGGTTGACCGACCCGATACGAAGGTGGTGTTCGTTTCGGGCTATGCCGAGGATGCTTTTGGCGATGATCAGTCGCGGATACCGAATTCAGTCTTTTTGCCCAAGCCATTCTCGCTGAATGCGCTAACCCAGACAGTGCAGGGTCAATTGCAGGACCGCCGGATGACGGCGTAGCGGCTTTGTCGTCTAGTTTGCGGGTGAACGGAAAGTAGAGTGATGCGGCACTGTTGGAGCGGCCAGCGGCTATGAAGCGGTAAGATGGACAATCGCGTTCGTATGCTGAACCCGTCTGCACCTCCGGTAAGACAATCGAGATAGTGGGCGCAGATTTGCCCTGCGATTGATGAATGATGACGCGTCGTTTCTGGCGTGGCAATGTTGATTCGCGCTGCTGAGACAGGTTGACGCCGAGCGGCCAGATTGGTTTCAGCTTTAGTTGGAAAGGGCGACCAGATGTGCCGCTGATCCGGTCAGGGCGGCGTAATCGTCTTCGATCACGTGCACGGCGAAGTTGCTCATGAAGCCCGCAAACCGCCCTTTGTCGCGGAAGGCCTCGCCAAAGCCGAATGTTGACAGATGCGGTGCAAAGGCACGGGCGACGCCGCCGACCAGATAGACACCCCCAAAGGGCAGTTGGATCAAGGACAGGTTGCCACAAACCGTGCCGAGAATGCGGGTGAACAAACGTGCTGCCTCGATCGCGCGTTCATCGGTGCCGTCGGCGCAGGCGGCCATTATATCTTTGGCCGCGCATTCCCGTGGGTCGTCCGCCTCGTTACCGAAGAACGCATAAACCCGTTCCAGACCACGCCCTGACAGTACGTCTTCGACCGCTGGAAAACCATGTGCTGTCGAAACGAACTGGCACAGCCGCAGCTCCATCTCGTTGCGGATGGGCAGGTTGGCGTGGCCGCATTCAGACGGGGGCACCATGCGTCCGCTTTCAAGATCGAACACCGGTGCCGCGTTGAAGCCAGTGCCAACGCCGACCACCAGTTTGGCGGCATTGTTTTTCGGCTCTGGCCCGGTCAGGATGCTGCGGATATTGGCGGGATCCAGATGGTCGAGCGCATGGCCCTGCGCCTGCAGATCGTTCAGGATAGCGACCGTTTCGGCGCGTGTCGCCCGGCCAAGTGTTTCCTTGTCGATGGTCCAATCCAGATTGGTCATGGCGGCGCGCCCATCGCGCACGGGGCCGGCCACGGCCACGCAAGCAGCGATAGGATCAACGCCGTCCTCGTCAGCAATGTAGCGTTTCAGTACGGATTCGAGCCCCGGAAAATCGCTGTTGCTGTAGCGGCGCACGGTGCCGTCAACAATGCGGCGGCCGTCAGCCAGCGCGACACGGGTATTGGTGCCGCCAATATCGGCGACCAGCGAATAGGTGTTGTCGGGATGGCTCATGGTGATCCTTAACGCGCGATGGCGGCTTTGAGCGCGTGATAGGACGCTTTGGGTGTCCGCTTCAAGGTCTCGAAATCCACATGCACGATCCCAAAGCGTTTCTCGTACCCGAAGGCCCATTCGTAGTTGTCCAGAAGTGACCAGTAGAAAAAGCCCTGCACGTTGGCACCGTCAGCGATGGCACGTTTGGTCGCCAGCATGTGGTCCGAGACGAAGGATGTCCGCTCCGGGTCGTAGACGGAACCGTTTTCGACGGTGTCGTCCCAGGCCATTCCGTTCTCTGTCACGTAAAGCGGCAGGTCGCCCACATAGTCGCGCGACAATCGCGTCAGGAAATGGTGCAGGCCAGAAGGGTAGATTTCCCAGCCCATTTGCGTGGTGGGCAGGTCGCCCTTAACTGATGTGAGATGTGGCCAGGCGCTGTCTGGATCGTGCAGGACACGATGCCGGGTGTAATAGTTGACGCCGAGCCAGTCCATTGGTTGGCTGATCAGGTCCATGTCGTCCTGCCAGCCAGTGGGCATGTGGGGTTCGAAACCGGCCAGCACCTCTTTGGGGTAGGCCCCCTTGGCGGCGGCTTCGATGAACCAGCGGTTGAAGATGGCGTCTTGTAGGCTGGCGGCGGCTGCCGCTTCGGGTGTATCATCAGCGGGGGTGGTGTGATCGAAGTTCAGCACGATGCCGCAGTTTTGCATGCCCTTGGCGCGCAACCGTTCCAAGGCGGTACCGTGGGCCAGCATGATGTGATGCATGGCCCGCGCTGTGGCGCGCAGGTCGCGCAGACCTGGCGCGTGGTGGCCAAGAAAATGCGACAGAAAGGCCACGCACCACGGTTCGTTGATCGTGGCAATGGCCGCGACCCGGTCTCCGATCCTGTCGGTGATCACATCAGTGAAATCGCCAAAAAATTCACAGGTATCGCGGTTCGCCCATCCGCCCTTATCCGCCAGTGTTGAAGGCAGTTCCCAGTGATAGAGTGTCTGAAATGGCTTCAGACCCCGTTCAAGCATCGCATCGACCAGCCTGTCGTAGAAATCAAGCCCTTCGGCATTGGGTGTTCGCCCGTCCGGCATGACCCGGGCCCAGGAGGTCGAAAACCGGTAGGCGTCGAGCCCGGCATCTTTCAGCAGATCAAGGTCTTCGGGGTAGCGATGGTAGTGGTCGCAGGCCAGCGCGCCATCTTCTGCGCGCACGACATTGCCGGGCGTTGCGGCAAACGTATCCCAGTGAGTTGATCCGGCCCCGCCGAATTTGTGGCCTTCGATCTGGTATGCGGCTGTGGCGGCCCCGAAAGTGAAACCTTCGGGGAAATCGGAACGTTTGAAGTCCATAATCAGTCCTTTCGAGGGGCAGGGCCGGTCGAGCCGCCCACCATCAGTTCAGCCTCGAGCAGGATCGCCTTTGGTGTGCCGCCGGGGTTGGCAATAATATCGAGCAGTATATGCGCCAATTGCCTGCCTGCCTCGCGCACCGATGACCGGGTTGCGGTGAAAATCGGAACGTCCCCGCCATTCTGCAGATAAGACAGGGCATCGTCATGGGTGATGATTGATACATCACGCCCGATGGTCAGCCCCTGTTCTTCGACCGCACGCCGCGCCCCCAGCGCGCTGATCAGTGATGAGGCAAGGATCGCCGTTGGTGCGTTTGTTTCTTGCAGCATATCACGGGTGGATTGGTAGCCAAAAACCTCGGTCATTTCGCCAGAGCGCATCAGTGCAGGGTCTACTGCGACGTTGTGCGCACGCAGGGCATCTTCGTAACCTGCGCGGCGTCTGTGTGCGAAATCCATGACTTCCAGACCGTTGATCAGGGCAATCCGTCGGTGCCCCAGATCAAAAAGAAAACGGGTGGCCCGCTCAAAGGCACTGCGATTGTTGACGTCGAGCCATGCATAGGGGGTTTCGCACCCCGTGGCGCGACCGTGGACGGCGAAGGGCAAGCCTAATTCCTGCAACAGCGGGATGCGCGGATCGTTCATGCGCGGGCCATGCACGATCACCCCATCGACAGCCCGCCGCGATTTAAGGCCGCGATAGATCTGGTGTTCGTCTTCGTCGGCGACAATCGACAGGATCATCTCGTAGCCGTGGCGCGCATATGTTTCGCCTGCGCCAGCGATGAAATCGCCGAAGATCGGGTTTACCATCTCATGCTTGGTGGACATCGGGATGACATGGCCGATGGCAAGCGCCTTGCCGGTGGCCAAACCCTTGGCGCGGGTGCTGGGGCGGTAGTTGAAGGCCTTTGCTGCTTCCTCGACCCGGGCGCGTGTGGCGGCACTCACCTCCGGGTAGCCGTTCAAGGCGCGGCTGACCGTGGTTTGGCTAAGTCCCAGATTCTGTGAGAGTTCTTTGAGGTTCATACCGGTTTTTCGCCAAAGCGCTTTCAATTATGACGGCCGAAAGGGGCCGTCAGAAAAATCTCCGTAATCGTTTCAGTATCGGCGATGCCTCCGGATTCCAAGTTTTTTTTCGAGCGCTTTGGCCGGTTGACAGTAGGGTCAACTTGGATGAGGGTAGGGCATCCAAAGCGCTTTGGCTATGATTCCAAATTGCTGCAGGAAAGCCAAAGCATGGTAACATGCAAACGTAAGTCACGCGCAATGACGCGCGATTGGGAGGACATTCAATGAAAACGAAACTGTATGCCGGTGTGGCAGCGGTTGCCCTGACTGCAGGTGCCGTTCAGGCCGAGCAGATCACTGTTTTTGGCCCTTGGCTGGGCCCCGACCAGGAAAATGTCGAAAAGGTGCTTGCGGCGTTCGCCGAAGCGTCTGGTCACGACGTGCGCTACACTGGTTCAGACAGCTTCGAGCAGCAGATCCTGATCGATGCCGAGGCGGGGTCTGCCCCCAACGTGTCTGTCTTTCCGCAGCCCGGTCTGGCGTCCGACATGGCCAGCCGCGGTTTCCTGACACCGCTGCGCGATGGCACGGACGACTGGCTGCGTGAAAACTATGCCGCTGGTCAGTCCTGGGTTGATCTAGGCACCTATGCCAACGAAGACGGCGAAGACGGGCTGTACGGCTTCTTCTACAAGGTCGATGTGAAGTCACTTGTCTGGTACATTCCCGAGAATTTTGAGGATGCAGGGTACGAAGTACCTGAAACCATGGAAGAATTAAAGGCGTTGACGGATCAGATCGTGGCAGACGGCGAGACGCCGTGGTGCATCGGCCTGGGCTCCGGCGGCGCAACGGGTTGGCCTGCGACCGACTGGGTTGAAGACATGATGCTGCGCACGCAGCCGCCCGAAGTCTATGACGCGTGGGTCAGCAACGAGATGCCCTTTGACGCGCCAGAAGTCGTAGCCGCCATCGAAGAGTTCGGTGCATTCGCCCGCAATGACGACTACGTCGCCGGTGGTGCCGGTGCAGTTGCGACAACCGACTTCCGCGACAGCCCCAAGGGTATGTTCGCCTCACCCCCTCAGTGCTACATGCACCGGCAGGCATCGTTCATTCCGGCCTTCTTCCCTGAAGGTACCGAAGTGGGCGAGGATGTCGATTTCTTCTACTTCCCGGCTTATGCCGAGAAGGATCTGGGGTCTCCCGTTCTGGGGGCTGGCACACTTTGGGCCATCACCAACGAGAATGAAGCGGCACACGAGCTGATCGCATTCTTGCAGACGCCGGAGGCACACGAGATCTGGATGGGTCTGGGTGGTTTTTTGACTCCGCATACTGGTGTTGATCTGGGTGCCTTCAGCGATCCGACACTCGGCAAGATGAACGAGATCCTGCTCGGCGCGACAACCTTCCGCTTTGACGCATCTGACCTGATGCCCGGCGGTGTTGGTGCCGGGTCGTTCTGGACCGGCATGGTCGACTATGCTGGCGGTAAGGATGCGGGCGAGGTGGCATCGGCCATCCAGTCATCCTGGGACTCGCTGAAGTAAGTCTGACGGACTTCAAAGCATTGGGATGGTCCGGCCACCGGGCCGTCCCCACCAAAACATAGCCTAGGGAGGGGACTATGCATCCAGCATTACTTGGTCTTGTGACCATTGTGGTCGGTGTCGGCGGTTGTTTGGCGTATTTCTACTTTTCCAACCTCGTTCTGGACAAATTCATTTTTCCCGCGAAGGGCACGGATGCGGGCCGGAACATCAATCGCGCCAATATGGTCCGTCCCTGGCTTTTTCTCTTTCCTGCTATTCTGGCCCTGGGCCTCTATCTGGCTTATCCGGTTGTTGCCACCTTGTGGTATTCGCTGACTGACCGCGATCAGGGCGGTGCTTTTGTCGGGCTGGCCAATTACAACCAGATGTTCGGCGAACCGAAATTCTGGGAAGCCATGCGCAATAACATGCTTTGGCTGATTATTGTTCCTGCTGCCTCGACCGCTTTTGGCTTGTTGGCAGCACAGCTGACGGATCGGATCAAATGGGGCAGTTTTGCAAAATCCCTGATCTTCATGCCGATGGCGATTTCATTCGTCGGTGCGGCGGTTATCTTCAAGCTGATCTATGATACCCGCCCTGTGGATCAGAACCAGATTGGTGTGCTGAACGCTGTCTGGCTGCAGTTCGAAGGCGGTCTCGGGTCGTTTCTGATCCTTCGATTGTTGCCAGGTCTGTTGACGATTTGCGCGGCTGCGGCTGCGTTGTTCGTCGCCTATGGGCAGTTTAGGGCGGCGATGGAAAGCCGCGGCGGGGCCTTGGCCAAGACCATGCATGGTGTGCTGATCGCGGTACTGGTCTTTGTCGCGTTGGCCTGCCTGTCGTTGACTTACGGGGCCTTTACCAATGCCCATCCTTACGGTGAGCCGCAGACTTGGTTGACCATTCCCGGATGGAACTCTTTCTTTTTGATGATCGTCCTGATTTGGATTCAGACAGGTTTTGCCATGGTGATCCTGTCTGCAGCGCTACGCGGTATCCCCGAAGAAACGGTTGAGGCGGCGATTGTGGACGGGGCCAACCCGTTTCAGGTGTTTTTCAAAATCAAGATGCCGCAGATCGCAGGTACCATTGTAGTGGTCTGGACGACGATCACCCTAGTGGTGCTCAAGGTCTTTGACATCGTGTTTGCGATGACCAATGGCCAGTGGGAAACACAGGTTCTGGCCAACTACATGTTCGACAAACTGTTTCGCGCCAATGACTGGGGGGTCGGTTCGGCCAGTGCCATGATCATCATGCTGCTGGTTAGCCCGATCCTGGTCTGGAATGTCTATAACGCCCGGAAGGAGATGCGGTAATGGATAATATTGCTGGCAGCAAGTCGAGCCTTGGCTGGGCGGTACAAATCTCGGTCGTGCTTTTGGTGGCGTTGTGGCTGTTTCCAACGGTGGGTCTGTTGGTGTCGTCCTTCCGGACATCGGATCAGATTTCCAGTTCCGGCTGGTGGCAATCGCTGTTTCCCACCGAGCAGAACATGACCCTGCGCACCACTGACCCGGATAACGAAGGCGCTCAGACGCTGATTGATGGCGTTTACACTATTTCGGGAAATCTGTTTGGCGAGCCGGGCGATGCGGAGATCAGTGTTTGGGGCACGTCATCCCGCGCGATTGACGTCTATACACCCGGCGAAACCGCCGATCTGGGTGATGGTGAAACGATCACCGTGCAAGCGAATGGCGATTATGTCTGGACCGGAACCGAGGAGCTTTCAGGTCGAGGCCAACGGGCTTTTGTGACGGCGACAACGCCCCCCGACTTTACGCTGGACAACTATGAACAAGTCCTGCTGAGCGACAATGCGACGGATAGTATGGCCAAGCGTTCTTCAATACGCTGACTGTGACGATCCCGGCGACCATCATTCCCATCGTGATTGCGGCTTTTGCTGCCTATGCGCTGGCTTGGATGGATTTTCCGGGGCGGGCCATTCTGATCGCCATGGTCGTGGGCTTGCTGGTGGTGCCCTTGCAATTGGCGCTAATCCCCCTCTTGAAACTGCATTTGGATATCGGCATCGGGAAGGGGTATTTAGGCACCTGGATGGCCCATACCGGGTTCGGGTTACCGCTCGCCATATATCTCTTGCGCAACTACATGGTGGGGCTGCCGCGTGACATTATTGAGAATGCCAAAGTGGACGGTGCGACGGATTTCCAGATCTTTACCAAGATCATCCTGCCGCTATCCTTCCCAGCGCTCGCGTCATTTGCGATCTTCCAGTTCCTGTGGACATGGAATGACCTGCTGGTCGCCAAGGTATTCCTGATTGATGCGACGGGCGATACGACTGTGATGACCAACCAGATCGTGGAGCTTTTGGGTACACGGGGTGGCAACTGGGAAATCTTGGCCACGGCAGCCTTCGTGTCGATTGCGGTGCCGCTGGTCGTGTTCTTTGCCATGCAGAAATACCTCGTCCGCGGCCTGCTGGCCGGGTCGGTGAAGTAAGTGACAACCGTCCCGGGCTTGGCCCGGGACCTCAACCACGCCGCTCCGAAGAGGTCCCGGGTCAAGCCCGGGACGGGGCCGCGATAGGAACGACATTGATGAACACGAACCTGGCCACACAGCCGGACATGGCCATCGACAAGGACTGGTGGCGCGGTGCAGTGATCTATCAGATCTATCCGCGCAGTTATCAGGACAGTAATGGCGATGGGGTGGGCGACCTCTTGGGGATTGTCCAGCGGCTGCCCTATATCGCCTCGCTTGGGGTTGATGCGATCTGGATATCGCCCTTCTTCATGTCGCCGATGAAGGATTTCGGCTACGACGTGAGCGATTATTGCGATGTTGATCCGATGTTTGGGTCGCTGGCTGATTTCGATGCTGTGGTGGATACTGCGCATCGGCTGGGCATTCGTGTGATGATCGATCTGGTGTTGAGCCACACGAGCGACCAACACCCCTGGTTCGCAGAAAGCCGCGCCAACCGGACCAACGACAAGGCCAACTGGTATGTCTGGGCTGACCCGAAACCGGATGGAACGCCACCCACCAATTGGTTGTCGATCTTTGGCGGATCCGGCTGGCAGTGGGATGCCCGGCGCGAGCAGTATTACCTGCACAATTTCCTTGTGTCACAGCCGGATCTGAATTTCCACGAACCTGCCGTGCAGGATGCGCTGCTGGATGTTGCCCGGTTCTGGTTGAATCGGGGTTGTGATGGGTTCCGGCTGGATACGATCAATTTCTATATGCATGACGAAGAGTTGCGCGACAATCCAGCGCTGCCCCCGGAAAAGCGTAATGCGACGATTGCCCCGTCAGTTAACCCCTACAACCATCAGGAACATCTTTACGACAAGAACCACCCGGACAATGTGAAGTTTCTGGCGCGGTTGCGTGAAGTGATGGAACCTTATGGTGCTGCTGCGGTGGGTGAGGTGGGCGATGCCCAGCGTGGTCTTGAGATTATGGGCGAATACACGGCCGGCGATGATCTGATGCAGATGTGCTATGCCTTTGAATTCCTGTCCAAGGACCAGCCAACCGCCGCCCGTATTGTCGAGGTCATGAACCGGGTTGATGAGGTCGCTGCCGATGGTTGGGCGTGCTGGGCGTTTTCGAACCACGATGTGATGCGCCATGCCAGCCGCTGGAACCTGCCACCGGCGGCCCAGCGTATGTTTGCGACGCTGATCATGTGCCTGCGCGGTTCGGTCTGCCTGTATCAAGGCGAGGAACTGGGGCTGCCCGAGGCGGATGTGCCGTTTGAGGCATTGCAGGACCCCTATGGCATTGAGTTCTGGCCGGAATTCAAGGGGCGTGACGGCTGCCGGACCCCAATGGTGTGGGAGCCGAGCAACCAGAATGGCGGGTTTTCGTCGGCAAAACCTTGGCTGCCCGTCGCTTCTGAGCATCTGCATATGTCCGTTGCCGCACAAGAGGACGAGCCGGGCGCGCTGCTGCACCATTACCGCAAGGCCATCGCGTTCCGCCATTCGCACCCGGCTATCAGTGTCGGTGCGCATGACGGGCTGCGCGCCAAGCGCGATGTGGTCTATTTCACGCGCACATCCGGCGACCAGACAATTTTCTGTGCATTTAACGTGAGTGAAACACCATCCGATTTCGATCTGCCCGAGGGGGAATGGACACCTATTGGTGCCGAACTGGGTAGTGCGCATGTATCTGCGGATGGACGACTGCATCTTGGGCCGTGGCAAGTCTGCCTCGCGCTCAAGCGATAAGAACATGAAGGGGAGTGAGACATGGCCGATCTGAAACTGGTGGATGTTGCCAAGACCTATGGCGGCACAGTGGATGTGCTCAAGAACATCGATCTGGACATCAAGCAGGGTGAGTTGATTGTTTTTGTGGGCCCATCAGGCTGCGGGAAATCCACGCTGCTGCGCATGATTGCGGGGTTGGAAAAGATCACCGGGGGCACGTTGGAGATCGATGGCCAATTGGTCAACGATGTCCCACCAGCGCAGCGCGGTATTGCCATGGTGTTCCAGTCCTATGCGCTTTATCCGCATATGACAGTGCGCGACAACATGTCCTTTGCGTTGAAACTGGCCAAGAAATCCCCGCAGGAGATTGACGAGGCCGTCAACCGCGCGGCCAAGATCCTGCAATTGGATGAATATCTGGATCGTCTGCCCAAGGCTTTGTCGGGTGGTCAGCGCCAGCGTGTGGCGATTGGCCGTTCCATCGTGCGCGATCCGAAGGTGTATCTGTTTGACGAACCGCTGTCGAACCTTGATGCTGCCCTGCGTGTCGCGACTAGGATCGAGATTGCGCAGCTGAAAGAATCCATGCCCGAAAGCACGATGATCTATGTCACCCACGATCAGGTCGAGGCGATGACGCTGGCCACCCGAATCGTTGTGCTCGCCAACAAGGGGATCGCGCAGGTCGGATCACCGCTGGAACTCTATGAGCGCCCGGAGAACGAGTTTGTGGCCCAGTTCATTGGCTCACCGGCGATGAACTTGCTGAGCGGTGAGATTGTCGAAACCGGTGCGCAAACCAAAGTGAAACTTGACGATGGCGGCAGTGCGGTGTCTGCGGTGCCGACCGAGAGTTCTGACAAGGGGCTGAAGGTCAATATCGGCGTGCGTCCCGAAGACATGATCCTGACGGAGGGCGATGATTATCTGTTCTCTGATACGGTAAGCATTGTCGAGGCGCTTGGCGAGGTCACACAGCTTTATTTTGAACCACCGCGTGCTGATACGGACACAGATACAGTGATTGCCAAGCTGCCTGGTATTCACACAGATATCCGGGGCAAGGCCCTGAAATTCACGGCTGATCCCGCCAAGGTTCAGATCTTCCACAACGGCAAATCGCTCTACTATCGTTAACAAGTTCGCGGTTGCCAGTGTCGCGTCGATGTGATCGCATCGGCGCGATTTCTATTTGGGGTAGGCGATGAAAGTACCTGAGAACACACTGAAAAAGGCGTTGGTCGCGGGCCGGGTGCAGCATGGGCTATGGCTGACGACCGGGTCACCTGTGGCTGCGGAAATTGCCGGTGATGCCGGCTTTGACTGGTGCCTGATTGATGGTGAACACGGCCCCAACACGATCACCGATATGTTGCCGCAGGTGCAGGCGTTGCGTGCCACGGGGACGTCGGTTGTGGTGCGGATTGCCAGTGCAGAGGTCTGGATGGTCAAGCAGGTGCTTGATCTGGGTGTGCAGACGGTTCTTGTGCCCATGGTCGATGATGCTGAAAAAGCGGATGAGATGGCGCGCGCCATGCGCTATCCGCCGGATGGCATTCGCGGTATGGGCGCCTTGCTCGCCCGGGCCTCCGGATTTGGCGCGGTCGCCGATTATCCAACAGCCGCCAATGCGCAGATGTGTCTGCTGGTGCAGGCTGAAAGTGCCGCAGCCGTTGACAACATTGATGCCATCGCAACCACGCAAGGGGTTGATGGTGTTTTTGTTGGTCCGGCCGATCTGTCCGCCGATATGGGGTATCCCGGTCAGCCCGACCATCCTGAGGTGACCAAGGCGATTGCGCATCTGATTGCCCGAACGGTCGCTGCAGGCAAGATCGCCGGGATCGTCACCTTTGATGAAAGCCAGTTCCAGACCTATGCCGATATGGGGGTCACGTTCCTGGGTGTTGGTGGCGATGCGCTGGTGCTGAATACCGCCTTGCGCGGGTTGGCAGCCCGCGTCAAAGCTTCCTGATTTTCAGGGTCGTGATCCGGTTTTGATCCTTGCTGACCACTTCGAACCGGAAGCCATGGAAAGAGAACACCTGACCTTCCAGCGGAATCATCTGCGCCTCGTGGATGACCAGCCCGGCGACGGTGTTTGCTTCTTCGTCGGGCAGGTTCCAGTCATGTGACCGGTTCAGATCGCGGATGGTCATGCCACCATCAACCAGATATGCGCCATCTTCTGTCTCTTCGATCTGGTCTTCTTCGTGATCGTCAAATTCATCGGCGATTTCGCCCACGATCTCTTCAAGGATGTCCTCAAGCGTGATCAGCCCTTCGAGCCCGCCATATTCATCCACCACCAGCGCAAAATGGGTCTTTCGTTTAAGAAAGTTACGCATCTGTTCATCAAGCGTTGTGGTTTCCGGGATGAAATAGGGCTCCATCGCGACCCGCATCACATCGAACTTTGCCAGGCCTTTGATGTCATCATCGCCCGCGAGCAGCTTGTGCATGGCGCGCAGCAGATCCTTGGCGTGGATCACGCCAACAATGTTTTCCTGATTGTCCCGGAATAGGGGCAGGCGGGTATGCTGGCTGGTCAGGATCTGGGCGAGGATATCTTCCGGCGGCATGGCCGCATCAATCATCTCAATCCCTGAGCGGTGCAACATGACCTCTTCCACCGTGCGATCATTCAGATCGAGCGCGCCAAGGATTCGATCGCGGTCTTCCTTTTCCACAATCCCTTCGGAATGGCCCAGTGACAGGGCCCCGGCGATTTCTTCACGGACAGCCAGGATGTGGCTGTCGGGGTCCGTGCGGACGCCGAACAAGAACAGCACACCGCGCACAAGATAGCGGACAGCGGTTACGATGGGCGAGAATATCAGAACGATCAGCCCAATAGGCGCGGCCACACGGGACGCGACAGTTTCGGGATAGGTAATGGCAAAGGTTTTTGGCAGTACCTCCGCAAAGATCAGGACAAGTAAGGTCATGATCAGGGTTGCGGCGGCCACCCCATTCTGTCCGAAAAGCTGGGTCAAAACAGCTGTCGCCAATGAGGTGGCGAGGATATTGACCACGTTATTGCCCAACAGGACCGAGCCGATCAGCCGTTCATTGTCTTCTGTGATCTTCAGCGCGCGTTCGGCACCTTTCGATCCCTTGTCGGCAGCCGTCCGCAGTTTGCCCCGCGACGCGGCGGTCAGCGCCGTCTCGGACCCCGAGAAGAACCCGGACATCACCAGAAGAACAAGAATAGCAGCAGCCGTGATCCAGAAGGCGGCGTCAGAGATCGAGGATTCCATCAGAGGCTTTCACATAAAGACATTGCATTTATGGGGGTTAGACGTGCCAGCTTCAAGCCTTGGAAGGCTTTGCCAGCGGGTGATGATCCAGCACCAGTTCCTTGAGCCGGGCATCCAGAACGTGGGTGTAAATCTCGGTCGTGGCGACATCTGCGTGGCCCAGCATGGTCTGGATAGAGCGCAGATCGGCCCCGCCCGCCAACAGATGCGTGGCAAAGGCATGCCGCAGAGTGTGTGGGGTGACCTTGGCGGGTGATACGCCACCGGCGACGGCAAATTCCTTGATCAGTCCAAAGAACCGTTGCCGTGTCATATGCCCCGCAGCCCCGCGCGAGGGAAACAAAAACTTTGACGTTGGCTTGCCCGCGCGCCGCACGACTTCTTCAGCGTCATCGCGTTCGACCAGATAGGCAGCAAGTGCGCTGCGTGCGGGTGGTGAAAGCGGCACCAGCCGTTCCTTGCCGCCTTTGCCGCGTACCAGCAGCATGCGTGGATCACCGCGTGCGGCAGAGACAGGCAGGCTGATCAATTCGGTCACGCGCATCCCGGTCGCATAAAGCAGTTCCATCAGGCAGGTGTTACGCAACCGGTCGCGTGGCGTGTTGCGGGCCGCATCAAGCAGTCGGTCCACTTCTGCAATCTCCAGCGTTTTCGGCAGCCTTTGTGCCCGACCGGGCCCCTTGATCTGGATCGCTGGGTTGTCGTCGCGCCAGCCTTCCTCAAACGCGAAACGGTAGAGTTGCTTGATCGCCGATAGCCGCCGGGCGCGGGTGGATTTGGCCAGACCTTCGGCTTCGCAATCAATCAGGTAGCTTTCGATATTGTCCTGTGTGGCGGTGCCATAATGGAGCGATTTGTCTGTAAGCCATTCCGCAAATGCCTGCAGATCGCGGGCATAAGCCAGTTGTGTGTTGGTAGCGGCGTCCAGTTCTGCAGCTTGCGCCTCAAGAAAGGTTTGCACCCAGCGGGCCATTGGCTGTGTGGCGTTGGTCACGTTTCCCGGTCCAGGATCATCAATTGCAATGCCGCCCGGCGTGCTGTGTCCTCCAGCCCGACCGAGCGGAACAATGCAAGTGCATCGGTGACGGAGCGCATATCGCCGGAGTAGCCTTCGTTAAAGAGGGCGACGGCGCGTAGCAAGGCCTCGCCCAGTTTGCCCTCGGCCACTAGGTTTTGCAGAACGTCAGGTGGTGGCGCGCCGTTGAAAGCGGCTTGAATGGCCAGTTCCTTGGGGGTTGTCACCCGTACCTCTTGCGGCACACCGCGTGCGATAGCCATCAGGAACGCGTCGTGATCGGATCCAGCGGCATCAAGCGCTGCGGATTCATAGTCGCCTGATAGCAGACTGATTTCGAAGGCAAGTTTGTCTGCCTCCCCATCCAGCGGCAGGTCGATCAGGTCCATGCCATAAAGCTTGGCGAACTGGATTTCGGCCTGTGCCTGTTTTATGGCGTTCCATGCGGTGGGCAGAGTTCGCGCAATGGCATCAGTGTCGCGTGATTGCATGGCCGCATCGAACCGCTGGATCGCTGCGGCCCGTTCCCAGATTCCGCCAGAGGCGGCGGGCGTGCGGGCGGTGTAGACCTGTTGCAGAACGTTTTCGGAAACAGCCCCGTGACGGGCAAGCCTTTCCGCCGCCTCGATCTGGGATTTCCAGGCGGTAGTGCTGCGCAGATCGGCATGTGCAAACGCCAAGGGCAGGTTGCGGGTGATCAATGGTTCGCCAATCGCCTCATGCATGCGGAACATCAATGGGCTGACGCGCGCTGGCGGTTCCAGCGACGGCTCACCCTCGTAAAGTTCGGGGTCAAGAAAGCGGGATAGCAGCGCCTCTTCCTGTTCGGTGATGTCGCCCAGC
Organism: uncultured Paracoccaceae bacterium; assembly: GCA_947488175.1. Taxonomy (GTDB): domain Bacteria; phylum Pseudomonadota; class Alphaproteobacteria; order Rhodobacterales; family Rhodobacteraceae; genus Yoonia. The sequence continues at coordinate 43,373 of CANKYO010000011.1, forward strand.
ACGCGATGGGTGTTCAGCGTCAGTGCTGCGGCAGCCCAGTCGCCGTTGCGCGCCAGGCAAAAGATGCGAGCAGGGTAGGTGGGCGCAACTGATGGTGTGTCACGGACGACATCGCAGGCCTGATCCTCCGTCCCGGTCAGAAGGGCTACGTCGAACCACCGGCGAAACAAAGGAACGGTATCGGGTTCGGCGGCTTCGATAAGCGATTTGGCCTGTTCCAACGCGCCTAGGTCAAGAAGTTTGTCGACGCGCGCCAGAAAAAGCGCACCATCGGGACCCGCGCCGAGCGGTGGATCAGCCTCGGCCAGTATCAGCACCTTCAGGAATTCCTGAATGGCAGGCAGCGTTTCGACCCGCTCTGCCTGAACCAGTGTGACCAGCGTCGCCTCATCACTGCCTGACCAGATGGACGGGGGCAGGCCGGTCACACTGGCGGGCAGCAGGCCGATGCGGTCCTTTGATGGCCGGTCCAGCGGGCTGACGGTGATTTGCGGTGTCGTAATCTCGCTTGCCACGGCTGGTTCGGCAATGGCGGCCGGCTCGATGCTTTGTGACAGCCAGTCGATGGCGGATAAAGGGGCACCATCCTCTTGCCCGGCAGCCGCCGTGGCAAGGATCATCGCCAGCGCGGTCAGCGGCCTAGTTTGTTTCCAGCGTGACAGGGCGTGTTACCTCTTGGGTTGGGGCGGCAAAATCTGCGGGGAAGAATATAGGGCCAATATAGGCGTAAGCGACAAGTGCCACGCCCGCCAGTACTATCAAAAATAGCAGTGCCTTGATCAGTCGCCACATTGCCCGCCCCTTGCTTACTATTCTGCCTCGATTAGTGGTCTGAATGCCACTTGTTACGGTGTTTATATATGGTCTTTTGCGCAAGATCACGGCATTCATTCATTAATTTTTCATGTGGCGGCGGTTGGCCGAACAGGAGGTCTGGGCATATGGCGGATGCGCCGCAATTCCATCTGCATCGGACAGTTGTGTTGGTGGGGATGATGGGATCGGGCAAGACGGCAATTGGTCGTGCCCTGGCCGCACGTCTGGGCGTTGATTTCGTTGACAGCGACAGCGCCATTGAAGAGGCCGCCGCCCTGACGATTGCCGAGATTTTCGAGCGTGACGGTGAGGATTTCTTCCGCGAGCGCGAAGCGGAGGTCTTGCGCCGTCTGTTATCCGGCCCGCCACAGGTTGTGTCCACTGGTGGTGGTGCGTTTCTGGCGGAGGGAAACCGCACCGCGATTGCCGAGATGGGCATTGCCCTGTGGCTGAATGCGGACTTGTCCATTTTGTGGGAAAGGGTCAGGCACAAGGATACGCGACCGCTGCTTCGGACCGCTGACCCCAAAGGCACGCTGCAACGCATTTTCAATGAGCGTACCCCGATCTATGCCAAGGCATCGCTGCATGCGGAGATTGTCGCGGGGGCCTCGATTGAAGAGACAACACAAGGGGTTATCGAGCTTTTGCTGACCCGCCCTGATATTCTGGAGACCGTTTGATGATTGCCGAAACCGTGCATGTTGACCTGCCGGGTCGCGCTTATGATATCCATATCGGTCCGGGTCTGTTGGATCAGGCGGGTGCGTCTCTGGCCGAACTGGGAGGACGGCGGCATGTCTGTGTCGTGACGGATAAAAATGTCGCGGACCTGCATCTGGCGCAATTGCAGACCGGACTGGCAGAGGCTGGTCTGACGTCTGAGGCTTTGGCGCTGCCGCCGGGCGAAGCCACAAAATGCTGGGCTGAACTGGAGCGCACGGTGGAGTGGCTGTTGGCGCAGCGGGTTGAACGGGGTGATATTGTTATCGCCTTTGGTGGCGGGGTTATCGGTGATCTGGCGGGGTTTGCCGCAGCAATCCTGCGCCGGGGTGTCAGGTTTGTGCAGATCCCAACAAGTCTGCTAGCGCAGGTTGACAGCTCGGTCGGTGGCAAGACCGGGATCAATTCGCCTACTGGCAAGAACCTGATCGGTGCATTTCATCAGCCCAGCCTTGTTCTGGCGGATACCGCGCTGCTGGGCACGTTGACCCCGCGCGATTTTCTGGCGGGCTATGGTGAGGTGGTCAAATACGGGTTGCTGGGTGATGCCGCGTTCTTTGACTGGCTTGAAGCCGAAGGTCCGGCACTGGCGGCTGGCGACATGGCGGCGCGGGTGCGGGCGGTCAAACGATCCTGCCAGATGAAGGCCGATATCGTGCAGCGTGACGAGACAGAGCAGGGGGACCGGGCGCTATTGAACCTGGGGCATACGTTCTGTCACGCGCTGGAGGCCGCGACCGGATATTCCGACCGCCTACTGCATGGTGAGGGGGTAGCGATCGGCTGTGCGCTGGCGTTTGAACTGTCGGCGCGGATGGGCCTGTGCAGTCAGGAAGACCCAAGCCGGGTGCGTGCGCATCTGCGGGATATGGGCATGAAGGTCGATATCGCCGATATCCCCGGCGATCTGCCGGATGCCGCCGGGCTTCTGGATCTGATGGGTCAGGACAAGAAGGTGAAGGACGGCAAGCTGCGGTTCATTCTGGCGCGCGGGATTGGGGATGCGTTCATCACATCAGATGTGCCGCGCGACAAGGTGCTGGGTGTGCTGACCGATGCGTTGGCGGGCCGCTAGTCTGGATCGTCAAACAGATTGATCCCGTGTTTCCGGGCAAAGTTCAGGAAAATCGGCACCTCCATCACGAATAGTGTGATGATCGTGAAGACCGCCCAATTGCTGTGAAAGAACAACATGTTGAACCGGGTGCCGGTGCCCCAGAACAAGGCACCCGCCACGGTCAGTGCAAGGGCGGACAGAACCACATCAATGGTCATGATGCGGTTCAGCGTCTTTTCTTCAAGACTGGGGTAGATGCCCAGATACGCAACCGCCAGTATCACACCGTTCAGGATCAGAATCTGGGCTTCTGGCGCAAATTGCATATGGCTTAGAACGGGATCTCGTCGTCCATGTCGCTGCCGCCACCGCCTTGTTGCGATGATCCGCCGCTATAGCCGCCATCATTTCCACCATAGCTGCTGCCACCGCCACCGTAGCTGCCACCGCCGCCGCTACCGCCTTCGCCACGGCCATCCAGCATGGTCAGATTGCCGCCGATGCCTTGCAAAACAACCTCGGTCGAATACCTGTCCTGGCCGGATTGATCCTGCCATTTGCGTGTCTGCAGTTTGCCTTCGATGTAAACCTTGGAGCCTTTCTTGAGGTATTGTTCGGCAACCCGCACAAGCCCTTCCTGAAAGATGGCAACGCTGTGCCACTCGGTCTTTTCGCGCCGTTCACCGGTGTTACGGTCTTTCCAGGTTTCGGATGTGGCGATGCGCAGGTTACAGACCTTGCCGCCATTCTGGAATGTGCGCACTTCCGGGTCCGCACCCAGATTGCCGATAAGAATAACTTTGTTCACTGATCCGGCCATGACGCCCTTTCGAATCTTTTGATTGCGTTTTGGTAAACGTACATTGGTTAATGAAGGGTTGCCACAACTGGGGCTTGGTCATCTGCCAAAAAAGCACTACGGTTGCCGCGATTATCAGGTATGGGCATTTGACATGCGAAATTCAGGATTGGTTTTGGGTGTTGTAGGCGTGATGGCCGCAACGGGTCTTTCCGCTCAGGAACAGGTTTCGACGATGTCGCGGACGTCGTTGTTTCAAAGCCAGCTATCGGTTCTGGATGGACGTGCGGCGCAGCAATACAACAATTCTGTCCGTCTTCAGCCGCCGCGCATTGAGGTGCCGGGCGCGCCGGGGTCGGTGCCTGCTTATACGGGCGGCTATCGCGGGCAGTATCTGGATGTGGCCCGGTCTGCGGCGCGTCGATACGGTGTGCCTGAAGATCTTTTCCTTAGGCTGGTGCAGCAGGAAAGCGGGTGGAACCCGAATGCCCGATCGCATAAGGGCGCGCTTGGCCTCGCGCAGCTGATGCCACAAACGGCGCGGGCTTTGGGTGTGGACCCTAGCGATGCAGTGCAGAACCTGGACGGCGGCGCGCGCTATCTGCGCCAGCAATATGACAAGTTCGGCAATTGGCGGTTGGCGCTGGCGGCTTATAACGCTGGGCCAGGCGCGGTGGAGCGGTACAGCGGCGTTCCGCCATATCGCGAGACCCAGAGTTATGTGCAGGTCATTTGGGGGCGTTAACGCAGTTCATCGGCCAGTGATTTGATGTCGGGGTCTGACAGGCGCGGCACTGTGCGGTAGGCTGCGTTGACAAAAAGAAACAGCGCAAAGCCCAGAAGCCCGACACAGAGGAAGGTGACGAGGATCTGCCCGTAAACCTGGTCGGACAGCCAGTCGAATGTCTGATCCAGCCCCCCGGCCTGATCGGCGTCATTGACCCAGAATGCATAGATCAGAAAGACGCCGATGATGGTGACGACAATCCCCTGGGCCGCCACACCCAGCCTTAGCAGGCCGTCCCAATGTGTGGTGAAATGGTTCGCCGCCAGTTTCTGGCGATAGGATCGCGACCATGCCTTGTGCAGATAATAGAGGCCAGATCCCAGCGTCAGCAGACCTGCGAGGCCGACAAGCCAGACGCCGAATGGCGCTGACATAATCGTCTCGGTAGCCTGTACGATGCGGGAATTGCCGCCATCGCCGCTGTCGCGCCCGAAGACCAGCGCAAGGGCGGCGATGCCGATGGCCGCGTGGATCAGGCCGGTGGTGATCATGCCGGCGCGACCGATGATGCCGGTGACGTCTGATCCTTCTTCCTCGAGGTCCGAAACGCCGTCGATCACTCGCCACAGCGTGTAGCTCAGTAATCCCGCACCGATGATCAGCAAGATGATCATGCCAAAGGGCGAGGTTTCGATCTGACGCAGCGCCGCAGATGTGCCTTGCGCATCGCCGCCTTGCCAGATGGCCCAGAGCGACAGGCCCGCAATGGCCAGATATGTCAGCCCGCGGCCTGCGTAGCCAAGCCGCATGATCGGAAGCGCCCAGTTCATCTTGTCGGTTGCCATTGAAAATCCCCTTTGTTCGAAGGGACAATCGCTGAGTGCCGACAAGGTTCCCTTATTCAGCGGCGATCTGGATCACGGGTTCCATATTGGCCAGTTCTGCATCGCTCAGATGGCATTTGATCTGGTGACCGTCTGCCACCATGCGGACCGGTGGCACCTCTCGCTCGCAAAGGTCACCGGCGACCTGGGATTTCCAGCGACAGCGCGTCTGGAACGGGCAACCGCTGGGCGGGTTCATGGCTGAGGGGATATCACCCTCCAGCACGATATGTTTTTTCTTTACCGATGTGTCGGCGATGGGAACGGCAGACAGCAAAGCCTCTGTATAGGGGTGGTAGGGGGGCGAGAATACCTGATCGGTGGTGCCAAGTTCGACGACATGGCCCAGATACATGACCATGACGCGGTCACTGAGGTAGCGCACGATCGACAGGTCGTGGCTGATGAACAGCAGCGTTGTCTTATGTTCGCGTTGAATTTCCATTAACAGATCGGTCACTGCCGCCTGAACGGACACATCCAGCGCCGAAACAGGTTCATCCGCGACCACGATCCGGGCGTCGCCTGCAAAGGCGCGTGCGATGCCAACCCGTTGTTTTTGCCCGCCTGATAGCTGTCGTGGCATCCGGTCGGCGAAGGCGCGGGGGAGTTTAACAAGGTCGAGCAGGTCCAGCATGCGGTCGCGCCGTTCGGCATCGTTATTACCGATCCCGAAGATTTCCAGCGCCCGCATGATCTGGCGTCCGACGGTCATTGAAGGATTGAGCGTATCGAACGGGTTTTGAAAGACCATCTGGATGTCGGCCACCGTTTTGGTGTCGCGGTTTTCGATGGCTATATCGCCAATGGATTGATTATCCAGCAGAATCTGGCCTTCGGTGGCAGTCTCAAGCCCCATCAGCACCTTGGCAAAGGTGGATTTGCCGCAGCCGGATTCGCCCACGATGGCGAGCGTTTCGCTTTCGCGGGCCTCGAACGACAGGGTTTCGTTGGCTTTGACCACCTTTTTGTCGCCGCCGCCGAAAAGGGCGTTGGCCGCGACCTCGTAATATTTCTTGAGGTTGTCCATTTTCAGAACCACCGGCCCGATATCGCCTTTCTGTTTCTTTTCAGCAATTTGCGGCGGTGCGGCCCAGTCGATTTCCTCGTGTCTGAGGCAGCGGGTCTGGTGGCGATCATTGCCTTTGACCTGCACCATGGGCACGAAACCGGCGTCGCAACGCCCTTCTTCGAAATAGTCGCAACGGGGGCCGAAATTACAGCCTTTGGGGCGTTCGTGGGGCAGGGGGAAATTGCCGGGGATCGCGATGAGCGGGCGCGCGTTCTTATCCGCGCCGGGCAGTGGGATCGACCGGAACAGGGCTTGTGTATAGGGGTGCTGCATTTCGTCGAACACGTCTTCGATGCTGCCGCGTTCCACAGCTTCGCCGGAATACATCACGCAGATCCGGTCGCAGGTTTCCAGCACTAAGCCTAAGTTGTGGCTGATAAAAAGCATCGATGTGCCGTATTTCTTGCCCAGATCCTTGACCAGTTCAACGACGGCGGCTTCGACGGTCACGTCGAGGGCTGTGGTCGGTTCGTCGAGGATCAGAAGCGCCGGTTTGGACATTAGCGCCATGGCGATCACGATGCGCTGTTGCTGACCGCCGGAGAGCTGGTGGGGATAGCTTTTGAGCATGCGTTCGGGGTCTGGCAGTTTGACGTCTGTGACGACTTCCAGAGCCCGCGCATAGGCCTCTTTTTCCGAGACACCTTCGTGGATCATCGGGACTTCCATCAGCTGTTTGCCGATCTTCATGGCGGGGTTCAGGGATGCCATAGGTTCTTGATATATCATGGCAATTTCGTTGCCGCGGATGTCGCGTAGCCGTTCGGGCGACATCGTGTTCATCTCTTCGCCCTTGAACTTGATTGAGCCACCAACGATGCGCCCGTTCACGCCCAGATCCTGCATCACGCCAAGCGCCACGGTGGATTTTCCGCAGCCGGATTCCCCAACAAGACCAAGGGCTTCGCCTGGCATGACCTTGGCGGAAAAATCCATCACGGCGGGGATTTCGCGCAGGCGGGTGAAGAAGGAAATGGACAATTTGTCGATTTCGAGGATGGGTTCGGCTTGATCGAGCGTGGCCATTAACTTTTTCCTTTCAGCGCCGATTTTTGCTGTCGGCATCGCGTCGGACTTGCGTCGGCAAAACGTCGGACCCCACCGCACGCGGGGTCCGTTAACTATTAATCTTTCAGGCTTTCCTCGCGCAGGCCGTCGGCCAGAAGGTTCAGCCCCAGAACGAGGCTGAGGAGCGCGACAGCAGGTGGCAAGGCCGGGTGGGCGAAGATCAGAAGCAGCTTGCGCCCTTCATTGATCGTGGTCCCCCAATCGGGGCTTTCGGACGACAGGCCCAGACCGAAGAAGCCGAGGGTTCCGAGCAGGATGGTCGTGTAGCCGATTCGCAGGCAGAAATCGACGATCAGTGGCCCGCGTGCGTTGGGCAGGATTTCCCACAGCATGATGTACCATGCCCCTTCGCCCCGCGTCTGGGCGGCAGCCACATAATCGCGCGTACGCAGATCGAGGGTCAGCCCCCGCACGATCCGGAAGACCGTGGGTGCGTTCACGAAGACCACCGAGACGAAGACGACGAGGATCGAGATATCGAAGAGGTCGAACCATTCAGGCAGGAAATCGATCACCGTGCCTTTCTGGTTGACCACCGACAGATAAAGCCAGCCGAGGATGCCCAGCACCGGGATCAGAATGGCGTTACGTTTGGCCGGTTGGGTGTAGTAGCGCGAGTTCAGCAGCACGCCGAAAAAGATCAGCGGGAAGATGAACAGGAACGCGGCCATGTAGGAAGGGATGCCCGTCAGTACGATTTCCGGTGTGACCAGCAGGTAAAAGAGCAGGATCACAGGGAAAGCCAGGATCAGGTTGGCAACAAAAGAGAGGAACGTGTCGAGCTTGCCGCCATAATAGCCTGCGGGCAGGCCCAGCGTAATGCCGACCATGAAGGCAAAGACGGTGGCCAGCGGTGCGATGGCAATCACGAAGGTGGACCCGACAACGACCCGGCTGAAGATATCGCGGGCGAGGTTGTCACCCCCCAAAAGATAGTGGGGGATAGCCCCGTCCGTGCCTTCCGGCACGGGGATGCCGGGGCCCTTGTTTTTGAGACCTGAGACCTGGCTGAGGTAGTCATGTGTCGCGATCAGGTCGAACAGGCCGACAAAGAGTGCGGTGAACACCCAGAACATGACGATCCCGAAACCAATCATGCCGACCGTGCTGTCAAAGAGTTTGCCATAAAGGCCGAGTTTTCGTTTGTAGAGGATCGAGAGGCCGAAGGTGACCAGAAGCGCCACCCAGACGGGCAGGAACTGGCGTGACATTTCGCCAATGATGCCGCCGGTGCCATAAGGCGTGACGATACCGCCGATCAGGTAGGCAAGTACCAGCACCAGAACGAAGAGGAAAAGGTACTTGTTCACCGTTTCGACTGTGCCCAGAAGCCCTTCGCGCCCTTGCAATGTACCATCCGCATTGGCCTGCAGTGTCATGGGCGCGGTGAAGAAGCCAAGCACGATCTGTGCAAAGATCCCGATGGCGAGGATTACAACGCCCAGCCCGAGTGCCGGGTTGAGGAATGCGCCGAGCGCGCCTGTCCATGTGAGAGGTTCCATGTCCATTTCCCCTTAAGAAATACGAATGCGTGGATTGAGGAAGACGTAGCCGATATCGGAAATCAGCTGTGTGATCAGCACCACGAAGACAGAGACGACCGAGACGCCGAGCAGCAATTCGATGTCGTTATTGCCGGCGGCCTGCACCAGTACCCAGCCGAAGCCCTTGTAGTTGAAGAGCGTTTCGACGATCACGACCCCATTCAACAGCCACGGGAATTGCAGCATGATCACCGTAAAGGGGGCGATCAGGGCGTTCCGCAAGGCGTGTTTCAGCACGATCTTGGGGAAGCTGACACCCTTGAGCCGGGCCGTGCGGATGTATTGTGCTGTCATGACCTCGGTCATGCTGGCCCGCGTCATACGGGCGATGTAGCCCATCCCGTAGAGTGCGATGGTGATTACCGGCAGGAAGAAGTTTTCGAAGGTCGCGTCGTCCATGGCCGCGGTCGCCGTACCCTTGAACCATTGCATGCCGAAGGTTGCGGTGGCGAAGACGGAGATAAAGACAACACCAGAGACGTATTCGGGCGTCGCGGTAGAGACGATGGAGACAGTTGAAAGGGTCCGGTCTGTCCGCGACCCTTCACGCATCCCAGCAAGCACACCAATAATCAATGCGCCGGGCACCATGACCATCATCACCCAGAACATCAGTTTTCCGGTCAAGCCAAGCCGGGTCGCGACAATGCTGCCCACCTCATCCTTGAACACCGTGGAAAAGCCCCAGTCACCTTGCAGGATACCGCAGAAAGTCGATACCTCGTCCAATGGTTGGCCCGGCTCCTGACAGCGCGCGCGCGTTTCTCCATCGGAGCCATCGATGACGTAGCCGGGTAGCACGCCGAGCCATTGGCCGTATTTGACGGGCAGGGGTTGGGAATAGCCGCGGTTTTCCAGCCAGCTGACAACCGCGTCGTCTGTCATCCGGGCATTGCCCTGGGTCTTGGCCAGTTTTTCGAGATTTGGCCCCAGATTGGTTAGCCAAAAGACGATAAACGTCAGACATAAAGCCGTGAGGAGCATCACCCCAAGGCGGCGTAAAATAAACAGTCCCATAAAGGCCCCTGTTGGTCAGCAGCGTCAGGTCATTGCCCGACTTCTTGTTTTGTGCGGCCCCGGTTCACCGGTGATCCACCTGTCGTGAAAAGGGCCGCCCCATCGCTGGAGCGGCCCGAAGGATTTAGGCGGCAAATGCCATCTTGTAGACCTGTGGCAGATACGCGATGTGCATATCCCAGCCTACAATGCCCGGCTTGGCGTGCCGGTAGAGCGAGCGCCAATACGGCTGGATCGTCACGCCTTCGTCACGCATGATCGCCTGCAGCTTGGCCATCACTTCGCGCCGTGCATCGGCATCAGCGATGGAGTTGGCTTCGGCCAGCAGCGCGTCGAATTCGGCATTGGCAAAGCCGCTTTCGTTCCAGGCTTCGCCGGACCGGTAGGCCAGCGCGAGGATCTGGGTGCCAAGTGGCCGGTGGTTCCAGTTGGTCGAGCTGAACGGGTATTTTGTCCAGTCGTTCCAGAAAGTGGAGCCAGGGATGATGGTCCGCTTGACGTTGAAACCGGCGTCGCGCAGTTGGGCTGCCACGGCATCGGTGGTGTTCTTGCGCCAGTCATCGTCGATCGAGATGATTTCCATCTCGAAATCGGCCATGCCTGCCTCTGTCAGCAGTGCCAGCGCACCTTCGGGATCGTATGGCATCCCTTCGATGTCAGCATATTCGGGGTGCATTGGCCCAACATGGAAGTTTTTGGCGGTCTGACCGCGATTGGCATAGCCCAGTTCGAGGCAGACCTCGTTATTGACGGCCATCGCGATGGCCTGGCGCACCCGCACGTCTGCATAGGGCTGTTTGCCGTCTACTTCGGCCAGTTGGTTGGGCCGGATGGCGATGGTGGCACCTGATGCCACTTCGGACCGTTCCCAGCCGATGCTTTCCATGATGTCAACGAAGTCGCCAACTGTTTCATAGAGCATGTCAACCTCGTCAGCCGAGGCGGCTGCGACCCAAGCCGATGGGTCCGTGCCGTAGTCGATGAATTCGACCCGGTCGAGGAAGGCGCCTTTGCCAGCCTCGTAACCCCACCATTCAAAGCCTTCGTTGCGGACCAGCACGCCCTTGACCCCGACCTCGAGGCTTTCGGGCAGGTATGGCCCGGTGCCCACAGGATTGCCCGTCATGTTTTCAGGATCGAAATCAGCTGGTGTGATGGCGGCGGGGTAGTCGGCCATGCCTGCGATCAGCGAGATGTCGGAGGCGGGCAGGTTCAGTTTGACGGTGCTGGCGTCAACCACTTCGATGCCGCCTTCGACGGCCTGACCGGTGGCTTCGTCGATCAGTGTGGCGAAGCGCCCGGCCATGGAGTTGCCTTCGACATTCTTGTCACACCAGCCGGCGATGTTGCGCGCCACGTCTTCGGCGGTGAAATCATCGCCGTTGTTCCACTTGACGCCCTGACGGACCTTGAGCGTGTATTCGGTGGCGTCTTCGTTGACTTCCCAGCTTTCAAGCAGCATCGGCGCGAACGACCCGTCATTGTTGTATTCGACGAGGTATTCAAGCCAGCCGTTGGAGTAATAGGCGATCTGGGTCCAGTCATAGGTGCGCGGATCCTTGAGCGCGCGGACTTCCATCTGCATGCGCAGCGTGCCGCCTTGCTGGGCGTGGCCATCTGCCTTGGCTGGTGCAGTCAGACCCAAAAGGCCATAGGCGGCTGTCGCCGTCAGACCGAGGCTGGTTGCCCGCGTCAGGAATTCCCGGCGGCTGAGTTTGCCCGCCTTTTCCTCGGCGGCGTACATAAGCGCGGCTGGATGAATTTTCGTGGATTGCGTCATTCTGTTCTCCCTGTGACACATCTTTGTTTTGAGGATGGAGAATAGATCGCCTTGGCTGCGTTTACGCTTCATCCCGTCCCGCGCTATCACCGCATAAGTTGGGGGGGCAGGTCAACCGACGCTTTTGTCAAACATATGTCATTTACGACAGGTCACCCACCAAAAAACGACATGTTGGGCCTGTGAAAATCAAAGCGCTTTGGCGCTGCAATGCAGCGTCAGCTGCGGTTGGAGCCGCCTCTGTTGCGCCGGAATTCGGAGGGTGTCAGGCCTGACTTGCACTGGAAACTGCGTGTGAAATAGGCCGGTGACTGGAATCCGAGCGCCTTGGCCACATCCTGAATGGGTGTTGCCGTATCCCGCAACAGTGTGCAGGCCTCAAAATGGATCCGGTCGTTGAGAAGGTCCAGCGCTGATCGGTCGCAGGTCTGCTTGCAGCAGCGGGTCAGATGGGTCGGGGTGACGCCGAGTGCCGCCGCGTAGTCGGTCACGCTGCGGTCGGAGTGAAAATCGCGGGCGATCATCTGTGTATAGCGCGCGACCAGTTTGGCTGCCGCCGTATGACGCCGTTTGTCGATGGTCTGTGGGTCGCGGGCCTGCAGCTGTCGTTCGACAAAGATGCTGAGCAATCCAAGATGACAATGGGCCGCCCGGCTGTCGCCTGTAGGTTTCAATTCGCGTTCGATGGCTTCGATCAGATTGCTCAGGTCCTTTTGCGGCACCACGTCGAGCAATCGCAGATGGAACGGCGTATCGGGCCAGTCGCCGGTATTGGGCAAGGACAGGATTTGTCCAAAAACAGTTGGTCCGACCTCGATCCCGTACATGGTGTGCGGCGGAATGAAGATCAGGTTATTGGGCCCATAGCCGTTGGTCATGCCCGCAACAGTGATCCGCCCCTGTCCCTTGGTGATATGGATCAGGCGCGGCGTGTCGTGACTGCGCATCGCCTCGGTCCGCCAGCGCAGGGCCGGGCCGCCATAGGTCAAGGGCGTCAGCGCAAGCGCCGACGGCTGGATTTCCGTCATCATGGTCATCAACTTTGCCTCAATGTTGATTTTTGACAAGTCTTGACAGAAAGCCCTGTCAGATCAATCCATTGGTTGATCGGCGAATCGCAGTGTTGCGGAAATGTCAGGTTGGCTGGCGTCGATATGTGCCCACGCTTTGTGCCGGGACCGGAACCATGTGCGTTGTCGTTTCGCATATTGTCGCGAGGCGATGATAACAGTCTCGCGGGCGTCCTGAAGGCTGATTTCGCCCTTTAGATGACCGATCAGTTCTGGCGCCCCGATGGCCTTGGCCGACTGGTGGCCAGGGTCCCAGCGGGGCAGCATGGCGCGGGCCTCGTCCAGGGCGCCGTGTTGCAGCATCAGATCGAAGCGTTTTTCGATCCGTGCGTTGAGCCATTCCTTGGGTGCGTTCAGCGTGATGCCGGTGGTTTGGTCCAGCGGCAGAAGGGGCGGCGGTGTCGTATCCTGCCATGACGCAAGGCTGCGCCCGGTGTTCTGCAGCACTTCCCACGCCCGCTGCACTCGCATCCGGTTTTGCGTGTCGATCCGCGCTTTTGTCTCGGCGTCTAAATCGGCGAGCAGGGCCGGTAGGGGCAGCGCGTTGGCCCGTTCGCGTAAGGCTGACGGGGTGGCCGGGATATCGACCAGCCCGTTGGTCAGCGCGTTGAAATTCAGGCCGGTGCCGCCAACGATGATCGGGCGTTTGCGCCCTTGCAGGAAGGGTGCCACATCCCGCAGCCAGTGACCCACCGAATAGTCGGCATCGTACTGCACGTGCCCATAGAGCGCGTGTTCGGCCAGTGCCAGATCGGCATCGTCTGGACGTGCTGTCAGGATGCGCCAGCCATCGAAGACCTGCAGCGCGTCGGCGTTCACGATCACGCCGCCTTGTTCCTTTGCGATCCGCAAGGCCAGCGCGGACTTGCCGGATGCTGTTGGTCCGGCAATCAGCACCGGCATGTCGGGGTAAATCGTGATCATCGCGCTATTAGTGCCGAACCGGTCGAATATGGGCAAGCGGCCATTGAACACCGCCCGCTTTTCCGACATTTTGCGCGCTAACATTCTGCGCATCAGGGGGACGCCATGACCGACACCGCAATTCAGCCCGCGCCGGCGGCTGAGACCACGTATAAACGCGTGATGCTCAAGATTTCGGGTGAGGCGCTGATGGGCGACACGTCCTTTGGGCTGCATCCACCCACGGTGCAGCGCGTCGCCCGCGAGGTGAAATCCGTGCATGATCTGGGGGTCGAGATCTGCATGGTGATCGGCGGGGGCAATATTTTCCGCGGTTTGCAAGGCTCTGCCCAGGGGATGGAGCGGACGACGGCCGATTACATGGGGATGCTGGCGACGGTGATGAACGCGCTTGCGATGCAGTCCGCGCTGGAGGAATTGGGTATTCATACTCGGGTGATTTCGGCGATTACCATGAACGAAGTGGCCGAGCCCTATATTCGACGCCGCGCGGTGCGCCATTTGGAAAAGAAACGTGTTTGTATCTTTGCAGCAGGGACTGGCAATCCGTATTTTACGACCGATACCGCCGCAACGCTGCGTGCCAATGAAATGGCCTGCGAGGCGATTTTCAAGGGCACCAAGGTGGACGGTGTCTATGACAAGGACCCGGCCAAACATGATGATGCGGTCCGCTATGACAGCGTCAGCTACGACGAGGTGTTGCAGAAACATCTGGGTGTGATGGATGCGAGCGCGATAGCACTGGCCCGCGACAACGCCCTGCCGATCATTGTCTTTTCACTGGATGAACCCGGCGGGTTCCGTGGCATTCTGGCGGGCGAGGGGACTTATACGATTGTGAAGGGCTGATTTGGGCCATGACTGCTTTTGATCCCGATGTCTTTGACACTTTATGCCGTGTTCTGGCGGATGAATTTGGTGCCGATCCCAAACAGTTGACGCCGGATCTGGAATTGATTGCCTTGGAATTGGATCAAGAGGAGTATCATCGACTTTACGAGCGCATGGCGGAAGAAACGGGCGTTCACTTGCACAAGATTGTCAACTCGATGCCTATCTATTCGATGGACGAAGGTGAGTGGACAATGAGAAGCCTTCAGAAGTTGGCGGCGTTCAGTGATGATGCAGCGAAATACCTAGATCGTTGTGACGTGCGATCAGAAAAAGAAACCTTACGCAGCATTGCGCAGTCTTTTGCTGAGGGGCGGTATGTGTCGTCCGGTCAGTTCTTCGATCCATTCTTTCCGCCGCGCAGCAAGACCTATGTTATTGGGTGGTCGGTTGGCATCGTTCTTGTATTGGTAATCATTGGCCCCACGATCTGGGCGCTTTGGCCTTGCAACCCGTTCCGCTGGGCCTGTCACGGAGGGCCGATGGGGCGATACCTTTTTGTAATACCATATACGGGTGGGCTTGCTGCCTTTCTTCTGGCTTCTGCATATGTGCCGGGTTTGCTGGCATTACGTTCAAAGCGCTTGCGTCGTGATCGGCGGGCGTCAAGATAAACCTGATCGAAAAATGCCGAAGCGGTACGCATATCCCGACCTATACAAGTGCAGGCTATTCCCGTAATACGATGAAAAGCCGGGCAAAGCCCGTAGTGGAAGAGCAGAAGATGTCAGACGATTTTGAACTTGATACCGATGATCTGGGCCGCCGGATGGATGGGGCCATTGCCAATCTGCGCACCGAACTGGCCTCATTGCGTACGGGCCGCGCGTCCGGGTCCATGCTGGAGCCTGTGATGGTTGATGCCTACGGGTCGATGACACCGATCAACCAGGTGGGCACTGTCAACGTGCCGGAACCGCGCATGGTCACGATCAACGTGTGGGACAAGGGTTTGGTCGGCAAGGTAGAAAAAGCCATTCGTGAGAGTGGGTTGGGAATCAATCCTCAGCTCAACGGTACGATCATCATGCTGCCGATCCCGGAGCTGAACGAGGAGCGCCGCCGCGAACTGACCAAGGTTGCCGGCCACTATGCCGAGAGCGCGCGCGTGTCCATTCGCAACCTGCGCCGCGACGGGATGGATCAGATCAAGAAAGCCAAGTCCGACGGTATGTCGGAAGACGATCAGAAGTTCTGGGAGAGCACTGTGCAGGAAATCACAGACGCCCACATCAAGATCGTTGATGAAACGCTTGAAACGAAACAAGCGGAAATCATGCAGGTTTAAAACTCTGCCCCTGACGCGCAGAAAGGCGGCCGGAATGCCCAAGGATATCGACCCCAAGACCAACCCGCATCACGTGGCGATTATCATGGATGGCAACGGCCGATGGGCCCAGCAACGCGGCCGCCCGCGCCTGTTTGGCCATCATGCCGGTGCGCGCCGCGTGCGCGAGATTGTGGCCGCCTGTCCGGGGCTGGGTGTCAAATATCTGACGATCTTTGCCTTTTCGACGGAAAACTGGAAGCGGACCCAGACCGAAGTGGCCGGTCTGATGAGCCTGTTTCGCACCTATCTGGAACGTGAGGCGAAGGCGTTGTTAGAGAAGGGCGTTCGCGTCCGCTTTATCGGGGACCGTATTCGCCTGGATGACAAGCTCGTTTCTTTGATGGATGATTTGGAGCTGCTGACGGCTGATAATGACACGGTGCATCTGACCGTCGCGTTGAATTATGGTGGCCGCGATGAGGTGACCCGTGCGGCCAAGCGGCTGGCCTATGAGATTGAGCAGGGCCGTCTGACCCATGATGAGGTCGATGCCGAGACCCTATCGAAATTCCTGGATACCCATGTGTTGCCCGATCCTGATCTGGTGATCCGCACCAGCGGCGAAGCGCGGATTTCGAACTTCCTGCTGTGGCAGTCGGCCTATTCCGAGTATGAATTTGTCGATACCCTGTGGCCCGATTTCACCAAGGCCGAGTTTGCCCGTGTCCTGGCGAGTTTTGGTCACCGCGACCGCAGGTTCGGGGCAGTTCCGGCCTGACAATGGAAACACCCCCGCAAAACCCGACAAAGTGGGATGATCTGACCGTTCGTATTGCATCAAGTGCGGCGATGACGGTGATTGGTGCGGCGGGTGTGATCCTGGGTGGTGTCTGGTTTCAGATGCTGGTTGTCTTTGTCTCGGCCGTCACGGTCTGGGAAATCTGGATGATGATCCGCCCGGCAGAGCCTACCAAGGGCATGCTGATGGCCGCACTTGTGGCGTCGATCATGTCGGGCCAGTTGGCCAATGATACTGGCTGGACGCTGCTGTTGTTTCTGGTGGTGCCGATCATCGGTGTGACCCAGTTGCGTACAGAGCAAAAGACGTTTTTCATCTTTGCCCTAGGGATCCAGATTGCCGGGTGGGGTCTGGTCCATTTCCGCATGGATTTCGGGTTTATCTGGCTGCTTTGGCTGATGTCAGTGGTGATTATCACGGATATCTTTGGCTATTTTGCAGGCAAGTCGATCGGGGGTCCGAAATTCTGGCCCAAGGTCAGCCCCAAGAAAACATGGAGCGGGACTGTTGCCGGTTGGATCGGGGCAGGAATTGTCGGGTTCATCTTTACCCTTTTTACCAATGCCGGTCTTGTCATTGTGCTGATTTCCATGGTGCTGAGCTTTGCCGGGCAGATGGGTGACATCGCCGAAAGCGCGCTGAAGCGTCGGATGGGTGTCAAGGACAGCTCAACCCTGATCCCGGGTCATGGTGGCCTGTTTGACCGGTTTGACGCCTTGCTGGGTGCCGCCCTGTTCATGCTGCTGGTCGCTGTTGTGTTCAACGTTCCGGGAGTAGCCTTTTGAGGCGGATCACGCTGTTTGGGGCAACCGGGTCTGTGGGGCAAAGTGCGATTGACCTGATTGCGCGTGATGCTGATGGTTATGATGTGGTGGCGTTGACGGGAGGGCGCAATGTGGTGCAACTGGCGGCGGATGCGCGCCGGTTGCGTGCTGATCTGGCGGTGACCTGCTATCCCGAATGTTTCAATGAATTGAAGGACTTGATGGCCGGAACGGATGTTGAGGTGGCGGCAGGGCCTGATGCCATTGCGGCCGCGGCGGCCCGGCCGGTGGACTGGGCGCTGTCGGCGATTGTTGGCTCTGCCGGGTTGGTGCCCGGTCTGGTCGCGCTGGAGCACGGCACCAAGCTGGCGCTGGCCAACAAGGAATCGCTGGTCACGGCCGGCCCGCTTTTGCTGAGCACGGCCAGGGCGCATGGCGCCACGGTTCTGCCGGTGGATAGCGAACATTCAGCCGTTTTTCAGGCGCTGGTGGGCGAAGATATGGCCGCCGTGGAGCGTGTTGTCATCACGGCTAGCGGTGGTGCGTTTCGGGATTGGCCGGTGGAAAAGCTGGCGACGGCCACATTGGCCGAGGCGTCCAGCCATCCGAACTGGGATATGGGCCAGCGGATCACCATTGACAGCGCGTCGATGTTCAACAAGGCGATGGAGCTAATTGAAACGAAAGAGTTTTTCGCGGTCACGCCAGAGATGATAGAGGTGCTGGTGCATCGCGAAAGCCTGATCCATGCGATGGTGGGCTTTCGTGACGGCGCATTGATGGCCCACGTGGGTCCGCCCGATATGCGCCATGCCATCGGCTATGCGCTGCATTGGCCGGACCGCAAGCATCTGCCGGTGGAACGGCTGGATCTTGCAAAGATCGGGTCGCTGACATTCGAGGCACCGGACGATGCCCGTTATCCTGCGCTGGCGCTGGCCAAGCGGGTGATGCGGGAGGGCGGTCTGTCGGGTGCCGTGTTCAATGCCGCAAAGGAACGTGCGTTGGATGGGTTCATTGCGGGTGACATTGGGTTTCTGGATATGGCAAGGGTTGTTGAGATGACGCTCGACAAAATGTCATCATCTGACGGGCTGCAAAATGCCGAAATCACGTTAGATAACGTGCTAGAAACAGATCGGCTGGCCCGCATACGTGCGGCCGAAGCCATCAGCCATATGGGATAAAACGTGGAATTGATGCAAATCGTGCCGATGTTCGGCAATCTGGCCTTTACGATTGTGGCGTTCATCGTGGCCTTGTCGGTGATCGTGGCCATCCATGAATATGGCCACTACATCGTTGGGCGCTGGTGTGGCATCCATGCGGATGTGTTTTCGCTGGGGTTTGGACCCGTCATCTATAGCCGGGTGGACAAGCGTGGCACGAAATGGCAGGTCGCCGCCTTGCCGATTGGCGGCTACGTGAAGTTTATGGGCGACGCAAATGCCGCCAGCGTGGGGTCGGACGGGTCAGTGGACCCTGCTGATGCCCGCAAGACGATGTTGGGCGCCCCGTTGTGGGCGCGTACGGCCACTGTTGCAGCCGGCCCGATTTTCAACTTCATCCTCGCCATTGCGATTTTTGGCGGCACGATCATGTATCAGGGCCGGGTGGCTGAGCCATTGGCAATTGGCGAGTTGCGCCCATTGCCTGCGGCTGAGGCCTCCGCGCTGCAGGTGGGTGATGTGCTGTTGGCTATTGAGGGTGTGCCGGTCACCGAGGAAGGTCGCGAAGATAGCGTAATTGATCTGGTGCCAGTGAAGGAGCAGTTGGATTACACCATTTTGCGCGATGGCAGTGAGATGGTTGTGCAGGGCCCCTATATCATGCCGCCGATTGTGGCTGGGGTGACCCCGCGATCGGCCGCCGATGATGCAGGCATCAGGGTTGGCGATGTCATGACGGCCATTGATGGCGTGCCGGTTTTTGCCTTTTCGCAAGTGCAGGAGATTGTGAGAGCTGCTGAGGGCGGCGATCTCGCGCTGCAGCTATGGCGCGACGGCGAAACGGTCGACGTGACGCTTGCCCCGCGCCGGGTTGACGTGCCGATGGATGGCAGGTTTGAAACCCGCTGGCTGATGGGCATCAGCGGAGAGACGTTCTTTCGCGAACAGACAGAGTTTGTTGGTCCATGGGACGCGGTCAAGATCGGTGCAGAGCGGTTCTGGTTCCTGACGACTACATCGCTGTCGGCCCTGAAACATATCATTGTGGGCGAGATTTCGACCTGTAATCTGGGTGGCCCGGTGGCCATCGCCGAGACCAGCGGGTCAATGGCATCGCAGGGCGCGCAAAGCTTTATCTGGTTTATCGGGGCGTTATCCGCTGCGGTCGGTTTGATTAACCTGTTCCCGATCCCGGTGCTGGATGGCGGCCATCTTGTGTTTTATGCTTATGAGGCAGTGACCCGTCGGAAACCGAATGATCGTGTGGTGCAGGTTTTCATGTTTGTCGGCCTTGCGCTGATCCTGTCGCTGATGTCCTTCACGATCCTGAATGATACATTGCTTTGTCCGTAAACTCCGCAATTGGCGCCACGGTTTTGCCGCATTTTGCCCTTACGTTAATCTTGAGTTTATCTAAGACGGAGTGGTGCAATGGAAACGTTGACAGCGGGATATCGCGGCCTTCGGATATTGATCCGGCTGAATATTGACTGGTTGCGTTTTGCTCTTATTCTGACGATTGCACTTTATAGTGCGTCATACGTGATGTTGAGCTAGTCCCAGCTTACATCACCAAATACAGTAGGAAACGCGCCTTCGGGCGCGTTTCTTGTTTTTGACAATGTGTCGCAGACGGGCTACTCCGGTAGAAAATGGGTTGGTAGCACAGGCGATAATAATGAAAAAAATTTGGGGGCGCGCATTGGCGCAGGGCGTAACACTGGTGAGGCGCACCAGTTTTGTGTTGATTTTGGCGGGGATGGGCGGTGCCGCGCTGGCGCAAAGCTTTGCCTTCAATGCGGTCAATATCGAAGGCAACCTGCGTGTCGCTGACGGCACGATTCTGACATTTGCGGGTATCGAACGCGGCGAAACCCTGTCGGCGGGTGAATTGAACGATGCCGCCCAGCGTATTCGCGACTCAGGTTTGTTCGAAAGCGTCGAGGTCACGCCGGTTGGGCGCACGCTGCTGATCAATGTGGTCGAGTTTCCGACCATCAACCGCATCAACATTGAAGGCAACGCCCGCATTCGCGATGAGCAGTTGCTGACCCTGGTTCAATCGCAACCCCGCCGCGTCTACAACCCGTCACAGGCTGAACAGGACACGGCCGCCATCACGCAGGCCTATGCCCAGCAGGGCCGCATCAATGCTGTGGTGACCCCGCGCATTATCCGTTTGCCGGAAAACCGTGTTGATCTGGTGTTCGAGGTGGTCGAGGCGGGCGTGACCGAGATTGAGCGGATCAGCTTTATCGGTAACCGCACCTATTCTGAGCGCCGTCTGCGTCTGGTTCTGGACACCAAGCAGGCTGGCCTGCTGCGCAGCGTGATTGCCCGCGACACTTATTCGCCAGAGCGCATTGCACGGGATCGTCAGTTGCTGACCGATTTTTACCGGTCGCGCGGCTATCCTGATTTTGTTGTTCAAAACGTTGATGTCGCCCTGACCCGCGAACGTGATGCGTATCTGGTGACGTTCAACCTGCGCGAAGGTCAGCAGTTCACATTTGGGAATGTGTCTATCCGCAGCGAAATTCCGGGTGTTAATGGCGCTGACTATGAACAGGCGCTGCGTATCCGAAGAGGTGCGACCTATTCGCCGGAACCGATTGAGACCGACATTTCCCGTATCGAGATACTGGCACAGCGGCGCGGGGTCCGTTTTTTGCAGGTCGAACCGCGCATCACACGCAATGACCGTGCGTTGGAACTGAACGTTGAATATGTGCTGGTTCCGGGCCGGCGCGTGTTTGTCGAGCGGATCGATATCGAAGGCAATGGTACGACGCTGGACCGTGTGATCCGCAACCAGTTCCGGGTGGTCGAGGGTGATCCGTTTAACCCACGCGAGATCCGTGAAAGCGCCCGCCGCATCCGTGCGCTGGGTTTTTTCCAGAATGCCTCTGTCGATGCGCGTGAAGGATCATCGCCTGAACAGGTGGTCATTGATGTCGATGTGGAGGAAGGGCCCACGGGCACCCTGTCATTCGGTGCCAATTATAACAGTGATACGGGCGCCGGTCTGGTCGCATCCTACCGTCAAAGCAACTTTCAGGGGCGTGGACAGCGTTTGAGCTTTGAAGTGTCGACGGCTCAAAGCAACCGCCGTTTTGCATTTGGCTTCTCTGAGCCACAATTTCTGGGCCGCGATCTGCGCTTCGGCATTGATCTGTCGTATCGCACCACGGACAACGAAAACGCGCTATATGACACCGAAGCATTGCGTTTCAGCCCGTCGCTAAGCTTTCCGGTCAGCGAAAACGGGCGGTTGTCGGTCTTTACCGCTTATGAGTTTACTGATCTGACCGATGTGTCGACCACGGCCAGCCAGATTATTCAGGATGAGGCGAACCGGGGTAAGGTTGCCAATGCCTCGGTCGGATATCGCTATAGCTTTGACACCCGACGCACCGGGTTGAACCCCAATGCCGGTATCATTTTGCGGTTTGGTCAGGAATTCGGATTTGGCGATACACAGTATATCAAGACAACGGCATTGGCCGGCGCCGAAACCAAGGTGTGGAACGAAGAGCTGACACTGCGCGCCACTGTCGAAGGCGGGTATCTGGAGTATCAGGAGGGGAGCAGCCGGGTCACGGATCGCTTTTTCCTGGGCGGTCGTGTGATGCGTGGTTTTGAGCCGGGCGGCATTGGTCCACGCGATGACGTGACCGACGATGCGCTTGGCGGTAACGCATTTGCGGTTGCCCGTCTGGAGGCCGAATTCCCGCTGGGTCTGCCCAGCGAATACGGCATTACCGGTGGCGCGTTCATTGATTACGGATCGGTCTGGAGCGTTGGTGAAACAGGAACATCGACCGTTCTTTATGACGATTTCACGCCAAGAACAGTGGCCGGGTTGTCGATTTTCTGGACCACCCCGGTGGGCCCGCTGCGCTTTAACTTTACAGAGGCACTGGATTCGCAGGATCGTGATGAGCCGAAGAATTTTGACGTGACCATCTCGACCAGTTTCTGATGCGTTTTCTGGGGGCGATCGCTGTTTGGTTTGTGCTGGCCTTGTCGGGTGCAGCTCAGGCACAGGGCGCGTCCCCACAAGTGCTGATCATCGACAGCGAAAGGCTGTATGAGGATACGCTTTATGGTCGCCGTCTGGACGCGGAACTCGCCTCATTGATGATGGAGTTTCAGGCCGAAAACGATCGTATCGCCGCCACATTGCGTGAAGAGGAGTTGAGCCTGACCGAGCGTCGCCCCGGCATGACCCGTGACGCATTTCAGGCCGAGGCCGCTGCGTTTGATGCAAAGGTGCAAGAGGTGCGCCGTGCCCGGGACGCCAAGAATCTGGAGTTGCAGGCCGTGAACCGGTCTGCTCGCGCCACATTCGAAAGCCGGGTTCAGAACATCGTTGCAGATGTCATGATCGAGCGTGGTGCCGCCCTTGTGATGGAGCAGGGCAATGTCGTGATGTCGATCCGCGCGGTCAACATCACCGATGATGTGATTGTCCGGATTGATGCGCAGCTAGGCGACGGAACGCGGTAGCCTTCTGCTTGCCCGCTGCCGGTGGGCTTGCTAGTCAGATATCAAGCGGGCCTGAGAACCGCGGGAATAACAAGGAGCTGCCCTTCATGTCCGAGCCGGTGACCGAAGCTGATATCCAGCTGATCCAGAAGATTCTGCCGCATCGCTATCCCTTCCTGCTGGTCGACAAGGTGCACAGTATTGACGGCACCACATCCGCTGTGGGCATCAAAAACGTGACAATGAACGAGCCGCATTTTCAAGGCCATTTCCCGGGCAACCCGATCATGCCCGGCGTCACGATTGTCGAGGCGATGGCCCAGACCACTGCGGTCATGGTAGGGGCCTCGCTTGGCCTGACGGACGGCAATCTGCTGGTTTATTTCATGGCGATTGATGGCTGCAAATTCCGCCGCAAGGTGGTGCCCGGTGACGTGCTGGAAATGCATGTCGAAACGACCCGGGGTAAACCCGGTGGCAAGGTCTGGCGTTTTAAGGGTGTTGCGTCGGTCGGTGGTGAAATGGCTGCTGAGGCGGAATTTACCGCGATGATGGATTTGCAGGGCTGATGGCTGACGTCCACCCATCTGCCGTTATTGCGGATGGTGCCGTGATTGGTGCCGGATGTCATATTGGTCCGTTTTGCGTGATTGGTCCCGAGGTTGTTTTGGGGGAACGCGTCACGCTCAAAAGCCATGTGGTGATTGATGGCGACACCCATATCGGGGACGAGACAGTGGTGTTTTCATTCGCCGTGATCGGTGAGATTCCGCAGGATCTGAAGTTCGGTGGCGAAAAGAGCCGCCTGCGCATTGGCGCCCGGAACCGGATCCGTGAACATGTGACGATGAACACGGGCACTGCCAATGGCGGCGGTGAGACGCGGATTGGTGATGATGGGTTGTTCATGGCGGGCTGCCACATCGCCCACGACGCCCAGATTGGTGATCGGGTGATTATCGTAAATTCATCGGCTATCGCAGGCCATTGCATTATCGAGGATGATGTTATCGTTGGCGGGTTGTGCGGCGTGCATCAGTTTGTCCGCATCGGGCGTGGGGCGATCATTGGTGCCGTGACCATGGTGACAAAGGATGTGGTTCCGCATGGTCTGGTACAGGGGCCGCGCGGCGTTCTAGATGGGCTGAACCTGGTGGGGCTGAAACGCAAGGGCGTGGCGCGTGCCGATATCACCGCACTGCGCGCGGCGTTTCAGATGCTCAAGGATGGTGAAGGTACGTTTCAGGATCGCGCGCATCGGTTGGCCGATGAAAGTGACAGCGCCTATGTGCAGCAGATGGTGGCGTTTATCCTTGGCGATACGGACCGCAATTTCCTGACCCCCGGTTGATGCTGGCGCTGATCGCAGGGATGGGGGATTTGCCGCCTGCGCTGGTGGCACGCCTGCCAGAACAGCCACTGATCTGCGCGCTGGATGGGTTTGAGCCTGCTCTGGACGTCGATATCCGGTTTCGGCTGGAGCAATTGGGCACATTTCTGGCCGAACTGAAGGCGCGTGGAGTGACACGCATTTGCATGGCCGGCGCTGTGCGCCGTCCGCAGATTGATGCCGCGCAGATTGATGCCGCCACGCTGCCACTGATCCCCAAGGTGCAGGCGGCCATGGCCCAAGGCGATGATGGCGCGTTGCGGGCGATCATAGCGGTGTTGGAAGAGGCGGGATTCGCTGTGGTTGCGGCCCATGAGATTGCCCCTGATCTGCTGCTGCCCATCGGGGTTTTGACCCGTGCCAAGCCCGAGGATTGGCACAAGGCGGATGCGGCAGAGGGTGAGGCTTGCGTCGTAGCCATGGGGCAGGCTGACAGCGGTCAGGCCTGCATTGTCAGGGTGGGCCGCGTTCTGGCTAAAGAGGATGCGGAAGGCACGGATGCCATGCTGGCGAAGTTTTTTGAGGCATATGATGCGCCAATGGCAGGCGATCCCTTGGAATATATCATGGATTTGGGTGTCAGCGCCGTGGAAACGGTCAAGGATTGGCTGTCCGGTCTGGAGGACACCCCGGCAACAGCAGATGACGGGATTCTTTTCAAGGCCCCGAAGCCGCAACAGGACCGCCGTGCTGATCTGCCATTGATTGGTCCGGCGACCGCGATGAAGGCCGCAGAGGCCGGGCTGTCCGGGATCGTGATTGAGGCCGGGGGCGTGATGGTGCTGGATATGGAGGCCGTTTGCCAGATCCTTGATGCGCAGGGCATGTTTCTGTGGGTCCGCCCCAGAGGTGACGCATGAGAGTATTTGTGATTGCGGGCGAGGCGTCGGGCGACAAGCTGGGTGCTGCCTTGATGGCGGGGCTGAGGCAGTTGTGCTCGGAGGTGGCATTTGATGGGGTCGGCGGTCCGCTGATGCAGGCCGAGGGGCTGGTCAGCCGCTTTCCCATGGACGAGTTGAGCGTGATGGGTCTGGCAGAGATCCTGCCGAAGTACAGGGCGCTCAAAGCCCGTATCCGGCAGATGGCCGAGGTGATTATTGAAACCCGGCCTGATATCTTGATCACCATCGACAGCCCGGATTTTTGTCTGCGGGTTGCCCGTCTCGTCAAGGCGGCCAGCGATATTCGCACGGTGCATTACGTGGCCCCGACGGTCTGGGCCTGGCGCCCGGGGCGGGCGGCGAAGATGGCGCAGCATATTGATCATGTGCTGGCGCTGTTTCCGTTTGAGCCGCCCTATATGCAGGCCGCCGGGATGGACTGCGACTTTGTCGGTCATCCTGTGGTGGCGGAACCTGTGGCATCAGACAACGATGCCGCCGCTTTGGGAGTGGATGGCACGGTGGTCATGGTGCTGCCCGGCAGCCGCAAGGGAGAGGTATCGCGCCTTGCCGACCGGTTTGGTGAGGCCGTGGGGCGAATTGCGGCGGCTGTCCCGGATGCGACATTTGTCATTCCCACCACGCAGGGCGTTTTCGATCTGGTCTGCGACAAGGTAAAAGACTGGCCGGTTCCGGTGACGGTTTTGGAGCCGGGTGTTCCCAGCCGTCCGGCGTGGTTCAAGCGGGCGGATGTGGCGCTGGCCGCCTCTGGCACGGTGTCGCTGGAACTGGCCGCAAATGGCACGCCGATGGTGATTGCCTATGATATGGCCTGGTTGAGCCGGATCATTATTCGTCGGATGTTGCTGGTGGACACGGTTACGCTGGTCAATCTGGTCAGCGAGACGCGGGTTGTGCCGGAGTTCATTGGCAAGAATTGTGAACCCGGCCCGATTGCCGAGGCGGTTCTGCGGGTGTTGAAAGATCCCGGCGCGCAGCGTGATGCGATGGCACTGACAATGGAACGTTTGGGGCAGGGCGGAGAGCCACCGGGGTTACGGGCGGCCCGTGCGGTTCTGGATCGCCTTGAGCACGCGACCATCAAGAATGATCAGGCCGAGGGCGAGTAACCCGAAGCCCGCATAGGCCCGCAGGGGCAATGCCTCCTCCAGCACAATGGCGCCGAGGACGATGGCGACCGGTGCGACCAGCAAAGTGCACAGCATCAGGTTGCCGCTGCCCGCCATTGCCAGCACCCGATAATAGAGCAGGTAAGCGATGGCCGTGGCGATGATGGCGTAATAGGCGATGGCGGCCCATGTCTGCGGCGCAAGCGTCAGGCTGATCGGTCCTTCGATCATCCAGGCGACAGGCAGAGTGATCAGGCTGGACCCGGTGAGCATGCCCGCGGCTGCGACCTGTGGTGGCAGACCGCCGAGGGTCTTGCGCGCCCAGACCCCGGCCAGCGCATAGCTGATCGTGCCGCCAATGACGGCCAGTTGTCCAAGCGATCGGATATCGAATTGGGTCAGCGCGGAGAGACCAATCGCTGTGGCCACTCCGAAAAATCCCAAGGTGACGCCGATGGCCTTGCGCGGTGTAAGCCGTTCATCGGCGAAGAAGAGTGCTGCGGCAATCACACCAAAGATGGCGGTGGCCGCGTTCAGGATGGAGGTGAGGCCGGTTTCGATATGCAACTGCCCCCATGCCATCAGGCTGAATGGGATGACGTTGTTCAGAAGGCCCATGATCAGAAACGCGCCCCAGATTTTTGGGCTTTGGGGGACGGGCAGGCGGCGCAGGGCGATATAACCCCAAAGGATCAGCATGGCCCAACCGGTACGATGGGCGACAGCCGTGAGCGGCCCGATTTCGTTCAGCGCGATGCGGATCGACAGGAACGACGCCCCCCAGATCAGCCCGAGGAGGAGCAGCTCGGCCCAAGCGCGGGGCGATATCGTCATTTGGACGGGTGTCATTTGTGGGACTTGACCGGGTTGGCGAGGGAGGCGCAACCCGGATCATGCTGTTGGAACGAAAAAGCCCCGCCGGATGGGCGGGGCTTTATGTAGACTGTTGTGGCTAGTTTAGAAGTTGTAGGCAACACGAAGACCCGCAGCCCAGCCGCTGTTGTCTTCAAATTCACCGAACGTCGTGCCGTCAGGTGCCCCCAATGCGCCGGGTGCTTCTGTTTCGGCGTCTCCGATCCAAATGTATCTGACGCCACCAGTGATGCGGACAGCATCCTTCGTGTGCGTCAGGGCAACGCCCAATGACCGGTTGCCGTCTGTCGGACCCAAGTTACCTGAGAAACCACCGTTTTCGGCTTCGAAGCCTGCCGTGACTGCGCCTGACCAAGTTTCATTGAAACGACGACCGACACCAATGTTGTAAGTCACCGTGTCGTCTGAGTAGTCAACAAGTGACCCGCCGCCTGCCAACCCGAAGTTTGTTGGTGAAATGTCAAACTCAGTCCAGTCAACCCAGCGAATTGAGCCAAAAAGCAGCGTATCAGCGGCGATACCCGTCTGACCTTCCAGCGTAACTGACTGCGGAATTGTCGTTGAGAACTCAGTTGACGCACCGTTTTCATCGGCGTCGAAATCGTGAGTGACTTCACTGTGGTAGGTCAGTGATACCCGCGCTGCAATTTCCGGCCGTTCCCATCCGGCGCCGACCAGATATCCGTAGTCTGTCTCTGTGGAGGTGGACATCTCATAGCCGTTGAACAGTACCACTTCGCCTGAAGTCTGGATAGCGCGCAAACCACCATAGACGTTGATGTTGTTCGGCAGTTTATAGTTAAGGATTGTAGTCAGTCCCAAACTATCAATTGTCGCGGTTGAGCCACTTGCCCCGTTTCCACCACCATACAGGTATGTTGTGTCATCTGCATACTCGACGCCTGCGCCGATCGGTTCGTCAAGAATGACTGCCAGCGACAGCCTGTCGGTCAAATCATTCTTATATCCCAGGCCAAGCTGCCAGTATTCATCAGCGATATCACCGGAGTCAGAGCCTGCAGGAGACCCTGGTCCGGCAGGAATAGCTTGCGTTCCGCTAACTTCAGGCGACACATAACCTAAACTAAACTCAAGATAATTGCCGTCTTCGTACAGCAGCGCAACCGATGGCGCTGCGCGCTCGACCCCCCCTGCGCTTACAATGCTTGTGCTCAGCAGCAGTGCTGCGCCTGCCGTCAATACGTTTTTCATGTCCTCATCCCTGTCATGAATACTCTGGTGTATGGGCGACCCTAAAGAGCGGTTGACTAAAGCGTCAATTCTTGACGCCACGTCATAGAGTGTCGCGGGTCGCAACGTCACAAAAATGCACTACTCGGGCGAGTCGCGCAACTTTTGTAAATGGCCTCAGTTGTGTTGCCTGCGGGTAATGTTGAGGTAGTTGGCCGCAAAGATCAGGGCGGCGCCGACAAACACAAGTGTATCAAGGGGTTCGTTGTAGAATGCCATCCCGACCACAGCGATGACCGGCAACCGTACGAAATCAATAGGCATGACCACGCTGGCGGGGGCGATGCTGAGGGCGGTGGTCAGGCAGAAATGGGCCAGCAGCCCGGCACATCCGATCAACACCACCCAGGGCAGTCCCGCCAGCGATGGAACCGCGATGTCCCCGTCATAGCCCGCGAAGATCAGCCCGAAGACGGCTTGCATGACGGTCAGATAAAAAAGGATTGTCGTGATCGTCTCGGTCCGGGTGAGCTTGCGGGTGAAGATGGCGGTCAGCGCAAAGAAGACCGCGCAGGATGCGGCTGCAATCAGGCCGGGGCTGATGGCGGTGGCATCGGGGCGGGCCACGATGAGGATGCCCAGAAAACCAAGGCCCGCGCAGAAGAGCCCCATGGCGGTCAGCCGTTCCTGCAAGATCAGAGGTGACAGCAGAATCACCCAGATCGGTGTGGTGAATTCGAGTGCAAAGACCTGGGCAAGCGGGATGAGAGTGATGGCGTAGAACCACAGGTTCTGCCCAGCGAAATGGCAAATGTTGCGGGTGAAATGCAGGCCTAGTTTCTGTCGTCGGACCTGACCGAGCGTTCCGGCCGCAAAGGCCACGCCCAGCACGATTACTATGCCGGTCAGGCTGCGAAAGAGCATGATCTCGAATGTGTCAAGCTCCAGGCTGATGGCCCGGCCAGCGACGGCCATCGCGGTGAAAGATGTAATGGCCCCGATCATCCACAGGGCCGCGCGCAGGGTGTCGTTCATGGGGCGACCGCGCAGCAGCCGGTGAGCAGGATCGGTGTTTCGCCACGCTGTGTCAGTACTTCGACTGTATAGGGGGCGGTGCCGCATTGCCGTTGGTCGATGATCACTATGGCGGTGTCATATCGGCTGATCAGGGTGAGGGCCTGCGGCCAGTCTTGCCCTTCCGCGGTGGTGCGATGCGGGATGGTCATGTCGCTCTGCCGCTGGAAGTCGAGGCGGGCCGTGTCATCGGCCAGGCTTAGCGTCCAGTCGGGTGCCTCACCGCTGCAAACCAGCGGAGGCAGCGTGTCTGCCTGGGCGCAGAGCGGCATGGCCATGGCAAAGGCGATGTGTCTGATCATGGCCGGAGTAGTGCCTTGGCAGGCCCGATTTGCAACCCTTATTGCAGGATGTCGTCATGCCGATGACCTGTAGCGGACCAGAGGATCGCACGCCCCAGATTGAACCAGATCGCCAGTGTTTCGCGCCCGATCATCGTCAGGCTGATTGTGTTGTCCGGAGCCCTGCGGAAGCGCCCGGCATGGGCTGTCCGGATATTGTCGTACCCCATCCACCGGAAGCTGGCTTTGGCGCGGGGCAGATGGAAAGCTTCGGTGACGAGCAGGATGGATTGTGCGTCGGCCAGCATCGGCTTTGAAAACAGCGCATTTTGCAGCGTCGAGAGGGAGCGTTCTTCGACACTGATTGCAGCCGCCGGTATGCCCTGAGCGATGGCATGCCGGGCCATCTGGACACCCGCACTTGGGCCGTCCGGTGCGGCTCGACCGCCACTGAAGTGGATCCGGGTGGCGAGGTTTGCGGCGAAGAGTGCGACACCTTTGTCGACCCGGGCCAGACTTTCGCGGTGCAGCGTGCCATCGGCCGACATGCCGGCGCCGATAACGACGATGACATCGGCGGGCCTGTCGGTTTGCTGATGGGTTAGTGTGAAGCCGGTGATAAAAAGGGCAGTCAGACACAGAAGTGCGGCCCCTGTCGTCAGGATACGGATCAGTGTGCGGATTGGTTTCCCTTTCGATCTTTGGCCGCTATGGTCCTGAAAACTTTAGGAGAAGGCAATGCGCTTTGTTCTGGCATTGATGTGTCTGGCTGGACCGGTTTGCGCCGATCCGGTCGCGGACGTGGCTTCCGCTGCGCGTGCGGCATTTGACGGGATGCCGCGTGTGGCGCGCGTTGATGTGATTGAGGGTCGGTGCGGCGCTGATCGGCATGTGAATGATCAGGTGGCCTATTGCGCCACACGTAATGTGATCTTTGTGACCGATGCGGCGGCTGCGTTGCCCGAAGCCGGTTATCTTGTGGCCCATGCCTACGGTCATGCAGTGCAAGTAAAGCATCGTGTCGCGGATTTTGCGCTGGCTCAGATCCGGTCGCGGCCCGGTGAAGAGCAGATGTTGCGCGGATTGGTGGCGCGTCAGGTGGATTGTATCGCCGGGTTTTTGTTCGCCCGCGCTGGGTTGCCGGATGCACGGTTGACCTATTGGATGACAGAGGAACCTTTTGCGGGAACCCATTGGGGCCGTGATCCGTTGCGGATCGGGCCAAAGGTCAGCATAGGGTTGGCCGCACGCGATGAGTGGTTTCAGTTGGGGCAGGGCGATGATCTTGCGGTTTGCGCGCCAGGAGAGTTTTCGGCAGATCTTTTGTTGGTCGCGCTGAAACCGTAGGCACGGTGATTTTGCCGGGGGCATAGAGTTGAGAGGTTTTCCCGGCGTTTTCCCGACAATGGCAAACTGTTGTGGACAATTTACATGCGGTGGCGGCCGTTAATTTGATAGGACGAATATGACGCATGGCCTTTGATTTTTCAGACCTCACCCTGACTGACGCTGACATTGCTGCCGAAGGTGGCGAGCGGTGGATCTATTGTTCGGAGCTTTATCAGTCTTTTGTTTTTAAGAAGCAAAAACCGCCGCAGAGCCGTGATCTAAAAAATAATCTCAAGGGAAACTCCATGAAGATATTTCCATCTTTGGCGGATCGGATCGTGCAGAAAGAATACAAGGCTTATGTTGATTGCTGCCTGTCGCCCAACCGAAATTTGGAGGATATCCCTGTCAGCAGATTATTTGGTTTTGCACAGTCAAGCATCGGGATTGTCCAAGTGGCCGAAAAGGTTTCGCTTGATGGCAAAAGCCTTGGCCCCACGCTTGCCAGTATCTATCGGGACAGTCGACTGACCGAAAGCCGGCTGAAAATCCTGAATGAGTTTGTGCAGCTTTTGTTGGACTGGGAGATGCCAACCAATGATATCAGTGCTGCGAATATCGTTCTTGGTAAGCGCGGTGGTCAGGAAAAGTTTCTTGCTGTCGACGGGTTTGGTGACATCCATGTCGTCCCGGTGCGCAGCTATTTCCAAAAGTCGAGAAAGCACCAATTGCGCTACCGCATGACCAAGGTGGCCCGCAGTTTGGGCATGCATTTTGATCCGGAACGTTTTGTGTTCGGTCTGAGCGGTTTGGTCTGAACGGCTGCCAGCGCTAAGCGCTATCGCTCCATTATTCCCACTCAATCGTGCCCGGTGGTTTGCTGGTGATGTCGTAGGTGACCCGGTTGATTCCCTGCACCTCGTTGATGATCCGCGTGGCGGTTTCGCCCAGGAATTCGTGACTGAACGGGTAGTAGTCTGCTGTCATCCCATCCACTGATGTGACCGCGCGCAGGGCGCAGGCGTAGTCGTAGGTACGCCCGTCGCCCATGACACCGACGGTGCGTACGGGCAGGATGGCTACGAAGGCCTGCCAGATTTCATCATACAGCCCATGCTTGCGAATCTGGTCGATATAGATCGCGTCGGCCTTGCGCAGGATGTCCAGCTTCTCGCGGGTGATTTCACCCGGGCAGCGGATGGCGAGGCCGGGGCCGGGGAAGGGGTGGCGACCGATAAAGCTAGCAGGTAGGCCGAGTTCGCGACCCAGCGCGCGTACTTCGTCCTTGAAAAGCTCGCGAAGCGGTTCGACCAGTTTGAGCCCCATCTTTTCAGGCAGGCCGCCTACATTGTGGTGCGACTTGATGGTAACCGATGGCCCGCCGGAAAAGCTGACGCTTTCGATCACGTCCGGGTAAAGCGTGCCTTGGGCAAGGAATTCGGCGCCTTCGATTCCGTTTGCGTATTTCTGGAAGACGTCGATGAAGAGCTTGCCGATGATTTTGCGTTTGGTTTCGGGGTCGCTGACGCCTTCAAGCTCGCCCAGAAACAGCTCCTGTTCTTCGGCGTGGATGACGTGCAGGTTCATGTGGTCGCGGAACATGCCGACAACTTCTTCGGCTTCGTTCTGGCGCAAAAGGCCGTGATCGACGAAGACACAGGTGAGTTGGTCGCCCACGGCTTCATGGATCAGAGCAGCGGCGACGGATGAGTCGACGCCGCCGGACAGCGCACAGATCACCTGTTTGTCCCCGACCTGTTCCTTGATCAGGCGGATTGCTTCTTCGCGGTAGGCGCCCATGGTCCAGTCGCCGGTGAAGCCGGCGAGCCGCACGAAGTTTTCATAGAGCTTGGCGCCGTTCGGGGTGTGGTGCACCTCGGGGTGGAATTGGACGGCGTAGAAGTTGCGGGCGATGTCGGCGGTGATGGCGAAGGGGGCGTTGGGTGAGGTGCCGTAAACCTCGAATCCCGGTGCGATTTCAGAGACATGATCGCCATGGCTCATCCAGACTTGTTCCTTGTCGGTCTGAAACCAGCCGTCGAGGAGGGAGAGCTTGCCTTCGGGTTTGACATAGGCCCGCCCGAATTCGGCAGTGCCCTGGCCACGGACCACCTTGCCGCCCAGTTGCTGCATCATGGTTTGCTGGCCGTAACAAATGCCAAGGACAGGTATTTCCATGTCGAACAGGCTGTCAGGTGCGCGCGGCGATCCTTCGCGAGTCACGCTGTCGGGGCCGCCTGACAGGATCACGGCCTTGGGCGCGAAATCGGTCAGAAAATCGTCGGTGATATTCTGATAGGGATGAATTTCGCAATAGACGTTCAATTCGCGCAAGCGGCGGGCGATCAACTGGGTGACCTGGCTGCCGAAATCGACGATCAGAAGGCGTTCGTGGGTGCTTTGTTCCATGTTGGCCTCTATATCCGCTCTGCTTGGCGGCGCAAGAGAGGCCGATGTCGCTTTTGCGCGCCAAGTGGCGCAAACTTGGTGAGGTGTTGCGATGTGCCGGGGTATTGATGCCTCACCATTTACGAGCGGGGTAGTGAGATGTCGGACGCACCGGTGAAATCAGGACGCAGAGCACGCGGCGGCGGCGGTGCGGCGCGCCGGGCAGAGCGGACGGCGGTCAGTGTTGAGACGGCAAAATATATCGAACGGAATGTGCCCAATTACGAGGTGTTAACCGAAGAAGCACTGGAAGTCATCGAGGCGAATGCCGAGACGGTGCTGGCCGAGATTGGTGTGAATTTCGTCGAAAACCCCGAAGCGCTGGCCCGCTGGAAAGAGGCGGGCGCTGATATTGATGGTGAGCGAGTGCGTATTCCGCGGGGGTTGGCACGCAAGCTTTGTGCGACAGCCCCGTCTGAATTCACCCAACATGCCCGCAATCCGGAGCGTAACGTGGTGATTGGCGGCAGGAATATGGTGCTGGCCCCCGTTTATGGCCCACCATTTGTGCGCGATGCCGAAGGTGGCCGCCGCTATGCGACGATGGCTGATTTCGAGAAATTCGTGAAGCTGGCCTATATGTCGAAATGGTTGCACCATTCAGGCGGTACCGTTTGCGAGCCGACGGATGTGCCGGTGAACAAGCGGCATCTGGATATGCTGCTGACCCATATGATCTATTCCGACAAGCCGTTCATGGGGGCGGTGACCGAGCCCAGCCGCGCACAGGATTCGGTGGACATGTGCGAGATCCTGTTTGGTAAGGAGTTCGTACAGGACAACACTGTGATGACCTCGCTGATCAACATCAACTCCCCCCTGACGTTCGATAATGTCATGATGGGCGCGTTGGAGGTGTTTGCGAAGAATAATCAGGCGTCGATCATCAGCCCGTTTATCGTGGGCGGGGCGATGGCCCCTGTTTCGGTTGCCGGAACGCTGACGCAAGTGCTGGCCGAGGTGATGGCCGGTGTAGCCTACAGCCAGTTGATCCGTCCGGGCGCCCCGGTGATTTTCGGGGCATTTGTAACGTCGATTGATATGAACTCGGGTGCGCCGACATTCGGCACGCCAGAGGCCAGCCATATCACTTATGGGGCTGGTCAATTGGCACGTCGGATGGGGCTGCCATACCGGTCGGCCGGATCATTTTGTGGCTCAAAACTGCCAGATGCGCAGGCGGCCTATGAGACCGCCAACAGCCTGCAGATGGGGTTGCTTGCCGGTGTCAACTTTATGCTGCATTCCTGCGGCTGGCTGGAAGGCGGGCTTGTGGCATCGTTCGAGAAGTTCGTGATGGATGCCGATCAGCTTGGTACGCTGCATCATTTTGCCAAAGGTGTGGATATCTCGGAAAACGCGCAGGCGATGGATGCCATTGAAGAGGTGGGTCCGGGTGGTCATTATCTGGGCTGCGCGCATACGCAGGCTAACTTCAAATCGGCGTTCTGGCGGTCAGACCTGTTTGACTATAAGCCCTTTGAGACATGGGCTGAAGAGGGTGAGCGCGACACCCAGGCCCTTGCCACGGTCCGGGTCAAACGCATGTTGGACACCTATCAGCAGCCTGCGTTAGATCCGGAAATCGAGGCGCAGCTGCGGGCTTATGTCGCCGAAAAGAAGGCCAGCATGCCGGATGCCTTCACGTAAGCCTAAGGGCTGTCATCTGCAAAAGGCGACCTTCACCAGCTATGGCGATCAGCAGCTCTACATGGCGGGCGGGTGAATAATTGCCGGACTTTGCCAGGCGGGCATCGTTCATTTCGTTTTCTATATCAAAGAGTTGCATCAACGCCTGCGCGTGACGTGGCAGATCATCGCAATCCAAAAGGCGGCGCAGGTGGACATTTCTGCGGTAATCATCGACCCCGAAGCGCGCAGCGCGTGCCAGAAGTTGCGGACGTTTCAGCGTGGCCAGTCTTGTATGGATATCGAACATTTTGTAAATCTTCCTTTACTCGGGTGAGTCGGTGAAGATTGACACATGTTTGGCGGGTGTTGCGGAAACGCTATTAGTTAAGCGCGCACCGGTCAGAAATGTTTATCTTTTCGAAAGAATAGTTGACGGACGAAACAAGCCGTTAACACTTGAGTAACCAAACACGCTTAGGTTGAATCGTTGACGCGCTGACTTAGTCGGCGTTTTGCTCTTGCGTATTGGGACTTTCGGTGAGGGGACGAGTGACATGACTGCACGACCAGGACCGGTTCGGTCCGAAAGGCTTCCGCAATGGGTACCTGATGCTGCCCGCCATTATCTGGTACATACTGAAGCTGGCCTTTCGATCCGGGCACTGGCCCGCGCAAGCGACTGCCATCCATCCACGGTCTTACGTCAGGTCCGCCGGTTTGAAGGCAGACGTGATGATCCGTTGATTGATGCTGCTCTCAAATCCCTTTCGACCACGGTCTCTGTACGTGATGTTGACCACAAAAGGGAAAAGGGACAGATGAATATTGAGTGCTGGAAAGGTGAGCCAACGCAGGCCGCCGGTTTAACGCAAGCCCGGATTGATCAGGAGGCAAAACGGGTTTTGCGCCGTCTGTGTGAGCAGGGCGCGGTGTTGGCCGTCGCCCGCGAGATGGAAACATCCGTTGTCGTCCGCGAGACCGGAGAGGGTGAACAATTGCGCACAGCGGTTGTTGATCGTGAGATTGCTCAGGCGATGGCGTTGAAGGATTGGATCAGTTGCCCTGATCCGGGGCAGCGGCTTTCGCGTTATTTTATTACCAATACGGGCCGTATGGCGCTGCGTCGCCTGACTGCCGAAGAGGAGAATCGCGCGAGCGGTTTTGCGGAGAAGCGTAGCCGTTTTGACAGTGATGCCAGTTGGGACCTGGCGGAGATCGAAGGCGTCGTCCGCCAGCCTGCACGCTATTATGCAACCGAAAGCCCGCTGGTCGGGCTGGCCCGCAGAAAGGATCGCGACGGTCAGCCATTTCTGAAGCGTGATCTGGTGGCTGCTGGTGAGCGCCTGCGTGAAGATTACGAACTGGCGCAGGTCGGGATGGAGCCGGTTGAAAGCTGGGATTGTTTCATGTCTGGCGATGTTGTCGAGATCAAGGT
The DNA here is from genome assembly GCA_947488175.1 of uncultured Paracoccaceae bacterium. GTDB lineage: Bacteria > Pseudomonadota > Alphaproteobacteria > Rhodobacterales > Rhodobacteraceae > Yoonia. The sequence continues at coordinate 79,902 of CANKYO010000011.1, forward strand.
TGATGGCCCGCCAGGATCGGTTGCGGCGCGCGCCCGGGTCAAGGGTGCCTTGTCCGATCTGGGGCCTGGCCTGGGTGATGTCGTCCTGCGGTGCTGCTGTTTTCTGGAAGGTCTGGAGCAGACCGAGAAGAAGATGGGATGGTCGGCCCGGTCCGGCAAGATTGTCCTGCGCATCGCGCTGCAGCGGCTTAAGCGTCATTATGAAGAAACACATGGCCAGTTTGGTCCGATGATCGGATAGGTCAAGGAATGTACACGCGGTAATTGTATCGCGTGCGTTAACGAGTGATATGTTTTCTTATGCATCCGGCGCAGTGCCGCCATGCATGGACCCAAGATGATTGGACAATTTGCGCGGCTGAGACTACGTAGGGGCAAGATAAACGGAGTATCCGATGCCACCGCGCGACCTGAAGATTCCAGCCCAACGTCATCCGGAAAAGCAGCGCCGCCCTGATGCGCCGCGGCCCAAGAAACCGGATTGGATCAGGGTCAAGGCCCCGACCTCTGAAGGATATAAAACGACGCGCGATATCATGCGCGAGCACAAGCTGGTGACCGTTTGCGAAGAGGCTGGTTGCCCCAATGTGGGCGAATGCTGGTCGCAGGGCCATGCCACGATGATGATCATGGGCGAGGTCTGCACCCGCGCCTGCACATTCTGCAACATCGCCACCGGTAAGCCACCCGAAGCGCTGGATGTTTTTGAGCCCGGTCGCGTGGCGGATGCGGTTAAGAAACTGGGTTTGAACCACGTTGTCATCACCTCGGTGGATCGCGATGATGTCGAAGATGGCGGGGCGGAGCATTTTGCCCAGACCATCCGCGCTGTCCGCCGCCAGTCGCCCGGCACCACCATCGAGATCCTGACCCCTGACTTTATTCGCTGCGACCCAGCGGTTCTTGAGGTCGTGGTGAAGGCCAAACCGGATGTGTTCAATCATAACCTTGAGACGGTTCCGGGCCTTTACCCCGAAGTGCGCCCCGGTGCCCGCTATTTCCATTCCTTGCGTCTGCTGCAGCGGGTGAAAGAGCTTGATCCATCTATGTTCACCAAGTCGGGCATCATGGTGGGACTGGGAGAGGATCGTCAGGCCGTTATCCAGGTGATGGAAGACATGCGTGCCGCTGACATCGATTTTCTGACGATCGGTCAGTATCTGCAGCCGACGCCGAAGCACCACAAAGTGGATCGCTTCGTGTCGCCTGACGAGTTCGCGTCTTATGAAAAGGCGGCTTATGGCAAGGGTTTCCTGATGGTATCGGCCACGCCTCTGACAAGATCATCATACCATGCGGGCGAGGATTTTGCGCGGTTGCGCGAAGCCCGCTTGAAAAAGCTGGGCGCCGTCTGATCCTTATTCGCCAATCCCGGGGATAGCCTTCAGATAGGCCGCGATGGCGGCCCTGTCGGCATCGGTCAATTGGCTTGTATTCCTAATCACGGCGGCCATTTCCCCGCCTGCGGTGTCAAAATCTGGCGTAAAGCCGCTTTTGAGGTATTCAGCGATTTCACCTTCTGACCAGTCCAATCCGGCCGGTGTGATGTTTGGAATGCGCCCCTCCCCGGACGGGTTGGGCGCGCCAGCAAGCCAACGGTTGCGTTTCAGACCACCCAGCGCGTTGCGTTCGGTGTGGCATTCGGTGCAATGGCCCAATGCCTCGACCAGATAGCGCCCGCGCGAGATTTCGGGTGTTGTTGTATCGGATAGCGCCCAGTCGTCGCTGAGAAACAGCAGCTTCCAGCCGCCGAGCGTTGTGCGGATGTTGAATGGAAATCCCAGATCATGGGGTTGGCTGGGTTGCGTGGACGGTGGCAGGGTACGCAGATAGGCGATCAGATCGACCACATCTTGCATCTCAGCCTTGTTATAGGCGCTATAGGGGAAGGCCGGATAATAATGGGCGCCTTCGGAGGATACGCCTTTGACGATGGCGCTTGCCAATTGCAGGTCTGTCCAATTGCCGATCCCGTGGTCCGGATCGGGCGAGATGTTGGGCGCGACGAAGGTGCCGAAATCGGACGGGAATGTGCGGCCCCCGGCAAGGATCAGCGGGTCCCTTTTCGGTGCGCTGTGGCAGGAGCCACAACCCGCGGCGGCAAAGATGGTTTCGCCATTGACCGGATCGCCCGCAAGCCCGTCAATAGAAGCAGCGGGCAGTGGCACCGGCCGTGTGATGAACCACCCCACGCCCAGTCCTGCGATCATGGCCAGAATGATCCAGCGTAATGCTTTCACGAAGTCATTCGCGTGGGGCGCGATAATCTTCGTGACATGCGCCACAAGCCTTGCCGACCGGTCCAAATGCGCCCTTTAGGGCATCAAGGCCATCCCCGGCGACAGCGGCAAGTGCCACCGTTGCTGTCCCAAGATCGGCATTGTCCTGCTCGAACCCCGCGAAATCGGTCCAGATTTCAGGCTTGGCGCGGCTACCCTCGACGCTGGTATCGGTACCTTCGACCCAATAGCCATCCTGGCTGATGCTGGCGACAGCGGCGAGGTTGGCCGCGGCGGTTGCCGCAGCGGCGGCATCATATGGTGCCTTGTCCTGCGCCATTGCCCCCAGAATGCCGAGGTTGAAGGAATAAAGCTGCATGTGCCCGTTGCGAACTTTCATAGCTTTTTCCTGATCCCCACTGAGGTGACCGCCGGCGAGGGCGGCGCTGCCAAGCACAGCAAGTGTTGTGATCGTGAGAATTGCGTTGCGACCGATTATCATTGGGGTTCTCCCTTGTTGGTGCGTGACCTAGGGTAAACCTGATTAGCCGAAGATGCGTGCTCAAAAAATATGCACAAAAATGGTGCGTCAGCGCACGGATGCTTCTTCGCGTGGTCTGTGAAGAGGGCGGGAAGGTTGCCCCGGGTCTCAGGCGGTTTCGTCGGTGAACCGCACCTTTCCGATATAGGGCAGGTTGCGGTTGCGTTGAGCAAAATCAATGCCGTAGCCGACCACGAACTCATCGGGGATTTCAAAACCAGTCCAGTCCGCCCGAAAATCAACCTCGCGTCGTGCGGGTTTATCGAGCAGGGCAATGGAGCGAAGCCGCGCGGGATGTTTGGTCTGCAGGTAATGGCTGACATGGCTCAGCGTGTGCCCGGTGTCGATGATATCTTCGACGACAAGGACGTCGCGCCCTTCAATCTGTCCGCGCAAGTCCTTGAAAATGCGTACTTCGCGACTGCTTTCCATGGCGTCGCCATATGACGAGGCCTCAAGAAAGTCGACCTCGACCGGGAGGTCAAGTTCGCGCACCAGATCGGCGATAAACACGAATGATCCGCGCAACAGACCGACGACCACCAGTTTGTCAGTTTGGGCAAATTCGGTCTGAATCTCTTTGGCAAGATCCTCGATCCGAGCCGCGATAGATTTGGCGCTGATCATTTCGTCGATGACATAAGGTCGGTGCGGCATGTGGACATCTCGCGCGTTAGTGGGTTGATTTTTCGGGCGGAGTTTACGACATCCAGTGGTGAAGTCACCCGTGAAAGCCTGTTGATGCCGACCCATTCCGAGACCAAGACGCTGCCTTATTCAGCGCAGCAAATGTACGATCTGGTCGCCGATGTGGCCGATTACCCCAAGTTTCTGCCGTGGACCGCCGCCGCCCGTATCCGCAGTGTGATGGAGGAGGGTGATAAACAGGTGATGCTGGCCGATCTGGTCATTTCCTTCAAGGTGTTTCGCGAGACATTCGGCAGCCGTGTCACGCTGTGGCCCGCGCAGAAAAAGATCGGGACGGAGTATCTGGACGGACCGTTCCGCCATATGGAAAGTGAATGGAATTTCAAGGATATAGAGGGCGGATGTGAAGTGTCGTTCTATGTCGACTTTGAATTCCGTAACAGGTTGCTGCAGGGGGCCGCGACGATGTTTTTCAATGAGGCGATGCAGCGCGTTGTCCGGTCGTTCGAACGCCGAGCGGCGGAGCTTTACGGCTAATGGGTGCCCCGGGGATGCAGATCGAGGATCAGCTTTCCCGCTTTGCGACTGCCAATATTCTGGATGATCATGCGCGCCGGATCATGCGGCTTTCGATCTTTGACTGGGCGGTCTGCGCGCTGGCAGGGCAGCATGAGCCGGTGGCCCGGATTCTGCTGCGCAAGGGGCGGGACGAATGCGGCACGCCGCAAGCAACCGTTATTGGCGGTGACAAGCTGCCGGCGCCGCGGGCCGCGCTGATCAATGGTGCGATCAGTCACGCGCTGGATTACGACGACACCCATTTCGATCATATCGGCCATACCAGCGTTGCGGTTGTGCCTGCCGCACTGGCCACGGCGCAGGCGCAGGGCCGCAGCATGGCGGAGTTCGTCGATGCGGCGCTGATCGGGTCCGAGGCGGCGGTGCGGGTGGGCACATGGCTCGGCCGCGATCATTATCAGGTCGGATTTCATCAGACAGCGACATCGGGGGCGTTTGGGGCGGCGCTGGCCAGTTTGCGTCTGATGGCGGCTGAACGGCCCGTGATCGTGGCGGGTCTGGGCCTTGCTGCGACCCGCGCGGCCGGTCTGAAATCGCAGTTCGGGACTATGGGCAAGCCGCTGAATGCCGGGCTGGCAGCAGAAGCGGGGGTTGAGGCCGCACAATGGGCACTGGCGGGCCTGACATCGGCGGATCATGGGTTGAGCGGGCCGTTGGGGTTTGGCGTGACGCATCATGGGCATGCCAATGCGGCGGCCCTTGACGGGCTGGGCGATGAGTGGCGGATGAAATCGGTCAGCTACAAATTCCATGCCTGTTGTCATGGGCTGCATGCCATGCTGGAGGCGTTGAGATCGTTGCAGCTTGATGCCGCGCAGGTGGCGCAGGTGCAGATTGCCACCCATCCGCGCTGGATGTCTGTCTGCAACAAACCGGCCCCGCAGACAGGGTTGGAGGCAAAGTTCAGCTATACCCAGACCGCCGCGATGACGCTGGCGGGCGTGGATACGGGCGCTATTCAGTCATTCAGCGACGACATGGCGACCCATCCCGCGCTGACGGTTCTGCGGCAGCGTGTGCAGGTCGTGGAGGATGACACCTTGACCGAAATGCAGGCGCGGGTGGTGGTCACGACGGCGGATGGGGCTGAGCGGCAGGCGTTTCACGATCTGGCCGCACCGGTGCCTGTGCAAGAGCTGGAACGCAAGCTGCGCTACAAGGGGCGCGCGTTGGTTGGCGCGGATCATGCTGATCGGCTGTGGGGGGCGATCAACGGTGACAGCCTGTCGGCTTACGTTGATCTGCTGGGTGCCCCGGACCTGATGGACAGGTCCGAGAGCATTGATATCATGCGAAAAACGCTGGACGGGTTTACGAGTTGAACTCGTAAGCGCGTTCGCCATGCACGCTGAGGTCAAGGCCGTTCACCTCTGTCTCGTGGTCGACCCGCAGGGATGTGACCAGACGGCACACGAAGATCAGCACAGTTGTGATGACGATCGTGTAGACACCGACAATGACCAGCGCGCCAAGCTGGGCCGCCCATGCACCGGCACCGAAGGCTGCGATCATGATCGTGCCGAAGATACCGCCGACACCGTGGACGGCGAAAACGTCTAGCGTGTCGTCGATCTTGAACACATTGCGGATCAGCACGACGGCCTCCTGACAGAGGATACCGGCGATGGAACCAATGATCAGCGCCTCGACCGGGCCGACAAAACCGGATGCTGGCGTGATGGACGCAAGGCCCGCGATGGTGCCGGTGACCATGCCAACAAGGGAGGATTTGCCGAACTTGACCCGTTCCCACAGCGCCCATGTCAGCGATGCAGCAGCGGCAGAGATATGCGTGACGGTGATCGCCATCGCCGCACCGCCATCTGCGGCGAGCTGGCTGCCGCCGTTGAAGCCGAACCAACCAACCCACAACATGGCAGCCCCGATCATGACCATGCCGGGGTTATGCGGCGGCTTGGAAGGATCGCGGCGGGCACCAAGGAAGATCGCGAGGATCAGGGCGGCGAGGCCAGCGGTTTCGTGAACGACGATACCACCCGCGAAGTCCCTCACCCCGGTTGCACCGAAGATTCCGTTATCGGCCAGCATTCCGCCACCCCAGACCCAATGAACCACTGGCGCATAGCAAAGCAGCATCCAGAGTGACGAGAAGAGCAGGACGAAACCAAAACCGATCCGTTCCACATAGGCACCGACGATCAGGGCAGGGGTGATGATGGCGAATGTCATCTGGAAGGCAAAGAACAGGACTTCCGGCAGCGTGCCTGACAGCGTGTCGGCATCGATGCCTGCAAGGAACATCTTGTCCAGCCCGCCCCAGTATCCGCTGTCACCGGACCCGAAGGCGATGGAATAGCCGAATACGAACCACAGAATGCTCATTAGACAGGCGATGGCATAGCAATGCATGAAAACGCTGAGCACGTTGCGGGCGCGCACCAGCCCGCCGTAAAACAGTGCCAGACCCGGCAGTGTCATGAATAAAACAAGCGCCGTGGCCACGATGATCCACGCGGTATCCGCTCCGTTCATTGTCCCTTCCTTCCGTCATTGGGTATCCCGTGCGGGGGTTAGGGCGGATTCGGAATGCTTGGAAAAGTGGCGGGTGTGGCCCGGCCTGCTTATCTTTGCGGCAATTATGATAGCGCACCAATTTCAGGCGTGTTTGGCGGCTTTTGCCTAATTATCGGGCGCATATGAATCGACCGCCTGCTGGAGCAGTGCAAGTGCATGCTCTGTCGCCGCCTGTCGCACCTTGTCGCGCCCCAGCGCCCCGAAATCGCAGGTTTCGGTGCTGGTCATGGTGGGACCGGCCACGCCAAAGCAGACCCGCCCTTCGGGTTTGTGGTCGGACCCGCCGGGGCCGGCGATGCCAGTGATCGATATCGCGATCCGGGCGTCCGATTGCGCAAGCGCGCCTGCGGCCATTTCCGCGGCGACCTCTTCGGACACCGCGCCATGGGCGGCCAGCGTCGCATCGGCCACCCCCAGCATCTGCCGTTTGGCGGCGTTGGTGTAGGTGACAAAGCCCCGGTCGAAAACGTCGGAACTGCCCGGAATGTCAGTGATGGCCGCGCTGACCATGCCGCCTGTGCAGCTTTCTGCGGTGGCGATCATCAGGCCCTTGGCCCGGGCGGAATTGAGCAATGTGCTGGCGTCCATGATCAGAAGATATGGTAGATTGCTGCCAATCCAATGACGCCCAGTGCGGCAAAAATGCCCGCGATGACGTCATCCAGCATGACCCCGGTCGGCCCGTGCATACGGTCGGCCCAGCCGACCGGCCCCCATTTGGTGATGTCGAACAGCCGGAACAGCACGAATGCCGCGATCCAGCCGGGCCAGAGCGCGGTGATATCGCTGGCGGTGTAATAGGCGCCAAAGGCCACGGGCAGCAGGGCGATCCACTGGCCGCAGACCTCGTCTATGACAATCTCTGACGGATCGTGATCGTCCTTGCCTTTGGTCTCGACGGCGGTCGCCCATACCCCAAGGAAATATGACGCGATGGCGCCCACGACCAGCCCCCAGGGGCCTGTTAGCACATAGATCACCCAGGCCGCAGGCAGGGCGGCCAGCGATCCCCATGTGCCCGGTGCGGGGCGCAGATGGCCGACATAGAAGAACGTGGCGATAAGATGGGTCATGGTTTCACCAATGTGACGGTTGCCAGGGCGGCGATCCCTTCGCCCCGGCCGGTAAAGCCGAGCCGTTCGGAGGTTGTGGCCTTGACGCTGATCCGGGTGGCCTCAAGCCCCATGATGCGGGCCATGGCGGACGTCATCGCGGGCTGATGCGGCCCGATCTTGGGGTATTCGCAGACCAGCGTGCAGTCCGCATTGCTGATCCGGTAGCCGTTTTCGGCGGCAAGGCTGACCGCATGTTCCAGAAAGATATGGCTGGCCGCACCTTTCCATTGTGGATCGGACGGGGGGAAATGCTGGCCGATATCGCCCATGCCAAGTGCCCCGTAAATTGCGTCGGTCACCGCGTGCATCCCGACATCGGCGTCTGAATGCCCTTGCAAGGCGCGATCATGCGGCACCTGCACACCACACAGCCAGACATGATCGCCCGGCCCGAACCGGTGCACGTCATAACCATTGCCGCATCTGACATCCATTTGATATCCCATCAATTTCTCTGCCCGGGCAAGGTCGCCCGGCATGGTGATTTTGATGTTCGTTTCATCGCCTGTCACGATGGCCACGTCCAGCCCAGCGGCGCGGGCAACCGCTACATCGTCTGTCGCGTCAGCGGTGTTGGCGCGATGTGCGGCGAGAAGAGGGGCGAGGTGGAAACCTTGGGGGGTTTGCGCGCGGTAGAGGCCTCCGCGTTCCTGCATGCCAGTGACCTGTCCGTTTGCGCCGTGCCAGAGGGTGTCGGTGACAGCAATGGCCGGTGCCGCACCGTCATGTGTGTCGAGGGCAGCGAGCACATCGTCAATGATCGTGGGGCTGATCAGCGGTCGGGCGGCATCGTGAATCAGCACGATGTCAGCATGGCCTTCTGCGGCTTCCAGTCCCGCCAGAACCGAGGCGCGGCGAGTTTCTCCGCCCATAACAATGTCGGCGGCGGGGTCTGATGGCCATAGGTTTGTTTTCACATCATCGGTGTGAAGCACGAGGATCAGCTTGTCGATGAGGGGGTGATCCGCGAAGGCTTTCATCGCTTGGGCCGCGACCGTGCGATCCCCAAGCTGTTGCCATTGCTTGGGGATTTCCCCACCGGCCCGTGTGCCGCGCCCGGCGGCAACGATAATGGCTGCTGTTGTCATGGTCATCCCGTCATTTCTAGGCACAGGTTTAGGAGGTGTGATGCAAACACGCAATTCGTCAGTTTTTCGACCAGAATGCACAATATTTAGGCACATGCTGGTTTTTTCGTATTTCCTGACGCTGGTTTCGTTGTGGCGCCCCGTGTTTCCTCTTACTTCAAAGGCAACGCATACCCTTTAGGCGAATGACTGTTCCATTGGCACACGACGATATGATCCAACTCGACAATGTGGTTTTGCAACCACCGGTCGCGCTTGCCCCGCTTGCGGGGATCACCGATTTGCCGTTCCGCCAACTGGTCGCGTCGTTTGGTACGGGGTGGGTTGTCAGCGAGATGGTGGCCAGCCAGGAAATGGTGCAGGCAAAGCCCGGTGCGCGCGAACGCGCCGAACTGGGGTTTGATCAGGCGGGCACTGCCGTGCAGATCGCCGGGCGCGAAGCCTATTGGATGGCCGAAGCCGCCCGCATCATTGAGGCGAACGGCGCGGCGATGATTGATATCAACATGGGCTGCCCGGCCAAGAAGGTGACCAATGGATATTCAGGATCGGCCTTGCTGCGTACGCCTGATCACGCGCTGACATTGATTGAGGCGGTCGTGAATGCGGTTGATGTGCCGGTGACGCTGAAGACCCGGTTGGGATGGGACGATGATTGCCTGAATGCGGCAGATGTCGCGCGCCGCGCCGAGGATGCGGGGATCTGCCTGGTGACCATTCATGGACGCACCCGGTGCCAGTTTTACAAAGGCAATGCCGATTGGGCAGCGATCCGGGCGGTGAAGGATGCGGTGAGCATTCCCGTGATTGCAAATGGCGACATCGTTGATGCCGCGACTGCGCGCGACGCATTGCGTTTATCCGGTGCAGATGGCGTGATGATCGGGCGGGGCGCGCAGGGGCGGCCATGGCTGCTGGCGCAAGTCGCGGCTGATCTGCATGGGCGTTCAGCGCCGAAGGTGCCACAGGGTGACGATCTGATTGACCTGGTGTGCGGTCACTATGAGGCGATGCTGTCGTTTTACGGTGAAGAGCTTGGCCGCAAAGTCGCGCGCAAACATCTGGGCTGGTATATGGATGATGCCCGGACCGAACCTGCGCTGCGCAAGGCGATCCTGACCCATGTCAGCCCGCGCGATGTGTTGCGCGATCTGCCTGATGCCCTCAGCATGAGGCAAGCCGCGTGATTGTCGATACAGCACTGTGGTCGTCCTTGCCCGTTCCAGCGCTTTTGCTGGACGCGGAGGATGTCATTGTTCTTAGCAATCCTGCCGCTGAGAGCTTTCTGAACATGTCGGCCAAGTCGCTGAGCGGTCAGCGGTTGTGGGAAAAGGTGATGATCGACGCACCGCTTGAGGCGCCGTTCGCGCGCGCGCGCAAGAACCGCACGTCGTTGTTCGTGAATGATGTGGATGTGGGCGGTGGGGAACGGCCCCCGATGCTGTGCAATCTCCAATTCGCGCCGCTGCAGGGCACCGAAGACGCGATGATCGTCATGATCAGCCCGCGCGAGATTGCCAGCCGCATCAACCAGAACCATTCGTCCGAAAAGGCCGCGAAATCGGCGATCGGTATGGCCGAGATGCTGGCGCATGAGATCAAGAACCCGCTGGCCGGGATCACAGGTGCCGCACAGCTTTTGTCGATGGGGTTGAGCCCGGAAGACCAGGAGATGACCGACCTGATCGTAGAGGAGAGCCGCCGGATCGTGAAACTGCTGGAGCAGGTGGAGCAGTTCGGCAATCTGCGCCCGCCGGTGCTGAAACCCGTCAACATCCACGATGTGCTGGACCGTGCGCGACAGTCCGCCGCCGTTGGCTTTGGCGCCCATATGCTGTTCATCGAAGAGTATGATCCGTCATTGCCGCAGACGATTGCCGATGCGGATCAGCTGTTACAGGTGTTTTTGAACCTGCTTAAGAATGCGGCTGAGGCGAACAAGGCGGGTGGCGCGATCCGGCTGCATACCTTCTACGACGCGTCGTTGCGGGTGCATCGGTCTGATGGGACGCAGTCCCGGCTGCCGTTGCAGATAGAGATCATTGATGATGGACCGGGCCTGCCCCCTGAGATTGCCGACGATATCTTTGAGCCGTTCATATCGGGCAAAGAGAATGGGACGGGATTGGGGCTTGCCCTTGTTTCCAAACTGATCGGCGATGCGGGTGGTTGGATTTCGGTCGATAGCGTGCCGGGTCGGACAGTGTTTCGCATCTCACTGCCGCTTGCCCCCAAAGACATCCAAACAGGAGAGAATTGATGGACGGAACCGTTTTAGTTGCCGATGACGACCGGACAATCCGGACTGTCCTGACGCAAGCCCTGACCCGGGCGGGCTGCAAGGTGCATGCCACGTCATCCCTTGTGACGCTGATGCGCTGGGTGGATGAAGGGAAGGGCGATCTGGTGATCTCGGACGTGGTGATGCCTGACGGAAACGGGTTGGAGCAATTGCCCCAAATCTCTGAGGCACGGCCCGGTTTGCCGGTGATTGTGATTTCGGCGCAGAACACGATCATGACAGCGATTCAGGCAGCGGAGGCGGACGCCTATGATTATCTGCCAAAACCGTTTGATTTGCCTGACCTGATGAAACGGGCCGCGCGCGCGCTTGAGGTCAAGCGCCGGGCACCTGTGACACGTGCCGGGACTGCCGGCGCGGCTGAGCAGGGGGATGATCTGCCATTGGTGGGGCGTACAGCGGTGATGCAGGCACTGTATCGTCTTGTGGCCAGGGTGATGAACACGCAGTTGCCCGTATTGATTACCGGCGAAAGCGGCACAGGCAAGTCATTGATTGCCCGCGCCGTGCATGATTTCTCTGATCGCCGGAGCTTGCCTTTTGTCACTGTCGCCGCCGCCGACCTGGAGGGGATGGACGGCCCATCGACTGTATTGAGCCGGGCGAAAGGTGGGTCGATTCTGTTTGATGAGGTCAGCGACCTGACCGATGAAGCGCAAGGCCGGATCGTGCGGATGCTGGATGCGCTTGGCGACAATGCCCCGCGGATCATGGCGACATCGCAATCTGATCTGATGGCCCGCATGGAAGAAGGCAAGTTTCGCGAAGATCTATTCTATCGTCTGGGCGGGGTTACGGTTGACGTGCCATCACTACGCGAACGGGTCGATGATATTCCGCTGCTTGCCGAGCACTTTCTGGCACGGGCGGAACGTGACGGGGCACCGGCACGACGGTTTGGTGATGCGGCCCTCGATCTGGTGCGCGCCTATAGCTGGCCCGGTAACGTGCGCCAGTTGGAAAACGCGGTACGACGGCTGGTTTTCACGGCCGCCGAGGAGGAGATCACACGATCTGAAGTGGAAATGGTGTTGGGCAACCAGCCCGCGATCGAACCGCTACGGTCCGGCGGTGAGGGTGAGAAGCTGTCGGCGAGCGTGGCAAAGCACCTGCGGCGCTATTTTGATCTGCATGGGGGGGTGTTGCCGCCGCCGGGGCTTTACAACCGGATCCTGAAAGAAGTTGAGGCGCCGCTGATCGAAATTGCTCTGGATGCAACCGGTGGCAACCAGGCAAAATGCGCTGATTTGCTGGGGATCAACCGGAATACCTTGCGTAAGAAGATCACTGACCTCGATATCCGCGTGACACGACGCCGTAAGTTGATGTAAAACCGCAACAGAACCGTGGCGGTGCTGCGTCAACGTAGCATAAAGACCACAGAATTTGGCGGTATCGTGAGGGTGACCTCACCTCAGTAGCAGGGCTTGGCGCGTGCGGCGTACCCTTTTGGGACTGAATTTCCAGCGCTTCAGCCGGTGGCAGCGCCAGCGTCATGTACGCAATGCGGTGACCGTCGGTCTGGTGCTGTTGGCGCCGATTCTTGCGGCGATCACCTATTTTGTTGTTGGACCTTTGGATCAGGGGGCCGCGTCCGCGCAGTTGCGTATGGTGCTGCTGGTCGACCTTGTTTACGTGCTGGTGGTGATGGCGCTTGTGATGGGGCAGGTGGCCCGCATGGTCGCGGCGCGCCGGGCGAAATCGGCAGGGTCGCGCCTGCATCTGCGGCTGACCGGGGTTTTTGCCCTGTCAGCTTTGATCCCCACGGTTCTTGTGGCCGTCTTTTCAGTCTTGCTGATTTCCATCGCGTTGGAGGGGCTGTTTTCAGAGCCTGTGGGCAATGTTCTTCGTACCTCTTTGACGACGGCGAGAGCCTATGAAGATGAACACCGGCAGGAATTGAGCCGCGATGCGCGGGTATTGGCCGGTAATCTGAACCGCGAACGCCAGGCCAACCTGTTCATGGATGATGGGGAGGTGCGCCGTGTTCTGGGTGAGGTCCAAACACAGATTAAACTTGGTCTGAGTGAAGCCTTTGTTCTGGATGCACTTGGCAACATCACCGCCCGCGGTCTGAACTCTTATGAGTTTGGGTATGAATTGCCCGGCCCGGACGCGTTTGAACAGGCGGACAAGGACGGCCTGGCGATTATCGAGGACTTTGAGAATAACGAATTTCGCGCTTTGGTTCCGCTGCCCGCCTTTCCCGACCGGTATCTTTATGTGACCCGCGAGGTCGACGGGAGTGTGTTGTCCTTGCTGGATGATACGACTGAAACGGTGGAGCAATACGAAGAATTGGCCAATGAACGTGGCCAGCTTCTGTTCCAGTTTGGCCTGCTTTATCTGGGCTTTGCGGTAATCCTGATCCTTGGCGCGATTTGGGGCGGGCTGTGGTTTGCAGAGCGTCTGTCGCGCCCCGTGGGGCGGCTGGTGTCCGCATCGCAGCGCGTTGGATCGGGCGATCTGGATGTGCGTGTGATCGAAGATGATGGCGATGACGAGATTTCGCAGCTGGGCCATTACTTCAATCAGATGACCAGCCGGTTGAAAGGGCAAAGGGACGAATTGCTTGAAACGAACCGTTTGACCGAGCGGCGCCGGCGTCTGTTCGATTCCGTGCTGAGTTCGGTCACATCCGGGGTGGTTGGTCTGGATCCGGATGGCCGGGTCGCCTTTGTTAATCCGTCGGCAAAGCGTCTGCTTTCGGTCGGCCCCGATTTGGCCGACAGTGCCTTGTCTGTTGCCGTGCCTGAATTTGCAGATCTTTTCGAGCGTGTGCGCAGCGCCAACAGTGAAGGTGTACAGGATCAGGTGAACCTGCTGCGCAAAGGCCAGCAGGAAAGCCTGCTGGTTCGCATGTCACCGCGCCAGAACGCTGACGGTGCGTTGGAGGGGTATGTGGTGGCGTTTGACGATGTCACCGATCTGGTCAGTGCCCAGCGGATGGCGGCGTGGGGCGATGTCGCCCGCCGCATTGCCCATGAAATCAAGAACCCGCTAACGCCGATCCGTTTGTCGGCGGAGCGTATCCAGCGAAAGTTCGGCAAACATGTTGGTGAGGATGCGGCGACGCTGGAACAGATGACTGATGTAATTGTCCGGCAAACCAATGACCTACGGCGTATTGTTGATGAGTTTTCGAAGTTTGCCCGCATGCCGGAACCCAAACTGACGATAAGCGACCTGACCAAATTGACAAATGATGCGGTGGCACTGCAGCGGGCCGGTCAGCCGGGTGTGAAAATCAAGGCGGATCTGCCGAAAGAGGCCATTCTGGCGGAACTGGACGGTACGATGATTTCGCAGGCGCTGACAAATCTGATCAAGAACGCGGGCGAAGCGACCGAAACTTACATTGAAAAGCATGGGCGCGACGGATACCAACCAGAGGTGCGTGTCGCGATGTCGCACACGGAAAATACGGTGACGATCACGATCACCGATAATGGCATTGGGTTGCCGGAAGACCGCAGCCGCCTGTTTGAACCCTATGTGACAACACGTGACAGCGGTACCGGGCTTGGCCTGCCGATCGTCAAGAAAATCATCGAAGAGCATGGCGGCACCCTGTCGCTGACAGGCGCAGACAAGTTCGATGGGCAAAACCACGCGGGTGCCTGCGCCACAATCCAACTTCCTGTGATGCGAGCGGGCACGCAGGCAACAAAAATACCAGCATGAGGGCAAAGATGGGCGATATTCTGATCACTGATGACGAACGCGATATCCGAGAGCTGATCTCCGAAATCCTACAGGATGAAGGGTACACCACCCGGCTTGCCGGAACATCCGACGAATGCATGGCGCAGATCGCGACCGAACCACCTGCGCTGATGATTTTGGATATCTGGCTGAAAGACAGCAGCATGGACGGCATCGACATCCTGAAATCCGTTAAGCGCGATCACCCCGACATCCCGATTGTGATCATTTCCGGTCACGGCAATATCGAAATTGCGGTCGCGGCCATCAAACAGGGCGCTTATGATTTTATCGAAAAGCCCTTTAATATTGATCAGTTGATGGTTGTCATACGTCGGGCGATGGAAACATCACGCTTGCGCCGCGAGAATCTGCAACTCAAGCGTGGTGAAGTTGCAGGTGCCGAGATGCTGGGCGACAGCGCGGCCTTCCGCAATCTCAAATCGCAATTGGACAAGGTGACGAAGTCAAACGGACGGGTGATGCTGACCGGCCCCGCCGGTGTCGGCAAGGAGATTGCGGCACGCTATATCCACGCCAACTCCACCCGATCATCTGCCCCTTTTGTGACGGTCAACTCTGCCTCGATCGAGCCAGACCGTATGGAAGAGGTGCTGTTCGGTCGCGAGGATAGCGGGCGGGGTATTGAACCGGGACTGCTGGAAGAAGCCAATGGTGGTGTCATTTATTTTGACGAGGTGGCTGATATGCCGTTGGGCACGCAGTCAAAAATCCTGCGAGTTCTGGTCGATCAACGTTTCCAGAGGGTGGGAGGCACCGACAAGATTCAGGTGGACCTGCGCGTGATCTCCAGCACGAACCGCGATCTGCCAGCAGAGATTGAGACAGGAAACTTTCGCGAGGAATTGTATCACCGTTTAAATGTGGTTCCGATCGCTGTGCCGTCCCTTGAGGAGAGACGCGAAGATATTCCCGTTCTGGCTGAACATTTCATCGAGGTATTCAACAAAGCGCAGGGCCTGCCGTTGCGCAAACTGGCAGATGATGCGCGGGCCTTGCTGCAAACCATGTTGTGGCCGGGCAATGTCCGCCAGTTGAAGAATGTCGTGGAGCGCGTTCTTATTCTTGGTGAAAATGGCGACGATATCACCGCCAAGGAGTTACCGTCGGCAGAAGATGCTGGCAGCGAGGAAGGGCGGATCGTTCTGGCGGGGGGCCTTGCTACCCTGCCCCTGCGCGAGGCGCGTGAGTTGTTCGAGCGCGAATACCTGCTGACCCAGATCAACCGGTTTGGCGGCAATATCAGCCGCACGGCCTCTTTCGTGGGGATGGAACGGTCGGCTTTGCACCGCAAATTGAAATCGCTGGGGGTTGTGACCACAAATAAGGCGGGCGGCCGCGTTGCCTATGTTGAAGGCGACGCATAATGAAAGTCATCATTTGCGGCGCAGGTCAGGTAGGCTGGCAGATTGCCCGCCATTTGTCCGGCGAAAACAACGATGTAACTGTTGTTGACAACAATCCGGAACTGGTGCGCCGCGCCACCGATACGTTGGATGTGCAGGGGATTTCCGGGTTTGCGAGCTACCCTGATATCCTGGACCGCGCCGGGGCAAGCGACGCCGATATGATCATCGCCGCCACCCATTCGGACGAAGTGAATATGGTCACCTGTCAGGTGGCCCATTCGGTGTTCGCGATCCAGCGCAAGATCGCGCGCCTGCGCGCTCAAAGCTATCTGGATGCGATTTATTCAGACCTTTATCGCCGTGACCACCTGCCGATTGACGTCGTCATCTCACCCGAGAAGGAGGTGGCCGAGGCCGCTTTGCAACGGCTGGCCGCCCCTGCCGCGTTTGATACCGAAAGCTTTCTCGAAGGGCGTGCGCAGCTTTTGGGGATTACGATTGACGATGATTGCCCGGTCATAAATACGCCACTGCGCCAGCTCACAGACCTGTTTTCGACCTTGCGTGCCATTGTGGTTGGCATTCGCCGCGATGGAGCCCTTTTTGTACCCGCTCCTGGCGACCAGATCTTTGCGGGCGACGATTGCTATATCTTCACAGTGACCGAAGATATGACCCGTACACTGGAGATCTTCGGAAAAACCCAATCCAAACAAGAGCGTATCGTGATCATTGGCGGGGGTAATGTCGGCCTAGGCGTTGCCCAGGCGCTGGAGTCCAGGACGGAGCGTGTGCGCGTCAAGGTTATTGAAAAAAACCGCCTTTGCGCAGAAAGGGCCGCTGATGCGCTGGACCGAACAATAGTTTTGAATGGCGATGGCTTGGACAGCGGCCTGTTGGAGGAAGCGAATATCGCCACGGCTGATGCCGTTCTGGCGGTGACGGATGATGACAAAACCAACCTGTTGGCGTCGGTTCGCGCCAAGGAAATGGGCTGCCCGATGTCGATCTGTCTGATCAATGATCCAACGCTTGTTCCACTGATGGGGCCGTTGGACATTGACGCCTATATCAATCCGCGGGCCACGACCGTGAGTTCGATCCTGCGCCATATCCGCCATGGCCGGGTGCGCGGCGTCTATTCTATCGGCGATGCAGAGGCCGAGGTGATCGAGGCGCAGGTGTTGGGTACGTCACCTATATCGGGTCAGCGGATCAAGGATGTCTCATTTCCCGAAGGCGCGATTGTTGGCGGTGTCGTCAAGGGCGGCAAGATCGTAAAACCAACCGGTGAAACGCGCATCGACGAGGGCGACGTCATCACCATCTTTGCCATGGCAGAAGACGTGCCCGAAGTTGAGCGCCTGCTGCAGGTGACGATCGACTTTTTCTGATGAGCTGGATCACGCGCCTACCATTTTTTGTGGTCCTAATGGGCTTTGGTGCTTTGGCGATGTTGGTGCCCGCCGCGCATGGTGCGATCATGGAAGATTTCATGACCATGCGCGTGTTCTTTTACGGCTTCATCCTGTTTTCCATCCTCACACTGATGATCGCGCTTGCAACAGCAGGCTATACGCCCCCCAGCGTTGCCCGCAGTCAATTGGTGGGCCTGTTGGCGGCCTTTACCGTGTTGCCGTTGATGTTTGCCGTCCCGTTTTACGAGGCAGTCGGAAATACGACCTATATCAATGCATGGTTCGAAATGGTGTCGAGCTTTACCACCACCGGGGCCACCGTTTACGAAAATGCTGGTCGGTTGACCCCGTCATTGCATCTTTGGCGGGCGCTGGTGGGTTGGTTGGGTGGATTGCTGGTCTGGATCACCGCCGTTTCCATTTTCGCCCCCATGAACCTGGGCGGGTTCGAGGTACGGGCGGCAGCCGGTGGCAGCGGCGGTGCGGTCAGGTCGTTCACGCAGATCGCAAAGATCGCCGACCCATCCGAGCGACTTGTGCGGTACACCCTGACACTGACGCCGATCTATGCGGGGCTGACGCTGGCGCTGTGGATCGGCCTCGTGATCTTGGGAGAGTTTCCTTACATCGCGCTTTGCCACGCGATGTCGGTTCTATCGACATCCGGCATTTCACCGATTGGTGGATTGTATTTTGCCGCCTCCCGGTTTTGGGGTGAGTTGCTGATCTTCTTTTTCTTTGCCTTTGCACTGTCGCGTTTGACATTCAGCCGGGGGCTGACGGGGGAGGGAGAGCAAGGATTGCGCCGGGATCCGGAGTTTCTGACCGCTCTGGTGTTGATCGGGTCAGTCACCGCATTGCTGTTTCTGCGCCATTTTATCGGTGCGTCTGAAACTGAGGAACGTGCGAACCTGGTCGAGGTTGCTTCGGCTCTTTGGGGTGCGCTTTTTACGGTTACGTCTTTTCTGACGACAACAGGTTTTGAATCCCATTATTGGGATGGTGCGGCGGACTGGTCGGGGTTGGATACGCCCGGTTTGTTCCTGATTGGCATGGCCCTGATCGGGGGCGGGGTGGCCACCACGGCGGGCGGCGTCAAATTGCTGCGCATCTACGCGCTTTATCGTCATGGTGAGCGTGAGCAGGAGCGGCTGCTGCATCCCTCATCCGTTGGTGGCGGCGGAAGGGAAGCGCGCCGCATTCGCAAACAGGGCGCCTTTATCTCTTGGGTATTTTTCATGCTTTTCGCGCTCAGCATTGCGACCATCATGTTGCTGCTGTCACTGACAGGTGTACAATTCGAAACGGCGATGGTACTGGCTGTGTCCGCATTGTCGACAACCGGGCCGTTGGCGTCGGTCGCTGCAGAAACCCCCATTTCATATGCTGGCATTCCTGATGGTGCAAAAGCGATCCTGGCGGCGGCCATGGTTCTTGGACGGCTTGAAACACTGGCGATTATCGCACTTTTCAACCCTGAAATCTGGCAGCGCTAAACACCAGAAAAACAAGTGCTTTTTTGGGCTGGAAACTCTGGTACGGCCACGACATACTGCAAAATGAACGATGGGGGGCCGTTGCGCGGCCGCAAGAATAAAAAGGGTGACGTAATGGCCGCCGATAAAGCGAACCTGCAAGACGCATTTCTCAACCATGTCCGGAAAACAAAGGTCCCTGTGACTATTTTCTTGGTGAACGGCGTTAAGCTGCAAGGCGTGATCACGTGGTTTGACAGCTTTTGTGTATTGCTGCGCCGCGACGGGCAGTCCCAATTGGTCTACAAGAGCGCCATTTCCACCATCATGCCTGCGCAGCCGATCAGTCTTTACGAAGGCGAAGAATAAGATTGCTGGAACACGATCAGCCCATTACACGGGCTTGGGTACTGCATCCTGATCTGAAATCCGACACGACACGCCGCGATGCAGAGCCTGCGTTGGAAGAGGCTGAGGCACTGGCCGCAGCCTTGCCTAATCTGGACGTCGTGGATGGGTCAATCGTGCGTCTGCCCAAGATCCATCCAGGGATGTTGTTCGGCAAGGGCAAGATCGAAGAACTGAAGGCCATATTCAAAGCAGCCGAAATCGAACTGGTTCTGATTGACGGACCGGTGACACCGGTTCAGCAGCGCAATCTGGAAAAAGCATGGGGCGTGAAACTGCTGGATCGCACTGGGCTGATCCTGGAGATTTTCAGCGACCGGGCACGCACGTCAGAAGGTGTGCTGCAGGTCGAGATGGCCGCACTGTCTTATCAACGAACCCGGCTTGTGCGCGCTTGGACCCATCTGGAACGGCAGCGGGGCGGGTTGGGTTTTGTCGGCGGTCCGGGTGAGACGCAGATTGAGGCGGACCGCCGCGCCATTGATGAACAACTTGGCCGTCTGCGCCGTCAATTGGCCAAAGTGGTCAAAACCCGCGAATTGCACCGCGCGTCTCGCGCCAAGGTTCCGTTCCCGATTGTTGCGCTGGTCGGCTATACCAACGCCGGCAAATCGACATTGTTCAACAGGCTGACCGGGGCCGAGGTGTTGGCCAAGGATATGTTGTTCGCGACGCTTGATCCCACCATGCGCAAGATCGTCCTGCCGACTGGTGATGAAGTCATCATGTCGGACACGGTAGGTTTCATCAGTGACTTGCCGACCGAATTGGTCGCCGCCTTTCGTGCGACATTGGAAGAGGTTCTGGACGCCGATCTGATCATGCATGTCCGCGATATCAGCCATCCGCAAACCGAAGAGCAGGCGCAGGATGTCAACGCGATCCTGCATAATCTGGGCGTTGCGGATGAGGCGCCGATGATCGAGGTCTGGAACAAGATCGACCTGATGGAAGGCGGTGAGCGCGAGGCGATGTTGACGCAGGCCGCACGCACCGATGATCTGTTTGCGATCTCCGCCGTGACGGGCGAGGGGCTGGATGCGTTGTTGGCGGCGATCCCTAAAAAGCTGAAAGACCCGCGCAGCGAGGCGCGGTTGCATCTGTCTTTTTCAGAAGGCCGCAAAAGAGCATGGCTGTTTGAGCAAGGCATTGTCACCGATGAACAGCAGGATGACGATGGTTATGCCATGACGGTATTCTGGACCGCCCTGCAGCGGGAGCGTTTCGCGCGGCTTTAATTGGCCGGTCGCAGCACTGAAATTCCCACAGCCGCTGCGCGCGCCAGGTCGGGATCCAGTGACATGGGGATGTATTCACCACGCCGCCAAAGCTCACCCAGATTATCATAATAGCGTGACAGCGGGTGTCCTGACTGTCCGGTCGCGCTGATAAAGACCGAGCTGTCGGGGTCGGCAAAGTCATAGACCCCGCGATAGCCCGCAGCATGTACATTCTGGAACGGGGCGGGGCCTGTGCCGGATGTCTTGCCTCGCTGCAGCGTGTGATCGCCGCCGCTGGTCGACTGGCGAATATTTACGATCCAGTTCAGGATCGGAGTAGAGCCTAATACAGGATGATCGTGGGTTGCCTGATGCGCGTCGCCCCAACGGACGGCCTCAATCGCCTCACCATGGTTTTCGGTGATCCAGAGCAGTGCCTCATCCAGCGCCTGTCTGGCGATGTCGGTACAGGTTTCAATCGGGGCGGATTGGATCACGTCACACCACACGCTGGCCCCGTCAATGTCGCGAAACACCCGTTCGATGAAAATCGGGTCGGCATGTGTGAACTCGGGGGCAAGCGGCCCCAGTTCATCGCGGATCAGACGCTTATTCAACTCGCGGAGCCATGCCGCGTAGATCAGCGGCTCTGGCAGGTGTTCGTTCATTTCGCCGTTCCACGCGGTCAGCAGCAGCAGCGCGTCCTGGCGTCGTCGTTCCGGTGTGCCTGCGGGTGCGGCATCGCCGGTATAGGCCAGATTGGCAGTCATCAACGATGTCAACGTGCGCGCAGTAAAGCTGACGGTGTCCAGCTGCGCCTCGATAAAGCTGTCGCGGGTGTGGACACCGCGCGCCTGCATCAGCCGCCGCCATCGATAGATGCGCTGCGTGTCACCCCAGAGATGCGAGACATGCTGCGGGAATTCCCGGTCGATGGTCTTGTTGTTGGTATTACCCAGAATGCCGCCTTCGGGGTTCACGAATTCGGGATTGTCGCTGTAGGGAAAACGGCCTTTCCAGCGGTTTTCCGGCAGATAGCCAAAGCTGGGCAAACGCCCCTGGCTTTGATGCGCGGCATCACGGGCGGGCAGGGCGCCGATAGTTTTCATCGCGATCCGGTTGCGGTCGGCGATGGTCA
Source organism: uncultured Paracoccaceae bacterium (assembly GCA_947488175.1). Classification (GTDB taxonomy): domain Bacteria; phylum Pseudomonadota; class Alphaproteobacteria; order Rhodobacterales; family Rhodobacteraceae; genus Yoonia. The sequence continues at coordinate 101,663 of CANKYO010000011.1, forward strand.
GGTTCTGGGCGGGTGCGATGTATTTTTCACCCGCCGCGATGGCCGCCGTGACGGTCTGCGCCCGCATGATGGCCAGGGCCGCCGACATCGACGTGTCGCGGTCTGACAGCGCGCTCCATGCAATGGAGGTGACATGGCCGCGGGGTGTGATCGTGCCAAGGTCATATTGGTTGGCGGGCATCACAGGGCCATTCGCCGTCCAGCGCAGCCGCAGCGTGACGGCAGGCGCGTCCTTGACCGTGATGATACTGTCGCGGGTCCGGAACCGGACCCAGCCGCTGACATCGCGGTATTCGTTGGGATTGTTCGGGTTCACCTCTTCGATCAGGATGTCTTGATCATCCACATAGGCCGATGTCACCCCCCAACCCAGATCGGCGCTGCGCCCGCTAAGCACAACGGGCATGCCGGGGATCGTGCCACCGATGACCCCGCCCGATGATAGTTCCAGCCTTGCCAGATACCAGATTGTCGGGGCCGTCAGCCCCAGATGCGGGTCATTGGCCAACAAGGTGGCCCCGGTGGCCGAACGCGCGGCATTGGCAGCCCAGGCGTTTGAGGCGCCTGCCAGCTCCCGCGGTTTGATCGGTGACAATGGGTCATAGGCCACGCGGGTGTTTGGGCTGAAGGCCGGCACCTCCGGGACCAATTGCGCATATTCAGGTAAGGCCGCGACCCCGCCTGTCGGATCGTCAGGCATGATATCGGCCAGACGTTCGTTGCTGATCAGCAAGGACGTGCGAGCCCGCAGCACCTCGTTTTCCAAATGCGATGACAGTTGCAGCGCCATCAGCTTCATGATTGCCAGGCTGTCGGCGGGTTGCCACGGGGCCACCGGATGGCTGAACAGCCACATTTCAGGCGCGCCGCGCCCACGGGCACCTGCGTTCACTTCGTTGAGCCAGGCATTCACCCCGGCAGAGTAGGCGGTAAGGGCGGATTTGGTCTGGTCATCCTGCGCATCGACCGACGAAACCGCCAAAGTATAGATATCAAACCGGCGCAGCACTTCATCAATGCCAACTGTGCGTTCTCCGAACAGTTCGGACAGACGGCCTTGTGCGGTGCGCCGCAGCATCGTCATTTGCCAAAGCCGATCCTGCGCATGGGCGTAGCCCAGTGCGAAATACACATCCTCATCCCGCTGACCAAAGATGTGCGGTACATTGGCATTGTCGCGCACGATTTCGACGGGCGCGCTGATGCCATCGACCACGCTGCTGGCGTTGTAGTCGGGCAGGGAACGCGAGGCGAAATAATACGCCAGCACAAGGGCCGCAACAGCGGCGAAAATCAATGCTGAGGCGAGCCGGACCAGCCAGCGAAAGATCAGAGCCATGCGCCCCTCTGGTTTAGTGAACGGCTCTGTTTTAGCAGCGCCATATGGAAGGGCAAGCTAGCGTTCCGGGATCAGCCCGCGTGGGCTGAAGCGCAGCACCAGAAGCAGGATCAGACCCATCGTCAGCAAGCGCATATGTGCCGCCCCGTCGATCAACGTATCTTTCAGATTGCTGCCATCCGGCAGACCACTGGCGATAAAGTTCATCAGACCCAGACCAAGCGGTTCGACCATGACCCAAAGCCACCAGATGAGCATGCCGCCTAATACCGCGCCAAAGTTGTTACCCGACCCGCCCACAATCACCATGACCCAGACAAGGAAGGTAAAACGCAGCGGTTGATATGTGCCGGGCGTCAATTGCCCATCAAGCGTCGTCATCATGGCCCCGGCGATCCCACAAATGGCGGAACCGAGGATGAAGATCTGCAGGTGGCGGGCGGTAACGTCTTTGCCCATGGCTTCGGCGGCGACTTCGTTGTCACGGATTGCGCGCATCATACGGCCCCATGGGCTGTTCAGCGCCCTTTGTGCCAGCCACAAAAGAATGATCAGCACGATGGCAAAAAGCACACCATAGGCGAGTTTGGTGTAAAGCGTCGACGCGGTGACAGGGTCCAAGCCAAGGCTGACCGCGCGTTCGACAAAGACAGGGTCGCTCTGCAGATCCACCTCGAACGGGACAGGGCGGGGCAGGCCGATCACATTCTTGACGCCGCGCCCCAGCCAGTCTTCGTTCTTCATAATGGCAATGATGATTTCGGCAATGCCCAGCGTGGCGATGGCAAGATAATCTGATCGCAGGCCAAGCGCGGTTTTCCCAATGATCCATGCCGCACCGGCGGCCAGTAGCCCGCCCACAGGCCAAGCGAGGAGCACAGGCAATCCAAGACCACCAAGATAACCGGTCGCGGCGGGGTTCACGGCCTCGACCGCAGCAACGCCGGGGTCAAAGACAGCACGGAAGGTGAAGAAGCCGACAATCAGCACCCCGAGAGTGATAAAGGTGCGGCTGCGCCCCAGAAACCGCCTTTGCGCAAAGATGGCGGCGGCGATTGTCGCGGCCCCGGCGATCAGCCCAAGGATAACCTGGAGGCCACCTGCCGCCCAAGCCTCGCCCACGGGCGGCATGGATATCAGGACGGTGGCCAGACCGCCCAACGCGACAAAGCCCATGACGCCGATATTGAACAACCCCGCAAATCCCCATTGCAGGTTTACACCCAGCGCCATGATGGCCGAAATCAGGCCCATATTCAGGATCAGCAGGGCGGTGTTCCAACCTTGGATGAGACCCGTTCCAAGGATCAGACAACCAACTAGCGCGAAGAGTAGCGGGTTCTTGATGGCAGGGTTCATACGGATTGCCCCTTGAAAAGGCCGGTCGGCTTGAAGAGCAGCACGATGATCAGGATCGCGAAGCTGACCGCAAATTTGTAATCAGTGGAGAGCAGTTGGACGAGGCCATCGGGCTCCAGGCTTTCCGGCATCAGATAGACCAGCACCTTTTTCCAGGCATAGGTGATCGTCACTTCGCTAAAGGCAATGACAAAACCGCCAGCAATGGCCCCAAGCGGATTGCCAAGCCCGCCCACAATGGCTGCGGCAAAGATCGGCAGCAGTAGCTGGAAATAGGTGAAGGCCTTGAAGGATTTATCGAGCCCGTAAAGCACACCAGCGGTGGTGGCGAGGGCCGCGACGATCATCCATGTCACCTTGACCACCCAATCGGGGTTGATGCCGGACAGCAAGGCAAGATCCTCGTTATCCGAAAACGCCCGCATGGATTTACCGGTGCGAGTCTTGTTAAGAAACCAGAACAGCAATGCGACCGCGATGACGGCGACCACCACCGTGATGGCTTGGGTCGTCTTGATTGCTAATCCTTCGCGCAGACCGGTCATATCGCGGAATTCGCGGGCGGTGATAATGAACCGTTCACCGTCGGCAAAGCGGATGTCATCCACCCCGATGATAAACCGCACGACCCCGTTCATCACGAACATCACACCCATGGAGACGATGACGAGGATCACAGGTTTCGCCTTTTGATCACGGTAGAACTTGTAAATCAGCCAGTCGATGGCGAGAACCAGAAGGATCGTCATCCCGATCCCGACTGGCAGGGCGAGCAGGGCAGTGGGCAGCGGCCCGAAGGTGATGCCGACGGCCAATAGCATGTTGGTTGCAATGATTGTCATGGCCGTACCAAAGGCCATGGTATCGCCATGGGCAAAATTGGAAAAGCGCAGTATGCCATAGATCATCGTGACGCCGAGGGCACCGATGGCCAGCTGCGCGCCATAGGCAAGGCCTGGGACGAAGACAAAGTTCGCAAAGGCTACGAGGGCGTTGAGAAAATCCATCAGTAGAAATCCATGGCGGGGTGTATAAATCTGCAGGATAGCTTTACATAGCGGCCAAAACTGTGGGTTTTTTCGCGCCAATCAAAAACGGTGTGAAGGTCAAGGTTATATCCGATACCAGTTTCGCCCTTAGGCACGATGAAATAAGGAGAAACTGCCTCAGTGTTCGCTGAGTATGATCGCTGCGCAGCATCGACGTTCGGAAAGTCGCTTATTACATACGGCGCATTGCCAAATGTAGATGTATAGGAGTAACGCCCCTCATTCTGGAAAAAAAAGAGCGGACGAAAGGGCACAGACACATCGACGCATATCCCCCCATCGCATGCTTGACGCATCTGGCATTGCGCAGGAACCGTGCGTTCCGAAAATTGTGCGTAAGCGTTGGTTGCCAAGGTAACGGCGACAATAGCGCGGTAAACTAATATTTCTTTTCTACTCATCCGCCCAAGAAGCTCCGTCTGACTTCTGGATCAGCCAGCAGTTGCTTACCCGTGCCGGTGTGCGCATTTCGCCCCTGCACCAGAACATAGGCTTTGTCCGCGATCTCAAGCGCTTGGCGCGCGTTCTGTTCGACCATTAGGATCGGGATGCCGGTGCGGGCGACCTCGATGATGCGGTCGAAAAGTTCGTCCATCACGATGGGGCTGACGCCTGCGGTGGGTTCGTCCAGCATCAGCACCTTGGGTTTGGTCATCAGCGCGCGACCGACCGCGACCTGCTGGCGTTGGCCGCCGGATAGCTCTCCAGCGGCCTGATTGCGTTTTTCCTTGAGGATCGGGAACAGGTCATAGACCTGCGCCATGGTATCCCGGAAATCATCACGGCGGATGAAAGCCCCCATTTCAAGGTTTTCTTCCACCGTCATCGACGTAAAAATGTTGGAAGTCTGAGGCACGAACCCCATGCCCTTGACCACGCGCTGTTGCGGCGACAGATGGGTGATATCCTCACCATCGAGCCGCACGGCCCCGTCATTGACGTTCAACATGCCGAAAACGGCCTTCATTGCCGTGGATTTGCCAGCGCCGTTCGGGCCGACAATCACCGCAATCTCGCCCTTTTCGGCAGCAATCGTACAGGAATGCAGAATATCCGGGCCTTTGCCATACCCCCCGGTCATCGCATCACCGATCAGGAACGGATCACCATGCTTTGCAGTGCTGTTGCCTGATCGCCGGTCAACCTTATCAAGAGTGCTTCCTGGCTCCCTCGTGATCGACCGGTCCTTGTTGCCTCTGTCATCGTGGTAGGGGCTGTCGCTCACGGATTAACATACTCGGACAGGAAGGGCAGATAGGTGGTCAGCGTGTCGCGCATCAGCGCCTGTTCTGATGCATCCGCATAGTTGCCATAGATCCAATAAAGCGTGGCTGCGGCACCAAGAATGGCCCCCAGAAGGATGGTGAATAGGAATTTCATGTCGCACTTACCTTGTCTTTGTTCTTCAATCCGGTGCCGAGATAGGCCTCGATCACCTGTTCATTGGCCTTGATTTCTTCCAAGGTCCCTTCGGCCAGCACATGACCCTCTGCCATACAGATAACCGGGTCACACAGGCGGCCGATGAAGTCCATGTCATGCTCAATCACCACAAATGTATAGTTCCGTTCTTGGTTCAGGCGGATAATCGCGTCCCCGATTGTGTTCAAAAGGGTACGGTTCACGCCTGCGCCAACTTCGTCGAGGAAAACGATCCGGGCGTCGACCATCATGGTACGCCCCAGTTCCAGCAGCTTTTTCTGGCCGCCGGACAGGTTGCCTGCCTTTTCTTCCTTCAGGTGGTCAATTGTCAGGAATTCAATCACTTCGTCCGCTTTGGCCTTGAGCGCGCGTTCTTCGTCAGCGATCCGCCTACGCCCGAACCAGGTATTCCAAAGCCGTTCGCCGGACTGGTCGGCAGGCACCATCATCAGGTTTTCCCGGACCGTCATCGACGAAAACTCATGTGCGATCTGAAAGGTGCGCAGTAATCCCTTATGGAACAGTGTATGCGGGGGCAGGCCAGTGATGTCTTCGCCCATCATGGTCACGCTACCCGATGTTGGTTTAAGAACGCCGGCGATTACATTGAAAAGCGTTGTTTTTCCGGCCCCATTAGGTCCGATTAATCCGGTGATCGTCCCTTCGTCGATCCGCAGGCTTGCATCATCGACCGCGTGAAAACCACCAAAGGTTTTCACCAGATTTTCAACAACAATCATATCGTCCCCTTACACGCTGTCCCGACGTGTATTCCTGTTGGCAAACGGCGCGGGAAAATCCCGCGCCGTCGACCTTTTTGATGGGCTGATCAGCGGTAGCCGATTGTCGAATAGACGCCATCGGCGAATTCGACTTCCTGATAATTACCGGCAGATTCGCCGGGTCCGATCAGTTCCACGGCCGACGCGCCGACATAGTCGATTTCTTCGCCTGCAGCCAACAGCTCAAGACCCTTCTGCAGTTCACCGGGGAAGATCTCGGTGCCGGGGGCGTTGGCCACATCCATTACGTGATCCTTGAAGTCGGCAGAAGCCGATGACCCGGCAGCCTGCATGGCGAGCATGATCAGGGCTGCGGCATCGTAGGATTCGGGGCTGAATGCACCTGTTCCGTCAAAACCGGCCTCGGATGCCATTTCAACAAACTTTGCTGCACCCGGGCTGTCCGTACCGGGATATGCACCGAAGGATCCGTTCAGCTCGTCACCGAAGTTTTCATTCAGCTTCACGCCGACCATGCCGTCAGGCACGTAGAACGTGTCGAACGCACCGGAATCCAAGGCGGAACGGATAACGCCGGACCCACCCTGGTCAACGTAACCTGCAACAACCAGCACCTCACCACCGGCAGAGGCCAGCGCACCGACTTCGGCAGAGTAGTCGGCCTTGCCGTCTTCATGAGCAGCAGAGATGGTGACGGTGCCGCCAGCCACTTCGAATGCCGCCTGGAACGAATCTGCCAGACCCTTACCGTAGTCGTTGTTGGTATAGGTCAGGGCCACTTCGCTGATGCCACGATCCTGCAGGATTTCCGTCATGATCACGCCTTGGCGTGCATCAGATGGGGCGGTCCGGAAGAACAGGCCGTCATCCTCGGCAGTCGACAGACCGGGTGACGTGGCTGATGGTGAGATCATGACAACACCATTGGGGCGCGCCACGTTCTGCAGGATTGCACCCGTGACGCCGGAACAGTCAGCGCCCATGATTGCGTTCACATTGTCGGATGTGACCAGACGTTCGGCGGCTGTTGTGGCAGCACCGGCATCGATACATGTGCTGTCGCCGCGCACGGATGTCACCTTGGCCCCGCCCAGCAATGCGCCTGACTCGGTGACTTCGGCCATCGCCAGTTCCGCGCCGTCGCCCATGGCAGGTGTGATCGATTCAAGCGGGCCGGTGAAGCCGAGGATCACGCCGATCTTTACTTCTTCGGAATGGGCGTCAGCAAATGCGGCACCCGCAAGCATGGTCATGGCGGTTGTCGCCATCATTAGTTTTTTCATTGTCGTCTCCCTAGTGGATGTCTTTATCCTGCGGCGCAGATTAGCAGGCAGTTTCCAAAAGGAAAGGCGGAAGCCACGGGCAAATGACCTTAAAATTGGGGTTTTTGCGGGATGAAACCCCGTCTGTCGTGGGGGTCGAGACAATGGCAGCCGTGCCCCGTTATTTGTCTACACCGAAAGCCGCGCCGCGTGGCTGCCCCGTTCGCGATAGGGTGTCGTGTCGTAATGTGACCGATAACATTTCGAGAAATGTGAGGGGGATGCAAACCCGCAGGCGAGCGCCACGTTGATTACCGTCATGTCGGTCTGCATGAGCAGGTTGCGCGCCTTTTGTAGCCGCAGTTCCATGTAGTATCGCTTGGGGCTGCGCGACAGATACCGCCGGAAGAGGCGTTCCAACTGGCGCGTCGACATACCCACCTCTTTGGCGAGGATGGCGGGGCTGATCGGTTCCTCGATATTCTGTTCCATCATCTGAATGACACGGGAAAGCTTGGGATGACGCACGCCGATCCGGGTTGGGATCGACAGGCGCTGCGTGTCCTGATCCGTGCGAATCGACGAATAAATGAGGATATCGGCGACTGCATTGGCCAGATCTTCGCCATGATCATCGGCAATGATCTTGAGCATCAGATCAATAGAGGCTGTGCCGCCCGCGGTCGTGATCCGGTTTCCATCGACGACAAAGATTGATTTGGTCAGCTCGACCTCGTCGAATTCTTCGGCGAAACTGTCCTGGTTTTCCCAATGGATGGTTGCTTTCTTGCCGTCCAGCAGACCCGCCTTGGCCATGGTGTAACCGGCGGTACAAAGCCCGGCGACCGTTGCACCGCGCCGCGCCTCGCGGCGCAGCCAGTTCAGGGTGCGTTTGGTCGTGGCGCGTTGCACATCAACCCCACCACACAGCATGATCGTGTCGTCGCGATCCAGCTCAATCAGATCGCCTTCGAGCCGGAAGGTGCAACCGTTTGAACACACAGCGTCTTCGCCGCCTTCGCCGATGATCTTCCAATCATAAAGTTTCTTGCCTGCGGTCCGGTTCGCAATCCGCAGGCTTTCCAGCGCGCTGGCGAAACACAGCATCGTAAAGTCCTGCATCAGCACAAACACAAAGCGGCGTGGTTTGCCACGATGGTCGACTTCAACGATTTGAGGTTCGATAGACATGATGCTGGGCCTGAAAAGCAGTTCGTCGCGGGACCTCAGCAGGTTTGTTGCTTGCGTTCAAGGGGGAAACCGCCGCTAGGCCTGCATCGGGGCCGTCGGCGCGCTGATATCAATGGCCGTGCCGTCAGGGTCCTCAACCAGCATGCGGCGTTGGCCATAGGGCATGTCCGTCGGGGGCGAGATGACCTTGGCCCCGATTTCTTCGGCTTTTCTCGCGACCTCGTCACAATCGGCGACCACGAATGTCACGATGACGCCGGAAGGTGCCGCTTGCAGCGGAGCTGGAACAATTTCGTGGTCCCGCTGCAGGATGCCGTATTCAAGGCCCGAAATATCGTGATGCGACATGATCACGAACCAATCCGCAGCAAAGTGGCGGTGCATGCCCAGTAGTTCTTCGTAAAACCGGGCCGACCGTTCCACGTTACTGCTGAGGATGTTGATAAAGCTTCTTTGCATAATCTCTGCTCCGTCAAATATGTGGTGCATCGCCCCGAGACATGGCCGAATGTCGCCCTAATCGCGGCAATTTGCCATTGGCGCCTCGCGCAGGGCGCGTTATAGGCTGCATTTGATAGCGTTAACTGCGATATCCACAACCTGATATGGAGCAAGACAATGACCAACTGGCAAAAATCTGACTGGCGCAACAAGCCCCGGGTTCAGATGCCTGACTATACTGATGCAGCCGCCCTGAAAGCTGTTGAAGGTCGTCTTGCCGGTTATCCACCGCTGGTCTTTGCAGGTGAGGCACGCAAGCTGAAATCGGAACTGGCTGCTGTCAGTCGGGGCGAGGCGTTTTTGTTGCAGGGCGGGGACTGCGCCGAAAGCTTTGCGGAATTCAGTGCGGACAGCATTCGCGACACCTTCAAGGTGATGCTGCAGATGGCCATGGTGCTGACCTATGGGGCCAAGGTGCCGGTGGTAAAGGTGGGTCGGATGGCGGGCCAGATGGCCAAGCCACGCTCCGCACCAACCGAGACGGTCGATGGGATCGAACTGCCCAGCTACCGTGGTGATATCATCAACGGGTTCGAGTTCACTGAAGGCAGCCGCATCCCCGATCCGGAACGTATGCTGCAGGCCTATCTGCAGGCGGCTGCCACGCTGAACCTGCTACGCGCATTTTCGACCGGTGGCTTTGCCAATGTCCATGAGGTCCATAAGTGGACGCTAGGTTTCACCGACGCAAACGAGGTGGCGAAATACAGCGATATGGCCAGCCGGATCAGTGACACCCTGGACTTCATGGAAGCCGCTGGTCTGACCACCGAGACAAATCACGAGCTGCAGACAGTCGATTTCTACACCTCTCATGAAGCTTTGTTACTAGAGTATGAAGAGGCGCTATGCCGCCTCGATTCAACTTCAGGTAATTGGCTGGCTGGATCTGGCCACATGATCTGGATTGGGGATCGCACCCGCCAGCCTGACGGCGCGCATGTAGAATTCTGCAGAGGTGTGCAAAACCCGATCGGTCTGAAATGCGGCCCCAGCATGACATCAGGGCATCTGAAAGCATTGATGGCGTCGCTGAACCCCAAGAACGAAGCGGGTCGTCTGACCCTGATCGCGCGCTTTGGTGCGGGGGCCGTTGGTGAGCATCTGCCGCGTTTGATCAAAGCGGTCGAGGAAGAAGGGGCCAATGTCGTTTGGACCTGTGACGCGATGCACGGCAACACGATCAAGTCGACCACCGGTTACAAGACCCGACCGTTCGAAAGCGTGCTGCGCGAGGTCAAGGAGTTCTTTGCAGTCCACAATGCCGAAGGTACGATCCCCGGCGGTGTGCATTTCGAGATGACTGGCAAGGACGTTACCGAATGCACCGGTGGCGTACGCGCCGTGACGGATGAGGACCTGTCAGATCGTTATCACACGGCTTGTGACCCGCGCCTGAATGCGTCTCAGTCGCTGGAACTGGCCTTCTTGGTTGCCGAGGAGTTGTCGGCCCGCCGCAACAAGATGCAGCAGGCCAAAGCGGGCTGATTACCCGTTATTGACCACCAAACGCAGGGCCGGGCGCGCATCGTCCGGCCCTGTTGCGTTTGTGGGGTGGATCATGCTTTGCGCGCTGGCCAGTTGCAGGCCGAGCGTCTCGTGACGGATGCGGGCACCCTTGGTGATCTCGAACCGGCGGGGGCGTGTGCCTGTTTCGCCCTCTGTCACCATGGCGCCCAGAATGCGGGTCGTCTCGCCTTTGTTGTCGCGCAAGGGCAGCAGGAGCATTGTACCGGTCAGATGCGGCCGGATCAGGTTGCCGGGCGAATTCAGAGGCACACCGATGATCGCTGGTTCGGTAAACGCGGCCTCGACAAGTCTGGCGATATCGTCGCGGGCTTCGGGTGCAAAGAATGTGCTGAGCGGCATACCACGCGCATCCATCTTGAGTAGGTCATGCAGCTTTTGACCTGCGACGCGCATCCGGGCGATACCCGGCGCGACCCGCTGCAGGATAAACGCATGGGGCAGGGCGCTGTCGATCTGGCTTGGCTCGATATCATTCCGCGAAGGAATCCGCTGGGCATGGCGCAATGCCTGCCAGTACCGCTCGAGGCTTTCAAGCGTCTCGTTTCCAGCGCCGGGTAGGTCTGCGCGGCGACGTTGTGGATTGTCCTCTACGATTTTCATGGCTCTTTCTACTTTCGCTATGGTTGCCCCGGCTGGTGCTAAACCATTTCATTTCGTTAGAAAGGTTTTAACAAAGATTACCCATAGATTCATTTAACAAAGTGTTAATGGGTTAATTTGAAATAAATCGCGATGGTTGCCTCGGGGTTTGGTTTTGCCTTAGGTGCAGGGAACAAAAAACTGACGGGGCAGCACTACATGATCCAATCCATGACCGCATTTGCAAGCCGGACCGGCACCCTTGGCCCGGCCTCCTGGAGTTGGGAAATGCGCGGGGTCAACGCGCGTGGCCTTGATTTGCGGCTGCGTATGCCGGACGGGATCGAGGGGCTTGAGGTGGCATTGCGCGCCGCACTCGGCAAAGCGCTGGCACGCGGCAATGTGACGGTGAACCTGCGCCTGACGCGCGAAGAAGCGGGGACTGCCCTAGCTGTGGATGAGACGCAACTGGATGCTGTGCTGAAGGCGCTGGATGCGGTGCAGGACCGTGCCTTTACAATGGGTGTCACGCTAGCGCAGCCGACCGCAGCCGATGTTTTGTCGCAGCGGGGTGTTCTGGTGCCGGCCAAACCGGATAATCTGGATGATGATCTGGCCAAGGCGTTGATTGCGGATATCGCGCCTTTGGTCGGTGATTTTGTGAAGATGCGCGAGACCGAGGGACATGCGTTACATCAGGTGATCACAGATCAACTGGCCCAGATCGGAAAATTTACTGCCGCGGCAGCAGAAGCCGCAGCCGCCCGCGCGCCGCAGGTCAAGGCCAACCTGACCACGGCGCTGCGTCGCGTGATGGATGATGTCAGCGAGATTGAAGAGGGGCGGGTTGCGCAGGAACTGGCGCTTCTGGCGGTCAAATCGGATGTGACCGAAGAGATTGATCGCCTGCAGACCCATGTAGCGGCAGCCCGTGATTTGCTGGCCGATCAAAAACCTGCCGGACGGAAACTGGATTTTCTTGCACAGGAATTTAACCGGGAGGCGAATACCTTGTGTGCGAAGGCGCAGTCCGCCCCGCTCACCGCGATTGGTCTTGACCTAAAAGCGGTGATTGACCAGATGCGCGAGCAAATTCAGAATGTGGAGTAGCGTGATGTCCCGACGCGGTCTTTTGATTATCCTGTCATCCCCCTCAGGCGCCGGGAAATCAACATTGGCGGGGCGGTTACGGGTCTGGGACGATACGCTCCGCTTTTCTGTTTCCGCAACGACGCGCGCGCCGCGCGAGGGCGAGGTTGACGGGCAGGATTACTTTTTTGTCTCGGTGCCAGAGTTTCAGAAGCAGGTAGCCGAAGGCGAAATGCTGGAACACGCGCAGGTCTTTGGCAACTATTACGGATCGCCGCAGGCCCCGGTCCGCGAGGCCATCGACAGTGGGCGTGACGTGTTGTTCGACATCGATTGGCAGGGCGCGCAGCAAATCAGCAACTCGGCCTTGCAGGAACATGTGCTGTCGATCTTCATTCTCCCCCCTTCCATCACCGAACTGCATCGCCGCTTGGTCAACCGCGGACAGGATGCGCCTGATGTGATTGAAGGCCGGATGCAGAAAAGCTGGGATGAAATCAGCCATTGGGATGGCTATGATTACGTCCTGATCAACGACGATCTGGACGCGACAGAGGAACGGCTGAAAACCATCATCAGTGCAGAGCGACTGCGCAGATCGCAACAGCCGCAATTGGTTGATCATGTCCGCCGTCTGCAAACCGAATTCGGAGACCGAAGATGAACCTTTATGCCTTGAATGATGTTTCACCAACGGTTGCTGATGATGCGTGGGTGGCGCCGGGCTGTCATGTGATCGGCAACGTCATATTGGCAGCCAAATCATCGGTGTGGTTCGGTTCTAGCCTGCGGGGGGACAATGAGCCGATTACGATTGGTGAGGGGACCAATGTGCAGGAAAACTGTGTCATGCACACCGATATGGGCTTCCCGCTGACGATAGGTGCGGGTTGCACGGTGGGACATAAGGCCATGCTGCATGGATGCACCATTGGTGACAACAGCCTGATCGGTATGGGTGCGACGGTACTGAACGGTGCCGTCATTGGCGCAAACTGCCTGATCGGTGCAGGTGCATTGATCACAGAAGGCAAGAAAATCCCTGACGGCTCGCTTGTCATGGGCAGCCCTGGCAAGGTGGTGCGAGAGCTTGACGCGAACGCAATAAACGCACTCAGGGCGTCGGCAATACATTATCAGGAAAATGCGGCGCGTTTTCGTGACGGGCTCAGGGCGCTTTGATCACTCCCCGGCCATGCGCGGCATCAAGAGCAGGTCAAAATCCAATTGCGGTGCAAAATTTCGCACCTCCTGCCGGATCAGGTCCGCATCAGGCAGGTCGTCGGCAATAGCGCGATAGCGCCCCTGAAACCGCAATTCGATCAATTTGACTGCAACATCCACCGCATCGAAATCATCAGCCACCAGTGGCGACAGGATGATATCGGGCTCTTTCTCGTTCACGACATCGGCGTTCAGTGCCTCGATTTCGACAAACTGAAAACCGTCGAGGGGTGGGACAACGCGACCCTGCGCCCGCCAACGAGCCAGATCACCAATCACCAGCGTGTTGCTGGCAAGACCCTCGAGCGCGTCTGGAAACGGCGCGGTACGACCGCGTTCTGCTTGACCTGACATATGTGTTCCAATTCCGGAATTGTGAGTGGTTGAGTAAGATGGTGTCGCCTATAAAACGCCCGGTTACCCACGAATGTTCCAAATCGTTAAAGATTTATTTGCTTGGCAGGCACAAGTCTTGGGGAATAAAGAGCCTCAAACACGAAATGAGGTTGGCCGCGTGACATCCGATACACTTTCTGCTGTCACCGACGCATTGCCGATCCCCGTTCTGGTCATTGGCCCTGACGATCGTATCCGCGCGGCAAACCCACCGGTTGAGGCTGTATTGGGTGCCGGAATTGTCGGTCGGCTTTACATTACCATCCTTCGGCAACCCGCGTTACTCGAAGCGATTGCGAAAGTGCGCGACGGTGTGGATTCTCAGGCAACACGATTTGCCGGACGCGACGGAACCAAGGATACCATCTACCGCGTGGTCATCGCCCGCGCTGGTACCGACATTGTTCTGTCTTTCGAAGATCAGACCGCCGCCGAAGAAGCAGGTCAAATGCGCCGCGATTTCGTGGCGAACGTCAGCCATGAATTGCGCACGCCACTCACGGCCCTTCTTGGCTTTATCGAAACGTTGGGAGGAGCGGCCCGCGACGATGCCGCAGCGCGGGACCGGTTTCTCGCTATCATGCAGCAGGAGGCCAGCCGGATGACGCGGCTGGTCGATGATCTTTTGTCGCTCAGCCGCGTCGAAGAAGATGAGCGCGTGCGGCCGCGAGAAGAGGTCGATCTGGCCGGAATACTGTCATCCGTCATCAAGGGCCTGGAACCACTGGCAGAGAAGGCGGGGGTGAAAGTATGTCTGCGGGCGCCGGAAGAGGCCGAAGTCGTGCCAGGTGATACGGGACAGCTGATACAGGTGTTCAGTAACCTTATCGAAAACGGCATCAAATACGGCGCATCAGGCGGTGTGGTCAACGTTACTTTATTCAACCGCGAAGCTCACGCGCGTCTGCGGGGTGAAGGGGTGCAGGTCAGCGTGGCTGACAGTGGCGATGGCATTCCATCCCACCATATCGCCCGGCTGACGGAGCGATTCTATCGCGTGGACAATCACCGATCCCGCCAGGTCGGCGGCACCGGCCTTGGCCTGGCAATTGTCAAACATATCGTGAACAGGCACAGGGGCCGCCTGGTCATCGAAAGTGAAGAGGGGCAGGGGACAGAAGTATCTGTGTTTTTGCCCACCCAATGACTGTCATAAAACTTTTACTTAACTGTCACAGAACGTTCAGGCGGCGACGCTAAACGGGCCGCAATGGTTGCGCGGCTCGCGCGCGGCCAATGTTTGACTGACAGGAGTGATTTGATGTCGATCATGAAACTGACCGCAACAACTGCGGCCATCGCCCTTACCACAACCGCTGCCTTTGCCCGTGACAACGTTCAGGTTGCCGGGTCTTCCACGGTGCTGCCCTATGCGTCCATCGTCGCCGAAGTCTTTGGCGAAAACTTCGATTTCCCGACACCCGTTATTGAATCCGGCGGCTCCTCTGCCGGCCTGAAGCGTTTCTGCGAAGGCGTCGGTGAAAATACCATCGATATCGCCAACGCATCCCGCGCGATCCGTCCCGCCGAGGTTGAAGCCTGCGCCGCAGCCGGTGTGACTGACATCATCGAAGTCCGCATCGGTTATGACGGCATCGTCTTTGCCTCTGACATCAATGGCAACGCGTTCGAATTCACCCCCGAAGACTGGTACAAGGCGCTGGCCGCCGAGCATTTCATTGACGGTGAGCTGGTTCCGAACACGCTATCGAACTGGAATGAGGTGAACCCCGATTTCCCCGATCAGCCAATTCAGGCCTTCATCCCCGGCACCAAGCACGGCACACGTGAAGTGTTCGAAGAAAAGGTGATCCTGGCCGGTTGCGAAGATGGTGGGTTCTTCCAGGCAATGCTGGATGCAGGCGTTGACGAAGACACAGCCGAAGGCACATGCATGGCGATCCGTACCGATGGCCGGTCCGTGGACATTGACGGTGATTATACCGAAACGCTGGCGCGGATCGACGCTGACAACAACGGTATCGGCGTGTTTGGTCTGTCGTTTTATGAAAACAACACCAACAAGCTGCAGGTTGCCACGATGAATGGTGTGGTGCCGACGACAGAAAGCATTGCTGCAGGCGACTACCCTGTGTCTCGCCCGCTCTATTTCTACATCAAGGCCGCCCATATCGGCGTGATCCCTGGTCTGAAAGAATTCGCAGAGTTCTTTGTCTCTGACGAGATCGCCGGTCCTGACGGTCCGCTGGCCGAATATGGTCTGGTGTCGGATCCGGAACTGGCGGACGTGCAGGAAACCGTTGCAGACGAAGTTGTTATGGGTTCCGGAACCTGATCCAAGATGAAAACAGAGGGGTGCGGTGCGCCGCACCCTTCAATCCAATGAAGACCTGGATACTATCATGCTGTCGCTGACGACCCCGCTTCTCATCATTCTTGCGCTGGCCGTCATCGGCTTTTTCTTGGCCAAGTCCCGTGCATTGCAGGTGGCAGGCGGTGACATTCGCGGTCTGGTATCGCTGCCCAGCCAACATGCGCTGAACACCGTGCTGGCCACGATTGTCCCCCCGCTGGCTGCGATCTTTCTGATATCCCTGTATGTTCGCATTACCGATGGCACCGGCTCATGGTTCTTTACCCTTGTTGTGATCGGCCTCGCGGTGACAGGCCTTGCGCTGTCACTGATTAGTATCAAGCAGGAAAGCCGTGCCCGAACCTACGCGGAACGGTGGATTTTGGGCCTGCTGATCTTCGCCTCGACAATTGCGATCATGACGACCGTAGGCATCGTGTTTTCGATGCTGTTCGAAACGTTCAATTTCTTCGGACAGTATGACTGGCGCGATTTCTTTCTGTCGACCAATTGGTCCCCGAATTTCCGTGGCAATTCGGATCTGGGGATCATCCCATTGCTCTGGGGTACGCTTTATATCAGCTTCATCGCGTTGGCCTTCGCGGTGCCAATCGGACTGTTCGCCGCCATTTATCTTTCGGAATATGCCGGTCCGCGCATGCGATCCATCGCGAAACCCGCCATCGAAGTGTTGGCCGGCATCCCGACGATCGTCTATGGTCTGTTCGCGCTGATCACGGTCGGCCCCTTTCTGCGGGATTACTTCGCATCACCCATGGGCTTTGGTGAAAGCGCGTCATCTGTGATGACGGCTGGACTGGTGATGGGCGTCATGCTGATCCCTTTCGTCAGTTCTTTGTCAGATGACATCATCAACGCGGTCCCACAGGCGATGCGTGACGGCTCGCTGGGTCTGGGGGCGACCAAATCCGAAACGATCCGACAGGTCGTCGTACCTGCAGCCCTTCCCGGGATCGTGGGCGCCATCCTACTAGCCGCATCCCGCGCGATTGGCGAAACCATGATCGTGGTGCTGGGGGCCGGGGCCGCGGCGCGCCTGTCGCTGAACCCGTTTGAGGCGATGACGACCGTCACCGTCAAGATCGTCAGCCAACTGACCGGCGACACCGATTTCGCCAGCCCTGAAACGCTGGTCGCCTTTGCCCTTGGTCTGACGCTGTTCGTCATCACCCTGGGGCTGAATGTCTTTGCCCTCTACATCGTGCGCAAATATCGGGAGCAGTACGAATGAAAACCTCGCTTCTGAAACTGGACACGCGAACCAAGAAGCGCAACGCGGCAGAGGCGCGGTTCAAGGCCTATGGGCTTACGGCGATCATCATTGCCATGCTGGCGCTGCTGATCCTGCTGACCTCGGTGCTGGGCAATGGTCTCAGCTCATTCCGGCAAACCTTTATCACGCTGAATGTGGAACTGGTCGAAGACAAGCTGGACAAATCAGGCGTGCGTGATCTGGAGGTCATGTCCAAGGTGACGACGATCAGCTACGCGCCGTTGTTGCGCGATGCACTAATTGCCGAGCTGGATGAACGGGGTATCGAAAACCCGCTGTCAAACCGAGATCTGGGTGACATGATTTCCAAGGAGGCAGCGGCAACGGTGCGCAACCGCGTGCTGGCAAACCTTGATCTGGTGGGGCAGACGATCACATTTGACGTCCTCGCCTCTGGCCGCATCGATGCCTTCTTCAAAGGCGATGTCACAATGGAAAGCGCTGTGCTTGACAGCAACACCTCACCCGAGGCGTTGACCATCGCCCAGCAACTTGCCGATGTCGGCGTGATCGAGACCAAGTTCAACTGGAATTTCTTTGTCTGGCCTGACGCATCGGTTCAGCGACCCGAGGCCGCGGGTCTGGGCGTGGCTATTCTGGGATCACTTTACATGATGATTGTGGTGCTGGTCCTGGCGCTGCCCATTGGCGTGGCATCGTCGATCTATCTTGAAGAGTTCGCACCGAAAAATCGCTGGACCGACCTGATCGAGGTGAATATCTCAAACCTCGCTGCGGTGCCGTCGATAGTATATGGAATCCTTGGGTTGGCGATCTTCATCAACTTCATGGAATTCAACCAATCCTCGCCACTTGTGGGTGGTCTGGTCTTGACGCTGATGACGCTGCCCACGATCATCATATCGACTCGGGCGGCACTGAAATCCGTGCCGCCATCAATCCGGGATGCGGCACTGGGCGTCGGGGCGTCAAAGATGCAGTCGGTATTCCACCATGTACTGCCACTGGCGGCACCCGGCATTCTGACCGGCACGATCATCGGACTGGCGCAAGCCCTGGGCGAGACGGCCCCGCTCTTGCTGATCGGCATGGTGGCTTTTGTCCGCGAATATCCCGCCGCCTACACACCCGAGGCCGGACTGTTCGGTGAGGCGTCAACGGCGCTACCGGTGCAGGTTTTTAACTGGACACAGCGGTCTGATCCGGCCTTTGTTGAACGGGCCTCTGGCGCGATCATCACGTTGCTTGTGTTCCTTCTGATTATGAACGCGGTTGCGATTTACTTGCGCCGCCGCTTTGAACGGCGCTGGTAGGAGAGCCTAAATGGAAGATATGTATCACGCGGACCGGGCCATGAGCACACAGCAAGACACCAAGATCTCAGCCAAAGGCGTTCAGGTTTACTATGCCGATAACCACGCCATCAAGGATGTGAATGTCGAGATCGCGGACAAGACCGTGACCGCCTTTATCGGGCCTTCGGGCTGTGGCAAATCCACCTTTCTACGCTGCCTGAACCGGATGAATGACACCATCGATACCTGCCGGGTCGAAGGGGATATTCTGCTGGACGGCGAAGACATCTATGACCCCAAGGTTGATCCAGTGCAGCTACGGGCCAAGGTCGGTATGGTGTTTCAGAAGCCCAACCCGTTTCCAAAGTCGATCTATGACAATGTTGCCTATGGGCCGAAGATTCATGGTCTTGCGCGTAACAAGGCAGAACTTGATGAAATCGTTGAGAAATCCCTGCGCAAGGCAGCACTTTGGAACGAAGCCAAGGATCGTCTGAATGCGCCTGGCACAGGCCTGTCAGGTGGCCAGCAGCAGCGGCTTTGTATTGCCCGCGCAATTGCGACCGCGCCTGAAGTTCTGTTGATGGATGAACCCTGTTCGGCGCTCGACCCGATTGCAACGGCACAGGTCGAGGAACTGATTGACGAACTGCGCCAAAGCTTTTCGGTGGTGATCGTCACGCACTCCATGCAGCAGGCGGCACGGGTCAGTCAGAAAACCGCGTTTTTCCACCTCGGGAATCTGGTGGAGTATGACGACACGGACAAGATATTCACCAATCCCGAAGACAGCCGAACGGAAAGCTATATTTCCGGCCGGATCGGGTAAGGAGCGCATATGATGCACGAACATATTTCATCGGCCTATGATCGCGATCTTGAGGGCATCACCACACTGATCATGACCATGGGTGGGCTTGTTGAGGACGCGATCCTGAAGGCTGCCAAGTCGCTGGCTGACCGCGACGTTGAATTGGCAGAAAAGGTCAAAGCGGGCGACAAGGCGATTGACGCGCTTGAAATGCAAATCAACGAAGAGGCCGCGCGGACCATCGCGCTAAGAGCGCCTGTTTCCAAGGACTTGCGATCCATTCTTACAGTTCTCAGGCTGGCCGCGTCACTGGAACGGATTGGCGATTATGCCAAGAATATCGCCAAACGCACCAGCGTGTTGGTCGAGATGAGCCCGGTGAACGGCTCTGATGCTGCGCTGCGTCGGATGGCGCGCGAGGTCGAGCAAATGCTCAAGGATACGCTGGATGCCTATGTGCGCGGTGACGCGGAACTGGCCGAGGATGTGCGCCAGCGCGATCACGAAGTGGACCAGATGTATAATGCGCTTTTCCGCGAGTTCCTGACCTTCATGATGGAAGACCCGCGCAACATCACGGCGTGCATGCATCTGCATTTCATGGCCAAGAATATTGAGCGGATGGGTGATCTGACCACCAATATGGCCGAGCAGGTGATCTATCTGGTGACTGGTGAAATGCCGGATGAGGCGCGGCCCAAGGGTGACAAAACAGCCTATGTAACTGACCCCAGCTAAAACCGATGGCACAACAACCACATGTTCTTGTCGTGGAAGACGAACCCGCCCAAAGGGAGGTTTTAGCCTATAATCTGGAGGCCGAAGGATTTCGCGTCACCCTCGCCGAAAATGGCGAAGATGGTCTGATTTGCGTGGATGAGGATACGCCTGATGTGATCGTTCTGGATTGGATGATGCCGCATCTGTCAGGCATCGAAGTGTGCCGCCGGTTGAAGATCAAGCCAGAAACCCGTGCGATTCCGATCATTATGCTGTCGGCGCGTTCAGAAGAGGTTGATAAGGTGCGCGGTCTGGAAACCGGTGCGGATGATTATGTGGTCAAGCCGTATTCTGTCTATGAACTGATGGCCCGCGTCCGCGCTCAGCTGCGCCGCGTGCGCCCCGCCACGGTCGGCCAGGTCTTGACCTATGACGACATTGTTCTGGATGCCGAAACCCATCGGGTCACACGGGGTGACAACCAGCTAAAACTTGGCCCAACTGAGTTTCGGCTGCTGACCACTTTCATGGAAAAACCGGGCCGGGTCTGGTCGCGGGATATGCTGCTTGATCGGGTCTGGGGCCGCGATATTTACGTCGATACAAGGACGGTCGATGTACATGTGGGGCGGTTGCGCAAGGTGCTGACACAACATGGTGGCAGCGACCCGGTGCGTACCGTGCGGGGCACCGGATATGCGCTGGGGTAAGGGTGAAACAGCGGCAGCTGCCCCGATCATTCTGCCCCGTCGTTGATGGCGTTCACAGCAAGAAATGCCAGCAGAATTCCCAGAACGACATAGCTTGCGTTGATGGACGATGATTTCGCGGCCTCCGATCCCCAGCTATCGGTGGCAGCGGCAGGTGCCTGTTGCACGTTCCCGTTCAGACCATCGGCCAGGGCGGGGCTTGTGGCGAAGATGACGGCGCTTGCCGCAGCTGCAGTGATCAGTTTACGCATATCGTTTCCTTTCAGTTTTACCGGAACGCTAGCAGACCAACGCCCGGACGCAATTGCTCAGTTGCCCCATGGTCCGTGTTGACCGGTGCCACCATCAACTCGTTCAAACCCATGCGCGCCGAAGAAATCACGCTGACCTTGGATCATGTTTGCCGTGCCCCGTGCCGTGCGCATCGCGTCGAAATAGGCGAGGCCCGATGACAGGGCGGGCACGGCCAACCCATGCAGCGCCGCCTGTGCCACTACGCGCCGCAACGCATCATGATTGGCTTTCAGCATATCGGCGAATTTGGGCGCGAACATCAGCGTGCGGTCCGCGTCCTCTACCAGTGCAGTGGCCATGTCATCCAGCATCGCCGACCGGATGATGCAGCCAGCGCGCCAGACCTTGGCGATCTCGGGCAGGGGCAGCGCCCAGCCAAATGCGTTTGACGCCTTGGCAATCATATCGAACCCTTGGGTGTAGCACAGGATCTTACCGGCGATCAGCGCGCGTTCCAATGTATCGGTGGACAGGATGTCATGGGGCAGACGATGGGGGGCGGTGCCGAACAGATCCTCGCCCGACGCGCGCGCATCGCGCTGTGATGACAGGTTGCGGGCCACGACCGCAGCCTCGATCGCGGGGATGGGAGCGGCCAGATGCTGCGCCTCGATCACCGTCCAGCGTCCAGTGCCTTTCTGGCCAGCCGCATCCACGATCACTTCGAGCATTGGCTTGCCTGTCTTGGGGTCGGTGGCGCCCGCCACCTTGCCGGAGATTTCGATCAGGTATGATTTGAGCGGGCCGTTGTCCCAGCCAGAAAACGTGTCAGCGATGCTGGCATCATCCATGGCCAGACCATCGCGCATGATGCCGTAAACTTCTGCAATCATTTGCATATCGGCGTATTCGATGCCGTTGTGGACGGCCTTGACGAAATGCCCGGCGCCTTCTTCGCCCATCCATGTGGCACAGGCCTCGCCTTCATGTTTCGCGGCGATGGCGTTGAGGATATGTGCGACCCGATCCCAATGCGCGCGCTTGCCGCCACCCATGATCGACGGGCCGAACCGTGCCCCTTCTTCGCCGCCGGACACGCCGATGCCAAGGAACGGTTTGTCGCCTGCATCCCGCGCGCGCCGGTTTGTGTCATGGAAATTGGCGTTGCCTGCGTCGATGATCATGTCGTCGTCATCAAGAAGCGGGCGCAGTGCGTCGATCTGGTCATCGACGGGTTGTCCGGCGGGTACCATCAGGATGATGGCGCGCGGTTTTGCGATGGCATCGACGAGGTCCTGCAGTGTTTCCGTTGCCGTGATATGATCCGCCAGATCGCCAGCATTTTTGTGGAAGTCCTGCGTTCTGGCGGTTGTCCTGTTCCAGACGGCAATATCAAATCCGTTATCCGCGATATTCAGCGCCAGTGCAGCACCCATGGTACCAAGGCCGATCAGGCCAATTTCTGCTTTGCTCATGTGGTGGGGTTCCCGGCCTGTTTTGTCATTTGTGGCCCGGTATAGGGAAAACGGCGCCGGTTGAAAACGGCCCAAGGCAGGAAATCCTGACCTTTCGCCCCTTGCAATTTCTCAAAACGTGAGCAATGTTCATGAATGTCCGGAAAGGAAGACAAACGTCATGAAGGTGTTGGGTATCGGTTCCTATCTGCCACGCGAGGCGAGGCCATCGACGTGGTTTGATGATCGTTTGGGGTTGCCGCCCGGACAGGTGGAGAAATTGACCAGTGTACGCAGCCGCCACTGCTGCAGCGATGATGAAAGTCAGATCACGATGGGTGTGGCCGCAGCGGCCAGCGCCGTGGAAGACGCAGGTGTGCGCCCGGAGGATATCGACCTGATTATTGGGGCGTCTGCGGTCCCATACCAACCCATTCCGGCAACGGCCCCCTTGTATCAGCGTGGTCTGGGCATCCCTGATGGTGCCGCCTATGCCTTTGACGTCAACAGCACCTGCCTGAGCTTTGTGACGGCGCTCGATGTCTGTGACGGGTTGTTGCGCAGCGGGCGATATACGCGGGCGCTGATCATCTCGTCCGAGGTCGCATCGCGCGCCTTGCCGTGGGACGAAAGGCCCGAGGTGGCCGGGCTTTTTGGTGACGGCGCCGCCGCGGTTGTGGTTGAGGCGGGGGACGACTTGTTACAGGTCCGGTTACGCACCTATCCCAGCGTTTACGAGTGCTGCGGCATCGGGGCCGGCGGCACACGGTTCGATTTCCGCAGCGAAGCCGAAGCATTTGCCGCCCACAGCCTGTTCGACATGAATGGCAAGGATCTGTTCCGGATCACGACCAAGCATTTCGTACCCTTCGTCGATGATCTGTTGGCGCAGGCCGGTTGGACCCGTGATACGGTTGATCTGGTGGTGCCGCATCAGGCGAGCCCCATGGCGCTGGCCCGGATGATCCGCCAATGCGGTTTTGCCGAAAGCAAGGTTGTCGATATCTGCGGGACGGTTGGCAACCAGATTGCAGCCTCGATCCCTTATGGGCTGTGCAGCGCAAAGGATCGGCTGAAACGGGGTGACAAGGTTTTGTTGCTGGGCACGTCGGCGGGCGTGTCTTTTGGCGGCGCGGCGTTGGTTTACTGATGACGGTTCTGGTGACGGGTGCGACGGGGTTTCTGGGGTCAGTTCTGACTGCAGCGCTGCATGACCAGGGTGCGGACGTGATCGCGACAGGGCGAGATCAGTCGGCGCTTGACCGGTTGGCAGCGCGCGGGATCAGAACCGTGCCGATTGATCTGTCCCATCCGGTGCCGCAGTGCGATGCCGACCGGGTTGGTTCGCTTGATGCCGTTGTGCATTGTGCCGGACTGTCATCGCCCTGGGGCAGTCGCGCACAGTTCACGGCTGGCAATGTGGATGCCACCCGGCATGTTGCCGATCTGGCGGAGCGGGCGGGTGCGGGTCGTTTCGTGATGATCTCGACCGCCAGCGTCTATTTCCGTTTTGCCGATCAGGACCGGTTGGCAGAAACGCAGGTGCTGCCACCGCCGGTGAATGGCTATGCGCTGACCAAGCAACTGGCCGAGCAGGACGTACTGCGCCGTCCGCCGCTTTCACCGGTGGTGATCCGTCCGCGCGGCATCTATGGCGCAGGGGATACCGCCCTCTTGCCGCGTTTGCTGCGGGTTGCCGCCAAGCGCCCGCTTCCCCGGTTTGCGCAGGATGGCGCCACTGATATTACACATGTCGATGATGTTGTCGCGGCGATTATCAAGGCGCTGGAGGCCGGGCCTGAGTTGTCGGGTCAGATAATCAACATCACAGGCGGAGAGGGGATTGCCTTGCCAGACATCATTAAGGCCGCATGCGCCGCTACTGGGGTGCCGCTGCGTTGGCGAAGGTTGCCCTTTGGCCCTGTACTGTCCGCCGTGCGCGCCGTGGAAGCGGGGGCGAAACTGCTGCCAGGCCGCCCCGAACCACCGGTGACGGCCTATAGCCTTGGCATCCTGCGCTATCGCCAGACCCTTGATATCACCAAGGCCGCGACATTGCTGGGCTGGACCCCGCAAGTGTCGTTCGAGGATGGCTTGCGCCGCACATTCAAGGACGGGGCGATGCGCCCCGGCGTGTTATGATCCGGCCCGTTTTCGGCAACACCGCCACCGTCCGGACACGGCGTGGTTTCGTGCTGCGCGGCGGCGGCTGGGCCGGAGTGCGTCTGCGCGTGCGGTGCGGGCTGATCAATCACCCGAAATGGGGTCCGGTCCTGATCGATGCAGGCTATGGACCTCGCGCATCGCAGGGGCCGGGGCGGTCATGGCCGCTGCGGGCCTATGCGCGGATGGTGGGCATGAAACTCAACCCGTTGGAAAGTCCGCTGGCAATGCTGGCCGATCACGGGTTTCTGCCAGAGGATGTGAAGCTGGTCTTGCTGACCCATCTGCATGCCGATCACGTGTCCTATCTGCGCGACCTGCCAGAGGCGCGTTTTGTCGTGGACACGCAGGTCACCGGACCATTGCGGCACGGGGTGTTCCCGGAGTTGCTGCCGGATGATTTTGTGGCGCGCTGCGTGAATATCACCGATCACGCCACCGCCGATTTGCCATTCGGCATGGGGCAGGGGTTTGATGTGCTGGGCGATGGGTCCGCCCTTGCCGTGCCGTTGCCGGGTCACCTGAAGGGTCATTACGGTCTCTGTTTTCCCGGCGACACGCCGCTGCTTTATGCCGCCGATGTGCAATGGATGCGCGATGCGGTGGTGCAGGACCGGGTGCCGGGGTTTCCGGCGTCACTGGTCGCTGACGATGCGAAGGCAGCCATGGAAAGCATCGCCTTCGCGCGCCGCTTTGTCCGCGAAGGGGGCGATCTGGTGCTGTGCCACGACCCGGCGACAACGCCCTACGACTGGACCCCAAGCGATGTTTGACCTGCGGCACGCAGCACTCGCCTATTGGCGGGCGCGGCGGATCACGACAGCGCAGCAGTTGCAAGCGGTCCATGAACGGCGGTTGCAGCACTGGCTGCGCCACGATGTCCCGCGCGTGCGGCGCTATGCGGGATTTTCAGGCACGCTCTCCGATCTGCCGATTGTGGACAAGGCGACCCTGATGGCCGATTTCGCGGCGTTCAATACCGCCGGTATAACCGCCGAAATGGGCTGGACCGCTTTTGCCGGGAACCGGATGGTGGGCGACCATGTTGTTGGTGCCAGCACCGGCACCAGCGGCAATCGCGGGTTGTTCGTGATTTCGCAGGCAGAGCGGTTTCGCTGGCTGGGCACCATTCTGGCCAAGGCGCTTCCCGGGTTCTGGCGCGACCAGCATCGCGTGGCGATCCTGCTGCCGCTGAACACGCCGCTTTATGACAGCGCGAACAGGCTGCGGCGGTTGTCCTTGAAATTCTTCGATCTGACAGGGGATTGGGCGGCGGGATTACAGGGCTTTGATCCGACAGTGATTATCGCGCCCCCCAAGATCCTGCGCAATCTGGCAGAGCAGCAGATGCCACTGACGCCGCGCAAGATTTATGCCGGGGCCGAACAACTTGACCCATTGGACCGGGCAGTGATCGAAGCGCATTTTGGCGTGACCCTCGGCCAGATCTACATGGCGACCGAAGGGCTGTTCGCCGTCTCCTGCGCCCGTGGCACGCTGCATCTGTGTCAGGATACGATGCATTTCGAACTGCCCCCGGTCGGCGACGGTGACCTGCGCGAGGTGATCATCAGCGATTTCAGCCGACCGGTACAGATCATGGCGCGTTACCGGATGAACGATCTGATCCGGCTCGCCCCCGATTGCCCCTGTGGATCGCCGCTGCAGCCACTGGCAGAGGTCGTGGGGCGGATGGATGATTGCTTTGTCCTTGGGCCGGACAAGGTCATGCTGACGCCCGATGTGATCCGCAACGCGGTCGTGGACAGCGACCGGCGGATCACCGATTTTCGTGTGGTGCAAACCGGGGATGGCACCGTCAGTCTGCAAGTGCCGGTCGGGATGGAGGCGGCATCGACCGCATTGCAGAAGCTGTTTCAGAACAAAGGCTTGAATATCACGATCCAGCCCGATCACACGCCGATCACCCTGCGGACCGACCGCAAACTGCGCCGTGTCGAAAACCGCCATGCGCGATGAACGTGTCCTGATCACAGGTGCGCGCGCGCCTGCCGCACTGCATCTGGCGCGGCTGCTGCACGGGGCTGGCTGTTTCGTGGCCCTTGGCGACAGTCTGCGCGCGGCTGTCAGCTTTGCCTCCACCGCCTGCGATGCGGTCGTCGTACTGCCCTCCGCCACCGGCGGTGCTGCGGCCTATGGAGATGCGCTGGCGCAGGCGATCACGCAGCACCGGATCACCCATGTCGTGCCCACCTGTGAAGAGGTGTTTCACCTTGCCGGGGTCTGGGGCACGCGGGATATGGGCGCGCGGCTGTTCGCCCCCGGTCTTGATCGACTGGCACAGGTTCACAACAAATGGCAGTTCATCGAAATTGCACGCGGTCTGGGCCTGCCGGTGCCCGAAACGCGGCTGTTGCAGAGCGCCGATGATCTGGCCGCAGTGCAGGACCGGTCCACATCGCTTGTGTTCAAGCCGGTCTGGTCGCGGTTCGGAACCGATGTGCAAATCTGCCCGAAAACCCCAAAACTGACACCCAGCGCCCGGTTCCCCTGGGTCGCACAGGACCACGTCCCGGGCACCTTGGTCAGCGCCTATGCGGTGGCCCACCGGGGCCGGGTGACGGCGCTGGCGGCCTATCATCCGCTTTATCGGGCCGGGCAGGGTGCCGGCACCGCCTTTGCCCCGGTCAGCGATCCGGCCATCGCGGATTTCATCGCGCGCTTTGTCGCCGGCACCGAATGGACCGGCCAAATCTCCTTTGATTTCATCAAGGATGGCGCGGCGTTGATGGCCATCGAATGCAATCCGCGCGCGACCAGCGGCATCCATCTCTTTACCGAACCCCACAGCTTTGCCGGGGCGTTTTTTGGCGGTGGCGCGGTGAGACCGGACGCCAGCGGTCTGCATGCGGTGAAACTGGCGATGATGATCTATGGCTGGTGGCCCGCCCTGCGCAGCGGAACCTTTGGCCGGTATCTGCAGGACCTGCGGTCGGTCAATGATGTGATGGTCTGGCCTGGCGATGTGGCACCACGCCGTCAGCAATGGCGGGTTGTCGCGGAAATCGCGCGGATCGCCCTGCGGCGGCGGGTCAGCCTGCAAACGGCGGCGACCGACGACATTGAATGGAACGGGCCTGACTAAAGCTCCATCTCGATATGGCGTGGGGTATCGGCGGCACGGGGCAATTCGCCATTGATGATACGCGCAATATCCTCGCGCAGAAAATCAAGCGGGCCGATGACCGGTTTGACCTTTGGATCATCAGGTTTGTTATCCAACGCGGATTTCAGGATCTGCCGGTCCTGATGCATCCCGATGTGCAGGAATGGTTTAAACAGCCAGCCCTTGATATGCCCCAACCCGCCATTGCGCGGCCCCACACTGAACCCGATCCCGTCAACCAGCCCCGGCCTGCTTTGGCGCAGATGAAACGCAGCACCCAGCGTGATGCCCTTGTCGCTCCAGTATTCCAGCTCCACGATGCCGGGATAGCGGAAGCGGCCGATGGTTTCGGTCCGCGTCCCCTCAAGCAGTTTGGTGACAATACCCTGCTGCTGATCCTCGCCAGTATAACACGCCTCGACCCAGCCGGGGCCGCCTGTGACTGCGACCTGCACGGTAAAGCGTTTGTCGTTCAAACCACGCAAAAATCCCTTGTGGATATAATGCGTGTGGGTCGCATCAAGGATGTTTTCAGCCGTGTCCAGCAGGGTCGAATTGCTGTGATTGGTGGCGTGGTGGATGATGATATCACCCTCAGCAACCGGGTGCGTGTGTGGCGGGCCATCGGGCTGGCCATCGGCGATAAAGACAACACCGTCCGCCTCCGTCGCTGCATAGGATTTCACCCGGATCGTGGGCAGATCACCGATATGCCCGGGGATTTTCCGGCAAATCCCCTGCTGCCCGAATTCCCAGCCATGGTAAGGGCAGGCGATGGCATCACCCGTCACCCACCCCTCTGACAAAGGCGCAAACCGGTGCGGGCATCGGTCCAGCATCGCCTGCACGCCCTGACTTGTGCGAAACAGGACAACAGGCTGATCGTTGAGCCAGATCTTGACCGGTTTGCGGCGGATTTTGCGGGCAAGCGCCACAGCGACCCATGTTGATTTCATAGTTCGAACTTTCGCAGAATGGGGACACCGATGAAATCCAGCAACGTTTTGGTGATCCGCGTCGCGATGCGCGCGCGTAGACCAAGATGGGCGACGTAAACCGCGGTGTATTCGATGGTCGGTCTGGCGCCCCGAAAGCGTTTAAAGGCGGCAGCCCCCGCGCTCATGTTGTAGAACTTCTGATGCTCGATGGCATAGCGGTGTCCAATCGCGTTGAGCATGCGATAAAGCCCGGTTTTTTGCGGTTTGCCGGTATCATACCCGACAACCGGCATGGTCAAGGTGTTTCCGACATCGAACAGGCCGACCATGCCGTCAAGCTGGTCGTCATCACCGCGCAAACCGATGATCTGCAACAGCCCGATCTGATGGGCCTGCGCGAGATAGCTGGCGGTGTATTGCGGGTTCAGGGCGGTATATTTATCGAGATAAAGCATCTCGTAGAGGGACGCGGCGCGGCTGAAATCCTCGGCACTGAAAGTGGCGGCAGGCGCGATCTGGTAGGTGGTGTTTTCAAGCAGTTTGCGGTCTCGTTTGGCGTCCGCCGTCAAGGTCCCGCCGTCCTGCGGATCAAAGATATAGATCTGACGCGATGGCAGCATCAGAAACCCGGCTGATCTGAGTGCGGTGATCGTACCGGTATCCGCAACCGGGTTCAGCGAGCGGATGACGATGGCGCGGTCAGGATCGATTTGCGTCAAGTCATCGCGCAACGCTGTGGCATCCTGTGCAGTCAGGGCAGGTAACGGGTTGGTCGAAAACAGCCAGTTATTGGGCTGCACCTGCCGGTCAAGGCCCGTTGCCCGGATCAGCGGGCGGCAGGCGCGGATCAGGGCGATCAGCGTCTTTTGCAGTATCGGATGGGTGGCAAGATTGCGTGTTTCTTCAATGGCATAGTCGACATAGGCGACGGTCGGGCTGCAGATATAGCAGGTCGGTCCGTCACTGCGACTGATCGGCAGGATCAGATCGCCGATGCTGTAGCTTTCGATCTGCGCGGTCAGGTTGGTGATCAGGTCCGAGGATGGCGCGCGGCTGAAGATCTTGGTCAGTTTGCCGACCAGATCCGGCTGGTTGGCAATGCCGTCTGTCATGACGTTTTTTCAATGATCGTGACCGCGCGGTAGCCCGCGATCATGTCGGGTGCGACCTCGTAAGGGACATCGTTTTCCCGGATCAGATGCATCAGCGGGGCGGTGTCCGGTGCTGTGTCGCTGGCCACATAGACCATATGCGGGCGGCGGCGCAGGACGGCGCGTGTGGCCTCCGCAAGGCTTGGCTTGATCCGGTTAAGGTTGCCGATGTTGTGCCATTTCGCCAGCGTGTCGATCGTGCGGCTGACCCGAGATCGGCGGGCGGTACGCACTGCGTCGTCCAGAGGATCGCAAGGCGGTGCATCCCAGACGAACTGCCGGGCAATGGCATCGACGAAGTCGCGGCTGACATCGTGACCGGCCAGATGGGGCAGGGTGGTGCAACCGTGATACCCGCCGCTGGACCGGATCGCGTCATTCAGAACCGTGCGGCTGACAAGGCCGGAGACCACACCGCCGAGGATGCCGGAGGGGATCAGCCAGTCGGTATCCGTGGGGGCCATCCATGCAAATCCGCCGATATCGCCAAGGGTGGCCATGCGTGGTTTTGGGATACCGCAATCAGGGGCGGCCTTGGCCAACTCACCCGCAATGGCACCCTTGCCGGTCCAGCCATCGACAAATACCACAGATTCAGCCGCATAGTTGGACAGGATATGTCGCATTGCCACATGATCGAGGCCGCGATCACGGATGATGGATATACCGTAATGATGGCACTGGCGGCCCATTGTTTTCAGCGCACGTTTGAGCAGGACACCCACAGGCAACCCCGCCCTTGCGAGGCTGACCAGCGTGATTTCACCGTCGATCTGCTGGGCGATACCCTTGGCGAGCGAAACGACAGATTGCGCCATCAACGGCCCGTTCTCGGCCAGGGCTGCATGGTAGATGTCCATGTATTGCGCCGTTGGCGGTGCCTCTGGCGCCAGCAATTCCGAATAATGCAAGGTTCCGCTTTGGATCAGCGCCTCTTTCTGCGCGACGGGGGTGGGGTCCATATCGACCACCTGCAGCAACAGCGTGACGTCATCAGGTGCATAAGAGCCGGAAAAACTCATAGCGCCGCCGCGATCTGGCTGCCGGTTGGCGTCATCAGGATATCGGCAAGCTGCATGTAATGCAGGTCGCTGACGCTGTCGCCAAACCCCATTGTCGGGCGGCTTTCATCGGCGTTCAGATGGGCGTGCAGATATCCGGTGGCCACCGCCTTGCCTGACCCCGGCGGGATCAGGGCGAGCGTTTCGGAATTGAAATGGCGGGTCCAGTTGGTGACAGGCACGGGCAGGGCCTTCAGGGCCTGCAGGCTGTCTGGTGTCACCTCGTTCAGTTTGAACACCACATAGGTGGCAACCCCATCCTCTTCCACGATCCACGACCGCAGGTCGATACCTGCGGCCTGTGCGGCAGCGCGGCCATCAGTCAGGATCTGGTCCATCGTGTCGGCGAGCGGCGCAAGATGGCGTTCCATCTGCGCCTTCCACGGGGCGTGCGGTGTGCCATCGGGTTCAAGGATCACTGCACCGTTGGAAATAATTGCCCAGGACCGGAATGGCAGATCAACGCGGGCGAACGCATCGCCGGATCGGGCGGTGACCGGGATCAGTTCCGTCGTGGCGTTCAGCCATTCGAACAAGGCCGACTGCCGGGCGGTCATGAACGATGACTTGCGCGGGTCGCCATTGGCGGCGACCGCAGCCTGCCGGTGCGGATCGGCCCCGTTCATCTTGCGCCGGGTCTGAAACAACGTGTCATCAAGATCCGCAAAGACGAGTGGTTTGAGGTCAGGCATAAAGGCTCAGAACCTCAGGGTTCAACGCATCCAGCAACACCGGATCAACGCTGCCGGGTGGGGTTTCGACGCACAGGATGATGCGGTCATAGGCGTCAGGATCGACGTTATAAAGGTAGTTGGGCAGGCCCAGCCCATAATTGTCCTGACACCGGATCAGGTCGGTGATCATCAGCCCCTTGAAGATGGGTGACCGTCCGACGGCGGCAAATTTCACATTCTCGCCCGCATGGGCCAGATGTTCGGCCAGCAGAAACGGCTGCCAGACAAATTCCGACGTGCCAAGGACCAGCGTCCGGCGCCCGGGCCGTGCGTCACTGTCCAGCATCCGGTGATTTTCGACAATGCCCTGCCGGCCCCAGTCGGGATTGCGCGTCAGGTCATAGGCGCCCTGTTCGGCCACGTCATCCGGCAGACGGGACAAGGCGACATTGTTGCTGGGCGTCCAGCTGTAGCGGCCATTGGCGAGCGCGGTGCTGGTGACGTTTGCGTCTGGAAAAACAGATGCCACGGCGGCGGCGGCCTTGCCTGCGGACCAGTCTGTCAGGAACGTACAGATGATGTGGCTGGGCGCGATGCCCCGTTCATGCAGCGCGCGGGCGAGGTTGTGCAGCGTCTTGCCGGTTGTCGCCTCATCATCCACGAGAATAAGCGTCTTGGCATTCATCAGCATGGCACGATGGGCTGGATCGGACGGCATGTGCATCAGTTGATGGGTGGCGTGGCTGTGTTCTTCCTTGAAATGGGCAAGCATGTTGTCGCTGAGCGGGTGGCGCGTTGTCGGCAAGTACAGCGCATCATCGCGCCCCAGCGCATCATGCACACCCGCACCCATGCCGATGGCGGTTTCGGCCATGCCCACGACAAGGATCGGGCCGGGCAGGTCGCGGGGCATTTGCGCAGCAAGGTCCAGATAGGTCTGGCGCATGACTAGCGGGCAAACGGGGACATATCGCCCAAGCACCTTGCTGACAAAGATGAAGGCGCGTTTGGGGTTGCGCCGTTCGGCAAATCCGAACAGATCTTCTGGAGGCAGGAGGCTATTGAACACCTCAACCGCCGCACTTCCAGTTGTCATGTCGGCCGTCAGTTTCATCTGCATCCTCCTGAAAGTGTTGTTTTAAAATATTTGCGCGACCCGATTTGAAACGGATCGCGCGATTGTCAGGGCAGGACATCCTGCCCTGTGGGGCGTTAGCCGATATTCACGCCATGCTGGGAGGCAAGCGCGCCCAGACCGCCGGAGAAGCCCTGGCCCACGGCCTTGAATTTCCACTCGTCACCATGGCGATAAAGCTCACCAAAGATCATGGCGGTTTCGGTTGAATAATCTTCGGACAGATCGAAGCGCACGATTTCGGCGTTGCCGGAATTGTTGACCACGCGAACAAATGCGTTGGATACCTGACCAAAGTTCTGCCCACGGCTGTCGGCATCGTGGATCGTGACACCAATGACCAGTTTCTTGACGTCGGCAGGGATACTGGGCAGTTCCACCTTGATCTGTTCGTCGTCGCCTTCGCCTTCACCGGTGCGGTTATCGCCCAGATGTTCAACGCCCGCGCCGGTCTTGTTGTTGTAGAAGATAAAGTCCGCATCGGACCGCACCTTGCCGTCTTCACCGGTGATGAACATCACCGCGTCGAGATCAAAATCCGCACCATCCGTGGCGCGCGTGTCCCAGCCCAGACCGACCATGGCAGAGGTCAGACCCGGTGCCTCTTTTGAGAGAGAAACGTTGCCGCCTTTGGAGAGGGATACACCCATGTTCAATTCCTTCTTTTTTGAATGATTGGCATTAAGCCGTTGAAGTTACAGGATATGATGTATGGTCATATCCTGCGATTTTTAGGGGGAAGAATCTCGGATTCTCGTCAGATATGATTATCCGATATTCACACCGAACTGGTTACACATCGCGCCAAGACCCCCGGCATAGCCTTGCCCGACCGCCTTGAATTTCCATTCACCAGCATTTCGGTAAAGCTCTCCAAAGACCATCGCGGTCTCGGTCGAATAATCCTCGGACAGGTCAAAACGCACGACCTCGGCACCGGTGTCTTCGTTGACGATCCGAATGAAGGCATTGACCACCTGACCAAAGTTCTGGCCGCGACTGTCGGCGTCGTGGATCGTGACTGTGATGGCGACTTTTTCCACATCGGCGGCCATCTTGGACAGATCGACCTTGATCTGTTCGTCGTCGCCGTCACCTTCGCCGGTCCGGTTGTCGCCGGTATGGGTCACCGATTTTTCGGCGCTTTCCATCTGATTGTAGAAGATGAAATCGTGATCGCCGCGCACCTTGCCAGTGGCGTTAAGCAGAAATGCGGAAGCATCGAGGTCAAAGTCTGCCCCGTCCGTGCCCCGTTCGTCCCAACCCAGGCCGACGACCATCCGCTGCATGCTCGGGTCTGTTTTGGTCAGGCTGAGGTTGCCGCCTTTTTGAAGTGAAAGTCCCATTTAATCCTCCTTTTTATGCTGTCATTTGCGGCACAAGATATTGCGCCGCGACGAATGCGGCATAGGCCGCGACCATGATGTAGCCCATCGTTTTGGTGATCTTGCCAATGGTCAGCATCCAGATGGCAAAGCCAACTGACACCCCGACTGTCGCCCACATCTGTATTCCGGTCAGGACCGGCACAACGTCAAGCGGTTTGATGATCGCAGTCAGACCAATGATGGACAGGATATTGAACGTGTTGGACCCGATGATATTGCCCAGGATCAGGCCCAGCGACCGCTTGCGGGCTGCAGCGATACAGGTCGACAATTCGGGCAGTGATGTGCCAAAGGCGACGACCGTCAAGCCGATGATTGCTTCGGGAACCCCGATGATCGTCCCGGTCACAACCGCGCCCTTGACCAGCATTTCCGATCCGACAGCCAGTGAGACGAGCCCGCCGATCAGAAAGGCAACCGCGACACCCATGGTCTGAATGCTGCCACCTTCATCATCGTCGTCATCTTCCTCAAGCTCGAGGCTGTTCGTGGCGTATTGGTAGCCGACGAAAGCAACCAGAATACCGAACATGATCAGGCCGAGCACCAGTGAAAAGACGCCCACCATCATACCGTAGATCAGAATGCCGGTCGCCAGCAGCATCATGACGAGATCCTTCATCAGATCCTTGGCCTTGCCTTCGATCTGCAGGACAATCGCGGTCGCCCCCAGCACCAGCAGGATATTGGCGATATTCGAGCCCAGCACGTTGCCAAGTGATATGCCAGGAAAGCCCTGCAGGTTGGCGTTTACGGATGTGAAGAGTTCCGGCACCGACGTGCCGAAAGAAATGATGGTGGCCCCGATGAACAAAGGGGACAGCCCAGTACGTTCGGCCACAAAAACGGCCGCGTCAATCGTCCAATCGCCACCCTTGATCAGCAAATACAAGCCAAACAGGACGGCACCCGCCGACAATACGAAGAGTTCGTAGTTTGAGAGATCCAACAGATTCAGTCCTGATCAGAGGTCAAATTCGGACGGGGACAGGCCCAATTCCGTGCAGATTTCAGATACTACCTTGCGTTCGTCCGCGTCGAAATCGCCATCGGCGGCCCCGATCACACAGCAGACACGCACCATTGTCCGGGCGGCCTCATCATTGCCGCGCAGGCGGGTGATCTTTTTCATCGCCTCGATCTTGCCGATGGCCGCGTCGAATTCGAACCCTTCGACGATCTTGTTGAAGCTGGCGATGACCTTGGACATGTCAAACACGCTCAACTCTTCAGAGCGGTTGATGAACGCCGCCATCTTCTGCTTTTCCTCGGAGCTGATATTGCCATCCGCTGCGGCCACAAGCGCGCAACCGGCAACAACGGCTTCCATGAAATCGTTATTCTTGTATTTCGCCACTTCGGTCTTCATCTTGTCCCGGGCGGCGGCAGCATTTGTTTTCAGCCAGTTCAGCATTGTCTTAATCCCCTTCTTATTTACGTCCGGCGCGCCATTGCAGCGGGTACCGGTAGTGTTCGCTCATTTGTGGATGGGCCTGGAAGTATCTGACTTCCCTTGAAAATTTGATCCCACCATTGTCGTTCGTGATCTCGGCTATGGCGCACATACCAAGATTGCTGGCCTCGTCCAGCTTGACCTCGACCGGGCCACTGCCCGGAATATAGATCGTGATCACCCCGTCGGCAGAGGCCCAGTTGGGCACACCTTCATAGATGAACGCATAGACCAGCACCCGGCGCAGATGCTGCCATTGGCTGCCATTGATCCGCATCCATTCGCCACCGGCAACCTCACCCGTGCGGTCGTCGCCTGCCAGTTCGATAAATGGGGCCTGTTCGTACCGCCCGAACGTGTTGCCCAGCGCCTGCACGGCACCAACAGCACCATCTGACATTTCGAAAAAACAGCCCAGGTCAAGGTCAATCGCTTTGCCGCGCGATCCGAATATCCCTTTCTTCTTGGCGCCGGTCTGGGTCCAGTTGAGGTTGATTTCAATTTGGCCAAAACCCTCGCTTTTCTTGGCGAGGCTGACTGATGGCTTGTCCTTGGTCAGTGTGACCTTTGACAGATTCACCGACGGTGCAGGGCTTGGCACTGGCGGCGGTGTCGGGGCAGGGGGTGGCGTTGGTGCCGCGGCGGGTGCGGTATCAATCACCACGCCGTAATTGGTGGCAAGCGGGGCCAGCCCGCCATTGAACCCTTGCGCCACGGCGCGGAATTTCCACTGCCCATTACGCAGATAAAGCTCACCCAGGATCAGTGCGGCCTCTGATGCGTCGCCAGTTGCGATATCAAAGACGACAGCCTCTCCGCCATTGGGGGCCGCTGTCACGCTGAGCGTTTCAAGCGCGCTGACCGGTCCAGCGGCCGTTGTGCCAACAATAGCGACAGATGTGACATCGCTGGCCAGCTTTGACAGATCAACGGCAAAGCTGGTTCTGCGCCCGGCACCTTCGGCAACAGCAAGATCTTTCAGTTGGACAGACCCGTCCTTCGACTGGCGCTGTCCGTAAAAGATCATGTCGTCGTCGCTGCGTACTTTCTTGGCGTCGGTCAGCAGAAAACAGGAGACGTCCAGTTCTTCGGCATTGGGGTTGCGGTCTTTCCACGCCACAGTCACCTGCAGCGTGGTCGAAGAAAGCGGGGCATTACCGCCCTTTGTCAAATTCACCATATCAATTCCCTATCAGACTTGTGCGTGCAAGTGCTGTGATTGTTGGGGTTCAGATATGCTGCAGGGCGTCAGGGACAAGCTCATCAGCTTTGCGGCCCACGCCGGGTGCGCCGACGGCCTTAAGCTGCCAATCCCCACCGCTGCGTGACAGCACGGCCATCACCACGCCGGTATGCGCGCCCTGATCGGTCAGGGTGAAGCGGCAAAGTTCCTTCTGGGTGTCGTCGTCCATGATGCGGCAGAAGGCGTTATCGACTTCGTTGAAGGTCTGTCCGCGATAGGAATTCACAAAGAAAACAAGCGTTTCGACGTTGCTGTCCAACCGGTCGAGGTCGATCTTGATCACCTCATCATCGCCGTCACCTTCACCGGTCAGGTTGTCGCCGGTATGCAGGATCGATCCGTCGGCTGACTGAAGCTGACCAAAAAACACAATGCCGGTTGGCTGTTTGGAGGCGTCGAAAGTGATCACAGAGGCATCAAGGTCAATATCTTTCGGACCGGTCAGCTTGGCAAAGAACCCTTTGGGCGCAACCGGGTCCCAGCCCAGCCCCATATGCACGCTCTTGAGGCCTGCAGATTCCTTTTTCAGGCTGATGGATTGTCCCTTTGACAGAGAAATGGCCATTGATGTCTCCCTTTTATGATTGCTTGGAGGATATTTAGGACGTGACGTTCTGGTTTAAAGTGCTGTCTGGATGACTTGACAAGCGTTTAAGCGGGTAATCGCGACATAATCACGACGGTTCTGTGGCTGTGCCTGCCAGTTGCACCTGAATAAGGCGTCCGCCGTTTTGCGTATCCAGCAGAATGCGGGCATCGTCGCCCAAAACGGTGCTGCCGCCAATGGGGATCGCGGTATCGGTGCCGATATCTTTCATATGCGGCAATCCTTCGTTGACCATGTGCCACTGACCGTTGTGTTTCTGGAAATAGGCCAGCCGCGCCCGGTCGGCGGGGGCAAGCCGTTCATTGGGCGATTTAAAGCGGTTGGCGTGCCAGGCATAAAGCCCGATCCCGTCATAAACAGTCACCCGGTAATTGTCGGGCCGGAAACTTTCGCCGGACCGGGCGGAATAAAGGTTCAGGATGGGCACGTCTTTCCCGCAAGGTGTCGCGCAGAATGGGCAGGTCGGTGTGGTGGTGTTGTCAAAGACGAACCATTTGCCGGTACAGTTGCTATTGGTGCAGGGCAGCAGCATGTCGGCGGTATAGACCAGCGCGCGTTCCCAATCATCCGCGCGGGGTCGCTGGGCGGGGTCATGCAACCCGTCGATAAAGCCCCGCTTGAATAGGTCCGTAATCAATGGCCCGCACAGCGACATTGGCATCTTGTTGGTATCCGCCCATGGCAATTCGCTTTCGCGGACATGCTCGATATTGATCCGGTTGGATGGATCGTCTGGATGTTCGACAAACAGCGCGTGCCGACCCATCGACAGCATATCGTCGCGGGCGCTGTCGTTGACGTCATGAATTTTGCGCCCTTTCAGCGGGTGGCGCAGCGTCAGATACATATAGATCAGCACCGCCAGCGCGTGCAGATCGGTCTGCATGCTTGGCAGTTTTCGGCGCGGGTCTGTGATTTCCAGATGCTGGGTCGCGACCACCTCGGGGGCGACGAAATCGGGTGTGCCCACCACCTCTGGCGGGAATTTGTCAGGCACCACCAGACCGTCGATATCAATGATGCAGGCATCACCCGTCAGCGGATCGACCAGCACGTTTTTGTAGCTGAGGTCGGAATGGGCGAGGCCGGAGGCGTGCAGACGCCGCACGGCACGCGCCAGCCGGATACATATTTTTAGGTAGCCCAGCCAATCGCCCGCCTCGCGCGGATCAAGGAACGTGTTGCGGTTATGGGCAGAGGCGAACCATTTGCCCTCTTTCTCCTTGCCCTTGATCCGCAGCCGATCATTGTCGAACGATCCATTCTGAAAAAAGAACTGGCTGTCGAAGACCGGGACGACCACGCCCACAGTCCGGTTCCATTCGACTAGCGCCTCGGGCCAGCGGAACAGTTTGGCGAGCGTGTCGCCACCGGCCCCTTCGAGGATGGATTTGCGATGTGCGCCGACGATGGCCCGCAGCCGCTCCATCCCCTGCTGGTCGGGCATCTTGCGATAAAAGCCGATCACCGCACGCCGACCTTCTATCCAATGGACGTTTTTCATCCCCCCTTGGGCGAAATGCTTGGG
The DNA here is from genome assembly GCA_947488175.1 of uncultured Paracoccaceae bacterium. Taxonomy (GTDB): domain Bacteria; phylum Pseudomonadota; class Alphaproteobacteria; order Rhodobacterales; family Rhodobacteraceae; genus Yoonia. Next base: position 140,608 of record CANKYO010000011.1, read on the forward strand.
TTCAAAGGCGATATCGGTGCCGTCTGTCGTCTTGGTGCGGATCATTTGTTGGTCTCGGGTGGGGTCAGGATAGCGATAGTGCGGTCGTCATGTTCGCCTTTGACCTTGAAGTTCAACCACTCAAGCAGGGCGGTTTCATCAAGGTCTGCGATTTGATCGTAAAGGGCGATCCATCCGGCGGGGTCTTGTGTCGCCGCCTCTGACACGAACATCGGGTCGGACACGCCATCTGTCATCAGCATGAAGGCGGCGAAATCCGGAACGGTGCGATGGTGGATGCGGGCGGCGATGTTGGCTTTGTCAGCGAAGAGGTCGCTGCGCAGGAATGTCGTCTGGCCTGCGAATTCGCCATTATCGGCTGACATCATCAAAGGGTTGTCGTCGGCGATAAGGCCGACTAGGCCGTCACCGACTGAGATGCTCGCAAAGAACCAGCCATCATCCGTTTTGCGAGCGATTCCAATCAGTAGTGTCGTGCTAAAGGACTGCAGGCGCTGGCCGGTGTCGCGAGCGAGGTCATCAAGTGCGTCAGCGGCCAGACCGGCAGTGGCACCAAGCGTTTCGTATAGCACTGTGTCCAGATCGGCGCTGGCAGGGTCAGGCAGATGGGTTGCCAACAGATGTGGCAGTTCGGTGATGGCGGTTTCCACAACCGTTTGCGAGCCGAGGCGCGAGAATTCGGCGCTTCCTGCACCGTCGGCCACTGCCATGATATGCCAGCCGGTATCTGTATCGAAATAGATGCGCGTATCGTCGTCACGTGGCAGTGCCTTGTGCGCGTGAGACCGGCCCCGGCGGCTGGCCGCAATCATCAGCCCATCGCCCTCGACCCGGAAACTGGCGGTATCGGGTTTGGGATAGGGCAGGGTGTCCCAATCGACGGGCAGATCTTTCCATATCGTCCACGGGTCGGGGCTGGCGGGCAGGCGCAGGTTGACCGCTACATCCTTGTTATTGATCGTTCCGCGAAACACAAATTCATACATCTTGGCGGTTTGAACCGTGCCGCTGATGATCCATTTGCCGGATTTCTTGTCCTGTTCGAAGGTCAGATCGGCATCGTCCGGCCAATCCACTTCGATGCGTGTCAGTCCCGCGGGTTCCAGCAACTCGGCGGCAAAGTATTCGCCCACTGTCGCGGCCCGGCTGAGCCGCCCTTCAAGATATCGCGGCGGCATCTATCCCAGACCGCGATTGACGTTGAAGCCTTCGCCGGGGGCGGAGGCGCCATATGTGCCAGCCCCGCCGCACCAAGGGCAGACCGCCTGTTTGGTGCGCACATCAAGGCAATGGATGCCGCCGCATTTGCCGCAATGGGCCATTGTGATTTCGTTCGGGCAGTGCGGGCAGGATGACCCGCCCATCAGGTTCTGAACATTCATCTCCTGCATGGCACCGCCATCTGCGCAGAGTTCAAAATACTGATTGCTGACCCCCTGCGCTGCCCGGAATTCATAGACGCCAGCCTGATGACGCGACTTTTCGTATTTCAGCAGGAAGGGCAGTTCGTTGGTTTCGCATTTGCCGATTACGACGGCATACCGGTCATCGGGCAGGCCGGCACTGATCCCGTCATCTTCGGCCAACTCGTCGGGGATGTTCTTGGACAGGTTCACGCCGTCCCCCGCAGCGCCGATGCCAACGCTTTGGCTTTGAATGGTGATGGATTGGGTGACCCAGGTGATCAGATTGGCGAATGCATTGTCGCTGATATCGTTCAGGATCATTGTCTTGTCGGAAATCTCTCGCAGTCCCTTGAGGTCCGCGCGGCCCCCGACGGAGATCGACACCAGGCTGGCCTTGCGCGCGTAGTCTGTTTTCCACCTTGTCATGGCAGACCCCGGATTGTCGGTGGGCACGCCATCCGTCAGCAGGAACACGATGGGTTTCCAATCGCCTTTGCGCTCGGGCGTTGTGGGGGTCACGTCGTGATCAATCCGCTCCATCAACAGCTCAAGTGCGGCACCCAGGCTGGTGCCGCCGCCGATGGGCAGACGCGGTGGATAAAGGTTGGCCACCTCGACCATGGGTGTGATGACCTTGGCCTTTCCAGCAAAGGCGATGATGGACACCTGTGCGGTTTCCAGCGCTTCGGGAATGGTTTTCAGCGTGTCTGACAGCTTGGCCAGACCTTCATCAAGCTGGCGCATCGTGTCGCCAATCATCGATTCGGAGACATCGATCAGGAAATAGACGGGGAGCATCCGCATGGGACAGCCTCCTTAGATAACGATATTGATTTCGCGCGGGGGCGGGGGCAGTTCGGTGACATCAGCCGCACCTGCATTCTGGGACCGGCTGCCATCGGCAATGACATCACTGACCCATTTGAAAAACTGCTCGAACCCTGGACCGTCGAGCGTATCCAGCATCGCCACAGAGGTGCAGAAACGTTTGAGCGCCGTGACGTCCGCTGACGGGCCTGCACCACATCCCACCATGGCGGCAAAACCAGCGGATTTGATCGCCTGGACCTGTTCGTTAAAGACCATCGTGTCAGAGGGCTTGCCATCGGTCATGACGAAAAGAAGCGGCGCCCAATCGCCCTTGCCTTCGTCAGAGCCGACGCGGACCTCTGATTTGACTTTCTGCTGCACCAACTTCAGCGCTTCGCCCAAGAATGTGGGGCCACTATTCGGGGTTTCGAGCGTCACTTGCGGGAAAGCGTCGAGCGGCGTCAGTTCCTGCATCACACGCGCCTCAAGATCGAAGGTGATCAGACCGATATGGACGGTGTCCAACGCATGGGGGTCTTGTCGCAAAGTCGAAAGCAGGACCTGCATGGAGTTGTTGACTGCGTGAATCGGTTCGCCCCGCATGGAGCCGCTGGTATCAAGCAAAATGTAGACGGGAAGGCGGCGCATAAAATCTCTCAGCAATCAGTTACAATTAGGGGTATTGCTCGGCTCCGACGCAACCCTGAGATACTAATCGGGCAGAAGTTGGGCATCTGTCGTCTCCTTGTCGGGTTCTGGAGGCCGTGATAGAATAATATTCTAGGGTGGACAATGTGCGACGCTGATCTGGTTTCGCCACGCATTGCACGCGACTTTTCTTTTTTGGCTGAGGCCCATGCAATACTGCGTGGCAAGTTTGGTTAATGTACTTCTTTAGTAAATATTAACCGCTTGTGCTTACTCCAACTTTGAACCCAAAGGAGAGTTTTTCACAATGTTATCAGTATCAAGGATCGACACCGTCCTGATCTGCATCGGTCGTGCGTGCGTTCGACCAGACACGTGCTAGGCATCCGTTTCGTCCGCCAAACGGCTGGTGCTGGATGGTGCCCGGCGGACATAAGCAAGGCAGCTAGCACCAAATTGGCCAAATTCCGCCTAAGTTTTTACTTAATGCGGATGGAGGTTGACGTTGTGTTGCGGAGTTGACCTCCGCGAAAAACAGTAATCTAAGTCCGACCATTCCACCGAGTAAATTTAGTTAGCCAGTATTTTGGAAAGGATCAATTTTCAGGAGAGAGATATGTCGAGTAGTGACGTCTCAAGAAAGCTTAGTCTGAAGTCCGCGCTCGCGCTATCCTGCGCGATGCTGCTTCCAACGGCCAGTTTGGCCGGTGAAGTCACCCTCCGATCCGCCGATGGAACGGTGAACATCGTTGGTGAGTTCGTCGATTTCGACGACAACAGCTATGTTGTCAAAACGGCGCTGGGGGACCTGCGTGTTTCCGCATCACGGGTCAGTTGTATCGGCGAATCCTGCCCCACCTTCGGGACGGTCGAGGCTGACGTTACGATCGTTGGCTCTGACACCATCGGTGTTGGCGTGATGCCTTTGCTGTTATCTGGCTACGCAGCCTCAAAGGGCGCGCAAGCGACGATCACATCGACCGGTGACGGCAACGGTGCGGTTGCCGAAATCGTCGGAGATCAGGGATTTGGCGACGTTTTGGGCGAATATCTCGTTTCATCCACAAGTTCGAACGATGCGTTTGAAGCGTTGCTGGAACAGACGGCCTCCGTCGGTATGGCGACGCGCCGCATCTTGCCGCAGGAAGCACGCGCGCTGCGCAGCGATGGGGCCGGCAACATGATCGACCCCAGCCAGGAACATATCCTGGCACTTGATACACTGGTTGTGATCGTTAACCCGAACAATTCGGTGAGCGAACTGACGATGGATCAGTTGCGCGACATCTATAGCGGCCGCATCACCAATTGGTCCGAAGTGGGCGGTGCTAACGCGCCAATCACGCTTGTTTCTCGTGCCGAGGACTCTGATACGCGCGATGTGTTCAAAAACGTGGTTTTCGGTGACGACGTCCCCCGCGACCCGGGCTCTGTTGTCATTGCGCGCGACAGCAACGAAATGGCTTTGGTCGTCAATTCGGACGTGAATGCGATCGGTTATTCGGGGTTTGCGTTCCAACGCGGCGCACAGCCGGTTACGCTGATCAACGAATGCGGGTTAAGCATGACACCCGACAGCTTCTCGGCCCGGACCGAAGAATACGCCCTGCAGCGTTTCCTGTATCTCTACAACCGCAGCGATACGAGCGATGAGTCGGTCACCGACTTTATCGAATACGCGCTTTCCGAACCTGCTGAAGAGGTTGTTTCAAAGGCTGGCTTTATCAGCCTCGGCGTTGATCGGCGGGCGCAGCCATTGGACGGTGATCGCGCCCGACAGTTGCTGGATCCAAATGTCGATCCCTTTGAAGGCCTGCTGATGCGCGAAATGTTGTCGCAAATGGTCGATTATGACCGGCTGTCGACCACATTCCGGTTCCAGACCGGTTCGCAGAACCTTGGACAGCGCGGGATGCTGAATCTGGCACGCCTGGCCGATTATCTGGAAAAGCAGCCTGCCGGGACAAATGTTCTGTTTGTCGGATTTACCGATGATGTCGGCGCGTTCGAAAACAACCAGCAGCTGTCTGTGTCGCGTGCCGAACGGGTAAGGGCCAATCTGGAAGAATTCGCCGGTAATCGGTTGTCCAACATCACCATGGGTGTTGCCGGCTTTGGCGAAGTTGCGCCTGCTGCGTGCAACGTCTCTGACAGTGGTCGACAGATCAATCGTCGCGTGGAAGTCTGGATCCAGACGGCCAATGGCTGATTTGGCTGTCAGGAAACTGACGGCCGTCGTATCTGGCCTTGGAGGTGTCTTGGGGCAACGCGTGTCCCAAGGAAACCTCTCACAGTCATCATTTGACCTGACGCGTGCATTGCACGCATAAGGTGAAATGACTCGCAGATTGGTGAGCCCTATGCGGGCTGTGAAAATTGGCCTCGGAATGAATCTCTGCCGTGATGCAATACTTGTGTCAGGCAGACGACAAACAGGAACCAAAAGATGTTAAAGGTAACTCAACATGCAAGCGCGCTCGCGATGGCGGCATTGCTTGGAGCCTTCACTGCGCTGCCCGGTCAGGCAACAGCGCAAGTTTTCGACCCGGATCTTTACGAAGGTGGTAAGGCACGTGTCTATCTGTCTTCCAATCTGCGATCCCTCAGCGAGGCTGTCACCGCGACTAGCTGCCGGCTGAATGCAGGCATTCAGGAGGATGCCGCAAAATCCGATCTGGAAAGTATCCGCTCGGACTTCAACGCGATTCTGATGGGGCTGCGTGACGGTGATACCGCACTTGGTATCCCTACAGCGGAAAGCGACAACCGGAACCTGCAGGTGCTTCAGCGGGTGACGGATGCTTGGTTGCCTATCCGCGCGGCCACCGAAAACATGTTGTCGGGATCGGCCACAGAAAACGACGCGCGGACAGTGCGCCAGAACTATCGGGATTTGTTTGAACTGACCGTCGTTCTGGCTTCTGACATTTCCGGCGTTTACTCTGACCCGCAGGAATTGCTGCAAAGCGACGCGACCGTGCTGAACTTTGCCAGTCGACAGAAAACCTTCGTCAACCGTATGACCCGTGCGATGTGCGGCCTTGCGGTCAGCGCGCCGGAGCTTGGGACGGTTGAAGAACTGCGCGAAACGGTTGACCTGTTTGACCGATCGCTGGTCGCCCTGCGTGACGGTTTCCCGGATGCCGGGATCAACCCGCCGCCCAACGACGCGGTCAAGAACAGCCTGAGCGCCACCTATGATCTGTGGAGCGCCGAGAAGGGTATTTTTGATGCCGCTCTTGCGGGTGACAGCATCACCCCGGACATGGTCGCTGCGTCCAACGAGTTGACCCAGAAGCTGGAAGTTGACGTCAATAACGCGATCACGCTCTATCTGATTGCCGTTCCGGGTCAGGAAGGGGTGTATCGGGTTCCGCTACAGGCCTATGCCGAAAACGTGCTGTCGCAGTGGATCATTGATCCTGACCTGATTGACGCGATCAAGGCGCAAAACGTCGAACATGCAGACCTGTCCGAGGACGATATCATTGCGCTTGACCAGACATGGCGGGCCGAGGCTGATGCGGGCGGTGGCCCACTGATCACCGAGCTTTTGTCAGGACCGGTTTCTGCCTGGTTGCTTGATCAGCAAAACGCCACAGCAGGCCTGGTGACGGAAGTATTCGTCATGGACAACAAAGGCCTGAATGTCGCGCAAAGTGTTGAGACATCGGATTACTGGCAGGGTGACGAAGCCAAGTGGCAAGAAACCTATGGCCGTGAGGATGGCGGGTTGCACATCAGCGACGTGGAGTTTGACGACAGCACGGGGTTCTATCAGACCCAGGCGTCGCTTCCAATCGTCGACCCTGCCACGAACGAGCCGATCGGGGCCATTACCTTTGGCATCAATATCCAAAGCCTGATGTAACAGACGAACCGTCACGCAAGCGCCATCCACTAAGCGCGTGTGCAGATCGGAGTACCAAATTGCGGGCGGTCGGTTTCATCCGGCCGCCCGATTTTTCGTTCTGATGGCGCAACTGTAAGGTGATCCGTTTGATCATTGATTTACTGACGACAGTCATCTCAAGCGTCAATCGATATCAACCTGAGGAATATTTGGCGCATACTACCATCTCCCTTGAGTGGTTTCACTCAGGGATTGTCTGCAAAAATTATTGACATATCGAGACGGCCCTAGGCAGTACGGTGTTAGCGCATAAACAGGTCTTGTTACGCTCTTTTAAGGCACGTTCCCTCGCGTCAGGTGGCGGTTAGCGTCATGCCTAAAAGGCAATTTAATTCAGTGGCTTAAAGACAAGCTGCCCATAAAATAATCTTTCGGCCCATGAAAATGCGGTATGCGGCGGCATGCCTTCCTCACAAGCAGAGTCACAACCACACATTTCATTTTTGTAGTTGTAGTTTCGTTGAACTGGCCTAAGCTTGGTCGCAAGAGGCGCGGAGTTAGCCCCGTGACAAATTGACTAGTGAAGAAATGCTCGCCTCTATGTCATAGGGAGAACAATACATGACTTATAGTTTTATCCGTGGTCTTGGTTTTGCAGTTGCAGCATCCGCTGCGTTTTTCACCGCGACGACAAGTTCAGCACAAGACTGGGCACCCGATCGCCCTGTCGAAATGGTCATCATGGCCGGGCAAGGGGGCGGTGCTGACCGTCTGGCGCGCCTGTTCCAGTCGATCATCCAGAAAGAAAATCTTTCCACGATGCCGATCCTGCCCGTGAACAAGGGTGGCGGCTCTGGTGCGGAAGCATTGCGCTACCTGGCTGACAACGAGGGCGAAAACCATTTGATCATGGCGACCCTGAACAGCTACTACACAACGCCACTGCGCAATGACATTGGTGTCGACATTGAAGAGTTCACACCAATTGCACGTATGGCGCTTGATACGTTTGTGCTGTGGGTCAATGCCGACAGCGATATCGAAACGCTTGATGACTATGTCGAAGCTGTCCGTGCTGCTGGTGGAAGCTGGAAGATGGGCGGTACTGGCACTGGTCAGGAAGACAGCTTGGTGACAGCCATGCTTGAAAACGAGTTCGGTATTTCAGTCACTTATGTTCCGTTCTCGGGCGGTGGTGATGTGGCACGTAACCTGGTGGGTGGCCATATCGATTCATCCGTGAACAACCCGTCCGAAGCGCTGGGTTTCTATCAGGCCGGTAACCTGCGCCCAATTGCAGCGTTCACGCCTGAACGCATTGGGGCCTTCCCCGACACCCCGACGATGGGTGAACTCGGCCACGATCTGGTTTACTGGATGCAGCGGTCCTTTGTTGCGCCAAAGGATATGGCGCCAGAGGCTGTGGCCTACTACACCAACATGTTTGAACAACTCAGCCAGTCGGAAGAGTGGCAGACATACACCCAGGAAAAGGCGCTGATGGCGGAATTCCTGACAGGTGATGAACTGCAGGCCTACTTCCTGGAAGAGCGTGAAAAACATGCCGAGTTGCTGAATACGATGGGCGAAGGCTCCTAAGCCTTTTCCTGAGCTTATCCAGTGGGGCGCGGTGATTTCGCTGCGCCCCAACACTCACCACTATCCAATAAAAACGAGACGAGATCATGTTGACGGCTGATCGAATGATCGCAGCGGCTCTGATGCTGTTGTCCCTGTACTTTATGTGGCATGCCATTGAATTGCCGATTGGTTGGAACGGCATGACAGGTGGTCCCGGAGGCGGCGCGTTTCCGTTCTGGCTGTCAGCGATCATGTTTCTGGCCGCGGGCGGCATTCTGATCAGATCGCTTCGCGGCAACTCGGCCTATTCCGGCGACTTTTTTGACCCCGAAACACTGCGTTCTGTCATCGGCGTGATTATCGCGCTTACCGCTACCGTTGCGCTGATCCCGTGGGGCGGGGCCTATATTGCATTGCCGCTTTTTTTGATCTGGTATCTGAAAATCTTTGGCAAGCATGGTTGGGTGCTCACGCTTTCATTGACATTGTCCACCCCGATTTTCCTGTTTTTCTTCTTTGAGGTGACCCTCAAGATATTGCTGCCAAAGGGGCTGACCGAGCCGCTATTTGTGCCGCTTTATGCGATGTTCTTTTAGGGGCCGCCGATCATGGAACTGTTAGGACATCTTGCGGACGGCTTTGCCACATCGCTGTCGCCGCTGAACCTGATGATTGTGATCCTTGGCGTCACCGCCGGGCTATTCATCGGCGCGATGCCAGGCCTTGGGTCGGTCAATGGCGTGGCCATTGTGCTACCGCTGACATTCATTGTGCCACCGTCCTCGGCCATCATCCTGCTTGCCGCGATTTATTACGGGGCGATGTATGGAGGCGCGATCAGTTCGATCCTTCTGGGTATACCGGGTGCGTCAACATCGGTTGCGACCACGTTTGACGGGCGACCGATGGCGCAACAGGGCAAGGCCGGGCTGGCCCTGATTGCCGCTGCGGTGGCGTCTTTTGTGGGTGGGACCGTATCGGTCGTCCTGTTTACGCTGTTTGCTGCACCTTTGGCCGATGTCGCATTGGCCTTTGGACCGCCAGAGGAATTTGCGCTTGTGCTGCTGGCTTTTACGACCTTCGTTGGTCTGGGCGGCGATGACGTTCTGAAAACTATCATCATGATCTGCCTTGGGCTGATCCTGTCGACCGTGGGTCTTGACCTGATTTCCGGTCAGCCGCGCCTGATCTTTTTCGACCAGCCTGGCTTTTATTCCGGCGTAAGCTTTCTGGTGCTTGCTATAGGGATCTACGGGGTGGGTGAGATCCTTTACACAATTGAGACGTCTAAATCAGCGCCAAGTGTCACACCGGCCAAACTGACCTTCAAAGAGCTCAAGCTGGGCATCCAGCAAATGAACAAGCTGTGGCGCACGATGAGCTTTGGGTCGATCATGGGGTTCTTTGTTGGCATGTTGCCAGCAGCGGGCGCCACACCGGCCGCGCTGATGGCCTATGGCTTGTCCAAGCTGATGTCGAAAAAGCCAGAGACCTTCGGCAAAGGCAACATAGAAGGGGTCGCGGCCCCCGAAACGGCCAACAACGCCGCCTCGACGGGATCGCTGCTGCCGATGCTGACCCTGGGCATCCCAGGGTCGCCTACAACGGCGCTTTTGTTGGGCGGCATGGTGATGTGGGGGCTCGTACCCGGACCAATGCTGTTTATCGAACAACCCGACTTTGTCTGGGGCCTGATCTCATCGCTTTATACGGCCAACCTTGCCGCCGTGCTGGTGAATCTGGCGCTGATCCCGGTCTTTGTCTGGGCGCTGCGGATGCCGTTTACGGTGCTCTGTTCAATGGTGCTGATCCTGTGCATCGTGGGCGGCTATGCCCCCAGCCAGAAGATGCATGATGTCTGGCTGATCGTTGGCTTTGGCGCTGCCGGTTACCTTCTGCGCAAGGCCGACTATCCGATGGCCCCATTGGTGCTGGCCGTTGTGCTGGGACCGCTGATGGAGAAAAGCTTTCGCCAGACGCTGATTTCCGAGCAGGGCAATGTGCTGGCATTTATCGAACGCCCGCTCTCTGCTAGCTTCATCGCGCTGAGCGTCGTTTTCTTCCTCCTACCGCTTCTGAAACATGTGCGCCGTTTGTTTCGGGGCAAGCGGGCCGAAGTCTGACCACAAGTTGAATATCGAATAACCAAGGACGAACCCATGTACACAACGATGAAAGAACTCTTGTCGGGTCACCCGGACGATGCACCGGCGATCGGCGCACCGGGCAAAACATGGTTGAGCTACGACGCCTTGCGGGGGCTGACCGATGAAGTGGCAGCGTCGCTTCATGTGATGGGCGTGGGCAAAGGGGATAGGGTGGCGATCGTCCTGCCCAACGGACCCGAAATGGCGACGGCCTTTGTGACCATCGCACAAGTTGCCACCACGGCGCCCCTGAACCCGGCCTATCGCGAGGAGGAATATGATTTCTACCTGTCTGATTTGAAAGCCAAGGCGCTTGTCGTCATGGCGGATGATGATGGCCCAGCGGTCGCCGCAGCGCAAAAGGCTGGCATGGCGATTGTACGGCTGTCTGTGCCGGAGGGTGCCGCGGCAGGGTATTTCAGCCTGTCCTCTGATGTGACGGGTGCTGCGGATGGGGGTGAACCGGCCTCTGATGACGTTGCCCTGATCCTGCACACATCGGGCACAACATCGCGTCCCAAGATCGTGCCGCTTTTGCAATCAAACATCGCGGCCTCGGCAGAGCATATCCACGCCTCGCTTGAACTGACGGCTGCTGATCGGTGCATGAACGTGATGCCGCTGTTCCATATCCACGGGCTGATTGCGGCGGTTACCGCATCGCTGGCGGCCGGTGCATCGATCTGGTGCGCACCGGGGTTCAACGCGCTGCAGTTTTTCACTTGGATGAAAGAGGCGCAGCCGACCTGGTACACGGCCGTGCCGACCATGCATCAGGCTATCCTGAGCCGGGCAGGGCGCAATGCCGATGTGATTGCGGAAACGCCGCTCCGCTTCTTGCGCTCATCCTCCGCCTCGTTGCCAGCGCAGGTGATGGTGGCCCTGAACGAAACCTTCAATGCGCCCGTGGTTGAGGCTTATGGCATGACGGAGGCGGCGCATCAGATGGCCTGCAATCCGCTGGCATCCGGCACCCAGAAACCCGGTGCGGTTGGCATTCCGGCAGGTCCGGCGATGCGGATCGCACATGAAACCGAAAACAAGCTGATTGAGGGGACAGGGGAGGTTGTGATTTCCGGCCCCAATGTCACGCCCGGATACGAAGGTAACCCAGAGGCTAATGCCAAGAACTTCTTTGACGCTGATGGCGCGCGCTGGTTCCGTACCGGCGACCAGGGGGCGTTTGATGACGAGGGATATCTGCACCTGACCGGCCGGTTGAAAGAGATCATCAACCGTGGCGGCGAAAAGATCAGCCCGCTAGAAGTTGACGGCGTATTGCTTGACCATCCCGATATTGCTCAGGTCGTCACCTTTGCGTTGCCGCATCCGAAGCTGGGGGAAGAAGTCGCGGCGGCGGTGGTTCTGAAAGAAGGGTCGGAGACGACCGATAAAGACATTCGTGCCTTTGCGGCGGATCGCATGGCGGATTTCAAGGTGCCGCGCAAGGTGATCATCATGGATGAAATCCCTAAGGGTGCCACCGGCAAGATGCAACGGATCGGTCTGGCTGAAAAGCTGGGCCTGATCGAGAAAGCGTAAGCCATGAAAATATGTATTTTTGGGGCAGGGGCCATCGGTGGCTACATGGGGGTCAAACTCGCGCAGGCAGGGGCCGATGTCAGCCTTGTGGCACGCGGTCCGCATCTAGCGGCAATGAAGGACAAAGGCCTGAGCCTGATCGAGGAAGACAAGGATCCGGTGACCGTTCCTGTCACGGCCAGCGACAACCCCGCCGATCTTGGCCCGCAGGATTACGTGATCGTCACGCTCAAGGCGCATTCGGTTCCACCAGTTGTGGACAAGATGCAGCCTTTGATCGGCGATGACACAACAATCGTCAGCGGTGTGAACGGCGTGCCCTGGTGGTACTTTCACAAGATCGGCACAGATCTGGAAGGCACGCGGCTGGAAACGGTTGATCCCGGAAACGCCCAATGGGACGGTTTTGGGCCGGATCGCGTGCTTGGCTGTGTGGTATACCCGGCCGCCGAGGTTTCAGAACCCGGCACCATCAAACATATCGAAGGCAACCGGTTTTCGCTTGGCGAACCCGATGGCAGCAAATCAGACAGGGCCATGGCCTTGTCAAAAGCGCTGTCCGCGGCAGGTCTGAAAGCGCCGGTGCGCCCGCGTCTGCGTGACGAGATTTGGGTCAAGCTTTGGGGCAACCTGTCGTTTAATCCGATCTCGGCGCTGACTCATGCAACCCTTGATGTGCTTTGTACGGACCCTGGCACACGCGCCGTTGCGCGCGGCATGATGGTCGAGGCGCAAGAGATTGCCGAGAAGCTGGGCGTGAAATTCCCCATTGATGTGGATCGCCGGATCGATGGCGGGGCCGCTGTCGGGGCGCACCGGACATCGATGCTGCAGGATCTGGATGCCGGGCGACCCATGGAAATCGACGCGCTTGTCGGATCGGTTCAGGAACTGGGGCGCGTCACCAATGCACCAACACCGACAATCGACACTGTTCTTGCGCTGATCCAGTTGCGCGGCAAATCGGCAGGTCTTTACGGACGTTGAGTGAACGGAAAGGGCAAAGTTGTGGCCATCAAAAACATCCTTGTTGCATATAACGGCTTTCCCGGATCGGAAGCCGCCTTGTTGGGGGCTGTCCAGATGCAGGCCCATTACGATGCCCATCTGACCGGGCTTTTTGCCCATGGCGGGTCAAAACTTTCGCAACAGATCCAGCCCTGGATGCCGCAAAAGGTCAAAGACGCGATCATGGAGGTCGAGGAGCAGTCAAACCAGAACATCAAGGAAAAGTTCGACGAGGCCAGCGCGCCGGTGCCCGCAGACAAGAGACACTGGATTGAAAGCGAGGGGCCCGTTCAGCGCACTATCGCCGCCTATGCAAGGCTTTATGATATCATTGCTTTGGGCATACACGAGACGACCCCGGAATACCGGCAATCCCATATCGAAATCTATCCGGACCGGATCGCACTTGATAGCGGGCGACCGGTGATCATCTTTCCATCGGGCAATGACAGCAAGGTTTCTGGTCGCCGCGTTGTGGTGGCATGGGATGGAGGCCGTGCAGCGGCCCGCGCATTGGCCGATGCAATGGGAATTCTGGGGGCGGATGATACGATTGAAATCGTTTCTGTTGGACGGGCGCCACTGGCCCGGTCACTGCCGGGGTTTGACGTCTGCAAAGTGTTGGAGCGTCATGGGTTTTCTGTGACCCTGACAGAACTGCCACGCGGCCGCGATTCAGTGGCCGAGATATTGATCAACCATTGTGAGGCCGTTGCCGCGAACCTGCTGGTCATGGGGGCATATGATCACTCGCCACTGCGCGAAGGGCTGATCGGTGGAGTGACGCAAGACATCGCCATCAAGACCCGAATTCCGGTCCTGATGAGCCACTAACGGCCCAGCACCAGTTCAGCCTTCAGCCCTCCTAGTTTTTCACTATCGCTGAGCCGGAGCACGCCCCCGTGGGTGCGCGCAATGTCCGAGACGATGGACAGGCCAAGGCCTACGCCGCTGCCCTTGTCCTGATTGCGGGCCGGATCGAGCCGCACAAATGGGTTGATCGCCTCGTCGCGCTTGTCGGCCGGGATGCCGGGTCCGTCGTCTTCGACGTAAAAGCGAACAGCCCTTTCCGTGACACTGACCCCGACCTCAGCATGTGAGCCATAACGCAGTGCGTTGCTGACAAGGTTTTCCAACGCACGGCGAATGGCCAGTGGTCGCAGGCCAACCTCTTCTCGTGGCCCTTCGATCACGCCGGCGCTTGCGTTTTGCCCCATCCGTTTGGCGTTCTCCAGCACGTCTTCGACCAGTACCTGCGGAACGGTAGGCTCCATACTGTCACCTGCATCGCTACGGGCAAAATCCAGAAAGGCGCTGACGAGCCCTTGCATGTCGTCCACATCACGCAAGAGCGGCTCCACATCCTTGTCATCGAGCATCGATAAGCCCAGCCGCAGCCGGGTCAGCGGGGTGCGCAGATCATGGCTCACCCCCGACAACATGAGCGTGCGGCTTTGGGTCTGGCGTTCCAGCCGGTTGCGCATGTCCAGAAACGCCATGCCAGCTTCACGCACCTCGACGGCACCAGTGGGGTTGAAAGGGACGACCCGGCCCTTGCCGTAATCCGCCGCAGCTGCGGCCATCCGTTTGATCGGGCGCAGTTGATTGCGCAGGAACACATATGCAATGGCAGTCATCACCGCGCCCATCACCGCCATGATTACCAGTAGCTGGTGCGGGTTGGATGCGGACACCCGCCTGCGGCTAAACTCCATCTGCAGAATGCCATGGCGGGTCTCGACCCACATCCGCACGCGGCGCCGATCCTCCAGCGAAATAGCGATCACATTGGCCACGCCCTGACGGATCGATTCAATTACCATCTGCCCTGTCAGATCGATCCGCGGCTTGATATCGGCATCACCCGGTGTGGCAGGCAGTAGCGTCAGGATTTCAAGGGGTGCATCCAGCCTGGAAATGGCTTCGCGCGCGCTTTGCAGATCAGGGGCGTCATTGACGCTGTCAATCAGGAAGCGCAGTTCAATATTGACGGCACTTGTCATCAGGCGAGTTACCCCGTCAAAGTGGCGCTGAATGAAAACCACAGAGACAAGCAATTGCAGCAGCAGAACCGGCAAGACCAGGATCAGCGCGGCCCGGCCATAAAGGCCACGGGGCATATAATTCTTGATCCAACGAAACAGCATGGGCGGAACCTACCGGCAGAATGCGCGAACGGAAAGCACGGATGAAAGACGCAGCGGCATCCTTTGCGCCTAGGGCGGGTGTGTCTTTCCGGCTCGCACCGGATCTGGCGCTCGTTCTGGCCCCGAACCCGTCACCGATGACCTATCTGGGCACGAACAGCTATATTCTGGGCAAGGACAAGCTGGCCATCATTGATCCGGGGCCTGATAATTCGGATCATCTGGCGGCGCTGCTGGCTGCCATCGCGGGTCGCCCGGTGAGCCACATATTGGTCACCCACACCCATCTTGATCATTCACCGCTGGCCCGCCCGTTGAGCGACGCTGTCGGCGCACCGGTTTATGCGTTCGGCAACAGCCGGGCAGGGCGCAGCGAGATCATGAGCCAGCTTGCCGCCGAAGGCCTGACCGGCGGGGGCGAAGGCATCGACCCCACCTTTGAACCAGATGCCATCCTGCGGAACGGTGACATGATTGATTTTCCGCAAAAGCCGATCACGGCACTGCATACACCGGGCCATATGGGCAATCATCTGTGTTTTTGCTGGGGGGATGTGATCTTTACCGGCGATCATATCATGGGCTGGTCCACATCGCTCGTGTCCCCACCAGACGGTGATCTGACGGATTTCATGCGCTCCTGTGATCGCCTACAAGACATGCCCGCAAGAATTTATTACCCGGGTCACGGGGCGCCGGTGACCTATCCCAAGGCGCGGCTGGCGTGGCTGATTGCACATCGGCGCAACCGCGAGGCCCAGATTATCAAGGCGCTTGCTGACGGATCTGCGACCGTCAGCGCTTTGACAAAAGTAGTTTATACCGATGTGGCGCAGGGGTTGCTGCCCGCAGCCGAACGCAATGTTTTTGCACATCTCATCGACTTCGCAGGGCGCGGTATTGTCGTGGCACGGCCCGCGCTTGGCGTGGCCGCCGAATTCACGATCTCAGACACCGCCGCTGATGACCAGACTTAATCCAAAAACCTGTCGAAACCCACTGGACGCGGCCAAAACGCATTGCTATATGGCCCCGAGTGTTCCGACGTAGCTCAGCGGTAGAGCAGTTGACTGTTAATCAATTGGTCGTAGGTTCGATCCCTACCGTCGGAGCCAATAACCAAAAAAATATGGGTATTAAAACAGATACTTAGCGTAGTATTGACACGTCTGGGTACCTGCTTGGGTACTAATGAGTGTCGCGTTCAAACAGCATTGGCTGTCAGTTTCAGTGTTCTCTTACATGTCCAAAATGAAACGCGATGACGTTGCGTTAAGTACGGGTAGAGGCACCGTCACTCACCCCACTGTGGGTATGAAGCCGCATGTCCCACACCCTGCGCCCCCGTATGATAAATCGGGCGAGCATAACAATCGCCGTCACGGCACCCGCGATATGTGCATTGACTCCGCAAATGTCACCGGAAGATGATAGCGCCGCCCTGTCTCGCGAAGGGTTAACAGCCTTGGGTTCAGGACCTATTAATCGGCTTGATGCTGCGTCGTTGTCATGATTGACGAGCCCCAATGATTTGGGGGACCGATGAGTAATCTCTAT
>CANKYO010000012.1 GCA_947488175.1 uncultured Paracoccaceae bacterium
ACAGACGTGACCGGCACGGTTGAGCTGCCCGCAGGCACCGAAATGGTGATGCCGGGCGACAACCTGAAGTTCAACGTTGAACTGATCGCCCCGATCGCCATGGAAGACGGCCTGCGCTTCGCCATCCGCGAAGGCGGCCGCACCGTTGGTGCGGGTGTTGTGTCGAAGATCGTCGAGTAAGGTGTGGCTTGCGGTCTTCGGGCCGCAAACGCACCGCAGCTCTCTTCGGACAACGAACGCCGTCCCGGATCTGATCCGGGACCTCCAGGAACATCAAAGGCCGCCCCAAAACGGGGCGGCCTTTTTTTCTTGGTTCGTCGGTTTATGGAGTTTATGAATATTCAAATTATGGTGCTTATTTGTTGGAGATTTTTCTATGACCCCAGATATTTTGGAGTTTTTGCGCTATGGCGCATTGGCCATTTCGGCATTTTGTTTATTTTTGTCGTTTTTTCTTGTCTACCGAGGAGACCGAAGCAACCTACAGGTCTTTGGCTTTATGAGTTTTTCCGTTATTGTACTTGCGGCCTCGATATTCGCTGACCCAAATTCAGGGATTGGAAGAGTTGTGGGGCAGGTAGGAGGTGACCCGAAGCTTCCCGAAGTGCAGGTTGAAGCATCGACTGTTAATCCAGTACAGAGGGGAATTTGGGACTCCGGTTGGTTCGAAGTCGAAGATGGAAAAAACTACAAATTGGACCACGACATGACGTCTGAGCCATTGGTTGCGACGATATGGTATCGACGAGATGGCTCCGATGACATTCATATGATGGATGGCATCTACGAGAATACTGGTGGTTATGGCGCATGGATCATGGACCTGAACAGCAGTTCACTTGTTGTATCGACCGGAATCAACTCCTCGACATCAGGTTACGGTCAATACAACCACTGGACAGCAATTGATCGCGGCGCTGAAAGCGGGTCAGTGGCTCGGTCTGTCCGCGTCGTCATAAGCTACTAATCTTTTACCGTAGCGTCGGTTGATCACTATTTGAATGCT
Source organism: uncultured Paracoccaceae bacterium (assembly GCA_947488175.1). Lineage (GTDB taxonomy): Bacteria > Pseudomonadota > Alphaproteobacteria > Rhodobacterales > Rhodobacteraceae > Yoonia. Next base: position 1,007 of record CANKYO010000012.1, read on the forward strand.
TCTGCTTGGGCACGTAGTTCAAACTCTCAAACCCCCTTTACACCACCCCCGACTCCCCCTATACGCCCCCCATCCAGCAAGGGTGCGGTCCGCCGTGCCCTTTATACGTTGGAAAAAAGACGCGATGAGGGTGCCGGATGAGCCGGTATCGTCCAATCCGATCTTCACCCCAGTATAAGGGGATGAAATATGGCCGTTCAAAGCCAAAACATCCGTATCCGCCTCAAGGCGTTTGATTACCGGGTGCTTGATGCAAGCACACAGGAAATCGTCAGCACAGCCAAGCGCACAGGCGCTTCTGTCCGTGGTCCGATCCCACTTCCAAACAAGATCGAAAAATTCACCGTTCTGCGTGGCCCCCACGTTGACAAGAAATCCCGCGACCAGTTCGAGATCCGCACGCATAAGCGCCTTCTCGACATCGTGGACCCGACACCGCAGACCGTGGACGCGCTGATGAAGCTCGACCTGGCCGCCGGTGTCGACGTTCAGATTTCAGTATAAGGAGTAGACAACATGCTCCGTACCGGACTTATCGCAAAGAAAGTCGGGATGACCCGGCTTTTTATGGAAGACGGCAAGCAGATCCCTGTGACCGTTCTTTCGCTCGAAAACCTGCAGGTCGTCGCACAGCGCACCGCTGACAAGGACGGCTATGTCGCCGTGCAACTGGGTGCCGGCAATGCCAAGGCCAAGCGGACCTCCAAGGCGATGCGCGGTCATTTTGCCGCCGCCAAGGTGGAACCCAAGCGCAAGGTCGCTGAGTTCCGCGTGGCCCCTGAGAACCTGATCAATGTGGGCGAAGAAATCCTCGCCAACCATTACTTCGAAGGTCAGTATGTGGACGTGTCCGGCACATCCATCGGTAAAGGTTTTGCCGGTGCGATGAAGCGGCACAACTTTGGTGGTCTGCGCGCGACACACGGTGTGTCGATCTCTCACCGTTCGCACGGTTCCACTGGCCAGTGTCAGGACCCCGGCAAGGTGTTCAAAGGCAAGAAGATGGCCGGTCATATGGGTGCGGCGAAAGTCACCACCCAGAACCTGCAAGTGGTCAAGACCGATGCCGACCGTGGCGTGATCATGGTCAAAGGTGCTGTTCCCGGATCAAAAGGTGGCTGGGTGACGATCAAGGATGCGGTCAAGAAACCGACCCCTGAAAACGTGATCTACCCTGCCGGTCTGAAATCCATGAAGGAAGAAGCCGAAAAGCTGGCAGCCGAAGCCGCAGCCGCAGCTGCCGCTGAAGAGGAGGCCGCCGCCAAGGCCGCAGCCGAGGCAGAACAGGCCGCACTGGAAGCCGCTGAAGCCGAGGCCGCAGCCGAAACAGATGCCCCAGAAGAAGGAGGCGACAAAAATGAAGGCTGATGCAATCAAACTGGACGGCAAGAAAGCCGGGTCCGTTGATCTGAACGACGACATCTTTGGTCTGGAGCCCCGCAAGGACATCCTGCACCGCGTCGTCCGCTGGCAGCGCAACAAGGCCATGGCTGGCACACATGACACGCTTGGTCGGTCCGAAGTGTCGTATTCGACCAAGAAGATCTATCGTCAAAAGGGCACCGGTGGCGCACGCCACGGCTCGCGCGGCGCGCCGATCTTCCGCTCGGGCGGTGTCTACAAGGGGCCGACCCCCCGCAGCCACGCCCATGACCTGCCCAAGAAGTTCCGCAAGCTGGGTCTGAAGCACGCCCTGTCCGCGAAAGTGGCCGCAGGCGAGCTGGTGATCGTCGACACGATTGAGGTGAAGGACGCCAAGACCGGCGCGCTGGCCAAAATGGTCGGCAACCTGGGCTGGAAACGCGCACTGGTCATCGACGGGGCCGAAGTGAACGAAAACTTCAAAAAGGCCGCGGCCAATATCTCAACCATTGACGTGCTGCCCAGCCAGGGTGCCAACGTCTATGACATCCTGCGGTCCGACACGCTTGTGCTGACCAAGGCAGGCGTCGAAGCACTGGAGGCTCGTTTGTCATGAGCGCGAAAGCAGAACATTACGACGTGATCCGCAAGCCGATCATCACCGAAAAGGCAACCATGGCGTCCGAACAGAACGCCGTTGTGTTTGAAGTGGCGATCGACGCGAACAAGCCGATGATCAAAGAGGCCGTCGAAAGCCTGTTCGGGGTCAAGGTGAAGGCGGTGAACACATCGATCACCAAAGGCAAGGTCAAGCGGTTCCGCGGCTCACTCGGCACCCGCAAGGACGTCAAGAAAGCCTACGTGACGCTCGAAGAGGGCAACACGATCGACGTCTCCACCGGTCTCTGATCCGGGTCTGATATGAATGAAAAAGCCCTCGGCAATCGCCGGGGGCTTTTTCGTTGTAGGGTGGGTACAACCCACCATCCCGACATTGGTGGAAGCCGGGCGCGCGCCTGCCCGTGGGATGGCGCAACTGCCCTCACGTCTGGCACTTTATGGCAGCCACACATGCGCCAAGGGTGCGATGCGTGTGACGCCACCAAAGCGCCAGCCCGCCGGAACGGGCAGGCGCTCGCCCGGCGCCTTTGGCTTGTTCCGGGCGGGCACAATTGACTCAGCGCGCATTCGAGGGCCAAAATTGAATTGTATACTCTCACTTACTACATTTATCTTACATCTTTTCGTTGAGGTAGCATATTTTGGATGATCCTGAATTCAGCACGAGCGGTACCAACCCTTTGAGTGAGCTCTCAGAGGTTCGTTTCGAAATCGATGCTCGAGAAGGGCTTTTTGAGCTTAAATGTCGACTTCGATTTGGGAAGATGCAATATGAGTATAAAGAACAGGAATACGAAGTAGGCGTTTCGAAGGCTTACCTCCGCCTTTCGTTGGAGGGTTGCGAAACAACACTTGGCAGTGGTTTCGGCGAAAATGTTCTTGAAGCCGTTGTTGAGGAGGACTGCGTTGAAACGCAAGCCTCGGTTGGAGCCGATGTCTCTATCGGAGCAAATACAGAGACTGGTCCTGCGGCTCAAATTGGTGCCGGGGTCGGAGCTAATGCTGCTCGAAAACGAACGCTCAATCAAAGCAAAGTACACCTTCCAGTTACCGCCCTTCCGAACGACAGTTGGGAGGTGCGGCCTCAGACAGTAACGGGAACATCAAACTCGGTTATCGAAGGCACCGCCATTCCCAGCACGAAACTTTGTTCCTTGCGCCGGAAGAAAGGTGGAAACCGCCTTGCGATTATTGGCGAAGTACAGGTTTCGAGGAGTGCGGTGAAAGTTTCGGCCAAGCGTGGGAACCGGCTGGGCAGGTCCATGAGTGAGTGGCAAAATAAAGATGCCATCGTATCCCAAATACTAAGGAAAGCTATTCAGCGAGAGGCCAACTCTGCTCTCAACCAAAGTACCACTTCTGCGGTCGCAATTTCACGATGCGAGGTATTTGAGGAATGACACGATTGCTGGAGGACATGTTGACTAACCAAGAGCTGCAAGCAATTGATCAAGTGCTTGAGAGCAACAGCTCACGTTTCGACCAACTAGTTGATATGAGCGGCCTTGATCCTGCAACAGATTTCAGGTTCGCGGATTTGCGGTGGTTAAATCTCTGCGGCGCAGACTTGCGAGGGTTCGATTTTACGGGTTCTGATTTGCGGCAGTGCGCGCGTAACGACAATACAGTAATCGATCAAACGACAATCTTCAACGAAGCCAAAATTGACTGGATTGAACTTGAAGCGCTGCCAATCGTAACAAAAATGCAAGAAATAGAATCTGTATCTGCATCCGAGGAACGACAAAAACTACTAGCTGAACTGACAACAGAGTTCGGCAAAACAACGCATGTCATTACATATATGGTATCGGCTGCTTCACAGTCTAAGACTGTTGAGCAATTCCTGGACTTTGCCCAGTTTCTGCCCCCACAGCTGCCTCAGAGCCAATCTGATCGACTTAGCGATGCTGGATTGAAGCTACTCCGGAAAAAATTTGCCCAAAGCAAGAGCCGAACGCGTCGAAATACGACTGCAATACTTGCTTTGGATGATATCGTTAAAAAACTTCAGCAGACCCCAGGTTCGTTGGCAGAAAGTATCTATGGACACTTGGCTGAAATCGTTACCAACAAAAGGCAAACTGTGGTGCTCTCTAGAATGGCCGAGGTCGAGCTAAGTGATATGGAGGATGCCTTTGCAGCAATTGGAAATTGATCACCGTTCCCGTTGGTAGGTCCGATAACACAGCACTTGCCACCCCACCCATCCCCCGCTATACGCCCACCATTCACTCCACCCCGGATTCGTCCGGGGTGCTGTGCTTTTGACCATCGGGCACCTACGGGGGCCTTAACCACATAGGCCCCATACGGGGCCGCCAAGCAAACGGAAGAAGCTAACATGGCACTCAAGTCGTACAAACCGACGACGCCGGGCCAGCGTGGGCTGGTGCTGATCGACCGTTCGGAGCTTTGGAAAGGACGTCCTGTCAAGGCCCTCACAGAGGGTCTGACCAAGTCAGGCGGCCGGAACAACACCGGACGGATCACCATGCGTCGCATTGGTGGGGGCGCAAAGCGTCTTTACCGTATCGTCGATTTCAAGCGCAACAAGATGGATATGTCCGCTGTTGTCGCCCGCATCGAATATGACCCGAACCGGACCGCTTTCATCGCACTGATCCAGTATGAAGACGGCACCCAGAATTACATCCTCGCCCCGCAGCGCCTGGCTGTCGGTGACAAGGTGATTGCCTCGGCCAAGGCCGATATCAAGCCCGGCAACGCAATGCCCTTTAGCGGCATGCCGATCGGGACGATCGTTCACAACATTGAACTGAAAGCAGGCAAAGGCGGCCAGATCGCCCGTGCCGCCGGCACCTATGCCCAGTTCGTCGGTCGTGACGGAGGCTATGCCCAGATCCGCCTGTCGTCGGGTGAATTGCGCCTGGTCCGCCAGGAATGCATGGCGACAGTTGGCGCGGTATCGAACCCCGACAACTCTAACCAGAACTTCGGCAAGGCTGGCCGCAACCGTCACAAGGGCATCCGCCCGTCTGTACGTGGTGTGGCCATGAACCCGATCGACCACCCGCATGGTGGTGGTGAAGGCCGGACATCTGGTGGTCGTACGCCTGTGACACCTTGGGGCAAAGACACCAAGGGCAAGCGTACCCGTAACAAAAACAAAGCGTCGCAGCGGCTTATCGTCCGTTCGCGTCACGCCAAGAAGAAGGGTCGTTAATTATGGCTCGTTCCGTCTGGAAAGGCCCGTTCGTCGATGCCTACGTGCTGAAGAAAGCCGAAGCATCCCGCGAAAGCGGCCGCAACGAAGTGATCAAGATCTGGTCGCGTCGTTCTACCATCCTGCCTCAGTTCGTTGGCCTGACCTTCGGGGTCTACAACGGCAAGAAGCATATCCCCGTCAACGTCAGCGAAGACATGATTGGTCAGAAGTTCGGTGAATATTCACCAACCCGCACCTATTACGGTCACGCCGCTGACAAAAAAGCGAAGCGGAAATAAGTCATGGGCAAGGAAAAGAACCCCCGCCGCGTGGCCGACAACGAAGCCATGGCAAAACTGCGCATGCTTCGCACGTCCCCGCAGAAACTGAACCTTGTGGCTGGCCTGATCCGTGGCAAGAAAGTCGAACAGGCACTGACCGACCTGACTTTCTCCAAAAAGCGGATCGCTGGTGACGTGAAGAAATGTCTTCAGTCCGCCATCGCAAACGCAGAAAACAACCACAACCTGGACGTCGACGAACTTGTCGTCGCCGAGGCTTATGTGGGTAAAAACCTGATCATGAAGCGCGGTCGCCCCCGGGCCCGTGGCCGGTTCGGCAAGATCATCAAGCCGTTTTCGGAAATCACCATCAAGGTGCGTCAGGTTGAGGAGCAATCATAATGGGTAACAAAGTAAACCCGATCGGCATGCGCCTCCAGGTCAACCGCACCTGGGACAGCCGCTGGTACGCCGATACCAAAGACTACGGCGACCTTCTTCTTGAAGACCTCAAGATCAAGGACTTCATCAAGAAAGAATGCGCTCAGGCTGGCGTCAGCCGCGTGATCATCGAACGCCCGCACAAGAAGTGCCGGGTCACGATCCATGCCGCTCGCCCCGGTGTTATCATCGGTAAAAAGGGTGCGGATATCGAAGGTCTGCGCAAGAAGCTGGCAAATCTGACATCGTCCGAGTTGCACCTGAACATTGTCGAGGTCCGCAAGCCCGAGCTGGACGCAGCCTTGGTCGCCGAATCCATCGGCCAGCAGCTGGAACGCCGGGTGTCCTTCCGTCGCGCTATGAAGCGTGCCGTGCAGAACGCCATGCGCATGGGTGCCCTGGGTATCCGGGTGAACCTCGCCGGTCGTCTGGGTGGCGCTGAAATCGCACGTACCGAATGGTACCGTGAAGGCCGCGTGCCGCTGCACACCCTGCGTGCAGACATCGACTATGCACTGTACGAGGCGATGACGCCTTACGGGATCATCGGCATCAAGGTCTTCATCTACAAAGGTGAGATCATGGAGCATGATCCGTCAGCGCACGACCGCAAACATGCCGAGCTGCAAGAGGGTGCCATCCCTCGCGGCCCCGGCCGCCGCTAAGGAGTAGATGATATGCTGCAACCAAAGCGCACCAAACACCGCAAGCTGCACAAGGGCCGCATTCGGGGCGAAGCCAAGGGCGGGTCTGACCTGAACTTTGGCACTTACGGCCTCAAGGCGATCGAACCGGAGCGTATCACAGCGCGCCAGATCGAAGCTGCCCGTCGTGCCATGACGCGCCACATGAAGCGTCAGGGCCGCGTCTGGATCCGTATCTTTCCCGATACGCCCGTGACATCCAAGCCTGTCGAGGTTCGTATGGGTAAGGGTAAGGGTTCGATTGACTTCTGGGCATGCAAAGTCAAACCCGGTCGCGTGATGTTCGAAATCGACGGCGTGAACGAAACAATCGCCCGCGAAGCCCTGCGTCTGGCTGCGATGAAGCTGCCAATCAAGACACGGACAGTGGTTCGGGAAGACTGGTAAACCTGTCGTTTCCGCATGCGGAAATGACTTGGAGGGTAAGTGTTTGGCAAAGCCAAATACGGCCCGACCCGGTTGAGAATGAGAAGCCTCCGCTGAGAAATCGGCGGGGGTTTCTTGTTATATTGTAATCCATAGTTGCAACGCAGAAAGCTTGGAACAAGGGTGTATCAAACAAACTCAATAACGGGAATCAAGGTAATAACTCTACGTGACCAAGCATCTGGTCTTGTTCACAATCCATCGGAGAGTAAGTCTGTCGAGATAAAGAGATGGATCGACCCGTCCGATCCAAAGAACGAAGCGAAAAAAGTTAAAGGATTATTGGCGCTTAGAAATTTTAACGGCGGCTTCATGTTGATTGGGTTTGACGATAAGACGCTGAGGCCAGATTCAGAAAATGTTCCCAAAAGTGCAGTAGCCAATTATCATGCAGATGCGATCCAAGCACTTGTATCCAAGTATTCGTCTGAAACATTTGAGGTAGAGGTTCTGTTTCCGGAACGTGATGGGCAGGTCTATCCAGTCATATCTGTTCCGTCTGGCGTTAAGATACCAGTTATCGCGAAAAGAGATTTGTTAAACAGCGGTGGTGGTAAACTAGTCGCTGTGGGCGATGTCTACTTTCGCACATTGAGAACCAATAATACAGTAAGCACAGCAAAGATTGCAGTCCACGACTGGCCAGAATTGATAGGCATTTGCTTCGATAACCGAGAAGCCGATATTGGACGTTTTTTGAGGCGACAGCTAGGCGGGGTCGATCTATCTGGGATACTCGAACTTTTGGGAGATGCTGATTCCCGCTCAGAGCATGCAAGCCCAGCCATGGAGTTGGAGGAGCTACTCAACCAAGGTCAAGCCTGATACGAGGACGCTATCTCCAAGCGTAGCGAAATCATTCCACGACATGGCACCTTCGAAGTTGCGCTGATAATCCGAGGCCCGTTGGAGTTGTCCAATGCCAATTAAAAGTTTCTGCGAGTTTTGGATGCGAATAATCCCAACCTTACCGGTTGGCCAATTTGGCGTGATAGTCAAGGTTTCCAAGAAGCTGCAGATCATCCTTACGTCTACAAGGGTGCGTGGGAAGCGCCTATCGTTGGTTTAGATACAGCATGGTTAGGCGGGCATCTGGACTTCATGCGGAAGGAACCCAGCGGTCGCTTTTACCTAAGGCGTGCACTGCAAGACGATGTTGCAGGCACTGAGAGGGCTCCATCACCGAATACCGCTTTGGACTTTGGGTTGACAATTCTGCGAACCGCGGAGGCGATTGCTGTTGGTAAAAGCTTTGCTAGCGCTCTTGTCACTGATCCTGAGACAACTATCCTTGAATTTGCTTTTCGTTGGAAAGGGCTAGCTGGACGCTACCTGTCTTCTTGGGCCAATCCTGGCAGATCATTGAGTTACCGCCGCATTGCTAAGCAGGACGAAATTACATGTTTGGTTGCAGTACCGCTGGATACCTCTCCTGACGCCATATCTACCTACACCAAAGAGGCTATTGCATCACTTTTTGCCCTCTTTGAGGGTTTTGAAATTGCGGACAAAGTTGTGGATGACCTTGTCGGTAAACTGCTGGAGCGAAAGCTGTAGATGCGCAAAAAAAGGCTGGCTACCCCCACGCATAGTTAAAACTCACCGAAATCCGTTCATTCTCCTCAGCCATATTCATAGGCACTTCGTGCCGCAGCCAGCTTTCCCAGAGCAGGACATCGCCGACCTGAGGTGTCACGTAGATGAACGGGCGCAACTCGTCCCGCGCCTCTTTGATCCGTGTCGGGGCGGCCATCATCATGGGCAGGCGTGGGTCTTCGAGTTTCAGCGCGCTGGCCCCGTCCGGCATTGCCACATAGGTCGTCCCGCTGACCACCGAATGCGGGTGGATATGGCCGGTATGGATACCGCCGGGAGGCAGGATATTGATCCAGATATCTTCCAGCTTCAGGGACTTGTCACCGAGGTCGAACTGTAAGTCTTTCGCAAATTCAGCCACATGGGCGTCCAGTGCCTTGACCAGATCGGCAAAGATCGGGAAGCGCCAGGGCAGGTCGGTCAGGGACGCATAGGAGGTGTAGCCAGGATAGCCATTCGCCTCGCACCAGTCCTGTCCGGCCTCGTCATCATCGGCGATGACAAGGCAGGAGTTCTGCAGCTCGGTCGGGTCGATAGCATCGCCACGCTCGGACAGTTTGGCGTGGTATAGGCGGGTTGCGAAAAGGGATCTGATATCAGCCATGGCCCGTCTTAACCCAGGCCATAGCGATGCGCGAGAGGGAGTTTACCCCGCTGCCTGTTTGGTCAGGTAGGCATAGATCTGATCCTTGAGCATCACGCGTTCCTTGCGCAGGTCAATCAGATGATCATCAGAGGTGGGTTCGACATTGGTTTCGGCCCGGTGCACCGCCCGATTGGTCACGTGATACGCGTCGAACATCTTGGCGAAATGGGCGTCGGACTGGCGCAGATCGTGTATGCGATCGACATGCTCGGGAAACTCTTCGGCCAGTTCGTGCGGGGTGTGGGACATCTGTCTCTCCTGTTTTGCGTTGGGTCCAGATTATCCGGCGCGCCGGCGGCGTCGTTGACGCAAATCAAGAAATGGGCTCTGCCCAAATGGCGGCAAATTAACCAGTGTTCTGCCAAATTCCCGCCACATCCGCTGTCTACGCACAGGCATCAAACGGGCCTGGCCCGTCATAAAATGCAAAAAGGCGAAACGATATGCGTTTACTCAAATCCCTTCTTCTGACATCCGGCCTGTGCGTCGCGGCGGCGTCCGCTTCGGCGCAAAACATCGCATGCGGGCAGGATTATGTTGTTGAATCAGGCGATTATCTGTCCAGCATCGCCAGACGTGTCTACGGCGATACGGCCAATTATACCCTGATCTATAGCGCCAATGTGGATGTCATCGGTGGCGATCCCGGTGCGATCAATGTGGGCGACCGTCTGTTTATTCCCTGCCTTGACGGGGCCGTGCAGGCATCGACCGCTGATGCGTCTGCGATCCGTCAGCGCACGATCGAGGCGCTGCCCGGCCCATCGGGTGACCGCCCCATTCGCGTGTTGACCGCGACCGGCTGGGCGCCGTTCATGGATGAAGATCAGGCGCAGGGCGGATTGTTGACTGAAATCATAAACTTAGCCCTTGAGAATGCCGACAGCAAGCCGGAATATCAGATCGATTTCATCAATGATGATGGCGCGCATCTGCAGCCGCTGATCACCGATCATGCCTATGATATCAGCATTGGCTGGAGCCAGCCGAACTGTGAATTGTTCGACAAGCTGGAAGATGAATCCAAGTTCCGTTGCAACAATCTGGCGTTCAGTGATCCGCTTTATGAGGAAGTGCTGGGCTACTACAGCCCGTCCGCCGATCCTGCATTTGCAGAGCATTCCGCGCTGCATGGCAAGCGCATCTGCCGGGCCGAGGCCTATACGCTGGCGCCGATGGAAGAGGTTGATCTGGTCGCCCCGGTGATTGAGGTTGTCCGGGCACCGACTGCGGCCGACTGTGTGAATTTCATCCTTGAAAACAAGGCCGATGCCGCGCTGATCGCTGTTGATGTGGCCGAAGGCCGGATCGCTGAACTGGGTGCACAGGACCGCGTCCAGATGCATGAGGCGCTGACATTTGTGGACGTGCTGCATGCGGTGATCGCCAAGACCCATCCGCAGGCGGATGAGATTTTGGCCGTGGTCAATAACGGGCTGGGCAACATCAAGGAAACCGGATTGTGGTTCCAGACTGTGCGCCGCCACATGACCGCGTTTCGTGAGTTGAGCCAAGGTTAAACGGCTTTCTTCGACGCCGCTGAAACACCCGCCCGATTACCTCGGGCGGGTGTTTTGCGTGCGGGGGTACGCAACGTTCGGTGGGGGGCAGACGGGCGCGCAACACCCTTATCGGGCCGCTTTTGCGAATCATCAGTTAATACTGGGGTTTTGGCGAAAATGAGCGGTCGGCATCGCGTCGGCAAAACGTCGGACTTGCGTCGGACCCTTTTGGGCGATTTTGCCGGTTTAACGCGGCGCACGGTGCAAGTGTGAATGCGGCGTTAAGACATACAGCTGATTGATCCGCTCGGGGAACAGCCTGAAGGCCGCACAGCTTTTCATGCGGCCTTCGGCAATATGGGACGATGCCGGATGTCGGAACACCCGGCATGACGTTATCACCGCAGGGTGAAAATCTGATAGGCCAGTTCCTGACCATCCTTATTGATCACGGCCAGCACTTCGCTTGGTGCGCCAAGGCCGACATCCATGCGCACGTTTTCATTCACGCCGGGCAATAGCGATTCTGTCGCGAGCAATTCGCCCTTGGTGCCGCAATGGAAGGAATAAAGCTCCAGCGTGCCACCATCATCGGCCCGAACGGTGCCCAGATCGATCTGGTCGCCCGCTTCAATGGTGTGGTCGAGTTGGAAATAAGAAGTGTCTGCGAAAGCGAAACCGGCCGAGCCAATAGCCACGAGACATGCCAGCGTAGTTTTAATTCTAAACATCGTTTTCTCCTATTTAGACGTGTCTGGCCCAGGCTATTGATATGACGCTTATCTGCATCATGGTTGCCGCCAATACGGGACAGTGAATAAGGCATGGCGGTGCCTGGGCCTTTCAAGCGTAATCCGGCGCGGGCCGGGCAGATTGATGTTTGTCAATTAGAAGGAAAGGGTGGGGTGACGTTTCGCCGGGGGCTGTTTCCGAGTGCGCCGGCGATGCCCCGGACGGGCGCGGCGACGTGTGAGGTCCCGGATCAAGTCCGGGACTGCGTTGCGTAATAGTGCTGAGGGCAGCGCCCGCCCTGGGGGGCGTTTGGATGGGTCGTGTTGCGGGTGACGGCGCCACAGGTGCTGGCGTTGCGTTGTTTGGGACGTTGCAAAAGCGCCCTCCGGGGGGAGGGTTTGAGGCGTCCCGGAAAAGGTCCGGGGGACCTTTTCAGCCGAAAACGGGCGGAGCCCCGGACGGGCGCGGCGATGTGCGGGGTCCCGGGTCAGGCCCGGGACGGGTGTGTCAACGTGCTGAGGGGAGTGCCCGACCTGGAGGGCGTTTGGATGGGTTGTGTTGCGGGTGACGGCGCCACAGGTGCTGGCGTTGCGTTGTTTGTGACGTTGCAAAAGCGCCCTCCGGGGGGAGGTCGGGCGCTGCCCGGCCTATCGTCCGGGCAAGACGGCTGGACCGGTCGCCTTTGCCAAACGGGCATTCACGATTTCAACCACAAACGGGTTTTCCTCATCAATCCTGACTTCGGCCAGGCGGCGACGGCCAAACCGGCTATCCGCAGTCGCGAGCCCTCTTAGGAGCGGATTGGGCTTTGATGCAAACTCGTCTATCGACCAACTGAGTGACTGTTGAAGATCATGGTATGCCCTGAATTCCGTCGTGATGCCGTGTGCATCAAAGTCTTCAGGCTGGCGGTAGTATTGTCCGGCGCTGTCTCTGTACGCTGCATATTCGGACGCTGAAAAGATCTTCTTGTTGTCCAGCAAGACAAAGAACTCGCCATTCTCGCTGCGCGTCGGCTTGGAATACTTCGTGAGTTCAACAGAAAGGCGACCCTGTAATGCAGGCGCGAAGCGGACTTCTAACTGTTGTTTTAGCTTGGACCAGCGCAATTGCATCGCCTCCTGTGATCTGTTCTTCACGGATACCGCGTCGCGGTCGATTTTCAACAGTAATAACTCTTGCCAACCCAACCATCCCCCCCTATACGGCCCACTTCTACACCCACTCCACCGGGAATCGGGTCACGCTTGCGTAGCGGCCTGCCGGTGATGTTGAAAGGACAAGGCAATGAATGCCAAAGAACTGCGGGAGAAAACTCCCGATCAGCTCCGTGAAGAGTTGACCAATCTGAAGAAAGAAGCCTTCAACCTGCGCTTCCAGCAGGCTACCGGCCAGCTTGAAAACACTGCCGCGATGCGTGCCGCCCGCCGGAACGCCGCGAAAGTCAAAACCATTCTGAACGAAAAGGCCGCAGCGGCCGCATCGGAGGCTTAAGAGTATGCCTAAGCGTATCCTGCAAGGGGTTGTGACAAGCAACCAGAACGCCCAGACCGTCACTGTTTCGGTCGAGCGCCGTTTCAAGCACCCGCTGCTGCAAAAGACCGTCCGTAAGTCCAAGAAATACCGGGCCCACGACGAAAACAACGCTTTCAACGTTGGTGACACCGTCCGTATCCAGGAATGTGCGCCGAAATCGAAAACCAAACGCTGGGAGGTTATTGCTTCTTAAGCAGTAACAACCCGGTTCAACGAAACCCTGGGGGTCCGGTCGGAAATCGGACATATCCCCAAAGGTCGGGAGAAACCAAATGATCCAGATGCAGACCAATCTGGATGTAGCTGACAATAGCGGCGCCCGCCGTGTTCAGTGCATCAAGGTTCTGGGTGGTTCCCACCGTCGTTACGCGAGTGTCGGTGACATTATCGTCGTATCGGTGAAGGAAGCCATTCCACGTGGTCGCGTAAAGAAAGGTGACGTCCGTAAGGCCGTCGTCGTACGCACCGCCAAAGAAGTTCGCCGCGAAGATGGCACCGCCATCCGCTTTGACAGCAACGCTGCTGTCATCCTCAACAACAACAATGAGCCGATCGGTACCCGTATCTTTGGCCCGGTTGTTCGCGAGCTGCGCGCCAAGAACTTCATGAAAATTATCTCGCTTGCTCCGGAGGTGCTGTGATGGCTGCCAAACTCCGTAAAGGTGACAAGGTCATCGTGCTGGCCGGCAAGGACAAGGGCAAGACAGGCGAGATTTCGTCGGTTGACCCGAAATCCGGCAAGGCCATCGTGGACGGGATCAATATCTCGATCCGTCATGTGAAACAGTCTGCGCAATCTCAGGGGGGCCGCACGCCGAAGGCTATGCCGATCCAACTGAGCAACCTCGCGATTGTTGATGCAAACGGCAAGGCGTCCCGCGTCGGCTTCCGCATGGATGGCGACAAGAAGGTTCGTTTCGCCAAGACAACAGGGGATGCGATCTGATGCTTGACGCTGCAAACTATACCCCCCGCCTGAAGGCTCTTTATGCGTCGACCGTTCGTGCGTCGATGAAGGAAGAGTTCGGTTACAAGAATGACATGCAGATCCCACGTTTGGACAAAATCGTTCTGAACATTGGCTGCGGTGCCGAAGCTGTCCGTGACAGCAAGAAAGCCAAGTCAGCCCAGGAAGACCTGACCACCATCGCCGGTCAGAAAGCCATGACAACCAAGGCCAAGAAATCGATCGCCGGTTTCCGCGTCCGCGAGGACATGCCTCTGGGTGCCAAGGTCACATTGCGCGGCGACCGGATGTATGAATTCCTGGATCGTCTGATCACAGTGGCCATGCCTCGTATCCGCGACTTCCGCGGCGTGTCGGGCAAGTCTTTTGACGGCCGCGGCAACTATGCCACCGGCTTGAAAGAGCACATCGTGTTCCCCGAAATCAACTTTGATAAAGTTGATGAGATGTGGGGAATGGACATCGTCATCTGCACCACAGCGAACACTGACGCTGAAGCAAAAGCATTGTTGAAAGCCTTCAACATGCCGTTCAACAGCTAAGCGCCAGGGAGAGATTAGATATGGCTAAGAAATCCATGATCGAGCGTGAGAAGAAGCGCGAAAAGCTGGTGGCCCGTTACGCTGAAAAGCGCGCCGCGCTGAAGGCGATCATCAACGACCGCGACAAGCCCGTCGAAGAGCGGTTCAAGGCATCCCTTGAATTGGCAAAACTGCCCCGCAACTCTTCGGCAACCCGTCTGCACAACCGTTGCCAGCTCACCGGGCGTCCACACGCCTATTACCGTAAACTGAAGATCAGCCGGATCGCGCTGCGGGACCTTGGGTCCAACGGCGAAATCCCCGGCATGGTCAAGTCAAGCTGGTAAGGAGCATATGATATGAACGATCCTATCGGTGATATGCTGACCCGTATCCGCAACGGCCAGATGCGCGGCAAAAGCACGGTGGAAACACCTGCGTCCAAGCTGCGCGCCTGGGTGCTAGATGTGCTGTCCGACGAAGGCTACATCCGCGGCTACGAAAAGAAGGACGGCAAAGACGGCCATCCTGCTTTCGAAATCAGCCTGAAGTATTACGAGGGCGCCCCCGTCATTCGCGAAGTCAAGCGGGTCTCAAAACCCGGTCGTCGCGTGTATCTGGGTGCCAATGACCTGCCTTCCGTCCGTCAGGGCCTGGGTGTGTCGATTGTCTCCACCTCCAAGGGTGTGATGTCGGATGCAAATGCACGGGCGGCCAATATCGGCGGCGAAGTGCTCTGCACTGTATTCTAAGGGGAAATCATGTCTCGTATTGGTAAAAAACCGATTGAGCTGCCCTCTGGCGTCACCGCCAGCGTGTCAGGTCAGACCGTTGAAGTGAAAGGCCCCAAGGGGACCCGCAGCTTCAAGGCCACTGACGATGTAACCATCAGCGTTGATGGCAATGTCGTCACTGTCGAACCTCGCGGCAAATCCAAGCGCGCGCGCCAGCAGTGGGGCATGAGCCGCACAATGGTCGCCAACCTGGCCACCGGCGTCTCCGAAGGCTTCAAGAAAGAGCTGGAGCTGTCAGGCGTGGGTTACCGGGCACAGATGCAGGGCAACACCCTGAAACTGTCGCTGGGCTACAGTCACGATGTCGATTTCGAAGTGCCTGCAGGCGTCACAGTGACCGCCCCCAAGCAGACCGAAATCACCGTGGAAGGTATCGACGAGCAGCTTGTGGGCCAGGTCGCGGCGAATATCCGTGAATGGCGCAAGCCCGAGCCCTACAAGGGCAAGGGTATCAAGTACAAAGGCGAATATATCTTCCGCAAGGAAGGTAAGAAGAAGTAAGGACGCGACAAATGGCAAACAGCAAGAGACAACTGTTTCTGAAGCGCCGTATGCGCGTTCGGAACAAATTGCGGGCGGTGACCGCAAACCAGGGGCGCGCGCGTCTTTCGGTGCACCGTTCCAACAAGAACATCAGCGCCCAGCTGATCGACGATGTGAACGGGGTCACGCTGGCCTCGGCGTCATCGCTCGAAAAGGATCTGGGCGTGGTTGGCAAGAACAACATCGAAGCCGCGACCAAGGTGGGTGCCGCAATCGCGGAACGCGCCAAGAAGGCCGGCGTCGACGTTGCATATTTCGACCGCGGTGGTTTCCTCTTCCACGGCAAGATCAAGGCTCTGGCCGATGCAGCCCGTGAAGGTGGCTTGAAAATCTAAACGGTGCGGTGGGTTTCACCCACCCTACCAACATTCTGTAGGGTGGGTGAAACCCACCCTCGATGATCCGGGGCCTCGGCCACTTGGATCGGACAACCGGGCGGGAGCCCATCGAAACAAAGGACGCCATCAATGGCAGAACGTGACAACCGCGGCCGTGGCCGCAACCGCGAAGAACAGACCCCCGAGTTTGCCGACCGTCTGGTCGCCATCAACCGGGTGTCAAAGACCGTCAAAGGTGGTAAGCGCTTTGGCTTTGCTGCCCTCGTCGTTGTTGGCGATCAGAAAGGCCGTGTCGGCTTTGGCAAGGGTAAGGCCAAGGAAGTGCCCGAGGCGATCCGCAAGGCCACTGAACAGGCCAAGCGCCAAATGATCCGCGTCGCCCTGCGCGACGGCCGGACCCTGCACCACGATATCGAAGGCCGTCATGGCGCCGGTAAAGTGGTTATGCGTCAGGCCCCAGTTGGTACCGGGATCATTGCCGGTGGTCCAATGCGTGCCGTGTTCGAAATGCTGGGTGTACAGGACGTTGTGTCCAAATCCATCGGGTCGCAGAACCCCTATAACATGATCCGTGCCACGATGAATGGCCTGAGCAAAGAGCAATCCCCTCGCAACGTCGCCCAGCGTCGTGGCAAGAAGGTTGCCGACATTCTGCCCAAGCGGGACGTTGTCGACCAGCAAAGCGATGTGGCCCACAACACCACCGCCGCTGAAGCCACCGCAGACGCGTAAGGAGACACTGACATGGCAAAAACTATCGTCGTCAAGCAGATCGGCTCCCCGATCCGTCGCCCCGAAAAGCAGCGTGCCACGCTGATCGGTCTGGGCCTGAACAAGATGAACCGCACCCGCGAGCTGGAAGACACACCTTCCGTGCGCGGCATGGTCAACTCCATCTCCCACCTCGTCGAGATCATCGAAGAGCGCGGGTGAAGTGGTGTCGGGGTGAACCTCGACCTACGGTGAGAATTGCAGCGCCTCGCAGGGAACTGCGGGGCGTTTTTACTCGAGGTGTTTCGCACTAGAACCTCTCGCTGGATCGTTTTTTGCCTGATCTGGAAAATGTTGGCGGATTACTTGAAGTTACAAAGCACACCATCTAGATGCAGATCAAGCGGTTACTAACCGCAAAGTTGCGAGTCGGGGCCTCCGAGAAACTCCTTGCCACTCGCTTGTAAAGGCAAAACTCGGACGCTGGTCTAACCGCGTGCTTACTGACTCATGTAAGGCTAAAGCGCGATTAGAAATGGGAGGACTGCCATGAAGATTGGTGTCTCTTTCACAGCAAGTAAGTCGAACGGCGAAGAGTATCGCTGCGAGATCGTTCTTAGCTTCACGGCTTTGATCTGGCTTGCTAGCTTTTTCGTCTAAAGGCTGGGATGGGGGATTGTTTTCGGACAATCCCCTTTTCTTTTTATAGACCATTTAGGAAATGCACCGCCCGGCATCGCCGGGCAGCGCCCGGACCTCCCCCATGGGGAGGGCGCTTTTTCGACGGTGCAAAAAGAACTGCCGTCAGGGTGATGTGACGGACCCGCCAAGCACGTATGTCGGCGCGCCCACCCCGAGGTCCGGGCGCTGCCCTTCTGTTGGATTTTGTTGCGAGCGCCCCCGGGGCTCCGCCCGGTTGAACCTGAAATGATCCACTGGATCATTTCCGAGACAGTTTAAACCGCCAAGGTCCGGGCGCTGTCCTCCTGTTGCGCAACGCACCAAATCACCCTCCCCCTCAGCTTGACCCAACGCCTTTCTTGACGCCTCGCACCACCCCGTCTATACGCCGCAGGTCGGCAGGCCTTGGCCCCGACTCAGATTGAAACGCCGTGTTTGGCCGCTGCCGTCGCTGGGGGCCAATTCCGGCAAAAGGAGAAGCGACATGAAACTGAATGAACTGTCTGACAACCCAGGCGCCACCCAGCGTAAAAAGCGTATTGGCCGTGGTCCGGGTTCCGGCATGGGTAAGACCGGTGGCCGTGGTATCAAAGGTCAGAAATCCCGCTCGGGCGTGGCGATCAAGGGCTATGAGGGCGGCCAGATGCCGCTTTACCAGCGCCTGCCAAAGCGCGGCTTCAACAACATCAACCGCAAGACATTTGCCGTCGTCAACCTGGGCCTGATCCAGAAATTCATCGACGAAGGCAAACTGGATGCCAAGGCCGACATCACCGAAGACGCGCTGATCGCGTCCGGTCTGGTGCGCCGCAAGAAGGACGGTATTCGTGTGCTGGCCAAGGGTGAGTTCAAGGCCAAGGCCAAGATCACGGTGACCGGTGCCTCCAAGGGTGCTGTTGAGGCCGTCGAAAAGGCTGGCGGTTCACTGACCGTCACAACCCCGGCAGCGGCTGAGTAAAACCTTGTGGGTGACCGCCCGGTCGCCTACATAACCACTCAAGTTTTCCCAAACGCCGCCAATCGGGGGACCCGCTGGCGGCGTTTTTTATAAAAAGAGACCCATATGGCTTCTGCAGCAGAGCAAATGGCCGCCAACATCAGTTGGAGCGCCTTCGGCAAAGCAACTGAACTGCGGCAACGCATCTTGTTTACCATCGGGCTGCTGATGGTTTACCGCCTTGGTACCTATATCCCGATCCCTGGCATCGACGGTCTGGCCTTGCGCCAGTTCATGGAAGAGGCGGCGACCGGAATTGGTGGCATCCTGTCGATGTTCACCGGTGGCGCCTTGTCCCGCATGGGGATATTTGCGCTGGGTATTATGCCTTATATTTCAGCGTCGATCGTGGTGCAGTTGCTTGGGTCGATGTGGGAGCCATTGAAGAACCTCAAGAAAGAGGGTGAGCAGGGGCGGCGCAAGCTGAACCAGTATACCCGTTACTTTACCGTGGCGCTGGCCACAGCGCAGGCTTACGGTCTCGCCGTCAGTCTAGAGGCGGGCGGTTTGGCGTCTGATCCGGGCATGTTCTTTCGTGCGGCCTGTGTGATCACCATCGTCGGTGGCTGTATGTTCCTGATGTGGTTGGGTGAACAGATCACCGCGCGTGGCATCGGTAACGGTATTTCGCTGATTATCTTTGTGGGCATCATTGCCGAAATTCCAGCGGCCATGGCGCAGTTCCTGTCTCAGGGTCGGTCCGGTGCGATCAGCCCTGTGGTGATTGTCGGCATCATTCTGATGGTGCTGGTGGTGTTGACCTTCGTGGTCTTCATGGAACGGTCTTTGCGCAAGATACACATCCAGTATCCGCGCCAGCAGCGTGGCCAGAAGATTTATGATGGATCGTCCAGCCACCTGCCGATCAAGGTGAACCCGGCGGGCGTGATCCCGGCGATCTTTGCATCGGCCCTGTTGCTGTTGCCGACCACGATCAGCACATTCAGCGGCGGATCGGCCAGCCCGATTATGTCGACCGTTCTGGCCTATTTCGGCCCCGGCCAGCCGCTTTACCTGATCTTCTTTGGCGGCATGATCATCTTCTTCACGTATTTCTATACCCGCGAAGTGGCGTTCAAGACCGAGGATGTGGCCGAGAACCTGAAAAACCAGAACGGGTTCGTGCCTGGTATTCGCCCCGGCAAGAAGACCCAGGAATATCTTGACTACGTGGTCACCCGCATCCTTGTTCTTGGCTCCGGCTATCTGGCGCTGGTGGCATTGCTGCCCGAAATTATCCGCGCGCAATTGGCCATTCCGTTTTACTTTGGCGGCACATCGGTGCTGATTATCGTGTCTGTCGGGATGGATACCATCCAGCAGATCCAGTCCCATCTGGTGGCCCACCAGTACGAAGGTCTGATTGAGAAGTCGCAACTGCGTGGTAAGCGCGGTGCAGGGAAACGCAAAGGACCATCGCGTAAATGAATATCATACTGCTGGGGCCGCCGGGGGCGGGTAAGGGGACACAGGCGCGCAGGCTGGTGGACGAACGCAACATGGTGCAGCTGAGCACCGGTGACATGTTGCGGGCCGCCCGGACCAGCGGGACCGAAATGGGCAAGATGGTTGCTGATGTCATGGACCGTGGCGAACTGGTGACCGATGATATCGTGATCGGTCTGATCCGCGAGCAGTTGGAAAACGATCAGGGCGGCGGCGGTTACATCTTTGATGGGTTCCCGCGCACCTTGGCGCAGGCAGATGCGCTGGGCCGGTTGCTGGTCGATATGGGCGAAAACCTTGATGCCGTGATCGAGATGCAGGTTGACGATGATGCGCTTGTGGACCGGATCACAGCCCGGGCGACCTGCAAGGATTGCGGCGAAGTCTACAATGACAAGACCAAGCCGATCCCGGATGACGGCAAATGTGTAAACTGCGGGTCGACCCGGATTGAGCGCCGTGCAGATGATAATGAAGAGAGCCTGCGCACCCGTCTGATGGCCTACTACAAGCAGACCAGCCCGTTGGTGGGCTATTATTATGCCAAGGGCGATCTGAAATCGGTGGATGGTCTGGCCAGCATGGATGAGGTTGCGGCGAGTATTGCGGCTGCGTTGCGCTGAGGCGGCAAAATTTTCGCGAAAATTTTGTCTGACAGATGGATTTTCTTGAAAATCCATCGCCCCTGCAGGCACCTATTGACCATCAGGGCGATGCCCCCTAAACAGCGCCATCTCGCAAGAGAATCAATTTGCGGTCAAGGGTCGCGCCCACTACCGCAGACTACCTGGATATGACGCAGCCCGGCGCCCAAACGCTCCGGGCTTACGTTGTGAAAAAAGGGTCTGGAATGACGGACCCGCAACGAAAAGGAAATGCACACGTGGCACGTATTGCCGGCGTAAACATACCCACTGGAAAGCGGGTTCCAATCGCCCTCACTTACATCACCGGTATTGGCAACGCCAAGGCCGAAGAAATCTGCGAAGCGGTCAAGATCGACCGGTCCCGTCGCGTGAACGAATTGTCCGATGCCGAAGTGCTGGCCATTCGCGAATATATCGACGGCAACCTGACCGTCGAAGGTGACCTGCGTCGCGAGACACAGATGAATATCAAGCGTCTGATGGACCTTGGCTGCTACCGTGGCTTGCGCCACCGCCGCAACCTGCCGGTTCGCGGTCAGCGGACCCACACCAACGCACGCACCCGCAAAGGCCCCGCAAAGGCCATTGCCGGCAAGAAGAAATAAGGAGGCTGATCGATGGCACGCGATACAAAACGCACCAAAAAGAAGGTCTCCAAGAACATCGCCGCTGGCGTTGCTCATGTGAATTCTTCGTTCAACAACACCAAAATCCTGATCTCTGACGTGCAGGGCAACGCGATCGCATGGTCGTCCGCTGGCACGATGGGTTTCAAGGGATCGCGGAAATCCACACCTTATGCGGCCCAGATGGCTGCAGAAGATGCGGGCAAGAAAGCACAGGATCACGGCGTAAAAACGCTGGAAGTCGAAGTGCAGGGCCCCGGTTCCGGCCGTGAAAGCGCGTTGCGTGCGCTGGCTGCTGTTGGTTTCAACATCACATCGATCCGTGACGTGACCCCAATGGCCCATAACGGCTGCCGCCCGCCAAAGCGTCGCCGCGTCTAATTACCCAAACGCTTTGGGGTCGTGCCAATGCGCATGGCCCCAATCCGTCATTTTGAAACCTCGGGCGTTTGCCTTTTTGGACATGAAGGCAGACTGGTATGGAGGGACATATGATCCACAAGAACTGGGCTGAGTTGATCAAGCCAACTCAATTGGAAGTCAAACCGGGCAATGATCCGATGCGTCAGGCGACTGTTGTCGCTGAACCGCTGGAGCGTGGCTTTGGTCTGACGCTGGGCAATGCCCTGCGCCGTATCCTGATGTCGTCTTTGCAGGGCGCCGCGATCACCGCTGTGCAGATCGACAATGTGCTGCACGAGTTTTCATCTGTTTCGGGTGTGCGTGAAGACGTCACCGACATCGTGCTGAACCTCAAGGGTGTCGCGATCCGCATGGAAGTCGAAGGCCCCAAGCGTCTGAGCGTTCAGGCCAAGGGCCCTGGCGTCGTGACGGCGGCTGATATCTCCGAGACCGCCGGTATCGAGATCCTTAACAAGGATCACGTGATCTGCCACCTCGACGATGGCGCCGATCTTTACATGGAACTGACCGTCAACACCGGTAAGGGCTATGTCGCCGCTGACAAGAACAAGCCGGAAGATGCGCCCATCGGCATGATGTCGATCGACGCGATCTATTCGCCGGTCAAAAAGGTGTCTTATGACGTGCAGCCGACCCGTGAAGGTCAGGTGCTGGATTATGACAAGCTGACCATGAAAGTTGAAACCGACGGGTCGCTGACCCCTGACGATGCTGTGGCTTATGCCGCCCGCATTCTGCAGGATCAGCTGTCGATCTTCGTCAACTTCGATGAGCCTGAAAGTGCCTCTGCTGGTGCCGATGATGACGGCTTGGAGTTCAACCCGCTTCTGCTGAAGAAAGTGGACGAACTGGAACTGTCGGTGCGTTCGGCCAACTGCCTGAAGAACGACAATATTGTGTATATTGGCGATCTGATCCAGAAAACCGAAGCAGAAATGCTGCGCACCCCGAACTTTGGCCGCAAATCCCTGAACGAAATCAAGGAAGTGCTGTCGGGTATGGGTCTGCACCTTGGCATGGATGTCGAGGACTGGCCGCCGGACAATATAGAAGACTTGGCCAAGAAGTTCGAAGACCAGTTTTAAGAATGTAAGGTGGGGTTCAACCCCACCCTACCCAAATGCCCGCGCTGGCGGGGAACAACTGGGCAATCCCGCCCCAATAATACGGCTGGCACGCATCAGACCGTTGGACAAAGTATAAATCTGAAGGAGACCCAAAAATGCGTCACGCAAGAGGTTACCGCCGCCTGAACCGCACCCATGAACACCGCAAGGCGCTGTTCGCGAATATGGCTGGCTCGCTCATCGAACATGAGCAGATCAAGACAACACTGCCTAAGGCCAAGGAATTGCGCCGGGTTGTGGAAAAGCTGGTCACACTTGGCAAGCGCGGCGATCTGCACGCGCGCCGTCAGGCCAACGCCCAGCTGAAACAGGACATGCATGTCGCCAAACTTTTCGACGTGATCGGCCCACGCTATGCCGAGCGTCAGGGCGGCTATATCCGCATCATGAAGGCCGGTTTCCGCTATGGCGACATGGCACCGATGGCGATCATCGAATTCGTCGACCGCGACGTTGACGCCAAAGGCGCTGCCGACAAGGCCCGCGAAGCCGAGATGGAAGCCGCTGACGAATAAGTCGCCGCTGCCACACGGATGACTGACAAGCCCCGCCAATCGTGCGGGGCTTTTCTTTTGTCTCATTGCCTTGCCTTTCGCGCCCCGGGTGGCGCAGGCTGCCCTTTGAAACCAAAAGGTTGGCAACCGCAGAAAGGCATGTGATGCCCAAACCGTTGGACAGCGTTCGTGTCCTAGACCTGACCAATGTACTGGCTGGCCCGTTCTGCTGCCATCATCTGGCCCATCTGGGTGCCGAGGTGATCAAGGTCGAAGCGGTCGGGCGTGGCGATCTGGCCCGCCAGTTGGGGGCCGACCCTGACCTGAGCGCCGCCAATATGGGGGTGTCTTTTCTGGCGCAGAATGCGGGCAAGAAATCGGTCACGCTCAACCTTAAAAAGGATGCGGGCAAGGCCCTGTTTCTGAAGCTGGTCGAAACCGCTGATGTGCTGGTCGAGAATTTCCGGCCCGGCGTCATGACGCGGCTGGGGTTGGATTATGCTGCCTTGCAAGCCGTGCAGCCAAGATTGATCTATTGCGCCATTTCCGGGTTTGGACAGGACGGCCCGTGGATGCATCGCCCTGCCTATGACCAGATCATTCAGGGCGCATCGGGTGTCATGTCCATCACCGGTGATCAGGACAGCGCGCCATTACGCGTGGGTTATCCCGTCGCTGATACCGTCGGCGGGATGACGGCTGCCTTTGCCATTGCTGTCGCGCTGAATGCGACCCCGCGGGGCAGTTTCATTGATGTCTCATTGCTGGAATCCGTGCTGGTGTCGATGGGTTGGGTGATTTCGAACTATCTGATTGCCGGGGTCGCACCGACGCCGAATGGCAATGAAAACGTCACATCCGCACCCTCGGGGACTTTCCGGACCGGTGACGGGCTGATCAACATTGCCGCGAACAAGGACGAACAATGGCAGTTGCTGACGCAAGCGCTGGGGGTGGATGAGTTGCAGACCCGCCCGGAATACGCGACGCGCGAGGCGCGCAAGGCCCATCGTGCCGCCCTGAAACTTGAACTGGAACAGGCATTGGCGACCAGGTCTGCCCGCGACTGGGCAAAGGAACTGAACCAGATCGGTGTTCCGGCGGGGGCCGTGCTGACAGTGCCAGAGATATTGGACATGCCGCAGGTAAAGGACCGGGGTTTTTTGCAAAGCTACGCGGAGGTTCCGGGCGTCGGGCGCGACATCGCATTGGCGACCACTGGCATCAAACTGGATGGCGATGCGCCGACCGTCCCAACCCCGCCGCCGGTTCTGGGCCAGCACAACGCAGAAATTTGGGGCGCACTTGGCCTGTCTGATGATGAAATTGCCCGGCTGAAGAAGGATGGGGTGTTATGAGTGACAAACGCAGTGATGTGTCAGATTGGTGGACAACCAGCATTATCGATATGGCGCCGGGTCAGATCAGAATGCGGGGAAGGCCGATTGAAGAGCTGATCGGAACGGTGACATTTCCGCAGATGATCTGGCTGATGACCCGCGGTGAGCTGCCGACGGCGCAGCAGGCGGACCTGCTGGAATGCGCGCTGGTGGCTGCTGTCGATCACGGCCCGCAGGCCCCGTCGATCGCGGCGGCTCGTATGGCAGTAACCTGTGGCGTGCCGTTGAACGGGGCCATGGCATCAGCTGTGAACATGCTGGATGACGTGCATGGCGGGGCGGGCGAACAGGCGGTGGAGCTTTACGGCTGGATTGACGATGCGATGCGGGATGGTCTTGAGATCGACGCCGCCGCCGCACGGATGATTGACCGCTGGCAGGTTGAGCGTTCGAAATATCTGCCGGGTTTCGGGCACCGGTTTCACACGCCAGAGGACCCGCGCGCCCCGCGCCTGCTGGCGCTTGTGGCACAGGCCGCCACTGACGGAACGGTCAGCGGACGTTTTGGCCAGATCGGACTGGCGCTGCAGGACGTGTTGAACAAGCAGGCGGGCAAGCCTGTGCCGATGAATATCGACGGGGCGACGGCGGTGATTTATGCCGAACTTGGGTTTTCGGGTCCGCTGGCCCGGGGTCTCTTTTGCCTGTCCCGCTCTGTCGGCATTCTGGCCCATGCGTGGGAGCAGATGCAGCAAGGCGGGCGGAACAAGGGGCCGACCCCGCCTGACTATCGCTGGACCTATGACGGACCAAACCCGATCAGCGAGGTCTAATCGATCCCGCAATAGCGCATCCGCGCCCTTGCAATCGACCCGCTGGCCGAACATATCCTGACGGGCGATGATCATAAACCTGTTCACCTTGCGCGAGACGGAGGTCACCTGATGGCCGATCTGTTCGACAGCGCACCCGTGCCGGACAACGCACCACGCCCGTTGGCGGACCGGTTGCGGCCTGCGCGGCTGGCGGAGGTGATCGGGCAGGATCAGGTGCTGGGGCCTGATGCGCCGCTTGGCACCATGCTGGCCTCCGGGTCGCTGTCGTCGCTGATTTTCTGGGGGCCGCCGGGTGTGGGCAAAACCACGATTGCCCGGTTGCTGGCGGATGAAACCGATCTGCATTTCGTCCAGATCAGCGCGATTTTTACGGGTGTCCCGGAACTGCGCAAAGTGTTCGAAGCCGCAAAGATGCGCCGCCAGAACGGCAAAGGGACGCTGTTGTTCGTCGATGAAATCCACCGCTTCAACAAGGCGCAGCAGGATGGGTTCCTACCACATATGGAGGATGGCACGATCCTGCTGGTGGGCGCGACCACCGAGAACCCGAGCTTTGAGTTGAATGCGGCTGTCCTCAGCCGGGCGCAGGTTTTTATCCTCAAGCGGCTGGATTTGAAGGACCTCGAACTGCTCGCACAGCGGGCCGAGAAGGAGTTGGGCAAGCCCTTACCCTTGGATGGCCCGGCGCGCGAGGCGCTGTTGGAAATGGCCGACGGGGATGGGCGCGCCTTGCTCAATCTGATTGAGCAGGTTGCGGCTTGGAAGACCGATGCCAAGCTGACAGTCGATGATCTGACTAAGCGGCTGATGAAGCGCGCGGCGAAATACGACAAATCGGGTGATGAGCATTACAATCTGATCAGCGCATTGCATAAGTCGGTGCGCGGGTCAGACCCGGATGCGGCGCTTTACTGGTTTGCCCGGATGTTGGCCGGGGGGGAGGATCCAAGGTTTCTGGCCCGACGCATCACACGCATGGCGGTTGAGGATATCGGGCTGGCCGATCCGCAGGCGCAGGCGGTTTGCCTGCAATCGTGGGAGACGTATGAACGGCTGGGGTCGCCGGAGGGGGAACTCGCCTTGGCACAGGCACTGGTTTACCTGGCACTTGCCCCGAAATCGAACGCGACTTATGTGGCGTATAAGGGGGCAGTGAAGGCGGCCAAACAGACCGGGTCAGAGCCGCCACCGGCCCATATCCTCAATGCCCCTACCAGCCTGATGAAAGAACAGGGGTTTGGCGCCGGCTATGCCTATGATCATGATGCAGAGGATGGGTTTTCCGGGCAGAACTATTTTCCGGAAGGCATGAAGCGCGGCGTTTATTATACGCCGGTTGACCGGGGCTTTGAGCGCGAGTTGAAAAAGCGCGTTGATTACTTTGCGGGCCTGCGTGCCAAGCGCGGCAAGAATTGACATTCGGCCCCGAACCGGCGAAGGCACCCGCATGATGGCTCCTGTAATCTCTGTCGCCCTTGGCGGTGCAATTGGATCGGTTCTGCGATATCTCGTGGGGCTGGTTGTGGCGTTTCCATTGGGCACGCTGGCGGTCAATGTGATCGGGTCATTTGCGATTGGTTTGATCTGGGTGCATCTGGCGGACCGGGGGTTGCAGCACTGGTTGCCGTTTCTGATGACCGGTGTTCTTGGCGGGTTCACGACCTTTTCGGCCTTCACATTGGATGCGCTGCGTCTGGTTGAGGAAGGCCGGGTGACGGCGGCGGGTGGTTATGTGCTGGCATCGGTGGTTGCGTCGATCCTGGCCTGTGGTCTGGGTTTGTGGATCGCGCGGGGGATGGCGGCATGAGTGGCGTGCAAACTCGTGTGATTGGCGCTGATGATGGCGATCAGCGGGTTGATCGGTATCTGCGTCGGCTGTTTCCGCATCTGACACAAGGCCGCATTGAAAAGATGTGCCGCAAGGGCGAATTGCGTGTCGATGGTGGCCGGGTCAAGACGAATACGCGGCTTGAGGTCGGGCAGACCGTGCGTATTCCGCCCCTGCCAACGGAGGCCGAGGCAGATGCCGCCCGCGCGCTGGCCAAGCAGGGTGTGACCAAGGCGGATGCCAAGCTCATCCAGTCCTGCGTGATCTACCGCGATGACCATATTATCGCGATCAACAAACCTGCCGGGTTGGCTACGCAGGGTGGTTCCAAGACGACGCGCCATGTGGATGGCATGGCCGAGGCGCTGACCTTTGGTTACGACGAAAAGCCACGTCTCGTGCATCGGTTGGACAAGGATACATCCGGTGTTTTGCTGCTGGCGCGGACGCGGACCATGGCAAAGCAATTGACCGAGAACCTGAAGCATCGCGAGACGCGCAAGATTTACTGGGCAGCGATTGCCGGTGTGCCGCATCCGCGGGCAGGGACAATAAAATATGGGTTGGTCAAGGCACCCGGGCATGGCCGTGGGGGCGAGAATGAAAAGATGCGCTGCGTGCATCCCCGTGATGTGGACAGCACGGAAGGCGCCAAGCGGGCGACGACGGACTATGCGGTGATGGATACGCTGGCCAGCCGCGCGTCGTGGTGTGCACTGGTGCCGATTACGGGTCGGACCCATCAGCTGCGCGCGCACATGGCCGAGATTGGCCATCCGATCATTGGTGACGGCAAATATGGCGGGTCTGGCCAGGAAAACCTTGGCGATGGCTGGGGCGCCGGCATGGGGTCAGAGATTGGGCGCAAGATGCATCTGCATGCGCGCAGCCTGACGATCGAGCATCCTGCGACGGGGGCGACCCTGCATCTGACCGCCCCGCTGCCAGACCATATGCAGAAAACATGGGATTTCGTGGGTTGGGTCGTGGGCCACGCCCCGGTCGATCCGTTCAATATGCCTGATGAGTGATTTGCGGCTGGTGATTTTCGATGTCGACGGCACGCTGATCGACAGTCAGGCTGAGATTTTGGCCGCGATGACCCTTGCCTTCGCGGGCGAGGGGATCGCGATGCCGGACAGGAACGCCGTACTCTCCATCGTGGGCTTGTCACTGGATGAGGCATTCATGCGCCTTTGCCCTGATGCGGATGCAGCGGGCCGAGGCAGGCTGGTGGCGGGGTATAAGGATGCCTTTGCCGGGTTGCGGACGCAGGAAAAGGAGCTTGGTCCGCTTTTCCCCGGTGCCCGCGCGGCGTTGGAGGTGTTGCAGGCGCAGGATCATACGCTTTTGGCGGTTGCGACGGGCAAATCGCGGCGGGGTCTGGATAAGGTGCTGGAGCGCCACGGGCTGACGGGCGTGTTTCACAGCGAACAGGTGTCCGATCATCATCCGTCCAAGCCGAACCCGTCGATGATTCTGACGGCGTTGAATGAGACCGGTGTATCGCCGCAAGCGACTGTCATGCTGGGCGACACGACATTTGACATGGATATGGGTCGGGCCGCAGGCGTGCGCACGATTGGCGCCAGCTGGGGATATCATCCTGCGGATGACCTGCGCCCCGATATCCTGATCCACGATTTTGCAGCGTTGCCGGATGCGGTTGATCAACTGACGGGGTCATCATCATGAGTGACTGGAAGGCCAAGCGTTTCTGGAAAGAGGCCACAACCGCCCCTGTCGCAGGCGGATTTGCGGTGCATTTGGACAACCGCGTGGTCAAGACCCCGGCCAAGGCTGACTTGGTGCTTCCTACGCTGGCCATGGCCGAGGCTGTCGCCACCGAATGGGACGCACAGCAAGGTCAGATTGATCCGCGCACCATGCCAGTGACGCGCGGGGCCAATGCAGCCATCGACAAGGTGCGCCCCCAGCGCAATGAAGTGATCGCCATGCTGGCAGAGTATGGTGACAGTGATCTGCTATGTTATCGCGCCGCAGGACCTGCGCGGCTGATCGCGTTACAATCGGAAAGCTGGGACCCGTTGCTGGATTGGGCGGCAGAGACATTGAATGCCCGGCTTTGGGTCGGCGAAGGGGTCATGCATGTGGCACAGGATTCCGATGTGCTGCAGCGATTGACCGATGAAGTGGCCGCGTTTGACAATTTCGCGCTCGCCGCGGCGCATGATCTGATCAGCCTTTCGGGATCCCTGATTCTGGCGCTTGCCGTCACGCGTGACCGGTTGACACCGCTGGAGGCCTGGACGCTGTCGCGTGTTGACGAAGACTGGCAGATCACCCAATGGGGCGAGGATGAAGAGGCCACAGCGCATGCGCTGATCAAGCAAAAGGCGTTTTCTGACGCGGCCAGATTTTACCGGCTTTCGCTTGACTCATCCAAAACGGGTGCGTGATTGCGCGCCACCCGAATTCTCGCCGAATTATTAGGCGTTTTGTCCCGGATTCCCGTTGCTCACCCTTGACCTCATCAGCAGTTTCCGCACACTCTACGGACGCTGAGACGGGTGACCGTTCTCATTCATCATGACTGTCTAAATGGGACGGGACAAAAATTGGCTGCCTCCGCATGGGGGCAGAAACTCAGGAAGAGGTAAAAATGAAAAGAACCGTATTTTTCGGCGCGCTGACTGTTGCTGGTCTGGCTGCCAGCATGGCTTCGGCGGCAACGCTTGATGATGTCAAGGCCCGCGGCTCGCTGAACTGCGGCGTCACAACTGGTCTGGTTGGCTTTGCCGCCCCCGACGCGAACGGCGTCTGGACTGGTTTCGACGTGGGTATGTGCCGTGCCGTTGCTGCTGCGATCTTTGGTGATCCAAGCGCGGTTGAGTTTGTGCCGACCACAGGTCAGACACGTTTCACAGCGCTTGCGTCTGGTGAAATTGATATGCTGGCGCGTAACACAACATGGACCTTCAGCCGTGACGTTGACCTGAAGTTCGAATTCAATGGCGTGAACTACTATGACGGTCAGGGCTTCATGGTTCCCAAGGAACTGGGCGTGAATTCTGCCAAGGATCTGGATGGCGCGACTGTCTGCATCCAGACCGGCACCACGACCGAGCTGAACCTGGCGGATTTCTTCCGCACCAACAACATCAGCTACGAGCCTGTGCCGATTGAAACCAAC
This sequence comes from uncultured Paracoccaceae bacterium, assembly GCA_947488175.1. Classification (GTDB taxonomy): domain Bacteria; phylum Pseudomonadota; class Alphaproteobacteria; order Rhodobacterales; family Rhodobacteraceae; genus Yoonia. The sequence goes on from CANKYO010000012.1 coordinate 31,496, forward strand.
GCAGAAGCACAGCAGCAGTATCTGGCTGGCGCTTGCGACGTCTATACCACTGACGCATCCGGTCTGGCTGCCACACGTGCCACATTCGAAAACCCTGCAGATCACGTGCTTCTGCCGGAAATCATTTCCAAAGAGCCACTTGGCCCGCTTGTCCGCCACGGCGACAGCGAATGGGGCGATGTGGTCCGCTGGACGCTGAACGCGCTGATCACAGCCGAAGAACTGGGCGTGACATCGACCAATGTCAACGATCTGGCCGCTGCACCCACCGACAACCCCGAAGTGAACCGTCTGCTGGGCACCGAAGGTGAGCTGGGCGCGATGCTGGGTCTGGACGCCAACTGGGCACAGAACGCCATCGCTGCTGGTGGCAACTATGGTGAGCTGTTCGAAAAGAACATCGGTGAGAACACACCAATCGGTCTGGCGCGTGGTCTGAACGCACAGTGGACCGAAGGTGGTCTGATCTATTCGCCACCTTTCCGCTAAGTTCTGATAATGGTGAAGGGCCCGGCAATGCCGGGCCCTTTTCCCAATAGCTAGTGTGCTGATAAAAGCGCATCCCGCGTGCAGTGACATTCGGATCAACTGAAGCCTGCACGACAATATCGGGAGCCACCGGGAGATATATATGTCGACGTTGACCGACCCGCCGAAAGCTGCCTTTCGGCCAAGCCAACTCATCTATGATACACGCTATCGTTCGATCACCATTCAGGTGGTTGCCCTGATCCTGCTGTGCATCGCGTTCTATTGGCTGATCAACAACACTGTTCAGAACCTCGCCAATCTTGGCAAGGAGTTCAATTTCAGCTTTCTGGGGTCGCGGGCCGGCTACGATATCAATCAACGGCCGATCGCCTACGACAACTCCATGACACATGCCCGTGCCGCGCTAGTCGGCATGACCAACACCATATTGGTGTCGGCGCTGGGCTGCATTATGGCGACAATCATTGGCGTGATCATCGGCGTTCTGCGGTTGTCCAATAACTGGGTCGTGTCGCGCCTGGCGGCTGTTTATGTCGAAGGCTTCCGGAATGTCCCGCTTTTGCTGTGGATTATCGCCATTTTCGCCTTGTTCACGGAAGGGATGGACCCCCCAAATACGTTCCGCCCCAACGCGGATGGCATCGCCCAGAATGAGATGTTTCTGGGTTCAGTCGCTGTCACAAATCAAGGGACGTTCATGCCGGGCCTCGCCTGGTCAAGCCTGGCATGGATCCTGTCACTGGTCCTGATTGCCTGCATTGCCGGTATCGTGTTCCTGCGCCGCCGCGCCCGGGCCATTCAGGCCGAAACGGGACGTATCGTGCCAGTGTTCCTGCCCGCGCTGGGCGTGCTGATCGTGCCGATGGTGCTGGGCTATTTCGCGCTGAGCGCTGTGTCGCAGCGCAATGATCAGGTCTTTGTGGCCTTGGGTGCACAAAGCGGTATGGACTTGGCCAGCTATGCCGAAGCAAGTGGCCGGATCAATTTCTGCAGCATCCCGAGCGAGGCTTCAACGATCAACGCCGAACGCTATATGCAAAGCACCGAAGTGAACTTTCGCCGCGGTGACTTTTTCGGCGACGATGACGCCCGCAAGGCGCTGGCTGCGGGCAATTGCAGCTTGATCATCGTCGATGCATCCGAAGCGGATGCCCTGATCGCCGAGATTGAAGCGACACCACTGTTCAATGAACCCATCGCCGTGCTGAGTGACCAACTGGTCGAAGGCCGCGTGGTCGAGGTGCATTACCCGGTTATGACGGAACGCGGCATCCCGCGTTTCGAGGGCGGTTTTCAGGTCCGTAATCCGCTGATTGCCCTATGGCTTGCGCTGTCACTCTATACCGGCGCCTTCATTGCAGAGATTGTACGCGCCGGTATTCTGGCCGTCAGCCGGGGACAGTCCGAAGCTGCCTTTGCCCTGGGCCTGCGCCCGAACCGGACGATGCGGCTGGTGATCCTGCCGCAGGCGCTTAGGGTGATTGTGCCGCCGCTGATTTCGCAATTCCTGAACCTGACGAAGAACTCATCGCTTGCCATTGCGGTCGGCTATATGGATGTGCGCGCCACGCTGGGGGGCATCACCATCAACCAGACCGGGCGAGAACTGGAAGGTATCTTGCTGATGGGGATGTTCTATCTCGCCCTCAGTATCGCGATTTCGGCCGTGATGAACTTCTACAACAACCGCAACACTCTGAAGGAGCGCTAGGATGTCTGATACACACGCACAATCCAGCACCTTTGTTCGCACACAGATGTTGTCGGAAGCTGAACCGCCGCTTCGCGAAAAGGGTGCGGTGAAATGGTTGCGGGAAAACCTGTTTTCAAGCTGGTTGAACGCTATCCTGACCATTCTTTCGCTGTTGATCGTCTACTGGGCCTTGTCGGGGTTGATCCCGTGGCTGGCCAATAGCGTCTGGACAGCAGGGTCCTTGACTGAATGCCGGCAGGTGCTGTCGGTTGATGGTTTGGGGAGCCATGACGGGGCATGTTTTGCGGTGATCACTGACCGCTGGGTGCAGCTGATCTTTGGCTTCTATCCATCTGATCTGTACTGGCGTCCGGTGCTGGCCTTTGCTCTGTTCTTCGTGGCACTTGCACCGGTCCTGTTTTCGGCACAATTGCCGAGACAGATGATGTGGTTCTCGCTCGTCTATCCGTTTCTGGCTGTCTGGCTGATCTGGGGTGGCTCGATCTGGAGCCCATTGCTGGTCCTGTTGGGCTTTGTTGTGGGGTACCTGGCGCTGCGCGAATTGTCGAAGATTGGCGGTGCGATTGTCGGGGTTATCAGTGCAATTGTGGTGGCGGTCATATGGTGGGGCCTGATTACCCCATGGGCGACCAATACGCTGCACCGCGTCGTCGGCGAAGCACGGATCGAAAGCGAAACCGCCGCACTGAGTGCGATGGTCGATGAAATGACCCCCCGTCTTGAAGCGCTTGAGGCGGAGCGCGATGGGCTGATTGCGCGCGTCAACGAGGAAGTGGCGACAAAGGATGCCTTGCTGGAAGAGGCATTGTCGCAGCGCTTGAACAACCCCGGAACACCGGCGTTTGAGACAGCGCGCAGTGCATTGCTCGCCCAGATGGATGTTTTGATGGCAGCGCGCCGCGAGGCATCCGAACTGGCGGTAGAAACCTTCTTGCTGGATGAGGATCTGTCGGAGGCGCGCGGCCTGCTGACCAGAACCCGGCTGTTGGAAGCCCAGAACGCGCAGTTGCCTGGACTGACCGAAAAGGCAGCCGAGTTGCGTGCCAACCTGCCGGATGCGGTGGCCAACCTGCTGTCGCTTGACGGCGCGGGTGACGCAACCCCAGAGGAGCGTCAGGCGCTGGAAGAGACACTGGCGGCAGAGGAACAGGCTGCCACCCTGCGGGATGCGCTTGAAAGCACCTATGCCACGCTTGGCCGTGTCGGGCTTGAACCGGTGCAAAGCCGCGAAATCGGTGGCTTTACGCTGGGGATGATCATTGGTGTGTCCGGTATCGTGCTGTCGCTGCCGCTGGGCATTCTGTTGGCGTTGGGTCGCCAGTCGCCGTTGCTGATCATCAACAAGTCCAGTGTCGCCTTTATCGAGGTGATCCGCGGTGTTCCGTTGATCGTCTGGCTGATCACGGCATCACTGCTGCTGAACTACTTTCTGCCGCCCGGGACAAATTTCGACCTGATGCTGCGCGTGATCATCATGGTGACCCTGTTTTCGGCGGCCTATATTGCCGAGGTGATCCGGGGCGGTCTGGCCGCACTGCCAAAGGGCCAGTACGAAGGTGCAGACAGTCTGGGGCTTGATTACTGGCAATCGATGCGGCTGATCATCCTGCCGCAGGCCTTGAAAATCTCGATCCCTGGGATCGTCAATACCTTCATCGGTCTGTTCAAGGACACGGTTCTGGTGGTGTTTATCGGCCTGCTGGACCCAATTGGCCTGACCAATGCGATCCGTGCCTCGACCGACTGGAACGGCATCTATTGGGAGCTGTTCATCTTCATCGGTCTGCTGTTCTTTATCTTCTGCTACAGCATGGGCCGCTATTCACTTTACCTGGAGAAGAAACTCCAGCGTGAAAACCGCTAAGGAGACCTGACAATGGTTGAAATGACAAAAGAACGCGAGATTGATCGCAGCCAAATGCAGGTCTCTGACGAGGTGGCGATCGAGATCACGAATATGAACAAGTGGTACGGGACATTCCACGTGCTGCGCGACATCAACTTGACCGTGCAGCGCGGTGAGCGGATCGTGATCTGCGGCCCGTCGGGTTCGGGTAAATCGACCCTGATCCGCTGCATCAACCGGCTTGAGGAACATCAGGCCGGTCAGATCATCGTGGACGGCACCGAGCTGTCGTCGGATCTGAAAAACATCGACAAGATCCGGTCGGAGGTCGGCATGTGCTTTCAGCACTTCAACCTGTTCCCGCATCTGACGATCCTTGAAAACTGTACTCTCGCCCCGATTTGGGTTCGCAAGACCCCCAAGAAAGAGGCCGAGGAAATCGCGATGCATTTCCTCGAAAAGGTCAAGATCCCCGAACAGGCCGACAAATATCCCGGCCAGTTGTCTGGTGGTCAGCAGCAGCGTGTGGCCATTGCCCGGTCGCTCTGCATGAAGCCGCGCATCATGCTGTTTGATGAACCCACATCGGCCCTTGACCCCGAGATGATCAAGGAAGTGCTGGATACGATGATCGAGCTGGCCGAGGAAGGCATGACCATGCTTTGTGTGACCCACGAAATGGGCTTTGCCCGTCAGGTCGCCAACCGCGTCATCTTCATGGACCAAGGCCAGATCGTCGAACAGAACGAGCCGGAGGAATTCTTCCTCAACCCGCAATCAGAGCGGACGCAGCTGTTCCTGAGCCAAATCCTCGGCCACTAAGCACAACGTTGCCCCGGCCTTGCGCCGGGGCCTCGTGGCCCTAGTCGATGTCGGTGCGGCTGGTTCCGATCAGATCGCGCGGCACAATGAAATCGACGCATGTGCCGCCCCGCTGGCCAGCGTCAACCCAACCATCAATCTCGAAATCAATAATGGCCGTGGCACAGGTCGGGTAGTCGCTGAACCGCGTGTGATCGGGCGCTGATTTGACCAGCAGGTTGGCCAGCATCCCGATCCCGGGATTGTGCCCAATCAGGGCAACACCGTCCGCCGTCTGGCGTTGGATCAGTTCCAGCAATGTCAGCGGGGCCGCGTGGTAGATCTGGGGCGACAGGCTCAAGTCAGGCTTGGGGTCGAGCTGTTGCAGGATCAGGTCAGCCGTTTCGCGCGTCCGCGCTGCGTCCGAACACAGCACGACATCCGGTAGATAGCCATTGTCGGCCATCCATGTGCCGATGGCGGGCGCCGACGCGCGTCCGCGGTCGTTCAGGACGCGGGCATGATCATCGGCAAATGGATCGCTCCAACTGGATTTGGCATGGCGGATCAGGATCAGGCGTTTGGTCATAGGAAGGCTTTCATGTGGAATGCGGCTTGATCGGGCAGGCGGTTACCTTGGCCTACGGGGCACGTACGGCGGGCGGCACAGCCGCGTGTCATGCAACTGGCCCCGTCGGGGCTGCGCAGATAGGTCTTGCACCGATCCACGTCATAGCCGTCGGCAAACGCATCGACGGGGCAGGCGGCTTTGCAGGGGCGGCCTTTGCAGGTATCGCAAGGACACGGCCCGGTGCCGATCACCGCGTGGCCCGGCTGCCGGATTGCGCCCCTGAACGACACGAAAAGCCCCGCATCTTCATGCACAAGAAACCCAATGGGCGACGTCCAGCAGCGCCCGCTTTTCAGCGCCCAGTTTTGAAACGGGGCATAGGGCGGCCCGCCGAAGGGAAAGATGGCCGTGCCGTTGTGTTCGGCCGCGATGGTGTTGACCACCCGGGCCGACCAGCGATCCAGCGGGTTGGGGGCGCAATCGCCATATTCCGGGCTGGCACGAAAAATGGGCCAGAAATGTGGTTCGTCCGGCCCGATCAGCGTGATGACATCGGCGCCGTCCTGGCATTCGCCCAATGGGCGCAGGCCAACCCGGCGCAGCCTGTCATTCAGACCCATTCAGCGCACACGGGTCCATGACGGGGGTATTGATCCGGGGGCGTCTGGCACGAAGGTCAGCACATCGTCGCTACACCTGAAATTGCCGCGCGACTGGCCCCAGCCGCCACCATCGGCTGTGGTGATCGGGATGTCCATGCGTGTGCCCATGACGTCGGCTGAACCGACAAGCGCATAGTCCGTCACATCCGCGATATAGTCGTTATCATCTGCACTTAGCGTTCCTTGCGATGCGCCGCTGATGGTGATAGCCATGGGTGGCACATCGGGCATCTGTGCGGTGATGACCAGATCATCGATGGTCATCGACATGTCGCCCGCATCCGAAATCTGCAGATTGGCCGACCCGCCATCATGGCGCGCGCTACCGCCCATCTGGGCGCCCATGGCATCGGCCAGGCTCTGACCGTCGACCTCCCATTGTCCTACAAGGCAGGGGTCGATGGCCAAGGCGGATGTGGTGGAAAGTGTCAGGGCAAAAGCAGCGCAGGAAAGCAGTTTCATCGTCATCTCCCTTAAAGAACGGATGTCACATAGCACAGTTTCGACCGTGGTGCAGGTCCTTCAATCGCGCCGTTCGCGAATGATCGAACCGGCCCCGTGTTCGGTAAACAACTCCAGCAGGCAGGCATTGGGCAATCGCCCGTCCAGAATGACGACGGCGCGCACGCCCTGTTCCAGCGCGGCAAGCGCGGTTTCTGTCTTTGGGATCATCCCGCCTGCGATCGTGCCATCAGCAATCATCGCGCCGACCTGATCGGTGGTCAGTTGCGTCACAACCTCGCCACTCGCGTCCTTGACCCCGGGCACGTCGGTCAGCAACAGCAGGCGGTCCGCCTTCAGCGCGCCGGCTATGGCGCCGGCGGCCGTATCACCATTGACGTTGAAGGTTTCCAGCATGTCCATGCCGGTCGCCACGGGGGCCACCACCGGAATGATCCCGGCACTGTAAAGATCGCGCAGCACCTGCACGTTCATTTCCACCGGTTTGCCGACAAAGCCCAGTTCGGGGTCGTCGGCCTCGGCCACCATCAGGTCGTCATCCTTGCCCGACAGACCGACAGCGCGCCCGCCTTCGTCCATGATCGCCTGCACGATGCGTTTGTTGACCAACCCGGTCAGCACCATTTCGACGACTTCGACAGTGTCCTTATCGGTCACCCGCTTGCCGCGCACGAACTCCGATTTGATCCCCAGCTTGTCCAGCATCTCGTTGATCATCGGGCCACCGCCATGCACCACGACGGGGTTCATGCCGACCTGACGCATCAGCACGATATCGCGGGCGAATTCGGCCATCGCGTCGGCGTCGCCCATGGCGTTGCCACCGAATTTCACAACGACGATTGCCCCTGAATAGCGCTGCAGATAGGGCAGGGCCTCGGACAGTGTGCGTGCAGTTGCGATCCAGTCACGGTTCATGTCTTCGGTCCTTTTCTTCATTCCACGCCCGCGATGACGGCGCGCAGCGTCGCGATCCCGTCGCCTTTTTCGGAAGAGGTCAGGATGATCTCGGGAAAGGCGGCAGGGTGTTTGACCAATGCGGCGCGTGTTTTAGCCAACGCTTCGTCCAGTGCCTTGCCCTTGATTTTGTCCGTCTTGGTCATGACCACCTGAAACGTCACCGCGGCACTATCCAGCAGGGACATGATTTCCTCGTCCACCGCCTTGGCCCCGTGCCGTGCATCGATCAGGACAAAGACCCGGCGCAACGTCTGGCGGCCCTGCAGATACTGCTTCAGCAACCGCTGCCATTTCTCGACAACCGCAACTGGCGCGTTGGCAAAGCCGTAGCCGGGCAGGTCGACCACATAGATGTCGCCTGCGGTGAAAAAGTTGATTTCCTGCGTGCGCCCCGGCGTGTTGGAGGCACGCGCCAGCCCCTTACGCCCGGTCAGTGCGTTGATCAGAGAGGATTTGCCCACGTTGGACCGCCCGGCAAAGCAAACCTCGACCCGGTCCGCAGGGGGCAGCCCGTCCATGGCGACCACGCCTTTGAGGAATTCGGTTTCGCCTGCAAACAACCGCCGCCCTTTTTCAAGCGCGGCGTCGTCAGGGGTTTCGACCTCGGGAAAGCGTAGTTCCATCTTAGCCCACCTTGACCTTGTCATTCAGGCCGACCTTACCGCCCTTGATCACCGTGGCATAGACGCCGAAATTCTGGTGGTCCCAGCCGTCGCGCAAAACCGCCAGCGTGTCGGTGTCGCGCTGCCCGGTGCGCGGGTTCGCCTTTGTGTGGGCGCAGCGTTCGATGGGTTCATGGACCTGCAGCACCGCATCGCCGATATGGATTTCGCGGTCGATCCATTCGAATTCCTGCCAGGGCGCGGTGCCATCCAGCCAGATATTCCCCCGCCAGCGCTCCATCTCCAGGCGGCTGCCCAGACGGCCCTGCACAGCCTTGTGGCTGGCGTAGGTCATGATCGACACGGTGGGGTAATTGCTGTCGGTCATGCCCCGGTCGGGGGCGGCAACCAGCCCGGTGGGCTGAAACCGGTCAGGCGGGCATAAGGGCGCGACCCAGGCCAGAAACCGGGCCTGATCCGCTGGATCGTCGGGGGCAAATTGCAACTCGCCCAGATCCTGATGGGTCAGTGTCAGGCTGCGTGCATCCTCGTCCAGCTTGGCCCAGATGCCAGCCAGACCGGGGGTTGTCACACCGATCATGAAGTTCCGGCAAGACACCCATTCGGGGTTTGCGGCATCAAACTTGGTCCGGTCATGGGTGACGGCCCAGTGCCTGTCCCACGGCATGGTCTGTCCAGTGACCAGTGTGACCTCATCCAACGCCTCACGCCCGTGGCTTTTGATCGGATGCCGCCACAGCGCGGCGACAGTGATCATCTACTTGCCCTCTTTCTTGTCGAGGTCGACGGTTTTCTTCCGCTTGATGCTGGACTTGATATTGCCGAACACATCCGGCTTGGCGCCGTGACTGCGCATAATGGCGTATTGCTGGATGAAGGTTATGATGTTGTTGGCGATCCAGTAGATCACCAGACCGGAGGCGAACGACCCCAGCATGAACATGAAGACCCATGGCATCCAGGCAAAGATCATCTGTTGGGTTGGGTCGGTTGGGGCCGGGTTCAGCTTTTGCTGCAGCCACATCGACACACCCAGCAGGATCGGCAGGATCCCGATAAAGAGCAGGGCGAGGATCGATCCGGGCTCTGGCCCGGCAAATGGCAACAGGCCGAACAGGTTCAGGATAGAGGATGGATCAGGCGCGCTGAGGTCATCGATCCAGCCGAACCACGGGGCATGGCGCAATTCGATGGTGACAAAGATCACCTTGTAGAGTGAGAAGAAGATCGGAATTTGCAGCAGGATCGGCAGACAACCCGCGGCCGGGTTGACCTTGTTGTCTTTGTAAAGCTTCATCATGCCTTGCTGCATGGCCTGCCGGTCGTCGCCGGCTTTTTCCTTCAGCTTTTCCATCTCCGGCTGCAATTCTTTCATGCGCGCCATTGAGACATAGGATTTATAGGCCAGCGGCAGCACCAGCGCCTTGAGGAACACGGTCAGCGCAATGATCGCCCAGCCCATATTGCCGATCACGGCGTTCAGATAATGCAGCACGGCAAAGATCGGTTTGGTCAGGAAGAAAAACCAGCCCCAGTCGATGCTGTCCAGAAAGCCGCCAACGCCGCCCTCGTTTTCGTAATGGCGGATCGCTTCCCATTCCTTGGCCCCGGCAAAGAACCGGGTGGTGACGGTTGTGGATGCACCGGCCGCAACGCTTTCCGCAGGCATAATCGCCTCGGCCTGATAGATGTCGCGATTGTCGAAATGGCGGACAGTGGCGCGGAAGGGTGCGCCCTGTTCGGGGATCAGGGTTGTCATCCAGTAGTGATCTGTCCAGCCGATCCAGCCGTTCTGCTGCACCTCGACTCGGGCGTTTTCGTCGTTGGGCACCAGATCGACCACTTCGTCATAGTCAATCTCTGACAATTCGCCATCGGCCATCCGTACAAGGCCTTCGTGCAGGATAAAGAAGTTCTTGAGGTCATCTGGTTCCGAATAGCGCCGGATCAGTCCATAGGGGCGGGAGTTGAAGACGCCATCGCCGTTGTTGATCAGCGTCTGTTCAAAGCTGAACATAAACTCATCATCAATCGAGATTTTGGTCTGGAACACCTGCCCCTGCCCATTGTCCCATTGCAGAGTGATGGGTGTTGTAGGCGTCAGTGTTTCCCCTTCGACCAAGGTCCAGACAGTATCATCATTCGGGGCAACATCGCGGTCGCCGGTCCAGCCGAACAAGGCCAGATAGGCATCAGCTTCGCCCGCGGGGCGCATCAGACGAACGGTTTCGGCATCTTCATCCAGCGTTTCGCGGTAATTGGTCAGGGCCAGATCGTCGATCCGCCCGCCACGCAAGGAAAGGGAACCGGAGACGGAACTGTTTTGAATGGCGATGCGCTGGGCTTCCGCCTCGGCGGTCGGTTCCTGATCGGGGGTTGTGACGGCCCCGGTGGTTGTCGGGGCCTCCGCGGCAGGCACGGCACCGCCATCGGTACTGACGCTTTGTTCGACGGTCGGCTCGATAGGGATCTCCTCGGGCGGGAACAACAACGTCCATGTCATGATGACGGCAAAGCTCAGCACCGTCGCCAGGATCAGGTTCCTATTCTGCTCGTCCATCTGAAAGTCGCCCATTTCCACATAAAATTCTGAAGGCCGTTCAACCTGCCGGGGGCCGAAAGGTCAAGCGGTTTTGCCTTATTTGCGACCAAACAGGGCAGTTGTGATCATCGTCAGGCCTATTCGTGCGGCGCCGCGTCCGCCGCAAGCGTCAGCCCCGCGAAATCGAACAGTTTCGGGTCCAGCAGATGCGAAGGTCGCGCATTCATCAGCGCCCGGAACATGACCTGCCTGCGTCCCGGGCTGTTCTTTTCCCAGCCATCCAGGATCTGTTTGACCTGCTGGCGCTGCAACCCATCCTGCGACCCGCACAGATCACAGGGAATGATCGGATAATTCATGGCTTTCGCGAATTTTTCGCAATCAGCCTCGGCCACATGCGCCAGCGGGCGATAGAGTAACAGATCGCCTTCCTCGTTGACCAGTTTTGGCGGCATCGTGGCCAGACGCCCGCCGTGGAACAGGTTCATGAAAAACGTCTCGAGAATATCGTCCCGGTGGTGGCCCAACACCGCGGCTGAACAGCCCTCTTCGCGGGCGATCCGGTACAGGTTGCCCCGCCGCAACCGCGAACACAGCGCGCAGAATGTCCGCCCCGCTGGCACGTTGTCCATGACGATGGAATATGTGTCCTGATATTCGATCCGGTGCGGCACGCCCATCCTTTCCAGAAACTCCGGCAGCACCGTCGCGGGAAACCCCGGTTGCCCCTGATCCAGATTGCAGGCGATCAGATCGACAGGCAGCAGGCCGCGCCACTTCAGCTCATACAGCGCCGCCAGCAGGGTATAGCTGTCCTTGCCGCCAGACAGGCAAACCAGCCATTTGTCCGGTTTCTGGCCTGTCTGAGGGGGCACCATCCCATACTGTTCGATCGCCTCGCGGGTATATCGCACGATGCGTTTGCGCAGCTTCTTGAACTCGGTGCTGGAAGGCGCACCGTGGAAAAGCGGGTGGATTTCTGTATCGTCAAGCATGGGTGAAAGCCCTACCGCGCCCCGCGAGGTCCGCCAAGAGGTTTTGTGAATGATTAAGCGTCATGATGCGCCCCCTGAACCGGTAAACCCTTACCCCGATGCGCCAACCGAGGTGGCGGGTTTTCGTTATGACAGCGCGCTGGTCCTGCTGAGGCTGAAAGATGCGGTCAGGATGCGCAACGGAGAGGATGCGGATTATCTGCTGGGCCGCCCGTTCCTGGTGTCGTGGCAGGATCCTGATGGTGTCTGGATACCATTGGCCGTGCCGCAGGGCCTGATCACCGACTTGACCAGCGTACCGCGCCTGTTTCGGTTCCTGATCGGGCGGGTGGGGCCGTGGCTGGAGGCGGCGATCATACATGACTACCTTTACATTGCGTGGCAGGACGTCAGCGGGCGCGGGTCGACCGAACAGGACCGCCGCTTTGCCGACAATATCATGCGGGCAGCCATGCAGGCGGCCAAGGTTAGCCCCTTGCGGATCTGGGCGATTTTTGCGGCGCTGCGCCTGTTTGGCGGACCGGGCTATCGCAGGGGTGCGCAAGAGCGCTTTGTTGATATCTGCGATCCGGACATCACCTGCCAGTTGGCTCCGCAGACCGCGGGTCACGGTCAATGCTATATTAGCAGATCTTAACCGAACCCTACCGTGCATGCACGACGGGATCCGACGCTTTGCCGACGCAAGTCCGACGTGATGCCGACAGTAATTTTTGGGGAATTTGCCCACCTGAAGCGCCGCGCTAGGTCAGGGTTGGACAGAAGGAAAACCATCATGCGCATCCTGATTACTTTCGCCTTTCTGGCGCTTGCCGCCTGCACCGGAAAACCATCATTCGACGATCCCAGCCTCAGTGACCGCAAGCTGAACATGGAGGAATTCTTTGACGGTGAACTGGTAGCCTACGGCCAGTTTCAGGATGTGCTCGGCACGGTGCGCCGCAGTTTTGTCGTTGATATCAAGGGTGATTGGGACGGAGAGCGGCTGCGCCTGGTCGAGGATTTCGTCTATGAGGACGGATCAACTGAACAGCGGATCTGGACCCTGACCAAGACCGGCCCGGACAGCTGGACAGGCACCGCGCCGGGCGTGATCGGACAGGCCACCGGGCAGGAAAAAGATAATCGTTTCAATTGGGTATACGAAATCGATCTGCCTGTCCCCTCTGCCGACGGCACATCCGAAACCCTCCGCGTGACCTTTGACGACTGGATGTGGCAGTTGTCCGAAGACCGTCTGCTGAACCTCGCCTACGTCAAACGTTTCGGGTTTGATATCGGGGTCGTGACGATATCATTCGAAAAGAAGTGACGGCCATCGCGCCGTCTCGGGACATGAGGGGATGGCGTTATGGGAAATCTGATCGGGGTGCTGGCCCTTGTCGTGACACTTGCCGTGGTCGGGTTCATTTTGTGGCGTGAACGGCAGGGCGAAAAGACCGATAATTACTTCGCCGGCAAAAAGCCAACACCACCCAAACCCCGGCAAGACGACCGGGATTGGCCCGCCATCGTACAGGACGCCCGCAACAAAGCCGCAGCCATGGCCCGCCCCGCAATCGCACTGACAATGGCCAAAGAACCTGTTGCCGCAGACGCACATTCATCCATCGGCGGACGGCCCAGCCTGCCAGCCGATGCGCCCTGGCCGCAGGACGCCAACGGCAAACCGATGATCTTTCTGGCACAGATCAATTATGCCGACATGCCACCGCTGGATGGATATCCGACGCAAGGGGTCCTGTCGTTCTTTGTCATGGACGATGACCTGAACGGATGCAATTTTCCGTCGCTTGCAAACAAGGGGTTTCATGTCGTCTATCACGAAGATGCCGAGGCGCTGGTGCGGCGGGATCTGCCGGACCGGGCATGGGAATTCACACCATTCAACGACGAACTGACGCAGCAGGGGCGACGACTGACAGGGCAGGCGGCAAACGGGCCAGTATCACCCAACAGCACCGCAATGCGAGAGCTGACAGAGGGCTGGTATCCCGACTGCCCCGGTGAATTATGGGACATGCTGCACGAGGATCTGACTGCCGCCAAACCCTCAGAGATATACTACGGTGGTCACCCCGATTTCACGCAGGAGGACTTTCGCCGCACCGGTGCGGATCCTGAGCTGAGCGAGGTGCTATTGCAGTTGGGGTTCGTGCTTGATCGCGAAACCGGGGTCGAGATTTGCTGGGGCGATGCAGGCGAGGCGTGTTTCCTGATCTCAAAGGCGGATCTTGCCGAACGCCGGTTCGACAAGGTCGCCTATAACTGGGATTGCAGCTAGTCCGGGACGTTATCGATCCCAGACCCGCCCCATGGGTGGCACCGCCCGATCCGGCGGATCGTCAGCCAGCTGCCCCTGATGGCTCCGTGCTTTTCCAGTGCCTCCAGCGCATAGGCCGAACAGGTGGGTTGAAACCGGCAGCCGTGGCCCACCCACGGCGACAGAACGACCCGGTAGGCCCTTACGGGGAGTGACACGAGATAGGCGAGCGGCGTCATGAATGCACCTTTTTCAACGCGCGTTTGAGATCGGCGATGAGTGTATCAAAGGGTAGGGCGGCCGTCACATCCTTGCGGCCCACCAGCACATAATCCCAGCCGTCGCGGCCATGTTCCGGCAATACCAGCCGCGCCACTTCGCGCAGTCGGCGCTTGGCCCGGTTGCGTGCAACAGCATTGCCGACCTTTTTAGAGCAGGTAAAGCCGACCCGGATGCCTGACGCTTCACCTTCCTTGCGTTGGCGTGCCTGCAGGTGAATGCCGGGGGTGCCAAACCGCTGCGCATGGGATGCGCGGATGAAATCGGCGCGCTTTTTCAACACCGTCAGACAAACGGAAACCGCCGGAGTGCCATCATCTGGCCCAACCGGCGGTTTCAAATCAGTCAAGAAACTGGACGCGCTTACGCGCTCAGCTTCGCACGGCCCTTGGCACGACGTGCGTTCAAGATCTTGCGCCCGGCCTTGGTGGCCATGCGTGCGCGGAAACCGTGGCGGTTCTTGCGAACCCGGTTGGATGGTTGGAACGTGCGTTTCATCGCGTTCTCTCCGGTTCTTGGCCAAATCCAGCATGGGGATTCGAAGCCGATCAACAATTCAGACCTGCCGTTTAGAGGGGGCACTGCCTCATGTCAACGCGCATCGGTGGGTCAAATTGCAACATTTGGGACAATTCGGACTGGCCAAATGTTACAGGTTTCGTGATCAGCCCCCGGAAAACTGAAACAAGCGGGGGGCAATTCATCAATGGGCCGTGAGGTGGGTATCGCGAACGCGGCCTTCCGTCCATCTAACGGTCAACGCCAAACGCACCCATAGGACGGAAAGATGACCGAGATGACCGACAAACCCGCCAACCCGCTGTTACGCAACTTACCGCTGCTGACCATCATTGTTGTGGCGGTGCTGGGCGCGATTTACCTGCGCGATTATCTGTCGTTTCAGGCGCTTGCCGATAATCGTGAAGCGCTGATCCAGTTCCGCGACAACAATTATCTGCTGACCGTGTTGGTATTCATCGCGGCCTATGTCGTGATTGTCGCTTTTTCGCTTCCAGGTGCCACCATCGCGACCCTGACCGGCGGATTTCTGTTTGCGACATTCCCCGGTGCCTTGTTCAACATCACTGGTGCAACCCTTGGGGCCATCGGCATTTTTCTGGCTGCCCGCTGGGGGTTGGGGGAGAAACTGGCCGCCAAGATGGAAAATTCCGAAGGGTCGGTGAAGAAAATCAAGGAAGGCATTGATAACAACCAGTGGGAGATGCTGTTTCTCATCCGCCTGGTTCCTGCCGTGCCGTTCTTTGTCGCCAATCTGGTGCCTGCGCTGGTCGGTGTGCCGCTGTTCCGCTTTGCCGTGTCCACATTCCTGGGCATCATCCCCGGTGCTGTTGTCTACACCTCTGTCGGTGCCGGTCTGGGCGAGGTTTTTGCCAGTGGCGAAACCCCGAACCTTGGCATCATCTTTGAGCCGAAAATCCTGCTGCCAATTCTGGGCCTGTGTGCTTTGGCCGCTCTTCCCATCATCATCAAGGCCGTGCGCGGCAAGAAAGGTCTGTAAATCATGAACCGGATCAAAACAGATATCTGCATCATCGGTGGCGGCTCTGGCGGTTTGTCTATCGCGGCGGGCGCGGTGCAGATGGGGGCCAAAGTGGTTCTGCTTGAAGGCCACAAGATGGGTGGTGACTGCCTGAACTACGGTTGCGTGCCATCCAAGGCGCTGATCGCATCAGCCAAGCAGGCCTATGCCATGTCCCACGGCGAAAAGCTGGGCGTGGGCGAGGTGGAGCCAAAGGTCGATTACGCCGCCGCCAAGGACCATGTGCATGATGTGATTGCCACGATTGCACCGGTCGACAGTGTGGAGCGGTTTGAAGGCCTCGGCGTTCAGGTGATCGAAGAGTTCGGCAAGTTCATCTCAAAAACAGAGGTGCAGGCGGGCGATAACATCATCGAGGCGCGGCGCTTTGTCGTGGCCACGGGCTCCGGCCCCTTTGTGCCGCCAATTCCCGGTCTGGATACGGTCAAGCACTATACCAACGAAGACATCTTTGATCTGCGCGAAAAGCCCAAGCATCTGATTGTCATCGGTGGCGGTCCCATCGGGATGGAAATGGCGCAGGCCCATCGCCGCCTGGGGTGTGAGGTGACGGTCATTGAAGGCATGAAAGCCTTTGGCAAGGACGACCCGGAAATGGCCGCGATTGTACTTGATAATCTGCGCGCGGAAGGCATCAACATTGTTGAAGAGGCACAGGCCGAAAAGATCAGCGGCAAGGGTGACGCTATTACAGTGCACACTCCCAAGGGCGATTTCACCGGCTCACATCTGCTAATGGCGGTGGGGCGCAAGGTGAATATCGAAAAGCTTGATCTGGATGCGGGCGGCATTGCCCATCATCGGGGCGGGTTGAAGGTAGGACCTGATCTGCGGTCGGTGACCAACAAGAAGGTCTATGCCGCCGGTGACGTGGCCGGTGGGCTGCAATTCACCCATGTAGCGGGCTATCACGCCGGTGTTCTGATCCGGTCGATGCTGTTTGGGCTGCCATCAAAACAGCGGACCGATCACATCCCATGGGCCACCTATACGGACCCGGAATTGGCGCAGGTCGGCCTGACCGAAGAGCAGGCGAAGAAGAAATACGGTGCCCAGCTTGAGGTCGTCCGCTTTGAATTTCACCACAATGATCGGTTGATTGCCGAGCGGAAAACCAAGGGTCTGATCAAGGTGATGGTGGTCAAGGGCAAGCCTGTGGGCGCATCCATCGCGGGTCATCTGGCGGGCGAATTGATCGGCATGTGGGCCATGGCGATTGCCAATAAGATGAAGATGTCTGCCATCGCCAATACGGTTCTGCCATATCCGACCATTAGCGAGGTTAACAAACGCGCCGCTGGTGCCTATTTTAGCCCCAGACTATTTGAAAATCCGACCGTCAAAAAAGTGGTCGGCTTTGTGCAGCGCTGGCTGCCTTAACCCAGAGACGAAGACGCAATGATCAATTCCCTCTCAGGTCGCTTCCTGATCCTCACGATCATTTTCGTGATGCTGGCCGAGGTTTTTATCTTTGTGCCATCGGTCGCGCGGTTCCGCGAGGATTACCTGCTGGCACGGCTTGAGAGGGCGCAGATCGCATCATTGGCGCTTGAGGCGGATGACATGATTTCGCCCGCGCTCGAGGCGGAGTTGCTCAGAAACGCCGAAGTCTACAACGTGGTACTGCGCCGTGATGAAATCCGTCAATTGGCGCTGTCATCGCCTATTCCATCCCCGATCACAGCCACTTACGACATGCGTGATCCGTCTGGCATGATGCTAATCGCCGATGCCATGCGCACGATCCTCAACACCGAAGACCGGATCATCCGGGTCATTGGAAACCCTGTGCGTGACGGTGGCCTGCTGATCGAAGTCACCATGGACGAAATGCCCCTGCGCGGTGCCTTGCTGGAATATGGTCGCAACATTTTGATCCTGTCAGCCTTTATCTCGATCATCACCGCTGGCCTGTTGTTTCTGGCGGTCCGCATCCTGCTGGTCCGGCCGATCCAGGGCGTTGTTGACCATATGAAAGACTATGCCACAGCCCCGGAGGATGCGCGCAAGATCATCACCCCCACCGCCGGCGTGAAGGAACTGCGAGATGCCGAAGAGGCGCTGCAATCCATGCAAACCCAGTTGACCGGTGCGCTCAAGCAAAAGGAACGGCTGGCGCAGCTTGGTGGTGCCGTCGCCAAGGTCAGCCATGATCTGCGCAATATCCTGACCTCGGCCCAGCTGTTCACCGACCGGATCGAAAGCTCCGAGGACCCTCTGGTGCGCCGGATGGCCCCGAAACTGGTCAGCTCAATCGCCCGGGCCGTCAGCCTGTGTGAAAACACGCTGGCGTTTGGCCGGGTGGATGAACCGGCACCGGCGCTGACACGGGTGAACCTAGCCAAGATCGTGGGCGAAGTGATTGATGCCGAACGCCTGGCGGTGGGCGAGTATGACCTGTCATTCGCCGAGGATGTCCCCGCGAGCATGACCCTGAGGGCCGATGATGAACAGCTATACCGGGTGATCTCGAACCTGGTGCGCAACGCCCGTCAGGCGATCATGGCGACCAACCAACCGGGCGAGATTGTGGTCCGCGCTGAAGAGGACGAGGCCGCCTGGCATCTTTACGTGACCGACACCGGGCCCGGCCTGCCAAAGAAGGCGCAGGAACATCTGTTCAAGCCCTTTGAGGGCGGGGTCCGCAAGGGCGGATCCGGGCTGGGCCTTGTGATCGCCGGGGATCTTGTGCGGGGGCATGGCGGGCGACTGGAACTGGAACGCACCGACGAGACCGGTACAACGTTCAGGATCCACCTGCCCAAGGAAGACCTGGCACTGGCACCTGCCGCCGAATGAACAAAGAATCCCGATTGGGCCTTGCATCACGGCGCTCTCGGGTCTAAATCCCCCGATACGCGGATTGGTAGCTCAGTTGGATAGAGTACTTGACTACGAATCAAGGGGTCGGGGGTTCGAATCCTCCCCAGTCCGCCAAATCTTCCTTGTCGAACGTCAGATGACTTTGACCTTTGCGTCATAAACTGACCCAATCTTTATCCTTGGCCCATCAGGTTTGTTTCGTTTGGTCCCGTTCCTTAGCCGGAAAATCGTGGGCGATTTGAAGGTCAGACGGCGAAGCCGCCTGCTCCTGCAAATCTGCCACGTGGCGAACGCGGGAGGGGGCGAGGCAACCCAATTCGACAGGGGTGGTGCGGCCCGCAGGCACAGCCGAGGACACGGCCCTGTCTAATTTGGTTGCCCGAGGGGGAGGGCCGCGCCCTCCCCCTTTTCTTCTTGATGCAACGGGTTGGACGGCCCAGACCTGCCGTCCAGCTGTGACGCCCAATGCCGCAGGCGCAGCCCCGTTTGCGGACATTGGCCGCGCACAGGCCGACCCGAGACGAAGATTCGTCGGATTGGTCGAAGGACCGTTGCTTCAAAACGAAGGCTGCGGAGGCATTCCCGCAGCCTTCAGTCCTCTTGTCGTTGGCTATTCGATAGGTCTGTCGACGCGCTGGCTGGCATAGGCTTTGAGCATCATTTCCGTGTACTCAACAGTACTGGATGTATGCTCGCCCAATCCTGGCCAGGCGAAAGGCAACTCTCGCAGGCATATTTCCTGCTCAACCGTGATTCCGAGAAGAGCCGCTACTGCCAGTGCCGACACTGGCTCTTTGTGCTCCGGCCAAAGGTCTTCGTCAAAGGTGATCCAGACATCATTGTCCTCGTGAACATTGATATCTGCAAATAAAGCACCCAAACGCTCACTCGCGTTTGTAGCATCCTCAACAAGTGCACTTCGCATCAAGAGCGTTATCTTTTCGGCGTCGAGCTGCAATTTCAACCGTGTATCTGCAATATCTACGACCATTTCTGGCCTCCCTTGAGTATCTTTGTCCGTGATCGGCTTGGCTCCAGAATCTCCCTCTTCAAGCCACCAAGCATTTTCGTGGATATCGAGGGGAGAGGCGTCACAACTCGGGCAATGCCAAAGACTCTTTGCAATCTGTTTGCCTGTCATCGATGAGTTACAATGCATGCAGCACCATCTATCAGACTGAACACCGCTTATCGGATGGCGAACGAGACCGTCTTTGTCCGGTTTGGTAGACCTCCTCGGCCAATCTGATGCGATACCTGCCCGAACCTGTTCTGCACGTTTGAGCGCAATCTGTAGTGCCTGTTGCTGAAATTGTGCTTCGTAAACGGGAGCTTCATGTTCGATCTGCTTAGCAATCTCAAGACGAGGTGCGTTGTTTGGTGCTTCCGGCACGTGAAGGTGCCATCCAGTCCCGTACATATGAACATCGCCCAATGATACAGAGAGCTGGTATTCGTGCCCGTCGAGCGTGCCGCGTTGCATATCCTCTTCGAAAATCGAAGCTTCAATGTACGACCCATGCTCGGGTGGTCCAGCTTCATCTCCAGGGAGCAGGTCTATGAGTAGGATTTCTATGCTCGTCAGCTCCGTCTGCGTCGGGTTCCAACCGCTTCTATGCGCCTTTGTGACCTCATTCCAATGTGGGAATCCCAGCGCCATTGCAACAGTATCGCGTCCCTTGTGTAGAGGGACTTGTTGCGCACGTGCGTAGCGCTTTGACAGCTCTTTCAGCTTCTTAAGTGAGTAATTCGGTTTCATGATCCATATCCGAACTGGATCCGAAAAGGTGCCCGCTGCTTATCAGACCCTGCCAACGGCATGGTATCCAAAAAAAATCAAAATCGCGTTGCTTTGCTTCGCATGGCGGACACACCGGCCTACGCGTTAGGCCAAATACAGTATCGGCCTTCAAGCGAAGAAGGTCAAGGCGGCCCGTTCCGGGCCTTCATCTTGCAGTTATGCGCTGTTGCGCAGCTTCACCAAAGCGGGCATTTACGGATCACCGCCCTGTCCTACTGCAGTTTGTCCGATGCGAACATTGAATCGTTACGCAGCGTTTAAGATAGCTCGAAAGACAAACCCGATCTTGCTGTCCCAATGACTAACGACCACACTTCAGATCTGAATCGGCGACGAAAGGTGAAAGAGCCTTGGGCCACGTAGAAAAAATGAGATGTTTGCCTTTCTCGAGAGCTCAACCTTTAGGGGTATACTCTTCGTCCGGTCGTGCAATATGATACCAATATTTTGGGAGTATCCATGCAACTAGTTACATTCGAAATTGTAGGTTTTAGAGGTTACTGCGAACCCCGCAAGGTATCTCTGCAAAACCTCACCACCTTTGTAGGGAAAAATGACGCTGGTAAGTCTTCCTTGATGGATGCGCTTGACCTATTTTTTGACGACCCCAGAAAGCTCGACAAAGAAGACCTTTGTGTTGACCAAAACATAGACACAGTAGCTCTAACCGCTGAATTTACTAATTTCCCGACCGAGTTAGTTTTAGATGCTGCGGCAGCAACAAACCTCAATTCAGAGTATCTTCTTTTCCGAAGAGCTGATGGTCAGCAAGTGTTGAGGATCGTTAAAGAATACAAGCCGGGAAAAGCCGCAGAGGTGTTTGTTGATGCCACCGCTCCGATATTGGGTCAAGGGCACCCCATTTTACTCAAACAAGCCGACTTGCGGAAACTAGTTCGGGATTTAGGACTAGAGCACACTATTCCAGCAGCAGATAGGGTTAAAAACCCACCATGGCGCAATGCCATATTTGAGCACTTTGCGGATGAAGCTCAGGGAACCGTAAAGGTTCCGATTGCTAAGGATGATGCCAAGAAAATTTGGGATCAGATCAAACCTCACATCCCGTACTTTTGTTTGTTCAAGGTGGACCGTGCGAGTTCTGACCAAGATGGTGAAGCCCGCGACCCTTTAGCCGTTGCAGCCAAGATCGCAATTGCGGAACGCGAAGCTGAAATAACTGCGATTGTTGACCAAGTTCAAGCACGAGCGAACGAGCTGGTTGAGCGGACATTGCTGAAGCTTCAAGAGATGGCTCCAGAATTGGCGGTAGGGCTGTCGCCAGACGTATCAGGTCAGCCTAAATGGGACAGCTTTAAAACCACACTCAAAACCGAGGGTGATATTCCTTTCAATAAGAGGGGATCGGGTACGAAACGCCTTGTGCTTTTAAACTTTTTTAGAGCAGAGGCAGAGCGCCGTTCCGACGAAGACGGACGTGGGGTTATCTATGCTTTCGAAGAACCCGAAAGCTCACAGCATCCTCAGAACCAAAGGCTGTTACTGGATAGCTTTAAACGCCTGGCAGAAAGCAACAGAGCACAGGTGTTACTCACAACTCATTCACCGCTTGTCGCGCAAAATCTGCCAGCGGTATCCCTTAGGCTTGTCACAAAGGATGTGCAGGCAGCTTGTCCAACAATCGAAGAGGTAAGCGATGAAGGTGAAGCCGAGCTTCTTCTCAAGATTGCCAACGAGTTGGGTGTTTTGCCAGATAGCCGAGTAAGGGTATTGGTGATGGTTGAGGGGCCGAACGACGTTAACTTTTTTGATAATATCTTTACGGCTGTTTCCGGCATTGACCCAACGGTTCTTGATATTTCATCTTCCCCACATGTTGCCATCGTCCCTATGGGCGGAGCCGATCTAAAGCATTGGGTAACAAGGCAGTACCTACAAGGATTTGGTTGCGTCGAATATCATGTCTATGATCGGGATTGCGGTCTGGAAGATGTGGCCAACTACCAAGAATATGTCGATCAAGTGAATGCTGCAGACAATGCAAATACCGCTAGACTCACGAGTAAAAGAGAGACGGAAAACTATTTGAGTAGTGTCGCCATCTTTGATGAACTAGCGATTGAAATCGAAGTGGATGACCAAACAAATGTGCCGTTAGCTGTGTCCGATGCTAGTAAGTTGACTGACTTGGCGCCAGACATGGGACCGGGTTCAGCTAAACGTGTATTGAATACAAAAGTGGCGGCGGGAATGACAGCGGAATTGCTGTCTGAGAGGGATGTTGACGGTGACGTTGTCGGCTGGTTTAGAGAGATCACAGCGATAGTTCAGGCCCACGAAAATTGATATTGAGTGCTGGAGTCGATCAAGAAGAAAAACCTAATGTTACCTTTGGTCATGTCGGTCGGCGTTGCAAAGCACTTTCCTCAAAGCGGACCAATGATCCCCATCTTCTTGGAAACAAAAAATTTTTTAACAAATATCATTTCGAAAGAGTCGAGAATAAGCTCACGAGATCATCGTCGGAAAACTCGGCATCGGCTTGGCTACTTCGCCCTGGAGAGCTTGGTCGATAGTCATCATAGTCAGGCGCTTCATTTTCACTGATTTTCTCTTGTATCACCATTTTCGCAGTCTCGGCACTTCGACCAGTATGTTGTGCAATGAACTCCAGCATCTCTAGGTGCTCATTCAGCTCACTTTTGGACGAAAGGTCAGAGATTCTTTCTGAAATCTCATCAAACTCATAGTCAATCGCGGAATAAATCGCCGCTTCGACAGGTTCGGGATCAATAGCATCGTCAAGGTACTCTTCAATGGCGTCTTTCACGGCGACCAACTCGTCCATCGGAACGCCAGCCTCGATTGCCCTGACTAGAGCGGCTTCAACTGAAGTGAGCAGGACCGTCTTGCCCTCCACATCATCATCGACAAAGTTGGAAACTCTCCAATGGAGTTCTGGTAAGTCTCTGGAATCACGTGACGCTTCGATTCCTAGAAACTGACTGTTCACAACTGAGATTGCGGCATCGAGAAAGCTACGGTCGTCAGTTTGCTCAAACAAGTCGAGCAGAAGGGATCCGCGCTCAGAGATAGAAAGGTCAACTAGTTCGCGGAACCAATAGTTGTACTGTTTTGACTTTACCTTTGCGAAGTTGGGGATTTGGTACAGTTTGTTTGCAAACTGCAAGAAAGCCTGCGCCAGCGTTTTCAATTTATCGGGATCGGTCTGGAACCTATGCTTCAAGTGAATCCATAAGTTCTGCGCCCATTCAGCTCGAACACAAAAATTCGGCAGCAGGCTAAGAAAATCTGCATCAGATAAATGCTCTTTCAGAAAGTCGCGGACTGATGGGTTCACAAACCGAACTTGCTGATCCGATATTGCAACAAAACCAGACTCTAGTGATTTAAGAGCTTCTTCGAAGTCCTCTGGCTTTGACGGCTGTGAATAATGTTCGCAGATTTTATTGTGTATCGCGTTGTAGTTTTCCTGCAGAACCTTAATGGACTGGCCATACTGATTGCCGAAGTAGAGAGCCACAAGCAGGTTCTGGCAACGCATACTGAGACTGCGGTATGCCTTTGCCCAGATTGGAGCAGGATTTTCTAGGGTCTTGAAAGCAAATGCTGGGTAAGCGGATGCTTCCAAGTCCTCAGGACACTCCGCAGCAACATGCGCGATTCGGCGCGGATTGTAGTTTCGGTGATCGACGATCTTCTTCAGCCAGTCACCTTGAAGTAGAGCTTTTATGTGTTGGCTACTCAAGTCTGATGCGGCAATATGGTTGAACAATATGCGCGCCTTAATTGCGCGAGTATATTGACCAACATCCAGCAGAAATTTTGAAAGCTGGAAACGGCCCTCATCCATATGATCTGAAAGCCTTCGTGCTTCCTCAAAAATGTGTGCGCGCGTGGTAAGAATGAAACGCGCGTTTTTTGAAGCTTTTACCCGTTTCACAAATCTCGCAAGTTGCCCGTCGCGTTGAACAAGCGCTTGGCGATCAAGCTCAATTTGACCGAGGAAGTCGTCAAAAAAGAAGATGGTTCGCTTTTCCTCATCGAGTTTGGCAAAGCCATCATCGAGCGACTTTATCGCGCAGAATTGCCAATCGTCATTGAGATAGTGATAAGTGAGCATTTTCGCCAACGTGGTCTTCCCCACACCTGGCGGACCAGACACGACAAGCACGCGATGTCTTTCCAGCTTTTCAAACGCAGCGTCAAAACTTGGGTTGCGAACATAGACCCTCAACTCGTCCAAGATTTCAGCTTTGGTCGCTGCGGTATGGGCCTCGAGACCTGAATGCAGCACCTTCTCCAAAACCGCCGTACTGGCCATCCAGAGTTTCAGGTGTGCTTTTTCGATTTCGGGGTGACGCTTCAGCGCGGCCTCAATGTCTTCCGCCCCCCAAATGTCTTCCGGATGTTTGAGGCGATCACCTAACACACTTGCTAGTTCGTCACTGCGTGCAGGTGTCAACGATTGAGAGGTCAAGAAAATGTAACGACTTGGTTTCAGAAGATCGATCTTAGGCACTTCCTTGTTCAAAGCCGACTTCAACTGAGAAAACGTTGAATTCAGATAATGCTTGCATTGAAGAACGGTCGACTGAGGACCTTTGGAATGCCTTCCATCAACACCGCCATCAGCTCCCGCGCCAAACGCAGAAAAACGCTGACCGGTTTCAGCTTGCAGGATATCACGACACAAATCCTCAAAGTCAGGAGGTGACAGATTCCCAAGCCTTGTCATATCGCTCTCCCGCCAACGACTTCGCCAAAGCACTTGCTGTATCAGATACGTAATTGGATGGGAAATTCCTTATGGTCCATACGAGGGGAGATCACGCCCCATACACTTCATGATCTCTCGTGAATGTCTGCTTCACTAACAAATACAGTGACCTGGTGCCGTTGCAGCGAATGACCGGATCCGCCCTGCAGGTTCACGATCCACGGCTGAGCTGCGCCCGTATCCCCCAAGGAATGCTTTGAACGATTGGAATAATCAGTGCAATTATTGTCAAAAGCGCGCCTACCAATGTGATGTCTCTGAATAGGCTTGGGTCTTGTGCACCAAAGGAGGGCAAGCGCCGTAGTTGTTCCACCGCGAAAACCAACGCGGCTATCGAGAACGCTACATGAAAGGCATTATCGATCATCAGTCGCATTGGCGTGTACACCTCATTTCTTATCGCTATGCACCGTCTCCGTAGCAGCTGTATTCTGACGTAAAGGGGCTTGGGCGGAAGGACCGCATTCGTGACTTTCAACTGTAGGAGCAGCTTGGGGTCTTGTTCAGGGTCTAAAGGAACAGGATTCAAGCCGGTGGCCCTAAGAACGGCTCTTGCAAAACTGGGTGGCATTTCCGTTCTAGCGTTTTCATAGTTGGCGAGGGTGCTCATTGAAATGCCTAGCTCGGCTGCAAACTCCTTCTGAGTCTTATGCAGACTTCGCCGTATCATCCGCAGGCGAATTCCGTCGTTTTGATGTGCTTTCGATTCTCTCGAACAACACTGTTCAATCTTGCTTCGCTGTCTTCGCGATCGTTTCATGGCCGTCTTTTTCTTCATTGCTTGCGCTGTCAGAGGATTATTTGTTGTTCTTTCGGTTGGAAATCTAGCAAGCCAATGCTGCTGAAATCAAACAATCAATCCAGAAAATCTACAAAGTTTTGTGCATGGCGCAGTCGAGACCTCAAAATATTGAGGCACAGCAACTAACTGACAACCCTTGCCTGCTGCAGCTTTACAAGCAAACCTCCCGCTGAAACCTGGTCTCTTTGGAGATCACCGACGACGGGACTTCTGCATGTGCCAACAAGATCAAGAGGCGTTTGCCGCTCATGAAAGGTTGAAAATGGCGCTTCGCTTGAAGGGTACATCGCTCGCGCAGATTGCGCGGGAGGTGGGCGTGTCGCGAACCACGATGTCGCTTGTTGGTCTACGGAAAATCAGCGTGCCACGTGTTGAGCGTGCCATCGCCGAGGTGCTCGACCGGCCGGTCGACGAACTTTTCTCGCCTATAACAAAGGAGGATGAACAATGAGCCCGTAAAACAAAAGCCTTGAAGGAAGCTTGCGACTTCCGACAAGGCCTTAGGTGCAAAAGTTTGAAGCCCTTTGCACCTTCTTCATGACCCAAATTTCGAGATCCGTCAACTCTGCAGAGGTTTCTGCGGGCGGGTCTCTTTTTCCCATCATTAAGGAGGGCCACGGCACCGACGCCAGTCGGATGCTCGGCTAAGAGACATGACTGATTACTATGATGACGATTTCTATCGTCCCCCGGCGCCAACGGTAGCCGGACTGATGTTCCCGCGACGATCTAAGTTGACGGTGCGGGGTTTTACACTGGCAATGACACCCGCTGAGCGCTACTGGCGACAGATCATAAGCGCCAGCCAAGGTGAACGCGAATGCTGTCTTCTGACGTTGGCGCATCCAAACCTTTGGAACCTGTTCGATCAACCAAGGCCGGTTGGCTACGTTGACGTAGATGGCAAGCAGCGCACGCATCGGTTTGATTACCTCGCCGAGTTTAAGGACGGCACACGTGTCGCCATTGCGGTCAAACCGAAGGAGCGCGTCGAACGCCTTAACTTCAGAGCAACATTGCAAGCCATTTGGCGCGATTTGCCGAAAGGTTTTGCCGACAAAGTATGCCTCGTCACAGAAAGCGAGCGGCACCGCATTGAAGTTCAAAACGCTGAGCTTTTGAACTTCTTTCGACGCTGCCCCGACCCTGAGGCCGACGACATTGTTGCCGGTCTCGTCGGACGGCTCTGCAACGAGCTTCCCATCGCGGAATTGGTTGCGTCGACGGATCTGGGTGCCCGTGCATTCAGAGCAGTATTCCGCGCGATCTATGCCGGGAAGCTCAGGGCAAACACGCGTCAACCAATCTCCATAAACTCAATTGTAGCACCTCAGCAGGACACCCGATGAAACATGAAAAAATACGCCTGGGCGTGACCACATGCGACGCAATCGTTGCCAACGGTTGTCTGTACGCCATCATCAAAGTAACCCCATTGTTCATCGAAATCAGACGATTGCGCGGGGACGGCGAGACGGTCTCGTTGACCCATGCCGAGTTGAAGGACCTTATCGACAGCGGACAATTCTCCATTCAGTACGGTTACTTCGAGAGCCGACAGGTATCGCGTCGCGCCATTGCTGGAGGGGCTTTGATGTCCCGGATGCCGGCTAAAGCCCAACTTGAAGCGTTCTGGAAGGAATGCTGGTGCACCACGATACTGGAGATGGAGGCAGGGAGTGACTTTAATCGTTCTGCGGAGCGTTGGCATGAGTTTTTGCCGGAACTTGAAAAGCGGGTCATCGAAAAGCTGAAGCTAGGGTTGAAAAAAGCAGCACCTGGCGCGGATTTTGACAGCGTGGCAGTCAGAAGAACTCCCTGCCGGACATCGATCATGTCCTGGTTACGCGAATGGGAGATTTCCAAAGATCCAATGGTCTTCGTCAAGAAATCGATGTTCAACGGCGGCAACGCCCGAAAAGTTGGTGCTGAGCAAGAAGCAATTATTCAAGGAAACCTTGAGAGTTACTTGCACCCAAACCAGCTCTTGCCGGGTCATGTTCATCAATCAGTGAACGATGAAATTCGCCAGCGCAACAAAGTCCGCGCCATGAGTGGTGAGGCGCCTTTGGAAGAAGTCTCGAAGAGCACTATCGAGCGCCGGATCAAAGAGTTGGATCAGTTCGAGGTCCTTGCTGCACGCAAAGGTTTGGCGGCGGCGAAGAACAAACTAGGTGCGCACGGCGGAGGTCTAAAGCTCTCGGTTCCACTCAAGCGCATTGAAATGGACGAGTGGGAAATCGATCTCATCGCCATCTTGAAACAAGCCGGCGTTGACTTCAGCCAGGACCAGTTTCGCGATCTGGAAACAGGGCGGTTTTGGGTATGCGTCGCATTCGACACGGCAAGCCGCAGCATTCTTGGCCTGAAGCTGTCCAACAGCCCTACGGCTGCGGATGCAAAGGCCGTCTTATGGATGGCGATGCGGAATAAGACCGAATTGGCACGCCAGCTCGGCTGCGAAACGGAGTGGAAGCAGCACGGCCACATCTATCATGTCGCCGTCGACAACGGCCCAGCTTTTGTCAGTACGGAATTCAGGGCGGCACTGTCTGACCTTGGGATTGACTACTCTGTTCTTCCGGCGGGAATTCCAAAGCTCCGTGGGCGTGTAGAGCGCGTCTTCCGGACGATCGCGACGTTGTTGATGCCGTATCTTACAGGCCGAACTTTCTCAAATCCGAAGGAACGTGTTGACTACGCTTCAGAGAAATATGCGGTTCACACCGCTGAAAGCATCATCGAACTCTTGTTGCGCTTTACTGTGGATGTCTATCACAACCGGAAACACAGAGGCCTCGAGTATGCGACCCCGAATATCGTCTGGGACCGGCTGGTCAACGAGTTTGGTTGGTCGCCCCCGCTGAGTAACGATGTTCTTCGTCATATCCTGGGTGTTGGCATCTCACGCGAAACTGGCCGCCATGGGGTGCTTGTAAATGGCGTCAATTATCATTCGGAGCGGCTCGCGAAGCATTTCCAGAAATTTGGACAACAGACTGTTGATGTTCGGATCGACCCCGAAGATATGGGGCGCATTTCTGTTTGGCTTGAAGGCGGCAACGAGAGTGGTTGGTCAACCCTAAGGGCCCAGATTAGCGGGCTCGAAGGGGTTTCCTTTGCAGCGTGGGAACGTACGATCTTTGACCTTCGCCAGAACAATCGCCACGCCGCTTCGTTCAGCCAGGATGTCGTTGACCGGGCAATAAGGCGGATCAAAGAGATCAACGTCGAACAATGCGCATTTCGCCAACTAGGTCCGATCGGCGACACTCATGATCAAATCAAACGTGCCCAACGAGAGACCTTCTGGGGCTTGTCGCTTGGCGTTGATCCAGAACTTGGGTCGCAGATCGCATCAGATGTTGGAGATGACCCAAAGGGATTGCTCTCGAACGAGATCGAAGCTGAGCCAACTGATTTGCCAGGAACGAGATCGATACAAAGGGACGATCCGAACAGCGACGCCGAATTTTGGTCATTCAGCGATGAAGAGGAGGAAAACGATGACGACGCGTGAATCAACGATCCGACAAATCATACAAGATGTGCGTTCGGCCTATGCACCGACACCCTCGTACAAGAAGCTGGAGGCGCATTTTCGGTCATTGCTCGAACAACGGCGCGCCGACATGGCGGATGGTGTCAAAAGCAACGTGCGCGGTATCGTTCTCGTTGGGCAATCTGGCAGTGGGAAAACCACTGCCATACGAGAACTGATCCACCAGAACCGCCGCTTGCTTCAAACCGATCCGGAGCAAGAACACTGCGAATTCATTGGTCTGCAGGTGCCAAGCCCTGCGACAATGAAATTCGTGGGCTCCGCGACACTTCGTGCGCTTGGCTATCCGATCACAGGGGACAAGCAGGGATCTGTGATTTGGGATCAGGTCAAAATCCAACTCAAGCTTCGACGCACACTGTTCTTACATCTCGACGAGGCGCAGGACCTTGCCCGTCATCAGACTGACAAAGAACGACAATCCGTAGTCAATACCTTGAAGTCACTCATGGAGAATTCGCATTGGCCCACAGGCTTGATCTTGACCGGGATGCCAGACCTCAAACAGATCGTGAATCAGGATCCTCAGTTGGCGCGCAGGCTCTACCCGGTCGAAATTGATCGACTACATGCCATCAGACACGTCGCCCCGGTTCTGGAACTCGTAAAGAGTTATGCGCGGCGGGCGAAAATTGAGGTCGCTGAGGATTTGCTGACCGAGCAATTCGCGCAGCGTCTCATGCATGCAGCGGACTATGAATTCGGCTTGATGGTCGAAATAACGGTCCAAGCGGTCGCGAGAGCGTTGATCAAGGAAGGTCTGGGCGCAAAGCTGAAAAATAGCTACTTTGCTGACGTTTTCCATGATCGCAGTGCAGCTGTGGATGCGCTGAATCCGTTCCTTGCGGAGGATTTCGCGAGGATTAACCCAAGGAGCATTTTCGACGACCAGTACAGAAGCGATGAGGCTTTGGTGTGAATGCGCCTCTCGTCCTGGCTCTCCCCCTCATTGAGGGGGAGACGCTTTCTGGATACGTCAGCCGTTCCGCAAGGCAATATGAGACGACACCACGTGACTTTTGCTCTGATCTCGGAATGCGGTGGCCGTTTCTTTGCAGCGGACGTGATGATCAACTCGAACGGCTCTCTTGGTTGATCGGCGAAGATTTGGGGAAATTGAAGGCGTCCAGAACGCGAAAAATCGGAATCGGTCATTACCGGGTAGGTCAGGCTGTTGCGAGTACAGGTGTGCTGCGGCGAACTGCTGTCAGACTTTGCCCACGGTGTGTGATCGGCTCTCTCGCAGATGGCGGTCCATCGGCTATTTTTCAGATGCTGGAGTGGACGGTCCTATCGCTTCCCACTTGTGAGAAACATGGATGTGCCCTGATCACACTGCCCTCCTCGTCCGACACCCACACGACATACGATTTTGTTGGGCGGGTCCTAGAACAGATCGACATCGTCCAGCAGGCCTCTGAACAGTCCGGCGTATATCAACCGACAGAATTCGAAAAATACACGAGGCGACGCATTTGGCTTGGGTCCCCAGATGACTGGCTTAAGGATTTTGACCTGAATCAATTGTACCGCGGATGTCTTGCGCTAGGAGCGGCTCTCGTCGGCCACAAAGCCGAGGCGGTAACGGGCCTGTCAGTCGCTGAAGAGCGCGACCTATGTCAGTCGGGCTTCGAGAAACTCGTCGCTGGCCCTGATGTTTACCGGTCCGCTTTGAAGCAACTCCACCGACAAAGCACAGCTGAACGCCCTTACTATACTGCCGACATGGGGTCATTCTATCATTGGCTTCGAGAGGTTCACAAAGCGCCAGCGTTGCGCGATCTGATGAACGCGACATGTCAGCACGTCTTTGCGACTTACCCGACCCCCTTGGGCAAAGGTGTTTTTGGACAACGACCTAAGCGGGAAACCTGGCTCACTATGGATGAGGCACGTAAACGTTCCGGCTTCGGTGTGACATTTCTCAAGCAATTACTTGGTCACATTAACGGTTTGCCAGAGGAAGAGGCGCTCAAACGCACGGATGTCCATATCGACGAAGTCGCGCAGGCACAGGCGTACTGGGGAAATCTGATGAATCTATCTGATGCAGCGAAAGCTCTAGGGATTGGTGCTTATCAGGTAAAAAACCTACAAAATCGCGGGGTCCTTGATACGGTCCAGGTAACGTCCTCGCTCCGCTATGTGTTTCGCGAGCAGGTCTCAGATCTCTTGAAAAACGTCGGGCATCTTCCGGAGATTTTGGCGAACAGGCCTGTTGTGCCACTCAGCGAGTTTTGCCGCGCGAAAGGGGTCGGCGTTGCGCGAATTGTCGAAATGTGGGCGCACGGCTGCCTGGAAGGAAGGCTTAGTCGCGGGGATGGCATAGGGTTGCAAGCGCTTGAAGTTGATTGGGACGCGCTTTGCGACAAGCAGCCAATATCATTGACTGGTGACCTACAGCTGCCAGACGTTGCCAGTTACTTGAAGATCAGCATTATTTCTGTGCGTCACTTGAGGGACAGTGGATACCTGACGCAAGTTCCAAAGCGCAATCCGGACACCAACCACCTGAAAAACTACATCACCCAAAGGAGCATCCAAGAATTCGAAGACAGGTACGTCACCCTTGGACAGCTGGCGGCTCAACAAAGGGTAGCTTCGATTCATTTGGCGCGTCGTCTGGATCATGATCGCGTCTCCACCGTCTCATGTAGTGGTAAGCTGGTGCGCGTGTACGAAAAAAGTGATGTCTTAGTGTGCGATAGGAAGACTGATGTCTGAGGACCTAACAATTGAGCTTTCTAATGCCGAGTTTGATGCGCTCTGCGATCTCGCGGGCCACAACGGCTTATCTCCAGAGGAGCAAGCTGCACTGATCATTCGAGCCCATTTCAACGCCGAAAAACTGAGAGACGAACCAGATGTGTCAATTGAGTTCTTGCGTGAAAACGTTGATGCAGTCCTGGACGCGACCGTTCGAGGGCCAGTATTCATCAGATCCGCGAATGGACGTACCTTTGTGATCATGCTCAAGCAGGACTATGCTGAAATTGCTGGGCCTGACAAACAAACCGGTTAAGTTACCGGGGAAGCTGTTGCTTTCGTTACAAATTCGTTCACCAGCATCGACGCCATGCCGGCCATTGAGGGGCCGTCGAAATCTGCTGAAACGCTGTCGCCAACGAACAAGATCCGTTCAGCGGGAAGACCAAGGCTGTCCATGACCTTCGCGTAGATCGCAGGTTCGGGCTTAGCGTGCCCAACGAGATACGAGAATGTCACCGCATCTGGATTGTCCGGCAGCCTATCCAACATTGGCAGACCGTATGGTGCAGCTAGGTTTGAGCAGACGCCCAGCTTGAAGCCTTGTTGCCTTAGTTTTCGCCAGATTTCATCCATGCTGGGTCGCATCTGATGGAGGTAAGCTCGGCAGAAAGATCATCTGACAGTCGGGAGAATTCGCTATCGCTCCAGTGATGATCTATTGCCTCGGGCCATTCGTCAAAGGGTCGGTTTTCTCTGACGAGCCGGACTATCAGTTCGCGTCGTTTGCTATGGTGGACTGCCTTGAGCAGCCTGCGTGCAAAGCGACGCGGGTTTGTGATTTCGACCAACGTCCCAAAGGCATCGAAGCATATCGCATCAAAACTTGCCCTATCTGGGAAGTCGGTTGGCACTGCGTTCGCTCCCTTTATGAACTCGGACAGAATAGATGCCGACTTCCTTTGCTGCCATCAGAAACCACACCCCTGCTGATGTCGGCAGCGATGGCACGTTGGGACTGATGGTGCGTAAATCATGACTTGTACACCATGTTGGCATATTCAAGAGTTTCAAAGGGTTGGGGTGGTGCGCAAATCCAGTGCGGATCAATCATTGCTTTTGAAAGGGATGACGTTGCCGCCACCATTTTGGAATGCAAGCGCGCCCTCTGACCTAATGGTGTTCACGGCTTCTTCGAAAGCTACCTCGTCATCAGCGAAGAGCTCGTCCCAGACAACGGATGTTCCGTCTTGGGTGACGACATCGAGAGACCATTCGTTGGTGCCTTCAATTTTATATATTTGCACGTCGAATGTGATGCCGTCCTCGACAATTTTGCGCGACATGCTCGAGTCAACAATGTTCGGGTCTCGTTCGATTACCATGTCTCAGTCCTGATCTTATATTTGAGCGGCAGGTTACACCTTAGGGTGAAAGCGGCCAAGTCCGAAGCGTTGCACTGACGTGTTGCCGAATGCGCCAGTTGTGCAACAAAATTGTGCTACGGGATCGAACAGCTTACTCGCCTTGCTATGCAAAGGACTGGTTCTGTGACTTTCTCACAAGGTTGAGCAATGCAGTCTCAACGCGTCGTCACAAAGTTGGCGCAACGGTTGGAGGCGAGTACCGGACCCTAAAAAATGAATATACTATTTGTTCTAAATCAATAATTTAAGTGAATTTTCGATATTCATCTTCGCACAACGCTTCGCGTGATGATCGTCTGAGTATGCCTCGGATGCTGCGACAGGCTTCAAACGTCTCGATGCTCTACTCGGGCATGGGTTTCTTGCCGTACTTCTCGTGGACCTGGCGTAGCTAGATTTGACTAGATAGTCCGTGCGAACCATACTTGTTCAGATTGGTGAAGGAGCAAGTTTTTGAACGAGTTGGTAGAAGTTAAAAAGAAATATGAAATTGGAGGAGAGATAGGATCAGGAGGAGCGGCAAAGGTCTATGAATGCCAGCTTTCCAACAAAAAACCTGAAGGGGTTGGCGAGAACTTGGTAGCCAAAGTCTTGCATGATTCTTCCAACGGTCGTGAGCGGAGATTTCATGAAGAAGCGAGTTTCCTCAGCAACCTGCAGCACCCCCATATTATTAGACTTTTCGATTACTTCGAAAGTGATCGTGTAATGGTATTGGAAAAAGCAGATTGTAGCTTGCAGGACTGTTTGGACTTTAGGACCTTCAAGTCGCCAAGCAGCAGACAAAGATTCTCAACGCAGGAGAAATTGAAGGTTCTTCACCAAGTTGCGATGGGGATTCAACACCTACACAACAAAGGGATAGCGCATCGTGACTTGTGTCCCAGCAACATATTGGTTCGTTCCGATGGCACGGTCGCACTTGCGGACCTTGGAATGTCAACAGTCGGAGCACTAGTGCTTCCAGACGACGTACTTGGAAATCCCAAGCAATATGCTCCACCGGAACAGTCCATCAGGTTGTTAGATGCGAAAGCTCCTGCTGACATCTTTGCCTTCGGTATGTTGGCATACAACTTCTTGACGGGAAGCGTTGCAAAGGGTCACCCTACACCTCGTGTTCACGACTTGGATCCCGAAGTTCCCTCAGATATCGGCACCCTTCTGTTTAATGCGATCTCATACAATCCAGAAGACCGCCCTGATGCGAATGAGGTCGAACAGGTTTTTGCCAGATTTGGCCCATCGAACCCTGTCACAGCACTAAGACGCCAAGACTTTTCAAGGACAGGTAATCTGCCCACAGCATTTTCAGATTTTTTTGGTGTTGGGGAACTTCTCAGTGACATTTCGTACAAGGTCGAACAAGAAATAATACGTAGCGACTATCACCGAAGCGTTGATTTTTATGGCCTGGGATTTAAGAATCTGGCCACGGAAGAAGTTAGAAAAAGGTTCGTAGAGTGCGGGAATGCACGCATGCTACTTCCTAACGGCAGCAACGATGTCTTGATCGAAGGTATCGCTCAAAAACTGGGCAAAAATGCTGAAGCGCTCAGAGATGACGTTGAACAGTCGATCATGCTGCTTTCGGAGGTAAGGTCAGATCAACCGACGATCTCGGTGCGGCTGTACGACTTGGCGCCCCCTTGGCGCATGCTGCTAATCGACAATTCCCTTCTTTTGCAGCGGCTGTATGGCGGAGATCGAGAGAAGAACCATCTTTTGAAAGTCAATGACGGGCGATATTTGAGACGTGCGGCTTCGTTCTTTGAGGATGTTTGGCTGTACCATTCTCAGGAGATCGGTCTTGGATAATACAAGTTTGAAAAAGTCACAAAGATGCGGAAGAGGTCCAACAATCACTGAGGGCAAAATCTATCTCGTGCGACATGGCCAGTCGCGATACAACAAAGCTGGATTTTTTGCACGCCTTGTGCATCCCATGCGCGATCCGAGGTTAACCAGTTTTGGACGACAGCAAGCCAGGTTAGCCGCCTGTAACCTCTCAGGCATCAAGTTTGACCATGTGATCTCTTCGCCGCTGAGACGGGCGGAAGAAACAGCGTTGATCGCTTTCGGCAACCGCAACACAAATTTCGAAACTTGGGAGAGTTGTAGCGAGTGGATGATAGCCCCCGCAGATGTACCAATAAGGCGTAGTTCCCTTTCAAGCCTGCGAAGCTATAAATCGAAGTATGTCGAGGGCGCTGCATACCCGTTACCTTCGACCTTGACCAAATCCTATCGGCGCACGTTGATACGGGCGTTTCATCAAGCATGGTTTCTGTTAAAAGGCATAACGCCCGAAAGCCCCAATGAGTTTGGTGATCGAGTTGAGTTCTTCCGAGACTTGCTTGTGAATAGGACAAGCGGGAATGTGGCCATTTTTGGCCATGCCCGCTTCTTCAATCAGCTGGTTGGTGGTCAGATAATGAATAATGGTGAAATCCACATTGTGCGACGCGATGAACTCCAACACGGCTCTGTTTCAGATCAACCCCAGTAATACGACACGCATCCTGACTGGGGCCGAAATGGTAAAATAAACCAAGGATCATTTTTGATACTTGCAGCAAGCTGCGACTTGACGTTTTAAGAAGACTGATTGCGCTATTCAGCCATGATTTTGTCAAAAGCATAGGTGCAACTTCCGCACCACTCCCCGTCGTATTCCTCAATTGGTATGTGCTGGTGGCAACGACTACACATGTTATCGACGGTCACACCACAAGCGAAACAAATACCGTCTTCGCCTTCATTAGTGTAGCAGTCTACATAAGTCTTCTCGCCACACTCAGGGCAATTTCCAATCGGTGATTCTAGTCCCTCTTTTGCAGCAGTATAGGCATCAATTTCAAAGTTGATCCGTACTATCTTGGTCATGATGTCGGCATGACTGATCTCTTCATTGCACTGAATACACCTCCCCTTAGCGTCCGAGTAAAGGATGTTTGCAGGGTCATCCTGCGCGATCAAAGACGACTTACAATTTGGACACGACATTCGATCCAGCCCAGAAATCAGAGTCGGCCATTCAATAGGAACCCAAGTAGCATCGCACTCCAACCGCAGTTTTTCAAAAGTTGCGCGTTCGGCGACCATCACGTCCCAGACACTAGGAAGATGATGCTGTGGGTCTTCGTCTAGTATCTTGAAGAAATCCACAATCATCGGGAATGACGATGCAATAGCCTCCCGAAGTGCTGCGACAGGTTCCGCCAAATGGTAATGTTCAAGATTATTTCTGTATTGCTGCAACTTACTAATGTCAGCACTAGGCCAAGGCAGTTTAAAGTCTTTGAACCGTTTCTTCAGCGTTCCAAGATCAACTGTCGTGTATCCATCAACGATGTGATCGACTCCGCCAGCATTGTTAGGGATAGGCTTGAACCGTGCCCCCACGATAGCCATGGCTTCAGCAGCTGGTGCTGTGGAAACAAGGCATTCCTTCGCAAGCAACAATAGCCCCGCGTAGTAGTTGCGGGCAGCGCTCATCATTCGGTCATCGTCATCAGTTTCGAAGTCTTCTATACCTAGTCTGATTGATGTGACAGCATTATCAAAAATCTCCGACATTTACTTCGAACTCCGTATGGATCAGGTCAGGCACTATGAAACTTCGTTCATCAACCGATAAACCGATGATCTTGCAATGCCCAGCCTAACGGCGATGTCGGTCGGTGAAATACCTTCATCGCGCAATCGCTTGATGCTGTTCGGGTCAATGGAAGGCGGTCGTCCTTTGAACGGGCTGTCATCCCCTTTGGCCAATGCAGCATCGATACCTTCGCGCTGACGTTCCGCTCGTATGCTGGCCTCGAACTCCCCAAACGCTCCGAGGACGGTGAAGAACAATCGACCTGCGGGTGAAGACGTATCAATGGGTTGTTCCAGCACTTTCAGGTTCACGCCCTTCTGTTCCAACGTTTCCGAAATCTGCAACAGATCACGAGTGGAGCGGGCCAAACGATCCAAACGGGTGCAAACAAGGGTATCGCCTTTACGGATGCCTCGGCCCAGCAGGTCTTCCAGTGCAGCGCGGCCTTGGCGCTTACGGCCTGATGCCTTTTCCAGATAGAGATGTTCACGGGCGACACCTGCGCTGGTCAAAGCCTCGATTTGGATGTCTAGCGACTGACTCCGACTACTGACGCGGCCGTAGCCAATAAGTTCACCCATTCATGTGCCTCCTGTTCCATATGACTGTCCGATAAACACCTACCGTCCTGTAAGTGATTCGTTAAGTCTAATGAGACACTTTAAGTGCGGATAATGTGCGGCCTGTGTGATTATACTCAAATCGTACGAAAGGCGGCCATACTCCAAGTCGAACAAAGCGTTACATAGACCTGAACAAAGCAGCAGCCGGTTCAATGAATGCTCTGTTCAGGTCAGTTGCATCGTGCCAGTAAACCGAGCGGTTCAATCCCGAGTTTTGAGGAAAGTTCATCAAACACAGCGGAGCCTAGACCTCCAAATAGTGTTTCTAGTCCGTCATCAATGTCCGCGCCGATCGTATCCTCGACGCCTGCCGCCCTGAGAGTTTCATAGGCGCGACATTCTGATGCGAGATATGTGTCCGTTTCAGTAGAACTAGGCATAAATGCAACGTTCTGAGCTGCAGCAAATTCGGCTCGGGCCGTCTCTGGAAGATCTAACAAATTGGCGTATGTCGCGAAGAACATTTTCATCATTACAAACGCGTAAGCCTCACCATACTCTTTTGCGAGATAGCGGTAGGCAAAGAGATCAGCCTCTATTTCGTCCTCTTTCGTTAGTTCGCGGTCTAGGTGACCCAATGCAAAATGACCATATTCGTGTGCCAGGGCGAACTCCAAAGCATCGCGATAGACGGCTGCAACATCGCCCATGGTTTCACTGTTTGTCCTTAACCCTCGCCAAATCTCGTAAAAATCGTTGAATGCGAGCCCGCATACATCAGCTGGTGAGAATGTGTATCGGCGGTGGTTCATGTTTAAAAGTGCATATGCACAGGTGATCTTATCTTCAAAACTATCGGTTTCACCGCCTAATGGAAATGAATTGTTAGCCGCAAATGACCAAATAAGTTGCTCAGCTATCGCCGTGTCTTCTGCCTTGAGCATCAAGAGCTCCAGAAAGAGCGGTGGGAAATTAATTCTGCCGTCTTGAATGTGGGGCCCGGTAAAGCACTGAGTACTATTTTCGTATGTCACTTCAACCTCATGAGAAGTTCCAAGCTGTTCCTTGCTAAATTCGGCAATAATGGGCAACCTCACTTGGGTAAGATACTCTGCGTTCCGGACTGCAAAATCCATAATTTTATCACTTTCACCATTGAAATAGACCCGCGTGGGCCGCGAATTGGCCACGAGTGAATGTTCGGCGGCACATAGAAAAAGTGAAAGGTACTCAGACTTAGCAAGGGATGCGTCAGGATCAAACTCGATTGCCCAATCGCTCAGGGTTAACTCCTCAGCGTCGAGAAGCTCGCGTGCGCCTTCAGTCAACGCAATATCAATAAGGACACGCTGGGAGTTCAGCTCAGGGTCAAACTCGAGCGGAGCCGATTTTATCACTAAGGTCACGCCTTCTTCTGAGCAGTAATCCCCCGTAAGCGTTGCACCCGCCGATGCTGGAAGCAGCGCCCTGGCTCGTTCAGTACCGTTTACTGTCTCCGTAAGGTCGAAGCGTCCCTGATAGATACCGATTGTAAACTGCCGCTCTACGGGTTGCGGTGCTCCGCATACAGATTTAGTCGTCCACCTTGTAGTAATCGTTGGCCCCGTGGAAAATCCTAACTGCTGGGTATTGTGGATGTTGAAGCTGATACCGACAGCGCCGATCCTGCCTCGATAGGCCACTTGCATGTCTGTGACAAACCCAACCATTGGGTCATCAGGTTCGAAAATTGCGATTTTGAGGTTGCTGCCGTCATCGAGCAGCTGCAGGTTTCGATAGGTCTTTCCGGCTAGTCTGAACGAAATCTCTGCGCCACTAAGGGCCTCGGGCCTAACACAATAGTTTAAATTGTGACTGTAAGGATCGGCCCCTTCTAAGCTGCTAAGTGTGATTTCGGTGCCATCTACTATCAACGTTGGGTTTGACTGTAACAGAATCTGTGCAACGT
Source organism: uncultured Paracoccaceae bacterium (assembly GCA_947488175.1). Classification (GTDB taxonomy): domain Bacteria; phylum Pseudomonadota; class Alphaproteobacteria; order Rhodobacterales; family Rhodobacteraceae; genus Yoonia. The sequence goes on from CANKYO010000012.1 coordinate 71,262, forward strand.
TAAACCTAGGGTCTCCGTACTCGAAGTTTATCGTAACCGGCGTGAAGCTAACGCATGCTGCATAGACTGGGCTGATGAACCCTAGAAACGCAAAACTTAAGGCAAGAAGTGTTTTCATGTCAGATAATCCAGTCTGCAAAATTTGTAAAAAATCTATCCCCGTCTCTGCCAAAGTCTGCACAGAGTGCGACCATTATCAAGACTGGCGCCGGTTTCTTACTATCGGCTCTTCGAGCTTATCACTGATAATCGCTTTGATTTCAGTTATTGGTCTGACTGCGCCAACGTTTTATGAGCTAGTTTTCCGCCAGACTGAATTTCAGCTGCTAGCAGTCAGAGAAGACGGAGTTTTCGACGTTTTCGTGCGAAATCCTTCGGAGCAGGTCGGTTATGTTCGTTCCGTAAACCTGCTCATTACTCCAGAATTACGATCGAGTAGAGTATTTGATGGACAAGAGGTAGAGGGGGAAAGTACTTGGCACTATAAATTTGAACCTAATCCTGCTGACGTCAGAAATATGGCCAGCTCCGACGGTTGTTCACTGGAAGTTACATACATCGTTGATGAGCTCGCCTTGCGAAGTGTTTCAACACCCGTCGAGTGTTCACTTTAAAGGCCTGCGGTCGCTGCTTCGATGAAAACATTGCGAATTTCGGCGCCCTGCAGCTTGTGGGCCAGAAATGCTTGACGTTTGGGTTAAAACTGAGTGACGTGATCTTTGCGTTTCTTGAAGTTTTAGCGACCGAAGGAGTCAAAGTTTCATGACGTTCCACATTCCTTATTGTGAGGCGACACATAGTTTTTCCTATTGCGCCAAACTCTTTCCTATTTTGAAGTTCTTCGCTTCCCATCCGTAAGCCCGCTTGTTTCATTTGATCCTGTTTCTCATCCGGAAAATCGGGATGATTTGGAGGTCAGACGGCGAAGCCGCCTGCTCCTGCAAATCTGCCACGTGGCGAACGCGGAGGGGGGCGAGACAGGACAAATCGACAAGGTTGGTGCGGCCCGCAGGCGTAGCCGAGGACACGGCCTTGTCTATTTGTCTTGTCCGAGGGGGGAGGCCGCGCCTCCACCCTGACGGCGAAGGGTGTTTGGCTTGTCCAAATCCCCTGAGCATGTTGATGACTGTTTAGCTTCGATGATACCGTTTCTCGTAAGTGGGCGGATTCCGGACATTCGCTGCCTGCGCATGGTGGCTTCATTTCCAGAGCAGAAGCGGACATTCCCCATGCTACAGGGATTCAAGAATTCGTGGTTTGAGTCGAAGTAAACTAGCGTTCGGAACTTAACGCCCACGCGCAAACCGTGGCGTCCAACTTTCAATCAGAGCCTCTTCTTCCGTCAAGTCTTCGTCGTCAGGATCTTCCGCAAGTTCGTCGCTAGACAAAACGGTCAGTGTGAAGCCATAGCTGCCCAGGCCAACGACCTCCTCGTCCAAGGACAGGCGGCGGGTGCAAGAAAACCAGTTTGCAAGGGTCGTCTGTCCGCATTCGGTTTGACCAGAAGCAACGTTGCCGGGCTTCCGATTGAATTCGCGCGTTAGGCTGCCTGGTAGAGGCACGCCCTTACGAAGAAAGGTTAGCTTGTCGAGTTTCTTGAAGCTATCGGACAGGAATGCGTATGCCACTTTGTCACCGGAACTGACAATCACCGCCATCGGATAGTCACAACACTCGGCAGCTCTGATCGCTGAAGCCGTCAGCGAACACTCCGCGCTGTCACCTAATGTCATGATCGCATCAAGGCCGACGCGGCTTGTACCGATGACGTTTGAAACCAGCCTCGATGGCATCAACAGACCAGACGCGAAGTGATCGGCTTCGAGCTCAATGGAGTTTGAACCTTGCGAAAATCCCGCTTTGGAGATGTGAATCGGAGCTGACTTTAGGATCTCTTCCGGATGCCCTTCCAGAAAATAGTGCCCAAGCTCGTGGGACACCGTGAATCTGCGGAAACCCTCGCTGACAATATCTGTCGCGTAGAAGATGCCGACACGGTCGTCGAAGAATATAATTCCTCCGCTGACACCTGGGCGATCAGGCGGCTTTGGCTCAACCATGATGTCCTCGGCCTCTGCTATTGCAAATGGGTCAACCGGGAAGCTGTCAAACCCCATCTCTTTGGCCTTTAGCTCGCCCTGACGTCGCGCCATAGTGAGCCGGAACTTGCTCATTTCTCCGCTTTCTTTTGATTCATCAAGTCAATCATCATCTGAATGTGCTCTCTGTCGCCGTCAGATAGGTTTTCTTCTCCTCGGAACACTGTTGTTGCTTGGCCCATCTCCAAGGTGCGCCCAAGGAGATAATCAGAAGTCACATTCAGTGCTTTCGCGAGGGATCGGATATTGGCGAAAGATGGCTTTCGTCTTTCCTTCTCGAAATGTCCGATGGCGGATGGTTGCAGGCCGGCCTTTGCGGCCAATTCGGTTTGATTAAGTTCTCTGTTCTCTCTGGCCCGGCGTAACCTTTCGCCGAATCCTCCCGTTTCGTCTGTTGAGTTTGACATGACGCCCTTGGTTGTGTTACTATGACGAAATCGTAGGATGTCCGCCGCTTTCTCGCGGCTTTTTCTTTCACAAAACGCCCTACGAAAACGTCAATAATTGTAAGACAGATCGTAGAATCCGTCAAGCCTGAGGGGGCAGAAGGAAATGAATGTAAGAACAAACTTTGAAGATTACGCGCGCAGCCTGGATATTGATCCCGTTGAAGCTGCGCTCATGGATGTGGCCCGAGCGATCCAGATCACCGTGACAATGCACCGCGACGCGGAAGCTCACTATCGTGGATTGGCCAGCCATGTGGATCGGCCCGGGAGCCCGTTCGAAGACCTCGTCGATGAGATTTATGCGTCCGGCAGCTTTGCCATTAACGCACCGACGAGATCTCGTCTGAAGCAAGATCAACATGATGTCGATGCTGTCATTGAATTGAGCGTGCTGCCGGGAAGCGGACCTGAATGGGTCCTGACGACGCTCTATAATTCAATCAAGGGCGATCCGGGCAGCAAGTATCATGACTATCTGATTGAAAAGAACAGCCGTTGTGTGACGGTGACATATCCGGATGGCGTGACCGTGGATCTGATGCCGGTTGTTCGCTTGTCTGGAACTCCGGAGCGTGTCGCGACCCTGTTCCACCACAAGCCTGAAACGAGCACTTGCTACCACAAGGAGGTGAACCCAAAGGGGTTTGCCGACCACTTCAATGGCCATATCGAAACCAGCGCAGTCTTCCAGGATCGTTTTGACGCGCGGCGTTTCCTCGTAGACGGCGAAACCTACGAAACCATGGCAAAACGCATGGCGTCTGATGGCGGCATGATTAAGGCTGATACCCAACCGATGCCTGTTCATGTCCCACTCGACCAAAAGTCTCCGCGCGTCGTTGCTCTGCAGTTGATCAAGCGCTTTCGTGACAAGCGTTTCCGCAAACATGATGACCACCGTGGCAAGCGGAAACCTCCCTCAATCGTCATGGCTGCGATCGCGCTGGAAGCTGGTCCCGTGCAGAACAGTCTCGTTGACGAGGTTATCGCACTGGCTACACGAATGCGCCGCCGCATTCAGGATGCCGAAAGCTGCCTGCAGTTGTTAGAGGTTCGCAATCCGGCACATACTCCCGACATCTTTACCGACCGGTGGCCTGAAAACCGGAGTGATCAGCAACTGTGGGCCCGTGATCTCCAGACACTCATTGATCGTCTGAAGACACTCCAGCGCGTAGGCTTCGACCCAGCGGTAATTCAGTCAACATTCGACGATCTCTTCGGCGAGAAAGCCGGCGAAGCAGCGCTGAAGGCGTATCATCAGGCGCGGGTGGTTCAGCTTGAGCACGGCACGGTCGGAATGAAACCTGGTGGAGAATTCAAGCCTGCGACCCCTGCTCTGGCGGCGGGTGTCACGGCTGCAAGCGGCCTGATCACACCTGCCCGTGCCAACACTAACATGGGGGGCGTCGTGCCCGATGATAACTGTTGGTAACCAGATTATGGATATGCACGCCGTTCTTCCGACCTGGTCGTGCGATCAGCCAGACAAACGAACCGCCGTTTGGCATGGCACGCTCACGCCACACAAGACCACTTATCGATTGCGCGTGGAATACACCGAGCCTCTGTTGCCCGAGGGGCGGTCAAATCTCTATCTTCAGCCTCTGGTAGAGGTATTAAGTCCGACGCTGATACGGAGATTTGGAAATCCGGAAGGCTCGCTACCACATGTCTATATCGCACATCCACGAACGCAGCGGATCGGTCCCTTTCTTTGCCTCTTTGATGACGAAGCAAACGAATGGACACCAGTTGATCGCATTAGCAATACCACCATCCCTTGGGCATCGAACTGGCTCAGCTGCTACGAGAGTTGGTTGTTGACCGGCAAATGGTTCGGCACCGGCAAGCACATCAGGTCAGAAACAGATAGCCGCAACTCAGTCGCGGCAGCATTGGAACGTTATTATGGATCAACCTCAGTTGCGGCGGTCACACGGCACGATTTTTCATCGGCGTGAACAGCTTGAATGGACGGCCGACACCTTCCGCATCCTCTCGATCGATGGTGGTGGTATAAAAGGGATATTGCCTGCCGCCGTGTTGGCCGAATGCGAGCGCCGGTTTCTGAAAGGCGGGTCCGCAGCGGCCTATTTCGATTTGCTGGCAGGTACGTCAACCGGTGGCATAATCGCGCTTGGCCTGAGCGCTGGTATGCGTGCGGCGGAGGTTCTCGACATTTACCTTACCCACGGCGGGAAGATCTTCCCCAAAGACTGGACTCCACCGTTCGCGTTGGGTCGGGCAGCAAAATCCGTCTACGGATTTGCACGCAACATGGCCGTCTACCGCTATGACCGAGAGCCCTTGGAGCGCGCGCTTAGGGATTGTTTCGGCAACAGAACTCTTGGGACGGTGGATCGAAGGCTAAACATTCCGACCTTTGATGGTTTCAACGAGGTTACCGTCCTAAAGACCCCGCATCACCCTGATTTTCGCTTGGACTGGCAGGAGGAGATCGTCACGGCTGCTCTCGCGACCTCCGCAGCTCCTACCTTCTTTTCGACCTACCGAAATGGCACGCGTCACTTTGCCGATGGAGGTGTTTGGGCAAACAATCCAGCCATGGTCGCGTTGGTTGATGCGCTTTCGTGTTTTGATCTCAACCGACATGCCGTCGACATTCTATCTCTCGGTTGTGGCGAACAGGATTTGCGCATGTCAGCCTCGCAGATCAAGTGGGGTGGGATGTTTCACTGGCGAACGATCATAGAGACAGCCATGCATCTCCAAAGCCAAAACGCAGTGGGTCAGGCCGGTCTGCTTATAGGTCGGGACAGATTGCTGCGGGTAACCACTGCACCTTCATTGGCTCCGATTGCCATGGATGACTTCGAACGCGCCCGTACGGAGCTTCCTGGTCAAGCTCAGCGGCTCGTTGAGGAGAATGCCGAAAGGCTAGAGTCCTTCTTTGAAAAGAAGAGGAATCCAGTAATTTTTTATCATGGGGAACGAGAATTGGGGTCTACATGAGTGCGGTCGGCAGATGGACAATTTGGCGCTCTTTGGCAACCCAAGGAAAGTCTCCTAGAGGTTGAATGAGCCTAGCTTTAACACTATTTGAGTGTCATTAATTTTTTGAATTGGAAAACCAGGTGAGTATTCACTTTTCCCCGTTTAGCTCCAATTTTTTGGAAAAGTTATTGGAGCAGGTTGAGGTCACACAAACGCAATACGAGCAAGCTCAACGGGCATATAAATCACTCGGCGAGTGGTTGGAGAGGCCTAAATCGGAACTTCTTCGGCGCGAGCCCAATGTTTATGTTCAAGGATCATTCCGCCTTGGTACAGCTGTCAGGCCAAGTTCACCAGACGACGATCTGGACGTTGATGTTGTTTGCGAGATTAAGGGAAGCAAAGCGTCGGATACGCAAAAGCGGATTAAGAAGTTTGTGGGCTATGAGGTACAGTCCTACGCTAACGCTCATCATATCAAACTGGACAAGCCGGGTAACCGCTGTTGGACACTTATCTACGCTGACGGTTCCAAGTTTCATTTGGATGTTCTTCCCGCGATACCGGACGCGGAAAGTAGGCGACTTCTGCTCGAGCGGAGCGAACTTGATGCGCAATGGTCTGATACGTCACTTGCCATAACGGACCAAAGAGACCCAAATTTTGATGCGATCTCACCTGATTGGCCGCACAGCAATCCCAAAGGTTTCGCAAATTGGTTCGCCGAGCAAGGTGGCGATGTCTATCAAGAACGTCGACAAGCAATCTATGAAGCGGAACGAGGCAGAGCCTTTGAGAGCGTTGACGACGTTCCAATGTTTCGCGTTAAGACGCCTCTTCAGGGAGTAGTTCAGCTCTTGAAACGGCATCGAGATATGATGTTCGAGGAGAGAAGCAACGAAAAACCGATCTCAGTAATAATCGCCACTTTGGCGGCGAAGAGTTATAGTTCGGAAACTGATCTTGCGTCGGCTCTTTTTGCGGTGCTTTTCAGTATGGACAGGCACATTGAGGATAGAGGTGGTGTCGCTTGGATCCAGAATCCGACCGACGCCTTAGAGAATTTTGCTGATAAGTGGGAGCACGAACCCAAGCTTGAAGACTGCTTCTACGAATGGTTAGAGCAAGCTCGCGATGATTTTGAAGCGATTGCGGGTGCTTCATCTGGTGCGGCTCTTCCTTCCGATTTGTCTGAGCGATTAGGATCTGGCTATTCAAGGGCGCTTCAAGAATCTGTCGGCCCCAGGCTAGAAAATGCATTGGCGTTCGCAACTAACTCTTTTTCGGTCAGGCCTGTGCCTGAAATCGTTCGTTTGGCTCCTCACAGGCAACCCGCAACTTGGACGCAGCATCCAACTGCAACAGGGGACGTGAAGATTGTTGAAGCTCGCGCCGGGAAGAGCCGTTGGCGGTCTGTTCGATTTCGAAGTGGGGACAAGCCACTACCGAAAGGTTGCGATTTGCGTTTCCGAGCAAAAACGACCGTTGCAAAACCGTACAGCGTCTTGTGGCAGGTAACCAATACTGGTCCGGAAGCTGAGCAGGAAGGACCAGACGGTCTGCGCGGAGGAATAGACGATGTCAGAACTGAATCTGGCGGCCTCATTCGCAAAGAGTCGACATCCTACACTGGTTCTCACAGCATCGAGTGTTTCATAATTAAGGATGGCTACCTCGCTGCGAGAAGTGGTCCATTCGTAGTGAACATAGCATGATCGTCTCGCGACTTTCATATCAGTCTGCTGGAGCACTTCCTTGCGATGCCCTCGATATGAGATGTGGGCAGGAGTTCAAATGTTATGTCCAATAGAGGTCCTTCACCACGTGAAGTAACGAAGCTTCTTGTATGGGCGCGCGCAGCAGGAAGGTGCCAGTTCAAGAACTGTCGGAAACCTCTGGATCACGATCTTCTTGCGGGTGTGTTTGACTTCAATAGCGCGTACCTTGCTCACATTGTGGCTTCTTCTCCTGGTGGAAAAAGGGGACAGCCCTCAAGGTCGCACGCGCTTTCAGACAGCGCCGAAAACATCATGTTGATGTGTGATGCCCATCATCGAGTGATTGATGGTGACAGGACATGGCAAGACTATCCAGAAGACCTACTCCTTGAGTGGAAGAGAGAGCACGAGGAATGGGTTGATACAGTTCTTTCTGCCGGCCCTGATAGTCGCTCGCACATCTTGCAGTTTTCAGCGCCGATTGGACCGAACGAAACTGCTGTACCTTTTGATGACTGCGTGAACGCCATCCTGCCTATTAGGACCCCGGCAGAAAGGCGAGCCACCGAAATCAAGGTCAAGGGTATGCACTTCAAGGACGATGATCCGACCTACTGGTCTGTCCAGACCGAAGTACTTAGGGTGGCTTTTGCGAAGAACATCGCAGGCCGTTTTGAGAGTGGCGAAATTCGTCATCTTTCCGTGTTTGGGTTGGCGCCGATACCGCTCTTGATGGAACTGGGGCGTCTCCTTTCAGACATCTCTGAAGTGGACGTCTTTGACCGCCACAGAGAGCCCGCGCAGTGGGCTTGGCCGGAAAGCGGCGAAATAGTCGAATTCGACCGCCAAAAAGGGATTGTAGGACCGAAGCGTGTCGCTTTGAAAATCTCGATCACATCCGACATTGCTGATGACCGAGTGACTTCCGTGGCGGGGAACGATGTTTCGATTTGGGAAATACGAAGCAGCCCGCAAAAGCACGGAGCCCTAAGACGAAGAGATGATTTAAGCCGATACAGAGCGATAGTCCGCTCAACACTCGACGAAATAAAAAACTCTCATGGAATGGATGCTGAATTGTTGGTGTTCCCGGCTGTCCCGGTCTCGTGTGCCGTTGAGTTCGGTCGAGTTTGGCAACCGAAGGTTCATCCTAGCATGAAGATATTTGACCAAACAAAAGACTTGGGTTTTGTCGAACGGCACACGATCTGAAAGCCGTTTCAAAGGGCTTTCACCCTGCACTAATTGTGCTTTTGGCTGACTCGACGTTGGCACCTATTCCAACTCTGTACCTACGGTCTCCATTTTTTCCTTGGTTGGGAACGATGCTCAGCCCAATCGTCCCGGCTGAACTGTATGACCGCTTTTCGGAAGCTGCGCCGCGGCATTGGGATATGTACTGAAAGCCCGCTTGGAGCCTCGTGCATGGCTACGCAATGCTGCTGATCGACGGTGAAATCCGGCGTGAAGATGATGGTGCTCCGCCCTTCAGAATGGACGAGATCATGCCCGGCTTTGGCTACCTGCCGGATGCGACCAACAATCGGCCAGAGCCGTTTCAGGGTCAGCGTCGGGGCGAGGATTGATATTTGTAGGTCTTCGACGGATTTCCTTCAAACTTGGTAAGGCTCTGGCATTGAGGCACCTTCAATCATCTTTCGCTGATCCAGAACGGCCGACGACAGCGGCTCGAATGTCTGCTCTTTGAAAAGAGAGCGGTTATGCCGTTTTTTTCAATTGCCACATAAGCCAATCAACCGAAATCTCGATCTGCTCATTGAGTTCGGCTTTCGTCCTTTGCGTCGTCGTTCCTGCAAGCAGCCGATCATATGCATCACCTGGTAGCATGGTCAGAAACATGCGTGCCAAAGTCAAAGCCCGGTATTGCGTCAAACCGGGCGTGACTGCGCGCAAATAGCCGGATAGTTGTGCATATCCTTCCTCATATCCCTGATCGAAGAAAACATCGGCTATTTCGGGATTGCGTCCGCCCTCGGTGTAAACGATCCGCGATAGCGCTAGAACATCTTCACCCCAAAGCATGTCAAGGAAACGCCGCGCAATTTCTTTGAGTAGATCTTCGGGCGCACCTTTGTCAGGAAAGCCCTTGGATAAGGGACCGAATGCGGCCTGACATAGCTCAATGACAACCGTGTTGAACAAGCCCGCTTTGTCTCCGAACTGGGCGTAAAGCGTCGATTTCGACCCGCCAGCACGTTCGATGATCTGGGCAAGCGATGTCCGTTCATATCCCTGTTCTAGAAACAATTCGGCGCTGGCCTTAAGGACTGCGGCGCGACGCGCGGAGCCTCTATTTGTCAGCGGGGTGTCTTCGGAATTGTCAGCTTTGGACATTTGTTCTCTTGGCGCTTGTCTTTGCCGCAAACTCATTTATGTACCGTACCGTACATTACAGTGAGAAGAAGCCAGTTTGCGTTTCTTATCATTGATATATCTGAAACGTAAGAAGACTGGACTTCGAAATGAACGACTTCACCGCTGATGTATTGATTGTAGGGGCTGGACCCACGGGGTTGGCGACGGCCAATGCGTTGGCGCAACTTGGCACATCATTTGTTTTGATCGAAGCCAAGTCAGCAACCTCTGTTCATACCAAAGCCACGAACCTGATGCCGGGCACCCTTGAGCAACTCGATATCTTCGGACTGACAGAGCGTATGTACGACACTGGCGGCATCATGACCCGCTACATGATGCACATGTATGGGTCCAACGTCGGGCTGCGACCGATGCACATGGGCGGCAGCCCTCATCCGAATGTTTTGTTTCTGGGGCAGGACTTGATCGAGAAGAACTTGAAGGCCGGTCTTCCTAACGAGGGAGCTGATATTCGATTCAACCATCGGCTTGTGTCGTTGGATCAGGATCCCGATGGTGTCACCGCGACGGTCTCCGAAGGCGAGCCCGAGACGCAGATGCGGTTCAAGTATGTCGTCGGGTGCGACGGGCCGCGCAGTGTCGTGCGGCGCGGGACCGCCTGCGATTTTGAACCCGTGAAGACCGGCAAATACGTCTGGCAGGCCGATGCCAAACTGTCATGGGCCGGGCTGCAGACGATGAAGCAGATGTGGCTTTACTACTACGATGAAGGATTTGGTGCCGTCATCCATCTGCCCGGTGGCATCACAAAGGTCATGGTCTTTGAGGAAAAGGGCAGACTTCCGAACCGCGAACCCACGCTTGCGGAAATTCAAGACCGTCTGCGCATGATGAGCGGGGATGAAACCGCGACACTCTCTGATCCTGTCTGGCTCAGCCACGGTGAGTTGCTGACGGGTGTGGCCCCGTCGCTAATCGACGGTCGCATCCTGCTTGCTGGGGATGCATGCAATCCGATCCTGCCTAACGGCGGCCAAGGGCTGAACATCGGGATTCAGGATGGGATCAACCTCGCCTGGAAACTGCATGATGTCATTCAAGGCTATGCCTCGCCTGCGCTTTTGCAGACTTACGATGACGAACGACGCGCGCTTCGGTTGGCGCTGGAAAACGTCCAGATCAACACGCTGAAATACACGCTGCCCGCGCCCAAAATGAACCGTTTCATTTTGCGCAAGTTTGGCAACCACCTGCTCAACCGGTTCTGGCCGCTTATGGCGCGTGCCTTTAGCCAGCTTGGCCAGAAATACGACAAAAGCCCGCTGACCGAAGGGGGTGGGGGCAAAAAGGGCATTCGCGCCGGACAGCGCGCCGTAGATGCCGATGTTCAGCGGGCCGCCGACGGCACTGAGGTTTCACTGCTCAAAGACCTTTGCGCACCCCGCTGGAAAATCCTTGCCTTTGACGCGGGCAAAGAGCTCGAGCTGTCAGAACTATTTGACGATAAAGCATATCCGTTCGTCCAAAAGCTGGTCGTCCGCTCTGGTGCGTCAGGCAGCGGCCCCAAAACGCATGTCGACCTCGATCAACTGGCGCATAAAGCCTATGGCATCAAAAAGCCGACCGTTCTGTTGATCAGACCCGATAACTATGTCGCTGCGCGCTTCACCGAGGACATGGAAAGAAGCGTGAAAGCATATTTTTCAAAATGGTATCCGGCTATCTGATCCGCGCAGCGATAAAGCAGGCGGCTTTTTCGTCGCCCCCCAACCTTATGTGCCATCTGTGGCGGTCATAACCTCATATGCCGATGATGCATCGTTCAGGTGCCGTACCGCCGCCTCCCTCTCCCTAGGCGAATATGCGGCTGCGATCCGTTCAATCTCGTTTGCAACCCCGGAATAGATCGGCCCAAGGGTCTCGAAAAGGAAGGGTGTTGGATGAACAATGATCCCTCGCCGGTCGTCCGGATCACGCTCGCGCTTCGCGAGGTCTGCTTTCTCCAAACGGTCCAGCAAGGTCGTGACCGATCCTGTGGTCAACCCCAGCTCTGCGGCGATCTTGCTTGGCTTAACTGGCGCTTCCGCGAGCATGTTCAAACAACGCAGATCGTTCCGGCTGACCCCAACAGCATTGGCAGCCTTGGTGTCGAGGCGGTCAATGCTCGCATACAATCTGCGGCACGCTGCGACGAGGTCTTGAGGCGTCGCCTGTTCGAAAGATGGCATCGGCACACTCCATGTAGCTTGACAATCAAGTTACTTGATGTAGATCATCGCCCAAGTGAAAACTGAACGCAAGAACCGTGGAGTTTGAAATGGAAATCGCGCTTTATATCGTGCTAGGGCTGGTCGCTCTTGTCGCTCTGTTGTCCGCGCTCGCGCCCACCAAGGTCGAATACACCGAAGAGATCACGGTCCATGCAACCGCCAAGGACGTTTATGACGATATACGACTTCAGGAGCATCTGATGCGGTGGTCGGCTTGGCCGAAAGAGACCAAATCAACCTGTACCGTCGAAGGCGCGGACGGCGAAACGGGCGTCAAGACGGTGTTCTTCACCAAAGGCAAACGGGTCGGGCATCAGGAAGTTGTGCGTCTGAAAGAGAACGAAGAAGTCGTCCTCACTCTTGTTGGCCCTGGACCTCCACATAAGCCGAAACTTACGTTCGAACTTCGCCCCGAGGAGCAAGGGCGCACCCTCGTGCTGGCCCATTTCGTCAATGAACTGCCCCGCCCGTTCAATGCGATCTGGAAATTTGCAGGTCTCACAAAATGGACCCGAGAGATGCACCGCAAGGACCTGGCCGGTCTCAAAGCCTTCTCGGAGCCACCGCATCGCGATATTAGCGGGGCGGCTGTCGGACGGCCTCCTCAAGGCGTGAACCCCTACGAACATAACAAGCAGGCGGCGTGATCCGGGCATGAGTTACTTTACCCACGACTTCGTCGCCGAGATTGCACTCCATGGTGTCGGGAAGTCGCGGGTAATCACCTACAAGGTTCTGTTCATGCCACCACGTTTCGAAACCGAACTTCCCTTCAAGACATATCCGCGACTTCGGGTCGAAGGCGAGATTGCGGATGTCCCGGTACGAGGTGCATGGATGCCGGTGGGCAACGGACGACGCTACTTCATTGTCTCGCCCGACATCAAGGCCAACACCGGTCTTGATGTCGGCGATGAGGTCGAGATGCGGTTCCGGATCGATGATCAGGATTACGTGCACGTCCCTGGCGCGTTGACGGCTGCGTTGAGCTCGGACAATGCCGCTTCGGTGCAATGGGACAAGCTCACAGCTGGAAAGAAGCGGATGTTCAGCAACCATGTCTTCTCCGCAAAGACCTCATCAACTGAACAACGTCGCGTGGACGAGGCTATGGTTGCGATCAGAGACGGGATAACGCTGCGCGATCTGCAAAAGCGGAAGCAATAGCGCCAAGCCCCTACGAATTTGCCGCGACTAGCGCCTCCGTAGCGATTCAGCTATTTGTCCCACATCCTGCCAGACCTTGCGTTCACGCATGCACGCCCAATAAAAGCTGTCGCGGATCGCCGTTTGACTGGCCCACCAGATAGATGAGGTAGGGTGCGAAAAACAGAATACCGAGCGGCGGTGCGAGAACCCCAAGCGCGATGCTTCCGTTGCTGAAGCCGCCACGCCACGCCATCCAGATCCCTGACAGAATAAGATAACAGGCGAAATCGATATTGAACTGGCCTTGCCAGCTGAGCGCAAGGATCGGCATCAGGAACGGCGTGATCAAGTTGATGCCGCCATTGGCGATTGCCGCCACAGTGAACGCGACAATTAGGACCGTCATAGCAATGAGGGCATAACGAAATCTGGTCACGAAGTTATTCCTTCTCTGTTAGTGGTTACTGGTTCTGCGGGCCGCCACATCGGGCCAACGACCATTAAGAGGACAAGCACGTTCCAAAGCGCGTTCGGCCAATGTCCGGATGTGATTGAGCCGAAGCTGTCCACAAAGAACCACGCGAGAGCGCCAAACAGCACCGATCTGCGCACCGCTTCAGGTGCCGCGTCATAAACCAACGAGGAAAGCACCCAGATAGTGACACCCCATCCGACAAGAAACCCACCGGTCAAGGCCGAGAGAAACCGAATTTCCTCGGAGCCATAGGAGGGGAATCCGTCTACCGGCCAGGTCAGGATATCGAGACCAAGGCGTGCAAGCTCATTGGTCGCGGGAATTGTTCCGAGGGTCAACGCAGGCCCGAAGAAACCGATGACCAAAGCAGATACTTTGAGCCATCGTTTATGTACTGCATGCGACGCCATGTCAGGCTCCTCCTGAATAAGACAAGGACGTCGTAGCGAAATCAGGGGCATACCCGCAATTACCTTGGAGGTAAGTGCACAGTGGATATGAATGCGGTATGAATAGCCATGAGCGACTTCTCCAAGACACTTAAAACTTGGCGTGCGGCGCGGCGATACAGCCAGCTGGACCTAGCTATGCAGGCTGAGATTTCCGCGCGGCATTTGTCGTTCTTGGAAACCGGGCGCGCACGACCGAGCCGAGAGATGGTGGTGCGGTTGGGAGAGGCGCTGGAGCTACCGCTGGACGCGCGCAATCAGATGCTGACCGATGCAGGTTTTGCCGTTCGGTACGCTGCGCAGGACTGGAATGATGAGGCGATGGCACCGATCCGACGCGCCGTTTCGCGCCAGTTGGAGCGTCACATGCCGTACCCGGGCTTGGCTGTTGATCGCCTCTGGACCATCCGTCAGGCAAATGCAGCGGCAATCACGCTGTTTGCCCCTTTCGACGTTGGTGTAGGCGGCAGCCTTTTGGACCTGATGATGTCGGACATACTGCCACAAGTCGTCGAGAATTGGCCTGAGGTCGCTCATCAGGCAGCCCTTCGCCTGCGCACTGAAAGCGCAGCGCAAGGCGGCATCGCAGAGTTTACAGAAGCGATCCGATATTTGACGGCTACCGCTGCCTCACATGAACCACCCTCCAGTCCAGTTATACCGACGATCCTGAAGATGGGAGATCAGCGGCTTTCGATGTTTGCAACAATCTCACAGTTTGGGACGCCCCATGACTTGTTCTTGGACGATTTGAAGATTGAACTCTACTATCCGATAGACGAAGAAACGGCTCAGATATTTGAGGAGTTTACCGCGAACAGTGTAAAAAGCCCAAATCGCGAACGCGATGTAGGGCCCGTAACAGGTTTGTAAGTCTAGGCATCCGCTAAATCGCCAATTTGGTAAGCTTGCGAAAAGAAAAACCTAAATGCGGACATTGGTGCAGTTGCGGCGAATTCACACTTTGTCCCGCAGACTTTGAGTTCATCCATCCACCAGTTTTGCTCATGCAGCGAATGGCCGGAAAGCGGGCTGCGATTGCAGAAACCGTGGTCGTCGTTGGACTGCAGCTCTGGGCCGCTTTCGAAGAGCGACCCTTACTGCGCGCTGCAATTTCATTGCCGCATCCTCTAGGCTCAACCGGTGTGCATTTGCCTTGCCGGTGCCGGTGACCGTGGCAATGGGATCAGAGTTTCCACTCGAATCCGACAGCTTTTTCAGACTCATTCCAAAGCCTTGTCATGACAGCTTTGTCATGGGCGTGGGCGTTCAGTGTACCCTTGCCGACCGGGCCAACCGCTTCCATGCGGCCCGTCGGACCGTAGAGGGCGCGTTGCTCAGTCAGAGCCTCTTCGGTTGCACACATGACCTCGGGGTATGAGCCTTGTTCCGCAGTCTGGACCATCGGCGTCTTGGTCATCAGCCACCAGATGAAACGCATCGTGCGGCTGCCGCTGGTGGAGATCAGCGATGTAGCCGACGAGCCCGGATGACAAACGTAAACCTCGACATCTTTGCGCCCTGCTGCAGCCAGCCGGTCCTGCAATTCATAGGCAAACATCATCTGCGCCAGCTTGCTTTGCGAATAGGCAGTGTTCGCGCCGTAGCCATCATCCCAATTCATATCGTCGAACTTGATGGTCTTGAGACCCATGTTGTAGCCGAGGCTCGCGACCACGACGATCCGACCCTTGCTTTCCGCAATACGATCAAAGAGCAGACCATTGAGCAGAAAATGCCCGTAGTGGTTGGTGCCAAGCTGGCTTTCGAACCCATCGACAGTCAGCTTGCGCGTTGGTACCTGAGCGATGGCCGCGTTGTTGATCAGCGCGTCGATCCGAGGCACCGTTTTCAAAACTTCTTCGGCAGCTTCGCGCACGCTATCCAAAACGGACAGGTCCATGCGAATGAAGCTCACGTCGGCCTGTCCGCCGAATTCCTGTTTCAGGTCCGCGATTGCCGCCTCGGATTTCTCGACCGAGCGGTTCAGCATCACCACCTTGGCGTTCTTCTTCAGCAAGATGCGCGCGGCTTGAAAGCCTGCTCCGGCGTTGGCACCGGTGATGATGTAGGTCTTGCCTGACTGGTCGCCGAGGCGCTCGGGTGTCCAGCCTTTGGGTCCAAATGTCGTATCTGCCATGTTCTGTCTCCTACCAGCCCAAACTGGCGGTTTGAGGTGTTGTTGATTGAAGGCACAGATAGAACTTGGCTGGGCACAAAAACAGGCGATATCCTCTCGATTACTTGCCCAATCGTCTCAACCCCATTGCAAAGATGAAAGTCCTCTGCCAGCTAGAGTGCATGAGCAAAGACCAGATCAAAAACCTTATCGAGCGCCGTCTGCCAGAGGCAGGCCTCGTCGATACCGCGTTGAAAGGCGTCCAGCTATTCCGGGTGACCGAGGCCATGCCCTGCGTGCCTGCTGTGTACGAGCCCACGGTGGTGGCTATTCTCAGTGGCACCAAGGAAGCTGTTCTGGACGGTGAGCACCACGTCTATGGCAGCGATAAATACTTGCTGTGCCCCATGACTTTACCGGTGGAGGCAGGCACGCCCTTGGCGTCCAAGGACGATCCTCTGCTTGGCGTGGTGATTGCGCTGGAGCCACGGAAGATGCTCGAGCTGACCATGGAGGTTGAGACCGCCGCCGGTGGCAACAGACAATCGCGGGATGGCGTGCCATCGGCTTTGGCATTGGCGGCTTGGGATACGGGCTTCACGCAGGCCTTGTTACGGCTCCTTGAGTTGCTCGATAATCCAGTTGATCTGGAGGTGCTCGGACAGGGGCGACTGCGCGAATTTTATTATGCAGTGCTCAGGGGTGAGGCCGGGGCCGCGGCAAGACGGGCTTTTGGCGTTGGCAACGAAATCGCGCGCACCATCGATTATCTCTCGAACCACCTGAACGAACAGGTCACCATCGACGACATGGCCGACCACGTCGGTATGAGTCGGGCGGTCTTCCATCGGCGCTTTAAGGAAGCGACGACCATGTCCCCGATACAGTTCGTGAAATCCATGCGGCTGAACCACGCCGCGATGAAGATCGCCGAAGGGAAGACCGTGTCGGAAGCAGCCTGGGACGTGGGTTATCAAAGCTCCTCTCAATTCAGCCGTGAGTTCAAACGGATGTACGGCCAGTCGCCCCGGCAATGGAGCAATGCCGCGCAGGTGCCTCAACTATTGAACTAAGGGACACCTTTCACTGCCGGCTTGCAGCGAATGTCCGGAAAGCGGGCTGCGACTGCAGCAATCCAATACATGGTTGAGTGACCGGTTTGGGCCGAGAGGTTGCTTTTTCTAGTTTCGCGAATGACGCTTGAGAATGGTTATTGGACTGGAGAATAGAATGGCGAAATCATTCAAAGAATTTTTAGCGAAACCGTCGTTTACTGACTGGATACAAGCCATCTTTGGAATACCCGCTTTCTTGATCGCGATTTGGGCGCTGAACGATGCAAGAGATGCAACGGAAGATGCTTCAAGCGCTGTCATCTTGGCTGATGAGGCTAATCTTGAAATGCCCGTGAACACTGCTGCTACCGCGCAGAACGATCTTATCATTTTGCAAATGGCATCATACCGAATTGAAAATTGCCCCATTGCACAAAGAGAGATTGATGCCTACGGACTCGAATTCGGAAAAGAGCCGACGCTTTGGAAAAGTCCAAGTGGTGCATTTGCTGTAGTTGGGATTGAGGCCGCATCGTTGGCAGATGCAGAAGGGTTACAGGAGCGAGCGTTGGAACTGTCACAAGATGATCGCTTTAGAAATGAAGACCTTGAGAATGCGCGCATACGTATAAATCCTGATTGGACGTTGGCGTCTTCTTGTGACGCTCTTTGAGCGGTCCCACAGTACACATTTGCTTAAAACGCAGGGTTCAACGGAATGTCCGCAATCCGGGCTGCGAACGCAGCATCCAGACGCTTCGCAGTGTCCGGTATGGGCCGTCCTCAACGAGGCCAGATTGCACAGGAGCTCAAATGCTGCGCGCTCCAACGTCGTAAAAGAGCCCTTTGTGACGGATGCTGCAGGGAGTACGAATGGCAGGCATGATGGGGTATATCTTCCTTATATCCCATCATGCCGAAGAGGATTGCAACTGACTTTCCCCGCTATCGGGTCCATCTGCGGCTGATGATATTTTGGCCATGGTTGGCGCGGCTCAGGCTGGGTTGGGTGTCGTTCGGATGCCCATTTTCGTGGACGCGCAGCGGCTGATCTGGTGCACAGAGCCGCTACTGCTGCCACAAACCTATGCAGATATCTGGGTGGTGGGGCACCCTGATATCTGGCCATCGCGAAAATTGAGTGCTTTTCGGGACATTCTGATCCCGTATTGCAGGTCGCACCGCGACAGCCTTGTCGCCTGACTCTCCTAGCCTGCCGCATAGCCGATTGCGTCGAGTGCCGCCGCCTTGCTGGAGCGCGCGATCCGGTCAGCGGCGGGACCTGATCCCACAGCCCGCGAGAGGGTAAGCCCGCCAATCAGTGTCGACAGGAACGCCCATGCAATTGCTTCGCGTTCGGCCGCAGACCCTGCCTTCGGCAGGTGGTCTGCAATCTCTTTGATGATGCGGCTCATCAGTTCCGCGTATTCGGTTCGCACAGCTGGATCTGTCCTGATCACGTCCGGCGTCAGACTGGTCATTGCGCAACCGCCCTCTAGGTCCATCCGGTGACCTTTTCCAAGATAATAGTCTGCAAAAGCTTCAGGCCACTGGGCGCCATGCTTCTTGCGATACTCGGGCAAAGCGGCAAGGACGTCTTCCAGACCGGCGACAAGTGCCGCCCGGAACGCATCGTTCTTGGATTTCAGATGGGCATAAAATGCACCGGACGTGACACCAGCATCTTTCGCTATTGAGTCGACCCCGATCCCTGAATAGCCCTCTTTTCGAAACGCCCGGCCCGACGCCTCTAGCAGTTTCATCTTAGTTGATTCTGATTTTTTCAAGCTAAGTCAATCCTTTACCTCAAAAAATAACGTTCACTATATTTTTGATTGACGGCGGGCGCCAATCGGAATAGCGATATATAGGGATCGTTATATTTCGTTACCCACCCCAAGGCAACCACCAAGGTAGGTGGCCCCAATCTTAAGGAGAAAACGACATGGCTTCACGTGTGCCCCGGCACGCGCCCGGTGGAACTGCGCCAATGTCACGGCGCAAAGTTACCGCAGGGCTGGCCGCTATTCCCCTCGCGGCAATAGGGCTGACTGTTCACAGGTCAGCTGCAACTGCGCAATCCAATCAAAAGGAACGCCAAACTATGCCTGCCAACGCCTTCGTTTACACGGAATTGCAAGCGTCCGTGCCCTTCACGGATGTTCCTTGGGAAAAGCTGAATGCTGCCATCGCGGCCCAACCCGGGTTTGTTGACAAAACGTGGTTTTCCGGGCTGGGCAACCATTCTGTCGGCGGGCTTTACGGGTTTGCGAGCGTCGATGATGCGCTGCTGTACTGCACGGATTTTTTCCCGGCTCTGGCCCGTGACTTTGGCGTGGCGCAAACAACGCGGGTCTTTGATAATCAGGCAACCGCAGAGGCCAGCGCGGCGATGGATGCGCCCCATTTTGGCGGACGGGTCAAAGCCGAGCCCCGCGCATTTGTTTACACCGAAGTGCAGGTCGCGGTTCCATTTGAAAACGCACCATGGCAGGACCGAAATCCGGTCTTGCGCAGGCGAAAGGGACTGTTGTCCAAGATCTGGCTAAGTGGACACAACACAAACACGCTGGGTGGCTTGGACGCCTTCGACACTGTCGAAAATGCGTTGGACTTTGCCATCAATGAATTCCCGAAAACGACAGCCGCGATGAACGCTGCCTTCTATACGCGCGTCTTCGATGCCCGTGTGACCGAGGCCGCAAGCCGCGGCCTCAACTCTCCCTACTACCTTTAACATCTTCAACTGAACGGAAATGACATGAAACTGAACTCTCTTTCTGGTGCCATCATGGCGCTTGCGATGTCGTCAACTGCTGCAATGGCTGCCGACTGCTTTGAAATGGGCGGCGTCGCCATCCCTAACTTCTTTGGCGAAGGCGAAGGTCAGCCGATGATCATCTCGGCCACTTTGACTGGCGCGGTTCAAAACGCGGCTGGCAAGATCACGGCCACCCGCGAGACTGAAACGGGCCTTGAGATGGACATGGAACATTACTTTGGCCGTGACGATGGCGGCGCATTCCAAACAAAGGATCTGGGCGTTCTGACCGCCGTGCCGGGCAAACCGGGCCGCTTTATGATCGAAATCACCTACGACATTCAGCCAGACGTCACACGCGGCACGATGAAGGGCTACTCAGGCCAGTTCAACAGCTATGGCCTCGTTGATTTGCGCGACGATGACAACCTTGTTGGGCTGGTCCGCTACCAGGGTGAAATCTGCCGCTAAAATAAGCTACCGGGGACAGGCAGTGTTTGTCCCCGGTCCTTTGGATCCTTCAGGCGTATCATTATGAACACTCAGTCAACGTACCCAAACACCCCGCACGCCATTCTTTATTCGATGGTCCGTGTCCGAGACCTCGATCGGTCCTTGCGCTTTTATTGCGATGCACTCGGGATGCAGGAATTGCGTCGAGAGACTTTTACAGCTGCTGAATTTACGCTGGTCTTTGTCGGTTATCCCGACAGCAGCGCAATGATTGAGCTGACCTATAACTGGGGCGAGCACAGCTATTCGCACGGCACCGGATATGGACACATCGCATTGGAGGTTCTCGACATACACCAGACCTGCCTTCATCTGGCCGGGCTGGGCGTTGAAATCACCCGAAACCCGGGCCCGATGAAAGCGGCACCGGATGAAACCGGCGAACACGAAACCATCGCCTTCATCAAAGACCCTGACGGCTACAATATTGAGCTAATCCAAGCGCCCTAGGCGTGCCTACAAGCGATGAGGCACGGCTGACGTGGATCACAAACGCTTTGGGCACGGCAATCTATGAAACGAGACACACCATGACGAGCAACCGCACTTCAGGAAAACACAGGGTTCACAGACTCAGTAGGTCTCTGTCTCTGACCTTGTTCTTAACTGCCATGATCGCCGTTCCAATACCGGCGTTGGCGGATGGGCCCCATCTGATGTCAACGAAAGTCGCCGAAAACCTGTACATGCTGACAGGCGATGGTGGGAACATCGGCGTCATTATCGGGGACGATGGCACGTTTCTTATCGACGATCAGATGGCACCTGCTTTGCCGGAATTGCTTGCGCTTATAAACCAATTGGGGGGCGAGCCTCCCCGGTTCCTGATCAACACCCATTTCCATTTTGACCATACTGGCGGAAATGAACTTCTTGGCGGGACAGGTACAACGATTTTCAGTCACGAGATGGCCCGCACGCGTCTTGCTGATGGAAGTGATATTCCTCTTTTTGATTTGTCGTTTCAGCCGATGGCAAGCGATGGATTGCCCGTTGTCACCTTTAAGGACTCGATGAGCTTCCATTTAAATGGCGACATAATGCGCGCCGTCCATACGCCCCGGGCACACACGGACGGAGACTTGGTGGTATTTTTTGAGATGGCCAATGTCGTGCACGCGGGGGACGTATTCTTCAACGGCATCTATCCGGTGATTGATACTCACAATGGCGGTACCTTGCAGGGCACGATCAGTGCCGTTGAAATGCTACGCGACCACACCGATGAACATACCAAAGTCATCCCGGGCCACGGCTCGTTGGGATCCCGCGATGACCTCTTGGATTACCTCGCAATGCTTCAGTATGCCCGCGATGAACTCAGCAAACTGAAAGGCGAAGGAAAAACGCGCCAGCAAGTAGTCGATCTTAGGCCGCTAGACCAATTTGATGCCAAATGGTCTGGGGGATTTTTCTCAACGGACATTTGGACTGGACTGATGTTCGACGCGCTTTAGCAGTGCCTTGCGTGAGGTGTTTTGAACGCTCTCTGGAAAGGGAATTGCCCCACTAAAGAACATCACAGTGAAAACTGCATTTTCATCGCGAGATGATCAATCAGCGGGAATAGAGCATGACTGACTTTTACCCTTCGTCGCGCATCTTCAACCGATGGCCAACTTTCACAATGGCCTCAAGCGCAGGCACAAGTTCACCGCCCAGCTCTGTAAGGGCATATTCGACGGATGGGGGCGAGGTTGGTTGCACGTTCCGGGACAACACTCCGCGCTGCTCAAGCTCCGTCAGCCGTGTGGAGAGCACCTTGGCTGAAATTGGCGGAATGTCGGTACGCAACTCGTTAAAGCGGCGCGGGCCAGCACGCAGCGACCAAATCACATTGGCGGCCCAAGCGCCGGAGATCACCGCCATACAATGCGTCAGCATACAAGGCTGCGGCGGTTCGGGGCTTTGGTTTTTGCGGACTTTGAGCGGCATGGCAGGTGACTAGGTTTCCTTTGGGTAACTCGATAATTAAGTATCCTTTAGATACCTAGTTGTCAACGGTTATCAAAGTCATCATCTCTGAACTGTCACCAAAGCAAACAGGAGCTAAGACAAATGAAACTTTACTACAAACCCGGCGCATGCTCGTTGGCATCCCACATCATTCTGAATGAACTTCAGATTCCGTTCGATCTGGATAAGACAGACACCGATACAAACAAAACAGAGGCCGGCGATGATTTCCTCAAAATCAGTCCGAACGGCTATGTTCCAGCTCTAATCACCGACGAAGGCGACATCATCACCGAAAATCCAGCCGTGCTGCAGTATTTGGCCGATCAGTCACCCGCTGCCGGTCTCGCGCCACCGAACGGTACGTTGGCACGTACCCGACTTCAGGAAACTCTGAATTTCATCTCGTCAGAGCTGCACAAATCCTTCAGCCCATTTTTTACGGGTCGGGAGCTTGATGGCGATGCAAGAAAGAGGGTCGAGGCAGGTGTCGGGCGCCGCGCGGCGCATGTCGAGCAACGTCTCGCAGACGGTCGTCGCTTTCTGCTAGGTGACACGTTCACCGTCGCAGATGCATATGCATTTGTGGTGCTGAATTGGGCAGGTTTTGTCGGGCTCAGCCTTGACGCGCATCCGAAAACCCAGGCTTACGTGGCACGTATTGCGGCACGTCCCGCCTCGATCAAAGCGATGATTGCCGAGGGCCTGATGGAGCAGGCGGCATGACTGCATTTGCGGCAGTAACAGAGGTGATAGAGACCTATTTCGACGGTCTCTATCACGCCGATACGGACAGGCTGGCTATAACGTTTCACCCAAAGGCGATCTACGCGACAGCGGATGAAGCACCACTGCTGTATCGCACGATGGATGAGTATTTCGCGGTAGTGGCCAAGCGCGTGTCCCCGGCCTCGCGCAATGAACCTCGGCGTGATGTGATCGAATCCGTAGAATTCGCAGGTGAAAACACCGCCTTTGCCCGTGTGCGATGTTCCATTGGGACAAAGGATTTCATCGATTTCTTGACGCTTGTGCGAACCGACGGCGCATGGTCGATCATGGCCAAAATCTTTCAAATCACTGAACGCGCGACCTGAAAGGAAGCGATATGCCCTATGTAAATATCAAAGTAACACGTGAAGGTGTCACCCCGGATCAGAAGGTCGCGTTGATCAACGGCGTCACCGACTTGCTGGTGCGGATCCTCGACAAGTCTCCGGCGACAACTTTTGTCGTCATTGACGAAGTTGCGCTTGAGGATTGGGGGATCGGAGGTCTACCGGTCGACCAGTATAGACGCGACGCGGCAGGTTGACCTGAATGGCCATCCGCACATCCCTTTGTGATCTCTTCGACATCGAACATCCCGTCCTGTTGGCACCTATGGCAGGTGTCAGCGGCGGGGCGCTTGCTGCGGCCGTGAGCAAGGCAGGTGGTTTGGGCCTGGTCGGCGGCGGTTATGGCGACGCCGATTGGCTCAAACGCGAATTCGACGCAGCAGGTAATGCGCGGATCGGGGTCGGCTTTATCACTTGGTCATTGGCCCGTAAGCCCGAACTGCTCGATCTTACCCTGGCACGAAACCCGGCAGCGCTCATGCTCTCGTTCGGTGATTTTAAACCGTTTCTCCGTCAGATCAGGGACGCGCAGACAAAGCTGATCGTTCAGGTGCAGACGCTCGAACAAGCGCGTGAAGCTGTCGATGCTGGCGTTGATGCCATTGTGGCGCAGGGCACAGAGGCAGGCGGACACGGCGGCACCAGAGCGACGTTGCCCCTCATCCCGGCGGTTGTGGACATCGCGCAAGGAATACCAGTCATCGCGGCAGGCGGTATCGCTGATGGACGTGGTCTGGCTGCGGCTCTGGCGCTTGACGCGTCCGGCGTCTTGTGTGGAACCGCCTTCTTTGCCAGCGATGAATCCCTCGCCAGTGAAAATGCCAAACAAGCTGCTCTGCGCGGTTCGGGCGACGATACTGAACGCAGTTCCGTATTCGACATGGCACGTGGGCTCAATTGGCCTTCGGATTGGAACCTGCGCACGATGCGCAATACCTTCACGCGGCGGTGGAGCGGGGATATTGTCGGCTTGGGCGAAAACCTTGCAGAAGAGCAAATCCGTTTCAACGCCGCTTCGGCAGCGGGTGACACGGATGTAGCCGCCGTGATCGTCGGCGAAGCTGCTGACCTCGTTCGAAACCGTGGGCCTGCGCAAGCCACTCTTCAGGACATGACTTCACAAGCCGGAGAAATCTTGCAGCGCCTTGGCCGACGTGTCGAACCCTTCAAAGAGGATTCAGAGAATGCCAAAACTTAACGGAAGCTGCCTGTGCGGCGCGGTCTCGTTCGAGGTCGTCAACGCGTTCGACACAATGTTCTTGTGTAGTTGCGATCAGTGCAGACAGATCACCGGATCGGCCTTTGCATCAAATCTGTTCATAGCAGCCGATGGGTTCAACTGGCTGAGCGGTGCCGATGAAGTTGCCACCTACCAACTGCCGGCGCGAGACATCTCCAAATCATTCTGCCGTGTCTGCGGATCAGGCGTTCCCTGGGCAAGCGGCGACGGAATGAAAATGATCGTTCCAGCGGGATCTCTGCGCGGGGAGCCGGAAGTGGTCAAAAAGTACAGGATATTCATTTCTGAACAACCGTCTTGGTCCTCATGTCTTGATCAGGTTGAGGCATGTGAGGGGCTTCCCCCATAGCGTAGTGTTCTTTTGCTTTGCGATCGACCGGGAAGCGGCCGTAACAACACCACCTTGGCACCCGCAAATGCGAAACCTTAGTCAGAAAATAACATGTAAGGAGAAGCCGTTGATTACCTGTTACGTTCAATATGAACTGAACCCAACTAAAATTCCCGAATTCGAAGAATATGCGCGTGTGTGGATTCCCTTGGTCGAAAAATCTGCAGGAACGCATCACGGGTACTATTTGCCGCACGAAAGCCCGAACGACCTTGCCGTCTGCCTGTTTTCGTTCCCCTCTCTGGCGGATTATGAGGCCTATCGCATCAAGAGCCTGACAGACAGCGCATGCCAGAAAGCATATAAATTTGCCGAGGATATAGACTGTATCAGGCGCTATGACCGTCACTTTTTGCGTCCATTGGAAATGCCCAGCTAGGTCGGCGCAATCCGCCATTTTTGGCGCAAGCAAATTCATGAAATCTGTCTGGAGCTTCGTTATGAGCCGCCCGCCGCTTCCGCCATTTTCCGAAACAACTGCCGCGCAAAAAGTGCGCGCCGCCGAGGATGGTTGGAACAGCCGAGACCCCCAGCGCGTGACGCAGGCCCATACCGACGACAGCCAGTGGCGGAACCGGTCTGAACTCCTCACAGGACATATCGAAATCGAAGCATTCCTGTCGCGCAAATGGCAGCGCGAACATCACTATCGTCTAATCAAGGAACTCTGGGCATGGACACAAAACCGGATCGCCGTGCGCTTTGCCTACGAATGGTGTGATGACGACGCGCAGTGGTTCCGGTCCTATGGCAACGAGAACTGGGATTTTGTGGTAGACGGGCGGATGTGCCGCCGTATTGCCAGCATCAACGATATGCCAATCATGGAACAGTCGCGTCTGTTTCACTGGCCCTCGGGTCGCCGTCCGGACGAGCATCCAGGGCTGACCGAGTTGAATCTCTGATTTTGCTGTCACGATACTGGACGTTCGTGAAAGCATGCTCTCGTATTTTGAACCTGCGCAAACGAAAATCTGACGGGCCGTGGCTGCAACGGCGTCCGCAACACGGAGCAAGCGAAGCGCATCGGACGTTAACATCCCGAGATCCCCGCAGAAGTCGATAATCTCTTCGAGCAGAGTTGTCACCGCACTCCGTGTGAGTTGATCAATTCCCGATCGTGACAATTTCGGCTGAGGAGGACCGGCGCAATCCGGCTCTTTACTTCCAACTTCCAAACCGTTTTCTGATTTCCCGGCAGTTATAAGGCATCGCAAAGCAGCCTTTTGCGCAGCCGCAGCGAATTCATCGTTCGTCCCGCACTTGAAACGTCGACCACCGCCAAGATCGTGCAGGCGCAGCGAACGTCGGCTATGCGGGCTGCAACCGCAGCATCCGGTACAACTGCTGGAGGTCGGCTTAGGGCCGCTTTTGTAGCGCCAGCATTCTTGTTAGTTTGGGAACATGAATTTTTGCATCAAATCTTGGCGTCATCGCCTGGCAGAGGCACTTCAACTTCTGAACGAGGTGCAACACCCCTTCCTGGACGCATATTGGCGGAGGCAGGGCTATCCAACCATTGTCACGTTTAAAGATAGGGATGAGACACCCTACCCCAGAGATGATATGCTTCAGCTATACGACTCTTCCCTGCAAGCCACGCGAAACCAAGAGGTTGAGTACTACGGCAAACTACGTGCCGCCCTCGATCCGGTTCGTGGAGTATTGCGATCTCACCCAGCATTGGGCAGGGCCCTTGGGCATATGGCGGGCAACGACAAGTTTATGGTTGAGGTAGCCAACGGTGCATCACTTACTTGGTTGAGCCTACTCGTGGTTGGTTTGATGCAGCGAGCAAGCGAGTTTTCAAAACAAAGTTTCGAGAATGCGGCAGAGGAACTAGGCGCGCTTCTTGATGCAAGTATGACCTCGTCGAGAGTCGAAATCCCCCGCGATCTGGATCTGGGATACGATGTATTGCTGTTCTCTGGACCAAAAATCGACAAGCCGATCGAATTGAACGCAGATCTTACGGTAGTGCCATTCGCATCCTTAGAGGCATGGATAGAGCCGAGTTGGATCCGTGATTACCTCCCGGAGCACGTAGACCGCAGGGATTGGAGACAGATCGGAGCGGTTGTTCGTCCATTCCGCTGGCGACCACGAATGCAGCGAATGAACAAACCTAGCAACAGAATGATGCCGTTAAGACCAAGCTTTGAAGAAGAGGCGTTCAGTTTTCTTGAGTTGTTGGCCGTATCCAATCAAACTTCGATCATCCCTTTTGCAGTTGTGAATGACTGCCTTCATCAATCCGCCTTCTTACTCTTGGGGAAAACCCGCAACCCGGGCAGCAAACAACACGTCGGCTTTGTCGATTGGCGACACAATCCCTTTCGGAAACCTCCCGAATTGCATGAAAATGCAATTCGGCAGGCTGTTAGCGCCTTTGAGTGTCGGGAGTCGCCGACATTTAAACGACTTGAATTGGTGCGTCGTCGTTTGTCAGAGGCGCTCGCTCGAAGCGGGCGCTTTTCTCCGGACGACCGCATTCTAGATGTGTCTCAGTCTATTGAACTGATGCTGGAGATCCGAGCCAACAACGTCGGGAAGAAGTTTGTATCAGAGTTGGCCGATCTTCTTTCGTCCGATGAGGGGCACAATGCGGCGATCAGAAAGGCGGCCAAAAAGTTCTATGACGTTAGATCTGCCATCGTTCACGGGCCGAGCGACGATTACCGAAGACGCCTGATGCAGGACCGAGTGCAGGCATTTAGAAGCGGCTTCAATCTTGCGCAGCAAGCATACTTCAAACTGATTTTTGAAGATAACCGTCCGGCTTGATCGAAGATCGACTTTTGGATCGCAGCAGTGCAGCAAGACTGTACAGCCCGAAAAGCCGGAACGGGCCGACTTAGCAAGACGGTGAAAACAGCCATTCAAAACGTTGGACATGCATAGCGGCCATTCCTAGTCGCTGCGGCCCAACGATATCGGTTTCTGGCGTATCACCGACGAACAGGATCTGATCAGGTTCGCACCTAAGATCGGAGACAACACGGTCGTAGATTTCACCGTCAGGCTTGGCGTAACCTGTCTCATAAGAAAGAACCTTAACATCCGGTCCATCAGGCAGCGCTTCGAGTGCCGCCGAACCATAGGCTTGGGTTAGATTTGAGCAGACGCCCATCTTCATTCCTGTCCGCCGTAACTCGCTCCAAATCTTTTCCATGTTTGCGCGCATTTGGATCGAGCGGGCCTCGACTTGGGCTTCGTTAGCGACACGCTTCCATCGATCACTAACGACGCGCAAATTGAGTTCGAAAATCCAATCCCTCATGGAGCGGTTCTCGCGCAGGATACGGTGTCTGAACTCGCGTCTTTTTTCGCGTGGGACAAGTTCAAGACTTTGACGCCACACACCGTGCGGTCTGGATATTTCGACCAATGTTCCAAACAAATCGAAACAAACTGCCTCATAGGCCGACACGCAAAGGGGCACTGGTCGGTCCATTTAGTTCACCGAGATTGGGCATTTGATTGCGCCACCGACCCGACATTGCGCGTCGTCCAATTCTACAACCTCCGCTTCTCACACCAGCCGTATGGTGGTCGTTCCGGCACGGTCAAGACATAACCTGTGGACGGTCTGACTGTGAGAAATCCGGCCCTTGCCAAGAGCCTGAACGAAGTCTGCCAGTGCAATTTCAGATGAGTTGCGACCTGGTTGACTGTTTTGGAAGCAAGGGCTGCCTTGGCCAACTGGGCCTGGGACACCATGCGGCGGGGGCGGCCACGCGGAATATTTAATCCTCTGTTCTTGAACAACTTTCGGAGTGTCGAAACAGTGAGTCCATTGGTTTTTGCAACGGCGCCACAGTTCTGCTGACTTTGGTATTGCCGATAAAGATCGGACACGTAGTCAATGCCTGCAAGCATCAGTAGTCGTCGCGTTAAAAGGCTCTCTAGTCTAAACAGTTGCCCAAACTGCATAAGCGATACCGATCTGCGGTAAGCTCGCTTGATGTCTAAGCGGGACCACAAATTCCACCCTCCACGACGATGCTCAATCGCAATTAATCGGCGTTGACCGTCATGAAATTCGCTGACTTTGCTGACCAAGCTTCTGCCCTATGGTTTTCTGAACCGTAGGACCTCAGCGCAAGCGGTGCAAACCTGCTGCCGATGAAAACAAATCTATGGTTCTGGTTTCAAACTGATTGAATTATGTAACTGTATGATATTGTTGTTAAATATAGGACATTGATGTATGACGTTTGGGACAGTTTCCTGCGATAAGGAGTTATACAAATGCGCCAACCAACAGCCGCAGATCTTCGCAAACATGAACGTGTGAAATTTCAGCTGCGACTCGTCGGCAGTTCACTGGCTGAAGTCAGTCGCAGGATTGGCGTCACTCAAGGGGCAGTTTGTATGGTCTCGATTGGTCGCAAACGCTCCAAAAATATCGAAGCAGCTATCGCAGAGGAACTCGGCAAAGAGCCAGAAGAACTCTGGCCGAAGCGATACCCTGAAAGGAGCACCGCGATGACGTAGCAACACGCAATCACGGAAAAGGTAAGGCCCCGACGGCGGTAACCGATCGAGGCCCATAATCTTAGTGTCGAATATCCTTCCGACACTTCCTACTTCCGCTCAAATCCGTGCAAAGTCAACCTTTTGCTGGTCCGAAAACGCCAGCGAGAAGGCTGCGCCTTGCTTGAATCAACGATAGCAGAAGGCAATCGCGACGCTCTCGTAAGAGAGTAACGCGTTGAATTATTTATGAAAGACAGTGGAGATGGGAATGGTGGCAACCAGCCGCCCAAGGGCAGTCGTGCGTCTCGCAAGATTGCGAAAAGATCAAAACATAGCTCACGGGGCGGCGTTGTCGTGCAACTGCCATCTGAGCCGCATCCTCGCGTGGTCCTTTTTGAAAGCAAGCTTGAACAACGTGTTCTGTTTTTGCTGATGACGAGATCTGACATTTGGGATTTGCGGGAACAGCCGCCGGCGTTCCTTTACACGGGAGAGTGCGGCCGCCTAAGACAGCATACATTCGATTTTCTATTGGAGTTGTCATCCGGTCGCCGGATTGCGGTCGCCGTCAAGCCATTCAAAGTGGCAAAGGAACGACGTTTCATCAGCGAACTTCTCGCCGTGAGGCGGGCGCTGACAAAGGATTACGCGCACGACCTGGTGCTTATTACAGACAGAGACTTCACTAGGGACCAAGCTTTAAATGCTCAACGGCTGAATGACTTTCGTCGCGGCGTCGATTGCTCCAGCTCCGGGGCTGTTCGTGAAGCCATCGGCAAGTCTGCCTTTCCGACGACGCTGCGTGCCTTGATCTCTGGCCTACCCGACCCTGGGCGCGCGTTTCGCGCGGCGTTCATTGCGATCTACGATGGCCTTCTCACCGCTGACAAAAGCTTGCTCATCACTTTGGACACGCAAGTTCATCAGGGGAAACGCCCATGATTCCACAGATGCGCATCACATATGATGATCGGCTGGTTGTTGGGTGGAAATCCTACCGGCTCATTGAAAGGTCCAAAACGGGTTATTCATTTGAAGAGACCGATGGCCAAGGTCGAACGATATTCTATGGAGCCGATGAGCTTCGGGAGCTGCTAAAAAGGCATGACGTACTTCTCGAG
This sequence comes from uncultured Paracoccaceae bacterium, assembly GCA_947488175.1. Taxonomy (GTDB): domain Bacteria; phylum Pseudomonadota; class Alphaproteobacteria; order Rhodobacterales; family Rhodobacteraceae; genus Yoonia. The sequence continues at coordinate 101,922 of CANKYO010000012.1, forward strand.
CTTGGATATCTCCGCGCCGAAACGCAGCGCATCCAACGGCAGTCAAACGTTGATCTCGTTGGGGCGCTGGATGAGAAAATCCGGTCTGTTGTACTGTGGCGGCATGCCTATTGCGATGTGTTCTTACAATATCATGCACGTGGCGAGGTCAAAAAGTGCGAACGAAGCATTGCGGGTTTCCGCCCGATGCTGGAGCAGCATGTCAATGCGCAGGCGCAAGCAGCGCAGAGTGCATGGAAATTACCTCGCGCGGGTAAGAACAGACTATACCGCGACCCGCCCTGCGCCAGAACGCTCCTCGCTTGGGTGAGGCGTTATGAAAGCGCCGGGAATTCGCCGCTAGCCTTAATCCCGGGTACACACCGTTCTGGCAATCGGAAGGACCGCTTCTGCTTGGAAAGCCTACGTTTCATTGGCGAAGCACTACAGGTATATCTAACGCGGCAGCGGCTCTCAAAGCGTCAAGTTGCGAGGCACTGCACCGAGTTGTTCCGGAGGGCAAATGAAGCTCGTTCAATCGCAGGGCTCCCGCTCCTCACGGTCCCTTCAAAGCGTAAGATTGAGCGCGCGCTTGGCAAGCTTGATCCTTACTCCACCTACGCCCATCGACACGGTATCGATGCGGCCAACCGCAAATTCATGCTCTACGAGGATGGGATAAAAGCTAGCTATCCGATGGAGCGGATCGAAATCGACGAATGGCGCGTCGATCTCATAACCATCTTGGCGGAACGTGGCGCGCTGGATCACTTGACTCCAGACGAACTCGCTTTGCTGCCGCGTGGAAGACGGTGGCTGTACCTCGCCATTGATTGCGCAAGCCGCTGTGTGCTGGGAATGCGGCTTGCTGAAACGCCGAACAGTGACGACGCGGTCGCACTCTTGGCTGACGTCACCCGCGATAAGTCGCAACTCGCACGGGCTGCGGGGTGTCAATCGCACTGGCATCATCATGGTGGCCTTAGCACGGTTGCGACTGACCTCGGCGCTGCCTTCGTAGACGATAGTTTTCGAGCAGCGATATTCGACGCGCAGGGCACACCGGAGACGCCGACTGGTGGCCTGCCGCAATTGCGAGCGCGTGTGGAACGGATATTCGGAACCTTCGGGACCAGCCTGCTCCCGCATCTGGCGGGCCGAACATTTTCTAACCCACAAGAGCGGGGTGATTACCCATCGGAAGCGATGGCATCAATCAGTGACGACGTCCTGATGCAAATGCTGATCCTCTATGTGGTCGATGTGTATCACAACCAACCTCACCGTGGTTTGGCCGGGGAGACTCCGAACAATTGCTGGAAGCGGTTAGCGGCCGATATGGGTGTCACCCCAGATGTCCCCGAGATCACACGGCGCCGCGCCTTTGGCCGACGACTAGTGCGGACAGTTTCTGGCAAAGGGGTGCGTGTATTTGGAATCGATTACAACTGCTCAGCGCTACAGCAGTTTCACCTTCATTCGCATGAAACCGATGTCGAATTGCGGATCGATCTGACCAACCTCGGTTGGATCGTCGTGTGTGTGCACGACAAGTGGCATGCTGCTCATGCCATCCAGAAGTGCTTTGAAGGGGTAAATTTTGATGATTGGGAAGCTGCGGCTCGCGATATTCGGCTGAAACACAGAGCTGAGGCGCACTTGGCCGAACGGAGTGTCGCGCGTGCAATCATCAAAATCATCGAGTTGAATCGGCAGTCAGAAGCACGTTTTGGCACCGAGCTTAAGGCGCTGACACCAGCGGGGCTAGGGCGCGGAAAGGAAGACCTGTTCTTGGGCCTGTCGATCGAGCCGGAAGATGACGATGGTTTCGATCTGCCACAAGAAACCGATCTCTTTGGCCATGTCATTCCTGGCGTGGACGCCGAAGATGCGTTTCACAAAACCGGCCAATCTAACGATGAGACGGAGAAATCTACCAAAAAGCGTTGGAGATTAGACGATGAGTAGTCTTGCATCTTCACCAGAGCACCAGGTTGACCACTTGATCGCTGAGCTGCGCACCAAGTTCGTCCATCACGAAGCCTTTGAAGACTTGCAAGTACTCTTTGAACGCCATCTGCGCAAAAGACGTGCCGCACTATCTCTTGGGCAGGAGATCGAGGCCAGATGTCTGGCAATTCTGGGTGCCTCAGGTAGTGGAAAAACTACAGCCGCGGACAGATTGCTAAAACACCACCCTAAATTGAAACAACCTCGTGAAGGTGAGGAAGTTGCTGAGGTGATCCAGTTGCAAGTGCCATCACCCACGACTCTTAAATTCGTGGGGTCTACCATGCTGAATAAGCTCGGCTATCCATTGAAGCGAGATCAGCCTGCCAACGTAATTTGGGACAAGGTCAGGGATTTGCTTCGCGACCGGCGTACCTTGTTTGTGCATCTTGACGAGGCTCAACACCTATACACTAACAAAGGTACGAGTGCTCGAAATGACGTGGTGGATACCCTCAAGATCCTTATGAATAACAAGGCATGGCCAGTTGGGCTTGTTCTCTCTGGCACACTTGATCTCGCCGCAATGATCGAGTCTGATGTTCAACTGCTCAGGCGGTCCGATATTATCCGCTTGAAACCTGTTACCTGGACGTCTCACGGCGATGAGATTGGAGACCTATTCAGCAGCTTTGTCCGGAAAGCAGGGCTTTCACATCGAGACGGGTTGGACAGTCCTGACTTCCTCAAACGCCTCTTTCATGCTGGGGGCAATGAGTTCGGAACAACGTTCGAGATCATTCTTTGTGGCATCGAAGAAGCGCTCTACTCCGGCGATACAGTTTTGACGTGCAGACACTACGCAGAAGCGTTTCGGCGGAGAATGGCGTGTATCCCCGCCTTTAATCCATTTGTCGCTGACGATTTCCTGACCATCGATGTGCGCCGCCTCGGAGATCAGTGACGATGTCGTTTGATACCAAGAAGTAAGGTGAGTGAGCAGACTGGCTTTAACTGTACCCCTCCAATGGGGCGAAACCCCGGCGTCTTTCGCAGCACGACTGGCCTATCGCAATCGAACAAGGCCTCGGGACTTTTGCTCAGACATGGGTCTAAGATGGCCACATGTCTGTTCTGGCCACAGCGATCAATTGCGGCGTTTGGCTTATCTTTCAGGTGCATCCTTCGACAAATTGGAAGTCTCATCGGCAAGACTGATTTCTCCCAGTCGCTATCAGGTTGGCCTGTCCTCGGCGACCAGCGGAACCTTTCGTAGAGCGATCGCCCGTGTTTGTCCGACGTGCGTGCTTGAAGCAATCGAACGCGATGGCGAATACGGTCCGTTTCAAAATCTGGAATGGCTTTTGCTCTGTGTGAGTGTGTGCCGGCAACATGGAGTCCCGCTTACCCAGCTTCCAAATGCGGATCATGCACACAAGACGTACGACGTGGTCCAACAAACTCTGAAATTCAAGGAACGCCTTGAGGCCGATCAGCGCCACGCCGCGCCGCGCAATCCGACATCGTTCGAGGCTCACATCTGTGATCGTATTTGGGCGCAGCCGTCGAAAACCTGGTTGTCCGGATGGGATTTGACGGACCTTCATCAAGGCTCGCTCACGCTCGGTATGGCGATGCGCTTTGGGTCATCGCGTCTTCTATCCTCCTTATCGGAAGATGAAGCCAGAGATTCAATGGATCTTGGATTTCGGGCCCTCATTCATGGACGGGGCCCACTTGTGAAAACTCTTGATAAGCTCAGACGAGGCTATCGCACCGAACGTCCTTACTTCTCAAAGGACATGGGGCCGTTTTACGTTTGGCTGAAGGACAACAAAGACAATCCGCGATTGGAGAGCATTCGTCGATGTGTCGAGCAATTTGTCCTGGAAAGATATCCACTACAAATTGGAAAATCTGTTTTCTCGAAGACGATGACCCGACCAAAATACATGACGTTGAACCAGGTCCGGAAGAACCATGGCATTGGACATGTGCGCGTCCGCGGCATTCTTGCGAGATTACGCGGCGAAAAACCTGCTGCACTGGCGCGCATGAAGGACATATCGTTTTCGGATCTCGAAAGAGTCATCACTTTCTGGAAAGGCCTACAGAATTTGAAGGACACTGCAGCTGGACTCAATATCTTGCCAGTCCAGATCAAGGCGCTCACAAAAAACGGTGTTCTTGAAGGATGCCTGCTCGGAAGCAGCTTGATCTACGTCCAACAAGCTAGCATCGATTGTTTAAGAAAAAGAATAGAATCCGTTCGGCCCGCAGAACGCAGCTCTTCCTATCTACCATTACGTTCCTACTGCCGTATTTCAAAGGTTCCACTCTCGAGGGTTGTCAACGACTGGGTGAGAGGTGATCTCGAAGGCATCCGCAGAAACGAGGCGGTCGAAGGACTGCCTGGCCTGCTCATCCCCGGTCATCTTGAGGTCGCCTGCACGCGACAGTTTCCGGAAGGCGACCTGAGTTTAACTCAGACAGCACGCTATCTACAAATAGCGGTTGGTTCAGTTCGCAGACTGCGCGACAGCGGCTACTTAACCGATGTCCGATCACTCAATGCCGAAACGCGTCATCGAAAATCTTACCTAACGCGAGAAAGCATCGAGGAGTTCAGTTCTCGGCACATGACCCTAGGTCAGATGGCCGATCGGACGCACCAAGCCTCAATCCATGTCGCAAGATGGCTTGATAAGAATGGTATTGAGCCCATCGATTGCGACAGTGGGAGTGTGCGGGTCTACGATCTAGAAGTGGCAAAGAAAGTGGTTCAATCACTGACCCACAAGCAAAACTAAACAAGAGGAGAGGCGTCTATGCAGCTGAAGAACCCGGTTTATCCTGGTTAGATCCTCAAACACGACCTCGTCATTCACATGGCCCTCGATGTGCCTACGCAAGCGCGAGATCGTCTCCAGTTGCGCTTTTGCATGTGGTCTCAATCCGGCGCATGAAAAAGCAGGGCATTCTTGATCTGCTCAACGATTTCAAAGGTCCAGCTGAGCCGGGCTGACGCAACCTGAGGGTGGTGAACATAACACCCGTTCAGCGACGTTCACGCTTCGTTATGCCTGATGATTTCGGCTTTGAGTTGTGCGCATTCGGCCGTTCGGATCAGATGCCTTGGCAACCCGGTTGCCGCCGCGTAGGATGCAAATATCGCTAACCCAAGACAGACCCTTGTGATGCCCGGATAACCTTTGCGTTCTTCACACCAACCCATCCGACACGCCGTTGGATGTGGGACAGGTGTGTGCAACGAAAGGGACCCAAATGGACAAAGCAAGACGTGCCTATCTCCGCAAACAGAAAGTGAATGTCGAAGATCTGGGCGACATGGGGCAGATATTGCTCGAAAAAGCAGATCACTGGCTCGTACCGATCTTCAAGAACGGCGAAGCGGTCGCGATGGTCATTGAGATTGAGAGATTTGACCGCGATTGGGTATTCTGCGGCAAACCGAAAGTAGAAGAAGACAGTGCCTGCAAGGAAGAATTGCTCAGGCTAATAATTGAGCACCGCGACTGAGCCGCGGATCGGTATCTGCGCGCGCCCTTCTGATCATGTGGCGCGCGCAGACGAGCAGGACTTAATTTGTCGGACATTTGGTCCAACTTGATGGGCCCAGACGGGTTCGCCGCCATTCCCATCGCCGCACTTGATCCGCCCCACAGTGCGGCGTCTCCTGCGGTCCCCGCGCTTCGTGGGTCCGGGTCCCCAAATCGTATTGGCCGAAGTTGGCAATCAGGATGCAAAGGCCTCCGTTTCGGTGATCTTCTCAAATGCGGGCAAGAACTCTTCATGATGCAGAGACAGATACCGCGTCACCCGCTCGCTGCTCATCAGCTTTGAGATGTAGCCGCGTGCCAAAACAAGATCGAGATGGTCCGCGCCGTAGCTGTCTTCGACAAGGCGGACTTCCCGTTCAAGATTGGCAGACTCGCGTTCCATCAGATCAAGCTGTTCACGTGAAATCCCTTTGATCTTCTTGGGCGTGGCCGCAGATACCAACAGATTTTCAGGGGTGGCCGCCAGAAGAGAGCGGGCGTAGTTGATGGTGAATTTGTTCATTGCCACCATCAATTGCGCTGCCTCAATCTGGCGCATGGGCTTCATCTTCTTGAGAATTTGAAAGCTGGTCAGGGCAACTTGTTTGTCCTTTAACAACTCGGCGGCCTCATCGCATATGCCGTCCAATAGCTGACGTTTCTGCTTCAGCGTTCTGATGTTGATGTTGAGTGCACTTGCAAGGCGGGGTTCAGGCACACCCAATGACAATGCACGCAGGATCATCTTGTGTTCTTGAATGGTAGCGAGCCGGTTAATCCGCTTGTTGTAGGTGAAGGCCTCGTCGTCTGTTGAGACCAAACAGCGCGCCTGCGTTTGCTCCTGATCTTTCAGAACCTCAAACCGCAGATGGCCGTCAAGCAAGGTATATTGGTTTGGGTTTTGCAGATCACGCGCCACCACCATGGGCTCAACCAGGCCGATTTCATGAATAGAAGCCTCAATCTGCTTGAACTTGATGCTGGACTTCATTTGTGGGGTCACCAGGTAGAGCGGTGCGATACAGTCGAACGACACGGTCAGCAATTCCTGTTCAAAGGCTGCTGCGACGGTTTGCTCTTTGTCGTTCGTTGTCATGCTTGCGCGTCCTCCACGCGTGTCAACCGATCCGCAATGGTTTTCGGCAGACTGGCCAACCCTTCTGCCCGCAAGAGCGTGACAAAATTCTCGTCTGTCATCAGCGTCTTGAGCGATTGTATAAGAAATAGCATTTCGCTGCGTGTCGCATGGGCCTTGCGCAAAAGGACTTTCTTCTTCTCGACGTCGTTTTCATAGGTTCTGAGCAGACTTTCGACCGAAAGACTCTTTCGTGAACCCCGGTCTGCCGAAGCCTGGCCCTTACCATGCTTTTGGCGAGCTTCAACAAGCCGTTTCGCCGCCAAGAGCTTTCCGCCACGTAGGAGCTTTTTCTCATAAGCCTGCCTGAGAACCGTCTGCACACCAACGTCATCTGCATCTGCGATATCAACGGCGACGCTGACCGGAATTTTCCCGCTTTCCACCGCGCGCAACAGGCGATGTTCGTGACTTTCCAGCAGCTTGATGACCCCATGCACGTATTTGGCGGAGAGCTGCGTTTTGGCCTCAATTTCCCGCTCCGAATAGCCGTTATCCTTGAGCCGCCGAATGTCCCTGAGTAAATCAAGCGAGCGGTGCTGACGGCGGGCCAGATTTTCCACCAAACTCATCACTAGGCAGTCTTCACTACTGGCATCGATGATAATCGCGGGAATTTCCAACTGACCAAGGGTTTTGAAGGCTTCCAGTCGCCCCTGACCACACACCAGCTCATATGTCGGTTCGCCAACACTCTCTGTCTCTCGTGCCGCAACCGTAATCGGCCGTTTCAGGCCCAGCTCGGCGATGTTGGCGGTGATCTCATCGAAAACCTTCTGATTGCGAACCCTTGGATTCACCACGGTGATCGCATCAACCGGGACAAGCACTGTTCTGTCGAGGTCGGCATTGCTCATTACGCGACCTCCAGCAGCGGCGCGCGTGCCGCCATATCGAAGAAGTGTGAGAGGTCGTCGAAACGGAAAGCATCAAGCGACAACCCATTGTTTTCCGACAGACGGAGCTTGGATTGGGTCATGTCGAAAGTCGGCAGCAAGTAGTAGTCCAGCGGGAATTCGTTCATCTGCCCCATCCGGACCACGATTGTCATATCGGGCAAGCGCCCGGTATCGAGGCGAATGTTCCATCGAAACGCACCTGCGCCGGTCTGCATGCACCGTGCGATGACGATGGAAACAGTGAACTCTTCGTTGATGGTAATGAGGTCTGTTTGTGGATCGCGATCAGCAAGTCCACCAACAGCCTCAACGCCGGAAATGGTGTCCCGGATGATTTCGGCATGCACGCCACGCAGGCGTTTGTTGATTTCAATGTAGCGATAATCTCGGTCTGGTTTGAAACCGACAAGACTATAGGCCCGCAGCAGGCTACCGAACCGACTTTGATAAGCACCACTTGACGGCAGGGCCGGTGCTTCATTGATGACAAATCCCGAAAGAAAACCGTGCTGCTCCAAGGTATCTTTCAGGCCCTCAAGCATTTCCTCGTCAGACATTCGCTGAGAACGTGCGCCGATAATGGCACCCGCTGCCTCAAATAGATCTGTGCTGACAATGGCCTGAAAGGCACCAACCGCGCGCACCCAATTGCTGGGATCATTGCGGACATGGCGTTTCTTCAGTTTGAAGGAATTTCGGTTCCAAATGTTGTTCCCGATGTACTTTTCGTTTGTCAGGATTTGGCGCACGACGGCAGGCGACCAGCTGCGCCCCAAGTCGGTCTTGATCCCTCGCGCGTTGAGGTCCGCGGCGATCTCAGCCTCGGATCGGCCATCTCGAACGAATTCTTCGAATATCTGATTTACAACCAAGATCTCGCTTTCCGGTCCTGGCACGAGCGTCACGCGATCAGTCTGAATGCTCTTGTGCTCGCCGCGCGATAGAATGCCCTTCGTGTTGCCTGCCTCATCAATCAGCATCCGTCTCAGACCAAACCCTGGCGCACCGCCTTGCCTGTAACCCAGTTCAATCAGGCGGCATTGACCCGCGAAAACCTTCTGCGACAGCTCTCTGCTGTATTCGCCAGCCATCGCCCGCTTGACGCCTTTGACAATCGTTGAGACCGGGCTGCCATCGTTTTCGAACTGTTCCGCACAGTATTCGACAGATATGCCCGCCCGCTTGCAGATATACTCATAGTAGGCGCTTTCGTCGGCGTCCTGAAAACGGCCCCAACGGCTGATGTCGTAGACCAAAACTGTCTTGAATGCTGTTTGGCCAGCTTCGATGTCTTCGATTAGTTGGGTGAGACCAGCGCGCCCTTGAATGCGCAGACCGCTCTTTCCAGCATCTGAATAGGTCCGAATAATCTGGTAGCCGCGCTCGTCGGCATACCGCTGGATCGCATCCGCTTGGTTTTCGGTCGAGTAGCGCTGATGCTCCGTCGACATGCGAACATACTGCGCAGCATTGCGGGCGTTGTCCTTTTCACGATCATTCTCCGGCCAACTCAATGCTGCGGCCTCCCATCATTCAAATTCGCATACCTGTACGGGATCTCTGCGATTCCTTTCTCAATCTTAGCGAGAGAGGGGCGGAAACATGTTGCATAAAAAGGGCAAGTCGTTTCATCGAGAATGCGAAGGACGTGTTTCTGCGTCAGAATACCGACGGGCGATCAGTTCAGCGCTGTCGCAAGAACTCGGCGGCGCAGGCCAGGCGGCAAAAGCAACCATGAGGTGGACCGGAGCGAGTGAACGAACGGTGAAGAACTGGATATCCGGTTCTTATGCTCCAACTGCCGAATATCTGATCGAACTGATGAGGCATTCAGACACTGTGCTTGCTGTTGTCTTGGAACTGGCTGGGCGCAACGAAGCGATGACCACTGAACGCCTCAGGCGCGTGAGAGAAGAACTGGCAGACGTTCTTGGAACTTTGGACGCTATCTGCGTCGCTGAGGACGACCAAACGGTAAAATGACAGTCGGGCTAAAACTCTAAGTTGTTGCGCAGAATGGAAAGACTACGAGTCGTAAAAGGCAAAGTTGATGCGCCGATCTCTAAAATTTTCCTTTGAAAACAATCGTTCGATATCCTGAAAAAGGAAAAACTATGTGTCGCTCCACACTTATAAGTGCAAGATTTTAATTGTCTGACGTCAGCGCTTATGGGTCCAAATAGCGGTATTTGCTAAGAGAGTGTTTGTTGCTCATCGTAGCCACCGAGGAGTGGACGATGAGAAAGACAACGAAGACGCCTGGCGAGAAGATCGTCAAAGACATCAAGCGTGCCACGCGCAAGCACTATTCATCCGAAGAGAAGATCAGGATCGTACTGGATGGTCTGCGCGACATCAGCACGCTGAGGGATGAAGGCTTTGTCATTCACTCCGACGTGGGGCGCGGGGGTGGCCTGCAGCTTGATCCACAGTCGATGCAAACCACGGCCCGGCTGTCCGTTTCGGAAGTCTTTGCGCTGTTGATCAGTGTTGCTGCGATGCGCGCAGCCCAGAACTTGCCCTTTTCCGATTTGGCAGACGCGGGGCTGGCCAAGATTGAAAAGGCGCTGCCGTCGGACAAGATACGCGATCTGCGGCGGTTTCTGGATTGTCTTCATATCGGTCAGCTTTCCCCGCTTCAGGACATTTCCGACATTCGCCCCATGGACCCTGCGCTGCTGCTGGCCTTTGAAATGGCATTTCTGGAAAGGCTGCATTTGCGGTTCGATTATCGCGATGCAAAGGGGGCCAGGACCAATCGTGAAGTTGAACCACAGGCAATGCTGATCCTGCAGCCGCTGTGGTATCTGGTTGCGTGGGATCCTGCGCGCGATGACTTCCGGCACTTTCGGATGGATCGCATCAGCGAACCGGAATGCGTATTGGATGCACCTTTTCGTTGGCGACATGTGCCGTTTGAGGATGACGTGTGTCCCTTCAAAGATTTGGCACGTTAACGGGCACGTGGCGACCCTTCGGGTGGCCGGTCGATCAGCGTTTCAATTTCCGCCATGACGTTGTCCGGCAAAGGCCCAAATGCAACGGCGGCTGCGTTTTCCGCTGCTTGCTGTTTGGTGCGCGCACCCGGCACCGGAATATTTCTGTCCGATTTCGCCAAGAGCCAACACAAGGCGCCCTGTGCGAGTGTCCGACCGCCCGTTTGCAATAGCTCACGTATCGCGGCGAGGTTGCGAAGGTGGTGGCTCGCTGGTTTCGCATCCTGAAAGTAGTCCCGCTTTGCGTTGTTGACTTAACGGATGTCGGTTTCCGGCATCACAGTGGCGCTGTCATATTTGCCGGTGAGAACCCCCATCGCCAATGGAGACCGCAAAGGGGCAACAAACCCATTTTCGGAAACGGTCTTTTGGATTGTGGGCACATCCACGAAGATATTCATGGCGTGCTCGATCCCGACAAACCCTTCCAGATCGCACATCGCCTGCGCGCTTTGCGGGAAATCGGTGCTCCACCCATAGGCACGAAGCTTGCCGTGTTGACGCGCGATTTCCATCTGCTCGAAAATCGGACGGGCGGTTTCGATGGGGAGTGCGTTGAGGTGCAGCAACATGACATCGACATGGCCCCGGTCCAGCCGTCGCAAGCTGCGTTCTATCGCCGGGACCACCTCGTTCGCCTTTGTCTCATCATGCAGCACCTGCCGTGTGTCCTCGTCGATGGCAGTCCCCAGTTTGGAGACGATGATCGCGTCAGGTGTGTCCTTCAGGGCTTGCCCCAAGATGCGTTCAGAGTGACCTGCGCCATAGACCGCCGCTGTGTCAAAGACACGCAGACCTGCATCCAGTGTTGCGCGGATGGCCCGCATGGACTCTTCGTCGTCAATATCGGGAAATCCATGTGGTTCCGAGCCAGCATAGAACTGCCCGCCAATCGCCCAACACCCCATGCCCATTGGCAAAACGTCTTGGTCCAGGAGTTTCATATGTGCACCTCTCGCTGTTCAGGTCACATGGTCGTCCAAAGCGGCTGGTAAACAAACACAAAGAAATGCAACATACTTTGCATGAATGAAATGAACTCCGACTGGAATGACCTGAAGTTCTTTTTGGCCGTTGCCCGAAACAGCGGTCTTTCAGGGGCTGCGCGACAAGCAGGGGTAAGCGCCGCCACGCTTGGGCGACGCATGCAGATGCTCGAGCAAGCCACCGGAATAGACATCTTTCGCAGGCATGCCCGCGGATACGATCTGACTGAACAGGGAGAAGCCCTATTCGCCCGGGTCGCAGCACTCGACGCAAAGGTACGGCCATTATTTGAGCGCAAGGATCACCACACACGAACGCTCGTGAAATTGTCGGGGGGACACTGGACCCTGCACGCGCTTGCTGAGCATATCCCACGGATCAGCAAGGCCGCGCCCGAAGCAATGCTTCGCCTGATTTCGGCAACTGACCATATGAAAATCAACCACAGGGAAGCGGTGATCGGCATCCGCAACCAGCGGCCCGAAAAAACCGGGCTGGCCTGTCGAAAAGTCGGTACTGTCGCCTTCGCCGGATACGCCACAGATACCGCGATAGAGGGTTGGATACGCGTCCTCTCCAAGGCGCCATCGGCCCGTTGGCTTGCTGATCAAATCGACATCAAAACCGTTATGGAAGCGAATGCACCTCGGCTTGCAAGAGACTTGGCGCTGCAGGGATTGGGGCGCGTTATTCTGCCGAGTTTCATTGGTGAGCGCACTCCAGGGCTTGTCCGGGTGCACCCGAGGATCTCGGAACTTGATCATGAGCAATGGTTGGTCAGCCATGACGAGGACCGGTTCATCCCTGCGGTCCGCAAGGTTTTGGACGCCACCTACAAGGCGTTGCACTCGATCATCAGAACACCGGTGTGACACTACGAAAGTGCCATACGCCGGATGAAGGAATGTCGAAAAATCCGACTTGCTGCATCGTGCAGCAGACGGGAGAATTGGGCTCAACGGCAACCTCGGATCATGCGTGGCTCCTTCACCTTAGGCTTGCGACCTGCCCTCAAGGGCGGCCCAAACCGGTCATTCCCAATGTCGTCAAGCGCCGCGATGCATCGTCACCAGACCGGACGTTCGCTGCGGCTGCATAATGAAGGTGCCCGCAAACTAACAGTCTGCTGAATTTACGACCGTTCTATCTGCCTAAATGAACGTTGGCTCTGGCGAACCGCTCAAACGGGCGGATCCTATGCTGGTAGTGAAGGGCACGATGCAACGTCAATCAACCGCAAAGTTCAGATCGTTGGACTTGATAAATCAAGTTACACACACGAACATGGTGTATTAGTCGGCGATTGCTAAAGTAATCGCGTCGGCGATCCTTTGAATAACACCCTGGTGGTTGAGAGATTACGGTACGAGAAGCATGAGATATCTATTGGCCTCCATCGCATTGATTGTGTCATCAACCGCAGTGCAGGCTTGTGAGGCCATGCGGCGGTTCAACGCGGTCGCAGTGCTGAATGTTGAGGGTGTACAGTCGTGCATCTCTGATGGTTATGACGTGCGAGCCAACGACGGTTTCAACGGAGAAGGCATTTTGCATCGTGTCGCTGCTATGCACAATGATCCAGCAGTGACGCGCGCAGTGATTGCAGCAGGTGCCGAACCTAATCAGCGTGACAATACTGGACTGACGGCCTTGCATTGGGCCGCCAATAAGAACCCAAACCCGCAGATCATAGACACGCTCATTTCGCTTGGCGCTGACCCCAACCTTAGACGTGCAGATGACAGTAACGTCACCACACTTAACATGGCATTGTTCAATCGAAATCCGACGGTGGTGAGTGCGTTGCTGGCTGGAGGTGCCGACCCTTTCCAAAACAGCCAGTACGACCGCAATGTCCTACATTGGGCCGCATCAATGGATGCACCACCGCAAGTGATCGAGACGCTGCTCGAGGCGATTGGCGATGTTGAGGTACGGGATGACATGATGCAATCGACGCCACTTCATTTCGCGGCTCAGAACGGGGATGATCCGGCGACTGTGATCCTTCTTTTGGAACTTGGGGCTGATATTCAGGCCAAAGATTGGCGCAATAACTCTCCGCTTCATCGTGCGATCGAGAAGAATAATACAACCCAAATTGCAGCGTTGCTAGCACAAGGAGCCGATCCTAACGCGGCTGGGGCTGGTGGCATCACTCCGATGCATTATGCGGGAAAATATGCCCAGAATATGGATATGTTTGACATGCTCGTGAACGCTGGCGGTGATATAAATGCGCGCGCGCCGGAAGACGCCGAAACACCGTTGCATCATGCCGCTGAATACAATGACTATCCAGACGTTGTTCAACATATGCTGGCTTTGGGTGCAGATGCGGATGCGATGGATCGATACGGAACACGACCTCTTTCCGATGCTGCTCGCGCTAGCGAAACGGTTGACGTTGTAAGATTACTGCTTGACGCAACAAGTGACACAACTGCTGCTAGCCACTCTGGCGGAACTGCACTGCAGTCGGCGTTAAGGTTCAATAAAAATGCCGAGATAGTTGCACTGCTCATCGAAAATGCGGGCACGATCAACCCAACAGCGTTACATCTGGCGACCGGGGCCAGCAATCATTCTTACGATGTTGTCGCATCGTTACTTGATGCAGGCGCTGACCCGAATGCCCTTGATGAAGATGGCGATACGGCGCTTCACAAGGCGTTTGAATTTGATGCTGATCCAACGGTAATTGAGGCGCTAATGGCCGCGGGTGCTGATGTGACGATCAAAGGCAATAACGGCAATACGCCACTGCATCTTATTTCAAGTAAGACTGAAGTAATGAATTTCATTCAGGTATTCGTCGCCGCTGGTGCTGATGTGAATGCGCAAAATGACCTTGGGTCTACGCTTTTGCACAGGCTTTCATATCGCGGATCGGCTGATGCTATTGGTACGGCTCTTGCTGCAGGTGCGGACGCGGATTTGCAAAATTCATCAGGTAGTACTGCACTGCACCTCGCCATAAAATCCGAGTATGATCGATCTCAGGCTGTGGTGGATCTTATACCGCATACTGACCCGAATATTAAGGATGAAGATGGCAATACGGCATTGCACCTAGCCCTAGCAAAACCGGTTTCAGCGCACCTTATCATTGACATTCTGGATGCAGGCGCTGATCCGAATAACCCAAATCGTTACGGAGTCACGCCGTTCGAATTAGTGCTGCGCAGGTCTAATCTCCTACAATTGGTTGAACCGTTCCTTGCAGCGGGTGCCGATGTCGCACAGCCAGGCAGTGAGGGGAGCAGTGCATTGCATGCCGCGGTGCAGACCGGGGATCATGACGTTATTCAGCGGCTGCTGGATCTCGGTGTTGATATCAATGCCCAAGATGATCTCGGCAACACGCCTTTACACAGTGTCTACGAGGCGGATCTGGCTGCGTTTTTACTGGCAGCTGGCGCCGATCCCAATGTAGCCAACCAACAGAGTTATACGCCCCTGCATAGTGCGGCACGATATGATTTAGCGCTGACAATGGTCTTGTTGGAGGCCGGAGCCGACCCAACGGCGCAAACGGATATTGGCCTAACCCCTCTTGCGCTCACATTGCAGGAAGAAGGGTTTGCTGATTATCAAATCATTCTTGCATTGTTAGATGCCGGGGCCGATCCGATTGATCTGCCCACGTCGTGGACACGAATGATCGATTTATTTGATATCCATACTGATTTTGCTGCGGGCAAGCCAAGGCAAAACCATGATTTTGGCGGGGCTGTCGCCTTTCATCAGAGTGATGTCTTGGTGACAAATATTGCCGGACGGTCATCCAGTACAGATGTAAATCGTGATGGGGTCGGATATCTTTATGATGTTGAAACGGGGCAACTCAAAACCGTTTTCGAAAACGCAACAGATCCACTGGTGACTGACTTTGGCCGAGCGGCGGCGCTGACTGGTGAATACGCACTGATTGCCGCGCCTGAATCTGATCGCCAGAGGTCGCAGGCCGCTTTGGATCGTGGTTCGGTCAGCATCTTTGCGTCGGATTCAGGTGCTGGAGTTGGGGTATTGGAAAACCCCAACTCCGACTCAAGCACAACTTTTGGCACTTCGGTCGCGGCACATGGGAACACTGTAGCTGTCGGCGCGCCTGGCAATTTCAGCATGGTGTCGGATGGGGATACGACCGAAAACAGAGCGGGTTTCGTGCATATCTACGATCTGGACACGAAGGCTTTGCGCCAGTCATTCAACCTACCCGGGGCGAACCGCGCGTTGCGCTTCGGTGCGGCTGTTGCCCTGCAGGGTGACACCTTGTTGATTGGCGCGCCAGAGGACTACCGATCAAAGAACGTGCAAGGAGCGGTGTTTCTGATCGACCTAAAAACGGGTGATCTACTGCACAACTTCGAAAATCCGGACCCGGATTGGCTGCGCAGTTTCGGTGGACAAGTCGCGATAGATGGAAATCGCATCATGGTTTCAGCACAGGCAAGTTTTGACCATCCCGAAACCTTGGATACAGTGTTTGTTTTTGACCTGACCAGTGGCGATATGCTGCACCGGTTCGAGAATCCTGATCCGGTCATGTTTGACTATGGGTTCGGCGACGCAATTGATTTGCATGGAGACATTGCTGCGATTGGCGCACCTCACTCGATTCAAGAGGGCAACGGACCGCAGTTGGGGGCTGTTTTCATCTATGAATTGACTAGAGGCGGACTCGTTCAGCGGATCGACGACCCAGCGGGCGATCCAAATGTCGTATTTGGTAGTAAAATCGCGCTGGATGACAAATGGTTGGTAGTCGCCAAAGGACATCGCGGCTTAAATGATGCCTCTGCACTAGAGGAATTACCTAATGTCGCAACGGCTTTTGGTCGGACAAACCTCTCTGTGCAAGCAGGATATCCCCAAAACTCCGGCCGTTAAACAACTGAGCGGCTCGGAATCGGCCCAAAAGAGCCGTTGGCCCAGTGACCGGATGCCGCAGCAATGCAGACTCCCGGAGCCGCCGCTCGTGCATCTCGCAGCATTTTTTCGGCCTCACCGTCCATCAGCGAACAAGACCTACCCGCTACTTGGGCGAGGCTTGCTCCGCTTCCTATAGCCGATGTCCGTACGTCGTGAAGCAGGATCTGGATTTTACACTTGGATTTGACGCGCCAGTGCCAGATTCCAGACGATAAGCCTTGAAACGTCGTAAGCGCTTGTGTCCAGTCCAGTAGGAAGCGCGGCAGAGCGCAACTGTACTGTGCCGCGCTCGCAGTTAGATACTGTATTGCTCTCGGGCGTAGTCGCCCAGACCTACGGCATCAAGTTTGTTCAGAGGCGCCAGGAAAGTCACCTGGATCACACCCGGCGCACGTCCGATTTCAATGGCTCCGTTGACAGTTGCCCGATTGCGAATTTCAGCGACCGTCACATCCAGCAGCTTTGCCGCACGGGCCAGACCGTTTTCAATCGCCTCGTTCAGATTTGCAGCCGTTCCGATGACCGAAATCGGTGCCAGCGCCTCAATATCAGACACCTGCCACTTTTCAGCGAGGCCTGCGCCTTTGCTTTTTTCCGCAGCCGTGAATGGTTTTGCCAAAGGCGGCAGGTCTTCTTCCAGCGGAAACAGGACCGGCCCATCCAAAGGATAGTTTTTGACCACCTCCAGCTGCAGGGTCACGCTGCCTGAGACATCCATCGTATGGCCAGCGATTTCACCGTCGCCCTGGCCTGCATGCATATCGCCCATGTAGACGCCTGCACCTTTAACCTTGACCGGACACACAAGAATGGCACCGGCGCGCACGGCGTCGATATCCATGTGGCCGTCGGTCTTATGTTCGGCCAACTGTTCCGCCGTAATGCCGTAATCATGGGGAGCGCCTACCAAAAAGGCTCCAAAGTCACCCGCGTTGTGGCTGTCAGGCATCGGCATTGATGGGCAGGTGCCAAGTTGCCCCATGAATGGCCGCATACGAACAAGTGTGCCCGGCATATCCGAAGGTGCATATTTCAGAATGGAGTGCTGACGGCTTTCATCCGGCAATGCCGCATAGTGATCCGCACTCCTAGCGATCGTCTCGGCCGCATCTTTGGGCAGCGTCAGGCCAACGGTGCGCGTTTCGTCAAAGGTGACTGTGTAGCCGTGGACGATCTCAAATGGTTTGACCGCATTCCCGCAGGCATCACATTTGACTGAGTCTTGGCCAATACCCTCAATATGGGTCTCAGGCCAAACCGTATCACAAGTGGGGCATCGTGCAGCCACATAAGGGTCTCCGAGACAGAACCCCTCAGGAGAGCTGTCGTGGCCAGAAGCCGTCGCGCTGGAGGTCACTGTGATGTCACGAATGCGAATTGCGACACCATCGCCGATCTCGGCGCCTTCAACAAAGACAGGCTGTGTCACTTCGTGACCGCCGCGCAGGCTCGGGGTGATCATCGGACCCCAGCAGCCTGGCGCGGTGTTAGCTATGATTGTTCCCCCATCCTCAATCGGGCCCAGCATGGGCGCATCCGGGTCAAGGACGCTATTGGTGAATTCATGAACGACGACGCTGCGCCGTGCCGGGTTTCTCGCTGTGCTTCCGTCCGCCATTTTACTTCACCTCGCTTTTGAATTTGCAGGCGGCAATGATAGGTGCCATGGCGCAAACAGCAAGAACTTGTGTACTTCAACCGCAGCCAACCTTTGTTTGGATTTCGCCTTGTCAAAACCGGAAAGGAGCAACGTTTTCGGCCCTGAGCGGACCTTTGGCTAGCAAGTCTTTGCTGCATTGCGGCTTCCCCAAAGCGGACATTGCAAACCCAATAGTCTCTTATTGCTGTAGGGCTCCGATGAGCGAGCGTGCAAGCGCCTCCTCCAAGGCTGGAACCAGATCAGTGCTATCGTCTACTACACCCACGTCACTATTGATCTGGAACGCAATTGTGAGGTCGTGGTCCGCATAATGCCTCAGGCTTGAGACATAACCGGGAATCCAGCCGCCGTGACCGAATACGGTGCCGTGCGGGGTTTCTTGGTAGATCGCAATACCAGCGCCGTAGAACACGCCCGGTGCATCTGGATGGACCGCCACCCCGTCCAGCAAGGAGCCCAAATACTCAGTATTCATAGCAGCATCTGAAAACAACTCATGCCCCCATCGAGCAAGGTCGGTTGAGGTGGATGCAAATCCACCCCCTGTCCATTCGACAACTGGGTTCCATGACAGGTGACCGTCGCCATCGATCGTGCGCGGCGCGAGGCCGAAGGGATTGCCGTCTACGGTGTATCCAACGGCAATGCCTTCGAGCGCTGTTCTGTCCGATGGGACCGTAGCCGTGAGGCCCAGCGGCAGAAGAAGGCGTTCAGTGGCAAGCT
The DNA here is from genome assembly GCA_947488175.1 of uncultured Paracoccaceae bacterium. Taxonomy (GTDB): domain Bacteria; phylum Pseudomonadota; class Alphaproteobacteria; order Rhodobacterales; family Rhodobacteraceae; genus Yoonia. The sequence continues at coordinate 120,746 of CANKYO010000012.1, forward strand.
CGAACACATTTGCGTCCGTCGCAGCCTCCATGACCAAGCCCAACAGTATGTAGCCGGTATCGCTGTAGCTCCAAGCTGTCCCGGCCTCAAAGAGCGCGGGCTCGTCCAGCACAAAAGAAACCAAGTCGGTTGGATCAAACGTGTTCACGCGACCCATCGCGAGCAACTCACTCGCAACTCCATCCATGTGAACGTGGTCCGGCAGCCCCGATGTGTGGGTAAGGAGGTGATCGACCGTCATCTCTTCCGCATTCGGGACGCGATAAAACCAAGGCTCGTCTCCTAAATGGTCTGACACCAAGTCGGATCTACTGATCAGCCCATCTGCTTCAAGTGAAAGTACGAGAGCGCCCCAGATGGTCTTCCCGATACTGGCAGCCAGCATCCGGGTTTCAGGCGTCATCGGGATGCCTCCCTCGACGTCTGAGAGGCCCACGGCAAAGCTTCGAACTACTCCGTCCGAAGCGACATAGGCGACTGTGGCACCCGGGAATCCGTAGGACTCATGAAAGGTTTCCAGCAGTGCCTGCATGTCGGCGTCGGAGTGAGACGGGTCCGCACTCGTAGTTTGAGCAATCAACAAAAGGCATGCAGGAATGACCGCAATTGCACGAAAGAGCGATATCATCGGCCTAACCTCCCGTCTCCGGGAATGATCTCGGTTGCGGCACCGTTCCGCGACAGCATGGTCTCTCGGTTCCACCAGACAACCGCAACCGCCACGGCGAGGAGAATCCACGTGTCGTAGGGCTGAGCGTCCGGCCAGATCGGAAGAATCAACTGCCAGTGGAAGAGCATCGGCCAAAGAAGGCTGCCACGGCTTGAGTTGAAGATTGGTGTCACGAGGACCGCCAGCGTGATGTTCCCGATGAGGAAGGGGAAGAAGTTCCACCCGGCGAATACAGTGCCGGACAGGAAGAACGCCGGAAGGTGCCAGATGCCCCAGATAGTCCCTATGATCATGCCCGCCCAAAGCGGTGCTATGTGGCGTTGTAGGATGGGTTGTGCCACCCCGCGCCAGCCAAACTCTTCAATCGGACCCAAAAAGAGCATCATGAAAGTAATACCGATCATTGCGCCGACACCTTCCGGCGGAATGGGCGCAAGAAGCGGGCCCGACTTGAGAGACGACCCGATCAAGAAGACGAGGGGGATGCCGATGAAGATGAAGGCCACCCAGAGCGAAGACAATCGCCACATGAAGAGCCGGGATAGAAAGGCTTTGAGGCCCGCGACACCGCCAAAGCTGAGCACAAGGACAAAAGCCGAGATTGCAGGAGCCCAAGTCGCGAGAAAGAAAAACGGGTGTGATCCGCTGATCTCTCCAAACGTCGATGACGCCCAATCGGGTGCCACAATATATATGCCGACGACGCCCCAAGTGATGGCGAACGTCAGGAGAAAGAAACCTATCAGAGCATAGGATGGGACCGAGAAGGCCCGGGTTGGCGCAGCTATATCTGCCATGGGAAAATCCTCCAATTGTTGAGATGTGTTTCCCTGCTCATGCCTCTACTCCACGGCCCGAATGGGGTTCATGAAGTCAAAGCTTCCCGGCGCGGCGCCGAGTGCTTTTTCTATGATTGTCTGCGTCACCAATCGCCGTTTGCGAATTTCGGCCTCACTGAATCCGAACATGTCGCCGTCCGTCAGGAACTGAGCGCCGGTGAAGAGAAACTGGATGGTCTCCAAGGGCCTCTCGACCTCGAAGACGCCCTCGCCGATCCCTTGCTCTACGATCTGTGCAAGGATTGGCGAGAGTTGGAGAACGGTCTGAATGTTTGTGAGTTCGTGCAGTTCCCGGTTCTCAGGAAGATGCAGCATTTCGGCGACTTCAAGGCTATTGTCGTCGCCGATGTGGCTATTGCCTAGTAACGCCTCCATCTTCTGCATCGCAGTGAGCGATGGCTCATCTGCGACGCCTTTCGCCATCTCAACGATCTGGCTGAGTGTCTTGTCAACGATGGCTTGGAGTATGTCGGGCTTCGACTTGAAGTAGTAGTAAAACGTCCCCTTGGCGACTCCGATCTCGCGGATGATCATCTCCACCGAACACTTGGCATAGCCGTACTGACGAAACAGCCGATCTGCTGTCTCGACGATCTCGGCGCGCCGTTCTTCTGGGGCTTTGACGATCCTTGCCAATGTGAGTCTCCACTTTGCGATCTTCTTACTGACTGACCGTCAGTCAGTCAAGTCAGTGAACAGCTAGATGATCTGTGATATTGTTGATCAGCAACACTGGGTTGCCGCTGGGAAGTGCATGGTGGATTGGAGGATCAGCCATGGAAACTATACCAAATCTACCGGCAATACGTGCACTTCGTCCGGCTTGGAACAAGGGCCGCATTGTCGGACAGAAGCGCCCTTTGAGGCCAAAACACGTTTGGGCAATCCGAGTCAGACTTGAACTGGCCGAGAACCACCGCGATCTCGCCCTGTTCAACATGGCCATCGACAGTAAGCTTCGTGGCTGCGATTTGGTGAAGATGAAAGTTGTCGACGTTATGGCTTCAGGTCAGATCAAGGAACGAGCATCGGTCCTTCAAAGCAAGACACAGAAACCTGTACGCTTTGAAATATCCGAAGGTACGCGAGCCTCTGTTGAGAAGTGGATGGAAGATGAGCTTATGGTTGGATCAGAGTATCTTTGGCCTGGCCGGTTTCACGAACGCCTCCACATCTCGACGCGACAGTATGCGCGGATCGTCCGGAATTGGGTGACTTCGATCGGTCTTGAGGCTAGCGCATACGGCACGCATTCGATGAGGCGAACGAAGGTGACGCAGATCTACAAAAAGACAGGAAACTTGCGAGCGGTTCAGCTTTTGCTTGGACACACCAAGATGGACAGTACCGTGCAGTACCTTGGCGTCGAACTCGAGGATGCGCTAGCAATCGCTGAGACCATAGAAATCTAGTTTTTCTTGGGCCGCCAACAAGGGCGGCCCATACCGGACACTCGATCTACCGTCGCGATGCTGCGGCGCGGCCCGTCAGAGGAGACATTCGCTGCGCTTGCACATTTATGGCAGCGGTGAACTCACACATTGCGGGACAAAGCCGACATCTCCTTTGATCGCTGGCCGGCCTCCTGTTACGTAGGGTCTTATGGCAGATGTAGACCATAATGACAGATGTGTGGGATGTGGATCGGCGCTGAAACGTATCGATGGCCCTACTCACAAGTACATGATGTCTTCGCCCGCATGCTTCGCTCTCTTCAATAGACTTCTGGCCTGCGAGTACAGCGACAGTTCACTTCAGATGACACACCGGTTGACGGTTGACACATTTGCAGTTCAGCATCCTGGTCGAGGCCAACAGCGCAGGGAAATACAGTCCGTTGGTCTTCATCTGGCAAGGATTTACCTTCAGCTAAATCGCCTCAGGTCACCAGAGCAAGCCAACGACATCATGCTTGGCCTTGGGAAACACAAGGCAACTCTAGTCTATCTGGAACCTCCAACAGTGTTCTCGATGACCGTGGCAGAAGTCGCCGATTTCGCAGGCACACCACTTCACGCACGTAGGGTGACCGAATGGGCGGCGGCTGCCTGGAAAGACTGGTCCGCGCACCATGACTACATCACCCGTTGGACCGACAAATGGATGTCCGACTAGGGCTCTTCGCTCATTTCTTTATTGGTCAAGTGCACTCAAAAAAAAGCCATTTTTGCTAACAATCGAACCAGGGACAATCGAAAGTTCCGAAGCCCGCTGTTGGGCCGAAACCTTACGACTTATAAATTCATGTTTGCCAAGAACTGCTAACTGTAAGGGTCCGCGTCCAAGAATCCGAAGATCACCCCTCGAACCTACAGCGAATGTTGCTGACCCAGCCCCTGGGGCCCGAATCCACAATCGGCTGGTCACACTTATCGGGGGCGGTTTCTAGAAATGGAAGAAAAAGTCAGTTCTGCTAGGAGAGCATCGCCAAATTCGCTAAAAATGGCGAAAGTTGCGTTCTTACCCGGCAAAAGTTGCAAGTCTCGCCGGACAAGTTGCGATTCATGCCGGACGACACAAGAGGAAGTGCTTGGCTGGGATGGTAGGATTCGAACCTACGGTACACTGTACCAAAAACAGTTGCCTTACCACTTGGCTACATCCCAGCAGCGTTGCGCTAGATACTGCGATGATCGGCGCGTATCAAGTACCGATTGTCAAAAATCTCATTCTTTTGGGGCGTCCTCGGACAACAGATCACCGGTTTCGCCGCCTTCGCGTTCGGCGTCGATCATTTCTTCCAATTGCTCATCCCCGGTTGCCGCGACATCGCCGGGTTTCGATGGTTTTGCGGCCTTGGGTGCCGGAGCAACAGGCCGCTCTTCCGTTTCGGTGATCTGAGCCGTCTGCGCCCCCAGCATCTGGATCCGATAGGTCGTGTCCGGCACTTCCACGCCCGCTGCTTCGATCGCTTCCTTTACAAGGCGCAGTGTTTCGCCCCGCGCGCGCAAAAGGTCGGTTTCACGCTGATCAATCCAGCCAGTGACCGTCAGGAAAATGGCACCGTCGCCGATCCGGTTGATCCAGACCGCCGGTCCAGGCGCCTCGACCACAAAGGGCTGTGCGGCAACCGTTTCCGCCGCTAGTTCACGTACCGCGCCCAGATCGGCGTCTGAGGCGACCCCGATCTCGAAATCGAACCGCCGTTCGGGGTTGCGCGAATAGTTGATGATCCGGCTTTTGAAAACGGTCGCGTTGGGGATGCGGATGTGGTTGCCGTCGAATGACAAAAGGATCGTCGCCCGGCTCGTCAGCTTGATCACCTTTCCCGTGTCACCGTTGATTTCCACCGCATCGTTGGGGCTGAACGGTTGCCGGATCGACAGCATGACCGACGCGATATAGTTTTCGACCGTGTCACGGACGGCAAAACCCAGCGCCAGACCGATGATCCCTGCCGCACCCAAGATCGTGCTGAGCAGGGCGGTTGCGTTCAAAACATCAAGTGCAACCACAATGCCGATGATGACAAACGCGATGCGGATGAACTGGCGGTATAGCTCGGCGATAAACGCATTTGGGGCCAACCGGTTCCAGGGTTGGCGCATGCGGGCGATCAGCACACCCACAAAGACGATAGCGATAAAGACGCAAAGGGCGATCAGGGCTAATGGCAGAAACGCGATCAACTGATCCAGACGCGCCCTGAAACGATCAACCGCCGGGTCCAGCCGGGCGCCGATATCAGCGGTTTCAACCACATTGTTGCGGACGGCCACGACCCCTTCGACCCGGTTCGCCAGCGGTTCCAGCGCGGCGGCCTCGGCTGCGGAGGTTGTCGTGCCACGCATGGTCACGACGCCCTCATTCACGATGACGGTCACATCGTCGTAATTCCCCAATTCACGCAGGATTTCCCGCAGCCTTTCGGCGATGGCGGCATCCTGGCTGGCAGAATTCTCAGTGCCGATCATGCCGCCGGCCTCTTGGGCGGCGACAGGCAGGGCAAGGGTTAGCAGAAGGGCGAAAAGGGCAATAAGGCGCATGGGAAACTCGGGCGAATGGCATTGGACCAACCCTAGTGGCTGGCGGCAGCCTGTCCAAGCCCTAAACCCGCAGCGGGTCCGCCTTGGCCAGCGCGTCAAACTTCATCAGGCTTTGCACCAGTGCACCCATCTGATCAAGCGGGATCATGTTCGGCCCGTCGGACGGGGCGGTATCCGGATCCTCATGGGTTTCGATAAACACCGCTGCAATGCCGAGTGACACCGCTGCCCGCGCCATGACTGGCGCAAATTCACGTTGGCCACCGGATGACCCGCCTTGTCCGCCGGGCTGCTGGACCGAATGGGTGGCATCCATCACCACCGGATAGCCGGTGCGCGCCATTGTCGGCAGTGACCGCATGTCGGCGACAAGCGTATTGTACCCGAACGATACGCCGCGTTCGGTCAGCAGAATATTTCTGTTGCCCGTACTTTCGATCTTGGTCACCACATTGGGCATATCCGAGGGGGCCAAGAATTGCCCCTTCTTGACGTTGATCACAGCACCGGTTTCGCCCGCCGCCAGCAAGAGATCAGTCTGGCGACACAGGAACGCCGGGATCTGCATGACATCGCAAACGGATGCGACCGTTGCGCAATGATCGGGCGCATGAATATCAGTCAGCACCGGGCAACCGATACTATCCTTGACGGATTGCATGACCTTCAGGCCCTCATCCATTCCAAGGCCGCGTTTGCCCTCCAGCGAGGTCCGATTGGCCTTGTCATAGCTGCCTTTGAACACAAACTGCGCACCGGCAGCGGCACAAACCTCGGCCATGTGGCCTGCAATCATCTGGGCGTGATCAGTCCCCTCCAACTGGCAGGGGCCAGCGATCACCAAGAGCGGGCGGTCATTGCTGACCGTCAGCGCGCCAATCTGCACATCATGCATCAGGAACTGACCTGTTCGCGCAGGATAGAGGCGGTGAGTGAAATCATCAGATAAATCCCCGAAAAGATAAGAAACGCCAGGATCGTGTTTTCAAACGCGCGCGGATAAGTCGCCTCGTCCGGGGCGATGGGCCGCACGCTTTGCGACAGGTAGCGGACTTGCCGATTGGCTTCAATCCGGGCGGTTTCCATCTGTTCCAGGGCCTGCTGGACCAGCACCGTGCGAAAGGCATAGTTTTCCTCGGCCGTCCGCAATTCAGTGTTGCGGGCGGCCAGCGACGTTTCCGATGAGGTCCCGGTGGTCATTTCCGTACGCTTCTGGGCGATCAATTCATCGATATTCGCAATCTGATCACGCAGGCTTTGCACCTGCAATTCGCTGGGCCGGGCCACATTCAGGCGTGATTGCAATATCAGGTTCAACCGCTGCCGTTCGGTTTCAAGCGATGTAATCTGCGCCATCCGGGCCGAGGTTTCGCTGGCCACATCAATCTGCTGAAAATCCTCCTGAATGCGCAAAAGATCACTCAGCGCTTCGGCCCGTTGGCGTTCGGCATCTTCAAAGCTTTCACGCGCCCCGGCCATCTGATCGTCGCGCAGGCGGCTGGTCAGCTGGTCCACCTGTTCTTCGGCATAGCCGATCAGGGCATTGGCAAATTCCACGCTTTTGTCGGGATCAGCGGCAATGACCTCCATCCGGATGATGCCTTCGGTCGGATCATAGCTGATCTTGACGTGGTTGGTGTACAGGTCAAAGGCACTTTCGTTTGTGGCGTCGGCGGGCAGCCGCTGGATTTCGTCGATATCGCCATCCGAAAAATGTGCTTTGAACCCGTGATCCTCGTCCAGACGCAACATGGCCTCGCGTGAGGCCAGATAGGATTGCACCGCAATGCTGTCCTGCTGGGTCGCCATGGATGTCCCTTGAAACAGGCTGGCAAAGCCGCCAACCGGCTTTTGCGACTGGGCCTGCTGAATGACGATTTCGGAATTGGTGGCATACATGGGCGTCGCCATTGTGAAATAATACCAACCAACCAGAAACGTGGGCAGGAAGACGAAAAACGACAGACGGGTGAACAGCAGGGCCAGCTTGCGGCGGCGGCGGCGGGCAATGTCGCGCTGGATTGCAGCCACTTCCGAGATTGGCGCATTCGGGGCCTTCGACGTCACCACGGGCATGGTGCTCTTGTCTTTTTTCAGGGCCTCGGGCAGTTGCGGTTGCTGTGGCGCCGCGGTTTTGCTGTCCTTGCCTTCGGTGACAAGCTCGAGCACGGAACTGCGCTGGAACGGATCAATGCCCGCCTTGCGCAGCTGATAGACCGCATCAAAATCCGAACTGACCGCCAGCCCGTTTTTCTGTGCGACACGGCGGGCCATACGCAACTGTCGGGCGGTTAGACCTTCCTTGGTGATCGCCTCGATCTCGGCCTCTTCGGCTGGGGTTGGCGGGGCTTCGGCCTCGGTCACCGTGACATCATCATCCTTCCCGGTCCCGGTCGGATCGAGCATATTCAACAACCGGCTGCGCCGCTGTATCCGAAATTTCTTAACCCTCGGTTTCGTAGTCATAGAGCCGTTTCGCCTCTTCCAAGGTGTCAAACATATGCAGCTGGCCGTTCTTTAGAACAGCCGCCGAGCGCGCAAATCTTTCTAGTGTCCCAGGCTGGTGCGACACAATGATGATTGTGGTCTTTTCCAGCCGTTCACGCAAAATCTGGCCCGCCTTGCGGTTGAACTCGGCATCCGTGGATGCGGGCATGCCTTCGTCGATCAGGTAAATCTCGAAATCCAGCGCCAGCATCAGGGCAAAGGAAAACCGGGCCGCCATGCCAGCGGAATAGGTGCCGACAGGCATGTCGAAGTATTCTTCCAGACCACAAAGCCAGCGACAGAAGGCTTCGACGTAATCAGGATCAAGCCCGTATAGACGCGCGATATAGCGGCTGTTTTCCATGGCGGAATGCTTTTGGGTCACGCCGCCCATAAACCCCAAGGGGAATGATATCTTGCTGGTCCGGGTGATGGTGCCTTCGTCCGGTTTTTCCAGACCGGCCATCATCTTGATCAGGGTCGTCTTGCCCGTGCCATTGGGCGCCAGAATGCCCAGCGAATTGCCCAGCTCAACCCGAAAGGACACGCGGTCAAGGATCACCTTGCGCTGCGTGCCGGTCCAGAACGACTTGCTGACATTTGCGAACTCTATCATCTTGGTCCAGCTTTGGGCAGTTTCGTCATGACGACAATAGGTTAACACCCTATCACAATCAGCGCATTATCCCTAAAATACGGCAGTAATACAGCGACAATGGCGTGATACGTGGATTTCGGTGGGTGCCTAGCTGTGTCAGCGCCGCGCTGCGGTCAGAACCGCGGCGACCGTTCTCTGTAATTCGGGAACCAATTCTGCCTCAAACCAGGGATGTTTGCGCAGCCAGGTATTGTTGCGCCATGACGGGTGGGGCAGCACGAAAGTGCCCGGCGCATGGGCTCGCCAATTGGCCACCATATCCGATATGCGGATAGAAAACCCGGTCCTCATCGTCCGCTTTTGTTTGCAGAACCAAGGAACAACGAAAACTCTTAGGTCCATTCGCCCGAGACACTGCAAAATGCAGCAACTGGACCCAAGATAGCGGGTCCTAAGACGGATATTAAGCCAAACGAGTCTCGCGCAAGTTGGTCCCTCAACTTATTATACATTTAAAACAGTATTTTAAGTAGGGTCACCACTCGATTTTTTCTTGCTCCTGAATCACGTCACGAAACTGAAATCAATGGATCCTGACCCTAATACTTCAATCAATTGGTGGTTCGTCCCCATCCGCTTCTAGCTCAGCAAACGCAGTCTTGCATCAAGTCGTCGAATAACACGGTCACGATGAACGCCTGATCATAATCTGTATCTTCTGTTGCCCCTGCCTGCACTTCGGTTGGATCAAGAATGATCGTCATCAGATCGCCTTCACCAGCTTCAAAACCGTCGCCTTCTTGAAGTGCCAGAGCAAGAAGCTCGTCCACGTTTTCCTGTGTCCCATTGTAGAAGTCGCCCACGAAAACGGGAATGTTCATCTGCGAATTGCCATCTGTCAGACCCCAGATCGCATGTTGGATTTCGGCTTCGGTATAGTTGCGGCCGGCTGATGGCCCACTGACGTCACCATTGCTTGTTTCGGTGAAGCTCTGGTTTAGCAGCCAGTTGATCGCATCAAGGTTCTCAACCAGGTTGTTGGTGAAAACATCGCCATCCATCGCGCTTTCCGTACCGGCATAAAGATCCATGCTCACTTCGATATCAGCGATGAAATCCTCCTCTCGTTCGATGCAATATGCGGATTCGATGCTCAGACCATCCAAACGGCTGTCACCGGTGCCATTAATGGTTGATGAATAGCCAAGACCTGCCCGGAAGTTGCCTTGTGTCGTTGCAGCCGCCATTGGCAGGGTTTCGGCAATCGTTTCCACTGTATTCAGAGCGCCTTTGACCTCGACCGTCACCATGGCGTCATCTGTGCCATCCCGACCGTCCGAGATCGTATAGACGAAACTGTCATTCAAGGTCGTCCCGATGAGGATATCTGCGGCCGCAACACCATCCAGTACAGCATTTGTGCTGTCATACTCCAACGCACCAGCCTGATTCAACGTCACGACGGCACCGCTTTCGAGCGTTATGCTTTCGCCTGCTGCCAGCACAACACCGTTGACCGTTGCCAGCGTGACAATGTCATTGTCTGCATCCGTATCGTTGGCCAAAACGTCAATCGTGGTCGTTTCAAGCGCACACACCATGGCCGTATCATCTGTCGCAACAGGTGCCGCGTTTTCAGTCACAAAGCCAGCATCGACCGTCAAATCGGTTTCGCCGATACCCAGGACGATGTCGCCGGTTTGCCCTGTCGTGGCGTCAGCATCACTATCGGCCGCATCGTTGCCGGTATTCGCGGTTGTAAAGTCAAATCCGTCGGCTTCTTCAAACAGAACGCTGTAGGTTCCCGCATCCAGGTCGTCGAAAAGATAGGTACCGTCGGCTGCCGTTGTGGTCGTGGCAATGACGATGTCATCTTCATCCAGCAGAGTGACACCAATGTCGGCCAGCGTCGCCTCGCCGGCGTCAAAAGACCCGTTCCCGTTTTCGTCGATAAACACCGTGTCTCCCAAGGAGGCTGTCCCCGGATCAGCAATCCCGGCATCGACATTGCGGATCGCGTCGCCGATGTTCACCGTCACAGGGGCTGTGGTGGCTGTGCCATCGCCATTGTCCACCGCGTCGCTGTCGGTCGTGTCGTCTCCGCCCTGATCGGGGGTCACAAAGACCTGATCGCCGGGGTTTGTGAAGATCACACTGTACTCACCCGCATCGAGATCTTCGAAGAGATAGGACCCGTCCGCGGCGGTCGTGGTTGTCGCAACCACCACACCGCCCAGCACCAATTGCACCGTGGCACCGGGCACGCCTGTGTCACCCGCGCCTTGCACGTCATCCTTGTCCGCATCGACAAAGAACACGCCGCCCAGGCTCGCCGTGCCGGGGTCCTCGACCCCTGCATCCACGTCGCGGATCGCATCGCCGATGGTCACGGCAATCGGACCGGTCGCACCGGTCGCGGGATCGGCGTCGCTGTCGGAGACATCGTCGCCCACATCCTGCGCCACCAGCACCTGGCCATCCACATCCGTCGGGAAGACCACCACATAGGTTCCCGCATCCAGATCGGTAAAGAGATACGACCCGTCCGGACCCGTCTCTTGCGTCGCCACCACATTGCCGTCTGCGTCCTGCAGGGTCACGGTCTGTCCGGCAATCCCTGTCTCCTCCCCGTCGCCATTGTCCTGATCGTCGTCATCGCTGTCGATAAACAGGCGCCCGCCAAGCGAGGCCGTGCCGGGGTCCACCAGACCCGCATCCACATCCGCCGTTGTCTCACCGGCCACGACGCTGATCAGACCAGTCGTGCCGGTCGCATCCACATCGCTGTCGACTGCATCGTCGCCGCCTGCATCCTGGCCTGCAAAGTCCAGACCCGTCGGATTGTCGAACTGGACACTGTAATCATCGCCCGGGGCAAGATCGTCGAATGTATAGCTGCCATCGGGACCGGTCGTTGTGGTCGCAACCACCACTCCGCCTTGCAGCAGTGTGACGGTGACCCCTGCGACAGGCGTGTCCCCATCGCTTTGCGTGTCAGACTTGTCGGTATCGACAAAAAGCACGCCCGTGATCGCACCCGTATCCGGATCAGCAATCCCGGCGTCGACATTGCGGATCGCGTCGCCGATGTTCACCGTCACGGGGGCTGTGGTGGCTGTGCCGTCGCCATTGTCCACCGCGTCGCTGTCGGTCGTGTCGTCACCGCCCTGATCGGGGGTCGCAAAGACCTGGTCGCCGGGATTGGTGAAGATCACGCTGTACTCACCCGCGTCGAGGTCTTCGAACAGATAGGACCCGTCATCCGCCGTCATGGTCGTCGCAACCACTACACCGCCCAGCACCAGTTGCACGATGGCACCGGGCACGCCTGTGTCGCCCGCGCCCTGCACGTCATCCTTGTCCGCATCGACAAAGAACACACCGCCCAGGCTCGCCGTGCCGGGGTCTGCCACACCGGCATCGATATCGCGGATATCCTCGCCCACCCCCACGGGGATCAGCGCCGTCACCCCGGTGGTCGGGTCAGCGTCGCTGTCCACACTGTCATCACCGCCCACATCCTGGCCAACCAGCACCTTGCCATCCGCAGTCTCGGTCGGGAAGACAACCCTGTAGTCGCCCGCATCCAGGTCGTCGAACAGATAAGACCCATCATCCGCCGTGGTCGTCGTCGCCACCGCAGCCCCATCCGCATCCAGCAGCGTCACAGGCACACCCGCCACACCCATCTCGCCATCGTCAACAGCGTTGGCATTGGCATCCATGAACACAATGCCGCCAAGTGAGGCCGTGCCGGGGTCCTCGACCCCTGCATCCACGTCGCGGATCGCCTCGCCAATGTTCACGGCAATCGGACCGGTCGCACCGGTCGCGGGATCGGCGTCGCTGTCGGAGACATCGTCGCCCACATCCTGCGCCACCAGCACCTGGCCATCCACATCCGTCGGGAAGACCACCACATAGGTTCCCGCATCCAGATCGGTAAAGAGATACGACCCGTCCGGACCCGTCTCTTGCGTCGCCACCACATTGCCGTCTGCGTCCTGCAGGGTCACGGTCTGTCCGGCAATCCCTGTCTCCTCCCCGTCGCCATTGTCCTGATCGTCGTCATCGCTGTCGATAAACAGGCGCCCGCCAAGCGAGGCCGTGCCGGGGTCCACCAGACCCGCATCCACATCCGCCGTTGTCTCACCGGCCACGACGCTGATCAGACCTGTCGTGCCGGTCGCATCCACATCGCTGTCGACCGCATCGTCGCCGCCTGCATCCTGGCCTGCAAAGTCCAGACCCGTCGGGTTGTCGAACCGGACACTGTAATCATCGCCAGTGGCAAGATCGTCGAATGTATAGCTGCCATCGGGACCGGCCGTTGTGGTTGCAACCACCACACCGCCTTGCAGCAGTGTGACGGTAACCCCTCCGACAGGCGTGTCCCCATCGCTTTGCGTGTCGGATTTGTCGGTATCGACAAAAAGCACGCCCGTGATCGCACCCGTGTCCGGATCGGCGATGCCGGCATCGACATTGCGGATTGCGTCGCCGATGTTCACCGTCACAGGGGCCGTGGTGGCTGTGCCGTCGCCATTGTCCACCGCGTCGCTGTCGATCGTGTCGTCTCCGCCCTGATCGGGGGTCACAAAGACCTGATCGCCGGGGTTTGTGAAGATCACGCTGTACTCACCTGCGTCGAGGTCCTCGAACAGATAGGACCCGTCATCCGCCGTCGTGGTCGTCGCAACCACCAGACCGCCCAGCACCAGCTGCACTGTGGCACCGGGCACGCCCATGTCACCCGCGCCTTGCACGTCATCCTTGTCCGCATCGACGAAGAACACACCACCCAGACTCGCCGTGCCGGGGTCTGCCACACCGGCATCGATATCGCGGACAGCCTCGCCCACCCCCACAGAGATCGGGGGCGTCGCCCCGGTGGCTGGATCAGCGTCGCTGTCCACGCTGTCATCACCGCCCGCATCCTGACCGACCAGCACCTTGCCATCCGCTGTCTCGGTCGGGAAAACAACCCTGTAGTCACCCGCATCGAGATCTGCGAAGAGATAGGACCCATCATCCGCCGTGGTCGTCGTCGCCACCTCAGCGCCATCGGCATCCAGCAGCGTCACAGGCACACCCGCCACACCCATCTCGCCATCATCAACAGCGTTGTCATTGGCATCCATAAACACAATGCCGCCAAGCGAGCCAAGATTCGGCGCGCCCGGAGCCCAACAGAGATCATCAACCGCACCCGAACTCGCAAGGTTAATGTCCATTTGCGTGACGCCCGCAGCATTCAGCGCAATTGTCTGCGCGCTGTTGTCGCCCGCAGCAGGAATGTCGATGACACGTATCTCGCCGTCTGCGAAGGTCAGGGTGATGTTGCTGCCCGGCCCCTCGATATCGAACACCTTGATATCGTGAAGGTCGGAAGGATTGTCGAATGCGAATGTGATCGTACCGCCGACCGCATCGTCGGGATCATCGCTGTCGTTGTCTTCGGATATGATCAGTAGATTGCCCTGACCCTCGAACGCCAGATCAGTGTCGCCACCGGTCGGATTGCCCGAGTCGAACAACATCGCATCGTTCTCATTGGTGTTGTTACGGTCGCGTTGCGCAGTAATCGTCACGCCCGCGAACTGATCGTCCACCACTGTTCCAGCGTCGAACCCTTCGAAATCGATCAGCGTAAAGCCGTCAGGACATAGCTCACCATCCCGGCAAAGCTCAATTTTATCAATGCGCAAGAATTCGTAGCCGTCACCAGATGCTTCAATGGAAACGGTGTCACCTGGCGCCAGCTCGATTTGTGGGAAGACAATCTCTGAGAAGACCCCATTATCATTGCCGCGACCATCTGTATCGGCATCTAGGAAAGTCTCTGCCAGGACCTGCCCATTTACCTTGATCCTTATGGATGACTGGCCGTCACTTTCATCCTGGACAAAGAGTGACAGGTCGTATTGGCCTGCCTCACCGGAAAATGTTGTGCTGATTTCGCCGCTGCCACCAGTATGGGACAGTCTGACCAAGCCACCATCAGACACATTGCTGGCATGACGGATATTAAAACCGGAAAGCTGCATGGTTTCCGCTTCGATCACGATGCAGTCAGGCGTGCCGCCTTCATCAACGTCCTGCACCTTTACCCAAAGCGTCTTCTCCGTCACGCCGCCCTTTCCGTCATCGGCGCGGACCGTCACATCGTAAGTGTTGTCGCCTCGAAAGACATCGGTCGGATTTTCGAAGTCAGGTGGCCGCACGAAGCTGAGCGCGCCCGTATCGTGATCAATTTCGAATGCTGCACTATCGGCGCCGGGCACGATAGTGAAAGAAACGGTATCATTGTCGGCGTCAGTGGCGTCAATGTCGATGACCGCCGTAGTGTTCTCATCGACCTTAATCACCCCGTCTTCGGGAACATTCGTCAATTCTGGTGCGCTGTTTTTGGGGTCCATCGTTGGCGTGGACATCAAGTCAGCGTAGGAGATGCCGTCGCCGGTTACATTCTGAACACTTACAACTTTAAGTAGTTCTTCAGATGGCGGTACAGCGCCGACAAAGCTGAAAAAATCATCGCCCTTACCAGGCGCATTGTAATCCTCGATCTCGATTTCGACGAGCTGGTAATGCTCACCATTCGATCCGAGCAATGTAAATATACGCTCGGCATACATATCCTTGCCACGGATGGCGTGGCCATTCACAAAAGCCTTTTGACTGCCATCGGTAGCCTCATCACATTTGTCACCGCTCAGCTTGTCGTCGTCGTCCGACACCTGCAATTCGAACCGCGCCTGCGTCGGGATATTGATCCTGTCTCCTACCCCGATCGAACAATCCCCAGCGCGTCCCTGCAACAAATCCTGCTCTGAATATGCAAACCAGCGGTAGTTTTGATAGGTCATGAAATTGTCCTTTCTGGACGAGGGCTGACTGTGGATTGAGAGGATGGTTTTTTGACGCAGCAGGTCACGTGCCAAAGCGGCCCGCGACAAGACATCCCGTCAAAAGCGGGGGTTTGTCACAAACCGATAGGGTGGCAACCCCGCCAGGAAACTTTGAACGTAGAGATGGGGGGCTCGTTGCCCCTGTAAGTCCTAACTCGCATTCCAAGCGCCCCCACGCTGATTTACACTTACTGTCTTAAGTTCTTGGAAAATTACATTATTTAGAGCGGCTCAAACTGATTCCGTCAAAACGAGCTTACGTCGCTCGCCACAATCGGCGGCTTTTCGCCCGTGTCTGCGAATGGGTATTGGCGTTCAGCAAGACCATTCCAGACGACGTTGGATCGCTGTTCGCTTTGTGCGTCGTCAAGCCTGAGATCGGATTTTCTTCTTGCTCTGCTGATGTCGTATCGCACCGCGGAACAGGGTCGTTTCTGCCGCAAAATAACGGCATTCGGACGACATGCATTTGCACGCTGCGCCCCGGATATGACGATATCAGATGTGCTAGAAATGATGGTGTTCAAAGCCGGCATTTAGCAGAGTGACGCTGGAATTTTTCCAAAATATGTATCATCAACACTGCTCAAAAAAACGGCAACCATGCGCCTGCACATGCTGGGCACCACCCAAGCCTTGACTTGAAATAGCCATTTCGCGTTGGCTGAGTGACAAGTGAGGCTTAGTGATGGTGGGAAAAATGCGATACATTCAAATGAAGATATCTGCTGCAATCTGTTTGGCTTTGGTGCTGGCAACGTCATCTGTTTCGGCGGGTGGTCTTGCTGACGCAATCATCGAAGAACAGCAAGTCCTGGCGCCACCGGCAGCAACTGCTCCGGAAGCAACCAGAGGTAACAACCCGAACTGGGTTCTACCTGCGATTGGGCTGTTAGTGATCGGCGCCATTGCGTCTGGAGGTTCGGGGTCCGGCAGCTCAAGCGGTGGCGCTGATGAACCGCCAGCGATCATCGACGTAAAATAGGTCACACAATGACAACCACCGACTTTCGGGCCCGCATTATGCGGACCTCGGACGTCGGCACATCTCGGCGAACTACACATTTCGTCTCCCGGGCGGCGTTTCTGATGCTCGGCCCGCTGAAAACTGGATCGTCTGAAGCTGGAGTTTTCCATTAGATTATTCTGAGTGGGAGAGGGGTGGAATCGTATGAAAGTATCGAATTTCGCGTAGGCGCAGAAGGCGTTCATCCTGGAGCATGGCGAGCAAGCGTCGACTGGGACGTGTCCATCCGGAAGGCCTGGGAGGCGAACTGCTTCGATACGTCCACCTACCACTACAAGCCCCGACGTAGGGACTAGGCTGCCGTCGAGAGACGGATCAAGTAGATCGCCGAGACGCGTATGCGTTTTGGCTACACACGAGCTGCAGTCCTGGACCGCAGGCTGAACCTGTGCCTCTAAACGGGTCGGGCCTGCCTTCGTTCAATGCGTTGAGACCGCCATCACTGGCCAAGCGGCAGTCGTCAAATGAGGGCTGCAGAGTGAAGGTCGCACATCTCATCGAAGCACCGTTCAATTATCTGGATGAATCCGGTGCAGTCACCGGATGGGACATTGAGCTTGCCCGGCATTTACCCAATCAACTTGGCATAGAAGACGCTGAGTTTGTTGAGGCTAAATTCGCTCGGCTTCTGCCTTGTCTTGCACTCAATGATTGGCAGATGACCGCCGGCCTTTACTTCTCCCGAACGGTGGCAGCATGCTTTGTTTAGCAGACCGATCTGGGCCTTGCCTGATGGTTTGCTTATCCGGACGAAGGATGTCTTGCCGCTAAGTAATCCGGGAGCCAGAAATGGGAGGTACTTTCTGGTTATTCGTTGCGCCCGTGTCGGCGTCGGAACATGCAAAGAAACCGTTCACCCAGTCAATTTTGTAGGCGTCTATGAAGCGCGCTGAACGATTGCCGCCCGGATTTCGCATTCAGTCCGATCGAAAAAGCGGTCTCGCCAGAGGTTTCAATTGCCTTGACCGAGGAACAGATCAATCGAGGCGGCAATTTTGTCTTGAGTTTCTGGCGTCGTCACTGGGTCCCGATAAATGTCTTCAGTCATCACGATGGCTGTACCAGCCGTCAGCGAAACGAGGTGAAGGAAGAGGACAGCCGGATCCTCATCACTGCGCCAACCCTGTTCTTGTGCTCTGCTGATTTCCGCCTTCTGGCGATTGGCAAAAGCGGTCAGCATTTCCGCAAGCGTATCGGAAGCGTGGCGCATCACATCCGGATTTCGCAGGACGCGGTGCAATTCTGCGTTGTGCATCGCCCAATCGATATAGGCGAGCATCATGGCGCGCAGCCGTGCTGGACCAGGTGAATGTGCCAGTGCTGTGTCTGTAGCGGCCACCAGGTTTTCGACGCCTTCGACAGCAATGGCGTTCAACAGATCTGTTTTGGTTGGAAAATGCCGCAACGGTGCAGCGTGGCTGACCTTCAGGTCGCGCGCCAGCCCGCGAAGGCTCAGATGTTCCACGCCTTCTTCGCTCAAAGTCTCGATGGCGCGCGCGAGCAATGCCTCGCGCAGATTTCCGTGATGGTACGGCAAATTCATTCTTGTTCCTATCGTATGTTGACGGTGCCTACATTCGCCCTTATGTAGGCGGTGACTACATAAGACTTGCCGTTCGTCATGTCAACGTCTGGGCCAAGCGCATCGCAACTGCAGAAAGGATTCAAAATGACTGACCTCATACCCTCACTCCTCGCC
This sequence comes from uncultured Paracoccaceae bacterium, assembly GCA_947488175.1. Lineage (GTDB taxonomy): Bacteria > Pseudomonadota > Alphaproteobacteria > Rhodobacterales > Rhodobacteraceae > Yoonia. The sequence goes on from CANKYO010000012.1 coordinate 138,963, forward strand.
GGCCTGCTTGGTCTCGGCTCGGGGATATTCATCGTCTTGTCGCTCATCGAAAAGCCGGTTTGGCGCCTGATGTGGGCGCCGCGATCGGCGCATGTCAGCGATGAGGAGGCGCGCAAGGTCCATGCCGTCCTGAAACGCGTCATTCACCTGCTGCCGCCCACCATGATGACGACCATGGCGACGACGTCGATCCTGATGATACTGCTGCTGATCCAAACGGGTCTGTCTGCTGCTGCCTGGACTGCCGTCGGCCTGTTCTTCGTTCAACTCATCCTGATCGTGGCGCGCCTGTTCAAGGACATTCGCGGCGTCGATCAGGTGCCATCGGATGGTGAGGTCGGAGCGGTCCGCGATGGACTTGGCGCCCTGACGCTGCTGCACCATCGGGGGCTTGTGATGACGCTCACCACGCTCGTTGCCGTCATTGTCGTGCAGACCATTTCATAACCATCCCGCGCTCACCTCAAAACCAAGGAGACCACCCATGACCACCCAAACATATGGCTACCGCCGCTTCACCCCCGAAGAGTACGACTTCACTGTCGATGAAGGGCTTCAGGCTGGCGACACGTACAAGGATGCGCCGCTTCAGACCCTCGACGGCGAAACGGTACGTCTGTCCGATTACGTGCAGGACAAACCGCTTGTTTTGGAAACGGGCAGCATGACTTGTCCGATGTACGCGCAAAGCGTGCCGCCCATGATGAAGCTGATCGAGAAATATCCCGAGTTGGACCACGTCCTGATGTATGTGCGCGAGGCGCATCCCGGCGAGTTGCAACCGCAGCACCGGTCCGCGCCTGAGAAAATCAAGGCCGCCACGAAGACCAAGCGCCATTACGGAGATGCGCGCACCATCCTCGTCGATGACGTCGACGGTGCTGCCCATCGCTTTTATGGCACGATGCCGAACTCAATCTTCGTGATTGCGCCTGATGGCAATATCCTGTTCCGCAGCATCTGGAACAACGCAGACGACATGGATGCCATCCTCGGGGCCATCGCACGCGGTGAGCCGGTGGAGTCCCGCGAGTTAAAGGCGGTTCCGCCGTTTTCTCTCCGGGCGGTTGCAACGCTCTTCATGGGCGGGTTTATCGCGATCTGGGATTTCGTCCGTGGACTGCGCCGGCTTGTCGGGAACCACAAGAAGGTCGGCAACATGTAACTCCGGCGTCGCGGCGAAGCGAATGCTTTGCTGCGCCTTCCCAGCATTCGTCCATCGGACAATTTGCGGAAGCGCCGCACCACCCTGCAGCAACAACCGCTCCGTTTATCGGGGCAAGGCACCGTTCAAGAACAGATCGACAGCCTTACGCACATGATCTTCAATTCGGCTGCCCGGGATATCATGATCGCCGGTCATCATGGCCCTGAGCTCCATACCGCCCTTGAACATCTCCGTCAGAATGCGCGCGGCGACGCTGACATCGGGTAGAACGAGCCGATCCGCAGCCACCATTTGTTCGAAATACTCCTCAAGCTGGCCATAAAGAACGGCCGGACCCGCTGCGAAGGCACGATGCCCCAAATCCGGGCGGTCGCCGGATGCGACAATGAATTGCCGCAATGTCCGCAAGACCTCGGGCTGCAGCAATCCGTTCAGAAAATTCAGCCCAATCTGTTCCAGTTGATCGCGAACGGGTCGATCGTCAGCAATGGCGCTCGGCACGTGGGTTCGGGCCAATACTGTCTGCAACTGGTCCGTCATGACCTCTTCGAAGAGACCGTCCTTGTTGCCGAACAAGTCATAGATATTGCGTCGTGACCCGCCGGTTCGGGCAATGATCATATCCAGCGACGTTTGCTCGAAACCTTTCTCGACGAACAAACCCCTGGCCTCATCGAGGATTTTGCGCCGGCGTGCTTCCTGTCGGGATGTCACGCGACCCTGCATTTCATCGCTCATATTTTTTGCTCTCCGAAGATTTTTCTTGACTTGGTATTTATCAGTACCATATTGATGTTTCAAGTTGGTACTAACCAATACCATTATGGGAATTCGATATGACACCTACGGTTCGGCTCACATTTATGATCGCATCAATGACCGCTCTTTCAGCTTGCTGGGAGGAGGAAGTCGCCACGCCCGAAGCGGAACCGCGTACGGTCCGGACGATCGCGGCGCAAGAAGCCGAGGCCTCGCGCACCCGGTCGTTCCCCGCTGTTCTGCAACCGCCGGAGATTACGCACCTTGCCTTTGACGTCGGCGGTCGCCTCGGGCCAATCGACCTTCGGATCGGGCAAGAGATCAGCCAAGGTGACGTCCTCGCCACAGTTGAAGCTGACGATGCGGGCCTCCGGTTAGAGCAGGCGGAAGCTGCCTTGCAAGAAGCGCAAACAACGGCACAAAGCGCCCGGGTAGATGCAGACCGGCAGGTCACGCTGTTCGAGCGGGGCGTGGCGTCCGTCGCGGCGCGTGATCGGGCGGTCACCTTGGCAGAGCAGGCTGAGGCGCGCGTGACGCAAGCGCTCCGGAACCTGGACCTTGTGCAATCCTCCCTTGGCGACACGACGCTCAGAGCGCCGTTCGATGGGATCATAGACGGGATCAACGTACAGGCATTTGGAAGCGTGCAGCCGGGCCAACCTGTCCTGACTCTCTACGAAGATACCGGTCTGCAGGCGTCGGTCCTAGTATCATTCGACGTCGTGTCGGACCTGCAACTGGGTCAGTCGGTTCGCGTGATGCCGTCTGATGGCGTGGCGCGCGAACTGCCGGCCACGCTGACGGAAATCGGGCGTCGCGCCGCGGCGGTGTCGTCATTTCCAGTTGTCGTGTCTCTGGATGAGACACGGGCAGAGCTGCGCTCTGGCATGGCCGTAGCTATCGAGATTGACATGCCAATTCCGGCCGTCCAACAGGGGATCGAGGTGCCATTGTCAGCCGTTGCGTTGAACCGTGACATTGCCCTCGAGAACGAGCCACGGCAGGCACAGATGTTCGTGGCGCGGCCCGAGGCGGAGGGTCTGGCAAAGATCATGCTGATGGATGTCACGCTCGGCACAGTGGTCGGTGATGACGTCTATGTCACCGAAGGTCTGTCGCCCGGCGATCTTGTGGTCACGGCTGGCGTGTCCTTCCTGAACCCTGGACAGGTCGTACGCTTGCCAGGCAAGGCAACCACTTTGACCGCAGAGGTGACCCAATGACATTCCTGACTCGTTTCGGGCTCGACAAATCGCGCCTCAGCATTCTGGTGATGATGCTCGCAGTCGCCATTGGTTTAGGTTCCTATTGTTTGATAACATTGAGGATAAGGGTATGCAGGAGGAGCGGAGTCATCTCTTTCAGAAGTTGATTGTTGAATATGCAACTGCGTTTGAAGCTCCGTTCCAGATTATTTTCACGACATCGATGATGAATCCTGATCTAGAGCTTGAGAATTATGTCGTGGGCCCAGCTTATACCCATACTAATCGTACGCTTGATCTAGGCATCCCCGTGGCAGACAGTTCTGGCTGACCAAAATCAGTTGGTCTGTCTACAAACTTGGGTTGGGAATTAGAGCCATCTACAATCAAAGGCCGTCAATTTCTCAGTTCGATCTCTTCACCGAAAGTGCTGTATAGTCCGCTTCGTTTCCGCGTTGATGTGCGGCAATCGAATTCTGGCCGGTCTTGTTCGGGCCAGACATGTTTGTTCCAGTGGTCACACAACCAATCGATCTTCTGAAAAACGCCGGGATTGTCGACGGTTTGCTCATGTGCTTCTTCAAGATGTCGCTTAATGCGCGATGCAAGATTTTCTGTTAGCATCGGCCTCTGCCCATAACTAGAGCGCAGGGCCCAAGTCATCGGAGACAGTGACCAAACACCATCGCTGTCGCGTACAATGAGGCCATCTTCTTGTTTTCGATCCATCTCATGGCGGACGAAGTCCAAAGCAGATTTACTCAATGCTAGCCTAGGATTTTTGGCGAGTTCACTTTCAACTTTGTAAGCTTCCACAATGGCGGGACCCCAAGGCGTGCTTCGTCTTCGTGAGATCAGTCCCTTAGACATACCACCTCTTATCCAGACCCCTTCACCCATGAGATTGACAGTCAACTTAGCAAGCTGAACGAACAGCTTTGAGACGGCGAATGAGTCTGGATCGACCGACATGACAATGCAGTCAGAGAATATATGGCTGTGAAACCCATCAATTGCTTGTCTCGTAGCAACGGAATCCCCCTCAAGGAGTCTCATATTTTGAATGATTGTAAGCGCGGTATCCACGCGTTTCGCTGTTGGTCCGTTAGGCTCACGGGAGGCCGCACTCACCATCGAACCAAAACCCAAAATATCAATGAAGACGACAAATCGTTCTTCGAAGACACTTACCATACCCATGGCCCCCGCTCTCAATGCTGCAAGAAGCTCGCTCAGAAAACACTGAAAAGTTCCTTGCTTCAAATAACCCTTCGCTCAAGCTGTTCCGCTACCGTATCTTATTCTAGTGTATTGAGGAATGTCTGTTCTGAGGAAGCTGCATTATAGCGGCGAAAGTTAATCAAAGGTCCGGTTGGGCCGAACCCGGAGGAAAGAAGTCAAGCCCTGAGCGACAATGCCGTGTGCGAAACCGACTTCGGCGACGAGCAGGATCTGTAGATGACAAGATCGTCCCAATGTTATCAAGATTTTAAAATGCCGCCTCGCAATTCCGAGGTAGTGCTCAATTCCTCTACCAATTGCGCAATAAAGTGGTCATCACTTAATCGAGGGTGTGCTTTCGGAACTAGTGCAAACCTTGATGCAAAAGGCGTATGGACAGTCGAAGTTTCCGACAACAATATGCCGTGCATCAGTTCCTTACCTGGTATGTCCGACGCTTGAACAATCATTGTCTTCACGTACTTTCGTCCGCCGACCAAGCCAGCACCGATGAAATGGATCCGCCCATTCACGTGAAAGACCAGTCCTCTTTGCTTGTTGTCACTTACAACCTCACCTTCAGACTGTTTGGTAGAGATTTCAAAGCACCACGGGCTAGCGCCGTTTCCATTAGATATTGTCAGGTCTCCCAAGATCGCCCCATCAACTCCGGGTCTCACCATGATGTACTCACCCTCATAGGCTGACAAAACCGCAGAATCTTGAGAACTCAACTCTAGAGAGGCGGCAAAACTCTGGGCGAGTGTCCAATCAATCGTTAGTTCCTGTGAAAGCTCCCTGTACAATCTGATGATTCCGGCAACGTGCGGGTCGTCTGAAAGCTTTTTGGATAGGACTAAACCTTCATCCTTTAGCCAAGCATCCAACGTTCGCTTGCTGCAACCGATCGAAAGCGCCATCGTCGCTCGGTACTGTGCAATCTCACGCGTCTTTTTGCCCACCTCAAACTCTAATACCAACTTGGACAAGTATCTCCATGCCGAGGCAAGAAGGTCGACTTCGCTAGAAACTATTTCTTCATGTTCATTCGAAATAATCGGAACGGAGACTGCAGCTACGCCGACATTGAGAGGAGAAGATGCATTGCCCAACAACGGCTGCTCGGCTGGGCGTTGGTCCAATCGTTTAGGAAGGGTGTTACGGATTAAATCCCACTGGCGTGGCGCTAAAATTGCTCCCCTCAGGTCTGCTTGGAAGAACGAAACCCCCTGGAGGTCGGATTTACGAAAATCCACCCCTCTCCAATCGCCGTATTCGAAGAAGGTTCCCACGTCACCCCCAGCATCCCGCATCAGTTTGATGGGATCACTGGCGTCGCCTTCCAAAGCGGCGACAACAAGGTCAGAATCGCCTTCTGAGAGTGTAATGCTTCTCATGTGCGCTTAACTCCTACAGAGGAAACAACGTACTTTTCAGTTTCTCGTCGATCCATTGCCCGATGTCGCAAAACTTGCTCGATCAACTTTGTTCTGGTCACTTGAAACGAAGAGTTTGACAGTTTTTCACCTCGATCCAACTCGATGATTGGTTGAATCTCCTCCTTGGCTACGTTCACGCCAACCATCATTTCTTCGTCAGGCTTAAAGCCAGCAGAACACAATTTCAGTTCCTCCAAACGAGCTTGCAATGCCTCTCTTGGATAAGGTGGCTGCGCTCTCCACCGAGCGAATTGTTCGCTCTCGACAATCAACTCAACCTCTGTTGATTTTCCCAGCTTAGAGTTAGAGCCACTCGGCAAATGCTTTGTTACATCTTCCAAGTAACGATAATTCTCAGCAAAAATCGTCGCTTCCTTTAAGACGTACCGCGCGGAACCAATCCTCACTGACTTTTGGTGAGGTGTCGGATTCTTCACAGTGTGGCCAAGGTTAACTTCGACAGACGAAGTCATTCGAAAAACTAGTGTGGCAACCCTTAAGTCAAACTTACCTTTGGCTGAACTGGTCGAAGCCTCTTGGTTAGGTGTTGCTTCAACTTCGCCAATCTCGACCAAATCAGTGGGATTGACCGGCGAATACATCAAGAAGCCGTTTACAGTGACATCTTCGCCCGTCAACGAAAGAACCGCTCTACAAACGTCCAATCTCAGTTTGGTCAATGGCTTGTCTGTTTGCTTTCTCCATGTGGACCAAGTGGAGCGGCTTGCTGGAATGCCTAACCTCGTTGGCACGCCATTTCGAGAGAGTTCTAAAACCCTCCTAATCTCATCCACGAACAGTTTGTCCGAGTGCTTCGAAGAATATTCATCGGCTCGTTCTCGTCTCCGCTGCCATTCTCCGTAAGCCGTGATCAGACGGCTCCGATCAACTTCGACCATTCGGCTGGAATCATCAGCATCCATCCGTTCAACATCCATGAAGAAAATGGTGCTCGATTTCCATCGTAGTGCAAGAATAATCTGCCGGCGATGGCAGTATTCGAACATCAGAACCGTCGATTTAAACATCTCGTAGTTCGTTGGAACTTACAATGCCGAGACGTCGAACATCGGATCTCCGACCTTTTTTATTGCAGGCAAAATCCTGTAGGAAAAAAGGAAAGATCCAAAACATGAAAACATTGAAGTTGCTGTTTGTCATGATGCTGATGGCTATACCAAACACCATTGAGGTGAGCCTACAGATCAACCCAGATTTACGTGCTTGTTTGGCCTATGATATCCACGTCGCTCCAAATTTTTTGCGAACCGAATTGGAGGACGAACACAATACAAATTGATGTTTTGCTACACATCGGGAACCTTAACTGGAGCTTAGTCCCGCCCTTTGGCCATTCAGAACTGGGAACACCGTAAGTATGAGGCCAACGTCCGCTATGCGGGCTGCAACCGCAGCACGGAGGCAGTGTGTTGGATGTCGGCTTTCGGCCGCTCGCGTCGCCAACCACAACCAAGATAGACCGAATGCCGCGCTGCATCCGATAGCCGCTCTGAGCCCATTTTGATCGATGCTGCGGGGCGCGCGAATGTCTCCTTCGGGGATTCCGTCCTGCTATTTGTTGCGTCTCGACCCGGCTACCTGCATGACCCATGAGCCTTTCTTGTCGGGTTTGACGCGCAGGGCATACCGGTCTCGTTGGGGAAGCGGTTCCTCAGGTCGCGGATGATTTCCCTTGTGTCGCCAAACGGTGTAATGACGTCGATGTACCAGCGCCGGTCACTAGGGTCAGTACTCAAAACCAAAAAATGACGGTTGCGGCGAGAGCGATGGCTGACAGGAAGACCTTGGGGCATTGATCAT
>CANKYO010000013.1 GCA_947488175.1 uncultured Paracoccaceae bacterium
ATTCTGCGAAGAGAAGCAAGACTGGCACCTCATACCGGAGGATATCCCAGCTTTCGATACACTCCCCCCACAAAACTGAAGGCGCGTTAGTAGCGTAGTCGAGTCGGTTGTGATGGGCTGCTGGTTATACGGCACAGCTTGGCGGCTAAGCTAAGGACCGGTCAGCAAAGCGCCAACTTATGGCCACGACTGTACCCTGTCGCAAAAATAGACCTCATTGTCGTCACCGCGACTGCGGCCCATTGCTGCCTTTGGCCATTCCGTGTCGATGCTGCGGTGCAGCCCGTCAGAGGAGACATTCGCCGCGAGCGCGAAGACAAGAGCCAGTCGAACTTACGGTCTGCGGACTTTGCCGCCGTTCAGGATATCATCTCGAATGTCCGCTGTTGGCAAAATACGATTGACTGTACTGATCCCCTTCGCCTTTATGGCATGGCGTTTTGTTCAAAAAGCAGGGTTTTGGCGACTTGCCGCCCGCCAGCGAGATCAGTTGAGGAGCGCAGTAAATGACATTTGAGACTTGGCTTGCTTTCTTAGTGGCATCGACCGTGTTTCTGATCTTTCCAATTGGTCCGACCATCCTTCTCGTGATTACCCTCGGTCTTTCAAACGGACCGCGTGTTGCACCGGTCGCCGCATCTGGTGTTGCGTTGGGGGACTTCACGGCGATGACGGTCTCCCTCGCTGGTCTAGGCGCAGTGATGATGGCATCCGCTGAAGTTTTCACTTTGTTCAAGTGGGTTGGCGCGGCTTATCTCGTCTGGCTTGGCATTCGAACGATTCAGTCAGCGGGCAGCAGCATCGGGCAGTCGAAGACGGACGGTTCGCGAATGAGTTCGTACCGAATATTCCGCCAGTGTTTTGCCGTGACTGCATTAAACCCAAAGCCCATTGCGTTTTTCATCGCGTTTGTGCCTCAGTTCATCAACACCTCTGTACCTCTCTTGCCTCAGTTCGTTGCAGCGATTGCAACGTTCACCTGCCTCGCTTGGCTGAATGCGTTTTTCTATGGGAGGCTGGCTAGCCGTATGCGGGGCGTGATCCGCAGGCCTTCCATCATTGCTTGGTTCAAGCGCGTCAGCGGCAGCATTCTGATCGGCATGGGATTGGCTACACTTACATTGCGCCGGTCTTCAATCTAACCAAGCCCAGTGATATCTGCGCGCTGTCGTTGCCGGACGGCTTGAAAGTGGATGTCACGCACGAAGTCTGATGTTCGAGACCGACGTGCCGATAGACTTCGCACCGGCCGCAATAAACACAACTCCGATGGCGCGCGTGATGAGACGACTGTGGCGTGCGAAGATGCGTCTTGTTAAAGGAAGCCCTGTCCAGAACACCACACCAAGCGTCGCGACGCAGAACCCAAGAAACGCTGCGAGGACGAGCGGAACAGCATTCTGAAAGGTCATCGCGTCTTCAAATCGAGCGAAAACAGCCGTGAACATCGCCAGCGCAAATGGATAGGCTTTGGGATTTGTGAACCCGAAAATGAGCCCTGATTTCCATGGCACGTCGACAATAGTGCCGTTGTTCGAACCATGACTACGGAGCGCCTTTATCCCCAACCAAATGAGATAAGCGCCACACGTGAGTCCCAAAACATCGAAAAGCAAAGGGCCAGCTTGCGAGACGCCGATGATGGCTGAAATTGCAAGGATCGTCCAAGCCAGATCACCAAGAAGGTGACATGTTAGGAACGTTGCGCAAGCCATGCGTCCGGGGCCTGCTGAGAGGCTGAGTGCCGCCAGCGTCGCCGGTCCGGGGATAAACACATACAGCAATCCAGCAACAAAAGTCGTCGCGAACAGTTCCAACATAGTCTGACCGCCCCTTTTGCCTAGCAACCAAAGCTGACCTTCGCTTCAACGCAGAAAATTTGCAACATGGGCTCCAAGCCGACCTCGGATGCATCGCAGCATCTACTAGCGCTGGCCCAGAGGGAATACTGGTTTATCAGAGCGGTTGCATCCATGACAGCTTGACGACACCCTCATTACTGGCGTTTCCTACCGTCATGGAGATAAATGATGACAAAGTTGACGAAGCAGTTCTGGCGCTGCTTTGGCTGACGCTTCACGACGGGCGTCGAGCTTGGAAGGGCCACGATTGGGATGTGCTCTCTCGGCTACATCAGAAAGGACTAATTCTTGATCCAGTTGGCAAGGCAAAGTCTGTAGTATTGACAAACGATGGTTTGCGCCGGTCGGAAGAATTGTTCAAAGCCCTCTTTACCAACGCGCCAAAACCTTGACTGAACAAAGAGGTATCACTGGCAAAGACAAGGCCCGTTGCTGCGGTTGGCCAACGTCCAGCTGTGCTGCGGTGCGAGCCGTAGAACCTGCCATTCGCTGCGTGAGCAAAATCAGAACGCGGTCAAACTCACGTTCTGCCGACACAGGCGGCCTTCGCGAAATTGCGCCAATGTCTGTTTTTTATAACAACGCCCGCAGTCGGTTGTTTCGCGCATTGTGCTCGAGTTCCACGAGTCCCAAAAGCTCTAGCGTTGGGGCCACGTAGTTGGCAAACCGACCCCGGTATCCCTTTCGAAGTCCGTAGTATCCACCAACGGGATTGCTCTCAGATCGCGCCCAATATTCCAAAGTTCCCTCTTTGACAGGTTTCCCTTCGTCTGCATTGCCAAGTGGCATCCAGTCACCGTGCCGTTTCAGCATAGCATGAGCGTCTTCAAGGCAACGCAACTGGTACGAAAGCTGGGTCGTGCCGACCTGAACGACCAACGCTTCCGGGTCTTTGGTTTCGTCTTTCCAAACCTGGAATTCTGACGAGAGGGGCGGCGTTTTTAGGATCCAAGGGTCGTCCTCGGTTCCCGAGCCATAAATCACATCATCCATCTTGTTCTGCTTCCTCTTTTAGCGTCATCGCAAATTTCTTGAAACTTGGTGTCAGGTCGGGCATGGACTTGGTGATTGGTCCTGCGAACAGGCCTGAAAACTCTTCGCGCATCGCAAATACGCTTCCTTGCGGGGTCGCTGAAATCGTAAAAGTACGCGTACCGACAAAAAGTCCAAACGGCATTCCACCGCGCCACACCATCTTGTTGGGCGCGTCGAATTTGATCACTTTCAACGAAAAGGCTCGGTCGGGCGCCACCTCGGACCAAAGCTTGATTTTTGCGTTCTGCGCGATGCTACCGTCGAACCGTACAATCCCATAACGCTCTGGCGCGCGTGGCATTTCCGCTGTCAGTGTCTGCCATACACGCGTCGGCGGCGATGCGATTTCAATCTTGGTTTCATAGAACTTCACGGTTTTTCCTTATGTTGACACCTTGCGACTTAGCACCCCTAATATGACATCTTCTGTCATATTAGTTTTTCTGAAATGCGCGCTTCTCGACTTCTTCAAATCCTGCTCCTGTTGCAGAATCGTGGACGTCAAACCTCGGCTCAATTGGTGTCACTGTGCCGTTAATTCTTGGACGCTGATGTATTGGCAGGGATTTGGACGAGTCTTGTGCCTTTAATTACTGGATATCCATAGATCGCTGTCTGGCAGATTGAAGGATAGTTTCGGCGTACTTGAGCAGTTCGCTGCGGTCCGCATTTGCACCGAGTTGTATGATCGCCAACTTTGCCGCTGCGAGATACTTGGGCTGAGGCGAAGCGCTGATATATGCGGGTTGTCGCTTTGTTTGGTCTTGCTGATTGTCTCCGCTCCAGACTTTGCGGATACGTAGTTTGCCGGCGCGGCTTGCCAATCGATCTACCAGTTTCCGTCTATGTGGCAAGGCAGCACGGAGTTTGCGGTCCAAGGTGGGATCGTTCTTCATCAACAACGCAACCGCTAGCAAAGGTCGGGTCATTCCGATGTCGATTGCGGCGAGGGCTTTGAAGCGATCTATTCGGTTCTGGGAAAAGAGCGCGCCGTGACGGAGTTCCGGCGCGAGCACACCAGAGGCTTGCAGCGTCAAATCCATCCGTCGACCAGCATGCCGGTCCCTGTGCCGATTGGCGAGCCTCAGCCACTTCGCTCCTTCTTTGGCGCGGGTGCGGAGCCGGGTGGGCAGGTGCGCATGTGCCGTTGGATCACGGCGCACTGGCGACAGCTCGGACCCGCAGACTTCGCATTGCAAGGACCAGGCGTAGCGCCAATGGCGCAGAGATAGCGGACTTTGATCAACAAGTGTCGCGTCAAGCGCGAACATCTCCTGATCCTGGACGTGCTGGCCATAGATCTCCTGTCATTTGACAACACTAGAATGGAACCTCGGGCGCTCGCGCTGCATCACTTGAAACTTAATAAACCACTTGTTTAATTAACTTATTAGTATAATAATGCCCTATGACTAAAGATGACCGACTAGACGCCGCGTTTTCCGCCCTTGCGCATCCAGCGCGTCGGGCAATCCTGGCACACCTTTCGGAAGGAACAGCCAGCGTGAACGCTTTGGCGGAGCCGTTTGATATGACCTTGCCTGCAGTGTCGAAACACATTCGGGTGCTGGAACACGCCGGCCTGATTTCCCGAGAGAAGGACGCCCAGTTTCGGCTGTGCAAACTCGAAACGGCACCGATCCAAGAAATCGCAAGTTGGACCGAGAGGTATCGGTCGATTTGGGAGGCGCGCTTCGACACGTTGGACACTCTTCTGGCTGACATGAAGGAAAACGATACATGAGCGAAGAGAACAACTGGGTTCGGATCGAGAGGGTGTTTGATGCGCCGATCGATCTTGTGTGGAAATTGTGGACCGATCCGACCTTGTTCAAGCAATGGTACGGACCGAACGGGATGTCGGTCCCAACGGCCGAAATGGATGTGAGAGTCGGCGGAACTCGCAAGGTCAGTATGGCAATGCAATCGCCCGAACGCTCGATGGAGATGTGGTTCACCGGCGTCTACAAAGAGGTCAGCGCGCCAGATCGTCTCGTCTACACGGAAAGTATGTGTGATGCGGATGGCACCCTCATCTCACCACAGTCGATGGGAATGCCGGACACTGTTCCAGACATTACCGAGGTCATCGTCGAACTGAGCGAGGTCGACGGAAAAACGCGCATGGTGATGGTCCATGTGGGTGTCACCGAAGGCACTGCTGGCGCTGGAGGTTGGAACCAGGCCTTCGACAAGCTGGCTGCCTTCGCACAGTCGCTGGACGATGAGCGGTCATAACATGCGTGAACTTGCGGTGCTATCCTTCGTGACACTGGACGGGGTGATGCAGTCGCCAAGCATGCCCGAGGAAGACCCCTCGGGCGGCTTTATGCAAGGCGGTTGGGCAGCCCCCTATTGGGAAGGCGTGATGCCACATGTTGAACACGTCGCAATGTCGGAACCTTACGACATCCTTTTTGGGCGCAAGACCTATGACATCTTTGCTGGACACTGGCCAAACGCGCCGCGTTCTGATCTTGGCGATCGGTTGAATGCGGCGCGAAAGCATGTGGCCACATCGCAAACTCAATCGTTGGGCTGGGAAAACTCGCATGTGTTGAATGACGACGTGGCAAAAGCGGTGCAAGAGTTGAAGAACGAAGGCGGGCCACTTCTACAGGTCCATGGCAGCTCTGCGTTGATCCAAACACTGCAAGCGCATGATCTGATCGATGAATTTCGGATCTGGACGTTTCCGGTTGTCGTCGGCGAGGGGAAGCGGCTGTTTGAAGGCACCGCTTCGCCGTGCACCTACGCTTTGGCGCGTGCGGAAGCCCTTGAGAATGGTGTGACCCATAATTGCTTTAGGCGGGCGTGACAGACGGCCGCCCTGCCCCGCGAAAAATCAAACCTAGGGCCAGTGCGAACAGACCAAATTGCAAACACAGATAGAGTGTCTCCATCAAGATGAACGAGCCTGCTTGCGGCACGTTTTGCTTGGCCACCAGCGCCAGCACATGACTTGTCCAGAAAAATAGCCCCAGCAAGGCTGCGAATGTGACTGCCCGCCTTAGACCGCTGCGACCGAACCGAAACATAGGGTAAATGGCTGCCAACACGGCACCCTGGATACCCATCGACGCCAGACCGACAGCGATGTTCGGCTCGCCTTCGAAATATCCGAAGCTCATGTACCTGTCTTTGAACAGGACCAAATGCCAAATGATGGCCAGGGGAAAAACGATCAGAGGATAGGCAGCGGCAGCCAGGATCTGTTGCTTCAACATGTCGGGTCTCATGCCCCCTCGCCCCGCTTCCAAAGAGCCATTGGGCTGCCGCCGGGATCGCGGATGAAACTTGCATCCCCTGCTGGGCCTTTGACGTTTTCGGCAATGATACTGGCACCGCTTTCGCGCGCGCGACCTGTCGCGGCCTCCAGATCATCAACCTCAAAGTAAGGCACCCAGCCGGTGATCCCGTCCATCTCATTGCAAGTGGCGGCGAAGGGCATGTCGCCCCCTTGCTCGGTCAGAAATGTCATCGAGCCGATATCTTTGGGCTGCCATCCAAACATCGATTGCAGGAACACGGTCGTTTCTTGCGGCTTGTTCGTCATGTTGTCGTACCAAACGAAAGGTGCAGGCATTTTTCTCTCCACTTGCATTTTGCAAGTAATTTAATACTTCGGCCACTTGCATATTGCAAGTACATTTCGGTCGCCTATATCTGCACCATGAACTCGAACGAAAAACCTCAATGGAACGGATGCCCCACCCGCTATGCCGCTGGCATCGTCGGCGACAAGTGGTGCTTTCTTTTGCTGAGGGATGTCCTGCTGCACGGCAAGCGCACTTACCGCGAGTTCCTTGCCTCGCCCGAAGGCATCTCGACCAACATCCTTGCGAACCGACTATCCAAGCTTGAGACGCTGGGCATGCTGACCCGCGAAGCCGACCCTCGCAAAGCCAGCAGCGTTTGCTATTTTCCGACACAAAAATCCAAGGATTTTCTACTCGCCTTGGTGTCGATGATGGTTTGGGCGACGCAGTATGACGAGGTCACCGAAGCGCCCGCCTCATTCGCGGAAAGCTTTTCCAACGATCCTGCCGGAACGATCGCTTGGTACGAAGCAGAGATTGACCGCGTCGATCAGGCGTTACGATCCAGCTGACCGATTGACCCACCAGTCGTGCATCGATGTGAACACCGGGGCCAGCGCCAGTCCATCTGCGCTGGCAGAGTATTCAACCCGGGGCGGCACCTCGGCATAGACCTTTCTGGTGACCAGCCCGTCAGCTTCCAACGCGCGAAGCTGGTTGGTCAGCATCGTCTGAGTGATGCCGTCGATGGATTTGCGCAATTCGCCAAAACGCTTGGTGCCCTGAAAGATCAGAATCTGCAGAATAAGCAGCTTCCATTTGCCGCCGATCATCCCGATCACCCGTGGCGCGGGGCATGTGCTTTGGTCGGGAACAGCCGGTTGAACGGCATCAGCAAGGGCCTCGGACATCTTGTTTTCCTCAATAGTATCATTTTCGATAGTATAGCAAAAAATTCTGCCTACTTTTCAGATCATACCGTGGTGGCTATGTCTCTGCAAACACCCACCCACGGAGGAATGTGAGTATGTCCCTGGAAATCTGGACCGTAAGCGGTGCCCCCAGCCCCTGGCGTGCGACCCTTGGAATGGCCTTCAAGGGCCTCGATTATGACGTCCACCTGCTGTCCGCCGCACAAAAAGAGCACAAGTCAGACGCCTACCTTGCCATCAATCCACGCGGCACCGTACCGACCGTGAAAAACGGCGACACGACCCTAAGCCAATCCGTTGCGATCCTGGCTTGGCTGGATCGGGAATACCCGGCCAAACCCTTGTTTGGGGAAACACCGCTGGACGCAGCGATGATCTGGCAGCGCACCATGGAGATTTTCGACTATCTGCCAGATGCCACAAGCGATGTGCTGTCGCCCATCTTTTTCCAAGGCGCGGATCAAGCGACCGACGACCTGAAAATCGCCAGCGAAAGGCTTCGGTCCGAACTTGCGAACCTAGCCGACATCTTGGCCGAAACCCCATTTCTGTCCGGTGAACGCCCGGGGGCGGCTGACGCTGTGGCCTTTCCCCATGTGCGACTGATCCAACGGGCCATGGAGACGAAGCCAACGATCATGCAAGCGCTTGACTTGCCGGACCTGGCGACCGTGTCGCCTGATATCGCGGATTGGGTTGGGCGGATCGAAACCCTTCCAAATGTCGCCGCAACCTTTCCGCCCCATTGGGCCGACGTTGCTTAAGGACAACCAAGATGACCGCACCAAGCTATACAAAGTCCATAGACGTCAAGGCATCCGCCTCCACTGCATTCGACGCGGTAACCAGGGGTGTCGCACATTGGTGGACCCGACCCGATCAGCCGCTGAACAACATCGGGGACCGCGCTAAATTCACCTTCCCACCCGGCGTGTCCTATTGGACGTTCGAGTTGACCAGCACTGACCAACCAACACATGTCGAATGGACCTGCGTCGATGCCCTGCACATCCACGAGGGCCAACCCAAAGAGATTGAAACCGAGTGGCTCAACACCAAGGTGCTGTGGCAAATCACCGAACAAGAAGGTGGCTCTAGAATTGAGATGCGGCACCAAGGGCTCACCCCCGACTTGCTATGCTATGATGTTTGTGAGGCGGGCTGGGATATGTTTTTTCTGGGCAGCCTCAAACAATACCTCGACACAGGGCAAGGCAAGCCTCACCAAGGATAATCCGGGCGTGAATTGGAAAGGACTAAGTTTGGCCGCCTCAGACCGCCGCAGAAGCATGAAAGTCCAATTGAAGGCCGCTATTTTTCTGGGCCTTTATGCCGCCGGATGGCTTGCCATTGCGCTGTCGTCGCCGCTCGCAGCCGATGCAGTAGATGTCGAGCTCAATGTAACTGCCGGAGGCGGCGAGATTGAAAGCACGACGATTGTGATCAAACGCCTGTCTGATGGCCAGCTTTGGGTCGCAAATCCTGTCCGCGCCCAACAGCAATTTTCGCCAGCCTCCACGTCCAAGATCCCACACAGCTTGATTGCGCTGGAAAATGGATTGGCGACGCCCGAAACTGTGTTTCAGTGGGACAGTGTTCCACGAAGTAACCGCGCATGGAACCAGGACCATTCACTCGAATCCGCGTTCCAATACTCGGTGGTTTGGGTCTATCAGGAGATTGCCCGAGCCGGGGGACAGGCTGTGATGGCGCACGGGTTGAAGAGCTTCCAGTACGGAAATGCAGATGTCGGCACCATCGACCAGCTCACCACCTATTGGCTGGACGGAACACTTTCAATCTCGGCGCAGGAACAAGTTGCGTTCCTGTCGAAACTTGCCCTGGAACGGTTGCCACTGTCTAAAACCACCTATGCGGCGGCCAGGAGCATCATGGTAAGCGATTTCCATCCAGATTGGACCATGCGTTCCAAGACCGGTTGGTGGTACAGCAAAACGGATATGGACATCGGATGGTTCGTCGGCTGGCTGGAATGCGCGAGCGATAATTATGTCTTTGCTCTGAACATGGATATGCCAGACACAACATATCTCTCAAAGCGAAAGGCAGTCACGTACCGTGTTCTCCAAGACATCGGGGCCTTTGACTGCGAATGAAGCGGCCCATTCCCGACGCCCAGCGTAGTTGTCGATGCTGCGTTGCAGCTTCCCGGAAGCGGTCATTGATTTGGGTACGCGCCCAAAGACTTGGCTCACCCAGTTACAAACGCGCGCCCTCATCCAGAGCGCATTCGCTACCCCCGAAACTGATCTTTCAAGAATGCGTTTGCCGTGCGGAACACCTGTGGGCCAAGGCGTTCGGCACTGGCAAAATGCGCGCCATTGGCCAGCTCGACATAGCGTTTCACCGGCGCGGCGAGCGCGTCAAACAAGGCCAGTGCATCCGCCCGCGTCGATGTTGTATCTGCCCCGCCCCGGATCAACAGGGTCGGGCAGGTGATGCGCGACGGATCATAAAGTGGGCGTCCGTTAAACGCCTCCCACAGATCCAACAGCGTGCCATTGGGAGCCAGAAAGGCCGGGGGATCGCGATGCGTGGCTTGCGGGTCATCACTGAGACTGGATTGAACAAGGGCCTGAAACACGGCTTCGTCACGCCAGTCTTGCCCGGCGGGGATTTCCGCGTCCCATCGCGCGCGAGTTGAGGGTTCGCACACCGGCCGCGCGCCTTTGAAGGCTGGATTGAATTGGCTTGGGTGAGAGGGATCCGACAGGAAAGAGAGCCAGCCCGGGTTTGTTTCACCAAAGATCGGCGCATAAAGCACAAGCGCCGCGATCTGGGATTTCGACCCGCCAGAGGCAAACAGCGCGGTGGTGATCGACCCCCACGAACCACCGATCAGACCGATCTGGTCGCGGTAATGTCGCGCGCAAAGCCACGTGACAGCATCAGAGATGTCGTTGACCGCATCGGAGCCACGAGCATAAGGTTCTGCAGTCTCGGCCAGGTTTGAAGCAAAGGATTTTCCGTACCCGCGAATATCCAGGGCATAGGCAGCATACCCCGCCTCCGCCGTGGCCTTAAGCCAACTCGCCCCCGGATGCGGCACATCGTAGAGGCGGCTGGCATATGTGGCCCCATGCACGAACAAAACAGGCGGGCGGTCTTGGTCCTCCGCATGCGCGCGTAAGTGTAAGTGCAACTCCGGATCATCCGACGAGGGGATGAAGTACGAGGTCGCGGTATCGTACTGCCTCCAGGTCATTGCAAAAAGCCCGGGATCAGCGTGACAATGCCCGGCACGGCCCACAGGATAGCCATGCCTGTGACAAATATCCCGACAATGGGCCACGCCGCACCGAACACGTCTGCGGTCGTCAGCCGGTCATTGGCCCCCTTCAAGGCAAAGAGCGTATAGCCGAAAGGCGGTGTCAGGCTGCCGACCGTCAGGTTGACCATGAACAACGTCCAGAACCAGATCGGATCAAACCCCATCGCCGCGACAATGGGCTGATAGATCGGGATGGCCAGTAGCATGAAGGCGATCTGGTCGATGAACATGCACAAAACAAACGGGATCAGCATCATCATCAGAAACGTCATGTCCGGCCCAAGCCCCAGATCGGAGACCAGCGCGACCAGACCGCGCGTCGCTCCGGCGAATGACAAAAGCTGACTGAACAGTTTGGCCGAGGCGACAATGATCAGGATCACCACACTGATCGTCAGGGCCGAGGTCACGGTCTCGCGAAGCATCTGCATATCCAGACGCCCAAACAGCCCCGCGACGATCAACGCGCCGACCACTCCTGTTGCCGCCGACTCCGACGGTGTCGCGATCCCAAGGATGATCAGGCCCATCACCGCAAAGATCACCAGCAGAAAGGGCAACATGTCCAACATGGCACGCAAGGCCGAGCCTTCGGGTCGTGACTGCTCAGGTATGGCGCTGCCGCGTTCCGTGATAAACACATAAGCCAGCGTGAGACTGGCAAACAGCAGCCCCGGCAACAGCCCCGCCACCAACAGCCCCGCGATCGAAACATCCGCAAGCGATCCCACGATGATCGCAAGCAGGCTGGGCGGGATGATGGGCGCAAGACTGGCCCCCGCGAGAATGGTGCCTGCTGACCGCCGTGTGTCATATCCGCGATCCTGCATCAGCGGCATCACCGACCGGCCCAGCATGGCCGCCACCGCCACAGCCGACCCCGACAGCGCACCAAACACCGTAGAGAGCGCAATCGTGATCACATAAAGCCGCCCTCTGAGCCGTCCGATCAACCGGTCGACGCTGCGAAACAGGATATCGACCGTACCCGAGCGGAACAGAACCTCACCCATCAGCACAAACAGGGCAACGGTGACCAGCGTGGGCGACGTGGCGGTCTCGAATATGGAATTGGTGAACAACCCAAACCGATGCTGCGGTGCGGCTTCCCGAAAGCGGACACTAGAAATTTCCAGCTTCCTGCTAGTCAATCAAAAGAGATCAGGTTTGCTCGTCCGCCGTTCCGATAGCTCTCGATAGAGCGCTGGAGGCGACACTCCGATCCAATCAGCGACACGCACCCACCCGCCTAATTCCGGCGGACCGTAAAGCTCAAGATAGGCATCAAGGCGATCTGCCACCTTCCGCAAACGCATGATCTCAATGCGGGTCCGGAGGTTCTGCAGCTCTCTCGCGGTACGTTCAAAGGCTTTGACCGAAAGTCGCTTTGATGTGGCAGAGTTCTCAAGGCTCGCCTTCAACTCGGTCTTTGAAATCAGAGAGACCTTTGTCGGCATTTCGGTGACAGCATCGCAATGATAGCGATCCGCAAAGAGGGATGCTTCGGCAACTAGTTCTGTTGCCTCGACCGTGTGCAGGGTCAAGAGCCCGCCGTCTTGCAGCGCACGCCGAAGGGAAATCTGCCCTTCACGGACCAAGAAGGCCCATTCAACTTCATCGTCCCGACGAAAAAGCGTTTCGCCTTCGTCCAGCGTGCGTTCTGGCGCGCCATCAAAACAGTTGAGCCAATGATCCGACATGATTTCTATCATGCCCTTGGAGGCGCAGATTGTGCAACACCTTCGGGCCAATCCCGGATCAATCAAGGACTTCACTCATGGAAACAAAACACGTCGCAATGTTGATGGTTCTCATCCCCACCGCAGTCTTTGCCCAAACACACGATGAAAACCATAGCACATCGCCGTCAGCTTACGCGGGTGAGGAAACACGCTTAATCAAGTCTCTTTCGGAGAAAGACTTAGAGGAAATCGCACGTGGCGGCGGATGGGGGCTTGCGCGTGCTGCCGAACTCAATGGTGTGCCGGGGCCGACGCATCTGCTTGAGCTTGCCGAAGAGATCGCTCTGACTGAGCAACAGCGTGACAATATCGAAGCGATCCGAGCGCAGATGCAAGCAGACGCCATAACTGCCGGGGAGCGGTTCGTCGTAGCTGAACTAGCGCTGGACGCAGCCTTTCAAAACGGTGCGCCTGGTACTGAGGCGCTTGAACGGCTGGTGGCCGAAGCAGGTCAAGCACGAGCAGTCCTCCGCCTCGTTCATCTGAATGCCCATCTGTTGACTTTGCCATTGCTGACCGATGCCCAAATCAGCCAGTACGCGGTGTTGCGCGGTTATTCAGATGATCCATGCGCCTCTGTACCAGACGGGCACGACCCGGACATGTGGCGCAGCCATAACGGATGCAATTAGGTTCGATTGCGGCGACACATCCTCGTGACTTGTCAAAGCCATATACCCCCAGTAGGTATTTGTTATGTTTCGTTTGGTTCTGTCGATCATTCTTGTTTTTGCATTCGCTGGTGCATCCACCGCATCTGTGATGCATGGCTTGAACCATGGATCGGATCACGCCGCCCACCACGCCGAAATGTCAGAAAGCGATCCAGTGGCTGATGCTGAGAAGGCACTCGCGGACTGCTGCGATGCCACCAGCGGAATGGGATCAACCCCCTGTTTTGGCGATCTTGCGGCCACGTCGGCGACTTCGCCGGATAATTCCGCAAACAGATCGGTTGTTGATGTTCTGTACGCCGATTTCGATTTTGCGAACCTAACGCTGGCTGTCCCTACTGGTCCTCCGAAAGTCTGAACGGCAACAGGCGCTTGCCCGCAATCTATTCAACTTTCAAATTAAAGGACCGACTGACATGATCACACGTCGTCACTTCACTACCCTATCCGCATCTGCTCTTGTGATGGCTGCTCTGCCTGCGCGTGCAGGTGCGCCGATGCGCGTTCTCGCCTCACCAGGTTGCGGATGCTGTCACGCCTGGGCTGACTTGGCACGCGCTCGCGGTTACACCGTCACCGTCGAGGAACTGACCGACCCAGAGGCGCAGAAGTCAGAGCGTGGCATTCCGCTTGAGCTCGCCTCCTGTCACACCATTGAAGCGGCTGGATATGTCTTCGAAGGGCATGTGCCGTTCGAAGCATTGGAAGCCGTCTTGAAGGATCGCCCGGACATCACTGGGCTTGCTGTTCCCGGCATGCCGATGGGCTCTCCTGGCATGGGAGATGATCCGTCCGCGCGTTTCGACGTCATTGCATTTGGTGGAGAGGCTGGCACCGGCATGGTGTACTACCGTGCTGGTACAGTTCAGCCGTTCGACACCTGATGGTAAGTAACAAGGCAGTTTTGCTCACCGGCGGGCTCGCGCTCGTCGGTTTTGCCGCCGCACTCGTTCTGGCCCAGCCCTCGGAAGCTGTCGGTCTTTTAACACCGGACGACGCCGAAGTGGCCGCCTTGGGCCAAAGCATCTACGCAGAGCAATGTGCCGCCTGCCATGGTGCGCGCCTGGAGGGACAACCGAACTGGCGGATGCGTGGCGAGGATGGTTTGCTACCTGCGCCGCCGCATGACGCCACTGGGCATACGTGGCACCACGATGATAAAACGCTCTTCACCTTGACCAAATATGGGCTTGCTGGACTGATGGAGAACGCGCCTCCATCCAGTATGCCCGTCTATGAAGGCGTGCTCAGCGATGACGAAATCATTGCGGTGCTGTCCTTCATCAAGTCGACTTGGCCTGACGACCTTCGTCAGTATCACGACGACATGAATGCCCAGTCCGAATAAAGGAAAATTCAGATGATCAAACAAACTCTTCTCAGCTTGGCCGTTATAGTTGCTCCCGCTCTTGCCTTTGCCCATTCGAAATCTGAGGCCACAACACCCGCCAACGGTGCGACAGTCACAGAGGTGCCGGAGCTTTCAATGCGGTTCGATGATCCGATGCGCATCATTTCAGTCACGCTAACCTCTCCAGATGGAGATGTCGAAATCGAACGCGAGACAGGTATGGACCCCGCGACAGAGTTCCGGGCTTTGCCATCGGAAGAGCTTCCGCCTGGAAACTATCGCTTCGACTGGCGCGGTATGGCGTCGGACGGCCACCCGATGCAGGGCAGCTTCTCCTTCACGGTCACTGAGTGACCGGACTGGCACCGATCGACGGTCTTGTCGTTTTGGCCATCTTGGCCAAGGCGATTGGCTATGGCGCGGCTTTGCTCGCTATGGGGGGCGTGCTATTTTCCGTCATCTTTGCCAAGCGCGCAGAGGTGTCTGTGCTTCGCCTTGCCCGTCAAATTGCATTAGTTGCGGCGCTTGTTGGGCTTGCTGTGCTAGCCGTCCGGTTCGGCATTCGTGCTGCCCGGATATCCGGGATGGGCTTAGAGGGCGCGTCCGATCCTGTGATGCTTGGCTTCGTTTGGGAAAGTCCACTAGGGACCGCCGCAATTTGGCGCGGGATGGGTGAACTTGCGATACTGGCAATTCTGGTCCCCCGAATTGGGCAATGGATCGCTCTGGCAGGGACCGTTGCCGTAGCGATATCCTATGCTCAGGTGGGCCACGCTCTTGGGGAGCCCCGAGTGTTTCTGACCGTCATGTTGGTGCTGCATCTTCTTGCCGCTGCTTTCTGGGTTGGTGCGCTTGTGCCATTGCGGCGGGCGGCGCTCACCCCTGCTGGTGCCGACATTCTGCACTACTTTGGCAATGTCGCCGCTTTCGGAGTGGCCCTCCTGATCTTTGCAGGCACAGCGCTCGCTTGGCTCCTTGCAGGCTCCGTCACTGCCTTGTTTGGAACAGCCTATGGTTTAGGACTTTTGCTAAAAGTCGCGATTGTTGCGATGCTCCTGGGCTTTGCAGCTTTCAATAAGTTGAGGTTGGTCCCGGCTTTGCGTGCTGAGATACCCGGTGCAGCACATGCCCTGAGGCGATCTATTTCAATGGAAATGCTGGCTGTAGTCCTGATCCTGTTGGCAACGGCGACACTCACAAGCGTCACGACGCCACCAGTCAATCTTTAGAGACTTAGCCGCGCGCTTTGTCGAGCAGTTCAAGGAGCTCAGTGAACTTCGCCCGCTGGTCTTCCCGATCACCTGAGGCAAGTGCATCCTCGATACAATGTGACGCGTGATCATCAATCACGAGCTTTTCGACGCCTTTCAGCGCGGCCCGTACTGCCGCGATCTGCGTCAGGACATCAACGCAATAGCGGTCTTCTTCCACCATCCGGGCGATCCCTCGGACCTGGCCTTCCAGGCGTTTAAGGCGTTTCAAGGTAGCTTCGCGGTTTTCGTGCATGACTCTCTTTTCGCATGTTGGCAGAGAAAAAGTCGAGTGAGTATGGCATCAAGCTCAAACTATTGAATATATACCCTAAGGGGGTATATAGGTTAATACAGAGCCCAAGCAAGCACAGCCCTCAAAACAAGCTTACCGAAAAAGAAAAGCCAATGCCCAAGGACACGCGCGACGTTGCCCACATTGATACAAACCCGGCCGAAGTGGCGTTGGGCAAAACGGCTGTGCTTTACCGGATGGCGCTGCCTGATCATCTGTGCCCATCCGGGCAAAAGGCGCGCTGGCTTCTCGAACGTCAGGGATATGATGTCGATGACAGACTTTTCCGAACACGCGCCGAAGTTGACGCCTTCAAAACTGAGTATGACGTCAAGACGACGCCCCAAGCATGGATCGAAGGCGAACGCGTTGGCGGCTACACCGACCTGCGCGAAAAACTGACCGGCTGGGACCCAAAGGCGACCACCTATCGACCAGTGCTCTATCTCTTTGCCGTCGCTGCTCTCACCGCTATTGCGCTATCCATTGGTTTCCTCGGCACCATCACGTGGCAGACACTCGGCTGGTTCATCTCAGTCTCAATGATCCTTCTCGGCATGCAGAAAATGCGGGATGTCGAGGGCTTCTCCACGATGTTCCTCAACTACGACCTTCTCGCGCGGAAATGGGTGCCTTACGCCTATATCTACCCGTTCGTCGAAACAGGCGCGGGAATTCTAATGACCGGCATGATCCTGACTTGGGTGTCAGCTCCCGCGGCACTTTTCGTTGCGGGCATTGGAGCCGTAAGCGTCTTTAAGGCTGTCTACATCGATAAACGTGAGCTCAAATGCGCCTGCGTCGGTGGAAATTCAAACGTCCCGCTTGGGTTTGTGAGCCTCACCGAAAACCTGATGATGGTCGGAATGGCGGTCGTGATGCTTTGGCTGATGGTTTGAACCAAAGCGGCTCATCTTTCTGACTGGTCATCTAGGCGCCAAGACGGGAATTGGTGTTCTATGTTATTCTTCCGTGTCAACAAAGGGTTGTCGTTTCGGGAGGGCATGGCGGATCGGAGGATCAGTCATGGAAACACCAAACCTACCAGCCATTCGCGCACTTCGCCCTGCATGGAACAAAGGTCGCATCGTCGGTCAGAAACGGCCTCTAAAACCCAAGCATGTCTGGGCGATCCGTGTCCGCCTTGAATTGGCAGAAAATCATCGCGACCTCGCTCTCTTCAACATGGCGATCGACAGCAAGTTGCGCGGTTGCGATTTGGTCAAGATGAAGGTCGTCGACGTCATGGCATCTGGCCAGGTCAAAGAACGTGCATCGGTGTTGCAAAGCAAGACGAAGAAACCTGTGCGCTTTGAAATTTCCGAAGGCACCCGGGCCTCGGTCGAGAAGTGGATGGAGGACGAGCTCATGGTCGGCTCCGAATATCTATGGCCTGGCCGCTTCCACGAGCGCCTGCATATCTCGACACGCCAGTATGCACGGATCGTCCGCGATTGGGTTATATCCATCGGTTTAGAAGCGAGCGCATCCGGCACGCATTCGATGAGGCGAACGAAGGTGACCCAGATCTACAAGAAGACCGGCAACCTGCGCGCCATTCAACTTTTGCTCGGCCACACGAAGATGGACAGCACGGTGCGATACCTAGGCGTCGAGCTTGAAGATGCGCTAGCCATTGCGGAGGCCATTGAAATCTGAGCCTACCGGGCCGTCTTCACTGGCGGCCCATTCCTGCCGTTAGCCGATAGGTCAAGATGCTGCAGCGCGGCCCGTCAGAGCCGCCATTCGCTGCAGCTGCGAACTATAGAACGAATGGAACTTACGGTCTGCCGGACCTTTCAGACCTTCAGGTTTGACCACCGAATGTCCGGTTCAGTCAGCTTCGCCAAAGTCGCATTCATAGTTTCAGCTCACTTCCCAACGCCACGGACACGTCCTGTGAAATAGAACAGCGTGAGGAAACCAATGCCGTAGATCACCGAAGTGGTTACAAGCAAAGAGGCGAGGTCCGAAACCTTCAAGACGTATAACAACAAGGGCGTTCCTATTAGGTTTCCCAAGTTTCCGCTCTGCGCCATGGCACCATAGCCAAGCGTCCGCGCATCGGTTGAGTGATTTAGCTCGGCCACGGCAGCAAAAGTTCCACTTTGTATGATGCCGAGAATGGCGAACAACGCAATTGCGAGGACTAGCGGGTTACTCCAAGCACCCACAGCTGTGATCAAACTCGCCAGTAGGAAACCCGCAAGAACCGCCGTCGTAGCTTTAAAGTATAGTAGGGCGACAGGTAGAATGAGAATGCCTGTCGCGATGCCGACAAGAGACATGGCAGTTGTAATTTGTGGCTTCAGGTCTTCGGACAATTGAGCAGGCAAAATCGTCAGCAAGGCGAGAAAAGTCAGCGTGTAAAATAGCCAGCCAATCCCGGACCAAACGACCCTCGCATTTTGAAAAGCCAACAAAGCTGATTTTCCATGCTGCCACGAGGAAGTGCTTGGCCCATCCGATACGCGATGGCCCCTTAGCAAAAGACCGACAAGCACCGCGATCAGCAATAGACAAGCACCGTGGAGTTGGAAAAGACCACTGACACCAACAAGATCTACAAAAGGGATGCCAAACCAACCAAAGACCGCAAATGATACGCCGAAGAAGGTGCCCCAAAGGGCCATGGTGGCACCGCGCCACCTTTCAGTGCTTATCTCGGCCATTAACGCTGGCGCGGTCACAACAATCCCTAAATGCGTTACACCTTCCACAAACCGAGACAGCGCCATGAGTGCGAATGAAGGATAGGTGGATTGCCAGAGGGATAAACCGCCCGCTGCGATCAAAGACAAAATTAGCACATGCCGCAAGCCAAACCGGTTCGCCAGGCTGGCCGCAACACCGCCAAGAAGTGCACCAACAACGCTCACGAGCGTGAGCAGCCATGCGACCTGATCAGTCTGCCGTGGATAGATAATCTGAAACTCAGACAGGATGACCGAGACTTTAGCAAACTGACCGCCGGCCAAAAGACCTGCACCCCAGAGGGTGAAAATCAGCAAAATCTTTATACGGTTACCAGCCATTCATAGATGGTATCTACGCAGTGTTCATTGACCCACGCATAAATTATGCGGCGCGATCTCTTCCGCTGACAAGCCGGGCAGGTGTTCCATCCGCTAGATAGACGCGTTCCCACAAAATCTGCCCCGCATTGATCCGAATGTGGCTATCATCCGCTTGGGACGTCACGAACAGTTTGGGCTCCGGCAACAAAGCAGACCACCAATCAGAAGAATCGAGTTCCTCTTCCGCCTTTTGGATTTCTTCAGTTGCAAACTGCCACAGAGAAATGCCGAGCATATCTCTTTGCCCGACTTTCCAGTCTCGGGCCCGACTGGCGGAGTAAGCCAGGCAAACGTGCGTGGCTTCATCGACCAAGTGCACGCATTCGGGGGAAGTTTCCACCAACCGGCGGAGCGCTGCATCATCAGAACGATAGGGCATCAGAGCTTGGAAGACCTTTGCTTGTACATCGACCTCAGGCGTTTGACAGCCACTTTCCCATCTCGATACGGTCGCCTGATCCACGCCAAGCAAGTCAGCCAGTCCCTGCTGCTTCAAACGCACCGCAGTGCGCACGCGTCTTAATCGTGCGCCAAACACCGGCAAAGGTGTCGATCTCTTCATCATGTTCAACTCGCCATATGTCAGCCTTATTGCGATTTTACGTTCTCAGCTATGCACTTCAAAGTCGAGTTTCCGAGGAAATCTTCAAGGTCAAATATTACTACGATCCTGTCGAAAGTCTGGCCATCAAACCAATCCCACCAATTTTGCAAAAGGATCTTCGTTTGGGTCGCGATGCCAAGTGTATTCGCATCCAAAGGCAGTCTTTTTTGCTTCTTCCTCACCGTAGAGATTTGCCAAGGCCCCGAGCGCCATGTCTATGCCAGCCGATACACCTGAAGACGTAAGGAACTTGCCATCCTCAACCCATCTTGCCTGCTTCACCCAATTGACCTTTGGGGCGAGGTGTACCGTAGACGTGAAGTCCAACTTGTTTGTTGTCGCCCTTCTTGCATCCAGCACACCCGCCATGCCAAGGATTATGGTGCCCGTGCAAACAGCCATGACCCGTTCGGCGTTATCTGAGACATCGCGAATCCACTGAAGGGTTTCAGACGTGGTGCACTCTTCCAATGCGCTGTCGCCGCCGGGGATAAAGAGCAAGTCGTAATCGGTGCGCTCGTCCATTGTAATGTCCGGCACGACCCTTTGACCATGTCGACTAGGAACCGGTTCAGACGTCGCGGCAACGGTCGTCACTTCAATTTCATAGGTCGGATCGCCAAGCATTTCGATCGGACCAAAGTAGTCCAAGGTTTGAAAACCCGGAAAAACAAGCGCGGCAAGAGTTCTCATCTGAAGTCTCCTAATAGTTCATGCGCTCTGGATAGCGGGCTGCTCTCATGGCATAAATGACAATGTGCCCTCTTTTCACGCCAACGTGCCTAAGCCAGACCGCCGCAAACCCAATGTTGTGTTTCTGGTCTATGACGGCATTGTTCTGCTTGATCTTGTCGGACCCCTGCATGTGTTTTCGCGTGCCTGCGCTGACGGAACAGTTGAACTTGCCTATAAAACCCACATTGCGTCGGTCAGTGGTGGTCCCGTTCAAACCAACACCATTGTTCAGGTCGATAGCGTGCCTTTGGAAGAGTTGTGCGATGTTTCAAAAGGCCTAGAGATTGATACTTTGGTGATTGTTGGTGGTGATGGGGCAAATGTAGCTGAGACCAACAAGAAATTGGTGGAGCATGTCGCGACACTCTCAGCCAGAGCAAAGCGGATTTGTTCTGTTTGCTGCGGTGCCTTTGTGCTCGCCGCTGCTGGATTGTTGGATGGTCGGCGGGCGGTGACACATTGGGAAGACTGCGCATTGCTGGCCAGAAGATTCCCGAATGTTAGGGTCGAAGTGGACCCAATTTACATCAAGGAAGGCTCAATCTGGACGTCAGCCGGTATTACAGCGGGCACCGACATGGCACTGGCCGTAGTGCGAGAGGATTTGGGCCCGGACCCCGCATTACACTTGGCTCGGTCGTTGGTGACCCCGATGATTAGATCGGCAGGACAGTCCCAGTTCAGCTCCGATCTTGCTCGCCAAACTCAAGACTCGGCAGGCGAATTTTCTAAACTACATATCTGGCTACGAGAAAACCTCGCGAAGCGTATCAGTGTCAGCAGTATGGCCGCAAAATGCTCCATGAGTGCGCGCAATTTCTCTCGACGCTATGCAGCGAAAGTCGGCCTGACGCCAGCCAGTTCGTTGGAAAAAATGAGGGTGGACGCTGCGAGAAATCTGCTTCTTGAGACGGATCACAGCATCAAAATCGTAGCAAGAGAATGTGGCTTTGGAGATCAAGAAAGGATGCGAAGAGCCTTCCACAGACATCTTCGCACATCACCGTCCACCTATCAGTCGTCATTCCGCGAGAGCTGACATTCAAGCCTTCCGCAGCATCAGGTAAAGTGGGCTCATTGCTGTCACAGGAGCGCTTGCAACATCCTGTGATATATTTCTTCGGTCAACGTCGGGTTGTCGTTTTGGGAGGGAATGGCGGATCGGAGGATCAGTCATGGAAACACTAAACCTACCCGCCATTCGTGCGCTTCGCCCTGCTTGCAACAAGGGCCGGATAGTCGGTCAGACACGACGTTTCAAGCCAAAGCATGTCTGGGCTACCCAACTGCGGAGTTATGGCGGATAGAATGATGCGGAGGAGGTCCGTGAGAACCCTTTTCTGAAAGATCAAGTGTGAGGTATGCGCCACTATCAGCTGCGCCTGTCGGTTATGCGGGACCAGCCTGATCATGCTATGTTAAGCTAACACATGTCCGATAAATACCATAGCTGCCTCGTCAGCCGTCTGTCTCGCTTTGTGTCCCTCACAGACCACGAATGCGCCTTCATTGCTGACTTGGAAAAGGAGGAACTTGCATATCGAAAAGGCCGTCCGGTGGTAAGCGTGGGTGATGCGACCGAGGGCATTGTGGTCCTAAAGTCAGGTTGGGCCGTGGTTAAAGCAGACAGTTCGGATGGGCGTAGTCAGATCCTGCGAGTGTATCTGCCCGGG
The DNA here is from genome assembly GCA_947488175.1 of uncultured Paracoccaceae bacterium. GTDB lineage: Bacteria > Pseudomonadota > Alphaproteobacteria > Rhodobacterales > Rhodobacteraceae > Yoonia. The sequence continues at coordinate 22,062 of CANKYO010000013.1, forward strand.
GAAGTGATCGGTCTGGCCGAGATCGGATCTGCGCATGCCAACCACCGGGTCGTCATGCAAACGGACGGCATGATCTGCCCATTTCCGCGCAAGGGTCTGGCCCCGCTTTTTATCGATTATCCGCGTTTGGGCGCGTTACTAACCTCAATCGGTAGCCTTGATCAGATCGCATTGCGTCACCACGCCAGTAGCCTTGGATCGATGGATGCGACGGGAAAGCTCAAATTCTGGCTGCTGCAACTGCGCGCGCGTCTTGAGGTCGCCAATGTGGGACTGGGCAACCGGTTTCGTGTGCCATTCAGTCAAGTCGAGATTGGGCAGGCAGTCGGGCTGACCTCAATCTATGTCAACAAGCTGCTACGAGGATTTGTCGAGAATGGCGATATTGAGATCGACCGGCCCTATGTTCGGTTGCTCAAGCGCGACAGCTGGGAAAAAGACTGCGAATTTGTGAACCCCTTCGTCGACATGGACACGTCTTGGTTCCCGCCAGCCATTGGCCAAGAAGTGACCGGCGCGACCGACTTGGTCGAACCGGTCTGATATCACGCCACGGCCTCTGCATTGATCCCGCCGGTCGCAATCTGCGTCATCGTACGATCGCCCTCGTAAGATACATCCAAGCACTTTTTCAATACCGTTACATCGCTGTCCAGCTCAAGCCGGTCTGCAAAAGCGGCCAAACATCCATAGCCCGCAATCGCGTAGTGGACGAGGCGCTGATACTGGGTAATGATCATCGCATCTTTTGTCGCGTCGTCGCCGAATGTCTCTTCGAGCACGTGGGCGCGGGCTTCTTTCACCAGACCTTCCATGCCTTTGCAGTGCTCTCCGACAGCGCTTTCCTCGTGACTTTTGGCAATGGCCTCTAGCGCGTCGATACCACTTTGAATTCCGTCGGCACCTGCGTCCAAGGTTTCGGTCAGTTCCTCGTCAGACGCCGCCTTTGCCATCTCCTTCGTCACCTCCAACGCCTGTCGATTGGCGCTGTGGATATCCTTGAGTTGTTCAAGGTAGAGGTCTTCGAGGGTATCGATGCTCATGATTTATCCTTTCAAGATAGGCCATCACGCTAGCTGAACGTGATATGCACAACAGCCACTTTCGGTGCTTCACTCCGTATGATTGGCCAAAGCCTAAACCAGATTAGTAAGTCCGGCGCACGGAGCCGCCATATTCACGGCTACCTTATGTGAAGAAGGGGTCGCCATCGCAGCTCCACTCAAACAAAGGACTGAATCCATGCGAAACATAATCTATCTCGTCGGACTGGTTGTCATCGTTCTGGCCATCGTCAGCTTTGTACTCTGAAGCTCAAAAGGAGTGTGAATATGACCACCAATACCCCAAAAACCACCAAGGAAACCGTCGCCGCCACGGCTAAGCGCACAGCATCCGACCTTGCTGATCGCACCCGTGATGCGGCAGGTTCAGCCGCACAAGACGCAGCGCATGCGGCCAAAACACACGCCGACGCAGCCAAGTCATCGGTCGCGAACGAGATGTCTGGAGTGGCGTCCGCATTGCGTACCGCCGCTGAAGAAATGCGCAACGGCTCTCCTCAGGAACGTACGTTCGGCCAGATTGCGGAAGGTCTGGCGGACGCCTCCGACGCTGTGCGCAACAAGGATCTCAGCACGATGGTTCAGGACGTGACCGTGTTTGCGCGCAATAATCCTCTCGTGTTTTTGGGCGGTGCCGCGTTGATCGGCTTTGCCGCGACACGATTTGCCAAGGCTTCTGGCACGTCGAGCGCCCACACGGCGCAAGCGCCCTACACGTCCACGAATGGAGATTTCTCATGAGCAAGGATGACAAAAGCGCAGGCGGCATTCTGTCGGATGCCATGCAAAACGTGAGTGCGCTGGTCCGCAATGAAGTCGACTTGGCCCGCGCCGAAATCAGCGAGAACGTAACGCGCGCGGGTGTAGCTCTTGGCTTGATCGGCGCCTCTGCGATTGTTGCACTGGTCGCACTCAATGTACTGGTCGCAGCAATCGTGGCAGCGTTGACCGAAGCAGGTCTTGACGCTGGCTGGGCAGCGTTGATCGTCGGCGCCCTGTTGGGTGTGCTGGCCTATGTGTTGCTCAACAAAGGCACAAACGACCTCAAACTCTCAAGCCTCGCACCAACGCGAACCGTGAAAAACGTGCGTCGCGATGCAGCAGCTGTAAAGGACGCCTACGATGACAAATGATACCCGCTCACCTGATGAAATTGAACGCGAGATCGAAGAGCAACGTTCTGATCTGTCCTCAAACCTTGAGGACTTGCAGAACAAGTTCTCTATAGACACCATTGTGCGCCAAATTGGCGACCAATTTCGCGAACATGGCGGCGACATGGGCCGCTCCATCTCTGATCAGGTCAAGGCGAACCCGATCCCGTTGGCTTTGACGGGCATTGGCTTGGCATGGTTGATGTTCGGCAATGGCACTCAGAAGCAGCCAGCGCAGGCGCGAATTTCGGATCGTCTTGACGATGATCGCTACAGCGATGTTGAGACCGACTTTCGCCGCACGCGCGAACGGCAGGGGCGTCCCGATATCGCTCCAACCACCTATCCAGCCGCTCGCAACGATGGCCCCTCTTGGTCACGCGATGATACGGACAATGGTCTATCGCTGACCGATCGGGCGTCTTCCGGTGCCGCAGTAATCAAGGACGGTGCTTCATCCGCCGCAGCGCCGGTTTCAGACGCCGCCCGCAATGCCGGATCATCCGCTGCGGATGCAGCGGCGACTGCCGGTTCGAAAATCTCGGGTGCAGCGGCCTCTGCAAAGTCATCTGTGAAGAGGGCTGCACAAACAGCCCGCGATGGTACGAGTGCAGCGGCCAGCCGCATCGCCGAAGGCACCGAAAACCTGACGGAAGAAGGCCGCAGGCGCGTCATCGCTGCACGGCAAAAGGCCATCGACCTGCGCCGTCAGACAGCACGGTCCGCGCAGGACGGTGCGGATGCAGCGGCTGACTTCTATGACCGTCAGCCGCTGGTCGTGGGCGCGTTGGCCCTGGCCGTCGGTGCCGCTCTTGGCGGTGCCTTGCCGCGCACAAAGGCCGAAGACAACCTGATGGGATCACAAAGCGACGATCTGATCGATCGGGCTGAGCGGATTTTCGAGGAAGAAAAGGACAAGGCCATGTCTGTTGCTAAATCCGTCAAGGAAGAGATGACCGATATAGCGTCCGAGGCCAAAGCCGACCTCGATCGCGGTACACCCGGCGATCAGACCGCAGCGCAGGCGATTGGCCATAAGGCCAAATCTGTTGCGGGCCGCGTGACCGACAGAGCCAAGTCGGCTGCCAAGGAAGAAAAGCTGGGAAAACCCAAGACATGATTCGTAGCGAAAGGGGCCACACGGCCCCTTTCTTTTCGACCTTGTGATGTCCCTTAAGAAAGCTGTGCCATGTCCCGCGGTCGAAATGCTGAGACACCTGTAGACATTCCAGCGACTGGCTGGAAGGACGTCGCGTTTCGTCTCAAAGACGAGATTGCTGCCGACCGCGTCGGGCTGATTGCCGCGGGAGTGGCCTTTTACGGGCTATTGGCCCTGTTTCCAGCAATTACAGCGCTGATAGCGATTAGCGGCTTGCTTGTTGAGCCGAACGATATCGTCGATCAACTGAGCAGCCTGTCAGGCGTCATGCCTGAAGAAGTGATCTCGATTATCACAAATCAGGCCACCGCTGTAGCGGGCTCTCGCGAAGGCGGGTTGGGTCTGGCGGCCGCTTTCGGCATTTTGGTGGCGCTCTATTCGGCGTCCAAAGGCATGGCGAGCCTGATCCAGGGAATTAATGTTGCTTATGACGAAGAAGAAGAACGCGGCTTTATCAAACTCAAGCTTGTCACCTTCGGCCTGACTATTTTTCTTGTGGTCGGCGTTTTGATTGCACTTCTTTCCACGCTTGGCTTGCCTGCGCTTCTGGCGTTTATCGATCGTGGCCCAATGATCGAAATCATTCTTACCGGCGGCTTGTGGCTGGGGCTGGTTGCTTTGACAATTTTCGGGCTGTCTGTTTTGTACCGCTACGCGCCGTCGCGCGACGCTGCTGAATGGAAGTGGGCATCAGTGGGTGCCATTGTCGGTTGTTTGATGTGGGTCGTGGCCTCGGCTGGTTTCGCATTCTACGTCAACAACTTTGGTTCCTATAACGAAAGCTTCGGCACCCTTGCAGGCGTCATTGTTTTGCTGATGTGGTTTTGGATTTCCGGGTTCATTATTTTATTGGGTGCAGAATTGAACGCAGAGTTGGAGGCACAGACACGAGTTGATACTACCGTAGGGCGCGACCTGCCAATGGGCGCACGGGATGCGAAAAAGGCGGACGTACTGGGCGAGGCCGCCGCTAAATGAATGACGAGAAATACAGATGTTGAATGCGTTATTGTGGGTCTTGGCCCTTTCAGTCCTGGTTGTGACCGCATTGCCTTTGACCAACAGTGTGACGTGGTGGGTGCGCATGTGGGACTTTCCGCGTGTCCATATCGCAATCGTGGCACTTGTGGTTTTGATCGGGTGCCTGCCGTTTACAGTATCGTTCAAGCTACCAATGATTGTTTTGATGGCCGCAGCCATGTGCTACCAATCCGTGCAGGTTTTTCCCTACACACCGCTCGCCAAAACCGAGGTTGAGCTGGTCGAGGTACCCGCATCGGTCCGGCCGGTTTCGATGATGTCTGTAAACGTCTTGATGGAAAACACGCGTTATGCTGATCTGGCTCGCATCATTGACCGAGAAGACCCCGATATCCTGCTATTGATGGAAACAGATCAGGTTTGGCATGACGCTCTTGGTAACGTTCTTGACCGCTATGCAACGGTGAAAATGCACATCGCCGATGACCACTATGGTCTGATCTTTGCCACACGGCTTGATCCGGTCAGCGTTGACCTGCTGTGGCCCGATGCGGACGATACACCAGCACTGAAAGCGGTGCTGCGCGCGCGCGATGGTACAGAGTTCAACTTTATCGGCCTGCATCCTCGGCCCCCGGTACCGGGCAACGACACAGCGGTCCGTGACAAACAGATCAAGAATGCCGCACTGATGACATCCTCGTCGGAACGACCCACAATATGCATGGGCGACTTCAATGACGTGGCATGGTCATGGACCACGAAACGGTTTAAGCGCTATGGCGGCTTTGTCGAACCGCGCGTTGGACGCGGCATGTATGCCAGCTTTCATGCAGACTATCCGTTCATGCGCCTTCCTATTGACCAGATATTTTTGACGAAGGACGTCAATCTAGCATCGTTCGACCGGCTTGAGAGCTTTGGCTCCGACCACTTCCCCATGGCCGTCACCGTCTACTTCGACAATGACGGGAGCACAGATCATGAAAGCTGACACCAAATCTTCGGATACGACCGACGTTGTGTTGACGCAGGCCCCCTCGAAACGACTGGAGATAGCGGCAATCGGTATTTTTTGTCTGTTGCTCCTTCAGACAATGGTGTGGGCAAGCGATTTTCTGATCCCCGTAACAGCAGCATTTCTGGGCTATTTCGTTTTGAACAGACCCCGCCGCTGGCTGGCAAAAATCGGGTTTGCGCCTGTCATTTCAGCAACATTGTTTACATCGATCCTGACGGCGTTGATCGTGCTCTTATTGGTGCAACTCAGTGAGCCCGCCGCGCAGTTCATCGAAGACCTTCCTTCGCTGATGGAACAAATCAAGCAAAAACTGTCGACGTCTGGCGGGACACTTGAAGCCATCAACGACGCAACCGTCGCCGCAGAAGAAATCATCGCAGATCAAGACGCCGAAACGGTCGCAGTTGAGGTCGTCTCGAACACTGGGGTTGCGGCAACTATATTCAGCATGGCTCCGGGCTTTTTGAGCCGTATCCTCTTCGCACTGATCCTGCTTTTTTTCCTCGTGGCCTCCGGTGACATGTTCTTGACCAAGACCGTGCAGAGCTTTGACCGTTTCAGCGACAAGCGTCGCGCCGTCGAAGTCCTTCATGCCATTGAGGACCGTTTGGGGTACTATCTGGGTGGCATTACCATCATCAACGCGGGCCTCGGGGCGGCCGTCGCGGTCGCGATGACACTTTGGGGTCTGCCCGGTGCGGTCTTGCTCGGGTTTATGGCGTTCGGGTTGAACTTTGTGCCCTTCTTAGGCGGGCTTGCTGGCGCGACCATCGCGGCCGCCATTGCATTCGTCAGCCTTGACGGCACTTGGGCGGCGGCAGGGGTATTTGGCACATACATCTTCTTGACCTCTATCGAAGGGCAGTTCGTCACGCCGGTCGTCATTTCTCGCAGGATGAGGTTGAACACCACAGTCGTGTTTCTGTCTGTCGCGTTCTTTGCGTGGATATGGTCGGTGATGGGAATGGTCGTCGCCCTGCCGATCCTGATCGTCCTCAAGATCGCCTGCGACGAGACTGAATCATTGGAGACACTGGCCCGTTTCTTAGGGGATGTGGACGATGATCGAAATCTGGACAAGACCGATATCCAGCAAAAATAGACAGGCGAAACCATCTTCCGCCTGTCTGTCTCTGTTTTAGGTTCGGCCACGCACCATGCGTACTGCATAGATGAGCAAGCATGCGCCCGCTGCCGCGACAATCAACTGCCCGATCCAACCGCCCAGCGTGGTGCCGATGATCGCAAACAATAACCAGTTCAGAACCACTGCGCCGAGAATACCAAGCACGATATTCATCAACAGGCTCTGATCCGTCTTCATGATCTTCTCTGCAATCCAGCCCGCTAGCGCGCCGATGATCAGCGAACCGATCCAACCTATACCAGTCATTCCTGTCTTCCTTTTTTACCCTCTAGGGTCGTTGAAGTGAGATGGGCGAAGCATCGAATCCAAAGTGACATTGGCTTTCGGCACCCCGCCCGCAAGCGCCGTGATCAAAAAAACAACCACAACGCTGTCGTTCACTGGCTGGTGAAAAAGGCCCAGAAGGACTTTTTCCTGGCCAGCTTAGTCGAGGCCAAGCTCTTCCGCCAGACGCACACCCGGATCGAGAACGCGTACTTCACGCTCGTTATACTCCGGCATATTCTCAAGCTGCGACTGGGTGAATTCAGGAAGGATCAGTTCATCGCGGCGCATAATCAGCTTTTCAACCGGAATCGCCACTTCGTTCTCGCCCATGCCGAGAAAGCCGCCGACACCGATGATCGCAACGAGGGTCTGACCACGGATACCAATAAAATCGACCTCTCCCACGTCTTCACCTGTTTCTGTGGCGACGCTGCGACCGATCAGATCTTCTGCGTTTTGGTTGAAGATTGGCAGGATCTTGACAGATTCCTGGTAGCGCGCCCGATCTTCGTTGGTCATGTTGCCGGCGGCATCAGCCCTGAAGTCTTCCATGACGACACGCGCCTGCATCTGTTCGATCTCGACGTCCGCTTCACCACCGCCAACGACGTTGACTTCTGCCTCTTCACTTGTAACGGAAACATCGGCGCTTTCACCTTGCTGCACATTCACTTGTGCTTCCTCCTGCGTCACGTTGACATCAGCAGCCTCCGAGCCTGTGATGTTGACCTGTGCGTCACCCTGCTGGAATTCGATGCGCGGCTGGGCCTCCTGAATGGTGATTTTCGGTTCAGGACGGACAAAGCGCACAACGGGGGCGGGTTGGTTCAGATCGATTATCGGTTCACCGGTCTCAACATCGACAACGGGCTTTGGCACCATGACCGTGACGACAGGTTCAGGAATGAACACGGTGATCTGCGGCTGTGCCTGCTCTACTGTGATGATGGGGGCCTGTTGACGAACCCGCACGGTGGGCTCCGGCACAACGACAGTGATTTCCGGCTGTGGTTGAGTGACAGTCACCACGGGCTGGCCCTGGGTCACTTCGACATTGGGGTCAGGTACGATCACGTTTACAGTTGCGTCCTCTTGCTGGACAACGACCTGGCCGCCTTGAGTGTCTACAATGGACTCGGCCGTATCGGTAGTATTGGTCTGAGCGATCGTGCCGCCAGCAAAAGCAGCGCTGAAAGCTACGGTGCCGAGCAGTGTTTTCATGATCGAATTCATAGTTTCTTCCTTATAAAGACGGAACAGAACCCAGCACCCCATCAGGGTACAGATGGTCCATGTTGCCCGTCCATTGATTACCCAATGGGGAGTCAACGACACGTTTTGCAACGGCTATGCATCCCCACCGGACGCTTGAATCAGCAATGCCGCCAATCCTTGAAGCTGTAAGCAGCCTAGCAGGCCGCCTTGTAAGATGCCGGGTCGTGGCACTAATCTCTGATAAGTTTGGAGGCTTTTTCGGGGTTCCAGACGCTCTTGGGTCATGGGCTAGTCTGGTCCGCTTTTCCGGCGGTAAGGCCAATACAGCATCCTTGACCGCTACCAGCGCGGCTTCCAGCGTGTCAGAGACGCCGTGAATGTGGGGATCGGTCCATGTCATCCATGACCACCTGTGGGGGGTCGTGCGTTGATCGAGAATGACCCGCATACCGCCCTGATACCGGATCAACCAGTCATCGCCGCTGCGGGCGAGGTAGTGGGGAGTGAACACCCCAGTTTTCTGCCGGAAGTTCATTTTCTGTTCCAAGGCAAAACTGTGACGCCGCTGCACAAAAAGACAGGCTATAAAAACGCAATCTCGTCACATTCCAACGCCAAAAAACAGGTAATTCGGTTTTGGCTGTGAGTGGCGCGACTGAATATGTTAGTGAGTGATTGGCGGTGGTTCTTATTGCAGGACCGCCGCCATGTTATTCTGGGCCATCAACCATGACTAACTGATCATCCGGCAAGGGCCGTTGCAGGGTCAGGGCGTCTTCCACCGGAGCCGTCATCCACAGGTCAATTTCGTCTTTGGTGATTAAGATGACCGGCATGGCCTTGGGATGGATCGCGGCGACCATAGAATTGGATTCGGTGGTCAAGAACGCGAACAGGTCATCCGTGGTTTTGCCATCTTTCACCTTCCGCACGGATGTCCATTGCGTCCAGATGCCAGCGAAGACGGCCAGTGGCTGGGTGGTGTTCAGGGCGAACCATTTTGGACCCTTGTGAACTCCGAAAAGGCCGAGAAAGGAACCATACAGCGATTGCAAGGCCCCAGCCAGCGCCGCCAGTGCGGTGACTTGGTGTTGCGCACATTGGCAACGCCCTTGTCATAGTTCTTCCCCTTCGACGTGAACTGTGGCGATGGCATCCCCCAACGCATGTTTGTCAGGACGCGCCGCTGATCCGAATTGATGACCACGGGGGCAATCTTGTCGGGATAGATGCCGAGAAGACAGGGAAGGTTGCCGGTGCGGTCATCTCAGATCTTGATCAGATCAATGATGGCAGCTTGGGAACTCGTCATCGAATATAGGTTACACATGGGCACTCACAAACCGGAAGAACTGGATCAAGCGTACATGGCGCGACAACTGGACTCAATCGCGGGCATAGAGGGACAAAAATATGGGTGGTCCGAATGGCAGTCGAACGTTTCTTAAGTACTACTACTACCGTTTAAAATCAGCGTTTTACATGAACCAATCGACGCACTGTCCCTCTGCCACTGTCCACCTCAAATTCACGCTGCGACCGATAACGGGTACCCTCAAAGGCCGCGCATGAACAGACCCGTTGCCGCAGTTGGGTCAGAGGCTTGGTATGGCAAGCGCATGCCTAGATACCTGCATTTTCCAAAGAGAGTTGGACTAACCCGCCCGACAAGGTCAGCTCACGACTTAAATAGCGAGACGGGGGGGGTCGCTTCGCTAACAAAGCTGACATTTTGAGGCTTTTGTTGTAACGTTTGAAGCGGAGGAACAGCGATGTCAGAGCGAATGCTTGGTGGATGCAAATGTGGGCTGGTTCGCTATGAAGGCATCCGTTTAGACGCCCCAATGTTTCGTTGCCACTGTCGTGATTGCCAACAACTCACCGGCTCGGGGCATTCAGAGATGATGCCTCTCGCACGCGAGGACTTTGCGATAACTGATACCTGCAAAACATACGAAATGTCGGGTGGATCAGGGCAGTCAACCTTCAGTGGTTTCTGTCCGAATTGCGGATCACAGATTACGCGGAACAGCCAAAGGATGAGTGACCGAATCTATGTACACGCGTCTTCACTGGACGATCCCGGCAAGTATGAACCAGAAAAATCAATTTATCCGAACTCTGCGCAGGTGTGGGATGAGGCAGCAATCATCAAAGGATAATTATGGACTCACTGCAGACCTCAGAGGCATTTGGTCGTCTGTTTTTGTTCACAAGAACCTAGTCGATGACTGCAAAGCAGGAAGACACGGTCGTCGGAATTTCCATCCACAATGACAGCTATGAGAAACGCCATACTTGAAGTACGCTCGAGATCTACAAACCCAGGGTGTGTATTGTGCTGGAGTTCGATGAACAGATTGAGACCGTAGAACGCCTCCGAGAACTCCTGCCCACCGAGGGTTTTACCAATACATTCCTCAAAGTGACCAATCGACTGAACGACGTTGCACGAAAGTTCATTACCCTTGCACCGTTCATCATCGTGGCGACCAAGACGTCAGAGGGATTGATCGACATATCGCCGAAAGGAGATCCGGCTGGTTTCGTAGAGGTCTACGATGACAAAACCCTGATCATCCCGGATCGGCTTGGTAATCACCGGGTCGACGGCTTTCAGAACCTTCTAGAAGACCCCAATATAGCCCTTTTGTTCATAGTGCCCGGCCATGGCGATACTCTACGAATTGCGGGAACGGCCCGTATCGTCCGGGACACCAAAATCAGCAAGCGCCATGCCATCAATGGGAGAGAGCCCCTGCTCGCTCTCGTGGTCAATGTTGAGGAAGCCTTCATGCATTGTTCGAAATCATTCATTCGCTCGCACCTTTGGCATCCAGATCACTGGCCAGAGCGCAAATCTGCCCCGACCCTGGCAGAGTGGGTCATCGCAACGGTCGATAGAGAACAAACACTTGATGAGGTGCAGGACGATCATACGGCTGATGAGGGCACGCGTTTGTATTGATCCGCAAGGCCGACATTTCTGCCATTCTCGCCTCTAAATGCACATCGGTTGGATTTCAGACGCAACTGTAAGAAAGCTAGGACGCTGCTGCAATTCGTTGAGGTTGCACAAATGTCGGCTTCCACCATTGCGAAATCATTTGCTAGAATTCCTTGTCTGGAACATAGTGTGAACACAACAGCGCTGCGAAAGGTCGAACCATGCAAGACGTATCTCTATATCTCCCCGGCATTCTGCTCGCCTATTCGGCCTTTCTTCTCGCCATCGCCAGTCCCGGGCCGAACATCCTTGCCGTCATTGGCACTTCGATGAGTGTCAATCGCGCGTCAGGCATGGCGCTAGCCTTGGGGGTCGCGACTGGCTCATTTACCTGGGCACTGCTCACGGTGTTTGGCCTGTCGGCCATCTTGGCGACGTATGCCTCGGCGCTGCTTTTGATCAAGATTTTTGGTGGGCTTTACCTGCTTTGGCTGGCCTACAAGTCCTTCAAATCCGCCACTTCCAGCCACGATATCGAGGCGAAGGAACTGGCCGGGGGACGTCGCACGCCGTTCGGCTACCTTCAGCGGGGCTACATCATCCAGATGACCAACCCGAAAGCGGCATTGGCCTGGATCGCGATCATTTCGCTGGGTTTGCAGGAAGGTGCGCCGCTCTGGGTCGGGGCCGTAATCGTGTTAGGCACTTTCGCGCTATCGATGGTCATCCACCTCCTCTACGCGATTGCATTCTCTACGCCTGCTATGGTTCGGATTTACGGTAAGGCGCGCCGGGGTATCCAAGTAGTCTTGGGCACATTCTTCGCGCTCGCCGGTTTGCGTCTACTGACCAGCAGGAACTGAAGGCATGACGCAATATCCCGACCCTGCCGCTGCCAACCTTAATGACGGCTTCGTGGTTGCTATCAATATAGTTGCGAAAGAAGGCGAAGCGGACGCTGTCGCCGACATTCTTGAGCGCCTGATTGCGCCGACGATGGCTGAGGAAGGCGTTAAGTTCTTTATGCCCTACCGGTCACCGACAGATCCAAACGCATTTTTTGTCTACGAGTTATACAGAGGCGCTGACGGGTGGGATGCACACAACGAGTCAGCGCATTTCCAAAGCGCCGTTGAAGAGTTGCTGCCGAAAGTCGAGCTGCGAGAGCGCGTTCCTTTTGTCCCCTACGCCTGTTGAGGCATTCTTTCAAACCCGACATTCATCCCGTTGCAGCACTTCGGAGGCAATAGGCTCGGATCCTGCCGTTCTCCGCCAAGCATCATCTCTAGAACTATCTGCCCATTCCCGGCCCATAAGAGACATTCGGCATGCTGTTGCCATGCTGCGGTTGCAACCCGCTTTCCGGTCATTCGCTGCAGGCGCAAAATTCAACGCTGGTCGAACTTACAGATCGCGGGACCAAGGGGACATTCGTTGCAACTTCGTCTATGGCTGCTTAGGGTCACGCTTGTAGGAATAGCAGGTACCATTTGTGAGACACGCCTCTAGATTTTGGCACATCTTGCAATGCGGCAAAAGACTATAGCAAGCCCAGCTTGGCGACTGAGTATTAAGTCATGTCATTGCCAGTTATTCTGACCTTGACTACTTTTCCCAGCTGTCTCCCAAGCCACCCAACAGCAACAACAAAAGCAAGAAATACTGCGGCGCTAATGGGGCCGACAAGTGAATTTTCTCGATCAGACGAACTGTAGATCGCTACGGTTGTTGCCCCATCGGGCAAAACTTGCATTAGAAAAAAGACTGGTACTGCGGCCAGCAAGGCCCACGCGCCCCAACACAAAAGTCTCTTCTTCAGACCGACGCCCTTGGTTGCGTCCATAACACCAGCAAGAAAACTCAGGGTCAAAAGGCAAATCGCGAAAACAAGTAGTTCGGAGGCGTCCATGCAACCCAGATAAGATATCGGGTTTGCAGATGCCATGAAAAAATCTGACCGCCTGATCTGCGTAAAGTTCGTTCATCCACACACATTTTCTATATGCAACAAACCCTTGCAAAACTGTCCTTGATTTTGGCGCGTCTGTAGCCGCAGCTCCGAGAAGCGGACATTTGTTCAAGGCGCAGCATCGGTGAGTCTGGGCTCGTTGCCGACCTCAGAGGCAGCGCAGCAATCATGTGATATGGTACCTCGTCAACGTCGGGTTGTCGTTGTGGAGGGCATGGCGGATCGGAGGATCAGTCATGGAAACACCAAACCTACCAGCCATTCGTGCACTGCGCCCTGCATGGAACAAGGGCCGGATCGTTGGTCAGAAACGGCCTTTGAAGCCCAAACACGTTTGGGCAATCCGAGTTCGGCTTGAACTGGCCGAGAACCATCGAGACCTCGCGCTGTTCAACATGGCGATCGATAGCAAACTGCGCGGCTGCGATCTGGTGAAGATGGAGGTCGTTGATGTCATGGCTTCAGGTCAGATCAAGGAACGGGCGTCGGTACTGCAAAGTAAGACGCAGAAACCTGTGCGATTTGAGATATCCGAAGGCACACGCGCCTCGGTCGAAAAGTGGATGGAAGATGAGCTCATGGTCGGCTCGGAGTACCTTTGGCCGGGTCGGTTACATGAACGCCTGCACATCTCCACACGCCAGTATGCACGGATCGTCCGCGATTGGGTCACGTCGATCGGTCTAGAAGCGAGCGCATATGGCACGCATTCGATGAGGCGAACAAAGGTGACCCAGATCTATAAATACCGGCAACTTGCGGGCGGTTCAGCTTCTGCTTGGTCACACCAAGATGGACAGCACAGTTCGGTACCTGGGCGTCGAACTTGAGGACGCTCTAGCAATCGCCGAGGCCATTGAAATCTAGCAACCTTAGGGTCGTTGTCGCGGGCGGCCCTTGGCATCCATCTGCGCAACCAGCAGATTCCGTGTCGTGTTTTTGAAAGCAGACATTCAAATCTGTCGGACGCGCAATCTTGGTCGCGAATGGGGACGTAGACAGCGGCTTCGCCGCTTCCTCGTTGCGAAAGGTGAATCTCACCGCTTGTTTTCTACCGGTCATTTGTTCCAGATTAATGCGCGATCATCACATGTCGCACAGCGGTATAATCTTCCAAAGCATACATCGACATGTCTTTGCCGTAACCTGATTGCTTCAGGCCGCCGTGCGGCATTTCGTTGACCAGCATGAAGTGCGTGTTCACCCAAGTGCAGCCGTATTGCAGTGCTGCAGAGGCTTCCATCGCCTTACCGATATCACTGGTCCAAACGGACGACGCAAGGCCGTAGGGGCTGTCATTTGCCCAATCGATGACCGGATCATCGTCGGTAAACCGCGTGACGGACACAACTGGGCCAAACACCTCGCGTTGCACAATCTCGTCGGCTTGCTGCGCACCGGCAATCACTGTCGGGCTATAGTAGAAGCCCGACCCGTCGACTGCGGTGCCGCCGGTTGCAATTTCAATGTGTGATTGCTCAGACGCGCGTTCCACAAAGCTGGCCACGCGGTCGCGTTGGCGTAGCGAAATAAGGGGAGGGATCTCGTTCACGGTATCATCGGCGTTGTTGTAGACGATGCTGGCAGCGGCAGAACTCAGGTCCGCGACGAAGTTGTCGTAGATGCTCGCATGCGCATAAACGCGGCAGGCGGCAGTGCAGTCTTGCCCCGCGTTGTAGTAACCGAAGGCTTTCAGTCCATCGACTGTCCGCGCAAGGTCCGCATCGCCGTATACAATGACCGGTGCCTTTCCGCCAAGTTCCAGATGCGTGCGTTTGACGGTTTTGGAGGCCGCAACCAGAACCTTCTTGCCGGTCGCCACATCGCCAGTGATCGAGATCATGTCGACGTCTGAATGGTTCACTAGTGTATTTCCAACGGAACTGCCTTGCCCCGTGATAACATTCACTACGCCTTCGGGCAGAATGTCTGACAGGATCTTGCCAAAGGCCAGGGCCGTAAGCGGTGTTTGCTCGGATGGTTTCAGCACGACTGTGTTTCCACCTGCAAGTGCTGGCGCGAGTTTCCAAGCCATCATCATGATGGGATAGTTCCAAGGTGCGATCGAGGCCACGACACCAATCGGATCCCGCCGGATCATGGAAGTATGCCCTTCCATATAGGCCCCCGCGACCGGCCCGTGCATGTTCCGCACGGCCCCTGCGAAATAGCGAAAGCAATCGGCAACTGCGGGAATTTCCTCACCGCGCACCTCGTTGATCGGTTTGCCACAATTCAGCGCCTCCAAGGCAGCGAGGTTGTCGAGATCTGCCTCAACCGCATCCGCGATTCTGAGCAAGAGCGTTGCGCGTTCTGCCGGTGTGGTCTTGGCCCAGCCCGGGAACGCAGCGCGGGCCGCGGCAACAGCGCGGTCGATCTGATCTGCGTTTGCCTCGGGCATTTTGACGATCACCTCGCCGGTGCGCGGATTGAATACGGTTTCCTCAGTCTCGGTCCCCGCCTCGAAGGCGCTGCCGATCAGCATTTTAGTTTCCATAAGAGATCTCCCTTTTCATTTGCCTTGGCCCGCGACCGTTTCGGTCCCACGGGTCAAATAGTAAGCGCCGAGGATCGGCAGGAACGTGACAAGCACGACCACCATGGCCACCACGTTAGTGACAGGGCGTTGGCGTGGGCGCACCAGTTCTTCCAGCATCCAGATTGGCAGGGTTTGTTGCTGTCCCGCAGTGAATGTTGTGACGATGACCTCGTCAAAACTAAGCGCGAAGGCGAGCATGCCGCCTGCCAGAATTGCAGTTGCCATGTTTGGCAGAATGACAAAGCGCAGGGTTTGCCAATACGTCGCGCCCAAATCCATGGAAGCCTCGATCAGACTGCTGGAAGTTCGGCGAAAGCGTGCGACGGCGTTGTTGTAGACCACCACGATGCAGAATGTTGCGTGACCAAGGATGATGGTCCAGGTGCTGAATGGAATGTCTGCGATGTTGAAGGCTGATCGCAGCGAGATACCGGTAATGATCCCCGGCAGCGCGATGGGCAGGATCACCAGCAATGAAATGGTTTCGCGGCCAAAGAACTTTGACCGCGCCACGGCTGCTGCGCAGAGCGTCCCAAGAACGATAGCAATGAGTGTCGAGATGCTGGCGACCTTCAACGACAGGCCAAGTGCCTGCCAGACGTCCGGACGGTTCCAGGTCACCTCGAACCACTGCAGCGTCAGGCCGGGTGGCGGCCATTGATAGCTTTTGTCCTCGGTCGTGAAGGCATAGACAAAGATGAGCAAGATCGGCAGGTGCAAAAACAAAAGCCCTCCGATGGCCGCGATCTTCAACCCAAGAGAGGCTTTAGAGTGCATCGAAAGCCCCCGCACGTTTGGCCAAGGTCAGATAAATGCCCATGACAACGATGGGCACCACGGCAAATGCGGCGGCCAGTGGAATGTTCCCGGCGGTGCCTTGAAACTGATACACAGCCTGTCCGATCATGCGCGCCGAGGTGCCGACGATCTGTGGAATGATGTAATCACCCATTGTGAGGCTAAAGGTGAAGATCGACCCTGCAATGATCCCCGGTAAAGCCAGCGGCAGGATCACATGGCGTAGTGTCTGGCCGGGCTTTGCACCCAAGTCCCCCGAAGCCTCGAGCATTGACGGTGGCACCCGTTCAAGAGAAGCTTGGATTGGTAAGATCATGAAAGGCAACCAGACATACAGGAAGACGAGGAAGGTTCCGGTCCAGCTGACCGACAAGGAATTCCCACCAATTCCGGGAATAGAAAGATAGGCCTCAAGTACCCACGAAAGGTGCAGTGTTTCGAAGAGCCAGTTTAGGATGCCCTCTTTTGCAAGGATGAGCTTCCAGGAGTAGACCTTGACCAGATAGCTGGACCACAGCGGCAACATCACACCCAGATAAAAAACCGCTTTCCATTTGCCGCGTGCGTAACGCGCCGCATAATAGGCAATGGGAAAGGCAACGATCGCCGCCCCGATCGTGACAGCGGAGGCCATGGCGATCGTGCGCACAAGAATGTCAAAGTTTGAGGCGCGAAGAAGCTCGCCATAAGTCTTCAAGGTGAATTCGTAGTTGATGAGGCCCGAGAATTCATCAATCGAGAAGAAACTCTGCACCAGAAGCGCAAAGAGTGACCCGATGTACACGATCCCCAGCCAGAGCAACGGGGGCGTGATCAGCAACAAAAGCAGCAAATTCGGGCGGCGCCAGAGCGCATCCGACAGGGGTGAACGCACAGCCTTAGCCATGCGCGCCATCCATCATATGCAGCGCACCCGGTGCCCAACCCATTTGAACCACTTCGCCAATGGCGGGAACAACGCCTCCTTTCGGGATAAGCACTTTGATGATTTGCCGATTGCAACGCACCTCGATCCGTGTTGCTGATCCAAGGAATGCCTGCGCTTCAACCACGCCGCCAAGCGGACCCGACCCAAGTGTAATCGCTTCGGGGCGCAAGCTGGCCGCGGCGTGTGTTCCGATAACAGCATTAACGATGTCAGCTGGAAGCACGTTGGACGCGCCAACGAAATCCGCCACGAAGGGGGCCTGCGGCCTGTCATAGACATCTTCTGGGCTGCCGACCTGCTGGATCTGCCCTTCATTGAACACTGCAACGCGGTCGGCCATCGACAAGGCTTCGCCCTGATCATGAGTGACGAAAACGAACGCAATGCCAAGGCGTCGTTGCAAGGACTTCAGTTCGCTTTGCATCTGCTCACGCAGCTTGAGATCCAGGGCACCAAGTGGCTCGTCCAACAGCAGCACTTTGGGCTTCATGACCAAGGCCCGCGCCAAAGCAACACGCTGTCGCTGCCCGCCGGAAAGCTCAGACGGTTTGCGATCACCGAAGCCGTCGAGCGCCACCAGTTCCAACCCCTCATCGGCAGCGGCCCGGCGGGCTGATTTGCCATCACCGCGCACCATCAGCCCGTAGGCTATGTTATCGCGGACGTTCAAATGCGGGAACAATGCATAGTCTTGAAACACCGTGTTCACTGGCCGGCGATAGGGCGGGACCTGCGTAGCGTCTTCGCCGAAAATCGCAATTGAACCGGCGGTTGGTTGTTCAAAACCGGCAATCAGGCGCAGGCATGTCGTCTTGCCTGACCCTGATGGGCCAAGCAGAGCAAAGAACTCGCCTTCCGCAATCTCAAGGTTGACCCCATCCACCGCGCGCACGATTCCGAAATGGCGCGAAACCCCGGAAAATTTGATTGCTACTGTCATATCTCGCCTGAAATCCTGCACGGTGGACGCGCCACGGTGCAGGAAAAGTTCAGTTAACGCCCACCAATCACGCCGATGTAGTCAGAGACCCACCGGTAGTAGGGCACACATTCGCCCTGGCTTTCGCATTGGGTGACGGGTGTGGTCCAGAAACGCACCTGATCGAAGTTATCGAAACCGTTAACCGTGCAACCTTCGGCAGTTTGCATTCCGCGCCCATCAGTACAGGCCGCTGGCACCGCTGGGTTGGCTCCAAACCAGACCGAAAGGTCAGACATCAGGTTCGATGAGAGCGTATGCTCCATCCACATGTAGGCGCAGTTCGGGTTTGCACTGTCGATGTGCATCATCGTCGTATCGGCCCAGCCTGTCACACCTTCCTCCGGGAAGACACTCGACACCGGTGCACCGTCGCCTTGCAATAGGTTGCGCTGGAACGGCCAGGACCCCGAGGCGGCCATGCCTTCGTTCTTAAAGTCGTCGATCTGGATGAAGGCATCATGCCAATAGCGGCTGACCAGCGTGCGCTGTGTGCGCAGCAAATCAAGGGCTGCGTCATACTGATCTTGGTTCAGCTCATACGGGCTTTCGATCCCCAGTTCAGGCTGGTGCGTCATAAGATAAAGCGCCGCATCCGCGATGTGGATCGGTCCGTCATAGGCTTGCACCCGGCCCACGTTGGACACCCCATCGGGAAGCCTCATTTCTTCAAAGACGACGTTCCAGGACTCTGGCGGCGTGTCCCCGAAGACTTCGGTGTTGTACATCAGGATGTTCGGCCCCCACATATACGGTGTTCCATAGTGGGTGCCGTCCACGAAGTGCCACGGCGCCTCTTTGAGGCGGTCATCAATTGTGTCCCAGCTTGGGATAAGGCTCGTGTTAATGGGCTGGACACGGTTGCCTGCGACCATCCGCAGCGATGCATCGCCAGAGGCCGTAACAAGGTCAAAACCGCCTTCGTTCATCAACGCGACCATTTCATCTGACGTATTGGCCGTCTTGACGTTCACCATACAGCCGGTGGCCTCTTCAAATCCGGTGACCCAGTCAAAAGTATCGACGGTCTCACCACGCTCGATGTAGCCCGGCCAAGCAACGATGTTCACCTGGCCTTCGCTCTCACCAAGTTCGGTCACCATGTCGGCGGCCAAGGGCTGCGCGATGACCGAAGCCACGACAACCGCCGATACAGTTGAGTTCAAAATACGTCTCACGATGCATACTCCCCATTTCTTTGATATACTTTCTTTGGGGAACAATGTCGGACCTATCGAATTCAGGCAAATTCAAATTTCCGAGGTATATTATCGGTTTTTCCGAATTAACGAAGGCGTGGCGCGTGAAAGCTTTGTGCCACTGACAGGAACATGCGCGTCGCGTCTGAAACGCTCGCTCCGCGCCGCCACACCAGACCAACCTGAATCACCGGCAACTGAGCCGAAACATCGCGGCTGTCGATCCGATCACCCTCCAAAGACCAAGGTCGATAGACCAAGTCTGGCAGAAACGAAATGCCAGCCCCGCTTGCCACCAAGGACCGCACGGCTTCGACGGATCGCGTGCGAAATGCCACGCGCGGCTTGGTTGGAAAACTAGACAACAGCCGGGCCGCTTCGTCCTGTATTTCTTCCACGTTCAAGACAATCTGAGGCTCTGACGAAAGATCATCCAGCGAAATGCTTTCAAGCGAACTCAAAGGATGCCCGAGCGGTAGCCACAACCTGTACGGCGACACCGCCAAGAGTTCCGAATGAAGTGCTGCCGGGTTGCGAAGCCGGTCAACCAGCATAATAGCGACATCCAGTTCGCCACCTACCAAAAGATGTTCTAGGTACTCGGGGGTATCTTCGATTGCACTGACTTCGATTTCCGGCTGGGCTCTGCGAAATCGCGACAACAGGTCAGAGAGCACATAGCCTGAGGTCAGCGACGACACGCCGATGTTTATGTTTCCCGACAGGTTGCTTTGCTTCCCTCCGAGGCTCAATTCTGCATTTGATATCTCGGCTAATATCGCCTTGGCGTGGCGCATAAATACATGCCCCTGATGAGTCATCTCAACGCCGCGCCTTCGCCGCTCAAAAAGCTTCAGACCCAGATGCCCTTCGAGATCCTTCACAGCTTCCGTCAGCGTGCTTTGGGAAATTGCCAGCTCTGTAGCGGCTCGACTGAACGAGCCATGTTCAGCAACACCAACAAAATATTTCGCCTGCTTGAGTGTAAAAGGCATGTCTCTTCCTATCGGAGCCGAAGATGTAAATGGCCATTTTCAACGATGCAACAAGGTTGGCAATCGGCTTTGTACCGACTGTGCTCAGTTGAGGCGGCCAATTGCACCACTGCCCTCAATGTCCGGTTTGACCGACTTAAGGGCAAGTTTCGCATACGCAGCGAAAGTCCGGAATCCGCCGGCCCTGCGTGAATCATGGGTACCAGGACGCGGTAGGATCGGGTCCGCTTTGGGGCCGTGCGGTCATCGTTGCCTCGCAAAATACGTCTCAAGTCGAGCATTGCTAATGTCGCTATCATAGCAGATTGGGCTATATCCACCGGGCCGTGACCACGCGCTCCTTGCGCCACAACGCCGCCCCCCACGATCGACATTGTAAGGGCACGGGCAAGAGCCAGGATACGCTGCTATACTCTGGCGGATGATCTCCCGCCGAGCCGTTTGAATCTCACGACTAGTTGGCGTTGCGATGCTCCGTACGGGTGCTCGGGTCGTTGGAACGTCAACAGATGGCCGTGAGCTTGACAGGTAAGTCGAGGAAATCCAGCCGCGTCCGAGCGATGACACGATTTGTGTCCAGCCGTCGGATGCAGACACAAATCGTACACGCGCCGCTTCATTTAGTTGCCCCATAACCCTGTGGTCTGTTCCGGGCCCAATGCGCTGATTCACACGGCTTCCCGTCACGTACAAATATGATGACACATTTGTTGATGTGATGCTTTCCCGTGGCGATGTGATTGTCGAACTTGACCCTGAAGTCCCGCCCGTTTCTGTCGGGTCGGACTGTCCAACCGTATAGAGGAAAAAGGCGACCAGTCCGATCCAAATCCAGTGTTTCATAGCGTTCTCGCAAATGATCAAAGCTGTGCTCAGAGGCGCATGATCGTGCTACTGCCGATCAAGCTTGATGAAGTAATGAAATAAATCTTCTAAAAAGGTACTGGCCTAGGGCGTGTGCAGTCAATGCGGCTTCAGAATAGACCCCGTTGAAAGCGCATTTCGCTGGCCTCGCATGGACGCAATGCTAACAATTGCGCCAACCATCCCGACAACAGGTTTGTCCATTGACTGAACGGCTCAGTCGAGAATCCAACGTCTGCTTCGGGCTGATTGTGTTGAAAAACTCCGATTTTGGCGAAAACTGCTCAAAAGTTGGCCCATAGAAAGCCCCTTGGAAAATCCGGCGAGGGGGTCGGCAAAAACGCTGACTTAGCAATGAGAGAGGCTATGATGGCTCACGATGACCGTTCGGTGTGGAATTGGGCGATGCAATGGATCTTGGCAGAAAAATGTGGCGGTCGAATTTTGGAGTTTTTCAACACAATCGGCTGGCACCAGTCATCCGACCAAAACCGTCAGATGTCGGCAGCGAGCCCGAAACAGCCATTCCTATTCAGTGCGGTGTCCGCTCTGTGTCAGTACCGGTTTTCTCCAAAACCCCGTCATCGACAACCCGAAAGCTTAGGACAGAATCCAATGCGTTCATTCGATTGGTTGGCGTCCGTACATCAACGACGATCAAGACCACTTGCATCATACTTCCACATGCTCATGGTCGGTCATCCCCCGCCGCTCCGCCAAGGCTTGGCGCACGATCTGGAAGGCCGATGATAGGAACAATCCGGCCATGATGGTTGCCACGATCAGGTCAGGCCAGCCCGTCGCCGTGCCCCACACACCAAGTGCTGCAAACATCACTGCCACGTTCCCAATCGCGTCATTGCGCGAACATAGCCAAACCGACCGGACATTGGCATCACCGTCCTTGTAACGAACCAACAGCAATACGCTTGCCACATTGGTGAGCAGCGCAAGAAAGCCGACGATACCCATGATCTCTGCGGTGGGGACGCCAACATAGAATACGCGATAGACCGTCGATCCGAACACCCAAAGACCCATCAGAAGAAGGCTGACGCCTTTGAACAATGCCGCGTTCGTTCGCGCGCGGAGCGATGCCCCGATGACTGCAAGTGAAATTCCGTAGGTCAGCGCATCGCCCGCAAAGTCGAGGGCGTCGGCTTGCAACGCTTGAGACTTGGCCAGATGGCCCGCTGTCATCTCGACAAAGAACATCGTCGCGTTGAGCGCAATGACGATCCACAGCCGCCTTTTGTAATCATCTGAAACGCCGTCAAACTTGGCATCATGTCCGCAGCAACCTGCCATGGGAATCCTCTTTCATCTTTGGTTGCGCATAGTGTAATGTCTCTAGTGACTAGAGGTTCAAGAGGTTTCTTTATGTTTTCCATCGGCGAGCTTGCAAAGCGCACAAAGGTCAAGGTTCCGACAATCCGGTATTACGAGGAAATGGGGTTATTGGCCGAGGCAGAACGCACGTCCGGTAACCAACGGCGATACGACAAAGTTGGGTTAGAGCGGCTGAGTTTCATCCGCCATGCGCGTGACCTTGGGTTTTCGATTGAAGCGATTTCGTCGTTGATCGAACTGCAAGATCATCCAGACCGATCGTGCGAGGCTGCGACGGACATTGCAACGTCTCAACTTGAAGAAGTGCGCGCGAAGATCAAACGTTTAAGAACACTTGAAAAGGAACTCAGCCGGATATCGAAAGGCTGCGACGGTGGTGGCCTAACGGAGGACTGCTATGTGCTGGCGTCATTGGCCGATCACAACTTGTGCGACCGAGAACACTAGAAACCCTAATTGCGGACATTACACTCACTAAAATGAACGGCAGCAAAGTCCCACTGACGGGCCAATCCAGCCCGGAGATCGAATGGCCGGTTCGGGCTGGCACCAGTCAACTGACCAAATCAGTCAGATGTCGGTAGAGAGCCCATTTTGTTGAATGCTGCAAATTGCACCGACGTCTGTTATCAGTTCAGGATGGAAGCTCCGCGGAAACCAATTTCGTTCATAGCAACTGACAGCCCAGACGAGGCGACGATTTTCTATGCCGATGTTTTGGGCCTTGAGCTGCGTGAAGCATCTCCCTTCGCACTGGTCTTTAGCGATGGCGATCAAACCCTTCGGGTACAAATCGTCGCTGCGCTTGAACCCACGTCGCACACCGTTCACGGTTGGCAGGTTGCAAATATCTCGGATGAGATAGAGGCATTGGTTTCGAAAGGCGCGACTTTTCAACGCTTCGGTCAACTTCCTCAAGATGAACTTGGCATCTGGACCACACGAGATGGTCACAAAATCGCATGGTTCACCGACCCGAGCGGAAACATCCTTTCATTAACTCAGCTCGGAAAAACATAGCCCACATAGAGCGGACTTTGAACAAAACCAAATGAATGGCAGAAAAGTCCCGCTCCGCAGGCTTTCGAAGGTCGCGAACCAACGTCAGGTTTGGGCTGACACCGGTCAACTGACCAAAACCGCCAGATGTCAGGAACGAGCCTAATGTGATATTCAGGCGCGGCGCAAAAATAGGTAGCCGCGACGAGACACTTCCGTGGTCCAATCGGCCAAATGGCTCGAATGGACCGCCGCAAATTCTTGAATATTGGAGGCTTCGTCAGCGATCAGTACCCAGCCGTTCTGGCGTACATGATCAAGCATTGTCTTCAATACCGTCAGCCGTGTCGGAAGTGGCAGCATGTGCAATGTTCGGTCAATCAAAATGATGTCGAATTCGCTTTTGGGCTCGAAGGTCGCTAGATCAGCTACAATACCTTCAATCGGCAAATTCTCATTCGTAGCTACCGCTTTGAGATCGCGGATACCATTTGGGGAGATATCCACCCCGACAACATGGTGGCCCTTTCGTGCGATGAAAATTGCATCGCGACCTTGTCCGCATCCGACATCCAAAACACGTAGGTCGTGCCGATCTAGTCGGTCAAAGAAATCCACGAAAATCGAGGCTGGTTGGCCCAAGGCGTCGTGGGTCTCACCATAGAGTCTGTCGTAATCGTAAACCATGAGATCAACGTTAGTAGATTGCCCGTCGAATACCTAAGCGACTTTTCCCTGAACGGCGGCTTCGTCCGCGCGACTGGCCAATCCTGCCCAGAGATCGAATGGCCGGTTCGGGCTGGCACCAGTCATCCGACCAAAACCGTCAGTTGTCGGCAGCAAGCCCATACTTCTACAATTCTGTGGCACAGCGAACGTCAGCTTAAGGTGCGCGGGCAGCAGTCACGATCTGTTTCATGTGGCGCATGTCGGTCCCACAACACCCCCCAAAACCTGAATATGTGGAAACCTTCGTCTGATATCGGAAAGCTGAACACCTAGCTCGGTCGGATTGCCGTCGTCCAGTTCTTCGGCTTCGTCCAGCTCGGCATGGCTACAGCGAGAGGCATTGGCAATGAAACCTCTTACACGCTGCATCCACGGTGCGTCTTCGAGGACTCCGGAAAAACGCTCAGGATGGGCGCAGTTGATCATGAAGTAGGCTGCATAGCTGTCAGTCGCAGCATCGACCTCCTTTATTGCTTCCTCTAGCGCATCTCCGGTTGGCAACCGCCCGTCGGTTTCCACTGTGAAAGAAATGATCACCGGTAGCCCAAACCGGCGGGCCGCCCTAACCATCCCGATCGCTTCAGATGGATACGCCAAAGTGTATCCGCTGATCACATCAACTTCTGTTTCTGCCAATGCCGATATTTGCTCTAAATGATAGCGTTCTGCCCCATCCGAGTTCATTTGCGCTTCCGGGGCATAGGCATCTTCGCGCGGCCCAATATTTGCACTGATGACCGTTGGGGAGTGGCCGCTTTCCGAACGAACTGCCGCCATCATGGCGACTGCATCTTGATTGAGCTTTTTGAGGTCGCTGGAAGCGTATCCCAGCGCAGCCCCGCGATCTCGGTTTGCAACCCATGTCGGGCTTTCTAGAATGACGCCGGTACCCGCTTCTTTGCCTAGTGCGATTAGGTCTTTCAGATACCCTCTGAGAATTTCTCGACCCTCTGTGGTTTTCAAAAGCGGGTATGAGGCAAATCCCGGCAGGTCTATTCCGTGATTGAATATCAAGTCGGTTTCCATACCGACATAGGCCAAGAACATGTCGGCATTGCTGGGAGGAAAAGGGTCTCGATAAATTGACAACGTGGTGGACCTATCGCCTGAATTGCCCTCAGACCATAACAACCAGTTCATGACGTGTCACTGATGCAGCCTCAAAGATGCAGCCATTGGCGCAACCGCAGCGAAGGCTCACTTCGTCTCCAGACTGTGATTTCGAGCAACTCCAAGTTTTGCACTTGTAGCGAATGCCCGCAATGCGGGCTGCGACTGCAGCATCTGAAGACCACGCTCAATGTCCGGAATGGGCCGTCCACGTTGTACTGACGGAACGTGAAAATCAAATTCTTCGATGAAGCCGACAACAGCCCAAGATAATCACCGTCATCTTGAACTCCCGAAGCTTTTATGGTGAATGGATGTTTACTAATCAATGCGTGCTATCTAGTTGTCTTAGAACGATATTATAACATGATGGACGTGTTATGAATTTGTGTAACTGCGCCTTCGACTAGTAAAAGAACGATCGTTGTCAAAACGGCCAGTGGAAAAAATGTATTGTGGTTTCCGCGAAGCCGC
This sequence comes from uncultured Paracoccaceae bacterium, assembly GCA_947488175.1. Classification (GTDB taxonomy): domain Bacteria; phylum Pseudomonadota; class Alphaproteobacteria; order Rhodobacterales; family Rhodobacteraceae; genus Yoonia. The sequence goes on from CANKYO010000013.1 coordinate 47,950, forward strand.
TCCTAATTTACAGACTTAAAGAGGATGAGGCCTTCCCAGAATGCATCACCCCTCAACGCGGTTTTCTAGGCTGAGACAGCCGACGTTGCCGTTCATTGCCAACGCAGCGAGTTGTCATTTCGAACACCTATTGAACGGCAGCCTCAGGTGGAAGATGTCGAAAAGATAGCCATCGTCACACCTATGATCGATGCCCAGTTTCGCGCGCGTGAATTCCCAGAATGACCAAAACCGGCCACAGCATATAGGCCTCGATTTCTATATTTTCCCCAAAGGACAAGAGCGTCAGCGTCATCATGATGCCCATCGGCAACCGACCGCGTGGGCCTTTGGCTGCGTCAATGATCGCGATCAGGGTTTGCCAGACGAACGGAACCAGCAGGGCCAGCATGCCGACGACACCTTTAACAAACAACAATCCCCACCACGTGTGATGGCTGCCAATCGGCATGTATTCCACCAAATGCGGCCCCGGCTGCACCCGTCCGTGCCCAAACCAGAAAGCTTCGTTGATCCAACGCTCACCCGCAATGCGCTGCAGTGTTTCCCGCACGCGGGTGCTGTCGGCCCGTGCGCCTTTGAATGCTGCAATCACCTCCCCCGCCGCTGACGCTAAGGCCGCTCCAACGATGGCCAGTGATGCGGTCAGCCCCGCCACCATTTGCCAGGCCCATCCGCGCAGGATCAGTGGCATCATCCGCGGACCAATCGTGCAAGCAACCAATCCAACCAGCCCCATGCGCGACTTGGACGCGACGATCATCAATATGCCCGCAGCGATGCCGATCGTTTTCCATTTGATCGCCTTCTCTTCCAGCGCAAACAGGATCATGACGACACCTAGTAACGCTGCAAATGGCGACCAAGGTGCGTAAAACTGCCAGCGCGGTGTCCAGCTGGACGGATCGTATGTGAAGAAATAGACGCTGAAATATTCGGGCCCCGGCCCGCCGATGGCTTTGAATGGTGAGGTGAAGATTTTTTCGGGCAGCCCAATATGCGGCGCGGCCAGCAAAATGGGCGCCAATATCAATGTGCCCAACCCGATCACGCATTGCCCCCGGATCAGAACCTCTCTGCGGATGGGAAGCACGGCGCCGGCCAATGGAAACAGCGCCATCAAGGCCCAGCCTTTGGCCCAGCCAATCGTTGATTTGATGGTTTGCACGATGCCCAATGACCAATCGAGATGACCGACCCACAGGGCAACAAGCATCACGAACATGCCGATGATCCACGCCCAGATGACAGGCGGGATACGCCCTGTGGCCCGGAGATCCGGGCGCATCGCGGGTCCAAGAAACAGCGCCAAGACCGCCAGCCCACCCAGGACCCACGCCAGAACCGGGCCGACCACATACAGCGCGCCAATGGCGTAGAACGGCCAAGTGTAGACAAGGGTTTTGTAGACCAATCGCTCGACCGGGTTCATGATCATCAGGCCACTCCGGTCGTTTTCTTGATCAGCGTTGTGATGATGGCGGACCGGGTCCAGCCAAGCAGTAAACCGATAATCATCATGAAGGTTGCAGCCCCACCCGCCGCAATGGCGAGTTTGCGGTTCGGAGATGAGGGTGCGTCAGGCAATGACGGATTTTCAAGCACCTGAACCAGCGGGTATGACGCGTAGACATCAGACTTTGTCGTCTGTGTTCGGGCAATTGCCGATGCAAAAACTGCCTCTGCCACGGAGAAATCCCGCTGCAAATCCTGAAGAAGTGCGGCGGCTGAGGCCATCTCATCCAGTCGCGCGGATTGCGCGGTGTTTTGCGCAACCATGGCGTCAAACTGTTCCTTCGCGCCCATGTATTTTGCATGCATGCCAACCAATTCGGCCAACAGCGCTGCGCGTTCGCCGTTGGGTGCGACATCCAATCCTGCCAATTGCGCGGCAGAAAGCCCTGTCAAACCGACGGCACGCGCTGTTGCCGCGCCATCTGCCTGTGCCTTGGCACGCCCGGCGTCTTGGACCTTTGGATGGCTTGTACCATATTGCGACAATGCATCAGCAAGGTCAGCCGCATGATCTGCCGCCTGATCGATCAGCTGTCGGTATTCATTGTCCGCAAACAGTTTCAACGTGACTGCGGCCAAGGACACATCGATGCCCAAGCTAACCGCTAACGCATTCAAGGCCGCTTCTTGTTCAAAGACGATGGCCTGCTGATTGCGAAGTTCAGCCTCTAGTATCGTGTGTTGGGCCAACAACGCGTCATATTGCGCGACAGACAAAAGCCCGGTCGAAGCCTGTAGGTCTTCGATGTCAATACGCGTCGACGCCACTGAATCGCGGTAGTCTTGAATGGCGCCCAGACTGCTATCTTCTCGGGTTTGTTGTTCGTCAGCACGTAGCGCATCTAATTCGGCAAAGAAGGCCGCCAGAATAGCATCGCCGCGCGCTTGCGCCTCTGCCGGTGATCCGCCTGTCGTCTCAAAATGGATCAGGCTGGTTTGATCCACCAGATTGACCCGGGGCCTGCCAAGATCAGCCCGCGACAAATCAAGACTGTCCGCTGCCGCATCAACAATGCGGTCGGCATCCAGCAGGCGTTTATATGTCTCTGTCGGGCTGACAGCGTTACTGGCAAAAGCCGAGTTTGCGTAGGAAGAGGCTTGGCCGATCCCATTTAGGTTCATCGATGCCGATGCCCCCGACCCCGGCAAGATCAAGGACGTCGTCGATTTATAGGTAAGCGGAGCGGCCTTAAGGTAGCCGGTGATCGGCCCCCAAATGGCTGCCCCGCCAAGAAGCGCAAACGCGATGTAGCGGGGCAACCGCCCCAAATCCGCCAGTTTGCCGCCAATGATTGCGCGCTTTAATCGTCCCTTAACTGTAGGGGCGTCCAGGTTCGTGAGTGGTGGATGTATCGCTGTTGTCATCGGGCATCTCCTTGCCTGAAAACACTAGCGGTATGGGCTGCCGATTGCGCGGACGCGAAAGCCTTGTTTGGCAGGACAATGGGGCACGCCCCCTACCCGTTCGGATAGTTCAGAACAGGCCAGCCTCGCGGGCAGTCAAAGCCGCTTGCGTGCGGTTGGTTGCATCGACTTTGCGAAACAGGGTCTTCATATGCAGCTTCACGGTTGGTTCAGTAATATCCAGATCGCGGGCGATTTCCTTGTTGGATTTGCCTTCAGTCAGACCTTTGAGCACCTCAAGCTCTCTGGCGGATAGTTTGTCTGCCAGCGGGTTGCTTGGGGTCTCTTCGACCGCTGTCATGAAATCAACAGGCGCGTATTGTTCGCCCATGGCCATGAAACGGACGGCGTTGATCATGGACTTGGCCGACAAGGTCTTGGGCACAAATCCGGCTGCCCCCGCCTCTAACGCTTGTTCGGCGATTTCACGTTTCGCCTCGCCAGAGATCAGGGCCACCCGCTGGCCACCCTCCATTTCCAGCGTCCGGATCAATCCGCTGAGCCCGTTCATGCCGGGCATGTTGTAGTCCAGCAAGATCAGATCATAGGGCTCATCGGATGTAATGCGTGTATGGGCCGCGTCCAATGTGCCGACAGCGGCTGTTTCGATGCCGTTTTCGCTCTGCAAGTACAGAACCAGCATGTCTCTGAGCAGGTCGTGATCGTCAGCAATGAGTACGCGCACAGATTATTCCTTTTTAACGCACGCGCCCCCGCGTGCTGCGATCATACACCTCTTAGGTGTGTTGCGTCACCCACGAATTCGGTGATGCATCCTATCCGGATGGATAGTTTTCCGTCGAATTTGACAAAAATTTAGCTCATCAGCGCCAATCCTCTCTCCTCTGACCCACGCACCTGTCCCGTCGCTTCGTTGAGCGGTCGCAGCCTTTCCCACAACCTTAGGTCAACAGAAATCAAACCTAAGGACGACCCAGATGCAACACAGCAAAATCGACTTTCTTAAAGCCACGCCACTGGAAGCACGCAGCGGCACAAAGACCACCTATTTACCCGCGCTGGGTTTGACTTTGGTCGACGCCGATAAGCAGACAGCCATCAATGCATTGCTGGCACCGGGATACCGCACAGCGTTCTTCATGAACGCCCATTGCTGCAATGTGATGGCGCAGGACCAAAAGTACGCGGGCGCGGTGCGTCGGGCAGATGTTCTGCTGCCCGATGGGATTGGGGTTAAACTGGCAGGCAAAATGACCGGTCACGAACTGGCGGCCAACCTAAATGGCACGGACCTCATTCCGCTATTGTTGACGCAAGCGGCGGACATGGGCAAATCCGTGTATCTATTCGGCGGCACACCCGGCACCGCTGAAGCTGCAGCAAACAAACTGACGACGGACATTCCTCACTTGCGTATCGCAGGCACAAGAGACGGCTTTGTCGGCGCACTTGATCCCAATTTGGTGGTTGCCGATATTAACGCAAGCCGCGCGGACATCGTCATCGTTGCGATGGGTGTGCCCATGCAGGAAATGTGGATTGACCGCTACGCGCACCGGCTTGATGCGCCCTTATGTTTAGGTGTCGGTGCCGCACTTGATTTTCTTGCGGGCAACGTAACACGCGCGCCCAAAGTCGTGCGCAAGGCAAAGATGGAATGGGTGTGGCGTTTGGCGATGGAGCCAAAGCGCCTGGCCAAACGTTACCTGATCGGCAACGCCACATTCCTGGCCCGTGCAGCAACAAAAGCGCTGCAACAAACCCCGAGGCGGCACATCAAAACCCGGGTGATGGATGTCAGCATTGCAGCGCTTGCCTTGGTTGCCCTCGCACCCGTCTTTGCGGCAACCGCCATCGCTGTCAAAGCCGAAACAAAAGGCCCTGCCCTTTTCCGTCAGACCCGCATTGGCAAGAATGGTGAAAAATTCTCGATGTTGAAGTTTCGATCCATGCATCAGGATGCCGAAGCGCGGCAGGCCGAGATATTGAACGCTTCGGACCGCGAAGGTGTGTGTTTCAAGTCGCGCACGGATCCACGGATCACGAAGGTGGGCCGGTTTATCCGCCGCGCCTCTATCGATGAGCTTCCGCAGTTGATCAACGTGCTGCGCGGTGACATGTCGATTGTTGGCCCAAGACCCGCCCTGCCCCGTGAAGTCGCCCGATATCCGATGCGCGCATTCGGCAGGCTGGCAGTAAAACCCGGCATCACAGGTCTCTGGCAGGTCTCTGGCCGCGCGAACATCGGCTTCGACAAAATGGTCGAGATGGATCTGGCTTATGTCAGCGCCCGCACCATGCTGCTTGATATCATCCTGATCCTCATGACCTTCCGCGCCGTCATGTCCGGCCGTGGCGCCTATTGATCCGATACACCTGAAAGGACTTTCCAATGACCCGGATTCGCAAAGCAGTCTTCCCCGTCGCCGGCATGGGCACCCGTTTTCTTCCGGCCACAAAATCCATCCCAAAAGAGATGCTGCCACTGGTTGACCGGCCTCTGATCCAATATGCAATTGATGAGGCGCGCCAGGCTGGCATCGAGGAATTCATCTTTGTCACAGCCGCAGGCAAAGGCGCGTTAGAGGACTATTCCGACACGGCTGCGGCCTTGGAACAGCGGCTCGAAAAGAATGGCAAAACCAAAGCGCTGGCAGCGTTAGAGCCAACCCAGATGCCCGAAGGCGCGCTGACATTCATCCGCCAAAGCCAACCCAAGGGTTTGGGGCATGCCGTCAAACTTGCAGCGCGTGCCGTCGGCGATGAACCCTTTGCGGTGCTTTTGCCTGACGACGTCATCCGCGCGCCACGCGGTGCGTTGGCTCAGATGGTCGACGCACACGCATCTACCGGCGGGCACATGGTGGCCACGATGAACGTACCACGCAATGACACATCGTCCTACGGTGTTTTGGATGTCGAAACGGAGAATGCCAAATTCGCCAAGGCCCGTGGGTTGGTTGAAAAGCCCCGCCCCGATATCGCACCGTCAACACTGGCGGTCGTGGGACGATATATCTTGGAGCCATCAATCTTTGATCGACTGGCAGATCAGGGGCCCGGCGCAGGTGGGGAAATTCAATTGACCGACGCCATCAACGCGGATGTGCAAAATGCAGACGTGACAGGCTACCGCTTTGACGGCAAACGTTTCGATTGCGGCTCAGTCCAGGGGTTTGTGCAAGCCACCACAACTTTTGCGCTCGATCGTCCTGAATTACGTGCCGAATATGACCAGTTCCTCAGGGGGCGTCAGGAACACCTGTCTCAGGTTGCCTGATGCCTAGCCACCTATCCGAACGGATAGGTGGCTATCCGTCTGCCTTCGTGAGTCTGAAACGGCTTTGTGCCAGAATATAATCAACACCACTTATTGGAGCTAACCCATGACATCGTTTTCCAAGAACTTCGCCGCTGCGATGGCGATTGTATCTGCATCGACGGGCAATGCTCAAACGCTGGATATGCCCAAAGACACCGTTGTTCTGACCGTCAGCGGGGCTATCGCGGCTGCAAATATTGATGACACGGCCCAGTTTGATATCGCGATGCTGACCCAAATTGATGCCACCATGATCGAAACGACAACCATCTGGACCGAAGGCGAACAAACCTTTGAAGGTGTCTCACTTGATGTCTTGATGGATCAGCTTGGCGTCAACGAAGGCACAATTTTGGCCACCGCAATCAATGACTACACCGTCGAAATTCCGGTGTCCGATGCCGTTCCCGGCGGGCCCATCATTGCGTATCACATGAATGGGAACGCCATGTCTGTGCGCGACAAGGGCCCTTTGTGGGTTGTCTATCCCTACGATAGCGGCACAGACTTTCAATCAGAAGTAATCTACTCTCGCAGCATTTGGCAGCTCGACCGGTTGGAAATCGTCGAGTAACAATCGTCTCAGGATCGAAGGGATCACTTTTGACAGAGACTGAAACGCCCCCCAAATGGATCCGCCGAGGGCAAGTTGCCGTGGTGGGTCTTCTCGTTCTGGCCGCCATCGCGGTTTTGGGGTTTTCTGTTGCTGAAGATCTGGAGGAGCTTGAAACCGCACGCTCTGACAACCTGCAGTGGCATCTGGCGCAAACCGAGGTTGAATTCCTGGCCTTCGCCACCAGTCTGAGCATGGCCAACTCGGGCCGACTGGAGGATCTCACAGAGGTCCGCCAACGATTTGATGTGTTCTATAGCCGTATTGCGACCATCGAATCTGCCGCAAACTACAAGCCTTTGATGGAGGTTTCTGAATTTGAGAACGCACTGACCAAGGTGCGTGCCTTTCTTGATGAAACCGTGCCTTATGTGGATGCGGATGATGCCGGTTTTCAGGCCGCGCTGCCCGACATTGCGGCACAGATCGAAATGGCCAGATCGGATGTACGTCAGGTCGCCACCTCCGCGCTGCATTTCTTCACGATCAGAGCAGACGAGCGCAGGGCCGACTTTGCACAAACGTTGATAAAGCTTGCAGCAGCGGTCGCTCTACTTATCGCGGCTCTTGGCACAACGATATTCTACCTGCGCCGTCTGAACATCCAGCGGACACTGCGTCAACGTGAGGTCGAAGAAACAGCAGCGCGTATGGATACCGTGATCCAGACCTCGCTTGATGGCGTCATTGTAGCGAATGAAGAAGGGCACATACTGGCCTTCAACGCGGCAGCAGAAACGATATTTGGCCACATGGCCGAAGACGTGTTGGGCAAATCGCTGGGCCCGTTGATCGTACCTGAGCACATGCTTGATGCCCACGAAGCTGGTATGGAACGCATGCGTCAAGGCGGTGAAAAGCGTGTTGTTGGCAAAGGACGTGTAAAGCTAGAAGCCAAGCACAGCGACGGGTCGATCTTTCCTGTCGAACTTGCCATTCAAACCGCTGAAACCAACCAAGGCACTATTTTCGTGGCCTTTTTGCGGGATATTTCCGCCAGTGTGGCCGCCGAAAGAGAACTGATTTCAGCACGCGATCAGGCCCTTGCCGCGGACCGGCTCAAGACTGAATTTCTTGCCACTATGAGCCATGAAATCAGGACCCCACTGAATGGTCTGTTGGGGAACCTAACGCTTCTTCAGGATACGCATCTTAACGCCAATCAACTCCGCTACATCCGCAATATGGATACGTCAGGGGCTTTGCTGCTGAAACATGTCACCGACGTGCTTGATTTGTCGCGATACGACGTGGGTCGATTGGATTTACGGTCAGAGCCGGTCAATTTGGCAGACCTGATCCAATCCATCGTCGACAGCCAAAGTGGGCTGGCGACAAGCAATAACACATCGATTGAATGGCGCTGGATTGGGGAAGCTTCCAATTGGGTGAAATCCGATCCCGATGCACTGCAACACATGTTGATAAATCTGGTCGGCAATGCGGTGAAATTCACCCACGACGGAAATGTTTCAATCACCGTTGAAGCGCGCAAGATTCAGGACACATCTGCGGATGTGCTGTTTCAGGTCCACGATACTGGCGTTGGGATGGATGACGATCTGCGTGAAAAGATATTTGACGATTTTGTCACCGGCACAGTGGCCTACGACCGGGATGTGGGCGGCACCGGGCTGGGATTAGGGATCGTGCGCCGCTCGGTCGACGCCTTAGGCGGTATGATACATGTTGAAAGCGCGCCGGGCAAAGGCAGCCGTTTTGAGGTCAATGTGCCTTTGACGCTAACATGCCGACCAAATCAAGATCCAGTTCTGAAACAAGCGACCGAACCTTTGGGTGGTCTGCATATCCTGGTTGTTGAAGACAACGAAATCAATCGTGCGGTGGTCCGCGAAATGCTGCGTGCCGATGGACATATGATCGAAGAGGTATCAAACGGGAAAGAAGCCGTGGAACTGGCGGCCGAGGCACACTTTGATCTGATCCTCATGGATATCAGCATGCCCATCATGGACGGTCAGACAGCGACACGCGCGATTCGACAGGGGAATGGCGCCTGCGCAACGACACCCATCATCGCATTGACCGCAAATGCGATGGCGTCGGAACAAGCAGCCTTTTTAGAGGACGGGATGAACAGTGTTTTGATCAAACCACTGTCGCGCACCGCACTACGCAAAGAGATCAACGAAATTGCCGCGAAATCGATTCTGGCCGAAGCGCTTGAAGAACACCCAAACCCCGGCAATGAAATGCGAGCGGTGCTGGGGGATGACGCCTATAACGTGATGCGCTCTCGGTTCATTGCTGAGGTCGACGATTTACATGGCTGGCTCGGTGCAACCTCCCTGCCCCCATTGTCTGAAGTTGTACAACGTTGTCACAAGACCGCAGGCAGCGCGGGCATGTTCGGCGCAGAAGAGTATTGCGCTGTTCTGATCGCTATCGAAGATTCCGCCAAGGAATTCGATCAGCAGGCGGTGATGACAACCATATCGACATTAGACGAAGTCTGGCAGCGATCTCAGCGTACCTTCTAGCTTTTTTCTCGAAGCAGGGCTGCAGCGCCGATGACCCCGATCACCCGACCAATCTCGGTCACGTTCGTCACCGCGCTGTCGTAGCAAGCAAGTGCATCACCGGGCAACAGATAGGGATCAAAATCGTCCCGATCCGCCCTGCGTAACAAGTCTTCAATGTCGCGTTCGATCACAACCGATACACCCGTCACCGGATTGCGTGAAAACAAAACCGATGACCGGTCCGCACTTGTCCCGCGGGCACCACCGACGCAATTACTGTCAATCACGGCCTGCATATAGCGGGTGCCATAGGGTACTTCGCGGACGGTTTGTCCAATTGCAGACGCCGCATTATTCGTGGCTGGCTGCGTCAGGTTCGACAAAAACATGCTGACGCCCGGTGGGCTTATTGGACTGGGCCGCATCAGGTCTTCTTGAAAACACTGGCGACTGGGCACGTCTATCTCGTCCCCGGTCAGCAACATAATGTCCACAACATTCTGTCCCCGGAAAACGCCGCGCATATCCAGCCTATAAACCGTTGCCCCCCGACGCACAGTGACCGCCGAAATATCCGCGTCCGGACGCACACCGCCAGCGGCGCGCAAAGCAGCCGATAGGTTGCGGCCTTCGCTGGAAGCACCCAGCGCGTCCTGCCTGCGGCCATCAACCTGATCCCCGGTCACGCCACCGATTTCTACGGAATGGGGTTCGAAAACGGCGCCTGACACGCCCACCGTCACTGAGGCAAAATCAGCAACCCTTACAGATATGCGCGGAAGTTCGTCATAAAATGCGTCACTAAGAAGTTGGCTGGCAATATCATCTTCGATCTGATCCGTTGTCCGCCCCTGCGCAGGAATGGGGCGCAGAAACGGTAATTTCAGCGTCCCGTCACGGGATATGACGTAGTCGCCATTGAACGTCTCATCGTCGCCGACACGAATATCGACAAGATCATTGCGCGTGAGCCGCTCCCCCCTCAGCGCGGCTGCCGAAAAACCTGATCCTTTGCCCCCATTCTGCTGTGCTTCAACGCCGCCGCGTAAAGGCAGACATTTGCTTTCATTGATGCGCGCAGATCTTAGAAACTCTGCGTCGCTGCGGGCGACATCAATGTCCCGGTATTGCGCCTGATACCCGTCACCAACCGCCACAGATTCAAGGTTGTCAGGCACATCATAAGTTGCGCAGCAACTCAGAAATGCCGTGGCTAGGCCAGGAAGGATTGTACGCACTGGCATAGGGCACTCCGCTCACAAAATTACTGTCCCTTTGTTAGGCCAAGATGACCGAGCGGTCCATGATGCAATCAGGGCGTGATCCTATCCAAACGGATATCGGGGTGACCCGTTGCCCCGTTGGACTGGCCTTACAGGACGAAGACGGGGGTGGTTTTGCGTTGGTATGACGGGGCAACGCACTCGAAAGCTGACGCTATGCCCTGGACCACGAAAACCCTTGCCCAAAACTTGTTCGCCTACGGCGCATCCGAAGTCGCGGCCAAGGCGTCACGTCTGTTGGTCGTGGTTGCTGTAGCCCGCACGTTAGAGTTGACCGAGATCGGCCTTGCTGCTGCGGCCTTCGCCGCCGGTGATGTGCTAAAGTCCGTGACCGAAAACGGCGTTGGTCAACGGATCATCGCGGCACATGACGATAAACTGGACGCGACATGCGCCACCGCCCACCGCATCTTTTGGGTTTGGTGTGTCGGGCTATTCATCGCGCAGGTTGGCATCGGGGCCGCGATCTACGCCACCGCTGGCAGTGCGATGCTGTTTGCGCTGATCGCAATCCTGGCCGCAGAATATCTGTTCATGCCCGCAGGATTGGTACAAGCCGCCCTTGCGATGCGGGCCGGTCAGCTGCGGGCCACGGCAGGGATCGCTGGTGCACAGGTCGTCGGTGCCAACATCATGTCGGTCATCCTGGTCTTCTTTTGGCCAAGCGCCATCGCATTGGTACTGCCCCGCTTGCTGGCCGCGCCGATCTGGTTGATCGCCATGCGGCGGCTGCACCCTTGGCAGCGGAACACCCAAGCGGGTTTTGCGCCACTGCCCCCATTCATCCAATTCGGTTGGGCTGTTCTGGGCGTCGAAATCGTCAAGGCGCTACGCCTTCAGGCCGATAAGATCATCATCGGGGCGATGATGGGGGCGGAAGCACTTGGCCTTTACTTCATGGCGTTCAATGCGGGCCTAAGCCTGTCCAACGCCTTCTCGACAGCCTTCTCGACAGTACTGTTCCCCCATCTTAGCCAAGCGCGGGACAAGGCTATAGCCCTGCGCCAAAGCATCCTGTTAGGGATTGGCCTAATCACCCCGGCGGTCCTGATCCAAGCGGCACTGGCCCCGGTTTACGTGCCCGTCCTGTTCGGCCCCGGTTGGGACGAAGTGGCCGGCATCGTGTCCGTGCTCTGCCTGGTCGCAATCCCAACAACGCTATGGTCAGCCATCGCAGGCTGGTTGCGCAGCGAAGGACGCCCGCAAGCAGAACTGGTCGGCACAATCGGCATCACCCTTGGCCTCGCATGCAGCACCATCATGCTTGTCCCTTACGGCCTTTTGGCAGTGGCCACTGGATATGCCGTCGCCTGTTTCACGTTGATGTCCATCGCCTCCCTTCCCGTCATTCTGGCCAACCTTGGCCCCACCAAAGAAAGCGTCTGAATATGCCCGTCTTTTCCATTGTGATGCCCTGCTTTGACGCGGCGAACACCATCCTCGACACGATCGACAGCATCCAGAAACAGACACTTCAGGACTGGGAAATGATCTGTGTCGATGACGGCTCAACTGACCTGACCACACAGCTGATTGCGGACGCCGGACAGCGGGACAAACGGATCAAACTGGTCCGCAACCCCGGCAAAGGGCCAAGTGCAGCCCGTAATTTTGGGGCCAGCCATATTGCTGCGGGCACTTATATCGCCTTCTGCGACGCCGACGATATCTGGGCTACAGACAAGCTAGCTGGTGTCGCGCACCAGTTTGATATCACGCCGCATGATGCCGTCTTCGGTCAAATCGGGTTCTTTGTCGATGACCCCGCGCAGGCCCACGTTCTTTCAACGGTGCCCACAGAGCCCCTGACGATTGATATGCTCTTGGGCGAGAACCCCGTTTGCACCATGTCGAACCTGAGCATTCGTAAGGATAGCTTTCTGGAATATGGTGGGTTTGACCCCAAGGTTGTACATAACGAAGATCTTGAATGGCTGATCCGTCTTGTGGGTCAAGGGGCGACTCTCGGCGGAATGCAAGCCCTGCAAACCTGGTATCGAAGCAATCCCAATGGGTTATCTGCCGATCTTGCAGCGATGCAGGCTGGACGCCAGCATGCCATTCGGACCGCCAAGACATTCGGCGTCACCCCGTCGCCCAAAGCCGAAGCCGTGTATCAACGCTATCTTGCGCGACGGGCCTTGCGCCTTGGGCAAGATAAGGTGTGGGCCGCAAAGACCGCGCTTCGAGGGTTACGGCAAAGCCCATCGGGCTTCCTCAACCCGCCCCGGCGCGGTGCGCTCACGCTGGTCGGCGCACTCTCCAATCTTGTTTTGCCACGCTGCTTCGCACGCGCACTTTTCTCTCAGTAAAGGAATACCCAATGACCCTCGCTTCTATAGTTGTGCCCGCTTTCAACGTCAGCGCCACATTGGCCGAAACCCTGACCGCCCTGCGCGCGCAGACCTATGAAAACTACGAAATCATCGTTGTCGATGATGGCTCGTCAGATGACACCATAAGGATCGCGAAAAGCTTCGGGGGTGACCCACGCCTGCGCATTATCCAACAACCTAACCGGGGTCTCGCCGGGGCACGCAACAGCGGCATTGCAGCTGCAAAGGGCGACTATATCGGGTTCTGCGACGCGGATGATTTGTGGGAGCCGACAAAATTGGCAGCTCATGTCGCGCATCTGAATGAATGCATAGATGTCGGCGTTAGTTACGCCGGATCGCGCTTAATGCATGATGACGGTCGCCCGATGTCACAAGCGCAACGCCCCCTTCTGCATGGAGTATCAGCAGCCCATATCCTGAAACGAAACCCCATCGGAAACGGTTCTGCCCCCGTTATCAGGCGTGCGGTTTTTGACGACATTGCCTATCGACCAAAGCACGAAACAGAACGCGACTGGTATTTTGATGAAACCTTTCGGCAATCCGAAGATATCGAATGCTGGCTGCGAATGGCATTGACGACGGACTGGACGTTCGAAGGGGTGGAAGGTTTGCTGACACGCTACCGGATCAACCGGGGTGGCCTTTCTGCAGGGACAGACAAACAACTGGCGGCGTGGGAACGTATGATCGAAAAGTTGACGCCACTGACGCCCGAGTTCTTCGCCGAAAACGCGAACCTCGCAAGGGCTTACCAGCATCGCTACCTGTGCCGCCGGGCCATCAGCGATTTCGACATTTCAAAAGCAAAATACTGGGCTGACGCATGGCTGAAAACATCAAAGCGGACGTTTTTGGAAGAACCACGGAAGTCCATCGAAACCTATGCCGCATTGCAGATCATGCGGATGATCGGCGCGGGTACATTACGCGGCTTGGCCGCAATGCGCACGGGACATGCGGCATGAGAAATACTCAACACCCAAAGGTCGTGCACCTGATTGATGACACGACCGCAGGCGGCGTCATGCGGGTTCTGGACCACCTGACCCGATCAACCGAGCTGGCCCAGGACGCCAACCACAAGGTGCATACGGTTAAAAGAGGGCGCATATCCCTGCGCCGTCTCAAAGCGGATGTCATCGTATCACATCTATCGATTAGCTGGCGGACTCTGCCCGCTCTGATGGCGCTTCGGGCAAGGCACTCATCCACGAAACTCTTTCATGTCGAACATAGCTATACCGACGGGTTTGTGCGGCACAATGTCACCAACAAGCGGCGGTTCTCCACACTGCTGCGAACGGCGTTTCGTCTGTTTGACCAAGTCATTGCCGTCAGTGAAGGACAAGGCAAATGGCTGAAAGAAGAAGGTTATCTCGATCCGTCAAAGATGACTGTCATTCGATCCTACGTCGACTTGGAGCCATTTACGGCACTCCCATCAGCAACGAGCCCTGTCAGACATTTCGGTGCGATTGGACGGCTGAATAAACAAAAGGGGTTTGATGTGCTCATCTTGGCTTTCCAAAAGGTCGAAGGGGACGACCTGCGCTTGTCAATCTTTGGCCAAGGGCCAGAAGAATCCAACCTGCGCGCCCTCGCCAAGAATGACCCACGTATCATCTTCGAAGGCTTTGCGGAAAGCCCGACAGCACCCTATCAAGCAGTAGACGCCGTCCTGATGCCGTCACGCTGGGAAGCTTACGGTTTGGTCGCCATCGAAGCACTTGCCGCTGGACGCGCGCTGATTTGCAGTGGCGTTGATGGATTACAGGATCACACGGAATTCGGCGCCCAGATGGTTGCAGTTAACGATGTCGAAGGCTGGACGGCAAAAATCGGTGAATTTGCTGGACAGATGATACGCCCAAAGCCCATCTGCATTGGCTCGATACGTGCATTGGACAACCGGTGGGGTTGGAAAAACGCACTTTCATGAAATGCCACTAGTTTATTGCTACCCCATTTCGTACGCGGGTTAGCGATCGCGCTTGTTGTCAATCTTATCTTACCTGCTACAGGAAGAACTGAGGGGGCTACATTCTTCGAAATAGGCAAATCCAATGATAGCGCATATATCATCGTTTCTGATGAAGTTGGACCGTACCTTATGTTTTCCTGTGGTCTGGGTTTTCGTGCAGAAGACTATGCCGACAGCGACCGTGAAGAAAACCGCCTGACTGAACCTCCGTTTTCAACGTACCTGCGCACGGAGAGGTTCTTTGCGCTCAATCAAGTCAACGACGCGATACTGCGTTTTAACTTTCGAGTCGGACGCAATACCTATGAAGCGTTCGCCAACCGTCTAGGCGCTCCATACACATTCTGGACGGAGGTCAGTCTTCCGTTCGAGGGAAGAGATCATTGTGCAGCTTAGATAAAGGCCTGCCAAGAAAAACGAACATCTGACGGGCAGATTGTGTCAGCGTTTGCCAGAACTTGTCGTTTCTGTACCCGGCGGAAACGACCGTTTGTGACCGGGCACCTTCATCCAAAGCCGTCGTTGGGGCAGCTGCGGCGAAAGTCGGCAAAGTCCGCGATTTGATCGTAGAAGCTGGCTGCAGCGAAAGCTATAGGAAGAAAAGTTCGAACCTTAAATGGGCTTTGTTTTGAGCCCTAAATTGCCGATTCTACGTTCCCGTCCCTTACTCCCCAAAAACCAGAGTTCGAACCAGAATGTAGCCTTACTTACAAGGCTACTATCGAGTTATCCACAGGGTCCGTCCCTTAATGCGGGCTTATCCGAGTCACTCTTCGACAAAACATCAGCAAGAGTGGTACTGCAGCTACTATTCTGGAACCAAGATCTGTCGCCTAGGCATCTTGTTTTTTAGACACAGCGGCGCTGCTAGTTGTGAGTGGCGTTGGTGTGCTTTTCTCCTTCTCTAATATCCGCCTGCCGGATTTGCGAAGGAAAGAGGTATGATGTAGACAGAGGCCCTGTACCAAAAAGCACAGGGCCTCTCCCCCACATACGATGCCCTGGAAGCGCCTTTGCTTGACCCGGGCATCAAGAGCAATGGAACGCACCCGATTGGGCCAGAGCTTTAACAAACGCAAGTGTTCCGACTGCTTGTTTTGCCGTCCATTGGTAACCATTCGATTAAGCTGACATGATGTTAGGCGAGATTGGAGCAGTTTTTCCCCGGGCGGACGCCATCCATTCCCGGGCAATCGAGCGCCAACTGCCTTTGACCCTCGCGGATTAGTACCGCAATAACGATGATCTGGCCAATTACTCTACGCCAGATATCGCCGCAGCATGATCGAAATCGGAAGGTGCATACTAGGCTTCATCAACGATGCTGGATTTCTCAAGTCGCGGCAGCACCAGCCCAGCTCCATTTGCCTGGCCCAGATCACGAGGGTAGGCCAGAAACCAATTAGGCATTTCTTAAGAATGGATTGGTACGGAAGAGTTGGTGATGATCTTCACCCACTAAACTTATCAAAGAACTGAAACTGAAACTGAATTTTTCCCTGCGCCAAGACACTTCGTTGTCTTGGTACAGCAGTGATTCCTAACACCGCGCCGGATGGCATCGAGAACTCTTAGCTGACCCCACATGAGACGATACACCTGACATTAACCAGAAAGTGCTAGCAACCTGGAAACTCAGACATAGCCTCGTGGAGAAAGCCTGACGCATGCATAAAAAGGAACCAAACCCCGGCCTCACTTGGATTCGGGCGCCGAAACGGGCGTTCTTTGTCACGCTACCACTCTTGTGCTCTTGTGGAGGGGGCACCGGCAGCACGACAGCGCTGACTGCTTTACAAGAGATGCAAGCGTCTACCAATCAACTTGTCTCGGAATTCTCTCCCATTGAATATACAGAATTCAGCGCAATACCCACAAGCGGGGTTGTCGCTTATCAAGGTTTCGTCGCTGGTCAGCTTTCCAACACAACAGACGACGTAACCGATTCACTCAATGGTACCCTCTTAGTTTTTGTCGACTTTGAGGCAACAGAGATGGTGACTGGATCCGCCAACAACTTTCTTGATGACGCTGGACATGCTTTGCTCGGCGAGATCACCTTATCCGGCGGAACTGTCAATCGCGCTGGTGACCCAAATGTTGATGCCACGTTTTCCTTTGATGGAACTGGTGATTTGACGGATGCGAACAGTCAAACAATTTCGCTCACGACAGTCTTTACGGGCGATTTTCTCGGTGACACGTATCAAGGGGTTGGTGGAGATGTGCAAGGGCAGGCAATCGTCGACGGAACGCCACAATCGTTTGGCGGTCTCTTCATCGTTTCGCAATGACCCGCTAATTCAGACTGTGCCGCCCGGCGCTCAGATAAAGGAACATCTCGTTGTCTGGATCCTCTGTTGTCTCCAAACATGTTTCTTCGGTAAATGCATCTGCTTCGAGTTCGAGATCTGCTAGTGCCGCAACCAGACACTGATCCAAGGACTCCTGGCTAATTCTGAGCTCGTTTTTCTGGCAGTAAATGCGCAGATCATTGATGACTTCGATTATCCAACTGTGTTTCTCTCTTGTCAGAGCGCATCTCGTCATCTTGTCACCTCGTTACATACTGGCTTGGGCTTGATTCACGTTGAACAGAGAATTGTTCGACACGAATTCGCACTTCAAATAAGACTCATGTGCCAAGAAGGTAAATTTTTGGTTTAAAAGGGCGTTGCAGAGCCAGCGAGAGATGCGCCGCGCGGGACCTGCTGTGGCGGGCGTGCGGATCACGGCATGCAAGGATGAGCCATGGTCATTTTTGGATTGTGGCCCCGATGTCAGAAGCCGACATGACATCCACCCGATACAAGCTAAGTTTTTGCTGCGCTGGAAAACATGCTTTCTTTCATGCTCTGCCAGCACTTCTGCGGAAATTGCTGTATCAAGCGACCGCAGGCGGCAACAGCTTCAGTGCAAGAAAACACTAAAGAGACGACCAGATATCCCATTGTCTCTTCATCGCATCCGATCCAGCGCGTGCTTGGTCAGAACGACAGATAGTCGATTGCACCGAACTCCAGACTGCCAAGAACCTGCTTCGCATCGGTGATACCGTGGACCGTCAATTCATTCTCAGAGCCAAAGTCGATCACAAGCGAATTTTCATGGATCCTCATGTTCTGCGTGACCCAGGCACTTGGGTCGTCCCCATCAGTCAAAAGAGAAGTATCGATCAATATTGTGTCTACACCCTGCTGGAAATCCTGGATTTCATCTCTGCCTTCAACAAAAACAAAAGTGTCAAAGCCACTCCCGCCCCATAGCTCATCATCACCCTGGTCGCCCGAAAGGACATCATTGCCAGCATTTCCTTTGAGAATGTCGTTGCCGTCACCCCCGAAGAGAAAATCGCCATTGTTTCCACCAGCCGCGTCAAAACGGTCAGGCAGGACGCCATTGCCGAAAAAACCTCCTCGACCAGCGCCACCATCGATTCTGTCATCGCCCGCCATACCGAAAATGATATCTGAACCACTGCCGCCAAGGATATCGTCCGAAGTTATCTCTCCTCTGACCATATTCGGCAGCTGATCTGCGTTCAGTTGTGCTTCAAACATGTCCTCTATCATCGCAAGCGTTTGATAATCAGCGCTTTGCTTCTTTTCCAAGGTCAGCATGGCAATCTCAAACTTCTGATCAAAGCTAAGCTGGACCGTTCCATCCATCACAACCAGATCATCCTCTGTCAAACGAGAGGCACCGTTGGAGCTTCCGTTGGCCAGATCCATATTGACCACTTCAACCGTTTGAAGGTCGCCAAAGAGCCCAAGGTCGACACTGAGGTCGACTTGACCACTGTGAATATCCTCGACATAGAAGAATATGTTATATTCACTTTCGTTTTCGTACGTAAAACTCCGATAGCCCTCTGCGTCGCCTCCTCCAATTCCGAGGAAATCACTGGATTGGACATTTTCGCTTAACAGTTTGAGGATGGCAGCTTGTGGCGCGTCGAATTCAGACAAGCGATCTGATACCGTCGTTGTCAAGATATGATCCTTGTAACGGAATGCTCCAACGACACCCCAAACCGCGGCTCTATCAACACCCGATGCCAACATATGAGCATATAGTTCGAGAGTGTTGGCTGCCGCCGACAGCTCGTACGGCATCGAATTGCCATTTTCACTATTCGTTGTGAATGCTGATACATAAGTATCTACATTTTCCTCACTGATGCCCACCTCGGCAAATGCCTCCAACCAGCGTTCAATGATCTGGCCTCTTTTGAATAATGGTGCATTTGGATTGTCGAGCAAGTCGGCATTGAAACCCAGGATATGCTGCCGTAGAGCATCGATGCCGCTAATTGTATCGCCCAATATGCCGATCATCATTTCGTCGATCGCTGTTTGTCGCTGCTGCGTCGTCATACTGGGGGATGGTACGAATCCGATGTCCTCCAAACCATCAATCATTGGACCAGACCCCTCAAAAAAAGGATCGAAATACTCTGATTGCAACAGTTTCGTAAACTCGTACTCGCCGCGCCCGATCTGCAGACCAATGTCGTACGATATTCCGCTTCCGTCCAACTGGAGCTCAATCTGTTCAATCATCGCCTTTGCGATCACCGCATACTCAATCGGATTGGAATATGCCTCATTTCCAATACTGAAGGTGATTTTGTCAGGATAAACACCATCATTGTATTCGCTATTCTTCAGTCTTGTTAGGAAAACCGAAACATCCGACACCGCTGCGCTGATCGCTTTCGCTCTTACCTCAGCGTCTGATAAATCGGAGTTTTGAAAGTAGCGCTTTACGGGGATAACGAGGTCGACTGACGCATCTCTTTCGACTGCGGCCTGAAGCACTTGGCTGAAAGTGGCGACATCATCCCGCAGAAGATAGTTGTTGTCGTCATATTCAAGTGCTAGCGGACTGATCAATTCCTTATGTGTCAAGTCAAACGCAAAATGACTGCGGTCTCCGCCAAGTGTTTTAAGTGATATCTCTCCGCCATCCACCCTGATGCGACCGTCTTTGACCCATCCGGTTTCGGATACGGTGCCGCCGGGAAAGCGGATGTTGGTCAAGCCAAGCTTGTCGATATGCTCTTCGTAATAGTGCCAGCCGAATTGGTTGACGGCGATTGCACTGAACATGTTAGCATTCATCGTTCCCAGAACTTCATGCGTAGTCGTTGAGATGATCGACTTTGTTGTCACGTTTGTCATTTTGGACCCCTACCGTTTTTGCTACCTCCTTGTTGAAACGATGGTTTGATTGGCATCAGGCAGGTTTGTGACGTAATCGGGACTATTGGCTAAAGTAGGCGTGTAATTTTAGCAAAATTTTTGAACTCTTGACTGTAATCTGAAGTTTTCGCTCCATGGTACGACTCCACAAATCATCGGTCTTGAGCCGTGCTGACGGGTGAAATGCTGAAGAAACAGTTCAAATCTGGCTTGGTTATCGGATCGCTAACGCGGACTCGCTAAAGAAGGCAATCCGCGCCAGCACCATTAGATTTTCAGAACTGACATCCTCAAGCGGTTTGCGGTATGTCCCTAAAAATGTCCGAGTTGGCCAAGTAGAGTTCCATCTCGGTGTGATCCATCCCAGCGGCCTTCAGAAGCTTGACATGCTTTTCTGGAGAGTAATCCCACATCCCGATTGATACGGATTCGCCCTTGTAATCGCCGCTTGCCACAATCGTTGGAGAAACCTGACTGTTCCGGTATAGCCGCTTCATCTGATGATCAAAGACGGCTATGAGATGCGACAAGTTGAATTCCTTCATCAGACTTGCACCCGCAGCCAAAAGCTTAAAGGACGTCCTTGAATCGGCGCCGGGCGCCAGGCAGAAGCGTGTACACTCCCAAATCCGCGGATCTTTGATTTTTGGACCGTCATGCAACGCACCAAAGTGCTCATTCAGCATAGTGCGACCGATCGTTGGAAGAAAACGCATGGAGCCAAGATGTTGCCCGTCATCGCCAACGACCAGTACATATAGAGGGTTCATTCTATCATAAACATCCCGCTCCATGCCAAGATTGTCGATTTGTACCGTCCAGCCCAAGCGATGATAAAACTGTGCTGCCCTGTGCCTGAACATTGATCTAGCCAGATCGGGTTCAAGAAAAAGGTTGTGTCCAGATATGAGTCGTATCATTTCTTGCTCCTGTGCATGGAGCGTTTAGTATGATTTTTATGGCTTAACGAAAGATGATGACACCGCTCGGTGGGTGTCAGCTCATGCAACAGCACAACCGAGAACCACTTGACGAGGCCATCGTATCACCGTTTTGAGCCATGGTGACTTTCGGGCGTAAGAAGTGTCACTCCCGGAGTAACGGCAATTGAAATCACTTGCGAGCGATAGACCTCGTCAATCGTATGATGCACATCCCTTGAAAAACCATCAAAGGGGGGATGACCTTCCTCTACAGGAAACAACTTGCCAGTACTCAAGCTGGGGCTCTTGACCTGTTGACTGCTGTGCTGACGTAGGATTTCCTCGACCGCCGGCGACGACAGGCTCGGGTGAACCACACGCTTTATCGGCCGCACAATAATCTGCCGCTCATCGCCGATCAAATGAGCGCATATGGACGAAAAAACAGAACAATAGTCTTCGTATCGCCAAACGACCAACATGTCGACGCCGGGAAGAGCACGTATCCGTTTCACCAGATTTAACCAGTCCACACTTTCTAACGGATTTAACTCTTGAAAACGCGCGACCGGCATGACCCTTCCGGACATCAGCAGCTGACAATATGCAGAGTTCAGGAACGTTACCGGATTCCGAATGCCCAGAAAGATGTCAACCTTCTTTTCAAGCCTCGCAATCAAGTCGGATATCCGGCCATCAGCGTAGGGATACCGCTGTTTGATCGGAAACCGCCGGGGGCTATTGAGCACACCAATGAAATTCTCTTCGCTAAGGATCAGTCTGCGAGAACCTTTGCGCATAACATGAAGCTGATCTTTTGGTGATTTTTGTTTGCGAATGGGGTCAATCGCAGCATTCAAACCAAAAAGAGAAGGAATCGTGCGCCCAGGTCTTCGGAAGTAACCGGGACCATAGTATTCGACACCTGCCTCACTCAACTGGCCCGACGATCTTCTTAAAGAGGCCTGAAGATGTGTTGTGGCAGTCTTATGCGCGCCGATGTGGAAAGCAATGGTAAAATCGGTTTCCTTCATTACGCCCGCCAATCCTTCAGTCGTGGAGCAACTTTGGTACTGACGGCGACGTCAGAATGGTCCCCCCGATATGACACATCGTAGTCCGCCAATCGAAAAAAGTCAGCAGGCGACAAGTGTATCCACCAAGGTTTGTTCATTCCTTCCAGATGTTTCACTTCGATCGCATTTAGAGATAAATCGAGTCGGTCTTATCCCATGGAGCGTTCCTCATGATCGCAGATTGCGTATCTGCATCGCCGCTGGCTTGTCCACCACGGCTGATGAAAGCTTAATTGTCGCTTCTGCTGGCGAAACAACCCGCGGATTCTACAGCGAGATCGAAAATTGGGTCACATCTCGAAACTGACGTTAGCAGTTTCCATAAATGCTCAGAAACCTGTCGGATTCAAGAATTCGCACGACAAAGGGCCGCTTCCGCAGATCAATGCGGGCTCATGAACCAAACGCTATAGCGTGACGCTTGAGCATGGACGCTCACTACCTCCTGGCCCGTCGCCTCATGGTGAGCCTCTAAGCATCAACGGATCGAGCAACACAGTCCAGAACTCCAAGCTTGTCAAGAAGTCGCCTGGTTGATTCCTTGCCATCTCCAAAACTAGTGGTTCAAGACAGCTGTCTTCCGTTGTCAGCAAAACACAGCCGTCTTGAACATTTGCTGAATGGTGGGACTAATTCAACGTCCGGAGGTTGCAGGCAAACGTCTTAACAATTTCTTAATGGACATGCGGTCAAGCCAGCGTCATTCGGTTGCCGACGATCGCTCCAAGGCTTGAGGTGCCACGTCAAACACAGTTAAAGCGGACCAGCGGATGCTCAAACCAACACTGATCGCCATCACCCAGCGTATTTCGCAGTAACGCACAGGAGGCAACAATCCGCCGATGCGCATTCGATTAACCATACGTTAACCATATGAGCCAATCATTTAATGAACAACAACCGGAGGGCTAAGGACGTGTACGAAGCCACTGAAGAACAGCGACTAATGATCAGGTATTATGAAGCACGCCGTCTGGGATTTGTTCATACGGCCGCTGCCATTAAAACTCTGATAGGGCATGATATTTTCCGTCGCAATGTCGATATCGTGGAAACGAGAACCGAGCGTGAGGTGCCTATCTCGCATCTTGAGTGAGAAACATCGGTTCACAAAACATCACAGCCCTAATTCCGTTGGGGGGTTGGGCCGGTCATTTTCTAATGCGGCGACGGCGATGAAAAGCGCATTGCTCGAGGAATGCTTTCCTTCTCTTGCAAAAGCGTACGCCTGTCTCTCCAGCTTCAAGATCAATTCGTCAAAGTTGGAATCATCGTTTCCGCAAAGATACCTTTCGGAAACTATATATGCATGAGACTTGACCTCTTGTAATGTACTTTGCAACAGACTTGCTCCTCTTCACTGAACCTCAGGCGCAAAATAGATCGCCGTAGTTCTAAATTATGGTTAACCCCAACTTGAAATCTCTCGTATTGGCTAACTTTGACGATTCTATTGCCAATTCTGTTCCAAAATATGGTGAGTTCGTGTTTGAATGTGTCACAACAGATCCAGCAACCCGTCAACACTTAGGTTTTACCTCCCGACAGCCGTTTTGAGACTGTTCTCATCCGGATGCCCCATAACTCCAAGGCCGCAAGTTCACATTGCGCCAAGTGGCCGCACTTTGTGACCTCCACGAGCTCGGTTGGTCACTTCAAGCCGAGTCGACGTCGCAGCCTTTCAAGCGCATCCTGGGACTGCGCCTGCGTCAAGAAGCGAAGAAGTACATGAATGTCGTTGTTCATTTGATCGTTACTCGGCATGTAGCTCTGTCCTTTAATGGCCATATTTGGAAACCCGCGAGCACATATCTTCAGATCAAAATGGTTAAGAGGCTCTTAACACCGGCGCAATTAGCAAGCACATGACCGCGTTCATAAGATATCAGGACACTGTAGAAGCCAAAAGCGTCAGTGACGAACAGCTATTTCAGCGTCATCAAGGCCTTTGATCTAACCACATCTCCGCGGATTACTGTGAGCTAAGTTACGTCGAAACCTGTCAAAGGATTGAGGATTGACTCACTGCAGTCAGCGAGCTCGTCAATTTTTGCTTTCTGTTAGGGTAAAGATGTCACGCTATCTAGCGTCAACGACAAAGGATGCGCTGTATGACGAACTTCTACCCAATCTCCGTTGGATCAACGCAAAACACTCCCCGCCTGGGCATTGGGGTGATGGACTATGAGGAAAACACCCTGGAGTTGGATGACGTCGCCAGCCATTTTCTAGGGCTACCGAACGGGGTCCCAATCACAAGATGCAAGCTTCGCGACGTGTTGCACCCCGACGATGCCAAAAAACTGACGGAATGGTCAGCAGCAACCTCATCCGCAGGGCAACCGCAGACGATTGCGACGAATCTCAGGGTCCAACAAAGGCATGGTGGATATCGCCTGATCCACCTTCGGGAAGCTACTGATCTGCCGATCTACCCCTATATGGCCGAGCGTCAACTGGGCATATTCGCAATTACTGACTTGGCTGAGAATGCAGAAGACCATCAGACGCTCCAGTTGATCCTGAATGAACAAAATCATCGCATCAGTAACTTCCTGACGGTCATTGGTGTGATTGCCAAAAGGCTCTGTCAAACGCGTCAGGACCAGGAGTTTTGTGCTAGGTTCTTGGAAAAAATCAAAAGTCTCTCACTCAGCGCAGAGAGGTTGTCACAACGTCATACATCAATGATGTCCTTGAGAGATCTCATCGACGCTCAACTCACCGCATTCAAATGCAATGACAGATATGACATCGCGATCTCAGGGCCGGCCATTTTTGTCCGCGATGGCGCGATAAGACCGCTGTCGATGGCATTTTATGAGTTGGCATCAAACGCCGCGAAGTATGGCGGGCTCTCTAATTCTTCAGGATCCATCGAAGTCAGTTGGGAGTGGATTGGTTGCTCTGCTGATCAGTTGGCCATTTGTTGGCACGAAACCTCAGGAGCACCAATACCAGCGCCGAAAAAGGAAGGGTTCGGTTTCCACATTCTCAAGAAGTCACTGCCGCTTAGTCTGGGAGGTGAAGTAGACATCAGCTTCCAAGAGGAGGCGCTCACCTTTCAGTTTTATTGTCCATCGCATCACATGGGTCTCGACGATCCACAGCCTGTAAATCGAGGATAGTACACAACTCTATCGGGCTTTGCTTGCGTCACGATGCAACTCCTTTGGAGAAATGAGGCTACTGCGATGCTTGGCAAGCTGAGGAAGTTGACGGCTGGCAAGGGCACGATGGGCCTTAATGAATGATGCTAGCGTGAGTGAAGTCAAAAGGCTGGAGACCTTACCTTTTTTCGTTAGAGAGCTCACTACCGGGATAGGATAACGGATCCTATCCTTTCGTAAATCTTGTGATTTGGCCCATAGTTACTCACACGCCAGAGATAAGCATTTCTGTTAAGACCGAGGGGCAAGGTCTAACCTGTCTCTTTGGACAGGAATCACAGATTCCTGCATTGGCTAAAACTGTAAGTTTGTTAGTTAACGCTTCGAATGGCCGCATGCAGCGATTCAATACGAGTAAGGACATAGACCCTCCACACGATCTTCGGCCAGGAAATGGGCCGTCATTCGTTTGAGATAACGAATGCGTAGAACGTGTCGGGTACTTTGGATGGTAAGAATGAACAGAGTCGTGGAAATACTAGCCTCAAGCTTGACCAATGACGAGGCCTGCAATTTGCGAGCAATGGCCATTAGGCCCAATGAGATAAGTGCTTGCGGAGTACAATCGCTCATCGATCTGAGACTGGTCGAACGTAGCGCACCAGACGGCTTGCCTTGTGTGGCCCCACTTGGCGTTCAAGTGCTCGCAAATGTATTTTCGAGGTAGATTACGAAGGCGCTAAGTGTTCCCAGTATCGCTTGCGCCCTCAAATTGCCAATTATGTTTAGTCGTCGAGGAAGACGAAGCGACAATCTCGCCCGCTGTCATGGGTGACAATCCGTGCTGCGCAGTAACTCGGAATGGCCCATAACACCGCCCTAATCATTGACACTCGCTCTGTGCAGCTCCCCACATAGCGCCTCAATTTGCGGTCGGCCTGCTCTCACAGTGGAAGAAAAGGACGTTGATAGAGAAGCCGCTTCAAGTCTTTGCGGCGACATACCCCATAGCAGCGGGTCGTGCTCCCGATCAACGGCTGGCTGGTGACCAATGCCTTAATGAACTCCGCCCCCGATGCTGAGCTGTGCCCGCCATTGAATTGCGTCACGGCGCAAGGGACGACAGCCACCATAGCCCACACGCGAGCCTCAATCGATTCACCTCTCGGGCGTATTATCAATGAACAGGAGGGTACAAATGCCGAACCGGGCAACCTATCTACATGGCGGACGTTATTTGGAGTAGTTCAAAACCTCAGATGAATTGGATTGACGCGAAGTCATCCGATTTTCAGTGAATGCCAAGTCGACTTATTAACCATTCGTTAACCATTCTTAAGAAGTCTTGACACAAGGCGTTGCGAAATAGCAGTCGATTTGTTTTGCCAAAGCAATCGTGAGTCAGTAATCGCCCTGGCTGGATCACCGATCGAACTCCCTGCAGGCGAGGGTTTATCGACGTCGTATATGCCTGCCGGAGTACTCACCAAGTGCAGATACTGCTGATTGAAGACGATCCGACGATGTCCAAGAGCATTGAACAGATTCTGGCTCGAGCGAACGCGCAAGTCTGTTCGGCAGACACGGGACAAACCGGAATCAAACTCGCAAGATCAAAAGAGTATAACTTGATCATGTTGGACCTACACCTGCCAGATATGTCTGGCCGCGAGGTTCTCAAGAATTTACGGAGTAATTCTGTCGAAACCCCCATTCTCGTCCTCTCGGGTGATGACACGAGGGAGAGCAAGCTGGCAAGTTTCGGCCTCGGCGCAGATGATTATTTGACCAAACCATTCCACCGTGAAGAGCTAATAGCGCGCATTTTCGCGATCATGCGGCGGGTCCGCAACAAGATGCAACCAACGATCAGAATCGACCAAGTTGTCGTCAACCTTGATACTGAGATTGTGAAGGTCGATGGTACACCCTTGAAGATGACGCACAAGGAGTATCAGGTCCTCGAACTCCTGTGTCTACGCCGGGGCAGGACCGTTACAAAGGAAATGTTCTTGAACCATCTTTATGCCGGAATAGACGAACCGAATGTCAAGGCAATTAACGTTTTCGTCTGTAAGTTGCGTCGGAGACTGTCGGACGCAACAAATGGAACAAACTACATCAAGACGATTTGGGGGCAGGGTTATATGTTGCGTGGGATAGACCACTAGCGACTGTATCTTCAGTCAATGCTATGAGACCATTTGTGGCGTAATTTGACGAGAGTTTTTACGATTGTTACGAGCCTTCTGGCGACGGTTGGCTGCGCGCCGCAAACACTGAAGGAATGGGTCAAGAAGGTCGAGATTGATGCAGGCCAGCGAGGCGGCATCACGACCGAACAGGCCTAGAAGATGAAGGCGCCTGAACGCGAGGTTCGCGAGCTGAAGCAGGCCAATGAGGTCCTTCGCAAGGCGTCCGCATATTTTGCCCAGGCGGAGCTTGACCTCCCACTGAAACGATGAACCAGTTCATAGAAGATCACTGTGCTGATTATGGGGTCGAGACAATCGCCGCCCAACATCTTTCATACCGACCTGCGCCATCCAATACCATCCGCACAGCGCGTTCGCGCACTTGTGGTGAAAACTTGTTCGTTATCTTTGTCATGATGCTCCATCCTTCTCACGAGTTGGAGCCTCCGGAAAA
This sequence comes from uncultured Paracoccaceae bacterium, assembly GCA_947488175.1. GTDB lineage: Bacteria > Pseudomonadota > Alphaproteobacteria > Rhodobacterales > Rhodobacteraceae > Yoonia. The sequence continues at coordinate 75,816 of CANKYO010000013.1, forward strand.
CCCTGCGCGGTTCACATCGCTATAGTAACTGCCGTCTCCCTGCATCTTCTACTTCTTGATACCAGTTGCCATGCGAGCAATCAGCCACGACCTGATTACGACCGCGTCTCTTTGCGTCGTATAACAACTCATCGGCTCGCTTCAGGACCGCTGAACCATCCAACGTAGTGGATGATGCGCGCGCCAAGCCAATGCTGGCCGTTACAGATACTTGTCGGCTACCTAATGGTATGATGGTTGCCTGAATGCTTTTCAGCAGTCGATCACAGGCCAGTTTGGCATCTGACAGGTCAGTCTCCGGTAGTACAACTGCAAACTCCTCTCCGCCTAGACGGCCCAGGTAGTCAACTGTGCGAAACTCATTGATCATTGTAGCGGAGACTGCACGAAGAACCTTGTCGCCAGCATCGTGACCATAGCAGTCGTTGACCTGCTTGAAGTGATCAATGTCGATCATGCCGACGCTAACGGGGTGTTTGTATCGCCGAGATCGCGCGAACTCGGTTTCCAAGGTCTTGAGAAATGGTCTGCGGTTCGGGAGTTCAGTCAAGAAGTCCGTGTTCGCTTCAATTTGGAGCAACTCATAAGCTGTTGTGAGTTCACGAATACTTAGCATGTTAACGAGTTTTCCATGGTCCAGTACCGGCATATGCCGTATCGCATTCGCATGCATCAGACGCAGGACCGCGGTAATCTCATCATTCGGCCCGCAAGTGATGACTGAACGCGTCATTACTTCAGCAACAGGAGCTTCGACCGCAGCCGCGTCGTATTTCGCGACGACCTGTATCAAATCGCGCTCAGAAACGATGCCTTTCAACTGACCCTTCAAGTCAGTGACGACCAAGGCACCAATCCGGTGCTTCAAGAGTTTCTGCGCTGCCGTGCGCAATGGAGCGTCAGGACGGATACATTCCGGGTGCTTCGACTCTTTCTCAACGAGTAATCTCTCTATTTGCATGGTGTAGGTCTCTTTTGGCAGCAATATCTGCAGCCTACAAATGAGTTATGAAAACATCCTGAATAAGAGGGCAGCCGAGGGGTTCGCACACCTTCACATGGTATGGCCGCCCTTGGGTCAGCTTCTGTGACAGCTTGATCAGGCCGACCGGGCCAGATCGAACTCACCCTCCGATGACGCGGGCGAATAGACACTCGTTCGGCGCTGGCTGTGGCGGAATCGGGCGACGAGGCTCTGCATTTCATCGGCCTTCTGCTGCAAGACCTGGGAAGAATTTGCGCTTTCGTCCACCATGGCGGCGGTCTCCTGCGTCAACTTGTCGAGCATCAGAATGCCGCTGTTGATTTCAGACAGGTCAGTGACCTGCTCTTCCGCACCATTTGCAATGTCGCGGTTATGCTCCGAAACCTCGCTCACGCTGTCCAGAACCTGTTCAATCGCCGTGCCCATATCGGCGACCAGCTTGACACCATGGGTGATGTTCTTGTTGGAGTTGACAATAAGATCGCGGATTTGCGCAGCACTTTCCGAGGATCTTTGCGCAAGTGCGAGCACCTCAGATGCCACCACGGCAAAACCGCGCCCCGCCTCGCCGGCACGTGCGGCTTCGACCCCCGCATTCAGCGCCAGGAGGTTGGTTTGGAACGCGATATCATCCATCAACTGAACGATTTGCCCGATCTGGTCCGAAGAATCCTCAATTGTCTTCATCGTAACAACGGCATGGGATCGCACATCCTCTCCGTGCTTGGCCTGATCCCGTGCGGTGTCAATCGCCCGCACAATACCCCGCGCGCCGCTAGCGGTGGAATTTACACTCGCGCTAATCTCATTCATCGCCGCTGCGGTTGTTGAAGTGTCGCGGCCTGGTTTTCCGTGCGGCGCGACAGGTTACCCGCCACAAGCGCGTAAGTCCTGGCTTCAGGGTTACCGGCAAAACCTCTCCGGACCCATGTGTCTGTGGTGTGGGCTGCGCTGACATAACATGGAGAAGTTAGGCAATTGGAGGCGCACCGGGAAAAATCTGCCTAATAAACGCAAATTGTTGTACAAACGTTGTACGAAAGCTTTTTTCTTACTTAAGGCATTGTTTTATCTATAATAACGAATCTCATCGCCCGCTCCAATTCGATAACAAAAAGGCCGACCCCTGTGGTCGGCCTTTTGTTTTGGGCGATGTGATCGCTGGCATTTCCTCTGATCGCCAAATGCAAAACGCCGCCCGGCGCCTCTGCGGGGCGGCGCTTGTTTGCAAAGCACTGTCAGATTTATCGCTTACTACAGTTCCAACGCCGCGTGATCGGTTTCCTGTGGCAAATCATAGGCGCGTGCAGGCAGATCCGAGAAATAGCGGACAGGCTTGTAGTCCTGCATCTCTGCAGGGAACGGCATGTCACCGAATACGGCCGCGGTCTGCACGAAGGCGGGCAGATCCATGAATGGCATGTCGTCAAACACGACACGCGACTTATAAACCGGCATTTCCGCCGGGAACGGCATGTCGTTCACAAATGATGGTGTAGGTTGCTGGGTCTGCGTGCTTTCCGCAGATGCCATCGATCCAAATGCACAAATTGCCGCAACAACGGTCATGTTAATCAATTTCGCCACTGTAGTCTCCTTACCAGATAATGCGGTTGGACCGGCCTTGGGCGACCGGGCCAACACTCGTTAACAAGGCGAATTTGACGATACCTTTGGAAGAAATTGAGGCATGGCATCGGTCAAATCATGACTGATGCAGCATCCGGAACAAAACGGTTTGCCCCATGGCAATTGTTCCCAGGCTCGGCGGATTTTCGCCGGTCACCCATGACTTTTGGACCTATCAGACTGCCGATCTGGCCTCAGTAATACTACTGAGACGTGCAATATGGACGACAGATTTAGCGTCTGACGTGCCCAAGGTCGCGAAATGTGGCAGGTCTGCCCTATCTGCCATTGCTGGATCGAGAATCTCTTCCTCTTCCGGCAGTTCTTCGGCGAGGGCGGGATGACTTTGCGCAACGTCGCTATAAAGCGGAATGTCAGGGCCGCCAATGGCAGCTGCATCATCGGTGATCAGAACAATCTCATCGACCAGATCATCCTCCCAATCGGCCAGTTCATCCTCGATATCCGGGTCGGGACCCAGTGCTGCCTCCGCCAGGTTGGCGGCTGTCAACCGACCGACCCGTGCCTCTGCCTGGGCAAAATCCTCGATCGAGGACAGGGCCAGCTGCGCCAAAATCTCCGGCGCGACCGATATGCCTGCCAGCGCATAAAGCGACGGGATCAATTCATACAGTTCATCGGTATCTTCACCCGGCCGATCCGTCATCAGGATCGCGCTGATATAGGGATGCCGCCGTTCGGCAGACAGTGCCAGCGCATGGGTCAACCGCCCGCCGACCCGTTCATCCATCACCAGCACATCAACCGGTTCAATCCGTAACAGCGCCTGTGCGATATGCCTGCTTTCCACGCAAGCCACCTGAAACCCCTTGTCCAACAGCGCCTTGGCACAGCCGGCGGCAGCATCGGCATCGTCCCGCATGATCAGCGCTTTCATCGGATTCTCCTGATTTGTGGCAGCGTTGGCGGTGACCGTAGGCAACCAACCCTTAAATATTTCTGAAAAACCGTCACAAATCTTGGCCCTTGCCCCCGATGCCCCTATAGAGCGACCGACGACAAGAGGAACGCAAATATGCGGACAGCAACGATCACACGGAAAACGGCCGAGACGGAGATCTCGGTTACCATCGATCTGGATGGCACCGGCACCTATGACAACCAGACCGGCGTCGGCTTTTTCGACCACATGCTGGACCAGTTGTCGCGCCATGCGCTGATCGACATGACCATCCGCGCCAAGGGCGATCTGCATATCGATGATCACCACACGGTCGAAGACGTGGGCATCGCGCTGGGTCAGGCCCTGACCCAGGCCCTGGGCGACAAACGGGGGATCCGCCGCTATGGCTCATGCCATCTGGCGATGGACGATGCGCAGGTGCGCTGCGCGCTTGATCTGTCCGCCCGGCCTTATCTGATCTGCAATCTCGACCTGCCATTCGGCAAGATCGGCACCTTCGACACCGAACTGGTGCGCGAATTCTTCCAGGCGCTTAGCACCCATGGCGGGATCACGCTGCATATCGACAAACTGCACGGCTTCAACGCCCACCATATTGCCGAGGCCGCGTTCAAATCCGTCGCCCGCGCCCTGCGCGAGGCGGTGGAGGTTGATCCCCGCAAGGCCGATGCGATCCCGTCGACCAAGGGCAGCCTATGACAACCGCGCTGATCGATTACGACAGCGGCAACCTGCATTCGGCGCAAAAGGCGTTCGAACGGATGGCGCGAGAGGTCGATGCCGGTGACATCATCGTCACCGCCGACCCCGATGTGGTCGCCCGCGCCGACCGGATCGTGCTGCCCGGCGACGGGGCCTTTCCCCATTGCCGTGCCGAACTTTTCGCCCGCACCGGTCTGGCCGACGCAATCATCGACGCGGTGACAAACCGCGCGCGGCCCTTCTTCGGCATCTGCGTGGGCATGCAGATGCTGGCGACCACCGGGCACGAATACGAAGAAACCCCCGGTTTCGGCTGGATCCCCGGCGATATCCGCCGGATCACCCCCGCCGATCCAGCGTTCAAGGTTCCTCATATGGGCTGGAACGATCTGGTGATCGACCACCCCCACTCGGTGCTGGACGGGATCGACACCGGCGATCACGCCTATTTCGTGCATTCCTACGCGATGGACGTGGCCAACCCCGCCGAACGGCTGGCCCATGTGGATTACGCGGGCGACATCACCGCCATCGTGGGCCGCAACAACATCATCGGCACGCAATTCCACCCCGAAAAAAGCCAGACAGCAGGTCTGCGGATGATCGGCAATTTTTTGCGGTGGGCGCCCTGACTACCAGCCCTTTGTTATTGCATAACAAATCCTGATTTTCGACGGTCTGCATCGCGTCGGACTTGCGTCGGCAAAACGTCGGACCCCATCGGACAGGTGCGATAGGTTTTGTTAAGCATTATTGTGCGCGCAGGATGATAAACAAAAGGCGACCCCACCGGTCGCAACAACAAAGAGCAGGATATCCCAATGATTACACGCCGCCACATGATCCTCTGCAGCGCCGCCGCCCTTGCCGGGTGCAGCCGTCGGTCTGAACCCGAAGTGCGCCGGGCCAACATCCCGCTTTACCCCAACGAAACGCCCGAACTGCGGCGGCTGATCAACAAATACGCCGCCGTGCATGATATCCCCGTCACCCTGCTGCATCGGGTGATCATCCGCGAAAGCACCCACAACCCCGCCGCCCGCAACGGGCCCTACTATGGTCTGATGCAGATCCTGCCCGAAACGGCCCGCACCATGGGCTATCGCGGATCACCCGAAGGGTTGCTGGATGCGGAAACCAACCTGATCTACGCAGGCCGCTATCTGCGCGGCGCGTGGCTGATCTCGGACGGGGACGAGGCGACAGCGGTCAACTGGTACGCGCGCGGGTACTACTACGAAGCAAAACTGCGCGGCATGCTGGTGGAAACCGGCCTGCGACCGGCCGGGTGAGAGTTGGCTGAACACTCGGACGAATATGGTCTTAACGGCGTCGACTGACAGTGGCTGCACGACAACGCGGTAAGTGTCAGCTGTGAGCCCAAAATGCACGATGCTGCGTCACCCATTAACGGTAGCTCTCCCGTAGTACGCCTGCGTCATTGCCCTGGTCGCCCCTGCGTCCCCGGTTTGAACCGCCAGATATAATAGGGCGCCTGCGCCGCATGGTGTTCTGCATTTTGCAGAGCGAGATGCGGGATAGCGCTGTCGGCAAGATAGAGCCAGCCATCGGGCCCGAAACTCAACCCATCTGCCCAGCGGATACGATCATCACGCACGATTGTTGTCAGAGTGCCGTCAGGTGCCATGGACAGCACCGCCTGATGCTCGATATCCGTGATGAACACGTTGTTTTGCGCGTCTATCGAAAAGCCATCATTTAGGGGCTTCTGACCGACCTCTTCGGTTTGAGCCGCTAGATCGACATCCGACAGGCTTGCGTCTTGCAAGGCGGTCGTTGGAATGCGGTACAGCATGTCATGGTTCATCGCACCGTAGTATATCCATGCATCGTCATGGCTCAGCGCAATGCCATCGATCCCTGTTTTCATCTCAAGCAGGCCGCCGAAGAACGACATATCTTTGATTTGATTTCGGACCAGCAGGTTCTGTGGGTAGAGGCTGGCGTGCCGGTTCAGTACGCGTCGTGCGGTTTCATTCTGTGTGTCGTAGACCACGATGGCTGGCCGTTTGGCCCAAAACCCTGCATCGGCGATGTAAATCCAACGCCCGTCATCGCTGATTTGCAGATCTTGCAAGAATGAGCCGCGCGGTGCGACGTTTCGTGCGAACGCATGATTGTGAACCACATCACCGGTGCCAAGGTCAATGGCAACCAGCCGCGACTGCCCCATGCCGTGATCCGCGGGATCAATGACCCAGAGCCGGTTCTGCGCATCGACGACAACGCCCAAGGGTGAGGTGAACAACGCGTCCTGCCCCGTTGCGGGGAATGGCACCGCCGCGCCATCGACCCATTCGTAGAGATAAGGCGGTTCCGGGTTTGATTCAGGATGGATCGTGTAGAAGATGCGCCCATCTGCCGACACCGCCGCATTGCCCATAGGTCGATCGGAAATCACCGCCGCCTCAATCGTTCCTTGCGGCAACACAGGCGCTGTCGTCAGATCTATATAGTCCGCGCCGCGCCCGAAGAACGCATAGACAATGCCGAGCAAGGCAACAACCAGAACAACAACAAGCCCGAGAAGACGTTTGGTCCATTTCCACATCTGCTGGGCTCCTTATGCTTTGGGTGCAGGGATATGGCCCCATTTCGTCAGGTCAGCCAACGTGTCCTGTATGCTCTCTTGCGGGCTGCGGAACGTTATTCCCATCTCGCGTTTGATCTTGGTGTTATCAAATCGCGGGATACGCCCCAGATGGGTGCGCAGATAAGAGCCGATGCCTTTGGGCTGCCCGAAGCTTGCCAGTTTCATCAACGCGGTGCCGATCGCGCCAGTCAGCTTGAACTTCGGCAACTTCGTGTGTCCGTAGCCAGAGGCGCGCAACAACGCAACCACTTCGGTCATGTCCATATTTGCGCTGGCAGCGATATAGCGCCCTGCGGGAACGTCTGCCGAAAGTGCAGCAACATGCGCATCTGCCACATCGCGCACATCCACAAACCCCCAGTTGAGCGCCATCACCGCCGGATATGCCCCGCCGATGATATCCACGAAGGTCTGGTTTGATGTGTTGATCGCGGCTGTATGTGCCGGACCGATCACCAAGAACGGGTTGATGACCACCAGGTCGAAATGGGGTTTCTCAGCCTCCATGAAGTCCCATGCCGCGCGCTCCGCCATTGCCTTGGAATAGTAATACGGGTTGCGGGCCGGCGTGCTTTTGTCGTTCCAGTCTTCTTCCGTCAGCACCCGCCCGTCAGGTTCGTCGGTGATCGCGGCCATTGAGGATGTTAGGATCACACGTCGCACACGCGGCGATTTTGCCGCCGCCGTTAACATCGACACGGTGCCTTGCACCGCAGGGTCGACCAAATCGCGCTGCGCGTCGTTGACATTCATCGCGTAGGGGCTGGCCATATGCAGGATGACATCGACATCCGTATGGGCCGAAAACGGGTCTGTGTCTGTCAAATCAGCCGCGACAAGCGTCAGGTGTTGGTCTGCGCCAGACATCGCCTGCAAGTGCGCCGTCTTTGATGTGTTCTTGGGGTCGCGTACTGTTCCAACGACGTCATGTCCTGCCGCGAGCAGCCGCTCTATGGTATGGCTCGCGATAAAACCGGTTGCGCCGCTGACGAGTATCTTGTCTGACATGAGGAGAACCTTGTTGATTCTTACGAATTGAACGAGTAGATATATATACGTTCAATAATAGTCAAGCCGGTGACAGCCCCTCCCATGCCCGATCTCTCGCCAATCAGAGCCGCCCGCCGCGACAAAATCCTGAATGCAGCCCAGCATGTCTTTGTCACGCAAGGGTTTCGCGGCGTGACGATGGAGGGCATTGCCGAGGCCGTCGGTATGTCGAAGGTCACAGTCTATGGCTACTTCAGGGACAAGGATGCCGTGTTTGCCGCCGTGGCGGATCGGCTGGCATCGCGGCTGGTCGAGGTGGTGAAAACCGAATTGCGCGATGGGCTGACGCTCCGCGACAAGATTGGCAACGCCCTGATCGCCAAGCATCGGGTGATCTTTGATCTGGTCAGGACGTCACCGCATGCGGCAGAGCTTTTTGCCGCAAAGGATTTGACCAGTCAGCAGCGGTTTCGCGATAGCGATCATGAGGTCGAAGGCGAATTAGAGGCGCAGTTGGTTGCGGGTCAGGTTGAAGCGCAAGAGGCGGCTGCACTGGCACGCGTTCTCTTCGCAGCAAGTCAAGGCATCGCCAATCATGCAGAGCGGTTCGAAGAGATTAAGGATGGCATCGGTCGCCTTACTCAGATCATAGAGAAACAGGAATAGGTCTTTCAGACTTTTTCAGGGGAAATCAATCCAGATTTTGGACTGGATCGCACAACGCGATCAAACGTCCAGAGTGGCAACTTCGCGGGCCTCGGAGAGCCCCTAATTGAGAAATGGGAAGCTACGCAAATCGAAGTGGCCCTGCCAACGAGGAGCCATTAGTTCTTTCCAAACCCGCCATTTGAGACCCCAATGGGAAAGGCGACAAAGTCCCGCAAAGAAGTTATTGCGTCACGACTGCCTCAAGACTGGGCCAAGTTCGCTCCGGTTGCGTCATTTATTGGCTTCAGTGGACCCACGCCAACTATTCACAACATTCCACGACAGTTACCGCCCCTCTGCGCGGGCATAGGTGTCGGCAAGATAGGCGATGATCTGGCCAAGCTCCCCGTCATCGGCAGTCAGGCCGTTTCCGACCATGCGTGTCACTAAAACGCGTATGTCGTCGGCGCTGTTGAAGGTGGATTGTTCCACCAGCGTGGGCGCGTGGCATTGCGCGCATTTCGCTTCGAACACCTGCCGGGCCGCGTCCGGGTCGTAATCAGGGGCGCGGGTCGCAGACAGGCGCAGCGCCTCTTGGCTGGCGCGCACCTCGACCGTCAGGGCGCGCTGTTCGGTCGCGACCTCGCGCAGGGTCGGAGAAATAGCGATCAGATAGGCGGTCACGCTCCACTGCTCACTTTCGCTGATCGGGTTGAGTGTGGTCGACCGGGTCGCCATCCGGGCGACGGTGCTGCGCCACGCCTCTGGCGTGCGCGGGCGGACAAGGATCGTGCGCAGATCATGGCATTGCGTGCATTTGCGGGTCAGCACATCACGCCCTTCGGCCAGCCCCGCCGAGGAGGCCAGCACACGCAGGCCCGCCGCATCGTCAAACCCGATCTGGGGCAGGAACTGAACCACCCGATCAATTCGGTCTTGCGCGAAGTTCTGGCCGTCCTGCGCAGTGGCCCGCAAATAGGCCTCGCGCGCGGCATATGGCAAGGCCAGACCGGTCAGCAGTAATGTGCAGATCAGCAGCGAAGTCCCCAGAAGCGGGGCGAGGGTGGATTCCATATGTTTGAAGAACCGGACCACCATGATCTTGACGATCAGAGTCGCCCCCACCGCAAGCCCAAGCGTCAGGTGCAGCACCGTCCGGGCGGGTAATTCGATCTGGTAGGACCACAGGCGCGGCACCATATCCCACATCAGGATGATGTAGATCGCAACAAAGACATAACCGAACAGCCGGTGCAGGGTCATCAGGGATCGCGGGGCCGCGCTTTGGTGTTTTTCCTTGTCGAAGGGAAATTTCCACAAATAGAACATCAGGAAAGTCAGGAACAATGCGAGCAGCAGAAATGCGCCCCCGAAGATGGCATTGATGGACGCGCCCATGGGTTCTCCTGTTCATGGCTACCTGGGGCGCAAGCGTCCTTGCAACGTCCCTGCCCCGTCAAGGCGGCAATCGTTTGAAAAAGCGTGGTAATTTGTGGTTTGGGTGCTGTTTTACCGGTGGCACCCGGTGCAGGTTTGTCCCCAACCTGCACCAAGCACCCTGCAAGCGCCGTTGCATGTGACAGGCTTGGTCACATGGTGAGTGGTGGCGTGGCGGCGTTGCCCACGACTGCCCTGAGGAGGCGTTCGGTGAGCCCTATGTGGCAAACCCTTGGCAGCAATGTGAGGCACGCGAAGGTTAACAACCTGTTACAGATTATCTAATGCTTTGATTCAGAAAACATTTTTGAACCACCGCTATCACTGACGCGCCGCCATTGCATCGCCCAGCGCATCGTAAGCTGCCACAAATTCCGCGGCCAATGGCGATTCCTGACACAATCTCGGCACCGTGACCCGGGCGAAATGATCCGCCGAAATCCCCGGCCAGTTGGCATCCTGCCGTTCGATCACCGCCACGGCGGCTTCGGTGCGGCCCAGCCGCTGCAGCAACATCGCGTGGCGCATAAAGGTATAGGGAAATTCAAAAATCAGTGCCGACCGCCGCTCGATATTCAACGCGATCTCGTAATCGCCGCGATGGGCGTGCAGCCATGCAATCCAGCTGAGCGTCAGCCAGCGAATGGGATTGTCGCCGGCCAGACGGTCATCAAATTCAATGGCCTGCTGCAGCACGTTGCCAGGCGGCACGCGGCAGGTATAGGGGATGACCAGTTCCAGAAAGCGGGCCAGATCGTGACCGGGGTCCAGTTCCAGCACCCGCTGCATCAGCAGATGTGACTCCGCGATATTGCCCGAATGCCATTTCGATTGCGCCACGGCGAACACGACCTCTGGATCAAGTGCGGCGAGTTCCAACGCCCGGCGTGCATGCATTTCGGCTGCGGCGCGCTGTTCGGGTGTATCCGCAGGCCCATAAACATTGGCCAGAAACGCCAGCTTGTCGGCCAGAACCGCATGGGCGGCCCCGAAATCCGGGTCCTTTTCCAGCGCAAGGCGGGCCAGCGCGATCCGCTCCTGCTCCCAAGCGATGGAATTCATGGCCCGCCCGGGCACCCAGGTGGCCATGATAAACAATTGTTCTGGTGTCAGCGTCTGCGGGTCGCGCCCTTCGAGCGCTGCACGCGACGCCCCGAACGCGCGTTGCCGCAACTCAGTTCCAAGAACGGCCATCACCCGGTCTTCGAATTCCGGCCCGTCTTCGAACACATGGGACCGCGCCCAGACCACCCGGTTGGTGGCGGCATTAATCAGTTCCGCATCGACCCGGTAATGCGAGGCATCCACTGCGCGCACCAGTCCGCGCAGTTCAAAATCCGGTGCCAGCCCTTTATCCGACGGATCATCCGGTGACAGGATCGTCAGCGATTGGTTGCGCACCAATCCGCCGCGCAAGGCCGCACCAATCCGTGCAGCGGCATCTGCATCCCCCTCGATTGGCCGGAGTTCGATCTTGACGTGGTTGTCTGTCGGTATCTCATCGCGCGGTCCGTGCAGATAGAGCCACACCCCCATCACCAACCCCCAGGACACCAGCGCCACAAGTGCCACGACCCGGCCGCCCCTGCGCTTGACCCGGCGTGGGGCATCGGTCGATGTATCGCGCGGGGTCAATTCCGGGCGATAGGTGCCAACAGGGATATCGACAACCAATTGGGTATCGGCAAATTTGCTGTCCTCGAACGTGGCAAGTGCGCTGCGTAATCGCCCGATTTCTACCCGGACGATACTGTCAATTGATGGGTCGAAATCTTCTGGTTTGTCGAAAACATCCAGACCGATGGAATAAGCCTTGAGGTTTTCGCCTTCCCCATTGGCTTCTGCGGTGACCAGGTATTCCAGCAGGCGCATCCGGCGCTTGCTGCGGCCCAGAACGCGGGAGTCGGCGACGCGCTCAAGATATGCGGCCACAGCATCTTCTGGCATACCGGATGTCATCGCTGCGCCACGCCGCAACCCCCACGTTTTTCAGATATACCAACAGGTTACATGACCAATTCAGATCGATCAACCAAGAGTTGCCCTTACGTCAACTTTGCCTTGCGAAAGGTTGCGTTGAACGCGATTGAAACCCGTTCTTCGTCGGTTTCATTGGGATAGACCCAGTGAACCAGATAGGACGGGAACATCACGATCTCGCCGACATGGGGCCTGATCCGGCGCTTGGGGCGGAACGCCTTGGCCCGCAGAATGCGCCAGTTGGGCAGATCTGACCGGGGATCAAGAAACTCGATCATGCCCGATGTGCCTTCTTCTACCGCTGGTTGCGAGACGTAGTAGACCCCCGACCAATGTGCGCCCGGATGGGTATGCGGCGCGTTGAACCCGCCGGGCGGGTTCATGTTCATCCAGCCTGATATCTTGAGCCGCAATGTGGCCGGATCCACTTTGGCTGATACACGGCGTGTCGCTTCGTAAACGGATGCCTCTGCGGCGGCATAAAGGGTGCGGACACAATCGGCGTCCCAGTCAAAGATATTGCCTGCCGAATGCCACCCGCCCCGGTTTGACTTGTTCACGCCTTCGCTCGCCTCGCGCTGGCGCGCGCCTTCTTCCAGCAAGGCGGCATCGAGGGCCGCGTGATCAGTCACCTGAAATCGCAGCAACGGTGTGCCAAACAGTGTTTCTTTGCTTGTGTCATCAAAGCTCATGGCAGCCTCTTACAAATCCCGATGAAAATCCGTGACCAGCGATGAAACCACCGCCTGCAGCGCCTCATGCGGGGTTGCCCCGCGGGCGAGCGCCGCGTCATGTGTCGCACGCTGGCGGTCCGCACTGGTGCCGTCGGTAACGATGGCCCGCGCGGCTTCAACCTCGGACACGCAATCCAGCGCCTCGGCATCCTCGGCTATCAGGTCGAGGATTTCGTCGACCACCTGTTCAAAGGAAATCAGCGCCTTGCGGCCAAAATCGATCTGCCCTTCGGACACGCCATAGCGTTGCGCGCGCCAACGGTTTTCGCTGATCATGAAATTGTCGATCACGCGCCAGCCGTCGCCGTCCTTGATTTTGCGCCAGATCATCCGTGTCAGGCACTGCGTCAGGGCGGCCAGGGTCAGCGTGACCTCCATGCGCGGGACCACATCGCAAATGCGCGACTCAATTGTCGGGAACTTGGAGGATGGACGCAAATCCCACCAGATTTTCGAACTGTCCTCGATCAGGCCCAGCGACACCAGGGTGTCTACCGATGACGAAAACGCCGCCCAGTCGGTCATCTCGGGCGGCAGGCCGGTGCGCGGCAGATTATCGAACACGATCAGGCGATAGGAATTCATACCAGTGTCGTCGCCCTGCCAGAACGGCGATGACGTGGACAGGGCATGCAAATGCGGCAGAAAGTATTTCAGCTGGTTGACCAGTTTGATGCGCATATCCTCGTCCGGGATGCCCACATGCACATGCATCCCGCAGATCAGCATGCGCCGGGCCACACCGGCCAGATCACGGCGCAGTTGGTCATAGCGTTCCTTGGGCGTGTGGTGCTGGTCCTTCCAGTCGGCAAACGGATGGCAGGATGCGGCAATCGGGGCCAGCCCGAATGCATTGGCGTGATGGGCGACGGTTTTGCGAAGATGGCGCAGATCCTCGCGGGCTTCGGCGATGGTGGCGCAGACGCCCGTGCCGATCTCGATCTGGCATTCCAGGAATTCGGGGCTGACCTTGCCTTCCAGATCCGCCTTGCAGGCGGCCATCAGATCGTCAGGGGCGGCAGCGAGGGCCAGCGTTTCCTGATCAACCAAAAGGTACTCTTCTTCGATACCGATGGTGAATGGGGGATCATCCTGTGCCATGTCGCGCCTTTTGGTTGGGTGCTGGCAGGAAACCAGCATTCGGGCCACCGCGCAAGACAGGGGTTACGATCCCTGCCCCACCACAAGCCGCTGACCGCGCACCAGAAACCGCCCTTCAATGGAGAACCACAACGGATCACCAGACAGCGGATTTGCATTCTCGGCCGCCGGGCGCTGCACGTGAAGGTGCAAATGTGGTTCGGCCGAATTACCCGAATTGCCGACACGGCCCAGCATCTGTCCCACGCTGACCTGATCGCCGGTGGCGACAGCCACGCTGCCCGGTGTCATATGGGCCAACAGCACCACCAACCCATCACACTCCAGCAGCACATGGTTACCCGCCATCACCGTCCGGTCCATCTGAGGGACCGGATTGTCGGGGCGGCCGTCCAACGCTTGCGCAACCTGCCCCGTGCAAGGTGACAGAATTGGTATGCCGGTGATCAGATACCTGTCAGCCGCAACCGGCGCGATCCCGTCCGCCCGCAATCCCCACCGGTCAATGGCGATGATGTCCACGCCATAGCTTTGGCCGCGACTGTCGGCAAAACGGGGGGCCAGCGTCATCAGGTGATTGTTGATTGCAGGCGCCGTGCCGCCCGACATGACAATATAGCGGCCGGGCCCCAGTGGCATGGCAAGATCAATCGCAACGTCGGGCATGACCCGACCGACCACCGGCGGGATGATCACCCAGGTGATCCCCGACAGCGCCATGACCGCCAAGGCGCCTTCGGCGATACGCCATCTCATCTTACGGGAATGGGTGCGCGGCCATCGCCAAATGACGAGCAGGGCGTGCAGCCCCGCCAGCGCCCATGGGGTCCACCATGGCGGAAACAGCCAGAGCCCCACCAAAGCCAGATAAACCAGCACAAGCCCGATTGCGCAGCCCCGCAGCAGCAATCCGACCCGACTGGCAGAAGGTACCAGTGCATTCAGCACAATCAGTACCAGCGGCAGGACAAGCTGCAGCAAAACCAACGGGGCAATAAGATCGTTCATTCGGACCTCCCTTGCCGGGCAACGCCATAATCTGACCCGACCGAGCGTGTCGGTCATTGCGCCAGATCAATCCTTTGGGCGTCCTGCGCCAATTTTACCCATGCCGGACCCTGCATCCTTTATTGCCCCTTTACGTTCAACCGATTAGAACCGCCCCAAACCGGGTGCCGCTCGTGAATCGGTACGCGGACACGAGTAGCCAACACGAGGAGAGCCAAAATGGCAGATGCAGCCATCCACGGCGACGCACACGAAGACGACCGGGGGTTCTTTACCCGGTGGTTCATGTCCACAAACCACAAAGATATCGGTATCTTGTACCTTTGGACGGCAGGTGTGCTGGGATTCATCTCGGTCGCCTTTACCGTCTATATGCGGCTCGAACTCATGGAACCGGGCGTGCAATACATGTGCACCGAAGGGTTCATGGCCGATCCGTGTACGCCAAACGGCCATCTGTGGAACGTGCTGATCACCTATCATGGTGTTCTGATGATGTTCTTCGTTGTCATTCCGGCGCTGTTCGGGGGCTTTGGTAACTATTTCATGCCGCTGCAGATCGGCGCGCCTGATATGGCCTTCCCGCGCCTGAACAACCTGTCCTATTGGATGTTCGTCGCCGGTGCATCGCTGGGTGTGGCCTCCATGCTGTCGCCAGGCGGGAATGGTCAGCTTGGGTCCGGTGTGGGCTGGGTGCTTTATCCGCCGCTCTCGACCTCTGAAGGCGGGATGTCGATGGATCTGGCGATCTTTGCGGTACACCTCTCCGGTGCTTCCTCGATCCTGGGTGCGATCAACATGATCACGACCTTCCTGAACATGCGGGCCCCCGGCATGACGCTGCACAAGGTGCCGCTCTTTGCCTGGTCGATCTTTGTGACCGCATGGCTGATCCTTCTGGCCCTGCCTGTGCTGGCGGGTGCGATCACCATGCTGCTGACAGACCGGAACTTTGGCACGACCTTCTTCCAGCCCGAAGGCGGCGGTGACCCGATCCTTTATCAGCATATCCTGTGGTTTTTCGGCCATCCGGAAGTCTACATCATTATTATCCCCGGCTTTGGTATCATCAGCCACGTGATCGCCACGTTCAGCCGCAAACCGATCTTTGGCTACCTGCCCATGGTCTATGCGATGGTGGCAATCGGTGTTCTGGGCTTCGTCGTCTGGGCGCACCACATGTACACGGTCGGCATGTCGCTGACACAGCAGTCCTATTTCATGCTGGCGACCATGGTCATCGCGGTGCCCACAGGGGTCAAGATCTTCTCGTGGATCGCGACCATGTGGGGCGGGTCCGTGGAATTCAAGACACCCATGCTCTGGGCCTTTGGCTTCCTGTTCCTGTTCACCGTGGGCGGGGTCACCGGCATCGTGCTGTCACAGGCCGGGGTCGACCGGGTGTATCACGACACCTATTACGTGGTCGCCCACTTCCACTATGTGATGTCGCTGGGTGCCGTCTTTGCCATCTTTGCGGGTATCTATTTCTACCTGCCCAAGATGTCGGGCAAGATGTATCCTGAATGGGCCGGTAAGCTGCATTTCTGGGCAATGTTCATTGGGGCGAACCTGACCTTCTTCCCCCAGCACTTCCTGGGTCGTCAGGGCATGCCGCGCCGCTACATCGACTACCCCGAGGCGTTCGCCTACTGGAACTACATCTCAAGCTGGGGGGCGTTCCTGTCCTTCGCCTCGTTCCTGTTCTTCATCGGGGTGCTGTTCTACACCCTGCTGAAAGGCAAGGTCGTGACCGAAAACAACCCGTGGAACGAATATGCCGACACGCTGGAATGGACACTGCCATCGCCACCGCCCGAGCATACGTTCGAAACCCTGCCCAAGCAGGAAGACTGGGACAAAAGCCCGGCACACTAATCCAAAAGAAAGGCCCCCTTGCGGGGCCTTTTTTTATGTGGACGACTGTCTGATGAGGCTGGCTAAACGGCAAATGCAAAACCGATCTTGCAATGGCCGGTTTGAGCCCAAAGCGTCGAATGCTGCTTTGTGATCGAATGGCGGGAGTGCCGGCATCGCTGCCAATCGATCCCTGTTCAGCGGCGCTCCCGCAGGCCATCCAAATAGAAACGCATCATGGACTGAAGCTGTTCGGCGAGCCGTTCTGGCGTGGCCAACGTGCCATCATCTTCAATAAACCATCGATGAACGGATGCGTCTGCTACGTCAAAAAGCAACTGGGCAGCAATGCGGTTCTGACCGATGTGATGCTTGAGGGCCCCGGCCAAGCTTTCGATGGCTGTGCTGCGCAGTATTTCGACCCGTTTGCGGATCATCGGTGAAATCGGCACCTCAGATGACAGCACGCGATGCAGGCTAGGATCGTCCTTGTGCAATTCGACAATGCCATTGACGAGGACTTTCACGATATCATCTGGCTCGGAAGTTGGTACGAATGAAGTGGAGGCAGCTGACATAAGCGCCTCACCTTTTGCCAAGTGATCGTCTGCAATCGCGTCCACAAGCGCCTGCTTGTTCGGAAAGTATTCGTAAAGCGATCCGATAGAGACGCCAGCGCGTTTTGCAATCACGTTGGTGTTGAACCCATCCCAACCGTCTTTGGCGAGAATCCG
Source organism: uncultured Paracoccaceae bacterium (assembly GCA_947488175.1). Classification (GTDB taxonomy): domain Bacteria; phylum Pseudomonadota; class Alphaproteobacteria; order Rhodobacterales; family Rhodobacteraceae; genus Yoonia. The sequence goes on from CANKYO010000013.1 coordinate 93,160, forward strand.
AGCCGCAGCTTCCAAGATGGCGGCGACAGTCGCTTTTGAGCGGCTTTGTTTTGGTTTGCGAACAATGGTTTGGCGTCGCCGTGCTGCCGTCATCGTCGGATCTCCAAACCCGAGTAGAAAATCTGAGCAGAAACTCAATATCATGGGTTTCAAAACAAAGGAACCCAGATTGTGAACACCTATGAAAGCTCTAAATCATGGTCGCAGTACCGCGACATCCTTGCCGAGCGGTTCTATATCAATTTTGAAGGTCAACCGGTCGAAACCTGGCGGTCCATCCGCGGTCATCACATCCACATTGATGAGTGGCAACCGGAAGGTCCCACGAAAGGCACGCTGATCCTTGTCCATGGCGCGGGTGGAAATGGCCGCGTCCTTGCCCCATTTGCCGCGTTCGCTGCAAAGCTGGGTTGGCGTATCCTCGCGCCAGATTTGCCTGGGTATGGTGTGACACAACCTGCAAAGGGCTTTCGGTGGGAGTATGAAGAATGGCCGGCTGTTGTTGCTGATTTGGCAGACGAATGTACCGGCCACGTGGTCCTTATGGGTCTCTCATTGGGCGGAATGACAGCGGTTTTTGCCGCAGAAGCTTCGCGGAATGTGTCAGGCGTCATCGCAACCACACTTCTGGATATGGGTGATCCTAGCATCTTCATCCGTGCCGCACGCTGGCGTTGGCTCGGCCTCGCAACGTTGTTGGGCTTTCGCTTGATGCCTTGGATTGTTGACCGTGTGGCGATGCCTCTCTGGCTCATTGCACCAATGAACAAGATGACGGGCGATCCCGCAATGCGTGACTATTTCTCGAGTGATCCAATGCTGGGACGGCTGCGGGTACCATCCCGGTTCTTCCGAAAGATACACGCCAGAAAAGCATCTACGATCCATCTACATTGCCCACTGCTTCTCATTCATCCCGGTGCCGACGCCTGGACTCCGACGGCACTCAGTAATCCGGCGTTTGGTCGTGTGAGGGGTGATAAGCGACTCCGGGAATTGACAAATGGCTCACACCTGCCTTTGGAACAACCGGCGCTACAGGAACTGCAGGATGAAGTGAGGTCCTTTCTCACCTCAGTCACCAACACATCGGACGGATCAGTATCCAGTAATGTCGCAGCAGAATAATGTAGATCTCTTATAGCTCCTTAACGTTGCAACGTTGTAACGCCATCGCTATGCGAACGAAACGGTCGTTGGGTGTAAAAGCGCAAAGGTCTGGTTAGTCCCGCCAAGCAGACATGGACAGAAAGGAGGAATCTTGAACCAACTTCTGGTTTGAGCCCAAAAATGCTAAGGGCGTTGCCCGATCTGGAGGGCGTTCGCTAGGTTTCTAATTGGCGGGACATGCTTACCTGGTTGAACGCCGATCTGTTTGTAGCGCTGTAAAATCGCACTCATGGGGGAGGTCGGGCGATGTCCGGTGGTGCCTACCGGCTGAAGCATCCGAAATGCAGGTGCGGGACGTTCAGGCGTCGGTTTGGTCCGCACCGCTGACCAACACGATTTCGTACACCAAGTACCGCACCCTTTCAGCTTTTCAGGCGGTTGCGCACATCCTTTGAAGTCTCCAGACAGAAATGCGATGTGATGTTGCTGACCTGCGGCAGCTGCCCCAGCGTATGCGCGTGAAAATCCTTGTATTCCGCCAGATCACCAACCTCGACCCGCAGCAGATATTCGACATTCCCCGCGATATTGTGGCATTCCAGAACCTGCGGCGCACGGTCCATCGCATTTTCAAAGGCGCGGGCATCCTTATGAAGCTGCTGCGCCAGACCAACGGTCACAAACACCGTAATCCGGGGTGCAATCGCCGATCGATTGATGATTGCACGGTACCCCGCAATCACCCCTGTCCGCTCCAATTCCTGCACACGGCGCAGACAGGCCGATGGCGACAGGCCAACCTTCTCAGCCAACGCGATATTAGTGAGTCGGCCCTCGCGTTCGAGAACCAACAATATTTTTTCACTCGCAGGATCAATATCGGACATTTATTGTGAATACTTATCCAGTTACGCCAAATGAGCAACAAGTTTTCTGCTACTTCCGACCATAATCACCAAAACTAGCTTCGCAATAGGAAGGATACGCAATGCAGGCGCTTGAACACTACGACATCTCGGAAGATCGCGGCTTTCTTTGCCAGTTCAACGCCGATGAGGTCACGCTGACCGGTGACCTTGCTGCCGTACGCGAGGTCGCCCGATCCCTGCCCCAGCTTCTGCCCACGGGGCGGATCCGCGCCCTCTTGCGCGCGCGCCTGCCGCAGCCCGACATGCCCCACATCATCGCAACTGCGACCACCGAGGAACTGCGTCTGGCGATGGTCCATTACTCCTTCATGGTGCAGGCCTATGTCTGGGGCGAAGCGACACCACCCGAAGTCCTGCCGCGTTGCCTCTCTGTCCCGATAGCCGCCCTCGCCGACCATTTGTGCCAGTTGCCACTGCTGCCTTACAGCGCCTATGTGCTCGACAATTGGGGCGAGGTCGAACGCGGTAAGGGCATCACGCTCGACAATATCCAGATGCTGCAGCACTTTCTGGGCGGACAGGACGAGGCATGGTTCGTCCTGATCCATGTGGCAATCGAAGCCCGCGCAGGCGGTGCCCTCAGCCGGATGCCCGCTGTGATCGATGCGGTCAACGCGCATGATACCGCGGCGGTTTATAGACTGCTGACCGAAATGGCCACGGTTTGGGCCAACATCAACGCGATCTTCGACCGGATGCCCGAACGCTGCGACCCGTACATCTATTTTGCGCGGGTCCGGCCCTATATCCACGGCTGGAAAGACAACCCTGCCCTGCCCCACGGGATCATCTACGAAGATGTCCCGCAATACGGCACCAAGGGGCAGGCCTTCCGGGGCCAGACCGGCTCGCAATCCTCCATTGTCCCCGCCATGGATGCGCTTTTGGGCGTCGGACATGCGCATGACCCGATGAAGGCCTATCTGGACGAACTTCACGTCTACCGCCCGCCCGCGCATCGCCGTTTCATCGAAGACCTACGCCGCGAAAGCACCTTGCGCGGGTTTGTTGAGACCAGCGAGATGCCCGACCTGGTCATGGCCTACAATTCCAACATTCAGGCTGTCGCCGATTTTCGGTCGCGCCATCTGGAATACGCGGCCTCCTACATCAACAAACAGCACAGCGCGGCAACCGGCAACGATGTTGAGGTCGGCACCGGCGGCACACCGTTCATGCGCTATCTGAAAAAGCACCGGGACGAGACACGGCAGCGGCTCTTGCCGGTGACTGCCAAGCAGATCGCCTGATACATCAAGGGTCTGCGGCCTCGGTTCGCTTCCGGGGGTGCCCGATAATCAGCCGGGCCCCTTTGGAATAGGTCAGGTATGACCAGAACCAGCTGAGCGCCACAACAACAGGCTGCCGCACGCCAATCAGGAAATAGATATGGGCGATGCCCCATAACCACCAGGCGATGAAGCCAGACAGCTTGATCCGGCCAAAATCAATCACCGCCGCGTGACGGCCAATGGTGGCCAGATTTCCGGCGTGGCGGTAGCTGAAAACCCGTGGGGTCGTCTTCCCAGCCACGCGATCCGCGATCAGCCGGGCGACAAAGGCGCCTTCCTGCTTGGCAGCCGGTGCGATACCCGGCACGTCCTGCCCGTCTTTCCATCCCACTCTGGCCGCATCGCCAATCACGAACACGTCCTCATGGCCGGGCACTGACAGGTCTGGTGCCACAGCGACCCGCCCGCCGCGGCCCGTCTCTACGCCAAGCCACCTGTCCAGATGCCTGACCGCCACCCCTGCCCCCCAGACCACGGTCGCGGCAGGCAAGAACCCTTTGTCCGATGTCACCCCATCTGCGGTGATGTCCTTGACCTGTGTATCAGTCCAGACCTCGACCCGCAGCCTTTCCAGCGCGGCACGCGCTTTGGCTGACAGATCGGGCGGAAATGGGGCGAGGACACGATCAGCGGCCTCGATCAGGATCACCCGCGCATCGGTTGATTTGATCCGGCGAAAATCACGGGCCAACGTGAAATGGGCCAGTTCGGCGATGGCACCCGCCATCTCGACCCCGGTGGGGCCACCGCCCACGACAACAAATGTCAACTCGCGCTCCCTTGCGTCGGGATCATCGGCCAGCTCGGCCCGTTCAAACGCCATCAAAACCCGCCTGCGGATGTCTGTCGCGTCAACAAGGCGTTTCAGGCCGGGCGCGTGCGCCGCCCAATCGTCGTTGCCGAAATAGGAATGATCGGCACCGGTCGCGACGATCAGATAGTCATAATCAATTGCCCCATCAGCGCTGATCACCTGTTTGGCGGCGACATCGACATCCCTGACCTCTGACAAGGTCACGGACGCATTCGCCTGGCGTGAAAAAATCGCCCGGATCGGCCAGGCGATATCCGCGGGCGACAAATCAGCCGTTGCCACCTGATAAAGCAGCGGCTGGAACAGGTGATAGTTGCGCCTGTCCACAATCTCGATATCGACAGGGGCGCGCTTAAGGGCCTTTGCCGCGGCCAGACCGCCAAAGCCTGCACCGATGATCACCACTTTGGGACGTGTCGCCATATCTGTCATTGGCCCGACCTTCTCACATATCTTCACGCCTCTAGATCATCATGAAATGCTGCGGGCGCAAGGCCCCGCGACAGCTCTACGCATTTGCCCGGCCACGCGAATGGGATATGTAGTACCCATGCCCTACGAATGGTCATCAGAACCGCCGCATCACGATCCGGATTGGCAGCTCAGCCTCTGGCCATACCGGTCATTGCTGCGCAAGGATTTCGTGCTGTTCATGGGGGCGACCGCAACCCTTGTGTCGCTGCCGCTGATCACGCTTCTGGGCACGGTCATCTTATGGGGCCTGTTGCCGTTCTTCCTGCTTATGCTTTGGGGGCTCTGGACGGCACTCAACATCAGCTACAAGCGCGGAGAAGTTCTGGAAGAACTGACCGTGGATCAAACCACCGCACATCTGACCCGGCACAACCCCAAAGGCGATACCCAGGAATGGGAGGCGAAGCGATATTGGGTCACCGTGCATCTGCACCCCAAGGGCGGGCCCGTCGAAAACTATATCACCCTGCGCGGGGGCGACCGCGAGGTTGAGATCGGGGCGTTTCTGGATGCCGGTGAACGGCTGGCGCTTTATGATGACCTCAAGCGCGCGCTGCGCGGCTAGGCACAGCAGCGCAGCGACGTAAGATGGGTCTTGACCCATCCCCCCTGCCATTAACCTCTTCAGAGACTTAACGCGCCGCCCGATGGGGTCCGACGTTTTGCCGACGCAAGTCCGACACAACGCCGACCGGCCAAATCAGGGGCAAAGCACCGTTAACCCAACCGTCCCTTGACCATCGGACCGGCCTTTCCGAAATCCATCTGGCCGGTATATTTGCCCTTCAGCACACCCATCACCTTGCCCATATCGCGGATGCTGGTGGCACCCACTTCGGCGATTGCATCATCGACCGCCTTTTCGGCCTCTTCCTCGGTCAGTTGTTTGGGCAGAAATTCCTCTATCACCTTGATTTCAGACAATTCCTTTTCTGCCAATTCCAGCCGCCCGCCCTCTTCATAGGCGCGCGCGCTTTCCTGACGCTGCTTGACCATCCGTCCCATGATGGCCAGCACATCGGCATTGGATACGCCACCGGCCTCATCAGCCGAGCCGCGCAGTGCAATATCCTTGTCCTTGATGGCTGCATTGATCAGCCGCAATGTCGACAGGCGATCCGCCTCTTTCGACTTCATCGCATCCTTCAGGGCCGCAGTGACCCGGTCGCGCATGTCCATGAAAACTCCCGTTCATGACCCTTGATAGAAGGGCTGACCTTACTGCGCCCACCCCAGCATGACAAGCGCTCCGGTCGCCACGTCATCCCTTGTTTGCAAGGGCCCGATCTGGCCTTGACCGCGCCTGCCCGCCCCCGTAAACCCGGCTCAATTTGACCGACGGAGGGTGATCGTGATGACACAGAAACCAACGGCCTGTCTGGCCCTTGCGGATGGCACGATTTTCTATGGTGTCGGGTTCGGGGCAACCGGCGAAACAGTGGCCGAGCTTTGCTTTAACACCGCCATGACCGGTTATCAGGAAATCATGACCGATCCGTCCTATGCAGGTCAGGTCGTGACCTTTACCTTCCCTCATATCGGCAATACCGGCGTGAACCCCGAAGATGACGAAACGGCAGACCCTGTCGCCTGCGGCATGGTCGTCAAATGGGACCCGACCACACCGTCCAACTGGCGCTCCACCGAAGAACTGACAACCTGGCTCGCCCGGCGCAACCGCATCGGCATGGGCGGGGTTGATACGCGGCGACTGACCCGCGCGATCCGGCAGCAGGGTGCGCCTCATGTGGCCCTGTCACACGATCCCGACGGTAATTTCGATATCGCAGCGCTCGTCGCAAAAGCCCGCGCATTCCAAGGGCTTGAGGGGCTTGATCTGGCCAAGGATGTCACCTGCGCACAGTCTTATCAATGGAACGAAATGCGGTGGGCCTGGCCCGAAGGTTACAAGCCCCAGACCGCCCCCAAGCACAAGGTCGTCGCCATTGACTACGGCGCGAAACGCAACATCCTGCGCTGTCTGGCAAGTGCCGGATGTGACGTGACCGTCCTGCCCGCGACTGCCACAGCAGAGGATGTGCTGGCGCTGAACCCCGATGGGGTTTTTCTGTCCAACGGACCGGGCGATCCGGCAGCGACGGGAAAATATGCCGTGCCGATGATCAGAGGTGTGCTTGAGACCGATATGCCAGTTTTCGGGATCTGTCTGGGCCATCAGATGCTGGCGCTGGCTGTCGGGGCCAAAACGATCAAGATGAATCACGGCCATCACGGTGCGAACCACCCCGTTAAGGATATGGAAACCGGAAAGGTAGAAATTACCTCGATGAATCACGGGTTCACCGTTGACAGCCAATCGCTGCCGGACGGGGTGCAGGAAACCCATGTGTCGCTGTTTGATGGCAGTAATTGCGGGATCCGGATCGCCGATCGCCCTGTTTTCAGTGTCCAATACCACCCCGAGGCCAGCCCTGGCCCACAGGACAGCTATTACCTGTTCGAACGGTTTGCACACGCTATGAGCGAGCGAAACACAACTCATAGTTGAGAATCATTCTTAACTGGACGTTAACCCTGTTCCGGCAGTCTGACTGCCGGGGCGCAAGGGGTAACGATGAGTCATTTAATCAAGCGTGTTCAAGGGTTTGATGCTCAGAGCAATGCGGCCGGTCCGCAGGCAGGATTAAGCCGGGAACTGCTGCGTCTGGCGCTGATTTCCTATAGCGACGCCTGTACGGCGGAACTGACCGCCCAACGGCGCGGCCTGCCATTATCCGAGGTTTATGCGCGAGGCTACGGGGTTTCGCAGCTGTCCATTGCCGGCATTCTGGCCAGTGAATGGGATGCCCAGTTGATCAACCCGGTCGAGCAGCCCGCCGATATCAGCCTGATCCGGGCATTCGGGCCGGGGCGGTGTCTGCAGCACGGTGTTATGCCATGGCGCAGGATCGGGGGCGCCACCATCGTGCTAAGCGCCCATCCGGACCGGTTTGACAGCTGCGCCGCTAAACTGCGCGCCTGTTTCGGCCCGGTGCGTATGGCGATTACAACGCTGGACCAGTTGAACCGCGGTATCGGTGCCCAATGCGGTCAGGCTTTGGTCACGGAGGCCGAAACCAAAGTGCCCGCCATCGAAAGCTGCCGCCAGTGGAACGCCCGCTTTGCCCTGATTGTGGGGCTTGCTCTGCTTGCATCCATCGCGGTCCTGGCTGTCACAGCGCCTCGGGCGCTGTTTGCAATGGTAACGACCTGGACGATCGTGATCCTGCTTTTCAACACGCTTCTCAAAGGTGCCGCCGCTTACATTGGTTGGCGTGCACCGCCGGAACCCGCCCAGACCGTCACCCCGGCGCGTCTGCCGGTCATCACCATGCTGGTCCCGCTCTATAACGAAACGGCGATTGCCGAACATCTGCTTGCCCGGCTCAAGGCGCTCGATTACCCGCGCGAATTGCTGGATGTCTGCCTGGTGCTTGAGGCGGATGATCACACCACCCGCGCCACGCTGGGGCGCACGATCCTGCCCACATGGATGCGGCCAATCATAGTGCCGAAAGGCACGATCAAGACCAAACCACGGGCGCTGAACTATGCGCTCGACTTTGCCCATGGCAGTATCATCGGGATCTGGGATGCTGAAGACGCGCCTGCCGCAGATCAGCTTTACAAGGCGGCCTATGGTTTTGCCAACAGCCCGCCGCAAGTGGCCTGCCTGCAAGGCACGCTGGACTATTACAACGCCGACACCAATTGGCTGACCCGGTGTTTCACAATCGAATATGCAAGCTGGTTCCGGGTGATACTGCCGGGTTTCCGCAAGCTGGGACTGGTCGTGCCACTGGGTGGCACCACCCTGTTCTTTCGGCGTGACGCGTTGGAAAAGCTGGGCGGCTGGGACGCCCATAACGTCACTGAGGATGCTGATCTAGGCGTGCGGCTGGCGCGGCATGGGTATTATACCGACCTGATCACCACCGTGACCGAGGAAGAGGCCAATGGCCGCCCGTGGCCTTGGGTCAAACAACGGTCCCGCTGGCTAAAGGGTTATGCCATGACCTATGGCGTTCATATGCGTAACCCGGCCCGGCTGTGGCGCGATCTGGGTGCGCGGCGGTTCTTTGGCCTGCAACTTCTGTTTCTGGGCACATTGTCACAATTTGCGCTGGCCCCGATCCTGTGGACATTCTGGCTGCCAACGCTTGGCATGGGTCATCCGCTGAGCGTGTATCTGGCCCCTTGGGCATTTTGGACGCTGGCGGGGCTGTTCGTATTGTCAGAACTGGTCAATCTGGCTGCCGCGACCGTTGGCGTGCGCAAGGCCGGGAAACCCTGGCTGATCAAATGGGCGCTCACGCTGCAATTCTATTTCCCGCTGGCCGCTATCGCGACCTATAAGGGACTTCTTGAACTGGCAACGCGGCCTTTCTATTGGGACAAGACCGCCCATGGGGTTTTACTGCCGAAAGGGTGGAAATCGCAGGCTATTCAGCCGCCTCAACCGCTGCTGCATCCAGTTTCAGACGGGTGACAAAAGCCTTTGAAATGTGATCGCGCAGCGCCTGATCAGCTGCGTCACCATCACCCGCCTCGATCGCTTCCACGATCTTGGCGTGTTCTTCCAGTGTGCCCTCTGTCCGGCCCTCGGCTGACAAAGATGTGGTCGCCAGCAGGGCCATGGACCGATGCACCAGATCAAGCTGACGCACCAGAAAACGATTATGCGATGCCAGATGGATTTGCTTGTGAAAACGGCGGTTTGCGCGGCTCAGCGCATTTGGATCACCAACCAGTTTCTTGTCATCCTCAAGCATGTCGCGCAGCACCTTGACCTCTTCGGGGGTCGCGTGACGCGCCGCGAGACGGGCAGCCAGCCCCTCAAGCTCACCACGGACGACGTAAAGCTCGGACAGTTGCGAATGATCCAGTGAGGCCACGATCAGTGACCGCCCGTCGCGGGTCAGCAATGACTGGGTTTCCAGCCGCTGCAACGCCTCGCGAATGGGCGTGCGCGACACGCCGAACCGTTCGGCCAGCTCGCTTTCCACCAGCCGATCACCGGGCTTGTAGATATGGCTGTCAATCGCCTCGAGGATCAGGGCGTAGGCGTCCTTTTGGGATGTGCGCGGGTCGTGCATGGGTGGGAACCTTTCCTAACCCGATGACCTTACGCCCGCGCCGCCCCCGCAATCAAGTCAAAGCGATTGCGTGCAACGGTCGCGCGGCCTAGACATCGGGCATGGTGGCCCGGTTTTTCACACATGTCGACACGTGGGTTTTTGACCTCGACAACACGCTTTATCCCCCGTCGGCGGATCTGTTCGGGCGGATGGATGCAAGGTTCTCGGCCTATGTGATGCGCCTGACGGGCCTTGATCAGGCACGCGCTGCGCGCCTGTGCATCGATTATTGGGACAGTCACGGGTCTACCTTGGCCGGGCTGATGGACGAATATGACATTGATCCGCACGACTTTCTGGCCGATGTGCATGATATCGACATATCCCATTTGGCACCCGACCCGGCGCTAAGTGCGGCCATCGGCACCCTGCCCGGCCGCCGGATCGTTTATACCAACGGGTCGGAAAACCATGCCAAGCGGGTGTTGGCCGCCCGTGGCCTGACGCACCAGTTTGACGCCGTTTACGGCGTGGAACATGCTGATTTCAAACCGAAACCGACCCATGATGCCTTTACCCGCGTTTTCAACAAGGACGGGGTTGTGCCCACAAATGCCGCCATGTTTGAAGATGAGGCGCGTAACCTGGCTGTGCCGCATGCGTTGGGGATGCGGACCGTTCATGTCAGCGCAACGCCGGACCAGAGCGACCATGTGCATCATCACACCGATGATCTGGCGGCTTTCTTGTCGCAGCTGGTGCGCTGACCCTTTCCCGTCGCGATGCGGCCCGCTATGTCGCTGGGCATGGAACGCAAAAACGCTGACATTCTGATCGCCGGCGGCGGGGTTGCCGGCCTGACAGCCGCTGCCGCTTTTGGCACCGCAGGGTTTGACGTGGTCATTGTCGACCCGACCCCGCCCGTCACGACCCGTGACGCAGCCGGTGCCGATTTGCGCACCACCGCGTTCCTGCAACCGGCCCAACAGTTTCTGGAAACCGCCGGGTTGTGGGACAGATTGGCGCCCGACGCGACGCCTTTGCAAGTGATGCGTATTGTTGATGCCGCTGCCGAACCAATTGTGGTGCGCGATTTTGATGCCGCCGATATCTCTGACAAGCCGTTTGGCTGGAACCTGCCCAACTGGCTGTTGCGGCGGGAAATGGTGGCGCGGCTAGCAGCGTTGCCCAATGTCGATTTCCGCCCCGGCACCGGTTTTGCCAGCATGGTGGCGCGAACAAGCGCCGCATTGGTGACGCTGACCGATGGCAGCCAGATCAGCGCGCAACTGGTGATCGGCGCGGATGGTCGCGGCTCTCCGGTACGCGCGGCCGCCGGGATTGGCGTGAAAACAAAGCGTTACGGGCAGAAGGCAGTAACATTTGCCGTCACCCATGACGCGCCGCACAACAATATTTCGACCGAAATTCACCAATCCGGCGGTCCGTTCACGCTGGTCCCCCTGCCGGATCATGACGGCAAGCCCTGCTCTGCCGTCGTCTGGATGGAACGCGGGCCGGAGGCGATGCGGCTTGCAGGCCTGCCCAAGGACCAGTTCGAGGCGGCGGCGAATGAACGATCTGCCTGGCATTATGGTCCGCTGACACTGGCCGCGCCGCGCCATGTCTGGCCCATCATCAGCCAGATAGCAGATCATTTGACCGGCCCGCGCACCGCGTTGGTGGCCGAGGCCGCGCATGTCATGCCGCCCATCGGGGCGCAGGGGCTGAACATGTCACTGAAAGATCTGTCCTGCCTGCTTGATCTGGCACAGGCCCAGCCCGACCAATTGGGCACGCCAAAGATGCTGGACAGTTATGCGCGCCAGCGTCACCCGGATATCAGATTGCGCGTGGCCGGTATTGATGCACTTAACCGCGCCTCAATCGCAGGCAGCCCGATGGTGCAGGAGTTACGGGCCAAGGGTATTCAGGCGCTGTTCGGCATCACCCCGATCCGGCGGACATTGATGGAACTGGGCCTCGGCGCCCGCTAAAGAACCCGATCAAGGACCGGCACCAGCCGCGCCAGTGTTGCATCCACATCATATAGCTTATCCAGCCCGAAGAGCCCAAGCCGGAATGTGCGGAAATCGGCAGGCTCATCGCATTGCAGCGGCACACCCGCGGCAATCTGCATGCCTGCGGCGGCGAATTTTGATCCGTTCTGAATGTCCGGATCGTCGGTATAGCTAACCACAACACCCGGGGCGCCGAACCCATCGGCGGCGACCGACCGAATGCCCTTATCCGCCAGCACCTTGCGCACGGCATTGCCCAACGTCCATTGCGCGTCCTTCAGCCGCCCAAACCCATATTCTTTTGTTTCCAGCATCGTGTCCCGGAACGCCCGTAATCCGTCGGTGGGCATGGTCGCGTGATAGGCGTGGCCGCCATTTTCATAGGCCTGCATGATGCTGTGCCATTTCTTGAGGTCGACGGCGAATGAATCAGCGCTTGTATCCGCCATCCGGTCGACCGCACGCTGCGACATCATCACCAACCCGGCAGAAGGTGTCGATGACCAGCCCTTTTGCGGGGCCGAGATCAGCACATCAACCCCTGTCGCCTTCATGTCGACCCAAGCGCAGCCGGATGCGATGCAGTCCAGCACCATCAACGCGCCAACCTCGTGCGCGGCGGCGGCAAGTGCTGTCAGATAATCATCCGGCAGAATGATGCCCGCGCTGGTTTCGACATGCGGGGCAAACACGACATCCGGCTTGGCCTCTTGGATGGCTGCAACCACATCGTCAATCGGCGCTGGCGCGAATGGCGCACGCGTATCATTGCCCGCCTGCCGCGCCTTCATCACGGTGGTTTTGGCGGTAAACCGTCCGGCCTCGAAAATCTGGCTCCATCGGTAGGAAAACCATCCGTTGCGGACGACAAAGGCATGGGCGTCACGGCCAAACTGTCGTGCGACCGCCTCCATCCCGTAGGTTCCGCCGCCGGGGATGATCGCCACGTGATCAGCATTGTAGACGTCTTTCAGCATGGCAGCGATATCTGTCATCACGCCCTGAAAGGCCTTGGACATGTGGTTGAGCGACCGGTCGGTAAAAACCACCGAAAACTCCATCAATCCATCCGGATCAACCTGCGCATTAGCACCATCCATTTTGGCCTCCCTGTCATGATACCCTTGGGTAATCGGCAGGCGGTCTGAACGCAAAGTCTATTTTGGTATACCTGCGCCCATTACGCGGCCGGCGCATTCGGGATTGATGACAGATCTGACGCAAATATCGTGCGGTTCCGCCCCCCGGTCTTTGCCCGGTAAAGCGCCTCATCGGCCTGCTGAATGGCCCGATTGATGTGTTCAACCCGTTCTTTCAGCGATCCGCCGATGGACACCGTCACAGACAACGACTTCCCCTGATAATCGACAACGTCATCTGCAATTGCGCGGCGCATGCGTTCGGCAATGCTGAACGCGCCGGACGGCCCTTCATCATAAAGGAAGACGATGAATTCCTCACCGCCGAACCGGCAGACAATATCCTTTTCGCGAGTGTTTTCCTGAAGGATACCCGCGACCCGACTGATTACCGCATCACCGGCCAGATGGCCGAATGTATCATTGACCGTCTTGAAGAAGTCGATATCGACCATCAGCGATGTGCCGTATGCCTGTGGGTCCGCATGCATACGGGCAAAGAAGAAATCCCGTGTCGCTGCGTCTGTCAACCTGTCGCGATTGACCAGCCTCTGCAGCTCGGCACCAAGCTGGATGTTCTTTCGCACCTGCGACCATACGAAGACACAGAATGGAAATGCGGTGATGGTTGTGACGATGGGTGAAATGGTGAGCGCGGCCATCAAATCCTGTCCCGGAAACAGAAGGAAGACGAAGAACTCCGACACTACAACGGCGGCAACCGTTGTGAGGGCCGCCGCCACCATCACGCCCCACCACGATGACAAACCAAATCTCATTTTCGCACGTACATACCCATGGCGGCAAAGATGGATCAGCAAGATGAGAAAAGAGTTAAGCCAAACCGTCTAAATGGGCCCCGGGCGCCGCTCTTCGGACAATAGCACATTGGCCTCGACATCCCCGACCCCGGGCAGCGTCATGATCCGGCGGCGCAGGACACGTTCAAAATCGGCCAGATCACGGGCGACGACGCGCAGGCGATAGTCATAAAGCCCAAGGATATGATCGACGGTCTGGACTTCTGGGATCGCCCCGATCGCGCGCTCGAAATCCTCAAGACTGACCCGGCCTTTGGTGGCCAGTTTGACCCCCAGAAAAACCGTCACCCCAAATCCGACCTTTTCCGCATCCAACAGCAGGCGCCGCCCGGCAATGACACCTGCATCCTGCAAACGCCGGATGCGGCGCCATGTGGCGGGCTGGCTCAGCCCAAGCCGCTTGGCCAGCCGCGTCGTCGACAGCCCGGCATCTCGCTGCAGCGCCTGCAATATCTGCCGATCCAGATCATCCAGTGTCATATCGGCAGCCGCATATCTGATTTCACATTGGCCACATCCATCAGCGCCTCGATATCGGCGACATGTGGCAAGGTCAGAATGCGGTCACGGTAGAGCCGCTGATAATCCGGCAGATCACGCGCGATCAGGGACAGGCGCACATCGACACGACCCAGAAAGGTCTGGATTTCCAGCACCTCGGGCACCTCGCGGGCGGCAGCCAGAAAATCGTCAAAGGCGCGGGTCACGGTTTTGTCCAGCGTGATGCGCAAGGACACATGCACAGCAAACCCCAGCGCACGCCAATCGATCACCGCGCGCTGGCCTGCAATGATGCCGTCGGCCATCATCCGGTCAACACGGCGGATCACGCGGGCGGGTGTGGCGCCGACCCGTTCTGCCAGCTCCGGCATGGTCATGGCCGGATCGGCCTGCATCTGGCGCAAGATCGCGCGATCCATATCATCAAGCATAAGAATGCCCATAAATTCCATCATGGCGAATAACAATCTTCTTTCTTCCACAAATACTCAAAAAACAACCCTCACACCCCGCGCTACGCTGCGATACAAGACCGGCAAAGCAACCCAAGAAACAAAGGACCGCCACTATGCGCGTTTATTACGATCGCGATTGCGATGTGAACCTGATCAAGGACAAGAAAGTCGCCATTCTGGGCTACGGCTCCCAAGGCCACGCCCATGCGCTGAACCTGCGCGATAGTGGTGCCAAGAACCTTGTCGTCGCTCTGCGCGAGGGCTCTCCTTCTACCGCCAAGGCCGAAGGCGAGGGCTTGCAGGTCATGGGGATTGCGGAGGCCGCGGCCTGGTGTGATGTAATCATGTTCACCATGCCCGATGAATTGCAGGCCGAAACTTACAAGAAATACGTGCATGACAACCTGCGCGAAGGCTCTGCCATTGCCTTTGCCCACGGTTTGAACGTGCATTTTGGCCTGATCGAACCCAAGGCTGGTGTCGACGTGATCATGATGGCCCCCAAGGGTCCGGGCCACACGGTGCGCGGCGAATATACGAAAGGCGGCGGTGTGCCATGTCTGGTGGCCGTTGACACGGACGCATCCGGCAAGGCGCTGGAAATCGGCCTCTCCTATTGCTCAGCCATCGGCGGCGGGCGTTCCGGCATCATTGAGACCAACTTCCGTCAGGAATGCGAGACCGATCTTTTCGGGGAACAGGCCGTACTCTGCGGCGGGATCGTCGAACTGATCCGGATGGGTTTCGAAACGCTGGTCGAGGCCGGGTATGAACCCGAAATGGCATATTTCGAGTGCCTGCACGAAACCAAGCTGATCGTGGACCTGATCTATGAGGGCGGGATCGCGAACATGAACTACTCGATCTCAAATACGGCTGAATATGGTGAATATGTCAGCGGCCCGCGCATCCTGCCATATGACGAGACCAAGAAGCGGATGAAAGACGTGCTGACCGATATCCAGACCGGCAAATTCGTGCGTGACTTCATGCAGGAAAACGCGGTTGGCCAGCCTTATTTCAAGGCGACACGCCGGATCAACGATGAACACCAGATCGAGAAAGTCGGTGAAAAGCTGCGCGCCATGATGCCTTGGATTTCCGAAGGCAAGATGGTCGACAAAGCAAAGAACTGATCGGCACCGTAAGATGGGTCTTGACCCATCCTGTTCAAAAGAAAGGCCCGGTCAGCGACCGGGCCTTTTCCTTAGCGAAACGGCTGTGGGCCGGGGCCGTCTTTGGCCAATGATGACTTCGGACGCGGGTTGTCGGCCATCCTCTTTTCCGTGCGATGCTTGCTCCACAAGGCAAAGACAATCGCAAGGGTCATGGTTACAAAGGCCAGCGCCGGGACAAGAAATTCACCACCCATGATATATTCCTCCATCTAAGGTTGCATTCGCCAATACAACCCCGATGAGGCTTCATGGTTCCATGACCGCCGGAAAAGCGGCCTCAAAGGCCGCTGATCCATCGCGACTGAACAGAATGACGCGACTATCGGCATCACGCCGCACCCAGCCGCGCGTTTCCATCCGCGTCAGCATCGCCCGCCCCAGTGATCCTGCAAGATGCGTGCGCCGTTCGCTCCAATCAAGGCAGGATCGGCAAAGTGGCGCCCTGCTGGACGTCAGCCCGTCCAGATCAATCCCGAACTCTTCCGCAAAGGATATACCGTCCGGCGTCAGGGCAACCTCATCACGGTCTTCGCGCACCAATCCGCGCCGCAGCAGGCTAGCATACATCTGCACGCCCTTTTGCCCTGCCAGATGATTGTAGCAGACCCGCGCGTGGCGCAATGCCGCGTCTTTTGGCCCGGTCCGCGTGCGCAACTGGCCAGCCGCCAATCCCATCAGCCCTTCGAGCGCCGCGGCCACATCGGCATTTGCCAGCGCGAAATATTTGTGCCGCCCCTGCTTGCGCACCTGCACCAGATCACCGCTCTGCAGCTTACCCAAATGCCCGCTGGCGGTCTGGGCGGTGACACCCGCCTCCGCCGCCAATTCGCTGGCGGTCAACGCTTTGCCGTTCATCAGCGCCATCAGCATATTGGCGCGCGCCGGATCGCCGATCAGCGCGGCAACACGAGAGATATCGGGACCTTCTTTCATAGTTCGACGTTAACCGAAGCATTCACCGCATTCAATCCGCTAGACATAGGGCATATCAAAACGGAGCACCCCATGCTGACCTGCATCATCAAGTACCATATCGACCCCACCAAGACATCTCAGTTCGAAACCTATGCCCGCAACTGGGGTCAGGCCATTCCGCGCAATGGGGCCGATCTGATCGGGTATTACGCACCGCACGAAGGCTCATCCACGCTTGCTTACGGTATTTACAACGTCCCCTCACTCGCCGCTTATGAGGCCTATCGGCAAAGGCTGGCCGGCGACCCGCTGGGCGCGGAAAACTATGCCTTTGCGCAACGCGAAAAGTTTATCCTGCGCGAGGACCGCACATTTCTGCGTCTCGCCTCAACCCCACATGGAGACACAGAATGATTGCCGTCATATTCGAGGTGCAGCCGAAACAGGACCAGATCGACGATTACTTGCACCACGCTGCAGAGTTGCGACCCATGCTCGAAAACATGCCCGGTTTCATATCTGTTGAACGGTTCCGCAGCCTGTCAGACCCGGACAAGCTGCTGTCACTGTCCTTTTTCCAAGATGAAGCGGCCGTGGCGCGCTGGCGCAACATGCCCAAACACCGGACGACTCAAACCGCCGGACGGTCGGGTATATTCACTGACTACAGGTTGCGCGTGGCAGAGGTCGCGCGCGACTACGGCTTGCATGATCGCGTCCAAGCGCCCAAAGACAGCCTGGACATTCATCGCTGACGAAAGACCCCCGCAGATATGGCAAACCAACCCACGCTCAGCAATTGGCTGTCGATTGCAGCCCTTGGCCTGATCTGGGGCGGCACCTTCATGGTGGTGGCCATTGCGCTGGAAGCGTATGGACCATTCACCGTCGCGTGCGCCCGGACAAGTCTGGGCGCGGCAGCCCTGTTGATCCTGATGCGGGTCATGGGGTCGCCCCTCCCTGCCTTCACTCCACGGATGCTCAAGTACCTGCTGGCGATAGGTGTGCTCAACACTGCCGTCCCGTTTGCGTTGCTCAGCTGGGGGCAGCAATTTGTACCTTCCGCCTTTGCGGGTATCTCAATGGCTGCCCTGCCGCTGTTCGTACTGCCACTCGCTCATGTCTTCACCGACGAAAAGCTGAGCCTGCGCAACACAATTGGCGTGGTGCTGGGGTTCATCGGCGCTGTGGTTCTGATCGGCCCAAGCGTTTTGCGGATCGGGACGGGAATGGAACCGTTGGGCCAGATTGCCTGCGTCGCAGCGGCCATGTCCTATGCGGTGTCCAGCATCATGACCCGGCGCTGCCCGCCCATTGACCCCACGACCATGGCGGCACTCTTGCTGACGGTAGGCGCTATGGCGTTGATCCCGGCCATGTTATGGATTGAGGGCGTGCCCGATATCGGAACGGCTCGGGCCACTTGGGCGATCCTATTTTTGGGATTCATCCCGACAGCATTGGCCGCATTGATCAGGGTCGCCACCATCCGTTCGGCAGGCGCTGTTTTCATGACACTGGTGAATTACCAGGTTCCGCTCTGGTCGGTCATCTTTGGCGTGCTGATCCTGAACGAGGTGTTGCCGCTTCGGTTCTTTGCCGCACTTGGGCTGATCTTGACCGGTCTGGCGATCAGCCAATGGGGCAGTCTACGCCGCCTCCTGACGCGGAACACGTGACAAAATCAAGGCCTTGCGGGCACGTTCGATAAAATCAGCATGTTTGATGATAGAAAGGGAGGCCGCGGCCATCCCGAATTTGGTCTGCGCTGTCTGATCCGGTTTGGCAGGATCCCTGCGCCAGTAGCGGTCGTCCATGACATTATGCGACAGCATATCATGCGCGTCCTTTTCCCCAGTGCCCAATGTCCCCAGATTGTTGAAACCCCGAACCATGACACGCTTGACCCGCATCAGGTTGCACATGCGGCCTGACACGACCATGCTATGCGCTGGAAACTCTTTCGGTCCGGTGATCAAAACATCGCCCACTTCCGCCAGCTTGTACAAGCTGGCATTGTCCGCCACCGGCCGCGCCTCTTTGCAGAAGAGTTGCCCATAGGCCGCGTGAATTCCGTTTCCAAATCCACGGTCATGCACCGACCCATCCACACAATTTGCGCAATAGGCACGAAAGATGCGACTGACCGCCGCATTCGCTTCAGCGCCTGTGCAATTGAGGGCCATGAAGGCCCAGTGCATCATGGCCAGATGACAGCTATAGCCTACGCTGGCCGCAGCACCCCCGTTCGATTGGTTATGCGTGATCGTTCCCGGATTTGGTGCGTATTGTGCCAGTACGGCAAGGTGTTGTGCAGTCATAGCAGCCCCCATGCAGATGCATCGCCAGATGGGGTTCACTACCAAATGAATGTCAAAGTGACTGTGTCTGTCGACACCAACCAGGTCAAACCGCCGCTTCGACCTCGGCCACGATCCCGTCGACGACCTGGCCCAACAGCCCGTCATCCTCGCACTCGGCCATCACGCGGATCAACGGTTCGGTCCCGGATTTCCGGATCAAAAGCCGACCCTTGCCCTGCAAACGTGCTTCTGCATCGGCAATGGATTTGCGAACCGTGTCCGCATTCAAAGGGTCTTGTCCCACCGCATAGCGTACGTTCCTGAGCATCTGCGGAACGGTTTCAAAGCTCCGGCTCAGCTCGCTCGACTTGCGACCGGTTTCCACCATTGCCGCCAGAAACTGCAGCCCGGCCAGCAGACCGTCACCGGTGGTCGCGAAATCAGTCATCACGATATGGCCCGATTGCTCACCGCCGAGGTTCCAGCCATTGGCCCGCATCGCCTCAACCACGTAGCGGTCACCGACGGCGGTGCGCTCCAGCCGCAACCCGCGCCCGTCCAGATAACGCTCCAGTCCCAGATTAGACATTACTGTGGCCACCAATGTGCCGCCATTCAGCCGATCCTGATCGGCCCAGCGACCTGCCATCAAGGCCATGATCTGATCGCCATCGGCAACGGCACCATTTTCGTCGAGGATCATCACCCGGTCCGCGTCACCGTCCAGGCAAATCCCGACATCGGCCCCTTCGTCCCGGATGGTCTGAGCGGCCAAGGCAGTGCTGGTCGAACCGCACCCATCGTTGATGTTATAGCCGTTCGGCGCTACCCCAACGGGGATAACGGTTGCGCCCAGTTCCCACAGAACCTCCGGCGCGACTTTGTAGCCCGCCCCATTGGCGCAATCGATCACCACTTTCAGACCATCAAGGCGCATGCCCGCCGGAAATGTGGATTTGACCCGTTCGGCATAACGGAAGCGCCCATCGTCGATCCGTTTCGCGCGCCCGATATTCTGCGCCTGTGCCGGTTCAATCTCACCCGCGATCAACTCTTCGATCTCGGCCTCAGCCTCATCCGACAGTTTGAACCCATCGGGGCCGAAAAACTTGATCCCGTTGTCATGATGCGGGTTATGGCTGGCCGAAAGCATGATCCCCACATCGGCACGCATGGAGGTGGTTAGAAGGCCCACCGCCGGTGTCGGCACAGGCCCGAGCAGGAGCACGTTCATCCCCGTACTTGTCAGACCTGCCGTCAGCGCGTTTTCAAACATGTAACCCGACAGACGGGTGTCCTTGCCAATGACGACCCGGTGCACATTGGACCCGTCGCGCCGGAAATAGCGCCCTGCGGCCGCGCCCACCTTCAACACCATCTCTGCTGTCATGGGATAGGCATTTGCCTTGCCCCGCACCCCGTCGGTCCCGAAAAGCTTGCGTGTCATTGTCGCTGTGCCCCGCTGATTGCCTGTTCCAGGTCGAACGCCTGTTTGGTCGCGAATGTATCGTGGACTCGCAGGATTTGCACCCCCTGACGCAAGCCATGTAGGGCGACAGCGATGGATCCCCCCAACTGGTCGGTTGCCGCATCGCCGCCGCCCAGCACGCTGATGAACCGTTTGCGCGATGCGCCCAGCAGGATCGGGCAGCCCAGCGCATGAAATACCGCCAGCCCCCACAAGAGTGACAGATTATGCGCGACCTTTTTGCCGAAGCCGATACCTGGATCAACGATGATCTGGTCTCGGGCGATCCCCGCCGCCTCGGCCACCGCAATGCGCTCTTCCAAGAAATCATAGACGTCCAGCAGCACGTCATCATAGCGCGGATCGGCCTGCATTGTTTTGGGATCACCCTGCGCATGCATGAGGCAAACCGGCAGACCGCCGTTGGCCGCCACATCAGCCAGACGCGGATCGAAGGTGAACGCCGCAACATCGTTGATCAAGCTGGCCCCGGCGTTGACCGCTGCCTCCGCCACTGCCGCTTTCCGCGTGTCTATGGAAATGGGGACGTCGCTTGCGGCCCGCAACGCGCCAATTACCGGGGCGGTTCTGGCAACCTCCTCCGCCACATCAACCTCGTCAGCGCCGGGGCGGGTGCTTTCCCCGCCAATATCGATGATATCGGCCCCCGACGCGATCATCTGATTGGCATGTGAAACCGCCCGATCGGGGTCGTCGAAGCGGCCCCCATCCGAAAAGCTGTCAGGCGTGACATTCAGGATACCCATGATCCGTGGCTGATACATAGAGAGACCGGCAATTGCGGCGCGCGGCGCTGTCAGACGGGTCAGCACGGCCTCCGGTATGTCCGCCGCTGGTACATGCTGCACAGGCGCGCCGCGCTGATGCACTGCAACGTGGCTGAACCATGCCCAGCCGCCAGCGAGGGTGAGTGCATCAGCGGGCCGGTTTGGCCCGGTCTGTACCAATGGGCGACAATAACGCTTCATTGCAATGATGTGGCACCGACATCCGCCACACGCACCGGCATCGCCGCCTCTGGCGCGTCGTCACCAATCACCAGCAATTCCGTCGCCTGCATCTCGGCAGCAAACCATGCCACAAGTGCGAGGGCGTCGCGTGGGCTGGCGGACGGGCCATCCACCGCATCCAGAACGATCTTGGACGGGGCCCAGATACAGATCTGGCCGTTTTTCATCGCCCAATCCAGCTCGGTCCTTGTGCCAACCACCTTGCAGCGGCGGTCATGGGCGGCCAAAGTCCAGGCGTTTTGTTCAATGGCCAAAAGGTCGATCCGGCGTTGTGCCAGGGCATTGCCGGCCTGCGGAGCGGGCAGTTCAGCAGCACCGACGCACAGGATCAGCGGCGCATCCATCGCCGCCAACTGATCAATCCAATCGCCCAAATGGGGTGCAGCAACAGCCGCATTGGACAGATAGACGACACGCGGATGCGGGGCCTCCACATGGTCCTGCCCGGCCAGATGCACGCCATCGCGCGACCGCACGATCTCAACCCCTAAGGCAAAGGGACCGCGATCCAGCTTTTCGATCCGGACAAACACCCGCTCCGCCTGCGGTTCAAGAAGGATGCGTTCTGCCACCCGGGCGGCAAGTGTTTCCAACAGGTTCAGGCGTTCGGCCTCAAGCTCGATCCCGATCGCCTCGGTCACTTTGTCATAAGACAGGATGCGGTCCACATCATCGTCGATCGGACCGCTCAGCGGCAGCACCTCGACCACCACGTTAAAGCGGACGCGCTGCAACTTGCCGCGTTCCTGCTGAAACGCACCAATCTCGACCTCGACGACATAGTCGCGCAGAGAGATACGGTCGCAGGGGGTCTGGCTGCTCGCCTCGGCCCGCTCGCTTGGATGGGCAAAGGCAAGGCGAATATCATCTGTCATGGCACGGTCCGAACGCGAAGATTACACGCGTTCGATACTAGTGACCGCAGGCCGGGGCAAGGAGGCAAGGCGACGCCGTAGCCCCGTTAAGCGACCCTAATTGGATGCAGTCCGCGTCGGTTTGCGGTAAAAGTAATGCGATCCGATGGACGCCGTGCGCGGATAGACACGCGCCCATGACGGGTTGACCGCCTTGGTGTGATAATGCGTGGCACCACCGGTCAGCGCGCGTGGGACACCATCGACCAGCAGACGGGCAACTTTGCCCACCCGTTCCCAGGCGCGTGGTTCGGCAATATTTTCGGCCAGACCGTCACAGGTATACGTAAACTGGCAGGCATAGCGTCGCCCGGTACCCTGATTGATCACCGCACAAAGCGTATCGGGATAAAGCTGGCTGTCGACCCGGTTCAGGATCACCTCGCCCACGGCAAACATGCCGCGCACGGATTCGCCGCGCGCTTCGAAATAAAGCGCCTCGGCCAGACATTCCCATTCGCTGTTGCCGTCGGCGGCAGGCTGCGAGGCCAGAAATGCACGATCATAGATCACACCGCTTTGGGTCTCAACGCCGCGCTCTTGCGCGGACGGCACGCTTGTCAAAGCGGCCAGACGGCTGTCAGGCACCACAGCAAGGGCCTGACGTTCCTTACCCAAAAGCGCGCCAAGGCGGCTGGCCAGAACCTCGTCTGCCACAGCGGCAGACGCAAAACATGATAGAAGCGCCACAAGGAATGTGGCACGAAACGCCTTCATAATCATTATCCTTTTCCCACCCAGGAAAAGCGCGGAGGTAGCTCCCGCGCAAGCGATCGTGTCTTTAGGCGAAAGTGACGCTTACGTCTACCCCTAGGTCAGGACTGTCGCCGGACACGCAACAGCCCCCACGTTGCAAACAGGGATTGTCACCCAATATCGCGTATGAAGGCGCATAAATGCCACAAAACCTTGGATTTGTTAACTTACGACCCGATCCTGCAGCGCCAATTGTGCGGCGGTGAGTCGCGCAACAGGGACACGGAAGGGTGAACATGACACGTAATCAAATCCATGTGTCCGGCAGAACGCGATGGCAGACCGGCTGCCCCCATGCTCGCCACAGATCGACAGGATAACGTCCTTGCGGCCGGCCCGACCACGTTCAGCCCCCAGCGCAATCAACTCGCCCACCCCTTCAATGTCGAGCGTGTGAAACGGGTCTTCGGCATAGACCCCTTGTTGGACATAGGCCGACATGAAACGGCCCGCATCGTCGCGCGACAAGCCATAGGTCATCTGTGTCAGGTCATTGGTGCCAAAAGACAGAAATGCCGCATGTTCGGCGATATCCTGGGCACGCAAAGCCGCGCGTGGCGTTTCAACCATGACACCAAGGCGATATTCGAATTCGGTCCTGGTTTCGGCCATCACCGCATTGGCCACCCCATCGACGCGGGCCTTGACCAGTTCGACCTCGCGCATGGCGCTGACCAGCGGGATCATGATCTCGACCGTGATCTCTGTGCCGGATTTGATGACAGCGGCGATCGCCTCGAAAATCGCGCGGGCCTGCATGTCGTAGATTTCGGGGATGGCGATACCCAGCCGGACGCCACGCATCCCCAGCATCGGGTTATATTCGCTCAACGCCTCGACCCGGGCGGTCGCCTCATGAAGCGGTACATCCATCTGCCCCGCCAGATCACGCAGCCCGGCCTTGTCCGATGGCAGAAACTCGTGCAGCGGCGGATCGAACAGGCGCACGCAAACATTGCGCCCCTGCATGATCTCGAACAAGGCACGGAAATCGGCGCGCTGCATGGGCAAAAGCCGGTCCAGCACGGCGCGTCTGTCATCGCCGCCTTCGGCAAAGATCATCTCGCGCATGACCCGCAGGCGCTCACCTTCAAAGAACATATGCTCGGTCCGGCAAAGGCCGATGCCCTCGGCGGCAAAGTTGCGCGCAGTCTGCGCATCCGCGGGTGTGTCTGCATTGGCCCGCACGCCGATATCGCGGAATTCATCGGCCCATTGCAGCAGGGTCTGAAAGGCATCGTCCAATGCCGCCTCCAGCATCGGTGGCTCGCCCGCAAGGATCTGACCTGTTGTGCCATCGACGGTAATCGTGTCGCCTGCAGCAAAGCGACGGCCATTGGGCGCGATGACCTGCCGCTTTTTGAAATCGATCGACAGGTCCGAGGCACCCACAACACAAGGCACACCCAGCCCGCGGCCGATCACAGCGGCATGGCTGGTGACACCACCGCGCATGGTCAGTACGGCCTGCGCCGCATGCATACCGCGGATATCCTCTGGCGTCGTCTCGCGCCGGACCAGCACGCAGGCCTCACCCCGTGCGGCACTTGCCTGCGCTTCATTCGCGGTCAACACGATCCGACCCGTTGCCGCACCCGGACTGGCGGCAATGCCGCGCACGATCAGGTCGCGCTTGGCCAACGGATCAATCTGCCGATGCAGCAATTCCGACAGGGCCGCAGGTTCCACCCGCAATACCGCCTCTTCGCGCGGGATCATCTCGTCCTCGGCCAGCGCGACCGCAATCCGGACTGAGGCGCGCGAGGAGCGCTGCACGCGGACCGCATCCAGAATATGCAGACTGCCGTTTTCAATGGTGAATTCGACCTGCATTTCCTCGCGCAGGAAGCGGCGGCAGATATCGCGCAGCGCAACCAGTTCGGCAAACGCATCCGGACACAGGTCCTCCAATGATGGACCACGGGGATCACGGGTCAGGTAAATGGCCCCTTCCGCCGCGCCCAGCGCCTCGCGCCCCTGGCTTTGGCTCATATAGCGGCCGGTGATCTGGGGCACGCCGGTCGTGCTATCCACATACTGGATCACGCCGGACCCGCATTCGCCCTGCCCCACGCCCAGGGCCATCGCCTGCACCACCAGACCAAGGCCCGCATCCTGCGGCGCACCCTTGGCCTGACGCAACAGGCGGGCTGTGGTGCCATCCCAAGCGCGGGCCATGGATCGCAATACTTGCGTCAGTTGAACCGCCGGATCCTGCGGAAATTGTTCATCTGTCTCGGCCTCGTAAGTGTCCAGCATGGCCTTCAGGCTCAGCCTGTCAGGCACATCGGGCAGGTAAAACTCATCCGGGTCCAGCCGCGCGACGTGGATCGCATAAGCCTGCACAAAACGCAGATACATGGCCGAGGCCGCCCATTCGCCCATCGTCTCGCACATGGCGTCGTGACGGGCGTCGTTCATACCGATGTTGAGAATCGCACTGGGCCCGCCCCAATCTGGGTCCTGACTGGACGGGCGGACAGACAAAAGTGGCTGCGGCCCGAAGGGTGCCATCAAGGCATCCATATCCACCGATTGCCCGCGTGCGATCTGCTGTACGGCATCAAATGACAAGGCAACCGTCACCGGGACCGGCATCTCCAGCCGGATCAGACGCTGCAGACATTTCGCCCGCCCCCCATGCACCGACGCGTGCATCGCGGCGGTGGGGGTGATCAGCGTCAGCTGCTTATATGTCGACTGTTGCTGCACTGCGGCACCATTCATTGTTCAGGTGCAGCATAGGCGATAAAACGATGACGTGTATAGGAAAGTTTCCCTGACTTTCGTCTAGCCCTCGATTTGCGTCAGATCGGCGACGCTGAGGCAGATATTCCTGATGCGCGACAATAGGTTAAGCCTGTTGCGACGCAATATCTGGCTGTCGGCGTTGACTTGCACATCGGTGAAGAATTGATCAATCGGTCCGCGAAGTGCTGCCATAGCAGTCATCGCTGTGCTGAAATCCTCAACTTTCATAGCCGGTGCGATCTTTGCATCTGCAGCATCAAGAGCGGCAAACAGCGCCTTTTCGGCGGGTTCTTCGGCGTATTTCACATCCGCCCCATAGGAGTATTCAACGCCATCCTTTTCCTCGGCCTGGGTCAGGATGTTATTGGCACGTTTGAACCCTTGAATCAGGTTTTCACCGTCATCGGTGGCGAGAACTGCGGCCAAAGCCTCGGCCCGTTTGACCAGCAACGTCAGGTCATCATTGCCGGGCATGGCGATGCAGGCGTCGATGATGTCGTGGCGGATGCCTTTGTCCTTGAGGAAAACTTTCAGACGGTCGTGAAAGAACGAGAGCAGGTCGCGTGTCGCCTCATCTGCATTGAACATTGCGCCTGCAGAGTTCTTGATGGCTGATTTCAAGTCTGCTGCGACTGGTTCCCCGTTGTCCCAATCCGCATCAACTGAGTTTGTAGCTCTTTGCTTTAGAGCTTCCTTTGCTGCATTTGCACCAAATGAGCGAGCGCTTGTGAATGCAACATCTGACAATGGAATCCGTCTCTCATTCTCCAAAACCAACCGAACAACCCCCAACGCAGCCCTGCGCAGCGCAAACGGGTCCTTGCTCCCGGTCGGCTTCTCATCAATTGCCCAGAACCCGGTCAGGGTGTCGATCTTGTCAGCCAGTGCCACAGCGATGGACACAGGCGCTGTCGGCACCTCATCTGACGGCCCCAGCGGTTGCCAATGCTCTTCACAGGCCTCGGGCACACCTTCGTCATGCCCGGCGGCTTCGGCATAGTAGCGGCCCATAAGCCCCTGCAGTTCAGGAAACTCATAGACCATTTCAGACGCCAGATCGGCCTTGCAGATCCGCGCAGCCTCGGTCGCCAGATCAGGCATCGCGCCCACACTTGGCGCAATCTCCCGCGCCAAGGCTTCGATCCGTTTGATCCGGTCGGCCTGCGATCCCAACTTGTTGTGGAACGTCACATCAGCCAACGGCGCCGCCATCCCCTCCAACCCCTTGGTCTTGACCGTGCGCAGATCGTTTTCCCAAAAGAACTTCGCGTCGGCCAACCGGGCCGCCAGTACCTTCTGATTGCCCGCCAGAATGGTCGCGCCATTGTCGGCGGTTTCCATATTTGCCACTGTCACGAACCGTTCAATCCGCCCTGTCTTGGGGTTGCGGACGGAAAAGAATTTCTGATGTTCTTTCATCGACGTCTGCAGCACCTCTGGCGGCAGGCCCAGAAAATCATCGTCGATGCGGCCCAGCAGAACGACCGGCCATTCGACCAGCCCTGCCACCTCGGCCAGCAACCCGCGATCTTCGACCACCTCAAGACCCTGCGCAAAGGCCTGGTTTGTGGCCTCTGCCCAAATCGCCTCTGCCCGTTCATCGGCGCGCAGGACGACATTGGCGCGCTTCAACTTCGTCTCGTAATCATCGAAAGATGTGACAGAAAACGGATCGGGTGCCATGAAGCGATGCCCGCACGTGGTATTGCCCGATACGATGCCATCCACATCCAGCGGCACAACCTCGGCCCCGGCCTCATCCACCAGAATGCACAGGATCGCATGCAGCGGACGTACCCATTTCAGCGGGCCACCGCCCCAGCGCATTGATTTGGGCCAAGGGAAGTGGCGGATCGCGTGTTCGAGCACTTCGGCGATGATATCCGCCGCCATCCGCCCTGGTTTTTCGATGACGGCAAAATAGACCTGCCCTTTCTTGTCATCGCGCACCTCAAGGTCTTCGCGGGCCACCCCCGCCCCGCGCAAAAACCCCTCGACAGCCTTGTCCGGCGCGCCGACCTTTGGCCCGCGCCGTTCCTCGCGCACGGGCTTGCTTTCACCGGTCAGTCCCTCAACCGACAGGGTCAGGCGGCGCGGCGTCGAAAAGGCCGCAGCCCCCGCATAGGTCAGTCCGGCCTCGACCAAGCCATCTGTCACGAGTTTCTTCAGGTCCTCAGCCGCGCGGGTTTGCATGCGCGCAGGGATTTCCTCGGAAAAGAGTTCAATCAGAAGATCGGGCATCAATCGGTGCTTTCTGGTCTGGCCGGGCAGCCTTCGGGGACAGGGTTGCCGTCAAAGACAACCTCGCCACATTCATTAATCTGGTGCCAGGCATAGGCCCGGCCATCGGGATAGACGGCCACGATACGGTCGATCCCGTAGTGGATGTTTTCGACGCCAAGAAAGGCAATCGCCTCACCTTGCAGGTCAGCGCCAATCTGCTCTGCATCGAAACAGTCGAACCAACCGGGGGCGGTACGCGGTTCCGCATCATCACGGATCACGAAGGTTTCGGTCAGCGTGGCCAGGCTCAGCGGCGTGGTGAAGCAAGCGCGATAGCGGATCGGGCTGCTGTCAGCATCAATCGCCTGAAAGCTGTCAAACAGGATCGGCTCTGCCTCGCCGGTGACCAGATTGGTCAGGCGGACATCAGCATTTTCCGCCTGCACCTGGGTGTAGTAGGCATAGACCTGTTGGTAATAAAGCAACGCACCTGCGATGACGGCCAGCATAAGAATTCCCACAATTGCGATACGTGCCATCAGGCGGCAGCCCCGGCCGCATCGGTCTGCACGAACGCATCGGCGCAGGCCTTGGCCAGTGCCCGGACCCGCCCGATATAGGCCTGCCGTTCGGTGACCGAGATCACGCCGCGCGCGTCTAGTAGGTTGAAAACATGGGATGCCTTGATGCATTGGTCATAGGCGGGGTGGGCCATGATGATTCGCAGGTCTGTCTTTGGATCCTCGGCGGGTTCATCCAGAATCCGCTGGCATTCGGCCTCCGCATCCTTGAAATGCTGAAGCAGCACATCGGTATCGGCCACGTCAAAGTTCCAGCGGGCATATTCCTGTTCGGTCTGTTTGAAGATATCACCATAGCTGAGTGCGATTGGCGTCTGGGGGTCGTTGAATGGCATGTCCATGACGTGATCGACGCCCAGAACATACATCGCGAGACGTTCCAACCCATAGGTCAGCTCACCCGAGACCGGCTTGCAATCATGCCCGCCGACCTGCTGGAAATAGGTGAACTGGCTCACCTCCATCCCGTCGCACCAGACCTCCCACCCCAGGCCCCAGGCGCCCAACGTGGGGCTTTCCCAGTCATCCTCGACAAAGCGGATGTCATGCATCGTGGCATCAATCCCGATCGCCTCAAGCGAGCCGAGATAAAGCTGCTGCATCTCAGGCGGGGACGGTTTGATCAGGACCTGAAACTGATAATAGTGCTGCAAACGGTTCGGGTTTTCGCCATAGCGGCCATCTGTCGGGCGGCGGGAGGGCTGCACATAGGCGACTGCCCAAGGCTTGCTGCCCAGCGCGCGCAGGGTCGTGGCGGGGTGAAAGGTGCCTGCCCCCACTTCCATATCGTAAGGCTGCAGGATCGCGCAGCCCTTGCTGGCCCAATAGGCCTGAAGCCGCAGTATGATTTCCTGAAAACTGCGTGGTTTTTCCGCCATCTTAACCCTCGTCTGCGATTAGGCGTTCAATAGGGCCCCCAGCGACAAGGGTCAATTGGGCAACGGGTTGCGACTTATTGGGCAGATTGCGTAGAATTTACCGCGCTTACTCTTGCGTCTTGGGCAAGACGGGGCCAGTCAGTTGACACCACTCAACACGGTATTGGGACATCGATGGTCAGAGCACTTGCGATTATCATTTTTTCACTGGGTATGACGGTATCGGCAGCCGCGCAGGACAATTTCTGGGTCCAGATCGAAGCACGGCAGACACTGACAGGCGCGCAGGATCGCGCGCGCGAATATGCACGTCGTCTGGATGACGTGGCCGGGTTCTACCTGGGCGATGGTTTCTACGGCATCTTCATCGGTCCGTTCAACGAACGCGGGGCCGAAACGGCACTGGCCGGCCTGCTGGCCCGGGGTGCTGTCCCACCCGACAGCTTTGTCAAGAACGGTCAATT
Source organism: uncultured Paracoccaceae bacterium (assembly GCA_947488175.1). Classification (GTDB taxonomy): domain Bacteria; phylum Pseudomonadota; class Alphaproteobacteria; order Rhodobacterales; family Rhodobacteraceae; genus Yoonia. Next base: position 123,256 of record CANKYO010000013.1, read on the forward strand.
CTTCAAGCAGCAGTTCTGGCCCATCGGGGGCAGTGCCGCGCGCGCGCCGGTCCAGCCACCAGCCGACCCTGTGATCGCACCCCCAACAACCACCGATACTGCGATCCCGACCGATCCGTTTGACGCACCAGATGAGACGCCGCAGGAGGCCCGCGCATCCGAGGCTGCCCTGACGCGCGAAGACCGCGAGGCATTGCAGAAAGCGCTGCAATGGGCGGGTTTCTATGACGCGGCGATTGATGGATCTTTCGGCCGGGGCACACGCGGGGCCATGCAGGCCTGGCAGACAGCCAATAACCAGGAACCCACCGGCGTTCTGACGACGCGCCAGCGGGCCTTATTGTTTGAACAATACAACAGCGTTCTGGAAGGGCTGAACATGCGTCTGGTGCGCGATGACGCATCCGGCATCCAGATGCGGATCCCCACCGATGTGGTGGCCTTTACCGAATACAAACCGCCATTCGTGCGCTTTGACGCCAGCGGCGACATCCCTCAGGCACAGGTGCTTTTCATCAGTCAGGAAGGCGATGAGGGGAAGATGGTCGGCCTTTATGAGGTGTTTCAGATCCTTGACATTGTGCCGCCAGACGGGCCACGCAGCCGTGGCCGTGATGGCTTTGTCATTGAGGGGATCGGTCGGGGTATCCATTCCTATACAAGCGTGACCTTGCAGGACAATGCAATCAAAGGGTTTACTCTGGTCTGGCCGCTCGGCGACGACCAGCGCCGCCTGCGCGTGATCGAAGAAATGGAAGCAAGCTTTGAACGCCTGCCCGGTGTGCTTGACCCCAATATCGCGCCCCCGGGCGAAGATCAGGCGATTGACATGGTGGCGGGGCTCTCGGTGCGCCAACCGCGTCTGTCACGCTCTGGCTTTTTCGTGTCGGATGATGGGGTCGTGGTGACAACGCCGGAGGCCGTGCAAAGCTGCGAACGCATCACCTTTGACCGCGAAGACGACGCGGAGGTCGTGTTCACGGACGATGACCTTGGTATCGCCGTGTTGCGTCCACTGGGCGATCTTGCCCCGCTGAATGTAGCCCGTTTCCTGACAGCGGTGCCGCGCCTGCAGGACCAGATCGCGGTGGCGGGTTACCCGTTCAACGGCGTGCTCAGCGCGCCGACACTGACATTCGGTCAGGTTGTCGATATTCGCGGCCTCGACGGTGACAATCGGATCAAACGTCTGTCGATCCTGCCCCAGCAAGGGGATGCCGGTGGGCCCATCTTTGACGATGCGGGCCTTGTGATCGGCATGTTGAAGCCCCGTGCAGACGGCGCCACCCAGGTCTTGCCACCCGAGGTGAATTTTTCGCTGGATGCTGAGCAGATTGTCGATGTGCTAACGGCGCAGGGCGTGGCAGCGCAATTGGCCGAAGCATCTGGCCCGATCTCACCTGTAGCGCTAACGCGGCGGGCAGCGGATATCACTGTGCTGGTCAGCTGCTGGTAGGTCTGCAGTCACTTCAGCGCGATATCTGACTTTACATGAATGATCGTTGGCCCATCTGCGGCCAGCGCATCCTTGATTGCCTGCTGAAAAGCCGCCAGATCACGCGGCGCGGCTGATGCGGCACCATATGCCTCTGCCAATTTACAGAAATCCGGGTTGCGCTGCACAACAGCGTTTGGGGCAATCTGGGCACGGACCATGCTGTCCTCAATCTCGCCCAGCTTGCCATTGTCCCAGATGATAATGGGCAGGGTCAGTTCCAGTTCCACTGCCACGGCAAGTTCCTGAACAGTGTACTGAAAACCATAATCGCCAAGAATCGCAATGACAGGCTGATCCCCCACCCCGATCTTACCACCAATGGCAGCAGGCAGCGCATAACCCAGTGTGCCAAAGCCATAAGGGTGGTGCCAATGAGCCGGGCGATCCATGGGGTAGACTTCTTTCGCGGCATAGGCGAATTGGGTCATGTCGGAATAGATCATGGTATAAGGGGAAAGCACCTCTTTCAGCGCATCAACTACAGGTAAAATACCGGGACGTTCGGCGTCGATCTCGGCGCGCATGCGGGACCGGAAATTGATAACTTCGTCAGTCGTCCAATCCGTCGCGGCGCTGTGCTCTTTCAAGTCATGGGACAATGACGAAAGAAACACCGTCGCATCAATCTGAAGTTGCGAATGCGCTTCTTGGCCATCGCCCAAGACTTCAACGTCTAGGTCGACCCGGATCAATTGTGCCGCACAACCTAAGTATTGGCGCCACAGGTCGACTTCCGCCAATTCGGTTCCGACCGCAATAACAACATCCGCCTGCGCAATCACATCTGCACTGGCGGGTCGCGCCAAAGTGGGTCCAAAATTAAGTGGATAATTATCAGCGATCACTCCTCTGCCAGCATATGTCATGAAGCAAGCGGCATCCGTTTTTTCTAAAACGTCACGTGCAAAATTATGCGCTTTGCGGGCTCCGCCGCCAAAAATGAATAGCGGGCGTTTTGCGTTTCTGACGGCAGGTTTGACATCAAGCACAAGATCCGCACCGAGATGGTATGTGCTTGGTGGTGGTCTCTTGGAAGGGAACGATTTCGCCTGGCCCTCCAACACATTGATCGGCACAACAAGCGATTTAGGCCGTTTCCGCCGAACCTTAAATTCCCCAAACGCCCGATCAATCAGCCCATACGCCGCCTCTGCCGTCCGCGCCGTCTCGGACCAGTCACAGACCGCCCTTGCCGCCCCTTCCTGATCCTTCATCTGGTGCAACTGCCCCCGCCTGGCCGCGGTTTCATCCAAACAGCTTGAGATCACCAGCATCGGCACGCTGTCGGAATAGGCCTGCCCCATCGGCGTCATGATGTTGCACAGCCCCGGCCCGGTGATCACGTAAGCAACCCCCGGATTGCCCGTCGCGCGGGCATAGCCGTCGGCCATGAACCCTGCCCCCTGTTCGTGGCGGGCCAGAACGTGGGTGATCCCGGCCTCTTCGATCCCGCGATACATTTCCTGATTATGCACGCCGGGAATGCCGAAAATCACGTCGACCCCGCGATCCTTCAGCATATGGGAAATCTGGGCGCCAAGGGGCCGTTCGGTCATCAGTTTCTCCAGAATTTGATGGATAGGATGGTTAGGACCACCATGATCTCCAACCGCCCCACGAACATCGCGATCGCCAGAATCCATTTCGCGGTGTCGTTGATATTGGCGTAGTTGCCCGCCGGGCCGATCTCCAACCCCAGGCCGGGGCCGATATTGGCGATGGCGGCGGCAGCGCCGGACACGGATGTGATGAAATCAAGACCGGTCATCCCCAGCAGCACCGAGGTGATGCCGAGTGACAGGATGAACGCCACCAGAAACGCGATGACCGAGTTCATCACATCCTCACTGATCGGGCGGCCATCATAGCGGGGCGTGAAAATGCCATGGGGGGAATGGATCTGGCGGATCTGGCTTTTGACGGCTGCAAACAGAAGCTGATAGCGAAAAACCTTGACGGAACAGGATGTTGAGCCCGCGCAACCGCCAATCAATCCGATGAAAAAAAACATCGCCACCGGGAAGGTGCCCCAGCCCATATAGTCGGCGCTGGCATAGCCGGTGCCTGTCATGATCGAGGTGACGTTAAACAGCGCATCGCGAAATGTACCCTCAGTCACCGCTCCACCCCGGCCCCACAGCCAGGACGCCACCAGCAGAACACTGAACGCCAGCGTCAGCATAAATCCCCTGATCTGCCTGTCCCGAAACAAGGGCTGCGCTGTGCCTGCCAGAAGCTGCACAAACCGCACAAAGGGGAGGGCCGCGAGGATCATGAAGACAATCGCCACATAATGCACGCCGGCCCCGAAAATACCGAAGGAGGCATCATAGTTGGCCATCCCGCCGGTGGACACGGTGGTCATGGAATGCACCATGGCGTCAAACGGATCCATGCCCGTCGCTGAATAGGCCAGCGCGCAGGCAATGGTCAGCCCCACATAGATCACCGAGATCCGGCTTGCGATCTCACCGGCGCGCGGCAGGATTTTTCCTGAAGTATCAAAGCCTTCGGATCGGAAGATCTGCATCCCCCCGACCCGCAGTTCCGGCAGGAAAACCATCGCCACAACGACAATCCCGACCCCGCCCAGCCATTGCAGGATGCCGCGCCACAACTGCAGACCGTCAGGTAGGTTTTCCAGCCCGCGCAGGGCGGTCGCACCGGTGGTGGTCAGGCCTGACATCGCCTCGAAAAACGCATCGGTAAATGACGCCTCCGTCGCGCCAAGAACAAAGGGGATCGCGCCAAAAACAGGCAGGGTCAGCCAGACCAGCGAGGTCAGCAGAAAGGTCTGGCGCAGCGACAGGCCCGCCGTCACCCCGTTGGCGCAGGCGATGGCCATCAGCCCGCCGGTCAGGACCGTGATGACCGCGCTTTCGAAGAAGACGAACCAGTGATCGTTACCCGCCAGCAGGTCGGCCACCAGCGGGGCCAGCATGGTAAGCCCAAGCGACGCCACAAGCAGACCGATGACATATCCCACTGGGCGCAAATCAACCATGCCGCAGGGTTGGCCCGACCGATGGGCGGTGTCAAGAACTGGCGGGGCGCGCAACGTTCGGTGGGGGTGCCGTGGTCACGCAACACCGGTCATCAGGCGGAAGCGAGCGAATCATCGTTAACGCAAGGTTTTGCTGGCCCAATAGCCGGTCGGCATCGCGTCGGCAAAACGTCGGACTTGGGTCGGACCCCAAAGAGGCCATCTGCGCCCGTTAAGGCAGCGCACGCTGCAAATGTGAACGTGGTGTTAAGGTTTGTTTCGCGTTTGATCCTGAGGATACGAATGGCTACAACGAGCCCAAAGCCACAGCAATTACACCTAGATTCTTGTCTTGGAAAAAGGCGATATGTCAGGGTTAGATTTCCTTGAA
>CANKYO010000014.1 GCA_947488175.1 uncultured Paracoccaceae bacterium
GTCTGGGTCCGGGATGTCGTCGCACGCAACTGATGCGACAGCCAACCAAACACACCCAAATCAACACGGATCTGACAAACTCATGTCGCGATCTCCGTCCAGCATCCCTCCAAACGAGGACAGAACAATGAAATTTCTACAAACACTCACACTCGCCGCGCTGACAGCGTTTCCGGCCCAACTCATCGCGCAATGCGATCAAGGGGAAAGGGTTGCCCGTTTCAGCCTGATCACCGCACTGCAGGGTCACCCCAAGGGCGAAGCTGCACTGGCCTTCGCCGAGCAGGTCAACACGCAGCTTGATGGTACATTATGTGTCGAGGTTTACGGCCGCAGCGAGCTCTACAATGATGACGACGTCTTTGAGGCCCTGTTAAACGACGACGTTCAATTTGCCGCCCCCGGTGTCACGAAATTCGGGGCGTATTCCGATCAGTTCGAGCTTTTCAATCTGCCCTTCCTTTTCGACGGACCTTTGCAGGTCATGGCGTTCCTCGAAACAGAAATGGCGCAAAGCATGACCGATGGGATCAGTGATGACGGCTTTGTCGGGCTGGGCTATTGGGCCAACGGGATGCGGCAGTATTCGGCGACAGTTCCAATGCGGTTGCCAAGTGATGCCAGCGGTCTGAGTTTCCGGGTGTCGTCCAGCTCACCTGTCACGGCAGAGGTGCTGCGCCGGATGAACATCACCCCGGTCAAGCTGTCCTTCAGCAAAGTTTATGACGCGCTGGCCTCGGGCGAGGTGCAGGGACAAGAGAACACCTGGGCCAATATCCAGAAAGAGGAATTCTATCTCGAACAGGCTGCCGTTACGGAAACGAACCATAACTACATCGGTTATCTGGTTGTAACGTCACAGGCCTTTCTTGACAGCCTTGATCCGGATACGCGCCAAACGGTGATTGATATCATGAAATTGACCACGCATGAACGAAACCGATTTGCCTATGAGATCAATCAGGCCCGACGCCAGGATATTCTGGATGATGACGGTGTGATTATCACGCTGACCTCTGAGGAACTGGCGATCTGGAGGGCGGAGATGAAGCCGGTTTGGGATCAGTTTCGGTCTTCTATCGGGGGCGACCTGATCGACGCAGCGGTCGAAATCAACGCGACGGTCGATCCTTTCAACTAAGGCACTGATGCGCCGCGTGTCCTATTGCGCGCCGCGCATTCTATACAGGCCGACCTACAAGTTTTGCATCGAACACCTGTTGCAGAACGCGCCCGAAAGCATCGGCACTGGGATGCCTGTCGCGCTGTGGTGGCAGGAAGTACCCAAATGGCACGGCCATTTTGTATCGCCACGGGACCAAAGCGATGGCGGATGCAAGCTCGGGGTCAAGGGCTATCGGATCGGCAAAGGTGAACCCAAGTTTGCTTTGCACCAATCGGTAGGCCGCCGACCCCACAGAAACCTCATGCTTGATCACCAGCTTCACACCGGCCCGATCCATCGCCTGATCCACAATGCGCCGGATCACGGTTGAATCGTCCAGCGCGATGTAGGGGACATCCGCAAGATCAATGGGGTGCAGCTCATCGCGATCGGCGAGCGGGTGATCCCGTGAAAGGGCCACGCATAGTTCGGTTGTGCCCAAAAGATTGGGTTTGATCCCCTCAACCGGGAGCGGGAGCGCCGAAATTCCCAGATCATAGCGATCATTCATGATGCGGCGGCCCAGATCACGCCTGGGATATATTTCCAGCTTGATCGCCGTGTCCGGTTCCAGTTCGGCGAAACGCGCAATGGCGGGCAGAACCAATCCGTTCACAATCCGCGTATGGCAGATCAGGCGCAATGGTTCCGGCGCATCGCTTTGAATTTGTGCAAAGAAATCGGGGATTTGGTCGACCTGTGCCAGAATGCGCAGGGCTTCGGGGTAGAACCGTTCGCCGGTCGGTGTTGGCACCAATCGTTTTTTGTCACGTCGGAACAGGCTGACGCCAAATTCGTCTTCAAGGATTTGCAGTAACCGGCTGGCGGCAGACTGGCTCAGGTGCATCCGGTCTGCCGCACGGGCAAGCGTGCCTTCCTCCATAACAAGGGCGAAGACCTTCAGGCTTTTGAGGTTCACTTCGAAAAATCCGATTTATAAATCTGATAATTGCGTTTTTTCTATTCTATGCTCCCGTTTAAGGTCCAGTGGTATTTCAAAGGTGCGCTCAGATGCACCCGGTGTTACTGGGAGGAAAACATGAAACGTCGCGAATTCATCAAAACAGGTGTCTCTGCCGCAGCGGTGGGTGCTATCGCCGCGCCGGCCTTGGCGGAATGGGCCCCGCGCCGCCCGATCAATGCGATCTTGCCGTATTCTGCCGGCGGTGGCACCGATGCGCTGGCACGCGCTGCCGCCGCATCTGCCGATGGTATCCTACCGGTCCCGCTGGTCATCGTGAACAAGCCCGGATCATCCGGCATCACCGGCGCGACCGAAGCTGCAGCCGCAAGGCCGGACGGGAACACAGTGATGGTCACGTCTGCCGGGTCATTCCTGCTGACCTCAATGCTGCGTGACACCGATGTGGACCCGTTTGACAGCTTTGAGATTATCGCCCAGATCGGCAATCTGACCCCTGCTGTCATTGTGCCTGCAAACAGCCCGTTCCAGTCTGTTCAGGACTTGGTGGATGCGGCAAATGCCAACCCCGGCAGCTTGCGATGGGCACATAACGGACGCGGTGGTTTCCACCATGTGGCCGGGCAAAGCTTTCTGAACCGCAACGGCCTGCAAGCACAGGATGTCCCGTTCAAAGGGGGTGGGCCAACCCGTGCCGCTGTTATCGGCGAACAGGTGGATTTTGCCTTTGTCGGTATTCAGCAGGCGGCAGGTTTTGAAAACGAGCTGCGTGTGCTCGCTCTTGCTGCGCCAGAGCGTGATCCGGTCCGCGACGATGTCCCTACATTGCCAGAGCTTGGCTTTGACTATGTCGCCGTATCCTCACCCATCGTGTTCTTCGCACCGAACGGCACGGATCCAGAGATGATCTCCGGCATGGAAGCCGCGTTGAAAGAGATCACGGAAACTCAGCAATTTGCCGATATGATGCTGGAACGCGGCAATGTGCCTGCGTTCCTGAGCGGCGCGGAAACAGAAGCCCGGTTGCGCCAGATGCAGGTCGACACCCAGCCGGTGATCGATGCGTTGAAAGAGCAGGGTTAGACTTGTCCGCAGGGCCTACTCCCGCCTCGCGGACCGTGGCCGTGGCGCTGATCCTTCTGGGGGTTGGCGCCACATTCACGAGTATGAACATCGCCTTGGATCAGTACGGGCGCTGGGGTGCGCGCATTTTTCCGTTGGCGGGATCGCTATCGCTGGTGGCACTTGGCCTTGCAGAACTGTGGGGTGCACGCGGTAAACCAGCACCTGCGCTTGATCGACAGCATCTGCCAGCCATTTTTGCGCTGTTGGCGCTGGCGGTGGCCTATGTCTGGGTCATGGCCCAGTTTGGCTATCTAATCAGCACTGCATTGGCGGCACCACTGGCACTATGGATCTTCGGCGTGCGCAATGTGATCGGCCTGCTGGCTGCAGCCGTGTTATGCCCGGCAGCCTATCACCTGATCTTTTTTGAATTGTTGGGGGTCTTTCCGCCCTTTGGTCGCTGGTTTGACCTGCTTGATGTATTTGGTTGGTATTAAACGATGGAAATCTTTCCCGCTCTCGCCAGTGTTCTGAGCGATCCGGTATTGCTGGGGTGGGTGTTTCTGGCAGCCATCGTTGGCATGATTGTCGGCGCTATTCCGGGGCTGACGGCTTCGGCCGCGATTGCGATGCTTTTGCCCCTGACGTTTTATATGGAGCCGCTTCCTGCGTTGGCGTTCCTTTATGTCATTGGCAAATCCGGGCGTTATGGCGGTTCGATTGCCGCGATCCTGTTCAATACACCGGGCACGGCAGCATCGGCAGCCACGCAGTTGGATGGCTATCCGCTCGCCCGCCAAGGCAAGGCAGGAAAGGCCATGAAAGTGGCGACCATATCATCGGTTATTGGCGACTTCATTGGTGAGATACTGCTGATCGTCGGGGTCGCATGGATCGCAGCAATCGCGCTGAAACTCGGCCCGCCAGAGCTGTTTGCTGTCTATTTCGCGGCCTTCATCGTCATTGGATCCGTGATTGGGAAATCGGTCACCCGCGGGCTGGCGTCAGCAGCTTTGGGTGTGCTGGTCGCCATGATCGGCCTTGATCCGATCAGTTCGACCGAGCGTTTCACCTTCGGCAGCTTTGATCTAACCAACGGGATTAGTCTGGTCCCCCTGATGATCGGAATCTTTGTATTGGGCGAGGTTTTCGCCCAGATCGAGGAACGCGGCAAGACAACCGAGATGGTCCCTGATGGCAACGACGCGATGCGAAACCGGCTGACCTGGGCGGAGTATAAACCCTGCCTGCCGCATGTGATCCGGTCATCCTTTATTGGGTCCTTTATCGGGATGCTGCCCGGCCTTGGGTCGGCCATCGCGGCCTTTGTGGCCTATGGCGAAGGCAAGCGCCGCGCCAAGAACCCGGACGATTGGGGAAAGGGTGCGTTGGAAGGCGTGGCCGCACCAGAGGCGGCCAATAACGCCGTCAGCGGCCCGTCCATGGCGCCGCTTCTGACACTGGGCATTCCGGGGTCCACCATTGGCGCGATCCTGATTGGGGTATTCCTGATCCATGGCATCCAGATTGGTCCAACCCTGTTTCTGACATCCCGCGAACTGGTCTATGCGCTATTTGCCTGTGGGCTGATCGGCATTGCGATGTATGGGCTGATTGGCTTTTATGGTGCGGCATTCGTGGGGCGGTTCATCACGCGGATTCCCACAGGTGTGCTGTATCCGGTGATCTTTCTGACATCCTTTGTCGCGGCCTACACCTCGCGTGGGAACCTGTTTGATGTCGATGTCATGGTGGCTGCCGGGTTTTTGGGGTGGCTTATGCGCAAACTCGACTTCAACCCGGCAGCCTTCGTCATTTCATTCGTTTTGGCAGGCGGCGCAGAGGAGGCATTTCGGCAAGCGCTCCTGTTGTCGGACAACGGTATGATGATATTCATTACACGGCCAATCGCGCTGCTCTTCCTCTTGGTCGGGCTGACGGCACTGGCGGTCCGGGTCCGGAGCCTGAACCGCCAGTCGCGCGCCGTCACGTTGGAGGAAGCGAGATGACGGCACCTTTGGACGGCATCCGGGTGATTGACTGGACGCATGTATTGGCCGGGCCAGCCTGTTCCTATTATCTTGGCCTTCTGGGGGCCGAGGTGATCAAGGTCGAAAGCCTGAAGGGTGACGCGATGCGCCACCGTGGCGGGACTGACGCGGCGCTGGCTGCTCAGGGGATGAGTACAGCTTATCAGACGCAAGGCGCGGGCAAGCAATCCATCGCGCTTGATCTGGAGGTCAATGATGGGCGTGACGTCTTTCACCGGTTGCTGACATCAGCGGATGTGCTGGTTGAGAACCATAGACCCTCCACGCTGGCCCGGCTTGACCTGACAGAAGCCCATACACGGGCCATCAATCCGCGGCTGATCCATTGCGCAATGACCGGATATGGCCGTGGCAACGCGATGGCGGACGTTCCGGCGTATGACGTAAATATCCAAGCGATCAGCGGGTTGATGGCGTTGACAGGAACAGCGGAAACCGGGCCGGTTCGGACCGGCGCGCCGATTATCGACTACGCTACCGGACTTGCCGGTGCGCTTGGTGTCACCTCCGCTTTGATGAATAGGCAGGCGACCGGTGAAGGCGGGTTTGTCGATGTCTCAATGCTCGAAACGGCATTCAGCCTGATGAGTTCGACGATCACTGACTACAGAATGACGGGCCGACCGCCCGAACCCCGTGGAAACACCGCAAATAGCCGCTCGCCTTCTTCCGGCATCTTTGCCTGCCTGTCCGGGCATATCAGTTTGGGTGTAAACGAGGACTCGCAGTTCAAACGGCTGGCCAATGCGGTTGGGCGCGGGGATTGGCTCGACAATCCTGATTTTGCAAACCCCGTGGCGCGGGACAGAAATCGGGACACACTCGCCGACGCCTTAGCGGATGTGCTTGCACATCGCACGGCAGAAGATTGGGAAAGGATCTTCATTGCTGCGGACGTACCAGCAGCACGGCTGCGCACGCTGCCAGAAGCGTTGGACCTCGCGCCCGAAACCGCTCGCGCGTTTGTATCCCGTGGTACAGCCGGACATGTCGGTCTGCCATTCACGATGGAAGGGAATGCAACGCCGGACGCTGCCAGCGCACCGCCAATATTGGCGGGTGATACGACAAAGGTGCTGCGTGCCTTGGGATATTGCGAACACGAGGTGAAATCACTGCGTGACGCTGGAACGGTTGTCTGAGAACAGATCGCAATAGCGGTTGCGTAGCGCGTTCTTCTGGACCTTTCCCATCGTGTTGCGGGGCAGTTCGTCAATCACCAACAGTTTGCGCGGATGCTTGAACCGGGCGAGCGTGTCGCCCACGGCGTCAGCGATGGCATCTGTATCAGGGGTTGCACCCGGTTCCGGCACCAGAAGACCCAGAACCGTTTCGCCGAAATCCGCATGAGGAACACCGATTACGGCACTTTCAAGCACGCCGGGCTGCGCATCGAGCACCAGTTCGATTTCCTTGGGGTAGATGTTGTAACCCCCAGAGATGATCAGATCCTTGTCCCGTCCCACGATATGGACATAGCCATCTTCATCGATCTGCCCCAGGTCGCCCGTGATGAAAAAACCATCCGGTCGCAGTTCTTCCGCGGTCTTTTCGGGCATCTGCCAGTAGCCTTTGAACACATTCGGCCCGCGTACCTCGATCACGCCAACCTCGCCTTGCGGCAACTCGGCGCCGGTCTTGGGATCACACACTTTCAGGTCTACACCCGGCAGCGGAAAGCCGACCGTGCCCGCCCGGCGTTCGCCACCATAAGGGTTGGACGTGTTCATATTGGTTTCGGTCATGCCATACCGTTCAAGAATACGGTGGCCTGTGCGCCCCTCGAACTGGATGTGCGTTTCGGCCAAAAGCGGGGCAGAGCCGGAAATGAACAGCCGCATGTCGCGCACAAGATCGCCGGTGAACCGGTTGTCATCCAGAAGGCGGGTATAAAAGGTCGGCACGCCCATCATCACCGTCGCCAGTGGTAGTTTTTCGATAATCAGATCGACGTCGAATTTTGGCAGAAAGATCATCGCGCCGCCCGCGATCAGGGTCACGTTCGTTGCCACGAAAAGCCCATGCGTGTGAAAGATCGGCAGTGCATGCAGCAAAATGTCGTCAGCGTCGAAACGCCAGTGCTCTGCCAAGGTGTGCGCGTTCGAGAGTAGGTTGGCTTGGGTCAGCATCGCGCCTTTTGATCGGCCGGTTGTTCCGGATGTGTAAAGAAACGCGGCCAGATCATCCGCAGCGCGCGCCACGGTCGGGTAGGTCTCAGACTGCCCTTGGGCCCCATCCATCAGGCTGCCAGTGCCATCGCCGTTCAGTGTCAGCAGTTGCGCACCCAGCCGGTCGGCAACGGGTTGAAGCCCATCCGCCCCCGCGTCGTCGCAAATGACCATCCGCGCACGGCTGTTTTCGATGAAATAAGTCAACTCATCGACGGTGTAGGCGGTGTTCAGCGGCAGGAACACAAGCCCGGCCTGCGCGCAGGCGGCGTAAAGCGCCAGCGCATCTGGCGATTTCGCAACCTGTGCGGCAAGGCGGTCACCGGGTTGCAGGCCTGCCTTGGTCAGGACATGCGCGATCCGCGCCGCCAGCCTCAGAAATCCATCATGAGTGACAATCTGGCCATCCGCCAAATGAAGAAACGGCGTCGCCTTGCCTGCATGGACGCCGAAAAGTGCGTCGTAGAGTGGATTTGTCATATCGCGTGTCGTTTCATCAGGCTGCGGCCTTGCGTGCCGTGGCCGCCAGCGCACGCACCTCTGCCGAGGCGGTAATCTGATGATCGACCGCAAAGCGTTCGTGGTTCTGCGACACCTTTGCGAGGTCGTAGAGGTAATTGACCATGGCACCGCGCGATTGTGCCAGCCCCTTTTCCGACAGATCGGCATTTGCGCTGACCTGATGGATCAGCGCGCCGTTCCCTAGATGGAAGCGGGCCACAGGGTCGCGCGGCAGACCATCGCGTCGTTTGACATCCAGCAGATAATGCGCGGCAAGGCTACGAATGCGGTCGTCCTCCTCCGGCGTGACCTCATCATCGGTTTCAGCCAGCCAATCAGCCAGGCCCGGAATGGGCGATAATGTCACGAATGTCTTCAGCCCCGGCACTTCCAAGGCAAGGTCGGCAGCGACCTGTTTGATCAGCGAGTTGCCGAACGAAATGCTCGCCAACCCCGCCTGACAGTTCGAGATCGAATAGAACACAGCCGTATCTGCGGCCTCGGCCTCTATCATCTCACGGTTTTCGGCCAGCACACCCTGCACTGACCCCGGCACGCCTTGCGTCAGCGCGACCTCGACAAAGATGAGTGGCTCGTCCGGCATGGCAGGGTGAAAAAAGGCAAAGCAGCGTCGGTCGGACGGTTCGACGCGCCTGCGCAGATCGTCCCAACTGTCGATCTGATGGACCGCTTCATAGGCGATGATCTTGTCCAGGATCTGTGCCGGGCTTTCCCAGTTGATGCGCCGCAGCACCAGAAAGCCACGGTTGAACCAGCTTGCGAAAAGATGGCGAAAATCAATGTCGAGCGCCTGCAGCGTGTCGATGTCGCGGCCAAGGCGCAAAAGATCGGCGCGCATCGACACCAGCGCGCCGGTGGCCCCCGGCACCTGATTGAGCCGGCGGATCAACTCTTGTCGCGGCGGCTCTGCGGCCTGCATGAAGGTGCGATAGGTGGGTTTGGTCTGCGCCGTTTCATAGGCATCCAACGCCTGACGGACCCGCGCCGCATCGATGTTCATATCCCGCGCAAGATGGTGAAAAAACGCCAGCTTCGCGGCATTATCCATTTCGGCATAACGGTTCAGAAGATTTTGCGCGACGGTTGTTCCGGAAACCTCGCCTGCAGCACCAATCAGATCAGCCGTCAACACCTTGATCGGTCGATCATCGCGATGCCCGGCCCGGCCCAGCCGCTGGCGCCTTTCAAAAACGGTCGAAAGAAGATCAGCCAGCAGTGTCATACCGCTGTCCCCATCACCGCGTTCGGAAGCCATGTGGCGATACCGGGAAAGATGCACAGCAGGATGATCGCAACGACCATGCAGGCGACATAGGGCAGCGACCCCATCAGGATGGTCTTCAGCTTGATGTCGGGTGCGATGCCGTTGATGACATACAGGTTCAGCCCAACAGGTGGCGAGATCAGCCCGATCTCCATGTTGATCGTCAGGATCACGGCAAACCAGATCGGATCAAACCCTGCGGTGGTGATAATCGGCAGCAGGATCGGTGCCGCCATCAGGATCACCGCCACCGGCGGCAGAAAGAACCCCGCGATTAGCAAAAAGATGTTCACCGCCCCCATCAACACCCAGGGGTTCACATCCAGCGTGCCGATCCATGCGGCGATGGATTGCGTGATGAAAAGGGACGACAGCATGTAGCTGAAAACGCCTGCCGCCGCGATGATGAACAGGATCATCACCGATTCCTTGGTACTGTCGCGCAGGACCACCCACAGGTCAGCCGGGTTCCACAGCTTGTAGATGACCATCGCGATGACAAGGCAAAGAAGGGCACCGACCGCTGCGGTCTCGGACGGTGTCGCGATACCGCCATACATCGCGTAAAGCACCCCGATAATGATGGCCAGGAATGGCAGAACACGCGGCAGAATCTCGAACTTTTCGCGCCACGAATAGCTGACAGATGACAGCACCTCCATATTGCCGGACCGCCATGTCGAATAAAGCGACCACGCCATGAACAGACCGACCAGCATCAGGCCAGGAAAGACACCGGCAAGAAACAACCGCCCGATCGAGGTTTCAGTCGCAATGCCGTAGACGATCATGGTGACCGATGGTGGGATCAGAATACCCAGCGTGCCACCCGCCGCGATAGAGCCCGCGGCAACACCATCCGGATAGCCACGCTTGCGCATTTCGGGGATACCCATCTTGCCGATGGCCGCACAGGTTGCGGGGCTTGACCCCGACATGGCCGAGAAAAGCGCGCAGGCACCAAGGTTGGAAATCACAAGCCCACCCGGCACGCGGGTTAGCCATCGTTCCAGCGCCTCATAAAGGTCCGCACCTGCGCGCGTTGATGCAATTGACGCCCCCATGATGATGAACATCGGGATCGACAGCAGAGCAAAGTTGTTCAGCTTGCCAAACAGGATTTCGGGCATCAGTTCCAGCGACCGCATGCCGTCGAAGATGATCAGGAAACCAGCCGACACGACCAGCAGCCCGAGCGCCACTGAAATCCCTGAAAACAGAATGAAGATCGTGAATACGGCAACCAGTGCGCCAAGCAGCAGCGGATCCATCAGAGCTCCCCCGAAGTGCGGGATTCCAACCCATCATTTTCGCCAAGGCCGAATGGATCTTCGATGCGCAGGATCACGGCGACCAGATCAGCAATCAGCTGCAGCATCAAAAGGGCAAATCCCACAGGCAGCGCCAGATAGGGTATCCACAGCCGTACACCCCACACCGTGTCAGAGCGCCAGTTCCGTTCCCAGGCAAAGTGCCAGTATTCATAGCCATAGTAGAGCATCACACCCACAATCACGATCGACATTGACATCGTGATAATGAACAGACCAAACCGCGCCTTTGGCGCCAGCCAGATTGGCACAAGATCGACATTCACATGCCCGCGCAGACGCTGCACGTAAGGCAGCCCCAGCAGGGTAGCCGCGATGACAAGGTAGATTACCGCTTCGGTCTGCCAGATGGTCGATCCGTTCAGGACAAAGCGGATGAAAATCATCTGGCAGGTGATGGCGACGGCGGCGACGATCATCGCCGCGGATGTCCACCCCGCCAAGGTCGATATCGCCGCCACAAACCGCAGGAACGGATTCCCACCAGTTTGCGCGACAGTGATGCCTGGGTTGCCCGCCACCGCAGCCTCCTGATTTTATGTAGAAAACAGGGCGGCACAATCGCCGCCCTTGATTGGATCACTCGACAGAAAGGGCCAGATCAAGCAGTTCCTGACCACCCGGTGTGTCCTCGATAAACGCCTTGTAGGATGTCTCTTGCGCCAATGCGCGCCAGGCGTTGAAGTCTTCCTCGGACATCTCAGCGATCTCAACACCCGCTTGCGCAAATACCTCGCGGCTGGCCGCATCTTCCTTCTTGGCCTCTTCAAGATAGAACTCTTCAGCCTTTGCAGCTCCGTCCAACAGCGCCTGTTGCTGTTCTTCGGTCAGACCGTCAAACGTCGATTTGTTGATCAGCAGGGGCTGATACATGAACCACAGAGCGTAATCGCCCGCTGGCGTGTAGCAGGAGACCTGCTCATAAATCCGGTAGCTGACGAAAGACGAGGATGAGGTATTCGCCGCATCCAGAACGCCGGTCTGCATGGCGTTGTAGATCTCGGACGATGCCATGGACGCGATGGATGCACCCGCCCCGGCCAGCATCTGCTCAAACGCGCGCCCGGCGGCACGGGTCTGCAGGCCCGCCATATCGTCAGGCGAGGTGATGCAGGTCTCTTTGCCCGCAAAGCCCCCGGCAAGATAGCCATGGACAAGCACCATCACATCATCTTCCGCCATCTTTTCCTCGATGGCTTCCATGAACGGGCTTTCGTTCAGGCGTGCGGCGTGGTCGTGGTTCTTCACCAGACCAGGCATTAGGGTCAGGTTATAGGCAGGCTGCAGACCGCCCGCATAGGACAATGGCAGCACCGTCATATCAAGCTGACCGCGCGACAGCGGCGTGTACTGCTCGCGTGCTTTGAACAGGGATTGGGTCGGGAAAATGCGGATTTCAAGCCCGACGTCGGCCGTCGCAACCTCGTCCGCGACGATCTGGGCGACCTTGTGGCGCACGTCGTTATCAGACCATTGATGGGACAGGCGCAATTCCTGTGCCTGCAATGATGTTGCGGACACGGCCATCATGGCGACAGCCGCTATTGTCGCTTTAAAAGCGGTCTTCATGGTAGTTCCTCCCTTGGTGGCACTCATCAAGCACCGATGGGATATTAATTCACCCGACGTAATGCATAGTCAAGTTTTTTGTATACAAGATATCCAAACCTGTATTAATTATAGAGTCAAACAGCAAACCGTCATGGCCGCGAGGGAGCACGGACAATGGCAAACCGGCATGCAGACACCATCGCCGACGAACTGGAAGATATGATTCTCGATGGCAGATTCGCCAACAATGACCGCCTTGATGAGGTGCAGCTGGCGCAGCGGTTTTCGGTCTCGCGCACACCGATCCGCGAGGCGCTGCAACGGCTCACACAGGCGGGGCTTGTTGAACAAATCCCACGACGCGGGGCGTTTGTGCGCCAGCCCGGCGCTATCGAACTGATCGAAATGTTCGAAGTCATGGCAGAACTCGAAGCCGCAAGCGCCCGTTTTGCCGCAATGCGCATGACCGATGCAGCACTGGGCGACTTGAACGATGCCAACGAAAAATGCATGAAAGCCATGCAGGATCAGGACGCCGACAGCTACTACCGCGAGAATGAACGCTTTCATCACATCATCTACGCGCAGTCCGGCAACAGTTTTCTTGAGGCCGAGGCAAAACGGCTACATCGGCGGCTGAAACCCTTTCGGCGGCTACAACTGCGACTGCGGGGGCGACTGCGGCAATCCATGTCCGAACACGAAAGCATTCTCGAAGCACTTGCCAATGGTGATCCGGAAATGGCGGCACAAGTCACCCGCCAGCATGTTGCCGTGCAGGGCGAGAAATTCCATCACCTGATCGCAACCCTGAAGATCGCTGCTGAATAGCGCGCACGAAAAGACGGAAAGCAGGCCGAATGTTCAACGGCTGCGAGATCTATGGGCCTTGAAAGGAAATCGACTGAACGCGGCCGGTCCAGGCACGATCGTTTATAAAGGCTGGCGCTGCGCCGCAGGCAGTCACACAAAGGCGCATCTGACGTGTTTCGCGCCATTCTGATGAGCGCCTGATCTCCGAACTAGACTAACCCATTCGTAGGCGTGGAACGATCTTGCGAGGCACGGAGTCAAAAGACGCGTTGCGCGAGGAAATCGAAGGACGGATTGTGGAGGCAAGTTGCGCGCAAATGATCAAAGGTGCAGTAAAGGTTCCCGCCGAGATTCATATTGCTAGGTCAGAAGCAATCTAGTGGCCAAGCGGCTATTTTTAGACCGGGCAACATCGGTTCAAATGGGCTCTTTCCCGACTTCGGATGCTCTGCGGCATCTTTTGCTCTTCGGCGGTCTGATTTTCTGTTAGGCGGTCCTTTGGACCGGTTGTTCGCTGCACGAGCGCCATTGAATGATCCGTGGATGCCCGCTGGGCCCGGCGTTGTTTGAGATTACTTCGGCTGTTTTTACGCCATCTTGGAGCGGCCTCCGTAAAGTCTGGAATGTAGATTCTCTGTCGTCGCCACGTCTATCCGGATTTCGCTGTAAATGACCCGCCGCTCTGACGCATGACAGGGCAGGCTGTGTGTTGCGGCCTGCCCCTGCTCTGCATCTTATTGACGCTGCCTACCGGCCTCCGTTGATTGTGCTGGTGGCCAGATCGTAAAGCTCTTGTGCGGGAAGGCCCAAGGCTTGGTTTTGCGCGATCCAGGCGTTTGCGGTTGGTGCTGCGACTTCAGCGTTGATCGCATTCAGAATGCTGTCGTCGATTGTCAGCTGGATGATCTGCCGCTCTTCAAGCGCGGTTTCCCAGGCGGACAACGTGGAGTCCTCGTAATTGGAAATGAAGTGATCCAGCGCATCATCCACCGAGGACAGAAGTGCCACGCGGCTGTCTGTTGGCAGCGCATTGAGCGCGTCCGTGTTGACCACAACAGGACAATTGGCCGTGCCAGGGTTGAGATTAGTTGTCCACCAAAGCGCGTTGTTGATCGTTTCGAACGACATATGCGCATGGGGTGCGAAGGCCACCGCGTTGATTTCGCCAGCTGACAATGCATCTTTGACCTGCGGGGCGGGCAAGTTCACGGTTGATGCCCCGAGAGCATTGATCGCCGCACCGGTGCCGCCGGTGGCGCGGACTGTCATCCCCCGAAACGCAGCAAGGCTCGTGGGTGGCGTGCCGACCCCCGCGATGTTGTATTGTGGCTGTGGTGTCGGCATCAAGAGGGTCGCATTCCACCGTGCCAGGTCTTCTTTGACGGCCGGGTGATCATAGATCGCTTGTGAGACGGCGCGTTCCAGATCCATCGACGATACGCCGAGGAATGGGAGTTCGAGAACGGTAATGGACGGGTTCTTGTCCGGATGATAGCCGGCGCAGAATTGTGCCATTTCGAATGTGCCGGCCGCAATGCCATCAAGGTTTTCCCGGCTTGGAGCCAGCCCGCCATAGGAAATGTTGAGGGTGAACTGACCGTCCGTCTTTTCGGCCACTTCCTCTGCCAGTTTTTCCACATGCTCGGTGAAGGCCCGCCGTTTGCCCCAAAGCGAGACATCCCACTCAATGGGGCCGTCCTGCACGGCTGTTACTGACGCATCGATGATCTGAGGGCAGGCATCGCCGAAACATTCGACAAAGTCAGCCTTGACGTTGATCCCGCCGAGGTCTGTGTTGATCGTATAAACGTTATTGTCGAATGCGATAAGCTCTCCGGTCAGGACCATCGATCCACCATCGGTAGACTTCAGCGTGACCTCGTCGGCGCTTGCCTGAAGCGGCACCAATAGTGCTGCACTGGCCAAAAGTGCGAGGATTGCGGAGCTGGTGTTATGCCCATGCTTCAAAATCATTGGTATTCCCTTTACCTATTTATACCGCTGAACATTCTGTCTGCGAGTGCAGGTGAGCTTGGTCCGTCGGATCGTCCATGAATTCTAAACAATAACAGCTTATAGTTGGGAATTAGGCGTAACTTAGTCGGAATTCAGACCAGAAGGAGCCGATTTTGGGCTGGGAGTATGCGCGCGATGTGGGCCCGACCCCATTCAACCCAACCGTGCGGCGCCTTTTTCGGAGTTATCCCTAAAAATGATTAATGCGTCCGCGAATTGGGCAACCATGCATTGCACAGTAGCAGTTCGAATTCACCGCCGCCCTTCGCGCAGCCACGCACCCACGATCAGGATTGAGGCCAGCAGAAGCCAGGCCCAGGCAGGCAGGAGCGGGGTGATGCTGATATCGGCTGTCTGGTAGGCCCCGCGCGGTGTGATCCCGATCCAGCCGCGCCCGGATGCGGGCCGTCCTTCGCGCACGGTCCGGATGCTGATATCTCCGTCAGAGATCGCCTTGACCCCAGCGCCGGTGCTTTCGACCAGCGGTTCCAGCAGTGTCGCCGAGGCGATGGTTTGTTCGAATTCGCGCGGCGCTGACGGCCCTAGTGCGATAACGCTGGTTTCTTCGCCATCATCCAGCCGGTAAAGCCCGATTTCCGGGGCTTCCCAAAGGGTTTCGAACCGCCCGGGCGACACCTCTTCCAGTGACAGCACTGTTTCGGTTCCGTCGGGATGGGTGACGGTCACATCGCCGGTGTCCAGATCGAGCGTGCGCCGGATGATCCGCATGGTCTGGCCTGCGGGTTCGACCCAGAGCGATTCTTCCTCAAGCTCGGGTTCTTTCATCATCCAGTGGGCCAGCCGCCGCAAGAGTTCCAGTTGTGGTCCGCCCCCTTCATAGCCGCGATCCCACAGCCAGCTTTGATCGGAGGTCATCAGCGACACCCGGCCTTCGCCGATCCGGTTGAGGATCAGAAGCGGCCTTTCGTCGATGCCGGACATGACGGTTGTCGCCTCTTCCGGGACCAGCACGTCGATCAGGCGGAACCAGCGACCCCAGCCGGGACCTTCGCCATCGGGGTTGGGCGACAGGGCGTCCAGCCCTTCGGTCACCGGATGGCGCTGGCCGATATCGGTGATCTGGGGTATGAATCCTTCTTCGAATACCCGCGCGGTGGGCGCGCCGGGCAGGATGGTGCCAAGGGGAGACCGATAGATGCTTTCCGCGGCCCCGTATTCCGGCCCGGAGGAGATCAGGACCGCGCCACCCTGTTCGACATATTGCCGGATATTGTCGAGATATTCGCTGGGCAGGATCCCCCGCCGCCGATAGCGGTCGAAGATGATCAGGTCAAAATCGTTGATTTTCTCAAGGAACAACTCGCGCGTGGGAAAGGCGATAAGCGAGAGTTCGTTGACCGGTACGCCGTCTTGCTTTTCCGGCGGGCGCAGGATGGTGAAATGCACGAGGTCCACCGCAGAATCCGATTTCAGCAGGTTCCGCCATGTCCGCTCACCGGGATGCGGTTCGCCGGAAACAAGCAGCACCCGCAACCGGTCACGCACGCCGTTGATCTGGACGACAGCGCTGTTGTTGCGATTGGTCAACTCGCCGTCAGCCTCGGGAATGGTGAATTGCAGAACGTTCATGCCGCCATGGGGCAGTTCGATCGGCAGTTCGATGTCTTGGCCGATGGGCACCGGCAAGGTCAGCGGTTCGTCCCCGTCAATGGAGATGGACAGTAGAACGGAGTCGGTCGCGGGGGCCTGCCCCTGATCTTCGACGCGCAACGTCAGGCTGACCTGTTCGCCAAGGATTGCAAAGGCGGGTGCGTTGGAGACCACAAGCCGCCGGTCCCAGTCGTCAGGCTGGCCGGTCAGCAATGCGTGCATCGGCGCGGGCAGACGCGGGGCGCGTTCAATGTCGTGCAGCCGCCCGTCTGTCACAAGGACGATCCCGGCGATGCGCCCTTGTGGTTCTTCGGCCAATGCCTCTGACAGGGCGGTCATCAGGGTGGTGCCGGCGTCGCCTTCACCGTCGCCAAGGGTGACGGTGCGCAGCTCGGTGTTGGGCTGGCGGGCGAGTTCAGCTTCGATATTCGCAATGGCGGCGGCGTTCTGGGTGGGCCGGTCGCCGATCCGCTGGCTGGCGCTTTGGTCGACCACCAGCATGACGATATCGGTCAGCGGTTCGCGGTCTTCCTGCTGGATCGCGGGATTGGCGAGGGCTGCGAGCAAGGCCAGACCGGCGAGGCCGCGCAGCCACCAGCCGGGCAGCCGCCGCCAGATCGCCAGTCCGAGGGCCAGCGCGGCGAGCCCGACGACCCCGTAGAAAAGGACCATGGGCAGAAGCGGGTCAAGGATCAGCGAACCGGTCATTGGCCCAACCTGTCGAGCAGATCAGGCACATGGACCTGATCGGATTTGTAGTTGCCGGTCAGCACATGCATGATCACGTTCACCCCGAACCGCAGTGCAATCTCGCGCTGGCGTTCACCGGCCATGCCGCGCCCGACCGGGAACATGCGCGCCCCGCTGGGTGTCACGGCCCAGGCGCGCGCCCAGTCATTGCCGCCGATGATCACCGGGGTCACGCCGTCGTTGAGGTTGCGGAACGGCATGCCTTCGATCAGTTCGGCATCGGGTGGCGCCGCCTCGACCCAGACATCACGGCTGGCGTAACGGCCGGGGAAATCCTGCAGCAGATAGAAGGTGCGGGTCAGGACGTGGTCTGACGGGATGGGTTCAAGCGGCGGGATGTCCAGTGACCGGGCGATGGCCTGCAGCTTGCGCCCCTCGGGCGAGCCGGAGCCGAAACGGGCGGTGTCCGCATCGCGGGTATCGAACAGGATCATCCCGCCGGAGCGCAGATAGCGGTTGAGCTTGCCGTACGCCTCGCGGCTGGGCAGGGGCTGATCGGCGGTGATGGGCCAGTAGAGGAACGGGAAGAATGCCAGTTCGTCAGTTTCGAGGTTCACGCCAAGTGGGGCGGCAGGTTCGATAGAGGTGCGCCGGAACAGGGTTTGCGAGATGCCCAAGAGGCCTGCGGCGGTGATATCGTCGGTTTCGCCGTCGCCGGTTAGCACATGGCCCAGCACAACCTCTGACGTGGCGCGGATCGCGAAATCATCGCCCGTCAACTCTTGCGCCTGCGCATCAGGCGTCATGAACAGAACCAGCGCCAGTGCGGCGGCCACGTCGGCGCGCGGGCCGCGCAACCGCCCACCCACGGCGAGCGAGGCAATCACATCCATTAGCAGGAGCAGAACCGCCCCACCCAATAGCCAGCCTTTCAGCGCGGTTTCACGGGTCACGGCCATGCCTTCGACAACGATCCGGGCGGGCCATTGGGCGGTGTTGAGCATCGTATCCTTTCCGATCACGTTGATGGCCAGTTGCCGGTCGCCGCCTGCGTAAAGGCCCGGTGGCAATTCGGGCCCCGGCGTTGCCGTGGCAAGTCGTTCGCCCGCCACACCGGGCAGGGTGCTGCCATCATCCAGCCGCCCGTAGGCGTCGAGCACCTTGTTGGGTTGCCATGTGGTCCCTTCCAGCTCTGCCGCGTCGGGTGTGGAGGGCCGTGTCGACACCGCCAGCCGTTCCAGCATTTGCACAAAAAGGCCCGAGAGCGGTAGCGTAGACCATTCCGCATTGGCCGTCACATGGACCAGGACGATCTGTCCTTCGCCGCTGATCTTGCGGGTCACCAGCGGGGTGCCGTCGGCCAGTTGGGCGATAACCCGGTCGGCCAGCGTCGGGTCGGGCTGGGCCATGACCTGGCTAGTCACGGTGACATCATCGGGTATGGCAAGGCCAAAGAACGGGCTGTCGTCGCTGAACGGGGCCAGTGATTTGGGTTCCCCCCAGCTCATCGCGCCGCCCACGCTGCGCCCACCGGATCGCAGGCGGACAGGCAGCAGCGGGTCTTCGCTGTTGCGGCCCAGATCAGAGGCGGCGAGCCGTGGTCCGGCAAAGCGCAAAAGCATCCCGCCTTTTTCGACCCAATCTTCAACGCCGCGCGCTTCAATATCGGTCAGGATCGCCACATCGGCCAGAATGATCACATCCGGGTTGGCGAGCAGGATATCCTCGAGCGCGCCGTCGATGATATCGGCGGTCGGTTCAAGTGCTTCCTGCAGATAGTAGAGCGGTGAAAGCAACTCCAGCCCTTCGCGATCTTCGCGCCCGGCGATCAGGGCGACCTCGCGCCGTTTGAGCGCATCATCGGTCAGGCTGACCGCCCCGGCAGAGCGTGTGCCGCTGATCTCGAACCGGGTGATCCGGTTGCGCAGTTCGGGCGGCAGCACCATTGCGGTTTCGGCGACAGCCTCGCCCGCTTCGAATGTCAGGGGGACCATGGCCAATTGCCGTTCCACGCCGGCGGGATCGAGACCCACTGCCGTAACGGTGGTTTCGATCAAGTTGCCGACGGGCGTGCGGGTGGCCGAGACGAGGACTTGCCCATCCTCGAACCGCGCGGGGCGCAGACCGATAGTCTGGCGTGGGGTCTGGAACACGGTGACGGGACCGGCAGTTTCCAGCGCGGTCAGCAGGTCGTCGCGCCCTTCGTAATCTAGACCGTCGGAAATCCAGTAACTCTCAAAACTGTCGGATTTGTCTGCGAACCATCCAGCCGGATCGGCAGGCTGCCAAGGCTGGGGCTGCAGGTTGGGCAGCCGGTTTTGCCAATCATTCGGTGCGGCAAAGGGCAGATCGCCGACGGGCAGGTCGGTCAGGCTGACCACCGCCACACGCCGGTCGGCCAGTGCGGCCTCTGTCAATAGTGTATCGACCCGGTCGATCTTGGCCTGCCAGCTATGTGCCCCGGCCCATGTGCCATCCATCACAATGACCAGATTGCCAGTGCCGGTGCGGGCGTTTTGCGGGTTCAGCACAGGGCCTGCAAATCCGATGATCACGGCGGCAACGGCCAGCATCCGCAACAGAAGAAGCCACCATGGCGTCCGGTCGGTCTGGTTTTCGTCGTCGGTCAGGCCAAGCAGCAGTGCTACGCCGGGAAAGCGTCGCCGGATCGGGGCCGGTGGCACCGCCCGCAGCAGGATCCACAGGATCGGCAGGGCGATCAGGCCAAGCAGCAACCATGGGGCGCTGAAACCGATGGGGCCAAGTGTCCACATCAGACGCGCCGCTCCAACGCGCCGTAGAGCCAGAGCAGTGCGGCTGCGGCACTTTCGCCAGTGTGATGGGTGCTGAATTGCCAGCCGGTGGTGCGGGCCAGATGGGCAAGCCTGTCTTTACGTTCGGCCAGCCGGTCAAGATAGCGGGTCTTGAGGTCGCCCGCCTTCAGCGTTTCGTGGCTGAGCGTCCCTGACATGCTTTCGAAGATCGTGCGCCCGTCGAATGGAAACGCCTCTTCCTGCGGGTCGAGCACCTGCAACAGCGCGCCGCGCACGCCACGGTCTGCGGCGCGCAGCAACGCGGCTTCGACCGGGGCCATGTCACCCATGAAATCACTGATGAACAGCGCGCGGGAATGGGGCAGCATGCCTTGCGCCTCCGGTGCGCCATAGTCGGCGTCGTCCTGCGTCGAGAGAAGCTGCGCCATCTGCATCAGCTGCGCTTCACCACTGCGCGGCGGCAGGCGCAGGCCGGTCAGGCCGACACGTTCACCGCCACGAATGAGTAGGATCGCCGTTGCCATCCCCAACGTGCGGGCGCGTTGCCCCTTGGTGGGCAGGTTGTCATCAGAGCGAAATGACATTGACGCGGCCTGATCGACCCACAGGATGATCGACTGGGCAATCTGCCATTCCTTGTCTTGCACAAAGTTCGAATCCGACCGGGCCGACCGGCGCCAGTCGATGCTGCGCGCCTCGTCATAGGGTTGCGCCGGGCGATATTGCCAGAACGTATCGCCCACACCGGCCCGGCGACGGCCATGTTCACCCAGCAGGACAGCCGTTGCCAGATGCTCGGCCTCGGCCAGCAGCGCCGGAAGCGGCGATGCAAGCGTTTCGGCCTCGGAACGGAGGGCGAGGGGTTCTGTCACGCAGCCGCCTCAACATGGGTGATCTGGGCGGCGACGGTGTTGATGACGTTATGGATGCTTTCGCCACGGGCGCGGGCCGCGAAAGACAGCGCCATGCGATGTTCAAGGACCGGCACAGCCATGGCGCGCACATCTTCGGCTGAGGGGGCAAGCCGTCCTTCGAGCAGCGCCTGCGCACGCACAGTCAGCATCAATGCCTGCGCGGCGCGCGGGCCGGGGCCCCAGCTGACGCTTTGGCGGATGATGTCGGGGGCATTGTCATCCGGGCGGCAAGCGCGGACAAGATCAAGGATCATTTCAACAATGTTTTCGCCGACCGGCATCCGGCGCAGCAGAGTTTGTGCGTCAAGCAACTCCTGAGCCGTGAACACTGCCGTGGACTGGGCATCCTCGATCCCGGTCGTGGCGATCAGGATGTCCTTTTCGGTGTCCCGGTCAGGGTAAGGCACATCGATCTGGACAAGGAAACGGTCCAATTGCGCTTCTGGCAGGGGGTAGGTGCCTTCCTGCTCGATCGGGTTTTGCGTGGCCAGCACGTGGAACGGCACACCAAGCGGATGATGCTGACCTGCGATGGTGACTTCCTTTTCCTGCATGGCCTGCAGCAGGGCGGATTGGGTCCGGGGGGAGGCGCGGTTAATCTCGTCCGCCATCAGAAGCTGGCAAAAGATCGGGCCTTCGATGAACCGGAAAGAGCGGGAACCATCATTGGTGGTTTCCAACACTTCGGAGCCAAGAATATCGGCGGGCATCAGATCGGGAGTGAACTGGATGCGGCTGCCATCAAGACCCATCACGGTCGAAAGCGTATCGACAAGGCGGGTTTTGCCAAGGCCCGGCAGGCCGATCAGTACCGCATGGCCGCCGCAGATCAGCGCGCTGAGCGTCAGATCGACGACCCGCTGCTGGCCGATGAAACGTGCCGAAATACTTTCGCGGGCCTGGCCCAGTTTGGTGCCCAGTGCCTCGATCGAAGCGACAAGATCGGCGTCGTTGGCCATGACATTCCTCCGGTTGGACTATATCGTCGTATACCAACAGATAATCCCGCGAACCCCAATGGCAAAAGTTATGAGCACACAAAAGATTGTGACCCCGTCGGCAGAAAGCCTCGCTGCATCGGCCCGTGCCGCGAAAAAGGGCGGATTGCCGCCTGTGCATCTATGGAATCCGCCATTTTGCGGGGATCTGGATATGCGGATCGCCCGTGATGGCACGTGGTTTTATCTAGGCACGCCGATTGGCCGGGTCGAACTGGTCAAACTGTTTTCAACGATTCTGCGCAAAGACGGGGACAAGTATTTCCTGGTCACACCTGTTGAAAAGGTGGGGATCACCGTGGATGACGCCCCGTTTGTTGCCGTGGATTTCAACCCGGTGGGGGATGGGCTGGAATTCGAAACGAATGTTGGTGACCGGATGGTCGCGGGGCCTGACCACCCGATCAGGGTTGAACGCGATCCACAAACTGGTGAGCCATCACCTTACGTGTTGGTGCGTGCCAATCTTGAGGCGCTGATCGACCGCAAGTCATTTTACCGGCTGGTCGAGATCGGCGAACATGCCGAACATGATGGCGCACAATGGTTCGGGCTGCGATCGCGGGATGTCTTTTTTCCGATTATTCCGTCCGGCGAATTGGAGTGAATGCAACCTCGGTAAACGGGCGCAATCCTGCCCAGGTGCAGGCTATCGAAGTGTTGATTTTCACGCATAGCGGGTATGCACAATCTGCCCAAAACTGATGTATTGTCGCACCACCAAAGAATATCGGCGAAGCAGATATTGTGGGCTGCCCTTGGGTCACCATATCGGGCGCATACATTAAAAAAGGAGATGTTATGCGACGATCACTCACCATGACTGCTATTGCAGCACTGTTCGCTGGCCCGGCATTTGCCGATGGCATCAACTATGCCCGTTTGAGTTACGATTTTACCAAGTTTGATGCCGACAGCGTTGAGACTGAGCTCGGCCTGTTGCAGGGCGGGATTGAATATCAGGCTGGCCAGTTTCTGTTTACTGGCGACGCTTTGAACATCACAGCGGATGTTGATGCCGGGGGTGTTGGCGATTCAGATACGTCATCATCAGCCTATGCCATTGCCGCCGGTTACATGTTTACACCTGAGGTTTTGGCAGGTGCTGGTGTTCTGATCGCTGACGAAGAGGGCGATGCGGAAGACGCCGAAGGTTTCGAGCTTTTCGGACAGTATCAGACCGTAGAATTTGGTGTGGGTCTGAATGTCGCCAAGTTCGATGCTGACGAAGACAACGTGACAACGTCGCTATATGGCGAGTTTGTTGCGACACCCGGTGTTACTCTTGCCGGATTTGTGATCACCGAGTCAGAGTTTGATGGGTCCGATTTCAACCTGAGCGCGGATTATGAGGATGGCGCCATTGCGGTGCGGGCCTTCTACAATGACTCGACCGAGGATGATGAAGGTGTCTTTGGCGTGCGTGGCCATTATGAATTCACCCCGCAACTGCGTGCTTCGGCCAGCTATGCCACCAATTTGGGCGACGACCTGCCTGACGGGTCGGTCTTTGCGATTGGCGGCGGTTACCAGATCGTCGATGGTCTGTGGGTTGATGCGAATTATGGCATTGTCGACAGCGACGAAGTATCGGGCGATATTGACCGCATTCAGGCATCACTGACCTATGAGCTTGGTGATCGCAAGCGGATTGATCGCCGTCTTGAGCAGGATGCAATCGACGACCTGCAGGTCGGCGCCGGCCTTGGTTTTTCGTTCTGATCTTTGCTAAATGTGAACAAAGAAGCCCGCGCATTTGCGTGGGCTTTTTTTCTTTTTTCTGGGTCTCCACTGACCGTGGGCCTCTGTCAGAGGAATGAAAAAACAGCCAAAAATATCATTGACGACGTCGGGTCAATCAGATACTTTACGCGCGTAAAGAATGGTCACGGTGACCATGTTAAGGTGGTAATATGTTAAATGGTTTTCATCGGACGGTGGCGGTGCTTGCGTCGGCTATCGTAGTTGCTGGATCGGCCAACGCGGGAGAGATCGCGCTGACGCTGACCAGCAGCGACATCACAATCAGCGGCGAATTCGTGGGCTTCAAGGATGCAGCCTATATCATTCGCACAAGTTCCGGCGAACTGCATATTCCGGCGATCCATGTCAGTTGCGAAGGCGCGGACTGCCTGAACATCCTGACGGATGCAGACAGGGTCAGCGGGTAGCGCGCTGACCGGGCGGAACCGGGGCGTAGGACCGCCCCGATCCACCAGTGACGGTTATTCCAGAACCATGGGCCAGTTGGCATTGGCAGAGGCAATGCGCCCGG
Source organism: uncultured Paracoccaceae bacterium (assembly GCA_947488175.1). Taxonomy (GTDB): domain Bacteria; phylum Pseudomonadota; class Alphaproteobacteria; order Rhodobacterales; family Rhodobacteraceae; genus Yoonia. The sequence goes on from CANKYO010000014.1 coordinate 24,131, forward strand.
GGATGTCGCCTTCCCAACGCCGCTGGATGCGGCGTGAATAGTTCAGGTAAAGCTTGTCATCGACAATCCGCCACGCCTCTGGCGTGGTGGAAGCCGTATAGCCTTCGCTGACCGCCCAGGCGCAGTATCCGCCGTATTGCGGCGCATATTTTTCCGGATCGGCGGCAAAGGTGGCGCGGTTTTCTTCGCTGGAAAACCGCCATGTCGCGCCCATCCAGTCATGGGTGATGGCAGGGTCGCCCGCGACCGGCTGGTTTTCGGTGAAATAGGCGACCGGATCGGTGCCGTCGATGGCAATCCCGTCTTCGGCATAGATGGCCGGGGTACTGTCGGCCCGCACAAAGGTGGTGGACAAGGCGACCAGCGGCAATGTGGCCGAGAGGGTCAGGATTTGGCGGCGGTTCAGTTGCATGATGTGGCTCCGTCATGGCGTCTTTGCTTTGACGCCAACATAGACAGGGCGGATCAAAACGCGAGACGGGTCACCGACAGTTTATAAATGTGTCATCAGGTACGCGCGGGCCTGCGTGCGCTTTTGACGTTCCGTGGCATCTTTTTAACACCGTAGGCCTTGCGCGCGGTGACCAGACGCAGATCCTCGGGGTCCATGCCCATGGACAGGATCGTGTCGCGGTCATAGCGGGCGCGGGCGGTTTCTGGATCGTGTGGCGTGCCGAGCAGCCGGTCGATCCAGCCCATGCCAAAGCTGACATGGAAGGTCGCGTGATGATCCTGGAAATGATGTGCCAGATGGGACCGGGTGATGCGTTGGCCGAACCAGCCTTTCTTGATGTTCAGGTGGGCCAGCGTGTGGCAGTATTCATAGAACGCAAAGGCGCTGACCGAGCCGGCAAAGAGCGCCACAAACGACCATAGCGCGGCGGCCGCAAGCCCTACAAAGGGCAACAGGATCAGCGTGTGGATCGCGACAGAGATCAGGCCGAACCGCACCGGATACCAATGATCATCGCCGGAAAAGAACTCTGCATCCGATGGAAATTCATGATGGCCGATATGGCTGCGGTACAACTGGTTGAAGATGCCCTGTTCCGTCGGTGGTTCCCGGTGCAGCAGGAACCGGTGCATCGCGTATTCCACAAAGAACTGCATGATGCCGCCGTAAAGGATCGCCAGCAGCAGCCAAGGTGTGAAGAAGGCAAACAGGCATCCCATGGCCGCGAGCCAAAGCGGGAAAAGCCGTTGCAGGCTGCCCATATGCATCAGGACGCGCAAGGTGGGGATCATGATAAGGCTCCATCGAGTTTGCCGATGCAATGATGCAAATGACGTTTGCGTCAGGCAAGGGCGACGCTACGTCAACTATCCCGGCAACATCCGCTTGGCAGCGCACAACCATCGCGGTATGGCTACCCGAAAACAAGGGGGATCGGGGTGCCGAAATTCTGTGCCAATCTGACGTGGTTATTTACTGAACTGCCATTTATCGAAAGGTTCGAAGCCGCCAAGGAGGCCGGGTTTGATGCGGTTGAAGTGCTGTTTCCCTATGACGTGAACGCGCAGGATATCGTCAATGAACTCGGCCGGTACGAGTTGAAGATGGTGCTGATCAATTGCCCGCCGCCCAACTATACCGGGGGTGATCCGGGCTGGGCCGCTGTGCCCGAACAAAAGGACCGGTTTCGCCGCGATTTCAAACGGGCGCTGCGCTATGCCAAAACGCTGGGCGCCCGGCATCTGCACATCATGGCAGGCGAGGCCGAAGGCGATGCCGCCAAGGCCTGTTTCATCGACAATCTGCGCTGGGCAGCAGCAGAGGCACCGGGCCAGAGTCTGACCATCGAGCCGATTAATAACGAGACCATGCCAGGGTATTTCATGAATGATTTCGATCTGGCTCGTGATGTGATCAAAGCCGTTGATGCGCCCAATCTGCGGCTGCAGTTTGATGCATTCCACGCGGCCAAGATCAGCGGCGATGTCATGGGCACTTGGGCCGCGATGCGCGATCTGGTGGTCCATGTGCAGGTGGCGCAGATCCCCGACCGGTCAGAGCCCGACAGTGGTGTGATCGATTATCCTGCCTTCTTCGCCCAACTTGATGCGGAAGGTTATAACGGGTGGGTCAGCGGCGAATACAAACCGGCTGAAGACACGAAGGCAGGGCTGGGCTGGATGAGCTGAAAGACCGGTATTCATCCCGGTCTGTGCGCCCTCGTTTTGCGTTCTTGTTCAGGCCACCAAAGCGGCCCGATAGCGGCCAGCAGGATCAGCATATTGAAGGCCACGTTAGACGGGTTGCCTGATGTGATCGACCCTGTCGTGTCCAGCAGGAACCACGACAGAATGCTGGTCAGCACGGCCTTACGCACTGCCTCTGGTGCGGCGTCATAAACCGACCCGGACAGACACCAGATCAGCACGCCCCAACCCAAGAGGAAGCTGCCCGCCAAGGCCGACAGGAAGCGCAAGGTCGGGTCGGCATAACTTTGGGCACCGTCCAAAGGCCAACTGAGCAGGTCAAGCGTGAACCGTGCAGGCTCGGCGAAGGTGGGTATCGTTGCCAGAAAGAAGATCGGCCCAAACGATCCAACAATAACCGCTGTGATCTTCAACCAGGTTTTGTGGGATATCTGGGTCATCGCATCGCTCCTTTTGTGATCAATGCTAATGACCTATTGTGTTCTGGATCATCAAAACAATTACCTGACAGGTAACTGACGCGGTGATCATTTCGTCATATGCTGGCTGGATGAGTGATTTCCCTCATTACTTGAAAACTTGGCGAAAGGCGCGACGGTTCAGTCAACTTGAGCTCGCGATGGAGGCCGATGTGTCCTCTCGGCACCTGTCATTTCTTGAAACCGGCCGGGCCCGCCCGAGTGCTGACATGATCGCGCGGCTGGGTGATGCGCTGCAATTGCCGCTGTCGGCGCGCAACCAGATGCTGAATGTTGCGGGGTTTGCCACCCGTTATCCCGCCCGCGCCTGGAGTGCCGCGGAAATGGCGCCGATCCGTGCGGCGATGGATCACATGCTGGACCGGCACGCGCCATACCCAGCCATCGCTATCGACCGGCTTTGGAACGCTGTCCGCATGAATGCCACAGCGCGGTTTCTGTTCGCGCAGGTCGGCGTTGCCGAAGGGGGCAGCCTGCTGGATCTGATGATGTCTGACCATTTGCCGGGCGTGGTCGAAAACTGGCCTGCGGTTGCCCATCACACCGCGTTGCGTCTGCGCACCGAAAGTGCGGCGCAGGGGGGTGTCGCAGCACTTGACCGGGTTGCCGACCATCTGGCGGCTGTGCCGGGTGCGCCGCAGCAGCCGACCGGCCCGGTTGTGCCCACGATCTATCGCACCGGCCCCTTGCGCCTGTCGCTGATCGCCACGATTGCGCAATTCGGCACGCCAGAGGATCTGATGCTCGATGATCTGCGGATCGAACTTTATTTCCCTGCCGACACGGCCACCGCCGACATTCTGAATGCTCCTGAAAACATGCTGACATAACGCTGTCAGCAGGGGTATGGTTAAAGGTGTCCATCAACCAAGCAAGGAGATGGAAAAATGGGTAAACGCAGCATTATCGTCTGGGGTGAAATTCCTGTGACCGACATGGAAAAATCGGTGGCGTTTTATAACAAGGTCTTTGGCTACGATATGACCATCGACAATTCCGGACCCAACCCGATGGCTATTCTGGGCGGGTCGATGGATGACGCTGGCGGGCATCTGTACCCCGGCAAACCTGCGAAGGATGGCGGCAACACCATCCATCTGGGGCTGACCGACAGTCTTGAGGCCGGGATGGAACGGTGCAAAGAGGCCGGTGGCGAGGTGGTCAGCGATCCGATCGCGATCCCGTCGGGCCGGTTTGCCTATGTCAAGGATCTGGACGGCAATTCCATCGGCCTGTTCGAGGCGAATGCCTAGATGCGTCGTGCCGACCGCCTGTTTCAGATATTGCAATATCTGCGCGGCGGTCGGCTGACCACGGCGGCACAATTGGCCGAACGGCTGGAGGTCACGCCGCGCACGATCTATCGCGATGTGGCACATCTGATCGGTTCAGGTGTGCCAATCGAGGGTGAAGCGGGCGTGGGCTATCTGATGCGCGACGGCTATGACTTGCCGCCCTTGATGTTCACCCATGACGAGATGGTCGCATTGGTCGCCGGTGCCCGGATTTTGCAGACATGGGGCGGCTCCAAGATGGCGGCGGCCGCGCAGGAGGCGCTGGTCAAGATCGACGCGGTTCTGCCGGAGGCCGAACGCGTGCGCGCGGGCCGTATCAACGTGCATGCGATGGAAACCCCCTGGCACGGAGGCAGTTGGCGCGCGTTTGTGGACCAGTTCGAGGCCGCGTCTGAAAACCTGATCCGTCTGCAGATTACTTACGAGGACGAGGCGGGCAACCGGTCAGAGCGGACGGTGCGACCTTTGGGGGTCTGGTTCTGGGGCAAGGTCTGGACGGCGGTGTGCTGGTGTGAATTACGCAATGATTTCAGGATGTTCCGGCTGGACCGGGTGGTTGAATTGGCCGAGCTGGACCAGTATCGCCCCGTGAAAGGGCAGAGCCTGCAGGATTTCATCGACACAGAAGCCTATTGCCGCTGACCCCACGCAATTGTGGCTGGCGTATGGGATCAGGTCACCTACATTGGCCAATAAAGCATGTGAGGGCCTGATGGTTTCAATTCACCGACGCGGGTTTCTGGCCGGGGCAGGGGCCATTTGTGCAACGCCGCTGCTGGCGCAGGCAGATCCATGGGCTGTGGTCGCCGATCAGGCCCGCGCGCTGGAGCAATGCCATGCGCTGATGATCCGGCAGGCCGGGCGCGATGTGCTGCGCGCGGTGTTTCGCGGGCCCGCATTTGGTCGGGCTGTACCGGTCAAATCAGTGTCCAAAACCATTGTGGCCGCATTGACGGGGGCAGCGCTGGATCGCGGGGAAATCCCCTCCCTTGATGCCAGTATCGGGCAGGTGGCGCCGCGCCTGATACCAGCTGGGGCCGATGCCCGTGTGGCGGATATCACCATGGCGCATCTGGTGACGATGCAGGCCGGGCTGGAGCGGACATCAGGCGCCAATTACGGCGGCTGGGTAAGCAGTTCCAACTGGGTTTCCAATGCCTTAGCCCGTCCTTTTGTTGCCGCGCCGGGCAGCCGGATGCTGTATTCCACGGGCTCGTTTCATGTGCTGGGCGCGGTTCTTTCAGACGTATCGGGGCAAAGCCTGCTGACACTGGCGCGCCGCCGGCTGGGTGATCCGCTGGGTATCGATATTCCCGCCTGGACCCGCGATCCGCAAGGCCGGTATCTGGGCGGGAACGAGATGTCGCTGACCCATGAGGGCATGATCCGCTTTGGTGAGATGTACCGGCTGGGCGGCGCTTTTGGCGGTACGCAGGTGCTGAGCAGGGATTGGGTGGCGCGGTCATTGGAAATGCGGACACGCTCACCGTTCTCCGGGCTGAGCTATGGGTATGGCTGGTTTCTGGGGCAGTCCGGGGGCGAGGCTTACGCGCTGGCGCGTGGCTATGGCGGGCAGATCATCTGTGTTGTGCCGGGGCTGGAGATGACAATCGCGCTGACATCCGACCCGCTGCGCCCGGCACGCAGCGGCGGGTATTTCGGTGATATCATGCGGCTGATCGAAGGTGCGATTATCCCGACGGCGCGGGCGCAGATGGGCTGACGCGCGGTGGGGTGAAACCCCACCCTAGGCAACGGTCGGTGGTGTTGCGTGAGGGGGCACCGCGCGGCCCGCGCCGTATTCTGGCGAATCATCCGTTAATGCAGGGCCTTTGGCCGATTTCTGCGGTCGGCATCGCGTCGGCAAAACGTCGGACTTGCGTCGGACCTTTTGTGGCGCAGAGACAGGTTTAACGGTCAGTGCGGTGGAAGTGTGAACGCGGCGTTAAGGTTTTGGGGTGGTCTGTCTTGCGGACGAAGCGCCGAGTTGTGCAGGTGCGGCTAGTGCTTGCAAGGAGAAGAACTCATATGCGCAGATCGCCGCAGTGGCATTGCAGCACATTCACCAAAACATTCATTCAAATGGGCTGATCCTGAACTAGCTTTTTGCTCGGGTCTACCACATACTTTCAGTTCGGGATCAACCGGATTTGTGTAGTCAAAGTCTTTCACGACGTAGAAAGCGTTCACTATCGCGAAAGGGTGGCTCCGCGATTGAACGTGCATACCCGAAGCTTCATTGGACCTTTTACTGTAAAGCGATTGCATCCCGTTTCATGATGACCAAACTTAACGGCCCTCAATTTCGATTTGCCAACCTGTCCTCGCGCCTGATGGTGGCGGTGGAAATGGCGCGGCCTTACGGATCACCTGTTGGGCAAGCCGGTCAACTTCGCGGCTGCCAGAACTGCGGGCGATGCTGATGCTGGCAAGACTGCCGTTGGCCGCAATGGTGAATGTGACAGTGGCAACGCCGCGCTCGCTGGAGCGGGGGCGCCGCACGCGAGCAATCTGGTTCAGCACAATGCCGTTGTAATTTGTGGCCGCCGCATTTGCGCCCGTCGCTGCTTGCGTTGCGGATGCGGCGTTTGATCCCGATTGCGGTGCAGTGGCTTCGCTCGGTTTGGTGTTTGCTCCAGCGGTTGCATCCTGTTGCGCGTTTCCTGTGCGGGGCGCGGGGGTGATTTGCGCCTGATCGGGTGGTCGCGCGACTGGGCGGACCGAATGGGTCAGCGCGGTCTCTGGCCGGGCGGTGATTACTGTGGTGGGCGTGACGGGAGTTTGCGTGACCGCGTTGGATGCCACGGTCGGTTGCAGCGGTATGACAGCTGCAAGGTCAGCTATGTTGGGTCGCACGGCCATATTGGTGGTCTGCGACGGTTGGATGGCAGGTGTCGCCATGGGCCGCGCATACTGCAACACCCCCGTTGCAAGATCGGCAAAGGATGATCCGACTTTTGCTTCGGTCGCGGGGCCGCCACCGGCGATTTCTGTTCTTTCCCGAGCTTGCCAATTGCCAAGCCCCGCCAGATGCACGCCGCTGGCTACAATCAGACAAAGCCCCATCAGCATAGGCGATCGCAGGATCATTCGAGCGCCGTTTCCGTGGCGATCAGGATCGTTTCCGCACCTGCATCACGCAGGTCCGCGCTGATTTGCAACAACGTCCTTGCAGGCAACGCCCGGTCGGGAATGATATGCACAGGACCGTCGCCGTATGCGGCCAGAAACTGCCTCACTTGCACCACATCCGCCCCATCCGATTGCATGCGTCCGTCTGCATGGATGACCAACCCCTTAGGCGGCTGGGTTGGATCCAGATCGCGTGTTTCGACCAATTGCAGGTCATCTTTCAACGGGGGCGCCAATGTGCCTGCGATCAAGAAAAAGATCAGCATCAGGAAGACGATGTTGATCAAGGTAATCGTCGGTTCAGGCTTGGATTTGCGTCGTGCCAGCGTCATGCAGGCACCAAGACGTTCAGCGAAAGATTTGCGACAACGCGCACCGCCGTCAGCACATCGGTCAGTCGCTGTGCGGTCACATCAGGGCCAAGTGACAGAATTGCAGTCACCGGATCGGTTTGGTTTAGCGCCGTTGCCAAATCCTTTAACGCAACCGGATCACCGTTGAGCGTTACGGTGTCCGCCTCCACTTTGACAAAAACCGGCGCGGCTGTGGGCGCAACAGCGCCGCTTGTCCCAAGAGGCAGGGGTACAAGCCCGAATTTGGAAAATGTCGATGACAGCATGAAAAACAACAGCAAAAGAAAGATGATATCAATCAGTGATGTCATCGACAAACGACGTCTGGCGGTTCTACGCCGCATCCGCTGCGGCCTGTTCAGACATTTCAGAGATCAGCGGGGCAACAATGTTTTGGATCGCTTGCCCAGCAAATACGCGTTCTGCATCCATGCGCTGTTCAAACCATGACAGGACCAGCGAGGTCGGCATCGCAACGGCAAGGCCGACCGCCGTCGTCAGCAGCGCCACCCAAATCCCCCCGGCAAGAAGCGATGGGTCCACCTGATTGCCCGCGTCTTGCAATGCCTGAAAGGCCGAAATCATACCAAGGACAGTGCCGAACAGACCCAGCAACGGCGCAATCTGGGCGACATTGTCCAGAAACCTAAAACCGCGTTCAAGTTGCATGAACTGCGCCTCGGCCTCGGCCTCAAGCCTGGCGGCGAGGGTGGTTGGTGCGGTGTCGGATGCGGTGAAACCGGTCTGCATAACCGGCGTAAGATAGGTTTTGCTGCGCCCTAGCTCTGCAACCGCGAAGGTGCGTTTCCCGCTGTCCCACAGGGTTAAGGCACGCTGCAACTCGTGATGCCGCCCCACGCCTGCCGCGCGAAACTGGATGATTTTGTAAAGTGTCACGGTCAGCGCCAGAATCGAGACGGCCAGAAGGAAGGCAACGACAGGTCCACCCATTTCGATGATGCTGTGAAGCGGTGCAAACATGGATCTGTTCCTTTAGCCAAGCAGGGCGATTGCAGTGCGGCTGTTCAATTCCAGCGTTGTGCTGCAGATATCTGCGCCAAGCGCACCTGCCTCGCACGTGCTGGCTCCGTTGATCAGGATGCGCGATAGCCCGTCACAGGCCAGATCAGGCACCTCGAATTGCCGCACGCGCGGGCGGTTGGCGGGCAGGGTGCCAAAATCGAAGAGAGTGAGTTGATTGACCGTCCCATCGGCGTCAAACAGGACGGTTTCATACACCACCTGCGCGATGTCGGTCGCATGTGTGTTTTCGACCAGAAACGAAAGGCGACAGGCTGTACCTGTTGTCTCCGCGGTGTTGAGTTCGACCCGCACCGCGCTGTCCTCTGCTGCGGCAGGTGCCGCCGCAGGCACGACAAGCAACGTGAGGATGATGGCTGTTCTCGGCAACATCAAAACGTCCGGGACACTGACAAGTTGATGCTACGGCCCGCGCGGCGCACATCGGCGCTTTGCAGATGTGTGCGGTAATCTGTATCGGCAACGTTGATTACGCCAAGCCGCACGGTAAGATCCTTGAACACGCCTTCGTCGGGGGTCCATGCCGCATAGATATCGTGGATCACCTCATCAGGGGTGTCGATTGTTGTGACACCCGTCATGCCGGCGCTTGACCGGCCTTTGCTTTCGTAATGGGTTCCGGTCCAACCCAATTCCAGATTGACGGCGGGAACGCGTGTGCCCAGCGACAGCACTAGCGTGTTGGCGGGAATGCGGTCTTCCAGATTGGGGTTCAGGGATGCCGGATCGCTTTCATTTTCGCCATCCAGGTTGGTGTAGGCAAGCGCACCAAAGAACCGTTCAGATTCATAGGCGGCTTCGAGTTCCACGCCCTGAATAGATGCCTCGTCTATATTGACAAAGACCGGTTCGCCTGCGGCCCCTGCATTGTTGCGGGCGATCAGGTTATCAAGGTCATTGCGGAAAGCGACCGTTTTGAACGACAGTTGATCACCTGTGCCAAGCACATCATTTTGACTATAAGAAAAGCCCAGTTCGATATTGCGGCTTTCCTCGTTTTCCAGTGTTCCTGCCGAAACCTGATCCGCACCGCCGGTCGTCGCGCGGCTGTCATAAAGCTCGTCCACCACCGGCAGACGTTCGGTGTACGAGGCAGAACCGAAAACCGCCCATTGATCCGTCAGCTGGTAATGCAGTGCCAGCGTGGCGGCTTTGCCTTCGCCGTTAACCGTTTGATCTGTGGGGACCTGATCGCCCGGCGTCGTTTCCTGAAAATCGATGCGGGCGCCGGTCAGCACGGTCAGTTTCTGATCCCAGATGAATTCGTTCTGGGCAAAAATGCCGATGGTGTCTGTTGTGCCTTCTGGCTGAAATGCCGCATTAGCGGCAGAGGCGCGGGTGCTGATCCGGTCTTGCTGGCTAATATCAACGCCGAAGGTCAGATAGTTTTCAGCAGCAGCCCCCTGAAATTGCGCTGTGTTTTCAATGCGCAGCCCCCGCCCTTCATAGGCGTAATCGGTGTCAAAACTGTCGGCGATGCCGGGACTGCCCTGAAAATCGGTGACGTAGTTTTCGGATTTGCCGTAGGACAACTGAACCTCAAGATCGATCAGGTTATTGTCCAAGGGGTTGTATTGGTAGTTCACGAAGGCAGTTGTGTCGATCACTTCGCGATCAACGGTGCCGAAGAAACTGACATTGTCGATCACATCCAATAACTGATCATCCGCTTCGCCCTGATAGCGGATATAGCCGGTTTCAACTGCGTGCTCATCCGCGTCACCAAAGCGAAGCGTGCCTTTGACCAATAGGTTTGTTTCGGTGATGCGCGTGCCAAAAATGCGGTCGCCGTCACCGCTTTCCATGAAATCACTGTCATCATAGATAAATCCGATCAGGCCATCGAACTGATCATCAGGTGCAAAGGCAAGGAAGGTTGCGGATTCCCTGCCGTCACCATTGCTGCGATATTCCAGCTTTTGATCAATACCAAAGGGGTCGCCCGGTTCAAGAAAATCAGAGGCGTCTTTCGTTTCCAGCGACACGACACCCGCCAGCGCACCGGCGCCGTAAAGGGTCGATGATGCAGGCCCACGCAGGATTTCGACTGTTTTGAAGAACGCTGGGTCGGTAAACAGCGACCCCTGCCGATAGGATTCGTAGTATTTCTTAACCCCGTCAATCAAAGTCACAATCCGTGGTTCATCGGCGGATGTCCCACCACCGATTCCACGGATATTCAGGCTTTCGCCAAATCGCGACTCTGACCCGACGGTCGAGATACCTGGGCTGCGTTCCAGCACATCGCCAATGGTGCCCGGCTGCACCGTTGCGATATCGTCCTCATCAAGGACCGAAATGGATTGCGGTGCGTCAATCGCGACTTTTTCCGCACCAGCCCCCAGCACGATACGCCCGAGTGGTGTGAAGGTTTCGGCATCTTCCTGCGCCATGGCAGGTGCCGCGACGGTGCCAATCACGGCCACAAATGTCAGCAAAATATGTCGTTTTGATTTTCCGATACGCATAGACTTCCCAATCTTTTCAGCGGTTATGCTGGCTGGGAAGCTGGCGTTGCCTTTCCGCTTATTAATGCTGACAAAAAGAGTCAAGTACCTTGACGGACTTGCGTTGTTGCGACGCAGTTCTGTGCAAAACCCGTGAAAAAGCGGAGTTTGGGATGCCGACGTCGACAATGCGCACAGCCCCCCTTGCATCTGAACTACAATTCCTAGTAATTCTATCAGGAATAGGGTGGAGGTTATCCATCACCCCCCTCGCAGCCAGGCGGAATCGCATTCCCGGCCCAGCCGTTTCTCTTCCTTATCGTCGCATCACAGCAAGGCAGACAATGGCACAGCGTAACTCGATCTCTCCTGCGGATATCCGCGCTCAACACCTTGAAAACCCCAAAACCCGCGAACGCGATCTGGCGGCAAAGCTGGGCATCAGCGAAGCCGCACTGGTTGCCGCCCATTGCGGCGATCTGGCGACCCGGATTGATCCGCATCCCGATCACGTCATGGGACTGGCCACGAAACTGGGCGAGGTTATGGCGCTGACCCGCAACGAAAGCTGCGTCCATGAAAAGGTGGGGGTTTATGACAATTACCACCCCGGTGGCCATGCCGCCATGGTATTGACTGACGATATAGACCTGCGGATCTTTCCGACGCATTGGAAACATGCATTTCTGGTTGAAAAGCATACTGACGAGCAAATGCGCCGCAATGTGCAGGTGTTTGATGCTGCCGGTGATGCGGTACACAAGATTTTCGTTCGCACCCCGGAAGGCCATGCCGTCTGGGAAAACTACCGCGAAATCGGCGCGCTGGATGATCAAAGCCAGACAATTACGACAACCCCGCGGGTCCCCCCCGAAACCCCCAAGGCCGATGCCGCGAATGTAGATATCCTGCGCAAGGAATGGGCACGCATGACCGACACGCATCAGTTCATGCGCCTGACAAGCAAGCTGAAAATGAACCGCCTTGGGGCATACCGCATCGCCGGTGCGCCACTCGTGCGTCCGCTGGCAACCGATGCTGTCAACGACGCGCTGACAGCAGTGGCACGACAGGGGATTGAGGTGATGATTTTCACCGGCAATCGCGGTTGCATCCAGATCCACAGCGGTCCGATTGAGACACTACGGCCCATGGGCCCATGGCAAAACGTGATGGACCCCCGCTTTAACCTGCATCTGCGCGCTGATCACGTGGCCGAGGTATGGGCGGTGGAAAAGCCCACCAAACGCGGCATGGCTGTGTCGCTTGAGGCGTTCGATGGGCAGGGCGCGCTGATCTTCCAGATCTTCGGAGTGGGCAAGGAAGGGCGCGATCATCGCGCGGCCTGGGCGGATGTCGTCAACGCGCTGCCGGGTCTTGCGCAAAAGGAAACGGTCGGATGAACATCTGGATCAAAGCGGCCAGTTGTGCCGCGCTTACCCTGTTACCTGCAATAGTCCCGGCAGAGGGTGAAAGGAACGTGCTGTCCATCGGCGGCTCCGTCACCGAAATCGTCTATGCGCTTGGCGAAGGCGACCGCGTGATCGCACGCGATACAACATCAAGCTACCCGGCCGAGGTCGAGGCATTGCCCGATGTCGGCTATATGCGGGCGCTGTCACCAGAGGGTGTGCTGGCCGTCGCGCCCGGCCTGATCATTTCGGAAGATGGGGCGGGGCCGCCCGAAACCATCGCGGTGCTTGAGGCGGCTGATATCCCGTTTGTGATGGTCCCGGACACCTATTCCACCGAAGGGATTGTCGCCAAGATCCTGGCAGTGGGCGAGGCATTGGATGTCGAGGATGCCGCAGCCAAGTTGGCGGAAGATATTCGCGCTCGCCTGCAAATGGCCGAAGCCGCCGCATTGGCACGGGCTGGTGACGCTCCCAAACGGGTGCTGTTCATTCTCAGCACCCAAGGCGGGCGCATCATGGCGTCCGGTCGGAACACCGCCGCGAACGGTATCATCGAAATGGCTGGCGGCGTGAACGTGATCACCGAATTCGAAGGGTATAAACCGCTGAGTGACGAAGCCGTCACTGCCGCCGCCCCCGATGTGATCCTGATGATGGATCGCAGTGGTGATCATAGCTCTGACGATGCAGAGCTTTTTGCGATGCCCGCTATCGCCACCACACCGGCAGCCCGAACACAATCCGTTGTGCGCATGAACGGGCTTTATCTGCTGGGGTTCGGGCCACGGACCGCCGATGCCGTGCTTGAACTGACAGCAGCACTTTACGAAAGCCGGGATGACAATATCTGACAGTATTTCCGGCATCGCGGCACCGTCGGACCGGCGCAGCCGTGCGCGGCAGGCGCATATCTGGCTGGCGCTGCTGCTTGGGGTCGTGTCGGTCGTCAGCCTCGCCACCGGGCCCACCGGCACTTCACTTTGGGGAGCCATCGCGAAATTGTTGGCAGGCGAGCCGCTGACGGCGATGGAACGGGTCGTTTTATGGGATATCCGTATGCCACGGCTGATCCTGGGGATCACCGTGGGCGCGGCATTGGCCGTATCGGGCGCGGTGATGCAAGGATTGTTTCGCAACCCACTGGCTGATCCCGGTCTTGTCGGGGTGAGCGCCGGTGCCGGGTTGGGGGCAATCCTTGCGATTGTGCTGGGCGCATTGCTGCCGGTTTGGGCGCAGGATGTTGCGGGCAACGCGCTGGTGCCGATTGCGGCCTTTATGGGGGGATGGCTATCAACCATCATCCTTTACCGCGTCTCGACCCGGCGGGGGCGAACATCTGTGGCAACGATGTTGCTGGCCGGGATCGCCCTTGGGGCATTGGCGGGCGCTGTGGCAGGGATATTGGTTTACATGGCCGATGACCGGCAATTGCGTGATCTGACCTTCTGGGGGTTGGGATCACTGGCTGGGGCCACATGGTCCAAGGTGCTGGTGGCTGGCCCATTGATTGGCCTGGCCGTGATCGCATCGTTATTTCTGGGGCGTGGGTTGAATGCGCTGGCCTTGGGAGAAGCGACAGCCGCGCACCTGGGTATCCCCGTGCAGCGGTTGAAATCCGCGTCGATTCTGATCGTTGCCGCCGCGACAGGGGCTGCAGTCGCCGTTTCAGGCGGCATTGGTTTTATCGGCATTGTGGTGCCGCACCTGTTGCGCCTGGCAACTGGGCCGGATCATGAAACGCTGTTGCTGAATGCCGCGCTTTTGGGGGCAACGTTGCTTTTGGGGGCCGATATCATCAGCCGCCTGATCATCGCCCCGGCTGAACTGCCGATTGGCATTGTAACCGCCGTTTTGGGTGCCCCGGTATTCCTGTGGATCCTGTTGCGGCGGCGCGGTCTGGTGGATCTTTGAGCCATGATCACTGCCAGCGATATTCAGGTTCGGATCGCCCAGAAGACAATCCTGCAAGGTGTCAACTTTACCGCCAAACCCGGTCAGGTCACTGCGATTGTCGGTCCAAACGGCTCTGGCAAAACCACGCTTCTGCGCGCGCTAACCGACGAGGTGCCCTGGACCGGACGGGTACAAATCAACGGGCAAGATACCAGCGCCTACAAACCATGGGAACTGGCCGCGGTGCGCGGCGTGTTGCCCCAGGCAGCAACGCTTGCATTTCCGTTCACGGTGATTGAGGTGGTGCGCATGGGGCTGATGTCTGGCATCCACGGCCACAATGACACCATCGCCCAACGAGCGTTGGACATGGTAGGGCTGAACGGTTACGAAAAGCGTTTTTTCCATGAGCTGTCCGGCGGCGAGCAGCAGCGGGCCCATCTGGCGCGCGCCCTTTGCCAAGTGTGGGAGCCAGTGCAAAACGGCAGCCCGCGATGGTTGTTACTTGATGAACCGGTGGCCAGCCTTGATATCGGTCATCAACTGCTGATCATGAATTGCCTGGCTGTCTTTGCTCAGCGGGGCGGGGGTGTTGTGGCTGTCATGCACGACCTGAACCTGACAGCAATGGTTGCGGACGTGGTGACGATCATTGCGGATGGACACGCCATCGCGCGTGGGCCGGTTGCGGATGTCTTTAACGATCAGACACTTTCTGCTGCATATAAATGCGATCTGAGAACCAATACTGTCCCTACGCATCCCAAGGCATTTATCCTGCCGCAAGTAGCGAGGCTGAGTTGCTCCGCAGTTTGATATATCTTGCGGAATTTGTGAACTGTCGAACCTCCAATTGCATAACAACAAGAAAGGCGGAGCGTTGACTAATTTCTCTTGCTGCGAGTGCGTGCGGCGAGGTTGGAGCACTTACAGTATGGGCTAGCACTCGACATCTGCTAATTTGGTATCAGATGCCAGACCTCGGCCGATGATGCCGCTCTTTGTCCATCGTAGCTAGCACCCACCCTGCGCACAGCAGGGTGGGTGAGTGTGTTTACCGCGACAGGCTTTGTGCTAGTCGCATCAGTTGCACGGCTTCGGTCCGGTAGCCGAACGGGTCTTCGCCCCGATTGGCGTTGGCGAGCGAGATGGCGTCGTCGTAGCCCCAGTCGCCTAAGTAGCTGTCATCGCGCAGCAGTTGCCCGAAACCGGCGATGGCGGCGGCGAAGTTCGCCTCGGTCCCCGGGATGCTTTCGCCGATGATCGGGGTTTCGATCAGTTGGCTGGTATCCTCGCCCGGTTCCTTGTAGCGCAGTTTGACATAGCCCAGTTCGTCAGAGGATGCCGCCACCGTGTTGGGCGCGTAGCGCAGCGGGTCGCTGAGTTGCGCGGGACTGCCCACGGGCGTGATTTCGTAGATCGCCGTGACCGAATGGCCTGCGCCAAGTTCGCCCGCATCGACCTTGTCATTGTTGAAGTCTTCGCGCGCCAGTGCCCGCGTCTCGTAGCCGATCAGTCGGTATTCGGCGACCTGTGCCGGGTTGAATTCGACCTGCACCTTCACGTCGCCCGCGATGGGGAAGAGTGCGCCGGTGAGTTGATCGACCAGCACCTTCTGCGCCTCTGACAGGGTGTCGATATAGGCCGCTGTGCCGTTCCCGTTCTGGGCAAGGGCCTGCATCGTTGCGTCGTCCAGATTGCCCCGCCCGAAGCCGAGAACACTCAGATAGGTGCCCGTCTCGCGCTTGTCGGCGATGAAGTCTTTCAGAGCATTTGGGTTGCTGATGCCCACGTTGAAATCGCCATCTGTAGCGAGGATGATGCGGCTGACCTGACCGTCTTCTTTCATCGTGTCAGCCACCGCGTAGGCCTGTTGTAGCCCGCCTTGCCCATTGGTGGACCCGCCTGCGCCAAGTGATTGGATCGCCTGCAGGATCGTTGTGCGCTCGGATGCTGCCGTGGGGGCGAGCACCTGACCGGCGCTGCCCGCGTATTCGACGATGGCGACTTCGTCCTCTGGCCGGAGTTGATCGAGCATCAGCCGGAAGGACTGTTTCAGGAGCGGCAGTTTGGTCGGGTCGTTCATGGACCCTGACGTGTCGATCAGGAAGACGAGGTTCAACGGTGGCCGGTCATCCAGCGCGGGCATTTCGCCTTGCAGGGCGATGTGGACCAGTTGCGTGTCGGCGTTCCAGGGGGTCTGGAAGCTGCTGATTGTGGGCCGGAACGGTGCCTCGCCCGCGTCGGGGGCAGGGTAGTCGTAGGGGAAGTAGTTGATCATTTCCTCGATCCGGACGGCCTGTGCCGGGGGCAGTTGACCGCGCGAAAGGGAGGAGCGGATGACCGAATAGGCAGCCGTGTCCACGTCAATGGAGAAGGTGGAGACGGGGTCGTCGGATGTGATTTTGAGGTCGTTGGGGCCCTCGGTTGGGAAGGCTTCGGTGTTGGGTTCAGAGCGTTGAACAAGATCCACATCGGAGCTGATCGGTGGCGCCACAATTGTCCGCGCGGGACCTGCGTTTTGGTTCGCCGAAGGGGACGCCGTGGGTGCGGCCGCAATGCTGGGCGCGCGGGGTTGGGGGGCGGCCTCTTCTGACAATTCAGCGCCGCCCAACGCACCAACAACTTCTTCCATTGGCGCGCTTTGCAAGGCGACATCCGCCTCGCTTGTGCGCAGTCTTTCGGTTTTGCCAACTTCATCTTCCAAGACGACCGCAGGTGGCGGCGGCGCAACGCGCACCAGCGCCGGCGACTCCTGTGTTTGTCGCGTGCTGTCATCGGTGAAGGACTGATCGCGCCGCGTTTCGTTGTCGGTCGGAATCGCGGCTTCCGTTACATTGCGCTCGATCTCGCCGGTGAGGTTTTGCGTAGCGCCTTCGGGGCGCAAAAAATCCTGCCCTTGCGGTGTCAGAAACAGAAAGCCGCAAGCGACGAGCGCGGTTGTCGTCGTCAGTGCCGCTTTGGATGTGAATGTGTTCAGCATGGTCTTTACTCCTGTCCAGAGGCCTTTTGGCCCGTTTGCAGGAGTGGGACGCGGGGCAGTCCGCGATCCTTGGAGGTTTTCGAAATTTTTCTGAGCCAGTGCCAGATTTTCCGCCCGCCGCGCGGCGTCAGGCCGGGGTGTGGCGCTATCCATCGTTGCCTTGAGGTCGCTTAGGTCATCAGTCATGCCACGTCCTCCTTTTCCTTGATCGCCCGCAGGGCCTTTTTGGCTTCCGATATCCGCCAGCTGATCGTGCCTTCGCTGACGCCGAGGATGTCGGCGGCCTGTGCATGGGTCATGTCATCGAGCACAAGGGCGAGGGTGTCGCGCAGGTCTGTGTTCAGTTGGTTCATGGCGGCGGTCAGCCAGTCGATTTGTTCGTTCGTGTCCCGGTTCGCGGCGGTGCGGTTGGTTTCCCAATCGCCCCAGCCGGTCGTTGCGCGCGTGTATGTCGCACGCTTGCGCCGCCGGTCGTGGGCGGCGTTGACGGCGACGCGGTAGAGCCAGGTCGTGACCTTGGCTCGGCGCTGATAGCTGGCAAGCTTGGCGGGCAGGGCCGCACAGATATCCTGCGTCAGATCCTCTGCCTCGGCCCGTGCACCGGTCAGCCGGAAGCAGAAGGCGAACAGCCGGTCATAATGGCGATCA
The DNA here is from genome assembly GCA_947488175.1 of uncultured Paracoccaceae bacterium. Lineage (GTDB taxonomy): Bacteria > Pseudomonadota > Alphaproteobacteria > Rhodobacterales > Rhodobacteraceae > Yoonia. Next base: position 41,977 of record CANKYO010000014.1, read on the forward strand.
AGCAGGCTCGCGAAGGCCTGCCCATCACCATGGGCGGCCGCCTCTGCCAGGTCCTCGTCGCTTGTCATCATGCGCATCACAATTGGTTGGACGGGGGTGGATGGTCAATCCTTGGTGAGGTGGGTATTTTTTTGACGTGAATGACTGCAAGCAGTCCATCCTGACCGATGCTGCGGCGTAAACCAATGTCGGCAAAGGCACCGCCAGTAGGATATTCTTAATGCCAAACGCTTTTTCCGTTCCGACAACGAACGAAAAACCTATCGTACCTTGGCGTAGACCAGACCGTCGCGCGGTTCGGACGAAAGATTCGGATAGACGGCATGCCGCCGCCGGACGCCCTCATGAACCATGCCAATCTTCACCATAACCCTTGCGGAAGCCGGGTTTTCGGTATCACACAGCGCGTAGACGCGCCAAATCGCCGGGTGCGCAAGAGCGTTGGTCGCGAGCGCGGAAAGCGCCTCGGTCATGATGCCATGGCCCCACCTATCTCTCCGCAGCACGTACGCATATTCAACTGCATGTTCCTGTACCCGCACCTCAGTCATCCCGAGAATTGAACCTTCTTCGCGATCCTCGATCACATAGGCGAAGTCAGTGCCGACAGCGCGCGCACGGTCGCACCGCGCAAGGAACTCGAGTGTATCTTGCAGTACAGTGTGTGGGTGCCAACTCAGGTAACGGGTCACCTGGGGATCCGTCGCGTAGGCCTCGAAAATCGCCTCGGCATCTGACGTTGCAGACGGCCGAAGCTTCAGGCGCGACGTCAAAAACTCGTTCGGTGGGATGTAGGCCACAATCATCGCCAATACGATATCAGGCTGTGCACCCCCCCGCAGGGGCAGGGAGTGTTGGGACTGGACGTTGGTGCAAACTGAAGCGAAAGTCCGATTTGTTCGCAAAACCGACGGTGGCGGCCTTGCAATTGTTGGCACCCACCAAAAACATTGGGAAAGGGAGCTGCTTTTCGGCTCAAACGCTGGTGCAGATGTATTTCATCTCCATATAGTCGTCGATCCCGTGGCTTGACCCCTCACGGCCCAGACCCGACTGTTTGACCCCGCCGAAAGGTGCAACTTCGGTTGAGATGATGCCGGTGTTCACGCCGACGATCCCGTATTCGAGCGCCTCTGCGACCTTGGTCACGCGGCTCAGATCCTTGGCGTAGAAATAGGAAGCGAGGCCGAAGATCGTGTCGTTGGCCTTGGCAATGACGTCGTCCTCGTCCTCGAATTTGAAGAGCGGCGCGAAGGGGCCGAAGGTTTCATCGGTGGCTACCTGCATGTCCTGCGTGGCCCCGGTGACGATGGTCGGTTCAAAGAATTGGCCGCCCAGATCATGCGGTTTGCCGCCGGTCAGCACCTTGCCGCCCTTGGACAACGCATCCTTGAGGTGCTCCTGCACCTTGTCGACCGCTGCGGGTTCGATCAGTGGGCCAAGGTTGGTGCCGTCCTGCAGGCCGTCGCCGACCTTGAGCGCCTCGACCGCTTTTTTCAGCTTCTCGGCAAAGGCGTCGTAGACACCGGCCTGCACGTAGATCCGGTTGGCGCAGACGCAGGTCTGCCCGTTGTTGCGGAATTTGCAGGCGATGGCGCCTTCGACGGCCGCGTCCAGATCGGCGTCGTCAAAGACGATGAAGGGGGCGTTGCCGCCCAGTTCCATCGAGCATTTCATGACCTGATCGGCGGCCTGTTTGAGCAGGATCCGCCCGACCTCGGTCGAGCCGGTGAAGGTCAGTTTGCGCACGATCGGATTTTCGCAGAATTCCTTGCCGACCTCGGATGATGAGGTGGAGGTCACGACCGAGAGCAGCCCCTTTGGCACGCCAGCCTCTTCGGCGAGCTTTGCCATGGCAAGTGCTGACAGCGGGGTCAGCGATGCGGGCCGGATCACAAAGGCGCAGCCGACGGCAAGTGCCGGGGCCACCTTGCGGGCGATCATTGCGTTGGGGAAATTCCAAGGCGTGATCCCCGCTGCGACCCCGATGGGCTGGCGGATCACGGTGATCCGTTTGTCTGCCATGTGCCCGGGGATGGTTTCGCCGTAGACACGCTTGGCCTCTTCCCCGAACCATTCGATGAAACCGGCGCCATAGGCGACCTCGCCCCGTGATTCAGTCAGGGGTTTGCCTTGTTCGGCGGTCATGATGATGGCGAGGTCTTCCTGATTTTCCATCATCAGATCGTACCATTTGCGCAGTACTTTGGCCCGTTCCTTGGCCGCAAGCGCGGCCCATGGTTTTTGCGCCTTTTCGGCGGCGTCGATGGCGTCGGCCACTTCCTCGCGGCTCAGGTCAGGAATTTTTGCGATCACATCGCCGCGGGCCGGGTTGGTGACATCGAATGTCTTGCCGCTGGCGGCCTGCACCCAGTCGCCCGCGACAAACGCGGCCTCGCACACCAGGTCGGGACGCGAAAGCATGGATTTGAGGTTGGTGGTTTCGTCAAGCATGGTAGCCTCCCCTAGGTTTGGCGCTATCTGACCTATCGGGCGGGGGAACGTAAAGGGGGGATCATGGAATTAGACGACGCATATGCCAACGCGGCCTATATTGACGGAGCCGAGGCCTATCCTGACAAATGGTCGGGGCTGGCGGCCACGTTTCGCGAACGCACAATTTGCGAGATTGATCTGCCTTATGGTGAGCGCGAACGTGAGCGGTTTGATCTGTTTCACCCGCGCAGGCTGGCCAAAGGTGTCGTGATCTTTGTGCATGGGGGCTATTGGCTGCGGTTCGACAAATCCTATTGGTCGCATCTGGCCGCCGGGCCGCTGGCTCATGGCTGGGCCGTTGCGATGCCGTCCTATGATCTTTGCCCGGATGTACGGATTACCGATATCGGCCAGCAGATCGCCCGCGCGATTGATGTGATAGCGGCGCGTGTGCCGGGGCCTGTGCGCCTGACCGGGCATTCGGCGGGCGGGCAGTTGGTGGCGCGGTTGGCGCATCTGGACAGGGTGGAAAATGTCGTGCCCATCTCGCCCGTGGCGGACATCGCGCCGCTGATGAAAACCAGTATGAACAAGGATTTACGGATTGATGAAGATGAGGCGCGGGCTGAAAGCCCGGTGCATTTGCCGGTCCCGAAAGTACCGGTAACGGTCTGGGTCGGGGCAGAGGAACGGCCGGTGTTTCTGGAACAGGCAGAGGCATTGGCAAAGCGTTGGAAGACGGCGCATGTGGTTGAGCCGGGGTTGCATCATTTCAATGTGGTGGAGGGGTTGGGCGACCTTCAGTCACCGCTGACCATGGCGGTTGTCAGCTGAGTGACACCGGTAAAGTGATGCGCTTGCCAGCCTGCGGCGCGGGCGGCGATGACGTTTTCCATTGTGTCGTCGATTAGGATCAGGTCGCGGGGTGCGCGGCTTTCGTGCTCTGATATATGTTTGAAGAACAAAGGGTTAGGCTTGGCGAAGCCGAGGGCTGCGGAATGATAGATCCCGTTGCAATGTGCTTCCAGCCCCACGTTGTTCATCAGATACATCGCGCGGCTGTGATCCTGATTGGTTGCCAACATGACCCGGTGCCCGTCCTGCCGCCGCTTTGAGATCCAGTCGAGCATATCCTGGTTCAACGTGGCGTCCTTGCTGAACCAGTAATCGCGCAGATGGGATGCTTTGATGTTTGAATTCATGGCCTTGAGCGCCTGCGCCAGACGCGGCAGCAGATCATTGCGTCCGGTGACGATATCGGGCCAGAACGGGGCAAAGAAATGTTCGCGCAGCGTCGATTTGTCGAAACCGAAATCACGCTGCAGATCGGCGGACCAATGCGGTTTGGTGGTCACGACAACGCCATCCACGTCGATCAGCAATACCGGTTTTCGCGCGTTAACCATTGCCCCGCTATGCCCGGTTTGGCCCGGTCGGACAAGCGTCGGACTTGTGTCGGCAAAACGCCGGACCCTAGGCGGCGTTGCAAAAGGTTAACGTGAACCTTTTTCGCGCTTGCCGCCGTCCGGGTGACCGGGAATGATGCGCCTGATCCAAAGGGGGCATGCCATTGGCCAACATATTGTTCGACGCGCTGTTTGCGCCGCATCGAGGCAGCGCTGATCCGTTCTTGCACCTGCCGGACGGGCGCCGCGTGACCTATGGCGGGTTCGTGGATCGCGTGGGCCAGTTTGCTGCCGTTCTGGCGCAGCTTGACGCCGGTGAGCGTGTGGCAGTGCAGATTGCCAAGACGCCCGATGCGCTCGCGATCTATGCCGCATGTGTGCAGCGCGGTCTGGTGTTCTTGCCGCTGAACCCGGCATATACGATCGCGGAATTGCGCTATTTCCTGACCGATAGCGGGGCCGGGTTGTTTGTCGGGGACCGGGTGCCGACTTATGAGGTGATGGATATCACGCCATGGGTTGAAACCGAGGCGACGCTGGCGCAATTGGCCGATGCCGCGAGACCGATAACGATGGTGGCGGACCGGGGACCTGATGATCTGGCCGCGCTGCTTTATACCTCTGGCACGACGGGCCGGTCCAAGGGCGCGATGCTGAGCCATCGTAACCTGTTGTCCAATGCCGAGGTGCTGCGCGATGTATGGGCCTTTACCGGCGATGATGTGCTGCTGCATGCCCTGCCGATTTTTCATACCCATGGGCTGTTTGTCGGCACCAACATCACCTTGCTTGCGGGTGGGACCATGGTGTTTCTGCCTGGCTTTGATTTGGATGCCATGATTGCAGGGCTGCCCAAGGCGACGACACTGATGGGTGTGCCGACCTTTTATAGCCGCCTGTTGGATGATGACCGGTTTGACCGTGATCTGGTCGCACATATGCGCTTGTTCGTGTCCGGTTCTGCCCCGCTTTTGGCGGAAACGCATGACCGGTTCGCTGTCCAGACGGGGCACCGCATTCTTGAGCGCTACGGGATGACCGAAACCAACATGAACACCTCGAACCCGTATGAGGGCGAACGGCGGGCTGGTACGGTGGGTCACCCGTTGCCGGGGGTCGAACTGCGTATCACGCACGAGGGTGCAGAGGTGCCGCCGGGCGAGATTGGCACAATCGAAGTGCGCGGCCCGAATGTGTTTCAGGGCTATTGGCAGATGCCTGAAAAGACCGCCGAAGAGCTGCGCCCCGACGGCTGGTTCATCACTGGCGACTTGGGGCAGGTGGATGCGGATGGCTATGTCACCATCGTGGGGCGGGGCAAGGATCTGATCATTTCGGGCGGGTACAATGTGTACCCGAAAGAGATCGAACTTATCCTCGATGATCAGCCGGGTGTGTTGGAAAGTGCGGTCATCGGGGTGCCCGACGACGATCTGGGCGAGGCGGTGCTGGCCGTGTTGGTGGCCGCAGGTGATCTGGATATCGCGGCGGTGCAGGCGGGAGCGGCCAAGGCGCTGGCCCGATACAAACAACCCCGCCACTACGAGGTGGTTGAAGCGCTGCCACGCAACGCGATGGGGAAGGTGCAGAAGAATGTGCTGAGGGAGATGTTCGGGTAGGACGGTTGGTTTGAGCCCATCTCTACCGATGCTGCGCAACGCGGGAATGACTGGTTCTAGGAAAACTGGCTCTGATCGGTTCACAATGCGAGCGTCGCTTTGTTCTCAGGACCGGATGTTTTTCACAATACTTGCCATTGCTTCAAAAGCGGACTCGCCCGTTCCTGCTGAAAAGAAGGTAGTTCCCGACGAGCTATGGTGACGCCATTCAGCCGAGAAGATGTCATTGCCGCCATCATGCCAAAACAGTAGCCCGCCATCATCAAGTGGTTCGACCACAAGGCCGTACCCGTAGAATGTGTCACCTTCACCCTCATTGACATGAGGAACCAGCGCTGCAGCCACGTAATCTTCGCCTACGATTTCTCCCTCAAGAAATGCCGCCCAGAAGGACAAGAAGCCTTCGGCTGTCGTTACAAGCCCACCGTTTCCTACAAGATTCCACCCTGGTGCAGAGCCACCCCAGCTTGCTTCAGCGACGTGAAGGCGCTGATACCCGGTCAACCAAAGTCTCTTGCTGATTATGGATCGATCTTCATCAAACACCCGCCCATAGCCGATGGGATCTAAACCCTTTGGGATGACGCGCTCCATAAGGTAGCCTTCATAATCCAGACCACTTTGTAGCTCGATGATGGCTGCGAGTATGGAATATCCAGCGTTTGAATAGGAATGAACTGCACCAGGTTCGGCATCCAATGGCGCTTCAAATACGCGTTCAAGGAATGCGGAACGTGACAGTTTTTCTTCATCATCGCCTGTCGACTCGATGATACCAGAGGTGTGGGTCAGCAGTTGATGAAGGGTTATCTCAGCCTTGTCCCGAGGCACATTCGGCAAAAGTTGAGAAAGCGTCGTCTGGGTCGTCATGCCCATGTCTTCGATAAGATGTAAGACTGCTATGGCCGTCACAGTCTTGGTAATCGATCCAATGTCCACGATCTCATCAGCGCCCGCGACCTTGGCGTCAATCCCGCTTTCGACGTCTATTGTGCCAGCGCTGTCGCGTGCGGCGACAATGACTGGATGGTCAGAAGCCATCGCAGCAGCCAAGATTTCGCGCGTCGCTGTGTCGGCCAGCGCCGGGCTAACAAATACAATTGCCGTGACAAACAGAATGAGGGATTTCATAGTGGTTCTCCGTAGGGGCTTGTTTAATCTGATGTGTCACGATGATCAAAACTTTGCGTTGAACTTCGGCCTTTTTCTCGAACGACCTCTTCATATGCAGCTTGTAGGCGCTGCGAGACTGACTGCTTTTGGGTTTCAAGCGGGATGCCAAGATGAAGGGCGCGCAATTCGTTCATGAAGTCGTTTGCCAGCTCCGAACCGCCGTTTTCGAGAAGCTCCGCCCGGATGCTCAGTTCTTCGGAGACGGGCAGAAAGCGTCGCCCCCATGACCCAAGTGCCACGATCACTGGTACGAGCGAGATCGCCATTTCAGTCAGGCTGTAGATAAACTTCTGGCGATGTGATGGGTCGGGCCTTTTTGTCAGCAGCCCTTCTTCAACGAGCTTATTTAAACGGCTTGTCAGGATGTTGGTTGCGATGCCCTCTTCCGAGTTCGTCAATATGTCGCGAAAGCTCCGGCGCTGCCCAAACATGATATCTCGCAGGACGATCAAGCTCCATTGGTCGCCAAGGACCTCCATGGAGAGATTGATCGGACACCCTGATCGTCGCTGCATTTCATCTCTCCACAATTCTAGTTGCAACTTGCAATTAGATTCGTTTTCGTATACCAGTTGCATACTGCAATTGGTAGAGGATGTGACTCATATGCGCAAACTGGTTGTATCAATGGTTCAGAGTATCGATGGCTACATCAATGGCCCGGGTCACGAACCGCTCATTCCAGAGTGGTCAAGCGATCTCGATCAATGGACGTTCGATATGATTGAGCGTTTCGACACGCTCCTATATGGGCGCGCCGCTTGGCAGGAGATGGCTGCTTTTTGGCCGAACGCCGAAACAAATCCAGATACGCCCGAAGCTCAGCGCAAGCTGGCGAAGTTCATGAATGGATCGCGGAAGATCGTTTTCAGCCGAACTTTGCGCGATGCCGATGCCTGGCAAAACTCAGCATTGGCAAGTCACAGCATCGAAAAGGTTGTCGGGGACTTGAGACAGGAGCGCGGCAAAGACATGGTGATCTTTGCGGGGGCGGCTTTTGCCCAAGAAGCGATGCGCGCCGACGTTGTGGATGAGATATGGTTGCTCACGGTTCCCCTGTTGTTCGGGCACGGAACGAGGCTGTTCGATGGTCACGCATTTCGCACTAACCTGACGTTGACCGAAGCTAAGCAAATGGACACCGGCGCAGTTTCCACGCGCTACGTCCGAGTTCGCACCAGTTGAACCGAAGGCGGGCATTGGGCCAATGCCCGTTTTGTCCCGCAAAGCAGTCGCCCATCACCCCCGCATCAGTTTCGGCAAATCCCCGGTCAGCCCTGCGGCCTCGCGGATAAAGCCGCGCCGCAGCCCGGGGGCGGCGTTGACCAGCCCCATGCTGATATCGCGGGCGGCCCGTAGCAGGGGGTTATCATTGGAAAACAGGCGGTTAAACGTATCCGTCGCAATGGCAAGTGTGGCGGTGTCGAACCGCCGCCATTGCTGATAGCGTTGCAGGACGACAGGGCTGCCGATGTCTTCGCCGCGCCCACGCGCCTCTGCCATAACCTCGGCCAGGGCCGCCACATCGCGCAGCCCCGCATTCAGCCCCTGCCCCGCAATCGGATGCACGCCATGGGCGGCATCGCCGACCAGTGCCAGCCTGTCTGCGATAAAACTGTTGGCCAGCGTCAGCCCCAGCGGATAGGTGAACCGCGCGCCTGTCAGGCTGATCTGCCCCAGAAAACTGCCAAAGGCGGGGCGCAATGCGTCCAGAAAATCCGCATCATTCATCGCCGCCAACTCTGCCGCGCGCGCATCCGTCTCGCTCCAAACAATGGAACTGCGATCATCCGTCAGCGGCAGAATGGCCAGCGGCCCACCCGGCATGAAGAACTGATGGGCAACGCCACCATGGGGTTTCTCATGGGCCACCGCGCAAACTACGGCCGTCTGCCCGTAGCCCCAGCCGGTTCGCTTGATCCCGGCGCGTTCCGCCGTCCCGCTGCTGCGCCCGTCAGAGCCGATAAGCACGGCCCCGGTCACCGTCTTGCCGGAGGCGAGGGTGACGGTGACGCGCGGCCCGTCGATATCCTGTGCGACCACCGTTTCGGGGGCCAGATGGGTGATCCGCTTATCCGCTTTCATGGCGTCAAGGAAGGCGCGGCGCAGGAACCGGTCTTCGACCATGTAGCCCATCGGGCCTTCCTCGATTTCGGCATAGTTGAAATGCATCATCCAGGGGCTAGGCCCTTCGCCGGCGCGCCCGTCGGTGACCTTGATTTCCAGCATTGGCTGGGCCTGATCGCTGATCGTGTCCCAGATGCCGATGCCCCGCAAGAGCCGGGTGGATGCAAGGGCCAGCGCATAAGAGCGCCCGTCGAAATCCGGCTTCTTGCGCCGGTCCACGGGCAGCGCATCAATGATTGTCACGGTGAAACCCGCCTGCGCCGCAGCCAGTGCAAGCGCGGGTCCGTTCAGGCCGCCGCCCACGATGATGATGTCCGTATCCATGGCGCGCACTATGCGCACCCATCCGGGATTGTCCATGCGCCTGATGGCCGCTACCGTCGGCCAAAATCAGGGAGACGACGATGCAGGACTGGCGATGGATGACTGCGGCTGATCTGGGGCGCGGTATTGCGGCAGGGGCAATTGACCCGGTCGCCCTGACAGAGGTCTATCTGGACGCCATCGACGGTCACGAACACCGCGACCGCATATATGCGCGCGTGACCCATGACAGGGCCCGGGCCGAAGCAGCCGCTGCCGCCGCGCGTGCCAAATCCGGGTTCCGGCGCGGTCCGCTCGACGGGGTGCCGGTCTCATGGAAGGACCTCTTTGACACTGCCGGGGTGGCGACTGAGGCGGGGACCGCCCTGATGGCAGGTCGTGTGCCCGAAACGGACGCTTATGTGCTGCAAACGGCGACCGCCGCCGGTCTGGTCTGCCTGGGCAAGACCCATATGTCCGAAATCGCGTTTTCGGGGCTGGGGCTGAACCCGATCACAGCCACGCCGCCTTGTGTGAACGACCCTGACGCGGTGCCGGGCGGATCGTCATCAGGGGCGGCCGCATCGGTGGCGTTCGGGCTGGCGGCGGCTGGGATCGGGTCGGACACGGGTGGGTCGGTGCGCATACCATCGGCGTGGAACGATCTGGTGGGGCTGAAAACGACCCACGGGCGGCTGTCGCTGGACGGGGTGGTGCCGCTTTGCCTGACCTTCGACACCATCGGCCCGCTTTGCCGGTCCGTCGAGGATGCAAACCTGCTGCTGGCGGCCCTGGAAGGGACAAAGCCCGCCGATCTGGCCGGGCATACGCTGTCCGGCGTGCGCCTGATGCTGCTCGAAACCATCGTCTCTGATGATGTGAGGCATGAACCCAAGGCCGCGTTCGACAAGGCTGTCGTGGAATTGCAGGACGCCGGTGCCACCATCAGCCGACGGGCATTTCCGGCACTGACGCAGGCATTTGACGTGGCTGGTGCACTTTTTGCCGGTGACAGCTATGGCTGGTGGCGGGATCGGGTCGAGGCGCATCCGGAAAAGATGTTCCCGCAAATCCTCGAACGGGTGCGGGGCGGGCGGGATGTGCGGGCGGCGGACTACGTGGCCGGATGGAACCTCGTCCATGACATCCGCAAACAATATGCGGCTGCGACGGCAGGTTTTGATGCGATGATTATGCCGACAGCACCCATCCTGCCGCCCAACGCTGACCGGCTGCTGGCCGAAGACGCCTATTACAAAACCGAAAACCTACTGGCGCTGCGCAATACGCGGGTCGCCAACCTGATGGGGACATGCGCGATCACGCTGCCCACCGGGGCGCCATCCTGCGGGATCATGTTCAACGCCCCGGCAGGGGGTGAGGCGGGGCTGCTGCGGCTTTGTGCGGCGGCAGAGCAGGTGCTTGCTGAACACGGGTCACAGAGCTGACCTGGGACCTGACTGTTAGACCCTTTGTGATCGATGGCTCTCCATTTTTCCTTGTAGCCTCCTGTTGGCTGTCTGATGACGTCGGTCTTCAAGTCAGGCCGCCTGCTCGAAAAATCAAAAAATAGTTGAGCTGCCTTCCCTACAGAACGTAGCGAACGTGTCAGAAGAGCCCATACCCACGTGATGCTGCAACCCGCATGGATGGCCGCTTTTCGGGCAAAACTGCGCGAGGTCAATGCGGCCGCGGATCGTTCTTGTAGGCTGAACCGGCGAGGTCGCCAAATTATCGACCGTCAGTCATCCCGAAACAGGAGACCGCTTTGCCAAGGATTGCTTTGAGCCAGACAAGGTGTGCTACCGCTGTCGCTTCGAACCAGCCATGAGTTCTTCATCCGGCATAACCCGTGTTCTGCGCCTCGCAGTGCGGGCGCTGCTGGTAGTTTTCGCGCTCTTCTGGTTTGTCTTCGCCCTGCTGTCCGGTGCCGGACAACACGGTCAGGGTATTGGCGTGATGCTGCGAAATTTGCCGAACGCCATGCCTTGGTTGGCCTTGTTTGTTGTGATCCACATTGCCTTCAGATGGGAACTCGCCGGCGGCCTTCTGGTCGTTGCGGCGGGGTTTTTCTCAATGGCGTTCTTCAACGCCCTTACCTCACCAGTCGTTTTGCTCGCCGTCTCTCTGCCAATGGTCGTGTTGGGTTCTGGGCTGATCCTTTGCTGGTTTTCGGATCGCCGTCAGACACCGTAGAGAGCATCCGCGTGGAATGTCGTCCAGACTAGGATTCCCAAGCCCAGGAAAATGCCCAGCGGAAAGACAATGAACCACATCGGGGTCATCTTCGGCTTCTCGAACCGCAGGCTGGTTGCCGTGGTCATGGTATTCGTCCAAACATACCAGAACCCAAGCATCGTTAACAGATAGTGGCCCCAAGGAGACGACTGAAAGCTTAGGACAACTGCGGCGACTGAAAGCGGAATGGTCAGGATCAGATCGGCAAAAGCGATCCCGAATAAGATGCGTTGCTGATGCCAGTCATCGAACGTACCATCGGGGTTCGGCATCGCCTTTCCGATCAGAACTTGTGCCTGGAACCACAACAGGAGCGCGGTGAGTATGGCGTTTAAGGCAAGAAGTATGTAGAGACTGATCCGCGACAAAAGCGAAAACTCGTCCATCTTGTCTCCTTTCAAGTTGCGTTACGCAAATGTGTCAGTCGAACAGTGCGCGGTTTCGGTACAGATACCAGATACCCCAGGCGGCGATCACACACAGCGTTGCCGGCACCAGGATACCCACCATCCCGGTCGGCGCGTGTCGGATATCGGCAGCTGCGTAGAGAGCCTGAGAGCTCCAGAAGACAAGCGGAAAGTACCAGAGCCATCCCAGTACGATCCAGCTTGCAACCACCCCCCAGAAGCGCATCCCCCAAAGCCCGATCGTCGCAATCAGAAAGAGCGGTAGGATGAGGATTGTATCCGCTATGGCAATCGCCCGGTTAACCTCGACAATCACGGGATCAACAAGCACTCGGGGTTCCTGCAAACCCCATTCTGCGACCATGTCATAGTAGAAGAAAGCCAAGGTCTGGCCAAAGAACCAGATAATCAGGTTGAACAAATGAAACAGGATGAGTGTGGTCACACCGATGGGCCGTCCTGATCTGGTCATACTGCCTCTCGCTTGTCACGTAACTCGCATAAGGTGACCTCGCTGACTCGGATCACCGCATGTGCGAACCCGAGTACGCCAGATGGACAAAGAAGCATTGATTTCAGTCAATCGTTGGGTTCGCCCGCATGCCAGTTGCGGGCTAAACTGCGCAACACCCGCCCATTGCAGACCTTGAGGTCTGCTAGGTAGATGGCAGCTTCGTTCGCAAACCGGTCATTTACTATCAACCCTATCCCCCCGCATATCCCAGCGGTTTCAGCGCTTCTTTTATCTCGTCGAGGATGGCCGGGTCGTCTATTGTCGCGGGCATTTTGAAATCTGCGTTGTCCGCGATCTTGACCATTGTTCCCCGCAGGATCTTGCCGGATCTGGTTTTGGGCAGCCGGTCTACTACGGCGATCAGCTTGAAAGCCGCAACCGGTCCGATCCTGTCGCGGACCAGTTTGATGCATTCGGCCTTGATATCGTCGTCCGATTTATCCGTGCCCTTGTTGGTGCAGACGAACCCCATGGGCAATTGCCCTTTCAGCGTGTCGGTCACCCCGATCACGGCGCATTCGGCGACGTCGGGGTGGCTGGCCAGCACCTCTTCCATGGCACCGGTGGACAGCCGGTGCCCGGCCACGTTGATCACGTCATCGGTGCGCGCCATGATGTAGAGATACCCGTCTTCGTCGATCATGCCCGCGTCGCCGGTTTCGTAGTAGCCGGGGAAGGTTGTCAGGTAGCTTTTGATGAAACGGTCGTCGGCGTTCCAGAGTGTCGGCAGCGTGCCGGGGGGCAGGGGGAGCTTGACGGCGATGGCGCCGAGTTCGCCGGGTTTCACCGGGTTGCCGCCTTCGTCGAGGATCTGCACGTTATAGCCGGGCATGGCGACGGTGGGGCTGCCGATCTTGACCGGCAGTGCTTCGATCCCGGCCGGGTTGCCGGCGATGGTGTAGCCGGTTTCGGTCTGCCACCAGTGGTCGTAGACCGGGACGTTCATGACCCGCTGTGCCCATTCGATCGTGTCGGGGTCCGCCCGTTCGCCCGCGAGGTAGAGCGCGCGCAGGTGCGAGATGTCGTAGTTCCTGATCATCTCGCCGGTCGGGTCCTCGCGCTTGATGGCGCGGAAGGCGGTGGGGGCGGTGAAGAAGGACCGCACCTTATGCTCTTCGATGACCCGCCAGAATGTGCCTGCGTCGGGGGTGCCGACCGGTTTTCCTTCGAACACCACGGTGGTGTTGCCGTGGATCAGAGGGGCGTAGCAGATGTAGCTGTGGCCCACGACCCAGCCCACATCGGAGGCGGCCCAGAATACATCGCCGGGGTCGACGTTGTAGATTGATTTCATGGTCCAGTTCAGCGCGACCAGATGCCCGGCGGTGGGGCGTACAACGCCCTTGGGCGCGCCGGTGGTGCCGGAGGTGTAAAGGATATAGGCGGGGTGGTCGCCCTTCACGGGCACGCATTCGGCGGGTTCCACACCGGCCTGAAAGGCGTGCCAGTCATGGTCGCGCCCGGGGATCAGTTCCGCGACCTCTTGTTCACGCTGAAAAATCACGCAGAAATCAGGTTTATGGGTGGCCAGTGCGATGGCCCCGTCGAGAAGTGGCTTGTAATGCACGACCCGCCCCGGTTCGACCCCGCAGGAGCCGGCGATGATCGCCTTGGGTGTGGCATCGTCTATCCGGACGGCCAGTTCGTTGGCGGCGAAACCACCGAAGACGACCGAGTGGATGGCCCCAAGCCGGGCGCAGGCCAGCATCGCCTCGAGCGCTTCGGGGATCATGGGCATGTAGATGATGACGCGGTCGCCCTTTTCCACACCCTTGGCCCGCAGTGCCCCGGCGAGTGATGCGACGCGGGTCTGCAGATCGGCGTAGGTGATGGTGCGTTTGGTGTCGGTGATCGGGCTGTCATAGATGATTGCCGCCTGATCGCCGCGCCCGTTTTCCACATGCCGGTCCACGGCGTTGTAACAGGTGTTGACCTCGGCATCTGTGAACCAGCGGTAGAGGGGGGCCTTGCTGTCATCCAGCGCCTTTTGCGGCGGTGTGACCCAGTCAATCGCCTTGGCCTGATCCATCCAGAAGCCTTCCGGATCGTTCTGCCATGCGGTGTAGACGTCAGCGTAACCCATTCCTGTTCCTCCCCAAACAATCTGGACCATGTGTTACGCCCGCAAAATGACGCAGGCAACGCGAGAGGTGTGAAACGGGACAGAAAGAGTCAAAAAATTGACCAAGCGACAGAGCGGATGGCGCAGGGAAGGCAGCACCCTTCGGCTTGCATCAGGGGTTCAGATCGGCCGGGGCGATGTCCTTGACCTCTGTTGTAGAATGTCAGATGACTTTGAACTTCACCTCACCAACTGACCCAAAATGTGAAACCGGCAAAGCGAACCTTGGTTTAAACGCGGCGAAAGCGGACGGAAGAGCCCAGCCCTACTGGATGTCTGCGCCTTGTCGAATGGCCGGTTCTACCATTTAACTCTGCGATATGCCTTCACACCGATACAACTCGCACCAGATCATCGTTCTATTGGTCTGTGTTGGTATATTCGCGCTTGGTCAGTTTCACCGAGCGTCAGGAGGCGTGTTTACACCGATCTTGATGGATCGGTTTGCGCTTTCGGCCGCGACCATCGGCGGGTTGGTGTCGGCAATGTTCTTCGCCACGATTTTGGCGCAGGTGCCATTTGGCGTAGCGTTGGACAAGAAGGGACCACGCCCTGTTCTGAGTTTGTGTATTCTAATTATCGCTGTCGGGACCGCCATCTTTGCCTTTGCAGACCGCTTCGACGCAATGCTTCTTTCGAGAGTTCTGATCGGGATCGGATCAGCCGCAATGGGGGCTGCGACACACCTCATCATTGCGCGAAATTTTACAGGCAGTGACTTTGGATACATCAGCGGGCTAGTTGTCACTCTTGGCGGGATTGGAGGTTTGATCGGGACGTATCCTCTTGCCTTCGTTCTTGAGCGCGTTTCGTGGTCCGTCGTTTTCGCGACTGTGGCTGCGGCTACACTTCTGCTATCCGTTGTCGTGTTTCGTTCGGTGCGACCAGGTGCGCCAGAAACAGTTGAGTCGGATCCGGATGTTGGCAAACAAGGGTTTCTGACACTCCTATCGCGACCAGAATTCCTCAGAATCCTCGTGCTGGGTGCGGTGACATATGCGCCGATCACCACGATCACCGGTCTGTGGGGTGGTCCATACTTGCAGGATGTCACCGGGCTTTCCGCAGAGCAGGCCGGCGCGGTTCTATTGCTTTTCTTTTCCGCCACGATTGTCGCAGGTTATGTCTTTGGGCTTTTGGATCGCAGGGCTAAGTCGAGAAAGCGCATCGTTCTGGTCGCTGTCGGCCTGTCGGGATTTATGCTGATCCTTCTGGCTGGGCTGAACGGCTTAAGCGCGCAAACATCAATTGCGCTCTTATTGGCGATGGTCTTCCTACAGCAGTTCTATGTCCCGTTAGGTGCACATATGAGACGAGCGGTCCCGGACCATATGCTTGGTCGTGCCTCCACCTTGCTGTCGCTTGTTTCTGTTGCGGCCATACCGGCAATGCAACTTGGCTTTGGTGGTGTCCTTGATCTTGCTGCCAGCATGGGCTTCGGGATCGAGGCCCAATACCGATTGGCGTTCGGGTTGATGGGAATTCTGATCTTGCTTTGTGGGTCGGTCTACGCGTTCTCCCAAGACGCAGATGACTTTGAATAAACGGCAAAGCGGCCATTGGTCAGACAGATCAGCCGAAAAGGCCCCGTCATGATATCGCTGAGCGCCCGGTAGAGGATATTGGTGTATTTGCACGGATAGCCCTTGCCCCATTTGAAGCAGAGGAAAACCGGCGTCAGGTCAGCCATAGTGGGCCACCGGTGTGCCTGCCAGCGCGGACATGTTCAGAAGCCCACGTGCGGTGATTGATGGGGTCACGATGTGGCAGCGGTTGCCCATGCCCATCAGGATCGGTCCGACCTCAAGCCCGCCGGCTTTCATCTTGAGCGCGTTGCGTACGCCCGATGCCGCGTCGGTATTGGCGAAGATGAGTGCGTTGGCGGCACCCGGTAGATGTGCTTCGGGGAAGACCCGGTTGCGCAGTTCGACATCAAGGGCCGCATCCACATGCATTTCGCCTTCATAGGCGAAATCGTGGGGCGTACTGTCGAGGATTGCCATGGCTGCCCGCATCCGGCGGCCTGTATCGCAATCGAGATTGCCGAACTGGCTGTGCGAGCAGAGCGCGATTTTCGGTTCCACCCCGAAGCGTCGCACATGGCGCGCGGTCCCGATCACCGTTTCGGCGATCTGTTCCGGGGTTGGCTCCGCGTGAACCTGTGTGTCGGCCACGAAGAGCGGCCCGTCTTCGAGGATCATCAGTGAGAGCGCACCGACCGGGTGCAGGTCTTTGGTGCCGAGGATCTGGGCGACGTAGTTCAGGTGCCACAGGAATTGTCCGAATGTGCCGCAGATCATGCTGTCGGCCTCGCCCCTGTGGACCATGACGGCCCCGATGGCGGTGGTATTCGTGCGCATGATCGCCTTGGCGAGGTCGGGCGTCACGCCGCGCCGTGCCATCAGGCTGTGATAGGTTTCCCAGTAGTCGCGGTAGCGGGGGTCGTTTTCGGGGTTTACGATGCTGAAATCGATGCCGGGCCGGATCTTGAGGCCCGCGCGTTCGCAGCGCCGCTCGATCACTTCGGGTCGGCCGATCAGGATCGGCGTGTCGGTGGTTTCTTCCATGATCGCCTGCGAGGCGCGCAGGACCCGTTCGTCTTCGCCTTCGGCAAAGACGATCTTGCGTTCGGCGGTGCGGGCGGCGTCAAAGACGGGCCGCATGATCATCGCGGATTTGAAGACGGACCCGTCGAGTTTGGCCTTGTAGGCCTTCATATCCTCAATGGGTCTCGTCGCGACGCCTGTTTCGCAGGCGGCCCTCGCCACCGCACTGGCCACCACGCCCATCAGGCGGGGGTCAAAAGGTTTGGGGATGAGATAATCGGCCCCAAAGGTCAGTTGTTCGCCTTGGTAGGCGGCTGCGGCCTCAGCACTTGTGGTGGCGCGGGCGAGGGCGGCGATACCTTCGACGCAGGCGATTTTCATTTCGTCATTGATGGTGGTGGCGCTGACATCCAGCGCGCCGCGGAAGATGAAGGGGAAACACAGGACATTATTGACCTGATTGGGGAAATCGCTGCGGCCCGTGGCGATGATCGCGTCCGGCGTGACGGCGCGCGCGTCCTCCGGGCTGATTTCCGGGGTTGGGTTGGCGAGGGCAAAGATGATCGGGCGCTTGGCCATTTTCGCGACCATGTCGGGTTTCAGGACGCCGGGGCCGGACAGGCCAAGGAAGAGGTCGGCGCCTTCGATCACATCCATCAGCGTCGCGGGTTCGGTCCCTTGGGCATATTCCGCCTTTTGTGGGGTCATGTCCTTTTCGCGGCCTTCATAAACCAGCCCTTCGATGTCGCAGAGCCAGACATTTTCGCGTTTGACGCCCAGTTTCAGCAGCATGTTCAGGCAGGCGATGCCTGCTGCCCCGCCGCCGGTGCTGACGATCTTGATATCCTCGAATGTCTTGCCAGCGACTTGCAGGGCGTTGGTGGCGGCGGCACCGACGACAATCGCGGTGCCGTGCTGGTCGTCGTGGAAAACGGGGATGTTCATCCGTTCGCGGCACAGTTTTTCGACAATGAAACAGTCGGGGGCCTTGATGTCTTCGAGGTTGATCGCCCCGAATGTGGGTTCCAGCGCGCAGACGATATCGGCGACTTTTTCTGGGTCTGGTTCGTTCAATTCGATATCGAAACAGTCGATATTGGCGAATTTCTTGAACAGGACCGCCTTGCCCTCCATCACCGGTTTGGAGGCCAGCCCGCCGATATTGCCAAGGCCCAGAACGGCGGTGCCGTTGGTCACGACGGCAACCAGATTACCCCGCGCGGTGTAGTCGCGGGCGGTTTCAGGGTTTGCCTTGATTTCCAGACACGCCTCGGCGACGCCTGGGGAATAGGCGCGCGCAAGGTCGCGGCCATTGGCCAGCGGCTTGGTTGCCCTGATTTCCAATTTGCCGGGTTTGGGGAACTGGTGATAGTCGAGTGCGGCCTGTCGCAGGCCCTCTTTGGCGTCGTCTGGCATCTGTCCCTCCCGATATGGTTTAATATTAAACCATTTTGCATTTCCTTGGAAAAGCCGTGGGATGATTAAGCATGGTTTGCAGGCCCTTGCAAATCATTCCACCCGGCCACAGGGTGCGAGGTATGACATCAGAACACGATATCCGGGCCGAGATTTGCCTGCCAACGACCGATTTGCGGGCCGATCTTGGGTTTTTCGGCAAGGTTCTGAATATGCGTTTGGATATGATCTATCCGGCTGATGATCCGTCGGTCGCGGTTTATTCCGGCCATGGCCTGCGGGTGCGGTTGGAGCAGGGGGCGGGTGCGCCCGGACGTTTGCGTGTATTGACGGATGATCCTTGTTTTGCGGAAGGTCAAAAGGAATTAACAGCGCCGGGTGGCACGCAGGTGGAACTCCATCCGCTACACCCGCCGCTGTTGCTGCCTGAGACTGATCATGCCTTTGTCGTGCGCCGTTTGGCCGATCAGGCCCCTTGGGTGATTGGCCGTGCGGGTATGCAGTATCGCGATCTGATCCCCACCCGGTTGGGCGGGTCGATCATTGCCAGCCACATCCGCATTCCCGATGGTGGTCCGGTGCCGGATATGGTGCATTTTCACAAGGTCGGGTTTCAGTTGATCTTTTGTTACCGCGGCTGGGTCGATGTGGTTTACGAGGATCAGGGCCCGCCGATCCGCCTGACCGCGGGTGATTGCTTTATCCAGCCTCCGGAAATCCGCCATCGCGTGCTGGAAGCGTCTGACGGGATCGAGGTGATTGAGATCGGGGTGCCCGCCGAGCATATCACCGAGATTGATCATGAGATGGAATTGCCGACCCCGCATGTGCGTCCGGACCGCGAATGGCAAGGCCAGAAGTTCGTGTTCAATCAGGCCAAGGATGCGGATTGGCAGGCGTCGCGTTTGCGCGGGTTTGTTGCGCGGGATACAACCATTGCCGAAAACACAAGGAACGTGGCCGGTGTGCAGGTGTTCAGGCGGGGGCAGGGTGAGCCGGTCTGGACCGTGCATGACGCCGATATTCATTTCACCTTTGTGATGGCCGGGCAGATGATGTTGGAGGGGGAGGGCAAGGACCCCTACAAATTGGAACCCGGTGATGCCTTTGTCATCCCGCCGGGGATGGCCACCCGTTATGCCGACCCGTCAGAGGACATCGAATTGCTGGAGGTGACCTTGCCCGGTGCGTTCAAGACCGATCAGAGGTTCTGAGTATCGTTCAGATGCCCGCGCAGTGCTTCGATCCGTTGCAGCGCCTGTGCTTGGGTCAGCGATGCATCGAACGGTTCGCCCGCGTTTTCGCAAAGAACCCGCAGGATATCGGCCTGATCGCCGGTCATTGGCGCATCGGGATCATGCGGGGTTGATGCATCCGGATCGTCGAGCACGGTTTTGGGTGGGGTTGCCATCGTTGAACTCCTTTGTTCTGTCATTCCTTCAACCCCGTCATGGCCATTTCGGTTCCCCTTGCATCCCCGCGCGTCCGGCTTCACTCTGGCATGAAACATTACCGGAGGCCCCATGTCACTGATCGACACCGCCCGACAGGTGCGTGAAAATGCCCATGCCCCCTATTCGAAATTCAAGGTGGGCGCGGCTTTGCGGGCGGTATCCGGCACTGTTTATGCGGGCTGCAATGTGGAAAACGTGGCCTATCCCGAAGGCACCTGTGCAGAGGCCGGGGCGATTGCCGCGATGGTCGCGGGGGGCGATACCGAGATTGCCGAAATCGCCGTGATTGCAGACAGTCCCAAGCCGATCAGCCCTTGTGGTGGCTGCCGCCAGAAGATTGCGGAATTCGCCAAGGGCGATGTGAAGGTGACCCTGACCACGGTTGATGGGGTGACGATGGAAACCACCGTGGCCGCGTTGCTGCCGGGGGTGTTCGACGCTGATTACATGAGCAGGGTCTGATTAATGGACGCCCGTGCCATCATCGCCAAGGTGCGCAAGCACCAGACCCCCAGCCGGGAGGAGTTGACGTGGTTTGCCAAGGGGCTGGCAAACAAAGATGTCAGTGATGCGCAGGCCGGTGCCTTTGCCATGGCGGTCTGCCTGAACGGGTTGAGTGATGAGGGGCGTGTGGCCTTGACCCAAGGCATGCGTGACAGTGGTGATGTGCTGAAATGGGATCTGCCGGGGCCGGTCGTGGACAAGCATTCGACCGGTGGGGTTGGGGATTGTGTGTCACTGATCCTCGCCCCGGTTCTGGCGGTGTGTGATGTGTACGTGCCGATGATTTCGGGGCGCGGGTTGGGCCATACCGGCGGGACGTTGGACAAGTTGGAGGCGATCCCGGGCCTCAATATCAACGTGTCAGAGGCGCAGTTGCGCAAGATTACCCGCGATGTCGGCTGTGCGATTGTCAGCGCCTCTGGCCAGATCGCCCCTGCGGACCGACGGCTTTATGCGATCCGCGATGTGACGGCGTCAGTGGAAAGTGTGGATCTGATCACGGCCTCGATCCTGTCCAAGAAACTTGCCGCCGGGCTGGAAAGCCTGATCCTGGATGTCAAATGCGGGTCTGGGGCGTTTATGAAAACCCCCGACGAGGCGCGCGCACTGGCCCGTGCGCTGGTGGATGCCGCAAATGGGGCAGGGTGCAAAACCGAAGCGATGATTACCGATATGAACGAACCGCTGGCCCCGTGTCTGGGCAACGCGGTCGAGGTGGCGGTGTGCATGGAAATTCTGGCGGGCAACAAGGCGGCCAGCCCGCGCCTTCATGATCTGACCGTGGCGCTTTGCGCGCGTCTTTTGGTGATGCAGGGTCAGGACGAGGGCGAGGCGACGGCGCGTGTCAGCAAGGCGATCAGTTCCGGTGCGGCGATGGAGCGTTTTGCGCAGATGATTGCGGCGCTGGGTGGCCCGCCTGATATGGCCGAGGACTGGCACACGCATCTGCCACGCGCCCCTGTTGTTGGCGATGTGGTCAGCCCGGCCGCCGGGCATATCGCTGCGATTGATGGTGAGGCGCTGGGCCTTGCCGTCGTGGCCCTTGGTGGCGGTCGGCGGGTGGAAACGGACCGGATTGATCCTGCGGTTGGTCTGACCGATATGGTCGCACTTGGCGCTGCGGTGGGGCAGGGTCAGCCGCTGTGTACCGTGCATGCCGCGAGTGAGGAAGCGGCTGAAGAGGCCGCGCGCACCGTGCAGGCCGCGATTACAATCGGCAACCCGTCCGCGCCGCAGGACCTGATACTGGAAAGGATCACCTGATGCCCCGCGCCTTCCTGATTGTCATCGACAGTGTCGGTATTGGCGGCGCACCAGATGCCGACCAGTTTTTCAATGGCGATGTGCCGGATACCGGGGCGAATACCGTGGGGCACATTGCGGAAGCTGTCGCGTTGAATGTGCCGGTGCTGGATGCACTGGGGCTGGGGGCGGCTGTCAGGCTGGCGTCTGGGTTCGATGCGCCGGGGCTGGGGGCCTTGCCCACGGGGGCTTGGGGGGCCGCGACCGAGGTGTCGCGGGGCAAGGACACGCCGTCGGGCCATTGGGAGCTGGCGGGTGTGCCGGTGCCGTGGGACTGGCACACCTTTCCTGATACTGATCCCGCCTTTCCGGAGGATCTGACAGCCGAGATTTGTGCGAAAGCCGGAACGGACGGCATCCTCGGCAATCGCCATGCGTCTGGCACGGCAGTGATCGAGGACGAAGGCGAGGCGCATCTGAAAACGGGGTGGCCCATCTGCTATACCTCTGCCGACAGCGTCTTGCAGATTGCGGCCCATGAAGAGGCGTTCGGGCTGGACCGCTTGTTGAAGCTTTGCAAGGATCTGGCCCCGACATTGCATGCGATGAAGGTGGGCCGGGTCATCGCGCGGCCGTTTGTGGGGGAGGTAGGCAGTTTCAGACGGACCGCAAACCGCAAGGATTTTGCGATTGCGCCGCCGTCCCCGACGATCTGCGATTACGTGCATGACGCGGGCCGCAAGGTTTATGCGGTGGGCAAGATCGGTGACATCTTTTCGATGCGCGGCATCGATGATCTGCGCAAGGGGCGTGATGCGGCACTGATGGACCATCTGCATGATCTGGCAGAGGAGGCGGATGATGGCGCGCTGGTCTTTGCCAATCTGGTTGAGTTCGACAGTGAATTCGGGCATCGGCGCAACCCGCAGGGCTATGCGGATCATCTGGCGTGGTTCGATCAGGGGTTGGCTGCGTTGCTGCCGAAGCTTCGCCCCGATGACCTGTTGATCGTCACCGCCGATCATGGCAATGACTCGACCTGGGTCGGCACCGATCACACCCGCGAGAGGGTGCCGGTGCTGGTGCATGGGATCGGGGCAAGGGCGCTGGGGCAGTTGGCGTTTACGGATGTGGCGGCGAGCATCGCGACGCATTTGGGTGTGCCTTACAAAGGTGAAGGAACAAGTTTTCTATGACGTTCAAATCGACGCCCAAGGTCGAATTGCACACCCATCTCGAAGGCTGCGCGCCGCCTGCGTTCATCAAGAGGCTGGCTGCGGAAAAGAATATTGATATCAGCAAGATATTCACCGCTGACGGTGGCTATGCCTTCCGCGATTTCGATCATTTTCTGCAGGTTTACGAGGCCGCCTGCACGACCCTGCAAAGCCCCGAGGATTTTCGCCGCCTGACGATGGCCGTGCTGGAGGAAACCGCGTCGCATGGCGTGGTGTATATGGAAACTTTCGTCTCCCCCGATTTCTGCGGTGGCGGTGACCTGACCGCATGGCGCGAGTATCTGGCTGCGATTGAAGATGCTGCCAATGAGGCTGAGGCGACGCTGGGGATTACGATGCGCGGGATCGTCACGGGCATTCGCCATTTTGGGCCAGAGGCCTGCAAACCGGCGGCAAAATGCGCGGTGGAGACCTATGGCGGATTCATCACCGGTTATGGCATGGCGGGCGGCGAAATGGTGGGGCGTCCGGGCGATTACTCTTACAGTTTTGATATGGCGCGCGAGGCGGGGCTGCCGCTGACCTGTCATGCGGGCGAATGGGGTGGGCCGGATATGGTTGCGGACACGATCCGCGATCTGGGGGTGTCCCGGATCGGTCACGGGATCAGCGCCGCGCGCGACCCCGCACTGGTTGATGAGATTGCCGAGAAAGAGATCGTGCTGGAGGTTTGCCCCGGTTCCAATGTGGTGCTGAATGCGGTGGACGGCTGGGGCACCCATCCGATTGCGAAGCTGCGCGAGGCGAGGGTCAAGGTCACGGTATCGACTGATGATCCGCCGTTTTTCCACACGACGATGACCGCCGAATACGACATGCTGAACCGCACGTTCGGCTGGGATGAGGATGATTTCAAAGCCCTGAACGACACTGCCCTTGCCGCCGCGTTCTGCGATGACGACACCCGCGCCCGCGTGGCCAAACGACTGGAGCCTGCCCAATGACCGACTATGTTACCCATGTCACCCACCCGCTGGTGCAGCACAAACTGACGCTGATGCGGCAGAAGGACACCTCCACGGCGGTCTTTCGGCAGCTTTTGCGCGAGATCAGCCAGCTTTTGGCCTATGAGGTGACGCGCGAATTGCCGATGACGACCCGGCGCATCGAAACCCCGCTGGAGCCGATGGATGCCCCGGTACTGGACGGCAAGAAACTGGCGCTGGTGTCTATCCTGCGGGCGGGGAACGGTCTGCTGGATGGTATTCTGGAGCTGATCCCGTCGGCGCGGGTCGGCTTTGTCGGGCTTTATCGTGATGAGGAAACGCTGCAGCCGGTGCAGTATTACTTCAAGGTCCCGATGGAGTTGGAGGACAGGCTGGTCATTGCCGTCGATCCGATGCTGGCGACGGGCAATTCGTCTGTTGCGGCGATTGATCTGCTCAAGAAAGCGGGGGCGAATAATATCCGGTTCCTGTGCCTGCTGGCCGCCCCCGAAGGCATTGCGCGCATGAAAGAGGCGCATCCGGATGTGCCGATCGTGACCGCCGCGATTGACAGCCACCTGAACGATCACGGCTATATCGTGCCCGGGCTGGGCGATGCGGGTGACCGGATGTTTGGGACGAAGTAACGGTTAACGGCGCAGCGCGTCAGTCAGGCCATCTTCGGTCAGGGATGTCAGCCCGATCTGCGCCAGCGTGATGCTGGTTTCGGACCGCAGCACGTCCCAAAGCCTGTGCAGCCCGTCTTCGCCGCCTGCTGCAATGGCGAATTGCAGGATGCGCCCGAGGAAGGTGAAGTTGGCCCCTTGCGCATAGGCCTTGACCACGTCTTCGCCGCCGCGCAGGCCGGTGTCGAAGAAGAGCGGCATGTCAGGGCCGACTGCCGCCCGGATTTCAGGCAGAACCGCGATTGGGGCAGGGGCCCCTTCCAATTGTCGTGCGCCGTGGCTGGAGACCTGGATGGCGTCGACGCCTGCATCGCGGAGGGCGACGGCGTCTTCGGCATCGAGCACGCCTTTGACCACCAGTTTGCCGGGCCAAATGTCGCGCAGTCGCGCGAGCGTGTCCCAGTTTGCCTTTGCCCGGCTTTCGGTGCGGTCAAATTCATATCCCGGCATGGTGAAATTTGCCATTTGCGGGCGGCCTTTGAACAGCGCTGTCAGTGACCAGCGCGGGTGCAGGGCGAAGTCGACGAATTGCCGTGGTCCGATCTTGAACGGCATGGTGAAGCCATGGCGCAATTCGCGGGGGCGGCGCCCGACCTCTGGTACGTCGACGGTCAGGATGATGGTTTCGTAGCCTGCGGCTTTGGCCCGTTCGACGAGTTTGAAGGTGCCGGTCCCGTCGCCGCTGAAGTACAGCTGGAACCATGCGTGGCCGTCTGCGGCCTCGATCAGTGGCTCCATCGCGGTTGAGGCGACAGTAGAGACGCCAAGCGGGACCTTTTCGCGTGCGGCAAGCCGGGCCAGCATCAGGTCGGCGCCGGGGCCAGAGAGGTTGCACATGCCCATCGGGCTGATCCCGAAGGGCGCGTTGGTTTGCGCCCCGAACAGCGGCACGCCAAGCGACCGGGCGCTGACATCGCGCAGGATGCGGGGGCGGAATGCGAGCGTGTCGAAGGCCGCCCTGTTGCGGTGCGCGCCGGTTTCCTGACCGGCGGCGCCGTCGATATAGTCGAACACCATCCAGGGCAGGCGGCGGCGCGCGATGGCCCGCGCGTCTGCACTGGAATGGATGTTCGGGGCCACCTAGTCGGCCACGGCAGTCATGAACCGGTCGCGGATGACAACCGGGTCCTTGGTGATGACAGGCAGCTTGATATTGCCGCTTTCGCATTTGGCGACGATGATGGTCATCTTCTTGCTGTCGATGGCGGCTTGCAGTGTCTTGCCGGTGTCTTCGGCCTGACAGGTGACCACGTTTTCACATCCGCAGGCGGCGGCGACGGCTTCAAGCTTGGTCTTCTTGCCTGCATATGTGGGCTGATCGCCGGTGGAGCCGTATGACCCGTTGTCGATGATCAGCAGGATGTAGTTATCGGCCACGTTGTTGGCGATGGTGGGCAAGGTGCCGAGGTTGGTCAGGACCGACCCGTCGCCATCAATCGAGATCACCGTCTTGGGCTGCGCTAGTGCGAGGCCCAGGCCGATGGAGGACGCAAGGCCCATCGTGCCCAGCATGTAGAAGTTGCGCGGATTGTCGTCGATCATGTGCAGTTCCTGCGAGGGCAGGCCGATATTGCAGACGACAAGGTGCGGGTTCAGGATTGGCGCGATCTCGCGCAGGATTTCAGAACGGATCATTGGTCGCCGTAGCCTCCCCAGAAGGACGCATCCGTCAGGATCGCCACAGGTTTGTTGCACATGAAGGTGTATTTCAGGATCGCGTCGAGTTCGTCGGCGTCGCTTTCCTTGTGGAAATGGTAGGTCGGGATATGCATCTGCGCCAGCAGCGCCTTGGTATGCACGGCCATTTCGACCTGACACGCCACGGGTTCACGCAATTCGCCGCGATAGCTGATCAGCATGGGCAGCGGCATCCGGTAGAACTGCGTCAGGGTGGCCAGCGTGTTGATCGTGACGCCGATGGCGGTATTCTGCATGATGATCGCAGGCCGCTTGCCGCCCATGAAGGCACCGGCGCAGAGCCCCATGCCTTCGTCTTCCTTGTTGGAGGGGATGTGAAAGATTTCTGGTCGTGCCTCGACCTCGTCGATGACCCCGGCGAGCTGTTTGCAGGGGACCGTCGTGATGAATGACACGTCGTTGGCGACGAAATCATCCACGATTTTCTTACTGATGCTCAAGTCTGGGTTCTCCTGTTCGGCCCGCCGGAGCGGGGTATTAGCTGTGGGGTTCAAGAATGATTTTGGGTGCGGGCGTCCGCCCTGCCCGGATATCGGCAAAGGCGTTGGGGCCTTCTGACAATGGTCGCGCTTCGGTCCAGTCAAGCGGGCCGAGCCGGCCGTCAAATATGGCCTGCGCGGTGTCCCGGAAATCCTGCGCGGTATAGGTGTAGGTGCCGATGAAGGTGATTTCCTGCAGCGTCATCCGCCGGATGTCCAGCCCGCCGGTCCCTTCGCCCAGACCGATATGGCCGATCACGCCGCCGGGGCGTGCATGGGCCGATGCGGTGGCGCGGGTGGCGGCATAGCCGACCCCGTCGATGACAACGTCGAAAAGCGCATTCTGCGGCAGGTCATCGGGGCTGATGGCGTGCTGGTTGCAGTGGCTGATGAGGTAGTCGCGCCGCAGGCCGTTCGGTTCGACAATCGTGATGTCGTGAATGCCCTGCGCCACAAGGCTGAGTGCGGCGCCGAGCCCGATGGCCCCGCCGCCGATCACAAGGGCGGTGCGCGCGCTGGGCAGGGTGTGCCGTGCCAGCCGCACGGCGTGCCAGCCGCAGGCGATGGGTTCGGCCAGCGATGCCTTGGCAAAGGGGATATGTGCGGGAACCGTGACAAGGTTTTCGTCACGCATGGCCACGAATTGCGCAAAGGCCCCTTCGCGTGGTGGCATGGAAATGATCTTGCGATCTGGGCAAAGGTTGTCCTTGCCCATCATGCAGGCCGTGCAGGTGCCGCAGCTGACCAGCGGGTTGATCGTGACCCGTTCGCCGTCGCGCGGGCCGCCGGTGATGATACCCGCTGCCTCGTGACCGAGGATGAGGGGTGCGGGCCGCCGTTCGTCATGCCCCAGATAGGCATGCATGTCTGATCCGCAGATGCCCACGGCCTGAATCCGGATCAATTGCTGGCCGGGTGCCGGTTCCGGGTCCGGTGCATCCCGGAAGGCCAGTTTTTCGGGCCCGTCGTAAATCAGCGCCTTCATTTCGCGGTGAACCCCCCATCAACCATGAGAATCTGCCCGGTGACATAGGCCGATGCGTCCGAACACAGGAACAGCAGCGGCCCGTCGATATCCTCCAAGGCCCCATTGCGTCCGATACAGGTTTGTGCGGCGTTGCGTGCTGCCCGGTCCGGGTCCGCAAAGACCGGGCCAGTCAGTTCGGTCGGAAAGAACCCCGGCCCGATGGCATTGGCGTTGATCCCGTGTTTTGACCACGCTTCGGCCATAGCACGGGTCAGTTGACCGATCCCGGCCTTGGACGCGCCATAGCTGATTCCGCCGGGAAAGGCGCGTGTGGTCTGGAGCGAGGCAAAGTTGACGATGCGCCCCCAACCTTTGGCCTTCATCGCTGGCACAAAAGCCTGAGACAGGAAAAACGGGGCGGCGAGGTTGAGGTTCATCGTGATGTCCCAGCCTGCGTCGGTTACGTCATCCGCCGTTTCGCGGGTGTTGATGCCTGCTGCGTGAACGATGATGTCGGGCGGGCCGAACGGGGCCGCGATCTTGGCGGCGATATCAGCAATCTGGTCGCGCTGGGACAGATCGGCGGCGACGGTTGCCGCGTTTTCGCCGGTTTGTTCGGCCCATTCGGCCAGCGCCTCGGCCCGGCGGGCTACGCCGACCACTTTGGCCCCGGCTGCGGCGAGTGCTGCAGCCGCCTGTTGCCCCAGACCGGCGCTGGCGCCGGTCACACAGGCCACCCGGCCTGTCAGGTCAAACAGGCCAGAGGGGCTATTCATTGCCGGTCAGGTCGAATGTCTCGTCCGGAAAGTATTTGGCAAGGCGCACATCGGCGGCGCGGGCATGGCCTTCCATGCCTTCCAACCGGGCGATGCGGGCGGTGGCTTGACCAACCCGCTTTGATCCTTCGCGCGTGGCCTGCTGCCATGTCACGATCTTCATGTATTTATGCACTGACAGGCCGCCAGTATAGGAGGCCGCACGCGAGGTAGGCAGGACGTGGTTGGTGCCTGCGGCCTTGTCGCCGTAAGACACGGTAGTTTCTTCGCCCAGAAACAGCGATCCATAGCAGCTGAGTGTGTCACGCCACCAGTTCAGGTCTTCGGCCTGCACGGTCAGGTGTTCGGGGGCGTATTCATCGGATGTGGCGGCCATTTCCTCGCGGTCGGCGCAGAGGATCACCTCGGCATAGTCACGCCATGCGGCAAAGGCGTTTTCGCGGTTCACATCCGGCAAATCGTCGATCAGGCCGGGAACACGAGCCATCACATCCTCGGCCAGGGCGCGGTCATCAGTGACCAGCCACACGGGCGAGTTGTAGCCATGTTCGGCCTGGCTCACCAGATCGGTGGCGACGATATGCGGATCAGCGGTTTTGTCAGCCAAGATCAGGCTGTCGGTGGGCCCCGCGATCATGTCGATACCCACGCGACCAAAGAGGATGCGCTTCGCCTCGGCCACGAACTGGTTTCCGGGACCGACAAGGATGTTGGCCTTTGGCAGACCAAAGAGGCCGAATGTCATTGCGGCCACGCCCTGCACACCGCCAAGCGCCATGATTGTGTCGGCCCCGCAGATATGGGCGGCATAGATGATGGCCGGTGCGACGCCAACGTCGGGGCGAGGTGGAGAGGTGGCGATGATATGTTTGCAGCCTGCAACCTTGGCGGTTGTCACGGTCATGATGGCGCTGGCGATATGGCTGTAGCGCCCGCCGGGGACATAGCAGCCCGCCGCATCAACCGGGATCGCCTTTTGCCCGGCGATCAGGCCTGGCACGACCTCAAGTTCCACATCGCTGACGGTGGCTTTCTGCGCTTCGGCAAAGCGGCGCACGTTATCATGGGCGAACTGGATATCTTCCTTGAGTTTCTGCGGCACCAGATCGGCGGCGGCTGCGATCTCTTCGTTGGTCAGGATGATATTGCCGTCATATTTGTCGAACTTGGCCGCATATTCACGGGCGGCGTCATCGCCCCCGGCTTCGATATCCGACAGGATGTTCTGTACGATATCATGCACATCAGAGGCGTCGGATGTGGCGGTCAGCGTTGCTTTTTTCAGGTATTCCCGGGCCATGATGTGCGTCCTCATATCCAAATGTCAGGGGCTGCGTCACACCACCGGCAACGCGGAACGGACTGAGAAAGGGATGGCGGTCTGCAATTCAAGGCGTGTCGCATCATTGAAACACGACAGCTGCGGCATGATTGCACCCTCCCGGTCACAAGCCGATTCTTGCATCTGATGTAAGCCTTTACATTTCTGCATGCAAGCCTTTACATTCCCTAAGGTAAGTTTCAGCGAATCCAAACGATACAAAGGGCAGGCAGCACCGGAATGAATGCCGACAAACCCACACCTACGCTGCATGACGTGGCAGACTTGGCCGGTGTGTCCACCGCCACGGTATCGCGCTGCCTGAACTTTCCCGACCGGGTCAAGCAGGCCACCCGCGACAAGGTGATGGCGGCGGTCGATGCGCTTGGCTATGCCCCCAATTTCGGGGCCCGC
The DNA here is from genome assembly GCA_947488175.1 of uncultured Paracoccaceae bacterium. Taxonomy (GTDB): domain Bacteria; phylum Pseudomonadota; class Alphaproteobacteria; order Rhodobacterales; family Rhodobacteraceae; genus Yoonia. Next base: position 71,989 of record CANKYO010000014.1, read on the forward strand.
GCCATGGCATCGCAGCGAACCAACACAATCGGGGCCATCATTCCCACGATGGAAAACGCGGTGTTCGCCCGTGGCTTGCAGGCGTTCGAGGATGAATTGCGTCAGCACGGCTTTACCCTGCTGGTGGCCAGTTCATCCTACCGCGCCGATGTGGAAGAGGCGCAGATCAGATCACTGATCGCCCGTGGGGCCGACGCACTGTTGCTGATCGGTCATGACCGCGACCCGGCGATTTATCAGTTTTTGGAAGGACAGCGTAAACCGGCGCTGGTCACATGGGCATATGATCCGGACAATCCGCGCCCGTCCGTGGGGTTCGATAATCGCGCGGCGATGCGGGCCATGGCAGAAAAGGTGCTGGCGCTGCATCATCGCAAGCTGGCGTTGATATCGGCCCCGATGGCGTCAAACGACCGGGCGCGGGCGCGGATGATGGGTATCCGTGATGCGATGGCAGCCTATGGTCTGACGCCGGAGGCGCTGGCGGTTATTGAAACGCCCTATGGCATTGAAAACGGGGCTGATGCCTTTGCCCGCCTGATGCAAGCCGATGACAGGCCAACGGCTGTTTTTTGCGGTAATGATGTGCTGGGGGTCGGGGCGCTGCGGCAGGCCCGTGCCATGGGGCTGGACGTGCCGGGCGATGTGTCGGTGGTCGGCTTTGACGATATCGAATTGTCGCAGGTGACGTACCCGCCGCTGACCACCGTGCATGTCCCGCACGGCGCGATGGGCCGAAAGGCGGCGCGCGCGCTTGTCGCGATGGTGTTGCACGGGCAGCCTGCAGAGACAACAGCCTTGCCGACCGAGATTGTGATGCGCGGATCACTTGCGGCAATTGATCCGGCGTAATCAGTTATTGCAGATGTTTTGCAGGCTGATCCAATCCGCATCATCGAGGATCGGTGGCAGGACCTGCCCCGCCAGCGGATCAGGGCTCAGGTCAGCATCGATAATGGCTGCATAGGGGGCATTGGGCACCTGGGCTGCGGCAAAGACCGGGCGAAGGCTGTCGTCATCCACCTCGGCCCAGGGGGTGGCGACGATCGTGGCTGCGTTGGCCTGCAAAATCTCTGACGGGATCTCACCCGTGGTCAACAGCCGGAAAGTTGTACCCAGTCCGGCCTGCCGCAGGACCTGTTCCAGCGGATCGGTCTTGATGCGCGCCGCATGGGCGGCCAGCACATATCCTGCAGCCACAGCCGGATCATCCGTGCCTTGCAGCACGCGGTGATCCAGCACGATCAGTTCACCAGGGATCGCAACCGCCCCTTGCGCCAATTCAGGCACCACCACGATCTGTGTCAGGGTCTTGTGGCCAAACAGCCGTTCGGCCAGCCGCCCCGCCGCCTCAACAGCCGATGGTTCCCGGCAAGCCGCCCCGGTCTCGACCTGCATGTGACCCAGCATCGTGGCCCCGATTTCCATGCGCTTGGGCAGGGGGACGACGGCCAGTGTCTGCCGGGTCAGGGCGCCGGGCAGCCAGAAGATGGCTAGCAGCACCGTGACCACGATCAGCCCGCCTGTCATCCAGTGGCGCAGCTTGCCGGGTTTGGGCCGTTCCTTGTCCAGTGCCGCGCGCACCTGTTCGATGGCGTCGATCATCATCTCATCGGTGATTTCAACCGCCTCGCTGGCGTCTTCGTCGGGGGTGTAGATGGCCGGCTGTTCGTCTGGGTTCTGTCGGGTGACCGCCGGCAAGGACCAGTGGGTCAGCGGTCGCCCGGCCTTGTCGGAAATCACAAGCGTCGCATCGCCGAACGACACCACGACATCGCGTCGCTGTTCGTCAGGGCCCGCCCGCCAGAGCCCGCCGCTTTCCAGCCGCACGTATTTATCGAGTGCCGTCATTTGCCCCAACTGCCCTTTTCGGCGAGGATACCGCCCTTGGGCGGCGATGTCATGTCGGAAACGGGCAAGACCGGGTAGACCTGCCTGTCGCCCAATGGGGCCAAGCCCAGAAGGAAGAGTGATCATGTCCAACGACCCGCTGCTGCAGCCTTATCAGCTGAAACATCTGACATTGCGCAACCGGGTAATGACCACCAGCCACGAACCGGCCTATCCCGAAGACGGCATGCCCAAGGACCGCTATATCGCATATCATGCGGAACGCGCGCGGGCAGGCGTTGCGCTGACCATGACGGCAGGGTCTGCGGTGGTGTCACGCGACAGCCCGCCATCGTTCAACAATGTGCTGGCTTACCGGGACGAGGTGGTCCCGTGGATCAGGCGGCTGACGGATGCCTGCCACGATGAAGGCTGTGCCGTGATGATCCAGCTGACACATCTGGGGCGGCGCACGGGCTGGAACAAGGGCGACTGGCTGCCGTCGCTGTCATCGGGGCCACATCGCGAACCGGCGCATCGCGCCTTTCCCAAGGTGATGGAGGATTGGGATATCGCCCGCGTCATCACCGATTTCGCCGATGCCGCCGAACGGATGCAGGCCGGTGGCATGGACGGGGTCGAGATCGAGGCCTATGGCCACCTGATCGACCAGTTCTGGTCGCCGCTGACCAACAGTCTTGATGGGCGTTATGGCAGTGCGACGCTGGACACCCGGATGCAGTTCGGGCTGGATGTCATTGACGCGATCCGTACACGGGTTGGTCCGGATTTCATTGTTGGTGTTCGGTTTACGGCAGACGAGGCGGCAAAGGGCGGCATCACGCCCGATATCGGCCTGCAGATGGCGAACCGGCTGAAGGCCACTGGTCAGGTGGATTTTCTGAACGTGATCCGGGGGCGGGTGCACTCCGACCCTGCCTTGACCGATGTGATCCCGGTGCAGGGGATGCGGTCGGCCCCGCATCTGGACTTCGCGGGTGCTGTCCGCGCGGCCACCGGTTTGCCCACCTTTCACGCGGCCCGCATTCCCGATGTGGCGACAGCCCGGCACGCGATTTCTGCCGGGCTTCTTGATATGGTGGGGATGACCCGTGCGCATCTGGCCGATCCGCATATTGTGCGCAAGGTGATGGAGGGGCGCGAGGATGATATCAGGCCTTGCGTCGGGGCGACCTATTGTCTTGACCGGATCTATCAGGGGGGCGAGGCGCTGTGCATTCACAACGCGGCCACCGGGCGCGAATTGCAGATGCCGCAGGTGGTTGCCCAGGCGGGGGTGCGCAGGAATGTGGTGATCGTGGGGGCCGGACCAGCCGGGTTGGAGGCCGCGCGCGTGTGCGCCGAACGGGGGCACAGGGTGACCGTGCTGGAGGCCGCTGACACCCCCGGCGGTCAGATCCGCCTGACCGCGCAAAGCCCGCGACGGCGCGAGATGATGGGGATTGTCGACTGGCGCATGGCGCAATGTGCGGCCCGTGATGTGACCTTCCGTTTCAACACGCTGGCGGAAGCTGCGGATATGCTGGCGCTGGCCCCTGATGTGGCGATTATCGCCACGGGGGGTCTGCCGAACCTTGATCTGTTCGAGACGCGGGGTGCTGCGCACCATGTGATCAGCACCTGGGATATCCTGTCGGGGGATGTCAAATCGGCGGGGCGTATCCTGATCTATGACGAGGCGGGCGATCATCCGGGGCTGCAGGCGGCAGAGATGGCCGCCGAAGCGGGGGCAGAGGTAGAGGTGATGACCCCTGATCGCAGCTTTGCGCCGGAGGTGATGGGGATGAACCTGACCCCCTATATGCGGGCCCTGCAAAAGCGTGAGGTGACGATGACCGTGGCGCGGCGGTTGCTGGGCGTGGCGCGGGATGGGAACCGGTTGCTGGCGACGATCGGGACGGATTACAGCGATTACACAATGCAGGCCCATTATGATCAGGTGGTGGTGAATTACGGGGTCACACCGCTGGATGATCTGTATTTCGATCTGCGCGACGGATCGTCGAACCGGGGTGAGCTGGATCAGGCGGCGTTTATCGCGGGTGAGCCTCAGGCGTTGAAGACCAATCCTGACGGTACCTATCAGCTTTTCCGGATTGGCGATGTGGTGGCATCGCGCAATACACATGCGGCGATCTATGACGCGTTGCGGCTGTGTCATGTAATGTGATGGCCGGTGTCGCTGTTTCGCTGACGCGAAACGCGCCCCACCCGCCATCCCGCAAGGAATAGATCACATCGTTTTGGCCAGTTTGCGCAGTTCGAATTTCTGGATCTTGCCGGTCGAAGTTTTTGGCAGCTCCTGAAACACAACCTTTTTCGGGGTCTTGAACCCGGCCAGTCGGGTGCGGACAAAGGCGATCATTTCCGCCTCGTCAGCCTCTGCCCCGTCTTTCAGCTCCACAAAGGCGCAGGGCACTTCGCCCCATTTGTCATCGGGTTTGGCCACCACGGCGCAGAGATTGACCGCGGGGTGGTGCATTAGCGCGCCCTCGACCTCGACCGAGCTGATGTTTTCGCCGCCTGAAATGATAATATCCTTGGCCCGGTCGGAGATTTGCATTGATCCGTCCGGATGCTGGACGGCCAGATCCTCGGAATGGAAATAGCCGCCCTTGAAGGCCTTTTGCGTGGCTTCGGGGTTTTTCAAATAACCCTTCATCACCGAATTGCCACGCATGACGATTTCGCCTTGGGTGGCGCCGTACCTAGTGACCTGCGCCATGTTTTCATCGACGACGGTCACGTCTTCCATCATCGGCATGGCGACACCCTGGCGGGCCTTGATGGCGGCCTGTTCATCGCCGGGCAGATCGTTCCAGGCCGGATCCCAGATGCATTCGGTGACATGGCCATAGGTTTCTGTGAGGCCGTAAACCTGTTTGACGTTGAACCCCAGCTTGCCGATGGCCGCCAATGTGGCTGCGGCGGGTGGTGCACCGGCGGTGAAGACTTCGACCACATGGTCGAAATCGCGCCGTTCCCTGGCGTTGACGATCATGTTCAGCACGATGGGCGCGCCGCCGAAATGGGTGACGCCTTCGTCGGCGATCGCGTCATAGATCGCCGATGCCGTGATATCACGGCAGCAGACGGCTGTGCCGCCGAGCGCGGGCAACATCCATGTGTGGTTCCAGCCGTTGCAGTGAAACAGCGGCACGATCTGCAGGTAGCGCATGAAGAGCGGCAGTTCCCAACTGATCGGTGTGCCCATCGTCATCAGATAGGCCCCCCGGTGGTGATAAACGACCCCTTTGGGCCGCCCTGTCGTGCCGGAGGTATAGTTCAGCGCGAGGCTGTCCCATTCGTCATCCGGCATGATCCAGTTGAAATCGGGATCGCCGGTGGCCAGAAAATCCTCGTAATCCTGTTGTTCGCCGATGCCGGGGACGCCTGCCACTGGATCGGGGACTTCGATGATCATCGGCGCGGGGCCTTCCATCTGGTCGATCGCGTCCATCGCGAGGGGCAGGAACTGGCTGTCGACCAGTGCGACCTTGGCCTCCCCATGATCGAAAATGTAGGCGACGGTATCGACATCAAGCCGTGTGTTGATCGTGTTCAGTACCGCGCCGCAGGCGGGCACCGCAAAGGCGGCTTCGGATTGGGCGGGGATGTTGGGCAGGATGGTGGCGACCACATCGCCGGGCTGCACGCCGGCCTTGGTCAGCGCAGAGGCGAGTTGCGACACGCGGCGGTGATATTGCGCATAGGTCAGGCGCTGTTTGCCGTAAACCAGCGCCTCGCGATCCGCAAAAATCCGGGCGGCGCGTTGCAGATGCGACAATGGCGTGAGCGGCACGTAATTCGCGGCACATTTGCCCAGACCCGTTTCATCCATGATCAAACCTCCCCATGGTTACGCAGGCCATTGAACGGAGAATGGCGGCGTCTGACAAGGGGATTCAGGACGGGACCTGTCGGGCGGGTCGGAGATCGGTGGGCGGACCGGCCGTCAGCGGCGGTCACGCGGGGTTGGTGCGGCCCCAGCGAAGGGCCGCACCGGGATGTATCAGGCTGCTTTGGCGCTTTGTCCGAAGCGTTTGTAGAATTCCTGACCTTTGTCGGCCATTTCGCGCAGCAGATCGGGTGTCTTGAACCGGTCGCCAAATTCGGCGGTCAACTGGTCACAGCGTTCAGCGGCATAAGGTGCGCCGATGATGTCGAGCCAGCTGAACGGACCGCCGGACCATGGCGCAAACCCCCAGCCGAGGATCGCGCCGACATCGCCTTCGCGGATGTCTTCCAGCACGCCTTCTTCCAGTGCGCGGACAGCTTCGAGAACCTGGGCGAAGAGCAGGCGGTGCTGCACGGTGGTCAGGTCGGGCTGTTCGTCCGCAACAGGGTATTGCGCGGTCAAACCGTCCCACAGACCCTGGCGTTTGCCTTTGTCATCATAGGCATAGAAACCGGCGTTGGATTTGCGGCCCAGACGGTTCTGGTCGAACATCCAGAACAGGACCTCGTCAACCTCGCCATCGGGATAGGCATCGCCCATCGCGGCCTTGGTTGCCTTGGCGATTTTCACACCCAGATCGACGGAGGTTTCATCGACCAGTTGAAGCGGGCCCAGCGGCATGCCGACCAATTTGGCTGCGTTTTCGATCAGGGCGGGTTCCACCCCTTCCTTCACCATCCGAATCCCTTCGTTGATGTAGGGAATGATGCAACGGTTGGCGTAGAAGAACCGTTCGTCGTTGACGACAATCGGGGTCTTGCGGATCTGGCGGACGTAGTCGAGCGCCTTGGCCACGGCGACAGGCCCCGTTTCCTTGCCCTTGATGATTTCCACCAGCAGCATCTTGTCCACGGGGGAGAAGAAGTGGATGCCGATGAATTTCTCGGGGTCGTTGGAGGCCTTGGCCAGTTCGGTGATCGGCAGGGTCGATGTGTTGGTTGCAAAGATGCAATCGGGGCCCGTGACTGCCTGCACCTTGGCGGTGACTTCAGCCTTGACGCCGACGTCTTCGAACACGGCCTCCACGATCAGATCGCAGCCTTCAAGGGCGGCGTAATCGGTGGTGGCGTTGATCAGGCCCAGCACGGTCTCCTTCTTTTCCTCGGTGACTTTCTTGCGGGAAATCCCCTTGTCCATATAGGCGGTGGTGTAGGATTTGCCCTTGTCAGCGGCTTCCTGTTTGCTGTCGATCAGGACAACTTGGATACCGGCCAGTGCCGAGACCAGCGCGATACCGGCACCCATCATGCCGGCGCCGATGATGCCGACCTTCTTCACCTTCTGATCAGGGGCTTCGGGGCGGTTCGCGCCTTTTTCCAGCGCTTCCTTGTTGATGAAGAGGCTGCGGATCATGGCCGACGAGCTTGGGTTCATCAGGACGTTGGTGAACCAGCGTGCCTCGATCTTGAGCGCCGTGTCGAACGGGACCAATGCGCCTTCGTAAACCGCGGACAGCAGCGCCTTGGCGGCAGGGTAGACGCCTTGCGTCTTGCCGTTGACCATGGCGGATGCGCCGACGAAAGTCATGAAACCGGCAGGGTGATACGGTGCGCCGCCGGGCATTTTGTAGCCCTTTTCGTCCCATGGTTTGACGATCTTTGGCTCGGACAGGACCCATTCTTTCGCTTTGGCCAACAGCTCATCCGCTGGCACGACCTCATCAATGACGCCTGCGGCTTTGGCTTTCTTTGGGTCGTTCATCTTGCCTTCCAGCAGCAGGGGCGATGCAGCCATCGCGCCCAGTTTGCGGACAAGGCGGGTGGTGCCGCCAGCACCGGGGAAGATGCCGACCATGATCTCGGGCAGGCCGATCTTGGCCTTGGGGTTGTCGGCGGCAAAGATACGGTGACAGGCCAGCGGCAGTTCCAGACCTATGCCCAGAGCGGTGCCGGGCAGGGCGGCCGCAATCGGCTTGCCGCCCTTGTTGGTCTTGGGGTCCATGCCAGCGCGTTCGATCTTGCGCAGCATATGGTGCCCGGCCATGGTGAAATCAAACAGACCCTGTGCCGGGTTGTCGCCGCTTTCGTCGCGGATGCTGGCCAGCACGTTCAGGTCCATGCCCCCGGCAAAGGACCCTTCCTTGCCGGATGTGATGATGATGCCCTTGACGGCATCATCGGCAAGTGCGTCGTCAATCAATGCGTTCAGATCCTGCATCGCCTCGCGGCTCATGACGTTCATGGACTTGCCAACGGTGTCCCATGTGATCGTTGTGACGCCATCAGCATCAGTATTCTTTTTAAAGTCGCTCATTTGGATGTCCTTTCGGGATCGATGTCGAGATCGGGCAGACGCGGTGTCGATGACACCTCGGCCCAAAGATGAAAACGGTCGGATGTGTTCAGCATGGCATTGGCGCTGTGGGTTTCGCGCCAAAGCCCGTCTTCGCAGCGGACCAGTCTGACGCGGTTGGGATAAGGCGGGATCAAGCGTGTGCCGTTTCGGATCAGGTGACTTTCATGGATGCCCCTGATCTCGTCCTCGGCATGGAAATGCGCCTCTTTGGCGATACGAACAAAATCGGTCGCACCCAGGCCTGCGTATTTTGCCGCAAACTTGAAGAACGTCTTGCGCATTTCGTCAACCGTGCTGACGATTTGCACATCTGTTTCGGTCCGCATCGTGTGCGGTAGCCTGAACGATTTCTGAAAGGCGGCAAAGTCACTTCGCATCATGCTGTCGGTCGTTCGGTCCAGATGATCCTGATAGATCGCCATCGCCTTGTCGTCATTCGCCTTCAGCGGTGACATAGCCTTTGCCTGGGGATCGTCGTCGCGCAACGCATATTCCGATTGCATGATTTTCCAAAAGCCGTCGATGCGCCCCAGCACCGAAAACACCGGATAGGGAGGCAATACCGGTTCGCCGTTCGCGATCACATAACTGGTATGTGTCGCCGTCACCCGGTCAGGCCCATCAAACGCCGCCGCTTCGCAGGTGCGCCGCAGCTCAGTCACGCCAAGGGATTGGAAATGTTGACATATTTTCTGGAATGTCGCCTCAAGGTCGTCACGTGTGACAAGCCGGATTTCACGATTTTCAGTCGTCAGGGTTTGGGGCAACCCGAACACCGCGGCAAAGCTTTCGAAATCCTGTTGCATGAGGGCGTCCGCCGTCACTTTCAGCAGGTATTCCGATACGTCACGCGCTGTTTTGAGTTCGGGTTGCAGCATACTGTCCTAGACGCGCTCGATAATCGTGGCCGCCCCCATGCCGGAGGCGATGCAAAGCGTGGCAAGGCCAGTGCCTTGGCCGGTACGCTCTAGCTCATCCAGCAATGTGCCGATGATGATCGCGCCGGTGGCCCCCAGCGGGTGACCCATCGCGATGGAGCCGCCATTGACGTTGACCACGCTGTCATCGACATCAAAGGCCTGCATGAAGCGCAGAACGACCGACGCGAACGCCTCGTTCACCTCGAACAGGTCGATATCGCTGATCGCCATGCCCGATTGTTTCATGATGTGTTCTGTCACCGGAACCGGGCCGGTCAGCATGATCGTCGGATCGGTACCGATCTTGGCAGTGGCCTTGATCCGGGCGCGGGGTTTAAGGCCCATCGCCTCGCCCCATTCCTTCGAGGCGACCAGAACACCGGCGGCACCGTCCACGATGCCCGAAGAGTTGCCCGCGTGGTGGATGTGGTTGATCCGCTCCAGATGCGGGTATTTCATCAGCGCTACCTTGTCGAAGCCCGGCATGACCTCACCCATCTGCTGGAAGGCAGGGTTGAGCGAACCCAGTGTCTGCATGTCGGTACCGGGGCGCATGTATTCGTCATGTTCCAGGATCGGCAGGCCGTTCACATCGCGCACAGTGACAACGGATTTCTCGAACCGCTTTTCGTCCCATGCTTTTTTCGCGCGCGCCTGGCTTTCCATTGCCAGTTTGTCGGCGTCATCGCGGCTGAACCCATATTCAGTGGCGATGATATCGGCGCTGATCCCTTGCGGGACGAAATAGGTGTCCATCGCGATGGACGGATCAACGGCGATCGCTGCCCCGTCCGAGCCCATGGCCACACGGCCCATCATTTCGACGCCACCGGCGATATAGGCCTGACCAGCCCCGCCTTTGACCTGATTGGCGGCAAGGTTCACGGCTTCCATACCAGAGGCGCAGAAGCGGTTGATCGCCAGACCGGGGATGGATTGGTCAAGGTCAGAGGCTAGCACGGCGGTCCGTGCAAGGCAGCCACCCTGTTCGCCAACTTGAGTCACGTTGCCCCAGATCACATCCTCAACGGCGTGGCCTTCGAGGTTGTTGCGGCTTTTGAGTTCATTGAGCACGCCAGCGGACAGGCGCGCAGCAGTCACTTCGTGCAGGCTGCCGTCTTTGCGGCCTTTGCCACGCGGTGTGCGCACGGCGTCATAGATATAGGCTTCGGTCATAAGGTCCTCCGTTGTGGCCGTGCTACCCGAGGGCGCGCGGCATCAGATCATAAGGGTGTTTCCAGCCGGGCTGCGCTGCAATGCGGTCGAGCCAGCTGTTGATATTTGGGTACTGGGTCCGGTCGAAGGTGAAGTCTTCGGTGTAAAACAGGTAACCGCAGCAGGCGATATCGGCGATTGTGATTTCATCACTGGCCAGCCAGTCGCGGCCATCAAGCTGCGTTTCGAGAATTTTCAGCGCAGAGGCAAGACGCATCGCCATGAAAGCGTTGACGTCGGCATTGCGTTTGTCTTCGGGCAGGAAGTTCATATTGAACCGCAAGGGGCCGGCCACGCCGGACACCTTGTGATTGTCAAAGAACATCCAGCGCAACACGTCGCGCCGTTCAGCGGCGGACCGACCGCCCAGTTTCCCGGTTTTGGAACTGATATAGTCCTGAATGACGCCGGATTGGGTCAGGATGGTATCGCCATCTTCCAGTACGGGCACCTCGCCCATGATGTTCAGCGCGCGGAATTCGGGGGTCCGGGTGGCACCTTTGAAGAAGTCCACGAACACAGGTTCCCAAGCCTCATCAACAAGGGTGAGGGTCAGGGCCGCCTTGTAAGCGTTTCCGCTTTCAGCGAAGCAGTGCAGTTTCATGGACATGTAAAAGGCCTCCCAACCCAATCGCGTGACGCATGCTGCGTCGGAGGAGGGCGCGAGTCCCGCGCCCTCTCGATCAGCTTAGAAGTTTGCGGCTTCGAGCGCCATCACAGTGTCGCCACCGGTGTTGATGCGCGACAGATGCATGGATGTGGCGGGCAGTTGGCGTGCCATGTAGTAGCGGCCAGTCGCGATCTTGGTTTCGTAGAATTCGGTGTCAGATGCACCGCCTTCCAGTGCTTCCATCGCGGCCTTTGCCATGCGCGCCCACATCAGGCCAAGGCAGACATGGCCCATCATGTGCATGAAGTCATAGGACCCCGACAGCGCATTGTTCGGCTTGGTCGCGTTCTGCATGAAATACATGCCAGCGGCCTGCAGATCCTTTGAGGCGGCTTTCAGCGGCTCAAGGAAGTCCTTTTTCAGGGCCTCGTTGCCTTCATTTTCCTTGATGAAGGTTTTGACCATCTCGAAGAACGCCATCACATGCTTACCGCCATCCTGGGCCAGTTTCCGTCCCACAAGGTCCAGCGCCTGAATGCCGTTGGCGCCTTCGTAGATCATGGCGATCCGGGCGTCGCGGGCATATTGGGACATGCCCCATTCTTCGATGTAGCCGTGCCCGCCATAGACCTGCTGGGCTGCTGTGGCGTATTCAAATCCCTTGTCGGTCAGGAAGCCCTTGATGACAGGCGTCATCAGGGAGATCAGGCCGTCCGCATCCGCGTCCTGGTTCTTATGCGCGCGGTCGATCAGGTAGGCGCCCCAGAATGTGAAAGCGCGTGCGCCTTCGACGAAAGATTTCTGGTCCATCAGGTTGCGGCGAATGTCGGGATGCACGATCAGCGGATCGGCGGGGCCGTCGGGGTTTTTCACACCGGTCACATCGCGCCCTTGCAGGCGGTCATTGGCATAGGCGACAGCGTTCTGATAGGCGCTTTCGGCCTGGGCATAGCCTTGCAGTCCCACGCCCAGACGCGCCTCGTTCATCATGGTGAACATGGCACGCATGCCTTTGTGTTCTTCACCGACGAGGAAACCGGTGGCTTCGTCGTAGTTCATCACACAGGTCGAGTTGCCGTGGATGCCCATCTTTTCTTCGATCTTGCCGCAGGCGACACCGTTGCGGGCGCCAAGTGAACCATCATCGTTGACCATGAACTTGGGCACGATGAAAAGCGACACGCCCTTGATGCCTTCGGGGCCGCCTTGAATTTTGGCGAGGACAAGGTGGATGATGTTGTCGGCCATGTCATGTTCGCCGGCGGATATGAAAATCTTTTGGCCGGAGATTTTGTAGGAACCGTCACCGTTTGGCACGGCCTTGGTGCGCATTAGACCCAGATCGGTGCCGCAATGCGGTTCGGTCAGGTTCATGGTGCCGGTCCATTCGCAGGACACCATTTTGGGCAGGTATTTTTGTTTCTGCTCGTCGGAACCATGCGCGTAGATCGCGGAATAGGCACCGTGGGTCAGACCCTGATACATGTTGAATGCCATGTTGGCGGACACGAACGGCTCTTGTGCCGCGGTGTGCATGACGTAGGGCAGGCCCTGACCACCGTAGTCAGGATCACAGTCCATCGCGGTCCAGCCGCCTTCTTTCATCTGCTCGAAGGCTTCCTTGAATCCCGTTGGGGTGCGGACGACACCATTTTCCATCACGCAGCCTTCGGTGTCACCCACTACGTTCAGGGGGTGCAGGACTTCGGTTGCGATCCGGCCGGCCTCTTCGACAACGGCACCGGTGAAATCGCGGTCAAGGTCTTCGAAACCTTCGATATCCTGTTCGCTGACTTTCAGCAGATCATGCAGGACGAACTGGATGTCTTTGGTCGGTGCGTTGTAAATCGGCATGTGGTGTCTCTCCTCAGGTCGTATGTGGTCATCGCGGCGGTTTAGGCCGCGACTGATTTTTCCTTGCTCAGCTGAGCCAGTTTGTCTGCGCCCCAGGCCATCTGTTCCTTGAGTTCGCCAATGGCTTCTTCAAGTTCGGCTTTCTGGGCTTCCATGTCGGCCAGATGTTGCTGGGCCAGTTCGTATGTCTTGGACAGCTGGGCCTCTTGCCCGTCATCCATGTGATAGAGGTCCAGCAACTGGCGGATTTCTTCCAGGCTGAAACCAAAGCGTTTACCGCGCAGGATCAGCTTGAGCCGGGCCCGGTCGCGTTTGGTGAACAGACGCTTCTGGCCTTCACGGATCGGGAACAGCAGTTCCTTGGCTTCGTAGAACCGAAGCGTCCGGGGCGTTACATCAAAAGCGTCACACATTTGGCGGATGTTCATCGTTTCTGTCGTCATCGTTTCGTTCCTCATGCGGGTTTCGATGCCACGCATTTGCGGAGTCGTGGGCCACCATACAAGCAAAGCTGACGTTAACGTAAACGGAACGTGGCGTCATTTGCTGGCTGACGAAAGGTCAGCAAAAATGACGCAGGGTCAGGCGCAATTAAAAAACAGGGAAAAATTTCACGGAATTCCCCGCAAACGTTTAAAATAAGGGTTTTTGTGGATTTTCAAAACGGTCATTTCAGCATTTCTAAACGAAACGGGTCCATTTTTGGCCCGCCAAATGCGGCTTTACTGACGGTGTTGTGATCTTGCAGGGGGCTGGTTGACGCAATGTCAGCCAGCGAAAAGTGGGGCGCGTCGTCAGCCCAGCGTCTTTGCCGTCTCGTCGCGCAGCGATTTCAGCTCGGCCATTGTGTCTTCCAGCTGCTTTTTCTGTTCCGCCAGTTCGATCATCTGCTTGTCGGCCAGCGTGATCCATTCGCGCATCTGCGCTTCGGTGCCTTCGTTTTCATAGATCATCAGCCATTGCCGGATGTCTTCCAGCGAGAAGCCAAAGCGTCGCCCGCGCAGGATCAGCGTCATGCGCGCCAGTTCCTTTGGCCCATAGAACCGCGATCGTCCTTCTTTTTCGGGCGTCAGCAGTTCGATATATTCGTAATAGCGGAGCGTGCGCGGTGTAACGTCGAACTCTGCACACATCTCTTTGAATGAAAGACGTTTTTCTGACATGGCGACCTCCCTTGGCCCCACCGTAGCGTCAAGTTTTCGGTGGGGCAACGGCGGATCAGTGACCTAGTTCATGAAGCCGGGGGCGAAGAAATAGAATGCATAGGCAGCAATCAATGCGGGTATGGTCGAATAGACGGTCGCCCAGATCGCAGCCTTTGGGTTCAGCGCGATGGCGGGGAACAACGCATCCCCATCGTTCGAAATCGCGTTGCCCATCAAGGCGGCGAACGGAATCAGCCCGTTGACATAAAGTGTCGTCACCAGAACTTGCGGGCCGCAGCCCGGTACAAGCCCAATAATAATCGCGATCAGCGGCAGCAGAGGTGCTACGGCGCTGAAGCTTGCCTCCAGATCAAGGCCGGTGAAGGCGACGATATAATCATATGCCAGATAGGCCCCGATCACCCAGACCGAGATAAAGGCGGTTTCTTCCGCCATGCGCGTGACCGGGCTGTCCTTGGCATTGGTCATGGCCGTAAGGCGCGATGTGGCCCAAATGCCGATCCCGACAGCCGTGCCGGCAAGCCCGACAATGGGGACCAGTGATCCATACACCTCGTAAACATCTAAACCCGACAGCTGCGTGACGCCGATGATCAGGCCAGGGATGGCCAGTGCCAGAAAGGCATAGTCCTTGGCCCGCGTTTTGCCGACAAGCGGGGCCAGTTCGCATTGCTGCGATGTATCAACCTGCATCTTGTCACCCGCCAGCGCATCTACCACCCAACCTGACAAAATGCCGATGGCGAATGAGAGCGGCAACACCACAATCGCCGCATCCGGTCGTGTCGCGATCAGCAGAAAGGCCGCGTCGCCCATCGTCGCGGTCAGCGCGGCAACAACGGCCCCGAAACCCACATTGCCTGATGAATAGGCGGCCACAACCACAACCGCGCCACCACAGCCCGGCGTAGCGCCCAGCAATGCGGCAAGCGGGACCTGAAACCCCTTTGCGCCTTTTAACGCCTCGCCGATGTCGAATTTGAAAATCCGCTCTGCCCCGTAGAACAACAGCAGGGTCGCTGCCACAAAGGCGGAGACCTGAACATAGGCATCAATCATCAGTCCGCGCGTCAGTTCACCCAGAAAGCCAGGGGCGACTGCGAGGGCCAGCAGCAGCATGGCAACGATCAGGCGTTTGACGCGGAAAGGCCCGACAAGGCGGGGTAACACAACGGTGGGCAGATTCGTGGACGTATCCATTCGCCAGATCCTTGTTGCGAATTATTCTTAATTGCAGATATAGCACTTGCAGTCACCTCGGCAAGTGCGAAGTTGCACTCAATTCTGCCGCGCACGAAGGAGTGATCATGTCCGATGAACAAAAGGCCCGCAGGGAGCTTCTTGCCCGCAAATTCATCGAGGCGATCCCCCATGCCCGCGCACTGGGCATGGACCTGACCGAGATCGGGGATGGCAAGGCCACGATCTGCATGGATTATGATGACCGCTTTGTCGGTGATCCCGAAACCGGTGTGATCCATGGGGGGGCAGTGTCTGCCCTGATGGATACCTGCGGCGGGGCCGCCGTGATGGCCCATCCCGAAGCCCCGATCGGCACGGCGACGCTGAGTCTGCGGATTGATTATATGCGTCCGGCCACACCGGGTGATCGCATCACGGCCACGGCGGATTGTTATCATGTGACCCGTTCGGTTGCTTTTGTCCGCGCCACGGCTGTTGATGGCGACCCAAGTCGTCCGGTCGCGACCGCCACCGGCACCTTTACCCTCGAAAGGCCAAAGTCATGAGCCGTCGCCCTGAACCCGTGCAAATCGTCAAGCAACGCCGCGATGCAACCTTGCGCAAGCTGGTCGAATGTGTGCCTTACATGCAGTATCTGGGGATCGAGATTGACCGGCGCGGTGATGAGCTGACTGGGGTGCTGCCGTTTGATGAAGCGCTGATCGGCAACCCAATGCTGCCGGCACTGCATGGCGGAGTGACCGCGGCGTTTCTTGAGGTCACGGCGATCATGGAACTGAGCTGGGCCATGGTGTGGGAGGATATGGAGGCCGGGCTGGTCACCGATCACGCCCCGCGGATCCGCCTGCCCAAGACAATTGACTTCACGGTTGACTACTTACGATCCGGCCTGCCGCGCGATGCCTATGCCCGCGCCCGGGTCAACCGGTCGGGCCGCCGTTATGCCTCGGTCCATGTCGAGGCTTGGCAGGATAATCGCAGCAAGCTGTTTGCGCAGGCAACGGGCCATTTCCTGATGCCGCCGCGCGATGGCTGAGACGCTGACCAACCGGCGCGTTCTGAAGATCGCGCTGCCCATCGTGCTGTCGAATGCGACCGTGCCGATCCTTGGCGTGGTCGATACCGGCGTCGTGGGGCAATTGGGCGAGGCCGCGCCAATTGGTGCCGTTGGCATCGGCGCCATCATCCTGTCGGCGATCTACTGGATTTTCGGCTTCCTGCGGATGGGCACAACGGGCCTGACATCGCAGGCGAGCGGGGCAGGGGATACGGACGAGGTGGATGCCCTGTTGTCGCGCGCTTTATTGATTGGTTTCGGGGCAGGGGCGGTCATCATCCTCGCTCAGGTCGCGTTGTTCCACGGGGCCTTCTGGGTCGCACCTGCCAGTGAAGAGGTCGAGACGCTGGCGCGCCAATACATGGTGATCCGGGTCTGGTCTGCCCCGGCCACAATCGCCCTTTACGGGATCACCGGCTGGCTGATCGCCCAAGAACGCACCCGCGCGGTGCTGGCGATTCAGTTCCTGATGAATGGCAGCAACATCGCGCTGAGCTACTATCTGGGGTTGGAACTGGGCTGGGGGGTCGAAGGCGTGGCATGGGCCACGTTCATGGCCGAATGGTCGGGGCTGGCGCTGGGCCTGTGGCTGTGCCGCGCGGCATTTGCCGGGACCGCGTGGCGCACCGCCGCACGGGTTTTTGATCTGGTGCGCCTGAAACATATGGCTGTCGTGAATACTGACATCCTGATCCGGTCGGTGCTGTTGCAGGCGATCTTTGTCAGCTTCTTGTTCTATGGCGCGGAGTTTGGCGATGTGCCGTTGGCGGCCAACCAGATCCTTGTTCAATTTCTCAACGTGACGGCCTACGCACTGGATGGGTTCGCCTTTGCAGCCGAGGCGCTGGTGGGCCGAGCGTTAGGGGCGAAAGCACGCGGTGAGTTGCGGCGCAGCGCGGTGCTGAGCAGTGCGTGGGGTGCGGGGACCTGCGTCGTGCTTGCCATATGCTTTGCAGTGTTCGGCACAACGGTCATCGACATCATGGCCAAATCGGTCGAGGTGCAGGAGGCCGCGCGTGTCTATCTGCCTTACATGGTCGCGGCTCCCATCGTGGGGGTCGCGGCATGGATGCTGGACGGGATATTCATCGGGGCGACCCGCACGGCGGATATGCGTAACATGATGATCGTGTCGACCATCGTCTATTTCGCCGCTGTCATCCCGTTGATGGCGGCCTTTGGCAATCACGGGCTGTGGCTGGGGTTGCATGTCAGCTTTGTGGTGCGTGGCCTGACACTGGCTTGGAAATATCCCGCGCTTGAGGCTGCCGCCGCGCCGTCAAAGCCAGTCGTTGCGGCCTGATCCAACGGCGTCGGCCACGTTGTCAAATCCGTCCCGGGCCAGCAGTTCATCAAGACCTTTGGCAATATCATCGACCAGTGAAAGCCCGCCATAGACCAGTGCGGTGTATAGCTGTACCGCCGATGCACCGGCCCTGATTTTGTCGTAGGCTTGAGCGGCGCTGCCGATCCCGCCAACCCCGACAATAGGCAGGTCCGTCAGCGCCGCTAGTTGAGCCAGAACCCGTGTCGATTTCTCAAAAAGCGGCTGACCAGAAAGGCCACCGGCCTCGGCCTTGTGCGGCCCGTGCAGCCCGTCCCGATCAAGCGTGGTGTTCGTAGCAATGATTGCGTCGATGCCCGATGTGTTGGCCACTTCGGCCACTTCGCCGATTTCGTCAGTTGTGAGGTCGGGTGCGATCTTGAGGAATACGGGGATGGGCTTGGTTAATTCTGCCCGCGCGTCCATGACTTGGCCCAGAAGTGCGGCAAGCGCTGCCTTACCCTGCAAGTCCCGCAGTTTTTCGGTGTTGGGTGACGACACATTGACCGTGGCGAAATCCACATAGGGGCCGCAATGCGCCAGCACAGTAGCGAAATCTGCGGATTTGTCGCTGCTGTCCTTGTTGGCCCCAAGGTTTAACCCAACGACCCGACCCGCTGGACGCCGGGCGAGCCTTTGGGCGATGGCCGTCATCCCATCATTGTTGAATCCGAACCGGTTGATGGCCGCCTGATCCTGAGCCAGCCGGAACAAGCGTGGTTTGGGGTTGCCGGGCTGTGGGCGCGGGGTCGCGGCCCCGACCTCCAGAAAGCCGAAACCTGTACGGGCGAGCGGATGCAGTGCCGTCGCATTCTTGTCAAAACCCGCCGCCAGCCCGATGGGATTTGGCAGATCGAGACCCGCGAGCGTTGTCTGCAACCGATCAGTGGTAAACGGCCCGCCGCGAGGCCCCAGCCCAGCATTGAGCGCATTGAGTGCCATGCCATGGGCGCGTTCGGGATCCACCTGACGCAATGCGGCCAGCCCGATCTGTTCCAGCAGTTTCATTCGAACTCCGGAAACTGGTGGACGCCATCAACGATGGGCAGCGGCTTGTGCCATTTGACATCCGACAGGCGCAATTTGCGGTAAAGATGCGGGAAGAGCGCGCCGCCGCGCGAGGCCTCCCATTTCAGGCTGTCCAGTCCGTCGGCTTCTACCGCCAGCAGAACCAGACCTTCCTCGTCCTTAAAATAGAGCTCGGCCGTGCGCGCCACGGTGTCGGAGCCTGAAAAGTGAATGTAGCCGTCGGTCACATCAATCGGGGCGCCATCAGTCTCGCCCGCGGCTTGCAACGCGGCCCATTCGTCGGCCCGGAAGATTTTATAGATCAGCATGCGCGCGTCATCGCGCGCACGGCGCGCAAGGTCAACCCGCAGAGCTGTTACAAAATTGACGTAAGGTCCGTTCGGCACAGGCAGGCGAAGCCGTTTGACTCTACCCATGGCGGGGGTCAATCTGGCCAGCATAACAACAGGGGGAAATCCAAATGATTTCGCGAATTCTAACGACAACCTGCGCTTTGGCGCTGACGGCGGGCACGGCTTATGCCGACTATACTTTGCACGTGATTCACATCAACGATCTGCACAGCCGGATCGAACCGATCAACCGCTTTGATTCGACCTGCAATGCCGAAGACAACGCCGCTGGCGAATGTTTTGGCGGCATCGCGCGCGTGATTACCAAGATCAATGAGTTGCGCGAGGAACTGGCCGGCGAAAACGTCATCGTGCTGGATGCGGGCGACCAGTATCAGGGCAGCCTGATGTACACGACCTACAAGGGCGATGTGGAGGCTGAATTTGCGGAACTTATCGGCTTTGACGCCATGGCCGTAGGCAACCACGAATTCGACGATGGCGATGAAGGGCTGCGCAAGCTGACCGATAATGTGTCCTTCCCGATCATTTCGGGGAATATCGACGTGTCCAGTTCCAATATTCTGGCCGGGCAGGTCGAAAACCATGTGGTTCTTGAGATCGGTGGACAGAAAATCGGTATCGTTTCGGCGCTGGCCGTTGATACAGTCGAAACCTCCAGCCCGTCGGATGCCGTTATCTTCACCGATGAAGCGGAAAGCCTGAGCGCCGATGTTGCAACGCTGGAGGCCGAGGGCGTCGACAAGATCATTGCGCTGACCCATGTCGGTGTGAACAGAGACAAGATGATCGCTGAAAACGTCGCCGGACTTGATGCCGTTGTGGGCGGGCATTCGCATACCCTGTTTTCGAACACGGAAGAAGGGGCGATGGCCTATCCGACCATGGTCGGTGACGTACCGGTCGTGCAGGCTTATGCCTATTCAAAGTACATTGGTCATCTGGTGCTGGAATTCGATGATGCTGGCAACGTGACCTCTGCCTCTGGCGATACGATTCTGCTGGATGCCAGCGTGGCCGAGGATGAAGCTGCGGTCGCACGCGTGGCCGAATTGGCCGGACCCATCGAAGAGATGAAGAACCGGGTTGTGGCCGATGCCGCAGAACCCATTGAAGGCGACCGTTCCGTTTGCCGCGCGATGGAATGCCCCATGGGCAATCTGGTGGCCGATGCGATGCTGGACCGGGTCAAGGATCAGGGCGTTCAGATTGCGATCCAGAATGGTGGCGGTCTGCGTGCATCCATTGACGCAGGCGAAGTGACGATGGGCGAGGTGCTGACAGTGCTGCCGTTCCAGAACACTTTGTCGACATTTGAGGTCACAGGTGAAGCAATTGTAGCGGCGCTTGAAAACGGGGTTAGCCAGATCGAAGAAGGCGCCGGGCGATTCCCGCAGGTGGCCGGCATGACCTTTGCGGTTGATGCCGCCGCCGAACCGGGGTCGCGGATTTCCGACGTCATGGTGGGTGGTGAACCCATTGATCTGGCTGCGACCTATGGTGTGGTGTCCAACAACTACGTCCGCAACGGTGGCGACGGCTATGCGATGTTTGAGGGCGCGGCAAACGCCTATGATTTCGGCCCTGATCTGGCCGACGTCACGGCAGAATACATCGCGGCAAATGCGCCTTACACGCCCTACACCGATGGGCGCATCACGATGAAATAGGCCAGCAGGCTTTGCGAAACGGCGCGCCGCAGGAAACTGCGGCGCGTTTGCGTATCTGAAAGGGTAGAGTTGCAAAAGAGGCGCGTTGGTTTCTTGACGTTATGTGTTCTGTGAAATATGCCCACGGCACAGCGCGCGGGCGTTGTGTAATGGTAAGACCTCAGCCTTCCAAGCTGATGATACGGGTTCGATTCCCGTCGCCCGCTCCAACCTTTTCCATTCATCACTGCATGGCCGATGTGCATTTGGTCGCCTTGTTAATCTGCGATGCGGCTTTTATGTCCTTGCCGAACAAAGGACGAGACGGACATGGCTGACGCCCCCAAAGCAGGCGACGACGACCGCGCCCCATCGAAACGGATTGGCGCGCTCAAGGCGTTGTGGCCGTTCATGTCGCCCTATCGCGGCATGATTGTGGCGGCGCTGGGCGCCTTGGTGCTGACGGCGATGGTATCACTGGTGCTGCCCCTGGCGGTGCGCCGTGTGATCGACAATTTCGACGTCGAAAATGGCGAGATCCTGGAAAGCTACTTTGCAGCCGCTATCGGTATTGCTGCCCTTTTGGCGGTGGGCACAGCGATGCGCTATTATCTTGTGACCCGGCTGGGTGAACGGGTGGTGGCTGATATTCGCAAGGCGGTGTTCGACCGGATGATCGGGATGAGCCCCGCCTTTTACGAAAAGATAATGACCGGCGAAGTGTTGAGCCGGATCACCACCGACACGACCCTTATTCTATCAGTCATCGGCAGTTCGGTATCGGTCGCATTGCGCAACATCCTGATCTTCTTTGGTGGCATCGCGCTGATGCTGTTCACCTCGATCAAGATGTCGCTGGCGGTACTATGGCCGATCCCGGTGATTATCCTGCCGATCATCCTGCTGGGCCGCAGGGTGCGTATCCTGTCCAAGGAAAATCAGGATCTGATCGCAGAATCCAGCGGCGATGCATCCGAACAATTGCTGTCCGCCCAGACCGTACAGGCGTTTACGCATGAGGTTCTGAGCCGCGCGAAATTCGGCAATGTGACCGAAAAGAGCTTTGTTGCCGCTCGCAAACGGATCGCCACCCGCGCCATTCTGACGGCAATCGTCATCTTTATCGCCTTTTCCGCCATTGTCGGGTTCCTTTGGATGGGGGCCACGGATGTGCGGGCGGGTGACATTACCGAAGGCGAATTGGTGCAGTTCATGATCTATACGATCATGGTTGCTGGTGCTTTGGCCGCGCTCACTGAAATCTGGGGTGAATTGCAGCGCGCCGCGGGCGCAACAGAACGGCTGGTCGAACTTCTGACGGCAGAGGATACGGTGGCTGATCCGGTTGCTGCCGTGGCGATGCCCCCGGCCTTGCAGGGCGAAATCACGTTTGATGATGTATCGTTCAGCTATCCGTCGCGGCCCAGCATCTCGGCCTTGGATCAGGTCAGCCTTCAGATAGCACCTGGCGAAACAGTGGCCCTTGTCGGCCCGTCCGGTGCCGGCAAGACAACGATCATCCAATTGGTGCTGCGGTTTTACGATCCGCAAAGCGGCACGATCCGGCTGGACGGGATGGACCTGAAAGACCTGGATCGCGCTGCGTTCCGCAAGCAGATCGCCCTTGTGCCACAGGACCCGGTCATCTTTGCCGACACAGCGCGCGAAAACATCCGCTTTGGACGACCCGATGCGACCGATGCAGAGGTTGAGGCGGCGGCCAAGGCTGCAGCCGCCCATGATTTCCTCATGGCCTTGCCAGATGGCTACGACAGCTATGTCGGCGAACGGGGGGTCATGCTGTCCGGCGGCCAGAAACAACGGATCGCCATCGCCCGCGCCATCCTGCGCGATGCGCCGATCCTGTTGCTGGACGAAGCAACCAGCGCGCTGGACGCCGAAAGCGAAAGTGCGGTGCAACAGGCGGTTGAAGCCTTGGCGCGCAACCGGACAACCCTGATCGTCGCCCACCGGCTGGCTACGGTGAAAAAGGCCGACCGGATCGTCGTCTTTGACGGGGGTAAAATCGTGGCCCAGGGCACCCATGACAGCCTTGTCGCGCAGGACGGTCTATATGCCCGGCTGGCCCGGTTGCAGTTCACCGCAGGCGCCGCCGCAGAATAATCAAGATTTTCGTAGCGTTATACTTGCGATTTCCCCGCAGTTTGCCCACCCTATATCGACGGGAGAACCACCGAACAATAAGGTGGTGGGCACAACAGGGGAGGAGGCCGGTATGGTCTACGCGAATATGGATGATCGCAATGCGATCGAAAACGAAATGCCGTGGGATGCGCGCGATCTGCCAATCACAACCTATGCGTTGCTGAGCCAGACAGCGGAAAAGCATGGGTCTCGCAATGCGGTGTCGTACCGGTTGCTATCCGACCCCAATTCGAAATGCGAAACGCTTAGCTGGAATGACCTGCGCGACAAGACAGGGCAGGCGGCCAACCTGTTCCGATCCCTTGGTGTAGGCGAAAACGATGTGGTGGCGTTCCTGCTGCCCAACGCCACCGAAACCGTCCTGACCTATCTGGGCGGGCAGGTCGCGGGGATCGTCAACCCGATCAATCCGCTGCTGGAAGCCGAACAAATCTCGGCCATTCTGCGTGAAACCAATGCCAAGGTGCTGGTCAC
The DNA here is from genome assembly GCA_947488175.1 of uncultured Paracoccaceae bacterium. Classification (GTDB taxonomy): domain Bacteria; phylum Pseudomonadota; class Alphaproteobacteria; order Rhodobacterales; family Rhodobacteraceae; genus Yoonia. The sequence continues at coordinate 95,113 of CANKYO010000014.1, forward strand.
GCTCAAGGCTTTCCCGAAAACCGATGTTGCCCAGAAAGCGGCAGAGGCGGTGCGCTTTGCCCCCAATGTCAAAACGATCCTCGAAGTTGATCTGCTGCGCTATCTGACCGGGTTGAAGCGCCTTATCGTGCCCCTGATCCGGCCCAAGAACCCCACCGACCACGACGCCCGCGTGCTTGATTTCAACGCGGAATTGAACAAACAACCCAAGGAACTGGCATTCGCCGACAGCGCACATGACCGCGTGGCGGCCTATTTCCACACCGGTGGGACGACAGGCATGCCCAAAGTGGTGCAGCACCGCTATTCCGGCATTGTCTATAACGCCTGGCTGGGCAGCCGCCTGTTGTTTACTGAGACGGATGTGCAGATGTGCCCGCTGCCCTTGTTCCACGTCTTCGCCACCATCGTCAGCCTTGGCGCGTCGCTGGGCTCTGGTGCCGAAATCGTATTCCCGACCCCGCAGGGCTATCGCGGGGATGGCGTGTTCGACAATTTTTGGAAGCTGATCGAAAAGCACAAAGTGACATTCATGATCACAGTGCCGACAGCCATGTCAGCGCTCATGCAGCGCAAGGTGGATGCGGATATATCGACCTTGCGGCTGGCCTTTTGCGGGTCCGCTCCGCTACCGCTTGAGCTTTACAAACGGTTTGAGGCCGCGGCAGGTGTGACCATCTGCGAAGGGTATGGCCTGACCGAAGCCACCTGTCTGGTCTCGATCAACCCGCCCGATGGGGAAAAGAGAGTAGGCTCCATCGGCCTGCCGTTCCCCTATACCGACATCCGCATCATGTCTGTCGCCACGGGCGAGGAAATGGGTGTTGATGAGATTGGCGAAATCTGTGTGTCCAACCCTGGCGTCTACGGCGGCAAGACCTATACCGAGGCGGACAAGAACGAAAATCTGTTCTACCCCGGTACCATTTCCGACGCGCAATATCTACGGACCGGTGATCTTGGGCGCAAGGACCCTGATGGATATCTGTGGATCACGGGCCGCGCCAAGGACCTGATCATTCGCGGCGGTCACAACATTGATCCGGCCGAGATTGAAGAGGCGCTGGCCGGGCACGAGGCCGTCGCCTTCGCCGGAGCAATTGGTCAGCCCGATGCCCATGCAGGCGAGGTGCCTTGCGCCTATGTCGAACTTGTGGACGGGGCGAGCATCGACCCTGAAGAGCTGCGCGAATACGCCAAGGATCATATTCATGAACGCGCCGCACATCCGAAATACCTCGAGGTGCTGGATGAATTGCCCAAAACGGCAGTGGGCAAGATTTTCAAACCCGATCTGCGCAAGCGGGCCATCACCCGGATCTACAACGCGGCCCTCGCCGACACGGAGGCCGAGGTGCATTCCGTGACCGAGGACAAGAAACGCGGCCTTGTCGCCAAAATCGTCAAGACCGGCGGTGCAACAGATGATGACATCAAAAAGGCGCTCGGGGCCTATACAATCCCGTGGGATCCGGCAGAGTAGGCGGGCGGTAAACCACAAAGGACGGGCATCATGGCGAAGCTGGCTTTCTTGGGTTTGGGGGTCATGGGCTATCCTATGGCGGGTCATTTGCAGGCCGCTGGCCATGATGTGACGGTCTATAACCGGACGGCGGCCAAGGCCGAGGCATGGGTCGCACAACACAAGGGCCAGATGGCGGGTACCCCCGCCCTGGCCGCATCCGGGGCTGATATGGTTATGGCCTGCGTCGGTAATGACGATGATCTGCGGTCGGTCTGTCTGGGCAATGACGGGGCCTTTGCCAGCATGGCATCAGGCAGCATTTTCGTGGATCACACCACGGTGTCTGCTGCGGTCACGCGCGAATTGCATGCTGCTGCCGCCGATAAGGGCATCGAATTTGTCGATGCGCCGGTATCCGGCGGGCAGGCTGGGGCCGAAAACGGGGCCTTGTCGGTTATGTGTGGCGGCGCGCAGGACAGCTATGACAAGGCCGAGGCCGTCATTGCCGCCTATGCCCGCATCTGCCGCCGTATCGGCGACAGTGGTGCTGGCCAGATGACCAAGATGTGCAACCAGATAGCCATTGCAGGCCTTGTGCAAGGGCTGTCAGAGGCACTGCATTTCGCCCAGAAGGCCGGGCTGGATGGGCGCGCCGTGATCGAGGTGATCAGCCAGGGCGCTGCCGGAAGCTGGCAGATGTCCAACCGATACGAAACCATGCTGGATGACCACTTTGACCATGGTTTTGCCGTGGATTGGATGCGTAAGGACTTGGGCATTTGCCTTGATGCCGCAGATGAAAACGGGGCCAGCCTGCCGGTGACCGCCCTTGTCGACCAGTTCTACAAGGATGTGCAGAAACTGGGCGGTGGTCGCTGGGATACATCATCGCTGCTTAAACGGTTGCAGGCGATGGGGTAGTACGGCCCGATCGTTTTTTGCGATGCTGGCCAGGCCTGATGTTGCCTGATGAACCCTGATGTTATGGAGACGACCTTGATGCCACCCGCGAATACATGGCCACACCGCCCATAGCGGTTTCGGTCTGCCAGTTCGGCAGCTGAACGCGGGCTGCCGGACCGGGTGCGCGCCATTGGTGGACAAAACGCGTCCGCAAAATCTGCAAAGCAGATTTTGCCGTTGCATCACCAATGGTTTGCACTCGCCCTGAAAGCCAAAAACTGGTTTCAGTTCTTTTGGATTTCACCTTGACGGCCATTAGTACCCCAAAGTGCGTCGGGGCAAGGCTGTCGCGTGTCTGAATGCGGGGAATCTACAGAGCAGTTGCACTAATCTTAGAATAGGGTGATGTCAGCGGCTGCGGGCTGCGGCGCGCGCGGCGTTTCGGCAACCGGAGGCTGCCCGGCGATCTGGAGCTGTCTCGCCGCCCCGGTGGTGGGGGTAAACTGCACCCGGCGCGCCTTATCACCGCCCAGGCTTTGCGACATGCAAGGAATGCCCTCACGCTCCAGAAATTCGAGGGCAAAATCCGCGTTTGAACGCCCGATATCGCGCGAATGGTCTGTCATACGCGCGCCTCCGAACAGCTTTGCCTGCAAGTTTTCCCGCACCCCCCCTTTTCGAAGGACCCGGTTGATCAGCAATTCCATCGCATTGACCCCGTATTTCAGATCATTGCTCTTGGCATCACCCTGGCTGGCCAGCAAAAAATGGTTCATACCACCGACACGCGCCACCGGATCGAAAAGACACACCGCCACGCAGGATCCAAGCACCGTCGACATCACAGCCTCCGGATCATCCGACACCGCATAGTCGCCTTGCACGACGGTGATCGTTTTCTTTTGGCGATGTTCCGTGACGTTCAAGTTCATGCAGGTGCCCTCGCCTCGGATGCGCGTAACAGGGCGGGCCCGATGTCCTGGATCGGCAATTGGCGGTCGATACCGCCCAGTTCCTGTGCGACACGCGGCATGCCATAGACAACCGATGTTGCCCGATCCTGGCCTACTGTGCGCGCCCCGGCTTGGCGCAGCGCCTTGATCCCTGCGGCCCCGTCACGACCCATACCCGTCAGGATCGCCGCCGTCACCGAATGGGCGTGATGCACTGCCGATTGAAAAAGCGCATCAACTGATGGTCGGTGCCCCGACACCAGATCTTCACCGGACAGCGCGATTAGGGGCGTCCTGCCGGGGGCAAGTTTCAAGTGAACCGTATCGTCGGGTGCCAGATAGATATTGCCGGCTGTAGCCGCCATGCCATGGCGGGCACCCTGTACATGCGCCGCAGTGCCGCCATCCAGCAGTTTGATCAGGCTTTGCACAAATCGTCCACCGGTATGCTGCACGATTAGCGTCGGGGGACAATCTGCCGGGAAGTGCTTGATAACGTTTAACAATGCATCCACGCCGCCGGTCGATGACCCGATCAGGATCAGACGGCGATTGTCAAAACTCTGCTTGACCGCGCCGATGGCCGCACTGGCCGGTACTTGTGTCCTTGTGGTTCGGGATTGCTGCAGTGCTGTGATGAATGCGTCGTCAGCCGCCGTTTCCTGTAGAAAGATCACATGACGCGCTACTTTTGTGGATAGGCAGTGTTCGGGCCTCGGTCCATCGCTCTGCAGAACGACGCATCCAATTCCCATCATGCGAAACATCGCATCCAGTACCTCGAATTCCGGACAATTGGCGAGCGCGGCCGAGATGACAACGCAATCGGGTTGCCGGTGTTCGGCAAAATCATAGGTCTGTGACAGGTCCGAAACGCCGTGCTGCACCTCAATACCAGGCTGGTGGTCCAGCCGTTTGCGAAGTCGGCCCAGTGCAAGGGCAGATTGATGCGCGAGCAGGATCCGCATGATGTCAGTCAGGTCCTTTTTGTTTGCCGGGTCAACCGCAGCGTCTGTTGTCTTGTCGGATTTCCGGTGCCTATAACGGTTTGCTCCTTGCTGTCCGACGTTTGTAAGAGTGTAGCCTGCCAGATCATACCAACTGGTTAATCGGTGGAAAGACAGGATGATCAATGCGTTGGCTGACGTCTCAGAACAAGGAAACCTCACCCTTGCGGGTTGCACCGCCGTTATCCGGAAGCGCTGTTGACAAACGATTTCTGATCCATTCCAGTCTGGTTAGGCCAATAATCTTTTCGACATCGGCGCGCGCGCAGGTCGGCATCATTTGGTTTGACCGTTCCATCAGCAGCGCCACTTCTTCGACAGATTGCATCACCAAATCAATCTGCTGCATGGATTGACGCGGCAGAACGACGGTGCCGGTGCCCTGTGCGGCATCAATCAGCGAGGTTTCAATTTGCGCAATCATCGTGCCGATTTCGCGACAGACCTGTGCGATATCTGTAAGCAAACCATCACCTTGCGTCGCGGGAAAACTGTGAGGCAAAGCCGTCATAAGCGGCCCACGACGCTTTCGATACACTGTTTCATGCTGGCTGTGGAAAACGGTTTCTTGATGATGTTGTTCAGACCGAGCGCCTTTCCTTTCGACACCAGATCGGGTGTCGGATTACCGGTGACGAGGATGAACCCGATCCGCGCGGTGGATTTGTTTTGACGCAGTGCCTTAAGCAACTCAAGTCCGTCCATCCCCGGCATGTTGTAGTCTGACAGCACCAGATGGACCGGGTCCGCCACAAGTTTCGCAAGCGCCGCGCGGCCGTCATTCTCCGCCTGGTTTTTCCAGATGCCCATCTCCTCGATGGCCTGTATCAGGAGGCCGCGGCTGACGCCCATGTCATCGACGACCATGACGCGCAAAGAATCTTTTAAACTCATCTTTCAGGTTTCCTTTTTGGCGAAGCGGTCGGCTGCGCTAGTCTGTTTTGGTCTTCTGGTAGGCGGTGATGCCAATACTGCGAAAATGCGCGGCGGCGGCGCCGGAGAGACGCTCGGAATGGCCGATCATCAGGTAGCCTCCGGGCTTGAGTGCCTGTTCAAATCTTGACCAAAGCCGCGCTTGGGTTGCCTTGTCAAAATAGATCGCGGCATTGCGGCACATGATAACATCAAAAGGCCGACGCATCGGCCAGGCGTCCATCAGGTTCAATTGCGCGAAAGAGATCAGCTCTCTCAATTTGGGGCTCATCCCGAATTGCCCATCATTGGCGGTTCCATCATCCACCATCTTGCTGCGATATTGGGGTACAACTGCGTCAAGCTGGTCGATGGGGTAGCGCCCCTTGCGCGCTTTTTCGATGACAACCGAATCCACATCCGTCGCGAGAATCTTGATATCGAGACGGGCGGCGTCCGGGCAGACATCCAGAACTGTGGCCGCCAGACAGTAGGCTTCCTGGCCGCTGGAACAAGCGGATGACCAGATCCGCAGACTGCCCCCAGCCCGTATCTTCGGCATCAGCTCTGGCAGGATGTCCTTTCGAAGCTGATCGAAGTGATGCTGTTCGCGGAAGAAATGTGTCACATTGGTGGTGAGAGCGGATAGAAAATTGGGTTGTTCTGTCTCACCTTTTTCGGTCGCCAACAATGCGCAATAGTCGTGAAAACTGGCCAAATGCAGAGCGCGCAACCGACGGGCCAGGCGCGAATATACAAGTGCTTTTTTGGATTCTTGTAGAAAAAGGCCGAACTTCGCATTGGCCAGTTCCGCAATCATCCGGAAATCGCCGTCGGTAAACGTGTATTCCTGTGGCGATTGGCTGTCGGCGATATCATTTGCGACGACATTCATGCGGCGACCTGATCCTGTTTTGGCATCAGTGTTGACAGGTTGATGACCTTCGTCATCTCATCATCAACGGCAATTACACCCAGAATCGCCCGCGTTGTCGCGTCCTCTGGCCCGCGTGGCGTTTCACGCACCATGTCAGAGTTCACCCCAAGGATTTCCGAAACAGATTCAACAAGCAGCCCGATAATCATTTCGTCAATCGCGGTAATGATGATCACATGTCGTTCTGTCGGTGTGATCTTTTCGAAACCGAGTTTCGCGGCAAGGTCGATGATGGGAATGACCGCGCCGCGCAGATTGATCACGCCAAGCACGTGATCAGGCGAGTGCGGCAGGATCGTCACCGGCGTCCATCGGCGGATTTCGCGAATCTGGGTGATCTCAATGCAAAAGTTTTGCCCTCCTGCGACAAGAGTGACGAATTCCAACTTCTTGTTTTGCGTTGTGTCAGCTTGCTCTGGCATGCGACAAGTCTCCCTCTGGCAATTGGGTAAGTTGCGGTGCGACCGCAGGGCCTGATGCAATGGCATCGGGATCAATGATCAAAGCGATCTTGCCATCCCCCAGGATGGTCGCCCCCGAGACGCCCTCAATGTCGCCGTAGTTGTTGTGCATGCTTTTCACGACGACCTGGCGCTGGTCGAAAATATCATCGACAGCGATGGCGCATTGGGCAATCGCTTCGGTCTGGATCAACAGCAGGACACGTTCGGCCATGGTCTTGTCACTCGGTGGCTGACCGAGTTGTTCGGCAAGATCGATGATGGGCACGTATTCGCCGCGTATTCTGAGCAGTTCGCTCTTCAATCCGAGTTTGGACAGATCGCCCGGTGACGGCCGGACTGTTTCAAGGATGCTTGATATGGGCACAACCATGGTTTGGCCGCCCACGGTGATAATCATTCCGTCCATCACAGCAAGGGTCAGAGGCAGCGTGATCGAGAATGTGGTGCCTTCACCCGGAACCGTACTGATCGCGATGCGCCCGCCAAGAGCGGTGATGGCTGTTTTGACGACATCCATACCCACACCACGGCCGGACAGGTTTGTCACCTCGGCTGCGGTCGAAAATCCGGGAGCGAATAGAAGGTGGTCGATCTCCTGATCTGTCAGCACGGCATCAGATGCGATCAGCCCTTTTTCGATGGCGATATCGCGGATGCGCAGCCGGTTCAGACCAGCCCCGTCATCAGCAATTTCGATCACGATGCTGCCTGCCCTTTGGCTGGCAGACAAACGCAACTTACCTTGCCTGGATTTGCCGGCGGCGACCCGCTTTTCAGGAGTTTCAATGCCGTGGTCAATGGCGTTGCGGATCATGTGGGTCAGGGGATCGGCAAGCCGCTCGACAACGGTCTTGTCCACTTCAGTCGCCTCGCCTTCGGTCACGACCTCAACATCCTTGCCGGTGGCATCTGACGCCTCGCGGGCGATCCGCATCATCCGCTGAAACAGTGGTTTGACGGGCTGGGCGCGAATAGCCATCACGCCTTCCTGAATTTCGCGCGCCAGCAGCTTGTAATCGTCGAGATCGGCAAAGATCTCGGATGAGTTGGGAAGCGCGGCCTCTTGCAGGCGCTGTGAAATGACGGATTGATTGATGATCAGCTCACCCACTGCGTTGATCAGCCGATCCACTCGTTCGGGATCAACACGCAACGTGCTTGCTGCCTTCTTTGCAGGGCGTTCCGTCTCTTCCTTCTTCGGCGCCGGGGCGGGGGTGGCTTCGATCGCCTCGGGCGGTGGCGCGACCGCGGCGATTGGTTCCGGCCTTGCAGGCGAGGTCGGGTCCGGTTCCGCGATATCGGGCAGGTCGATTGCAGGAGGTCCTGCATCAAGCGGTGTGATCGACAACGCACAAATGTCGTCGACGAATTGAAACACCTCGTGAATGGGCAGATCTGTCATCAGCCCTGTGATTTCAACTGTCCAGGTCAGATATCCCTTGTCCCACTGGAAATCGGCAAACTCTGTGGGCAGACCGGTTGTATCGACGGTCACACTTGCCTTACCAAGCTCTTTCAGCGCGCTTATGATCAGTGCCGGGTCATTACCCGTGGCGTAGAATTCGGCGCCGGGTGTAAAGGACACGATATAGCCGCCTTCATCATCATCATCGTCAAACCCAAGGGAAAGGGCCTCGAAAACGAATTCTTCGGCGGGGGCTTCCTCCTCGGGTCCCAGAAACCCCTGAAGTTCAGCAAGAACAGGATCAACCACATCGCGATTGGCTGGCCGTTGATCGCGGGCGTCATCCACCAGATCGGCCAATATGTCGCCGGCGCGCTGCAAGGTGCGTAAAAGCCCGTCATCGGCGGTCAGCTTATGCGAACGCAGCTCGTCCAGCACGGTCTCGAACTTGTGGGCAAAGCCCACAAGTTCGTCCAATGCAAACGCACCGGCGGCGCCTTTAATCGAATGCACGGCACGGAACACCGCGTTCACGGTTTCATCGTCCGCGTTCCCGTCGCGCATTTCCTCAAGACCTTCGGTCAGCGCGACGATCAGGTCTTCGCATTCCTCAAAGAAGGTATCTAGGATAGATGATTCTTGTGCCATATCAGGCTCCTGTCAGGCGGCGGATGACCGACACCAGCGAATCGTCGTCAAAAGGTTTGACAATCCAGCCCGTCGCACCCGCCTTGCGCGCACGCTCTTTGAGCGCGGCACCGCTTTCGGTGGTCAGCACCAGAACCGGAACGCCGCGGTTCTTGTCGCCGCCCCTGATATCTTCGATCACGCCGAACCCATCCTTGTTCGGCATGTTGACATCAGTGATCACCAGATCTGCGTCAGTTTCCTTGAATTTATTGATCCCATCCACGCCATCGACAGCGGTCGTGACCGAAAAACCGGCATCTTCCAGCGTCATGGTCAGCAGGCTGCGAATGGTGCGCGAATCGTCAATGGCTAGAATATGTGTGGTCATGCGCTCACCCCTTCTTGATCAAGCAACGAAGCTATGCCGAGTGTTTCAAGGGTCTGCACAAATCCTTCGCTGGGATCGGCCAGTGTGAATCCGACATCTTCGCGTTCCCAAACCTGCGCCGCAAACTGCATCATCTGCGCTGCCGGTCCGGTAACGCGCGTCACGGCTGCACAATTCAATGCGATTGGTATGCCCCGCGATTGTTGCAAAAAGGCATGAAGGTCCTGGCAATCCTCAAGCGTCATCACCGGAGGAAGATCAAAGGTCGCACTGTCGGTTGTCATGTTTCTGGCAATCCATCCATTTTGTCGGGCTCCAAAGCGTGCCGCCTGGATGTGCCTTATGGAGGGTGACCAATTAAATTGACGTAAACGCGTGCTGTACCGACCAGCTAGTAGGGCATCGCCGGGGTCAGCGACAAAAGCGTCTGTGAATATTCCGCGTCCGGGGCCTGGAAAAATGGCTCTGACGTCTTTGTCTCAACCAGCCGCCCGGATTGCAGGACCGCCACGTCATCGGCCATCTGACGGACCACTGCCAGATTATGGCTGATGAAAAGAATGGTGAGGTTGAATTTGGCCTGCAGATCCTTGAGAAGGTTCAGAACCTGCGCCTGGATCGACACATCAAGCGCCGATGTCGGCTCATCACAGATCAGGAACCGGGGCCGGGCCAGCAATGCCCGCGCCACTGCGATCCGCTGCCTCTGTCCGCCGGAAAACTGGTGCGGATAGCGATCGATCACGCCCGGGTCCATTTCAACCAGTTCCAGCATGCCGATTGCCAGCGCGCGGCGTCTGGCCTTGTCCGTTTCCAACCCATAGAGCGCGAGGGGTTCAGCCAGAATATCGCCGATCCTATGGCGTGCGTTCAGGCTGGAATAAGGATCCTGAAACACCATCTGGATCAGTCGCCGCGACGGATGTGCGCGGCCCCGCGCCTTACCATAGGGCAGGTCGGTATCGCCCAGTTGCATGGTGCCGGATGCCGGGCTGATCAGCCCTGATATCGCCTTGGCCAGCGTCGATTTGCCCGACCCACTTTCGCCGACGAGCCCCATCACGCTGCCGGGTCTGACATGTAGCGACACATCATCCAGCGCGACATAAGGTTCCGGCTTGCGAAACAGGGATGTGCGAGTGCCCGCGAACCGCACGGTCAGGTCACGCACCTGCAGGCCCAGACCGCCCTCCTGCACGCCGTCAAGCAACCATGCCTCGGCATCGACACCGCGCGCGTCAGGGACCACAGGCGCGTCGTCGGCGGGCACCAGAAAACGATCCAGCTTGCGATCCAGCCGGGGCACCGCCGCCATCAGCGCGCGGGTATAGGGATGGTCGGGCGCACCAAGCACTTGCGCTGTCGGGCCGGTTTCCATCACGCGCCCGCCGCGCAACACGGTCACATTATCAGTGATCTGGGCAATCACGCCGATATCATGCGTAATCAGGATAAACCCGATTCCGCGCGTATCGGCCAGCCTGCGGATCAGGTCTAGAACCTGGCTTTGCACCGCCACATCCAGTGCGGTCGTGGGTTCATCGGCAATGATCAGTTCAGGGTCCGTACACAGGGCCAGCGCGATGACTACCCGCTGGCGCATGCCGCCCGAAAACTGATGCGGATAGGCGCCGATGCGGCTGGCGGCATCCTTGATCCCGATTTCCTCAAGCAGGTCAACCGCCCGTTTGCGCGCTTTGGATGTGCTGACATCGAAATGGGCCTGAATGGTCTCGATCAGCTGATCCTCGATGGTCATCAGGGGGTTCAGGCTGGTCTGCGGATCCTGGAAGATCATCGAAATCCGGTCGCCCCGCATCTCGTGCGCCTGATCAGGGGTCAGTTTGCGCAGATCGGTGTCGCCGAGGGTCATGGTTCCGGCGGCCACGTAGCCCGGTGGCTGCAGCAGGCCGATAATGGCCGCGCCGATGGTCGATTTACCCGCCCCGCTTTCACCAACCAGCCCGTGAATTTCACCGGGGGCGACGCGGATCGATACATCCTCAATCGCCGTAAAATCGCCATGGCGGGACGGGAATTTGACGGTCAGACCCTGCACATCCAGCATCAGCGCAACCTCGGGTTAAAGACGTCGCGCAGGAAATCACCAAGAATGTTGATCGACACCACGAGGGCCACCAGAAACAGGGTCGGCACCCACAGGATCCACCATTCGCCTGACAATAAAAACTGCATCCCGATCCGGATCAGCGTGCCAAGTGACGGGCTGTCGGCGGGCAGGCCAATGCCAAGGAATGACAGTGTCGCCTCCAGCAGGATAGCTGAGGCAAGATCGACGGTCATAATCACCAGCAGCGGGCCGAGGATATTGGGCAGGATGTGCCAGAACATCACCCGCAGCGGGTGCTGGCCCATGATCATCGCGGCCTGCACATATTCCTTGTTGCGTTCGACAAATGTGGACGCGCGGGCGGTGCGCGCGAAATTCACCCAAAGCGACAGGGCGATGGCGAGGGTCAGCACAACAATCCGCAGGTTTTCATGGGATGACGGCGGCAACAGCCCGCGCGCAATCCCGTCAATCAGCAGCGCGGTCAGAATGGCGGGCAGGGCAAGCTGCACATCGGCGATGCGCATGACGATGGCATCAAACCGGCCGCCATAATATCCGGCGGCCAGCCCCAGCCCGACGCCCAGCACCGTCGCGATCAGCATCGCCATCAGCCCGATCAGCAGCGACAGGCGCGCGCCAAAGAGGATCGCCGACACCATATCGCGCCCCTGATCATCGGTGCCCAGCAGAAAACGGCGGTCAGAGCCTTCCTCCCACACTGGCGGCAGCAACCCGTCGATGAGCGAAAAGGTGGTCAGGTCATAAGGGTTCGACTGCGCAAGCCACGGTGCAAACAGGGCGCCGCCCAGGATCAGAACCGCCACGATGAATGCAACAATCGCCGCTGGCGAATGGCGAAACGCCCAGACCGCATCGCTGTCCCAGAACCGGGCCAACATCACGCGGCCTCCTTCACGCGCAGGCGCGGGTCGATTGCGATATAGAGCATATCGACCAGCAGGTTCACGAGCACGAAAAAGAACGCGATCACCACCAGATAAACACCCATAACCGGGATATCGACAAAGCGGATGCTTTCAAGAAACAACAGCCCCATGCCGGGCCATTGAAAGACGCTTTCGGTGACGATGGAAAAGGCGATCACCCCGCCAAACTGCAAACCGATAATCGTGATCACCGGGATCATCGTATTGGCCAGCGCGTGACGGAAATGCAGGCGGCGATAGGGGATACCGCGGGCGGTGGCAAAGCGGATATAGTCCGAGCGCAGCACCTCCATCATCTCCGCCCGGACAAGGCGCATCGTCAGGGTCAACTGATAAACCCCCAGCGTCAGGGCAGGTAGGATCAGGGCGCGCCAACCATCGATGGTAAACAGTGATGACGTCCAGCCGCCGATTTCGACCGTGCCACCGCGGCCAAAGGTCGGCAGCCAACCCAGTTGCACGCCGAAAAGGAAAATCAGCATGATCCCGATCACGAATGTCGGGATCGACACGCCGACAAGCGTGGTCATCAGGATCGTCTGCGTGATGAACCCGCGCGGGCGCAACGCGGTGTAGACCCCTGCGGGAATGCCCACGATCAGCGAGATGATCAACGCCACCGTACCCAGTTCCAGTGTGGCGGGAATACGATCCGCGATCATCTCGGCCACAGGCTGACGGGTGCGGTAGGAGAACCCGAAATCTCCTTGCAGCATATCACCCGTAAACCGGGCAAACTGCGCGATGAACGGATCGTTCAACCCCAGTTCCTCGCGCAGGCGTTCGCGATCTTCGACGCTGGTCTCAACCCCGGTCATCTGACTGACCGGATCACCCACAAAGCGAAACAGCGAAAACGCCAAAAGGGCGACGGCCAGCATCACAAAGACGGACTGCAAGAGCCGCTTGAGGATGAAATAGACCATCGCCCGGCGGCTTAGTTCACACTCACCCAGCGGAGCATGAAGAAGTTGTCGGCGCGTTGGGTCACGTCGATATTGTCCTGCATCGCCCAGATCAGCGGCTGCACATAAAGCGGGATATAGGCGACCTCTTCCTGCGTGATCGCCACGATCTCGTCGATCAGGCTTTGACGGGTTGCGGGGACCAGCTCCTGCTGGATCTGCGGCAGCAATTCGTCCACGCGGGCGTTGGAATAATTGCCGAAGTTCCATGACCCCAGCTTCTTTTCATCATCCTGTGAATGCAGCAAAAACCGGATTGGATGTTCGGCATCAAACGTACCCGGCGACCAGCCCAGCAGATACATATCGAAATCATCCGCGCGCAGCTGTTCCCAATAGTTCCGAACGGGTACCGTCGTCAGCTCTGCATTCATCCCGACAGCGGCAAACATCGATGCAGCCGCCCGACACAGGGCCTCATCATTGATATAGCGATCATTGGTGCATTTCAGCCCAAAGGAAAACCCGTCAGGATAACCCGCCTCGGCCAGCAATTCGCGCGCTCGATCGGGGTCATAGGCGGGCCGATCAGCATTCGCCTCCGAATAGCCCGAAATACCGGCGGGCACCAATTGCGACGCTGCATCAATCTTTCCGCGCATCACGACGCGGTCGATGGCGTCGATATTGATCGCATGAGCAGCGGCCAGCCGCACACGCGGGTCGGTGAACGGGTTGGCGTCGGTGACATCAGATGAATAAAGCAGCGTGTCATGTTCATGACCAAAGCCGAACATGATCACGCGGGTTTCCTCACCCTCGATGACCTTGAAGCCGTCCCGGCCTTCGACCTGGGCCACATCCTGCAACGGAACAGGCTCGATAAAATCAATCTCACCTGATAAAAGCGCGGCCAGCCCGGTTGCCGCATTCCCAATCGGTGTCAGCACCGCCTCAGTCACATTGCCCCGATCCGTATCCCACCAGCCGTCATGCGGCACCAACCGGGTCTCAACCCCAGGGTCGCGGCTGGCCACCGTGAATGGGCCGGTGCCGTTGGTGTTGCGGGTCGCATAATTCTCTGCGTCGCGGGCGGGCAGGGCGGCATCATTGGCTTCCGCCCAGCCACTATCAAGGATCATGAAGTTCGCGATACCATCGGGAAACAGTGGGTTCGGGGCATTTGTGACGAAATCAATGGTGAATTCATCAACAACCCGCACATCGGTGACCGGAGCAAACCACGACCGCACATCTGACGCCTCGTCTGATGCGCGCTGATAGGAAAACAGCACGTCCTCGGCGGTAAACGTCGCACCATCATGGAACGTCACACCCTCGCGCAAGGTAAAGCGCCAGCCATTCTCGCCCTCCAGCGGGGTCCATGAGGTCGCAAGCGAAGGTTCAATCGACATATCGCGACCACGGCGAACAAGCCCCTCATAGACATTGTTGAGAAACGACAGAACGGGGGCGGCATTCACCGCATGCGGATCCATCGTTTGCGGGTCCGTCGTCGCCGCCCATCGAAAGGTTTCGGCCATGGCGGCACTGCCTGCTGTCGCCATTACGGCGGCCAACGCAGCCGACCACATCAAGTTTCTGGATCGCATGATGATCTCTCCCCACTGAGATGTTGTTTCCGGCACTGTGGCGACCGGTTTCAGCGTCGTCAACCAAGGCCGGGTCAGTCGTGATGGCGCCATATGGCGGGCAATCACCGCTTTTCCATAGCTTTTTAGGAAGGGCAGGTAGGTTTCCAGATCGCACAAAGTGGCATTTCGGCCAAAATGTGCTAGTGTTAAATTTTTATTAAGTATTTTGACATGACAAACCGATTCTATTCGCTTCAGTATTTACGTGCCCTTGCTGCATGGATGGTGGTGTTCCACCACTACGTTCAGGTCTTTCGCGACTTCCAACCCGAAAATGCCGCAGAAAAGGTCTTCGCCTATTACGGCAGCCTCGGCGTGGACATCTTTTTTGTGCTTAGCGGGTTTATCATGGCGTTTTCCATGACGCGGCGCCAAAACACGGCCGCACGCTTTTGCCTCGACCGGATCACCCGGATCGTGCCTGCCTATTGGTTGGCGACTATTGTCCTGTTGATTGTATTGTCGCAGTACAACTGGGACGGCATCGCGTTTTTGCAGGGAACAAGCTGGCGAGATCTGCTTTATTCGTTCCTGTTCATCCCCCACCAGCATGTGTCCGGGCTGGGGGTGTTCCCTGTCCTGACTGTCGGCTGGACCCTGAATTTCGAGATGTTCTTTTATCTGCTTCTGGCCATCGGGCTGTTAATCAATAACCGCCGGGCGGTGCTGATCACGGTGGTATTGGTCTTTGCCTTGCCGCTTTTCAGCCGGGCGGTCTTCCATCTGGGGGCCATCCCGAACAGTTTTCTGCTCTATGAATTCGCCTTTGGACTGCTGATCTATTTGGTCGGGGTCCAAGTCCTGCGCCTGCCTGAGAAAGGGTTTATCTTGCGCTATGGGCTGGCCACACTCTGCGCGATCACGGCACTCGCCGCCATGAAACTGCGGTTTCACGGCTACGACATGATTGTCTCGGTGGCCCTGGTGTTGGGTTTCGTCGTGGCCGAGGATGTCTTTGCCCTGCTGTCACGTGGACTCGGGCGCTTTGTGGTGCATCTGGGGGATCTGTCATACAGTACCTATCTGTTCCACGTCCCCGTGCTGGTTGTGGTCGGCGCCCATATGGATATCTCGCGCAGCAATGACCTGTGGCTGGTGCTGGCAGTGTGCGGGCTGACATATGTTGCATCGTGGCTGAGCTACACGTTCGTTGAACAACGTTTCCGGACATGGATCACCGGACAGATGCGGCGACGCAAAGACCTGACACACAAATCCGCCGTCTGATTTCAAGGGGAAGGGATGGTGCTGTGAGAGAGGATTGAACTCTCGACCTCACCCTTACCAAGGGTGTGCTCTGCCACTGAGCTACCACAGCATCCGTGAGGCCGGGAATTAGACCCAAACGCCAATTGGTGCAAGCCCTCTCTGGACGGTTTTTGCCCTTGTTGCTAACAGGGACGCCATGAACAACAAGAACAAGAAAGCAAAGACCGCTACCAGCCGCGAGGAGCGGTTGAAGGCGGCGCTCAAGGCCAATATGGCCAAACGCAAGGCGCAGACCCGCGCGCGGGCCGCCGAGGCCAATAAAAAAGAGAAAGAGTAGGCAGGCATGGATTCAATCGTGGTCAAGGGTGGCACGCCGCTCAAGGGTAAGATTCAGATCGCCGGGGCCAAGAACGCAGCACTGGCGCTGATGCCGGCAACACTGCTTTCCGAAGAACCGCTGACGCTGACCAATGCGCCGCGTCTGTCCGACATCAAGACAATGACGGAACTGTTGCGGTCACTGGGGGTCGAAGTGACCGCATTGCAGGACGGCAAGGTGCAGGTTCTGTCGTCACATGCCATGACCTCGACCACCGCCGACTACGATATCGTGCGGAAGATGCGGGCATCGAACCTTGTTCTGGGACCGCTTCTGGCGCGCCATCATCAGGCCGTTGTCTCACTGCCCGGCGGTTGCGCCATCGGGGCGCGGCCCATGGATATCCATGTCACGGCGCTCGAGGCGATGGGGGCCGAGATCGAATTGAAAGACGGCTATCTACATGCCAACGCCAAGGGCGGTCTGAAGGGTGCCAGGGTGCCCTTACGCTTTGCCTCTGTCGGGGCGACCGAAAACGTGCTGATGGCCGCAACCCTGGCCAAAGGGACCACTGTCATCGAAAATGCGGCGCGCGAACCCGAAATCGTGGACCTTGCCGAATGCCTGCGGCGCATGGGGGCGCAGATCGACGGCGAGGGCACAAGCGCCATCACCATTCAGGGCGTGGATCGTCTGGGGGCCGCTACGCACCCTGTTGTCACCGACCGGATCGAACTGGGCACCTATATGCTGGCCCCGGTCTTTGCCGGGGGCGAGGTCGAATGTATCGGCGGGCGGCTGGACCTGGTCGGGTCCTTCGTAGAAAAGCTGCATGCCGCCGGGGTCGAGGTGACCGAGACCGCCGATGGGCTGAAGGTCAGCCGCAGCAATGGGAGGGCCAGGGCGGTGGACGTGACAACCGAGGTTTTCCCCGGCTTCCCCACTGACCTGCAGGCGCAAATGATGGCCATGCTTTGCACGGCCGAAGGCACGTCTGTTCTGGAAGAAAAGATATTTGAAAACCGCTTCATGCACGCCCCCGAACTGGTGCGCATGGGCGCCGATATCGAAGTGCACGGCGGCACCGCAACCGTCCACGGGGTAGACCGGCTGAAAGGGGCGCCCGTGATGGCCACCGACCTGCGGGCTTCCGTCTCACTGATTCTGGCCGGTCTGGCCGCCGAAGGCGAAACCGTGGTCAGCCGGGTCTATCACCTTGATCGCGGTTATGAGCATGTTGAGGAAAAACTGGGCGCTGTCGGCGCACAGATTGAACGGATCGCAGGATCATGACCGAAGATGCAAGGTTCGAAGACGGGCGCGAGGCGCCGCTGCGCCTCAAGGCGCTGGACGCAGATGATCTGACGGTTCTGGCCGCCCTCGTGCAGGATGCGGTCTTTCCAGCCTCCGAAATGCGCTGGGACCGCAAGGCGCGCCGCTTTGCCGTCCTGCTCAACCGGTTCCGGTGGGAGGATGCCGCCAATCAGACGGGGCGCCGCCGCACCTTTGAACGGGTGCAGGCGGTTCTGGCGTTCGAGGATGTGATGAAGGTGCAAAGCCAAGGCGTCGATAAATCCGACCCCGACATGGTGTTTTCGCTCCTCTCCATCGCGTTCCAGCCCGGCAAAGACGGGGCAGGGCGGATCGAACTGACCCTCGCGGGTGACGGCGTGATCGGGCTGGAGGTGGAAGCGCTGGAGGCTATCCTGCGCGACGTGACCCGGCCCTATGTGGCGCCATCAGGCAAGGCGCCGTCGCACCCGGACTGAAGGATACTGACGAAGGGCATGGTAGCAAACGCCAACATCGCTATGGCGAGTCAGCTAGAAGTGAATAGCCAGCTTGGATGGTCCCTAAAAAATAAATGTCTGGTTTGAACCTATACCTTCTAATTCCTGCAAGGTGATTTGGGTCACGGAACAAAAACTTATGCGCTCCAAAAGACAACGACCATGACTGCGAAAAAAGTACTGATATCGGGGTGCTCAGGTGGCGGTAAATCAACTCTGTTGGATGCCCTCGGTCAGCTTGGCTACCGGACAAATTCTGAGCCGGGTCGACGGATAGTCGCCGAAGAAATGCGTGGCAACGGAGAAGCGCTGCCGTGGGTAAACCTAAAAGCCTTTGCTCGACGTGCAATTCATGTGTCCCAATCCAACCTTACCCTAGCAGACCACCTAGAAGGATTGGTGTTCTTTGACCGGGGGTTGGTTGATGCCGCTGTAGCTTACGAATTTGCAGGAGGTACACCATATCATTCATTGCTTGCTGGTAAACTTCACTATGCGCAGCACGTTTTCCTTGCGCCACCTTGGCCGGAGATTTTCGTGACAGATACCGAAAGGAGAAGCAGTTTGGACGAGGCGAAGGCGGAGTATCAGCGCCTCGTGCGCGCCTTCTCCGAGCTAGGTTACGAAACGTGCGAACTGCCAAAAGTACCGGTGATCGAACGAGTCGAATTCGTTCTGAATGAGTTGCGTTCTGGTTAGAATCAAGGTCTGCTATGACCGGCACAGCCGACACCGGCCATTTGCCAATCCGCTGGCGATAGCCCCTCGGTTCAACTTATCGGTGGTTTGCCACCTCGCGCTCCGTTCGCAGTGGTCACCAAATCTTCACGTTCGTCCGGTCATCCTGCAAATCTTAACAGAAAGTCCCGCCTGCGCCCGTTGGGGTCCGACGTTTTGCCGACGCAAGTCCGACGCGATGCCGACCACAAACAAATCTGATTCTACGTTTGAAATCATAAGTTTAAATACGTACAGCAAATTTCGGGATTTTTGTCGGTCTCCCCACCCCGGATTCGCGCGGCGACCGGCCGGCGGGTGTCACAGGATGCATTGATGCCCTTGATCCCTCCGGTTATGTCGGGGCGGAAGGAGTTTGAGATGCCACAGTTTCTGTCCACCGCCGATCCCGATTTCGAGGTCAGTTTTACCGCCCTTCTGGGCGCCAAACGCGAAGACAGCCCCGATGTAGATCAGATCGTCGCCGATATTATCGCCGATGTGCGCACCCGTGGTGATGCGGCCGTGCTGGAGCTGACGGCGAAATTCGACCGGTTGGAACTGACGGCGGAAACCATGCGTTTTTCACCCGCTGAAATCGCCGCCGAATGCGCCAGGGTCAGTGACGAAGACCGCGCAGCACTTGAATTGGCCGCCGACCGAATCCGCGCCTATCACACCCGCCAAATCCCGCAGGATGCGTCTTGGACGGACGATATCGGTGCAACACTGGGCTGGCGCTGGACGCCTGTCTCGGCGGCGGGGCTTTATGTGCCCGGCGGGCTGGCATCCTACCCATCCTCTGTCCTGATGAACGCGATCCCGGCCAAGGTGGCGGGCGTCGAACGGCTTGCCATCGTGGTGCCGACCCCGGATGGGGTGACTAATCCGCTTGTGCTGATGGCCGCGAAAATCGCCGGTGTCGATGAAATCTACCGGATCGGCGGGGCACAGGCGATTGCCGCACTGGCCTATGGCACCCAGACTATTGCGCCCGTGGACAAGATTACCGGGCCCGGCAATGCCTTTGTCGCGGCGGCGAAACGGCGGGTCTTTGGCAAGGTCGGGATCGACATGATCGCGGGACCGTCTGAGATTCTCGTGATCGCCGACAAGGATAATGATCCCGACTGGATCGCGCTTGATTTGCTGAGCCAGGCTGAACATGACGAAAGCGCGCAATCGCTGCTGATCACCGATGATGCCGGGTTCGGACAGGCGGTCGCGGCGGCGGTGGAAAAACGGCTGGAAACGCTCGAGCGGCGCGCCATCGCGGGGGCCAGCTGGCGCGATTTCGGTGCGATCATCACGGTGCAGAATATGGACGAGGCCGTCGCGCTGTCCGACCGGATCGCCCCCGAACATCTGGAGCTTTGCACCGCAGATGCAGACGCGCTGGTCGAACGGATCACCCATGCCGGCGCGATCTTTATCGGGGGTTGGACACCCGAAGCGATTGGTGACTACATTGGTGGTCCGAACCATGTGTTGCCGACGGCCCGGTCGGCGCGGTTTTCAAGCGGGTTATCAGTGATGGATTTTCTCAAACGCACCACTTTGTCACGCATGACGCCTGATGCGTTGGCAGCTATCGGCCCTGCTGCGGCCCGGCTGGCGCAATCGGAAAGCCTTGAGGCCCATGGGCTGTCCGTGCAGGCCCGGCTGGACAGATTGAACCGGGGGCGCCCATGACCAAGATCATCCATATCGAAATCGACGACCGTAACTTGCCGCCGCCCACCCCAGAGATCGATCAGGAACGCAAGGTGGCGATGTTCGACCTGCTGGAGGATAACAGTTTCGCCCTTCCTGCGCGCGATGGGCGCGCCGCGCTGGAAGGGCCCTATCGGCTGGCTCTGTCGATCCGGGAAAAGCGGCTGGTTTTTGACCTTAAACAGGAAGACGAAAAGCCGGCGGTTGAATTCCATTTGTCGCTGGGGCCATTCCGGCAGGTGGTGAAAGACTATTTCCAGATCTGCGAAAGCTATTTCGACGCGGTCAAGACCCTGCCGCCCAGCCAGATCGAAACCATCGACATGGCCCGGCGTGGCATCCACAACGAAGGGGCGCGGGTGCTGCAGGAACGGCTTGAAGGCAAGGCAGATGTGGATATCGACACCGCACGCCGCCTGTTCACGCTGATCTGCGTGCTGCATTTTGGAGGCTGATTTGGCAGCAGGGGGCAAATACCAATCGCTTCCGCAATCCGTTCTTTTTTGCTGCGACCATAACGCTGTCCGGTCCCCCATGGCCGAAGGAATCATGAAAAAGCTATATGGCACAGAATGTTACGTTCAATCTGTCGGCGTGAAGAACGACCTCGAAATCGACGGATTTTCAATTGCCGTCTGTGCCGAGATCGGGGTGGAACTGTCGCGCCACCGGTCGCGATCCTTCGATGAAATGGAAGACTGGGGTGATGACCTGTCATCCTTCGATCTGGTGCTGGCGCTGTCACCCGCCAGCCAACGGCGGGCGCTGGATCTGACGCAGTTCCACCATCTGGAGGTCGAATATTGGCCGATCCTCGACCCGACCGGGCTCGGCGATAATCGCGACGCGCGGCTTGCGCTGTATCGGCAGGCGCGCGATCAGATCCGGGACCGGCTTATGGCACGCTGGGGGCCGGGGCTGGATGAGGATGCCTGAGGCGTGAACCAACCGGTGCTGTCGGGGCCGTCGCAGCCATGGCACCGTGACGCCGCGTCATGTCCATGCCCAATCGGACGCACATTCACATGATGTTCCAGTTTGCCCTTGAAAAAACTGCGCCAGAGGCGCATTTAAGCGCCGTTCGCACCTATCAGCGGACGGTAAAACTCAGGAGATCACATGGCCAAGGAAGAACTGCTCGAATTCCCCGGTGTCGTGAAGGAACTCCTGCCTAATGCGACGTTTCGGGTCGAGCTGGAAAACGGCCATGAAATTATCGCACATACGGCAGGCAAGATGCGCAAGAACCGCATTCGTGTTCTGGCAGGCGACAAGGTGCAGGTCGAGATGACCCCGTATGATCTGACCAAGGGTCGGATCAACTATCGTTTCAAGTAGCATGAAGCAACGCTTCGTGCCGCGCGGGTAAGCGTTTTGCGTCTGGCAAAATGCGCTTACCGCTCTGAGGCAGTGCGCCGATGACAACCCTCAGTCCCGACACCAACCTCAAGCTCATCCTCGGTTCTGGCTCGCCCCGGCGGCTGGAGCTTTTGGCGCAGATCGGTGTCACCCCGGATGCCATTCGCGCACCTGATATCGACGAGGATGTGCACAAGGGTGAATTGCCGCGCGATTATGTCAATCGCATCGCCGCTGAAAAGGCGGGGGCCGTGGCGGCGGCAGAGGGCGAGCTTGTCCTTTGCGCCGATACAACCGTGGCCCTGGGCCGCCGCATCATGGGCAAGCCTGCTGATGCCGCTGAGGCGGCTGATTTTCTGCGCGCCCTTTCGGGGCGGCGCCACAAGGTGATCACCGCGATGGCCGTTAAACGCGGAGGCCATGTCTGGCAAAAGGATGTGCAGACAACGGTCGCCGTTAAACGCCTGTCAGATGCGGATATTGACTGGTATCTGGCCACAGGCGACTGGCAGGGCAAAGCGGGCGGTTACGCCATCCAGGGCCCGGCGAGCGCGTTTATCACCTGGCTGAACGGATCTTTTCACGCGGTCATGGGGTTGCCCTTGCCCGAAACCGTTGGGCTGCTGACCGCTGCTGGCTATCCGGTGCTGAGGGCGGCATCATGAAGGGGCGCATGATCGTTCTGGACCATATCGGCGATATGGAAGCAGCGGCCTATCTGGTGGATGGCAAGCTGGATGATCTGCTGATTGATGTGGCCGATGCGCCGCGCCCCGGCGCGATCTTTCGGGGTATCTGCGACCGCCCGATCAAGGGGCAGGGGGGCATGATGCTGCGTCTGCCCGATGGCGAAACAGCATTCCTGCGGCAAGGCAAGGGGTTGCGCCCCGGGCAACCCCTACTGGTGCAGGTCACGGGCTATGCCGAAGACGGCAAGGCAGTGCCCGTGACCGACAGGGTGCTGTTCAAAAGCCGCTACGCGATTGTGACACCGGGCAAACTGGGGCTGAATATCTCGCGCCAGATCACGGATGAGGACGCGCGCGATGATCTTCTGGCCGTGGCGCATGAGTTTTTTGACGCGCCCCACGGTCTGATCCTGCGGTCATCCTGCGACGGGGCGGACGAGGCCGAGATTGCCGATGATATCCTCGCCATGGTGGCGCTGGCCGATGCGGTTCTGGCCGACGCAACCGGCGACACGCCCCAGGCGCTGACCGAAGGCGATGGCCCGCACACGCTCGCCTGGCGTGAATGGACCGGGGCGGCGAGCGTCGTGACTGAACCCGGCAGTTTTGAAAGCCACGGCGTTCTGGATCAGGTTGGCGCGCTGGCAGACGCCAAGGTGCCGCTTGCCGAAGGATCGCTTTATGTCGAACCCACCCGCGCGATGGTGGCTGTCGACGTCAATACCGGCAATGACACATCGCTGGGTGCTGCGCTGAAGGCCAATCTGGCCGCTGCGCGCGCCCTGCCTCGCGCCTTGCGCCTGCGCGGGCTTGGGGGGCAGATCAGTGTTGATTTCGTGTCGATGTCCAAGGCGCATCGCAAACAGGTCGAACAATCCCTGCGGGCGGCGTTCAAGGCGGACCCGATCGAAACCTCGCTGATTGGCTGGACCACGATGGGATTGTTCGAGATGCAACGCAAACGGGAACGTGCGCCTTTTCCGTCCAGACTGTTTAGGGATCTGTGATGGCATGCCCAATCTGTGATCGCCCGACCGAGGCGCGTTACAGGCCGTTCTGCTCCAAGCGTTGTGCTGACCGGGATCTGGGCAAATGGCTGACCGGCGGTTATTCCATCCCTTCTGACGATCCGGATGATGCCGAAAACCTAGAGCGTGAACTGCGTGACGCACCGGACGAAAAGCCGCACTAACCGCAGACATCCGGACCATGCGATGCGGGTCGGTGCGCCCGTGGGGGCGGACCTTCGAAACTGGCAACGCCCGGTTCACCTGTAGCGGGGAACCGCATGACCGTGCCCTCCCAATTGCCGAACTGGATCCAGCCCCATTGCTGCTGCCAAAGGCGCGGGCATTCTCTCGATGAATAAAATCCACCCGCATCACCCAGTCGATCGGAACAGGCGCACGCCGCATATCGGTGTTCATCTCATGCGGGCTGGCGCGATCGGGATGGACCACCGCCCTCATGCTGCGCGAAGGTGGACGCGTCCAGCCAATCGGCTGTCATGCACGATGATCTGTTCCACGGTCATTTAAAGGCCTTTCTGAAAACAGGTTGAGGCGCTGGAAAACCAGACCTGGCGGGCTTTGATGATGCCTGTTTAGCGTCCGCTGAACACGATCCGAAATGCGGGTTTTCAAGACCTCTTGGCCAAAGGGTGGAGCGGTTGAAATTTTGTGGCAAACAGGCTGGACACATCCCCACACCTCGCCTAAGAAGCGCTGACCCAACAGCAGTGCTGTAACCCGTGCCCGGGTAGCTCAGGGGTAGAGCAGTGGATTGAAAATCCTCGTGTCGGTGGTTCGATTCCGCCCCCGGGCACCATTTAACTCTCTGATATGATTATATTTTCTGCTCATGACTGATCCTCGTTTCGGTCAGGTTTGACGCTTTTCTGCGAAGGTTTGACACTTTTGGCCCGCCTTCGGTTCTCTTCTTCCAGTTGGCCATGGTCTCGCGGTTCTTGTCGGCAAGGTTTGCTGACCGTGAATAGTGCCGCGCCATGGATGGCGTTTTCTGCCCCAAAAGGTCCGCGATGCGGCGTTCGTCTAGGCCCGCCTCGCGCAATGTCGTGGCGACCGTGTGCCGCAAGCCCTTGAGGGTCAGGCCTTTTTCGATAAGGCCTTCATTCTCAAGGGTGGTCTTGAAGCGGTGCCAAACAGTCGAAAAGCCGTTGTAAGTCCATGCCTCGCCGCGCGAATTGGAGAGCACAGTCTCGGCGTCGTGGTCAGGCATGCGGTCAAGCGCCGCTTGCAGCGTCGGACTAACCGGAATCGCAACCTCTTCACCAGTCTTGCCGCGCACCCCCCAGATGGTACCGTCATCAACTTGATCTTTTCGCAATCGCAGTGCGTCGGATGGATCGAGGCCGGTGTTCATCATCAAGGCGAGGGCCACCCGCACATGGGGCTTGGCTTTGCCCAAGACGGTATCGCGTTCTTCGATAGTCCAGGGACGGTTGGCATAGGCTCGATCACGCGGTCGGCGCTTGGGAATGACGTCTTTGGCAAAGTTCGCTGAGATCAGACCCTTCGGAATGTTGTAGCGAAACACCTCACTCAGCAGCGTGCGGACCATGTTCGCCCGCCGCCAACCAATCTTCTGCGCGGCCTTGTCGTGGATGCCCGCGATCAGCGGCGTGTCGATCATATGGATGGGCGTATCGAGGATCGGCTCAAGGAAATCAGCACATTTGCGGTAGTCGCGCCGCGTGGCTTCGGCAAGGTTCTGGTAGTGCTCGGTCTCAAAGTAGGATTGGATCAACCCACCAAGCGTCCCGGCCTTTGGAGCCGTGGCCCGCTGCGCCTCGGCGATGGCACGGATCGTCTCGCACTCAGCAAAGAATTCGGCGGAACCAATAGGCGCGTGGGTCAAGTCAACTTTGTGGCCGGTCTTGCGGTGGTAGCATCGCGGCTTGCCGTGCCGGTCATTGAAAATCTTGAACCCTTTGACACGTACTTGTGTCATCAAAGGCGGTCCAGAATGGTTTCGCGAGTGTCTGTGACTGACCCGGATTTCACATCATCGATCCAAAGATCAATGTCGCGGCGGTCCCAAAGTAGTGTGCCTTGCCTCAACTCAACGGGACGTACCGGACAAGTTACCTTGAAATGCTTCACCGGCAAGCCGCTGTAACTGGCAGCCTCTGACTGCTTCAGCATGCGCTTGTCGACTACGCTAATGTTCAAGTTGGCCATTCTTGCACTCTACCTTCGATAAGGAAATTGCCGTAATTTCAATCATTTAAACGTATAATTTGAGTTCAAGGCCGTTGGGAGGCCGTGCTCAGGTGCGTTGAAATCTCATCAATATGGTGAGGCAGCAGAAGCATTTGGCGTCCAAATCTACGGTATTGGCCTGTTTCTTTGGCGGCTGATCTTATCCGTCTTGGCGAACACTTTATCCCATGAAGGTCTTCCAAAATTTCGCTCCAGGCCTCTGGTGTCTTTCCTTCGGAGAAAGCGCGGGGAGATGTTCTCGATCCATATGGACGTTTCCTGTAAATTGCGACATTGTGACGTCAGATGAAGTTACACATGGCTGCTATGACGTCAATTGACGTTATTAAGAGCCATATGGAGCAGTATGGCAAGCCCCAACCGTGCACAATGAGCAAAAAAGACAAATTGGCGAACGATTGGCGCTTGTAAGGGCAACCAAACGCATGTCGCAGAAGGCCATGGGGGAATATCTTTCCGTTCCGTGGCGAACCTATCAGAACTATGAGACTGGCTCTCGCGAGATGCCGGTCGACTTCGCATTGGCCTATTGCGAAAAGCTCGACATTCGTATCGACTGGTTGATTGATGGAACCGGAGGGCAAAGACGGCAAAGTGGCCTTGCTTCACTCAAAGTAACGTTGCTCAAGATCGACGATCAAGCACGCGCAACCGGCAGCGCGCTACCTTTAGAAAGTATTGCCGATATTGCGGTCCGCCTACTAAAAAAAGAGCGCGACGGCCATGCCATTACCGACCAGGATTTTAAAGATTATATTGAGTTAAAGAGAGAAAGCTAAGCATGTCAGGCACATCAGTCATCAAGCAACTCCGCAGGCTGCGCCGATTTCAAGCTGCCTTTCTGGTCGGATCAATTGCACTCTATGTCCTCTGCGTCGCCGCACTCGCCACAAGGGCTTTGAACGGACAGACAATCCAGTATTCCGACCCCATCGTCATCCTGACGATAGTAGGGAGCGTTCTCTGGGTTTGCCTAGGTTTGGGTTTGAGCTCTGCATTTGGACGTCAAACCCCAACTGATGAAGATGACTAGGCGACAAGCTGATATAGTTCATGGATCTCTCTGGACCGTCATCGAGCAGGTCATCAGTAATCTGGCCGATCATCCCGATGATGCGGTAGGGTTCCCGCTCGCTTTGCTCGAGTGTTTTGACAACTCCACAGCGCGCTCGAAGTAGCTGCGCAAGCCGCATACGCCGTATCGCGTTCTTTTGGTCGGCTGTTAGAGCAGAGGGCATCCCACCGAGACGGCCCGATTGAGTGCGGATGCAAGCCGTTCTCTGGTGTACACTGACACGCCAGTCTGCCAAACGGTCGTTTCCCGGACAATCAATGACCGACCAGAGTTTTATGGTCGGCCCTATCCCAACGTTCGACCTCAGTCACTTTCGCTGGGATGCTGCCCTTCAGAGGTGACACTCGCCGCGCTTGCGCAATCGATCCGCAGTTCAAAGTCGGCTACTTCGGGGAAATTTGCGATTTACGAACTTAGCAAGGCAAATCTCGATGTTTCGCACTAGTAGAGCACAACATGTTGAGCTTTTCGCTGGATTTGCAATTTTGTTCACTTTATGTTCTATTGATATGACTCGAACAACGTGGTTTTTGTCGGGTTAGTGAGAAAAAGGCGGACAACAAGTGCTGACATACAAGAGAACCAGCCTTCTTGAAGCCAACACGCAGACATTGGTCAACACCGTCAACTGCGTTGGCGTTATGGGGAAAGGCATTGCTAAGGCCTTCAAGCAACGTGAACCCAACATGTTCACGGCTTACAAGAGAATTTGCGAACAAAAGTTGCTGGAACCGGGCAAGCTTTGGCTATGGCGCGGGTCTGAACAATGGGTGTTGAATTTTCCAACTAAGAAGCACTGGCGCAGTCCATCGAAAATGGAGTGGGTTGAGGCCGGTCTTGAGAAGTTTGCAAATACCTATGATGATCAAGGCGTGACGGAGATTGCTTTCCCGAAGTTGGGTTGTGGAAACGGCAATCTCGATTGGGCTGACGTACGCCCTTTGATGGAAAGATATCTCTCGGAACTTTCAATTCCGGTTTACATCCATGACTTCACCAAAGACATTGGCCTGCCCGAACACCTTGAGCACTTGGCAATCGAGGTTCGTAAGTCTGTGTCTGATCTGTCGTTTCAAAGTTTCGTGGCTGCATTGGAACAGATTTCGAAACTTGCACCGAAATTACGTTTAGACAACGTTCAAGAGTTTGAGATTTCATTCGACAATGACACTCTCGGCATCCAGACGCGGGACTTCGACTGGACATTCGAAGAAGACGATCTTCGGGGCGTCTGGATTAGCCTGCTGAATGGCATGGTCACTAAAGAAAAGGCAGGGTGGACGGCTAGGGAAGCGGGTGTGCCGTTGCTGACAATGATGCAGTTACTACCGGATGTGCGGGCAGTGCAAATTCATCGCCATGGGAGGCCTGATCCTGAAATGGCGGTAGAGTTGAGGCCCGAAATCGCAGCATCTTTTGACGCAAAAAATCCGAGCGCCCAAGCTGAGTTGCCATGGCATTAAGTGATGCGTTTGTTAATCAGCATATTCAGCATTGGACCGAGCAACTTTCGAACGGCGTAAGGACATACCGTAAGCACTGGCCTGCTCACTTGTTCCATCATGCGCCTTTGGAAACCGCATTAAAGATCATTGAGGATGGTTATCTGCGCGCCCGCGATGATCCTCAACGCGCGAACATTCAAGATGTGCTGCGGGCGGGGTGATTGACAATCGACAGGAAGCGCACGGAAGAGTGAGGTTGTACTTTCGACCTCGCAATCCGACCCAGTTTCACATCGAGGGCATTAGAAAGGATGCGGACTGCCATTACGGGACTAACGCTCATGCACCCGTTCTTGTCATGTTCGTGTTAGATGCGCGAAGGGTTCTGACGCGTCCAGGCATAATGTTCTCGGATCAGAATATGCAGAAACACTACGCGCAAACCGGTAGTGATGAAGCGTTCTTCAACAACATTCCATTTGCCTCAGTGTACCACGAAGGCGGGATTGCCGGAGATTATTCAATAATCGACAGTCGGTGTGCAGAGGTGTTGCCAACGTCGCCAACGCCTTTGGCTGATGTTCTTTCTGGTATCTGGTTTCGATCCGAGCCTGAAAGGGACACTTTTTTACACCGCCTTGGCGCAGCGTCGTCACAGTGGCATCAGTTCTGTTCAGTCTCAGAAGAACTGAAGGTTTTTGACAAACGTTTCCCCTTTGTCGCGGATATCGATTTGTCGAGAGAAGGTGTCAGCTTTCGTTTGAATCATCGGCATGATCTCCAAAACGTATCAATTGCGATCCAAATCTATGACGCTCAAAATCAACTTTGTGTCGACTTTCGAAATGACGACTTCAAGACATACAATCAGTCTGGAGGGCGTTGGATATACAGGGCTGCGTTGGAACCAAGCAATTACCTAGTGAGAGTGCAGCTAGAAAACCATCCTGCTTATGAGGCTATCCTCCGGCTAGATGACAGCTTGTTCTAACTTGTAGTTGAGGCCGCTTCAGCACCCATTTGTCCGCTGACAGTTCGATCAGATAGCATCGGTCGATGTCTGCTCTGGGCTATCACCGGACAACCGACAGAATCCGTCAAATGTCGGTACCGAGCCCATTGCGGAAGCAATTCTTCTTCGCTGGGTGCGCTCGCCGCAAGAAAATCGCCGCGAGTTCGTAGGTTGCGCCGCGGCGGGCAAGCCAGCCATTGAATTTACATAAAAATGAATTCATCGACAAAAGAGATGAACTCCTCAGTACCATCATCATAGATCAGGGAGCGGCTTTCCCGAACGCCTGCGTCATCGTACATGTCAATGTAGGCGGACCAGGCATAAGCATCTGCAACGTCGGTCATGGTGGCCGTTGTCCTGACGCCATCGACAAACAGGGTTTCGAGGA
>CANKYO010000015.1 GCA_947488175.1 uncultured Paracoccaceae bacterium
CCGTCAACGTCACAGTCTGTGCAAAGGCCGGCAGCGTCGTTGCTGCTAAGACCAAAAATGTGGACGCGTATAGGCGCTTCTTCAGGGGGACAGTCATTGTCTGTATCCTTACAATTCATCGTTAAAAAGAGCGTGGTTTCACTTGGCGAAACACATGCTAGGTTGTTTCCGGCGGTATCTTTGGTCCCACAAAATGTTTGAACTGGGGCGAATTGGCGGCAAATGCAAGACAACTTGCAAGATTGCAAGGTAAGCGCAAATCTACATGCACTACCAAGTTTACGCAAGATTACTTGCATAGCGTTAAAATTTGTGCAAGATTGCATGCATAATGTGACTCATGACGAAAGACCAACATATGTCAGTCCTTGAAAAGATCGCGGAAAGCTCCTCAAACTTGACGCCAAACGAAAGGCTTATGGTACAAGCGGTTATCGAAAGCCCGACAGCTGTTGCATTGGGGACGGCAAACGATCTGGCTGGTTCTGTCGGCGTGCACGAGGCGACTGCATCACGTCTTGCGCGTAAGCTTGGGTATGCCAGCTATGCCGCATTTCGCGACGCATTACGTGAGGAGTTTATCGCCACACGCGAGACTGCAACGCGGTTTGAAAAGACATTTGACGGGACAGCCCCCGATTCCATCCTGGGCAACCTGGCCTTGCAAGAGGCGCAGGCGTTGGGACAGGTCGAGAACGCGATTTCGGCCGAACAGATAAATACTGTCGCTGAAAGGCTGATCCGTGCTGATCGCATTTTCATCTACGGCTATGGTAACTCTGAGGTGCTGTCGCTGATGATGAGCAAGCGGTTCCGCCGCTTTGGCAAGGATGTGCACCAACTGGATGGTGATCCGCGCCATCTTGCCGAAGGCGCCCTGGGTATGCGCGAAAATGATGTTTTGCTGACCTTCGCTTTCCGGCGTCCGCCACGCAGCTATGAAGCCTTGATGCAGACGGCCCGCGAGGCCGGCACGGAGACAATCGTGATTTCGGGAAATAGGGGTGCAATTTTGTCGCCGCAGCCCGACCACCTGCTTCGCGCCCCACGCGGTGGAGACGCGGATTCATTCCAGACGCTGGTGGTGCCAATGACTGTCTGTAACGCCATTGTTGTCGCGGCGGGTTCACAAAACAAAGATAAATCACTGCAAGAGCTGGAACGGCTTGGGCAATTGATTGAACGGTTCGACTGATCGGACCGCCATAACGGGAGGAAACCATGAGTATCACCAAAACAACGTGCCTCGGCGCGATCAGTCTTTTGTTGTCTACGACAATTGTAGCGGCGCAAGATCTTGACGCGATGACGGCAGAAGAACTGCTGCCGCTCGCGCAGGCGGAAGGGACGGTCACCGTTTATTCTTTCACCAGCCGGATCGGCAAGGTTGAGGCGGCGTTCGAGGCCGCCTATCCGGGCATTGATCTGCAGGGTTTTGATATCTCATCAACCGAACAGATCGCCCGCCTGAGCGCGGAAGCGCAGGCTGGTGTCACCAATGCGGATGTCGTCTATGTATCCGACGCGCCAGTCGTGTTGGAAGCCCTGCTGGCACCCGGGATCATCGCACCTTATGTGCCGCCCCGCGTGACGGATCGCGTACCAGCTGAATTTCAATCACCTTTGCTGGCACAGCGGCTGTCGACAAAAGTGCTGATGTATAATGAAGAAGCCAACCCTGATGGTGCGCCGGTCGACTCGCTCTGGGATCTGACACGCGACGAATGGGCGGGCCGTGTGGTTATGGTCGATCCGCTACAGCGCGGCGATTACCTTGATCTGATGACCGAGATTGTGTTGCGCTCCGATGAGATGGCTGCGGCATATGAGGCCGAGTTTGGTGAAGCCATCGACTTGGACGGCGCTGCGAATGCAGGTGAAAAGTTCATCATGGATCTTTTCGCAAATGATGTGATCCTTGTAGGCTCGACCGATGATGTGAATGCCGCCGTAGGCGGATTGGGGCAGGATAATCCACCGGTTGGATTTACCAGCTACTCTGACCGCCGCGACAACGAGGAAGAAGGTTGGGCATTGCAGGTTGCCAATGATGTGGCACCCGCACCGGGTATCATCTTTCCGGCGGTACTGGCCCTGACTGCAGAGCCGAACAACCCGGCCGCGGCCCGTCTGGTGATCGACTTTTTGATGGGCGACGAGACAGAGACTGGCGGACCGGGCCTCGCCCCGTTTTACGTCGCGGGAGACTACGTCACCCGGACGGATATTCCACCGCATCCAGATGCGGTGCCACTGGATGACTTCACCGCTTGGCGCGTCGCCCCGGCTGAAACAGCCAAGATCCGCGCCGAAATCGGCGATCTTGTCCTGACGCTACAGTAATGCAACTCTGAAGGGGGCATTCATTTGCCCCCCTCTGCATCCTCCTCATCATACATCGCAAGGGTCACCGAATGGCTGATATCGCCATGAGCCGTCAGGGACGACGGGTCTTTTTCAAGCAGGGTACGGTTCTCAAGATCGTCGTGTTGCTGTTGCTGATCGCGCTGATCGTGCTGCCGCTGATACGCACGGTTTTGTTTACGCTTCGCCCTGATGTGATCGGGGCCTGGGGTGATGTGCTGTCGGGCAGGCTGTCCACGAACCTGTTCTACAAACCGCTCAAGAACACGATGCTGATCGGGTTGATTGTCAGCACCGGCTGCGTGCTACTTGGCGGGTTTCTTGCATGGTTGGTGGTCATGACCAACGTCCCCTATCGACGGACCATTGGGGTGATGGCGACATTGCCTTTCATGATCCCGTCCTTTGCAGCCGCCCTGGCTTGGGGCACCCTGTTTCGCAATGATCGTGTGGGCGGGCAGATCGGCTGGTTTCAGGGATTGGGCTTTGACGTGCCCGACTGGTTGGCCTGGGGCATGGTGCCGACACTGATCGTGTTGACGCTGCATTATTTCAGCCTTGCTTTCACCATTATCGCGGCAGCACTAGCAACGGTGAATTCCGATCTGGTCGAAGCAGCGCAGATTGCCGGCGCCAATGGGCGGCGCATTCTTATGGGGATCATCCTGCCGGTCACAACCCCGGCATTGGTGGCGGCGGGATCGCTTTGTTTTGCCGGTGCTGTATCGAATTTCGCCACCCCCGCACTTTTGGGCCTGCCTGTGCGGATGCAAACATTGTCGACCCGCCTTTTTGGAATGATCGAAGTGGGACAGGTCGGACGTGGTTACGTCATTGGCATTCTTTTGGTCATCATTTCGGGGCTTTTCCTGTGGGCGGGCAACCGCGTTGTGTCGGGCCGCCGGTCATACGCCACCATCACCGGCAAGGGCGGGCGGGCCAAGCGGTTTGATCTGCGCGGTGCGCGCTGGCCACTCTTTGCTTTCGCGATGATGTTCTTGCTGGCATCGACTGTGGTGCCGGTGATCGTGCTACTGGCATCCAGCTTTGCCCCATCATCGGCCAACCTGTTTTCAGGCTGGACAGCGCATTACTGGATCGGCGCCAGCAACCCCTCCTTTGCACAAGGCGTTCCGGGCATTGTCCATAACGCTGATATCGTGCGCGCACTTTTGGTGACATTGTCTTTGGGTCTGGCCGTAGCTTTCACCGGCATGATTGTAGGTCTGCTGGCGTCTTATACGACCGCGCGTTATCGCGAAGGCTGGGCCTCTGCCGCAATCACCCAGATCAGCTTCCTTCCACTGCTTGTGCCCGGCATCGCGTTTGGCGCGGCCTATATCGCCTATCTCGGCGCACCTATCGGACCGTTCCCGGCACTTTATGGCACCTTTGCATTGCTGGTCATCGCGGGCACGGCTTATTTACTGCCGTTTTCGGTGCAGACGGGGCGTGCTGTGATCCAGCAGGTCGGTGGAGAGCTTGAGGAAAGCGCGCGCCTGACCGGCGCTGGTTTTCTGCGCAGACTTGGCGCGATCACGGTGCCGCTTGCCATCCGGGGGTTGGCCGCTGGCGGTATTCTGATCTTTGTCAAAATTATCCGTGATCTGTCGCTTGTGGTGTTGCTGTTCACACCGACCATGCCGGTGCTGTCCGTGTTGGCCTATCGCTACGCATCAGAAGGGTTTGGACAATTCGCCAATGCGATCACTGTTGTGATCTTGACCATCTCCATCGTGGCGACACTGATCGCAAACCGCCTGCAGGCGAAATCGCAGCCCTGGCTGAAGGATTGAAGACATATGCTTGATATCAAAAACCTCACCAAACGCTTTGGCGATTTCACGGCCGTCAAAGATGTTTCGATTTCGGTGCCTGACGGCGCGTTTCTTGTGCTTTTGGGGCCATCGGGTTGCGGTAAGACGACGCTACTGCGGATGCTGGCCGGGCTTGAATTGCCAAGCGCCGGGCAGATCATATTTGACGAACAGGTTGTGTCGGATGGCGATCAAAGTTGGTCTGTTGATCCGGCAAAACGAAACTCCGGCCTTGTGTTTCAATCCTACGCGTTGTGGCCGCATATGTCGGTGCGCGGCAATGTGGAATGGCCGCTGAAGGTCGCCAAGATGCCCGCCTCCGATCGGCAAGCCCGCGTTGATGAGGTGCTCAGACTTCTCGACATCCATGCATTGGCCGACCGCTACCCGAACGAGATATCAGGCGGCCAACAGCAGCGCGTGGCCATCGCACGCACCATTGCACCCAAGCCCAGTGTTCTGCTCTTCGATGAACCTTTGTCAAATCTGGATGCCAAGTTGCGGGTCGAGATGCGGACCGAACTCATGCGTCTTCACCGCGCCACCGGGGCAACCACAGTCTATGTCACCCACGACCAGATTGAGGCGATGACAATGGCCAGCCATGTGGCCGTCATGAACGAGGGACGGGTTCAGCAATTCGGTAGCCCTGCGGACCTGATCGATCAGCCCCAAACGGCCTTTGTCGCGACATTCGTTGGCACACCGCCCAACAATATCATTCCCGTGGCCAAGAACGGCAGCGGCTACAAGGTTGGTGGCCGCAATATGGCGCTGAGTCCGCCTGCCGATGAATGTCTGGCCATGTACCGTGCAGAGGCGATGCAGATCACTGACCAACCAAACGAACGAACGCTGCCCATGGAATTGGTCGAGGTCAGCGCCATCGCCGGGCGGACAATGGTCACAGGGCTGTCAAAGGATCTGCGATTGACCGCCATCGTGGATCGCGCAGATAGTGCGCAGATTGGTGATACCGTCCAATTTGAACTTCCTGCTGAACCGCAATGCTGGTTCGCTCTTGACGGCGAAAGGATCGGCTGATGCGTATTCTTCTGGTAAGGCATGGGCAATCACAATGGAATGCCACCCACCGCCTGCAGGGTCAGGCAGATATCGCGCTGTCAGAAACAGGGCGTAGCCAAGCGGACGCCTTGCGCGCCACGATTGACGGGCTCAAACCCTGTCGCGCCATCACCTCTGACCTTGAACGGGTGCGTGAAACGGCAGCGCGGATCGGTGCGCCTGACGCGACCCCGATCCGTGACCTTCGCGAAATTGACGTGGGCGACTGGACGGGCCGCACAACTGCCGACATCATCGCAGAAGATGAGACCGCCTATCTGGCCTGGCGCGCAGGCACCGGCACACCGCCGGGAGGAGAGCCATGGGAGGCGTTTGCCGACCGAGTCACCGCCGTGATACGCAGTGAAGCAGAAACCCCGTGCACCAACCTGCTGGTTGCCTGTCATGGCGGGGTCATCCGCGCGATCCTACAGCGCTTCCTTGACCTGCAACCGGCCAGCATCATCCCAGTCGCCCCGGCAAGTTTGACGGCATTGCGGCTGGAGAACGGGAATGGCAAGCCACACCGGCTTGAGCTCTTCAACTACTTGCCGACAAGCCTCGATTTCGGGGCACCGGACTGATTGGCCAGAAAGCAGAGTATCTAGTAACAGATGTCGTTGAGGACGATGCGTTAACGGCGCCGTTTGGCCGCGATCACGCTTATGAGGTTGTGCAGGCCGCGCATATCCCGTTCAATCACCATCGCTTTACGCAGTGCGGTGGTATCGACACCTCATCGGCGAGATCAATCACAGCTACGACTTGCATTTCGACAGCATGCGGCACGTCAACAAAAAGTGGCGCAATAACCTCATCGAGGGCGATCACGCCGTCATGAAAAGGCTCTTTGGATACAGTCAGAGCTTTCGGTCACTGCGATCGGCCAAAGCAACCCTAAGCGGGATAGTTACAATCAGTCCAATGCATAAAGAGATCAGGTCAAAGAGGGCGTAACAATCACGAACTTTTTTCTCGGCGTGCTAAATAGCGGACTCTGGCGAACCCATAGCGAAATGACGCTATGTCCCGCAGACTGTGAATTCCGTTCGTTCGAGATTTTGCACTTGCAGCGAATGGCGGCTCTGACGGGCCGCGCCGCAGCATCTTGACCCATTGCCAAGGTCCGCAATGGGCCGTAGTCGAGTTCCAATTCTCGTACCAAACCCAGAATGCATCCTGAAAATACTTCAGTGACCTCAATCGAAATAAATCGGCAGAATTCCGGCACTATGCTCCAATGAATGGCAACTCATCATACACTAAAGGAAGAACTATGGGGCAATCTACAGGCCTCATCTCTCCTCCTACCCGCATTTCGAATATCCGCATGACCCGCAGGTCATGCAGCCTTCGATCATTCGCATCTCATAGGATCCGCAGGATGAACATGCCTTGCCGCGTGGTGCGCCGTTAATCGCCACGACGTCTGCTGTCGGATCAGCCTTCAGACCCATCCCTTCGCCGGCCAAAAACCCGATCGAGATCATATGTTTCTCGATCACACCACCAATCGCGGCGAGGATCGATGGTACATATTTCCCCTGCATCCATGCCCCGCCGCGCGGGTCGAACACGGCCTTCAACTCCTCGACCACAAAAGACACGTCCCCACCGCGCCGGAACACGGCCGAGATCATGCGGGTCAGCGCTACGGTCCAGGCGAAATGCTCCATGTTCTTGGAGTTGATGAAGACCTCAAATGGGCGCCGATGCCCGGCGATCACCAGATCATTGACTGTGATATAGATCGCATGCTCGCTATCGGGCCATTTCAGCTTGTAGGTCGCCCCCTCCAATTCCTGCGGGCGGTCCAGCGGTTCGGACATGTAGACGACCTCGGCCCCCTCATCCCCGTCCCGGACCTGATCGGGGACCTCTGACGGCGACGCCTCATCCGAAACGCTCAACACAGAACCGGTCACGTCATTAGGCCGGTAAGTTGTGCAGCCCTTACAGCCTTGATCCCAGGCGGCCATATAGACCTCTTTGAAATCATCAAAGCTGATATCCTCGGGGCAGTTGATCGTCTTGGAAATCGATGAATCAACCCATTTCTGCGCCGCTGCCTGCATCCGCACATGGTCCAGCGGTGCCAGCGTCTGTGCATTCACGAAATAGTCTGGCAAGGGCGCATCCCCTTTCAGATCGCGCCAGAGCTGCACGGCATAATCAACCACCTCTTCCTCGGTCCGCGATCCGTCTTTCTGCAGAACCTTACGCGTATAGGCATAGGCAAAGACAGGTTCGATTCCGGACGATACATTTCCCGCGTAAAGGCTGATCGTGCCGGTTGGCGCAATTGACGTCAAAAGCGCATTTCGTATGCCATTTTGACGGATCGCGTCGCGCACATCGTCATCCATGTGCTCCATTGCGCCGGATGCTAGAAATCTCTCCGCATCGAAAAGCGGAAACGCCCCTTTTTCTTTCGCCAGTTCCACTGATGCCAGATAGGCCGCTCGTGCAATGGCGTGCATCCATTGATCCGTCTGCGCCGCTGCCTCTTCAGAGCCATAGCGCAGCCCGACCATAAGTAACGCATCCGCCAGCCCGGTCACCCCAAGGCCGATCCGACGCTTGGCATGTGCTTCCTGCGCCTGCGCATCCAACGGAAAGCGCGAGGCATCCACCACATTGTCCATCATCCGCACGGCCGTTGCCACCAACGCGATCAGAGCGTCCTGATCCAGCGCCGCCGCAGCATCAAATGGGTCGTTCACCAGCCGCGCCAGATTGATCGACCCCAGCAAACAGGCGCCATAGGGCGGCAGTGGTTGTTCGCCACAGGGGTTGGTCGCCGCAATCGTCTCACAATAATTCAGATTGTTCATCTGGTTGATGCGGTCGATAAAGATCACGCCCGGTTCGGCGTAATCATAGGTCGACCGCATGATCGCGTCCCACAGATCGCGGGCTGGCACGGTTTTATAAACCTTATCCCCAAACACCAGGTCCCAGGACGCATCAGCTTTGACCGCCTCCATCAACGGATCGGTCACCAACACGGACATGTTGAACATGCGCAGCCGGGCGGGATCAGATTTGGCGGTGATGAAATCCTCGATATCCGGATGGTCGCAGCGCATTGTCGCCATCATCGCCCCCCGGCGTGACCCGGCGGACATGATCGTGCGGCACATCGCGTCCCAGACATCCATGAACGACAGCGGGCCAGAGGCATCGGCCGCCACCCCCATGACCTCAGCCCCCTTGGGCCGGATGGTCGAGAAGTCGTATCCGATCCCGCCACCCTGCTGCATGGTCAAGGCGGCCTCTTTCAACCCGTCGAAAATACCGCTCATCGTGTCGGGGATCGTGCCCATGACAAAACAGTTGAACAGCGTCACGGACCGGGCCGTGCCTGCGCCCGCGGTGATCCGACCCGCAGGCAGATATTTGAAATCCGCCAAAGCGTCATAGAACCGGCCTTCCCACGCCGCCGGGTCCTTTTCGACCGCCGCCAGCGCCGATGCGATCCGCCGCCACGTATCTTCGACCGTCTCGTCAATTGGTGTGCCATCGGCCTGTTTGAACCGGTACTTCATGTCCCAGATCTGTTCGGCAATCGGGGCGGCAAAGACGGTCATTGGGGGAATCTCCTCTGGCGGCAGGCAAGGCCTGCATCTTACGGGGTTAGGATGGACTTGAAAACGGGGAACTGAAGGGCTTGAAAACGGCGAATTAATAAAGGTTAATACCACATATAGTGGTTGATCTCAACCACAACACTACATAAACCAGTTCTCGGCTTATCATTGAAGTAGAACCCAAACGCCTTATCTGTTCACTACCATCCCCGGGGGGATTGATGTCAAAGACTGTTCATCTGCTGAAACTATCCGTCGGCACCGAAGACGTCGCGGGTCTTTCGGCATGGCAAGCCACCAAGCGCGCGCAAACAGATGACGCTCTGCCGCGCCACGTCACCCGCATGTGGCCGAAACGGGGCGATGAAATCCTCAATGGCGGCTCGATCTTCTGGGTGATCAAAGGTGTGATCCTCTGCCGCCAGCCGGTCTTGCGGCTTGACGAATATATCGGCGCGGACGGCATCCGCCGTTGCGCCATCGTCTGCAAACCCGGTCTCGTCAGGGTCGAAGCAACGCCGAAACGCGCCTTTCAGGGCTGGCGGTATCTTCCTGTCGCAGACGCCCCGCGCGACCTGCCCCAAGGGCGGCAATCGGAAGAAGCACTGCCACCCGGATTGACCAAAGCGCTCGCCGATATCGGGGTGCGCTGAACAGAATTTTGGCCAAAATTCTACCCTCGCCAGAAATTTCGTCACGAAATTTCTGAAAGCACCTGCGCCACCATCATCACGTCGTTCCGCGTGCAATCGAACTGCCCCACCTGCACCCGGATCACGAATTGGCCGTCATGCCGGGTCTGGGTCAGATACACGCGACCATCGTCATTGATCCGGGTCAGCAGTGCCTCGGTCTTTACATCGTCACGATACCGGAAGGTGAATAATGACAAGGCCGGAGGCGTAACAATCTCGAACCCTTCCATTCCACCGATCACCGCCGCTAGCTCCTCGGCCCAGGCCACGTGGTTACGAATGCGTGTCCGCAACCCGTCCAACCCATAGGCGCGCAGCACGAACCAGATCTTCAATGCCCGAAAGCGGCGACCCAACGGCACCGTCCATTCGTTGAAATTGACGATCTCGTCCTGTCCCAGCGTCTGCAGATAGTCCGGCCGCAGGCCCAGCGACCTGATCTGTGGCGCTGGATCAGCGAGGAACTGCACGGCACAGTCAAACTGTATGCCCAGCCATTTGTGCGGGTTGAAGACAACGCTGTCGGCCGTGTTAACGCCTGCCCATAAACCCCGAAATTCTGAACAAATCATTGCCGACCCGGCCCAGGCGGCATCCACATGGGTGTAAAGATCATGCGCGCGCGCCACCGCCACACATTTCGCAACCGGGTCAAAGGCGCCAATCGACGTGCCGCCAGAACAAATCACCACCCCTGCAGGCCGGTATCCCGCTGCAAGATCCGCCCGGATTGCCGCGTCAAGCGCGGCAGGGTCCATCCCGAAATCATTCCGCACCGGCACCTTCACCAGATTGGCCTGTCCAATTCCGGCCAGCCGCACCGCCTTGTCGACCGAAGAATGGGTCTGGGCCGAGGCGTAGATGCGCAAACGCGGCCCGCCATATAACCCCTCTTCAACCGACCGCCAGCCCATCGCCCTGTCGCGCATTGTCAGCACGGCAGACAGGGTTGCGGTTGTTGCACTGTCATGGATTGTCCCGGTGAAGTGATCCGCCAAACCCAACGCCTCGCGCAGCCAGGTCATCATCACCTGCTCGATCTCTGTTGCTGCGGGCGAGGTCTGCCAGAGCATCGCCTGTGCGGCAATCGCATTCGCCAGTTGCTCGGCCAACATCGAGGCCGGGGATGCGTTTGCAGGGAAATAGGCAAAGAAGCGGGGATGCTGCCAATGGGTCATTGCATCAGGCACAACCGCCTGAAAATCATCGAAAATATGGCTCATCGGTTCCGCTGCTTCGGGTGCGGTGGCAGGTAACCGCGCGGCTGTCGCCCCATAATCGACCTGCGCCCGTACCGGCCTGTCGCGCAGGCCCTTGTGATAGTCCAGCGCCCACTCTGCCGCGCGTCGCGACCATTCCAGTAACTCATCATGTGTCATGGCCGCACTAAGGCACGGGCACCGCAAAACGACAAGACACTCGCCCGGCGCAAATCACTGTGCCATGATCGCAAGACGGAGGACCCCATGACAGAATACCATAACCCATTCGCCGATGTTGCCATCACCGATCAATCCATCACGGAACGTGTTTTCGCAGGGCTCGACACCCGTCCGGATGAGGTTGTGCTGACCGACGGGCCGACCGGGCGGAGCCTGACGGCGGGTGATTTCATGGATCAGGTCAAACGACTGGCGGGCGGGCTGACATCAGCCGGGCTGGGTCAAGGGCATACCGTGGCCCTGATGGCCCCCAATATCCCGGAATACTGCGTGATCTTTCATGCCGTTGCGTGGGTCGGCGGGACAATCACGACGCTGAACCCGACCTATACCGCAAATGAGGTGCGCCACCAACTTGACGATTCCAAAGCGGAAATCCTGATTACCATCCCGGATTTCATGGGCACGGCGCAGGATGGCGCGGGCGACATTCCCGTCGTGGCTATCGGCACGCCGGAATTCGCGGCACTTTTCGGTGATCCGATTGATGCGCAGGTTACAGTTGACCTCGACCATCACACCGTCGTGCTACCCTATTCCTCTGGCACAACAGGTCTGCCCAAAGGGGTGATGCTGTCGCATCGTAACCTCGTGGTGAACGTGGATCAGATCATCCGTGCTGCCGATTTTCAGGCAGGTGAGGTCGCCGCGGGCTTCCTGCCGTTCTTTCATATTTACGGGATGACCGTGCTGATGAATGTGCATCTGGCCGGCGGCGGCGCTGTTGTGACCATGCCCCGGTTTGACCTGCGGCTGTTTCTGCAAATCTGCCAGGATCAAAAGTCGCGTCGCATGTGGATCGTGCCGCCCGTGGCGCTGGCGCTGGCCAAACATCCGCTGGTGGATGAGTATGATCTGGGTTCTGTTGAACAGGTGTTTTCAGGTGCCGCGCCGATGGGGGCGGAACTGTCCAATGCGGTGGGTGAACGCCTGAATTGTGTGTCTTTACAAGGCTATGGCATGACCGAGCTAAGCCCGGTTTCCCACATCACCCCCGGTACGGGCAACCGGCCCGGCGCGTCCGGTCAGGCGGTCCCGAACACCACTTGCCGGATTGTCGATATCGACACCGGGGCCGACCTGCCCGCTGGCGAAGAAGGTGAGCTGTGGATCAAAGGCCCGCAGGCCATGCAGGGCTATCTCAACAACCCCAAAGCCACTGCTGAGACGATCACCGATGATGGATGGCTGCGCACCGGCGATATCGCCCTGATTGATGCCGATGGCTATATGTTCATTGTGGATCGGCTGAAAGAACTAATCAAATTCAAAGGCTTCCAGGTCGCCCCGGCAGAGTTGGAGGCGACACTGGTCGCCATGGATGGCATCACCGATGCCGCCGTCATTGGCCTGCCCGACCCGGAGGCGGGCGAATTGCCGATTGCCTTTGTCGTGGCAGGTGAAAACGCCCCGGATGCTGCGGCCATCACTGTGCATCTGGATGATCAACTGGCGCATTACAAACAGGTTCACCAGATCCATTTCGTTGATGAGATCCCGAAATCGGCCTCCGGCAAGATCCTGCGCCGTCTGTTGCGCGATCAGGTTGCCAAGGTGGGGTAGCAACGTTCGGTGGTGTTGCGCGAGGGGGCACCGCACGGTGGCCAGCGATTTTTGGCGAATCACAAGTTACTGCTGGGTTTTTGGCTAAAATCGCCGGTCGGCATCGCGTCGGCAAAACGTCGGACTTGCGTCGGACCCTTTTGCCCCCAATGGTCAGGTTAAACGAACGTACGGTTGGTTTGTTAACAGAATATTTCCGTCTGAGGGCGGTGCTTGAGGTGCGGTGCGATGTTCCGTTTCAAAGATGGATGGTTCTGCATAGGTTGAGCCCATGAAAAATCGATGCCATTGCTGGGATTTTCGGACGCAGGCGCCACGACAGGCCACGATTTACCCTGATGGTTGCCGCGATCTGTTGATCATGACGGACCCCAATGGCAGGCAGGCGTTTAAGCTGACCGACTGGGACCTGCGCCCGCGCAAGACGCTGCTGGCGGCCGGGACATCTATCACGGGCTATCGCCTGAGGCCCGGTACGACGATCCGTCCTGAGACGATGCAGGACTGCATCGCCGGCGGCGGCCGATTGGAGGAGCTGTGGCCCGAGACAAGCAGCGAATTTGGCGATCTTGTCAGCGCCCTCGCCGCGCCGGGCGGGACCCTTGCCAGCGTCGCCAGATCCGCAGGTGTCACGCCACGCACCTTGCAACGCTGGTTCCGGGCTTATGATTATCCGCCGCCGGTGTTCTGGCAGCTGTTGGGTCGGGCGCGGCGTGCGGCTCTGGCCTTGCGCAATGGAGACACGCTTGCCGGTATCGCCAGTGATGCCGGCTATAGCGATCAGCCGCATATGACCCGTGCCTTCCGGTATTGGTTTGGCCTGACACCTGCCCGTATCGCCCGCGACCCCGCCCTGATGGCTGAGTTTCGTCAGCCTGCGCTGGGGATCTGGACCGGCGAACAGATTTCGATCAAGTAGCCGTCAGGATCGCTGACATAGGATGTGACCTGCCCCCATGGTTCATCTTTTGCGTCTTGAACCAGGTTGGCACCCGCCTTTACCGCCCGTGCCAACGCCTTGGGCACATCCGCCGTTTCAAAGGCAATTTCAAAGGTGGGGGCCACCGGATCCGCCTTGGCTGGTGTCTTTTCCAACTGCTGCATCAGTGCTTGTGAGGAAAAGGCCAGCTTGGTCTGGCCGGTGGCCAGTTCGCCGTAATCGCCGCTTTCGTGCAAAAACAAACGTTCCAACCCAAAGGCGCGTTCGAAGAAATCAAGCGAGGCCGCGACATCGGCAACGTAAAGGATGGTGTATCTGAAAATCATGAGGATGCTCCGGGTTTGGGGTGACTGGACCAAGTATGCAGGTGCCGGCCACTTTGTCTTGAAGCATCGCGACAGGCATTGCCTATCGCAGTTTCGGCGGTTTTTCTGGGTCCATGCCCGGCGCACCGGGCGGTTGCGCCACGATCGGTTCCGGCAGGTCGAACCGCAAACCAACCTTGGCCAGATGCGCCGCCATCGGATCGGACGCGCGGACAAACAGCACATCCATCATCCCCGCCTCGATCCCGGAAAATGTCAGCGCTTCACTGGCGGCTGACGCCAGTGCCGTTTCCGCGCCCGGGATTGCGTCGATGAACGCCAGCACATGCCCGCGTGTGCCATTCTCGTATGTCGCAGCTGCCAGATAGGCAAAGCGCGCCAGCCCCGCGGCAATGGCAAGCTTGCGGTCAAGGCCGGTCACGACCGCCTCTGGCACATGTGGGGCTGACACCTCGGTCAGCCGCGCCTCGGTCTCATCGGGGGCGTTGGCAAGGGTGGCCACCAGCCAGTCCACCGCCTCTGCCGGGATCAGCATGGATGATGATGCGACCTCAAGGTTGAGGGCAAGGCCGATGCCCTGCCCGGCCAGCATTTCGGCGAGCGCGCGACCAGGCAGGCCCGCATAGGGGGCGACGCGGCCAACAAATTGCGACAGCCGTTCCTCGCGGTCGAAGACAAGGGTAAAGCGTTGATCTTCAATCTCAAAAAGCTCTGGCGTGATCTGGTCGCCGGCTGCTTCGGCCCCCAGAAGCATGAAAAGTTCAGTATCGGCAAGCCGTTCATAAAACCGCAGCCGCGCGGTATCGTCATCGGGGGCTGCTTCCATGGCGGCATGGGCTATATCAAGATCAGTCATGTTCCGTGACCTATGGCGGCGGGATGGGCAAGGCAAGTGAAACGAAC
The DNA here is from genome assembly GCA_947488175.1 of uncultured Paracoccaceae bacterium. Taxonomy (GTDB): domain Bacteria; phylum Pseudomonadota; class Alphaproteobacteria; order Rhodobacterales; family Rhodobacteraceae; genus Yoonia. Next base: position 14,706 of record CANKYO010000015.1, read on the forward strand.
TATGGAACCGAAACTGACGGATGAATTCCGGCAAACCGTCGCTTGACCGCAGCCTAAGGCCTATAGCGCAAAATCCAACGTGTTGGTCACATCGCCCGCCTTTATCGTCGTGCAGAGTTTCCAAGCGATGATGTAACGGCTGTAACCAAACAAACCTCAAGACCGGAGAGACCGTTATGAAAACCTTTCCCCTTGTCCTTAGTTGAATTCAGAGAATTTGCTTAACGCGTTTCTGCAATACAGGAATCACGTCATCCTCAAACCACCGGTTCGATTTCAGCCACCTGTTATTTCGGGGACTTGGATGGGGCAGGATCAGTTTTTCGGGCCAGACTTTAGTCCAATTCTGAACTGCACTGGTAACTGTGTGGCCGGAGTAATCGGGCAAGTGCCAATCAATAGCGTAACGACCAATAATCAACGTTAGCTCGACGGAGTGTAGCGTTTCCAAAATGCTGTCCCGCCACGCCGGGGCACATTCGACACGCGGAGGAAGGTCCCCTCCTTTTCCTGTTCCCGGAAAACAAAACCCCATCGGAAGGATGGCCATCTTCGAAGCGTCATAAAACGTATCCCGATCGATGCCGAGCCAATCCCTAAGCCTGTTTCCGGATGGATCATCAAATGGAATGCCTTTTCGGTGCGTTATTTGTCCCGGCGCTTGGCCAACGATCAACAATTTGGCAGTCGGACTGACTTGGAGTATGGGGCGCGGCCCAAGAGGCAAATCCGTGCAGATCGTGCATGCGCGAACGTCTTCTAGCAAAGTACTGGCAGTCGATTTATGTGGCATATTGGCCCTATAAATGAGATTTGGCGCATTAAGCTACTGCAGCGTTGTCTTCCGGCTTTTGTTGGCCCACGACGGCCAGAACTGTCAGACTAGGGACCAATTAATACCAGAAGTCCACGCCGGCGAAGCCCAAAATGATTAGGGCGGCGATAAAGACAATTCCGACCAGACCATCGACCGCCAGGTGGGCTGTGGAGAAGGACGCGAATAATGCCCAAGTGGTGGTCGGTCAGAACGGTCAGCGCAAAGGCAGCAGATGGGCACTTTGCCATTCGCCGCTCCATTTTGCGAACGAGCGAAAGAAGCGCTATTTCTCTTCAGCCGTCATTCCGGGATACTAAGGTAGATCATCTATGCCGGCATGTTTTCTTTTAAATAGATGTCGATACGAATGCGTTCTTGTGCCGGGTTATGCGGCACATTATCGACGGTCGAACGCAGCAGTCGGGCACAAGAACGCACAAGGTGACCCCCATCTTGACTGATAACCGCATCGAAGTAGCCGTCGTTCAGCGCATCCCTACTAAGACTGGTCAATTCGTGACCAATCACGACAAGATCGCTGGCACCACCGTGCTCTCTCAGAAAGCGCATCAGGCCTTCATTTCCGGCGGCGCTGGAATAGATGCCGCGTACATCTTCATGGTTCTCGAATAACTCCGGAAGCAATGAATACATGATTTCGGGGTCGTCTTTGCCCTCGACCGACGCGATGACCTCGAGGTTCTCAAATTCCTCCGCCATGACCAAATCGAAACCCTGCCGACGCTCCAAGTGATCACGGGCAAAGCGCGAGCCGGTTATGAAAAGTATCTTCCCCGGCTTCTTGATGAAACGCCCCATTAACTGAGCAGCGGTGCGCCCTGCGGATACGTTGTCGATGCCCACGAAGTGGTCGCGTTTAGAAGAAGGCAAGTCAGAAACCAGTGTGACGACCGCGATACCCTTGTCGCGCAGGTGGTTGATGGCATCACGGACCGAGGGTGTTTCCGGGCCGAAGATCGCAACGCCGTCCGTCTCACGCGGGTCGATTTCGTCAAGGACATTTACGAAATCCTGCGGGTCGAAAGCAGCGGCGAGTGCCAAAGTCAGCTTGGTGCGGTCATTGGCGATTTTTTCCGTCAGTTCGTGGATTTGGGTGCGCAGGTCCAGAACAAATTCATTCTGCGTATCTGGTAGGACAAACAGAAAGTTATACACCCGCCGCCGGGCCAGATTGGCCGCTGCCGTATCACGGATGTAACCCAGCTCGTCGATCGCCGAGCGGACTTTCTTGATCGTGACCGAGCGCACGCCCGGACGTTCATTCAGCACACGGTCCACCGTCGCGAGGCTGACCCCGGCGACGCGGGCAATATCATTGACCGTTGGTTTCGCGATGGCGCTGGGACGATGTTTGTTCAGTTTAGTCCACCATTTCCTTTGCAAGGGCATCAAACAAGAGCGCCACAGCTTCGGCGCCCGGATCGTTGTGCCCTTTCAGATTTTCCTCCGGGACATACGCGGCCCGTCCTGCCCGTGCGCGATGAATCAGCGCGGTACTGTCTGCACCTTTGCGGGCCGCCGCCGCCGCCATCTGGATGCCATTCGGCAGGGCTTCCAGTGCTGGGGCAAGCGCATCGATCATGGTCCGGTCACCAACCTTTGCGCCACCGACCTGACTAACGCGGTTCAGACCATCGACGAGTGCCTTTTGCACCGATGTACCATTTGCACATGCGTCACCAGCCGCATTAAAGAATATTGCAAGGATCACGCCGGACGACCCACCCATTGTCTGGCTCAACTCGTTGCCAAGCGCCGGGAAAAACTGCGTCAGGTCGGCCAGAGGCATCTTGTCGAGGCGGGCTTTCAAGGCCCTAGCCGCTGTCGCCAAGGTGCTACCGGTATCCCCGTCACCAGACTTGGCATCTAGCTGGTTCAACTGCGCCTCAGCCGAAATCAGCAGGTCCGTTACCTTGTCGATAACATCTCGGACCTTGGCGTTCTTTGACGGAATCGGCTCAATAGGTGTCAGGCCGTCTGGCAACCCGACGACAACGGGCGCCGCAACGTTGGCCATTCCCGGCCAAGCTGACATTTCGACCGGTGCTGCGAGTGCGTCATGTTCGGCTTTCGTCGCGTTCATGATCGAGACGGAGAAGCCGTGCATGTTCAGTGATGTCATCAGTGGTGCTGGCCCGATCACGCTCTTTACGATGCCCGATTGTGTCAATGCATGGGTCAGGACCGACATCTCCAGCGGTGTGGTCGAGCCCAGGTTGTTGATCAAGGCGATATTGTCTGTGCCCGGCGCGTGGTCTTTCAGCTTTTCAACAACGGTATTCATCGCGGCGGATGCATCACTGAACACGACCTGTTCGGCGCCCGGTTCGCCATGGATGCCAAGGCCAAGTTCTGCCTTGCCCGGCGCTATGCGGGCCTCCTTGGTGGAACCCGGTATGGTGCAGGTATCCAGACTCATCCCGATCGAGACCACCTTGCCAATCACGGACTTGGCGGCTTTGGTCACGTCTTCGAGGCTTGCGCCATCCTCGGCCAGGGCGCCTGCTATCTTGTGGACAAACAAGGTCCCGGCCACGCCGCGCGGCTGGGGAAGGTCAGGCAGGGCGATGTCGTCGTCAACCACGACCATCTCCACCTTGCGCCCCAGCGCGCGCGCCCGTTCGGCGGCAAGGCCGAAATTGAGCCGGTCGCCGGTGTAGTTCTTTACGATCAAAAGGCACCCGGCCTCGCCTGTCACGGCGAGGATGCCGGCCAGCACCGCTTCAACAGAGGGTGATGCGAAGACTTCGCCACAAACGGCTGCGGTCAACATACCTTTTCCAACGAACCCGGCATGGGCCGGTTCATGCCCCGAGCCGCCGCCGGACACCAACGCAACTTTCGATTTGTCCCAATCAGACCGGAACACAACCTTGATATGCGGATAACCGTTGAGGCGGGACAAGGTGCCGCCGGACGCGGCAAGCAGCCCGTCGATGGCCTCTGCAACCAGGTTTTCCTTGGCGTTTATGAATTGTGCCATTGTCTTCCTCCCTTAAACGACCCGCGCGCCCAACGCGTCGAAATACAGTGGGTTCTGCGGGCTGATATTGATGATTGAGTTGGCGGCGTATTCGTCATGCGGGTCGATCAGCGTGGTGATGGCATGGCCGCTGACCTCCAGATGAAGCCGGGTCTGGTCGCCCAGATGTTCTGAGCGCACCACCGTCGCCTCAACCCCGTCGCCGTGCCGTATGCTTTCCGGTCGCAGACCGATCTGCGCGCCCTTGTGATCCCCGGGAAAGATCGAAGATGGAAGGATGTTGATGCGCGGCGAACCGAGGCGGCTGGCGACATAAACACTTGTCGGATCCTCATAGATTTCCTTGGGCGTGCCATATTGCACCAATCGCCCCTCTTCTAGTACGCCAACATTGGTCGCCATGGTCATTGCTTCGATCTGGTCATGCGTCACGTAAAGCAGGGTTGAGCCGAGTTCGGCATGGATGCGTTTGAGTTCCACCCGAAGGTCAGCCCGCAGTTTGGCGTCAAGCGAGCTGAGCGGTTCGTCCATCAGGTAAATCGACGGATCCCGCACGAGCGCACGTCCAATCGAAACACGCTGCATTTCGCCGCCTGAAAGCTCGGTTGCCTTGTTGTTGAGCTTGTGCGGGATCTGAAGAGTTTCCGCGATTTGTTCGACCCGCCTGGCGATCTCATCCTCGGGCGTTTTCAAGACCGGAGAACGCAGCGGAAACGCCAGATTGTCGCGCACGGTCAAGTGCGGATAAAGTGAGTATTGCTGGAACACCATTGCTACGTCACGCTGCGCGGGCGTTTCCGAACCGACGTCGCGGCCACCAATATGGACGCTGCCTGTATCCAGCCTTTCCAGCCCTGAAATCAGGCGCAAGGTCGTTGTTTTCCCGGCACCCGTTGGCCCCAATAGAACGACAAATGCGCCGTTCTCAATAGTCATTGATACATTATCAATAGCGACGGTCTTGCCGAAGGATTTGGAAACATTCTTGAGCACAACTTCAGCCATGGAGCACGCCCTCATTCAGTTCGGATCGCAAGGCGCGGCCAGATTGGCGGTCGAACAGGGTAACGGTTGCGGGGTTGAACTCGAGCCCCACTGTATCGCCTGCCCTGGCTGCTTTTTGAGCCGATATGCGGGCCTTGACGCTGCCCGCAGCCGTTTGCAGCGTTACGATTTGGGTTGTGCCTAGGTATTCGGTGGCCAAAATCTCTGCCCGGAACGGCGCCGCATCAGAGATTTTGATGTGTTCAGGCCGCACGCCAAAGGCAAGGTCCCCTTCGAACGGCTCACGCGTCCGGGGGATGGTAAAGTCTGCGTTTTGCATCGCGACATTGGTTGCACCATCGCCCACCTTGCCATGGAAAGAGAGGAAATTCATCGACGGAGAGCCGATGAAATCCGCCACGAACATCGTCGCTGGTTTGTCGTAGATCTCTTGCGGCGTACCGAACTGTTCCACCACGGCGTTATTCATCACCACGATCTTGTCGCCCATCTGCATGGCTTCCAACTGATCATGGGTAACGTAAACCGTGGTTGCGCCCATCCGGTCGTGCAAGGCGCGCAGTTCCTCGGCCATATGTTCGCGAAACTCAGCATCCAGCGCGCCCAGCGGTTCATCCATCATGAATGCCTTGGGTTCGCGCACAATCGCACGACCAAGCGCCACACGCTGTCGGTCGCCACCTGACAGCCCACCAACAGGGCGTTTCAGGATGTCTTCAATACCAAGGATTTTCGCTACTTCATTCACCTTATCCCGCACTGCAGCGCGCGGCATGCCCTGAGAAACCAGCGGATAGCTGATATTCTTGTAGACGTTCATATGCGGATAAAGCGCGAACATCTGGAAAACGAAGGCGATGTCCCGTTCGGATGGTGGTCGCTGTGAAATCTCTTCACCATCGAGGTAGATCTCGCCCGAGGTCGGAAGTTCCAACCCTGCGATCATCCGCAAGGTCGTTGTCTTGCCACAACCCGACGGACCAAGCAGCATGAAGAACTCCCCGTCTTCGATCGTAAAGCTGCTTTCGCGAACGGCGGTGAAATCGCCGAACTGCTTCTTCAGGTTCTTGATGACGATCTGGGCCATGCTTACTCCGGGAAGTGGCTGACGATGATGAACATCACCGTACCGACAAGTGTGACGATGAACGAATAGGTGAACGCCCAGATCACAAAGGGCTGCATCAGCATGAAGACCCCGACCGCGATGATGATGGTCGCCAGCATCTCCCATGGGCCGCGGCGCAGGCGAAGAAGGCCGTTGAAAAAGTTGCTCATTTGCGAACCGCTCCAAATGTGATCCCGCGCAGCAGGTGTTTGCGCAGAAGGATGGTGAAGATCATGACCGGCAATACGAAGATCGTGACGCCTGCGGCAATGGCAGGCCAGTCGAGACCGCCGATGCCGATGATTGTTGGAATAAACGGTGGCGCCGTCTGGGCGTTGGCCGTGGTCAGGAGTACGGCGAAAGCATATTCGTTCCAGGCAAAGATCAGACAAAAGATGGCGGTTGATGCGATGCCGGTGGCCGCCTGGGGCAGGACAACCTTGTAAAAGGCCTGAAAGCGGGTGTAGCCGTCAATCAGTGCGGCCTCTTCATATTCGCGCGGGATTTCGTCAATGAACCCTTTCAGAAGCCACACCGCCAGCGAGATATTGACCGCTGTATAGAGCAGGATCATCCCAAGATGGGTGTCTGAGAGGCCCAGGTTCCGGTACATCAGGAAGATCGGAATCGCGACGGCGATAGGCGGCATCATGCGCGTCGACAGAATGAAGAACAGCAGATCATCGGCCAGCGGAATTTTGAACCGGCTAAAGGCATAAGCGGCAAGTGTCCCAAGGAAGACGGACAGGAACGTCGAACCGAAGCCGATGATCACTGAGTTCAGGAACCGTTCCCCAAACTTTGAAGGCCCAACAATGACCATGTCGTACTGGCGCACAATCTCGTCGGCCCAGTTCTCGGGTGGGTTATTGGCAAGAAATTCCTCGGTCTGCCGCGTGCGCGTTGTGAACAGGTTCACATAACCTTCGAGCGTTGGCTGAAACCCGGCCTCACTATCACTGCCAATGATGTATTTCGGCGGATAGCTGATCGCATCCGCTGGGCTCTTGAACCCGGTCAGGCCGATCCAGACGAGCGGGATCATCGTGATCAGCGCATACGCGATGACCAGCGTACCTGCGAACCATTTGGTCCGATTGGATGGCTCGGTGATGGAAAAGCTGCTCATCTCTCTTTCACCTTATTCAGGGCTTTGACGTAAATACTGGCCAGGCCGAAGACGGTAACAAACAGGATGATCGCGTATGCTGACGCGTAGCCGGTGCGCCATTTTTCAAAGGCTTCGCGTTTGAGGTTGATTGACGTCAGTTCGGTCGTCGATCCGGGGCCACCCCCCGTAAGCTGCACCACAAGATCAAACATCTTGAAGTTCTCGATCCCGCGAAACAGAACCGCCAGCATCAAGAATGGCAACACCATGGGGATCGTTATCGTAAAGAACTGCCGAAGCTTGGAGGCGCGGTCGATCTCTGCCGCCTCATAGATGTAATCGGGAATGCTGCGCAGCCCGGCCAAACAGATCAGCATCACGAAAGGCGTCCACATCCACGTATCCACGATGACGATGGACCAAGGCGCGAGGTCAACCGACCCCAGCATCTCAAAGCTTGATGGATCCTTCCCGGTGAAGAAGGCAATGATGTAGTTGAATAGCCCGATTTGCGGTTGATAGAGGAACTTCCAGAAATTGCCGACAACGGCAGGCGACAGCATCATCGGCAGCACGATAATCGTGGTCCACAAGTCATTACCCTTGAATTTCTTGTTGATGAGCCAGGCCAGCGTGAAGCCGATCAGCACCTGAAAGAAGATTGTCCAGAACAGGAAATGCGCCGTGGCCTGCATGTTCAGCCAAATATCGCTATCTGTCAGAATCCGCTCATAATTGCGAAGACCAATCCATTCCGGCTCGCGATTGATCCGGTTGGCCTTGTAGTCTGTAAAACTCAGCCGAACGGTCCAGATCAGTGGAAAAATGTTGACAGCGAGCAGCAGGAAAATCGTCGGAGCAACAAAGATCCAGGCGATGGCCCGATCGGATAAACCCCTGATTTTGCGCGCAACATGAGTTGGCGTTGCGGCGGCAACGCGATCTGCTGTCTTGTCGGACATTTGTCTGGCCTGTCGGTTGGGTGATGCGCCGGGACCGAAGTCCCGACGCCCATTGGTGGATTGGCTTACAGCTTGCCTTCGTCTTCAAAGACTTCGGTCCAGTCCTCGATCAGTTTATCAAGGGCTTCCTGTGCCGTGCCTTGATCGGCCACGACATAATCGTGAACGCGCTTTTGCATGGCCAGAAGAAGTTCCGCATAAGCTGGCTCCTGCCAGAAATCCTGAACACCCTCCATGGCGACCAGAAAATCCCCGGCGAAAGGCTGGCTTTCGACGAAGCCCGGGTCGTTCAACACGGCGTTATGGGCAGAGTAACCGCCAAGCTCCCACCATTTGGCCTGAACAGCAGGGTCAGCGAACCACTTGATATACTCAAGCGCTGCGTCCTGCTTTTCCGAATAACTGACGACCGAGATCCCCTGCCCGCCCAACGTGGACGCCGCAATATTCTGGGGCGGGTTCACGAAAAAGTCGATCTTGTCACCGCCCGTCGTCGGGTCGGCATACAGGCCCGGGAAGAAGGCAAACCAGTTCATTGCCAAGGCGACCTGACCGGATTTGAACGCATCCAGCGATTCACCCATATACGCGTTAGTATAGCCCGGAGGCGTCGCTGTTTCGTAGAACTCCTTGTAAAACTCCAAGGCTTCAACGGCTTCAGCAGAGTTTACAGCGCCTTCCATGTCGTATGACCCAGGCTCGTTTTCATACTTGAAGCCCCAAGTGTACAGCGCACCGGTCGCACCCATGGTGATCCCTTCAGAGCCGCGCTCGGTAAAGATCGCGGCGCCATAGACGGTCTTGCCATCAATCTCGCGCCCCTGGAAAAACTGGGCAATCTGCAGCAACTCGCGCTGCGACTGCGGCTCGCGAAGCTCTTCACCGGTCGCTTCCATATAGGCCGCTTGGATATCTTCACGTTCGAACCAGTCCTTGCGGTAAAACCAGCCATTTGCGTCGCCCATCGCCGGCAACGCATAGTAATTCGGCGTGCCCTTTGGCCAGGTTGAGTAGGCATAAACAGTCGCCGGGGCGAAATCGTCCATCGAGATGCCTTCAGTATCAAAGAAGTCGTTCAGCTTGACGTAATGTCCGTTTTCGGCCCCGCCGCCAATCCACTGGCTGTCGCCGATAAGAAGGTCACAGAGCTTGCCGCCAGAGTTCAATTCGTTCAGCATCCGGTCCGCGAAATTGGGCCATGGCACGAATTCGAAGTTCATGGTGTGGCCGGACTGCGCCTCAAAATCCTTCGAAAGTTCGACAAGTGCGTTTGCCGGATCCCATGCCGCCCAGCACAGTGTCAGATCTTCGGCCTGCACCGCTGAAGCGGCTCCCGAAACGGCAATCGCGAATGCGCTGGCTCCCGCCAGTTTTGAATAGGTCATTAAATCCTCCCATGTTTCTGCCGCGGACCCGCGCACGAATCGCGACATGCACTCACGATATTTGAGGTACGCACCTCAGGTCCAGAACTTTCTGAGGTACGCACCTCACGAAATGGCAACGCGCTGATTTAAATCATATTTTTGCCCAACGTCCGCGCCAATGGGATAGTTTAAGGTGATTTGATAAGAGAAAGTTTCTAGGTTTAGGACCTATTAATCGGCTTGATGCTGCGTCGTTGTCATGATTGACGAGCCCCAATGATTTGGGGGACCGATGAGTAA
>CANKYO010000016.1 GCA_947488175.1 uncultured Paracoccaceae bacterium
ACAGACGTGACCGGCACGGTTGAGCTGCCCGCAGGCACCGAAATGGTGATGCCGGGCGACAACCTGAAGTTCAACGTGGAACTGATCGCGCCGATCGCCATGGAAGACGGCCTGCGCTTCGCCATCCGCGAAGGCGGCCGGACCGTTGGTGCGGGTGTTGTGTCCAAGATCGTCGAGTAATCACGGCCGCGTGGGTTACACCCACCCTACGTAGGATGGGTGTAACCCACCGCACTGCGAAACAAACAAAGGCCGCCCCAAAAGGGGCGGCCTTTTGCGTTATTCGCCCAGCATCGCGCGAAGGGCTTGCTCTGACGCATCATCTGTCGGAATCATCAACTCTACCTCGAATCCGGCCACCAGTGCGTCCTGCACCGAGGCGATATGCCCGACCATTGAGGTCATGTTGATGATGCCACCTTGCGGCAATCTGATCTGAATTGGCACATAGACCGGCGCGCGGTCCTGTTCGATCATCAACCGGGGCAGATGATCGAACAGACCCTTTGACTTGGCGTCCGAAAAGGCCGCGGCGATGTCAGGGTTTTCGGCGGCAGCAGCCTGAAGCCGGAAATAGAGGACTGGGCTGACCTCTTCCCAATTGGCGATGATGGCCATGAAATCCGGCGACAGGATCTGGCGCAGAAAGCTTGCACTGTTGTCATCGTCATTGCCCAGACCGCCGAAGAATACCTTGGCCGCATCGTTCATACGCAGGATGTTCCAACTTGCATCCAGGACCAGCGCCGGAAACGGCCAGTTTGCCAGGACCCGACGTTCGATCATATCCAGCGTCGCGCCGACATCCGCGTCATCGAAGCGGCGCACCTGATACGGGTTGGCATAACCTGAGGCGGCAAACAGGTTCGATCGCTGATCGGCGCTAAGGTTCAACTGGGTGCATATGCGTGTCAGAAACTGCGGCGTCGGGCGCGAGCGGCCGGTCTCCAGAAACGAAATATGACGCTGGGTCGATTCCAACTGACTGGCGAGTGCCATTTGCGACAGACCAAGTGCTCCGCGCACAGCGCTCAGGACTTGGCCAAAGGCAGGCTTGTTTATGGTCATTATTCCCTCCAAGGGAATTGTCGACATTCCCTATGGGTCATAGCTATCCCAAAGATATCAGATGGAGAAGAGAATGCTGTTTTGGATACTGATCGGGATCGTTGTCTATTTTGTGGCCGTGGTGACACCCAGCACCATCCTGATCCCGCAAATCGGGTTGGGATCTTATGTCGGGCCACGCGATGTTCGCCCCGAAATTGGTAAGCTGGAGGGCCGGGCCAAGCGGGCCGTGGACAATCTGCGCGAAAGCTTCCCTGTCTTTCTGGGGCTCAGCGCTTTGGCCTTTGTGATACCAACTGCTGATATAGGCTTGGCGACGACGGGTGCCGCGACATTCGTGATTGCACGCGCCGCCTATCACATTGTCTATCTTATGGGCATCCCGCTGCTGCGTTCGGCGATCTGGACCGTAGGTGCTGTTGGTCTGGGGCTCATGGCCATTGCTCTGGTCTAGGGGCCGGGGGGCAGGCCGACCATCGCGTCGGCCTCAGCCGTTGTGGTTTCCATGAATTTGCGGATTTCCTCGCGCCAAAACTCCGACTCGTCCGGGGCAAGCTTGCGCGGCACTGTTTCATGAAACTGCCGAAATACATAAGCCCCGTTTTTGTACGGGCGTGGCACAAGCATTTGATCCCAGGACGACATCCGTTTCTGGCGCTGGGTGGAATAAGCGTAGCAAAACAGGGGCAGTCCGGTGACGCGCGCCCATTCAAGCACAGCACCTTGAACTTCCAGCGCCGGACCGACGGGCCCGTCGCCAGTCATCCCGATACTGACCTTTTCTCTGACCCGCTTCAGCACAGTGCGGGATGCGGCCCGGTTGGACAATCTGCGTGACATTTCCATTGGGTGCAGGCCGACCCGACGATGCAACGCACCGGCCAATCGTCCGACAGGTGAGTTGTTGTAGAGACTTGAGAGCGGCGCATCGGCCACCGGCCAGTGCTCTGCTGCCATCAGACAACGGCTGTGCCACATCACCAGCAGTATCGGCCCTTCGGCTAACGCTGCGTTCAGGTCCTCAAGACCGCGCGCTTCCCATGTGATGGTCCGCTGACACCGACCAAGGTACCGGCCCGCGACAGCGGCCAGTATGTTTGCCAGCGTTTCCGATTTTTCGATGCGTTTGCGTAGGGACACGAGGGGCAGGGGCCTTGACTGGTCAGTTCATCCCCTGTTTCGACATTTCTGCACGTGAACACAAGTCTGCCGCACCTTCCCTCTTGATCCGGCTTTCGTTTCGGACTACCCCGGCAGCCGGTCGTAGGGGTATAGCTCAGTTGGTAGAGCGGCGGTCTCCAAAACCGTAGGTCCCGGGTTCAAGTCCTGGTGCCCCTGCCAGACCCGATCACCGCCTGTCGGAGGATCCAACCTTTCCATGACATCAGCGGACGACTTTAGCGTGGCCTTTCATGTGGGTGCTCACAAGACGGCAACATCACATTTGCAGTGGTCATTGCGCGATGCATCTGCCGCGTTGGCAGATCGGGGTGTGCGTTATTATGGACCTGCCCATTTTCGTCTGCCCGGGCGCTCGATCCAGCGGCTGTTCGGCTTGCGTGGCAAACCTCACAAGCAACAACGCAGCCCGCAGGACCAGCTTGAGCTGCTGCGAAAGGGCGCGCAGCGGCTGGTTCTGAGCGAAGAAAACTATATCGGCGTGTTGAACAGTCCGCGCCCGAAAACTGTCAAGCTGCGCTATCCCGAAGCCGCCACGAGGGTGAATGCGCTGGCGCGTGCCATGGACGCGGGTCAGATTGATGTTTTTCTTGGCATCAGGAACCCTGCCACCTTTCTGACGTCTGCCTATAGTCAAATGCTGTTGGGCGGGCGTTTGATGACCTTTGATCAGTTTTTGGAACTTAGTCCGATAAACAGTGTGAACTGGTTGTCATTGGTCAAACGGTTCAGCAGGGCAGCAGGTGTGCGCAGCGTCACCGTCTGGCAATACGAGGATTACGAAGCGCTATTCTATCAAATCTGTTCGGCCGTGGTCGGCGCAGACGCCGCAGATGTCGTGAAGCCAATCAATGAGCGTGTTCACCCAGGGTTTTCGCGGGCGGCCGTCGATCATATCCTTTCGCGAAAGGGTGCAGATGATGCCGCTGCCTTGACTCAGGCTGCGCGCAGCCGGTACCCGACAGGCCCGGAGTATGTGGCATTCGACGGCTTCAATGTGGCGGATCACGCCCGCGCTGCTGAGGTCTATGCCAAGCAGATCGCGGGTATTCAGGCACTTCCAAAGGTCACGTTGCTGCAACCCTGATAAAACTGGCACAAACCAGCCTTGAAATTAAGGTGAAGTCGCCGTATGTCGCGACATGATCTGACAAAGGACCGTCTTCCATGGCCATCGCCAACCCTGCCAAGTTTATCCAAGAGGTTCGCGCCGAAATCTCCAAGGTCGTTTGGCCGACACGCCGCGAAGTTATCATGACGACAATCATGGTTTTCATCATGGCGGCGCTGACGGCGGTCTTTTTCTCGCTGGTTGATCTTGTGATCCGCACGGGGCTGTCTTCGGTTCTCAGCTATTTCGGCGGATAGATCGCACGCGCGAAATCGGTTTAGCCCCCTTGAAAACGTCGGGCGGCGGCGGTAAGAGCCGTCAACTTCCGAAAATGGCGTGCGGCGAATCGAGTTGCACGCCGCTTTTATTTTCGGGACTGGCGATTTCGCCGAGAAAAATTGGAAATTGGGGTCGACAAAGGCCTCGCGACGACAAGGTGCTCTGACAGATGGCCAAACGGTGGTATTCGGTAAGCGTTCTCTCGAATTTCGAGAAGAAAATCGCAGAGGCGATCCGCACTAAGGCGGAAGAAAAGGGCCTGTCCGATCAGATCGACGAAGTGTTGGTTCCGACCGAGGAAGTGATCGAAATCCGTCGCAACAAGAAGGTGACTGCCGAACGGCGTTTCATGCCCGGCTATGTGCTGGTGCATATGGAAATGTCTGATGAGGGCTATCACCTGATCAACTCCATCAACCGCGTTACCGGATTTCTGGGTCCGCAAGGCCGCCCGATGCCGATGCGCGATGCTGAAGTGCAGGCAATCCTGGGCCGCGTGCAGGAAGGCGAAGACGCACCACGGACACTGATCCACTTCGAGATTGGCGAGAAGGTCAAAGTCAACGACGGTCCGTTCGAGGATTTCGATGGCATGGTTGAGGAAGTTGATGAAGATAACCAGCGCCTGAAGGTGACGGTGTCGATCTTTGGCCGGGCCACCCCGGTTGAACTGGAATTCACGCAGGTTTCCAAACAATAATCTTGCGTGTTCAGACGTGGGAGGGCTGCGGCCCGAACCACGGCATAACCGCCCGTAAGGGCAATGTAGGATGAGCATCGCTCATCGCTGAAAAAAGGAGAGGCCACATGGCCAAGAAGATTATGGGGACGCTTAAGCTGCAGGTTCCTGCAGGGGCTGCGAACCCGTCCCCACCCGTCGGTCCTGCGCTGGGTCAGCGCGGCATCAACATCATGGAATTCTGTAAGGCGTTCAACGCCAAGACGGCTGATATGGAAAACGGCGCGCCTTGCCCGACCGTTATCACCTACTATCAGGACAAGTCGTTCTCGATGGAGATCAAGACGCCACCTGCGTCCTACTACATCAAGAAAGCGGCCAAGCTGAAATCTGGTTCAAAGACACCAGGCAAAGCAACTGCCGGTTCGATCACTGGTAAACAGGTTCGCGAAATTGCCGAAGCCAAGATGAAGGACCTTAATGCGACCTCTATCGAAGGCGCAATGCTGATCATCGCGGGTTCTGCCCGCTCTATGGGCATCGAGGTGAAGTAATGGCAAAGTTTGGTAAGCGTACAACAGCAGCGCGTGAAGCATTCGCTGGCAAACATAACATTTCGGTGGCCGAAGCGGCATCGTTGGTCAAAGACAACGCCAAGGCCAAGTTCGACGAAACCGTTGAAATCGCGATGACGCTGGGTGTTGACCCGCGCCACGCCGATCAGATGGTCCGTGGTACGGTCAACCTGCCGCACGGCAGCGGCAAGACCGTTCGCGTCGCCGTTTTCGCACGTGGCGACAAGGCTGACGAAGCCAAGGCAGCAGGCGCCGATATCGTCGGTGCAGAGGACCTGATGGAAACCATCCAGGGCGGCACTATCGATTTTGATCGTTGCATCGCCACACCCGACATGATGGCTATCGTTGGTCGTCTGGGTAAAGTCCTTGGCCCACGCAACCTGATGCCGAACCCACGTGTCGGCACGGTGACCATGGACATCAAGGAAGCTGTCGAAGCGGCCAAAGGTGGTCAGGTGCAGTTCAAGGCTGAAAAAGCTGGCGTTGTGCATGCCGGTATCGGCAAGGCATCCTTCACTGCTAAGCAGATCGAAGAAAACATGCTGGCCTTTGTCGACGCCGTTGGCAAAGCCAAGCCAAGTGGTGCCAAGGGCACTTACATGAAAAAGATCGCCGTCAGTTCCACTATGGGTCCTGGCGTATCGGTTGATGTGTCATCTGCGACAGGCAACGCTTAAGTCGCAAAGCACGGTTAGATGAGTAAGCGGCGGGCTCTCGCGGGCCCGCCGTTTCTTATTGTAGGAGCTTCTGATTGAATGTTTTTGGCGTCAATTTTCTAAAGGTTCTCTGGCAAACCCCAGAAATGGGGACTTGGCTTTCCCCTCATCTGGCAGTAACCAACAACCCTGGCCCGGAAGAGTGATTCGTTCGGGCCTTTATTCGTCCGAGACGGTGGGTTGGCCACATGCCAGTAATTCCTGCCTGAGACGGGATAGACCAGATTTTTCGAGGCTCTCCTCGTTCGCACCTGGCTCGCCCCGTTTGCATGGACTGTAGACTGTCGGGCGGCGGTGCCGCCGGGCAAAATTGAGCCGGGGGAAACCCCAAACTTGGAGTGAAACTGTGGATAGAGCACAAAAAGAACAGCTGGTCGAAGATCTCGGCCAGATCTTTGAAAGCTCTGGCGTCGTTGTGGTTGCCCACTACGAAGGCATGACAGTTGCTGAAATGCAGGACCTGCGCGCGCAAATGCGTGAAGCGGGTGGGTCCGTGCGCGTTGCCAAGAACAAGCTCGCCAAAATCGCTCTTGAGGGCAAGCCCTGCGAAAGCATCGCTGAATACCTCTCGGGCATGACCGTACTCGCCTATTCCGAAGACCCTGTCGCTGCTGCGAAGGTCGTGGACAAATACGCCAAGGGCAATGACAAACTTGTCGTCCTCGGCGGTGCAATGGGCGATACGGCGCTGGATCCAGCCGGTGTGAAATCGGTTGCCGGGATGCCAAGTCGCGAGGAGCTTATTGCTTCCATCGTGGGTTGCATCGGGGCACCTGCTTCGAACATCGCCGGGGCCATTGGCGCGCCTGCTTCAAACATCGCGAGCATTCTTTCGACCATCGAAGAGAAGGCTGCATAAAGCATCTGAACTGTCCTGGGGTTGAAACCCCGACGTTGGAACACACTTAACGGAAACGGAAAGCATAAAATGGCTGATCTGAAAAAACTGGCTGAAGAGATTGTTGGTCTGACCCTTCTCGAAGCACAAGAACTGAAAACCATCCTGAAGGACGAGTATGGCATTGAGCCCGCTGCTGGCGGTGCTGTCATGATGGCTGGCCCCGGTGGCGACGCTGGCGAAGCTGCCGAAGAGAAGACTGAATTTGATGTCGTGCTGAAAGAAGCTGGCGCACAGAAAATCAACGTCATCAAAGAAGTCCGCGGCATCACCGGTCTTGGCCTGAAAGAAGCCAAGGACCTGGTCGAAGCCGGTGGCAAGATCAAAGAAGGCGCTGCAAAAGCAGAAGCCGAAGAGATCAAGGCAAAGCTGGAAGCAGCTGGCGCGACGGTCGAACTGGCTTAAGTCAGACACAGGCGAAAGACGATTTCGCCCAAATCATAAGGCTGGACTCGCAAAATGCGGGTCCAGCCAAACCTGTCTTAGAGGTCGGCCAATCGCTGACCGACCCCTTGGGTAGGTTTCATGTCGGGAGGTTGCCGGTGGGACGGTAGCCACGAATAGACATCAGACCCCCGGTCAAATGGGTGAGGGATCGCAGCCCGGGCGATCTCGCATTCGAGAGACAAACAAAAGGTGATATCGCACATGGCTTCCTCCTTCCTTGGTCAGAAACGCCTGCGTAAATACTACGGTAAAATCCGTGAAGTACTCGAAATGCCGAACCTCATCGAGGTTCAGAAATCTTCTTACGATCTGTTCCTGCGCTCTGGTGACAGTGATACGCCGCTAGACGGTGAAGGCATCAAGGGTGTCTTCCAGTCGGTGTTCCCGATCAAGGATTTCAACGAAACCGCCGTTCTTGAATTCGTCAAGTATGAGCTGGAAAAGCCGAAATACGATGTCGAGGAATGTCAGCAGCGTGACATGACCTACAGCGCACCGCTGAAGGTGACGCTGCGTCTGATCGTGTTCGATGTGGACGAAGATACCGGCGCTAAATCCGTCAAGGACATCAAGGAACAGGACGTGTTCATGGGCGACATGCCCCTGATGACGCCCAACGGCACCTTCGTCGTGAACGGCACCGAGCGCGTGATTGTATCCCAGATGCACCGTTCCCCCGGTGTGTTCTTCGATCACGACAAGGGCAAAACGCACTCTTCCGGTAAACTGCTTTTCGCCTGCCGCATCATCCCATATCGCGGCAGCTGGCTCGACTTTGAATTCGACGCCAAGGACCTTGTGTTCTGCCGGATCGACCGCCGCCGCAAATTGCCTGTGACCACCCTGCTCTACGCGCTGGGCATGGACCAGGAAGGTATCATGAATGCCTATTACGACACGGTCGAATACAAGCTGGACAAAAAGGGCAAGGCCTGGACAACCAAGTTCTTCCCCGAGCGCGTGCGCGGCACACGCCCTGCCTTTGATCTGGTGGACGCCAAAACCGGTGAAGTGATCGCCAAGGCCGGTGAGAAAGTTACCCCACGTTCGGTCAAGAAGCTGATCGATGCCGGCGAAGTAAAGGACCTGTTGGTTCCTTACGAGCAAATTGTCGGCAAATTCGTCGCCCAGGATATCATCAACGAAGAAAACGGCGCGATCTATGTCGAGGCCGGTGATGAATTGACCCTTGAACTGGACAAGGACGGCGAAGTCACGGGCGGCACGTTGAAAGAGCTGATCGACGCCGGCATCAAGGCGATCCCCGTACTCGACATCGATAACATCAATGTCGGCGCCTACATGCGCAACACGATGGCGTCGGACAAGAACATGAACCGCGAAACCGCGCTCATGGATATCTATCGCGTCATGCGTCCGGGCGAACCGCCAACCGTGGACAGCGCATCGGCCCTGTTCGACACGTTGTTTTTTGACAGCGAACGGTATGACCTGTCTGCCGTTGGCCGCGTGAAAATGAACATGCGCCTCGATCTGGATGCTGAAGACACCATGCGCACCCTGCGCAAGGAAGACATCGTCGCCTGTATCAAGGCGCTGGTCGAACTGCGCGACGGCAAGGGCGATATCGACGATATCGACCACCTTGGTAACCGCCGCGTGCGGTCTGTTGGCGAGTTGATGGAAAACCAGTACCGCGTCGGCCTTCTGCGGATGGAACGCGCGATCAAGGAACGCATGTCATCGGTCGAAATCGACACCGTGATGCCGCAGGACCTGATCAATGCGAAACCTGCCGCTGCTGCTGTGCGCGAATTCTTCGGCTCCAGCCAGCTGTCGCAGTTTATGGACCAGACCAACCCGCTGTCCGAAGTGACGCACAAGCGGCGCCTGTCGGCCCTTGGGCCCGGCGGTCTGACCCGCGAACGTGCGGGCTTTGAGGTGCGCGACGTACACCCGACCCACTATGGCCGGATGTGCCCCATCGAAACACCCGAAGGGCCGAATATCGGTCTGATCAACTCGCTGGCGACGTTTGCCCGTGTGAACAAATACGGCTTCATCGAAACACCATATCGCAAGGTGGTGGACGGCAAGGTGACGGACGACGTTAGCTACATGTCCGCGACCGAGGAAATGCGCCACACCGTGGCACAGGCCAACGCGAACATGAACGAAGACGGGTCTTTCAAGAACGATCTGGTTTCGACCCGGATGAACGGCGACTACACACTGGCCCCACGCGAAAACGTGGACCTGATCGATGTGTCGCCAAAACAGCTGGTGTCGGTTGCGGCCTCGCTCATTCCATTCCTGGAAAATGACGACGCCAACCGTGCGCTGATGGGTTCGAACATGCAGCGTCAGGCGGTTCCACTGCTGCAGGCAGAGGCACCACTGGTCGGCACCGGGATCGAAGAAGTTGTCGCCCGCGATAGTGGTGCGGCGATCATGGCCAAACGGGCCGGGATCATCGACCAGGTCGACGCACAGCGGATCGTGATCCGCGCCACCGAAGATCTCGAACTCGGCGATGCCGGGGTCGATATCTACCGGATGCGCAAATTCCAGCGGTCCAACCAGAACACCTGCATCAACCAGCGTCCGCTGGTGAAGGTGGGCGATACGGTTCAAAAGGGTCAGGTGATTGCCGACGGTCCGTCCACCGATATCGGTGAACTGGCACTGGGCAAGAACGTGGTCGTCGCGTTCATGCCGTGGAACGGCTACAACTACGAAGACTCGATCCTGATTTCCGAACGCATCGTGCGCGACGACGTCTTTACCTCGATCCATATCGAGGAATTCGAAGTCGCCGCCCGTGACACAAAGCTGGGGCCAGAGGAAATCACCCGCGACATCCCCAACGTGGGCGAAGAAGCCCTGCGCAACCTCGATGAGGCAGGCATCGTCTATATCGGGGCCGAAGTCGGGCCAGCAGACATCCTCGTCGGCAAGATCACACCAAAGGGCGAAAGCCCGATGACGCCAGAAGAAAAACTGCTGCGCGCCATCTTTGGTGAAAAGGCATCGGACGTGCGTGACACATCCCTGCGCCTGCCGCCGGGTGATTTCGGCACCGTGGTCGAAGTGCGTGTGTTCAACCGCCATGGCGTGGAAAAAGACGAACGTGCGCTGCAGATCGAACGGGAAGAGGTCGAACGCCTTGCCCGTGACCGCGACGACGAACTCGCGATCCTGGACCGCAACATCTATGCGCGTCTGTGGGACATCATCTCTGGCAAGAAAGCCGCAAAGGGGCCGAAAGGCTTCAAGGCCGGTTCGATCGTGACTGAGGAAAGCGTCGCTGACCTCAGCCGCGGTCAGTGGTGGCAGTTGGCCATGGAAGACGAAGACGATGCAAAAATCGTCGAAGCGCTGAACGAACAGTATGAAATCCAGAAGCGCGCCATGGATGCACGGTTCGAAGACAAGGTCGAAAAGGTGCGCCGCGGCGACGATCTGCCTCCGGGCGTGATGAAAATGGTCAAGGTCTTTGTGGCGGTAAAGCGCAAGCTGCAGCCCGGCGACAAGATGGCCGGTCGTCACGGGAACAAAGGTGTGATTTCTAAGGTCGTTCCGATGGAAGACATGCCGTTTCTTGCTGACGGGACGCCGGTGGATTTCTGTCTGAACCCGCTGGGCGTGCCATCGCGCATGAACGTTGGCCAGATCCTGGAAACGCATATGGGCTGGGCCGCACGCGGCCTGGGTATCCAGATTGACGAAGCACTCGGTGAATACCGGCGCTCCGGCGATCTGACCCCTGTGCGTGAAGCGATGAAAATCGCCTATGGTGACAACGTCTATGACGAAGGCATCGCCGGGATGGACGAAGACACGCTGATCGAGGCCGCAGGCAACGTGACGCGTGGGGTGCCGATTGCGACCCCTGTCTTCGACGGCGCAAAAGAAGCAGACGTGAACGACGCGCTGGTGCGTGCCGGATTTGACACTTCGGGCCAATCGGTTCTTTACGATGGCCGCACAGGTGAACAGTTCAGCCGCAAGGTGACAGTGGGCGTGAAATATCTGCTGAAACTGCACCACCTGGTCGATGACAAGATCCACGCACGCTCCACCGGGCCTTACAGCCTTGTCACGCAGCAGCCTCTGGGTGGTAAAGCCCAGTTCGGCGGCCAGCGTTTCGGGGAAATGGAGGTCTGGGCACTGGAAGCTTATGGCGCCGCTTACACACTGCAGGAAATGCTGACGGTCAAGTCGGATGACGTGGCAGGGCGGACGAAAGTCTACGAAAGCATCGTCAAAGGCGAGGACAATTTCGAGGCCGGCGTGCCTGAATCGTTCAACGTGCTCGTGAAAGAAGTCCGGGGCCTCGGCCTCAACATGGAACTCCTGGATGCGGAGGATGAGGAGTAAGAGTTTTCGTCACGAAAACTCTTGCGCGCTGAAAAGTCTTCGTCACGAAGACTTTTCGCCCCTCACCCGACGCACCCCAATTCAAGGAATTGAAGATGAACCAGGAACTGACAAACAACCCGTTCAACCCGCTCACCCCGGCGAAAACGTTTGACGAAATCAAGGTCTCTCTGGCCTCTCCCGAACGGATCCTGTCGTGGTCCTTTGGTGAGATCAAGAAGCCCGAAACCATCAACTACCGCACGTTCAAACCCGAACGTGACGGCCTGTTCTGCGCGCGTATCTTTGGCCCGATCAAGGATTACGAATGCCTTTGCGGTAAATACAAGCGCATGAAATATCGCGGCGTTGTCTGCGAAAAATGCGGCGTGGAAGTGACCCTGCAAAAGGTCCGCCGCGAACGCATGGGCCATATCGAACTGGCCGCACCCGTGGCGCATATCTGGTTCCTGAAATCACTGCCATCCCGCATCGGCCTGATGCTGGACATGACGCTGCGCGATCTGGAACGGATCCTCTATTTCGAAAACTACGTCGTGATCGAACCCGGCCTGACCGACTTGACCTACGGCCAGCTGATGACTGAGGAAGAATTCAACGACGCGCAGGACCTTTACGGCATGGATGCATTCCAGGCCAATATCGGCGCCGAAGCGATCCGCGAAATGCTGGCCCAGATCGATCTGGAAAGCGAAGCAGAACAGCTGCGCGCCGACCTAAAAGAAGCAACCGGTGAACTGAAGCCGAAAAAGATCATCAAGCGGCTGAAAATCGTCGAAAACTTCCTTGAGTCAGGCAACCGTCCCGAATGGATGGTGCTGACCGTGATCCCTGTGATCCCGCCGGAACTGCGCCCGCTGGTCCCGCTGGATGGCGGCCGTTTCGCCACATCCGACCTGAACGATCTCTATCGCCGGGTCATCAACCGCAACAACCGCCTGAAGCGGCTGATCGAACTGCGTGCGCCTGACATCATCGTCCGCAACGAAAAGCGGATGCTGCAGGAATCTGTCGATGCGCTGTTCGATAACGGCCGTCGCGGCCGCGTGATCACCGGTGCCAACAAGCGCCCGCTGAAATCGCTGTCCGACATGCTCAAGGGCAAGCAGGGCCGTTTCCGCCAGAACCTTTTGGGGAAACGGGTCGACTTCTCGGGCCGTTCGGTCATCGTGACCGGCCCGGAACTCAAGCTGCACCAGTGCGGCCTGCCCAAGAAGATGGCGCTCGAACTGTTCAAGCCGTTCATCTACTCGCGGCTCGAGGCCAAGGGGCTGTCCAGCACAGTCAAGCAAGCCAAGAAACTGGTCGAAAAAGAACGGCCAGAGGTGTGGGATATCCTGGATGAAGTCATCCGCGAACACCCCGTTATGCTGAACCGTGCGCCAACGCTGCACCGCCTAGGCATTCAGGCGTTCGAACCCGTCCTGATCGAAGGCAAGGCGATCCAGCTTCACCCGCTGGTGTGCTCGGCCTTCAACGCAGACTTCGACGGTGACCAGATGGCCGTTCACGTCCCGCTGAGCCTTGAGGCGCAGTTGGAAGCCCGCGTGCTGATGATGTCCACCAACAACGTGCTGTCGCCTGCAAACGGCAGCCCGATCATCGTGCCGTCTCAGGATATGATCCTCGGCCTCTACTACACCACCATCATGCGTGAGGGCATGAAGGGCGAAGGTATGTCGTTTGCCAATATCGAAGAGGTCGAACACGCCCTGACAGCGGGTGAAGTCCACCTGCACGCCAAGATCGAGGCGCGGATGCCGCAGATCGATGAAGAAGGCAATGAGGTGATGACACGGTTCGAAACCACACCGGGCCGCTTGCGGCTGGGTGCGCTTCTGCCGCTGAATGCCAAAGCACCATTCTCGTTGGTCAACCGGTTGCTGCGGAAAAAAGAAGTGCAGCAGGTCATCGACACGGTCTATCGCTACTGCGGTCAGAAAGAATCTGTCATTTTCTGCGACCAGATCATGACGATGGGCTTCCGCGAGGCGTTCAAGGCGGGCATTTCGTTCGGCAAGGATGACATGGTTGTCCCTGACACCAAGTGGGAACTGGTTGATGAAACCCGCGATCAGGTGAAAGACTTTGAACAGCAATACATGGACGGCCTGATCACCCAAGGTGAAAAGTACAACAAGGTCGTCGATGCCTGGTCCAAGGCCAACGACAAGGTGACGGATGCAATGATGTCCACCATCTCGTCCACCGGCCATAATGAGGACGGTTCAGAAGCCGAACCCAACTCGGTCTACATGATGGCCCATTCCGGTGCGCGTGGCTCGGTCACACAAATGAAACAGCTGGGCGGGATGCGCGGTCTGATGGCCAAGCCGAATGGCGAGATCATCGAAACGCCGATTATCTCGAACTTCAAGGAAGGTCTGACCGTTCTTGAATACTTCAACTCGACCCACGGTGCCCGTAAGGGTCTGTCGGATACGGCGTTGAAAACGGCAAACTCCGGCTACCTGACCCGTCGTCTGGTGGACGTGGCCCAAGACTGCATCGTGCGTGAAGTGGACTGTGGCACCGACATGGCGATCACGGCCGAGGCTGCCGTGAACGACGGTGAAGTGGTTGCGTCGCTGTCAGAGCGGGTGTTGGGTCGTGTGGCTGCTGAGGAGATCCTTAAACCCGGCACTGACGAGGTGATCGTCGAAGTGGGTGAGTTGATCGACGAACGCAAGGCGGACATGATCGACGTGGCCGGCGTTGCGAAGATGCGAATCCGGTCACCGCTGACCTGCGAATCCGAGGATGGCGTTTGCGCCATGTGCTATGGCCGTGACCTAGCGCGTGGTACACGCGTCAATATCGGTGAAGCGGTCGGCATCATTGCCGCGCAGTCCATCGGTGAACCTGGCACGCAGCTGACGATGCGGACCTTCCACATCGGCGGTGTGGCCCAGGGTGGCCAGCAGTCGTTCCTGGAGGCATCACAGCCTGGCAAGATCGAATTCCGCAATGCGCAATTGCTAGAGAATGCTGCGGGTGAGATGGTTGTCATGGGCCGGAACATGGTGCTTGCGATTGTCGGCGAAAACGGTGAGGAGCGGGCGAACCACAAGGTTGGCTATGGCTCCAAGGTCTTTGTCAAGGAAGGCAGCGATGTGCTGCGTGGCGACAAGCTGTTCGAATGGGATCCTTACACCCTGCCGATCATCGCCGAAAAATCCGGGACCGCGCGTTATGTCGATCTGGTCAATGGTATTGCCGTGCGTGAGGACACAGATGATGCAACGGGTATGACCCAACGCATCGTGTCCGACTGGCGTGCAGCACCAAAGGGTAATGAGCTGGCACCAAAGATCATCATCGTCGGTGCAGACGGAGAGCCCGCGTTGAAAGACGACGGCAACCCGGTATCCTATGGCATGTCCGTTGACGCGGTTCTGTCTGTCGAAGATGGCCAGGAAGTCAAAGCCGGTGACGTTGTGGCACGTATTCCGCGTGAAGGTGCCAAGACCAAGGACATCACCGGTGGTCTGCCGCGTGTGGCCGAACTGTTCGAAGCCCGCCGTCCAAAGGATCACGCAATCATCGCTGAAATTGATGGTTACGTGCGCTTTGGCAAGGACTACAAGAACAAGCGTCGTATCGCGATTGAGTCTGCTGATGATGCGGATATCAAGGTCGAATACATGGTGCCCAAAGGCAAGCACATCCCGGTTGCGGAAGGTGATTTTGTCCAGAAGGGTGACTACATCATGGACGGCAACCCGGCTCCGCACGATATTCTTGCGGTTATGGGGGTCGAGGCATTGGCCGACTATATGATCGACGAGGTTCAGGACGTCTATCGTTTGCAGGGCGTGAAGATCAACGACAAGCATATCGAAGTGATCGTGCGTCAGATGCTCCAGAAATGGGAGATTCAGGACAGTGGCGACACTGTTCTGCTGAAAGGCGAAAACGTCGATAAGGCCGAGTTTGATGAAGCCAATGAAAAGGCGCTTGCGCGGGGTGATCGCCCTGCACAGGGTGAGCCGATCTTGTTGGGGATCACCAAGGCGTCCTTGCAGACACGGTCCTTCATCTCTGCCGCCTCGTTCCAAGAGACCACGCGGGTTCTGACCGAAGCATCGGTTCAGGGCAAGCGGGACAAGCTGATCGGTCTGAAAGAGAACGTGATCGTCGGCCGTCTGATCCCTGCAGGGACAGGTGGTGCAACACAGCAGATGCGCCGTGTTGCAGCTGACCGCGACAACGTTGTCATCGAAGCACGCCGGGAAGAGGCGGAAGAAGCCGCAAGGTTGGCCGCCCCGATGGAGATGGCGAACGAGGTTTCAGATGAGAACGTGTTCGACGATCTGGTCGTGGACACACCTGAAAGCAGCAACGAGTAATCTCGCGACAATGAACCGATAAAGGCCTCTGCAATAGCAGAGGCCTTTTTCGTTGCCGGGCTAGCGCACCGGATATTGCTACCTCTGGCCAGTGGTTTACTTCACTGATACGCCGCGAGGATGACGATCATTTCGGACAACTTGCGCGGCGCGCTTTTGATGATGGGTGCCATGTGTGCCTACACCATCAATGATGCTTTCATGAAAGGACTGGCGGGGGATGTCCCGCTGTTTCAGGCCATTCTGGTGCGTGGTCTTGGCGCGGTGGTCTGCCTTGCGGTCATGTGTCACGTCATGGGCCAGTTGCGTTTCGATCTGTCGCCGCGCGACTGGTGGTTGGTCATATTGCGAACAGCGGGCGAGGTTGCCGGGACCTATTTCTTTCTGACAGCTCTGATGAATATGCCCATCGCGAATATCAGCGCGATTATGCAGGCCTTGCCGCTGGCGGTTAGTCTGGCAGCGGCCGTTTTCCTGCGGGAAGCGCTGGGGTGGCGCAGGCTTGTGGCGATCTGCGTCGGTTTTGCAGGTGTATTGTTGATCATCCAGCCCGGCGGGGCGGATTTTAACAGTTTCAGTATCTATGCGCTGATCACGGTCGCCTGTGTGACACTGCGTGATCTGGTCGTGCGGCGCATGTCCCGCGACGTGCCAGCGGTCTTTGTGGCCTTGGTCGCCGCAGTAGGCGTGATGAGCCTTGGCGCCGTCGGATCGCTGTTCATCGAACTACAACCTCTCACCGGACAGGCGGGGCTCAAACTCGCTGGGGCGACCGTGTTTCTCAGTTTCGGCTATATCTTTTCGGTCACAGCCATGCGGTCGGGCGAGATCGGTTTTGTCGCACCTTTCCGCTACACCAGCCTGCTGGTGGCACTCCTTCTCGGTGTGATCTTCTTTGGTGAATGGCCCAATCTGCTGACCACTCTGGGGGCAAGCATCGTTGTGGCAACCGGACTTTTCACACTTTATCGGGAAAGGCAGTTGCGGATCCGACAACATATGGTGCCGGGCCGCTTTCGCTGAACCTACCGGCGCTCGCCATAGAAGACGCCTTCAACATCCAGATTGAAATCACCGCGCACATCGCCGGTGGCTGAGCCGTAGACAGTATCACCAAAGCTGCGATCGTTTCGCACGGTACCTTCCAGATCAAGAAACATGTCAGCGTCCAAAGCATTGCCATTTACATCGACAGCGCCGATCCGGCCGCTGGCACCCGCATCCAGATCACCGTTATTCTCGAAGCCCGAAATTGTCAGTGAGCCGTCAAACCGTTGGTTGGGGATCCCGTTCTGATCAATCAGATTGATGTTGGTCACGTCACCACCAATGTCATTATCGCGGAAATCTACCACCATGCGCATATCGGCCAACACGCTGCCCAAGGTGTCACCATTCACATCGGCGCCGATCTGGCCATCATAGGTGACAGTCCCTGTCGGAAGGTCAAACGTATCGGCAACCGGAAGCGTCGAGGCGCGCGCAGCATTCGCAAACGCCAGATCAACATCGCGGGCAGAGACAGTTGGCGGGTTCGGTTCGCTGGTAGTGCAGGCTGCTACAAATGGAAGTAGGGCAAGTGCAATGATGTAACGGGGCATCGGATGACCTCCTGAACAGGTGAAACCCGCAAAAACGGGGTTGTCTGCATCAGGAGGCAGGCACGGATGATCAGCAATAACAGCGAGATGTTATAGGATAACTTGAGGGCGACAATTGGGTTTTTTTCCCAAAGCGCCACTCAGCCTCAGGGCGCTACAGGTTGCTGACTTGCATAAAAGTCACCCGCAAATGGTATTGGTAAATCACCTTCAAAGTCAGCCTCAACTGATCCGAAGAGGCCGTCTGCTGTAGAATCATCGTTTACAATGTTTCCAGTGAAATCCACTCGCCCGAAAGTCATCCCACCCGGCTGATTATCTCTCAGGCGAATAGATTCGATCGTGCCTTCCATTCGCGCGCTGATGGTGCCGTCGGCCTGGGCTCCTGACACCACACTCAAAGTACCAGTTGTTGAGATCGACTCCCCTGTGCGAGTTAGAACCGCGATGTTCGTCATGCTGCCATCGACTTCGGTCGAAACAAAATCGATCTGAAACTGAATGTCGGCAATCACGTCAGCGTCATTAAGCCCTCTTGTTGTTCGCGCGCTGATTTGACCGTCATACGTTACGAATCCAGCGGTGGGTGGCAGATCCGCTACGCCGGTAGGGGATAAGACCCTGAATCTGTCCGCCTCGGCGGCGAACGCAGCGACATCGTCTGAAATGTCAAACGTTGGTCCATCAGACCCGCCGGATGTTCCGCAGGCTGATAGCGCCAATATGCTTCCGGTCACCATAATTTTTTTCATTTTTCTGCCCCCATAAACAGATGTCGCGCCCCACACGTCAGGGTTTATAGGTGAACAGCATGTAACCGCAATGGGTTTGGCCGGCCCGCATCTTACATGACGCGATTTCGGCGCTTCTAGAACAAGACATGCGACTGTTGAAACGGTCGCTGTCAGCCCCTGTTGACAGCCATTCCGCAACGCCCTATACGCCGCTCATCCGGGCTGGGGGGTGCCTCTGTTGTCCCGATATCATAATTGATGTGGCCAAGAACCGAGCAGCTATCGCTTTGTTCCTCTGGAATATCACCGCACCGAACCTCCGGTAAGGGTTCGACTGCGGAATTTTTGTGCTTTTCAGAGATGATGGCACGTTTTTGAAACCCTCGCGTTTGCCGGACGCACCATGTGAATAGATGGGAACATCACACGATGCCAACGATTCAGCAGCTGATCCGCAAGCCGCGCCAGCCGAAAGTCAATAAATCCAAGTCGATGCACTTGGAATCCTGCCCACAGAAGCGTGGCGTTTGCACACGCGTCTACACCACCACACCAAAGAAGCCGAACTCGGCCATGCGGAAAGTCGCCAAGGTGCGCCTGACCAATGGCTTTGAGGTCATCAGCTACATCCCCGGTGAAAGCCACAACCTTCAGGAACACTCTGTTGTTCTTATCCGTGGCGGCCGTGTAAAAGACCTTCCCGGTGTGCGTTACCACATTCTGCGCGGTGTGCTTGATACCCAAGGTGTCAAAGACCGTAAGCAACGTCGTTCGAAGTACGGCGCGAAGCGGCCGAAATAAGGATTTCGGCCGTCCCGGACTTGATCCGGGACCTCGCCGGTATTGGAACAAGAGGAAACATAGATGTCACGTCGTCACGCCGCTGAAAAACGCGAAGTTCTGCCAGACGCCAAGTTTGGCGATATCGTTCTGACCAAGTTCATGAACAACCTGATGGTCGACGGAAAGAAATCCGTCGCCGAAAAAATCGTCTACAACGCTTTCGACCGCGTTGAAGACAAGCTGAAGAAATCACCTGTCGAAGTCTTCCACGAGAGCCTAGACAACATCAAACCATCTGTCGAGGTGCGTTCGCGCCGCGTTGGTGGTGCGACCTATCAGGTACCCGTCGAAGTGCGCCCCGAGCGCCGCGAAGCACTGGCCATCCGCTGGCTGATCGCTGCTGCGAAAAAGCGCAACGAAAACACCATGGAAGAGCGCCTTGCAGGCGAGCTGATTGACGCGGTCCAGGGCCGTGGTACAGCCGTCAAAAAGCGTGAAGACACCCATAAAATGGCCGACGCGAACAAAGCGTTCAGCCACTACCGCTGGTAATAGGGAAAGTACCTCAAATGGCACGTGAATATCCCCTTAGTCGGTACCGGAATTTCGGTATCATGGCCCATATCGATGCAGGTAAAACAACCTGTTCGGAGCGGATCCTGTATTACACAGGCAAGTCCCACAACATCGGTGAAGTGCATGATGGTGCGGCCACCATGGACTGGATGGAGCAGGAACAGGAACGTGGCATCACGATCACGTCCGCGGCGACAACAACATTCTGGCAGCGCCAGGAAGAGCCCACAGCCGACGCGACTTCCGACACCAAGTTCCGGATGAACATCATCGACACGCCCGGTCACGTTGACTTCACTATTGAAGTTGAGCGTTCGCTGGCCGTGCTTGACGGCGCGATCTGCGTTCTGGACGCCAATGCCGGCGTTGAGCCGCAGACAGAAACAGTCTGGCGTCAGGCTGACCGCTACAAGGTGCCGCGCATCGTTTTCGTCAACAAGATGGACAAGATCGGTGCCGACTTCTTCAAATGCGTCGACATGATCGAAGACCGCACCGGTGCAAAGACTGCGCCTGTGCAAATTCCGATCGGTGCCGAGACAGAGCTGGAAGGCATCATCGATCTGGTGACCATGAAAGAGTGGGTCTACGCAGGCGAAGACCTTGGTGCTTCTTGGGAGCAGCGCGAGATCCGTCCTGAGCTGAAGGACAAGGCTGACGAATTCCGCGCCAAACTTGTCGAAACCGCCGTCGAAATGGACGACGACGCGATGATGGCTTACCTCGAAGGTGAAGAACCCGATGTCGACACGCTGCGCAAGCTGATCCGCAAGGGCACGTTGGACATGGCATTTGTGCCTGTGCTGGCCGGCTCTGCTTTTAAAAACAAAGGTGTGCAGCCGCTGCTGAACGCCGTGATCGACTATCTGCCCAGCCCGCTGGATGTTGTCGATTACATGGGCTTCAAACCCGGTGACGAAACAGAAACCCGCAACATCCCGCGCCGTGCCGATGACGACATGGCATTCTCGGGCCTTGCGTTCAAAATCATGAACGACCCGTTTGTTGGTTCTCTGACCTTCACGCGCATCTATTCCGGTACGCTCAAGAAGGGCGACACCATGCTCAACTCCACCAAGGGGAAGAAAGAGCGTGTGGGCCGGATGATGATGATGCACTCGATCAACCGCGAGGAAATCGAGGAAGCCTTTGCCGGCGACATCATCGCACTGGGTGGTCTGAAAGACACCACAACCGGTGATACGCTCTGTGCCCAGAACGACCCGGTCGTACTGGAAACGATGACCTTCCCCGATCCCGTGATCGAGATCGCGGTCGAGCCCAAGACGAAGGCCGACCAAGAGAAGATGGGGATCGCATTGCAGCGTCTGGCGGCAGAAGATCCATCCTTCCGCGTGGAAACTGACTTTGAAAGCGGTCAGACCATCATGAAGGGCATGGGCGAACTGCATCTCGACATCCTGGTTGACCGCATGAAGCGCGAATTCAAGGTCGAGGCGAATATCGGTGCGCCACAGGTGGCCTATCGTGAAACCATCGGCCACGCTGTCGAACATACCTACACCCACAAGAAGCAGTCGGGTGGGTCCGGTCAGTTTGGTGAGGTCAAGCTCAACATCATGCCGACACAGCCGGGCGAAGGGTACTCCTTCGAGTCCAAGATCGTTGGTGGTGCGGTTCCGAAGGAATACATCCCCGGCGTCGAAAAGGGCATCCAGTCGGTGATGGATTCCGGTCCGCTGGCAGGCTTCCCCGTCATCGACTTCAAGGTCGAACTGCTGGACGGCAAGTTCCACGATGTGGACTCCAGCGTACTGGCGTTCGAAATCGCGGCACGGATGTGTATGCGTGAAGGCATGCGCAAGGCCGGTGCCAAGCTGCTCGAACCGATCATGAAGGTCGAAGTGGTGACACCGGAAGAATATACCGGCGGCATCATCGGTGACCTGACATCGCGTCGGGGCCAGGTGCAGGGTCAGGATACGCGCGGCAACGCCATCGCGATCGAGGCATTCGTGCCGCTGGCCAACATGTTCGGCTACATCAACACCTTGCGGTCGATGTCGTCGGGACGTGCGAACTTCACCATGCAGTTCGATCACTACGAACCGGTGCCACAGAACATCTCTGACGAGATTCAGAAGAAATACGCCTAAGCCTTCGGGCTTGGGCGCCCCGGAAACCGTTCCGGGGCCACACAATAACGAACATTTAAGGAGCCACACCATGGCAAAGGCAAAGTTTGAACGGAATAAGCCGCACGTGAACATTGGCACGATTGGTCACGTTGACCACGGCAAGAC
>CANKYO010000017.1 GCA_947488175.1 uncultured Paracoccaceae bacterium
ATCAATGCCCCAAGGTCTTCCTGTCAGCCATCGCTCTCGCCGCAACCGTCATTTTTTGGTTTTGAGTACTGACCCTAAAGCGCGCAGCTTCAGCGCAGTTTTGGCAGTCGCATCGGGCCTCTTGTTGATGCGGAAGTGTTCGTCGATAAACCTTTCCGTATTCGGGCCGATTTCGCGGACATAGGCCTTCATACCAGATAACCGCAGCATTGAGGCTTGCTGGTGTTCTGGCGGCATATGATCATGATTGGTGATTTTCTGCCCGGCTTCGGGCGCACAGGCGTGGGCAATCAGCCGACAGGGAATTACCAACACGCGTGATAGGGCCGAAAATATAATTGAGCTTTTGGTTGCTGTGCTTGAGGGACGGCAGTCAATCTCTGCCATTTGGCTTTGGTAAGACCAGTGTCGACTTAGATCGGTAAGCGTCTTTGTCGCGTTGCGGCCCGTCGAACCGGCCATTCGCTGCATATGCAATATCCGGGTCTGGTTGAATCAGCGCAATGCGGACAAACCGGACTTGTGCGTGTGCGGCTATTGCTTACGCAGCATCACTTCGCAATTCCAGCAAGTTTGTTTCAGCGATGCGACCTGTGTCGCCGAAGCAGCCGTTCATTGAACGGAAATCAACTGTAGTTCTGGATGATGATGCGCTCGCCCAAATGTAAAGTCCTCGTTTTCAGATGCCTCGCAGGTTCAAGAAAAGGAACTAACAGAGCGGCAGCAAGACCGACGGTAGCACAGTCAGCCGTCCAAATCACGTCCTGCGCAGGCGTCGTCGCCAAGGGCCACAATACAACCAGTCAACCGTTATGACTTGCGTGAGTTACAGCTGCCAGAAGCGTGCTGCCCGTCCGCGCATGGTCGAATGCCAAGATGGATTGCGCAACGAAAAGTTAGAGAAAATGCAACCAGTCGGGCACCTGGATGATCCAGAACGGGATATGCGCCATGCCATGTCTCCTGTCCTTAGTCACCAGTATCACGACCATTATCAAAGCATGGCCGAGCAAAGCATTTGATGAAAATCAACACGACCCTGCTATCTTCACGCTAAGTCACGCCGTCTGGTTACAATTCCTATTGGTCCTCGCCGATCAAATCATCTGTGGGGAACTGAAACCGCTTCAGGCGTCGTGCCGATTGGCAACCTGTCGGTGCCGCCTTCAAGACGCGTCGGCAAGATGATGGAGGCACGGCATGTCAAACTTTCGGACGACAGTCTCGCGAACAGTTTCCACTTTAGCAGAGGCGCTTTCGGGAGGACCATTCAGCAGCAAACCGGACGACGCGACGTTCACAGACCCGTATCACCCGTTTCGATCAGAAGCCTTGATGCAAGAGTATCTGGCGTTCTATGACGCGCGCGCCATGCGGTGGCCCATTACTTCGGAAGACCGGTTGGTTGAGACGACCTTCGGCACAACATTCATCAGAGTCCAAGGGCCGCCAGACGGACCACCTTTGGTTTTGCTGCCCGGAGATTCCGAGAATTCGCTGGCGTGGATACCGGTCATCGCGTCTCTGTCCGAAACCTATCGTACCTATGCGCTGGATCATATCTATGACTGTGGCCGCAGCACATACAGGCGGCGGATGGGAGGCGCCGCAGACCTGACGCAATGGCTGGATGAAGTCCTGAAAGCGCTTGAGCTTAACAAGCCGCATCTGATGGGGCACTCCTTTGGCGGCTGGCAGGCCGCGCTTTATGCGCGTGATTACCCCGATGCACTGGCAAGCCTCATTCTGCTCTCACCGGCTGCGACTATTCTTCCGCCCTCAATGGGCCTGTTGGCACGCGCAATCCTGCATGGGCTTTTGCCAATCCGTGCCTATACCAAATACTACATGTATTGGTACGATCCTGTCGGGGCCGGCGACAACCAGACCCGCCCGATGATCGACGAATTGATTGAATATGCAATACTGGCACGGCGCTGTTTCAAACGTCGAAATCTTATTTTGCCGAATGTGCTGTCAGATGATGATTGGCAATGCATCAAAGCGCCGACGCTTTTCCTCGTTGGTGAAAACGAGGTGACCTATCCAGCCAAGGATGCGATCACCAAGCTGCATCGCGTTGCACCAGAAATCCAAACCGCAATCGCGCCGGGAGCAGATCATCATCTGACGATCGTCAATCCCCACTGGCTCACGGACAAAGTGCTTGGGTTTTTAACCGATCAAGAGGTAGCCAAGCAATCAGTGTCCTAAACGGCAAGCTTGAAAAAACCTAACCAAGCCTCTGCGTGACCGCGGCAGCACAGAAACGAATTGCGTCCTGCCCGGTTACACTCGCTTTATCAGGTCATCGAAGGGCAACCTCGCCCGCGCGCTGAACAGACCTTCGGGTTTTCCGATGCCTGCGCCAATCACCAAAGTTGGCTCAGCCCTGCTTGGCAGCCGGAGCAGCTTTCTGATGCCGCGTTTGTCGATCCCGCCG
Source organism: uncultured Paracoccaceae bacterium (assembly GCA_947488175.1). GTDB lineage: Bacteria > Pseudomonadota > Alphaproteobacteria > Rhodobacterales > Rhodobacteraceae > Yoonia. Next base: position 2,444 of record CANKYO010000017.1, read on the forward strand.
ATTGGGCAGGATTCGTACCCATGCGCCGCGAGCGACAGCATCAGGTTCTCGGCCGCCAGACTTGCCTGAATATGACCGTATACACGGTGGTCGGCCCGCGAGACGGGTCCGTTGACCGTTGGCTCACTTCGGCTCTTGTACCAAAACATGAGCCGACGCATGAGGTTATGCAGGCCAATGCGGTCCGTTTTCATCAGCATGGGGATCGTATTTTCGTAGTAGTCTTGCACCGGTCCTGTCAGGGGTTTCTTGCCGTGATCGGTTATGATGTCCGTCAGCTTTTTCAGGTGCGTCTGCCAGAGATCACCCCGCGACACGACAATCAAAAGATCACCTGCCGTCGTCGCCGCCGGTTGGTTTAGGCAAAGCGGCGCCATGCGCTTTCTCATGTCGTCATCGCGCACCCAATAGATTTCATAGCATTGCAGGTTTGATGAACTCGGTGCGAGAATGGCGTCTTGCAAGCAGTCGCGCATGACGTTTTCGGGGATGGGGACGCCATCAAAGATCCGAATGGCACGGCGTCCGTGAACGGTTTTCTTGAAACCGGGTAGCGCGGATGTTGTGAACGACGGATTGGGCCGCTCGTCCTTGGTGACGATGACATTGTCAAAGTCAGCCATCTCACTCAGGGGGTTTGACGGGCCTGACATCCAAGTCGCTCCATTCCAGTTCGCCATTTCACATCCCAAGGCTATCGCGCCCAGAGCGCATGACTTTGACTTTCCTCAATCTTGAACAGGCTGCTTTTGCTAGACTTGATGCCGTTGCACCAACGTGAGGGAGACAAGCCATGGAACAGTCCGAAGCCTATCAATCCGCCAAGAAACGCGTTGAAGCCAAGATGAGTTTCTTCACCCATCTCACGGTTTATATCGCTGTCATTCTGCTTCTTGTGGTGATCAACCTCTTATCCTCGCCCGGCACAATCTGGTTTCACTGGCCCATGATGGGCTGGGGGATTGCCGTGGTGCTTCATGGCTTTGCGGTCTTCGTTTTTCCGGGTCGGTTCGCCGTCACCGAAAAGATGATCGAGAAAGAAATGAACAAGTCACAGACGCATTCTTGAGGGCTGTCACATGAGCAATGGCAAAACACAAAAATGGGACGCGATTGTTGTCGGGTCCGGCATGGGCGGCATGACTGCCGCCGCGGCACTGTCGAAAACGGGCCACAAGGTATTGCTGCTGGAACAGTACACGACCCTCGGCGGCCTCTCGCACAGCTTTTCGCGCGAAGGTTTCACCTGGGACGTCGGCATTCACTATCTCGGCTGCGTCGCCCCGGGTGATCGGGAAAGGGCACTGATTGACTGGCTGACGCACACGCCGATGCAATTCGAGCCCATGGGGGCGGTCTATGACAATCTGCATATCGGGCACGCACCGCCGCTTGCATTGTCGCGCCCCTTTGAGGCCCAAGAGCGTGATCTGAAAGACCGCTTTCCTGATGAGGCGGAGGCAATTGAGGCGTGGATTGCCGCGTTACGCGAAGGGCGAGACCTGATGTACACGCTGGCGCCGACCCGCGCCATGCCGGATTTTGCTGGCGATATGATTGATTGGTGGAACCGCCGCGCCATCGACAAATGGTGCAAGCGCACTTTGCAGGAAGTTGTCGACAGCATTACGCAAAACCCTGACCTTGCCGCGGCATTTACCGCGCAATGGGGCGATCATGGTGGCCGCCCGCACAAGGCGAGCTTTGCCATGCACGCTTTGGTCTACGGCTGTTATCTGACAAGCGGCGCGTGGTATCCAGTGGGCGGTGGCAAGTCCTTTGCAGATCATATGATCCCGACGATCACGCAAGCAGGCGGAGAGGCCCGCGCGGGCGTGAAGGTTGACACGCTTTTGGTCGAAAACGACAAGGTTGTGGGCGTGCGCACATCGAACGGCGAAGAAATCCGCTCGGACGTTGTCATATCCAATATCGGCGCGCGTGAGACGGTCAACAATCTGCTGCCTGCGGGCTTTGGCCCCAAAGACTGGATCGCTGAAATCCAAACATTGCCCCCGTCCATCGCGCATTTTACCATTTTTCTGGGCTTTGAGGGCGACGTGACAAAAGCAGGTGCTACGAGGTCAAACCATTGGTTCTATCCAAACGGCGAGATCGACGCGATTTGGGATAAGGCACCTGACGGCAATCCACCCGGTTTTTTCGTCTCATTTGCGTCCCTCAAAGACCCAAGCCACGATCCAGGGCCCAAACAGAAATATGCGGGCGAAATGGTCGTCTGGACCGACTGGAACAGCGTTGCCCGTTGGGCCGATCTTCCGTCCGGTCAACGGGGTGCGGATTACAAAGCCTTCAAACAGCAGGTTGAAGACAAGATGTTTGCGCTGTTCAAAGCCAGCTTTCCCGAATTGGCCGAACTGGTCGTATTCCGCGAGCTTTCGACACCCTTGGCAACAGCGTCAATCACCGGTCACCATGAAGGTCGCTTCTATGGATTGGATGGCACGCCCGAGCGCGTCATGAGCGATGCGCTGCGGACAAGGACACCAATCGATGGGCTTTATCTGTCCGGGCAGGACGTGATCAGTCAGGGCATCCAAGGCGCGCTTTGGGGCGGGATTCTGTGTGCGGCCAGTGTTGATCCCAAAGTCTTTCGACAGCTACGGGGGTAATGACTCAATGCACTGGTTCTTGCTGGCGATTGGCATTGCGATCGAACTCCTCGCAACGACCGCATTGAAGCTGTCGGACGGTTTTACGAAGCTAGGGTTTGCCGGGCTGACGCTGATCTGCTTCGGACTTGCGTTCTATGTGATGTCACTTGTGGTACGCACCATGCCGCTGGGAATCGCCTATTCGGTCTGGGCAGGCGGCGGCATCGCTGGCGTCACGTTGATCGGTGCTGTGGTTTTCGGTCAGACACTCGACGGTTATGCCTATCTTGGCGTTGGCCTCATTCTTGCCGGGGTCGTCGTGCTGAACGCACTGTCGTCGGCAGCGAGCGGCTGAGAGGCAAAGCGATATGAAAGCCGCCGTCTACGAACGTTATGGACCGCCAGAGGTGGTCGAAATCAAAGAGGTCCCTCGCCCCTTTCCAGCCGACGATGCGCTTTTGATCAAGACCTATGCCGCAAGCATCACCAGCGGTGATTGGCGCGCGCGCACAATGATCGGACCACGTGGCTTTGGCCCGATCCCGCGTCTTGCCTTTGGTCTATTCCGCCCGCGCCGCAAGGTATTGGGCACTGAAATGGCCGGGCGGATTGAGGCCGTGGGGAAGGATTTAACCACCTTTGCCGTGGGCGAAGATGTGATCGCCTTTACGGGCCTCGAAATGGGCTGTCATGCTGAATACATCACGATGCCAGCCAAGGGCAAAGTTGTGCGCAAGCCCCAAAACCTGTCCTTTCCTCAGGCTGCGGCCCTTTCGTTCGCGGGCACATCCGCATTGCATTTTCTGCGGAGAAAGGGGGACGTCAAGTCAGGTGAAACTGTGCTGATCATCGGCGCATCAGGGGCGCTTGGCACCATGGGCGTACAGATTGCGAAATACTTTGGCGCGCATGTGACGGGCGTTTGCAGCACCGCCAATCTGGAGCTTGTGTCGTCGCTGGGTGCGGACCGCGTGGTGGATTACACGCAAACCGACATCACCAGCCTTGATGAAACCTTCGATGTTGTCTTTGACACGGTGGGCGCGCTGCCACTTGGAAAGATCAGGCAGATGTTACGACCCTCGGGGCGCGGTGCGGTGGCCGCAGGAAGTCTGCTGGATAATATCAAAGCGCCCATTTGGTCGCTGATGGGGGATCAGAAATTCTCCGCCGGGGTCGCGGCGGAAACTGTCGAGGACATGCGCCTTCTTGCGGACATGGCCGAGAAAGGCGCCCTGAAACCCGTGATCGACCGGGTGTATTCGCTCGATCAGATCACGCTGGCCCACGCCCATGTTGGCAGTGGCCATAAGGCTGGCAATGTCGTGGTGGAATTCGCTGAGGTTTAACGCAGCCGAAGCGAGACCACACCGATAACCGTGTGAAAAAACACCAGCGCAAAAATACCCACGCCAACGATATCACTTTCCTCGATCAAGCTAGAGACGGCGGCGTAAAACCCGGCGGCTGCAAAGAGAATGCTTGCCCATCCTGCCCATGATCCAAAGTCAGAAGATCGCAGCATCGCGATACCGTAAAGCAGTAGCCCCACTGGTGTGAGGACTACCCCGGTTACAACGAATGTGTCGACCCAACCCAGGCTGACTTCCCACGCGACGATCAGAACAGGCATCAGTTCTGCGGCGGTGTCGGGTGCATTGTATAGATCGGATATCACGGTTTCAGCCGTATGCGGGATTGCCCCTGCCGCGAGGATAGCAAGGCCCAGCACGGACATGACCATCGCAGCAAGCGCGGTTGCCGGGCTGTCCGCCCGCAGCACGACAAACAACGTCACCGAATGCAGCGCCCAAAGTGCCAGCGCAAAAAGATAGGCCGTGTTCTCGATGATCCGGGCCCAGCGAATGTCTGGATACCGCTCCAACGCGGCCTGCGCATCAAGTGTGTCCAGCCCGACAAAGACGGCAAGGAACGCAAAGACACCAAGCAACAGCGCGCTGCCCAATATGCCCGCAAAGCCGCCCATTCTTGCGGTTGATTGGTCCTGAATCTCCATGTCGTTTCCTTCCAATTAACTATGCTGCGGCACGGTCACCTGTGATCAACATCATCTTTCCCGCGACGGCCCCACGTTCAAGCATTGCGTGCGCCTCCGCCGCATCCCGCAAGGGCAGCTTATGCGCGATGTGTGGTTGCTGTTGCCCTGCAAGGGCCTTGCGAAAAAGCTCTGAAAGCGTGTTACGGTACCAATCAGGGTTGGCACGCGGGTAATCTTCCATGCCGGGGCCCTTTGCGATGCGTCGGCCTCCCGGCCAAACCGAAAAAATCCCAAGCAGCATAAGGCTGGGTAAAATGATCCACGTGCCGGATTTCAGCGTGCCCGCCATGCCCAGCATCAAGAGCCTACCGCCGGGACGCAGGGACCGCCAAGATCGCAGTAGCTGCCGGGCTCCGCCGACAAGATCAATCACGACATCCGCACCGCCGCCCGTCAATGCACGGGTGCGCGCCACGACAAACTCTGATTGGTAGTCGATTGGCGCAGCACCATCCGCCCGTATCTGCGCCTGTTTGCTGGTTGCGTCACAGCCAAAGGTTTGTAGCCCAGCATCACGGCCCAATTGCAACAGCGCACTGCCCAAACCACCACCTGCGCCCTGCACAAGCAGGTGCTCGCCTTCGCAGACCTTGGACGCCTGATGCAAGGCCAGACTTGCGGTGAGGTAATTGACGATAAGAGCGCAGGCTGTCACCGGATCAAGCCCATCAGGCACGGCCACCAGATCAGCCGCAGGACGGCAAAGGTATTCGGCATAGCCGCCTACATCGCCAAAGGTCCAACCGCCCACGCGCTGGCCCACTTGGAGGCCCGAAACGCGCGCGCCGACCTTATCCACAATGCCAACGAAGTCCTCGCCCGGCGTGTAGGGCATGGACGGCAACCCAGGAAACCAATGGCCACGCAACATAACGTCGTAGGCTGAAACCCCTGCCGCCTCGACCCGCACGCGCACATCCCCAGGGCCGGGTTCCGGCATGTCCATCGCGACCCATTCCAACACCTCCGGCCCGCCGCGACGTGGCACGACGATACGGTGGGCCCGTGCCGCAGTCATGATGGAATTTCCGTCAAGTGCGGGTGCGGATGTGTGATGTCCTGAAAATCAAACCCACGAAAGATGAACCATAGTGCCATGACCATCTCCTGCACCGCGATTGGTACAATCAGCAACGGTGCCCAAGGCGGCAAGGGCACAAGCATCGCAGTGCCGACGATACCCAGCAGAACAGCAATCGCGATCAACCCCCAAAGCGAAATCCAGCGGGGGATCAGCCGCGCGTGGAAAAGCGTTCCATAAAGGCAGAGCGCACCAAGCGCGAAGATGATGTTGTAGAGCGTGCCTGACGTATCACCCCACGCATTCTGCGCGCGGATCAGCATCACTGCAGCCTCGGCCAAAGCCGGGTCCGCGCCCGCAAGCTGCGCTTCGCTGAGCGAGAGCAAGGAGAACTTGTTGGTCAGGGCGACACTGACCAGAATAACGCCTTCAAGCGCCCGAAAAAAGAAATAGGTGAGCGCCAGGCCAACGCTGACGTGGCTCAGGACCGGATAGATAAACGCGCCGATCAAGGGCATGGCGAGGATGCAGATCAGCTCGATTGTCAGGCCCAGCACGATGACTGGCTTGTTCTGCGCCGCAACGCGCAACACGTCAGGCGCATCAAGAAACTGCTTGTAGAACGTCTCGCCCAGAAAGAGGAAAGCTGTCGCGATGATGAAAAGCACCCCGACGATGACGCCCGCGCGCCGCATATGTGGGTCATCAAGCTGCACGGTCATTACCTGATCCGATATGTTTCAGGTCCACGCCTCGCGCAAGCAGCCACAGCGCCAGTGCCATTTCGTTGATCCAGATTGGCAAGGACAGGATCAGGTCCGTCGTGCCGCCCATTTCGACCTGGCCGAACAGGATCAGGACACAAGACACCAAGAGTATCAGCCCCCCGATCAGCCCCCAAAGCGACAGCACAGGCGGGACTAGCCGGAAGACATAGAGCATAGGATAAAGCAGCAAGGTGCCGCAACTGAAAACAAGCAGTACCATCAGGAACGCCGTGTCATGCACCGCCAATGTGAATGCCATTTCGTCGGCACTGGTCGATATGACCATCGCCAAAACTGTTGCTGCAACAACGCCCACTGCACCCTCGATAACACGCAGGCCCAGATAGCCTGTCGCGGCTAACTCAGCACATCGGCGCAGAACCGGATAGAACGCAATCGCAATCCCGGCGCTGGCCAAAGCGTTGGCAATTTCGAGCAAGACCGCAAAAGCTATGAGATGGATTTGAGGATCGGCTGCGACCTGTGAGGCGTCCAATAGAGGTGTAAGAATGATCTGAGCTGCCATCGTCGACGCGGTGGCGGTTATGAAGAGCACACCAGCAACACGCGCGGCACGTTGTGATACAGCCTCGCTCAACGGCAGGCGGAAGTATCTGATTTGATCGCTCATGTTGGATACTCCTGCCCGGCAAGTGCCTATAGATGATCTTGCTGGCCCTGTGCATCGGCCGCCTGCAGATCTTTGATCAGGTCGACGACGGGCTGGATGCTGTTGCGATCCATATAGTCAAAGCCCTGACGTTCTTCACGTGCTGCCTGCCGGTCGGGGTTCGTGAGGCCCGCAACGGTCAGCATCGTCCAGTCATACCACGTCAGGTCTTTGCGGATTTGCCGACCACGGAGCGCAAAATGATGCATCTTGCTTGTCAAGGCGGCAGGCAGGCTGTCAGCAATCCAGCCATCCAGCTTTGCGCCCGCAGGCGCCCCCGACACCGTAAACAGCACGATCGACTTGGTCATTAGTACATCCAGATGGTGCTGAACCCATTCTGAAAAGATGACCCTATAGTAGATCACTGGGCTTCCCAGAACCAGAAAATCAAATTCGGATGGGTCGGCACTGGACGCGTCAACATCGTAGGCTGATAGCCCTGTCGCCTCTGCGATCCACTGGGCGTATTCGCGCGTGCTGCCGTATTTGCTGGCGTAGAAAATGGCGCCGTTCAACAGGTTTCCTCCCACTCCGGAAATTCGAAACGGAATGAACGAGAGGCTACCGCGTTATTTTCCGGGCCAATTGATATTTGTCAGAGCCGGATGCACGGCATTCGAGTCTGAAGTTGAAGTAAGCAAAGCGAGACGCGAAGGCTGATCTGGTGCAATCCTTGCCTGCGCCCGAACGGGTGGTCGCGCGGTGGCCTTTGCTAATCGCGATCGTGTCGTGTGTCTTTAACTACCTGTTAGGTTCAGGACTCATTAATCGGCTTGATGCTGCGTCGTTGTCATGATTGACGAGCCCCAATGATTTGGGGGACCGA
>CANKYO010000018.1 GCA_947488175.1 uncultured Paracoccaceae bacterium
TAATACTGATTATGCGCCGCCTCTGTCCCTCTGGTTGATGTTTCGTGAGTTAGTACCACCATCCCTAGTGCATTTACTTAAGTACAGGCAAGCGGTTTTTTTGCGTCAACAATGTGTTTCGCGGTCCAGCTGCAATCTGTCCATAAGAAAGGCCCCGCCATTTCTGACGAGGCCTTAGGTCGCTAACTCACTCAACAACCTATTGTGATGGCAGGTTTTTCACCTTCTCACGACCAGACCATACCAGCCCCGTCAGCGCACCGATACCCCCAATGACCTGCAAGGCAACGTCATTTTTGGGTGCGACCATATCAACACACCCGGCGATCCCCTCGACCGTCCCGGCGTCAATGAAGCCATTGGCCACCAGATACGCACCGCCAGCGGTCAGGGCGTGGCGCAGCACAAGGCCGATCAGTGTGGGCATGAACATTGCAGTCATGTATTCTCTCCATTTTGTTCAAGGGCTTGTACCCTGATTTTCACTGCATCAAGGGCCGCAGTGAACATGCCCATTCGGTAGAAAATCCCGGTCAGGACGGCGAGGCTTGCGGCGTCAATCACAGTCTCGAAATTCACTTGATCACGCCCCCCGATTTCAGCGCCGCGTAGGACACGTAGAGGCCCCCCGCGACAACGCCCCATTTCGTCAACCGGGTGGCGCTGTCCATCGCCTCCCCGGTCTCTTTTGCCGCCCAGCCGACCCCGGCAACGCCAGCGACGGCCAGCCCGGCCCATGCGATCAAAGGAATTGGCATTAGATGGCCCTCACTGCTGCTAAGACTTTCTCTTTGGACGTGTGCGACCGGTTCAGGCCGTCGTCCGCGTAGTAGCTTTGGCCGCTCGCGGCGCGCCCGCGCTTGTCTTTGATCTGCGCCGGGAACGAGGCCCATTCTTTGGCGAGGTTGTCGGCGAATTTCACGTCGCTGATCTGGCCCGCCAAGAACGCATCCAACTGCCGCGCCTGCCGCATCCGGGCGATAGCCAAATCATCCTGAGCGGTGCGGTTAAAGACCGTGCTGCCCTTGATGTAGCCCTTGTTTTTCAACAGCCGCAGCGTGTCCTCCATGAACTGATAGGCCCCTGCCGCTTCGCTGTTGTACTTGCGGTCAATGCTGTCCTGATGGGCAAGCAATTCGTTGACCGTCATTTGCGTGATGCGCTTCGCCGGGTAGTCCGACCGACTGATCCCCGCCCACCAGCGGTCATAGTCGTTCCCGCTCTCATTTTGACGGATCAGCGCAAGCAATGGTCCGAAGTTGCGACCGGCCCGCTTAACACCCGGTGCCGCATCATGGCTTGCCGTCACATCGGGCAGGCTGTCACCGCCGCCAAAGATCCTTGGCAGGCTGAAAACCGGCGTATCGTCAGCGCCGTCCAGAACGGCCCCCAGCAATCCCAAACCGCTTGCGATCAGGTCAGCCTTGCGGTTGACCTTAGGGGCCTCTGAGACCCGGATAATGCGCGCTTCGCCGGGTGTCCCTTGCTGCGCATTGACGGCCCGGAGCAGGACGTAAGCCGACGCCCCCCCTACCGTCGCCAGAATGATTGATTTCAAAGCCATATCGTTTCCTAAACCCTTGTTTCAGCTTGGTTCGGTCTGGTAGTAGCCGGTTATGCCCACATCCAGACGCGCGCCGCCGGTCACCCGGTATTGAATGCGCCTTGTCGATGAAACGCGGAGATCAATTGCGGTGGTTTCCACCGCGCTGGCCTCGTGAACCGCGCCGACTGCGATGCCAACATCTTGCGTGCCATAGGTGCGCAGGTAGGCCGTGCCTGCGGCGGAGTTGTATTCCGTTTGGCAGAAAAGGCGCACCAATCGCGCATTGTCAGGAACCCAGCTTGACAGATTGATGTCGGTAAAGGCGGTCGCTAGCCCGTTGGACAGATTGAGAAACGGCGAGGCCAGTTCGAACGCTGTATAGGTGGTCAAAGGTTTCGGCCACGATGTGAGGTGAAAGTCTGGGATGCCGACCTGCGCGCCCCATCCGGCGGTTGTCCGGTACACGAAACCCCAAGGCAGCTTACGAAATACCGAGTACCCGCTAGGAACCACGACACCCCCATAGGTGATGGATTGCGAGGCGATGGCGGACATTGTGCCGTTGGTGTTGTTCTTAAGTATGAACACAAACCAATCTTGCCCGTTCGCAGGCGCTCCCGTATCTGCGCCCAAGGCTCCGTTGGTTGTCAGATCAATGTCAATCGGCGCGGTTGATGATAGTAAGTCGGTGCCGCTAGCGTTGACCGTCGATCCGGGCTGAATGCGCAAGACATTTCCCGACAGTTTTTCGGGTTCCAGACCGGCAAGGCCCCGAAACGGAATAGGGCCAATATTGGTTACGCCACCGCCCTGCGATGGGATGAAAACGCTCCCCATCAGACAAACACCGTCTCGGTGACCCGCAGGAAGTGCCCCGCCGGTTGAGCCACTTCATTTGACCGAAACCGGATTGCATTTGAGCATTGGACGACAAAGCTATCGCCCGGCTCAAGAATGCGCAAAATGTCACCGAGTAAGCCGACCTCATCCACGATAGAAACGGAATATGGTGTCGGGTTTTCGACGATCAATTCGTCCCGCGACGGGTTGGCCGGGGCCAGCACCTCTATTTGTCCGATTTCCGGCGCGTCAATGCGCCGCCATTCCTTGCGCTGCGGACGCGTCGGGACCGTTCCGCCGGGCAGGCTCAACCGGGCATCCTCGATATTGCCGAGGCCAAAGCCAAGACTTACGATCAGCGGGTCGGCTGTGGTGTTCTCGACCTGCACCCGCTGGACGCCGCCGGTCGGTCGGAATGTGAGGCCCGCCTGGAACGTGCTTGCCGGGCTTTCGTTGATCCGCAGCTTAAACGCGGTGGAGCCTTCCAGACAGGTCACAAAGTCCGACTGGCGGAAAATCTCCCATGTCTCACCCGGCTGGACGGTGTAGGAGCGTTGGGCGTAACTGGTGGTCATTTGCGAGTGCCTCCGAGCATGGTCACGATGAAAATCAGGGCGACGGCAGGAATGCCGATCTTGATCAGCTTGTCGCCCAATTGGGTGCTTTCGCTGCGCGCGGCGCTTTGCGTGGCGCGCAGGGCATCAGACAGGGTTTGGTTGGTGTTTGCCGTGACCTGCTGCTGTGTGATCAGGGCGGTTTCGGCCAACTCAAAAGCCTCGTCTGGAACCTCGATAATGGACAGGTGACCGCCGCCGGTGTTGATAGCTTTGCCGCCAGCCTCCGCGATCTGGCGCTCATCCGCGTTGTTGGTGGTGCTTTCGGTTTTGCTCTCGGACGTGCTGCCGAATAGGTTGAAGCCCATGGTTTTTCCTCTGTGATGGTGCGACCCGCCGCGCTTACGGCGGGCCGACGATCATTTGCGCCGGATCAGCAGAACGGCGGCGACAGCAATCACGGCCAACATCGGAATGTTGCGCGTGATGGCATCCAGTCCGCTTGCGCCGCGATCAATCCGAAAGTCGCCGGTTGTGACTCCGCCGCTTGACGCCGTTCCGTCTGCCCCCGATGGACCTGACGACAGGTTGAGCGGGGGCAGACCGGGTGCAGCGCCGGGTGGGATCGGGGCCGACACGGCGTCAGCCCTTCTGAGTGGCGAAGTAGATCACCCCAGCGACACCAAGCACCGCCAAGATCACCGCAGGCGTCAGGACGCCCTGTTGCGGCTCTGGATCACGCCCAAAGGCGGCTTGCGTGACAGTGGCGTCACCGCTCGACCCGATGTTGCTGAGTACGTCGCCCAGCTTGTCCTTGAGCGTGTCGCGGTAAGCGGATGCACCGTCGCGGAGCGCGGTTGTGATCGTGTTGGTGATGTTGCCCCCTGCCCGCCGGGTTTCGGCGTTCTGTGTGTAGATGGCCGTCTGCCGGTTCACATCGACCGCCGTAGCGGGCGAGTTGGCGGGCGTCCCAAAGACGTAATCCGCCGCGTTCCCGGTGAAGAAACCGGAAAAGATAGACGTGGAAGGCGACGGGCGGTTGTAGCTGAGGTTGGCGGTGACGGGTGGCGAAGTAACCTCAGGCACGCCACCGAACGACAATGTTGCCGGTTTCGCCTTGGTTTTTGAGCCGACCGCAAGGTCTCCAAATGGCATCATAAAGCCCTCTCAATGGGTTGGCCGGGGCGATGATACGCCCCGGCAGGTTTGCGGCGTTACACGGTGCCTTGCAGGCTCTCCGCGTAGATCGGGAAGTTGCCCGTGGCCTCGAAGTCCAGCACAAGGCGGAAGTCCGAGACGTTCATGGGCATGGCTTCACCGACGCGGTTTTCCGACACGAGGTCGATATGCGTCATGCCCGCCTGTTCAGTGCGGCCCGCAGTTGCCGCCATGGCCGAACGGATCACCTTGTCGGTCTCAATGACCTTCTTCTGATCCGCGACCACCTCAGCATCGCCGATCTGATCGGTGCCCACATGCAGGCTGAACATGGCGTAAGCACCGCGCGGGATATCCGCGATCTGCGCCTCGCCCGTCACGCCTTGGTTGCGTGTGAACTTCTGGATGCGGCGATGCGCGCCAAAGGCTTTTGCGCTCGACTGGATGGCGTAGACTTCAACGTCGCGGATCGTCGCGGCGTCCTTGATGTCAAATTCCAGGGCGAAGGTGTCGAGTCCAACGGTGCCGTAGGCGGTGGTATCTTCGCCGCCGATGGTCCGCATCCAAGGACGTGCCAAGAAGATGTTGAGCGCACCGGCCACGTCAACCTGTCCGTAAAATGCGTTCAGTTTCAGCATGTCGGCAGCATCGACGGTCAGACGGCTATCGCCGTTCACCAGCAAGCGGATTTCACCGAGATTTGCCGCCCAGTTGGCAACGGCCATAGGCGTGTCAACCGCAGAGTTGGCGCGGATGATCAGGCGATCATAGGTCAGGCCAATCGGCAGATTGACCGACGCGGTTGCGCCGGGGGCCACACCGAGCGGTGTGGGCATACGTTTGACGGGTTTTGTCATTGGTCAGTCTCCCTTTACGCGCCGAAACCGGAACGCGCCTGAGCGACGGGACCGAAGTTGCTGAGGTGGTACATGGCAAGGCCTGCCAGCATCACACCAGCGGCCACCGTAGCGACCGCAACCAAGTCTTTTTTGTTAGGCATTGTCTTTCCTTCAGACCATAGTTTCGGTGGATGCGTCGGTGTCGGCGAGACCGGAAACAGGCGAGGCGTCAACGTCACCGAAGTCGCCCAAATCTTTCCACTTCTTGCCGATGTAGAGAACCAGCAAACCTGCAACGATGCTTGTTGCCAGTTGGTTGATGTTCAGCATTCCACACTCCAAAAAAAAGCCCCACTACCGGGGGCAGTGAGGCTGTTATGGGCGGGCTGAAAAAGCGCTCAAACCTACGTAATGTACCTACGTAATGTAAGAAACTCCGAGTCGGGCAATGTTACGCCGGACGCGGCGCAGTTGCCGCCGCCAGTAGGCGCGCTGTTTCCCGCTTGGCCTATACCCGGTGGTGTAGAAGTCGATCATTTCTAGACAGTCCCTTTCACTGAGGCCATGAAACACCCTCATTTGCGCCCCCCGAATGTGATCTTGCCGGGCGTTATCTGGCCGTCTTTTTCGTGCAGGTAGTGCAGCGGCTCTAACGCCGTGATCCGGCCAGTGCCGCACCCCAATTCATCCGCCGCCGCCTTGATGTCGCGGGGGCCTTTCTGTTTGAGCGCGACGGTTTCGGTGCAGTTGCCCCGGAACCGGGTGTCAACCTCCGCGATGCGCTGCGACAGGCCATAGACCTCGATCCCGAAGTGACGGCCCCGGCTGCAAACATCCGCGAAACCGGGGGCCTTTGCAGCGCCCCCAGCGACCGGAAAACAGGTATTCATTTCCTCGACCACCAGCGTTAGGATTTCGCCCTTGCCACGGGACGCCTTGAACGGCTCTTGTGCGGCGATCAGCAACCGGCAGAGGGCCGATAGCTGCGCGCTCTCTTTGCCCGCCGTTGGCACAAACGCAACCCGGAACCCCTTCCAGTTGTCGCGCATGGCTTTACGGACGGCATCAACCGTCCGCACTGTCTTGCAGCCCTGCGCCCCGTATTCCTCAAGCGGGTCGAACACGACGACCCGCTTGCGGCCTTTCAGGGCCTGTTTGACGTAGGATGATTTGCCGGACCCGGAGCGCCCCCACACTCCGATCCGGCCCGCGTTGCTGGCGCTCATCAGTCGGCCACCTTTTCAAAGATGGCCTGACCTTCCGGCGTGTCCTTGAAGCCTTTGGGGGCCTCATCCTCCGCCGGGGCCGCGTTGTCGTTCGCGGGGTCCGGTGGCGTCACATCGCGGGGCTGTTTGCGGGCTGCGATGATGGCCTTGGCGATCTGCACCTTGACCAGCAAGAACGGCACGGCGACCATCAGGTGACCGAGGGTTTCACCGGCGGGCGACAGGGCTTTCGGATAGTAGATTTGCAACAGGGAATGGATGGCATCAGACGCGGCCCGCCCGCCTGCGACTTCGTTCTCCTGAATAGCCAGCGGGGCGAAGTCAGGAACAAACCCGCCGGGGATGGCAAAAGCGCTCTGGAACACGATCCAAAAGCCGTCTTTGTCGATCTGGTCAGACTGACCCGTCGCGTCGTCCTGCTGCGCCTCCCAATCGTCGGCGCTCATCACCGCGTGATCGACTTCGCCCGCGTCGTCCACATCAGCGGCGCGCAGGTTGTCCAGATGGCTACCATCATCCACGCGGCCCATTACTGCGTCGATGGTTTCCGCATCATCCATGGAGCCAGTGTCGTTCGACTGGTGGTCGGTTGTCATTGGCTGGTTCTGGCTTTTTGGGTTGCTCATTTTGAGGCGTTTCCTTTGGTTGCTCGATGGGTTTGGGCTTGGTGACGATGTTGCGTTCCGGGGCCGCAGCCGCCTTGCGGGTTTTGCGGTAGTGTTCCCGCATCTTGGCGCTTTCGTCGCGGCCCCAACGCCGGTGACCTGCGCACCAATCGCAGAAGTAGTAGGCGTTGCGGTTCTTGTTGCATTTCACGTCCACCGAGTGCCCGCAGTCGGGACACTCGCGGGTCTGGATCACGGTTTCGCGGGGGACAATTTCCGTCATGCGGCAACCGTAACGTTACGTAGGGCGCGCTCATGGGCGATCCGGGTCTTAACGTAACGTAGCTGCCGGTCGGAATAGCTGCCGCTGATCCGGTCGGCCCCGTCCATGTCGCGCCACAGGGTGATATTCAGGAACCCGCCGAACTCGATCACGCGGACCTGTTGGCCGTCGCCTTTCACGTAGCGTTCTGCCGCCAGTGACAGGGCGTGGTCCATGTGCTTGAACCGGCGGTCCCGGAACCCTTCGCCCGCCACATACCAGCGCCAGTCTTTGCGTTGTTCAGTCATGCGCTTGCCCCCTCCCCTGCCCCGGTTGAGGGGGCCGTGTTGTCGTTCGCGGGGGCCTCCACCGCCGCCGCTGCGTCCTGACCATGCAAGATGGACACCAGCGCCGCCGACTGGTCCACCTGTTCGGCGCACATGTCGTCAATCCGGTCCGCCATGATCTCCATCAGTTTCAAGGTCCGCGTTACGATCTCAAACGCCATTTTGGGCTGCTGGAACATCGGGGCCTTTTCCGCCACCTTCGCCATGTCCTGCAAATCCCGCGCCATGTCTCCATAGCTGTGTACTTTCACGCCCATTCTGTCCGCCTTTGTTGTGCTGCTCGATAGGGTTTCCCCTTATGTAATGTTATAACATAACAAGCACCGCGCCGCACCCACAATACGCCTTCCAGATGTGCAAACACTGTTTCTGTATCGCTACAGTGGAATTTAACGTATACCCCGTTTTTAGCCTTTCTCATGGCTATTGGGTCTTTTGGGCTACCCTACCCTAATAAATACCCCTTGCCCCTCCCCTCCCCTTCTCTTTTGGCGGTCCTTGTCCGTTTGCGCGGCGTTGCTCTGTGGCGATAGGTCAAAACATCAACACGCCTCAATTCTATGCACGGGCGCGAAGCGCCCTCCTTTGGGGGCAACCTCTGGGGGATCGTGTGACCTCGCCAATATGGCAGTTTATCCCGCTTGCGGGCGACTAGCCCGCACTATTCATCCCAAAGGGATATATGGATATATGAAAGGGGGGTACATTTCGCACCCCCTTTGGGGTCAAAACGCACCCCCTTTAGGGTCAAAACGCACCCCCTTTGTACGTTAGGGGGTACAAAACGCACCCCCTTTGTAACGGACACAAAAAAGGGCGCATCGCTGCGCCCTGATTTGACCGTTCGGAATCGGGTTTCTGGGGGTCAGCACTCCCCCCAAAGACCGTCCCAATTCTCGATTTCCTCCCATGTAGCCACGAAAAGATCAGTCTGGATCAACTCATGCCTGATCCCCTCGTATTGGGTCGCTTTGCTGATCTTGTCGGCCCTCTCACCTTTGCACGTGGTGGTATCTGCTTGCTGCCTAAGCGTCTGGGCAGCGAACTCTAGCGCCTCTATGACGGTTACCTCTGCGTGGCTCATGCTGCCCTCCTACGGCTCTTGAACGTCATGGCGCGCTCTGCGGCCCGGACAAGGGTTGGTGCGACCTCAAAGCCGCGTTCTAGGATCGTCTCTTGCCCGGACATGCACAGGTGCCGCTGATCCTTGCGGTTCAGCATGACGATGAATTCGCCCGCGTCTGTGGTGCCGCATTCCATCGTCCAGGCGGGTGCGATCAGGCCGAGGAAGTTTTCAAAGGTCATGCTGCGACCCCCATTTCTTCGTCGGCCATGTTGCGGGCGGTGCCGTAGTCCACGCCCCGCTCACTCATGATCCGGGCCAGCGTGTCGCGGTATTGCTTGGAGCGGCGGTCAATATCGGCCGATTTCTGGCCTCTCTCGTCGCCTTCGTTGGCGTCGGGCCGTATGTTGACCAGTTGATAGCGCACAGCGACCCCCTTGCCGCCCCTCTCGCCCGCAATCGGTCGGATTGTGCCTTCTTCGCGCAGGAACTTGATGGCCCGTTGCACGGCCTTGCGCTCCAATCCGGTGTAATCGGATATCTGGTTTTTGGTTATGACGACCTCAGGCTTTTTGAAGTCGGCACGCGCGCACATGCACTGTAGAACCATCCTTTGGCCGCATCTCGCCTTACTCGATTTCAGGACTTTTGTTGTGTGGCTGGCGTGGCTGTATCCATTACCGCTCATCGATACCGTCTCCGATCAGCTTGACCATGAACGGCAGCGGCAAGCTGCTGATTGTCCCGGCGTGCGTCATTTTCTTTATTTGGTCATGGCCTACCTGCCGAGACCGCCCGAGCGATCGTGCAATCTTAACCTGTGGTTTTCCGAGGTGGTGTCCGACCCGGATCACCATAAGCTCATCTTCGCTTAAGAACTTTGCTTTTGCCATTTTCTGCTTTGCAGGATGGCGCATATTGTCTATAAGGCGTTGTGGCCTCGATACTCAACGGCAGCACCCTTGGTTGATCATTAGGGTGCGTGACTGAAGATACGGGGCCACTTTTTCCTTATTTTTCAGTGTCTTAATACTGATTATGCGACCAAAACTGATTTACTGACGTCACTGTCGGAATCCTTAAATAATGGGACCGAATTAATGGGACTCCTCACCCTTTATTATCAACCACATAAGTATTCCGGTAATTTTAACGATCTAAACACCTCATAAGGTGAAAACCTCACTTTACAGCATCTGCTGACAAGTCTAGCGCCTCAGAGACAGCGCAGAATGGACACGCCGTAATCTCGTGAGCATTTGCGCTGGCTGAGTCGGCTTATCAAAGCCAACAACCAGAGTGACATCCTGTTGTCGCGAGCCCAAAGTAGTTGTTGGCACTTACCCCACTTCTCCGACCATGCGTCAGGTTGTGCTCTCTCGGCCCATTCCCGCCATTCGTTCCATTTGGATTTGCTGTAACGCGGCTTTCCGAAGCCGCCATTGATCGCTGGGTGTCTTCGCTGCGTCGCGGCCCGCCGATCCGGACATTCGCTGCGGCCGCTAAATTGAGCTTTCGGCGAACTGGCGGTCTGCGGACAAACTTGCCGTTGCTCAAATGCCCGAACTGATCATGTCTCGGATCTCTACTGCTTTCTCAAAATGATCGAGTTCATGGGTCTTGATCCACCATTCGGCTGCCTCCATGAGCAGCTCAGGATCATCATTCTTGTTTGCGAAAAACGCATAGAAAGAAAGACCAACCGCCTCGCCTTTCTTGGCAATCTTGTCGTTGCAGACTCTGATTGTTTTGGTTCTTAGGGTCAGTACTCAAAACCAAAAAATGACGGTTGCGGCGAGAGCGATGGCTGACAGGAAGACCTTGGGGCATTGA
>CANKYO010000019.1 GCA_947488175.1 uncultured Paracoccaceae bacterium
CTCGGTGGCTACGATGAGCAACAAACACTCTCTTAGCAAATACCGCTATTTGGACCCATAAGCGCTGACGTCAGACACGCGTTCTATTGTATTCTTCTCAACACAGCCTCTGCGCAGTCTTTTGTCTTGGCTGTTCCGCCCAAGTCTGCGGTCTTGCTGCCACTGTGCAAGAGAGTTTGTTGCATGGCGCCTTCGACATCGTCAGCTGCGCCTTCTTCGCCCAGATGCTGCAGCATCGTTGCCACGGTCCAGATCGCAGCGATTGGGTTCGCAATACCCTTTCCCGCGATATCGGGTGCGGATCCATGCACAGGCTCGAACATCGACGGAAACTCGCGTTCTGGATTGATGTTGGCTGACGGGGCAATACCGACCGACCCTGCAATCGCAGGGCCGAGGTCTGATAGAATGTCACCAAACAGATTGGAGGCGACGACCACATCAAACCAGTCGGGATTACGGACAAAATGGGCGGTCAGGATGTCGATGTGAAATTGATCCGTGCTGACGTCTGGATAGGCCTTTGACATCTCTGCAAAGCGTTCGTCCCAGAACGGCATAGAATGCTTGATACCGTTGGATTTGGTGGCTGATGTGACGTGTTTGCGGGCGCGTTTCTGGGCCAGCTCAAACGCGTATCGCATGATGCGGTCTGTGCCCTTGCGGGTAAACACGGCCTCTTGAAATGCCATTTCGTCAGGGGTGCCCCGGTTCATGCGTCCGCCAATGTCGGAATATTCGCCTTCCACGTTTTCCCGCACGACGACAAAATCAATATCGTCTGGTTTGCGCCCGGCAAGCGGTGATGTGATGCCGTCAAGCAATCGCACATGACGTACATTGACGTATTGGTTCATCTCTCGCCGAATAGGCAAAAGAAGACCCCACAAGGACACATGATCAGGTACGGTTGGCCACCCGACAGCACCAAGGTAAATTGCGTCAAAGGCCTTGAGCTGCGCAATGCCGTCGTCGGGCATCATCTGCCCGGTTTCAAGATATCGTTCGCACGACCAGTCAAATGGGGTCCATTCAATGGAAAAACCATGTTTCCGGGCAGCACGATCAGCCACGGCTTGCCCATAAGGCAGGACCTCTTTCCCGATCCCGTCGCCAGGTATGCTGGCAATTCTATATGTCTTTGACATGTGTTTGATCTTTCTTTGATGCGGGTTGGTCGATCACGCAGACGGACGGTTCCAAAACCATGGTCGGGTCCTGTGTTGATCTTTTTCATAGGTTTGGATTTGGGGAGACATATCCAAGGTGCGTTGGATATGGTCTGCACCGGCTAGCAGCAGTTGCTTGCGGTTCTGATTGATCTTGAACGGCATGGCCAAACCGTCTGCTTTGATCATTTCAGCTTTGAGATTGATTTCCATGGTGCAAGTGTCACGCCCCACCGCACGGGATAAAAGAAGTGCGACGTCAGACTTTGGCAGAGTGATCGCCAACAGACCATTCTTCTCACAATTGCCAAAGAAAATACCGGCAATCGACGGGGCGATAATGGCGCGAATACCAATCTGTAACAGGCCCCACACCGCGTATTCACGGCTGGAGCCGCAGCCAAAGTTATCGCCACATATCAGAAACTTCGCAGCGCGATAGGGATGCTGGTTCAGGATGAATTCGGGCCTTTCCACACCTGTTGCGTCAAAGCGAAGATCGTGAAACGCACCAATCGCCAAACCCTCCCGGTCGATCCGTTTGAGGAACTGTTTTGGCATGATCACATCGGTGTCGATATTGGGTGTCGGCAAGGGTGCCGCAATGCCAGTGACGGTGGTGAAGGGCGTCATAAGGCCGCCTCCATGATCTCACGCACATCCGACAGTTTGCCAATCAGGGCTGCCGCAGCGACCATTTCCGGGCTCATCAAATGGGTGCGCGCGCCGCGGCCCTGACGCCCTTCAAAGTTGCGGTTGGTGGATGAGGCGCAGCGTTCCCCATCAAGGGCGACATCGTCGTTCATCGCAAGACACATCGAACATCCTGAGCCACGCCATTCGAACCCCGCTTGGCGAAATATCTGATCCAATCCTTCGGCCTCTGCAGCCCTGCGAACCTGTTTCGATCCGGGCACAACGATGGCCGTCACACCATCAGCGATCCTACGCCCATCCAAGATACGGGCCGCCTTGCGCAAATCCTCGATCCGGGCGTTGGTACATGATCCGATGAAGGCCCTGTCAATGCGGATATCTGTCAGGTTTTGGCCCGCTGACAGTCCCATATAGGCAAGCGCGCGTTCATCTGCTTCGCTCACAGGTTCAGGAATAGCCGACGTGATTGGAACGGATTGATCAGGGCTGGTCCCCCATGTGACTAATGGTGCAATATCTGCCGCGTTCAGCTGAACGATACGGGCGAACTGGGCATCAGGGTCCGATTGCAAGCTGCGCCAATGGGCCTTAGCGACCTCCAAATCTTCCGGTTTTGGCGCATGTGGTCGATCTGCTAGGTAGTCAAACACCCGTCGATCCGGTGCTATCAAAGCCGCCCGCGCGCCAGCCTCAACAGCCATGTTGCACAATGTCATGCGCGCTTCCACGCTGAGCGCGCTGACCGTTGTTCCCGTAAACTCCACCGCATAGCCAGAAGCGCCCGCCGCACCGACATCTGCCACGAAGGCCATCACGATGTCCTTGGCCGTCACACCAAAAGGCAATACGCCATCAACCTCTACCAGCATCGGTTTCAGCGTTTTGTAGACGAGTGTCTGTGTAGCCAGGATATGTTCGATCTCGGACGTGCCGATGCCAAATGCCAATGCACCAAAGGCGCCATAGGTGGTCGTATGACTGTCGCCGCAAGCGATGACCATGCCGGGCCAGGCAAACCCGTTTTCAGGCACGACCACGTGCTCGATCCCCTGTCTGGGATCGAAAAGGTCAAACAACTGAATGCCATGGCGACTACAGTTTTGCGTCAGTGTCTCAATCTGCAGGCGTCCCCCAGCATCCGCGATTTCATGCAGCGATCTGATGGGCCGTGTCGGGTTCACATGATCGACAACGGCAAGATGTGCCTCCGGGCGTCGGACCGACCGCCCTGCGGCATGCAGCCCGGCAAAGGCTTGCGGGCTGGTGTATTCGTTCATGATATGGAAATCGACGTAAAGCAGAACATGTTCCGCGTCGATTTCGGCAACCACATGCTGGTGCACCAGCTTTTCATAAAGTGTGAGGGACATGACAGCCTTAGGGCAATGGAACGTTAAGAAGTTGACCAAAGATCATCGCCATCAGCAGCACCAGCCCCACGAGCCCCACAAACTGAAACGCCAGTGTCTTTGGCGGGACCTTGGTTTGCTGCGCGATCAACATGCACAGGCCCGCGCCGATCAGCGAGGTTGGGATGAATCCCAAAACCGGGAGCAGTACGGACCAACCAAACAGGCTCACCAGCATCAGGATCGGACGCAGCAGCGTGCCTTTGGCAGGTGTTGTCACGCGGGCTAAGACCACGGCGCGCAGGGCCAGTGTCAGCGCACCCAATACCAGACCCCCACCGGCAAGCTGCGGAAAGATCGCGCCGAAAACTGACATTTCACGTGCTTCCCACAGGGCGTAGCTGCCGAAGATGAACAGGCCGATTGCTGGGATCAGATCTCGGTGCAGGACCCTATTCATTTTGCAGGGCCCCCTTTAGCGCGCGGCCCTTACGACCGGTCCACACCGGCCAAAGCAGCGTCAGCATGGTGAAAGCGATGATTGCGATGGAAATTGGACGAGTAAAGAATTCGCCCCAGATATTGCCCGCAGCATTGCCGATCAGATAGCCTTGGACAAAGCCCTGCTCGGCAATCGGCCCAAGGATCAGGCCCAACACAATTGGCGATGCCTCGAACCCGTATTTTAGCGCGACCCAGGCAAAAGCGCCAAGTGCCACCATCATCACCACATGGGTGGCGTTCTGTTCCACTGCAAAAGAACCGATCATGATCAGCACACCAATGGCCGGGGCCAGCACTGCCTTGGGGATGGAGGAGATCGTCCGAAACGCCGTGCGCCCAATCAGCAGACCCACTGGGATCATCAGGATTGTCGCGAACAGCAGCCCGAAGATGAACGTATAAACTGTTGATGCCTGTTCAGCAAAAAGCTGCGGACCAACGCGGATACCCTGCACCATCAGAGCGCCCAGAATGATAGCGTCAGGGGGCGTGCCGGGGATGCCCAAAACCAGTGTCGGAACAAAGCCGCCCCCGACCGTAGCGGAATTAGCGGATTCCGACGCGATTACGCCGTCAACAGCCCCTTTACCGAATTCATCTGGTTGCTTTGATGTTCGCTGCGCCTCTGAATAGGCGACCAGACCTGCAACAGCACCTCCAGCAGCAGGCAAAATACCAACAACTGTCCCGATCACAGAGCTGCGGACGAGGTTGAACTTGGACCGCCACATCAGGCCCAGTGCCTCACCCACGCGGGCACCCCTTCCGCCTGCAGCACGCTCGATATGCGGGTCTTGCGTCGCGACCATGTTCAGCAGAACTGGCACGCAATACAGGCCAATCAGCGCAGGGATAATGTGGATGCCGCCCAGCATGACGGGATTGCCGAAGGTATAGCGGACATCACCGCCCACAACGGCTGAGCCGATGGTCGACAGGCCAAGGCCAAGGAAGCCGCCAATCAATCCCTTCAACGTCGCCCCCTTGGACAGTACCGCAATCAGCGACAACCCAAAGATCGCAAGCCAGAAATATTCGACCGGCCCAAACTTCAGCGCAATTGTCGCAAGCGGTGGAGCCACGATCAGCAGCGCAAGCGCGCCAACCAACCCGCCAAAGGCAGAAGCAAAACAAGAAATCGTTACAGCCAGATCACCGTCACCCTGCTTGGCCATCGGGAAACCATCAAGGGCAGTTGCAATCGCAGCTGGCGTGCCGGGGGTGTTCACAAGAATGGAGGCATAGGCCCCGCCATAAATCGCCCCGGTGTAAACCGCGCCCAGGGCAATCAACCCTGATGCAGGGTCCATGGTGAATGTAAACGGCACCAGAACAGCCACGGCCATTGTCGCAGACAGCCCCGGCAAGGCACCGATAACTGTTCCAAGCACAACACCGATCAAGGCCAGCATTATGTTAAAGGGCGTTGCCGCCGACAATAGGGCGTCGATCATATGAACCTCTTGGGAAACGGGTCCCCCCACACGGTGCGGCTGTTCCGCGCGGGGGAATGGGCGTTATGCCGATTTCAGGCGTTCGATCGCAGGGGCGTACGCGGCCCTGCGCTCTTCAATGAAACCGGGCACGTCACCCAGAGGAACGTCAATCACTTCGTACCCGGCGGCGGTCATCTGCGCCTGGAAGTCAGGGTTCGCATTGATCTGTTGCAGGATGTCGGACAGGCGCTGCTGAATGTCCTGCGGCGTTCCAGCGGGCACGGCAACGCCGCGATAGGCCCCGCCGACGTGATCGTAACCCAATTCCTTGAACGTTGGCGCATCAGGCAAAGCAGCAACCCGTTCATTCGTGGCAACCGCCAGCGTTCGCACCTGTTCACCGGCCTTGACGCCTTGGGTCGTATAGCTCATCGCGGCGGCGATTTGCCCGCCCAGCACAGCCGTCATTGCCGGGGCTGACCCGCGGAATGGAATGTAGGTTGTGATAGCGCCTGTCATATCCATAAAAATCTGTGATGCCAGATGATTGGCTGTGTTGGTGCCAGAGCCGCCGAAGGTCACAGTGCCTGGGTTAGCCGACGCATCATCAATCAGATCTTGTAGCGTCTGATAGGGGCTGTCTGCCTTCACGACAATCGCGTCAGGCGTATAGTGAAAAAAGAAGACATTGTTGATGTCAGCGGTCTGATATCCCACGTCCTTCATGGCTGGCTGCAAAACGGTGTGTGGTACGATTGTGTTCATGATCGTGTGACCATCCGGGTCAAACCCATTCAACTGCGCCCAGGCCGTCGCGCCGCCGGCACCCGGCTTGGATTGGATCACAACGCTTTGGCCGGTGATCTCTTCGAAGAACGGTTGCTGGAACCGAGCGGTTACATCGCTTTCGCCACCGGGATTGAACGGAATGATGTAATTGATCGCGCGATTTGGATAAGTATTTGCGCGCAGGATAGACGGGGCTCCAAGCGCGGCAGCCGTCAGGCCGAGCCCAATCGCACCCTTGCCAAAATGGCGTCTTGTGATGTTTTTCATGATGTTTCCTCCCTGATCGTTGCACTTTTCTAGGGCCACCAGCACCGAATAATTGAGCGGAAAGCATTTATATGTATTTCTGCATTAATCTCGAAATTGATCTCGACTATGGTTCGTCGAAACTTTCTGCAGACGAGATGGCCATGGGTTTGAACTTTACGACCGCATTATCCGAAGCACCTGTCGCCGATTGCTTCTTTGATGGATTTCGCGAAGAGTTCATTGATGTGCATGCAGGGCGCGTATTTTGCAGGATAGCTGGCAAGGGCCCTGCGGTTCTCCTGCTACACGGGTATCCACAAACCTCCGCAATTTGGCACAAGGTGGCCCCGCAATTAGCGCAGAACTACACCGTTATTTGTGCCGATCTGCGTGGTTATGGCAGGTCGCATAAACCAAAGACGGACGCAGATCATGCGCCATATTCCAAGCGGTCAACCGCCATTGACATGGTTGAGGTAATGGATTCGCTTGGCCATCCACGGTTTTTCATAGGGGCGCATGACCGAGGCGCGCGCGTCGCGCATCGACTTGCGGCCGATCATCCCGAACGGGTGATTGCGCTGGCTTCATTGGATATTGCGCCGACACGCGAAATGTACCGGGATGGCGACAGTGAATTCGCCCAGACATACTGGCACTGGTACTGGCTGACCCAGGCCTATCCGTTTCCAGAAACACTGATCCAAGGGACAAGCGACTACTATTGGCTAAAAAAATGCGGTTCAGGATCGGCGGGACTTCAGCCTTTTGTCCGCCAAGCGCTTGATGAATATCTGACCTACTTTCGCGATCCCGCGGTTATCCACGCCTCTTGCGAGGACTACCGGGCCGCGATCACGATCGACCAGGCGCATGATGACATGGATACGAAACGTCTCAGGATGCCCGTGCTCGCATTGTGGGGGAGGCGCGGGGCAATTGAAAAACATTTCGACTGTCTGGCGCTGTGGCGCGAAAGAGCAGAAAATGTGCGCGGATGGCCCATAGATGGTGGGCACTACCTCGCGGAAGAGAAATCCGCGGATGTCGTATCAGCATTTCAGGGGTTTTTTGCGAGCGCGCTGGACGATGAGCTTGCGGCAGGCACCGGGTAGTTATGCGAGACTCAGGCAACGTCCTGACCTGACCCTTGCGTAACACCAGGTACGTGCAAGGCAAAACGGGCCCTTCATGGGGCCCGTTTCTTTGGTAGGTGAGTGGGTAGGTTTGGTTCGGGTTTGGTTAGTCGAATGGGTTGGCGTTCGCGTTGATCTCAAGCGCACGATCAACAAAGCTTTCGCCAATGGCCGGTTTGAATTCATCAAAGATCGGCTCGAACGCATCGCGCCAGGCTTGCCGCTCCTCATCTGTCAGACTGATGACGATACCGTCATCCTCTATGATGTTCTGGCGGCTAATCTGGTTGAGCTCAAAGGCAAATCGGTTCCGTTCGTGCGATACAAGTTTCATCGTGTCGATAAAGATATTGCGGGTCTCCGGATCAAGACCGTCAAGGAACGATGTTGTTGTGAACACGAGGTATCCCAGATAATGATGACTGGTCTCTGTGGTCGCAGCCTGGGCGGTGTAGAAACCTTTGGAGTCGATATTCGAGAAGGTATTTTCCTGCCCCTGAACCTCGCCCGATTGAAGTCCGCCAAGTACGTCAGCAAAAGCCATCTTGCGTGGGGTGACACCCATCGTTTCTAGCATTGCCGCCATGATCGGCGATGAGGATTGGACACGGAAAGTCAATCCATCGGCATCGCGTGGCAATCGCATCGGGCGTGTGGCCGAGAAGTGGCGCATGCCGTTCGACCAGAAGGTCATGCCATAGAAACCATCATCTTCCAGCTGCTCATAGATTTCCTCGGTGGCATCAGAGCTAAGGAACTCGAGCGCGTGCAGCGGGCCGTCAAACAGAAATGGAAGGTCAAACAGCGCCAACTTGTTGGCAAACTGGGTCATCTTGGTGGGGCTGGGTGCTGCAAAATGCACTTCACCATCTAGCATCGCCTGCCACAGCTTTTCGTCATCAGCGTAAAGTTCGCTATTACCAACGACCTCAATACAGTAGCGACCATCAAGCTGCGTGTTGATCGCATCGGCATAGGCCAGTGCAGCCTCGCCCTTGGGATGGCCTTGCAGCGATGTAATAATGCTGAAGATCAGCTTTTCTTCCCCTTGATCGCATTGCGCGATGAGTTGGGCCGGAAACGCTGTCAGCGCGGCGAGTGTGAGTGTTTGTAGAAATT
>CANKYO010000020.1 GCA_947488175.1 uncultured Paracoccaceae bacterium
TCGATCAGCGCACCGGCAACGACACTGTCAGCGCCAGACCCAAGCACACCCGACACACGCTCAATGCCCGTCCAGGATACACCGCCCACACCGGTGCCTTCTAGCAAGTTGATCTCGGTGTTCTCAGTCGCTTGCTGTACATCAAACTGGACAAAGTCGCGTCCCGCACCACCAGCGATAGTGTCGCCGATACCGACCCCGAGGATCGTATCATCGCCATCACCGGCATCGATAATGTCAGCACCGCCACCCGCATTGATGGTGTCATCGCCACCCAGCGTCACGATCCGATCATCACCATCCTTGGTATAGACAACATCGTTGCCATCGGTCGTTGTGATATCGAACGTCTCGAATTGATGGAGCCTTGCCGAAAACTCATCTTGGGATCCGTCACTTCTTGTGATGAACACGCGCTCATCGAAAGAAGAAAGCCCGCCACTGGCATCCTGATCAAACCGCAAAGACACATACCGGATCACATCGTCGGACCCCGCCAACCCTTGCGAGTAATCAACGCGCAGGAAGTCTTCGCCTGCGCCGCCAAACACATTGTCGATCAGCGCACCGGCAACGACACTGTCAGCGCCAGACCCAAGCACACCCGACACACGCTCAATGCCCGTCCAGGAACCATCTAGACCCTGTCCTGTAAACAAGTTGATCGTTTGATCTGACGTCTCAAGTGCCGCGTCGAAACTAACGAAATCCTGTCCTTCACCTCCAGCAATGACTTCCAGAAGACCGACATTCAGGAAGCGATCATTGCCCGCCCCACCGCTAAGAACATCAATACCGCCGCGACCATCAATTGTATCATCGCCATCGCCTCCCAGAACCACATCATTTAGATCGCCTGTAGTGATAGTGTCATTGCCCGCTGTGCCGATAACAACGAACTGTTCAATGTTGTTTAGATTGATCCTTCCGTCAGCGCCGCTGAAGCTTCGGTTTGACCCTGAAATTATAGTTCCGAAAGAACTCCAGCCGCTCAAGTCAACCGTGACCAAATCGGTCCCGCCAAGGCCGTCAAACGTTTCTGTTCCACTGATCGGCGCAATCCACGCCTCATCGTCATTCTCGGTAAATGACACCGATGACCCAGCAGCGTCATCATCGATGATCGAGAATGATCCCGACGCCAGGTACTGGCTTGCTGGTTGATCTGGCGAGGATTGAATAATTATTCCGAAAGTTTCGACAGTTTCGTCGCGGTTGTCCTCTTCGATTGCTACCTCAACTGTCGCAGTATCACTTCCCGCTGCAAATGTGATTGGCACATTTAGAAGTGGCGAATAGTCACCACCGTTGGAGCTTCCTCGGTCCACAGTGGTACTGACAAAGACAGTCTCCGCAAACGTGTCATCAGGCCGAACAAGTGTGAACGAAACTATAGTTCCATTTTCGACAACTGTCTGCGAAACAGGGTCAATGCGGTAGCTACCTGCGACAGACGAACTATTCAGAATAACGTCTGGACCAACACTGGTTGGATCGAGTTTGAATGCAACTTCGGCACCTGACGACAAACCATCAAGCACCGCAAGTGTAGTCCAATCTTCGCCATTCAGCGCGCCATCAAGATCAATTTCGACAAGTGTGCTATCAATGAAAGAAGATTCTCTCACGCGAACAAAGCTCGATGGCTCAGCACCGGAAGCCAAATATGCGGGCCCCAAAATGGCACTGAGGTCGATGAAGTCACCTTCAGTGGGGTCGTAGAAACCCGAATTACCTTGATTGTAGTCAGCGATGGTATCAACGTTAACGGGACCAACTAAAGGTTCGTTGTTTGGATTGGAGGGCACATCGTGAAGCAAATAAACGAAGGTGTCTGACCCGGAGCCTCCTATTAAGACATCTGCTTCAGAGCTTGCTGGAAAGTCCTGGCGTCCTCCTCCGTGGAGGGTGTCGTTTCCACCGTCACCATAGATCGTGTCGCGCCCGCCTTCGCCGTAGAGGGTATCGTTATCGGCTTCGCCTCTTACGAGGTCATCGTTTGCGCCTCCAAAGATCGTGTCGTTGTCGTCGCCGCCAAAAAGGTCATCCGATCCCTCATCGCCATAAATCTCATCGTCGCCAATTTCTCCAACAATCCTATCATCACCAACTTCTCCTCGAATTAAGTCGGACCCTCCACCACCGCGGATAATGTCATTTCCACCGCGACCATAAAGTTGGTTGTCCTCTTCGTCCCCTATTAGGATATCGCCGAAATTTGAGCCGATGAGCCCTTCGATGCTGATAAGCTGCTCCTCTAGATTATCGTACGAAGCATGTCCGTGACGGGCGAAACCTTGAGCGAGATTTGCAACGATTCCGGTATCCGAGCGAATGAAACTGGCGAAGTCATAGCCCTCACCACCATCTAGGATGTCTTCTTGCGGTGCGCTTATGAGAGTGTCATCACCACCACGACCAATAATATGCCAAGTGAATGGCCCAGGAAGGGTGGCTGACGGATCAAGCGCAGTGTCGTTACCTTCTGTTCCGAAAAACAAGTCCCCTGTAATGATCGGGCCATAGTCTACTGGCAGGTTTCCATCGCGACCATTTAGTAAGCTCCTATCATTGACGGTCGAAGGGTCAGAAATGTCGTTTCCAAAGACCTGCCAAGGTCGAATATCCAGAATTGTATGAATTTCCGATTGTTCATCTAAGAGGCTGAAGTTTCCATTAATTAGATTCACAAGATCGATTATCTTGGCACCTGCGGCAGCAAAGTTGTAGCTGCCTTCATTTCGAGGATCTGTTACAAGTTCGAATTGCCCGTTTGAATATCGAAAGATGTATTCCCGTCCACCATCAGAAGACAGTACTTTGAAGTTGTCAGCGTTCCCCGAGAAACCGTACTCATCATAGCGGTGAAATGCGTTTTTCTCTTGAGGAATCCAGACGTATTCATTCGCATCAAGTACGATTTGCTCGTAATCTACGGGTGCATTCAGAAGCTCCCTCGCATAGTGTACAAAGGCAACTTGGCGGATATCAGCAAACAGGAAATCAGATTTCAGAAATCCATCCGAAAAATCGGCAACGCCAGCGAAGAAAGACTGAATATCGAGAATTTTGCCGCCGACAATCACCTCACTACCTAATCTGCTTAGCTCCTCGATCTCATCAAGCAGTGTATTGATTGGACCAGAGCCAGCCTCTGAGGCATACCATGACTGAAACTCTGTGAGGAGATTGCCGCCGACTCGAAGAGGCGATCCAATTGGGTCATAGAATTCCACGAAAACAGCTTTTGCCTCTGCACTGTCCCATGAGTGAAAGAGATCGTTGTTAATCAGTGCGGCGACATCTGCATCACTAGCGCCGATTGACTGGGTGAAGCTTTGCCAACTAATCATTAAATAGTCCTACTAAAAACTGCTAAGGTTGCGGTGCCGCGTATCAACTCACCTGGCGCCACTCTAGCTAGAAGGGTGCTTCCTTCACAACCCTTGTCTATTGGTTGTGCCTGAGCCAATTGCATTTCTTCGAACCTTACACAGCACCTTCTCAAAGGTGAAAATGGTGTTGGTTGCTGGTGGCGCACGGTTCAGTGTTTTATCCGGACATGCTTTTGACGGGTTATTTAGGGTCAGGACTCAAAACCAATAGATGACAGTTGCCGCGAGGGCGATGGCTGACAAGAAGACCTTCGGGCATCTGTCGTATCGTGTTGCGACACGCCGCCAATCCTTGAGCCTGCCGAACATGATCTCGATCCGGTTGCGCCGTTTGTATCGGCGCTTGTCGTACTTCACTGTCTTCTTGCGTTGCTTTCGGCCGGGGATGCATGCGCGTATCCCTTTGTCTTTCAACTCTTCTCTGAACCAATCCGCGTCATAGCCACGGTCCCCAATGAGCCAGTCAACATCGGTCAGGCTGCTCCCTACCAGAGCAGCCCCCTTCTACCTGAGGGCCGCCATGTTAGCTAACTCCAGCTGTAGGCGACGTATCCTTGTTGAAATCTCCAACTCCTTTGTAAAAATTGTCAAAGCGGCATGTTCAACGTGATGATGAATAAATAAGTACTCTGGATCCGACATCCAATCAGAGATCTCCAGCTCCCAACGATCATTCTCGCTTTCGCTGACCAACGCATCTGCCTTAATCTGCGCTTGCTGCATCTGTCCGTCGTCAGGGTTTTTGGAACCAATGGCGGCTTAAAGTGTCTGACGTCAGCGCTTATGGGTCCAAATAGCGGTATTTGCTAAGAGAGTGTTTGTTGCTCATCGTAGCCACCGA
>CANKYO010000021.1 GCA_947488175.1 uncultured Paracoccaceae bacterium
CAACACGCTATGATCAATGCCCCAAGGTCTTCCTGTCAGCCATCGCTCTCGCCGCAACCGTCATTTTTTGGTTTTGACTACTGACCATAGATTTTCGGGTAAGGGGACATTGGCAAACTTGCTGTTCAACTCATTCCAGAGAGGTTCATCACCACGAAAACTCCAAGAGCGTGGTTTACATCCGATTTCAAATAGATCACTTACAGTTCTCATGATTTGTCCAAACCTGACCTCTTTAAAACAGCTTGCGTCGGACAACTGTCCCTTTTCATTCTCTACTTCGATCAGCGTGCTATACAATAGCAGGGTGAGTTTGCCGGATTGGTCTCGCTGCGTCTTGGCTGAACGGCAGGTTTTTCCGCGGTATGGCGGCACCAACGATCATGCAACTGCCGTATTTTCTACTCTGCGAGCGCGCGCAGCGAGAGACTCGAACTCACAGGATGGGCTTTCTCGTTGAATCCGCCGCACTTTGCGCGAACGACTGCTTAGCCAATATTGCTTAACGGGGAATTGGGCTCAGAGCGGACTTGCGGAGGAGTATGCAGCCAAAAAGATGTCGACGCTTTCGCGGGCGTGCTTTGTGAGGTCCCGATTTGAAGGTATCGCAGTGTCGCCCGGAGGGGCGGTGATGACCAAATCTTGCCCCGGTTGCAGGTTCACACCGGTGCGCACGGCCACCTCGGCAAGACGGTCGAGTTTGGCGGGGTCGATGTAATCAGACATGGAGACTACTCCTTACTGCGGCAGATACCACCCATTCTCACGGCACCTGGGCACTATCTGGGTAGCAGTTCAAGTGTTATGACATTGACTTGCAATGGCGCCGGCAATCTGTCACGCGCCCTCCAGTACGACGCATTGGGCGAAATCATGCCAGAACACAATATACTGACAGATCGGGCATCTCGGATTGCAGCGCGCTGGGATCTCACTCTAGGCGATCAGCTGCAACATAACAAATCGCGCGCCGTCTACAAGGTTGAGACGGCAAACGGACCGGCAGTGTTAAAGCTCTATCGAAAACTGCACCTCTCTGGCGAGCGCGCCGCAATCCCCTTTCTCAAAGCGCTACCTGACGATATCGCGCTTAAAATCTATCGCGCGAGCCCAATGCGCCGCGCAGTTTTGATGGAATGGCTCGATGGACCTTCGCTCGCAACGCTCATCGCCGAAGGACAGACAGTTGAGGCCGAAGAGCATCTGGCACATGTGGTCGCCAAGCTCGCAAAGGTGAAGTTTAAGAATCACCTGATCTATCGTAAGATACGCGAAGCCCGTACACCAAATGCTTTCAAGGCGGCGGCGGCTGCCCAGACTGGCCAGCGGCAGAAATTATGCCAAAAGGTTGCGGAAATTCTGGACGGTCTGCTAAAAACGACCGAGGTTGAGACGGTCATTCACGGCGACTTGCAGTTTCAGCACGCGATACTCACGCCCAACGGGCCACGCCTGTTTGATCCAAAGGGCTTGCGCGCCGACCCGGCAGCGGAATGTCGGCTTGTGCTGACACCTGATTTTGGGGATCTCACTGTTGGTGATTTCATCCATTGTGTTGCGCGCAGGGCGATGCTTCTTGCCGATGCCACGGGCATTGATCGGCAACGGATACTGCAATGGGCCACGGTGGCGTGGGGTGCTGGCGTCATGAATGGCAAAAAAGCACCAAACGGGCCCGATACTGTGGAGGCCTATCTCGAGGCCCTTCTGGATCTGGCGGTATCCTGAGGCCCCTCTGAAACATGCTGTCAGCAGCCACCCTTGAACCCCCACCCAAACGCGTCAACTATGGGGACAACCCCAAAGAATCCTGCACCATGGCTGACGCTGCGACTGACGAACACGGTAAAGCTCAGGTAAGTGTCCACCATCGATAGTGGACACTGTGAGGCACTCTAGCCTCCAGGTCCAGCAATCATGTGGGGACACTTGCGCCACAGCTGGCCTTGCCAACTGGACCCGTTTTCATACCAACTACAGGAAAGGTCGTGATACCAACTACAGGAAAGGTCGTGGCTTTCTTGCGGCGTTTGATCTAGTTCGCTACTGCACCAGCCGCGATCAGGAGTTCCGGCGAGAGTGGAGGGATCGCGACCATATCGTAGCTGAATGCTGGGGCGGAATTCGAGTTGAGCATTGGACGCAATGTGGATGCAGTTCACAAACGCTAGTAGCGATGTGTGTTGATAAAGCAAGCGGAATAGATGTGGAGGCGTTAATAGCGGCGACTGAAGGCGGATCACCCCCAGAGCAGAGCACGGGGCAACTCATCGCTTTGATAGAGCAGCTTGATGAACAAGGGCTCTTAACTGAAAACTTCAGCATGAACCGCGTAAGTGTCTACATGAAGCTGGCTTTTCTTTCTTCGTACGGAGCAGAGGTTCCCCGTGTTGAAAACGCTTCCGCGGTTCAGTTTTCTAGCCTTGTAGGACAGTTGCCAAACAACGAAATCGATATGGTGAGATGCGAGGTCTGGCTTCTCGCAGAAATTAAGAAAATCGTTGGTGGGGAAATTAGGATTGTCGATCTAGAAACAATTCTAGGGTCAGTACTCAAAACCAAAAAATGACGGTTGCGGCGAGAGCGATGGCTGACAGGAAGACCTTGGGGCATTGA
>CANKYO010000022.1 GCA_947488175.1 uncultured Paracoccaceae bacterium
TGTCAGATCCGTGTTGATTTGGGTGTGTTTGGTTGGCTGTCGCATCAGTTGCGTGCGACGACATCCCGGACCCAGACCTCGACACGGCGGTTGATCCGGCGGCCTGTATTGGTCTCGTTGCATCCCAGCGGGGAGATCTCGCCATACCCGATGGCTTGCAGGGCGACATTGGCCTGCAGGTTCGGGTTCTCGTCCAGCAGTTGCTGCACCACCTGTTGGGCGCGGCGTTCGGACAATTGCCGGTTCAGTTCGGGATCACCGACCGAGTCAGTGAAGCCCACGAACACCGCTTCCTTGTTGCGGAACGCATCGGTGCTCAGCAGGCGGGCCAGACGCACGATGTCATCCTGCGCACGGGCATCAAGATTGCTTGACCCGGTCTCGAACCGGAACGTGGTCGACAGACGGTCCGAACTGATCAACTGCTGCATCATTTCCTGCAATTGTGGAAAGGTCGAGAAGTCCCGGTTGGCCACCACGGCCGACGCCACCCGCAGCCCCTGACTGTCGATCGAGGCCTCGCGGATCGCCTGATTGATAAAGCCTGCGTTCGAGATCAGGTCCTGCGCGTCTTCGGACATGGCAAAATCGAGCATGCCGTCGGCATGGACCGGCAACCGCTGATCGGTCGTGTACATGTAAAGCAGGCGGGTCAGCGGGTATTCCTCGGTCTTGATGGTAAAGGCGTTGGGTGGGGTTTGCAGCCCACAGACCCCTTCAATCGCCAGCGCCTTGGCCCCTTCGCCATCGGCAAAGTTGGTGAAACCCAACCCGTAAGGATCGATGGCCACAACCTGCGACAGGACCTGATCATCCTGCACCAGCACGACATTGTTTGAGATCTGCAGCCCGTTGGGGCGCATCAGCAGGTTATCGAACACCTCGCGGATGCCCGAATTGGTGTCGCGGACATAAATGTTGATCGGCGCATCCGGCCCGCCCAGTTCAGCCCAGTTGCTGATCCGTCCGGCAAAGGCCAGGGCTGCGTTCTGCTCGGTGATCGCGCGGACAGGGTTGTCCGGTGAGGTGACCAGCAACAGCCCGTCCAGGGCCACGATATGTTCATTCTGTGTGGACCGGATATCGCCAAGGCCGGCCTCTTCAAAGGCGCGGGCTTCGCGGTTGCGGGCGGGCCGCGAGGCCAGGGCAATCGCCGCATCCCCACGCAAAAGATCGGTCAGACCATCGGTCGTGTTCGAGGCCCCGATATCGACGGCGGCGATCATCTCGCCCGAGGCGCTGATGACCTCGTAACCGACCGCACCGGCCTGACCCGCTGACCGGCTGACGGAGCCAAATGTGTCGATCTTGTTGCTGCCATAGGCGCGCAGCAGGCCGGGCACCAGGTCCTTGCCCAGGGTCGGCGAGCCTGCAATCCGAAACTCCGATACTGCAGGGGTTGTTACAGGACAGGCCGTCCCGTCACACCGCACCATGCTCGCATTCAGCGTCAACTCACCCAGAACCGTGTTGATCGTATAGGTCTCACCATCAAACCCCAACAACTCACCCTCAATCGACATCTCAGCATTCAACGCCGTCAACGTCACAGTCTGTGCAAAGGCCG
>CANKYO010000023.1 GCA_947488175.1 uncultured Paracoccaceae bacterium
CAAAGACATCAAGCGTGCCACGCGCAAGCACTATTCATCCGAAGAGAAGATCAGGATCGTACTGGATGGTCTGCGCGGTGAGGACAGTATTGCTGAGCTTTGCCGTCGCGAGGGGATATCCCAAGGTATCTACTACAAGTGGTCAAAGGACTTCATGGAAGCTGGGAAGAAGCGGCTTGCTGGTGACACAGCGCGGGCTGCCAACACGGACGAAGTGAAGGAATTGCGCCGTGAAGCAAAAGACCTCAAGGAAGTGGTGGCAGAACAGACGCTTGAACTGCGTCTTCTCAAAAAAAGCATGCTCGGGGATGGGGACGACCGCGAATGAGGTATGCCGCATCAGAGAAGTTGGAGATCATTCGGCTGGTGGAAGAAAGCCATCTGCCGGCACGTCGGACACTGGTCAAGCTTGGTATCCCCCGGACGAAGTTCTACCGTTGGTATGATCGTTATCTGCAACGCGGTGAGGCTGGACTACAGGATCAATCTCCCAAACCAAAGCATGTCTGGAACCGTGTGCCTGATGAGGTGAAACGCAAGGTTGTGGATCTCGCGCTGAATGAAACGGAGTTGTCGCCCCGCGAATTGGCGGTGACGTTCACGGATCAAGAACGGTATTTTGTCTCGGAATCCACGGTGTACCGCGTGCTGAAGGCCCATGATCTGATCACCAGTCCCGCCTTCATTGTGCTCAAGGCGGCGAATGAGTTCCAGCACAAGACGACGGCCATCAACCAGCTTTGGCAAACTGACTTTACCTATATCAAGGTGATGGGATGGGGCTGGTTTTACCTCAGCACGGTTCTCGACGATTACAGCCGCTACATCGTCTCCTGGAAGCTCTGCACGACCATGCGGGCGGAAGATGTGACCGACACGCTCGATCTGGCACTACAGGCATCTGGCTGCGATCAGGTGCATGTCGTTCACAAGCCGCGCCTGCTCAGCGACAATGGCTCCAGTTATGTATCGGGCGATCTGGCTGAATGGTTGCAAGACAAAGGCATGAAACACTCTCGCGGCGCGCCTTATCATCCTCAAACTCAGGGCAAAATCGAGCGATGGCATCAAACCCTGAAGAACCGCATTCTGCTGGAAAACTACTTCCTACCAGGTCACCTCGAAGCCCAGATCGCGGCCTTTGTCGATCACTACAATCATCAGCGCTATCACGAGAGTATCAACAACGTCACACCCGCAGACGTCTACTTCGGGCGTGACAAAGCCATTCTAAAACAAAGAGAAAGGATCAAACGAAAGACACTCGACGCGAGACGCTTGCATCACCGCCAGCACGCCGCATAACCAAACCAACAAGATGAGCCAAACTCTCTCTTACTTTAAGCCGCCATTGGTTCCAAAAACCCTGACGACGGACA
>CANKYO010000024.1 GCA_947488175.1 uncultured Paracoccaceae bacterium
GAGCCCAAAGCCACAGCAATTACACCTAGATTCTTGTCTTGGAAAAAGGCGATATGTCAGGGTTAGATTTCCTTGAAGCCAACAGAGTTGGGAACAGAATTTGACCTTTCAGTGGACGCCAGGTGTAGGACCCTCGTCTCAGGCTCTGAGCGAGATGAGTAAGGCGACTTGCGAACCGGACGGGCTCATGGGCGAAGCGTGGTTCATGGGTGAGACGCGTAAAATGTACCCTCAGCTCAAGCACGCTCTCGAATCCACATCCACGCGTTATCTGCAGGAGGTCTTAGAGGCCATCGGGAGTGGAATCTCTGCATTTGGACTAATTGAAGAATGGGAAAATTGGTTTCAGTACTTGCTGCCAAGGCTTATCCCGCGCTGCGACGAGAAATTTGTCTATTGGTTGTTTGAAGACCTTTGCACAGCCTTCCTTCAAGTTGACCTAGCTACCGCGGATCGTACTCATGTCACTCCCGATCCAGAGCTTGTACTTCAAACGCTTGGTTGCGTGATCATGAGCCCAGATCGTTGGAAAGATGGACGAATAAACGTCGGACGCATCTTACATCCCTCAAACAACAATCCAGCTGGGATTTGGGGTTGGGCAAACGTCAGCGGCGACTTGGCAGCATCATTGATTGTCTGTCTACGAAAGGTTTCTGATGAGGATTTGGATGCTTGGGTCGGCTCTATCTTCTCAATCGAATGCCCCTACTGGCGAGCCCAGCTGCTTACTTGGTATGTAGGGGCACAACCCCTCCTAAGCGGCAAAGCGAGATTTCCTAGTCAATTCGGTGACTGGACACCAAAGATCGGGTGGAGTTGGTCTCATGTCATCGGCGGGACGCAAGGAAACATCATTGTCGCAAAGTCTCTCTTTCCAACAGGACGAGTTGAAGCATTTAGAAGCGCTTTCGAACGAAATCTTGCCAATGCCAAACTGAAAGTCTGGAAGGACGAAATCCTAGAGATTGAGGCACTTCGGTCAGAAGTCGGCAACCTAGTCCAGAATTTTCAACTCTAGCAAAGACTGCTT
>CANKYO010000025.1 GCA_947488175.1 uncultured Paracoccaceae bacterium
AGTTTTGTGGGGGGAGTGTATCGAAAGCTGGGATATCCTCCGGTATGAGGTGCCAGTCTTGCTTCTCTTCGCAGAATATCGCGATCTTCGGCCCACCAAATTCATCTGGATCGTCAAGCGTCCCGACTTTCAGCACAAGCTCCCGCAGACCGGGCCGCTTGGTGGTGATGTGTGTGCCACATGTGCGGCAGAACGACCGCGTCACGGCACCAGACTTTTTCGGATTTTGGTAGGTGCCGGGTTCACCACGGCTGAAGTGCAAACCTTCAGGGCTTATCAGCATGTAGTAATTCGGCCCGCCGCCCGCAAAATACTGGCATGCGCGACAATGACACTGAGCCTTGAGTTTGGGCTTGGACGTTACCGCGTAACGTATCGCGCCGCAGAAACACCCTCCTTTCATTTCCTTCGACATTGTGTGTCCTCCATCTGCAAAACGAGTTTGAGCC
>CANKYO010000026.1 GCA_947488175.1 uncultured Paracoccaceae bacterium
ACGTTGAACTTCAGGTTGTCGCCCGGCATCACCATTTCGGTGCCTGCGGGCAGCTCAACCGTGCCGGTCACGTCTGTGGTCCGGAAGTAGAACTGCGGACGGTAGTTCGCAAAGAACGGCGTGTGACGGCCCCCCTCTTCCTTGGTCAGGATGTAGGCTTCAGCCTCGAACTTGGTGTGCGGCTTGACCGAACCGGGCTTGCACAGCACCTGGCCACGCTCAACACCTTCACGGTCCACACCGCGCAGCAGGGCGCCGATGTTGTCGCCAGCTTCACCGCTGTCCAGCAGCTTGCGGAACATTTCAACGCCTGTGCAGGTCGTCTTCTTGGTGTCGCGGATACCCACGATCTCGATCTCGTCGCCGACATTGATCACGCCACGCTCGACACGACCGGTCACAACCGTACCACG
>CANKYO010000027.1 GCA_947488175.1 uncultured Paracoccaceae bacterium
GCTCTCGTAACTGGCGCGTCGGATGGTATCGGCGCGGCAATGTTGGCCGAACTTGCGGCGCGCGGACTGAACCTTGTCTTAGCCGCAAGACGTACAGATCGCCTTGAAGCCCTCGCGACTTCGCTGAGGAGCGATCATGGCGTGGAAGTGCTAGTCGTTCCAGTCGATCTAGGGACAAATGAGGGTCCAGATAATCTAGTGGCTGCGACCCGTGGACAGGACATCGGGCTTTACGTCGCCTGTGCTGGGTTTGGAACGGCAGGCCAATTCATCGACAACTGCGCTTCAGACGAATTGAACATGATCGACGTGAACTGCCATGCGCTGACGGCAGTTCTGCATCCGCTGGCGCGTCAGATGGCGGCGCGCGGGCGCGGCGGGATCATCCTGATGAGTTCGATTGTCGCCTTTCA
>CANKYO010000028.1 GCA_947488175.1 uncultured Paracoccaceae bacterium
TCTGCAACGTCGGTCATGGTGGCCGTTGTCCTGACGCCATCGACAAACAGGGTTTCGAGGACGCGGCCATCGTCATAAGTTCGGGACTCAATCTCAACAGTAGTTGGTACGAGCCGCAGAGTCTGGTCTGCAAATTGAGCGAATTCAACACCTTGCAACGTATCGTTGCCATCGCTGCCCGAACCCCGAGAATGAGATATTTCGAAAATACCTGGCGATGTCTCGGTGACATCGTACTCGTCAGTGTTTCCTGAGAATACTACAGTATCTGACGAACCTGCTCCGCCTTGAATTGCATCATCACCTATACTGGCAGCTATTGTATCATCGCCATCACCGGCATCGATAATGTCAGCACCGCCACCCGCATTGATGGTGTCATCGCCACCCAGCGTCAC
>CANKYO010000029.1 GCA_947488175.1 uncultured Paracoccaceae bacterium
GGACCAGGCATAAGCATCTGCAACGTCGGTCATGGTGGCCGTTGTCCTGACGCCATCGACAAACAGGGTTTCGAGGACGCGGCCATCGTCATATGCATTTGTTTGACTTGCCCGCTGGCCGTCCTGATCAAAATTCTGCTGGATCGTGTCCCACACGAATTGATCAGCCAGATCCCGCGAGACGCTTTCGGCGCGCACGCCAGCTGCATATGTCGTATCGGTTTGCCGTCCATCATCATAGATCAGGGAGCGGCTTTCCCGAACGCCTGCGTCATCGTACATGTCAATGTACGTGGACCAGGCATAAGCATCTGCAACGTCGGTCATGGTGGCCGTTGTCCTGACGCCATCGACAAACAGGGTTTCGAGGACGCGGCCATCGTCATA
>CANKYO010000030.1 GCA_947488175.1 uncultured Paracoccaceae bacterium
ATGAGTAATCTCTATTGGCTGACAGAAGCGCAGATGGTGCGGCTTCGACCATTCTTTCCAAAGAGCCGAGGTCGAGTACGCGTTGATGACCGGCGTGTATTGAGCGGAATTGTCTTCATCAATCGCAATGGCTTACGTTGGTGTGATGCGCCCGCGGACTATGGCCCACCCAAGACGTTGTACAACCGCTGGAAGCGTTGGAGCGATATGGGTGTATTTGCGCGGATCATGACTGGATTGGCGGCAGAGGCCCCCGACAATAAGACAATCTCTATCGATGCCACCTATCTCAAAGCACACCGCACCGCATCCAGCCTGCGGTTGAAAAAGGGGGGCGTGGACGTCTGATTGGGCAGACCAAGGGTGGCATGAATACCAAGTTGC
>CANKYO010000031.1 GCA_947488175.1 uncultured Paracoccaceae bacterium
TCCGCAAAGCATCGCGCGACCACGGCCGCGAGGATGTGGTCGCGCGACGGGAAGTGTTTGTAGGGAGCCTGGTGTGACACGCCGAGACGGCGTGCCACTTCGCGCAAGCTAAGATGTTCAACGCCCTTTTCTTCGATAACCGAGAACGCCTGCTCGACCAGCGCCTGTTTAAGCGATTGTTTTTTCTTTGTTGGCATCGCGGTGCTTCGTCATCCCTAGCATGATTTGTCCCATTATCCGGCTTCTGAAAGAGCGGGGCAACATGGCGAGGCCATAGCCAAGCAGCTTGGATTGCCCACCAGGGCGTGTGGTGACCGTCTTGCCAAG
>CANKYO010000032.1 GCA_947488175.1 uncultured Paracoccaceae bacterium
AAGCCGCACGTGAACATTGGCACGATTGGTCACGTTGACCACGGCAAGACGACGCTGACGGCGGCGATCACGAAGTACTTCGGTGACTTCCAGGCATATGACCAGATCGACGGCGCGCCCGAGGAAAAGGCCCGCGGCATCACGATCTCGACAGCGCATGTGGAATACGAGACCGAAGCGCGTCACTACGCTCATGTGGACTGCCCCGGCCACGCGGACTACGTCAAGAACATGATCACCGGTGCCGCCCAGATGGACGGCGCGATCCTGGTTGTGAACGCCGCTGACGGCCCGATGCCACAAACGCGCGAGCACATCCTGCTCGG
>CANKYO010000033.1 GCA_947488175.1 uncultured Paracoccaceae bacterium
GTAGATCGCATCGTGTTTGACGGGATCGCGGATAGGGTGATCTGGGTCTTTCAAAGTCATCTCGCCCAGCTTGTCATGCAAGATCGAGAATGCAAACTGAGCTTGCGCCAGCATCTCGGGATGGGCCGTGCCGTCCGGAAGGGCTGTGTTGAACATCAATCGGTATTGCAGCGGGAATTTCTGCGCAAACTCCAAATAGGCGAGTCCCATCTTGTGCAGATCGTCGAAAGGATCGTTACAGGACGGCCTTGACGACAGGTGCTGCGCAAACT
>CANKYO010000034.1 GCA_947488175.1 uncultured Paracoccaceae bacterium
TACCATCC
The DNA here is from genome assembly GCA_947488175.1 of uncultured Paracoccaceae bacterium. Taxonomy (GTDB): domain Bacteria; phylum Pseudomonadota; class Alphaproteobacteria; order Rhodobacterales; family Rhodobacteraceae; genus Yoonia. The sequence continues at coordinate 9 of CANKYO010000034.1, forward strand.
GACGCGCCAGTTACGAGAGCAGTTGGCCCATATCGCTTGCTGAAGTCCAACGCTGATTCATTCATCACATTAGCTCCAAGGTTGACAGTGCCTACCTTCTCGCTCAAAAAGTAGACGCTGTCAACCAGATGAGGTACGATGACTTCGCTAGTATATGTTTCGATCACAGGTTTGCGGGTGCGCCATTTCTGGCAGACGCCGATCTTTTGGCGCCACGCAATCGCGTCGATGAACCA
>CANKYO010000035.1 GCA_947488175.1 uncultured Paracoccaceae bacterium
GGCAGACGCCGATCTTTTGGCGCCACGCAATCGCGTCGATGAACCAGGCTCAACGCGCGGGCGGATGCCTAGATGCCAAAGCGCGAACAATCAACGGCATCCACCATACCAGAAGTGTCTGGCAAAACCGCGCTGCCATGCGCGCTTACCTTAAATCGGGCGCTCATCTGGAGGCGATGCGCGTCTTCGACAAAATCGCCACTGGCAAGACTTACGGGTTCGACACCACGGAAATTCC
>CANKYO010000036.1 GCA_947488175.1 uncultured Paracoccaceae bacterium
GAGGCGATGCGCGTCTTCGACAAAATCGCCACTGGCAAGACTTACGGGTTCGACACCACGGAAATTCCGGACTGGAATACGGTCCACACTCTCTGGCACGAAAAAGGCATTGAGGTCTGAACAGTTGGTCTTGTCGCTGAGTTTCGAGGAAGTGGCAGCTTTCGAGCGCATCCCAATTTTGCGACCTGAGCGCATGCCAGCAATGCGGTCAGCTGACGAATGT